>NZ_CP012640.2:0-2400000 GCF_001412595.2 Massilia sp. WG5
AAATCCAAGTCATTAAAAATCAAAGACTTGGTATCAATTTTCGTTCCGCAAACGCGTGTTTTACGTCGCCCTGATCGCCCTATGAAAACGGATGACCTCGGGGCGTTTTGCGGAAACGAATTTGTTGTACCCTCCGCCTCATCTCTCCGGTGCTGGCTGAGACGGCGCGACGTCGGGCGCAGGCGCCGGCGGTATGATGACCTTACCGTCGACCACCTGCACCACCAGCACCGCACCCGCCGGCGTGAGCAGGTGGATGTCCATCATGCCGCCTCGGGCGCCGGTGGGTCCCAGTGCGAACCGCCACCCAGCCTTACCCCTGCCCACATCAGCCACCGGCGCCAGGCCGGCACGCCGGTAACCGCCGAGGCCTCGCGCAGCACGGCATCAGCCGTGGCGCGGTCGACCAAGTGCGTGCTGTACAGGTAGTCGTGCACGATCGCCGCCAGGCTCGCCGTGTCGCCGCAGAGGTCATAGACGAGCGGAATGCGCGGCACACTGGCCAGGTCGGTACGGAAGCCGAACGGCACGGTGAAGGTCTGCTTCGCGGCGTCGGACTGGTAGACCACCGGCTGCACAACGATCCATTGCCCGTCGTCCTGGTCGGTGGCCGGCGCGAGTGCACCGCGCTGGAGAAAGGCGCTCAAGACTTTGCCGCCGGCTGGATGGTCGCCGCGTCCAGCAGTTCGGCGCTGGTCTTGTCGCCCGGTGCCAGGCATAGCGAGCGTACGGCCGGTACGATCTCCGGATGGCGCGCGATTGCGGACAGCGGTAGGCCGCACAGCGAGACCTTCTGCGCCTCGATCACGGTGTCGTTCGCCGCGCGCGCGCCGGTGACGGCGACGGAGCCGTAGGCCTGGACGGCCTGCTGCACGCCTGCGCAGCCGGTGAGGGCGAGCAGGACGGCCAGGGTGATGATCTTCTTCATGCATGCTCCTGTTGGGTGGTGGGGCGGGTGGTGAACTTGCGCAGCCAAGCCGCGGCGTCGACGCTCACGTCGGCGTTGAAGCTCTTGAAATTGCCGAGGTGACCGAACCAGAGGTGGCAGTTCACGCCGCCGCGGTTTGCCTCGCACAGGGTGATGAGGTTGGCCGGGTCCAGCTCGAGCTCGGGGTGAAGGTGAAAGGGCCGCTTGTGGTGCACCTCGAGTTTCTCGGCGCCGCCGCACACGGCACAGCAAGGATTGGCGGCCAGATGCTGCGCGCGCACGGCCGGCCACTTCCCGGAGCGGCGCGCGGTCAGCGGGTGCTTGCCTTGGGCCGCGTTCACCAGGTGTTTGACGATGCTCATGCGGCCACCGCCTTCCGGCCGAGGAACATAGCCGCTTCGGCAGCGCGCCGCTTGACCAGGCCCGGCAAGATCACGTCCTTACCGTTCACCTTGGCGTGTACCCAGAGGCGGAACTGGTCGGCAGCCGCGTCCATCCTGCCCTTGTTCAGCAGGATCAAAAGCGTCGAGCTGCCGAATTTTTTCGCGCCCAAGTTGAACACGAAGTCGCACAGGGCGTCGAACTGACCCTGGGTCAGTGGCACCTTCACCAGCGATGCAACGGTGGCGGCTGTGTCTTCGAGGTCCTGCGACAGCCAGATGTCGGCCTGCTGCACCGAGCAGGTGTCGCCGATCTTCACGCCCTTCGTATGGCCCCAGCCGATCGTCGGAACACCGGCCGGGCACAGGTAGGCGATCAAGCGGCGCTGCTCGGACGCGCAGACCAGCGCGCGGCAGGCGGGGGATGGCTTCATGTCAGCGGGCGGCATGGTCTTCCTCCTTCGGGGTCGGGAACTTCATGTCGGCCCAGGCGCCCAGCTTCTCCTCCGCGCGGAACAGCGCACGGCTGCCCATGTGCGACGTGATGCCGACCACGGCCGCAGTCAGGGAAGCGTCCCAGTTCAGCCAGTTGCATGCCTTGAAAGTGAGGATGCCGACAAAAGCCGACGTGGCCAGCTCGCCGATGAACTCGGTGAAGTTCCAGGCGCGCACGTGGCCGGTCTTCAGTTTCTGGATGAACGAGACGAAGCCACCGAGCAGCGACAGGCCGATCACCCACAGCCAGGTAAGCATTTCAGCGAAGTCGTGTGCGCCGCCGGGCGGAGGAGTGGAGGGATTCATGGTGTCCTTTCAGGAAAAGAAAAGGCCACCTCATGGGGTGGCCTATAATTGGGAAAACGACAAGGGGACTACATGCACTACGACCCGATCCAACTGGGCTCCTTCATTGCCTTCATCATCATTGCGTGGTGGAACTCGCGCCGGAGATGATCACCGGTTCCGATCATCCTGCTGGAGCAGGAACGCGGCCGGCGACAGGGCCATGCCCGGCGCGAGCACCGGTACACGCGGCTGCGGCACGGCCAGATTCGACGGTACGTTCAGCGCCTGGCCGGCCTTCATCCCGATGACGATGTTCTGCGCCGCCGGCTGCACCGCGGACCCGAGCATCGGAATCTTCGACAGCAGCGCGCTGTTCGCGATCCGATCCAGCAACATGGCACCCGCAGTACCGGCCGTGTTCGAATTGTTCACAGCCGAGCCGGATGGCTGGAACTGCTCGTAACTCGCCACGCGCCCGATCGCTTTCATCTGGGCAACCTCCTCCGGCTTGAAGAACAGGTTCAGCTTGCGGTCCCCGATGGCCTTCAGTGCAGCGTTGTAGTTCGACTGGCTGAAGTTGCCCACCTCGTCGGCCGCACCACCCAGCGCCTTCTGCTTCAGGTAGCCGGCGATCTGCTGGCGGACCGCATTCATCGCATCCTGACTGCCGCCGATCTGGTTCTTGAGCTGGGCCACGCTCATCACGCTCGCACCATTGCCGCTGCCAACGATGAACTGCTGCACGAACTTGTCAGGCTCAACGCCATCGCGCACCGCCGCCAGCGCGGGCGTGCTCTCGACCGTCTGCATCCAGTTGCGGTTCGCGGCGCGTGCCCGCGTAAAGGCGTCGATCGCATCCTGGCCGAGGCTTGCCACCGGCGCGGCGCCGGCCAGCCCGCCGGGTGCGGCCATCTGATTGCCGCCGAAGGTCGGCGTGGGACCGCCCTGGCCGAGCAGCGGCGTCTCATCAAGCGCCTGCCGTACGAGACCCAGGGCGGTGCGCACGTTGCCGTCGCTGCTGTTGCGCTGCAGCTTGCCGATGCCAGTCTTGAACTGCTCCGCGATGTCGACGTTCAGCGGGATCTGGCCGCTGGCGAAGCCATTCAGCTTGTTCCTGATATCCGGCGTCAGGAAGCTTTCGACGTTGGCGTCGTTCAGCAGGTCGCCCGCACGCTGAGTAAAGGCGTATGGGTCCAGCGGCGCAGCACGCCCGGCAGAGTCGCGCGCCTGCCCGTAGAGGGCATTAATGATGGACTGCTCCTGCGCGTCCCGGCCAGCCAGCGCGCCCATGATCGTCTGCGCCCCGCCGATCTGGTCACCGCCAAGGCCGGCGCCGAGATCGTTCAGGCCATTGATCAGCGCGCGGTTGTTCGCGTTCTGCGTTTGTCCGAGCTGCTGCGCGGCTGGATCCTTGCTGTTGATACCCAGCTTCGCCAGGTTCTTCTGCTGTGACACGATGGCCGGGTCCAGCGTCAGGCCGGCCGCGGTCGGCGTCGCGCCGGTGAGCCGGTAGTCGGCCAGGCGCCGGATTGCCTCAGGGTCGAGCACGCCGCTCGTCTTGTAGGCTGCGGCGACGTCGTTGCGGATCCCGCTGGCCACGTTCGTCGGCAAGTCACCCAGCGTGAGGCCGGATGGCTGCAGCGCGCTGTTGATCGTGACTTCCACCTGCTGCGGCACGCTGGTTTTCGGCGCGACGACGCGGGCGGCAGCACTGGCACCCCGTTGTGCGACACCCATTGCAGCGGGAGCAGCCAGGCCACCCGCAACCGAGGCCAGCATCTGCGCCAAGTCGTTGCCGCCGGTTTCACGGGTGTAGCCGCCAGCGCCTCCGGCGCCAGCTGCCGACACGAGCTGCTGACCAGGGTTCGCGGCCATCACACGGCCTACAGCCTGCGCCGTACCGGTAGCGTTCTTGGCCAGCGCAGCACCGGCACCAACCGGAACCACGGTGCCTGCCATCGTGCGCGCGACGTCGCCGACCACGCGCTCCTGTGCCGTGCGTGGCTGCGGCAGACCGAGCTGGTCGGCCAGCAGCGTGCCGCTGCCAGGCTTTGAGTTGACGCCAACCGCGTTCAGACCGGCACGGATCGGCGAGGCCAGAAAGTCCAGCGCGCCACCGACGCCCTCCAAGCCATAGCGCGCGGTCAGGCCGAGCTGGCGCGGCACATCGGCGATGGCATCGTTCAGCTGCTGGCCGAATGGCTTCGGCTGCGGCGCGGGCGCGTTATCGGGCAAGAGGGTGTACGTACCCTTTACCGGTTGGCCGCTGTCATCGAGCAGGGTGTATCCCATGTGTTATTCCTTTACCCATTTCCCGCCCACCGAGCGATAGATCGTCCCGTTATCGGCGCGCATGCGCTTTCCGTCGAACTGCGCAGCCGGAGGCAGCATGTTGAAGGTCTGGCCAGCCGCCGGCGCCTGCGCGGCTGGTGCGGCACCATGTGCTTTCGCGTCCGGCTGGTACGTGCGCGGGTCGGCCCCGCTGGCGAACTGCTGCTGGGCGCTGTAATAGCCCTGCACGTCGTGGCTCATCTTGAACGGCAGCAGCTTCTGATACATCGCCTGGCGCATCCTCACCTGCCCGGCCACCTCGTCGGCAGCTGCAACGATTGCCTCCGGCTGCATATGGCTGTTCGGGTTGGCCGCCTGAGCCAGCGACTGCAGCGCATCGGAGCCGCCGCCGCTCGCGCCGAGGCGCATGTTGATCGCCAACATATTGGCGTTCTTGTTCAGCAGGTCAGTGGCAGTAGCCAGGTCCTTTTGCTTCTGGAAGCCGCCCAGGGTCAGCAGGCCATTGATATACGCCAGCTTGTCGGCACTGCTGCCGGTGATCGCCTTACCCGAAAGCTGCTTGATGTTGTCGAGCAGGGCGAGGGTCGTCGGCGCCTGCTTGTTAGCCGAGTACAGGTCGTTGAAGTCGCTGTTCATCGTGTCAACGTCGCCGTCGATCGACTTCTGAACGCCTGGTGCGAGCCCTGGGCGAATCACCGACGTATTAGATGTTGAGCCTGGTCGCATCCCGAACTGCTTGGCTGCAGCATCATAAAATGCCTTTTTCTGCGTCGGGCTCATGTGTGTGACATCGAAGCCCGGTTGGCCCGGCATCGGTTCGCGCTGTGCAGGCTGCGGCTGCTGTTGTCCACGTGCGACTGCCAGCTTGTTCGTGTAGACCGGATTTCCATACTCATCGTAGCCGGCAATCGGCTCAGCCTGGTTGGTGCCAGCACGCTCAGCGTAGGCGTTGGCCTGCTCTACTTCGGCTGCGCCCTGCAGCGGCGAAACGCCAACCACCTTGCCGCCTACGATCTGAGGAACGGCGTTCTTCGGGATCATCGGTGCCATGGACACGATCTGACCGCTGGAGTCATACATCGGCGCGCCTGCGCGGCCGGCCACCAGCGGGATGTTGTTCTGCTTGGCCACCTGCTGCTGCATGATCTGGCGCCCGAGGGTTGAATTTGGATCGATGCCGGCCTGCTCGAGCAGCTTGGTAAAGTCCGTCGGCTTAGTGCGGTCGTTAATCCAGCCGCCTATATTTTCCCCATTTTTGAAAGCCAGATCAGCTGCGATTGCCGCCGAAGGGATGCCACCAAAGCCACTGGCACCCGTTGAGCCGGGCGCTCCTGCCGGCCTGGATGTCTGGGCAAAATCTGCCGGGGCAAAGAAACCTGGCGTATTGACCGTACGTCCATCTGTATCAGTACTACCCATCGGCAGGGAAGGTGGGAGCGTTGGGCCGGACGGCGGTGCGTTACCGGCCCCCGCTCCTACCGCCGACCCGCCGCCCATGTTCGCCGCGAGGAAGCTGTTGATCAGGTCATTCTTGCGCGTAGCCTGCGCGACTTGCTGCTGGAGCATCTGCATCTGCATCTGCTCCTTCTGGCGGTCCAGGCCCTGCTGCTGACCAGCCTGGAAGCCGGTATAGCCTGCACCTACGACCTGGCCGAGGCTATGCGGCATCAGCGACGGCCCGGATGCGTTGAGCATCTGCGCTGCCGCGGCCAGCAGACCCTGCTGCTGCGGGTCCGCGCTGGTGAACATATCAAGTAATCCTGGCATGTCAGTCCTCAGAAGGAAAAGTTCATGAAGCCGTTGGTGTTAATCGGGAGCGACTGGCTGCCGATCGTCTTGGCCATGTTGTCGACCGAGCTCGGCACGTTGAACACGGAGGTGCCGCCAGTGGGCCCGCCCAGCAGGCCACCCAGCTGACTGCCCAGCATCGCACCGCCCAGAATATTGCCGGCCGTGTTCTGGTACAGCGGCTGCGACACGTTCCCGGTGGTCTGGTTGGTGGTCGTGCCGGTGCTCGTCCCGCTGCTCGTGCCGTTGTTGGTCGTGGTCGCGCCTGCGCCGAGGAATGGCTGAAGAATGCCCGCACCCATCCCCAAGCGGCTCAGGTCAGAATTGCCGTAGCCTGCGGCCGTGCCCAGCAGACCTTGCTGCAGCTGCACACCATTCGCCATCTTCGAAGCGTTCAGGGCATTCGTCGAGTTTTCCGACCCCATGTTCGCGATGTCGGCCGCCTGGCGCGCCGCGGCGTCCTGCTGGGCGGTGCCATACTGTTGCGCGCTCAGGCCTTGCGCCGCCGACAGCGCGCGGTTCTGGCCATTCTCGTAGGCGCCTGCCAGGGCCGACGAGTTCGCCGCGGTGGTGCCCAGCCCGAACTGCGTGTTCGAATTGTTCAACTGTTTCGTCAGGTCGCTGATCGCCAGGCCCTCGGCTACGCCTTGGCGGCTGCCGCCATATTGGCCGGCCAGAACGCTATTGCTGCGGATGCCCGGCAGGATGTCACGCTGCAGGTTGTTGGTCAGGTCGGTCTGGTTCTGCTGGAACTGGGCACCGGCCAGCGCGTTGCCGGCCTGCAGCGAACTCATCAGCTTCGAGGTGTCACCGCCGGCCAGCAGGCTCTGGAAGGTGGGCGCCAGGTCGATATTGTTCTGGCTCGGCGCGCTGATCTGTGCCGCCTGCATCCTTGGCGTCGTGAACTGGTCGTTCGCCAGCGCGTTGGTCGTTGCATAGCCATTGTTGAGGATCTGGCCCGCGTTCGCGTTCAGGAAGCTGTTGCCGATGCCCGACAGGTTCGAGCCGCCGTTCAGCATGTTGCCCAAGCCGCCGAGTACGCCGCCATTCCCGTTCAGGCCCAGCAGCTGTGCCACGGCTGGATTCAGCGTGTTGCTCGACGTGTTGCTGGTCGTGCTGCTCTGGGTGTTGTTTTGCGTTCCATTCTGCGTGCCGCTCTGGTTCGTTTGCTGGGTTCCGGACTGCGATGAGCCGGAGCCGCCGAGAGCACTGCCGAGTGCGCCGCCGATCGCGCCGCCGATGCCAGGAGCGAAAATGTTGCCCACTACCGAGCCGGCGATGGGGAGGAGCGAGGAGAGAAAGCCCATAGTTTTTTACCCTTTTATCCGAGAAAGTTCCACTTCGTTCCGTCGTAGCGATACAAACCGGCGCCACTGCCGGGGTTCCACTGGGTGCCGTCGGCGTTGCGCAGCATCCCAGCGCGCGGCTTCGCCGGCGGCGCATATACCACCGGCGCAAAGCCGTCCGCAACGGCGTCGATCGCGGCCTTGAGCTTCGCCATCTCCTCGCGCAGGAAGCGCTGGAGCTGCGCGGGATCTGCCGGCGGATCGCCGGGCTGGTAGCTGATCGTGCTGCTGTTTGTCGGCCGCATTTACCATTCCCCCGCGTCTTCAACAAAAACGTCCATGCTGTCCAGGCGCCACGAGAACGCGGTCCCGGTCTCGAACCTGATCGCCAGGTAGCGGCCAGACACGAAGTCGTCGATGCGCATCGTCTTCCCGATCGTGTACGGCACGGCGGCGTTCCAGGTCGGATCGTCGCCGGGACTCTCGGCCCAGCCCAGGCGCACCAGCACGGTGCCGCCCTGGTTGCCGGTAATGCGCGGCAGCAGGCCGGTGATGAGCTTGATGCGCTCGGGCGCATCGAAGTGCAGGCCCCTGCGCTCGAGGTAGGCGTCCGGCAGGGCGCCGTTGAATGATGCCGAGGCGTCCAGCAGGTACAGCTTGTTGTCGGCGCCGCCCATCATCACGCGCGTGCGATCCGGCGTGAAATCTGGCCCGTTCCACGCCGTGAGGTCCGAATCCCAGGGCGCGTTATCCTGCGACCAGTTGCCCGAGAGGCTGTTGTCGACCGGGCCGCAGGCCGCGTGCGTGACGTTCGGCAGGCTGCGGAAGCTGACCGTGTTGTCGACATAGTTGTAGACCAGGGCCGTGTCGCACCAGGTAGCGCCGATGCTCGGGTAGGCGATGCCGATCTCGTTCAGGAAGGGGTTCTTGAAGCAGAACGCCAGCCCCTTCTTGGCGACGTCCAGGCTCTGGAAAAACGACCGGCGCGCCAGCTTGTCGAGCACCGACTTGGCCGTATAGCCGTCGTGGATCACAACGTCGGAGCCGGTCACCGCGAAGTGCATCGTGCCGAAACCGGCTTCGAACTCGACGGCGCAGTTCATGTTCAGCAGGCCCGACATCCCCGAGACCTTGCGGCTCTTCAGGATGAACTGGCCGCCGATGTAGTCGAGCGCCCAGGTGCTGCCTTCCTTGTAGACGATGAAGCTGTCCTTCAGGCCCAGGCCGTCGATGATCGGGTCCTGGCCTTCGGACAGGTCGAACTCGCCGGCGTCCTGCGTCGCGTCGGCTGGATCCCAGGTCGAGGGCAGGGCGCCGGCCACGGCCAGATTCGACCACTTGACCATGAACGGGTAGGGCGTGCCCGTCTTCGTCACGTTCAGGGCGATCATCATGTTCTTGTACTGGCGCAGCACCTTGCAGCTGGTGTTCGCTGGCCAGGCCGTCAGGTCCGCGAACTTCGCCGTAAGGCTCTGGTTCCAGTACATCGGCGCCTTGCCGTCGCCCGCGTTTAGCACCGGCACGCCGCCGAACACGAAACCGCTCCAGGCGTTGACGGTGCCGGCGCGCGCGGTGGCGTGGCTGATGTCGGTGTGCACGCTGGCACCGCTGTTGTTCGTCACCGCGACCTGCTTCGTGGCCGTGGCGTATAGCCAGTAGCGCACGCCGGCCACGTTCACCTGCAGCAGGTACTGCGGCGCCTCGAGAGGTGCGCCGTAGACCTCGCCGTGGCCGAAGAACTGGAGCGCGGCGCCGTCGAGGAAGCGAACGTTTCTCGCGTCCGACCAGGCGCCCAGCGGCAGTTCGTACGCGGGGCGGTCCTTGATGACGCCGACAGCGCCGGCGTTGGGGATGGAGATTTTCGGCATAAAAAAACCGCCCGAAGGCGGCTTGTCGTGGGGTTGAGGTGGTTACAACGTCGCGCCGTATTTCCAGACCTGGTCCAGCTGGTCGCTGGTAAAGCCGAGCGCCGTTGCCATGGCAAGGACCTCCGGATGGTGTCGCTGAAAATCCGACGTGAACTCGTACCAGTCCTTGAGGTCCTGATCGCTGGAGGCTGCGACACCGGCCTCCACCTGCTGGCGGAAGCTGAAGTGGGTCAGCGCCTGGCGGAACTGGCGCGGGGAGATCGATTCCGGAATCGTAGGGGATACGACCGCCAGTACTGGCGCGCCATCCGCCCAGTCGTCGCCGATCTGGCCACCTGCCGAGGCATCGACCAGGCCGGGCATGAAGTCCAGCGAGTCAACCTCAATCGTGTTGATGATCTTGCCGTTTTCGATGATGTGTGCACGCATGACTGTCCTTATACTTCGATGAGCACGATGCCAGAGGCGCCAGTCGTTCCGGTGGTAGCTCCATATACCGAGCCGCCACCTTCGCCCGGCGCAGAGCCGTTAACGCCTGGTGGTGCGCCAGGGGCGAGGAAAGTTCCGCCACCAGTAGCTAAGTTGCCACTGTTCACGGAAAGCGACATGCCAATTCCACCCGGAATGCTGATATCTGCATTTGTCGCAGCGCTTCCCCTGCCATTACCTCCGCCAGGGCCGCCGGGGGCCGTGACGGTAGCGATCCCTGTGCCGCTGAACGAGGTCGTGCCACCTGCGTTTCCAGCGACGCTGGAGGCGCTAGTGACTGCGGTGCCGCCAGCGCCGATCGTCACCGTGTACGACGCACCGATGGTGAGATTTCTTATTGTTACGATGGCGGTCGTGCCGCCGTTGCCACCGGGTGCGATGTTGGGGGATGCGCCGCTACTACCGCCGCCACCGATCAGCGTAAGTCTTGCCGTGTCGCTCGTCGCAACCCAGGAACCAGATGATGTGAACTTCGTCAGCGTAGGCAGGACAGATCGCCATGCCGTCGCGCTGCCGTTTGTGCCCAGCACCTTATTCGCATTGCCGGCCTGTGCCGGGAAGGGTGATGCCCACGATGCGCTCGTACCATCAGTGGTGATGAACTTGCCGGCATTACCTGACTGCTGCGGCAGCCCTGCGTTAAACGCTAGCTGGTCGACGTACTGCTTCGTGACCGACAGGAGGCGAAACTCAGTGCCGTTGTAGTAGGCCGCATAGACATTCCCCGGCACCAGGTCGTTGAGCGCGAGCTCGGCGCCAGCCACGCTGCGCAGTGGCTTGGCGCCCAGACCGCTGATGTTCAGCGTGCTTGCGCCGGTGTTCGCCACGCTCGGCGAGAACACCACGTTCATGCGCAGGCCGTAGGCCGGCAGTGTGTTCTGCGGCGTGACGGTGTACACGTTCGCGGCGCCGCCATCGGTGCCGGTAACCTTGACCGCGCCGGTGTAGCCTGCGAAGTCGTTCAGCAGGGCCTTTTTCAGGTTGCGAATGTGGTCGTCGCCGTCCGACTTCGGGTCGGCTGACAACGGCCATGCCGGGTTCAGGTCGTCAATGTCGGTGACGGTGGGTTCGAGTGGCATTTTGCGTCCTTACGGGGTCCTGGCGTCAGCGCGCACCGCCATGGTGCCGGCGCTGTTCCAGTCGTTTTTATTAAGCGAGTCGAGCGCCGTCCGATACTTGCCTTCCCACGTCTGCAGGCTGGTCGTGTCGCGGATAGCCAGGAAGCCTTCCGACAGCGCCGCAGCAAGATAGACTTCGGGATGCTCGGTAATGAGCCAGTTCACGCCGCCGGCAGCGTCTGCCAGGGCCGGGATCTCGGCGCGGTAAACACACGTCATTGCATAGATGGCATCCGGAATCGGGCCGAGCTTGATCTGGCCGCCCTCGATCGCGTAATGGCGCGGCACCCCGGCCGACTGGTTGGTGTAGCGCGCCTCCAGCGCCTCGGGCGTCATGAAGTCGATCTTCCCGTAGCCGGCGATCGTCAGCGAGCGAATGTTGCTCAAGTCGTCCGGTATCTGCACGGTCGCCACGCCGGCCACGGTCGACAGAGTCGCCGCCACGTTTTGCAGGCGCGCCTCGAGGTCGCTGCTGATCCGCTTCTCGGCCAGCATGATGAAGTCGGGAATATCGGAAGCCAGGTCAGCGCGCCGAAGCCAGCGCGCGACTTTGGCCTGCAGCCAGGTGTAATCGCGGCCCGCCATCACAGCCTCCCCGGCCAGATGCGGAACATCTTGTTGTCCGGATCATTGCAGATGCGCCGGAAGTGCTCCGGATTGCTCATCAGCTCGGCGTAGGAGACGCGGTGCTCGTTCATGTACTTTTCGAGGATCACGTCGGGGATCGTGGCCGCGTGGCGCATCTCGCTCGAGCCGAACTCGCCGGCGTTGTGCAGCGCCTTGGCGCGCTCCGCGATCGGCGTGCAGTCCTGGGTCTGGGCGATGAAGAGCTTGCCGTCAGCCTCGGCGAAGCTGGTGCGCAGGGTGCCGTCGCGGCGCGCCAGGCGGGCAGCGAGTACGGGATTCATCAGCAGTCCTCCAGCGGGACGATGTTGACGGTGCCGGCGGCAGTGTCCTGGATCGCGGCGATGTGCGTGATGCCGCGCGGGACCACCAGATTGACCGAGTCGGCCGGCTGCACCATCAGGTCGGCGGCAACAGCGGTCACGGTCGACGTGCCCATCTTGATGTGCGCGGCCGCGGTGGCGATCACGCGGATGTAGCGGGGGATTTCGCCGCTTTGTGCCGGCGGGATGGGAACACGGGCGGAAGTGCCGCTCGTGGCGATGTTCGCGCCAGTGGTGGTAATGGTCAGGGAATCCATGGGCACTCCTATTGAGGAAGGAAAAACCGGGGCCAGAGCCCCGGCTGCTCAGAAGGAGCGATTACAGGATGTCGACGACGGCGCCGTTGGCGGCCGGGTTCTTCGCTTCCAGGGCGTACTCGACCACGATCTGCTTGCGGGTCGAGTCACCGGTCTTGGCCAGGTCCACGGTCTTGAACGGACGCAGGTAGGCCACGGCCCACATATCCGGCTGCAGGACCGCCACATCGCGCGCGCGCATGCGGCGGTTCGGGACGGCCTTCAGCTCGCCGAAGTCGGACACGTAGACGTCGGTCGCGGCGATCACCTTCTTGTCCTCGGCCTTGTCGAAGCGCGAGGCGTTGCCGGTGAAGGTCGAGAAGGTCTGCTTGGCCAGCGGCGGCAGCATCAGGACGCTCGGGTTGCCGCCGGCGGTGTAGACCTTCTGCAGCACGTTTTTCAGGCGCGCTTCGGTGTAGGCGGCCTGGGTGCCGTCGGTCTGCGCGACGTTGGTCTGGTAGTTCGGCGCCACGTAGCCGACGCCGGCATCGACGTTGTCGCCCAGCCAGCCGACCAGGCCGCGGGTCTGGCGGCTCGCGCCGGTGACGGCGACGCTGTTCTGGGTCAGGCCAACTTCCATGTCGTTGCGCAGCTCCAGCGACTTCAGCATCATCTGGTAGCCCATCTCGGACTTGCGGCCGGCCGACAGGGTCGCTTCCTGGGTGCCCGACACGCCGACGGTCTTGGTCGAGATCTGGGTCGAGTTGTTCAGGCGTACGGTCGGGGTGACGGTGGCATTGGTCGCGTCGTCGCCCTCGGCCGCCACGTTGTTGCCCGGCGCCGCCAGAGCCTGGGTCTGCCATTCGTGCTTCGTGCTGGTCGCTTTACCCTTGCCGATCATCGACATGAACGGGGTGTCGGTCGGGGTGATGCGGTAGATCATGTCCATGAGGTCTTCACGGTTGCCGACGGCTGCGGTCGACGAGTAGGTATTGGTTGGTGCGGTCATGCTTTTCTCCTATCGCCTCACGGCGTATGAGTGGATGGGGTGGTTTAGCCGAACATCTCGGCAAATGCTGCTGCAGCATCGTCGCGCGAGCCGGTCTGCTCGAAGCGGCGCACCGCGGTGGAACGGCCTTCGGTCTGCACCGGCACGCCAGTACGTGCAACCTTCGGCGGCGCCGCGGCTACCTTCGACTGCGTGTTCTGGGCGCGCGCCATCAGCGCGTCGTAGAGCATGGCTTTGCGAGCCAGCAGGACGCCGCGGTGATCGTTGAACTGCATTTCCTCGGGCTTGAAGCCCTGGTCGGCCAGGAACTTCTGGATCTTCGCCGCTTCGGCTTCAGCCTTCGCCGGGTCCTTCCATTCGGGCAGCTTGTCAAGCAGGGCTTGGTGCTGCGCCTCCATGTGGGACTTCAGGTTGGCCGCCTGTTCCTGCTGGCGTTGACCGTTGATCTGCTGCAGTTCCTGGTGGGCCTGCTGAAGCTGCGCTTGTCGCGTCTCCGCGGTGCGCTGAATCATCATGTAGCCGTGCGGGTCCGATTGCAGCAGTTCGTCCGTGAGCTGGGCGCGCAGGCTGCTCACTTCATAGTTGGCCTGCCCGACGAGGCCTTCCAGCTTCGTCGCGTATTCGTCGCGCTGGGCGCGCGCCTGGGCCACTTCGGCATCGACCGCCTTACGCTGCTCGGCCACTTCCGCAGTCTTGCGGCTGTAGTCGGCCTGGCGCATGCCGTTCTTGACGTGCTCGGCCATCTCGGCGGCGGTCAGCTCGATCGGCTTGCCGTCCACCTCGACGGTGAATTTCTGCGGCTGATCGGTTTGGGCGGTGTCGGCCGGCTTCGCGGCGGCCTGTTCGGGCTGCTCCGCAGCCTTGGCCGCGTCTTCGGCCGCCAGGCGCGCGGCGGCATCTTCCTGCGATTCTTCGCTGGCCTGCGCGGCCTGCTGCTGGTCGTCGTCGCCGTCGGCGCTGCCTTCGAAGTGTGCGGCGAATGCGTCGAGCATCGAATCGCTGCCGCCGGCCGAGCCTTCGCTTTCGAACGGTGCCATGACGCGCGGCCGCTTCCAGTATTTCGGGTGCATATGTTGCCTTTCTGGGTTCCGTTGCCGGATTGTCCAAAGGGTGGGTTAGAGGGTGACGATGTCGCCCGTGGTGATCTGGTAGCCGGCCGGGCCGGTCTCGACATGCGCGTGCACGCCGTTGGCCAGGTGGAGCAGGGTTTCTTCGGGTGCCGGGTGGAAGACGCGGGTGACGATGCGCTCGTCGGCGCGCGCGGCCGCGATCAGGTCATGCCAGCCAGGTTCAGGCCTTGCCGGCGCTCCTCCGCTAGCATCCGCTCCTGGTGCTCCAGCTCCACCTTCGCCAGCTTCCCGTCTGTCATTGCCGTTTCCAGCGTCGAGCGGAGTTTGTGCAGCAGTTTTACCGTCTTCCAGAGGCTTTCCCGCCCCTCGACGTCTCGTGCTGGTGCGTTGATCCATGCTTCGATGTGCTCCTGTTCGATGTCGGCGAACGCCCGGTCGAACGCCTCGTTTTCCAAGACCAGCCGGGCCTGGTCGCCTTGATATGTCCGTTGTTCCAGCGTGCTCATATGCTCCTATTCGGCCGCCATCAGCAGCCAGTCGTCTTCCTCTTCCTCGCGCAGCCGTTCCAGCAGCACGAGCAGGGCTTCGTATCGCTTCTGCGCCATCAGCTGCTGGTATTCGGCCTCCGCGTGCTGGCGCGCGGCCAGGGCGCGAATCTCGGCCAGGTCAACGCGCTGCTCGGGTACGGGCGCAGGCTTCGGCTGCATCGGCGCCGCCGGCACCTGCTTGACCTGCTTCTTGGTCGGGTACCGCTTCGCCGGCGGGTCGTCGTCGGCCTGCAGGAACGCCTTCGCCACCTCGGGGTCGGAGAAGGTGTAGAGCTGCTCGCCCCTGCGCACCACGTACTTGCGCGCCGGCTTACTCGATCCGTAGCCTGGCGCGCCGTTGGTGGCCGCGGCCATGAATGCTGCGAAGGCGTCGTCCTGCTCGGTCCAGCCGAGAGAGCCGGCCACGTTCACCGGCTGCTGCGTCGCGACGGTGCCAGCGAGGGCTATGACGTCGTCGGCTTCGATCCACCAGAGCGCGTCCGAGTCGGATACGACGCTGACGGCCGCATGCACATCGTCACCCTCCGTCCAGCTGGCGGCGGCGCGGTTGACGACGGCCGCCGCGATCGCGTGCGCATCGTCGGCTTCGGCCCATCCCTCGGTAGCGCTATCCGTGATGACGTCGGTAATGGATGCGACGTCGTCGGCCTCGGTCCAGGCGAGCGTCGCTGTGTTGCCTGTCTGTGCCACTGAGACAGGCTCATCATCCTCGTATGGGTCGGCGAATACCTGCCACGGATTCGCCGATAGGGCCGCGACTTCGCCAGCTGTCAGCGCGCGCTTGAACAATAGGCCCAGCGAGGGCCGGTTCTGTGTTTGCCCATTCGTCCCGTTGATCGCGCCGAATCGAACCCGGCGGGCATTGCTGGGGTCGTACTGCGGCGTGCTGGGGGTATAGGCCCCCGACCCGTTCAGGACGCCGTCTACGTAAGCTTTGGCGTTACTACCGTCGGCAGTTAGCACGATGACGCGAGACACGTCGGTCACGGAAATATTTGTACCCAGGCTACTTGCCGACAGCACGAGGGAGCCAACGGCCGCATATAGGCCGTTGGCCGACGCGCCGCCGTGCAAGCCAACGGCCCATGTCGGCGTGGCGGATCCGTTGCCCCGGTAGAACGCAGGCGCCACGGCGCTTTTTGCGTTCTGGACAACAACCGTTAGCGCGGTCAGAGTCTGAATGTCGTACTTAGCCCAGGGATCGGACGCACTGGCCGGGGCGGGCAGTTCCAAAGCGCCGTTTGAAATGGTCAAGCCGACCGGTCGGCCGGCAACTGCTGCGGTCCCGGATTGCGTTATTGGCGCGCCGTCAACAAGATTGACCGTTGATCCCGGCAAAACCGCGACCAGCAAATCCTTGACGAAAGGATTGCTCGGGTTTAGCCGCTGTAGCCCCTGTGGCTGGTAGCGCATGCCTGCCATTACAGGGCCGTCACGGCTTGCAAGTTGGTCTCGGCCGTGACGCCGTTCGTCGTATTGCCGTAGGCGATGGCGCGCGCGTACATGACGCCTCGGTCCAGTTGGACCGAACCGCTGTTGACGCTGCTGGCGGTCGTGTCGCCCGCCACGGTGAAGTAGTCGTACCAGTTCGCGCCGTCATGCGATACCTGAAAGGTCAGCGACAGAGCGACGCCCGGCGCGCTGGCGCCGTTCGTGATTTTCCAGGTCAGCTCTCCGCCGTAGTAGCTGCGGCAGTCGATTGCGCCGCCGGTCAGCCCCGGCGCGGTTTTGCTCGTTCCGGCCGGCGACAGGGCGGAAGCCAGGATTACGACGGGAGTTTTCGTGATGGCCATTATTTTTCGGTTCCGTCAGGGTTGAACATTTCGTCGGCGACGTCCAGCCGCGTCACGATCAGCGGGCGCAGCGCCAGGGCGAGCAGCTCGTCGCGCTGGCCGGCAGTCAGCACGCCGGCGGCGACCAGGCGATCGAGGTCTGGCCGCGCGTTCGGGTGCCCGACGTCGAAACCCGAGTCCTTGCGCAGGAAATTGACCGACTCGTCGACGATCGGATCGGCTGGCGCGGCGGTGCGCAGCGCGACGACGATTTCGTGCCCGCTCGGACACTCGGCCAGGATGGTCCGCATCGTCACGTAGCGTTCGCCGGCCACGGTCAGGCCCTCGGCATTCAGCGCAGCGGCCAGGCCGTCGAGGTCGCGCGCCACACGCAGCGGGTCGAGGTCCGCGCGCGCCAGGATGCGGTCGCGGATCGTCATGCGTTGCCCCGCGTGATGGTCCAGCCGGTGACGGAAACCTGCAGGCCCGAGGTGATGCTGGCCGTGTTCAGCGTCATCTCCGAGCCCACCGAGCCGTCGAAGCAGTGCGTGGCGCCGTCGGCTTTCACCACGCGGAACCAGGTTGCAGTGCCGGTGGCGCCCGCATTCACGGCAGCCGGCAGGTTCGGCGACAGCACGCCAGCAGCAGCCGCGGGCGCGAACGGTGCACCCAGGGTCAGCTCGGCCAGCAGGTTCGTGACGCCGCCACCGGTTGCCGGGCGCGCACCGTCGTAGATGCGCAGCTTTGCGCCGGCGCCGACGAACGAGGTGATCGCGTCGAGTTGTGCATTGCGCAGCAGCGCGTTATAGCCAGCGGCCATCAGTTCTCTCCTTGCTCTTGCGGGTCAACCTTGACCGCGTACTTGGTGCCGTCCGGATTGCGGACGATGTGGGTTTGCATGCGGTTGGACCGCTCGATCTTCTCGTGCAGCGCCGCCAGGTGCTCCATGATCAGCGCCACCAGGGCTTCGGCCTGCTGCCCATCTGGCCCGGCCGCGCCGGCGGAGCCGGCCTGGATCTCGGCCACCGCAATCTTGGTGGCGTTGTCCTGGTCGATCTCGTACTGCTTGAGCGCGTTGTCGCGAGCGTGCTGGCTGTCGGCGTATTGCTGCTCCAGGGCCTTGAGCTGCGCCTGGTACTCGAGGTCGCGCGCGTGCTGCTCGGTCTCGGCCTGCTGGCGGTTCACGTCGATGCGCATCTGCGCTTCCGCTTCCACCTGGGCCTTGTACTGGGCGTTCTGCGCGTCCATCTGCGCCTGCTGCGCCTTCAGGGCCATCTCGCGCTGGTGCGCCTGGTCGTCCAGCTGCGCCTTGAGCACGGCCGGATCCTGCTGCGGTGGACGTGGCGGCATGTTCTGCGGGTTCGTGAAGAACTCGTCGCCGTTCTTGAAGCCGAGCGCGTTGGCCAGCTTCTGGTCGGCGTTGTACAGGTTCTGCGGCGTCGCGTGGCCGGTCTGCAGGGCCATGGCCTGCGCCTGCTTCAGGGCCATCAGGTGGCTGATGAGCTGGTCCTTGTTGCCGGTCCCCAGGCCGACGTTGATGTTCAGCGAGAAGCCGGTATGCCATTCGCGCGGGTCGATGTTCACCCACTGGCCGGACAGCTTCACCATCTGCGCCTTCTTCTGGTAGCGCTGCACCAGCTTGAAGATCATCAGGCCCAGCTCCGTGAAGCCTGTTTCAGCCATGTAGCGGCTGATCGACTCCACGCGCGAGTCGGCGCGGTTGGTGATGATGTTGGCCTGCGTGGCGGTGTTCGACAGCTGCAGGCCGTTGCCGCCCTGGGTCTGGCGCGACCAGCCGGTGGACTCCTCGGCGTCGAGCTCGACCGCCTCCAGCATCTGCATGGTGCCCGCGATGTCGCCGGCGCCCTGGTCGAGGCGGCCGACGGCATTCGGGTTCTTGATCCGCACCACGCCGCCCGGGCGCGCGTTCAGCAGGTCGTCCAGATTCACCTGGCCCTCGACGGCGAAGTAGCGGCCGTTGACCTGCAGGTACTGGTTGTCCAGCGCCGCGCGCTTCAGGCTCGTCTTGATCTTCTGCGGCTCGATCGCCAGGTCGGCCGGGCACATGCCGTAGAAGACGTGCGGCAGCGGGATCGAGCCCAGGGCCACGAAGGGCGGCGCATCGAACTCGTCGTTCGCCAGCAGCACGGTGCCGCACTTGACGACCTTGCGCCACTCGAGCAGGCCGTCGCCGTCGTAGTCGCACTGCATGTAGGCTTCGACCACCCACACCGTGCGCTGCGCCGGATCGACGCTGCTTTCGTTCATGTCCTGGGCGTAGGCATCGTAATCGACGTAATCAAGGCGCTCGACGCGCTCCTGGCTGAACTGCGCGCCGGCGTCGTCGCTCGGCAGCGGGTCCGGCAGCGTGTAGCCGTCGGCCTTCAGCTCGGCGATGGTCTTCTTGAAGCGGTGCGCGGTGAAGGGCGATTCGGGAATCGACTTCGCGCGCTTCGAGATCAGGAATTCTTCCGGCGGCACGTTCTCGATGCGCACGCGCCCGCCGGACTTGGTTCGCTTGACGCTGATGTCGTAGAGCATCGGCGCCGGCTGGGCTGCGGCCTGCTCATACTGCGCCTGGGCGGCCTGCAGCTGCTGCGCCGCCTGCGGGTTGGCCTGGGCTGCCTGCGCCATCTGGGCAAGTTGGCCCTGCATCTGCTGCAGCGCGGCCTGTTGTTGCTTCGCCGCGTCCTCGTCCGGATAGGACTTCTGGTCGATGATCTCCAGTTCGGTGTCGTCCAGCAGCAGAGTGACCTGCTCGATGGTCTGGCCGGTGTAATCCTCGCGCGACTCGATATCGCTCGGGTCCCACCACACCTTGACGATGCCGACCTTCTGCATCAGGGCTTCGCGGATCCAGGTCGCCGTGATCGTGTAGCCAGGGTTCACGCGGCGGAACACGTGGTTGACGTATTCCGAGATCAGTTTCGCTTTCGGAGCGTCCTCGGGCCGGCTCTCCTCGAATTCGAAGATGTTGTCCGAGCCGTAAAAGGTCTTGAGCAGCGGCCCCTCCATGCCGAGGACCGTATTGCGCACGGTGGTGTCGACGACCTTGGAGCGGCCTTCGATCGCCGGCGGCGCCAATTCCTCCTTGGGCTCGGCCAGGAAGAAATACTCGGCGCGGCGGCGCTGCTGTTCGAGCTTGCCCGAGCCGTAGCCGTACGACTGGCGCAGTTCGGTGTCGATCAGCACGCGCAGCTGGTCATCGGTGAGAGGGGTCTTTGCCATAAGGGATGGGGGCGTCTCACGACGTTGCCCATGTTCGGTTAATCAAAAATCATGCATAGCCGAGGGTCGGGTACGCCAGCTTGCCGCCCCAATCCTCGTTGCTCATCGCCTCGGCGTTGATCGCGATGTAGCGCAGATTGTCGGCGCCGTGCGACCACTCGTCGTGCAGTGGTGCGCCGGCCTCCTGCGTCTGCTTGTTGATGTTGCGGCGGTAACGCTTCGCGCACTGCACCAGGCGCGCCGCTTTCGTCTTGTCGAAGTAGATGCGAGGGAAGGCCATGCGCGTGAGCCGGATACCATCCTCGACGCTCATGTTCGGCGTGATTGCGACGGTCCAGCCCAGGGCCTGCATAATCTCCTCGGCGCTCTTGCCGGTCTTGAAGTCCTTGTGCCGGCCGTCGTGCGGCAGGAACAGCGTGCCCCAGTTCAGGTTCCTCGCCTTCAGCAGCGCCGAGTAGTGGTCGAGCGTCTTGTGGCTGTCCTCGATGTTCTCGATGACGCGCAACTCGGACGCGTGCTTCTGCACCAGGCTGATCGACATCGCATCGTTCCAGCCCAGGTCGAAGATCACGTGCACCTTCAGCAGCGGGTCGTACGGCACGTTGCAGATGCGCTTTTCCTCGGTGGCCTTGGTGACCTCGTCGTAGTAGATCGCGCCGGTGACGGCCGGCTTGCACTTGCCCTCCCAGATGTTCAGGTATTCAGCCTCGGGCAGCGTAGCCTTGGCGTGCAGCCGTTCCTTCTCCAGCACGTCGGGGAACCATGGGTTGTCCATGTAGTTCATGTCGACGATGATCGCGTCCTCGGGCTGGTTCGTGATGAATCGGTCGTAGGTCTCGTCGGTGTCCAGCTCCGGATTGAAGGTCAGCCAGATTTCGGAGCCAGGCTTACGGATGGTCGGGATCAGCACCGCCCACGAGCGCTTGCTCACCGACTGCGCTTCCTCGACCCAGACGATGTCGCAGCCTTCGAAGGATTTGATCGAGTCAACGGTCTGCTCGGACAGGCCGGAGAAGCTGAACTCTGTGCCGTTGGCGCCGCGGATCTCGGTTTCCAGCACGCGGTAGAACTTGGACAGGCCCAGGGCCTCGATCTGGTCCTTGAGCAGCTTGTGCACCGACTGCTTGATCGACTTCTGCACCTCGCGCGTGCACAGGATGCGCAGCTTCGTGGTCGAGCCTAGGATCAACAGGGCCTTCGCCGCGCTCCATGACTTGCCGCTGCCCCGGCCTCCCTTGGCGCCCTTGTAGCGCGCCTTCTTCGTCAGCAGGAACTGGAGCTTTTCGGGGAAGTCAACGTTCATCGCCGGGCTTCACGAAGTTGATCGACCAATTCATGTTCACCGGGTTGTTGTCCTGGCCGCCGTGGTTGACATCGACCTTATCCCCGAACTCCTTCGGCTTCAGGCGCTGGGCCACCTTGATGCGCGTGTCGATGCGCAGCTTCGCTTTCTGGATTTCTTCGCTCGACAGGCCAGCTTTGTCGGCGATCTCGGTGCATTCCTCGATGCCGCAGTACAGCTGCTCCAGCTTGGCGGCCTCGTACATCGTCGCGAATTCGGGGATGTCGGCCTTCCAGCGGAACACGGTGGCCTTGCTTGGCATGCCCTTGCGCTTGCAGATCGTCGCGATGCTGTCGGTGGTGGAAGCCATGGCGGCGCAGAACGCGGCGCCCAGCTCCGGCGTGTAGGTGTGCGCGGTCATGGCATTGGAATAAAAAATGCCCGGCACGCGGCCGGGCGAAAGCTCAAAGGCTGGCAGCACATCGAGCAGGAGACACGTTACAGCGGCTTAGGAAGCCGCGAGGGCGAGCATCGCAGCGCGGGTGCGCTCGATCTCGACCAGGATCATCAGCCAGCAGCGCTCTGCCTCGACGGTGATGGACATGCTGGCCTTTCGCATAAAAAGCCCGCGCGAGGCGGGAACACTCATCGGCGAGCCGTTAAACCGATGGGCGGAGAGAGCTGGTGCCGCTGCTGTTCCCGGCTGGTCAGGCGCTGCCAAAGCAAAAAGCCCCGCGTCATCGCTGACCGGGGCTTCGGATTCGTCCGTTCACGCCGCGGGCTGCCATCAGGCAACCGCACACGTCATGATCGACGGAAATAAATTGTGAACAGGAATGTACTGCTGATATTTCTTGCAGTCAAGAGATATCGCTCGTCGGGGGTTGTTTGCCGATCTCGGCGGCTGCGCGGGTGATGGCGCGGCGGGTGGCGGCGAGATGATCGCCATCAGGGCCCCAGTGTTCCACGGCATGAACCCAGCCCTTCCCAGACTTGTTGACGTTCGTGCTCCCGCCCCAGTGTGTGACGTCGAGGCTCAGCCGCACCGCCAGTTCCAGCGCATCACCGCTGAACTGCAGCGGGTTCCAGCTGTAGACCGTCGAGCCGTTCTCGAAGTGCAGGTTCCCGTATCCCTCGCCGTCAACCTCCTCGAATCGAGCGCCGAGAGCGCGCGCGGCTAGCTCCAGCAGCTCGCGGTCGGCGGCCGGAATGTCCTTACGCGGCGGCGCCGGCAGCTCGTCAACCGTGTCTTCGTCCAGGTTCATCCACCTTCTCCATGTTCTTTTCGGCAATCGATTCTATCGCACGCTGCGCCTGGCGGAACAGGTTGATGAAGACGGTCGCCGGCCGATGTGCGATGCTGCACTTCCTGCAGACGACCTCGGGCTGAGCCTGCTTGACGTAGCACCAGTACAGCAGCAGGCGGTGCTTGGTCTCCAGCTCGCGCATGCTTTCCTCGATGCGGCGCGCATCGTCCTCGTCGATCTTTCGGCGCTCTGGCGATGCCGAGGTGTCGCCAAGGGCCTCGCGGCGCAGCTGGTCGCAGTAGGCACCTGTCGGGCTTATGCCCTGGCGGGTAGTGTCACGGTAGACGCGCGCCCAGTTCTCCAGGCGCGAGCCGATGTCGCGGCGTTCGGTCAAGGTGCCGCCTCCCCAGCCACCTCAACCACGTGCACCACGGCCCCCGGCGTCTCGCTGTACCGCTTCTCCAGCACGATACGCACGACCTGCGCGTCGTCAGTCCACACGATTCCGTTGCAGCCGTCCTTGATCCCCTTGAGCACGTTGTCGGCGTCGGGCTTCTTGGTGGCGCAGATCGTGCCGGAGACCGCTGCGGCGCGACGCTTCTTCGACCAGCTGGCCGGAACCTGCAGGTTGAGCGTCACCGACAGGGCCACCGGGCGCGCCGTGGGCTCGATGCCGCGCATGGCGGTGCTGGCGGCCAGCTTGACCAGGTTCTCGTAGCTGGCGGTCTTGGCCGGCGTGTAGGCGACGACGTGCGCGCCGCGGCGGGCGAACTTGGGGCGCGATTTTGCGACGGGTTGACCGGGGATGGTGAAGGTGGTCATCATGGCTGCTGCTCCCGCGGCACGATGACGGTCTTGTGCGTCTTCGCGCACTTCTCGCACAGCACGGCCCAGTCGCCCAGGTAGCCGAGGCGCATGCCGCTGCGCTGGTTCATGGCTGGATCGTCGTACTGCTCCTCGCCGGCGATGCGGTATGGTGCGGAGTCAGGCCGATACTCGTCCGGTCCCCACTCGTAGCCCAGGTTCGAATCGTAGAAAGCTTTGCCTTCGCAGACGTCGCAGAGGCGGTAATCGGCTGCTGCCATGTTCAGGTTCTCCTTGTCGTTGTTGTTGCCGCCCGGCGTGCGGGCGGGGTGGTGCGATCAGACCGGTGCGCTCGCGGCGACCGTGAACGCGGCGATGCGTTCGGTCAGGATCTCCGAATAAGCCTTCATGGCATCCTCCTGGCGCTCGAGGCGCTGCTTCTCCTCCTCGGCCAGGCCTGCGAAGATCGGTGTATCGAAGAACGGGACAAGCTTTGCCAGGCGCGCGTCCAGTTCGCACTTCTCGTCGACCACGCGCTGCTGGTGCGGCTGCAGGGTGCTGTAGCCGGCATGCGCGGCGCCAGGTGCGGGCGGCTCGTAAGCGGCCAAGTGCAGCTGCTGCTTGAGCGCATAGCCCATGAGTGGCCAGATTTTCTGAACGGCGTTCTGGCGCGCGATGTTGCGGCCGATCTCGGCGTCGAAGTTCTCCGGGCTGGCGCAGGCGCTCTCGCCGGTGACGGTGAAGCCGTTCTGCAGGACCAGCACGCAGAAGGTGAGCAGCTTGTGCGAGTCACGCGGCACGTAGGTGCGCAGGCCGCCAGGGGTTGATCCGCGCACGCCGTCGGCGGCCGTGAAGTACGCCTCGTCGGCGATGTTCGCCTCGATGTCCGCCGGGGTGACGCGCGGCGCGGTCTTGCCCTTGGCCTGGATGTCGCGCTCGATCGAGGCGTCGCTAGCGTCGCCGGTGATCAGTTGCGGCGCCGCTGCCGTGGTCAGCTCGCTGGCCTGCTTCTCGGCCTGCTGCTTCTGGTACGGCATCCACTCAGCCCAGCAGCCGCTGTCCGGGCGCTCGTCGCCGTCCTGCAGCAGGCGCACCGACGTAAGAGGCAGGTTGGCGCCATAGACATCAAACGCGGCCACGTTGATGCAGATGTCGTTGTGCACGTAGGTGATCAGGCCAGCCAGGGGCGTGCCAGCCGCGGGCAATGCGTAGCCGTCCACAGGCGTGCCGGCAGCGAAGAAGATGAGGACGACGCGTCCGACGGTGGGTTTGATGGTGGTGGTGCTCATGTTGCCCTTTCAGGTTGGTGCTGCGGTTGGTGGTCAATTCGGTTGGTAGAGGCGCACGGCGTCGTCGGCGGACATGCCGCGCTTGACCCGGTACAGCAGGCGCTTGTACGGCGCTCCGCTGGCGTCAGCCACGTCAGCCAGGTTCATCACTCGCCCCTGGTACTCGACGTTGATCGAGTCGCGGCGATTGCGCGTCTGCTCCTTGACGGTGGCGCAGCGGCAGTTCCCCGGCTCGTAGTCGCCATCGACGTCATCCCGTTCGAGCGTCAGACCATCCGGGCACGGTCCCATGTCGCGGTAGAAGGCATCGAACGAATCGCTCCAGGCGGCACAGACGCGGATGCCCCTGCCGCCGTAGTTCGCGTAGGCGTGCGAGCCTTCTCGGTTGCAGCGGTCCTTCATCGCGCTCCAGGCCTTGTACTCCTTCGTGCCGCGCATGCCGTGCGTGGTGAGCCGGCTCCGCGTCGCTGCGCGACCTTGGCAGCCGCACGACCTCGTCTGGCCCAGGTTGACCTTCGAGAACGACGCCGAGAAGTGCGCGCCGCAGTGGCAGATGCATGCGGCCATCTTGTCCTTGACGCCGGGCACACGCTCGGTCGACAGGATCGTGATGCGGGTGTATTGCTTCATTGCTATCCCTTCGGTGCGCTCGCGCGCGAAATGGTCTCGTGCTTCCTGCGCTCCGGCGCCCTCTGCCCCTTCCTGGTCTCCCAAGCGCCTTGCTCGGTGAACAACACGCAGGGCCTGTCGGTCGCCTCGGCTGGCCTGTCGAACCCGGTGCAGTGGCCGGGCTTCGGCACGAACTTGGCGCAGGCGCGGCAGGGCAGGTGGTCGCGGTTCATGCAGCTGCCTGCTCTGCGCTGACACCCATGGCTTCCTGGGCGAATTTGATCTGGATTGGCAGCAGGGTCTTGTCGCCCGTCTCGTGGCGCCACACGATGCGCTTCGCCCAGGCTTTGTAGTCGTAGCCGGCTGCCGTGTTGTACGGGTAGCGAGCTGCTGCTGCGCCGTGGAAGTCGGTCATACCGGACCTCCAAGCTGCAAGGTCTGCAAAAGCGACTTCAGGCGCTGGACGTTCTCGGGCTTGGGAGCGGCCAGTAGTGGGTGCCTGGTGGCGCCGCACATGCGCACGATGTCGCCGGCGTGCTCGGGAAGCGCTTCGGTGGCGCGATCCAGCGTGATCTGGCCCGTCCGCACAGCATTGCCGAGCATGGTCACGCGGCCCAGGGTGTCAGCGCCGAACGATGGGAAGAAGCGCGGACCACGGCCTTCGATCTTTGCCTTCTCGATCAGCCGGTTGTAGGCGTCCTTGAATGCCATGCGGGCTGCGATCTTGTCGCCGGCCTCCAGCAACGGGGAAGCCGCGGCCATGGCTTGCGCGATTTCGTCGGTCAGCATGGCTGAGTCCTGTTCCGACTTCGGCATCAGGGCCCAGGCCTCGTCGGCGCCGATCCAGTGCCCGTCCATCTGCGCGGCGCAGCCCTTCACGATGTCCGCCAGCTGCGGCTTGAAGTGACTGGTCTTCAGGTGCTGGGCAGCGGCGGCGCGCACGGTGCCGTCCGGGAAATCCTTTAACGCATCCCACCACATGTCGAGGCGCGGTCCGTCGACCGGCTTCATGTCGTCGTACTCGGCGCGCAGCAGAGCGATTGCCTCTGCCAGTTCGGGTTTCGTGGTCATGGTTGCTCCATCCATTCCTGCAATGCGTTGATCTGCCGGCGCAGGCCGGGATCGGCGATGGCCTCGGGCGTGGCCAGCTTGATGAACTTGTCGACGTGAGGCCCGTCGCGGCAGATCAACTCGATGTCGTCGTAGACCGTGCGCTGGTCGTTCTGGCCCATGTGGTGCGGCGAGCGTCGGCAGCCGTCGACAGCCAGGCGCAGGTCGGCAACCGTGTAGCCGTCAGCCAGGCGCTTGCCGATGGCCTTGGCGCGCTTCTCGTCGAGCCTGGCCTGCGGATGGTCCATGACCCGCTGCCAGTGGGCGAACACGTCTTGCACGTCGTCGTTGCCCCTGGGTTCACGTCGGCGATCCTGAGCGGGCGACCGGGCGAAGTCGGCGGAGCCGACAGGAGCGGAGGCGACAGTGGTTTTGACCTTAGGTTCTTTCTTCTCTTCTCTACTCTTCTCTTCTCTAGGCGTGACTTGGTGTGACGCGGCGTGACTTGGCGTGACAGTTATTGTCTCGCCATCCTTTGCACTGTCACGCTGACGTTGTGCACGTTTGCGCTCGGTAGCCGTGTTATCCACGCGCTCGCGCTTCGGCTGGCGATCTTCCCAGCGGGTGACGCGCCCTTCGGAGATCAGGCCGCGCGCGCGCATCGCCTCCAGGATGCGATCGGTGGTGCCGTCGTCGGCGCCCAGCAGGAAGTCGGTGGCCTCGCAGTCGATGTCGCCGCACTGGCCGCGTTCGACGTTCGCGCTGGCCAGTTCCAGCACCAGGGCCCACACGGTGATGACGTCGCCGACGCGTGCGCCGGCTTTCTTCGCCACCAGGCCGAACTTGGGATCATTCACACTGCCGTGGTGCCAGCGGAACCAGTCGATGCCGTTGGCCATTACGCAGCCTCCTTGCGGATCTCGCGCATCACGCTCGTGCTGTTGATGCGATGGCGCACGCGGCGCTCGACTTCCATCGCTGCCCGGTCGACATCGATGGCGCGTACGTTCTCGAGCTGAGCATCGTGGCAGTCCAGGGCCTCGTTCACGGCGCGCAGCTCGTCGCCAGTGAACACGAAGCGGTCGCTGGCCATGTAGCGTTTGCCGACGGCGAGGAGGGCGTCGCGCGCGGCGATCGTGACGAAGCGGAACTCGTCGCCGATCCCCATCTCGCACATGACGTTGGCGATATTGATGGCGCCGACGATCAGATCCCACTGGTCGCGGGTGCCGCGGCCCTGGGCCATCTCGGCCATGGCCAGGTGGTTCTTGATCTGCAGTTCGCGCAGGTGGTCGGCGTGATCGCCGCTCATCCCGCCGAACACGGTCGACAGGACGTTGCGAGCGACGTACTTGGGCCTGTAGGACTTGTTTCGGGGCTTCTTCGGCTTGGTCATGGCGGGCAAGCTCCCACCAGCTGCTCATCGAGCAGGAAGCCCCAGGTCTTGGCCGCGCACAGGTCCCACTCGCGCTGCCAGTCGGCGATGGCAGGCGCACCCAGGTTGAAGCCATGGTCGTCACGGCCAGCGCCGCGGGCGAATGCTGCCCGGGCCTTGGCCTTGATCATGTCGCGTGAAACGATGGAGGTGTCCACTATTCCTTCCCCCCTTCGTCGGTGGCGGCGCGGATCTGCTGCCGCACCAGCTTTTGTGCATCGGCGGCGCGGCTGTCGGGCCCGGCCTTCTCGATGCAGCGCGCGACGAAGTTCCAGACGACCACGCGGCGGTCAGGCGAGAACTTCGGCGGCGGATTTTGTGTTGGTTGGTTCATTCAATCCTCGGTGCTGGGTATTCAGGAACGCATGTAGGCGGTCGGGCGCATCGTGCGGCTCGGCGCGAACTTGGCCAGTCGTTGGCCAATGCTTGGCCTATTCGACGCACGGCTCGCCGGCTTACCATTCCTGCAAGAAAGCCAGGAGTCGCGGAGCTTCTTGCTCTGCGAGACCTCTTCCTTCTCGCAATCGTTGGTCAGCAGCACGAACTCGTCGGCGGTCAGGCAGGTCTTAACGATGATGTTGCGGGCGGTTTTCATGGGTGCTTCTCCTTGTCGGTGGTTCTCGGTGGGGGTGGTTCATGGCCAGCTAGTGGGCTGGCGGTACTGCTGTTGCTCAAAGACTTCTTCCTATGGGCAACATTTGGGGCAACAAAAACCGCAGGGGATTACTGCGGCTGGGATTGGGTGGTGCTGGTCTGCTTGAAGACGTCAGGGCGCGCGAGCTCGAGGAATTTCAGGCGCGCCTTCGGGATTCCGTTGTGCTGCCACTGCGAAACCGCCTGGGTGGTGACCTCGCAAAGCTCAGCGGTCTTCGTAGGGCCGCCGAGGCGTTGGATGATTTCGGTAGCGTTCATTTCAATCCTCAAGTTAACTTTAGTCAGATCGTAAGCTGACTTGGAAATAAAGTCAAGCCAGCTTTATAAATGGTTTGTTAAGCTACCTTTATGAATTTATTGTCAGAAAGACTCCTGTGGGCGATGCAGCAGGAGCAGAAGCGACGAAACGGGAAGCGCGTAAGCAAAGCTGAGCTGGCGCGCGCGGCTGGCGTTTCCGACACCGCGGCGGGTAACTGGCTTAAGGGAGATCACGGCATTGACGCGCCGAAGGCACGGGCACTGGCCAGCTACCTGAAGGTGGATGCGCTATGGCTTGAGACAGGAGAGGGAAGTCCTGCGCCTGATGCCTCCGCGCGTCCGCTGGACGACGATGAGGTCGAAGACGCTCCGGCGATCATGCGCAAGCCTCAGCTCATCCCTATAGTCGGCCGCGTCCAGGCGGGCACGGACGGCCTTCTGCACATAGACGATTTCAGCCCAGCCCATCCCGACGGATGGCTCTTCTGGTACGCGCCGTGCGCAGATGCCTACGCTCTGCGTATTCGGGGCGAGAGCATGAGCCCGCGCTACCTTCCCGGCGAATTTGTCGGCGTCGACCCATGCGGAGAGGCGCAGCCGAGCGATGAAGTGATTGTGCTGCTGAAGGATGGGCGCCGGATGATCAAGCGCCTGCTCTGGATTCGGGACGATCAGGCGTGCTTCGAGTCCGTGAACAAGGATCACCCCAACATCATCATCGACTGCGAAGAGATCGACCGCATGCACCTAGTGCTGGGTCACATTCCTAAAGCCGCGTTCCGGCCGAACTAATGACCCAGGCCGACCACCAATTCACTGAAGTGCGCCGGGTTGTGCTCAGGCTACGAGCCGGCACAGTCGGCTTTGATGCCGATCCGGACATGACCGCGCTGGAGCCGCTGTTGATCCCGACATCAGCAATTCTCGCTTCGAAGGTGAACCCGGTCACACTTCTGGCGATGCGCGTGCGCGATCGAGGCATGGAACCGATGTTCTTCGAGGACGATTGGATCGTGATTGATACCACTGATACGGGCCTGCGCAACGGGGAAGTGTTCGCTGTGAACTGGAACGGCGAGGCCTGCGTCAACCAACTAATAAACCGTGGCGGGCAGTGGTATTTACATTCGATTAACCCAGAGTTTGGGCCGATTAATCTGAAAAGCGGCCGGTGCACTATCGTCGGTAGGGTAGTAATTCAGTCGACGCGTGTTTTAACCGGAAGGCTTTAATTCAACGCGGCACATTAGGTGCAGAACCGGAAATTAACGCCAGTACTATGAAAAATTACAGCAATGAATTTATTGCGACTTTGGTTGGGTCGGCAATAAGCGGTGGAATAATTTATTGGTTATTCGATTTTAATTTTTGGGCATGTGCATTTTTTGGATATTTGATTACTGAACTGGTGTCGACGGCAAATAAAGTTGAATCTGTTGGAACTGAGCTTCAGATTAATAATTACAAGCTATCCGAACTCCAAAAACAAAATTCGCAGCTCAGCGATCAATTGTGGGCACTGCAAGAGCAAATGGAAAGCTTCCAGCGAAATGTGGAGCGACAACAGAGATATTAGTTGTTAACACCCGCCCATGCTGGCGCGGGAAGATGACCTGATAAATCAGGCGTCCAGTGCAATCCCTATTGAAGTCCAACCGATGAAAGGCACGCATGGCAGCATATAAACACTTGACGCACTTACATCCGAATACTGGAAATGCCTTTGACTCTGTGCATCCTCCAGGGCATCCGACCGAATTCTCCGGAATTTATAGATGCGTGGCCTGCGGTCATGAGGTAACTTCGGTGAAGCATCATCCGCTTCCGCCGGAAAATCATCATGTACACGGACTGCTTGTCCCCGGCCCTATCAGGTGGCAGTTGCTGGTTGCGACCCATCCAAGTTAAGGCTCCGAGCCTGGAGCGCGAGCGCATGCACTTCCTCGCGCTCGTACTGGCCCCATATGATCGGCGCCATGGCTGCTGCAGCCTGGGCCACCCCGACAAGCTTCGACGCCGACATATTGCATTGCATGAACTCCATGACCCGCTTCAGGTCGTCATCCATCATCAAATCGCACACAGTACCGACACGCGGCAGACCGATCGTAGCCAACGTTTCCGTAGCTTGTTGAGTCTCTAACATCCCATCCTCCATGCCGCGCTCGACGCGGCTTTTTTACGCCCTGACGCCGGGCCGGCGCACCGAGGGGATCGGTAGCGACAGTCTATTTCTTCCCCCCCCGTCTATCAAGCTCACTTGAATTTATTTCTAAAGACTACTTGACCTATAACTCAAGTTAGCTTTAGTATTACTCCATCGCAGCGAGCTCAGCACCCGCCGAGCCGCGAAATGGAGAAGAGCATGTCGAACAACACGAAGCACACGCCGACGCCTTGGAGCGCAGTCGGCCTGACCATTGAAGCCGACTGCAACGGGATCGTGGTCGCCGACGTAAAAGGCCCGGATAGCCGCGCTCGCGGTAAGGAGCGGATGGAAGACCTGGAGTACTGCCAGGGTAACGCCGCCTTCATCGTCCGCGCTTGCAATGCGCACGAGCAGCTGGTGGCTGTCGTCGAAGAGCTGGTCGGCGGTCTGCGCTACCTCGGCATGCAGGAAGGTGCTGCGCCGCTGCAGCGTGCAGCCGAAGCCCTTCGCACTGCACGGGAGGCCTGACCATGCCCCGCGAAGACTTCAACGACGAGCGCGACGTCCAGGTGGCGAAGCTGGCAGAGCAGCTGGTCTGCGACTGGACCCGCAAGCTGCAGGCCGGCGACCAGCGCGCGATCAGCGACCTGCACAACACGGTGCTCGAGCGCTTTAGCCAAGACGACGTGAAGGCCCTGTTCGTGCAGGCGGTGACCGGGCGCGCTATCGCTGATGTGCGCTTCGCCAGCCTGGCGCATGACGCGATGTACGAGGTCTGCAAGGCCGACGCCGAGCGCGGCGTGGCATTCATGGAGCAGCGCCGCACCGAATCCCGCAACGACAACCGCATCGCACAGGCCGAGCTGGCCCGCATGCATTGATAACCACAACAGGAGCCGACCATGAAGATCACCGTGAAGCGCTACGCATTCCTCCACAAGAACAGCACGGTCACCCCCGAGCAGCTGCAGACCGAGCAGGGCGTAGCCCAGCTCTCGCTCTTCGCCTACCGCGATGGATGGGAGGCGTTCGGCTACACATTCGTCGGCGAGGTCGAGGCCGCCATCGAATTGCCGGACATGCGTGGCCTGGTCGAGAACAAGATCGCTGCGCTGAAGGAAGAGGCCGCAAACCTGCGCGCCGAGACCACGAAGAAGTGCACCGAGATCGAGAGCCAGATCCAGAACCTGCTGGCGATCGAGTACACGCCAGCGCCGGAAGCGGCCGAGCAGCAATAACACCAACAACAACCGCCGGCGGCGTCGGCAGAACGAGGAGCAGCAGGATGAAACAGAAGAACGAGAGCCGCGGTTACAGCGAGGGCTGCGTCGGCGCGCTCGACCGCACGAAGATCGACTGGTGCTCGAAGTCGCACTCCAACGCATCGATGATCAAGGAGGGCGTATTCCCGCCCGGCACCTCTTCTGCCGACGTGCGCAAGCTGGTTGATGGATCGTTCGGTGGCCGGTTCGAGTACTTCGACGAGAAGCGCTGCGAATTCAAGTTCATCGCGTATACCGACTGAGGAAATTATGAGTGCTACCTACATCCCCACCACCCGCGCCCAGCAGCAGGCCGAGCCCGCCCCGCGCCGCGACCCGATCGGCTTCGTCCTCTTCTACAAGATGGACTGGTGCGAGAAGCACCCGGGCCTGATGTTCCTGGCGATCGGCGCGCTGATCGTGCTGGAAGGCGTCATGGAGCAGCTGCTGTGATCCGCGACGCCGCCCGCGCCCTGGTCCTCGTGATCGCCTTCCTGTTCATCGTGGCGGAGGTGCAGGAGCTGGACCACGCCAACGAAGTGCCTATCTGGAGCCCGCAATGAACAACGCAGATGCAGCCGATGCGCTGAAGCAGTACGAGGAAATGGGCCGGCGCCGCACGCTGTTCCCGCCGCTGCAGTCACCGCCGCCCGCGTCCGTGTGGCGGCCGGAGCTGACTGAGGAAGAGCGCGCCGCACGTGAGCAGTATGTGAAAGACCACGACCTACCGTTTTAACCATCGCAACCACCAAGGAAAACCATGAGCATCGCAACCCTCATCATCGGCGAGTCGGGCACCGGCAAGTCGACCAGCCTGCGCAACCTGGACCCCGAGCAGACGCTGCTGATCCAGTCCGTGAAGAAGCCGCTGCCGTTCCGCTCGGCGAACTGGAAGCCGGTCGTGAAGGGCCAGGGCGGCAACGTCTACGTCAGCGACAACAGCGCGCACATCGTGGCTGCCATGGACCGCACCGCGGCGTCGATCATCGTGATCGACGACTTCCAGTACATCCTGGCCAACGAGTTCATGCGCCGCGTGACCGACCACGAGTCCGGCAATGGCGCCTTCGCCAAGTACAACGAGATCGCCCGCAGCGCCTGGGACATCCTGATGAAGGCCAGCGCGCTGTCGGATGAGAAGCGTGTCTACATCCTTAGCCACACCAGTACCGACGAAAGCGGGAAGACCAAAATCAAGACGATCGGCAAGCTGCTCGACGAGAAGATCGTGCTGGAAGGCCTGGTCACCATCGTTCTGCGCACGCTGAAGATCAACGACCAGTACGTGTTCGCCACGAAGAACAGCGGCTCGGACACCACGAAGTCCCCGCTGGGCCTCTTCGAAGAAGGGCACATCGAGAACGACCTCGCCGCGGTTGATGCCGCCGTGTGCGAGTACTACGGCATCACCCAACCACAAACCATGTAAGGAAACCATGTACACCCTCGACACCAAACTGGCCAGCAAGGCCGACGCGATCGGCGCCTACATCAGCGAGACCGGCAAGTACACCGGCACCTTCGTGCGGGCCGAGAAGCTGGTCAGCGCGACCAAGCAGACCGACGGCATCGGGTTCACGTTCCGCGCCGACGATGGCCGCGAGTGCCGCTTCGACGTCTGGACCCGCAAGGGCAACGGCGAGCCGCTGTCCGGTCTGAACCAGATCAACGCCATGATGGCCTGCCTCAGCCTGCGCACTATTACCGTGAGCCAGCAGAACGTCAAGAAGTGGGACAACGGCCAGGAAGTCGTGATGCCGGCGCCATGCTTCGCGGACCTGATGGGCAAGCCGATCGGCGTACTGCTACGGGCCGAGGAGTACGAAAAGATGGCTGACGGCCAAAAGACCGGCGAGCTTGGCTGGCGCATGGGCCTGTTCGCGATCTTCCAGGCCAGCACCGAGCTGATGGCGTCCGAAATAATGGCGCGTAAGACCGCCCCCGAGCAGCTCGCAAAGGTTGTGGCCCAGCTGGCCGACAAGCCGCTGAAGAAGCAGGGCGGCGGTGCGCGTCAGCAGCAGCCTGCAGCAGCCGGCAACCAGTTCGCCGACGACGATATCCCCTTCTAATTCGATGGAGCCGCGGCCAGCATGGCCGCGAGAACGATATGACTGCACTTTCTCTTTACACGATCGCCCAGGAACATCGCTCGATGGTTGAAGCGCTGATGGCGTCCGACAACGATGCGCAGACCATCGCCGACACGCTGGAAGCGGAATCCTATCCGCTCGAGGTCAAGGCGCAGAACGTGGCCTACGCGATCAAGAACCTGGACGCGCTGGCCGGCTCGATTAAGGCCGCCGAAGCGGAAATGGCCGCGCGCCGCAAAGCCATCGAGGGCCGCGTCGCCCATCTGCGCGAGTACACCAAGACCTGCATGGAAATCGCTAGCGTGAGCAAGATCGACTGCCCGCACTTCGCCCTGTCGATCCGGAAGAACCCGGCCAGCGTCGACATCTTCGAGCCTGCCCTGATCCCGGCAGAGTTCATGCGTCAACCCGAACCGCCGCCACCCGCGCCGGACAAGACCGCGATCAAGGCCGCGCTGCAAGCTGGCCGCGACGTGCCCGGCGCGCTGCTAGCACAGGGCACCCGGCTGGAGATCAAATAGCATGAAAGAGATCGTCCTGACCAAGACCCCGGCTGGCGCCCTGGCTCCCATGGATCCGCAGGCCGCTGACTATATCGCCAAGCTAAAGACTGGCGCGGCCGTCCGCGCCACCGTGAAGCAGCAGCGTAACCCGCGGTTCCACAAAAAATACTTTGCGCTGCTGAACCTCGCCTTCGACGCCTGGGAACCGGCCGAGGCGACGTACAAGGGCCAAGTCGTCAGCAAGAACTTCGACCAGTTCCGCAACGACATCGTGTGTCTCGCTGGTTTCGGGGAGGTGGCAATCAATCTGCGCGGCGAGACGCGCGTGACCGCCAAAAGCATCAGCTTCGCCAACATGGCTCAGGACGAGTTCGACAACCTCTACAACGCCACCGTCAACGTGATCTTGAAGCATGTTCTGACCAACTACACCCGCGACGATCTGGACGACGTGATCGATCGCCTGACCGGGTTCTTTTGACATGATGCGCGCCTTCGCCAACGGCATCTGGTTCTACGCCGAGCCGGCCACCCGCGAGTGCCTGGGCTGCATCTTCGACAACGAGCGCAGCAAGGTGTGTAAGCAGGCCGGCGAGGTGGCGGCAGAAGCCGGCATGCCGGACTGCGAGAGCAAAGGCCCGGGCGCCAGCAGCTACATATACCGGCTGGACCTGAGCGGCGGGCGCCAGATGGATTTATTGGAGAGCATAAGTGAATCAGTTTGATATTTTCGGCGCCGGCGCGCGCCGCCTGCAAATGACGGAATCGATTGAGCTGACGATCCAGTCGCTGCAGGCCTACGGCGCCGAGCATGAGCACTGGGGCCTGGCCTGGTCGGGCGGCAAGGACAGCTCAGCCACGCTCACCCTGATCATGTACCTGCTGGACACCGGCAAGATCCGGCGTCCGAAATCGCTGACGGTGTTCTACGCCGATACGCGCCAGGAACTGCCGCCGCTGGCGATCGCCGCGCGCCACATCATGGACGAGCTGGAAGAGCGCGGTATCCGCTGCGAGGTGGTGACCGCGCCGATGGACAAACGTTTCATGGTCTACATCCTGGGCCGTGGCGTGCCGCCGCCGAACAACAACACGCTGCGGTGGTGCACGCGCCAGATCAAGATCGACCCGATGGAGCAGGCGCTGCGGGGCCGCCTCGACGAGCTGGACGGCCAGATCCTGATGATCACCGGCGTGCGCCAGGGCGAGAGTGCGATCCGAGACCGCCGCATCGAAATGAGCTGCGGGAAGGACGGCGCCGAGTGTGGACAGGGCTGGTATCAGCAGGTGCTGCCGAACGCAAAGGGACTGCGCGGCCGGCTGGCCACCTTGGCGCCACTGCTGCACTGGCGCGTCTGCCATGTGTGGGAATGGCTGAAACACTGGGCGCCGACGGTGGAATTCGGCGATTGGAGCACGGCCATGATCGCGGACGCCTACGGCGGCGATGAAGCCGAAGAGATCAACGCCCGTACCGGCTGCATCGGCTGCGCGCTGGCCCAGGAAGACAAGGCACTCGACAGCGTGCTGCTGCTGCCGGCCTGGTCGTACCTGGCGCCGCTGAAGGGCCTGCGTCCGCTGTGGCGCGAGCTGCGCGAGCCACAGCACCGCCTGCGCAAGGCCGGCGCCGAGACCTTGAAGGACGGCAGTATTGCCAAGAATCCGCAGCGGATGGGCCCGCTGACGCTGGAAGCGCGCTTGATGGGCCTCGACCGTGTGCTGGGCATCCAAGCAGAGATCAACGAAGCGGCGCGCCGACTGGGCCGGCCCGAGATCGACCTGATCAATGTTGAGGAAGAAGCCCGGATCCGTGAGCTGATTGCGCTGCAGACCTGGCCGCAAGGCTGGGAGGGCGATGAGCCGATCGCCACGACCGTGATGGACGTGGTCTACCAGAACGGCGCGGTGCAGCCTCGGTTGTTCTCCGAAGCCGAACTATAAACCACCAACGAAAGAGACACATGGACCAAAAAGACCTTTGCGAGCACACCCGAATCCGCCTGATCGCGGCGGCGCTGGGCCACCAGCAGTGCACGGCGACGGACGGCACCGCGGTGCTGATACCGGGCACGAACAAGCGCATCCTGGTGGGGGACGATGCGTATCTGGCGCGGGTGGCCGGGCGGGCGAAGCCTAACTGCGGCGCTTGCCCTGGCGATAGCTCGATCTGTAAGACCGAATGTCGCCACCGCGCCGAGAATCCGCCAGCTGCCACCGACAAGAAAGCAGACACCCTGGACCCGGACCAGTTGCGCGCCGACTTCGAAAAGCGCTACGGCCCGCGAGACTCCTTCGCGTGGCTGACCAACGAAGGTAAATACAAGATTCCGTCGTTGCAGTCCGCGTGGGAAATCTATCACGCCGCCACTGAAGACGCCCTGGCTCGCTGCTCTCCACCGCATAGCGGTGCAGGACTGGATGAGCGGGCGATGTTCGAAGCCTGGGCAGTCAGCGACGACGGCGGCTGGATGGAAAGCGCACTCAAGCGCAATCCGGAAGGTCATGAGTTTGACTACGCTGACGACGATGTGGAAGCTGAATGGCGCGCATGGAAAGCACGCGCCGCCCTCGCCCAGCAGGCCGGAGCGCCAACCGACCCGAACCAGCGGTTACACGACTATGAGGCTGGTGTCCTGCAAGGCGTCGCAGAAGAACAGGCACGCGCATTTCAGGAACAGGTTCGCGCACTTCTCGCCGCTCCGGCTCCTGCTGCCGCCCAGGAAAAAGGTACGCCTGAGTCGATAGCGGCAAGTAATGCACGCTTCGCCATCGACGGTGCGATTCAGTACGGCCGTGAGAACCGCCATGCGCCGCCGAGCGCCGATCACTGGCTGTACGAATATTGGAACATCGGTCGCCAACTCGCCAAGCTGGGCGAAACCGGCTGGGACAACGTAACGCCCATGGCGTCTGAGTGCGGCAAGTGCAACGACGCTGGCATCATCGGCTTCCCGCCCGACCAATACGAATCTTGCCCTGACTGCACCCCTCTCGCCGCACCTGCTCCCGCAATAGCGCATCAAGCAGCGCCGGCCGCTGTGACTCAGATTCCGCTTCAAGGCATGGGCGGGGCCGAGTTGGTGCGCGACGAGGCCTATGGCGGCTGGGTTCTCATGCGCGATGCCGCGCAAATCCGCCACCTCGATCAGTTTGAACGCAGCTTCATCAACAGCGCAATCGCCGCAACCACAGCGGCTGATGCTTCCCCTACCGATGAAGCAAGGGATGCGGGGGAACTGGTGCAGCTACGTGCGCAGAATATGCTGTTGGCCAGGCTGTACGACGCTGCGGCGAAGCTGGTCAAGGCAAAGGGCCGATTCCACACCGAACAGAACTATGCCCAACTGGTCGCTGCATACGACTTAGTGCGCACCGCTGACAGCAAAGGCAACTCATCTGGCGCATCTCTGGCTACTACCCAAGCCCAAGAGAAAGGAGGTGCGCAATGATCTACCAAGCCATCAAATGTTGGTTCTGCGGCGAAGTACCGCATCCTCTCGACACCAGGCACGCAACATGGTGCTCGCGGGTTTTCAGGGCTACTACCCAAGCCAAGGAGAAGAACTGATGATCGAACGCAAACAGGACCGCCGCCGCGGCGTGTCGTCCCACTTCACGAACCCGCAGAACGACCGGCGCCGGCCGGGCTACGAGCGCCGCAACAGGACCACGGTGCTGCCCATGCCGCTGTCGATGGTAATGCGGGGCGATCGGCGGCGGTTTGAGGAAGCGGGAATGGAATAGGGGAGAATGATGTCGGAGACATTTTTGGCAGCGGAAGAAGTCCGCGAACTAACGGGGCGGACTAAGCACGCGTTACAGGCGGACCAGCTGCGCGCGCAGGGCATCCCCTTCTTTACCAATGCAGTCGGACGCCCGATCGTCCCTCGCGCGGCGATCGAGGGGCGCACCAAGACGGCAAAACCGCCCGAGAAGGCGTGGGTGCCGGACGTATTACGGAAGGGATGATGTATGGGCCGCAGGCCAACAAAAAACTTGAACCTGCCGAAGGGGATGCGCGCACGCGTGCGGGGAGGGCGGACGTATTACCTGCTCGACCTGGGCGGGAAGCCGCGCCGGGAGGTGCCGCTCGCGGTCGACGATTACGTGGCCGCAGTGCAAAAGTGGGCAGAGCTGACGGTCAGCGCGGTGCCGGCCGCCGCCATCACCTTCCGGCACGCGGCCGAGCGCTATATGCGCGAAGTGCTGCCGACGAAGGCGCCCGGAACACAGCGGAATAACCTGAATGAACTGGAGGTGCTCTACCAGTTCTTCGATAAGCCGCCGATCCCGCTGGACAAAGTCGACCCGGTACACGTCCGGCAATACTTAGACTGGCGTGTGCAGATGACGGTCGCGAAGGCGGTTGAAGCAAACAGGCAGCGCGCGCTGGAGAAAAAGCCGTTACGACCCGTACCGCCAGATCTCGGGCACGTGAGTGCGAATCGCGAGAAGGCGCTGCTGTCGCACATCTGGAATTTCGCCCGCAGCAAAGGGCTGACCAGCAAAGCCAATCCGTGCGCGGGCATCCGAGGATTCAAGGAAGAGGGGCGGGACGTCTACGTTGAGGACGATGTCTACCGCCTGGTACACGACCTGGCAGAACCAGCACTGAAGGACGCGATGGACCTGGCTTACCTGATCGGCCAGCGACCGGCGGACGTGCTCAAGCTCACTCGCGCCGACATCAAGGAAGGAGCGCTCTGGCTTCGGCAGAACAAGACCGGGCAAAAGCTCCGGATCGCCATCGAGGGAGAGCTCGCGGCGCTGCTCGAGCGCATGGCCCAGCGCAAGGTAATGGGACTCGGCCTGGTCAACATGCCAGACGGGACGCCAATGACGAAGTTCATGATGCGCGGCGCCATGGATCGTGCGCGCGCCGCAGCAGCGGCCGCTCGGCCCGACTTGGCGGCGCGCATAAAGGAGTTCCAGTTCCGGGATCTGCGTGCGAAGGCCGCGACCGACAAAGACGAATCCGCAGGCATGACGGCCGCGCAGGAACAGCTCGGACACACAACGTCGACCATGACGCGCCAGTACGTTCGGCACCGGAAAGGCAAGCTGGTCAAGCCAACGAAATAGCGTTTTGCGGAAAGCCTACGCGATTGCGGAAAAAGGGGCATGGCTGAGCCGTGTTGCCGAAACCCGCTCCAGTGCTATAATCCCGCCCGGTACGCGGCCATGGCGAAATTGGTAGCCGCAGCAGACTTAAAATCTGCCGCCGAAAGGCGTGCCGGTTCGATTCCGGCTGGCCGTACCACTTTAGTTGAATCCTTGCATGGTGTAGCATGCGCACAGCAAACGCGACATGCGCAACACGAAGTGCAAGGACACGAATTGAACATCACGATTAACGACGAACTCCGTACGTACGTCGACCCCCTCACGCCCGCCGAACACGAAGCCCTGGAACGCAGCCTGCTCACCGAAGGGTGCCGCGAGGCGCTGATCCTGTGGCGCGACGTCCTGATCGACGGCCATAACCGCTACGCCATCTGCTCGCAGCATGGCATCCCTTTCCGCACGGTCCAGAACGACAGCTTCGATTCGATCGAAGACGTCAAGCTGTGGATGATCGACAACCAGCTGGCGCGCCGCAGCGTCACCGACTTCCAGCGTGGCCTGATGGCCCTGCGCAAGAAGGAAATCCTGGCCGCACGCGTGGTCCAGAAAAGCGACGACGAGCTGCAGACCGAAGCCGACCAGGCCGTCCCGTTCTCGCCGCCGTGGAATACGCGCCAGGAAGTGGCGCGCGCGGCGCGCGTGTCGGCCAATACCATCAGCCAGATCGAACGCATCCAGAAGGCCGCCGCGCCGGAACTGGTGGATGCGGTGCGCAGCGGCGCCATCTCGATCAGCTCCGCTGCCAACGTCGCCTCGCTGCCGCGCGAAGCCCAGGTGGCGGCCGTCGCCGGCGGCAAGAAGGAGCTGCAGCAGGCCGCGCGCCAGGTGCGCGAGCAGAAGAGCGCCGCCAAGCCCAAAAAGGACGTCGACACCGGCACGCCCGAGGAGCAGGTCAAGGCCCTCAAGGCCCAGGTCGCCGAGCTGAAGGACCGCGTCGCCACCCTCATCAACGAGAACGAGGTCCTGAAGCAGAAGCTGGTGCTGCTCGGCGAAGCCTGAGTCCGAGCAACGATAACGATAACGATAACGATAATCACCCTGGAGACACCACGATGCAGACTTCCCGCCTGATCGCCTCGACCCTCCTCGGCTGCGCCCTGGGCGCCTTCGCCGTGCTGCCCGTGCAGGCGGCGCAGGAGGCCGCCCGGCCCGCCGTGGCCGGCGCCGCGGCGGCCGCCTTCACGCCCGCCGAACTGGCGCGCCTGAAGCAGGCCGCCCAGCGCGTGACCATCCTGCGCGACAAGTGGGGCATCCCGCACGCCTTCGGCAAGACGGACGCCGATGCGGTGTTCGGCATGGTGTTCGCCCAGGCCGAGGACGACTTCAACCGGGTCGAACTCAACTACATCAATGCGATGGGGCGCCTGGCCGAGGTCGAGGGCGAGCGGGAGATCTGGCGCGACCTGCGCATGAAGCTCTACATCGATCCGGCCGACATGCAGGCCAGGTACGCGGCCAGCCCGGCCTGGCTGAAGAAGCTGATGAACGGCTGGGCCGATGGCCTGAACTGGTACCTGGCCAGCCACCCGCAGGTCAAGCCGAAGCTGCTGACCCGCTTCGAGCCCTGGATGGCGCTGGCCTTCAGCGAAGGCAGCATCGGCGGCGACATCGAATCGATCAACCTGAAGCAGCTGGAAGCCTTCTACGGCAAGCGTCCGGCGTCCGCGCCCGCCGCGCCCGCCGCGCCCACCGCGCTGGCCATGGCGGACCCGGGCAAGGGCTTCGATCCGGAGCCGCAGGGTTCGAACGGCTTCGCGATCGCGCCGCAGCGCAGCGCCGGCAAGCACGCGCTCCTGATGATCAATCCGCACACCTCGTTCTACTTCCGGCCGGAAGTCCACATGGTGAGCGAAGAAGGCCTGAACGCCTACGGCGCCGTGACCTGGGGCCAGTTCTTCATCTACCAGGGCTTCAACGAGCGCCTGGGCTGGATGCATACCTCGGGCGGCGGCGACGTCATCGACGAGTACCTGGAAACCGTGGTCGAGCGCGACGGCAAGTTCTTCTACAAGTACGGCGGCGAGGAACGCCCGCTGCGCAGCAAGACCATCGTGCTGCCTTACCGCACCGCGGACGGCATGCGCAGCCGCAGCGTCACTGCATGGTTCACGCACCACGGCCCGGTGATACGGGAAGAGGGCGGCAAGTGGGTGGCCGTGAAGATGATGGACGATCCGATGCACGCGCTCGAGCAGTCCTACGGCCGCACCAAGGCCCGCAGCTACGCCGACTTCCTGAAGGTAATGGAACTGCGCACCAACTCCTCGAACAATACCGTGTACGCGGATGCGGACGGCAATATCGCCTACTTCCACGGCAATTTCATTCCGCGCCGCGACCCGCGCTTCGACTGGACCCGTCCGGTCGACGGCAGCGATCCGACCACCGAGTGGAAGGGCCTGCACGAGGTCAAGGAGACCGTTACCGTCTTCAATCCGAAGAGCGGCTATATCTCGAACACCAACAACTGGCCCTGCACCGGCTTCGGTGAAAGCAGCCCGGACTGCAAGTCCTATCCGGCGTACATGTGGTCGCTGCCGCAGAACGCGCGCGGCATCCACGCCGAACGGGTGCTGCACGACGCGCGCGACCTGACCCTGGACGGCCTGATCGGCAAGGCCTACGACTCCTACCTGACGGCCTTCGAGCCGCTGGTCCCGGCCCTGCTGAAGGACTGGGACGCGCTGCCGCAAGGTGACGCCCTGAAGGCGCGCCTGGCCGACCAGGTGGCGCTGCTGCGCGGCTGGGACCTGCGCTGGTCGGTGGACTCGGCGCCGACTTCGCTGGCGGTCTACTGGGGCCAGGACATGGTGGCGCAGGCGGCCGCGCGCGCGCGCGCCGAACGCGTGCCGGTGGTCGACTTCATCCAGACCAGGCTCACGTCCGGGGAACGGCTGGCGTCGCTGGCGCGCGCCGCCGACCGGCTGCAGGCCGACTTCGGCAGCTGGAAGACGCCATGGGGCGAGATCAACCGCTTCCAGCGCCTCAGCGGCGAGGTCGACCAGCACTACGACGACAGCAAGCCCAGCATCCCGGTCGGCTTTACCTCGGCCAACTGGGGTTCGCTGGCGTCCTTCGGCATGACGGCGAAGCAGACCACGAAGCGCATCTACGGCGACCGCGGCAACAGCTTCGTGGCGGCCGTCGAGTTCGGCCCGCGTGTGCGCGCGAAGAGCATCCTGGCCGGCGGCGAGAGCAGCGACCCGAAGTCGCCGCACTTCAGCGACCAGGCGGAAATGTACAGCCGCGGGCAGTTCAAGGACGTGCTGTTCTACAAGGCCGACATCGAGAAGCAGCTGGAGCGCAAGTACCATCCGGGGCAGTAAGCCGTGCGCAAACTTTTATGCACCGCAAAGTATGCATAAAAGCCCTGTTGGCACGATTGCAAGCTCTTGTATTCCTGATATCTACTGGTGCCAGCCCAAGGCTGTCCGATCGATGTTCAACAGGAGTGCAATCGTGCGTACCACACTGTCCTTATTCAAATGCTGCTCCGCCGCGGCCCTGCTTTGCGCCGCCGCGGCTGCCCAGGCCGATATCACGGTCTACACCAGCCAGGCCGCTTTCCTGGCCGCGGTGCAGGCGCCGGGCGTCGACACCTACGACGACCTGACGATCATGAACTATGGCGAAAGCCTGGACCGGACCGCCGGCGCCTATGCTTATAACGTCTACTCGGCCACCGGCCTGTATGGCGCGGGCGGGCCCACGGATCACTGGCTGTCGAACAACACGGCCGTCAACCCGATCGTGTTCTCGCATTTCGGCGGCGGCGTGAGCGCCTTCGGCGGCAATTTCTTCGCCTCCGACGTGGCCGGCCAGTTCACCACCGGCAACCTGATCCTGACCGCGATCGACGGTTCGGTGGTGACTTACTCCCTGCAGAATCCCCTGACCACGGACTTCCTCGGCTTCGTCTCGGACACGCCGCTGGCCGCGGTGACGCTCGGCACCTTCGGCGAGATCGCCTGGCCGACCGCCAACAACGTCGTGCTGGCCGTGCCGGAGCCTAGCGCCTACGGCATGCTGCTGGCCGGCCTCGGTTTCGTTGGCCTGATGAGCCGCCGTCGCAGCTGAGCCTGTTGTAGCCGGTGCAGTGCAGCACCGCCCGGATCGGAATCTTCGGTCCGGGCGGTTTTCCATTGCCGGTCCGCTTGCTATAATTTTGCACCTTAACAAGTGGGACACAGGCAGGGCGCGCAGTGGCAAAACTCTATTTCAGATATTCGGCGATGAATGCCGGCAAATCCACCGCCTTGCTGCAGGTGGCCCACAACTACGAAGAGCAGGGCCAGAAGGTCAAGCTGTACACCGCGGCCATCGACGACCGCTACGGCGTCGGGCTGATCACCTCGCGTCTGGGGCCGCAGCGCGAAGTCGACGTGTTCGACAAGCAGACCGACTTCCTGGCCAGCGCGCCGGAGGTGGCCTGCGTGCTGGTCGACGAAGCCCAGTTCCTCACCAAGGAGCAGGTGGTGCAGCTGCACCGCCTGGCCCAGGTGCGCGGCGTGCCGGTGATCTGCTACGGCCTGCGCAGCGACTTCCGCGGCGATCCCTTCCCCGGCTCGGCTTACCTGCTGGCGCTGGCCGACGATATCGAGGAAATCAAGAACATCTGCACCTGCGGCAAGAAGGCGACCATGAACGTCCGCGTCGACGCCGAAGGCCGGCGCGTGCGCGAAGGCGAGCAGGTCAGCATCGGCGGCAACGAGAGCTACCGCCAGGCCTGCGGGCGCTGCTTCTACAAGGGCTGAGAGGGCGCACCGGGATGGTCGACATCCTGTTGTACCTGGCGCCGTCGCTGGCGCTGGCCTTCCTGATCTGGCTGGTGACCTCGCTGCACCCGCTGTTCTTCGTGTTCAGCGCGGCCGGCACCCTGTGCCACGAGCTGGCGCATTTTTCCGTCGGCCTGCTGCTGGGCGCGGAGCCGACCGGCTTCTCGATCGTCCCGCGCCGCACCGGGCGCACCTGGGAGCTCGGCTCCGTCACCTTCGCCAACCTGCGCTGGTATAACGCGGCCCCGGCTGCGCTGGCGCCGCTGCTGGTGCTGCTGGTCCCGCTCGCGGTGGCCTGGTGGCGCACCCGCGGCGCCTGGGGCTTCGGTCCGGCCGACCTGGCCATGACCCTGCTGCTGGCCCCGCAATTCCTGTCCTTCTGGCCCTCGCCGGTGGACTGGCGGCTGGCCGCGCGCAGCTGGCCGTGGCTGGTCATCCTGGCGGCGGCGGGCGCCATGTTCCTGTTCCGACCGAGTCTGTTTCAATTTGTAAAAGCGTGACCGCTGCGGGGCGGCTTCGACTTAAGCTCGGCTGAAGAAGCACACAGGCCGACTCTACGTCGTGCCGCTATCCTGTAGAATTGGTCGCATTCGCGGCCAAGTCCCATTTGGCCATAGCAGCCGCCTTAGCACATTCCGCCCGGAGAAACGAACAATGAAGAAGCAGATGTTGATGGTTGCGCTGGCGTTCGCCATGTCGGCCCACGTCGTGACGGCGCAGCCGGAAAAGGTCCAGACCAATGCGGCCCAGGCCAGTGTGCCCCAGCTGAAGCCGACCCCCGCCCAGACCCAGGCTGCGCTCTGGGCCTCGCGCGTGCTCGCCCGCTACCACTACAAGGCGATGCCGCTGGACGACGTGATGTCGGCCAAGATTTACGACAACTACTTCAAGACCCTGGACAGCGAAAAGCTGTACTTCACCCAGGCCGACCTCGACCAGTTCGCGCCGGCCCGCACCAAATTCGACGATGCGATCAACAACGAGGACCTGACCCTCCCGTTCCAGATCTATAACGTCTACCAGCAGCGCTTCAACGACCGCATGACCTATGCGCGCGAGCTGGTCCAGAAGGGCAATTTCGATTTCAGCGCCAACGAAACGCTGCAGATCGACCGCGAGAAGGCGCCCTGGGCCAAGAACGAAGACGAAGCCCGCGACCTGTGGCGCAAGCGCGTGAAGAACGACTGGCTGCGCCTGAAACTGGCGGGCAAGGACGACAAGGGCATCCGCGAGACCCTCGACAAGCGCTACGAGGGCTACCAGAGCCGCCTCAAGAAGCTGAACAACGAGGACGTGTTCCAGATGTTCATGAACGCCTACGCGACCGCGATCGAGCCGCATACCAATTACCTGGGTCCGCGCTCGGCCGAGAACTTCGACATCATGATGCGCCTGTCGCTGGACGGCATCGGCGCGGTGCTGCAGTCGCGCGACGACTATACCGTGATCCGCGAGGTCGTCCCCGGCGGCCCGGCCGACAAGTCCGGCAAGCTGAAGGTCGGCGACCGCATCGTCGGCGTGGCCCAGGGCAATGGCCCGTTCACCGACGTGATGGGCTGGCGCATCGACGACGTGGTGCAGCTGGTGCGCGGCGAGCGCAATTCCACCGTGCGCCTGGACGTGCTGCCGGCCGACGCCGGCCAGGACGGGAAGCACGTCACGATCCCGCTGGTGCGCCAGAAGATCAGCATGGAAGAACAGTCGGCCAAGAAGCAGATCATCGAAGTGAAAGATAACGGCGTCAAGCGCCGCATCGGCGTGATCTCGCTGCCGACCTTCTACCAGGACTTCGAGGCGCGCCGCAAGGGCGACAAGGACTTCAAGAGCGCCACGCGCGACGTGCAGCGCATCCTTGGCGAGCTGAAGAAGGACAAGGTCGACAACGTGCTGATCGACCTGCGCAACAATGGCGGCGGCTCGTTGATCGAGGCGGTCGAACTGACCGGCCTGTTCATCGACAAGGGGCCGGTGGTCCAGCAGCGCACCGCCGAGGGCCGCGTCGAGGTCGAAAGCGACACCAACGCCGGCCTGGCCTGGGACGGCCCGATGGGCGTGCTGATCAACCGCGGCTCGGCCTCGGCTTCCGAGATCTTCGCCGCCGCGATCCAGGACTATGGCCGCGGCATCGTGATCGGCGAGCCGAGCTTCGGCAAGGGCACGGTCCAGACCCTGATCAACCTCGACCGCTTCTCGCAGAACGACAAGATGAAGTATGGCGAGCTGAAGATGACGATCGCCCAGTTCTTCCGCATCAATGGCGGCACCACCCAGCTGCGCGGCGTGACGCCGGACATCAAGCTGCCGGTGACCTCCGACGCCGAGAATTTCGGCGAGTCGTCCTATGACAACGCGCTGCCCTGGGTGCAGATCAAGCCGGCGACCTACCTGCCGTCGGGCGACCTGAAGGAACTGCTCAGCCCGCTGCAAAAGCGTCACGACGCCCGCGTCGCCAAGGACAAGGAGTTCCGCGACATCGAGCAGGACATCGCGGAAGCCCTGAAGCTGCGCAAGGACAACGTGATCTCCCTGAACGAAACGGTGCGCCGCAAGGAGCGCGAGACCCAGGAAGCCAAGGCCCGCCTGCGCGAATCACGCCTGGCCGGCGCCGATGCCCAGGGCAAGGCCGACGAGCCGGTGGCCGGCCCCGGCAGCAAGGAGCAGCGCGACAAGGCGCCGAATCCGACCGCGCCGAAGAAGACCAACGTCGCGCTGAAGGGCGCGCCGCGCGCCGACGACGGTTTGCAGGGTGACGAGCGCAGCCTGGCGGCGGAGATCGCGGCCGAGAAGGCGGCCAAGAACGCCAAGGACGTGTACCTGCAGGAAGCTGCGCACATCCTGGCCGACGAAGCCGGCATGCTGAAGTCCGATACGCGGATGGCTTCGCGCACCATGCCATACATGTCTATGTTGAAACAAAATGGCAATTAATTAGTAGTTTTAAGACAACATCATATCTGCGTGCCGGGATGTTCCGGCAGCATCCTGAACGAGGCTTCTCCCTGGGGAAAGCCTCGTTTTCATTGATGCCTTCCAATTGAACATTGGCTTTTTTACGGCTGTGATACATTAACTCAGCAATTGTAGAAAAATTAATCTTCATCACTGAGCAAGGAGCGCAATATGACAACTCGTTATCTCATCGCTGCAGCCCTGATGGCCAGCGCTTGCGCTGCCCATGCGGACGTCGTTCCGACGAGCCAGGGCGGCGTCATCAACGGCAGTGACGTCTTGGTGCAGGCCCTGTACGAAAAGGTAAGCGCCAGCATCGGCAGCGATATGAAAGTTTCCCTGAAAAAGGGCGCTGATGGTGTCTACGTGACAGGTCTGAGCACGGCCAAGGCGGCCGCTTTGGCAGGTGACGGCATGTCCGTCATCGGCACACCGGATGGCTTCAAGATCGTCGACAACTCGTCCGTCAACAGCACTGTCGGGGGCGGCGCCAACGTGTCGTTGCCTATGGGAAGTGTCCCTGGGCCTAGCACCAACGCTGGCTCTCCCGCTGGGTCGAACTCGGGTTCGCCCGGCGGGTCGAACTCCGGCGTCGGCCTTGGCAGCGGTCCCGGCAACATGGGAAATGGTAATAGCAACGGCAACGGCAACGGCAACGGCAACGTCGGCGACATCGGCAATGGCAACGGCACCGGCAACGCCGGCGACATGGGCAGCGGCAGCGGCAGCGACAGCGGCCAGGGCCAGGCTGCAGCCGTCCCGGAACCGTCGACCATCGCGCTGATGCTGGCCGGTATGCTGGGCGTCGCCGGCCTCGGCCGTCGTCGCGCACGCTGATCCACAGGCAGTACGGCATCACCACAAAGCGGGCTTCGGCCCGCTTTTTTTTCGTCTACTTTTTCAGGTACAATCTTTGGAACGGTCGTGCTTTTTCCCGTGCGCCAAGAACAAGAGATAACAGGAGACACTGAATGGACCTGAACTATACAAGCGAAGACCTGGCCTTCCGCGACCAGGTGCGCGCCTTCCTGGAGGCCGAGCTGCCGTCCGAGCTGCAGCACAAGGTGCTCAACCACCTGCGCCTCGGCAAGGAGGACTACGTCCGCTGGCACAAGATCCTGGCGCGCCAGGGCTGGGTCGCGCCGGGCTGGCCGGCGCAGTACGGCGGACCGGGCTGGACCCCGGCGCAGCGCCACATCTTCGAGGAAGAATGCGCGCGCGCCGGCACGCCGCCGATCATGCCTTTCGGCGTGAACATGGTGGCGCCCGTGATCATGGCCTTCGGCAGCGAGGAGCAGAAGGCATATTACCTGCCGCGCATCCTGTCCTGCGAAGACTGGTGGTGCCAAGGGTATTCGGAGCCGGGCGCGGGCTCGGACCTGGCCTCGCTGAAAACCACGGCCGTCCGGGACGGCGATCATTACATCGTCAACGGCCAGAAGACCTGGACCACGCTGGCCCAGCACGCCGACATGATCTTCTGCCTGGTGCGCACCGATCCGGGCGTGCGCAAGCAGGAGGGCATCTCCTTCCTCCTGATCGACATGCACAGCCCCGGCATCACGGTGCGGCCGATCGTCATGCTCGACGAAGACCATGAGGTGAACGAAGTCTTCTTCGACAACGTGCGCGTCCCGGCCGCCAACCTGGTCGGCCAGGAGAACCGCGGCTGGACCTATGCCAAGTACCTGCTGGGCCACGAGCGCACCGGCATCGCCGCCGTGGGCCGTTCCAAACGCGAGCTGGCGCGCCTCAAGCGCATGGCCGGCCGCGAGCGCAAGAACGGCCGTCCGCTGATCGAGGACCCGCTGTTCGGCGCCAAGGTGGCGGCCCTGGAGATCGAACTGATGGCGCTGGAGACCACCGTGCTGCGCGTGCTGGCCCAGGCCGCCAAGGCGCCCGGTCCCGAGGCGTCCGTCCTGAAGGTGCGCGGCACCGAGATCCAGCAGGGCCTCACCGAACTGATGGTAGAAGCCGCCGGCCCGATGGCCTTGCCCTTCGACCCAGCCTACCTCGAAGGCGAGGCCGAACACAGCGTCTTCGACGACGATTTCGCCGCGCCGCTGCTGGCGCATTACTTCAACTACCGCAAGACCTCGATCTACGGCGGGTCGAACGAGATCCAACGCAACATCATCTCCCAGATGATCCTGGGCCTGTAAGGAACGGAGACCATGAATTTCGATTTCAAGGAAGAGCAGCTGCAACTGGCCGACGCCCTCAAGCGCTGGATCGCGCGCGACTACGGTTTCGAAGCGCGCCGCGAGATCGTCCGCTCGGCAAGCGGCGTGTCGGAACAGGCCTGGGCCACCATCGCCGAATTGGGCCTGACCGCGCTGCCGGTGCCGGAAGAGCAGGGTGGTTTTGCCGGCGACGCCGTCGACATGTTCGTCGTGATGCAGGAGCTGGGCCGCGGCCTGGTGGTCGAACCGTATTTCGCGACCGTGCTGGGCGCCGAGTTCCTGCGCCTGGGCGGCGGCCATGGCGCGCTGCTGGAGCGCGTCGCGACCGGCGAGCTGAAGCTGGCCTGCGCGCTCGGCGAGCGTCAGTCGCGCCACGACATGCGCGACATTGCCCTTCGTGCCGAAGCGGACGGCGAGGGCTGGCGCCTGAGCGGCGAAAAGAAAGTGGTGCTGCACGGCGCGCAGGCCGGCGTATTGGTGGTGTCGGCGCGCAGCGGCGGCGTCCAGCGCGACGAGGATGGCATCGCCCTGTTCGCGGTGCCGGCCGATGCGCCCGGTTTGCAGCTTACCGAATACCGCATGCTGGACGGCCAGCGCGCCGCCGACCTGCGCCTCGACGGCCTGCGGGTCGGACCGGAGGCCGCGATCGGCCGGCCGGGTGCCGGCTGGGACATCCTCGAAGCCGCGCTCGACTACGGCGCCGGCCTGCTGTGCGCCGAAGCCGTGGGCGCGATGGATGCGCTGTTCGCCGCCACCCTCGACTATCTCAAGACGCGCCAGCAGTTCGGGGTCCCGATCGGCAAGTTCCAGGCCCTGCAGCATCGCATGGCCGACATGTACATCCACCTCGAGCAGGCCCGTTCGATGGCCCTGCTGGCGGCGGTGCGCCTGCGCGGCAGCGACGCGGCGGCGCGCCGCCAGGCGGTGTCCGCGGCCAAGTACCGGGTCGGCCAGGCGGCGCGCTTCGTCGGCCAGCAGGCGGTCCAGCTGCACGGCGGCATGGGCGTCACCGACGAACTGCCGGCCGCGCATTACTTCAAGCGTTTGAGCACGATCGAACTGAGCCTCGGCGATGCCGACCACCACCTGGCGCGCTTCATGGCGCAGCCTGGCTTCACGGGAGCCGCAGCATGAGCCTTGAATGGTATTTCGAAGACTTCTTTGCGGGCCAGGAGATCGATCTCGGCACCTGCAACGTCACCGAAGACGAGATCATCGACTTCGCGACCCGCTTCGACCCGCAGCCCTTCCACGTCGACCGCGAGGCGGCGGCGCAGTCGATCTACGGCGGCGTGATCGCCAGCGGCTGGCACACCTGCAGCATGATGATGCGGCTGGTGGTCGACGGACTGATGGCGAAGTCTTCCAGCATGGGCTCGCCCGGCCTGGACGGCGTGCGCTGGCTGGCGCCGGTGCGCGCCGGCGACACCCTGAACGTGCGCTACCAGACCACCCAGGTCAAGGCCTCGAATTCGAAGCCCGATCGTGGCGTGGTGTGGTCGAAGTGGGTGGCCGTCAACCAGCACGGCGAGACCGTCTGCACCGTCGAAGGCATGGGGATGTTCAGGCGTCGCGCCTTGCCCTGAGCGCTCTGCTAGACGCTTTTTGAGCCGGCGGCGAGGCGGTAGCAGTTGCGCCCGCCCGCCTTGGCCTGGTACAGCAGGGCGTCGGCCGCCTGGACCAGGTCCACGGGCTTGTGCTGGTCGCCCGGCACCAGCGAGGCGATGCCGATGCTGACCGTCAGGCGCTGGCTGGTGGGCGAGGCGGCGTGCGGCAGGTCCAGCATCTCGAGTTCGTGCATCAGGCGCCGCGCGACGCCGGTGGCGCCCTGTTCGTCGAGCTGGGGCAGCAGGATCGTGAATTCCTCGCCGCCGTAGCGCGCCACCAGGTCCTGGCTGCGGGCGGCGGCGCGCCGCATCGCGCCGGCCACCTGGACCAGCGTGCCGTCGCCGGCCGGGTGGCCGTAATGGTCGTTGTACAGCTTGAAGTGGTCGATGTCGACCATCAGCAGCGACACCGGCAACCGGGAGCGTCCGCAGCGCCGCCATTCCATCTCGAGGCGCTCGTCGAAGGCGCGGCGGTTCGCGACCCCGGTCAGGGAATCGGTCAGGATCAGGGCGCGCAGGGCGTCGCGCTGGCGCTTCACGGTCAGCTGGGTGCGCACCCGTGCGCGCACCACCGCGGCGTTGACCGGCTTGCTGATGAAGTCGGCCGCGCCGGCGCCGAGGGCGCGGGTCTCGTCCTCGGGCGAGCTGAGCGCGGTGACGAAGATGACCGGGATGTCGCTGGTCTCGGCGCCCGCGAACAGCTCGCGGCACACGGCGTAGCCGTCCATGCCCGGCATGACGGCGTCCAGCAGGATCAGGTCGGGATGCTGGGTGCGGGCGATCTCGAGCGCGCGCGGGCCATCCATCGCGAACAGCACTTCATGCTCGTCCTGCAGGGCGGCGTGCAGGATCTGGATGTTTTCCATCGCGTCGTCGACCACCAGGATGCGGCCATTGTCGGCCATATCGGTCCAGCTCATCCATCCTCCTTGTTTCCCAGGTTCGCGACGATCTCTCCCACCAGGCCGGCCGCCGCCTCGAAACGCAGCGTGGCGACCGCCTCCGCCAGCGGCGCCACTGCTGCCGGGGCCAGGCGGGCGAGGGCAGGGCGCAGCGATTCGAACTGCGCCATGGCCTTCATGTTGTTATTCTGTAGCAAATCGCGTAAATGCGCCAACGCGTCCTGGAGCGAGGGCTGTTCAATTTCACCCTCGGCAAGATCGCCCGGCGGCGCCTCGGCGGGGACCTCGGCCGGCAGCTCGCGCGCCGCCTCGAGCACGGTCGCCAGCGCGGATTCCAGCCGCGCCAGGCGCAAGGCCAGCGCCGACTCGTCCTCGCCCCGCAGTGCCTGCTCGAGCGCGAGGGATTGGCTGGCGACTTCGGTGGCGCCGAGATTGGCTGCGACCCCGCGCAGGCGGTGCATCAGCTGGCCGGCGCCCGTCCGGTCGCCGCTCGCCAGCAGGCCGCGCACCTCGTGCACCACGCCGCCCTGCGAACGCTCGAAGCGCCGGAGCACGGTGGCGAAGCCGGCGAAACTGCCGCCGAAGCGCGGCAGGGCGGCTTTCAGGTCGATCCCTGGCAAGAAGGCCGGCAGCAGTTCCGGCGCCGGCGCTTCGCCGGCCTGTTGTTCGTGGCCGGCCTCGCCGCGTCCCGTCAGGCGGCGCAGTACGCTCACCAGCTCGTCGACGTCGATCGGCTTGGCGAGGTAGCCGTCCATGCCGGCCTGCAGCGCGCGCCGGCGGTCCGCTTCCATCGCATTCGCGGTCATCGCCAGGATCGGCAGGTCGGCGTAGCCCATCGCGCGGATCGCGCCGGTGGCCTCGAAACCGTCCATCACCGGCATCTGCAGGTCCATCAGCACGGCGTCGAAGTGGCGGGTGCCGTCGGCCAGCATGCTGACCGCGAGCTGGCCATTGCCCGCGAAGTCGACGCTGGCGCCGGCATGCACCAGCACATAGTTGGCCACTTCCTGGTTCAGCAGGTTGTCTTCGACCACCAGCACGCGCAGGCCTGCGAGGCGGCCGCCGAGCGGCGCGGCGGACGGCTGCGCGGCAGGGGCCCCGCCTTCCGACAGGGCCGCCAGCGTGTCGAGCAGCGCGCCCGGCGTGAAGGGCTTGGCGAGCACCGCATCGACGCGCAGGTCGGCCGCCAGCGTATCCAGGCGCTCGCGTTCCGGATCGGCTGCCAGCAGGGCGCAGCGCGGCATCGGGATGGCCCGGTCGGCGCGCGCGAAGGCCAGCACCGAGGCGCCGTCGAGGTCGGGCATCGCGCTGTCGATGAAGGCCAGCTCGTAGCGCCGCGCGCCGCGCAGCAGGGCCAGGGCCTCGGCGCCGGTGCCGGCGCGGTCCACCTGCCAGCCCAGGCCTTCGAGCGCGCGGGCCAGGGCCTCGCGGCTGCTGGTGTTGTCGTCGGCCACCAGCACGCTGCCGTCCGCCGCCGCGTCAGGAAGTGGCGGCGGCGCGCCGGCATCCAGCCCGAACCAGGCCGAGAAGCGGAAGCAGGCGCCTTCCCCGAGCGCGCTGTCGACGCCCAGCTCGCCGCCCATCAGGGCCACCAGGCGGCGGCTGATCGCCAGGCCCAGGCCGGTGCCGCCATACTTGCGGCTGGTCGAGCTGTCGGCCTGCGAGAAGGCTTCGAACATGCGCTGCTGCTGTTCGGGCGCGATGCCGATGCCGGTGTCGCGCACCGCAAAGGCGAGCTCGACGCGATCGTCTTCCCGGCTTTTCGTCTCGATCGACAGCACCACCTCGCCGCGCTCGGTGAACTTGATCGCGTTCCCGACCAGGTTCAGCAGCACCTGCTGCAGGCGGGTCGGATCGCCCAGCAGGCGCGCCGGCACGCCGGGCGCCACCGCGAACACCGGCTCGATCCCCTTGTGCCAGGCGCCGGCGGCGCCCAGCACGCCGACGCTGGCGAGCACGTCGTCGATGCGGAACAGGGTGTGTTCGAGCGCCAGCTGGCCGGCTTCCACCTTCGAGTAGTCGAGCACGTCGTTCAGCATCGACAGCAGCGACCGGGCCGCAATCTGCATGCGCGTCACGTAGGCCCGTTCGCGCCGCTCCAGCTTTGCTTCCTCGAGCAGGCGCGCCAGGCCGATGATGGCGTTCATCGGGGTGCGGATCTCGTGGCTCATGTTTGCCAGGAACTCGCCCTTGGCGCTGCTGGCCGCCTCGGCCGCGTGCAGGGCGTCCTCGAGGCGCGACTGGGTGCGTTTCAGTTCCGTCACGTTCGAGTGCAGCATGTAGAAGCCGCGCACCCGGCCGTCGGCGTCGAAGTCGGGGATATAGCTGCCCCAGGCCTGGATCACTTCATCGCTCCCCTTGCGCTGGAGCTGGCGCTCGAAGAACTGCGGCTCGCCGGCCAGCACGCCCTCGACATGGGGCATGACCTGGGTCATCTGGCCCTCGTCCATCAGTTCCCAGGCGGTATGGCCGATTACCGCGCTCGCCGGCCGGCCCAGCCAGTCGAGGTAGGGGCGGTTCGCGAACTGGCAGCGCAGCTCGGCGTCCCAGTAGCCGACCAGGGCCGGCAGGTGGTCGGTCACGGTGCGGATCATGCGTTCGCTCTGTTCCAGGCGCTGGCTGGCGGCACGCAGGGCGGCGTCGGTCTGCACCCGCACCGTGATGTCGCGCACGGTGCCGTGCAGGATGCCCTTGCCGCCGATGTCGACGCTGTTGAGCAGGACGTCGGCATGGAACTGGCTGCCGTCGTGGCGCATGTGGATCCATTCGAACTGGCAGGTGCCGGTGTCGATGGCGCGCCGCATGTATTCGTGCGCCAGCAGGTCGGAGCGGCGTCCGTCGGGCTGGAACTCGGGCGAAACGCTGGCCGGCGACAACTGCAGCAGTTCGTCGAGGTCGGCGCAGCCGAACAGTTTGACGGCGGCCTGGTTGGCGCTGACGAAGCCGGCGCCGAGGGCGATCAGCACATGGGCGTCGGCCGCGCCCTCGAACAGGGTGCGGAACAAGGCTTCGTTGTCGCGGTTGCGCTCTTCCTGGCGCTTGCGCTCGGTGATGTCGAGCACCACGGCATTGATGCCGACCAGTTCGTGCTCCGGGCCATGCACCGGGTAGTAGCTGCAGATCCAGTGGCGGATCGTGCCCGGTTCGGCCGGCGACTCGCCGCTGTCCTCGACTTCGATCAGCGGGCGCCCGCTGGCCAGCACGCGGCGGTAGGGCTCCTCGATCGCCACGCCGCGCTCGCCCAGCAGCTCGGGCAGGGTGCGGCCGATATGGCTGGCGGCCGGGATCGCGTTCACCGCCGCCAGGTAGTCGTTGATCATGATGATGCGCAGGCCGCGGTCGAGGAAGGCCAGGCCGACCGGCGCGCTGGCGTACACCGTCGCCAGCAGGGCGCTGGAGCGCTGCAGCTCGTTGGTGCGCTCCGCCACCAGGGCTTCCAGGCGGTGACGGTATTGCAGCAGGTCGCCTTCGACCTTGCGCAGCGCCCGCCCGACCGCGGCCGCCTCCTTGATGCGCAGCGCGGGAATCATCAGCGGCTGGCCGCGCCCGAGGGCCGCGGCCGGCTCGGTCAGGGCGCGCACGTCGCGCGCGATCGAGCCGCCGATGACCCAGGCCAGCAGCACGCTGATGCCGAGCAGGGCGCCGATGCCGGCCAGGGTCGCGCCGGGGGAGCGCCCGAGCAGGTCGCGCGCGGCATAGCGCGGGAAGGCGATCGCGACGGTCCAGCCATGCATCGGGGTGCTGGCGTAGGCGGCGTTGACGGTCTCGCCGTCGGGCCGGGCAAGGGTGATCTTGCCGCTCGGGCTGCGCAGCAGCGCCGCCCGCAGCTCGGGCGGCACCGGCGAGCCGATCCCGTGCACGCGGTCGCCGCTGCGCGCCACCAGCAGGCCGTGGTTGTCGTAGACCTGGGCGACCCAGTGTTCTGGCAGCTGCTGGCCGGCGAGCAGTTCGGCGATCCGGCGCGGGCGCTGCTCGACCGACAGCGCATACGCCACCTTGCCGTCGCGCCAGACCGGCACCGCGATCGAGATCACCCAGGGCTGCGACGGGCTGCCGCGGTGCAGGCCGGAGGTGACCACGTCGCCGCTCTGGAACACGCGCCGGACGTCGGCTTCGTTGCCGCTCGAACTCAGCGGCGCGCCCCAGGCATGCCGGGTGTCGAGCAGGTCGCCGCCGTCCTCGCCGCTGAGCACGAATGCAAAGGCGGGGAATTCCGGACGCAGCAGGCCGCGCGCGGCGGCGTGGAAGGTGGCGAGGTCGCCGGCGGCCAGGCTGGGCTGGCCGGCGAGGGCGCGCGCGGCGGTTTCGCCGTTGTCGAGGTCACGGTCGACGGCCGCCGCCAGGGCGCGCGCGATCATCTGCGCATCCTGCGACACGTGCTGGGCCTCGCGGCGCTCGGCGTCGCCCGCGAACGCGAAATAGCCGAGCAGGATCGGCAGCGCGCAGGCGAACACCAGGGTGATCAGCCGCGACCGGATCGAGGGATGGAAACCTTGTTGGAACAACAGCACTGCAAGCTCCGCTTACGCGCGGAGCCCATGCGCCGCCAGCGTGATGTTACTTGAGGCGGCGTTTCAATGCCATGCGGTTCAGGCGTGCTTCGCCAGCTCCAGCTTGGCGATGGCGTTGCGGTGCACCTCGTCGGGCCCGTCGGCCAGGCGCAGGGTGCGGTTGCCGGCCCACTGGTAGGCCAGCGGGAAGTCGTCCGACACCCCGGCCGCGCCATGCGCCTGGATCGCCCAGTCCAGCACCTGCTGGGCCACGGTCGGCGCCAGCACCTTGATCATCGCGATCTCGGACTGGGCCTGCTTGTTGCCGACCGTGTCCATCAGCCATGCGGTCTTCAGGGTCAGCAGGCGCGCGGTGTCGATGCGGATGCGGCTCTCGGCGATGCGCTCGCGCCAGACGCCCTGTTCCGATATCCTGCGGCCGAAAGCGACCCGGCTGTCGAGGCGTTTGCACATCAGTTCCAGGGCCCGCTCGGCCACGCCGATCGCGCGCATGCAATGGTGGATGCGGCCCGGGCCCAGGCGGCCCTGGGCGATCTCGAAGCCGCGGCCTTCGCCCAGCAGGATGTGCGAGGCGGGGACGCGCACGTCCTCGAACAGGATCTCGCAATGGCCGTGCGGCGCGTCGTCGTAGCCGAACACGGGCAGCGGGCGCTTGATGGTGATGCCCGGCGTGCCGGCGGGGACCAGGATCATCGACTGCTGCCGGTGGCGATCGGCGTTCGGGTCGGTCTTGCCCATCACGATGAACAGCTTGCAGCGAGGATCGCCGGCGCCGGAAATCCACCATTTGTGGCCATTGATGACATATTCGTCGCCCTGGCGTTCGATCCTTGTGGCGACGTTGGTGGCGTCGGAGGAGGCGACGTCCGGCTCCGTCATCGCGAAGGCCGAGCGGATCTCTCCCCGCAGCAGCGGCTCGAGCCAGGCGCGCTTGTGCTCTTCGGCGGCGTAGCGTTCCAGCGTCTCCATATTCCCGGTGTCGGGCGCCGAGCAGTTGAACACCTCGGGCGCCCAGGCCACGCGGCCCATGATCTCGCACAGCGGCGCATAGTCGAGGTTCGAGAGGCCCTCGGGCGCGCGTGCGGAGCGTGGCAGGAACAGGTTCCACAGGCCCTGCTGGCGCGCCAGCGGCTTCAGGCGCTCGACCAGTCCGGTCGGCACCCAGCGGTTTCCCTGCTCCCCGTTGCGGTCGACTTCCTCCTTGAACGCGCGTTCGTTCGGATAGATGTGCTCGTCCATGAAAGCGAGCAGGCGGGTCTGCAGGTCCTTGCAGCGGTCGGAATACGCAAAATCCATCGATCACTCCTTGAAGTATCGGCTTCCCGGGAAACCGTAGCGAGCATCGCAGGCCGAGCCTGCAACGCGCAGCAGGTTTATCGAGAAGCCATCAGCGTTGGGTAAACTGCCAGGCCATCTCGGCCATGGGACGGGCGGCCTTGCCGTTCTCGAGCGCCTGGGCGCTCGACGCGGTGCCGTCGACATAGCGCTTCATGATGCCCTGCATGATGCCGGCCAGGCGGAACAGGTTGTAGGCGAGGTAGAAGTCGAAATCCTCGGGCCGGATCGTGCGCCCGGTGCGGCGGCTGTAGGCGGCGATGTAGGCATCCTGGTCCGGGATGCCCAGCGCCTGCAGGTCGAGCCCGGCGATGCCGCGGAATTTGCCGGGCGGGATATGCCAGCTCAGACAGTGGTAGGAGAAATCGGCGGCAGGATGGCCGAGCGTCGACAGTTCCCAGTCCAGCACCGCAAGGATGCGCGGCTCGGTCGGGTGGAAGATCATGTTGTCGAGGCGGTAGTCGCCGTGCACGATGGCGGTCTCGTCCCCGGGCGGGATGTGCCGGGGCAGCCAGTCGATCAGCTTGTCCATCGCCTCGATCGTCTCGGTTTGCGAAGCCTGGTACTGCCTGGTCCAGCGTTCGATCTGGCGCGCGAAATAATTGCCGGGCTTGCCGTAGTCGGCCAGGCCGATGGCAGCATAGTCGATCGTGTGCAGCTGCGCGATCACGCGGTTCAGTTCGTCGTAGATGGCGGCCCGTTCCTCGCGCGTCATGCCGGGCAGGGACTGGTCCCACAACACCCGGCCCTCGACGTATTCCATCACGAAGAAGGCGCGCCCGATCACGGACTCGTCCAGGCACAGCGCGTACTGGCGCGCGACCGGGAAGCCGGCCTTGTGCAGGGCATCCATCACGCGGAACTCGCGGTCGATCGCGTGGGCCGATGGCAGCAGCTTGGCGGCCGGGCCGGGCTTGGTCCTTAAAACGTAGTGGCGACCTTGAACGGACAGCCTGAAGGTCGGGTTGGATTGCCCGCCCTTGAACTGTTCCACGGCCGGTGCGCCGCCGGGGTAGCCGTCGACATGCTGCTGCAGCCAGGCGCCCAGCGCTTCGGTGTCGAAGCGCTGGCGCTCGGATACGGGCTTGGTGCCGATCATTTCTTCGAACATCCTTTGTCTCCTCCAGGAACGTCGTTCCCGCGAAGGCGGGAACCCAGGTTTTTCTTATCAGGCAATCATAGCGCATCTGCGAACGAACGTGCTTTTTTCAGCGCGACTTGCGGTACTGTTCGAACAGCAGTTCCATGGTCGTCGCCCGCGCGCCCGGCTGCAGCGGATCGGGCGGGCTGTGGTTCACGCAGCGCACGACCCAGTCGCGTTCATCGTCGCCGACGTCGAGGGCATTGATGCATCCCGGCGCCTGCGCCAGGCCGCCCAGGAACAGGCGCTGCCCGGTGAGGGCGAGCGACAGGATCGCGCAGTTGACGCCGCCGTGCAGCACCAGCAGGACCGTATCCCAGCCTGCGTTCGCGCGCAGGCGTGCGATGGCGGGATGGACGCGGTCCATCAGTTCGCCCACCGATTCCCCGCCCAGGAAGCGCTGCCCGGCCGGCACCAGGCCTTCGAAGGCGCCGGTAAAGGCGCGCCTGAGTTCCGCTGTCGGGATCGTCGACAGGCGGCCGCCGCGGATCTCTTCCAGCTCCGGCCAGGCCTCGGGCGCGATCGCCTGGCCGGTGACGGCCAGCACCCGCGCGGCGGTCTCCACGGTGCGCGGCAGGCCGGAGACGATCACGCGGTCGAAACGCACGCCGGCGGCGGCGAAGGCATGGCCGGCGGCATCGGCCTGGGCGCGACCATCCCCGTTGAGCGCGACGGTTTCGGGCAGGCTGGGTTTGCCCGCCTCATCGAAGTAGGTGACGCTGCCATGGCGCATCAAAAAAATGCGGCGGCGACTTGTTGTCATTTCGTCTCCATATGCGTTCAAACAAACCGGGGTCAGACTCCGAAAACTGGAAATGTCCCGAAGTTTGTTGCCAAAAATCGGAGTCTGACCCCGGTTTGATGTTGGTCATCTTACACGGTGGGAGGGCTTGACGTTACCAATGGGCGACAGAATGTAATTCCGTACGTAAAGTTTTTCTGTTTCTGTCTTACAATTGAAGGACTAGTCCTACAAAAGATTAAAGGGTGTCATGGCGAGGCCAGAAAAAGTCCGGCTCGGGGAAATCCTGGTGCAACAGAAGCTGCTGTCGGAAGAGCAGCTGAATGTGGCGCTGGCGGACCAGAAGCGCACCGGGCGCAAGCTTGGCCGGGTGTTCGTCGAGAGCGGCTTCGTCACCGAAGAGCAGATTTCGGGCGCGCTGGCGCGCCAGCTCGGCATCCCTTACATCAACCTCAAGTTCTACAACATCAACCAGGACGTGGTCCGGCTGCTGCCCGAGACCCAGGCGCGCCGTTTCCGCGCGCTGGTGCTGGAAGACCGCCGCGAGACCGTGCTGGTCGGCGTCTCCGACCCGAGCGACCTGTTCGCCTACGACGAGATCGCGCGCCTGCTGAAGAAGGGCGTCGAGCTGGCGGTGGTCAACGAGACCGAGGTGCTGCAGGCGATCGACCGCATCTACCGCCGCACCGGCGAGATCACCGGCCTGGCGCGCGAACTCGAGCAGGACCTGGGCGACACCACCTCGGTCGACTTCGGCGCGCTGGCCTCCAGCTCCGGACTGGAAGAAGCGCCGGTCGTGAAGCTGCTGCAGTCCGTGTTCGACGATGCCGCCCAGGTGCGCGCCTCCGACATCCACATCGAGCCGCAGGACGGACGCCTGCAGATCCGCTTCCGCATCGACGGCGTGCTGCACCTGCAGACCGAGGCCGACATCAAGATCGCGACGCCGCTGGCGCTGCGCCTGAAGCTGATGGCCGACCTCGACATCTCCGAAAAGCGCCTGCCGCAGGACGGCCGCTTCGCGGTCAAGGTGCGCAACCAGCGCATCGACGTGCGTATCTCGACCATGCCGACCCAGTACGGCGAATCGGTGGTCATGCGTCTCCTGAACCAGGCCGGCACGAACCTGCGCCTGGACGCGATCGGCATGCATCCGCGCCTGGTGGAGCGCTTCCGCGCCATCGTCCAGCGCCCGAACGGCCTGGTGCTGGTGACGGGGCCCACGGGTTCCGGCAAGACCACCACGCTGTACAGCGCGCTGGCCGAGCTCAACTCGGTCGAGAAGAAGCTGATCACGGTCGAGGACCCGGTCGAATACCGCCTGCCCGGCATCAACCAGGTGCAGGTGAACGACAAGATCGACCTGAACTTCGCGCGCGTGCTGCGCTCCGCGCTGCGCCAGGACCCGGACATTGTGCTGGTCGGCGAGATGCGCGACCAGGAAACCGCCCAGATCGGCCTGCGCGCCGCAATGACCGGCCACCTGGTGCTGTCGACGCTGCACACCAACGACGCCGCCAGCACACCGCTGCGCCTGATGGACATGGGCGTGCCGCGCTATATGGTGGGCGGTTCGCTGCAGGCGGTGCTGGCCCAGCGCCTGGTGCGGGTGATCTGCGAGAGCTGCATCCAGCCGCATGCGGCGCCGGCGCCGGAACGCGCCTGGCTGCGCGCCGAGCTGGGCGACCGCGCCGAGAGCGTGCCGCTGTTCCACGGGCGCGGCTGCTCGCACTGCAACGGCACCGGCTACCGCGGCCGCACCGGCGTCTACGAACTGCTGGAGATGACGCGCGCCGTGCACGAGGCGATCAACCACCCTGACCCCGGCCACTTCCTGAAGGCCGCCCACGCCGAGATGCGTGGCGAGACCCTGCGCCGCAGCGCGGTGCGCCTGGCGGTCCAGGGCAAGACCACGATCGCCGAAGCGATGCGGGTCAGTAACCAGCTCGAGGATTGACCGTGCCCTTCTTTGCCTACAAGGGCCGCAACGGCAGCGGCGACCTGGTGGCCGGCGTGCTCGAAGGCCTCGATGCCGATGCGGTGGCCGACCAGCTGTTCGGCGGCGGCGTGACCCCGCTCGAGATCAATCCGACCACGCGCAAGGCGACCTCGTCGGCTTCCGGCGACGCCGGCAAGGACGGCCTGTGGCAGCGCCTGACGCACAGGAAGGTCAGCTCGCTCGACGTCCAGCTGTTCAGCCGCCAGATCTACACCCTGCTGAAGTCGGGCGTGCCCATCATGCGCGGCCTGGCCGGCCTGCAGGAGTCGGCCGTTAACAAGAGTTTCGGCGTGGTCATCCGCGACCTGCGCGAGTCGCTCGACGCGGGCCGCGAACTGTCGACCGCGATGCGCCGCCACCCCGAGTGCTTCACCCCGTTCTACCTGGCGATGGTGCGGGTCGGCGAGATGACCGGCCGCCTCGAGGAAGTCTTCCTGCGCCTGTTCGACCACCTCGAATTCGACCGCGACATGCGCGAGCGCGTGAAGACGGCGCTGCGCTATCCGAGCTTCGTGATCGTCGCGATGGTGGTGGCGATGGTCGTCGTGAACGTGTTCGTGATCCCGCAGTTCGAGAAAGTGTTCAACAGCTTCCACGCCGAGCTGCCGCTGATGACGCGGATCCTGATCGGCACCTCGCGCTTCACGGTGGCCTGGTGGCCGGCCTTCCTGGCGGGTGCGATCGGCGCCGTGGCCGGTTTCCGCACCTGGACCCGCACGGCGTCAGGCAAGTTGGCCTGGGACCGCTACAAGCTGCGCCTGCCGATCGCCGGCAAGATCGTCCACAAGGCAACCATGGCGCGCTTCGCCCGCAGCTTCGCGCTGTCGATCCGCAGCGGCGTGCCGATCGTGCAGGCCCTGACCGTGGTCTCGCAGACGGCCGACAACGCCTACCTGGCGATGCGCATCGAGCAGATGCGCGACGGCGTCGAGCGCGGCGAGAGCATCCTGCGCACCGCCACCAATGCGCAGGTGTTCACGCCCATCGTGCTGCAGATGATCGCGGTGGGCGAGGAGTCGGGCTCGCTGGACGACCTGATGGACGAGATCGCGATGATGTACGAGCGCGAAGTCGATTACGAACTGAAGACCCTGTCGAGCCAGATCGAACCGATCCTGATCACCTTCCTCGGTGTGCTGGTGCTGGTGCTGGCGCTGGGTATCTTCCTGCCGATCTGGGACCTGGGCAAGGCAGCCCTGCACAACAAATGAACACGCTATCACTGAGTCAAGAGAAAACCACGACGCGACGCGGCTTCAGCCTGCTGCACTTCGCGCTGGTGGTGCTGGTGTCGAGCATCGTCAGCACGGTGGCGCTGGACCGCTTCGAGTACTACCGCGAGCAGGCCGAGATCGCGGCGGCGCGCCAGGTGGTGGCCGCGCTGCGCGCCTCGCTGGGCGCCCGCACCACCGAACTGGCGTCGCGCGGCCGCGTCGAGGAACTGCGGAAGCTGGCCGCCGACAACCCGATCAAACTGCTGCTGTGGAAGCCGGAGAACTACCTCGGCGAATACTATGCGCCGGACCCGAAACGTATCGGCCGCGCCGGCTGGGTGTTTGACCCACACGACAAATCTCTTGTGTATTTGCCCAAAAACACGGAAAGTTTTTCTTTCAGCACATCGAAATTGCTTAAATTCAAGGTAGAATTTGTAAGCAGAAGCAACAAAAGCCTCGCCCTGAACCAAGTCAGCGGATAGGCGGTCGTTAAACCACTTTATTCGGAGAATCTGATGAACAAGAATTTCAAAGTCCAGGCGCAGGGCGGTTTCACCCTGATCGAACTGATCGTCGTGATCGTCATCCTGGGCATCCTGGCGGCGACGGCGCTGCCGAAGTTTGCCAACCTCAGCGGCGATGCACGCCTGGCGAGCGTGAACGCCGTCAAGGGCGCAATGTCGTCGTCGGCAGCCATCATCCACGGCAAGATCATGGTCAATCCGGGGCAGGTGTCGACTGCCGCGACGCCGAATACGCTGCCGGTCGAAGGCGTGAATATCGAAGTGGTCAACAATTACCCGGCCGGCACCATGGGCGGCATCGTCGCGGCAGCCGGCATTTCTGCCGACGATTACACCGCGTACAGCGCCACCGAGAATGCCGGCGCCAAGTTCAAGCCGGCAACCACCGGCACCCAGATCGCCCTGGTGCCGAACAGCCTGGTCGGCAATGCCAACGCGGCGAAGTGCTTCGTGCTCTACACCCCGGCGACGACGACGACCGCCCCGACCCTTGCGATGGGTACGGCCACTGCCAGCGACTGCGAGTAATCTCCTTCCCGGGATCGGCATTCGCCGGTCCCGTTCTTCCTTCTTCCCGCTCCCTCAGTAACAGTCCGCGCCCGCCGCGGTAAAGCATACCGTCGCCACGCGCCGCCGCTCGGTGTAGTCGGCCTGGGTGCTGCCGGAGGCGTCCGGACAGGCAGCGCCGCCGCCGTTGCAGGCGATCGCCTCGACCCGGTACAGGTTCTTCACCAGCACGCTGCCATCGGCGTTCTGTCCCTCGTTATAGGCCGTGTAGCTGCAGCTGACGCTGACCACGAAGCCGCTGTCCTTCTGGAAGTCGGTGAGGCTCGCATTCGTGCAGCCGGCCGTGTTTTTCGTGCGCAGCTGGTAAAAGCTCCATTCCAGCCCGGCGCGGGCGGCCTGGCCGGCGCGCGCCGTCAGCGCGGCGCCGGTGGCGGCATTCGCCTGCGTCACGTTCAGGCGCACGATGGCGGTTGCCATGCCGGCCATCAGCATCAGCAGGATGACGGCGGCGATGTAGGCGAAACCGGCTTGCCGGTGCCGGATACGGAATGTGGTCACGGCATGTTCTCCACTTGCGAGCCGACCGTGAGCGTGACGCTCTCGCCGTGATCGGCCAGCGTCAGCTGCAGCTGGGCGAAGCCGCTCTGCTGGGTTGCGCCCTGGCTCGGGTCGTACACGAAATTGCAGGCCTTGACCTTCCTGGCGACGATCGCGCTCTGGCCGCCGGCCACGGGGCAGGCCTGGCTGGCCTTGAAATCGTAGCGGACCACGCGGGTGAGCGTGCCGGTCCCGGTGCCGCCAGCATCGACGCCGGCGCCCGAGCACATATAGGTGACCGCCTGCAGGCTGTCCGGCACGATGGCAAAGCGCCCGCCCTCATAACCGTAGGGGAACTGCTTGGCCGTCTTGAGGGTGATGCGGGACTGGCCCAGCGGGAGATTGCCGCTGCCGGTGGCGGGCGGTGCGCCGATCGCGGCGATCTGGGCGCGGCTGGTGCCGTCGTAGACGTCGGCCGTATTCTGGTTGCCGACCACCACCCAGTCGCCCGGTTTCGGCGCTGTCGTGAAGGCGGTGAGCACGTCGAAGCTCAGGGTCGGGCCGCTCAGGTCGAGCGGCTTCGAGGGAGTCGACGGATTGGCCGGGTCCCATTGCGTATCCGGCGCCGTGCGGAAGCGGCCGCCGTCGCTGGTCGGCACCATCTCCAGGCAGGCCGGGGCCGTCCCCGACGCGGGCAGCAGGCGCAGCGAGTTCGGCACGGCGGTATGGATCTCGGTCACCATGCGGCGCAGCGCGGTATCGGCCAGGTGGGTCAGGTTGGCGCGGCGGCCGACCGCAAGATAGTTTTGCAGGGCAGGGCCGTACTGCATCGCGAAGATCGACGCGATGATGCCGGTCACCACGATGACCACGACCAGTTCGACGAGCGTGAATCCGCGATCCTTTTTCATCATGGAGGTGTGCGCCATCCGGTGAGTACGAAAGCGTCTTCGGGCCTGGCGTCCATGCTGTAGCGGACGGTGACGGTGATCTTCAGGTTCGGCGTCGCGCCGCTCAGCGTGGGCGTATCCTCGCTGACGGTCACGGACACCGTGTAGGCTTCCAGGCCGGCCACCGGATTATTCCGGACGTCGCGGATGCCGGACAGGCCGGCGCCGTAGTTCTGGAAATCGCGCACGTCGTTGAAGCTGTCGCGCACGTTGGGGGTGGTGGCTGTGTCGTCGACCTGGTAGGGCTTGAGCAGGATCTCGCCCATCAGGCTTTCCGCGATCGCCGCCTTCTGCTGCAGGATCAGGGGATCGACGCTGGCGCGGTTGCCGGTGCGGAAGGCCGCCACCAGCCCGGCCAGCGACGCGCCGATGATGACCATGGCGATGATCAGTTCGACCAGGGTCACGCCGGCGCTGCGCCGGGGCAGCCTCGGGGCGGGCTTATTCGACATAGCCGGTGCTCCCTTCGAGCGTGATGGTGCGCTGGACCACGCCTTGCGCGCTGACCTTGATGCCGGCGTTGCCGAGCAGCGTCGTACCCGCCAGGTCGGTGCTGATGTCGCCGTTCGGCTGGAAATACAGGGCGCCACTCAAGCCGCTGGCGGCGACGTCCGGGTCGGTGGTTGCGAAGTCCGCGTCCGGCGCGTTCGGCAGCGGCCTGGCGCATGGCGGCGTGCCGCTCGCCGGATTGGTGTCGGCGATGCGCAGGGTGAGCGCCTTGGCGCCGAGCATGGCGCAGACCACGCGGCGGTGCGCGCGCGCCGCGGTGTCGGCCAGGCGCAGGCCGGCGACGAGCTGGTCGCCGAAGACCTGGGCGCCGCGTTCGCCGTTGCCGATCAGGCGCGGTACGGCGATGGCGGCCATGATGCCCAGCAGGACCATGATGACGATCAGCTCGACCATCGTGAAGCCGCGCGCCCTCAATTGAACACCTCGCGCGTGTGGATGATGCGCTTCGCCTCGGGCGCGGTGGCGCCGAAGGTGGCGCGTGCGACCGGGTCGGCGCTCGCCGGAGCGACGTTCGGCACCTCGGCGCTGGGGCAGATGCCGTTCGGGCCGCGCAGGTAGGGCATGCCGGCGCCTGCGCCCTTGCTGGACGGGAGCGATGACAGGCAGGAGTTGACGGCGGCGGTGTTGCCGAGATTGATCGCCACGGTGGCGGTGCCGGTCCCGCCGGTAGGACGCAGGGTCAGGCTGCCGAGGCCTTTGTCGATGGCCAGGTAGCCGTTCGGCATGCTGTTCGCCGTCGCGACGATGGGCGTCGACAGCGGCGACTTCGCCTGGATCGCCAGCGCCGAGGCCAGGATGCGGTGCAGGCCATCGCTCTCGTCGACGTTGCGGATCCAGCTGGCGCCGGTCCAGTACTGGAAGCTGACCGGCAGGGCCAGGTCGCCGGTGGCGCTGCCGAAGCGGCTGGCGATCGCCAGGCGTCCGCTGCGCGCATTGTAGACATCCTCGGCGGTCTTGTTGTAGGTGGCGGCATTCGCCGAGCTGACGGCATTGCCGGACACCACTTCCGTCGCGCGCAGGCGCACCTGCATGGGGGCGTGCGGCGCCGAGGCAAACGTGAAGACCAGCGGCGCAGCGCTGCTGGCGGACAGGCTGGCAATCCCCTGCGCGAACGCGCTGGCCGGCAGCGGGGTGGCGGCCGCGGCCCCGGCGCCGCTCAGGGCGCCGTCCGCGGCGGCGATCGCCTTGGCGCCGGCGGCGTCCCAGGCGGCGAAGACGACCGGATTGCTGTAGCCATAGCCGCTGTCGTACAGCAGCGTGCGGTTACCGAGCGCGTTCATGGCCGTGACGCTGAGGTCGAGCGGCTCGCCGGAATAGTAGAAATTCGGCAGGCCGGCCCCGACCCGGCCTTCCTTGACCTGGAACCAGGCCGGCGTCGAGGCGATCGCGCCGCAGCCGCTGGCGGCGCTGGTCTGCACCGCCAGCGGCCGAGGTTTGGCGCCGCCGAGGTAATAGCTGCTGGCCTGCTGGACCTGGATGTTCAGCGCGCCCGCTTCCGTGTAGCTGAGCTTGCCCAGGATGCCGGTATTGATGACGCTGGTCGTGGGTGGCGGGCTCAGGCTGCCGAGCACCGAAGCCGTCAGCTTGCAGCCCTGGGTGCCCAGCGCCCCCAGGCTGAACTGCACCGTCTCGGCCGCGATGGCCGGGTCGGCGGTTTCGAGGCCGAAGTTCGGGGCCGCCAGACCGGCGGCGGTGAGCGCGGTGGCGATCACATTGAAGGGCACGCCAGCGGTCGTCGTGGCGGGAAAGCTGCTGATCTTGAAGCCGTTGGGCGCGACGATGAACTTGCCGCTGGTGCCGAAGCTCTTGCCATTGTCCGTGACCGAGGCGTCGATGCGCAGCTGGCCGACGTCGGCATAGTTCATCGACAGGGTCGCGGCGCTGCCGTTGGCGGGGAAGCTGACGTTGAAGCTGCGGGCGCTGCCGTCGCACAGTCCGGTGCTGGCGTTGTTCGCGTTCAGGGCACTGAAGCCGGCGCCGTCGCTGCTGACGGTGAGCGGCTGGCTGCCCCTGGCCGGATTGGCGTAGGCGCAGCTCAGCTGGACCGGCTGGGTCTTGCCCGGGTAGGCCGGCTTGCAGGACTTGCCGTTCGGGTCCAGCACCGACGCCGCCAGGGAAAAACCGGTGGTGACGGCCGCATACTGGTCCGGGACCGACAGGCTGAGGCCGATGCTGTTATTGAAATTCATGCCGCAGTACGCACTGCCGGCCCCGGCGCTGTCGGTGGTGTTGTCGCACTGGACGGGATTGGCGACCGCCACGCTGCTGGCGCTGACGTTCAGGATGACGTTGCCGGTGCTCGACTGGCTGACCGTGGCGTCGGTGCTGACGCCGCTCGCCCCGATGGCGAAGCTGCCGCCGCCCGGCTGCAGGGTGAGGTTCACGCCGCCCTTGTAATAGCTCGCACAGGCGGCGTCGGCGCAGGCCTTGACGGTAACCGGCTCCGGCGTGCAGGCGCTGGCGGTGCCGTCGTGAAGGATCAGGAAGTGGTCGATGGGGAAGGCCGGCGGAACGGCGGCGCAGTGCGGACCGGAAACGCTGTTGACGGGATAGCCGCTGTTGTTGGTGACGCAGTCGCACTGGCCGCTGGTGGTGCCGCCGGTGCAGTAGATGGTCTTGACCACGCGGCCGGCCCAGTTCAGTGTTGCCTTGTCGACCGTGGCGTTACCGTAAATAATTGCGTCGGCACTGTCGAGGGTCAAGTTGCCAGTGCTGACGTCGCCGTTCACGCTGACCGAATCGCCAAGGCGTAGCGAGGTCTTGGCGCTGATGTTGCCGCCCACAATGCTGTTCGAAGGGAGCAGGCTAACAGTCGGCGCGACGATGTTGCCGGACACCTTGCTGCCGGAAGCCAGGGTAAACGAGACCGTGGCATTGACGTCGCCATCGATGGTGGACGGGGAGTTGGTATTGACAGTGGCGCCGCTGACCGAACCGGTAACGGTGCAATGGGAGCCGATGGTGATGGTGCCGGACGCGTTGACGTTGCCCGTGATGCTGGTCTGCTTGCCCGTGCCGAGGGTCATCGTGGCCGCGCTGACGTTCGCCGTGATCGTCTGCGCCTGGTTCCCGACCGCGAACGTTCCGCTGCTGATCAGGTTGCCCCCCTTGATCGACAAGTTGGGAGGATTGATGTCGGCGATATTGAGGTTGCCGGTCACGTTGAGCGTGGCCGTTCCGCTCATTGCCAGGCCCTGGTTGTAGTCGAAGCTGACGCTGGTCTTGATCAGGACCGTGTAGCCGCTGGCGATCGCCATCGTGTCGGTCGAGGCCGGCAAAGGGAAGCTGCTGCACGTGTAGGTGTTCGACGACAGCGTGCAGCCATTGATATCGCCGCCATTGAAGTTGAACACGGCCGCACACGCATTCGCGCCCGCCAGGCTGGCGAACAGCAGGCAAGCCCAGACGCACAGGCGCATCAGGAAATGGTCGGCGGATCGGGTCAACTTTGGTGTAAACATTGATATGTTGAAACAGTACAGGCGCGAGTGTGCATGAGTTGGCGCGTAAGCACCAGAGCATTTTTGATAAAGCCACCAGTCGACGAATTGCCCGCCCGGCATGAGGTGTACTTACAACAGGAAATGAATAGTTCCATACCGAAAGTCCAGAATATTTTTCCGTGGTGAAAAAATGGTATCGGCTTTCTACTACAGTTGAATATAATCAAGCACTATCCCAAGGATTCGAGAGCCACTACCCATCATTGCCCGCATGCGTCTTTTTAGAAGAACAAGGAAACACGCCAACTGGCTGGCAATGGTGTTGCAACGCGACGGGATCAGTGCCGCCAGCGTGCTCCGCGGCGATGGCAAGCCGGCGGTGACCCTGGCCAGCCATTTCCCCGGCCAGGCCGATGCGGTTGCGCTCGAAAAAGCCGGCAAGGATCTGCACGCGTCGAACTATCGCTGCACCACCGTGCTGGGCGGCGGCGATTACCAGATCATGTCGGTCGAGGCGCCGAATGTGCCGCGCGATGAGGTCAGGGCGGCGATGCGCTTCCGCCTCAAGGATGTCCTCGATTTCCCGGTTGCCGAAGCGACCTTCGACGTGATCGAGATTCCCCTCGATCCGAACGCCGCCGTGCGGCCGCAGCAGAGCGTGTTCGCGGTGGCGGCGCGCAACGGCGTGATCAAGGCGCGCCAGCAGCTGTTCCAGAAAGCCAGAATCGAGCTCGGCACCATCGACATCCCCGAAATGGCCCAACGTAACATCTCGGGCATGCTGGAGGCCGACGGCCGCGGCGTGGCCATGCTGTCCTTCGGCGAGGACGGCGGCCTGCTGACCGTGAGCTGGCGCGGCGAGCTGTATCTGTCGCGCCGCATCGAGGTCACCCTTGCGCAGCTGCTCGACGGCGACGTGGAGCGCAAGCACCAGGCCTTCGACAAGATCACGCTCGAACTCCAGCGCTCGCTCGACCACTTCGAACGCCAGTTTTCCTTCATCGGCCTGGCCAAGCTGGTGCTGGCGCCGAGCGGCGCCGCCGGGCTGGAGGAATACCTGTCGGGCAACCTGTACACCCGCATCGAAACCCTCGACCTGGGCCGGCTGTTCGACCTCGCACATGTTCCCGAGCTGCTGGGCGCGGCGGCCCAGCAGCGCTTCTTCGTGGCGATCGGCGCCGCGCTGCGCGAGGAAGGGACAGTGGCATGACGCGGCAGATCAACCTGTTCAATCCGGCATTCGAGAAACAGACGACGCTGTTCTCGGCGCGCTCGATGGCGGTCTCCTGCGGCGTGCTGGTGCTCGGCCTGGCCGGCCTGGCCGGCTGGTCCCAGCTGCGGCTGGCGCAGCTGCAGGGCGAGGCCGGCGCGGATGCGCACCGGCTCGAGGTGGCGCAGAAGCGGCTGGCCGCCGTGAGCGCGGAATTCGCGCCGCGCCGCAACGACCCTGCGCTCGCCGCCCAGCTGGCCGAGGCCGAGCAAGAGCAGGCGGCGCTGCAGCACGTGTCGCAGGTGATCGAGCGCGGCGACCTGGGCAACACCCATGGCTATGCCGAATACTTCCGCGCGCTGGCGCGCCAGAGCGCCGACGGCCTGTGGCTGACGGCCGTCAGCGTCGGCGGCGCCGGACGCGAGATCGGGGTGCAGGGCAGGGCGGTCGACCCGGCCATGGTGCCGGGCTTCCTCAAGCGCCTGCGCAACGAGCCTGTCCTGCAGGGCACGGCCGTCGGCAGCCTGCAGATCGGCGAGGCGTCGGCGCTCAAACAGACCAGCGCCGACGGCAAGGAAAGCAGCGTGCCGGCGCCCTACGTCGAATTCAGCCTGCAGTCGACGCCGGCGGGAGCGAAGCCATGAAGCAGCGCCTGCTGCAGCTTGCCGCCCGCATCGATGCGCTCAGCCAGCGCGAGCGCGTGCTGGTGTTCGCCGCCGTGCTGGCGCTGCTGGCCTTCGTCGGCCAGTCCGTTCTGCTCGGCCCCGTGCAGCGCAAGCAGGACCTCCTGAAGAGCCGGATCGAACAGCAGCGCGCCAGCCTGGCCGAGACCGAAGCGGCGATCGCGCGCAAGGTCGCCGAGGCCGAAGTGGACCCGGACCAGTCGGTACGCGGCCGTTTGTCCGCGGTGCGCGCCGACACCGCGCGCATGAGCGAGCGGATGCGCGAAATGCAGAGCGGCCTGGTGCCGCCCGAGCGCATCGCGCCGCTGCTCGAAGCGATCCTGCGTGCGAACGGCCGCCTGAAGCTGGTGTCGATGCAGACCCTGCCGGTCGGCTCGCTGAACGAGCTGGGAGCGGATGCGGACAGGACGCGCGACGGCGCGGCCGCCGCGCCCGAGGCCGCCCGGCCGGCGGCCGTGCAGCCCGCCAGGCAGCCGGACCTGCTGTTCCGTCACGGCGTCGAACTGACGGTGCGCGGCAGTTACCTCGACATGGTCGATTACATGGGTGCGCTCGAAGCGCTGCCGACCCAGCTGTTCTGGGGCAAGGCCCAACTGCAGGTCGAGCAGTACCCGACCGTGCGCCTGACCCTGACCCTGTACACCCTGAGCCTGGACCCGAAATGGATGAAGCTGTGAAGACGAGCATGAAGCGGGGCTTGCCCTTGATCGCGGCGCTGATCCTGGCGGCCGGCGCGGCCAGTGCCGCCAGCCCGCTGCCGGATCCGACCCGGCCGCCGGCCGCCGCCATGCCGGCCTCCGCGCCGCTCGATGCCGCCAAACCGGAAGCGGCCCCGCAACTGCAGTCGGTGCTGCTCGGCGCCGCCGGCGTCCGTGGGCGCATCGCCGTGATCGATGGCCAGAGCGTGCGCGTGGGCGAGAATTTCCGCGGCGCGCGCGTGGTCCGCATCGCCGACAGCGAGGTCGAGCTGCAGCGCGGCCGCGCACGCCAGGTGCTGCGCCTGTATGCGCCGGAAAGCGTCGGCGGCATGACCCGTGTTTCCGCCACCGTCCCACGCCGTGGGGGAGAAGAATAATGATGCGCACCTTGAACAAGCCCTTCGCGGCCTCGCTGGCGGCGCTGCTGGCGCTGGGCGGTTGCCAGAGCCCGCCGCCCAGCACCTACGAGGCGATCCGCGCCGAAGTCGCGCGCGACGCCGCCAGGCGTCCTGCCGCGCCGGCGGTCGAGGCCGCGGTCGCCGACGCGCTGCTGCCGCCCGCCGCCAGCCTGGCCACCCAGTTGCCGAAGGCGCGCCCGGCGCTGGAGGAGCGTTTCAACGTCTCCTTCAACAATGTCCCGGCCCAGCAGTTCTTCCGTTCGATCGTCGCCGGCACCCGCTACAACATCCTGGTGCATCCGGACGTCAGCGGCACCATCACCGCCAACCTGAAGGACGTGACCCTGCAGGAGACCCTGGACGCGGTGCGCGAGATGTACGGCTACGACTACAAGATCGAGGGCACGCGCATCTCGATCAAGCCGCTGACCATGCAGACCAAGATGTTCCGCGTGAACTACCTGGTGGGCAAACGCCGCGGCGTGTCGAACCTGCGTGTCTCGTCGACCTCGGTGTCGAACGCGGTCAACAACCAGAACGGCAGCCAGAACAACCAGAACGGCCAGGGCAACCAGAACCAGAACAACCAGAACAATCCCAACGGCCAGACCCAGAACCAGATCGAGAGCACCGACGTCAGCACTACCTCGAGCAACGACTTCTGGGCCGACCTGAAGGCGGCCATCGAAGCCATCGTCGGTTCGAAGGAGGGCGGGCGCAGCATCGTGGTGAGCCCGCAGTCGGGCGTGGTCGTGATCCGCGCCATGCCGGACGAACTGCGCAACGTCGATGCCTACCTGAAGGCGACCCAGCTCGCGGTCGACCGCCAGGTGATCCTGGAAGCGAAGATCCTCGAGGTCGAGCTGAACGACAGCTTCCAGAGCGGCGTGAACTGGGCGTCCTTCGCATCTCTCAGGAGCAGCCACGACAACCGCGTCTCCGGCGGCCTGCTCGCGCCGGGCGCCACCCTGACCCCGCTGCCCTTCGGCGGCGGCCAGCCGGGCGTCATCAGCGATCCGAGCACCGGCCTGGCGGCCAGCACCGGCTTTTCGCTGTCCAACGCGGCGGGCGCGGCCGGCTCGATGTTCGGCCTTGCGGTCCAGACCAGTAACTTCGCGGCCCTGATCTCCTTCCTCGAGACCCAGGGCACCGTGCACGTGCTGTCGAGCCCGCGCGTGGCGGCGGTCAACAACCAGAAGGCGGTGCTGAAGATCGGCACCGACGAATTCTTCGTCACCGGCGTCACCACCAACACCAACTCGACCGCGGCCGGCACCACGACCACGCCGAGCGTCACCCTGCAGGCCTTCTTCTCGGGCGTGGTGCTGGACGTGACCCCGCAGATCGACGACAAGGGCAATATCCTGCTGCACGTGCACCCGTCGGTGAGCCAGGTCTCGACCGTGAACAAGTCGGTCAGCCTGGGCACGGCCGGGAACCTGAACCTGCCGCTGGCGGCATCGGCTACCTCGGAACTGGACAGCATCGTGCGCGGTTCGAACGGCCAGGTGGTGGCGATCGGCGGCCTGATGCGCCAGTCCTCGACCGCCGACAATTCGCAGGTGCCGGTCGCCGGCAGCGTGCCGGTGCTGGGCAACCTGTTCGGCGCGAAGAAGCGCGTGAACCAGAAGCGCGAGCTGGTGGTGCTGATCAAGCCGACCATCGTCGAAGGCGCCAACAACTGGAACGAAGACCTGCTCGACGCCGGCCGCCGCATCGACCAGCTCGCGCCGCGGGGGATGCGGTAATGTACACCGCCCACTTCGGCCTGCGCGAGGCGCCGTTCGGCATCACGCCTGACACCAGCTTCTTCTTCGGCAGCCCGGGTTCGCAGGAAGCCCTGAACACGCTGCTGGTGGCGGCAAGAAACGGCGAAGGCTTCATCAAGATCACCGGCGAAGTCGGCACCGGCAAGACCCTGTTGTGCCGCAAGTTCATGGCGACCCTCGGCGCGGGCTTCGTCACCGCCTATATCCCGAACCCCTACCTGGAGCCGCGCACCCTGATGCTGGCCCTGGCCGACGAGCTCGAGATCCGTCTCGACCGGGACGTCGACCAGCACCGCCTGCTGAAGTCGATCATGGACCGCCTGCTGGCATTGGCCGGCCAGGGCAAGCGCGTGCTGCTGTGCCTGGACGAGGCCCAGGCCATCCCGGTCGAGAGCCTGGAAGCGCTGCGCCTGCTGACCAACCTGGAAACGGAAAAGCGCAAGCTGCTGCAGATCGTGCTGTTCGGCCAGCCGGAACTGAACCGCAATCTCGCACTGGAATCGATCCGCCAGCTGGCCCAGCGCATCACCTTCCACTATCACCTCGGGCCGCTGAGCCGCGACGACCTCGACTTCTATGTCGCGCACCGCCTGCGCGTGGCGGGCTTCACGGGCGCGCGCCTGTTCGCCAGCGGCGCGATCGCGCGGCTGTACGCGGCCAGCGGCGGCGTGCCGCGCCTGGTCAACGTACTGGCGCACAAGGCGCTGATGCTGTGCTATGGCGAAGGCGGCCACCAGGTCACGCGCGCGCACGTGATCGCGGCCGCGAAGGACACCCTGGCAACCAGCGGCCGGCGTAAAGTCGGCCGCCGCATTCTGCCGTGGGCTGCGATCGGCGCCGTGCTGGCCGGCGCCGCCGCCAGCGTCGGCTGGGCAATCACACGATCGTGAGCCTGCGATGAGCCTGATTAACAAGATGCTCCAGGACCTGGACGCGCGCGGCACCCCCGGCGCGGAGTCCTTCCCGTCCCAGACCCGTCCGGTCGCGCGCGAGCGCGCCGGCGTGGCGGGCCGCATCGGGCTGCGCCGCATCGCGGCGGCATCGGGCGGGGCCGCGGCCGCCGTGGCGCTGAGCTGGTTCGGCTGGACGAACTATCAGCAGGCGCGTGCCGTCGCCAGGCCCGCGGCGCCGGCAGCGGCGCCGCTCAAGCCGGCCGCGATCAAGCCGGCAGCGGCGCCGGTCGTCGGCACGCTGCCCGCCATCCCGGCCACTGAAGTACCTGTGCCTGCGTCGGCGCCGGCGCCGATCGGCCAGCCCGCGGACGCCTTCGACGCGCCCGTCGCGGCACCGAAGCAGCCGGCGGCGTCCGTGCCGAAGAGCGTGGCCGGCTACGAACCCGACAGCGCAGAGGCGCGCACCGCGCGCCAGGCCATCATGGCGGAACTGCAGGCGCGAATCGGCGCCGGCATCCTCGGGCCGGCCGCGCGCCTGCGCGCAGCGAAACCCGAGACGCCGGGCGAAGCGCGGCACGCGCCGAACAGCAGGCCGAAGGCGGAAGAGGGCCGCGAGCACAGGATTGCGGCGCGCGCGGCGCCTGCTGCCGATGCCGACATGGCCGCACCCGCGTCCCGCAACAGGCGCGGCGGCGCCCAGGGCCTGCAGGAATCCGCACCGCAGCGCGCCGAGGGCGAGTACCGCCGCGCGCTTGCCAGCCTGCAGGATGGCCGCATGGAGGACACCATCGCGGCACTGGAGCAGGCCCTGAAGCTCGACCCCGCCCACGACGCCGCGCGCCAGACCCTGGTCGGCCTGCTGATCGAAGCGAAGCGCAGCGACGAGGCGATCCGCCACCTGCAGGCCGGCCTGGCCCTGGATGCGCGCCAGCCGGCCCTGGCGATGCTGCTGGCGCGCCTGCAGATCGAGCGCGGCGGCTCCGGCATCGAGACGCTCACCCGCACGCTGCCCTACGCCGGCAATGGCACGGGCAGCAGCGCCGATTACCACGCCTTCCTGGCCGGCGCCCTGCAGCGCGAGCAGCGCTACCGCGAGGCGGCCGTCGAGTACCAGGCCGCGCTGCGCGTTTCGCCCGGCAATGGCGTGTGGTGGATGGGATTGGGGATGTCGCTGCAGGCCGGCAAGCGCAACGCCGAAGCCCGCGAGGCCTTCCAGCGCGCGCATGCGAGCGGGACGCTGGCGCCGGAGCTGCAGGCCTTCGTGGAGAGCCGCCTGCAGCAGCTGGGCCGCTGAAGCGGAAGCGGCTCCTAGACCTTCGCCAGGCGCTCCAGCGCCAGCTTCAGGGTCTGGTCCTGCTTCGCAAAGCAGAAGCGAACGATCCCCGATTCCTTGCCCTGGCTGTAGAAGGCCGAGACCGGAATCGCCGCCACCTTGATCTCGCGCGTCAGCCACTGCGCGAACGCGGATTCGCCCAGGTCCGAAATCCCATCGTACTTCACGCACTGGAAGTAGGTGCCGTCCGCCGGCAGCAGGGTGAAGCGGGTGCGCGCCAGGCCTTCCCGGAACAGGTCGCGCTTCTTCTGGTAGAACGCGGGCAGGTCGAGGTAGGGCGCCGGATCCTGCATGTAGCCGGCCAGGCCGTGCTGCATCGGCGTGTTCACGGTGAACACATTGTACTGGTGGACCTTGCGGAATTCGGCCATCAAACTCGCCGGGGCCGCCACGTAGCCGACCTTCCAGCCGGTCACGTGATAGGTCTTGCCGAAGCTCGAAACGACGAAGGCGCGTTCGGCCAGCCTCGGATCGCGGCTGACCGACTCATGCCGCTGGCCGTCGTAGACCATGTGCTCGTAGACCTCGTCTGACAGGATCAGGATGTCGGTCCCTTCGACGATCCCGGCCAGCGTATCGAGGTCGGCGCGGCGCAGGATCGAACCGGTCGGGTTGTGCGGGCTGTTAATCACGATCATGCGGGTGCGCGGTCCGACCGCCGCGGCGATCTCGTCCCAGGGCACGCTGTAGCCGTGTTCGTCGACCCGCATCGAGACCGTTACCGGCACGCCGCCGGCCAGCTGCACGGCCGGCAGGTAGCTGTCGTAGGCCGGTTCGACGACGATGACTTCATCGCCCGGGTGCACCGCGCACAGGATCGCCGTGGTCAGGGCCTGGGTGGCGCCGGCGGTCACCGTGATCTCGGTAGCGGCATCGTAGGCGTGGCCGTACAGGGCCTGGATCTTGGCGGCGATGGACTCGCGCAGCTGCGCCACGCCGGACATCGGCGGATACTGGTTCAGGCCGGCGCGCATGGCCTCGTCGACCAGGCCGAGCAGGCGCGGGTCGCAGCCGAAGTCGGGGAAGCCCTGGCCGAGGTTGACCGCGCCGTGCTCGCTGGCGAGGGCGGACATGAGCGTGAATACGGTGGTGCCGACGGCCGGCAGGCGCGATTGGAGAACGGGGGTAGGCATGTTCAGTCTCGGAGGTTGGCTTCCAGTTTGACCCAGGCTTCGGGCTGCATGATCCGGAACAGCCCCTCGCGCATCGTCTTCCTGGCCAGCTTGAGCAGGGCCTTGTCCTTGGTGACGAGGATGGCGGCGCCGGCGTCGCGCGCGATTTCCAGGAATTTCTGGTCGTCGCGGTCGGTGCAGACCGGCAGGCGGATCGCGCGGCTGTCGGGCGCCACCACCCGGATCAGGGCGTCGAAGCGCGCCGCGGCATCCGGACGCGACGCCTCGTCGAGCGGCAGGTGAGGGTAGTGCAGGACGTGCAGGTATTCGTCGCGGCAGTCGGCCCGGGTCACCGCCGCGACCGCGCCGCTCTCGAGCGCGGCCAGCAGGCTGGCCCAGCGCGGGTCGCGGAACACGAACAGGTCGAGGCAAACATTGGTGTCGATGACGATGGGATTCTGCGAGGTGGGAATCAAAGCGGGTATCATGTCGGCAATTCTACCGGTTGTACCCGTTCTTTACCTATGCTGATCGTTCTCTCGCCTGCCAAGTCGCTCGACCTCGACACCCCGCCCACCACTGACCGCAGCACCACCCCGCAATTCATCGACCGCGCCGCGGAGCTGATCCGCGTGCTGAAGCCGTACTCGCCGGCCCAGGTATCCGCGCTGATGAGCATCTCGGATCCGCTGGCGGTGCTGAACGTGACCCGCTACGCCAGCTGGCACCCCGACCATGGCGACGCGCGCCAGGCCGTGATGTCCTTCGACGGCGACGTCTACACGGGCCTGGATGCGCGCAGCCTCGACGCGAAGGCGCTGGACTATGTGCAGGACCATGTGCGCATCCTGTCCGGCCTGTATGGCCTGCTGCGCCCGCTGGACCGGATGCATCCCTACCGCCTCGAGATGGGCACCAGGCTGGCGAACCCGCGCGGCAAGGACCTGTATGCCTTCTGGGGCGAGTCGGTGACGGGCGCGCTGAACGAGGCGTTGGCCGCGAACGGCGCGACGGCGCTGGTGAACCTGGCCTCGGAAGAGTACTTCAAGTCGGTCAAGCCCAAGCTGCTGACCGCGCCGGTGATCAATCCGGTGTTCGAGGACTGGAAGAACGGCAAGTACAAGATCATTTCCTTCTTCGCCAAGCGCGCCCGCGGCATGATGGCGCGTTACGCGGCCGAGCACGGCATCACGGATCCGCACGAGCTGAAGGACTTCGATGTCGATGGCTATGCGTTCGAGGAGAGCGTGTCGACCGAGCGGGCGTGGGTGTTCAGGCGGCGGGTGGAAAGCTGATCAATGAAAAACGCCTGCATCGAGCAGGCGTTTTTTTATTTACTGCACCACATCCTTCGGCGCCGGCTGCGGCCCCGACTTCGACCAGAACTTCCACCACGGCGCATCGCCGCTGCCGGTACCGCCCAGGAAGCGGCTGTTCGGGTAGTTCTTCTGGAAGATGCGCTGGGTATCGTCGCGCAGGTCGAACATGCCCAGCTTGTCGTAGCTGCGGATCATGATGAACAGCGCTTCCTCGCGCGCCGGCGAGGTGGCGAAGTTGGTCACGGCGTCCTGGGCGCGGTTCAGCGAGGCCAGGTAGGCGCCGCGGCGGTAGTAGTAGTTCGCCACGTGGACTTCATAGGAAGCCATCGCGTTGATCAGGTAGTTCATGCGCTGGATCGAGTCCGGCGCATATTTGCTGTTCGGGAACTTGTCGACCAGTTCCTTGAAGGCGGCGAAGGCTTCGCGGGTTGCCTTCGGATCGCGTTCGGTCGGGTCCTGGGCGTAGATGAAGCTCATGAAACCGATCTGGTCGTTGAAATTGATCAGGCCGCGCAGGTAATACATGTAGTCGACCTGCGGGTGATTCGGGTGCAGCTTGATGAAGCGCTCCACCGCCGCCAGCGCCTCGGCCTGGTCCTGGGCCTTGTAGTGGGCGTAAGCAATCTCCATCTGCGCCTGTGTGGCGTAGGTGCCAAACGGGTAGTTGGTTTCCAGCTTTTCGAACAGCTTGATGGCGGCTTCGTAGTGGGCGCCGTCCATTTCTTCACGCGCGTCAGCGTATAATTTCGATGCTGACACGTTCTTGCTTTCGTCGGAACCTTTCGGTAACAAACCGCAAGCTGACAAACTGAGCAGGGCAGACGTCACGACCAATACAGACAATTTTTTTTGCATGAGCTTTTTGCAAGAAAGTTTTTACCGAGATTCAACGAACGGCTGATTATAGCCGATGGGAACAACGTGATATTAAATGCTGCGCCGAATTCGGCGGAAATGCCTTTTGACCCCGATTTGGACGACGATCTGGAGACCGAGTTCGCGCCCGAACCCGGTCTGTCCCCGAGCGGGACCGACTTCTCGCCGATTACCCTGAGCCTGGACCCGTCGCACTGCGGCCAGCGCCTCGACAAGGTCGTGGCCAGCCTGGTGCCGCAGTTCTCGCGCAGCCGGCTGCAGCAGTGGTTCGAAGAGGGCCATATTACCGTCGACGGCAAGCCGGCGAAAGGCAAGGGCACGGCCTACGGCGACGAGACCGTCCTGGTTGTGCCCCAACCGGCTCCCGAAGACACGGCCTTCACGCCGGAAGCGATGGCGCTGAACATCGTCTACGAAGACGCGTCCATCCTCGTGATCAACAAGCCGGCCGGCCTGGTCGTGCACCCGGGTTCGGGCAACTGGTCCGGCACGCTGCTGAACGGCCTGCTGCACTACTGTCCGCAACTGGTCTCGGTGCCGCGCGCCGGCATCGTGCATCGCCTCGACAAGGACACCAGCGGCCTGATGGTGGTCGGCAAGACTCTGGAAGCCCAGACCGACCTCGTGCGCCAGCTGGCGGCCCGCACCGTCAAGCGCGAATACTTCGCCCTGGTATGGGGCACGCCGCGCCTGTCCGGCACCGTCGATTCGCCGATCAGCCGCCACCCGACCGAGCGCACCAAGATGGCCGTGTCGAACGCGCCGATGGCCAAGCCGGCGATCACGCACTACGAACTGCTGGCAAAGGGCGAGCTGGACCGCCGTCCGGTGAGCCTGGTGCAGTGCCGCCTCGAAACCGGCCGCACCCACCAGATCCGCGTGCACATGCAGTCGCTGGGCTACAGCCTGGTCGGCGACACGGTGTACGGCAAGACGCACCTGCTGTCCTTCTTCCACCGCCAGGCCCTGCAGGCGCGCCGCCTCGGCCTGACCCACCCTGCCACCGGCGAACACATGGAGTGGGTGGTCCCGCTGGCGCAGGACTTCGCGGAACTGCTCGAACGCGCCGGCATCGAAGAGCCGGAAGCGGCCTGATGGCCGGACTCCAGCCCGCCCAGCTGGTCCTGCCCGCCTGGCCTGACCTGCCCGCCAACGTCAAGGCGCTGGCCACCACCCGCCTCGGCGGCGTCAGTGCCGCGCCCTTCGACGACGGCAAGGGCGGCGGCGGCCTGAATCTCGGCCTGCACGTGAAGGACGACCCGGAGGCCGTGCACGCCAACCGTGCGCGCCTCCAGGCCCTGCTGCCTGGACGTCCGGCCTGGATCTCGCAGGTCCACGGCACCGGCGTGGTCGACGCCAGCCTGGTCTGGGCGGACGCGCCGGTGCAGGTGGGCGACGCCAGCACCGCGCTGCAGCCGGGCGTCGTGTGCGCCATCCTGACCGCCGATTGCCTGCCGGTGCTGTTCGCGGACATCGACGGCAAGGTGGTCGGCGCCGCCCATGCGGGCTGGCGCGGACTGGCGGCCGGCGTACTGGCGAACACCGTCGCGGCGATGCGCGCGCAGGGAGCAGGGGAGATCACGGCCTGGCTCGGGCCGGCGATCGGTCCGCAAGCCTTCGAGGTCGGGACGGACGTGCTGGAAGCGTTCCGCCGCGCGCTGCCCGAAGGCGAGGCCGAGGCAGGCTTTCGGCCTTTTCCTGGACGCGAAGGCAAATTTCTGGCCGACATGAACTGGCTGGCGCGCCGGCTGCTGGCGAACGACGGCATCACCCGCGTGCACGGCGGCGACCGCTGCACCTTCACCGAGCGCGAGCGTTTCTATTCGTATCGCCGGGACGGCGCGGGTAGCGGTCGCCAGGCCAGCTTGATTTGGCGGGTTTGAGCTCGATCAAACCGTAGGGGTGTCGCCACGTTTAGAGTGCTCAGCTTCCCGCTTGCGCGCTCGCCCGCGCCGCCATGCACCCGTCAGGTAGAAAACGAGTGATAATGGCAAGATGCCGTAAAACAGGAAAGTCATGATGCCGGCAATCACGGACGGTTCGGTTGCTGCCATCAGGGTCACGACGTACATCCATCCGATGGCGACGATCCACATGGTTTTCCTTTGCTTGCGTGTTTGACCACCCGATTCTAAACAATGGACGCCGATATGAATACGCCCGAAGCTACCGTGCAGCCTGGCGCTGCCTGGATGTCGCAGTTTTCCGATCCCTCCGTTTGGCAGTCCTTGATGAAATTCCCGGATCCGTCGGCCTTCGGAGGCGGCATGGCCCAGCAGGCGGCGCCGGTGATGCGCATGCTGGGCGATTTCGGGGCCGGCCTGCCGCAGGCCAGACTGGAAGCGCTGCGCAACGACTACCTGCAGAAGGCGATGCGCCTGTGGCAGGACCTGATGAGCGGCAAGACCCCCGACATCAAGGACCGGCGCTTCTCGGCGCCCGAGTGGACGGCGAATCCGATGTCGGCCTTCAGCGCCGCATCCTACCTGCTGAACGCCGAATTCCTGATGGCGATGGCGGAAGCCGTCGAGGCGCCGACCCGCGACAAGCACAAGATCCGCTTCGCCGTGCAGCAGATCGTCGACGCGCTGTCGCCGGCCAACTTCCTGGCGACGAATCCGGAAGCCCAGCAAAAGATGATCGAGACCAAGGGCGAGAGCCTGACCAAGGGTCTGCAGAACATGCTGGCCGACATGCAGAAGGGCCGCATCTCGCAATCCGACGAGTCGGCCTTCGAGGTCGGCCGCAACGTCGGCGTGACGCCGGGCACGGTCGTGTTCGAGAACGAACTGTTCCAGCTGATCCAGTACACCCCGACGACCCCGACCGTGCACGAGGTGCCGCTGTTGATGGTGCCGCCGTGCATCAACAAGTTCTACATCCTCGACCTGCAGCCGGAAAACTCGCTGGTCCGTTACCTGGTAGACCAGGGCAATACGGTCTTCATGATGTCCTGGCGTAATCCGGACCAGTCGATGGGCGGCAAGACCTGGGACGACTTCGTCGAGCAGGGCGCGATCCAGGCCCTGAACGTGGCCCGCGACATTTCCGGCAAGGACAAGGTGAATGTGTTCGGCTTCTGCGTCGGCGGCACCATCGCCGCCACCGCGCTGGCGGTGGAAGCGGGACGCGGCCGCCAGCCGGCGGCCAGCCTGTCGCTGTTCACGACCCTGCTCGACTTTTCCGACAATGGCGTGCTCGACGTCTTCGTCGACGAAACCCAGGTCGCGCATCGCGAGCAGGCGCTGGCGAAGGGCGGCCTGATGCCTGGACGCGACCTGGCGACGACCTTCTCCTCGCTGCGGCCGAACGACCTGGTGTGGAATTATGTCCAGCAGAACTACCTGAAAGGCAAGAATCCGCCGGCCTTCGACCTGCTGTACTGGAATGCCGACAGCACCAACCTGCCGGGGCCGATGTTCTGCTGGTACCTGCGCAACACCTATCTGGAAAACAAGCTGAAGGTGCCGGGTGCGCTGACGGTGGCCGGCGTGCCCGTCGACCTCGGCAAGATCGACTGCCCGGTCTTCCTCTACGGCTCGAAGGAAGACCATATCGTGCCGTGGGAAGCGGCGTTCGCCTCGATGAACCTGCTGAATCCGAAGAAGGCGAAGCAGAACCGCTACGTGCTGGGCGCCTCGGGCCACATCGCCGGCGTGATCAATCCGGCCTCGAAGGGCAAGCGCAGCTACTGGGTCAACCAGGCGAATGGCCGCACCCGCGCGAAGACGCCGGAAGAATGGTTCGCGGGCGCGAGCGAGGTCAAGGGCAGCTGGTGGCCGGAATGGGCAAAATTCCTGGTCGAGAATGGCGGCGAGGAAGTGGCGCCGCCGGCCCAGCCGGGCAACGAGCGCTACCGCGCGATCGAGCCGGCGCCGGGCCGCTACGTCAAGGCGCGCGCCGACTGAACACCCGGCTAATTCTTGATGGACAGGCAACTTGCTAGAAAAATACGTGAGTTGCCTGTTGAATAATTGCTGCGCCTGCGTTCGCAACGTGGTATTTTAAAGAATATCCTCTTGGAATGGAGACGCCGCGGCGCTACCAGCCTGTCCGCGGACCGCATAACAACAGCGCTGCGGCGCAATATTTGGAACCTGAGATGAGCAGTGGAAAAAAGAGTAGCGAACGCCTGATCAAGAAGTACCCGAACCGCCGGCTGTACGACACCCAGACCAGCTCCTACATCACCCTTTCCGACGTCAAGCAGCTCGTGCTGGACGCCGACGAGTTCACGGTGGTCGACGCCAAGACCAACGAAGACCTGACCCGCAGCATCCTCCTGCAGATCATCCTGGAAGAAGAGGCGCACGGCGCGCCGATGTTCTCCAGCGCAGTGTTGTCACAGATCATCCGCTACTATGGCCATGCGATGCAGGGCATGATGGGCTCCTACCTGGAAAAGAACGTCCAGGCCTTCACCGACATCCAGAACAAGTTCGTCGGCTCCGCTACCGGCGCCCTGGAGGGCAAGCCATTCTCGACCGAGATGTGGACCCAGTTCATGAACATCCAGGGTCCGATGATGCAGGGCATGATGAACAACTACATCGACCAGAGCAAGAACCTGTTCCTGCAGATGCAGGAGCAGATGCAAAGCCAGAGCAAGGCGATGTTCGGGACCTTCCCGTTCGGGGTCGTGCCGACCGACAAGAAGTAATATGTCCACAGCCGGGGGCCATTTTTGGCCCCCGGTTCTCCTGATTCCCCGCTTCCTGTACAATCGCGGATTGCCCAGAATTTTCCGTCGCAATCCACATGCCTGAACTCCGCCGTCATCCGCTTCCTGCCTCCCAAGATTCCGCTGTCGCCGTCGCCGATGCGCCGGCCCAGAACGAGGTCGTGATTCCGCCCGCCCCGGTAACGGCCGGCGCCGCGCCCAAGGTCGGCTTCGTCTCGCTCGGCTGCCCGAAGGCGCTGGTCGACTCCGAACAGATCCTGACCCAGCTGCGCGCCGAAGGTTACGAGACCGCCAATTCCTACGCCGGCGCCGACCTCGTGATCGTCAACACCTGCGGCTTCATCGACGCCGCCGTGCAGGAATCGCTGGACGCGATCGGCGAAGCGCTGGCCGAGAACGGCAAGGTCATCGTGACCGGCTGCCTCGGCGCCAAGAAGGATGCGGCGGGCGACGACATCATCACCAAGGTGCACCCGAAGGTGCTGGCCGTGACCGGTCCGCACGCCGTCACCGAAGTCATGGAGTCGGTCCACCTGCACCTGCCGAAGCCGCACGACCCCTTCATCGACCTGGTGCCGGACCACGGCGTCAAGCTGACCCCGAAGCACTACGCCTACCTGAAGATCTCGGAAGGCTGCAACCACCGCTGCAGCTTCTGCATCATTCCGTCGATGCGCGGCGACCTGGTCTCGCGCCCGATCCACGAGGTGCTGCAGGAAGCCGAGAACCTGTTCAAGGCCGGCGTGAAGGAACTGCTGGTGATTTCGCAGGACACCAGCGCCTACGGCGTGGATGTCAAGTTCCGCACCGGCTTCTGGAACGGCCGTCCGATCAAGACCCACATGACCCAGCTGGCCGAGGCCCTGGGCGAGATGGCGAAGCAGTACGGCGCCTGGGTGCGCATGCACTACGTCTACCCATATCCGCACGTCGACCAGGTGATCCCGCTGATGGGCGAAAACCTCGTGCCTTACCTCGACATCCCGCTGCAGCACGCGCACCCGGACGTCCTGAAGCGCATGAAGCGGCCGGCCAGCGGCGAGAAGAACCTCGACCGCATCCTGGCTTGGCGCAAGATGAACCCGGACCTCGTGATCCGCTCGACCTTCATCGCCGGCTTCCCCGGCGAGACCGAAGAGGAATTCGAATACCTGCTGGACTTCCTGCGCGAGGCGCAGATCGACCGCCTGGGCTGCTTCGCCTACTCGCCGGTCGAAGGCGCGACGGCGAACGAGCTGGCCGACCCGGTGCCGGAAGCCGTGCGCGAGGAACGCCGCGCGCGCGTGATGCTGCTGCAGGAAGAGATCTCGCTGAAGCGCATGCAGGCCAAGGTCGGGAAACGGATCCGCGTGCTGGTCGACGAGGTCGGACCGCGCGAAGCGATCGGTCGCTCGGCCGCGGATGCGCCGGAGATCGACGGCGTGGTCCACATCAAGCGCGCGCTCCAGCCGGGCAAGGCCAAGCCGGCGGTGGGCGAGTTCATCGAGGTGATCGTCACCAAGGCGGATGCGCACGACCTGTGGGCGACCGTGGCTTGATCGCCCGGCGTCGTTCCCGCGCAGGCGGGAACACAAGTTCGTAGAGCAGTCGAAACGCATGTAAGCGTGGGTCCCCGCCTGCGCGGGGACGACGCAAATAGGTGTAGAAGATGACAAAAAAATCCCTCCAGACCACCCTGATCCACAGCGACTACACCGCCCCCCAGGGCTTCGAGGCCTTCCCCAGCGCCATCCACCATGCCTCGACGGTCCTGTTCAAGGACGTCGCCAGCATGCGCAGCGGCGACTGGAAGGACAAGAACGCCTACACCTACGGCCTGCACGGCACCCCGACCACCTTCACGCTCGAAGCCCGCCTGGCCGAGATCGAGGGCGGCAGGCACTGCCTGCTGGCGCCCTCCGGCCTGGCCGCGATCTCGATGGTCGACCTGGCCCTGCTGAAGTCCGGCGACGACGTCCTGCTGCCGGATAACGTCTACAACCCGAACCGCGAACTGGGGCGCTGGCTGTCCGCCGACTTCGGCATCACCGCGCGCTTCTACGACCCGCTGATCGGCGCCGGCATCCGCGAGCTGATCCAGCCGAACACGAAGCTGATCTGGACCGAGGCGCCGGGATCGGTGTCGATGGAAGTGCCGGACCTGCGCGCGATCTGCGCGGCGGCGAAGGAGAAGGGCGTGCTGGTCGCGCTCGACAACACCTGGGCGGCCGGCATCGCCCTGCGCGGTTTCGAGCTCGGCGTCGACATCGTCATGCAGGCCCTGACCAAGTACCAGTCGGGCGGCTCGGACGTGCTGATGGGCGCCGTGATCACCCGCGACAAGGCCCTCAATGACCGCATCGCGCTGTCCCACATGCGCCTGGGACTCGGCGTCAGCGCCGATGACGCCTACCTGGTGATGCGTGGGCTGCCGACCATGAAGCTGCGCTTCGAGTCCCACGACGCAGCCGCACGCAGGGTCGCGGCCTGGCTGAAGCAGCGCCCGGAAATCACGAAAGTGCTGCACCCGGCATTCGAGGATTGCCCCGGCCACGAATACTTCAAGCGCGACTTCAGCGGCGCCGGCGGCCTGTTCTCGGTGCTGTTCGACGCCCGCTATACCGAGCAGCAGACCGATCGCTTTGTCGATGCCCTGAAGCTGTTCGGCATCGGCTACAGCTGGGGCGGCGCGAACAGCCTGGTGATGCCGTACCGGATCCAGGGCATGCGCCGCAACTGGCCCGACGCCGGCGTGCTGGTGCGCCTGAACATCGGCCTCGAAGACCCGGCCGACCTCATCGCCGACCTGGAGCAGGCCCTCGCAAGCCTGGGTTGACGCAGGCCGGGATCATGTTGCGGAACGGAAAGCCACCCTCGGGTGGCTTTTTTGTTTCTTGCAACGGTGTTGTCTATCGCGCGCGACGCCCTCGACCGCGTGGGCCTGGTCAAAGGCAAGGTGTTAGGCGACGACACCGGCGCCGACCTTGGGAATGTGCCGAGCGTGGCGTCGCCAGAACAGTTGACCGACCAGGATACGCCGCTTGTCGGCGTGCACAGCCAGTTCGCGTTCGACCTCATGAGCCTTTGATGATGAGCTGATCGAGGCGGCATGAAGCTCATGCCCGCCTCAGCCCAGCTCTTTCACCAGCGCCGGCACGACGTCGAACAGGTCGCCGACCAGGCCGTAGTCGGCCACCGAGAAGATCGGCGCTTCCGGATCCTTGTTGATGGCGACGATGGTCTTCGAGTCCTTCATGCCGGCCAGGTGCTGGATCGCGCCCGAGATGCCGACCGCGATGTACAGGGTCGGGGCGACGATCTTGCCGGTCTGGCCGACCTGCCAATCGTTCGGCACGTAGCCGGCGTCGACTGCCGCGCGCGAGGCGCCCATGGCGGCGCCCAGCTTGTCGGCCAGCGGCTCCAGGATCTTGAAGTTGTCGCCCGAGCCCATGCCGCGGCCGCCGGAGACGACGATCCTGGCGCCGGTCAGTTCCGGACGGTCCGACTTGGCCAGCTCGCGGCCCACGAAGCTCGACTTGCCCGAATCGGCGACGGCCGCCACGCTCTCGACCGCAGCGGAACCGCCTTCGGCAGCCGCGGCATCGAAACCGGTGCCGCGCACGGTGATGACCTTGACCTTGTCGCCCGACTGCACGGTGGCGATGGCGTTACCCGCGTAGATCGGACGCTCGAAGGTGTCCGGCGCATCGACCCTGGTGATTTCCGAGATCTGGGCCACGTCCAGCTTGGCGGCCACGCGCGGCAGCACGTTCTTGCCGAAGGCCGAAGCCGGGGCCAGGATGTGCGAGTACGGGGCGGCGACCGCCAGGATCTGCTCGGCGACGTTCTCGGCCAGGCCATCGGCGAACTGCGGCGCGTCGGCGACCAGCACTTTCGAGACGCCCGCGACCTTGGCGGCCGCTTCCGCGACGGCGCCGCAGCCGGCGCCGGCGACCAGGATGTGGACTTCGCCACCGGATACCGCACCGCATTGCGAAGCGGCGGTGACGGTGTTCAGGGTGACGGCCTTCAGCGAGGCGTTGTCGTGTTCAGCAATAACGAGTGCGACCATGATAATCCTTTAATTAGATGACTTTGGCCTCAAGGCGCAGCTTCGACACCAGGGTCGCCACGTCCGGCACGATGATGCCGGCCGAACGCTTGGCCGGTTCCGACACTTCCAGCGTCTTCAGGCGCGGGGTCACGTCCACACCCAGCTCTTCCGGCTTGATGGTCTCGAGCGGCTTCTTCTTGGCCTTCATGATGTTCGGCAGCGTCACGTAGCGCGGCTCGTTCAGGCGCAGGTCGGTGGTGACGATGGCCGGCAGGCTCAGGGCCACGGTTTCCAGGCCGCCGTCCACTTCGCGGGTCACGGTGACCTTGCCGTCTTCCAGCACGACCTTCGAGGCGAAGGTCGCCTGCGGCCAGCCCAGCAGGGCAGCCAGCATCTGGCCGGTCTGGTTCGAATCGTCGTCGATCGCCTGCTTGCCCAGGATGATCAGCTGCGGCTGCTCCTTGTCGGCCAGGGCCTTCAGTACCTTGGCCACACCCAGCGGCTCGATTTCGGCGCCGGTCTCGACCAGGATGCCGCGGTCGGCGCCGATCGCCATGCCGGTACGCAGGGTTTCCTGGGCCTGGGTCACGCCGCAGGTCACGGCCACGATCTCGGTAACCTTGCCGGCTTCCTTCAGGCGGGTGGCCTCTTCCAGCGCGATCTCATCGAACGGGTTCATCGACATTTTGACGTTGGCGATATCGACGCCGCTGCCATCTAGCTTGACGCGGACCTTGACGTTGTAGTCGACCACGCGTTTGACGGGTACCAGGACTTTCATGCTCATCTCCATTTCATGTATCTGGTCGGGTTCAGGCGATGCCCTTGTCCTTCAGCGCCGCGATCTCGGCGTCGGACAGGCCACCCAGGGTGGACAGGATGTCCTGCGTGTGCTGGCCCAGCAGCGGCGGGGCGCTCTTGTACTCGATGGGTGTCTCCGAAAACTTGATCGGGTTCGCCACCGAGGGCACCGTGCCGGCCAGCGGATGCGGCAGGTCCAGCTTCATCTTGCGATGCCTGACCTGCGGATGCTCGAAGGTCTGGGCGATGTCGTTGATCGGACCGGCCGGCACCCCGGCGGCTTCCAGCGGTGCGACCCAGTCGGTGGTGGAGCGGCCCAGCAGTACTTCCTGCAGCATCGGCACCAGGATCTCGCGGTTGCGCACCCGGTTGTTGTTGGTGGCGAAGCGCTCGTCGGTGGCCAGTTGCGGGCAGCGTGCAATCGCGCAGAACTTCGCGAACTGGCGATCATTGCCGACCGCCAGCACCATGTGACCGTCGGCGGTGCGGAACACCTGGTAGGGCACGATGTTGGCGTGCGCGTTGCCCTGCCGCTTCGGCACTTTTCCGGACACCAGGTAGTTCATGTTCATGTTGGCCATCGCAGCCACCTGCACGTCCAGCAGGGCCATGTCGATGTACTGGCCCTGGCCGGTCTGGCGCCGGTGTTCGAGCGCCGCGAGGATGGCGACGCTGGAGTACATGCCGGTCATCAGGTCGGAAAACGCGACGCCCAGCTTCTGCGGGCCGCCGCCGGGCAGGTCGTCGCGTTCGCCGGTGATGCTCATCAGGCCGCCCATGCCCTGGATGATGAAGTCGTAGCCGGCAAAGCCCGACATCGGGCCGTCCTGGCCGAAGCCGGTGACCGAGCAGTAGATCAGGCCCGGGTTCAGCGCCTTCAGGTCGTCGTAGGACAGGCCGTAGCGCGCCATGTCGCCGACCTTGTAGTTTTCGATGAAGACATCGCTTTCCATGGCCAGCTTGCGCACGATCGCCTGTCCTTCCGGCGTCGAGATGTCGAGGGTGACCGACTTCTTGCCGCGGTTGGTGGAGAGGAAGTAGGCGGACTCCCGGGTGTCCTGGCCTTCCTGGTCCTTCAGGTAGGGCGGGCCCCAGGCGCGGGTGTCGTCGCCGCTGCCGGGGCGTTCGATCTTGATCACCTCGGCGCCGAGGTCGGCCAGCATCTGGCAGGCCCAGGGGCCGGCGAGGACGCGCGTCAGGTCCAGGACGCGGATGTGTGACAGTGCTCCAGACATGCTGATCTCCCGGTCAGGTGCGTTCGATGACGACGGCCAGGCCCTGGCCGACGCCGATGCACAGGCTGATGACGGCGTAGCGGCCATTGCGGCGTTCCAGTTCGCGGGCGGCGCTCAGGGCCAGGCGGGCCCCGGATGCGCCGAGCGGGTGGCCTACGGCGATCGCGCCGCCGTTCGGATTCACACGCGGGTCGTCGAAGGCTACATCCAGCAGTTTCAGGCAGCCGAGCACCTGGGCTGCGAAGGCTTCGTTGATCTCGATGAGGTCCATGTCGGCCAGGCTCAGGCCGGCGCGCGCCAAAGCCTTCGGGATCGCGTACGCCGGGCCAAGGCCCATCACGCGCGGCTCGACGCCGACGGCGGCCCCGGCCAGGATGCGGGCCATCGGCCTGACCCCGGCCCGCTCGCCGGCCGCGCGGCTGCCGATGAGGAGTGCGGCAGCGCCGTCGTTCAGGCTGGAGGAGTTGCCGGCCGTGACCACGCCGCCTTCCTGCAGTGCCTTCAGCCTGGCCAGCGTGTCGACCGTCGATTCCGGACGCGGCTGCTCGTCCTCGGACACGAGGCGCGGCGGCGTCTTCTTCCCGGTCGGGACCTCGACCGGCATGATCTCGCCGGCGAAGAAGCCATCCGCCAGGGCGGCGGCGTAGCGTGCCTGCGAGAGGGCGGCGAAGCGGTCGCTGTCTTCCCGGCCGAGGCCGAGGTCGCGCGCCACGTTGTCCGCCGTTTCCGGCATGGTATCGCCGCCGAACTCCCGGGTGATGCGCGGGTTCGGGAAGCGCGCGCCGAGGGCGGAGTCGAACACCTTGAACTCGCGGCCGAAAGCGGATTCGCTCTTGGCCACCACGAAGGGTGCGCGGCTCATGCTCTCGACGCCGCCGGCGACATACAGCTCGCCTTCGCCGCTGCTGATGGCGCGGGCGGCGTCGAGCACCGCGGCCAGGCCGCTGGAGCAGAGGCGGTTGACGGTCTGGCCGGGAACCGTGTGCGGCAGGCCGGACAGCAGCACGGCATGGCGCGCGATGTTGCGGCTGTCCTCGCCGGCCTGGCCGGCGCAGCCGAGGATCACGTCCTCGACCTGGGCGGCGTCGAAGGACGAGTCGGCAAGCAGCTTGCGGATGACGGAGGCCACCAGGTCGTCCGGGCGGGCCGGGGCGAGGGCGCCGGCAAGGCGGCCGAAGGGCGTGCGCAGGCCGGCGTAGATGTAAGCGTCGAGCATGTTGTTCCTTGGTTGATCAGTTTTCCGGGGTGAGCAGCGATACGCCCAGCAGCGCGCGGCGCTTGAGCCACGGACTCGGGCGATAGCGGGGATCGCGATAGAAGTCGAACAGCGCGTCCAGGATGCGCAGCACGGTCGCGGCGCCGAGCGCATCGCCGAGCGCCAGCGGCCCTTTCGGGTAGCCGAGGCCAAGCGTCACCGCCTTGTCGATGTCTTCCGGGCTGGCGATGCCCTGCTGGGCGATGTCGGCGCCGATGTTGACGATGGTGGCGAGCACGCGCTGGCAGACCAGGCCGGCGCTGTCGCGGATCACGGACACCGGGGTGCCGTCGGCGGCGAACAGCGCGTGGGCGGCATCGCGGAAGGCGGCATCGGTCAGCGGCGTGGTCATCAGGGTGCGGCGGCCGGAAATGAAGAGCGGGTCGAGCGCCACCGTGCGGGCCGGATCCAGGCCCGCTGCCACGGCCAGGGTGGTCGCATCCTGGCCAAGCGGCAGCACCAGGCACAGCGAACTTTCCGCCGGCCGCTCGCCGCGGTCGCGCGCCGCGCCCAGCGCGTCCAGCAGCCGGTCGACCGCTGGCCAGGCGTGCGCATCGGCGGCACCCAGCCAGACCGGCGCGTCGCTGCGCTGCGGCACCGGAGCAGGCGCAGCGTCCTGCCGCTGGCCGTCCTGGTAAACATAGAAGCCGCGACCGCTCTTGCGGCCCAGCAGTCCGGCCGCCAGGCGCTGGCGCGCGATCGGCGAGGGCCGGAAGCGCGGTTCCTGGTAGTACTGGCCGTAGATCGATTCCATCACGGGCTGGGAGACGTCCAGGCCGGTCAGGTCCAGCAGCTCGAAGGGACCCATGCGGAAGCCCGCGGCCTCGCGCAGGATGCGGTCCAGTTCCGGATGCGCGGCGATGTTCTCGCCGAGAATGCGCAGCGATTCGGTCAGGTAGCCGCGGCCCGCATGGTTGACGATGAAGCCGGGCGTATCGCTGGCGCGCACCGGCGCATGGCCCATGCGGCGGGCGATGGCGGACAGGCGCTCGGGCACGCCGGCATCGGTCAGCGGTCCGGCGATCACCTCGACGATCTTCATCAGCGGCACGGGGCTGAAGAAGTGGAAGCCGGCGACCCGGCCCGGGGCCTGGCACACGGCGGCGATCGACGTCACCGACAGCGAGGAGGTATTGGTGGCGAGGATGCAGCCGGCGGAGACGACCGCTTCGAGCTGGCGGAACAGCGCCTGCTTGGCGTCCAGCTGTTCAACGATGGCTTCGACCACGGCGGTGCAGGATGCGAGCTCGTCGAGCGATGCGGCCGCCGACAGCCGGGCGCCGGCATCGAGCGCGTCCTGCGCGGAGATCTTGCCCTTGTCGGCCAGCTTCTGCAGGGTGGCCGCGATGGCGTCGCGGGCTTCTTCGGCAGCGCCCGGACGGGCGTCGTGCAGGATGACGGGCATGCCGCCCTGGGCGGCGATCTGGGCGATGCCCCGGCCCATCAGGCCGCAGCCGACGATGCCGATCACCTCGAGGGTCTGTTCAGTCGTGCTCATTCTTTATTGTCCGATATAGGCGGGTTTGCGTTTTTCGAAGAAGGCGCGCATGCCTTCCTTCTGGTCCTGGCTGGCGAACAGGAGGTGGAAAGCCTTCCGCTCCAGCATCAGTGCGGCCTCGAGCGAGGCATCCTGGCCCGCCAGCAGCACTTCCTTGATCTGGCTGGCGGCCAGCGGCGGCATCGCAGCGATCGTGCGCGCCAGTTCCAGCGCGCGTTCCTGCACTTTCGCATCCTCGACCACTTCACTGGCCAGGCCAGAGGCGAAGGCTTCGCGGCCCGAGATCGGTGCCCCGGTCAACAGCATCTTCATCGCCTGGAACTTGCCGATGGCGCGGGTCAGGCGCTGGGTGCCGCCGGCGCCCGGCATGATCCCGACCTTGATCTCCGGCTGGGCGAAGGAGGCGTTCTCGCCCGCCACGATGATGTCCGCATGCATGGCCAGCTCGCAGCCGCCGCCCCAGGCATAGCCGTTGACGGCGGCAATCACCGGTTTCGGGCAAGCGGCGATGGCCTGCCACAGACGCTGGACCTGGCGCAGGTGCATGTCGATCGCCGTGGCCTCGGCGATGTCGCGCAGGTCGGCGCCCGCCGCGAACACCTGGTCGCCGCCGGTCAGGACGATGCAGCGAATGGCCGGGTCCTGGCCGAGGGCGTTGAAGTGTTCGGCCAGCTGCCTGCGTACGCCCTGGTTGAGCGCATTGCGGACCTCGGGACGGTGGATCCGCAGGCAGGCAATGCCCGGTTCGGGGTGGGAAAGGATGAGCTCGTTCATCGTGGTCTCGTTTGTTGCCATCGGTCCGCACAGCGAACCGATGGTTCGAAAAAATAGGATGCGGGCCAGAATATGGAAAAATTCTCAGCTTGTAAAGCCCGGCGAGGGCGTCTTATCAGAAAAATCTATTGCACTTATGTGCGGTTCGCATAGCGGACCGCTGGTTTGAAAATGCTTGACATCACAAGAATTGATATGACAGGATGAATTAAGACATGGCGCTGGAAGCCGGCAAAACGACAAGGGACACAGGACATGAACACGGTGGATGAAGGCAAGGACATCGAACAGTTCGACGACAAGGAAGAGGGCAAGGACCGGCAGTTCGTCACGGCCCTGGCCCGCGGCCTGGAACTGCTGCGCTGCTTCGGCGCCAGCGAGCGCGAGCTGGGCCTGACCGAGCTTGCACGCCGCGCGGCGATCCCGAAACCTACCGTGGCGCGCCTGGCCGGCACCCTCGCCAAGCTCGGCTACCTGGAACACATGGAAGCCGAGGGCCGCTACCGGCTCGGCGCCGGCGTGCTGGCGCTGGGCTACAGCATGCTGGCGCGGCTCGACGTGCGCGACGTCGCCCGGCCACTGATGCGCGAACTGGCCGAGCGCGCGCAGTGTTCGGTATCGATCGCCGTGCGCGACCGGCTGTCGATGGTGTACGTCGAGTCGATCCGCAGCAGCGCCTCGATCACCGTGCAGCGCGGGATCGGCACCCGCTTGTCGCTGACCGCCAGCGCCCTCGGGCGCAGTTACCTGGTCGGATTGCCGGCGTCCGAGCGCGCCGCGCTGCTCGAGCAGCTGCGCGTGCGCGCCGGCGACGACTGGCCGCGCCAGCAGGCCGGGGTCGAACAGGCGCTGCGCGACTATGCGGAGTACGGCTTCTGCATGTCGCTCGGCGAGTGGGACAAGGATGTGTATGGCGTCGGCGTGCCGTTCCGGGCTCCGGACGGCACCATGATGGCCTTCAATTGCGGCAAGCCCGCCTTCAAGTGCAGCCGCGAATACCTGCAGCACGAGCTCGGACCGGCCCTGGCCGAGCTGGTGCGCAAGGTCGGCGGCACGATGGGACGAACTACGAACTGATTTGGAAAGAAAATGATACGCGACCAGGAAACCATGACTGTGCTGCTCGACACCCTGTCCCGCTTCGTGCGGGAGCGGCTGGTGCCGGCAGAGAATGAAGTAGCGGAGACCGACCAGATTCCGCCCGATGTCGTCGACGACATGCGCGAACTGGGCCTGTTCGGCCTTTGCATACCCGAGGAATACGGCGGGCTCGGCCTGACGATGGAAGAGGAAGTGCTGGCCGCCTTCGAGATCGCGAAGACCTCGCCGTCCTTCCGCTCCCTGGTCGGCACCAATAACGGCATCGGCTCCCAGGGCCTGATCGTCGACGGCACCGAAGAGCAGAAGCGCGCCTACCTGCCGCGCCTGGCCTCGGGCGAACTGATCGCCTCGTTCGCGCTGACCGAACCGGGTTCCGGCTCGGACGCCGCCTCGCTGCGCACGACCGCCGTCCGCGACGGCGACTTCTATGTCATCAACGGCACCAAGCGCTTCATCACGAATGCGCCCGAAGCAGGCATCTTCACGGTGATGGCGCGCACCAATCCGGAGATCAAGGGGGCGGGCGGCATCTCGGCCTTCATCGTCGAGAAGGGCACGCCGGGCATCTTCATCGGCAAGACGGACAAGAAGATGGGCCAGAAGGGCGCGCACACCGCCGACGTCATCTTCGAGAACTGCCGCGTCCCGGCCGCGAACCTGATCGGCGGCAAGGAGGGCGTGGGCTTCAAGACCGCCATGAAGGTGCTGGACAAGGGCCGCCTGCACATCGCCGCGATCTGCGTCGGCGCGGCCGAGCGCATGCTCGACGACGCGCTGCGCTATGCGGTGGAGCGCCAGCAGTTCGGCAAGCCGATCGCCGACTTCCAGCTGATCCAGGCCATGCTGGCCGACAGCAAGGCCGAGATCTACGCGGCCCGTTCGATGGTGCTGGATGCCGCGCGCCGCCGCGACAACAAGGAAGATATTTCGACCGAAGCCGCCTGCTGCAAGATGTTCGCGTCCGAGATGTGCGGCCGGGTGGCCGACCGTGCGGTGCAGATCCACGGCGGCGCCGGCTATGTGTCGGAGTACGCGATCGAGCGCTTCTACCGCGACGTGCGCCTGTTCCGCATCTACGAGGGCACGACCCAGATCCAGCAGCTCGTCATCGCGCGCAACATGATCCGCGCCGTGCAGGCATAAGCAAACAAGAAACTTGGAGGAGACATGGAAGTAGCAGCAAACCGCGCGGTCATTGCCGCGGCAAACAAAAATACATGGAAGATCGTTTTCGCCTTCGCCTTCCTGGCGCTGATGATCGACGGCGCCGACCTGATGTTCCTGTCCTATAGCCTGGGCAGCCTGACCAAGGAGTTCGGCCTGACCAAGGTGCAGGCGGGTACGCTCGGCACCGTCACCCTGGCCGGCATGGCCTTCGGCGGCATCTTCGGCGGCTGGGCCTCGGACCGTTACGGCCGGGTGCGCACGGTCGTGTGCACCATCATCCTGTTCTCGGTGGGTACCGCGCTGCTCGGCGCCACCCACAGCTTCGAACAGTTCGCCCTGTTCCGTGCGATTGCCTCGATCGGCCTGGGCGCCGTCTACGTGGTGTCGAACACCCTGATGGCCGAATACGTGCCCACCGAACGCCGCACCACGGTGCTCGGCAGCCTGCAGGCCGGCTGGTCGGTCGGCTATGTGGTGGCGACCCTGCTGGCCGGCTGGATCCTGCCCACCTATGGCTGGCGCTGGCTTTTCTACATCGCCATCATTCCCGTGATCCTGGCCGTGCTGATGCAGCGCGTGGTGCCGGAACCGGCCGCCTGGGTCGCCTCGCGCCAGAAACTGGCCGCCGACAAGGCCGCCGGCGTGCGCAGTGCCGGCAAGAAGACCGGCGCCATGAAGCTGATCTTCTCCAACCCCGCCCACCGCCGCATGTTCATGCTATGGTCGCTGGCCGCCGGCTTCCTGCAGTTCGGCTACTACGGCGTCAACAACTGGATGCCGACCTATCTGGAAAAAGAGCTGCACATGAACTTCAAGGCGATGACCGGCTATATGGTCGGCACCTACGTCGCCATGATCCTCGGGAAGATCGTCGCCGGCTGGCTGGCCGACCGCTTCGGCCGCCGCGCCATCTTCGCCTTCGGCGCGCTCGGCACCGCCGTGTTCCTGCCGCTGATCGTGTTCTACCATACGCCGGACAACATCGTCTATCTGCTCACGACCTTCGGTTTCCTGTACGGGATCCCGTACGGCGTGAACGCGACCTACATGACCGAGAGCTTCGAGACCACGATCCGCGGCTCGGCCGTCGGCGGCGCCTACAACGTCGGCCGCGTCGGCGCGGCGATCGCACCGGCCTGCATCGGCTATCTCGCGACCAACGGCTCGATCGGCCTCGGCTTCCTGGTGATGGGCGTGGCCTACTTCCTGTGCGGGATCGTGCCGGCCCTGTTCATCAAGGAAAAGCTCTACGACCCGCAGCAGTAATCACCAACCGATAATTCATCATGACCATTTCGCTTTCCGCCGCCGACTTCCAGCCGACCGAGATGTACTTCCTGTTGCGCGACTCCGTCGTGCCGCGCCCCATCGCCTGGGTGTCGACGGTGTCGGCCGAGGGGGCGTCCAACATCGCGCCATTCAGCTTCTTCAACGTGATGTCGCCGTCGCCGCCGATGCTGGGCTTCAGCTGCGGCCCGCGCGGCGACAACCACGCCGGCGAATGGATCCCGAAAGACACCTACGCGAACATCGTGGCCACCCGCGAGTTCGTGGTCAACATCGTGCCCGAACACCTGATGGACGAGATGGTGAAGACCGCGGCCGATCTCGCGCCCGGCGACAGCGAATTCCGCTACGCCGGGCTGGCGGAGGCGCCGAGCAGCATCGTCAGGCCGCCGCGCGTGGCCCGCGCGCCGGTCGCCTACGAGTGCCGGCTGCACGACATCCTCGACATGGGGGCCAACAAGTGGATCATGGGGAGCGTGCAGCACGTACATATCGACGAGGCGGTGTACACCGGCCGCAAGGGCGAGCAGGACCACCGCATCGATCTGCTGGAACAGATGGGGACACGGCCCGTCGGACGCCTGGGCCGCGCCAATTACGTGCGCCTGCGCGAGGTGGAGGCCCGCCTGCGCAGGGACGGACCGAACAACTGAGCGCGTCCGCGGCCGGCGATCAGACCGGCATCGCCCGGTTGTTGTTCAGGTCGAGGAAGCCGCGGATGATGCGATAGGCCATCCAGATCCAGGCCAGGCCGCCGACCACCCAGGCCAGCGGGATCCCGATGATGGTGATGGTGAGGATGACTGCCACCGCCATCCACACCACGTACCACCAGAACGATCGGATCATCCAGGTGTGGTGCGAATACACCATGGTCCCGGCGGTGTCGGGGCGCCGGATGTAATTGACGATCAGGACCAGGAAGTTCAACAGCCCGAGCGAAAAGAAGAAAGTGGCCGCGTGGGCGATGTACAGGATGCGGGCGAACTGCTTCGCATCCTCGATGCCGCGTTCATAGACGAGTTCCTGGGACATGCCGTTCTCCTTGGATGAGTTGCTTAATTGGCGCGGGCGCGCGATTGGACCCACGAAACGATACTGCCGGCATCCATGGCGCCGGCCTGGCGCGCGATTTCCTGGCCACCCTGGAACAGGGCGATGGTCGGGATGCTGCGGATGCCGAACAGCCCGGCGATATCCTGCGACGCCTCGGTGTCCAGCTTGAGCAGGCGCACCTGCGGCTCGAGGCGGCCGGCGGCCTGCGCATAGGCCGGCGCCATCATGCGGCAGGGACCGCACCAGGCGGCCCAGAAATCGACCAGCACCGGGATGTCGTTGCGGCTGATGTGGCGGCTGAAGCGCGCGCTGTCGACGTCCAGCGGCTTGCCTTCGAAGAGCTCGCGCGTGCATTTGCCGCAGACGGGTTTGTCCGCGAGACGTTCGCCGGCGACGCGGTTGACGGCGTCGCAGTGGGGACAGACGATGTGCAGGGAATCGGCCATGGCTTGCTCCGGTAAATAGGGATTGTTCATATTGTAAGGCACTCGGCCTGGTGGGCGGGCGCGCCCGTGCGACGCGCACCGCGCTCCCGGCATAGAATCTGCCCATGAGCGAAAGCAAGCCAGCCCCCATCCCCGCCGGCGGCGCGCGCCTGATCGGCTGCGCCGGCTGGAGCCTGCACAAGGACGTGGCCGCCGACTTCCCGGAAGAAGGCAGCCACCTCGAACGCTACGCGGCCGTGTTCCCGGCCGTCGAGATCAATTCTTCCTTCTACCGCCCGCACCAGCCGCAGACCTATGCGCGCTGGGCCGCCAGCGTGCCGGGCGATTTCCGCTTTTCGGTCAAGCTGCCGAAAGCGATTTCGCATGAGGCGCGCCTGCGCGACGCCGACGACTTGCTCGACCGTTTCGCCGGCGAGGTGAACCACCTCGGCGCAAAGCTCGGCTGTGTGCTGGTGCAGCTGCCGCCCAAGGGCGTGTTCGACGAAGACGCGGTGCGCGACTTCCTGCCGCGCCTGCGGCAGCGCGTCGGCTGCATGCTGGCGCTGGAAGGACGCCACCCGAGCTGGTTCTCGGCGGCCGCCACCGAGGTCCTGCGCGAGCATGGCGTGACGCGCGTGATCGCCGATCCGCCGGCCGGCCAGCCCGGCCCGCACGTGCCGACCACGGCCGCCAGCTACATCCGCCTGCACGGCACGCCCAAGGTGTATTACTCGAACTACCCGCCGGAATTCCTGCGCGAGGTCGAGCGGCGCATCGAGGCCCTGGGCGCGGGCGGCGCCGACTGCTGGTGCATCTTCGATAACACGGCGGCCTTCGCCGCGGTGCCGAATGCGCTCGAGGTGCTGCGTGCGCTGCAAGCCGCGCCGCAGCCGGCCGCCCCGGCCTGAGCCGCCATGGTGTGCGCCACCTTCCGCTTCTACGGCGAGCTGAACGACTTCCTGCCGCGCGAGCGCCGCGGCCGCGAGCTCAGGACGCCGTGCGCGCGCATGGCCACCACCAAGCACATGATCGAGGCGCTCGGCGTGCCGCACACCGAGGTCGAGCTGGTGCTGGTGAACGGCGAAGGCGCCGGCCTCGACCTGCTGCTGGAAGAGGGCGACCGGGTCGCGGTCTACCCGCGCTTCACCCGCTTCGACGTGAGCGCGCTGGCGCCCGCGCCCACGCTGCCGCCCGGCCGCCTGCGCTTCGTCGCCGACGCCCACCTCGGCGGGCTGGCGCGGCTCTTGCGAATGGCCGGGTTCGACACCATCTACGACAACAGCCTGCGCGACGACCAGGTCGAGGCGCTGGCGGTCGAGGAAGACCGCATCGTGCTGACGCGCGATCGCGAACTCCTCAAGCGCCGCAGCATCGACTACGGCTGCTACGTGCGCGCCCTGAAGGCCCAGGCCCAGCTGCGCGAAGTGTTCGAGCGGCTGGGGCTGGCCGGGCGTGCGCGCCCGTTCACGCGCTGCCTGCACGACAATGCGCCGCTGCGCGACGTACCCAAGGCCGTGGTGCTGGACCGGCTGCCGCCGCGGGTCGCCGCGACCCAGGAAGAATTCAGTACCTGCGCGCTTTGCGGGCGGGTTTACTGGAAGGGCTCGCACTGGCAGCGCATGAGCCAGGTGCTTCGTGATGTACACTATGACGATCCTTTGCCGGACAGCGTGAGAGCATGTTGCAACAGGTAAGCTTCCCCCTTCGCACCGAATGTCCGCCAGGCGCCTGCGTCTGCGAGCGCGAGCGCCTGCTGGGCGAGCCCGATGCCGACCTGCGCCCCCTGCGCCTGACGCGCATGGAGGAGCAGAAGCTGATCGAGCGCATCGAGAGCATCGCCAGCTATGAGGAACTGACGCGCATCCAGGACCGGATCCGCGCCAACCTCGGCGTCGAACTGAAGATCGCGCCCGGCCCGAACGAAGTACGCACCCTGCGCGGCATCGTGATCCTGCTGGAAGACCGCCCCGGCCTGTGCAAGAAGGTGAGGCAATCCATCCCGGCCGCGGTGCGCAAGGTGCTCGACCGGCATCCGGAGATTACCTGGAGGATTCTCGATGCCCACGACCTGTTCGGGATCGGTGGCGGGGGTTAGCGGGCATGGATCGGCGCCTGAACCGCGAGGATCGAGTCGATATTCTTGGGAGAGTGGATGAAAGTCGTAATCGCGCCGGATTCGTTCAAGGAAAGCCTGTCGGCACTGCAGGTGGCCGAGGCCATCGAGGCCGGCGTTCGTGAGGTGTTCCCCGATGCGCACATCGTCAAGCTGCCGGTCGCCGACGGCGGCGAAGGCACCGTGCAGGCGATGATCGACGCCACCGGCGGACGCCGCGTCGAACTGCGCGTCACTGGGCCGCTCGGCGAGCCGGCGGCCGCCTTCTACGGCCTGGCTGCGGCGCCGGACGGCGGCGGCCAGGGGCCGATGGCCGTGATCGAGATGGCCGCCGCCAGCGGCCTCGAAATGGTGCCGCCCGAGCGCCGCAACCCCTTGAGCGCGACCAGCCGCGGCACCGGCGAGCTGATCCTGCACGCGCTGGACGCCGGCGTGCGCCGCTTCGTGCTCGGCGTCGGCGGCAGCGCCACCAACGACGGCGGCGCCGGCATGTTGCAGGCCCTCGGCGTGCGCCTGCTGGACGAGGCCGGCCAGGAACTGGCAGCGGGCGGCGCGGCGCTGGCGCGCCTGCGCCGCATCGACGTATCGCAGCTCGACCCGCGCGTGAAGGACAGCGAGTTCAATATCGCCTGCGACGTCAGCAACCCGCTGGTCGGGCCGAACGGCGCCTCCGCCATCTTCGGGCCGCAGAAGGGCGCGACACCCGACATGGTCGCGCAACTCGACGCCTGCCTGGCGCACTACGGCCGGCTGATCGCGCGCGACCTGGGACAGGACGTGGCCGACATGCCGGGCGCCGGCGCCGGCGGCGGCATCGCGGCGGCGATGGTGGTGTTCCTGGGCGGACGCCTGCGGCCGGGCATCGAGATCATCGCGGAAGCGGTCGGGCTGGACCAGGCCGTGCGGGATGCCGACCTCGTGATCACGGGAGAAGGGCGGATCGACGGCCAGAGCGTCAACGGCAAGACCCCGGTCGGGGTCGCCCGCGTCGCCAAGCGCCACGGCAAGCCGGTCATCGCCATCGGCGGCGGCCTGGCGGTCGATGCCGGGGCGGTGTACGCGCACGGCATCGACGCGGTGTTCGCCGCGGTATGCCGGCCGTGCACGGTCGCCGAAGCGCTGGCGCAGGCGCACGAGAACCTGCGTTCGGCCGCCCGCAACATGGCGCAGGCGCTGAGGCTGGGGGCCGCACTCGGCGCCCGCTGACCTGCAGGGCCTGGCGACGCCGGGTCCTGCTCGCTCGCGTCCTGCTCGCTCGCGTCCTGCACCGGGCATCGCCAGCCTGCTCCCGCGTCCCACTTCGCTCCACCTCCCTTCACCTCCCTTCATCTCCTTCCATCTCCCAGACCCGGGCCCTTTGTTCCGTATGCTCCGGTGAACGTTCAGTAGCTTTTTTTGCAGTTGCAAATCCACATTATTGTTAAATGTGCTTTTCATAAAGATACGGTATCGCCGTGCTCGCTTAGCTTTCCTCGAGTTAATTCATTTAAATCTCCCTCGGGAAGCATCCTTATTATCCGGCTTTTTAAAAAGGAGAAAGATTTTGCATTTCCTGCCGAGTGAATAAAAGGCGAGACAAACAGTCGTCGACGCCGTGTAAATATGGGTTGATATTCGAGATCGCTTGTGTAGAATCGTATCCACCAACTACCAAACAACAGGGATGTAGCCGTATAACACGGATGGTATCCATTCCCTTGTAATACAGACGCCAAAGCCGCGCAGACGGCAATATGGCGCGCTCCTGGGAATGGCCAATCCGTGCCGATTGCGGCATGACGAATATTTCTTCTTCACGCAGCACTGTTAATTCTTTTTTTATTCCAGAAAACGACATGGCATTCGTCCAGGTACATGGACGGTGAGGGATTCTGTTCGCTTGGCGATGCGCATTTACCTATGAAAGAGCCAAACATGAGTACATATCTGATCACGGGCGGTGCCGGCTTCATCGGCTCCCATCTGGCCGAATCGTTGCTGGCCGACGGGCATAAAGTGATTGTCCTGGACGATTTGTCGACCGGCTCCGCCGATAATATTGAGCATTATCGCCATGATCCGAACTACGAATTGGTAATCGATACGATCATGAATGCCGATTTGATGTCCGAGTTAATGGATCGCTGTGATTACGTATTCCATATGGCCGCAGTGGTCGGTGTGCGAAGGGTATTGGAGAGTCCGATCCGGACGATCCAGAGCATTGTCCAGGGCACCGATATCGTGCTGGAACTGGCAGCCAAAAAAGATAAAACCGTATTCATCGCATCGACTTCCGAAATCTACGGCAAGTCGACCGCGCTGCCATTCAGCGAAGAAGGGGATGTCGTGCTTGGCGGTACCTGCAGGGGCCGCTGGTCCTACGCCTGCGCCAAGGCGATCGACGAATTCCTGGCGCTTGCCTATCACCGCGAATGCAATCTGAAAGTCGTGGTCGGCCGGCACTTCAATACCGTCGGGCCACGCCAGTCGGCGCGCTACGGCATGGTGCTGCCGCAGTTCATTTCCCAGGCGGTCGCCGGCGAGCCGGTGACGGTCTACGGCGACGGCCGGCAGCAGCGCTGCTTCTGCCACGTGAACGACGTGGTCTGGGCCATCAAGCGCCTGATCGTCAATCCGCAGAGCTACGGCAAGGTGTTCAACATCGGTTCGCGCGAGGAGATCTCGATCCTCGACCTGGCCCTGCTGGTCAAGGAGCGGACGCACAGCGATTCGGAAATCGTGTTCGTGCCCTACGACGCCGCCTACGACGACAATTTCGAGGACATGCGCCGGCGCATCCCCGATCTCCACCGCCTGCACGACCTGGTCGGCGAGAAGCCGCTGGTGCCGCTCAGGCAGATCATCGACCAGATGGCCGAGCACCACCTGTCCCATGCCTGACCATGTTCGCGCGCGCCGCCTGCTGGCCTGGGCGGCATGCCTGTGTGCGCTCGCGGATGCGGCCGCGCAGGAGAAGGCGCCGTATTCGGTCGACATCGGCGCCGATTATTCCCGCCTGCACTGGCCGGCGCACGATCCCGACTGGTGGACCGCAAGGGCGCAGCTGAACGCGCCGCGCGGGGACGGCGGCTGGTGGACCGCCGTCGAAAGCCAGCGCCGCGACCGCAGCACCGAGACCGAACTGGGCGCCGGCCTGTACGGACGCGCCGGCAGCTGGGTCTGGTCGGGCCAGGCCACGGTCTCGCCGGGCGCCGACTTCCTGGCGCGCTATTCGCTGCAGCCGCGGCTGGGCTGGCGCTTCGGCAACAACGTGCTCGAGGGCGGATTCATCTACAAGTCCTTCGCGGCATCGCACCTGCGCCTGGGAACGCTGGGCCTGACGAGCTACGTGGGCGACAGCGAATTCGAGATCCGGCTGACGAACGGCCACTCGGAGCCGCTGCACCGGCGCGTACAGGTGGCGACCCTGCGGGCCGCGATCGACCACGGCGGACGCTGGACCTATGGAGCCTCGGTCAGCGCCGGGCGCGGACTCTACGACATCCTGAATATTCCCGGGGTGGACGGCAACCGCGGCTGGAGCGCCGATGTGAATGCCAGATACCGGATCGACGCCACGACCAGTCTGCGGATCGGGGTCGGGCTCGGCCACGAACAGCCGGATTTCCGCGAACGGCGGATCGGCATCTCGCTCAGGAAATCATTTTGACCATCTTCACGATCTGCCTGCTGGCGCTGCTGCTGGCGCTGTCGGCCTGGCTCCTGCTCGCCGGCTGGGTCCTGTTCGACCGGCTGCGCTACGAGCGCCTGCTGGCCCGACTGGTCCGCTCTGCGGGCGCCGCTGGCTTGCCCGGCGAGCCATCCGCGCGCCTGCCGCGCGGCGCCAGCCGCGGCGCGCTGCACCGGCTGCTGCTCGATCCCGACATGCCGGCCGCGCTGCGCGACCATATTGCGCAAGGCCTGCTGGCGGCGGACGGCTTGCCGAAACTGCTGCGCGACGCCGGCGCGGGCGGCGGCGGGCGCCGCCGATGGCGCCGGATCGCGGCATGGGAAGTGCTGCGCCGCACCGGCTATGGCGGCCTGCACGGGATCCTGGGGGCCGCGCTCGCGCAGGGCGACCCGGCCGTGCAGCTGGCCGCCGTCGGCATGCTGGGCGCCCTGGCCGACCAGCGCGCGGCGGCGATGCTGGTCGAGGCCCTGCGCGAGGGCCGCGGCGCCGCCCACTGCATCGTCATGCAGCTGGACCGCTTCGAGAGCGAAGCCGTGGTTGGCTTGCTGACGCCCCTGCTCGACGACGAGCGCGCCGTGCTGCGGGTGCATGCGATCGCGGTGCTGGGCCGCCACCGGCTGCCCGGGATGGACCAGCGGCTCGGCGCCTTTGGCGGCGACGCCAACCCGGCCGTACGCAAGGCGGTGGCGCAGGCGATGGGGGATCTCGGCGGGCCGCACGCCCTGATCGTCGCGTCGGAGCTGTTGCGCGACCGGCAGGGCTATGTGAGGGCGCACGCGGTGCGCGCCCTGCACAATATTTCGCTGACGCGTCCGATCCGGCTGGATTACCTGCTGGCGCCCTTGCAGTCCGACGACGACTGGTGGGTGCGGCTGGCGGTGCGCGACGCCATGCTGCGCGCGCTGGATGGCCCATCGGGCAAGGCCCCGCAGCTCGGCGCGGGCGTGGAATGGGGGCAGGACGGCGCCGGCGACGGCCGCGCCGTGCCCGAAGTGGCCGGCGGCGGCAGGAGCTGACATGGAAACGATCGACTCGCAGATCTCGGAATTCGCCCACGGCGCGCTGGCGCTCGGCGTGGGCTATACCGCGGTGTTCTTCCTGCTGGTGGCCGGCATGCTGGCGCTGTCGTCGGCGCGGCACCGCGCTGGCGCACTGCAGCGGCGCACCGCGGACCTCGGCCTGATGGCGAAGTCGCCGTTCTCGCTGCCGGTCAGCGTGGTGGTCTCGGCCTACAACGAGGAGGCGATGATCCTGGCCTCGGTCCGTTCGCTGCTGGGGCAGACCTATTCGGAGTTCGAGGTCATCGTGGTCGACGACGGCTCGACCGACAGCACGCTGGAACTGCTGATGCAGGCCTACTCGCTGAAGCCGGACACCACGCGCTTCCCGCACGTCCTGCCGCACAAGGCGCTGCAGCGGGTCTATCTCAGCACGGTCGACACGCGCCTGATCGTGGTGTCCAAGGAGAACGGCGGCAACAAGGCCGACGCCATGAACTGCGGCGCCAACCTGACGCGCTATCCCTACCTGGTGTCGGTGGACGGCGACACCGTCTATTATCCGGACGCGCTGCTGCAGACGATGGCGCCGGTGAACCAGGACCCGGAACACATCGTCGGCATCACCAGCTTCTTCGGCAACAGCCGGGTGCCCGAAGCGCCGTCGCACGACGCCAGCGGCAAGCGCACCGTCGACATCCACCTGCTGAGCAACTTCCAGCACCTGGATCTGATGCGTTCCTTCATCGGCGCGCGCCTGGCCTGGACCCGCCTCAACTGCATGATGTGCAACCCGGGCGGCTTCGCGATCTGGCGGCGCGCCGAATTCATGGCGGTCGGCGGCTTTTCGAACAGCTTCAGCTGCGAGGACATCGAACTCACCTTCCGCATGCACGAGTGGTGCCGGCGCCGCGGCCAGCCCTACCGCCTGGTGTCCTTGCCCGGCATCGTGGCCTGCACCGAAGGTCCGGAGCGGGCGGACAGCCTGATCCGCCAACGGGCGCGCTGGCAGAAGGTGGTGCTGGAAGTGGTCTGGCATTACCGCCGCATGCTGCTGCGGCCCCGCTACGGCACGGTCGGCATGCTGGCCTTTCCCTACTTCCTCCTGTACGAAGCGATCGCGCCCACGGTGCAGCTGCTGTCGCTGCTGTCCCTGGTGCTGGCGGCCTGGCTCGGCATCATCGAATGGCCGGCCTACCTGTGCATGCTGGGGGCGGTGGCCTTCTGCGGCGCGCTCGCCGCCGCCGGCAGCGTAGCCCTGCACGACCAGAGCTACCGCGATTACCGCTTCGCGCACCTGGCCCGGCTGCTGCTGATAGGTCCGCTCGACCTGTTCTATTTCCGGCCGCTGATCATGATCGCCGGCGTGCGCGGCACCTGGCAGTTCCTGAAGGGCGACCGCGGCTGGGACAAATTCGAGCGCAACGTACGCGCTGCCTGAAGGACCTAAAGGAGAATGGCATGCATGTCCTGATTACCGGAGGGGCGGGCTTCATCGGCTCGCATACGGCCGAGAGGCTGCTGGAAGTCGGCGCCCGGGTCCGCGTCCTCGACAACTTGTCCAGCGGCAAGCTGGAGAATCTGCCGCCCGACGCGCCCAACCTGGCGTTCGTGCGCGGCGACGTGCGCGACGCGCTGGCGGTCGACGCCGCGCTGGAGGGGATCTCGCACGTTCTGCACCTCGCGGCCCAGGTCTCGGTCGCGGCCTCGGTCGAGGACCCGGTCGGCTCGGGCGCGACCAATGTCGGCGGCTTCCTGCAGGTGCTGGACAGCGCGCGCCGGCGCGGGGTACGGCGCTTCGTGTACGCCTCCAGTTCGGCGGTCTACGGACCGGTCGAAGGTGGGATGGCCTTCGAAGCCACGCCGGCGAACCCGATGTCGCCGTACGGGCTGGAAAAGAAGATCGACGACCTGTATGCGGGCCTGTACGGGCAGCTGTACGGCGTCTCCTGCGCCGGCCTGCGCTACTTCAACGTGTTCGGTCCGCGCCAGGACGCCTCCTCGCCGTATTCGGGCGTGATCAGCCTGTTCATGCGCTCGCTGCGCAGCGGCGAGCCGCTCGGCATCTACGGCGACGGCCGGCAGACCCGCGATTTCATCAACGTACGCGATGTCGCGCGGGCCAATGCCAGGGCCCTCGACGCGTCCTTCGAGGGCGTCTGCAACGTCTGCACCGGTATCCGCACCAGCCTGCTGGACCTGACCCGTATCCTCGGTGAGGTCAGTGGGCGGCCGGTGACCGTCCGCGCACTGGGCGAACGCGCGGGCGACATCCGCCATTCGTGCGGCGACAACACGCGTCTCCGCACGGAACTGGGCATTTCCACTTTCACCAGCATCGAGACCGGCTTGCGCCGGCTGTGGAACGAGACTGGTACCTACACCAAAGCCAAGGAGCCATCATGAGAGAACAGGAAGCACTTCCCAGCGGTGAGCGCATCAGCTTGTGCGAGCGGCTCGTCGACCGGATCGAAACCCGCGAGGCCGTCATCGGCATCGTCGGCCTCGGTTATGTGGGAACGCCCCTGGCGCTGCGCTATACCGAAGCAGGCTTCAGGGTCATCGGCTTCGACAAGGATCCGGACAAGATCCAAGCCCTGAACATGGGCAACAGCTACATCGAGCACATCAGTGCGGCGGCAATCGCCAGCGCGCGCGCGCGCGGGCTCGAAGCGACCACCGACATGGCGCGGGCGGCGGAAGCGGACTGCCTGATCATCTGCGTGCCGACGCCGCTGAACGCGTCGCGCGAACCGGACCTCAGCTACGTGATCGAGACCGTGGAAGCGCTGGTGCCGCACCTGCGCGAGGGCCAGATCCTGTCGCTGGAAAGCACCACCTACCCGGGCACGACGGCGGAAGAACTGAAGCCGCGCGTGGAGGGCAGGGGGCTGTCGATCGGCCAGGATTTCTTCCTGGTGTTTTCGCCCGAACGCGAGGATCCGGGCAATGCGCACTTCAGCACCCGCGACATCCCGAAGGTGTGCGGCGGCGACACGCCGGCCTGCCAGCGCGCCGGGATGGCGCTGTACGGCGCCGCGGTGGACAACGTGGTGCCGGTCAGCTCGACCCGCTCGGCGGAACTCACCAAGCTGCTGGAGAACATCTACCGTTCGGTGAACATCGGCCTGATCAACGAGATGAAGATGATCGCGGACAGCATGGACATCGACATCCACGAGGTCATCCGCGCCGCCGCCACCAAGCCCTTCGGCTTCACCGTGCACTACCCCGGTCCGGGGCTGGGCGGACACTGCATTCCGATCGACCCCTTCTACCTGACTTGGAAGGCGCGGCAGTACGGCGTCGCGACCCGCTTCATCGAACTGGCCGGCGAGATCAACGACCACATGCCGCGCTGGGTGATCGACAAGGTGGCGACGGCCCTGAACCGGGAAGGCAGGCCGATCAAGGATGCGCGCATCCTGATCCTCGGCCTGTCTTACAAGAAAGACGTGGACGACCTGCGCGAATCGCCATCGATAAAGATCATGAACATGCTCAGCGACCGCGGCGCGACGGTGGCGTATTCGGATCCGCATATCCCGTCCTACACGGGCCGCGGCAAGCACGCGCAAGCGCTCGAGAGCGTCGCGCTGACCGCGGAATCGATCGCGTCCTTCGACGTGCTGGTGCTGGCGACCAACCATGCGGACTTCGACTACCAGCTCATCCTCGACAATGCCCGGCTGATTGTCGATACGCGAGGGGTGTACAGCAGGACGCATGCGAATGTCGTGATGTCCTGAAGAATTCCGACGAATGTCCTGAAAGAAACGGCCGCCCCGGCGAAGTACGCCGGGGCGGCCGTTTTCTTGCCAAGTTCGGTATGTCTGAGGGAACAATTGGTTTTCTTTGCAATGTTTTCTTCAACGTTCCGTATGTCTGAAGGAACTATTTCCTGATTTCACATTTGTTTCCGCGCGTCATTCGGTTATGCTGGCTTTCCTTAGCACAACTAGTGGTCATGACATGCGGATTACCAAGATTTTCTCCTCGCTGGCAGTCGCCGGCCTGATCGGTTTCACTGCCTTCGGTTCGGCCAACGCCGCTACCACCACGGACGTCCTTGCGGCAACCAATACCCGCGCCATGTGGTCCTGGTACGACACTGACGTCGCCACCGTGACCAAGCAGAACACCATGCTCGACTTCGCCGTCGCACGCAAGGTGAACCGCATCTACCTGCAAAGCGAGACCCTGCTCGGCAAGCCGGCGCTGCTGGCCGCCTTCCTGGACCGCGCCGCGGCGCGCGGCATCAAGGTCGAGCTGCTGTTCGGCGCGGCCAACTGGGTGCTCCCGGTCAACCACGCTTACGTGGTCAACCTGGTCAAGCGCACCAATACCTTCGTCGCAAGCCTGAAGGGCGCACGCCCGGTCGGCATGCACTTCGATATCGAGCCGCATGGCCTGCCGGCCTGGAACACCGATCCGGTGACCCTGGGTAACCAGCTGGTCGACCTGTACGGCAAGCTGATGGCGGCCAAGGCGCCCGGCCTGACCGTCAACGCCGACATCGCGATGGGCTACGAATACGTCTCGCTGACGCGCAGCGGCGTCACCAAGACCATGTCGCAGTGGATGGTCGACGCCACCGACAGCACGACCCTGATGGACTACCGCGACTACGGCCTCGGCGTGGACAGCATCGAATCGCACGGCATGCACCCGATCTCCTACGCCCTGTCGCGCGGCAAGCACAGCACGCTGGGCGTGGAAACCACCTGCAACCAGGAGCTGGAAAAGATCACCTTCTGCGAAGAAGGCCGCGCTCGCATGGAAACCGAGCTGTCCATGGTCCGTTCCTACTTTCAGGGCAACGCCGGCTTCGGCGGCTTCGCGATCCACGACTACGCGAACTACCGCAAGCTCGCCAACTGAAGCGAGGCGCGGGGCCAGCTCAGTGCGAGTGGCCTCCGCCCAGATAGGCGGCCACCACCTTGGGATCGGTCTTCAGGCTGGCCGCCGGACCGTGCACCGCGATGCTGCCATTCTCGAGCACATAGCCATAGTCGGCCACGTTCAGGGCCGCCTGGGCGAACTGCTCGACCAGCAGCATCGTGACGCCCTCGGTCTTCAGGCGCGCGATGATGCGGAAGACTTCGTCGACCAGGATCGGCGCCAGGCCCATCGACGGTTCGTCGAGCAGCACCACTTCCGGGTTCAGCATCACCGCGCGCGCCATCGCCAGCATCTGTTGCTCGCCGCCGGACAGGGTGCCGGCCAGCTGGGTGCGGCGTTCCTTCAGGCGCGGGAACAGTTCCAGCGCGCGTTCGAGATCGTGCTGGATATCTCCTTTTGGGCGCGCCCGCGTGAAGCGCGGGAAGGCGCCCAGCAGCAGGTTGTCGGTCACGCTCATGGTGGCGAATACGCGTCGTCCCTCGGGCGAGTGGGCCAGCCCCGCGCGCGCGATGCGGTGCGAGTCGAGACCCGTGATGTCGCGGCCGTCGAGCTGGACGCTGCCGCTCTTCGGCTTGATCATGCCCGAGATGGCGCGCATGGTGGTGGTCTTGCCGGCGCCGTTGCTGCCGATGAGGGTGACCAGTTTGCCCTTCGGGACTTCCAGCGAGATCCCGTGCAGGACCTCGACCTTGCCGTAGGCGGCGTGCAGGTTCTGGATCGTTAGCATGCTTCCTCCACCTTTCAATGAGCCGCTTGCGGCGTCGCGTCGCTGGCGCCGCCCAGGTAGGCGTCGATCACCTTCGGATCCGACTGCACGCTGGCCGGGTTGCCCTCGGAGATCTTCTGGCCGAAGTCCAGCACCGTGACGGTGTCGCAGATCGACATCACGACGTCCATGTGGTGCTCGATCAGCACGATGGTGATGCCGTGGTCGCGGATCTTGCGGATGATCGCCATCAGCTCGCGGATGTCGGGCGCGGTCAGGCCGGCGGCCGGCTCGTCCAGCAACAGCAGGCGCGGGTCGAGCGCCAGCGCGCGGCCGATCTCGAGGAGGCGCTGCTTGCCGTAGGGGAGGTTGCGCGCTTCTTCCATCGCCAGGTCGGCCAGGCCGATGAATTCCAGGATCGCCGCCGCACGCTCGCGCGCCGCCGCTTCCTCGCGCTTGTAGCGCGGGGTGTGCAGCATGGCGTCGAACACGGTCGAGCGGAAGCTGTGGTGCAGGCCGACCAGCACGTTCTCGGTGGCGGTCATCTCGCCGAACAGCTGCACGTTCTGGAAGGTGCGGGCGATGCCCCCCAGCGCGATCTGCGAAGGCGTGCGGCCGGCGATGGCGTGGCCGGCGAACACGACGCCGCCGGCGGTCGGCTTGTAGATGCCGGTCAGGACGTTCATCATCGTGCTCTTGCCCGAGCCGTTCGGTCCGATCAGGCCGTGCACCGTACCGCGCGCCACGCTCAGGTCGACCAGGTTCAGCGCCTTCAGGCCGCCGAACTGCATCAGCACCTGTTCCACGCGCAGCAGTTCGCCGCCGGCGTCGGCTTGCGCGCGCATGCCGGCGAACGGGTCGGCCTGGCCGGCCCGCGCCGCCGCCACATGCAGGCGTCCGCGCCCGAACATGCTCTTGAAGAAGCCGACGATGCCGTCCTGCAGGTAGTACACGACGAACAGGGTCATCAGGCCGAAGATGCTCAGGCGCCAGTCGACCATGTTCTGCAGCTTGAAGGAGACCAGCGCCATCGCCAGCGTGCCGACCACCGGCACCGCGACCTTGGCCAGGGTGCTGCGGCCGCGCGCCAGCGCGAAGCCGGCGCCCAGCACCGCCAGCACGGCGGCGGCGACGGCGATCTTGCGGAACAGGTCGATGTCCGACAGGAGGCTGGGCAGCATCACGACGATCGCCGCGCCGATCAGCGAACCGAGGCGGCTCTTGCGCCCGCCCATGATCACCGCCAGCAGGAACAGGATGGTCAGCTCGAAGTTGTAGGTGTTGGGCGAGATGTACTGCTCCGAGTAGGCGTACAGGCCGCCCGCCAGGCCGGCGAAGCCGGCGCTGATCACGAAGGCGTACACCTTGTAGCGGTACACCGAGACGCCCATGCAGTCGGAGGCGATCGGGCTGTCGCGCAGGGCCTCGAAGGCGCGCCCGATGTGGGAGCGCAGCAGGCGGTGCACCAGCAGCAGCGACAGGAACATCAGGGCCGCCACCATGTAGTAGTACTGGACCTCGTTCAGCTCGAGGCCGGCCAGCTTCGGCTTGGTCAGCATGATCCCCATCGGACCGTCGGTGAGGAAGGTCATCTCGTTGATCAGGATCTGCACGATGGTGCCGAAGGCCAGCGTCACCATGGCCAGGTAGGGGCCGGTCACGCGCAGCGCCGGCAGCGCCAGGACCACGCCGAACAGGGCCGAGCCGAGCACGCTGGCCGGCAGCGTCAGGTACCAGGGCATGCCCAGCTTCAGCACCAGCACGCCGGTGATGTAGGAACCGATCCCGAACAGGCCGGCGTGGCCCAGCGAGACCTGGCCGGTATAGCCGACCACGATGTCCAGGCCGTACAGCAGGATGGCGTAGATCAGGATGGTCTCGGCCAGGTGCACGTAGTAGGGATTCGTGAACAGCAGCGGATAGGCCGCGACCAGGATGATGCCGAGGGCGACGGCGCTTGCAGTCTTTTTATTCATGCCTTATACCTTCTTGATCGCGGCCTTGCCGAACAGGCCGGACGGCTTCACCGCCAGCACCAGCAGCAGCAGCACCAGGCCCGGGACTTCCTTGTAGCCGGTCGACAGGTAGAAGCCGGTGGCGGTTTCGGCGATGCCGAGGATGATGCCGCCGACGATCGCGCCCATGCCCGAGGTCAGGCCGCCGATGATCGCCACCGCGAAGGCCTTCAGGCCGAGCGAGGCGCCCATGGTGGCGGAGGTCAGCGTGAGCGGCGCGATCAGGGCGCCGGCGAAGGCCGCGGTGGCCGACGACAGCGCGTACGAGAAGGTGATCACCATGCGCGTGTTGATGCCCATGAGGCCGGCGGCGTCGCGGTCGTTCGAGGTGGCGACCACCGCCTTGCCGTAGATCGACTTGCGGTTGAAGATCTCGACCGCCAGCATGATGGCCAGCGCGCCGATGATCACCAGTACCTGCATCGGCTGGACGTTCGCGCCCATCACCGTGAAGGGTTCGGACGACAGCGGGGAGGGGAAGGGCAGCACGTCCTTGCCCCAGATGTTCTCGGCCACGTTCTTGAAGATGATGGCCAGTGCGATGGTGGACATGATCCAGCCGAATTCGGACTTGATGCGGATCGCCGGGCGCACCCCGATCCACTCGACGAACATGCCCTGCAGCGCGCCGAACACGACCACGATGGGGATCATCGCCCAGTAGCCGAGATAGGGGCCGCCGTGGATGGTCCCGACCAGCGAGAGGCCGACCAGCGCGCCCAGCATCAGGGCCTCGCCCTGGCCGAAGTTCAGGGTGCCGGAGGTGGCGAAAGTGAGTTGATACCCGAAGGCGATGACGGCATAGATCATGCCGAGCGCGATGCCGGAAAAGACCAGCTGCAGAAGGATTTCCATTGTTTACCCTGTTTGACGTGCGCATGCCGTCGCTCCCGCGCAGGCGGGAGCCCAAGTTTGTCGGCGTGACGACAACCCATGCAAAACCTGGACCCCCGCCTTCGCGGGGGCGACGGTCGATCGAACTTTACTTCGCGTGTACCACGCGACCGTCCTTGACTTCGCCGAACTTGGTGTTGTCGAAGTTGATGGCCTCGTGGTCGGTCTTGCTGTAGGGCTTGTTGTAGGTCGTGACGACGCCTTCGACCGGGGTCTTCAGGTTCTCGAGGGCGGCGGCGATCTTCGGACCTTCGGTGCTGCCGGCCTGCTGGATCGCGGCGGCCAGCAGGTAGACCGAGTCGTAGCCCTGGGCGGCCGACACCGCCGACGGCATGCGGCCGCCCGGCGGGTTGTAGGCTTTCACGTAGGCGTCGATGAAGGCCTTGCGCTTCGGCGTGTCCGGATCCTGGATGAAGGTCTGCGGCATGCGTGCGCCGTCGCCGTTCTTGCCGGCGTTGTCGACGAAGTTGGCCATCGCCAGGGTCCAGCTGCCGATGATCGGCACCTTCCAGCCCAGCTTCTGCATGCCGTTGGCGATCTGCGCCAGTTCGGGACCGATGCCGTAGGTGAGCACCACGTCGGCGCCGGCCTGCTTGGCGCGCAGCAGCTGCGCGGTCATGTCGACGTCGCCGATGTTGTACTTCTCGACCACCGCCGGCTTCAGGTTCTTCTTGGCGAGCACCTTCTCGAGGTCTTCGCGGCCGAGCTGGCCGTAGTTGGTCGAGTCGGCCAGGATCGCCGGTTTCTTGAAGCCGCGGCGGGTGACTTCGTCGCCGATCATCGCCGACTGGATGGTGTCGTTGGCCGAATTGCGGAAGATGTAGTTTTCCGGCTGGCTGGCGAACTGCTTGGTGACGATCGAACCGGTGGCGACGTTGTTCATGACCGGGATCTTCGCCTGCTGGTAGAAGCGCTGCGAGGCCAGGGCCACACCGGTGTTGATGTAGCCGACCGTGGCGACCACGTGCTCCTTGTTGATCAGTTCCTGCGCCACCTGCACGCCGCGCTCGTTCTTGGCTTCGTCGTCGCGCTCGACCAGTTCGATCTTGCGGCCCAGCACGCCACCCTTGGCGTTGATCTCACTCGCGGCGAGGCGCACGCCGTCGCGCATCGACACGCCCATCGGCGCCGAACCGCCGGTGAACGGACCGGACACGCCGATCTTGATCGGATCGGCCGCCATGGCGGTCATCGAAAAACCCAGTGCTACTCCTGCAACCAATGCCTTCAGTTTGAAATCCATTGCTGTCTCCGTAGTTGATTTTTTCCAGCACGCTGGGACGCCGAGATCGACGCCGGGTCCATCGTCGGGCCATTCTAGGATAGCAATTGGGCAACAGCAAACGATTCATGTGACGCATTGCAACATGCGTCATTCATGCAAATGCGTAAGAAAAACGTAAGGAAGAGGGTGTATGAGGGCAAAAAAAGAGGCCACGCCGTAGCGTGACCTCCCCATTTTAGTGCATTTGCGCTGCTTGTCGAGTGGATCAGCGATGCCCGCGCCAGCCGTGGCCGCCGTGCCGGTAGCCGCCGCCGCTCCAGTGGTTCCAGCTGAAGCCGAGGCCGATCGTCACCGGCGGATACCAGAACGGATCGTAGACCGGCGCCGGTGCGTAGATCGGGGCCGGTGCATAGACCGGCGCCGGCGCATACACGGGCTGGGCCGGGGCCGGGCTGTAGGTCACGACATCCGAGGTCGTGACACGGCCGGCCTGACCCGAGGCCGCAGCCTGGGCCGCGGTGCCGTTCGGGACCGGCGTGACCGAAACGACCTGCCAGCCGTTCGCGTCCGGCGCCTGTGCATAGGCACGGCTGCCGTAGTTGGCGGGACCCGGATACTGGGTCGCGCAGCCGCTCAGGGCGGCAACTGCAAGAATAATGGCGAGTTTTTTCATGGCGGTTCTCCTCACCTGCATATCATATCGATTCCGGCGGCGGCCGGCTCGGCATTTACAGGCTGTTACACCTGTTCACTTTCCGAAACTCAGGCGAGGCGGCGCCGGCTGGACAGCGCCACGGCCACCAGGATCATGCCGAAACCGGTCACGTGGTACAGGTGCGGCGCCTCGCCCAGCAGGGGCCAGGCCGCCAGCGTCGCGAAGAGCGGGATCAGGTACACCGCCATGCTGGCGCGCGCCGGGCCGGCCACCGCCACCAGGCGGTCGAAGCAGAAATAGGCGCCCAGGCTGGGAACGACGGCGAGGAAGGCGAGCGCCAGGTACAGGCGGCCGTCGCCGAAGTTCGGCACGTCGCCGCTGAGGGCTTCGACCGCCGCGAACGGCGCCAGCACCAGCGCGCCGCCGCCGATCAGGGCGGCCAGCTTGACCGTGCCCGGCAGGGGCGGCAGCGGCACGCGCTTGTTGAACACCGTGTACAGCGACCAGCCGATCGCCGCCAGCACCACCCACAGGTCGCCGCGGCCGAATTCCAGCTGGCCGAGCGCGGCGAGCTTCCCCTTCGACAGCACCACCAGCACGCCGGCGATGGCGACCGACAGGCCCGCGGCCTGGCGGCGGCCCAGCGGCGCCTTCCATACCAGGCGCTCGACCAGGGTGACCAGGGCCGGGCAGGCGGCCAGGATGATGGCGACGTTGGCGGCGCCGGTGTGGCGCGCGCCGATGTATTGCGGTGCAACAGCCATGCCCATGCCGAGCGTGGCCAGCAGCAGGATGCGAGGCCAGCTGGCGAGCAGTGTGCCGCGCAGCGCCCACATGCGCGGACCCACCGAGGGCATCAGGATCATGAAGGCCAGGGCCCAGCGGCCGAAGGCGAGGAATACGGGGGGAATCGCCGCGCCCTGCGCCCAGCGTGCGACCACAAGGTTGGCGGCGAACAGCGCGGGGGTCACCAGCATGAGGGGCAATTCGGCATTGAAGGCGGCGCCCTGGACGCCAAGTCCACCGCGGGATACTGCTTCCGACACAACAAGACTCCTGAAGAAAACGCCCGGAAATCATACTGCAGCGCACAAAAAATGTGCTTCTGTTCCGTCCGCCAAAATGCCGGTATATGGAAGATTCTTTTGTGGTTCGGCTAAAATGCGAAAGAACTATCTTTCACTTTGCCCGTATTGACAAGGAAACACATATGAAGGACGGCCAGCTCGACGATATCGACCGCCACATCCTGCGCACCCTGAGCCGCGACGGCCGCATCAGCAACCAGAAACTGGCCGACACCGTCAACCTGTCGCCGACGCCCTGCTGGCACCGCGTCAAGGCGCTCGAAGACGCCGGTTTCATCACCGGCTACGCGGCGGTGTTCGACCAGCGCCGCATGGGCGTGCCGGACACCGTGATCATCGAAGTCACGGTCGACCGCCACGACGACGAGATCCTGCAGGCCTTCTCGGCCGCCCTGGCCGAGCTGCCGGAAGTGATCGAAGCCTACCTGCTGTCGGGCGAGTACGATTACCTGATCAAGGTGGCGGTGGCCGGCACCGAGGGTTACGAGAGCTTCCTGCGCCAGAAGCTGTACAAGCTGCCCGGCGTGCGCCACACCCGGTCGACCTTTGCGCTGCGCTGCCTGAAGCGCTCGCCTTCCGTGAATCCTTGAGGCCGCACGGCAACAAATCGCAGCCCAACAGGGAATCGGTAGAATGAGCGCATGCCGCTCTCCGACGACGACCACCGGCGCCTGTTCGACGCCTCGCCGAATCCCTACCTCGTCCTCGACCGCCAGCTGAACATCGTGTCCGCCAACCAGGCCTACCTGGCGTCGACGCAGCGCGAGCTCGACGACATCGTGGGGCGCTGGATCTGGGATGCCTTTCCCACCGATCCCGAAACCCAGCGCCAGCAGATGGCCTCCTTCGAACGCGTGCTGTGCAGCGGCCGGCCGGACACCATGGCGCTGCTGCGCTACGACATTCCACGCCCGGCGGCCCGCGGCGGCGGCTTCGAGACGCGCTACTGGACCATCACCCACGTCCCCGTGCCCGGCGCCGACGGCGAAGTCGAGCTGGTGCTGCAGCATCCGATCGACGTCACCGAGATCGAAGGCATGGGCCACGGCGTGCCCGAATCGCCGGACCCGCCGTCGGCGGCGCTGGCGGCCGGGCAGAGCGGCCTGATCGACCGGGCGCGCCAGGTGGGCCAGGCCAACCTGCACCTGCAGGCCGACCTCGACCGCCTGACAGCCCTGTTCCAGAAGGCGCCCGGCTTCATGGCCGTGCTGCGCGGCCCGCGTCACGTCTGCGAGTTCGCCAACGAGGCCCTGCACGCGCTGCTGGGGCGCCGCGACTACCTCGGCAAGCCGCTGCCGGATGCGCTGCCCGAGCTGGCCGCGCAAGGCGTGTTCGAACGCCTGGACCGGGTCTACGCCAGCGGCCTGGAGTTCGTCGGCTACGGACTGCCGGTGCTGCTGCGGCGCCCCGGCGCGCAAGAGCCCGAACGGCGCTTCATCAACCTGATCTACCAGCCGATCGTCGAGAAGGGCGCGGTCGCCGGCATCTTCGTCGAAGGCTCCGACGTCACCGAGCAGCACCTGGCGCGCGCCCTGGTCGAGGAACAGGTGGAGGAACTGCGGCGCGCAGAGCGCAGGCTCGGCTTCCAGCTCGAGCTGGCCGACCGCCTGCGGCCGCTGGCGTCGAGCGTCGAGGTGATCGAGGCCGCCAGCGCGCTGCTCGGGCAGCACCTGCGGCTGGCGCGGGTGGTGTTCGCGGAAGTCGATCCCGATTCGATGGCGGTGACGATCCGGCGCGACTGGTGCCGGCGCGGCATGGCCAGCGTGGCCGGCATCGAGACCACGCTGGACGACTTCGGGCCCGGCATGGCCGACGAGCTGCGCGACAACCGCAACGTGCTGGTCTGCGATACGCGCAGCGACCCGCGCACCGCCGGCCATGCCGCGGCCTACGAAGCGGTGGGCGTGCGCGCCCACCTGAGCATTCCGCTGACCAAGGGCGGCAGGATGCGCGGGGTGCTGAGCCTGCACGACTCGGCGCCGCGCGACTGGCCGCTGGACGAATTGCGGATGGCCCAGGATATGGCGGAACGGACCTGGGCCGCGGTCGAGGCGGCGGGCGCCCAGGCCGAGCTGCGCGCCGAGCGCGACCAGTCGCAGTACATCTTCGACACCATGAACGAAGGCTTCGCCCTGATCGATCGCGACTGGACCATCGTGCGCATGAACGCATCCGGGCTGCAGCTGGTCCAGCATACCGCGGACGAGGTGATCGGGCAGAATCACTGGAAGGTGTTCCCGGAGGCCGCCGGCACGGCCGTGGAAAGGATCTGCCGCACCGTCAAGGCCGGCGGCAGCGCCGACAGCGTCGAATACCCCTATCCCTTGCCCGAAGGTGGGATGCGCTGGATGGAAGTCAGGGTGTTCCCGGCCCTGCACGGCGGGCTGGCGACCTTTTTCCGCGACGTGACCCTGCGGCGCAACGCCCAGGACGCCTTGCGCCGCACCGCCGAGAACCTGCGCTTCACCCTCGACGCCGCCCGCCTCGGCGACTGGGACCTGGACCTGCGCACCGGCGAGTCGCGCTGCTCGCTGCGCCACGACGAGTGCTTCGGCTACCGCGAACCGGTGCCGGCCTGGAGTCCGGCGGCCTTCTTCGCGCACCTTCATCCGGACGACCGCGCGCGCGTCGAGCGCGAGTTCCGCGAGGCCATGGGAGCGGACCGGATCTGGCGCACCGAGACCCGCGTGATCTGGCCGGACGGCAGCGTGCACTGGCTGGCCGTGCAGGGTACGGTCTACGTCGAGAACGGCGAGCCGCAGCGCATGGCCGGCATCGTGTTCGATATCAGCGAGCGCAAGAACGCCGAAGAGCAGCTGCGCCTCGAGGCCCACCGCAAGGACGAATTCCTGGCAATGCTGGCGCACGAGCTGCGCAATCCGCTGGCGCCGATCGGCGCCGCCGCCGACCTGCTGGTGATGGGCGGCCTGGAGCCGGCCCGGATGCGCCGCACCAGCGCCATCATCACGCGCCAGGTCGGCCACATGACCAGCCTGATCGACGACCTGCTGGACGTCTCGCGCGTGACGCGCGGGCTGGTGACGCTGGAGAAGGAACCGGTGGACGTGAAGGCGGCCGTGGCCGACGCGGTGGAGCAGGTGCGGCCGTTGATCGAGGCGCGCCGCCACCGGCTCGAAGTCCACCTGGCGCCCGAGCACGCGCTGGTCGAGGGCGACCGCAAGCGCCTGGTGCAGGTGCTGGCCAACCTGCTCGGCAACGCCGCCAAGTACACCCCCGAGGGCGGCCGCATCGTGCTGGAGACGGAAGCGGAGTCGGTGCCGGCTTCCGGACGCGTGGTCCTGTGCGTGAGCGACAACGGGATCGGCATGACGGCCGAGGTGCAGCGCGCCGCCTTCGATTTGTTCACCCAGGCCGAGCGCACGCCGGACCGTTCGCAGGGCGGGCTGGGCATCGGCCTGGCCCTCGTGAAGAGCCTGGCCGAGCTGCACGGCGGCACGGTGCACGCCCACAGCGACGGACCGGGCAAGGGCAGCCGCTTCACGGTCCGCCTGCCGCGCATGCCGGAGCGGCGCAGCGGATCGCCCGCCGGGCGGACCGCGCTGGCCGTGCGCGAGGCGCTGCCGGCGCCCGAGCGCAAGCGCCTGGTGCTGGTGGTGGACGACAACGTCGACGCCGCCCAGCTGCTGGCGATGGTGCTGGAAAACCTCGGCTGCCAGGTGCTCGTCGAGCACGACCCGCACCGCGCGCTGGAACTCGCCGCGGCGCGCAGGCCCGAGGTCTGCATCCTCGACATCGGCCTGCCCGACATGGACGGCAACGAGCTGGCGCGGCGCCTTCGGGCCCAGCCGGCGACCCGGGATGCGCTGCTGATCGCCGTGACGGGCTACGGCCGCCCGCAGGACCGCGAGCAGGCGCTGGCGGCCGGCTTCGACCACCACCTGGTCAAGCCGGTCGACGTGCATCGCCTGCTGGAACTCCTCGCCTGAGCGCTAGCCTGCGGTAAACAGGCTCAGCGGTACCGCCTGCGCGATCGCCGCGTAGCCGGCGTCGTTCGGATGCAGGTGGTCACCGCTGTCGTAGGCCGGCCGCAGGCGCGTCGGGCGGGCCGGGTCGCGCAGGGCGAGGTCGGTATCGACCACCGCATCGTAGACGCCGCTGCCGCGCATCCAGTCGTTGAAACGCTTGCGCACCGATTCGCGCGCCGTGTTGTAGTAGGACAGGCCCTCGAAGGGCGTGAGGGTCGCGCCGATCGCCAGCAGGCCCGCGGCATGCGCGCGCGCCACCAGCTGCTGGTGGCCGGCGACCAGGTTCTCGACCGGGATCGGACGCGCGGCGGCGCTGAACAGGATGTCATTGATCCCGATGAGTACGAACAGCCAGCGCGCGCCGGCGGTCGCCAGCACGTCGCGGTCGAAGCGCTCGAGGGCGCGCCGGCCGGACAGCGGGGTGGTCGCGAATTCCGTCAGCAGGCAGTTGCCGGCGATGCCGCGGTTGGCCACGCCGATGTTCCCGGCCGTGCCGAGCTCCAGCTGCAGGCGGCGCGCCAATGCGTCCGGCCAGCGCCGGTTGGCGTTCTCGGTACTGGCCTGGCCGTCGGTGAGCGAGTCGCCGAGCGCGACCACGGCGGCGGACGCCGACAGGCCGGAATAGGCGCCGCTGACCTCGACCCCGGTGAGGAAGGGCCAGCTCGGGATGGTGCGCTGGACCGGAAAAACGCCGTTGGCGCTGCGGTCGCCCGCGGTCGAGACATAGCTGGTCTGGCGCGCCAGGCTGTGCAGCGTGGTCACGCGCGCGGCGCCCGGCAGGTAGAGGCTGACGGCGAGGTCGGCGAAGGGCGGCAGGTTGAAGCTGGCCGGATCCGACAGCACGGCGGCGCCCGCCGCAATCGTCACCGCGGCGCGCCCGCCGAACAGCAGCTGGCGGTCGGTGCCGGCCACGGTGCCGGAGGCGCCGGCGCGCAGGGCGATGCGGGCCGCGCCGATGCTCAATGGCGCGCTGCCCATCTCGTTCGAAATGCGGATGCGCGCCCGGCTGCCGCCGACGCTGGCGTGCACGATCAGGCGCAGCGTCTGGCTCGACAGGCTCATCGCCGAGCCGGACAGCGGCGGGCCGGCCGGGGCCGCGCCCCAGGTGGCGACCCAGCGCTCGGCGGCCTGCGCGAGCGACCCCGCCGAGGGCAGGGCGAGCGCGGCGGCGAGCGCCGGACCGCCGAGGAGGAAGTCCCGCCGCGGCAGGCTGGCGGGGGCATCCGGACGGGCAAGCCCCTTGCGGGGAAGTCGAGTCGCATTCATGGTCGGCTCCTGAGAATCGATGAGCGGTGGTCCGTGCATCGATTCTATGCGGGCCGGATGAATGAGCGACGCTGGGCGTAGAGGGTGGTTTGCGGCAGCTCTAGGATCGTGCGATTAAAGCGAGCTGTTCCACAACCTTGCGGTTCGAGCGGAGGTGTTACCCGGCCTCATACGCGCACCAGCAGCTTGCCCAGGTTTCGCCCATCGAACAGGCTGGCCAGTGCCGCCGGCAACTGCTCGAAACCGTCGACGATGGTCTCCTGCGAGACGATCTCGCCGCGCTTGACCCAGGGCGAGACCACCTCGAGCATTTCGCCCATCCGCGCGGTGAAGTCGCGCGCCAGGATGCCCTGGATGGTCGCGCGCTTGAAGAGCATGTGCTGCAGGAAGCGCGGCGCCAGGTCCGGCGTGTCGAGGCCGCCGTCGTATTGCGCGATGGCGCCGCAAATGACGATGCGGGCGCGGAGCTTGATCAGCGGGATGACGGCGTCGGTCACCATGCCGCCGACATTGTCGAAATAGATGTCGACGCCGCCGGTAAGCGCCTCGATCGCGGCGCGCAAGCTCTCCGCCGTCGTATGCGCGCGGTAGTCGACCGCGGCGTCGAGGCCCAGGGTGTCGGTGAGAAATGCGCATTTCGCGGGACCGCCGGCGATACCGACGACGCGGCAGCCGGCTCGCTTGCCGAATTGCGCGACCAGGGAGCCGACCGCGCCGGCGGCGCCGGAGACCACCAGCGTGTCGCCCGGCCGTGGCTTGCCGGCCTCCATCAGCCCGAACCAGGCGGTGCGGCCCGGCATCCCGAGCACGCCCAGCGCCGACGTCACCGGAGCCGTCTCGGGATCCAGCCTGGTCAGTTCGCTTTGGTGGCACTTGGCGTACAGCTGCCAGCCGCTGTAGGTCGACACCCAGTCGCCTTCCGCGAAGCCGGCGGCGTTCGAAGCGACGACCTGGCCGACCACGCCGGCACGCTGGACGATGCCGAGCGGATGCGGAAGGTCGTAGGTGTTGCGCTCCGCCTGCTGGATGCGCATGTACGGGTCCACGCTGATATAGCGGGCACGCACCAGCACCTCGTTGATCGCCAGCTCGTCGCTTATTTCGCTTTCATTCAGGACGTAATGTTCGTTGCCGACGCGGCCGTCCGGCCGCTTGGCGTAGATCCATTGGCGGTTTTGATGAATCATGGGAATTTTCCGAAAAATTTAGATTACTGCAGGATGGCCAGCAAGCCATCCAGCCCGGTGAAATTCAGCGCGACATCGGCCTGCGCCCGCACCACCGGCTTGGCGCGGAAGGCCAGCGACAGCCCGGCGATGCCCATCATCCTGAGGTCGTTGGCGCCGTCGCCCATCACGATGGCCTGGCGCGGCTCGATGTCCATTCCGGCGCACACGCGCTGCACGGTGCGCATCTTTTCCTCGGCATCGACGATGCCGCCGACCACGCGCCCGGTCAGCACGCCGCCTTCCGCTTCCAGCACGTTGGCGTGCACATGGTCGAGCTTCAGGCGGGTCTTGAGGCGCTCGGTGAAGAAGGTGAAGCCGCCCGACACCAGCAGGGTCTTCAGGCCGGCCGCCTGCACCGTTTCCAGCATCGCCTCGCCGCCCGGCGAGATGCGCAGGCGCTCTTCGTAGACGCGCTCCAGGGCGTCGACCGGCAGGCCCTCCAGCAGGGCCACGCGGCGCTTCAGGCTTTCCGAGAAATCCAGCTCGCCGCGCATCGCGGCTTCGGTGATCGCCGACACCTGCGGCTTCAGGCCCTGCATGTCGGCGATCTCGTCGATGCACTCGATGGTGATCAGGGTCGAGTCCATGTCCATCGCCACCAGCCTGAAATCGGCCAGGGTCCGGTCGGCGTCGATGAAGGTGGCGTCGACGCCGGCCGCGTGGGCGGCGGCGTCCACCTGCGCCCTCAGCGCCGGCGTGAATGCGAAGCCGTCGCAGCGCAGCGCGTGCGCGTGGATGGGGGTGGTCGATTGCGGGTTCGCCAGCGCAGCGATGTGCGCGAGCGCGGCCTGGCCGGCCGCCGGGCTCTGGAGTATCAGTTTCGTGGACATGGCGGGATTACGCTAATAGTTGTTTGATGGTTTGCTTGACCTGGTTCACGCGTGCCGGCAGGTCCGGCATCGCGGCCGTGATGCGCAGCTTGTCCTGGCCGGCCAGCTTGATGTGGCGGTTCTTCTGGATCAGCGTGATGATCCTGATCGGGTCGATCGGCGGCTTCTCCATGAACTGCAGGCTGGCGCTCTCCGCATGTGCATCGATCTTGACGATGCCGACCTGTTTCGCGGTGATGCGCAGGCGGTGGGTCTCGATCAGGGCCTTCACCGCGTCCGGCAGCTTGCCGAAACGGTCGATCAGCTCTTCCTGCATGTCGTCGATGCGGTCCTGGGTCTCGCAGTTCGCCAGGCGCTTGTAGATCGACAGGCGTTCGTGGACGTCGCCGCAGAAGTCGGCCGGCAGCAGGGCCGGCACGTGCAGGTTGATCTCGGTGGTCGAGGACAGCGGCGCGGCCAGGTCCGGCTCGCGGCCGGCCTTCAGCGCCTTCACCGCCTCGTTCAGCATGTCGGAGTAGAGCTGGAACCCGATCTCCAGCATTTCGCCGGACTGGTTCTCGCCCAGCACCTCGCCGGCGCCGCGGATCTCGAGGTCGTGCATGGCCAGGTAGAAGCCGCTGCCCAGCTCTTCCATCGCCTGGATCGCGTCGAGGCGGCGCTGCGCCTGCTTGGTCATGTTCAGGGCGTCGTTCACCAGCAGGTAGGCATAGGCCTGGTGGTGCGAACGGCCGACCCGGCCGCGCAGCTGGTGCAGCTGGGCCAAGCCGAATTTATCGGCGCGGTGCATGATGATGGTGTTCGCGGTCGGCACGTCGATGCCGGTCTCGATGATGGTCGTGCACAGCAGGATGTTGAAGCGCTGCGCCACGAAATCGCGCATTACCGACTCCAGCTCGCGCTCGTGCATCTGGCCGTGGGCCACGCCGATGCGCGCCTCCGGCAGCAGTTCGCGCAGCATGGCCAGGCGGTTCTCGATGGTCTCGACCTCGTTGTGCAGGAAGTAGACCTGGCCGCCGCGCTTCAGTTCGCGCAGCACCGCCTCGCGGATGATCGAACCGTCCTCGGAACGCACGAAGGTCTTGATCGCCAGGCGCTTCTGCGGCGCGGTGGCGATCACGGAGAAGTCGCGCAGGCCCTCCAGCGCCATGCCCAGGGTACGCGGGATCGGCGTCGCCGTCAGGGTCAGCACGTCCACCTCGGCGCGCAGGGCCTTCAGCGCCTCTTTCTGGCGCACGCCGAAGCGGTGCTCCTCGTCGATAATCACTAGTCCCAGGCGCGTGAACTTCACGTCCGGCGACAGCAGCTTATGGGTGCCGATCACGATGTCGACGGTGCCGTCGGCCATGCCCTTGATCGCGTTGTTGATCTCCTTGCCGGTGCGGAAGCGGGACAGCTCGGCGATCTTGACCGGCCAGTCGGCGAAGCGGTTGGCGAAGGTCTGCGCGTGCTGCTCGGCCAGCAGGGTGGTCGGGGCCAGGATCGCCACCTGCTTGCCGCCCATGACGGCGATGAAGGCGGCGCGCAGCGCGACCTCGGTCTTGCCGAAACCGACGTCGCCGCACACCAGGCGGTCCATCGGGCGGCCCGAGGTCATGTCCTTGATGACGTTGGCGATCGCCTCGGCCTGGTCCGGCGTCTCGTCGAAGCCGAAGCTCTGGGCGAAGTTCTCGTAGTCGAGGCTCGAATACTCGAAGCTGTGGCCCTGGCGCGCGGCGCGGCGGGCGTACAGGTTCAGCAGCTCGGCGGCGGTGTCGCGCACCTGTTCGGCGGCTTTTTTCTTGGCCTTGTCCCACTGGCCGGAGCCGAGCGTGTGCAGCGGTGCGTCTTCCGGCGAGGCCCCGGAGTAGCGCGAGATCACATGCAGCTGCGACACCGGCACATACAGCTTGGTCTCCTTGGCGTATTCCAGGTGCAGGAACTCGGTATCGCCTTCGCCCAGGTCCATGCTGATCAGGCCCATGTAGCGGCCGATGCCGTGATTGATGTGCACGACCGGGTCGCCGATCTTCAGCTCCGACAGGTCGCGCACCATCGACTCGACCTGCGAGCTGGCTTCCTGCTTCTTCTTGCCGGCGCGGCGGCCGGTGCCGGCATACAGCTCGGTCTCGGTGATGAAGACCAGGCGGCCGCTCGCGGCTTCCAGCAACTCGAAGCCCGCCTGCAGCGGGGCGACGCCCAGCGTTATCCTGGCGCCGCTCGCGCGCAGGCCTTCGAAGCCCTCGATCGGGGCCAGGTCCAGCTTGTATTCGTTGAAGTACTGCTGCAGGGTCTCGCGGCGGCCGTTCGACTCCGCGCAGATCATCACCCGCAGGTCGTCGCCCTGGGTCACCCGCATCAGGTAAGAGCGCAGGTTGGCCAGCGGGTCCTCGAGGCGGCGGTTGACGGCGATGTCGGGGACCGGCGCCGACAGTTCGGAGGCCGCCGTGCCCGCGTCGCGGGCGATGACCCAGCGACCGTGCGGCTTGGCGCAGACGAAGAAATCCTCGGCGCCGAGGAAGATCTCCTTCGGCTCCAGGATCGGACGCTCGCGGTCGGCCTTCAGGAATTTGTAGCGCGATTCGGTGTCGGCCCAGAAGCGCTGGATCGCGGCTTCGATGTCGCCGACCAGGGCCAGCGGCGATTCGTGCGGCAGGTAGTCGAACAGGGTCGCGGTCTCGTCGAAGAACAGCGGCAGGTAGTATTCGATGCCGGCCGAGGCGATGCCGCTGCCGATGTCCTTGTAGACGGGCGAGCGGCTCGGATCGCCCTCGAAGCGTTCGCGCCAGCGGCCGCGGAAGGCGGTGCGGGCCGCCTCGTCCATCGGGAATTCGCGGCCCGGCAGCAGGCGCACTTCCTTGACCGGGTACAGCGAGCGCTGGGTGTCGGCGTCGAAGGTGCGGATGGTCTCGATCTCGTCGCCGAACAGGTCGAGGCGGTAGGGCAGCGCGGAGCCCATCGGGAACAGGTCGATCAGGCCGCCGCGCACCGAGTACTCGCCGGGCGACATGACCTGGGTCACGTGGCTGTAGCCGGCCAGGGTCAGCTGGGCCTTCAGCTTCGCCTCGTCGAGGTTTTCGCCCTGGCGGAAGAAGAAGGTATAGGCCGCCAGGAAGGAAGGCGGAGCCAGGCGCACCAGCGCGGTGGTGGCCGGCACAACCAGCACGTCGCACTGGCCGTTGCGGATCTCGTGCAGGGTCGCCAGGCGTTCCGATACCAGGTCCTGGTGCGGCGAGAACGCGTCGTAGGGCAGGGTTTCCCAGTCGGGCAGCAGGTGGCAGGCCAGTTTGCCGTCCGCAAACCAGGGAATCTCGTCGAGCAGGCGCTGGCCGTCGCTGGCGTTCGCCACGATCACGGTCAGCATCTGTTTGTTCGCCTTCAGCTCGAGCGCGGCGCGCGCCAGCGCGTAGGCGTCGGAGGAGCCGTGGAGCTGCGGCAGGGCAAAACGTTGTCCGGGTTTGGGGAGGTGTTTTTTCAGGTCGAAAGGCATGGGGAGAATTATATGTCAGCTCATGCGCTCAGCCGGCGCAAGCCGTTCGAACGCGCGCGCGGCCTCGGCGCCCAGGCCTGCCAGCGCCGGATCGTCGTGCGCCAGCATGCCCGCGTCCAGCAACAGGCGCAGCACCGCGACCCGTTCCGCGGCGCCCAGCGCACGCGCCAGCGGCTGGGCGGCCGAGGGCCCGTCGCCCTGCGCGCCCAGGATCGCCGCGGCGATCGGCGGCGGCAACTCCCACTGCAGGGCAATGCGCGCCGACAGCGTGCGCGTGCGCGCCAGCAGGGCGGCGACGAAAGCCGGATCCTGGGGCAGGGCGTCGGCCTCCAGCACGCCGTCGAACAGGCGCAGCGCGACGATCACGCCGAGATCGTCCATCAGGCCCGCAAGGTAGGCTTCGAAGGGATCGGCGTTCAGGCCCGGCGCGAGCAGGCTGGCGGCCAGCGCGCATTGTTCGGTATGGCTCCAGATGCGCGGCGCGGCCTGCCGCGCATGGCGGCCGCCCTGCATGCCGATCAGCGGCCGGAAGGCGGCGCGGGCCAGCAGCATGCGCAGGCCGTTCCGGCCCAGCACCAGCAGCGCGGCGTCGATGGTGCGCACCTGGCTGGAGGAGCGGTAGAAGGGGCTGTTGGCTTCGCGGATCAGTTCCGCCACCAGGGCCGGGTCACGCGCCACCTGGCGCGCCAGGTCGGCGCTCGAGGCCGCTTCGTCGCGCAGGCTGCGCAGCAGTTGGGGAATGACTTCGGGGACGCGCGGGACCAGTCCGGCGGCGTCATGTGGATTGTCGATCAGGCGATCGAGTTCGTCCAGGACCAGCTGGGCATGCGCCCTGGCCGGCGCCGTGGGGGTGGCGGCGGCGCCGGCGGTGAGCCAGCGCCAGAAATCGGGGCCGGTTCCGGGCGCCTGCGTTGCGGCAGGCTCCGCGATGGACGCCGCCGGGACGGCTTCGGGCGCGGCCGACGCCGCGGGCGCCACGGCCTCGCCGCCGCCGAACAGCCGCGCAATCCAGTTTCTCATCGCCGAGCGCCCCTTTCATTCTCCAGGCGCCATTCTACCCGAGGGGCAGCCGCGAACCGGACCGGCGGCAGGTTTTGCGCTTACTGGCCGTTGGTGGTGGCCGGGCGCGGCGGCGTCGTGTCGTCGATCGCGCCGCTGCTGGCGCCGTTGCCGATGCCGCCGCCCGGCTGGCCGGTGCCGTTGGCATTCGAGTTGCCCTTGGCCGCCGCCGAGCCGGAGGCGGTCGTCGTGCCCATCGAGGAGCTGCCGGTCGCGCTGTCGCTGGAAGAGGAGGGGTTGGTCGAGCTGCAGGCGGCCAGGCTGCAGGCCAGCATGGCGCCGAAAAGTACGCTGTAGGTCGTCTTCATAGTTGATTCCTTATAGTAAACAATGGAAAGCGGCAAGCGGGCGCTGATGCCGGCCTGCCGCACATCGAAACGGTTCGAATCTTGCAAGGCTGCGGATCAGCGGGTGCCGGTGCCGGAGGTGCCGGTGGTCGTGGTGCCGGTGCCCGAGCTACCCGAGCTGCCGCTGCCGGTGGTGCCGGTGCCGGAGGTGCCCGAGCCCGAGGTGCCACTGCCGGTGCCCCAGTCGCCGCTGCCCGAGGTGCCGGTGGTGCCGCTGCTGCCCGAGCTGGAAGTGCCCGAGGCGCCATTGCCCGAGGTGCCCATGGTGCCCGAGCCGGAGGTGCCGGTCGCGCTGCTGCCGCTCGAGCCGCCTTCCATCGTGCCGCTCGAGGTCGCGCTCGAGGACGAGCCGCCGCTCATGTCGCCGCGCGACGAGCTGCCGGTCGAGCTGCAGGCTGCGAGGCTCATGGCCATCAGCGCAGCGACCAGAACGCCTTGATATGTTTTCATGATTCCCTCCTTATGTGGTGGATGACGTCATCATGGGGTTGGGCTCGGGTATCCAAAATAGGATGAGTACGTCCTGCTGCGTAGGACAAGGACGACGATCTTCTTCCAATTTTTCGCTAAAAGAAGTGCATTTGTCGCTATGTGTTCGGAAAAAGAAAAGGCCCCGCACATGGCGGGGCCTCTTTGGATCCTGGGCGGGCTGCCTCAGAACAGGCTGTTCTGGAGCTGGTTCGCCTGCTGTTGCTGCTGCTGGGGCGGCGGCGCGTTCGGGTCCGGCGGCGCGTTCGGATCGGCGGCCGGCTGCTGGTCGAGATCGATGCCGGTGAAGGTCGGGCTCTCGGCAAACTCGGTGTAGACCCAGTCGTCGTTCTCGCGCACCAGGCCTTCCGGCTGCGCACGTTCTTCCGGCGGACGCTTGGCCAGGGCCACGCGCATGTAGTCGATCCAGATCGGCAGGGCCAGGGTCGCGCCGAACTCGCGGCCGCCCAGCGACTTCGGATCGTCGTAGCCCATCCAGGCCACCGCCACCACATTCCCGCCGTAGCCCGAGAACCAGCCGTCGACCGCGTCGCTGGTGGTGCCGGTCTTGCCGGCGATATCGGTGCGGCCCAGGGCCTTGGCGGCGGCGGCGCCGGTGCCGTAGCGGGTCACGTCGCGCAGCATGCTGTCGGTGACGAAGGCATTGCGAGGGTCGAGCACGCGCTGCTCTTCCTGCGGCGCGGTGGGCGCCTTCGTTTCGGCGATCAGCTTGCCGTCGGCATCCTCGACCCGTGCGATCAGGTAGGGCTGGATCCGGTAGCCGCCGTTCGCGAACATGGCGTAGGCGCCGGCCATCTGCAGCGGCGTGACGGCGCCGGTACCGAGCGCCATCGTGTAGTTGGCCGGCTGGCGCGCGGCGTCGAAGCCGAACTTGCCGATGAAGTCATGCGCATAGGGCACGGAGATGGCGCGCAGCAGGCGCACCGAGACCACGTTCTTCGATTCCGCCAGCGCGCGGCGCATGGTGATCGGGCCGTCCCACTTGAAGTCGTCGTTCTGCGGCGACCAGGTCTTGCCGGCGTCCTCGCCCGGCATGTCGAGCGGAGCGTCGAGGATCCGGGTGGCCGGCGAATAGCCTTTCTCCAGCGAGGCCGAGTAGATGAAGGGCTTGAAGCCGGAACCCGGCTGGCGCCAGGCCTGGGTCACGTGGTTGAACTTCTGCAGGTTGAAGTCGAAGCCGCCGACCAGCGCGTGATAGGCCCCGGTGTTGCTGTCGATCGCGACGAAGGCCGCCGCCACCTGCGGCACCTGGGTGATGGCCCAGCCGCCCTTGGCGTCCTGCGCCACGCGGATGATCGCGCCGCGGGAAATGCGGCGCTCGTCCTTGGCGTTCGAGGCCAGCGCGCCCGCCGCGAACTTCAGGCCGGCGCCGCTGACGGTGACGTCGTCGCCGTCGACGGTCTCGACCCGCACCGATTTCGGCGAGGCCGACAGCACGACTGCCGGGATCAGGCCGTCGCTCGACGGGCGCTTGCCGAGCGCCTCGGCGATCGCATCCTCGCGGTCCTGCGGATCGTCCGGCAGCTCGATGCGGCCTTCCGGACCGCGGTAGCCGTGGCGCTGGTCATAGGCCAGCACGTTGCGGCGCACCGAGTTGTAGGCGGCTTCCTGCTCGGCCTTCAGGATCGTCGTGTAGACCCGGATGCCCTTGGTGTAGGCTTCGTCCTTGAACTGGTTGTAGACCGCCTGGCGCGCCGCTTCGGCCACGTACTCGGCGTGGGTGTCGAATTCCTGGCCGCGGGTGTTCACGCGCAGCGGCTCGTTCAGGGCTTTCTGGTACTGGTCTTCGCTGATGTAGGCCAGCTCGCGCATGCGCTTCAGCACCGCGTGCTGGCGCTCGCGCGCGCGCTTCGGATTCGCCACCGGATTGTGGCGCGAGGGGTTCTGCGGCAGGCCGGCCAGCATCGCCATCTCGGCCACGCTGAGCTTGTCGAGCGGCTTGTTGAAATAGGTGCGCGCGGCGCTGGAGAAGCCATAGGCGCGCTGGCCGAGGTAGATCTGGTTCATGTACAGCTCGAGGATTTCGTCCTTCGACAGGGCGGCCTCGATCTTGTAGGCCAGCGCGATCTCGTTGACCTTGCGCGTCAGGTGCTTTTCGCGCGACAGGAAGAAATTACGCGCGACCTGCATCGTGATGGTCGAGCCGCCGCCGGCGCCGAAGCCGTGGCGCAGGTTCGAATAGACGGCGCCGAGGCCGCGCTGGAAGTCGATCGCGCCGTGCTCGTAGAAGCGCGCGTCCTCGATCGCCAGCAGCGACTTCTTCATCAGGTCGGGGATCTTCTGGATCGGGACGAAGTCGCGGTGTTCCTCGCCGAACTCGCCGATCAGGACCTTGTCGGCCGTGTAGATGCGCAGCGGGATCTTGGGCCGGTAGTCGGTGACGGCGTCCAGCGCGGGGACGTTCGGCAGGACGCGGAACACGACATAGCCGACCACGCCGGCGACGCACAGCAGGATGAAGGCCAGGGCCAGGATGATAAAACCCTTGAGCGGGCTGATGCGGCGAGGGGTTTGCGGACTGGTAGTTGCCAAAACTTGAACTCTCTGATGACGGTCAGATGACCGGAAGGTCGCCGTGCCGACAGGGCGTAAACACGGTCTACCCCAAAATTATAATCCGCTTTTCTTCCACTACGGCATGTGCCATAGTTCCAGTTTAAGGGACCGCTAAGTGGGCCCTGCCGTCCAGCAACACGATACCCGCGCTTATTTGTATTAGGAACCACATGCCGTACGACCCGAATCCGCCCACCGTCAAGCCGTATATCCCGGCCTCCGCGCAACTGCCCGAGTTCACCCTGCGCGCCCTGATCATGGGGACGGTGCTCGGCATGGTCTTCGGCGCTTCCTCGCTCTACCTGGTGCTGAAGGTCGGCCTGACGGTCAGCGCCTCGATCCCGGTGGCGGTGATCGCGATCACCCTGTTCGGCATGGCGAAGAAGGCCGGCGGCCGCGAATCGACCATCCTCGAGAACTCGATCACCCAGACCGCCGGCTCGGCCGGCGAATCGCTGGCCTTCGGCCTGGGCGTGACCATGCCCGCCATCATGATCCTCGGCTTCGACCTCGAGATCTCGCGCGTCATGCTGGTCGGTATCCTCGGCGGCCTGCTGGGCATCCTGATGATGATCCCGATGCGCCGCACCATGATCGTCGACCAGCACCGCGAACTGAAATACCCGGAAGGCACCGCCTGCGCCGAGGTGCTGAAGGCGGCCGCCACGCCGTCCTCGCGCGAAGCGGCCGGCGAAATCCGCGCAGAAGGCTCGGACGAGGCCAGGGCCGCCCGCCAGCGCGCCTTCATCATCTTCGGCGGTTTCGGCCTCGGCCTGCTGTACAAGGTGCTGAACATCTCGCTCAAGCTGTGGAAGGATACCGTCAACTTCGTGTTCGGCGCGCCGCTGAAGGCCGGCTCGATCGGCGCCGAGATCTCGCCCGAGCTGCTGGGCGTGGGCTACATCATCGGCCCGCGCATCGCGATGACGATGGCGGCCGGCGGCGTGCTGTCCTATCTGCTGCTGATCCCGATGATCAAGTTCTTCGGCGAGCTCCTGAGCGTGCCGCTGGCGCCGGCCACGACGCTGATCAAGGACATGGGCCCGGACGACATCCGCAGCGCCTACGTGCTCTACATCGGCGCCGGCGCGGTCGCGGCCGGCGGCCTGATCAGCCTGGTGCGCTCGCTGCCGACCATCTGGAACGGATTGAAGGGCGGCCTGGCGGGCATCAAGTCGGGTTCGACCGGCGATGCGTCGCTGCGCACCGACCAGGACATCCCGCTGAAGTGGGTGCTGATCGGCTGCCTGGGCATCATCGCCGTGATCACCTTCGCCACGCCGCTGCACATGAACCTGCTGGGCGCGCTGCTGATCCTGGTGTTCGGTTTCCTGTTCTCGACCGTGTCCTCGCGCCTGACCGGCGAAGTCGGCTCGTCCTCGAACCCGATCTCCGGCATGGCCGTCGCCACGCTGCTGTTCACCTGCCTGATCTTCCTGGTGATGGGCTGGACCGGCGGGCGCTACTACGTGACCGCGCTGTCGGTCGGCGCCATCGTCTGCATCGCCGCCAGCAATGCCGGCACCACCTCGCAAGACCTGAAGACCGGCTTCCTGGTCGGCTCGACCCCGCGCCTGCAGCAGTATGCGATCCTGGCCGGCGCCTTCGCCTCGGCGCTGGTGCTGGGCCCGATCCTGCTGAAGCTGAACGACGCGGGCACCGTGTACGTGCCGGCCGCCCAGGTGGCGCCGCACGTCACCACCGACGCCTCGAAGCTGACCCAGAGCGCGCAGCTGCAGGGGCCGCAGGCCTCAAGTGACCACGCCACCTACAAAGTCTGGCAGAAGCCCGACACCGCGGGCGGCCCGGCCGGCAAGTACCTGGTGCGCGAGGACGGCTCGCTGGCCTACCTGGTCGACCCGGGCATCAACGGCCAGTTCCATACCCGTCCGGACGGCTCCGAAGTCAAGAAATACGACGCGCCCAAGGCCGTCCTGATGTCCTACATCATCAAGGGCATCCTCGACCAGCAGCTGCCCTGGACCCTGGTGCTGTTCGGCGTGATGATCGCCGTGGTGCTGGAAATGGCCGGGATCCAGTCGCTGGCGTTCTCGGTGGGCGTCTACCTGCCGCTGGTATCGACGCTGCCGATCGCGATCGGCGGCCTGGTTCGCTGGATGGTCGACCGCCGCAACAACACGCTGCCGCAGTACGCCGGCCTGAACGAAGAGGAATTGCAGGCCGCGGGCGACCGCAGCTCGGGCACGCTGCTGGCGTCCGGCTACATCGCCGGCGGCGCGCTGGCCGGCATCATCATCGCCATCACGGCGGGCGTGCTGACCGACTTCGACAACACGATGAACAAGTGGGCCGAAGCGGCGAACCCCTTCTTCGCGGGCGCGAGCGCGGATGCGCTGTCGATCCTGCCGTATGCGGCGCTGGTCGTGCTGCTGTACTGGATCGGGCGGGAGAAGGCGGCGAAATGATTGCCGGGCCGGGTTAGACGAAGGCCAGGTCGTGCTGGCGAATGGTGTGATCCAGCCACTCGTCCGTATGTCCGAAGCGGTAGCCCAGCGCCTTCGCGCGCGAGGTATCCAGCACCATCTTCCCGGGCATGTCGAATGGCGACAGCTGTCCCGGCTGCGCCGCCGGCGCCACGCGCCGCATGCGCACCGGTGACTCCAGCGCCTCGCCGACGCGCTGGTACAGCCGGGCGGCGGACAGCGCGCCGTCGCAGGCCGCATTCACCGGCCCGACGAAGTCCTGCATCCCGGTCCAGAACAGGAAGTCGGCCGCGGCATGCGCGGTCATGAAGGACACGTCCGCATCCTCGTTCGAATACTGCAGCGTCGCGCCGGCGCGCGCCAGCTCGACGTAGTGGGCCAGGCGCGCCGTGAAGTCTTCCGGTCCGCCCAGCACGTGGGCCAGGCGCGGCGTCACCAGCGGCAGCGAGCCGTCGCGCACCAGGTAGGCCTCGGCCTGCACCTTGCCCGCCACATAGCATTCGACCGCGCGGCGCGGGTCGTGCCAGGGATAGGCGGTGTCGATCGCCTGGGCGTCGACCGCAAGGTCGCCCTCGGCCAGCGCGGCGCCCGTCGGCCGGGCCTCGAAGCCGAGCACGCGATAGGCGTCGATGGTCGAGGTCATCACATAGCGCCCGACCTGGCCGGCGAAGGTGCGCACGGCGATCGCCGCGTCGAGCGGGCTGTAGCACATCTGGTCGTAGACGATATCGAAAGGACCGGCCTTGGCCAGGCCGCGCATCGCCAGTTCGTTGCGGCGGTCGGTGCGGATGCGCTGGATGCGGTCGCCGAAAGGATCGGGGGCATAGCCGCGGGTGGCGATGGTGAGGCGGTGGCCGGCGCGCAGGAGCCGCTGTACGAGCAGCCTGCCGATGAAACGGGTACCGCCGATCACCAGGATGTTCTTGGACATGGTTTTCCTTACGCTGCGCGCCAGAAGGGCTGGCGGTGTCGTGGTGAATCCGCTATATTTTGTATGCAGTGCAGCAATTGTTCAAACAAGAAAAAAACGGTGCGATGAATAAGAAAAACTTACGCATGGCGGTCCGATGAAACCTCTGCGCAGCCTCTCCGGGCTGATCGATTTCGAATGCGCCGCACGCTGGGGCAGTTTCAAGCTGGCGGCCCAGGAGCTGCACAAGACCCCGGCCGCGGTCAGCATGCAGGTCAAGCAGCTCGAAGAGGCGGTCGGCTTTCCGCTGTTCGTACGGCATCCGCGCCATATCGCCCTGACGGCGAAAGGCCAGGAGCTGGCGATCGCGGTCGGACGCACGCTCGGCGACCTGCGCGCGAAGGTTGCTGCCCTGCAGCGCGGCGACGAGGAAGCGATCCTGCGCATCTCGACCACGTACTCCTTCGCGATCAAGTGGCTGGTGCCGCGCATGCCGCGCTTTACCAAGCTGCATCCCGAACTCGACATCCGCATCGACTCGAACGACACCCCGGTCGACATGCTGGACGACGGCGTCGACGTCGCCATCCGCTTCGGCCCGGTCAAGGACGGCGACCCGGCCCTGCTGTTCCGCGAGCGCCTGGTGCCGGTCTACAGCCCCGAGCTCCTGGCCGGGAGCGAGGGCGAACTGCTGCTCGCCGACCTGGCGCGCTTCCCGCTGCTGTGCGAGCGCACGCCGGAGGCCTGGCTGCAGCTCCTGAACGAAAACCGCGCGCTGAAGGGCAAATATGACTTTTCGCGCACCTTCAGCCACTGGGGCGTGCTGGCCCAGGCCGCGGTGGCCGGGCAGGGCGTCGGCCTGGTGCCCTACGGGATCGCGTTCGAGGACATCGCCTCGGGCGCGCTGCGGGTGCTGCACTGCCGCAGCGCGCCATACGGGAGCGGCTACCGCTTCCTGGTGAATCCGCACAAGGAGGCGATGGCCAAGGTGCAGCAGTTCCGCGCCTGGATCGTCGCCGAGATGGAGGCGATGCGCAGGACGCTGGACGGGGACGCCTGAGGCGCGTCCTTGCGGATTTGCAGGTAGAATACGCAGCCGTCTTTCCAGGCTCCCGATGTTGCAACTTGCCCTTTCTCCGGCCGTGATCTGGCCTGTCGCCGCGCTCTCGACCGCCGGCATACTCGCGCGCCCGTTCAAGGTGGCGGAAGCCTGGTGGGCGGTGCTGGGCGCCGCCCTGCTGCTGCTGATGGGGCAACTCACGCTGGCCGAGGTCGGCCACGCGGTCGGGCAGGGCACGGACGTCTACCTGTTCCTGATCGGCATGATGCTGGTCGCCGAACTGGCGCGCGCGACCGGCTTGTTCGACTGGGTCGCGGCGCTGGCGGTGCGGCGCGCGAAGGGCTCGTCGGCCCGGCTGTTCTGCATCGTCTACCTGGTCGGCATCGTGGTGACGACCTTCATGTCGAACGACGCCACCGTGGTGGTGCTGACGCCCGCGGTGCTGGCGGCGGCCAGGGCGGCCAGGCTGGAGCGGCCGCTGCCCCACCTGTTCGCCTGCGCCCTGATCGCCAACGCGGCGAGCTTCGTCCTGCCGGTCTCGAATCCGGCCAACCTGGTCGTGTTCGCCGGACGGATGCCGACCCTGCTGGAATGGTTCAGGCTGTTCCTGCTGCCGTCGGCGATCGCGATCGCGGTCACCTTCGCCGCGCTGTACTGGAACCAGCGCGCCGACCTGAAACAGGCGATCGACACCGACACGCCGGCGCCGCCCTTGACGGCCGATGCGAAGATCGTCGCCGCCGGCATTGCGCTGATGGGCGCGGCGCTGTTGACGGCGTCCTTCCAGGGCGTCGACCTCGGCTGGCCGACCTGCGCCGTCGGCGTGGCGGTGTTTGCCGTGGTGGCCTGGCGCGCGCGCGCGCTGGCGCTCTGCGCGGCGCGCGACCTGTCGTGGTCGGTGCTGCCGCTGGTCGCAGGCCTGTTCGTGCTGGTCGAGGCCCTGTCGAAGATCGGCGTCGCCGGTGACCTGGCGATGCTGCTGAAGCAGCTGCACGCCGCGGCGCCGCAGTGGAGCGTGTGGGCGGCCGGCACGACGACTGCCCTGGTCGCGAACGTGGCGAACAACCTCCCCGCCGGCCTGCTGGCCGGCGCCACCATGGCCAGCAGCCAGCCGCCGGCGAACGTGGTGGCCGCGACCCTGATCGGCATCGACCTCGGCCCGAACCTGTCGATCACCGGTTCGCTGGCGACGGTCCTGTGGCTGACGGTGCTGCGGCGGGAAGGGATCGAGGTCGGCTTCTTCCAGTTCCTGAAGGTGGGGCTGGTCGCGATGCCGGTGGCGCTGGTGCTGTGCCTGCTGGCCGTGCTGGCGGCCTGAGGGAAGGCGTCAGCACCAGTTCTTGTCCGGCTGCATATTCAGCCGGTGCGCCGCATCGATCACGTCCTGCAGCTCCACCGGATCGCTGTACGGGTCCTCGTCCAGTTCGGTAACCCGGTTCAGCTCCTTCTGCCAGCGCCGCAGTTCGTCGACATACGGCCGGTCCGGCACCCGCTTCAGGTCGCCGTCGTCCTGCTCGACCAGGTCGCAGATGCCGTTGTGCAGCCATGCGCCCGTATGCCAGTCCGGCATGTCGACCGCCGGGAACAGGCAGATCCCCTGCAGGTCCATGCCGCGGTGCACCGCCGCCAGCGATTCGCACATCACATCGTGGAGCCAGTCGGCGCGGCCACCGCCCATGCCGCTGGTCTCGCCGATGATCATCGGCCGGCGATAGCGTTCCCACACCGTCTGCAACATGTCGCACAGCGGTGCGATACGGTCGTCGCCGGGCGCCAGCGGGGCGTGCGGCCCATGCTCGCGGTATTCCATCTGCCCGAAGGAGTAATTGTTGGCGCCGACGATGTCCAGGATCTCGGGCGAGCCGCCGAATTCCGGATGCTCGCGCCCGCAGATGATGTCCCAGGCCATGAAGGTATCGACCTCGGTCTCGTGGCGTGCGGCTTCGACCTGGTCGGGACGGTCGCGCGGCGCCACCACCCGCACCAGCGGGTCGATGTGGATCATGCGCGCTTCCGGATCGACCTCGCGGATCGCCTTCACGCCGGCGATCGCGGCCTTGCACAGCGCCAGCCGCAGGCGCATCCGGTCTTCCCGGCTGCAGCGGTAGGGGGCGGCCCAGCCCCATTCGCCGGCGCAGAAGGAGAAGAAGGTAATCTCGTTGATCGGCGTGAAGAAGTGTGGGCCATGGACCTTCGGGATCACATACGCGGCGGCGGCGCGGCAGTAGCGCGCGAAGCGGTCCACGAAGGCGTCGGAGAAGGGATCGAGCCCGTCCGGATAACCGTAATGGCAGAGGTCCCAGATGGGGACGATTTTTGACGCGTTCATGGCGTCGATGAACGGGTCGACGCTTGAGAAGTCGTAGTTGCCGTCCCGGTCCACGGTCGGCCAGGGGATGCCTTCGCGGGCGACGGCGATGCCGAGCGTGTTCAGGATGCGGTAATCCTCGGCGGCATGGCGGTCGTGCTGGGTTTCCGCGATCAGGTTGCGCCGGATGCCGGGCCGCTCACCCCACAGGAAATTCGAGCACTCGAAACCGGACAGAAAGAATGTGGGGAAAATCCCTGGGCGCTTCGCCATGCGTTTCTCCTTTTCGGGCTTGCCAGTCGAGGCCGTAGCATGCCACGAGTGGGCGATCGCGGTCGAAATGAAGCGTGCGTCAGTTGCCTGGCGGCAGCTCAGGGCGCGGCGATTGTCCAGAGGCGGACCGGCTAAGCCGCAGTTGTTATTGAGGCAAGGAAAAATGGAGATGCATGCGCGAAGGCGCGCTCATACGATCAGGGAAGGACTGGCGTTGACGTGATAAGGCGCGTCCATCAACTCGACGGTGTCCGGAACGGCCTGGCTGTTCGCGCAGCAGTCGATCTCGACATAGGCCAGGTTGCCGGCCTGGTCCGCGAACAGGACGATCTCGATGGTTTTATCCTCGTCGGCCGTCCTGAAATCCGCTTCGAAGACCGACCCGTAGCCGCCGGGCGCGGCGATCGGCGGCGGCTTGGCGCCGGCGCGCGTGCGCAGCTTGAAGCTGTTGCACCCGCAGTCGCAGAACTCGACGAAGTTGGAGGCTTCGAACTGCGCCCGCAGCGTCCGCGGTGCAGGGAAGGGGCAGCGCGTCAGGATGAATTCCACCCAGTAGCGCGCCCGCTCTAGACCGTTCGCCATGGGTCAGGCGCGGCAACCGCGTGGCGCCGCGATCATCCCCGATGCGGCCAGGACATTGGCCCTGCCGTTCCACCTGGCCTTGCAGGTATCGCGGTGCCTGGCGTTCGGTATGTTCATGTTCCCGGTCTCGATCGTGCTCATGAGGAAGACGCCCCATCGCGCTCCCTTGGAGATCATAAACAAAAACGGCGGCCCGCGGGCCGCCGTTTTTCAGCGAAGCGAGCAGACTTACTTCACGCCGTGCATCAGCTTCTGGATCAGCGGTGCGATCAGGAACAGCAGTACGCCCGAACCGATCAGGGCGTAGAAGCCGAAGGTGTAGCCGCCCAGCGCCGATTCCACGGTCATGCCTTTTTCGCCGGAGACGAAGCTGGCGAAGATGCCGGACAGGTTGTTGCCGATGCCGGTCGACAGGAACCAGCCGCCCATGCCCAGGCCGACCAGGCGGGTCGGGGCCAGCTTGGTGACCATCGACAGGCCGATCGGCGACAGGCACAGCTCACCGACCGACTGGATCACGTAGACCATGAACAGGGTCCAGAACGGGATCTTGCTGTCGGCGCCGACCAGGTGCTGCAGCGAGAACATCAGCAGCAGGAAGGCCAGGCCGTTGAAGATCAGGCCGAGGCCGAACTTGCGCGGGATCGACGGATTGGCGCGGCCCAGTGCGACCCAGATGGCCGCCACGATCGGCGCGCAGACGATGATCGCGATCGAGTTCACCGACTGGAACCAGCCGGTCGGGAAGATCCAGCCGCCGAAGTCGCGGCGCACGATGTTATCGGCCAGGAAGGTGAAGGAGCTGCCGGCCTGCTCGAAGAAGCACCAGAACATCACGTTGAAGAAGAAGATCAGCAGCATGGCGATGGTCTTGTCGCGTGCGACCTTGCCGTTGCGGATGCCTTCGACCATCAGCATGATCGCCAGCACGATGAACAGCACCGACAGGATGCCCTGGATGGTGTCGGCGCCGAGCTTGAGCAGGAAGTAGACGACCGGGATCACGACCAGCGAGCCGATCACCACGCCGGCCAGGCGCGCAGGGCTGGCCAGCTCGCCGACCGGCGCGCCGATGCCCTTCAGGCCCTTGCGGCCGAACTGGAACCAGACCAGCGACAGCAGCATGCCGATGCCGGCGGCGAAGAACACGACCTTGTAGGCCGGCACGCCGGTGCTGCCGGCCATGCTCTGGGCCAGCCAGCCGGTCACGATCGGGGCGAAGAAGGCGCCGGTATTGATGCCCATGTAGAAGATGGTGAAGCCGGAATCGCGGCGCTGGTCATGGATGCCGTACAGCTGGCCGACCATGGTCGAGATGTTCGGCTTGAACATGCCGTTGCCGACGATGATGGTGGCCAGGCCCAGCTTGAACACGTTCGGATCGGGCACCGTGATGGCGAACAGGCCGGCCGCCATGAAGGCCGCGCCGACCAGGATCGAACGCTGGTAGCCGATCACGCGGTCGGCGATGTAGCCGCCGAAGACCGCGCCGGCATACACCAGCGCCAGGTAGGAACCGTAGGTCAGGTTGGCGTCGGCCTGGCCGACGCCGCTGCCGCCGTAGAACTGGGCGACGATGTAGAGCACCAGGGCCCAACGGATGCCGTAGAAAGCAAAGCGTTCCCAGAATTCGGTCATGAACAGCATCCACAGCGGCGCCGGGTGCCCCATGATCTGCTTGAATTCCGGGATCGTCTTTGGTTCGACGGTAGAAGTAGCTGCACCGCTCATGCGGTTCCTCCCCAAATACGTTTTATAAGAATAGGAATGGTTGGACCACATGCCTGCATTGTGTACGGGCGCAAATCCAATAGCGTCGCATTTTAGTGGAAATTCTGCTCGTTAAGGCAACTTTTTCCAGCTCAACAGTATTGACGTCGAAAGCCTGTGCAAGCGTGGGAGCAAACTGGGGTAACTTGTCGTATATTGGCGTTAAGCTACATGGAAACACCGAAAAGAAAGGGAGTGGAATATGACGAACGACGTTGTCGATACATTGATTTCCCCGGAAGGGCGTCTCGAAGTGCTGTCCAAGGCGGAGGTGGCGAAACTGCTCGACACCAGCCAGGGCGGCCTGTATCAAGTCTTCCGCAAATGCGCGCTGGCGGTGCTGAACTCCGGCAGTTCGATCGACGACGGCAAGGAGCTGCTCGAACGCTACAAGGACTTCGACATCAGGATCATCCAGCGCGAACGCGGCATCAAGCTCGACATCCGCAGTGCGCCGGCCCACGCCTTCGTGGACGGCAAAATGATCAAGGGTATCCACGAGCACCTGTTCTCGGTGCTGCGCGATATCGTGTATGTGAACTTCGAGGTGACGGACAACCCGCGCTTCGACCTGAACCGGCCGGAAGGCATCACCGACGCCGTGTTCCACATCCTGCGCAACGCCAACGTGATCCAGCCGCAGCGCAATCCGAACCTGGTGGTGTGCTGGGGCGGCCACTCGATCAACCGCGTCGAATACAACTACTCGAAGCATGTCGGCTACCAGCTTGGCCTGCGCGAACTGGATATCTGCACCGGCTGCGGCCCGGGCGCGATGAAGGGCCCGATGAAGGGCGCCACCATCGGCCACGCCAAGCAGCGCCTGCAGGGCGGCCGCTATCTGGGCATCTCGGAGCCGGGCATCATCGCCGCCGAAAGCCCGAACCCGATCGTGAACGACCTCGTCATCATGCCGGACATCGAGAAGCGCCTGGAGGCTTTCGTGCGCACCGGCCATGGCATCGTGGTGTTCCCGGGCGGCGCCGGCACCGCCGAGGAGATCCTGTACATCCTCGGCATCCTGCTGCACCCGGATAACGCCGAGATGCCGTTCCCGCTGGTGTTCACCGGGCCGTCGACGGCCAGGGAATACTTCGAGCAGATCGACCAGTTCATCGGCCTGACCCTGGGCGAGCGCGCGCAGAAGCGCTACAAGATCATCGTCGACGATCCGGAAGCGGTGGCGCAGGAAATGCACACCGGGATCCGCCAGGTGCGTGAATTCCGCAAGTCGCGCAGCGACGCCTACTACTTCAACTGGGGCCTGCGGATCGACCCGGAATTCCAGCATCCGTTCCGCCCGACCCACGAGAACATGCGCAGCCTGTCGCTGCACAAGAACCAGGAAACGCACCTGCTGGCCGCCAACCTGCGGCGCGCCTTCTCGGGCGTGGTGGCCGGGAACGTGAAGGAGGACGGCATCCGCGCGATCGAGAAGTACGGCAAGTTCGAGATCCATGGCGAGGACGACATCATGGCGCCGATGGACAAGCTGCTGCAGTCTTTCGTGGAGCAGAGCCGGATGAAGTTGCCGGGCAAGGAATACATTCCCTGCTACCGGGTAGTCAGGTAAGGCTGTCGGGTGGGCACCCCGTGCCCACCCGACAGGACGCGATCAGTCTTCCTTGCGCAGGTGCGGGAACAGCAGCACGTCGCGGATGTTCGGCGAGTCCGTCAGGATCATGATCAGGCGGTCGATGCCGATGCCGCAGCCGCCGGTCGGGGGCAGGCCGTATTCCAGCGCGCGGATGTAGTCGGCGTCGTAGAACATCGCCTCTTCATCGCCGGCGTCCTTGGCGGCCACCTGGGCCTGGAAGCGGGCCGCCTGGTCTTCCGGATCGTTCAGCTCCGAGAAGCCGTTGGCGATCTCGCGGCCCACCATGAACAGCTCGAAGCGCTCGGTGATGCCGGGGCGGGTGTCGGAAGCGCGCGCCAGCGGCGAGACTTCGACCGGGTAGTCGATGATGAAGGTCGGCTCCCACAGCTGGGCTTCGGCGGTCTCTTCGAACAGCGCCAGCTGCAGCGCGCCGAGGCCCGAAATGATGTGCGGCTTGACGCCGAACTTCTCCAGCAGTTCCTTCTTCAGGAAGTCGGCGTCGTTCAGCTGCTCGCTGGTGTAGTGCGGCGCGTACTTGTTGATCGCTTCGACAATCGTGAGCCTGTGGAACGGCTTGCCCAGGTCCAGCGGGCGGCCGCCGTAGGTGACGTCGGCGGTGCCGTGGGCGTCGATCGCGGCCTGGCGGATCACGGCCTCGGTGTAGTCCATCAGCCACTTGTAGTCGGTGTAGGCGGCGTAGAACTCCATCATCGTGAATTCCGGATTGTGGCGGATCGAGACGCCCTCGTTGCGGAAGTTGCGGTTGATTTCGAACACGCGCTCGAAGCCGCCGACCACCAGGCGCTTCAGGTACAGTTCCGGCGCGATACGCAGGTACATCTGCATGTCGAGCGCATTGTGGTGGGTGATGAAAGGCTTGGCCGCGGCGCCGCCCGGGATCGGGTGCAGCATCGGGGTCTCGACTTCCATGAACTGGTTGTCCTGCATGAAGCGGCGGATCGACGCGATCGCGGCGGTACGTGCCTTGAAGGTGCGGCGCGTCTCCTCGTTCATGATCAGGTCGACGTAGCGCTGGCGGTACTTGGTCTCCTGGTCGGCCAGGCCGTGGAACTTGTCCGGCAGCGGGCGCAGGGCTTTCGCCAGCAGGCGCAGCTTGGTCACCTTGACGGTCAGCTCGTCGACCTTGGTCTTGAACAGCGTGCCTTCCACGCCCAGGATGTCGCCCAGGTCGTAGTGGCGGAAGGCTTCCATGGCATCGATGCCGGTGTTGTCCAGGGTGACGTAGATCTGGATGCGGCCGTCGGCGCGCAGGCCCGAGGCATCCTGCAGGGTCGCGAAGGCCGCCTTCTTGCCGGCTTCGCGGCGCAGCATCATGCGGCCGGCCAGCACCACCTGCTGCGGCTCGGCTTCGAGCTGCTCGCGGGTCCAGCCGCCGTAGGTCTCGGCCAGGTCGGCGGTCTTGTGCTGCGGGACGAAGTCGTTCGGGAAGGCCACGCCTTTTTCACGGATCGCGGCCAGCTTCTGGCGGCGTTCGGCGATGATCTTGTTGTCGTCGGCCTGCAGGGGCGATTGCTGTTCCTGGCCGGTTTGTTCTTGGTTTTCGGTGCTCATATCAGGTAGGTATCTAGTAATGGTTCACAGGCGCGCCAGCAGGGCGTCGAGGTCCAGTTCGTCGTAGTCGCCGACGATGGCGACCACGTTGTCGAATTCCGCGAACGCCTCGGCGGGCAGGGTGGAGGTGATCACCACCGCGCGCATGCCGGCGCGGCGGGCCGCTTCCACGCCCAGCGGCGCGTCTTCGAACACGATGCAATCGGCGGGTTCGGCGTCCAGTTGCGCGGCCGCCTTCAGGAACACGTCCGGATGCGGCTTGCCCTGCTTGACGTCGGCCGCGCCGACCACGGCCGCGAAGTGGCGGCGCAGGTCGAGCTCGTCGAGCGTGAACACGATGTTCTTCGGCGGCGCCGAGGTCGCCACGGCAAGCGCCACGCCGCGCTCGTCGGCGCGCGTCACGAAGGCGTCGAAACCCCGGATCGCGGCGCGGTGCGGACCGTACATCTCGCGGTACAGCGCATCCTTCTCGGCGGCCAGCTCGGCGATCTCGGCGTCGGTGACGTCCTCGCCGAGGCGTGCACGCAGGATCTCGCGGCCCTGGGCGCCCGCGGTCTCGCGGAAGAAGGCTTCGGCCTCGTATTCCTTGCCGCGGCGCGCGAAGAACTCGAGCCAGGACCTGGTGTGGAAGGCCATGTTGTCGACGATGGTGCCGTCCATGTCGAAGATGAAGGCGGGCTTGGTCATCGCTTACACGCCCTGCTTCAGCGAAGCCGAGATGAAGTCGTCGAGGTCGCCGTCCAGCACGTTCTTGGTGTTGCCGGTCTCGAAGCCGGTACGCAGGTCCTTGATGCGGGACTGGTCGAGCACGTAGGAACGGATCTGGTGGCCCCAGCCGACGTCGGTCTTCGAGTCTTCCAGCTTCTGCTGCTCGGCCATGCGCTTGCGCAGTTCGAGTTCGAACAGCTTGGCGCGCAGCATGTCGAAGGCCTCGGCCTTGTTGCGGTGCTGCGAGCGGTCGTTCTGGCACTGCACCACGATGCCCGACGGGGCGTGCGTCAGGCGCACCGCGGAGTCGGTCTTGTTGATGTGCTGGCCGCCGGCGCCGGATGCGCGGTAGGTATCGATGCGCACGTCCGCCGGGTTGATCTCGATTTCGAAGGACTCGTCGACTTCCGGATACACGAACAGCGAGGTGAACGAGGTATGGCGGCCGTTGGCAGAGTCGAACGGCGACTTGCGCACCAGGCGGTGCACGCCGGTCTCGGTGCGCAGGTGGCCGTAGGCGTATTCGCCCTCGACCTTGATGGTGGCGGTCTTGATGCCCGCGACCTCGCCCTCGGAGATTTCCATCACCTCGGCCTTGAAGCCCTTGCGCTCGCAATAGCGCAGGTACTGGCGCAGCAGCATCGAGGCCCAGTCCTGGGCTTCGGTGCCGCCGGCGCCGGCCTGGATGTCGATGAAGCAGTTCGCATGGTCCATCGGATTGCTGAACATGCGGCGGAATTCCATCGTCTCGATGACCTTCCTGATCTCTTCGGCATCGGCTTCGACGGACTGGATGGTGTCGTCATCGCCTTCTTCGCGTCCCATCTCGAACAGGTCGCGCGAGTCGTCGATGTCGGCTTTGGCTTTTTCCAGCGTCAGGACGACGCCTTCGAGCGCCTTCTTTTCCTTGCCGAGTTCCAGGGCCCGCTTCTGGTCGTTCCAGACGGTCGGGTCTTCCAGCTCCTGGTTGACCTGTTCTAGTTTCTCTGACTTGCGATCGAAGTCAAAGATACCTCCGAAGTTCGGCTTCACGGCTGCTCAGGTCGTTCAGCAGGGCGGAAAGGGCATTGATGCGTTCAGCTTCCATGGTCGGTAATGGTATTTTAGTAGGTTGAATCGAACCGGAGATTATACCGCAGCCGGCGCGCCGGGCAGGGTTTGGCATGGTTTCCTTGCCCCTCGGCAGGCGGCTGCCGTATCATCGCCCCATGAAATCCCGCCAACACCGCCCCGCCTGCCTCGTCCTTTCCGTCTTCATCGCCGCCGCTCCCGCCTTCGCCGCGCAGCCGAAAGCCGGCGCCAGCGCCGAGCTGGCGGTGCTGGAAACCACCGACCTGCACTCGGCGGTGGTCGGCTACGACTACTTCAAGCTGGCCGACGACCCCTCGATGGGGCTGGATCGCACCGCGTCGCTGATCGCGCAGGCGCGCCGCGACTTCCCGAACACGCTGCTGTTCGATAACGGCGACACCATCCAGGGCAATGCGCTGGGCGACTACCAGGCCACGGTCGATCCGCTGCCCTGCGGCCAGCTGCTCGGCATCTACAAGGCGATGCGCAAGATCGGCTACGACGGCATCGGCATCGGCAACCACGATTTCAATTTCGGGCTTGCCTACCTGGCCCAGGTGACCGGCCAGCGCCTCGACGTGGCGGGCGTGCAGAAGAAGCAATGCGCCGGCCCGGGCTTCCCGGTGGTGCTGGCCAACGTCTACAGCACCAGGACGCACAAGCCGCTGTTCGAGCCCTACCGCATCCTCAGCAAGCGCATCAGGGCCGTCGATGCGCATGGCCGGCCCTTCGAGGCGAGCGTCAGGGTCGGCATCATCGGCTTCACGCCGCCGGCCATCCTGAACTGGGACCGCCGCTGGCTGGAAGGGAAGATCTATACCGAAGGCCTGGTCGAGACCGCGAAACGCTACCTGCCCGAGATGCGCGCAAAAGGCGCCGACCTCGTCGTGGCGATCTCGCACGGCGGCCTGGACGCCAGTCCCTATGCGCCGACGATGGAGAACGGTAACTACTATCTGGCCCAGGTGCCGGGTATCGACGCGCTGCTGCTCGGCCATTCGCACCAGGCCTTCCCGAATCCGTCCAGCACCGTCGCGCAATTCAACCTGCCGCAGGTCGACAAGGCCAGGGGCAGGGTATTCGGCGTGCCGACCGTGATGGCCAACCTGTGGGGCAAGAACCTCGGCGTGGTGCGCCTGCAGCTGCGCTACGACGGCAAGCGCTGGCATGCGGACCGCGACGCCGCCATCGTCGAGAACCGCACGACCCAGCAGCCGGACAAGCAGTACGTGGCCGCCGATCCGGCCGTGATGGACCTGGTGCGCAGCGAGCACGAAGCCACGATCCGCTACGTGAAGACCCCGATCGGCAGCGCGGACTTCCGCATGTCGACCTATTTCGCCGACCTTGGCGACGTCTCGGCGATCCAGGTCGTCAACCAGGCCCAGGCCGCGTATGTGCAGCAGTACGTGGCCGCCAACCTGCCGCAGTACGCGAAGCTGCCGGTGCTGTCGGTGTCGGCGCCGTTCAAGAGCGGCTCGGCCGGCGTGGCCGACTATACCGACGTCGCGGCCGGCGACCTGGCGCTCAACAATGCGGCCGACCTCTACCTGTATCCGAACGCGCTGGCGGTGGTGAAGATCGACGGCGCCGGCCTGAAAGCATGGCTGGAGAAGGCGGCGACGCGCTTCAACACCATCGACCCGGACCGGACCGCGCCGCAGGAACTGGTCAACACGGGCTTCGCCGGCTATAACTTCGACAGTGTGACCTCGCCGGAGATCGGCTACGAGATCGACCTGACCCAGCCGCCGGGCCAGCGCATCAGGAAGCTGCAACTGCGCGGCGCGCCGCTCGAGCCGGGCCAGGAATTCCTGGTCGCGACGAACAACTACCGCGCCAGCGGCGGCGGCAACTTCCCCGGCCTGGACGGCAGCAGGACCGTGTTCACGTCGCCGGACGCCAGCCGCGACGTGCTGATCGGGTACATCAAGGAGCGCAAGCGCCTGAACCACGCGGCCGACGGCGCCCAGCGCAGCTGGCGCTTCACGAAAGTGCAGACGAAGGGGCCGGTGGTGTTCCACTCGGCGCCGGGCAAGCTGGCGCTGGCGCGCGCGGCGGGGCTGGAAAATGTGACGCAGGTGGCTGCGGACGACGGGCAGGGGAAGGGGTTTGCCTTGTACGCGGTGGATCTGGCGAAGTAAGGCCCCGCGCTCTTGCGCGGGGACGACGGGATACGCTTAGAAGCGGATCGGCCGGCTGGCCTGGATTTCGCTCGACGCGATCTCCGCCAGGTCGAGCAGACCCTGGACCTCGGCGGCGCGCAGGCGGCGCGGTTCGCGGTCGATCACGCACAGGGTGCCGAGCGGGTGGCCGGAACGGTCGCGCAGCGGGACGCCGGCGTAGAAGCGGATGTGCGGATCCTGCAGCACCAGCGGATTGTCGCGGAAGCGTTCGTCGCCGAGGGCGTCCTCGACCACGAACAGCTCGTCCTGCATCACTGCATGCGAGCAGAAGGCCCAGTCGCGCGGGGTTTCGCGCGGCTCCAGGCCGACCCTGGCCTTGAACCACTGGCGGGTCGAGGTCAGCAGCGAGATCAGTGCGATCGGAGAGCCGGTCACCATGCTGGCCAGGCGGACGATGCGGTCGAAGCGCGCCTCCTCGTCGGTATCGACCAGGCCGCTGGCGCCGACGGCAGCCAGGCGTGCGCGTTCGTCGGCCGGGGCCGGATAGGCCGGGTCCGACGCGGGCAGGAATTCCTTGTCGTTGCTGGCCGCAGGACGCAGTTGGGCGTTATCGTCCTTACCCTGCAGCAGGCCCTGGACCAGGCTCAGGCGGGTACGGCGGTGCCCGCCCGGCGTTTTCCAGGATTCGATCGCGCCGCTTTCCATCCAGATCTGCACGGTGCTGGTGGCAACGCCCAACAGGCGTGCGACCTCGCTCGTGGTCATGACCGGATCGTCTGTTTTTATATTGCTCTGCATAAACTTCCTCTTGTCCCGTCAGTATAGCGGATAACTTTGCACAAATCTTTTCTTCTTCATGCGTCAAGTCCGCGCACTGTTGCTGTATTGTAATACTTTGTGCGGACAAGCGTAAGCATGATGACTGTGGCGCAGAGACGAAGATGCGAGCGCGCGTCTGGATCGACTAGTGCAGGGTTTCCTTCGAGGCCGCCTTGTCCGGCTGGACCAGCACGAAGGGATTCACGACCGAGGCCCACAAACGGGCGTCGCTGGCCTGCCACTCGAGGGCCTGGGCGTCCGACACCTTCGCGAGCTTGCCTTCGTTCATCCAGCCTGCGATCGCTTCCTTGTCGTCGTGGGCAATGCGCAGGGCCACCTCGACCAGGTCGAGTTCGAGGCTGACGAAAATCACGGCGCCGTGGGCGAAATGGCGCTCCAGCTCGGACCAGTTGATGCGGGCGGTCTCGCGGTTGATCTTGTCGTGCAGTTCGGTGTCTTTCAATGGATCGGTTTTCATGTTCATGCTGTCAAATCGTCAGATGGCGTCGACGGTGGGCGTCGGCGAGCCCGCCCATGTTAACCGATACGCCTGGCCCTTGCGGACATTCCCGACCAGCGCGGGGCGGAAGCAGGCCAGGTTGTTGCCGTCCGGTCGGCGTACGCTGGGGTAGATGATGCCCATCGAGCCCGCGTCCAGCAGTTCGGCCGCCAGGCGCTGCGAGGCGATGTAGCTGTCGGGGTCGAGGCAGGCGGTCCACGCGTCATTGCCGCGCAAATCGTGGAAGCTGGCGGTGAAGTCGGCCAGCAGCGCCTGGTAGCTGACGCTGTCGTCGAAGCAGCCGATTTCCTGGTACTCGACGGTCTTGTGGAAGCTGACCTCGGCCAGCGCGGTCTCGAGTTCGAAGGCGCAGTACCAGGCGCCGCGCTCGGCGTCGTTGAAGCGGCTGCCTTCCGGGCGCGCATAGGTGTAGGCGGCATTGATCATGCGGAAATTCGGTACGCCGAACACCAGTTCGTCCATGCCGATGCCGGGCAGCAGGCCGGACTCGCCGCGCAGGCGGTCATTGGTGGCGTTGTCGAGGTCGAACAGGTCGCGCAGCACGGCATCGTTTTCCGCCAGCGGCGCCAGCACCGAGTCTTCGGCATCGGCGAAGCGGGACGGAATCAGGCGCACGGTGTCGAACTGGCGCAGCGCCGTCAGCCGGGGCTGCACCCTGGCCATGGCTTTCACTCACAGCCCTCCGCGGCGGGCGTCGAGCAGGCGGCGCACGGTCTGCATGGCGAGCAGGCCGCCGGCCAGCATGAAGGCGAGCGGCGAGCGGCCATTGAAGACCGGGTTGCTGTTCGGCAGATGCACCCATTCGTCGGCCAGCTTGTCGCCGTACAGGATGTGCAAGGCCTTGTAGATGCCGAGCAGGTAGGAGATGCGCGTGATGCGGTCGACTTCCAGTACCCGGTCCGGGTTCTTCTTCCACTCGTAGAAGGCGGACGAGGAAACCCCGCCGAGCAGCTCGCGCGCATCGTCGTCGCGCACCTGCCAGGCGCCGGCGAGCTGGAAGAAGCCCAGCAGCGCCGAGCGCGACAGGCGTTCGCGCTCGGCCCTGTCGTTCAGGTCGACCAGCACGGCAGGCTCGAAACGGCTTTTGGGGTAGGCGTAGGCGAGACTCATAGGAATACTCCGGTTATGGACTGTTTATACTCCGCTTCCGGACTCGCTGCAAGTATCTTGTGCAAACGGTATTGCCGTGACAAAATTTTAAGCTCAACACGGGAGGACGCATGCGTCTGCTGTCGATTGGGGTTTTGTGCATCAGTATGTTCATGCTGGCCTTCGCCAGCGCGGCGCGGCCCACGAATGCCGAGCTGAAGAAGCAGGTGGCCGCGGTCGAGCGCGCCTTTGCGGCGACCATGAAGGCGCGCGACCATGCCGCCTTCACCGGCTTCCTGTCCGATGAGGCGGTGTTCTTTTCCGGCCCCGGCAGCGTCCTGCGCGGACGCGAGGCGGTGGCGGATGCGTGGCGTAAATACTACGACGGCGCGCAGGCCCCATTCTCGTGGGAGCCGGAAGAGGTCGAGGTCGTCGAGTCCGGCACCCTGGCCTACAGCGGCGGCCCGGTCTACGACGCCGCCGGCCGCCGCATCGGCCGTTTCAATTCGATCTGGCGCCTGGAAGCGCCGGGCAGGTGGCGTATCGTCTTCGACCGCGGCGAGCAGCCCTGCAATTGCAAGCCCAACATCGACACACCCTGACCCAAACAAAACCGGGGTCAGACTCCGGTTTTTGGCAAAAAACTTTGGGAAATTGCCAGAATCGGGAGTCTGACCCCGGTTTGATGGTGCGTAAGCCTGTTAATCGTTGACCTTGCCCCGCAGCGCCTTGATCTGCCCGCTGCGGCTCTTGGCGTCCAGGCGTCGCCGCTGCGAGCCGCGGGTCGGTCTGGTCGGCCGGCGCACCAGCGGCACCACGGCCGCCTTGTCGATCAGTTCCTGCAGACGCCGCAGCGCGTCTTCCTTGTTGGCTTCCAGGCTGCGCGACTGCTGGGCCTTCAGCACGATCACGCCATCCTCGGTGATGCGGCTGTCGCGCATGGCCAGCAGGCGCTCCTTGATCGCGGCCGGCAGCGAGGAGGCCGCGATGTCGAAGCGCGCGTGCACGGCGCAGGAGACCTTGTTGACGTTCTGCCCGCCCGGTCCCTGGGCGCGGATCGCGCTGAACTCGACTTCCTGCGGATCGATCATGGCGGGCATGGTCAGGCCGGTTCGGCGTGTTCGACCAGCAGCTGGACCTTGGTCACGCCGTTGTACTCGTTGGCGTCGAGCCGGAAGGCCACGCGGGCGCGCTCGCCGAGGGCGGCGGTATTGCCGAACCAGATGGCGTCGTAGCGCCGGCCGTTCCGCTCCAGCAGCAGCTTCAGGTGCTTTTCCTTCAGGATGCGCTGGCTGACCACACGGAACTCGTCGCAGAACACCGGCGGCGCGAAACCCTGGCCCCAGACCTGGCCGTCCAGCAGCTCGATGAACTGCACCGTATAGAAATCGTCTTCCAGCGGACCGTCGGTCTCGACCACGCGCTCGAGCTGGGCCTCGCTCAGCCAGGCGCGGCCGACCGCTTCGAAGGCCTCGCGGAAGGTGTCGAAGTGTTCGAGCCGGAGCGACAGGCCGGCCGCCATCGCGTGGCCGCCGAACTTGTCGATCAGGCCGGGCACGCGCTTGGACACCAGGTCGAGCGCGTCGCGCAGGTGGAAGCCCGGGATCGAACGCCCCGAACCCTTGATCCAGCCCTCGCCGCTCGGGGCGAAGGTGATGGTCGGCCGGTAGAACTTCTCTTTCAGGCGCGAGGCGACGATGCCGATCACGCCCTGGTGCCAGCCGTCGTCGAACACGGCGATGGTGCTGGCGTCCGCCGGGCTGAAGTCGTCCAGGTGCAGCAGGGCGGTGTCCTGCATCTCGGCTTCGATCTCGCGCCGCTTCAGGTTGATCTCGTTGAGCTGCTGGGCGATCTCCCAGGCGCGGCCTTCGTCGTCGGTGACCAGGCACTCGATCCCGAGCGACATGTCTTTCAGGCGGCCGGCGGCGTTCAGGCGCGGGCCCAGCGCGAAGCCGAGGTCGAAGGGCGAGGCGCAGCGCGCTTCGCGGCCCGATACCCGGAACAGCGCGGCGATCCCGGCATGCATGCGGCCCGCGCGCATGCGCTTCAGGCCCTGGGCGACGAGGATGCGGTTGTTGGTGTCGAGCTTGACGACGTCGGCCACGGTGCCGAGCGCCACCAGGTCGAGCAGCGAATCCAGCTTCGGCTGCGAGGCGGCGTCGAACACGCCGCGCTTGCGCAGTTCGGCGCGCAGGGCCAGCAGCACGTAGAATACGACCCCGACCCCGGCCAGGTGCTTGCTGGGGAAGCCGCATTCGGGCTGGTTCGGGTTCACGATCACGCGCGCGTCCGGCAGGGCGTCGCCCGGCAGGTGGTGGTCGGTCACCACCACTTCGATGCCGCGCGCGCGGGCCGCCTCGACCCCGTCGATGCTGGCGATGCCGTTGTCGACCGTGATGATGATGTCGGGCGACTTTTCACGCGCGGTCAGCTCGACGATTTCCGGGGTCAGGCCGTAGCCGTATTCGAAACGGTTCGGCACGATGTAGTCGACCCGCGCGCCCATCGCGCGCAGGCCGCGCAGGGCGGTCGCGCAGGCGGTGGCGCCGTCGCAGTCGTAGTCGGCGACGATCGTCATCTTCTTGCCGGCCGCGATCGCGTCGGCCAGGTAGCCTGCCGCGGCGTCGATCTGCATCAGGGCGGCGGGCGGAAGCAGGGCCTGCAGTTCGCTGGCCAGCTCGCGCGGGTCGGTCAGGCCGCGCGCGGCGTACACGCGGGCCAGTACCGGGTGGATCCCGCCCTGGGCGAGCTGCTCGGATTGGCGGCCGGGGCAGGGACGGATGGCAATACGGGTTTTCACTTCAATGCTTCCAAAGTCGGACGGCGCCAGAACTTGCGCTGGGCCATCGGGGTCGTCGTGGTGTCGAGATGGGCGTCGCGGTGGCTCAGCACCAGGCGCAGCGACTTGATGCGGCCCGCCTTCAGGGCCGCGAGCAGGGGCGCGAACAGGACCTGCTCGAGGGCGTGCATTTCCTGCAGCCAGGCGTGCCAGTCTGCCGCGAGGGCGGCGGCAGTCACATTCCCGCAGACCAGCAGGCGGCCGTTCGCCGCGGCGCCGGCCGCAAGCAGCTTGTCGGCGATGCCGGACAGGCCGTCGAGGCGCTGGTCGGCCAGCGCCGTCAGCCAGCCCGGCGTGGCGTAGGTGCTGAGCGCCGGCGCCGGCCCCAGCTTGCCGGCGGCGCGCGCCACCAGCTTCTGCGCATGCTCGGCGGCGACGCTGGCGGCGCCCCATGGCCAGATCGCGTTGACCGGCGCCTGGCCGCGGCTTTCGCGCGCGGCGTTCACCGGATGGGTGTACCAGCTCACCTGGACCTCGTTCTGCAGCTTGCGGAAGGCGCGCGCCTGGGGGCCGGTCGGGACCCAGTCGGTCAGGTTCATGCCGATCGCGGCATCGGGGCTGGCGGTGTGGATGCCGTCCCAGTCGTCGGCGCGCAGGAACCAGGTGTCCGGGGCGCCGTACAGCAGCGCATGGCCGGCCTCCTCGCAGCAGGCGCGGGCGCTGTCGAACAGCTGCCGGCCTTCGTCCTCGCGCAGGTCGAGCTGGCGCGGGTCGCCCATCATCAGGTGGCTGTGGGCGATCTGGATGTGCGCCGGGTTGACGACGAACCAGGTGCCGTCGCCGGGATCGAGGCCGTAGCCGCGCATGCAGCTGGCGGCCAGGCCGGGCGCCACGCCGTTCGCCAGCCCGAGCGTGCGGGCGATCCACAGCTCGTGCGGCAGCACGCGCGCGGTCGGCGCCAGCGGATGCCGCGCCGCGCTCGATGTCCGCGACAACAGCGCCGCCAGCGCCGGCGCCTCGAGGGCGCGGATCAGGTCGGAGGCGAATTCGGGAGCGGGAAGGGCGAACGGCAGGACGAGCGAAATATGGGCCATGCCCGTATTGTAGGCCAAATGGCGGCTCCAGGAGAACCGCTGCTTCCGCACTGGCAATTTGAATGTCAATCGTGACAACCCCTCACATTGATGAGCGTTGTATGGCACACTGCGGGCCTAAGCAGCATTTACCCCGGAGCCCATGAGCATCATCCACAAATTGCCGTACGAATGGCTGGTCGGCCTGCGCTACACGCGTGCCGGCAAGCGCAGCAGCCGCAACAGTTTTATCTCCTTCATCTCGCTGATTTCGCTGTCCGGTATCGCGCTCGGGGTGGCGGCGCTGATCGTCGTGCTGTCTGTCATGAACGGCTTCCAGAAGGAGGTGACGGACCGGATGCTGTCGGTGCTGGCCCACGTCGAGGTGTTCGACGCCAGCGGCTCGATGCCGAACTGGCGCCAGGCCGAGCAGGAAGCCTTCCGCAACCCGGCCGTGCGCGGCGCCGCGCCCTTCGTCGAGACCCAGGGCCTGCTGGTGCGCGACGACGTCATGAAGCCCGCGGTCATCCGCGGCATCCTGCCGGAGGAAGAACACAAGGTCTCGGACGTCGGCCGCCAGGTGCGCCAGGGCAGCCTGCAGAACCTGCGCCCGGGCGAGTTCAACATCGTGCTCGGCTACGTGCTGGCGCGCTCGCTCGGGGTCGGCATCGGCGACAAGGTCACCATGATGCTGGCCCAGGCCCAGACCACCCCGGCCGGCATGGTGCCGCGCACCCGCAGCTTCAACGTGGTCGGCATCTTCGAGGCCGGCCATTACGAATTCGATTCGAGCATGGCCTTCGTCCACCTGCAGGACGCCGAGCGCATGGAGCGCCTCGACGCGCCAGGCGGACTGCGGCTGCGCATCGCCGACATGCACCAGGCGCCGCTGGTGGCGGCCGAGCTGAAGAAATCGATGTCGGGCGACCTGGTGGTGCGCGACTGGTCCAAGCTGAACGCCAACTGGTTTGCCGCCGTCCAGACCGAAAAGCGGATGATGTTCATCATCCTGACCCTGATCATCGCCGTGGCCGCGTTCAACCTGGTGTCGTCGCTGGTGATGACGGTGACCGACAAGCAGCCCGACATCGCGATCCTGCGCACCCTGGGGTCCTCGCCGCGCTCGATCATGAAGATCTTCATGATCCAGGGCGCCGTGGTAGGCATCCTCGGCACGCTGGCGGGCGTCGGCCTGGGCGTGCTGGTGGCCCTGAACATCGACGTGATCGTGCCTTTCATCGAGCACCTGTTCGGGATCCAGTTCCTGTCGAAGGATATTTACCTGATCAGCGAAATCCCGTCGGATATGCGCTGGCCGGACGTTTTCAAGATCGGCGGCGTGTCCGTGCTGCTGGCATTTGCGGCGACGCTCTACCCGAGCTGGTCGGCCTCGCGCGTGAAACCCGCGGAAGCCCTCCGGTATGAATGACATGCAGACTACCATGACGAATACCATGAACACGACGGCGCTGGCGCCGGTCCTGTCCTGCCGCGGCGTCGGCAAGACCTTCCGCGAAGGCGACTACGCGGTGCAGGTGCTGGACAATATCGATTTTTCCATCAGCCGCGGCGAACGCGTGGCCATCGTCGGCGCTTCCGGTTCCGGCAAGTCGACCCTGCTGCACATCCTCGGCGGCCTCGACACCCCGAGCGGCGGCGCCGTGGTCCTGCAGGGCGAGGATTTCGCCGCGCTGTCGGAAAGCCGGCGCGGCGAGCTGCGCAACGCGTCGCTCGGCTTCGTCTACCAGTTCCATCACCTGCTGCCGGAATTCTCGGCGCTGGACAACGTCGCCATGCCGCTGATGATCCGGCGCATGAAGCGCGAGGACGCGGTGGCGCGCGCCGAGGCCATGCTGGCGCGCGTCGGCCTGGCCAAGCGCGCCATCCACCGTCCCGGCGAACTGTCGGGCGGCGAGCGTCAGCGCGTGGCCCTCGCGCGCGCGCTGGTGACGGAGCCGGCCTGCGTGCTGGCCGACGAACCGACCGGCAACCTCGACCACACCACTGCCGAGACCATCTTCGACCTGATGCTGGAGCTGTCGCGCACCCTCGGTACCGCCTTCGTGATCGTCACCCACGATCCGGAACTGGCGCGCCGCTGCGACCGCGTGCTGCGCCTGACCGAGCACGGACTGCAGCCGGAGAACTGAAGGGCCATGTGGATCGACACCCACTGCCACCTCGACGCCCACGAATTCGGCGCGCTGCCGGACTCGCTGGCGGTGGCCGCGCGCGCGGGCCAGGGCGGGGTGTCGATGATCGTGATCCCGGCCGTCGCGAGCGGCAACTTCGGCGTGGTCAGGGAGCTCGCGCACGCGGCGCCGAATGCCTGCTATGCGCTCGGCATCCACCCCATCTACGTGCCCCGGGCGCAGGAAGCAGACCTGGCGCTGCTGCGCCGCCTGGCCACGGAGGCGATGATCGACCCGCGCTTCGTCGGCATCGGCGAGATCGGGCTGGACTTCTTCATCCCGATGCTGTGCGAGCCGGCCATGCGCGACAAGCAGGAGCATTTTCTCCGCGAGCAGCTGCGCATCGCGCGTGACCTCGGGCTGCCGGTGCTGACCCACGTGCGCCGCTCGCAGGACCAGGTATTGAAACACGTACGGCAGATCCGGCCGGCGGGCGGCATCGCGCACGCCTTCAACGGCAGCTTCCAGCAGGCCAGCAACTTCATCGACCTGGGCTTTCGCCTCGGCTTCGGCGGCGCCATGACCTTTACCCGCGCGCTGCAGATCCGGCGCCTGGCGCTGGAGCTGCCGCTCGACGCCATCGTGCTGGAAACCGATGCGCCGGACATCGCCCCGAGCTGGCTCCATCCGGGCCGCAACAGCCCCGAAGAGCTGCCGGCGATCGGCCGCATGCTGGCCGAGCTGCGCGGCATGCCGGAAGAGGCGGTCCGCGCCGCCACCGGACAAAGCGCGTTGGCCGCGATCCCGCGCCTGAAAAACCTGCTCGCATCTTGAACCCCGTCTAATGCCGCACGCATGCGGCCACCCGGCGCGCATGGTGTCGCCGCGCGCGCCTGGCGGGAGCGCGGGGTGCGCCCCGGGCCCCGATGCGCTCCGGATCCAGGCGCACGCGACCATTCTCGCCGGCTGAAGTTCCGCCTTGATGCGCCCTAAACCCTATGATTCTCGGCAACGGATTGCCGGACCAGGCGTGGAAGAATGGGTGCTCCTGCCGCAGTGCGGCATGCCTGAGGAGACATGGTGGAGAGCGCGAGCGAGTTCCTGCGGGGCCTGCAGATCGAACAGTCCCTGAGCACGGCCCATCGGCCCCTGCGCCTGCGCCTCGCGCACGCCGGCCAGCTCGCCGACAACATCCTGCTGCCCCAGCGGGTGGTCGGCAGCGAAGCGGTCTGCGGCGGCATCGAGTACCGCATCGCCTGCCTGGCCGGCAGTCCGCACCTGCCGCTCAAGGAACTGATCGCGCTGCCGGCCGAGCTCCAGTTCGTCACCGACCGCGGCCAGGTGCGCAGCGTGTGCGGCCTGGTGACCGAGGCGCGCGCCGGCGATTCCGACGGCGCCCTGACGGCCTACGAGCTGGTGCTGCGGGACGTGTTCGCGGTCATGGAAAAGCGCAGCAACAGCCGCGTGTTCCGCGACCAGAACGAAATCGGCATCGTGCAGCTGCTGTGCGACGAGTGGCGCCATTCCAGCACCGTGCTGGCGAACGCCTTCGAACTCGAGATCGACCCGCTGCTCGACCCACGCCAGTACCCGCCGCGCGAGCAGACCATGCAGTACAACGAATCCGACGCGGCCTTCCTGCGCCGCCTGCTGAAGCGGCGCGGCATCGCCTGGGTATTCCGGCCGGGGCGCAGCCGCAACAGCGCGGTCGACCCGGCGCACGACAGTACCCCGGCGCACACGCTGCTGCTGTTCGGCGACGCCGGCAGCCTGCCGCGCAACGCCGCCGGCAGCGTGCGCTACCACCGCGACGGCGTCGCGGGGGGCCGCGACACCGTCACCTCCTGGACCGCGGCGCGGCGCCTGCAGCCGGGCGTGACCACCCGTCACAGCTGGGACTACAAGAACCCGGGCGGCCCGCAATTCATGACCGCGAGCAGCCGCAGCATGGCCGACCAGGGCCCGAGCGGCAACCAGCTCGCCGCCACCCTCGACGACTACCTGATCGAGATGCCGCATGCCGGCAACGACGTCGAAGACCACTGGCGCCTGGGCCATGTGCGAATGAGCCGCCACGAATTCGAATCGAAGTGCTTCCACGGCGAGGGCAGCGTGCGTGACTTCTGCCCCGGCCAGTATTTTGCGCTCGAAGACCATCCCGAGATCGACACCCATCCCGCCCCGGAACGCGAGTTCGTGATCACCGAACTGCGCGTGGTGGCCGACAACAACCTGCCGCGCGACCTGGCGGCGCCGGTGTCGAAACTGCTGGGCGTGGACGGCGTGGGGCCGACGCCGGACGCCGGCGGGCGGGTGCGGGTCGCCTTCACGGCGGTACGGCGCGGCATCGCCATCGTGCCTGCCTTCGATCCGCGCACCGACCTGCCGCACCCGCAGCTGCAGAGCGCGATCGTGGTCGGCCCGGCCAACGAGGACGTGCATTGCGACGCCCTGGGCCGGGTCAAGATCCGCTTCCCCGGCATGCGCGCCGCCGACCACGAACATGCGCACGGCGCCGGCGCCTCCGGCAGCCCGGCCGATTCGGCCTGGGTGCGGGTGGCCTTGAACTGGGCCGGCAACGGCAGCGGCAGCCAGCACCAGTCCGGCGCGCTGGGCCTGCCGCGCGTCGGCACCGAGGTGCTGGTGGCCTTCCTGGGCGGCGACCCGGACCGCCCCATCATCCTGGCCCAGCTGTACAACCAGCGCGCCAACCCGCCGGCCTTCAAGGGCGCGGGCAGCCTGCCCGGCAACCGCTACCTGTCCGGCACCCGCACCCGCGAGATCGGCGGCGGCCGCGGCAACCAGCTGCGCTTCGACGATACGCGCGGCCAGATCAGCGCCCAGCTGGGCAGCGACCACGGCGCCTCGGAACTCAACCTGGGTTACCTGACCGAGCCGCGCGACCATGGCGCCGGCCGCCCGCGCGGCGAGGGCGCCGAGCTGCGCAGCGAGCTGTCGGTGGCGGTGCGCGGCGCCCAGGGCGTGCTGATCAGCGCGGAACCGGGCGAGGGCGGCGCCGGCAGCCTGCTCGGACGCGGCCAGCTGGTCGGCCTGGCCGACGTCATGCAGGGCATCCTCGACGAAGTCGGCAAGCTGGCGGCCGTGCACAATGAAGACGAGCCCTCGCAGCAGCGCCTGGCCGCCCTGGTGGACAAGCTGAAACGCTGGCACGAGGGCGGCAACGTGGCGGACGGCGCCGAAGGCGGCGCGCCCATCGTCGCCGCCAGCGCCCCGGCCGGCGCGATCGTCGCCAGCAGCGACAACCTGGCGCTGGGCGCCGCCAGCAAGATCGACGTGGTCAGCGCCGGCGACGCCGAGATCTCGACCGGCCGCAACATCTTCCTGCGTGCGGCGCGCGGCCTCAGCATGTTCGCCCACGAGCTGGGCATGAAGCTCGGCGCCGGACGCGGCGACATCGTGCTGCAGACCCACCTCGGCAACATCCAGATCAAGTCCTCCGGCCGCATCAGCCTGATCGCCGCCGAGCGCATCGAACTCGAAGCGCCGGCGGTGAAGATCATCGCCCCCGGCGCCACCACCGACTGGGCCGACGGCAAGATCACCCACCAGAGCAGCAGCCAGCAGATCCACAAGGGTTCCGACTTCATGTACTTCGGCCCCGGCGGCGCCAGCCCGAAGGACGTGCGCATGCCGAGCTCGCACCTGCACACCGACGAGTACGTGGTGCTGCGCCACCTGCAGACCGGTGCCCCGATCCCGAACCAGCGCTACCGCGCCACTTTCGAGGACGGCCGCACGATCACCGGACGCACCGACGACCAGGGCCGGACCTCGCTGCTGATCGGCGAAATGATCGGCGGCGTCGACATGGCCTACCTGCCGGAAGAAGACGATCCGGCCGCCTGAGCCGGACGATACCCATAACAAGGAGTACGCATGCCTGATCCGACCCGCCCATTGCCGAACCTCGTGCCCCAGCCGGACGGCAGCTGGACCGGCCGCACGGTGCTGACGCCGACGGCGCTCAAGACCCGTGGACTGTTCACGATGCCGCCGTCGAAGGTGGTGCCGGTGATCGTGGTGCCGGGGATCATGGGGAGCAATCTGCGGGCCACGAAGGATCCGGGCAGGCCGCAGAACATGGCGCTCAGGCGCGCCGAAGCGGCCTGGCGGCCGCCGAACGGCAGCGCCGAGGGCATCCTGGCTTATTACACCTGGAAGGCTCGCGATGCATCGGCCAGGCAAAAGATTTTTGATGGCGAAGCGCTCGAAGTGGATGACCAGGGCGACATCCACCTTCCGGTCGACGCGCGCAATTACGGCACGACCGAAGGGGAGGTGCGCAAACGCCATTGGGGCGAAGTGCATTGGGAGTCGTATGGCAGGCTGATGCACGCACTGGAAATCGGGCTGAACCATACATTCGAGATGGATGCGCTGGATAAGGTACGGGTCGTATGTCGCCACTGGAGGCAGGTCATGGCCTGCGATCCCGCCCGATGGGGTGTGCGCAGCGTGGAAAAGATCACGGAAAAAGAGTTGGAGAAGCACGCCGGCTACTATTTCCCGGTGTACGCCTGCGGCTATAACTGGCTGGCGTCCTGCGAAGATTCGGCCAGGCGCCTGCGCGCGCGCATCGAAAGCATCATCGCATTCTGGACCGGGCGTAAGCGCGAGTGCAAACAGGTCATCCTCGTGACGCATTCGATGGGCGGCCTCGTCGCGCGCGCCTGCGCAAAGCAAATCCCCGATCAAATCCTCGGTGTGATCCATGGCGTCATGCCGGCATTCGGCGCGCCCGCCTGTTATCGCCGCATCGCTTGTGGAACCGAAGGATGGAGTCCCAGCAATGGCCCTGCCGCTAACCTTGAAGCTGGCGTGCTCGCGGATATCCTCGGCGCGCGTCCGGAATTGACGATGCCGGTCATGGCGACAGCGCCGGGTCCGCTGCAACTCTTGCCGAACCATCTGTATCCGCGGCCATGGCTGCATGTATGCCTGTTTAGCCGCGTGAATAATAAAGACGTTCCGCGCGATGTGGTGCATATGCCGAGCGGAAATCCATACGATCTTTATCGTGATACCGAATCGTGGTACAGGCTGATCGATCCGGGTTTGGCTGACCCGGCCGGCAAATATAAGGGCGAATTTGGCGTCAAGGAGAGAATTCGCAAAGCACTGAACAGCGCTGAGCGGTTTCATCGTGAATTGCTCGATACTTATTACCATCCGAGAACCTATGCCTTTTACGGGGCCGATCCGGCGTACCTGGCGTTTGGCGCGGTGCGTTGGGTTGCACGGGATCCGGCGAATGGCGCGGTGTTCACCGAAGCGAACCTGCGCAAGGCGGTGTTCACAAGTTATCGGGAAACGGTGGGGCGACGGGTCAAGGTCGAGGGCAAGACGTCATTGGAGTTCGTACCGGCTCGCCAGGATGCGAGTGGCGATGGCACGGTGCCGCAGCAGTCCGGCGCCGGGCCACAAGGGAAGATTAAACAATTATTCGAGATTCGCGGATTAGACCACCAAAAAACCTTCAATGATGAAGCAGTCCTGCTGCTGACCCAGCACCTCGTCGCAAAGTTGGTACAGGAGTTGCCATGACATCGGCATGTGGCCGTGAATGGCGTCAAGCTGTCGTGCTGCCAGCAAGCATTGTCTGTGCTGGCAGGCCGGGCGGCCATCCTCTCATCGTCAAGCCATTGCAGAATTTGCTATGACGCCAATGAGGAAATGCGGGTGGCGAGAACTCATTGTTCTCTTGGCAGCCCTTGCCTGCGCGGGAAGTTGGGCAGCCAGCCAGGTCCGGAGTATGAGGGACAGATCCGAGGTGGCAAAAATGACGGAGAACATGAAAACCGTATGCGTCGGCCGCTACCTGGTCGATGTGCCCGGTGAGGCGGAAGTCGGTTTTTCGGGCAGCATGCTGGACGGATTCGATATCGTCACCAGGGAAGAGGACGAAGCTGCATTCCGTCAGCGGATTGCAGGCCGGGAGGCCGAGATCAGGTCGCAGGCAGCCGATGGCGGCATGGAATCGGCGCGCGACCTGCATGTCCCGGGCCTGGTTGGACGAAGCCTGGTGTATGGACGCAGCCGCGGCTATCTGATGGAAGGGGAACGTCGGGTTTACCTCGAGTCGGTATCGGTCGAGGTGCACGCGCACATCCGGGGCCTCAGTCTTTCGCTGACGGCGAAGTCGACCGCGGAGTCCAGTGCAAGGGAAGCCGAAGCACTGCTCGCCCGTCTACAGGTCCGCAAGGACGACGAAATTCCAAGCGTTCCAGGATTTTGCGTGCCGCGGGCAGTGTTCGTGGACCCGCTTCCCGCGCATACCAACGAGCACATCGTCATGCATCTCGGGCTGCCCGAGCATCCCGATCTCAGCCTTACTCTCGCGAGCCTTGCAGGAACGCGGCCCGGCCCGAGCCTGCTTGCCCGCATCGCCGACGTGGACGCGTCCACCAGCGCGGATATCCTGTCACGCATGTCGAAGCTGCGTGAAGGGAAGCGCAACATCAACGGGGTCGACGGCGAAGAAGTGCTGCTGCGGGCGCGCGAGTTCAACTTCACGACAAGCTACGGGTTCAACTGGGAGGCGCGTGGCGCGACCGATGATCCGGTGCAGCCACTGCTTTCGCTGGAACTGCGGACAGGGATCAGTGAACGTGCGGGTGGCAAGCCTGTCGACACCAGTCTCCACGAAGACGCCTTGCTGGCACTGTGGAACAGCATCGCGTCGAGCATTCGTTTGCGTAAGAACGGTCCGCCGCCGCCGGGATCCGGTCCGCTACCGGAACCGGAGAGCCCGCAACCGGGTGCAATGGCCAGGGCCGGCGACGTCTGTCCCCAGTCCGGCTGGTGGCGCTGCGCCGAGGGCGGTGACGGTGTGGACGTGCACGGCGGCCAGGTGCAGTACCTCCGTCAGGGAGAGCGCATGCCGCAGGCACTCCTGCTGCCGCGCCAGTCACTGTGGCAAAAGCTCAAGCGGATCCAGCCCAGCGTGGAAAGTACGCAGCCGACCGCCTGGACCCTGGTGGACAAGCGCTTGCGCCCACGCACCCCGGCGGCGGTCGCCCTGGCGCCTGCCGGGGCGTCGACCGGCAGCGCGTCGATTGCCGATGCCACGGCGCCGCCGGCTGCTCCCGGAACCCGTGCCCGTACCGGCGAAGCCTGTCCTGCCAGCGGCTGGTGGCGCTGCGAGGAATCGAACGCGCTCGACGGCACGCGCTGGTTCGCGCGCGGGGCTTTGCTGCCGGCCGCCACCTTCCAGGTGCCGGCCGGCGTCTTTGCGAAGTCTGCCGGACCGGAGCTGATCCGGCGCCGCAGCGGCTGGCAGTTGATGCGCCACGCCGACGCAGCGGCGTTGCGCCTCGACGGGCCGCCCGCCCTGGTCTGAGCTGCCGGCAAGGGACCCTGACCCGACACCATGCGCAGCGCCATCCTTGGCTTCACGGCCGGCGTGCTGGCGCTGCAATCCTCCGCCGCCTTGCCGTCCGCCGCCCTCATGCTCGCCTGCGCGGCCGGCGCCGTGCCGTGCATCCTTCTCGCCCGCTACGCCGAACGGACCCGGGGCACGGCATGCCTCGCCGCCTGCGCCGGCGTCTTGCTCGGCTACGCCTGGGCAGCATGGCTGGCCCACCAGGCCCTCGCGCCGGCACTGGGCGCCGCCGACGAAGGCCGCGACCTGAGCGTTGTCGGCGTGATCGACAGCCTTCCTTACCGCTTCGAGCAGGGCCTGCGCTTCAACCTGCTGGTCGAACGCAGCGACACGCCCGGCGCCACGGTCCCGCCGCGGATCGCGCTGTCCTGGTACGCCGACCGGCGCGGCGAGGCGGGCCTGCCCGAGCGCTTGATGCCCGGCGAACGCTGGCGCCTGACGGTGCGCCTGCAGCGCCCGCACGGCAACGCCAATCCCGGCGGCTTCGACTACGAGGCCTGGCTGCTGGAGCAGGGTGTGCGCGCCACCGGCTACGTGCGCCCGGCGCCGGGCAACGCGAAGCTGGATCCGTTCGTGCCGCGTTTCGGCACATTCGTCGAACGCAGCCGCGCCGTGCTGCGCGAGCGCATCCTGCGCGCGCTCGACGGGCGGCAGTACGCGGGCGTGATCGTCGCGCTGGTGATCGGCGACCAGCGCGGCATCGACCAGTCGGACTGGCAGGTCTTCAACCGCACCGGCATCGGCCACCTGATCTCGATCTCGGGCCTGCATATCACGATGGTCGCCGGGCTCGCCGCGCTGGGGGTGTCGAGCCTGTGGCGGCGTTCCTTCTTCACCGGCCTCCAATTGCCGCTGCGACTGCCCGCGCAGAAGGTGGCGGCGCTGGCCGGGGCGCTGGCCGCGCTGCTGTACGTGCTGCTGGCCGGCTTCGGCGTGCCGGCCCAGCGCACGCTCTACATGCTGGCGGTGATCGCGCTGGCGCTGTGGCTGGGCCGGCTCTCGAGCGTGTCGCACGTGCTGTGCGCGGCGCTCGGCGCGGTGCTGTTGCTCGATCCGTGGGCCGTGCTGTGGCCGGGCTTCTGGCTGTCCTTCGGCGCGGTGGCGGTCATCCTGTTCGGCGGCCACGGCAGGATCGCCGCGCGCGCGCCGGGCTGGCGCGAGAAGCTGCGCGCGGCCGGCCGCACCCAGTGGTCGGTGACGCTGGGGCTGGTGCCGCTGTCGATGCTGCTTTTCGGCCAGGTGTCGCTGGTCAGCCCGCTGGCGAATGCGGTCGCGATCCCGCTGGTGAGCTTCGTGGTGACGCCGCTGGCGCTGCTGGGCAGCCTCTTGCCGGAACCCCTGTGCGGCTGGCTGCTGCTGCCGGCGCATGCCGTCGTCGCCGGGCTGGCGGGCGCCCTCGGCTGGCTGGCCGCGCTGCCGGCCGCGGTATGGCGCGCGCCCGCGCCGCAAGCCTGGCTGTTCCTGCTGGCGCTGGGCGGCACGCTGTGGATGCTGATGCCGCGCGGCTGGCCGCATCGCTGGGCCGGCGCCACGGCTTGGCTGCCCTTGCTGTTGCAGGTGCCGGCGTATCCCGAGCATGGCGCCTTCCGCGTCACCGCCTTCGACGTCGGCCAGGGCATGGCGCTGCTGGTCGAAACCGCCGGCCACCGCCTGCTCTACGACACCGGCCCCGGCTACGCACCGGGCGCCGACGCCGGCAGCCGGGTGCTGCTGCCTTACCTGCGCATGCGCGGCATCGGCGCGCTCGACGGCATGGTCGTCAGCCACGGCGACACCGACCACACCGGCGGCGCGCTGGCGCTGCTGGCCGAGCAGCGAATCGGCTGGGTGGCGTCCTCGCTGGATGCCGGCCATCCGATCGCGCGCGCGGCGCGGCGCCACCTGCATTGCGCGGCCGGCCAGCGGTGGGAATGGGATGGCGTGCGCTTCGAGATGCTGCATCCGGCCGCGTCGGTCTACGCCGATGCCGGTCCGAAGGCGAACGCGCGCAGCTGCACGCTGCGGATCGGGAACGGGCGCACGGCGATCCTGCTGGCAGGCGACATCGAAGCGGCCCAGGAAGCGGCGCTGGTGAGGACGGCCCCGGAAAGCCTGCGCGCCGACGTGCTGCTGGCCCCGCACCACGGCAGCGGCACCTCGTCGACCGAGGCCTTCCTGCAGGCGGTGCACCCGGCCGTCGGCGTGTTCCAGGTCGGCTACCGCAACCGTTACAAGCATCCGAAAAAAGAGGTCTACGAGCGCTACGGCCAGCTCGGCATCGAGCGCCTGCGCACCGACGAACTGGGCGCCGTCACGCTCGACTTCGACGGCGCCGTTGCGCACCAGGCCTACCGGACAGCGCACGCCCGCTACTGGAGCGCGCCGCCGCCCTAGGTCAGCCGGCGGCCGGCAGCGTGATCGTCATGCGCAGGCCGCCGCCGGCGCGGTTCGCCGCCGTGATCCGCCCGCCATGCGTCTCGACCACGCGCTTGGCGATCGCCAGCCCCAGGCCGTGGCCGTCGACGTTGTTCTGCGTCGGGTTCGAGCGGAAGAAGGGTTCGAAGATGTCGCCCAGGTCTTCCTCGGCGATGCCCGGCCCCCGGTCAAGCACTTCGATGTGCACCGCGCCCTGCTCGGGATGCAGGGCCACGTCGACCGCGCCGTCGGCGCCGCCGTGCTTGACCGCGTTGCGCACGATGTTCTCGACCGCGCTCCACAGCAGGTCCGGGGCGCCGCGTACCGTCACCGGGACCGGGGCGTCGACTTCGATGCGGGCGCCGGCTTCGAAACGGGCGTCGTCGGCGATCTGGTCGACCATCTCGACCAGGTCGACCGCCTCCATCGCCGGCGGCGCGCTGGCGGCTTCCAGGCGCGACAGGGTCAGCAGCTCGCCGACCAGGCGGTCCATGCGCACGCTCTCGCGCTCGATGCGCTCCAGCGAGGCGCCGATCTTGTCCGGCTGCTGGTGCGCCAGGCCGATCGCGGCCTGCAGCCGCGCCAGCGGCGAACGCAGCTCGTGCGAGACGTCGTGCAGCAGGCGGCGCTGGCCGTCCATCAGCGCGCGCAGCTGGGCGCTCATGCGGTCGAAGTCATGGCCCAGTTCGGCCAGCTCGTCGCTGCCGACCGCCATCCGGGAGTCGGCGAACCTGGGCGCGAGGTCGCCCGCGGCGGCGGCTTCGAAGGCGCCGCGCAGGGCGCGGATCGGGCGCGAAAAATACCAGGCGAGGAGGGCGGCGAACAGGAAGCTGGCCAGGGTCGCGGCGACGATCGGCAGCCAGCGTCCCACGTGGTGGCCGAACTCGGGCGGCAGTCCTAACCAGCCGCCCGTGCCTCCGTGGCCGGGACCGAAGCCGGGACCGAGACCGGGGCCGAAACCAGGGCCGCGGCCTTCCGGCGCCGGATCGGCTGCAGCGCCGGCCGCCGCGGCGATGCCGCGGGCCGCCGGAGCGCCGCCGTCCGCCGTGCCGAAACCGCTTCCCCTGTCGCCAGGGCCGGGACGCGGGCCGGGCATGCGCGAGGCGAAGACGAGCAAGCGCTGTCCGTCGGGGGCGGTGAGGCGGGCCACGGCGTGCGCCTGGGCGCCGGCTTCCAGCTTGCGCTCGACTTCCTCGCGCAGCTTGGGCGGCACCGTCCGCCCGAGCAGTTCGCGACCCTGCTCGTCCAGCACGTACAGGCGCATGCGGCGGCTGCTCGCGGCCAGGTCGCGCAGGCCGTCGACGCCGCCATGCTTCAGGGTGGCGGCCGCCGCATCCAGCATGATGACGGCCGGCGGACCGAGGTCGAGCGTGGGTTCGGTGTTGCGCTGGCGGGCCTGGTCGCGCAGCCAGACCGTGCCGCCGATGCCGATCGTCGCCGCAACCTGGGCGAGCAGGATCGACAGGAAGAATTTCCAGAACAGCCGGCCCATCGCTAGTCGCGGATCAGCTGGTAGCCGAGCCGGTACACGGTCTGCAGGCAGGAGCGCCCGTCCGACAGCGTGCCCAGCTTGTGGCGCAGGCTGCTCAGGTGGACGTCGATGTTGCGGTCGAAGCGGGCCAGCGGGCGGCCCAGGCCCTGCTCGGACAGGTCGTTCTTGCTGACCGGGCGGCCGGCATTGCGCGCCAGGACTTCGAGCAGGTTGAATTCGGTGCTGGTCAGTTCCAGCGGGCTGCCGTCCCAGGTGGCGCGACGCTGCTCGGGCAGCATGGTCAGCTTGCCGACCGTGAGCGTGATGCCGGGACCGTCGCTGACCGCGCCCTGGGTGCGGCGCAGGATCGCGCGTACGCGGGCGGTCAGCTCGCGCGGGGTGCAGGGCTTGGTCACGTAGTCGTCGGCGCCCAGTTCGAGGCCGAGGATGCGGTCGGCGTCGTCGCCGCGGCCGGTCAGCATCAGCACCGGGATGCGGCTGGCGGCGCGGATGCGACGCAGGGTCTCGATGCCGTTCATGCGCGGCATCATCACGTCGAGGATGGCGATGGCGTACTGGCCGCTCAGCGCCTCGCGTGCGCCCAGCTCGCCGTCATGGGCGCAGGCCACGCGGAAGCCTTCCTGTTCCAGGTATTCGGTAAACATCCCGACCAGTTCGGTATCGTCGTCGATCAGCAGTACTTGGTTCATGCTCGCATCTTAACAAATGGGGGAGGAGGGAGGGCCGGGCGGGAACTCGTCTTTACCCCGTTTTACAAGGAACTAACAGCGCTTAACAGGGGCGCGCACGACAATGCGGCATCCCAACCACACAAGGATGCACAACATGAATCTGACGCGCCAAACAATGGCGGCCGCTTTGCTCGCTGCCTGCTGCGCCACCGCCTTCGCCGCCGGCCAGTCCGGGGCGCCGGCCGACGCCGGCCAGCCGGCGGAGCAGGGGCCGCACGGCGGGCCCGAGCGTGGTCCGGGCCCCGGCTTCGGCGGCCACGGGTTCGGCCATCACCTGCACGGCCTGCGCCTGAGCGAAGCCCAGCAGGACAGGCTGTTCGCGATCGAGCACGCCGCCGCGCCGCAGCGCCGCCAGCAGGACAAGGCGGTGCGCCATGCCCACGAGGCCCTGCGCGCCGTCGGCGACGCCGCCCAGTTCGACGAAGCCAGGGCCGGCGCCGCCTCGCGCGAGCTCGGCCAGGCGATCGCCGCCCAGGCCCTGCTGGAAGCACGCCTGCACGCCCAGGTGTTGGCCATCCTGAGCCCGGAGCAGCGCGAACAGCTGCGCCAGCGCCGCCCGCAGCCGCCGCAGGACCGTCCCTGAGCCGGGAGGAGGAAGCATGGATCGCCAGCATGAAGGTCCGGCGCTGGCTGTAGGCGTTTCCCTCTAAACGGGCCGCGCACAGGGAACCCGTGCGCGGCAATGCCCTTACAATGGGCGCCATGAACAAGCCTCTGCTGCACTTCACGCACGGGAACAGTTATCCGTCCGGCTCCTACGGCCGCCTGCTCGACGAGCTGCGCCGCGATTTCGACGTTCGCACCACCGACATGCTCGGCCACGATCCGCGCTACCCGGTCGACGACAACTGGCACGCGCTGGTCGACGAACTGATCGGCCAGCTCGAGCGCTACGACCGGCCGGCGATCCTGGTCGGGCATTCGCTGGGTGGGGCGATCGGCATGATGGCGGCCTGGCGCCGCCCGGAACTGGCGCGCTGCGTGGTGATGCTGGACTCGCCGGTGGTGGCTGGCTGGCGCGCCTGGCTCTGGCGCCTGGCGAAGGCGCTGGGCGCGGGCCGCAAGCTGTCGCCGGGCGGCGTGGCCGAGCGCCGCCGCAATATCTGGCCTTCGCGCGAGGCCGCGCGCGCGCACTTCCTCGCCAAGCCGATCTTCCAGGCCTGGGCGCCGGGCGCGCTCGACGACTACCTGACGCACGGGTTGAAGCCGCATCCGGACGGCGTGCAGCTGCGTTTCGACCGGGATGTCGAGGCGGCCATCTACAGCAGCCTGCCGCACGACATGGGAAGGATCCTGCGCCAGTCCTTCCCGGTGCCGATCGGTTTCGTCGCCGGCACCCGCTCGGAAGAACTGCGCCAGGCCGGCATGAAGGCGACCCGCAGGCTGGTCGGCGACAATCTGGTGACGATCGAGGGAAGCCACCTGTATCCGATGGAGTCGCCCCAGCTCACGGCGCAGCTGACGCGGGAGATGATCGAACGCCTGCTGCCGGCGCTTTCGGCAGGTGACCGCAGGAAGGTATTCGCGTAGAATCGCGGGTTAATATTTAATCACCCGGGAAGCCCTGCGATGAGCATCAAAAGCGATAAATGGATCCGCCGGATGGCGGAAGAACACGGCATGATCGAGCCTTTCTCGGCCAAGCAGGTACGCGAGAGCGAAGGCCGCAGGATCATCTCCTGGGGCACCTCGTCGTACGGCTACGACATCCGCTGCGCCGATGAATTCAAGGTGTTCACGAACATCAACAGCACCATCGTCGATCCGAAGAACTTCGATTCGAATTCCTTCGTCGACGTCAAAAGCGACGTCTGCATCATCCCGCCGAACTCGTTCGCGCTGGCCCGCACCATCGAATACTTCCGCATCCCGCGCAATGTGCTGACGGTCTGCCTGGGTAAATCGACCTACGCGCGCTGCGGCATCATCGTCAACGTCACTCCCTTCGAACCGGAATGGGAAGGCTATGTGACGCTGGAGTTCTCGAACACCACGCCGCTGCCGGCCAAGATCTACGCGGGCGAAGGCTGTGCGCAGGTGCTGTTCTTCGAGAGCGACGAAGTCTGCGAGACCTCGTACAAGGACCGCGGCGGCAAGTACCAGGGGCAGCATGGGGTGACCTTGCCGAAGACCTGATACGGTTTTTGGCGCTAGCTGGCCTGAAACGTATCAAATGAAAAGGGAGGCCTCGGCCTCCCTTTTCATTTGGCGGAACAAACCCGGATCGCTCCGGGTCTTGTTCATGGCCGGACGATCAATCCTGCCTGACGCAATCCACGAAGTAGCCCAGCTTGCCGTCGACTTCGCGCTTGACCAGTCCGTGCACGTCGGTCTCGAAGCCAGGGAAGCGCTCGTTGAAGTCGCGTGCGAAGCGCAGGTAGTCGACGATGGTCCTGTTGAAGCGCTCGCCCGGGATCAAGAGCGGGATGCCCGGCGGGTAGGGGGTCAGCAGGATCGCGGTGATGCGGCCTTCCAGGTCTTCGATCGCCACGCGCTCGATCTCGCGGTGCGCCATCTTGGCGAAGGCGTCCGAGGGCTTCATCGCCGGGATCATGTCTGATAAATACATCTCGGTGGTCAGGCGCGCCACGTCGCGGGATTTATAGAAGTCGTGGATCGACTGGCACAGGTCGCGCAGGCCCCAGGCTTCGTAGCGCGGATTCGCCGCGGTGAACTCCGGCATGATGCGCCACATCGGCTGGTTGCGGTCGTAGTCGTCCTTGAACTGCTGCAGGGCGGTGACCAGCGTGTTCCAGCGGCCCTTGGTGATGCCGATCGTGAACAGGATGAAGAAGGAATACAGGCCGCACTTCTCGATGATCACGCCGTGCTCGGCCAGGTACTTGGTCACGATCGAGGCCGGGATGCCGGAAGCGTCGAAGCTGCCGTCCAGCGACAGGCCCGGCGTCACCACCGTCGCCTTGATCGGGTCGAGCATGTTGAAGCCTTCGGCCAGCTTGCCGAAGCCGTGCCAGGTGTCCTCGGCATGGATCATCCAGTCGGCCTGGGTGCCGATGCCTTCCTCGCTGGTGACCTGCGGGCCCCAGACCTTGAACCACCAGTCGTCGCCGATTTCCTCGTCGACCTTCTGCATCGCGCGGCGGAAGTCCAGCGATTCGTAGATCGACTCTTCGACCAGGGCGGTGCCGCCCGGCGCTTCCATCATCGCCGCGGCGACGTCGCAGGACGCGATGATCGAGTACTGCGGCGAGGTCGAGGTGTGCATCAGGTAGGCCTCGTTGAAGGCGTCCTGGTCCAGCTTGACGGTCTCGGATTCGCGCACCAGCACCTGCGAGGCCTGCGAGAGGCCGGCCAGCAGCTTGTGCGTCGACTGGGTCGAGAAGATCATCGATTCCTTGGCGCGCGGACGGTCGCGGCCGATCGCGTGCATGTTCTTGTAGAAGTCGTGGAAGGTCGCGTGCGGGATCCAGGCTTCGTCGAAGTGCAGGGTGTCGATTTTCCCGTCCAGCATTTCGCGCAGCGTCTCGACGTTGTACACCACGCCGTCGTAGGTCGACTGCGTGATGGTCAGGATGCGCGGCTTCTTGTTCTTGGCTTCGCGCGCGAACGGATTGGCTTCGATCTTGCGGGCGATCGATTCGGGCGTGAACTCTTCCAGCGGGATCGGGCCGATGATGCCGAGGTTGTTCCGGGTCGGCATCAGGAACACCGGGATCGCGCCGCACATGATGATCGAGTGCAGGATCGACTTGTGGCAGTTACGGTCGACCACGACGATGTCGCCCGGCGCCACGGTCGAGTGCCAGACCATCTTGTTCGAGGTCGAGGTGCCGTTGGTGACGAAGTAGCAGTGGTCGGCGTTGTAGATGCGCGCGGCGTTGCGCTCGGACTTCGCCACCGGGCCGGTATGGTCCAATAACTGGCCCAGTTCCTCGACCGCGTTGCAGACGTCGGCGCGCAGCATGTTCTCGCCGAAGAACTGGTGGAACATCTGGCCGATCGGCGACTTCAGGAAGGCGACGCCGCCCGAGTGGCCGGGGCAGTGCCAGGAATAGGAACCGTCGTTGGCGTAGTTGACCAGGGCGCGGAAGAAGGGCGGCGCCAGGCTGTCCAGGTAGGCCTTGGCTTCGCGGATGATGTGGCGCGCGACGAATTCCGGCGTGTCCTCGAACATGTGGATGAAGCCGTGCAGCTCCTTCAGGATGTCGTTCGGGATGTGGCGGCTGGTGCGGGTCTCGCCGTAGATGTAGATCGGGATGTCCGAGTTCTTGTGGCGGATCTCCTGCACGAAGGCGCGCAGCGCGGCCAGCGCGAAGTTGGTCTCTTCGAGTGTCCCGCCGCCGAATTCCTCGTCGTCGATCGACAGCACGAAGGCCGAGGCGCGCGACTGCTGCTGGGCGAACTGGGACAGGTCGCCGTAGCTGGTCAGGCCCAGCACTTCCATGCCTTCTTTCTCCATCGCGGCGGCCAGCGCGCGAATGCCGAGGCCCGAGGTGTTCTCGGAACGGAAGTCCTCGTCAATGATGACGATAGGGAATCGAAATTTCATGGACAGCTCCAAAGCGAAGCGCCGTGCACCCCATCTTCCTGAGCGGTAGATGGCCGGGCACGGCACCGAAAAAAAATAGAAGCGGATTTTCGCAGAATTTCCGCAAGTCGGCGCAATTTTTTTGCTAGGTTAGCCAGACTCGGGCGATCATGGCGCACCGTTGTTGCTCCGTAAGCAATCTTGGCCGATTGCGCCGGCCCAAACGATGGTAGAGTGTACGCTGCATTGCAACTATACAGGCGAGGCCCATCATCCGCACCATTCGCGTCCAGTTCGAAAGCACCCTCCCGGTCTCGCCCGCCGAGCTGTGGGACTGGAGCACTTCCGTGCGCGGCGCCGCCGCGGAGATGCGGCCCCTGCTGAAGCTCGATTTTCCGAAGGGGATGACGCATATCCCGCGCGACGGCAGCGGCCTCGGCACCCCGCTGGGCAACTGTCCCTTCCTGCTGCTGGGCCTCCTGCCGGTCGACCTGTCGCGCCTGACCTTCGTCGAGATGGAGCCGGGGCGCCGCTTCGTCGAACAGTCGCCGCTGCTGTCGATGAAGAGCTGGCGCCATGAGCGCACCATCACGCCGGCCGCGGAGGGCGCGACGGTAACGGACAGCCTGGAATTCACGCCGCGCTTCGCCGCCCCTATCGTGGGCTTTTTCGTGACGAAGCTGTTCCAGCACCGGCACGCGATGCTGGCGAAGCACTACCGCTAGGGTCGAAACGGGCTCAATGCGCGGCCGCGCCGCCGGCCAGCAGCGCCCCGAGCGGATCCACGTGCAGCCAGGCGAAGGCGCCCAGCGCGAAGCCGATCGCGGCCACCACGTAGGTGACGCTCAGCAGCCAGCGGCGCCGCGTCAGCAGGGTGATCGCCGCCAGCGAGATCGCGATCTGCTCGGCGGTGGTGGCCAGCGCCCACTGGTGGTGGGTGTGCATGGCGGCTTCCGATTTGTGGTTCCACTCGTCCGACTGGGCCTCGTATTTTTCGGCTTCCTTCTTGATGCCGCCTTTTTCGCCCTCGTAGCGCGCAACGTCGGCCTTGTACTTCGCCTGGGTCGGCTCGGGCATGCCGGGCAGCGAAGACGCCAGCTCGGCCAGGTTCTGCTTGTTCGACTTGGCCTGGTAGTAGTTCCAGGAGTTCGCCGCCGTGGTCTTGGCGATCGCCGCGTTGTTCTTGAAGAGGGCGGCGTCGTTCTGGGTTGCGCCGCCCAGGTAGCCGAACAGCGCGCCGACCGTGGCCAGCACCGCGGTCATGACGGCGATATTGTTCGAGAAGCCGTCGCTGCCATGCTGGGCGACGTGTTCGACCGCGTGGTCATGCGGTCCATGTACGTGAAAACCGTGTCCGGACATGATGGGGGCTCCCTTATTTCCTGCGTTCGTAGGTGACGAAGGCGAACGCGACGCCCTCCGCCGAGCGGTGTTCTTCGCGCGCGGTCTCGGCCCAGACGGCCGGATCGATCTCGGGGAAGAAGGTATCGCAGCGGTAGGCGCCGTCGATGTGGGTGACGATCATGCGGTCGGCGAAGGCCATCGATTCATTGAAGATCTGGGCGCCGCCGATGATACTGGCCACAGCATCGCCGCCCCGGCCGCCGGCCAGGGCGATCGCCGCTTCCAGCGAGCCTGCCACCTCGACGCCTTCGCGCGACCAGTCCGCATTCCGGGTGACGACGATGTTGCGGCGCTTGGGCAGCGGGCGGCCGATCGAATCGAAGGTCTTGCGGCCCATGATGATCGGATGGCCGAGCGTGACCCGCTTGAAGTGGGCCAGGTCCTCGGGCAGGTGCCAGGGCAGCTTGTTGTCGACGCCGATGCCGCGCTGGGCGTCCATCGCGACGACGAGGGTCAGTTGCGTGCTCATCTCTTACACCGCCACCGGCGCCTTGATTGCGGGATGCGGATCGTAGCCGACCACCTCGAAGTCCTCGAACCTGTAGTCGAACAGTGAATCCGGCTTGCGCTTGATGACCAGCTTCGGCAGCGGACGCTCCGCGCGCGACAGCTGCAGCTCGACCTGTTCCAGGTGGTTCGAATACAGGTGGCAGTCGCCGCCGGTCCAGACGAAATCGCCGACCTCGAGCCCGGCCTGCTGCGCCATCATGTGGGTCAGCAGCGCGTACGAGGCGATATTGAAGGGCACGCCCAGGAAGATGTCGGCGCTGCGCTGGTAGAGCTGGCAGGACAGCCTGCCGTCGGCCACGTAGAACTGGAAGAAGGCGTGGCAGGGCGGCAGCTTCATCTGCGGCACGTCGGCCACGTTCCAGGCCGAGACGATCATCCGGCGCGAGTCCGGATTGTTCCTGATCTGCTCGAGCACCTGGCTGACCTGGTCGATGTGGCCGCCGTCAGGGGTCGGCCAGCTGCGCCACTGGTAGCCGTAGATCGGGCCCAGTTCGCCGTTCGCGTCGGCCCACTCGTCCCAGATCGAGACGCCGTTTTCCTTCAGGTAGGCGATGTTGGTCGAGCCGGCCAGGAACCAGATCAGCTCATGGATGATGGACTTCAGGTGCACCTTCTTGGTCGTGACCAGCGGGAAGCCGTCCTGCAGGTTGAAGCGCATCTGGTAGCCGAACACGGAACGCGTGCCGGTGCCGGTGCGGTCGGTCTTGACCGCGCCATGATCGCGCACATGGCGCATCAGGTCTGAATATTGGCGCATCGGGTAAGTACAGGTGAAAAAAATGCCATTTTAACCGATGGCTGCCTGCGCCGACATCAGCTCGGCCGCCAGCAAGGCCGCCACTTCGCGCACCCGGCCATCCGGCGCGTCGAGCAGGTTGTCGCCCACGTAGACTTCGAAGTAGCTGCTGTCCGGCAGGGCGCCGTGGCTGACGCGGTTGAAGATCCAGACCCCATGCTCGGCCGCGAGCTTGCGGCGGATCTCGAGCGCACGCTCGCGGCTCACCGGCAGGTGGATGTGCAGCATGTTGGCCTGCGGGCGGGCCGGGTTCACTTTGATGGCGGGATGGTCGCGCAGGACGTCATACAGGAACTCGGTGCGGCGGAACAGGGCCGGCATGCTGGCCAGGCGCGCATCGAACTGCATCGCCGCCGCGACCACATAGGGCGAGCGGTGGACGACATTGCCGCCCTGGCGCTTGAACCACTCCGAGGCGCGCGCCACGAATGCCCGGGAGCCCAGCAGCATCGCCCCGCCCAGGCCGCCGATGCCCTTGTACAGCGAGACATAGACGCTGTCGAAGCCGGCCGCGATCTCGGCCACGGGGCGGCCATAGCCGGCCGCCGCTTCCCACAGGCGCGCGCCGTCCATGTGCAGGTGGATGTCCTGCGCCTTGCAATGCGCCTTGATGGCCGCGAGCTCGTCCCAGTCGGAGAGCTGGCCGCCGATCTCGCGCATCGGGATCTCCAGCGCCACGGCCGACAGCCGGTCCGGCACCGACGTGATGTCGGCGGCGCTCCACGGACGGTGGCGGTCGCCGATCTGCAGGGCGTCGAAGTGGCCGAGCAGCTGGTAGTTGGAGCGTTCGTGGACGATGATGTGGGAGGTCGGGTGCAGGGCGACCGGGGCCATGCCGCGGTCCATCGCGGCCAGGCGCAGCGCCGTCACCTGGGTCATGGTGCCGGAAATGCAGAATACCGCGGCTTCGAAGCCGAGCAGGTCGGCGACTTTGCGTTCGAAGTCCTGCACCACGGCGCCGTCGCCGTAGATGTCATGGCTGAGGCCATTCGCTTCGCACCAGGCGGCCATGGCGGAAAACGTCTCGGCGGGCCGGCGCGCGCGGTGGCCGGGAAGGATGGTGGTGCAGCGGGCAAGCAGTTCGGTATCGCTCAAGAGACACTCCAGTGGCGCGGACAATGTTGACCGCGCCACTGTACACCGAAACCTCAGTAGCTGACGAGTGCCGGCCGGCCGGCGGCCGCCGCGGCCTGCGCGCCGTCGAGCTTGAACAGGCGCACGGCGCGCGCCAGCTCGTCGGCCTGTTCCTGCATCGCCTGGGCCGCCGCGCTGGCCTGCTCGACCAGCGCCGCGTTGTGCTGGGTGGCCTGGTCCATCTCGCCGATCGCGCGGTTGATGTTCTCGATGTCGCCGGTCTGCTCGGTGCTGGCGGCGCTGATCCGGCCCATGATGGCGGTGACCTGTCCGGCGCTGCCCAGCACCTCGCTCATCGTGGCGCCGGCTTCCTGCACCAGGCGGCTGCCGGCGTCGACCTCGGCGCCCGAGGCTTCGATCAGGGCCTTGATCTCTTTCGCCGCCGCGGCCGAGCGCTGCGCCAGGTTGCGCACTTCGGAAGCGACGACCGCGAAACCGCGGCCCTGTTCGCCGGCGCGCGCCGCTTCGACCGCCGCGTTCAGCGCCAGGATGTTGGTCTGGAAGGCGATCCCGTCGATCACGCCGATGATGTCCTTGATGCGGCCGGAGGACTGCCGGATCGCTTCCATGCGCTCGATCACCTGGCCGACCATGCGGCCGCCTTCCTCGGCCACCATCGAGGTGTTCACGGCCAGCTGGTTGGCCTGGTGGGCGTCGCCGGCGTTCTGGCGCACGGTCTCGGTCAGGTCCTGCATCGAGCTGGCGGTGGCGGCCAGGGTCGCGGCCTGCTGTTCGGTGCGCGCGCACAGGTCCAGGTTGCCGGACGAGATCTCGCTGGACGCGCTGGCGATCTGCTCGGCGCCGCCGCGCACCCGGCCGACCACGTTCGAGAGACCCTTGCCGATCTCGTCCATGGCGGCGGCCAGGCGGCCGATCTCGTCGCGCCGGCTCGATGCCAGCGCGACGCTCAGGTCGCCCTGGGCCATGCGCACGGCGGCGTCGCGGGCTTCGCCCAGGGGGCGGGTGACGGTGCGCTTGATGACCGCATGGAGGATCGCCGCGAAGATGGCCAGCGCCACCAGGCCGCTGAGGATCGCATGGTTGCGCAGGCGCGCCGCTTCCTGGACGATTTCGTCTTCATAGGTGCCGCCGGCGATCAGCCAGTTCCAGTCCTCGAACAGGGTGTAGGCCACCAGGCGCTTGCGCGGGGCGGCGTCGTCCGCGTTCTGCACGGTGTAGGTGGTGAGGCCTTCCTTCGCGGCCAGCATCTCGCGCACGTAGTCGCGTCCGGCCGCATCGCGGCTGGCGAGCATGTTCTGGCCTTCCCTGGTCGGGTGGACCAGCACCTCGCCCAGGTTCTTGCCGGGCGCCGCGTTCAGCACGTAGATGTAGCCGGAGTCGCCCACCTTCATGCTCTTGATGCGCTGCTTCAGCACGGCGAGGTCGGCGCTGATGTCGACGCCCACGTAGAGCACGGCGATGACCTTGCCCGACGCATCGAGCACGGGCTCGTAGTCGGTGATGGTCTGCTTGCCGAACAGGGTGATCAGGCCGACGTAGGGCTTGCCGGCGCGCACCTTGGCATAGGCCGGGCTGGCGTGGTCGAGCATGGTGCCGACCGCGCGCTCGCCGTTTTCCTTGCGCACCGAGGTGCTGATGCGCACGAAGTCCTCGCCGCTGGCCACGAAGATGGTGGCGTTGCCGCCGGTGGTGCGGGTGAATTCGTCGGGCGCGCTGAAATCGAGGTTCAGCGGCTTGCCCTTCTGGAGCAGCGCCGGCACCTGCTTGCCGCCCACGGCGATCGGGTTGGCGGTGTCGAGGCTGAAGCCGCCCGGCAGGCCGGCGGCGAAGATCCGGCCGAAGGCGGTCGCTTCGCTGGAGACGGCCTTGTCGAACATCTCGACGGTGGCCATCACGCTGCGCAGCTCGGCCTTCACGTTGACCTCCGCGCGGCCCTGCAGGATGCTGGAGGTGGTCCAGCTGATGACGGTGACGAGGGCGGCCAGGATCAGGCCGACGAGGGCGAAGGTGAAAACGGTGATCTTCGAGCCGACCGACCAGCTCGAGACGTCGAACAGACGTTTGTTCATGGATCTCGTGTATGCGGAATGAATCCCGACATGATACGGGAAGTATCCACACGGCAACTATCGAAACCCGCCGGCCCGACGTATTGATACAACAAATTAATATTTGAGTATCATCTTTTGGTCAATGCACGACCTGCACGTTGTGGAACTGCAGCGCCGCCAGGTTCGCGTAGATCCCGCCCAGCGCCACCAGCGAGGCATGGTTGCCGGTTTCGACGATGCGGCCGTCCTCCATCACGATGATCCGGTCGGCGCGCTGCACGGTCGCCAGGCGGTGGGCGATGATCAGGGTGGTGCGGCCGACCATCGCTGCTTCCAGCGCGCTCTGCACCAGGCGCTCGGATTCGGCGTCCAGCGCGCTGGTCGCCTCGTCGAGCAGCAGCAGCGGCGGGTTCTTCAGCAGTGCACGGGCGATCGCGATGCGCTGGCGCTGCCCGCCGGACAGGCGCACGCCGCGCTCGCCCAGGTAGGAGCCATAGCCTTGCGGCAGGCGCTCGATGAACTCGTGCGCGGCCGCCATCTTCGCCGCGGCGATGACTTCAAGGTCGCTGGCGTCCGGGCGGCCGTAGCGGATGTTTTCCATGGCGTTGGCCGAGAAGATCACCGTATCCTGGGGCACGATGCCGATCGCGCCGCGCAGGGTGTGCAGCTCGAGTTCGCGGATGTCGACCCCGTCCAGCTGGATCTTGCCGGACTGCGGATCGTAGAAGCGCAGCAGGAGCTGGAACAGGGTGGTCTTGCCGGCGCCGGACGGTCCGACGATCGCCACCGTCTCGCCCGGCAGGATCGACAGGTCCAGGTGCGCCAGCGCCGCATGGTCCGGGCGCGACGGGTAGGAAAAGCCGACATCGAGCAGCTCGAGGGCGGCGCCGCCCACCTTGCGCGGCGGCAGCGGCTTCGGATGTTGCGGGCTGCCGATGCTGGAGCGCAGCGACAGCAGTTCCAGCAGGCGTTCGGCGGCGCCGGCCGCGCGCTGGGCCTCGCCCATCACTTCGGACAGGGCGCCGACCGCGCCCGAGACGATCGAGGCGTACAGGATGAACTGGCCGAGGTCGCCGCCGGTCATGGTCCCGGCCAGCACCGCATGCGCGCCCAGCCACAGCACGAAGACGATCGCGCCGAACACCAGCACGATGGCCAGCATGGTGAGGATGGAGCGCGCGCGGATGCGCCGCATCGCGGTCTGGAAGGCGTGTTCGACCGAAGCGCCGAAGCGCTGGGCCTCGCGCTTCTCGCCGGTAAAGGCCTGCACGGTCGGCATGGCGTTGAGGATTTCGCCGGCCAGCGCGGAGGCGTCGGCGATGCGGTCCTGGGAATCGCGCGAGAGCTTGCGCACGCGCCGCCCGAACAGCACGATCGGCACCACCACCAGCACCAGCAGGCCGAGGATGATCGAGGTCAGCTTGGCGCTGGTCACGAACAGCATCGCCAGGCCGCCGGCGAACAGCAGGGTATTGCGCAGCGCCAGCGAAATGCTGGTCCCGACCACGGACTGGATCAGGGTGGTGTCGGTGGTCAGGCGCGACAGCACTTCGCCGGTGCGGGTGGACTCGAAGAATTCAGGGCTCTGCTGCACCACGTGGCGGTAGACCGCGCTCCGGATGTCGGCCGTGACCCGCTCGCCCAGCCAGGACACCATGTAGAAGCGCGCCGCGGTCGCCACGCCCAGCACGGCCGCCACGCCGAACAGCGCCAGGAAGGTGGCGTTGACGTTCTCGATGCTGCGCCCGCCGGCGGCGGCCCCGAAGCCGTGGTCGATCATCTGCTTGAAGGCGTAGGGAATGGCCAGGGTGGCGGCGGCGGCAACCACCAGGGCGATCCCGGCCAGCATGAACTGGCGGCGGTAGGGACGCAGGAAAGGCAGCAGGCGGGCCAGGGCGGCGAAGGTGCCCTTGCGGCTGGCGGATTCGGCGGCGTTGCTGGAAAGGGTAGAGCTCTTGGTCATGTCTCGTTGCTTCTTCTTGTTTCGTAAAGGTGAGTCAAAGTCGGGCCGTCAAAGATGCAGCGGGTCGACGTAGCCGGTCAGCTCGAGGTAGCCGCGGCCCACCGGCCGGCCGTCGCGGGCGACGCCCACCGCGCCTTCCCAGTACACCGCGCCGGTCGAGCGGCGCGAGTCGAGTTCCTGGTCCTGCTGCAGGGGCGTCAGCTGCCAGTTCAGCGCGCCGGTCGCGATGGTGGTCGCCACCGGGTAGCTGGCGCCGGTGCGCGGCGACTTCCAGCGCGCCCGGGGGGTAAACGATACCTGATCGGGGCCGAACTGGCTGAGGCGGCCGGCGGCGTCGCGCAGGGTGGCGTGGGCCCAGAGCTTGGCGCCGTCCTTCGCGCGGATCTGGAAGGCCATCAGCGCGCCGCCGTCGTCGAGGTTGATCCCGGTCCAGTCCCAGCCGGCCGCATTCGTGTCCAGCACCTGGCTGGACCATTCGTGGTCGAGCCAGGCCGTGCCCTTGACCCCGATCGCCTTGCCGGCGCGGGTGACGGTGCCCGATACCAGCAGCTGCGGCTGGCTGTAATAATAACTGGCGTGTTCCGCTTGCGGACCTTTCTGCGAAAAACCGGCTTCGCCCTCGAGCAGCACCGGCTGGGTCGGCGCCAGCGCCAGCTCGAAAGCCAGGTCGGCGCCGCGCACCGACACCCGGTAGCGGCCGTCGGCGCCGCGCCGCATGCTCCAGTCCTCGAGCTTGACGTCGGTGTCGCCGGTCCTGGCCCAGGCCAGGCCGAAGCCTTCGCGTGCGCTGCGCTGGTCGTGCAGTAGCCGTCCCCGGGCCGGGTCGGACAGGGCGGCGTGGCCGATGATCAGCTGTTTCGGCGCGAAGGCGCTGGGGTTGGCCGGGTCGTGTGCGGTACGGCTGCGGAAGAAGGTGACCTGGAAGCCGAGCGGCTTGCCGTCGGCATCGGCCAGCCAGCCGGTCACGTACCACCACTCCGTGCGGTACGCGGGATGGGCGCCGAAGTCCTGCGGGAAAACGAGGGCGCGGCCGGGCGTCACCGGCGCAAAGAGCGGCGCCGCCGCCTGGCTTGACTGCACTGCGCCGGCCAGGGCCAGCAGCAGGATGAAGAAACGGCGGAGCATCACCAGTCCTCCCTGACGGCCCGCACCGGCCCGCCGGACAGCGCATAGCGGCCCGACACCAGCGCCGTGGCGACGGCGGCCAGGACCAGCACCGCCGCCACGCTGCCCAGCAGCGGCCAGGGCAGGTGCAGCTGCATGGTCCAGTGGAAGGACTGCGGATTCACGACGAACACCAGGATCAGGCTGATCAGGAGGCCGAGCGCGAAGCCGGTGGCCACGCCCAGCACGGTCAGCGCGCCGCCTTCGAGCGCCAGGATCTTCAGCACCTGGCCGCGCGAGACGCCGACGTGGCGCAGCATGCCGAACTCGCGGGCGCGCGCCAGGGTCTGGGCCGAGAAGGTGGCGGCCACGCCGGACAGGCCGATGGCGATCGCGATCGCTTCCAGCAGGTAGGTCACGGCGAAGCTGCGGTCGAAGATCTTCAGGCTGGCGGCGCGGATCTCGCCGGGGCTGGCCAGCTGCAGGATGGCGCCGAAGGGCAGGGCGCGCAGGCGCGCGGCGAGGGCATCCGCGGAGCTGCCCTTGGCCGCCCACAGCGCGGCGTCGGTGACGGTGCCGTCGCCGGTCAGGCGGCGGTAGTCGGCCAGGCGCACCACCACCGAGCCGGTCTGGTTGGCGTAGTCGCGCCAGACCCCGGCCACGAAGAAGCGCTGCCGGCGCCCGCCCAGCGGCAGCGTGATGCGCTGGCCGGTATGGAAGCCGTACAGGTCGGTCATCGCTTCCGAGACCCACACCGGCAGCTCGCCGGCCGGCGCCGCGGCGGGCGCGCCGACCAGCGCCAGCATCCGGCCGGGGTCGGCCGCATCGAGATCGCGCGCGATCAGGTTGATGGCGGGGCGGGCCGGGTCGAGCGTCAGCGGACGGGTGCGCAGGAAGGCGGCCTGCGCGGCGCCGGGCAGGCCGGCGATGGCCGCCTGTTCGGCGGGACCGAGTCCGCCGGTATTGCCGCCGTTGGCGGTGCGCACGTACAGGTCGGCCGGCAGGATGTGCAGCATCCAGTCGTCCACCGAGACGCGGAAGCTGGCCACCATGATGCCCATCGCGACCATCAGCGAAAAGCTGGCCAGCACGCCGCCCAGCGCGATCGAGGCCTGGCCCGGCGCATTCGCCAGCCGCGCCAGGGCCAGGCTCAACACGGGCGAAGGCGCCGGCGACGAATGCGTGGCCTGCCGGCGCATCTGGACGCGGTTCAGCAGGCGAAAAGCACTGGCCGCCAGGCGCGGCATCAGGCCGATCCCGCCGATCAGCAGCAGGGCGACGGCGATGTAGCCGAACAGCGGCAGTTCGAACACCGGCGGGGCGAAGGCGCAGGCCGCGGCGGCGCCGAGGCAGAGCAGCGAGGGCCAGATGCGCGACAGGCGCTCCAGCGCCGTTTCGTCGTTGCCCGACTTGAGGGCGACCGCCGGGCGCGCGCGCGCCGCTTCCCAGGCCGGCGCCGCGCAGCCCAGCAGGGCCACGCCCAGGCCGAGCAGGAAGAACACGCAGGCCGCCAGCGGGGTGAAGTGGACAGCGGGCTTCACGCCCGAGAAATAGCCGGCGCCGAGGTCGCCGCCGAAGAAGGCCAGTGCGGCGGCGGCCAGCGCATAGCCGGCGCCGATGCCGGCCAGCGAACCGATCACGCCCAGGCTGGCGCCTTCGATCAGCACCTGGCGCAACAGCAGCCGGCGCGGCAGGCCGAGCACGCGCAGCAGCGCGAACTGGCTGCGCCGCCGCAGCACCGACAGGGCCTGGGTCGAGAACACCAGGAAGGCGCCCGTGAACAGGGCCACCAGGGCCAGCACGGTCAGGTTCACGCGGTAGGCGCGGCTGAGGTTATTGTTGCGGCTTTCCTGCTGCGCGTCGTTCGGCGCCGCCACCGTGAAGCGGCCGGGGAAGCTGCTTTCCAACTCCGCCGCCAGGCTGCGTTCGAAAGCGGCGCGGTCGACGCCCTCGCGCAGCTTGAGGTCCACGCGCGACAGCTTGCCCAGCTGGCGGAAGCGCCATTGCAGGGCGCCGATATCCATCACCGCCAGGCGCTGCCCGCTGCGCGCGCGCAGGATCGGGCCGGCCACGCGCAGCGCCACGTCGGCGGTGCCGGCGCGCAGGTGCAGGGTGTCGCCGGTCCGCAGGCCCAGCCAGCTTTGCGCCGCGGGCGAGAGGAAGATGGTGTCGTCGGCCAGCAGGTCGGCGCCGCGGCCTGGTTCCGGCACGCCGGCCAGGTCGGGCGTCACGTAGCCGGCGCGCAGGGCGTCCAGGCCGACGATGTGCAGCGCCCCCGGCCTGCCGGCCAGGGCGGCGTTCACTTCCAGCACCGGCGAGGCGATTGCCACGCCCTGGTGGGTGGCCAGGCGCGGGTAGATGCCTTGGTCGAACTGGGCTTCGCGGCCGCCGACCTGCAGGTCGGCCTGGCCGGCCAGGCTCTGGATGGCGGCGGAGAATTCGTTGAACGCGGCGGCGTTGATCAGGTGAATGGCGAAACCCATGGCGACGCCGACCGCGATCGCCAGCACCGCCAGCAGGGCGCGCATCGGGTGGGCGCGCCACTCGCCGAACAGCAGCCAGCGCGACAGCAGTCCTAGGCCGGACATTCCACCGCCAGGGCTTCGGCCTGGCGCCGCAGCTTGAGGCGTGCAGCCTCGTGCTTCGGGCCGTGGGCGGTGCGTGCCAGGTCTTCCTCCGCCCACTTGCGGCGCAGGCGCAGCCGGTCGCATTTCTTGCGCTGGGCCTGGATCAGGCGCGCTTCCCTGACCTGGACGCGGCCTTCCTTCTCCTGCGATTTTTCACGGGCGATGCGGGCCTTTTCGAGTTCCAGCAGGGTACGCGCATCGCCGCCCTGCGGGCCCAGGGTGTCGGACAGGGAAATGCCGGCCGGCGGCGGCATCGCACTCGATGCGCCGTGGGCGCAGGGCCGGTCGCTGTAGGCGGTCTTGCCCTCGGACTGGCATTTATAGACGGCCTGCGCGTGCAGGATGGTGCAGCAAGCGCAGGCGGCGAGGACGGCGAACAAGCGGGTGGGTAAGCGCAGCATCGGGTCTCCTGGTCAAAGAATTTTGCCAGGGTTCATGATGCCCAGCGGGTCCAGCGCGGCCTTGATGGCACGCATCAGGTCGAGTTCGACCTGCGCCTTGTAGCGCGGCAGTTCGTCGCGCTTGAGGGCGCCGACGCCGTGCTCGGCGGAAATCGAGCCGGCGAAGCCCGCCACGCTGTCGTGCACGATGCGGTTGATGTCGCCCTGGTAGGCCAGGAAGGCGTCGTGCGGCGTGCCGTCGGGCGGTGCGATGTTGTAATGCAGGTTGCCGTCGCCCAGGTGGCCGAAGCAGACCACCTGCACGCCCGGCCAGGCGCTTTCGAGCAGGGCGTCGGTGGCCTCGACGAAATCGGCGATGCGCGAGATCGGCACCGAGATGTCGTGCTTGATGTTCTTGCCGTCCGCGGCCTGGGCCAGCGGGATGTGCTCGCGGATCGCCCACAGCGCGCGCGACTGCGCGATCGAGGTCGCGACCACGGCGTCCTGGGCCAGCCCGGCTTCGAGCGCGCGCTCGATGGTCGCTTCCAGCAGGCGCACCGCGTGCTGCTCGGACTCGTGGCTGGACAGTTCCAGCAGCGCGTATTGCGGATGCGTATCCGGGAAGGGCCGCGGCAGGCCGGGAAAGTGCTTGCCGACCAGGCGCAGGCAGACGTCGCTCATCAGTTCGTAACCCGTCAGGGTCGGGCCGGCGGTCTCCTGGGCCAGGCCCAGCAGCGCCAGCGCGTCGCGGCAGCTGTCCAGCGCCACCAGCGCGGTGATCCCGGCCTTCGGCTGCGGGAACAGCTTCAGCACCGCGCCGGTGATCACGCCCAGCGTGCCTTCGGCGCCGATGTACAGGTCGCGCAGGTCGTAGCCGGTGTTGTCCTTGCGCAGTCCGCGCAGGCCGTCCCACAGCTGGCCCTGGGCGGTGACGAGCTCGATGCCGAGGCAGAGTTCGCGGGTATTCCCGTAGCGCAGCACGCCGGTGCCGCCGGCATTCGTCGCCAGGTTGCCGCCGATGGTGCAGCTGCCTTCGGCCGCCAGCGACAGCGGGAACAGCATGCCCGAGGCGGCTGCGGTCTGCTGGATGTCGTGCAGGATGCAGCCGGCGTCCACCGTCATGGTGCGGTTGACGGGGTCGACGGCGCGGATGCGGTTCAGGCGGCGCAGCGACAGCACCACGGCCTGGCCGGATTCGTCCGGCACGCTGCCGATGACGAGGCCGGTGCGTCCGCCCTGCGGCACGACCGGCACCCGGTGCGCCGCGCACAGGCGCACCAGGCCGGCCACCTGGCCTGGGTCGGCCGGCAGCAGGACGGCGCGTGCGCGCCCGGTAAAGCGGCCGCGCCAGTCGGTCAGGTAGGGCGCGACATCGTGTTCGTCGACCAGCACATGCGCATGGCCGATCAGTTCGCGGCAGTGGGCGAGGAATAAATCTGTCATGCGAAATCAGTCATGCGGCACCTTGACCTTGTCGAGCAGTTCCTTGGCCAGTTTCTGCGCCTGCTTCTTGTAGGGGCGCAGGTAGAGGAGGGCGAACACGAAGTAGGAACAGACCAGCAGCACTTCGCCCAGCGCCATGATGCGCGAGAGTTCGCTCTTGTCGCTCCAGGCCCGCACCACGCCCTCGACGAAATAGATCAGGATGACCATCGATGACCATTGCAGCGTGTACAGGTCGCGCTTGATCACCCCGCGCAGCGGCAACAGCAGCGGCAGCGCCTTCAGCGCCAGCAGCGAGCCGCCCGGATGCAGCGGCGCCACGCCGATCTCCCAGGCGAGCAGCCAGACGCACAGGATGACCAGGCTGGTCACCGCCCCCGTATGAAATACCCTATGGACTTGCATCGCCTACTCCATCCCCTGCAGGTTGCGGCTCGCCAGCGCCAGGCGCCGGCCCAGCGCGATCGCCAGCCGCTTTTCGTCGTCCGTGATGGGACGGTTGCCGTCCACGCCGGACCAGTGGGTCGCGCCGTAGGGGCTGCCGCCGCTTTCGGTGGTCATCAGTTCCGGCATGGTGTAGGGCAGGCCCATGACCATCATGCCGTGGTGCAGCAGCGGAATCATCATCGACAGCAGGGTCGACTCCTGGCCGCCGTGCAGGCTGCCGGTGGAGGTGAACACGGCCGCCGGCTTGCCCGACAGGGTGCCGGACAGCCACTGCGCCGAGGTGCCATCGAGGAAGTATTTCATCGCCGCCGCCATATTGCCGAACCGGGTGGGAGAGCCCAGCGCCAGGCCGGCGCACTCGGCGAGATCCTCGAGTTCGACGTAAGGAGCGCCGCTGCGCGGGATATCCGGCTCGGTAGCCTCGGCCACGGTCGACACGGCAGGCACGGTGCGCAGGCGCGCCTCCGCCCCGGGGACGCTCTCCACGCCCTGGGCGATGAGTTCGGCGAGCTTGCGGGTCTTGCCATGACGTGAGTAATAGAGGACGAGGATGATCGGATTGGTTGGGTTCATCGTTGGTATTATAGGGCGCTTTATAATATGTCACGAAGCGTCCGACACGGAGCGCTGTACGAAACCGGACGGGCTCCGTTCCCGGCCCCCATTTTCCAGGCACCGATGCTCTCGAAAACCGTCTCTTCCATTTCCCGTTCCACCAGCGAGATGATCAATGTCAGCGTCGACATGGTGCGCGGGCTGAGCTGGGCCGAGGTGCGCGACCTGCTGCGCTTCGCGCGCCGCCGCCTGCTCGAAGAAAAGCTGCCGCAGGTGGCCGGCAGCCTGACCTTCACCACCACGCTGGCCCTGGTGCCCCTGCTCACCATCGTGCTGGCGATCTTCACCACCTTTCCGATCTTCGGCCAGCTGCGTTCGAGCCTCGACCATTACTTCGTGCAGATGGTCATGCCGAAGGCCATCGCCAATACGATCACCTCGAACCTGACCCAGTTCGCCAGCAAGGCGACCAAGCTGTCGGCGGTGGGCGCGGTGGCGCTGGTCCTGACGACGGCGGCGATGATCAACATGATCGAGCGCGCCTTCAACCAGATCTGGCGCGTCAAGCGCCCGCGTCCGCTGGTGCAGCGGGTGCTGATCTACTGGGCACTGGTCACGCTCGGGCCGCTGCTGTTCGGCCTCTCGCTGACCCTGACCTCGCAGCTGTTCAGCGCCACCACCGGCCTGATGAGCGCCGTGCCTTTCTTCGGCGCGCTGTTCTACTCGGTGGTGTCGGTGGCCCTGACCACCGGCGCCTACACACTGCTGTACATGACGGTGCCGAACCGCTGGGTCGAGTGGCAGGACGCGCTGTGGGGCGGGCTGGTGGCGGCGATCGCCTTCGAGGTCGCCAAGCGCGTGTTCGCCATTTTCATCCGGCAGTTCCCGACCTACGCCATCATCTACGGCGCCCTGGCGGCGCTGCCGCTGTTCCTGCTGTGGATGTACCTGTCCTGGCTGATCACCCTGGTCGGCGCGCTGCTGACGGCCGCGCTGCCGGTGGTGAAGTACGAGCGCTGGTGGTACCAGCCGGTGCCGGGTGGCGCCTTCGTGGACGCGATGGCCATCCTCAAGGTGCTGCACGGCGGCGCCCGGATCACCGGCACGGCGCTGGTGACCGGCGCCCAGATCCGCGCCCACACCCGCATCGGCTACGACGAGATGAGCCAGCTGCTGGAACAGATGGCGGCCGTGGGCTGGGTCGGCCGCGTGCAGGCCGGCGAAGCGGTCCAGGCGATCTGGGGGCGCGGCGCGCGCGAGGGCGGCGAGGCTTGGGTGCTGCTGGCCGACCCGGCGCTGATCCGCCTGTCCGAGGTCTACCGCCTGTTCGTGTTCGGCGGCGCCAGCGTGGATGCCGGCCCGGGGCCCGGGGCGGCGGCCGGGACGGGCGCCACTGCCGCAGCGGCCGCGAACGGCGAGCCGGCACCGGCGTCGCCGCTGGCGCTGGACACCGCCGCCCTGGCGCGCAAGGTCGAGACGGCGGTCGATCGCGGCCTGGACCAGACCCTGTCCGCGCATTTCGCGCGCTGAAAATTCCTGCGCGGCCACTGTTCTGTTTCTGCATGGATACGTTTTTGCGTTGAATTGTGGAATCAAACGTTTCTCGATGTTACTATTGTCGAGATACGTTTGGAGACCACATGGCTGTGCATCGCGTCCTTTTTGGCCTGCTGTTCCTGTGCTGGACCGCGCTGGCCAATGCCGGCCCGGCCGCGGAGGCATCGGTCCCGCAGTTTGCCCGGGAGCTGGCGCTGGCCCGCGAGGAAGCCTACGTCGCTCCGGCCCAGGCATTGACGACGCTCGACCGCCTGCAACAGGGGCGCGGCGGCGCCGAGCAGGCGCAGGTCCTGAACGAGATGAGCCGCGCCTGGTATTGGCTCGGCGACAAGAACAAGGCCGTGGATACCGCGCTCCAGGCCGAAGGGATCGGCCGCAGCCTGCACGACGACGCCGTGCTGGCCGCGGCGATGCTGAACCAGGGCGCCGCGCTGTCGCGCCTGGTGCACGACCAGCCGAAGGCGCACCGGCTGATCGCGCAGGCGGCGGCCCTTGCCGCCAGGTCCGGCGATCCCTATCTGCAAACCAGGGCGCTGGTGGCGCAGGGACTGCTGGCCGAACTGGACGGCCGCGACGCCGACGCCATCGCCTCGACCGCGGAGGCGCTGGCGCTGGCCAGGACCGGCGGCGATCCGGACGCCCTGGCGCTGGCGCTGCGCGAACATGCCCGGCTGCTGGCCGGCGTCGGCAGCCACGACGAGGCGCTGCGCCTGACCGACGAACTGCTGGCGATCGCGAAGGCCAGGAACGTGCCGGCGCTGCTCGCGCATGCACGGCTGGCGGAGTATGCGGTGGCGGTCCGCGCCGGCCGAGCCAGGCAGGCGGAAACGGCGCTGCAGGCCGCGATCGATATCCTCGAAAAACTGAAGGCCAGGGAACGGCTGGCGACGCCGCTGGCGAACCTGGCCGAACTGTATATCAAGGAGCGGCGCTTCGGCGAAGCCGCGAGGGCCAGCGAGTCGGCGCTGCGCATCGCGCGCGAGTTCGGCGACGAGACCGGCAGGAAGCTTGCCTCCTTCGAACTGGGCATCGCCAGCATCTATTTCCGCGACATCCGCAACGGCAGGGCCACCGTCGACAGCGCGCTCGCCGGGTTGCAGGACGACGAGCGTTACGTGCGCATGCTGCTCGACTATGGCCACGCGCTGAACCAGGTGGGCGAGGGCGACGCCGCGCTGGCGATGTACGAAAAGGCCGGTTCGGTCTCGCTGGCGGCCTGGCGCAAGGAAAAGCAGCTTTCCTACCAGGCGCTGCAGCGTATCCAGGCGGACCAGAAAAAACAAGCCGAACTGGCCCGGCTGCACCACGACAGCGCCATGAAGGCCGCCGAACTCGACACCGTCAAGCGCCTGCGCAGCCTGTGGGTGCTGCTCAGCGTGACGACCCTGGTGGCGGTGCTCCTGATCGCCCTGCTGTACGGCCGGGTGAAGAAGGCGAACGCCTCGCTGCAGACCAAGAACGAGCAGCTGTTCCGCCAGAGCACGCGCGATTCGCTCACCGGCCTGTTCAACCGCCATTTCTTCTACGAGCACGTGGTGCCGGGCTACGACGCCAACCCCGGCCGGGACGGCAAGGCCGGCGGCGTGTTCCTGCTGATGGATGTCGACCACTTCAAGTCGATCAACGACCGCTTCGGCCACAGCGCCGGCGACGTCGTCCTCAAGGAGGTGGCGGCCCGGCTGGCGTCCAGCATGCGCGAGCAGGACGTGCTGATCCGCTGGGGCGGCGAGGAATTCCTGGCCTACCTGCCGGGCGTCGCCACCGAGGAAGCGCGCCAGGTCTGCGCCCGCCTGCTGGCGGCGGTGTCGGGCACGCCGATCGAGGCCGAAGGCCGCGAGCTGAGCGTCACGGTGTCGATCGGCTTCTGTCCGAAGCCGGCGGCGCCGGGCGTCGATGCGCCGGACTGGGAAAAGCTGGTGCACCTGGCCGACCTCTGCCTGTACCTGGCCAAGACCGCGGGCCGCAACCAGGCGTTCGGCGTGCTCGACGCGAACGTGCTGACGAAGGAGGCGATCGCCGCGGCCGACGCCGACCTGAAGCAGGCTTCGAGCGACGGGCTGGTGGGCCTCGTCAACGTCAAGACCCTTACCAGCTGAGCTTGCCGGTAAGCATCTGCCAGTACATCACCCAGTCCGCGCGGAAGGACCACCACGGGTTGCCGAAGGTGGCCGGGCGGTTCTTCTCGTAGACGAAGTGGCCGATCCAGGCCCCGCCGTAGCCGCTCAGCAGGGCGAACAGCAGCCACCACGGGTTCAGGCTGTCGATGTACTGGGCGATCGCGGCGATGGCCGAGGAGGTGCCGATGAAATGCGCGCGCCGGCACAGCCGGTTGTCGTGCTGGGTCAGGTAATACGGGTAGAACTCGGAAAAGCTGCTGTAGCGAACGGCCGCCATGCCAGGTCTCCTTCTAATTTTGTCAGCGGGCCCCGGCAAAGGCGATCAGGGCGTCGAGCACCGCGTCCGGCTGTTCGGCCATCATCGCATGGCCGGCATCCACGGTGACGATTTTGCCATGCCTGAGCGCCGCCGTCAGCGCCTGCGCGGAACGCGGCGGCGTCATCACGTCGCGCGCGCCCAGCACGAACAGCACCGGGCAGCCCACGCCGGCGGCCGCCGCGCCGCCATTCGCGTAGGCATTGCAGGCGGAGAAGTCGGTGTGGAACAGCTGGGCCGGATTGCACTCGGCCATCCGCTGCATCAGGCGGCGCGACATGCCGGTGACCGAGAAGCCCGGCGCCGGGCACGACGGCTTCGGCAGCGGACCGCTGTGGGACCAGATGTTGACCATGTCGATCGCCGCCTGCAAGTCGTCCTTCGAAGCCGCGAGCAGGGCGTCGGACACCTTCATCGGCCAGGTCGTGCCGAGCAGGGCCAGGGATGTGACCCGGTCCGGCGCGCGGTGCGCCGCTTCCAGCGCGATCAGCGATCCCATGCTGTGGCCGACCAGCAGCGCCTGGCGTGCGCCGGCGGCGTCCAGCAGGGCCAGCAGCCAGTCGGCCATGGCCTCGACCGTGGCAAGCGCTGCGCCGCCGCTGCGGCCGTGGCCGGGCAGGTCGGCCGCCAGCACGTTCCAGCCGTGCCAGGCAAACCAGCGGCTCTGCAGGGCCCAGACCGAATGGTCGTTCTGGGCGCCATGCAGGAAGGCGATGGTGGGCTGGGCGGGATCGAAGGCCTTGCCGCCGGTGTAGCAGTAGGCCGCGCTGCCATGTACCTGGTAGATCATCTCAGGCTCCCTTCTGGGCCAGCTTCAGGCCGCGCGCGAGGTCTTCGATCAGGTCGTCCGGGTCTTCCAGCCCGACCGACAGTCGGATCATCCCTTCGCCGACGCCGGCCGCCGCCAGCTGGTCGGCCGGCACCCGGAAGTGGGTGGTCGAGGCCGGATGGATGGCGAGCGACTTGGCGTCGCCGACATTCGCGAGATGCGAGAAGAGCTTCAGGCCGTCGACGAAGCGCTTGCCGGCCGCGCGCCCGCCGCGCAGGTGGAAGGAGAACACGCCGCCGCAGCCGCGCGGCAGCAGGGTTTTCGCCAGCGCATGGTCGGGGTGGCTCTCCAGCTCCGGCCACACGACCGATTCGACCGCCGGGTGGCTGAGGAGGAACTCGACCAGCCTGCGCGCGTTGGCGACGTGGCGTTCCATGCGCAGGCCGAGGGTCTCGATGCCCTGCAGGATGGCGAAGGCGTTGTGCGGGCTCAGCGCCGCGCCGAAGTCGCGCAGGCCCTCGCGGCGCGCGCGCAGGGCGAAGGCGCCGACCGTGGATTCTTCGGCGAACACCATGCCGTGGAAACCCTCGTAGGGCTCGCACAGTTCGGCGAAGCGGCCGCTGCGCGCATGGGCGCGCTGCCAGTCGAAGCCGCCGCCGTCGACCAGCAGGCCGCCGATGGCGGTGCCGTGCCCGCACAGGAATTTGGTGGCCGAGTGGAACACCAGGTCGGCGCCATGATCGAATGGCTTCAGCAGCCACGGCGTGGTGAGGGTCGAGTCCACCATCAGCGGCAGGTCGTGTTCGTGGGCCAGCGCGGCCACGCGCGGGATGTCGAGCAGGTCCAGGCCCGGGTTGCCGATGCTCTCGCCGAACAGGACCCTGGTTTCGGGCCGGATCGCGGCGCGCCAGGCGTCGAGGTCGCGCGGGTCGACGAAGGTGGTCTCGATGCCGAAGCGCTTCAGGGTGTAGGCGAGCAGGTTGTGGGAGCCGCCGTACAGGGCGCGCGAGGCGACGATGTGGCTGCCGGCGCCGGCGATGGTGCAGAGGCCCAGGTGCAGCGCGGCCTGGCCGCTGGCGGTGGCGATGCCCGCCACCCCGCCTTCGAGGGCGGCGATGCGTTCCTCGAGCACCGCATTGGTCGGGTTCGACAGACGCGAATAGACGTGGCCCGCGCGCTCCATATTGAACAGGGAGGCCGCGTGGTCGGCATCGCGGAAGGCGAAGGAAGAGGTGAAATACACCGGCGTGGCGCGCGCGCCGGTGGCCGGGTCGGGGCTGGCGCCGGCGTGCAGCGACAGGGTGTCGAAGCCGGGATACCTGGGACCGCTCATGTTCGCTTCATCCATGGTTGTGTAGACAAGCGGCATCCTACCACTAGGCAAGAGCGCAACAATAGAAGTTTGTTAGCGCGCAAGTCTGGCTTTTTTGGGAGGCATAGGCTAGAGTCGCGCTTATGTGTTAAACAAGGTCAAGTACCTCAGAATCCAGTGTCCAGTTCTCTCGTTCCCAGCGCTCCCGTACCACGTACCCACGACATGGTGACTACTATGAAAGTATCTGAAATCTTGCAGGTGAAGGGCGATATCCTTTACACGGTGTCTCCGGACACGCCGCTGGGCGACGCGGCCTCGACGATGGCGGAACGCGACATCGGTTCGCTGGTGGTGATGGAATACGGCGACCTGGTCGGCATGCTGACCTTCCGCGAAGTGATCCAGGCCGTGAATACCTACGGCAGCGTGAGCGCGGCCGGCAACGTCCGCAAGCACATGGACGACAGCCCGATCACCGTCACCCCGGACACCGAAGTCAACGAGGTGCGCCGCATCATGCTGGAAAAGCATGCGCGCTACCTGCCGGTGATGAACGCCCGCACCCTGCTGGGCGTGATCTCCTTCTACGACGTGGCCAAGGCGGTGCTGGAAGCGCAGAGCTTCGAGAACCGCATGCTGAAGGCGTATATCCGGGATTGGCCGGCGGAGCAGGCGGCCGAGGATTGACGCAAGGTGGGCTCGCCGAGCCCACCCTGCGTATCGCGATTCAGGCGGCGCGGTTGAGGGCATCCGCCCCCAGCCATTCCAGCAAGGCTTCCGGCGACAGCGGCCGGGAGAACAGGAAGCCCTGCGCCAGCGGGCAGCCGAGCGCCTGCAGGATCTGCGCCTGGCGTTCGTCTTCCACGCCCTCGGCGATGATCGACAGCCCCAGGTTGCGTCCCAGTTCGATCACCATCTCCGCAATGCTGCTGCCGCGCGCCGAGCCGGTGATCTCGGTGACGAAGGCGCGGTCGATCTTCAGGCGGTCGACCTGCAGGCGCTGCAGGTAGGACAGCGAGGAGAAACCGGTGCCGAAGTCGTCGATCGCGATCGAGACGCCGGTGCGCTTGATCGCGGCCAGGCGCTCGATCAGCAGGTCCGGCTCTTCCATCGCCATCGATTCCGTGATCTCCAGCTCGATCCGCTCCGGCGGCGCGCCCGATTCCGCCAGCGCCGCGCGCAGCATGTCGAGGAAGCCCGGGTGGCGGAACTGCACCTGCGACACGTTCACCGACATCGTGAAGTCGAGGTAGCCGGCTGCCCGCAGGCGCATCAGCTCGGCGCAGGCCTGGCGCAGCACCCAGGCCCCGATCTCGATGATCAGGCCCGAGGACTCCGCGATCGGGATGAAGCGGTCCGGGCCCACCTGCCGCCCGTCCTCGGTGCGCCAGCGCAGCAGGGCCTCGGCGCCGAAGGGGCGGAGCGCGGCCAGTTCGACCTGCGGCTGGTAGGCCAGGAACAGTTCGCCGCGCGCGAAGCCGCTGCGCAGCGCGTGCATCAGGCGCACCCGCTCGCGGATCTCGACGCCCATGCCGCGCGAAAAATAGAAGTGGCCGCCGCGCTGCCGGCTCTTGGCGCGCTTGAGGGCGATGTCGGCGTCCTTGAGGGCGTCGGCGCCGCTGCCGTCGTGCTCGCGCAGGCGCACCAGGCCGAGGGTGCTCGAGACCTGCAGGTCCTGGCCTTCGATCGAGAAGGACGCCGCGAACAGGGCGCGCAGCGCTTCCGGATCGACCTCGGCGGCGTCGCCGAGCACGCAGAAGATGTCGCTGCCGATGCGCCCCAGCTGCAGGCGCGGATGGAGCCGGGTGCGCAGGCGCTGCGCGACCGCCACCAGCAGGGCGTCGCCGAACTGGTGGCCGAGGGCGTCGTTGATCTCGGCGAAGTGATCGAGGTCGACCAGGCACAGCACCTCGTCGGCGGTGCCGGCGCTGCAGGCCAGGCCGTCGTCGATCAGCTCGACCAGGCGGGTGCGGTTCGGCAGGCCGGTCAGCGGATCGTAGAAGGCGGCGCGCTGCAGGTCGGTCAGCAGGGCCACGTTGTCGAGGCCGACCGCGATGTTCGAGGCGAACAGTTCGAGCAGGCCGCGCCGCATCGGCTCGAGCGGGCGTTCGAGTTCGATCCAGGCGGCGAAGTCGCAATGGGCCTTGCCGCCGAAGTAGAGGGTCAGGTGGCGCTCGCCGAAGACGTGGCGCTGGCCAAGCAGGGTTTGCCGGATCGCGCTTGCTGCGCCGTCGCCGGCGGCGGCCAGCATGCCGGTCGGCGCCAGCGCGGTGCAGCTGCCGCTGGCGGCCAGCACCTGCCAGGCCGCGGCCTGCATCCCGCCCAGGCAGGAGCACATCAGGCCCGGCGCCGGCTGGCCGATCAGGCGCGCCGCTTCGCGCAGGATCCCGTCCGCCATCGCGCCGATCGAACGCAGCGCCATCAGCTCGGCGTTGGCGCGCACCACCTCGGCCAGGCCCCGGCGGCTGGCTTCCAGCGCGTGGATCTGCTCGTAGGCGCGGATCGCCGAGGCCACCGAGGTGTACAGCTTGGTGCGCGTGAGTTCGGACTTGGTGCGGTAATCGTTGATGTCGTAGCCGCGGATCGCATCCATCTCCGGCGCGTAGCCGGGCTGGCCGGTACGCAGGATGATGCGCAGGTCGTGGCGTCCGAGCGTTTCGCGGATGTGGCGCACCAGGTGCAGGCCGGCGTCCGCTTCTTCCATGACCACGTCGAGCAGGACCACGGCGACGTCGACTTCGCGTTCGAGCAGGGTGCGCGCCTCGGCGGCCGAGTAGGCATGCAGGAATTCGATCCGGCGGCCGTGCACTTCGAGGCTGCCGAGCGCGAAGCTGGTGGTGGAGTGGACGTCGGCGTCGTCGTCGACGATCATCACCCGCCATGCGCCGCCGGGCTCCACGGCGCTGCCTTCCATCGAAGCGCCGGGGACGGCCGGCGCTTCGTCGACGAAGACCAGTTCGTCGTTCTGCGCGGGGGGCGGTGCGGGCATTGCTGCGTCTCCGGTTTGACTTGAATCAATGAAACCAAGTATATCTGACTTGCCGACCCGACAGGAAAAAAATTCTCTACGGCAACACTTTGCCAACATTCGAAGCCTGGTTCTCGAACCGCCGCCCACCGAAGGCGGCCGCCTGCTGGTAGAATCGATCATTCCGTTTATTCAACTCGTACGCACCATGTCTGGCAATTCATTCGGTAAGCTGTTCTCCGTCACCACCTTCGGCGAATCCCATGGCCCGGCCATCGGCTGCGTCATCGATGGCTGCCCGCCCGGGCTGCCCCTGTCCGAGGCTGATATCCAGCCCGAGCTGGACCGCCGCAAGCCCGGCACCTCGCGCCACGTGACCCAGCGCCAGGAAGCCGATCGCGTGCAGATCCTGTCGGGTGTCTACGAAGGCGTGACCACCGGCACCCCGATCGCGCTGCTGATCCCGAACGAGGACCAGCGCAGCAAGGACTACGGCAACATCGCCGACACCTTCCGTCCCGGCCATGCCGACTACACCTACTGGCACAAGTACGGCGTGCGCGACCCGCGCGGCGGCGGCCGTTCCTCGGCGCGCCTGACGGCGCCGGTGGTGGGCGCCGGCGCGATCGCCAAGAAATGGCTGCGCGAGCACTACGGCACCGAGTTCATGGGCTGCATGTCCCAGCTCGGCGACATTCCCGTTCCCTTCCAGTCTTGGGAGCACGTGCACGCGAATCCCTTCTTCGCCGCGACCGCGGACGCCGACCTGATCGCGCGCATGGAAAGCGCGATGGACGAACTGCGCCGCGCCGGCGACTCGATCGGTGCGCGCATCGACGTGGTGGCGAAGAACGTCCCGGTGGGCCTGGGCCAGCCGATCTACGACAAGCTCGACGCCGACATCGCGTATGCCATGATGGGGATTAATGCGGTGAAGGGTGTGGAGATCGGCGCCGGCTTCCAGTCGGTGGCGCAGAAGGGTTCCGAGCATGGCGACGAGCTGACCCCGGAAGGCTTCGTCGGCAACAACGCCGGCGGCGTGCTGGGCGGGATCTCGACCGGCCAGGACATCACGGTCTCGATCGCGATCAAGCCGACCTCGTCGATCCGTACGCCGCGCCGCTCGATCGACAAGGACGGCAATCCGGTCACCGTCGAAACCTTCGGCCGCCACGATCCCTGCGTCGGCATCCGCGCGACGCCGATCGCGGAAGCGATGCTGGCGCTGGTGCTGATCGACCACGCGCTGATGCACAGGGCGCAGTGCGGGGATGTGCGGGTCAGTACCCCGCGGATCTAGGAAGGATCAGGCGCGGCTGGCCACGGCTTCCAGCTGCTGCCGCTTTTCCACCGATTTCACCACCAGCGCGCGCATGTCGTTCAGCAGCGAGAACTCGGTCTGGCTCAGGTAGACCGAGGGGAAGCGGTCGTCCCAGTCGCCGTAGATGAAGCCGACCGGCTCGCCGTGGGTGCACAGCGGGATGATCACGAAGCAGCGCGCGGCGCCGAGGCTGCCTTTCCACCAGCCGGGCAGCTTGCTGGCGAACTTCGGATCGCGCGCGTTCTCGATGAAGATCACGCGGTCGCTGCCGAGCGCGGCGAAGAACACGTTCGGCTCGTAAGCGTCGTCGAACACGAGGTTCGGCTGCAGGCTCTTGGCGCCGTCGCCGAGGCCGATCTTGGCGCTGTACTTGCCGTCGCGGCGGCTGCGCAGGAAGCCGAAGGCGCGCGTGAACGACAGTCCGTGGTAGGCGCTCTCGATCGCCATCGACATCATCTGGCCCGGCGAGGCGCTGGCCGCGGCGCTGCGCATCTCGGCCACGCCGCCGATCAGGATCTTGTTGCCGGCGTCGCGCATGCGCGAAGCAAGCGCGGCGCGGGCGCGCTTCTCGGGTGGATTCGCCAGCGGGGCGATCGACAGGTCGGCGGCCGCTTCGATCTTGGCCTGCTCGATGGCGCCGACGAGGCTGTCCGGCTCGATGCCCAGCATCGGTGCGAAGCTCGACGCCAGCTGGGCGACCTGTTCCAGCGCTTCCTCGTCGCCATGCCACAGCGATTCGGCGCACTGCGACGACATGGTGCCCAGCGCCGCCAGCCAGTCATCGTGGCCGAAGCTGTCGCCGCGCTCGCCCGGCTCGACCCGGCGCATGCCGGCGATCAGGTTGCGCGGCAGGCCCCAGTGCTCGGCGGTGGCGCGGCCGACCTGCTCGAGCGTCAGGCCGAGCTGCTCGAATGCGGCATGGTCGACGGCGCCGCCGCCCGCGGCCTCTTGCAACAGGGTCCAGCGCTCCGGCAGGTAGAAGGTGACCATCATCCGGCCCAGCGAATGCAGGATCGAGCAGACCACCGCTTCCTCGGGATCGCGGACCTCGGCCCTGGCGGCGACCTGCTGCGCCACCATCCCGGCCAGCACCGCCTTTTCCATCTCGATGTGGGCCTGCAGCGAATCCGGCGTCGACTTGCTCAGTTCCTCGATCAGCTTCAGGCCGAGGGCCAGGTGGCCGATGGCTTCGGTGCCGAGCACCAGCACGGCCTTCGACACGGTGTTGATGTGCTGGCCGAAGGCCGAATACATGCCGCTGTTCGCCAGGCGCAGCACCTTCTGGGTCAGCACGGGGTCGGACAGCACGGTCTGGGTCATCGAGAAATCGCGCTCGTCCTCGCCGCGCATCGAGGCCAGGATGGCGTTGATCGCGCGCGTGAAGCCGGGCATGTCGCCGCGCCGGCGGATTCGTTCCCACAGCAGGGAGAGGGTGGCGTCGGCCTTCGGCGAACGGTCGATAGGAAGTGTCTGGTTCATAGGGTGCCCGCCCGCAGGTCGTTCGGCAGGAGTTCGGTGTACAGGTCTTCCTTCAGGGCGGCCAGCGCCACATGGGCCGACATCGGCTTGCCGGTCAGGTAACCCTGCACGTAGTCGCAGCCGCGCGATTCGATGTACTTGAATTGGTCTTCGGTCTCGACGCCTTCGGCCACCACCGACAGGTCGAGGTGCTTGGCGATGTCGAGCACCGCGTTGCAGATCGCCGCGTCCTTGCTCGAAGCGGGCAGGTCCTTGATGAAGGCGCGGTCGATCTTCAGCACCGAGATCGGGAAGCGTTTCAGGTAGGCCAGCGAGGAGTAGCCGGTGCCGAAGTCGTCGATCGCGATGCGCGCGCGGCGTTCGGCCATCTTGCCGAGGATGCTTTCGGCATGCGCCGGGTCGACCATCAGCGTGCCCTCGGTGATCTCGAGCACCAGCTTGTCGCCGGGCGTGCCGGAAAAGGCGAGGGCGTCGTCCAGCACCGACAGGAAGCGGTCGTTGCGGAACTGGCGCGGGCTGATATTCACCGAGATGTACAGGTCGCGCTTGGCGACTTCCTCGAACTGGCGGATCTGCACCAGCGCCGACTTCAGCGCCCAGGCGCCCAGCATGTTGATCAGGCCATTGGTTTCGGCGATCGGGATGAAGCGCACCGGCGGCACCATGCCGAGGGTCGGGTGCTTCCAGCGCATCAGGGTCTCGAAGCCCTCGATGCGGCGCGTGCGGCTGCTGACGATCGGCTGGTAGTACAGCATGAACTCGCCCTCGCGCACCGCCTGGAACATCGCCGCTTCGAGCGAGATGTCGTGCTGGGGGGAGCCGGCGGCTTCGCCCGGCTTGCGGCTGCTGTAGGTGACGGTCCGGGCGCCGCCGGTTTCCTTGGCGCGGCCCATCGCGCTGTCGGCCAGCGCCACCAGGCGCACCTCGTCCTCGGCATGCTCGGGATAGACCGAGACCCCGATCGAGGCGCCCAGGTAGACCGTGTGGGCGTCGATCTCGAACGGCGACTGCAGGGCCGCCAGCAGGCGTCCGGTGACCAGCTTGATCTGGGCTTCGTTGTAGGTGCCCGGCAGGACCGCGACGAACTCGTCGCCGCCGACGCGGGCCAGGGTGTCGCTGTCGCGCAGGGTCTTGCGCAGCCGGCCCGCGGCCATGCGCAGCACGGCGTCGCCGACCGGATGGCCGAGGCCGTCGTTGACCTTCTTGAAGCCGTCCAGGCCGATGGTGGCGACCGAGAAGCCCTGGCCGGAACGGCGCGCATTCGCGATCACCATGCGGATCCGGTCCGACAGCAGCAGGCGGTTCGGCAGTTCGGTCAGGGCGTCGTGGGTCGCCATGTGGCGCAGGCGCTGCTCGGTGGCGCGCTGCGCCGACATGTCGCGCCCGACCGCCAGCAGTTCCATGCCGGCGCCGCTGCGGTCATCCAGCAGGCTGACGCGCAGCTCGAACCAGGTTTCCTTCTCGCCGGCCCGCAGGCGGGCTTCGACCAGCACCGCTTCGGTGCGCGCGATGGCGTCGACGATGGCGTTGCGCAGCGCGGCCTGGTCGACGTCGAGGGCAAGGGCGGGAAGGGAGGTGCCGCGCAGGTCGCCGGCGGCAGCCAGCAGGCGCAGGCTGCGCTGGCTGGCATGGCGGATCAGGCCGGACGGGTCGATCCTGAACGCGATATCACCCACCGCTTCCATGAACGCATCCAGCCCGTGGGCTGGCGCCGCATGGCGCGGATCCTCGTTCGTTGCTGCTGGTGAACCGGGGCGCATTGTTGGATTCGTGTCTTTCTTATTTTGGCCGGAACCAGTGATTCCGTTGGAACCGCACGAGTGTACCAAATCAACGGGAAATGTATCACTGAAAGATTCTCAAAAGCATTAAAAAACACAATCGACAGTCGTGTTTAGTCGCGCCTTGATGCCCCGCAGCCCCCATGGCGAACAGGTCGTGCTTGCCCGGCACAAGGCTTTACGCTAGCCTTGTTGCCTTGTCGATAACTCGACCCGACGCCGTGCCGGAGCATTGTCGCCGATATAGTGCAATTAGGAAACTTTTCCTTCTCATGCATGATGCTTAAGTGCAACAACGCAGATCAGGTCCCGGCGGCGCGGCGCCACACTACCAGGAGACGCGGCATGAACCGATTCGATACGCACGAGGTATTCAACCAGGCGCCGCCCTTCGGTGACGTCAATCTGTTCCGGTGCGATCCGGCCTTGCGCGAAGGACTGCAGCGCGAAGGCGCCGGCTGGGCTGCCGGCATGCTGGACGCGCTCGGCGCCCGGCTCGGCGCCAGCGCCGTGCTGGACCTGGCGCGCCTGGCCAACGAGTTCACGCCGCGCCTGGTGAATTTCGACCGCGCCGGCCATCGCATCGACGAGATCGAATTCCATCCGGCCTGGCACGCGCTGATGGTCCTGCTGATCGAAAACGGGGCCCACTCGCTGCCCTGGGAGGCGCCGAAGGCCGGTGCCCAGGTTGCGCGCGCCGCCGCCTACCTGTTGTTCGGCCAGGTCGAGAACGGTTCGCAGTGCCCGGTCACGATGACCTACGCCTCGGTGCCGGCGCTGCGCCAGAATCCGGCAATCGCCGCGCGCTGGCTGCCGAAGATCCTGTCGCGCGAGTACGACCCGCGCTCGCTGCCGGTGACGGAAAAGCGTGGCGCCCTGGTCGGCATGGGCATGACCGAAAAGCAGGGCGGCACCGACGTGCGCGCCAATACCACCCGCGCAGCAAGGCTCGACCCGGCCCAGGCGACAGCCCGGTTCGGCGAGGAGGGCGAGGGGGCATTCGTGATCGTGGGTCATAAATGGTTCTTCTCGGCGCCGCAGTGCGACGCCCACCTGGTGCTGGCCCAGGCCGGCGCGGAAGGCGACGGATCGCCGCCGGGCCTGAGCTGCTTCTTCGTGCCGCGTTTCCTGCCCGATGGCAGCCGCAACGCGATCCGCGTGCAGCGCCTGAAGGACAAGCTGGGCAACCGCTCGAACGCCTCGTCCGAGGTCGAGTTCCACGACGCCATCGGCTGGATGATCGGGCGGGAGGGGCGCGGCATCCCGACCATCCTCGAAATGGGCAGCCACACCCGGCTCGACTGCGTGACCGGTACCGCGGGCATCATGCGCGCGGCGCTGTGCCACGCGCTGCACCACGCGCGCGGGCGCAGCGCCTTCGGGCGTCCGCTGGCCGAACAGCCGCTGATGCAGAATGTGCTGGCCGACCTGGCGCTGGAATCCGAAGCCGCCACCGCGTTTGCACTGCGCCTGGCCGCCTGCTACGACCGCCAGGACGATCCGATGGAGGTGCTGCTGGGGCGGATCCTGACCCCGGCCGGCAAGTACTGGATCTGCAAGCGCGGCCCGGCCTTCGGCGCCGAGGCGATGGAAGTCATGGGCGGCAACGGCTATGTCGAGGACGGCCCGCTGGCGCGCCTGTACCGCGAGTTCCCCGTGAATTCGATCTGGGAAGGCTCGGGCAATGTGATGTGTCTGGACGTGCTGCGCGCCTTCGGCAAGGCGCCCGAGGCGCGCACCGCGCTGGCGCACGAACTGGGCCTGGCGGCGGGGCGCGACGCCCGCTACGACGCCTGGTGCGCGCGCCTGCTGGACGACATCCCTGCGGCTGCGGCCGCCGAATTCGGCGCGCGCCGCCTGGCCGAGCGGCTGGTGGTCGGGGTCCAGGCCGGCCTGCTGCTGCGCCATGCGCCGGCCTTCGTGGCGGACGCGTTCGTGGCTTCACGCATCGCACAGGATGCCGGGGGCGCCTTCGGCAGCCTGCCGGTCGGCGCCGACGCAGCGGCGATCCTGGCCCGCGCGCTGGAAATTTCTTCAACGAGGTAGGGACAAACCGGCGCGCGGCTGGGATAATGCTGGTTTAGCTATGCCTGGCAGCACTTATATAGAGTTCCGACAATGAAACAAGATCCGCGTTTTCCCAGCCTGTACATCCTGAATCACCCGCTTATCCAGCACAAGTTGTCGCACATGCGCGACCGCGGCACTTCGACCCGGACGTTCCGCGAGCTGCTCAGGGAGATCACGCTGTTGATGGGCTACGAGATCACGCGCGACCTGCCGCTGACCACCCGCGAGATCGAGACGCCGCTGATGACGATCGACGCGCCCGTGATCGCCGGCAAGAAACTGGCCATCGTCCCGATCCTGCGCGCCGGCGTCGGCATGAGCGACGGACTGCTGGAACTGGTGCCGTCGGCCCGCGTCGGCCACATCGGCGTGTTCCGCGACCCGGAAACCCACCAGCCGGTCGAATACCTGGTGCGCCTGCCGGACACCAATGAGCGCACCTTCATCCTGTGCGACCCGATGGTCGCGACCGGCAACTCGGCGGTGTACGCGGTCGACGTGCTGAAGAAGCGCGGCGTGCCGGACGATCAGATCATCTTCCTGGCCCTGGTGGCGGCGCCCGAAGGCGTGGAGGTGTTCCACAAGGCCCACCCGAACGTCAAGCTGTACGTGGCCTCGCTGGACAGCCACCTGAACGACCACGCCTACATCATCCCCGGCCTGGGCGATGCCGGCGACCGCATCTTCGGCACCAAGTAAGCCGATGCAGCCGAGCATGGGACAGGCAATGAGCGGCGGCGCCGATGCCGAATTCTTCGAGCGCCTGGCCGAGCTGAACGACAGGTTCGCGGCGGCCCTCCCGCAGACCCTGGCCCGCGTGTCGGCTGCGCGCAACGTTTTTGATACGGAACGGCCGCAACCCGAACTGATCCAGGAATTGCATGCCGTGCTGCACACGCTGGCCGGCTCCTCCGCCACCTTCGGTTTCCGCATCCTCGGCCACCAGGCGCGCAATCTTGAACAGCGCCTGCGGGTCCTGATGACCTTCGATGCCGTCGCGCCCGGCGAATGGGATGCCTGGCTGGCCGAGCTGGATGTCTTCGTCGCCTGGGCGCTGAAGGATCCGAAGGACGCCTATCCTATTGAAGAGCCCGCCGCGTAGATGTTGAACAAGAAGCTTGTCCGGGAGTCGTTTGATTTAGGACAAACTTGCCAGATGTCGATGACCTATATTCTGCGTACTGCCGACGCAAATAAGGGCCGCAACAGTTGAAATTTGGAATTATTACGGGTGCGGTGTTTTTATTTCGCGAAAACCGTGTATTTTTTGGTTTATTCGGTATAATTAGGGATCGTTGGATTCGAGGTAGCAGTGCAGTTAGTCTGTCATTTGTTTCTTGCTTCTTCAAACGATCGTAAACGGACGCAAGTCCACTTCAACTGAAATAGGAAATAGTAATGGCAACTGGCATCGTAAAATGGTTCAATGACTCCAAGGGTTTCGGCTTCATCACCCCGGACGAAGGCGGCGAAGATCTGTTCGCTCACTTCTCGGCGATCCAATCCCAAGGCTTCAAGTCGCTGCAAGAGAATCAGCGTGTTTCGTTCGACGTGACCTCGGGTCCGAAGGGCAAGCAAGCATCGAACATCCAGCCGCTGTAATCGTCACGATTCAGCGCTGAGTGTCAGCAAAAAATCCTCGGCATGTCCGGGGATTTTTTTTGCCTGGAGAAACCGGAATCATCGATTCCGGCTGGCTTTCTATCAAATTCCCACACTGTTCCGCCAGTAATTCGGCTGGGAATAAGTGTGGCGTAGAAAATCGACAAAGGCGCGGATCCGCAGCGGCAAGTGGCGGCGTTGTGCAAATACTGCATAAATGTCGTTGCCGGGCGCTGCATGGTTCTCGAGCACGGGCACCAGTTGTCCCGCCGCGATTTCCGCGCCCACTTCCCACATCGAGCGCCACGCCAGGCCCCGTCCCGCCAACGCCCATTCGTGCAACACCGCGCCGTCGTTGCAGACCATGTTCCCGCTCACCTTCAGGGTCACGTTGCGGCCGTTCTCCTGGAAGGTCCAGCCGCGCTGGCTGCCTTCGCTGCTGATCGCCAGGCAGTTGTGGCGCGCCAGTTCCTCGAGCGACTGGGGGGCGCCGTGGCGCTTCAGGTAGCTCGGGGCCGCCACCACGACGCGGTGGTTGTCGGCCAGCTTGACGCCGACCAGGCTGGAATCGGACAGGGAGGCGATCCGGATCGCCACGTCCACGCCCTCGCCGATGACGTCGACCACGCGGTCGTTCAGGTTGAGGTTGACGGTGACGTCGCGGTGTTCGGCCACGAAGGAGGGCACCAGCGGCGCCACGTGCTGGCGCCCGAAGCCGGCCGGCGCCGACACCAGCAGGTGACCGGTGGCGACCGCGCTGCGCTCCGATACCGCCGCCTCCGCTTCCTCCAGCTCGGCCAGGATACGCTGGCAATCCTCGAGGAAGGCCGCGCCCTCGTCGGTGAGGACCAGCTTGCGCGTGGTCCGCTGCAGCAGCTTGACGCCGAGGCGGCTTTCGAGGGCGTCGAGGCGGCGTCCGATCATGGCCGGTGCAATGCCCTCGGCACGCGCCGCGGCCGACAGGCTGCCGCGGGCAACGACTTCGACGAAGGTGGAAATCTGGCGGAAGTGACCCATGAATGTGTGCTTGGCTCCTCAGCTGTGATAAAAACGCACAGATGAATATATTATTTGTCTCGTTTAGTACGGCTGGAGTGAATATACTTGACGGGATAGCAAACGCCAAGCCGCGTTGCTGCGGATTTATATACTAAGAGGAGCATGTCATGACCATCGCCACCCCGTCCGGAATGGAGATCCGTGCCGAGATCAAGCCCGGCTACGAACAAATTCTGACACCCGAGGCCCTTGATCTCGTTGCCAAGCTGAGCCGCGAATTCGAACCGCGCCGCCAGGAACTGCTGGCCGCCCGCGCCGAGCGCGCCAAGCGCCTGGATGCCGGCGAGCGTCCCGACTTCCTGCCGGAAACCGCCGATATCCGTAACGGCGACTGGAAGATCGCCCCGATCCCGAAGGCACTGGAATGCCGCCGCGTCGAAATCACCGGCCCGGTCGAGCGCAAGATGGTGATCAACGCCCTGAACTCGGGCGCCGACAGCTACATGACCGACTTCGAGGACTCGAACACCCCGAACTGGGACAACCAGATCACCGGCCAGCTGAACATGCGCGACGCCGTGCGCCGCACCATCTCGCTGGAGCAGAACGGCAAGCAGTACAAGCTGAACGACAAGGTCGCGACCCTGGTCGTGCGTCCGCGCGGCTGGCACCTGGACGAGAAGCATGTGCTGGTGGACGGCAAGCGCGTCTCCGGCGGCATCTTCGACTTCGCGCTGTTCATGTTCCACAATGCCAAGGAACAGATCGCGCGCGGCGCCGGCCCGTACTTCTACCTGCCGAAGATGGAATCGCACCTCGAGGCGCGCCTGTGGAACGACATCTTCAAGATGACCCAGGACGAGCTGGGCCTGCCGCAGGGCACCATCAAGGCGACCGTGCTGATCGAGACCATCGTCGCCGCTTTCGAGATGGACGAGATCCTGTATGAGCTGCGCGAGCACAGCGCCGGCCTGAACGCGGGCCGCTGGGACTATATCTTCTCCTGCATCAAGAAGTTCAAGCTGGACAAGGAGTTCTGCCTGGCCGACCGTCCGAAGGTCACGATGACCGCGCCCTTCATGCGCGCCTACGCACTGCTGCTGCTGAAGACCTGCCACAAGCGCGGTGCACCGGCAATCGGCGGCATGTCGGCCCTGATCCCGATCAAGAACGATCCGGAGAAGAACGCCGTCGCAATGGCCGGCGTGATCGGCGACAAGTCGCGCGACGCCACCGACGGCTACGACGGCGGCTGGGTTGCCCACCCGGGCCTGGTCGAAGCCTCGATGGCCGAATTCAAGAAAGTGCTGGGCGACCGTCCGAACCAGATCGACAAGCAGCGTCCGGACGTCGAGGTCAGCGCCAAGGACCTGCTGGACTTCCGCCCGGAAGCCCCGATCACCGAGGCCGGCCTGCGCTACAACATCAACGTCGGCATCCACTACCTGGGCGCCTGGCTGGCAGGCAATGGCTGCGTGCCGATCCACAACCTGATGGAAGACGCGGCGACCGCCGAGATCAGCCGTGCCCAGGTCTGGCAGTGGATCCGCACGCCGAAGGGTGTGCTGGACGACGGCCGCAAGGTCACCGCCGACATGGTGCGCGCGATGATTCCGGAAGAGCTGGCAAAGGTCAAGCAGGTGGCGCCGAACGGCGACAACCCGACCTACGCACGCGCGGCCGAGATCTTCGAGCAGATGTCGCTCTCGGATGAGTTCGCAGAGTTCCTGACGCTGCCGCTGTACGAAGAGATCTGATGGCAGGGTGGGCGGCCTCCGCCCACGCGGGCGCGCGCCTTACGTTGACGTCCCCGTGGGCACGGTGTGCCCACCCTACCGTTGACGCTGCGCCAGCGGCGGCCGCGCCAGGAACTCCTGCAGCTTGTCTTCGTCGATCGTTCCGCCCTCGAGCCGCCACAACAGCGTCTCGATGCGGTCGCCGCCCCAGAACAGCTCGCCGTCCAGTCTGAAGGTCGGCACGCCGAAGATCCCCTCGGCGACCGCCGCCTCCGTGGCCGCCGCCAGCGCCTGCTTCACGGCCGGCGTGGCGGCGCACGCCATCAATGCCTTCCCCTCGAAGCCGGCCGCATCGGCCAGGCGCGCCAGCACGGCCGCGTCCGAAATATCTTGCCCGCCTTCCCAGCAGCCCGCGATCAGGGCCAGCGCCAGCCTGCGCCGTTCGGCGTCGTCGGCGAGCGCCGTACACATGCGCAGGGCCGCCAGCGGGTTGAAGGGATGGCCGGGCGGGCCGGCGAAGGGCAGGGCGCGCCGCTCCGCTTCGCGCATCACGTCGCGGAACAGGTAGCTGCGCTTGGCCGGCACTTCGGCCGGCCCGAGCTTGGCATGGGCCTTCAGCAGGCCGGCGAACAGCACCGGTACGAAGCGCAGGTGCAGGCCGGCCGCGTCGATCCGGTCCAGCGAACGCGCCGCCAGCCAGGCATAGGGACTGACCGGGTCGAAGTAGAAGTCGATCGTGGGCATGGCCGGGCGGGGCGGCCGTCAGAACACGTTCTTCCACTCGCGCAGCGCGGCGAAGGCCGCCACCGGCGAAGCGCCCGGCTGCAGCCGGCCGGCCGCCACCAGGCTGTCGACGATGCCCGGCTCGGTCGCGCGCAGGAAGGGGTTGGTGGCCTTCTCGATGGCGATGTTCGAGGGTACGGTCGGCAGATTGGTGCCGCGCGCCTTGCTGTCGGCCACGATGCGCATCTTCAGCGCCACGTTGCCGGGTTCGACCGCCTCGGCGAAGCGCAGGTTGGACAGGGTGTATTCGTGGGCGCAATACACCAGGGTGTCCTCGGGCAGGGCGGCCAGCTTGGCGAGCGAGGCCGCCATCTGCTCGGGCGTGCCTTCGAACAGGCGGCCGCAGCCGGCGCCGAACAGGGTGTCGCCGCAGAACAGCCAGTGCGGCGCGGAGGGATTGTCGGGATCGTTCCTGACGTAGGCGATGTGGCCGCGCGTGTGGCCCGGCACGTCCAGTACGCTCAAGGTCAGCGCCAGCCCCGGCACCTGTACGCGGTCGCCTTCTCCCAGCGGCTGCGTCACCGCATCGATGCCATCCTTGCGCGGACCGAGGACAGGTACGCTATATTCTGAAAGCAATTGAGGCACACCACCGATATGGTCAGCATGATGATGGGTGAGTAGAATGGCAGTGAGGGTCAATCCATTCGCCCGCAAGGCATCGAGGATGGGCTGCCCGTCGCCCGGGTCGACCGCCGCGGCATGGACGCCGTCGTGGATAAGCCAGAGATAGTTGTCTTTGAAAGCGGGAACCGTCAGGACGCTCAGGGCTGCGGGGCTGCTCGGCGAATTCGTCATAAGCTAGTCAGATGAGATGCGTTAAAAAAGGGGTGGCATGGATAGCGCGGCATCCGAAAAATCCATTATAGCGCTCGACCAGTGGTTGCAATCGCCGGCCGGCGCCTACGTGCGCGCCTGGGAGCAGGCCTGCCTGGACGAGCTCACGGCCGATATCTTCGGTTTCAATGCCGTGCAGATCGGCGTACCGCAGATCGACGCGCTGGCGGCCAACCGCATGCCCAACAAGTGGCAGGCCGCGACCCGCACCTCCACCGCCGACGAACTGTCGATCGCCGCCGGCGGCAAGCAGATCGCGGTGGCGCTGGATTTCGCCGACCTGCCGTTCGCTTCGCAGAGCCTGGACCTGGTGGTGCTGCCGCACGTGCTGGAGTTCGCGGCCGAGCCGCACCAGGTGCTGCGCGAGGTCGAGCGCGTGCTGATCCCGGAAGGCCAGTTGATCATCTGCGGCTTCAATCCGGCCAGCATGTGGGGCATACGCCAGGGCATGGGGCGCATCACCAGCAGCGCCTACCTGCCGACGGCGGGGGAGTTCATCTCTATGCCGCGGCTGAAAGACTGGTTAAAATTGTTGAATCTCGGCGCCACGCGCAGTCATTTCGGCTGCTATGCGCCGCCTTTCCGCACCTCGCAGTGGCTGAACCGCTTCGCCTTCGCCGAAGGTGCGGGGCAGCGCTGGTGGCCTTACCTCGGCGCCGTCTACATCGTGCATGCGATCAAGCGCGTCAAGGGGATGAACATCATCGGTCCGGCCTGGAACAAGAAGCCCGGCAAGGCGCCGAAGGCGGTGCCGGCCACCAACCGCAACGAACGAAACAAGTAAAGAGAGCATGACGACCAAAGTAGAGATTTTTACCGACGGGGCCTGCAAGGGAAATCCGGGCACCGGCGGCTGGGGCGCACTGCTCGTGGCCGATGGCAATCACCAGAAGGAAATCTTCGGCGGCGAGCCGAACACCACCAACAACCGCATGGAGCTGCGCGCCGTGATCGAGGCGCTGACGGTCCTGAACCGTCCCTGCCAGGTGGTGCTGCACACCGACAGCCAGTACGTCCAGAAGGGCATCTCGGAATGGATTCATGGCTGGAAGGCGCGGGGCTGGAAGACCTCGACCAAGGAGCCGGTCAAGAACGAAGACCTGTGGAAGGCGCTCGACGCCGCCCAGCAGCAGCATGCGGTCGAATGGCGCTGGGTGCGCGGCCACAACGGCCACCCGGGCAACGAGCGCGCCGACGTCCTGGCGAACATGGGCGCGGCCTCGGTCAAGCGCTGAGAATGGTAGAATAAGCGTTTGATTTTTCAACGAATTCATCACTGAGAGCGCATGCGCCAGATCGTCCTCGATACCGAAACCACCGGCTTGAATCCCCGCACGGGTGACCGCGTCATTGAAATCGGCTGCGTTGAAATCCTCAACCGCAAGCTGACCGGCAACAACTTCCATCGCTATATCAATCCCGAGCGCGACTCGGATGAAGCGGCGCTGGCGGTGCACGGCCTGACCACCGAATTCCTGCGCGATAAACCGAAGTTCCACGAGATCGTCGAGGAACTGCGCGAATTCGTGCAGGGCGCCGAAGTCATCATCCACAACGCGCCTTTCGACCTGGGCTTCCTGAACCACGAGTTCGAGCGCCTCGGCCTGCCGCCTTTCGTCAAGCACTGCAGCAATGTGATCGACACCCTGGTGAACGCGAAGGAACTGCACCCGGGCAAGCGCAACTCGCTGGACGCGCTGTGCGACCGCTACGGCATCTCGAATGCGCACCGCAAGCTGCACGGCGCACTGCTGGACTCGGAGCTGCTGGCCGACGTCTACCTGGCGATGACCCGCGGCCAGAACATGCTGTCGATGGATGTCGAGGCCGAACAGGCGGGTGGCGGCGAGCTGCTGGAAGCCGGTCCGCTTGGCGAGATCCTCGTGCTGCCGGCGGCCGCTGACGAGCTCGCCGAACACGAGAATGTGCTCGCCGCACTTGATAAGGGTGTGAAGGGAGAATGTGTTTGGAGAAAATATTCTCTGCAGGGGTGACAAAACGCAAAAGTCCCCCTATAATGCTCGTCATTGCAGCGACGCAATCGCAGCAAAGCAGTAAGAAGTAGGGCGGTTAGCTCAGGGGTAGAGCACAGCATTCACACTGCTGGGGTCGCAAGTTCGAAACTTGCACCGCCCACCAGAATTCAGCGTTTGGATTCAAATACTTGGGTTTCCATAGAAAGTCGAGAAAAGCGACTTGGGAGAATCTGGGGAATCTGAACAAGACAGTAGAGGCCAGCGAATAGCTGGCCTTTTTGTTTTTGCGGCCCATGTCAAGGGTTCGCAGCGGGAGGATTTTCGGTCTTCAGACGTTCGCCGAAAAGAGTTGGTTGCTGAGTTGGACGACGATGTCGAATGTGCGTGCATGTTTCTCGGTGCAGGCGAAGCCCGATGAAATGCTCGAGCCGGTCATGCGACAGGTCTTCATCATTCGGCACTACCTGCATGTAGTCGACGATGCACTTGTGAAGCCCTTCCCGGCGCCAAATGGAAAAATGGGGGAAAAGCCTGGAGCAGGTTCCGCGAACTGGTTTGCTACTGTGAGCGACATTCCACTTGCAGACCTCATCTTTGAAGTGTGGCTTTACCAGCTCGGATGGGATAAGGCAAAGCCACATGAAATGGTCGAAGTCCGGGTGCCTCACATTCAGTCGCGCGCTCCCTTTCGATAGCGGTATCGGCGCTGGTCGGCTCGACTTGCAAGCACTTGCACCATTTTTGCAAGCTGCGTGAACAGTAAGGCAGCGCATGTCTGTCTGCATTGGCCAAGCCTGGCATGACGCAGCTCAGATCTGCGTTTCCAGGCTGGGGATTGCATACACGATGCCGAAGGGTTCAGAGGGACAGCAGGATTTCGCTCGCGGCGATACAGCAAGATGATGAAGGCTCAAACTCTAGCTGGCTTGCATACCATGCCGAAATTTTTCCGTCACCGGCATTCTGTGGACAGACAAAGTGTCTTCCATCTTCGCCGCCCCCAGGGAAATCGCTCGCAAGCGCTCCCGCATACCATACACGCTAACCGAACGCTATTTCATGTTCTGAAATTCAATTAGAACAAGGGCATGGTGGAAGCGTGCCTTGTTCATAACCGAGAGATTCGACCGTAGCGATGGTGGTCGCTTTGTGCAGGGTGGGGGACATGTTAATAAGTGGAACGAGCATCTGTGATCTTGGCGAAATGCAAGCATCCGTCATTTCGGGCGTGCAGACCTGGGCCTGAACGAAGCGAATGCAGTTGTCGGCGTTAGGGTTCTTCATGCAAACCTCCTTGTTCTCCGCTGCGCTTGCCGGCCAATCCGACTCCGGGATGACCGACAGATCATGTCGCAGATAACTGAGCCGGATGTATTTATCCGTGATGGGAGCTGCCAGGATGAGCTCGCCAGGAGAGTCGCGGAAAACGGCGCGCTGCTTCAGTTTTGCAATGGCGGCAGTGTCATTGGGATACACGTGAACGGCAGCAGCGACGGCACGGCGGGTGACTTCCTGCAACGTGTTGTAGACGAACAGCAATCGTGAGACTTCGATTATCCCGAATACAAGGGTGAAAAAAAGTAAGGCCAGTATCGCGAATTCGACAGCGGCAGTGCCGTTCTGCGAAATGGATGGGCAGGACCGTTTACGCTGCGCCATGTCAATTGCCGGCATAGTTCAGTGTTACCGAGGCGTTGATTGATATCTGCCCCCAGGTCTCGATGTTGAAAATCGGATCGGTCATGAAGAATCCCATCTCTACAGTCACGGTTTTCGGCAACGATCCGATCGGAATGGTATAACCGCAGCGCGCGCCGCCATTGCAATACGCTTGTGGAGGAATGATTTCCCCGCCCGGTGAAAGTTCGGCGATCTCTCGCGTTGCGATTTCAATGGCGCGATTCACGGCGATATCAGCGAGCGCAGGCGACAACATCTCCGATTTGGGAACCGATGCGAGATAGCGTACGGCGTCCTGTACTGCTTTCTGTGCTGCCGTGTAATGCCATAGACAGCGTGCATAGAAGATGGGAAACGTGAGAAAGAGGATCAGGATTGGCAGTAGCAGAGCTGCTTCAAGGGCTACGGCGCCGCGTTCACGGGTTCGCCATCGATAGTTCAATCGAGCAAGCTTCCTTTTCATGGATAGAGCCTCACTTCACCAGTCAATGATTGTTCTTCGATCAGTCCGCTGAATTCTGCAATCAAGCTTTCTTCCGTCGCAGGAACCATCATGAAGAACTTTGCGATTGCCAGGACGGTTGCCTGCGCATTGCTGCCAGCGGGTGCTGTGGGCGAGCAGGAAAGAAGAGGTATGTTCAATACCCGCCGATTACGTGTCGGCACAGTACCGGAAGCCACGGTTGGGGGCAGATAGAATCCGTTGGTGGTGGTGGTAGCCTGGTAAGGGACGCTCGGAAGGTTCGGATAATTGCTCTGTTTGGTGGGGCCGGATTTGTAGAGAGTGGCCCAGACACTGGCATCGAAAGCTGTATAGCCGCCGCTTGGCTCGGCACTGTCGACCGGGGAAGGGGCCTTGACGGCTCTGGCGTAAGCCCAGAGCGGCCCATAGTCGCCCGGCGATGACGGCAGCGCCGGATGATTGTCCGGGAGGTCGGCGACCGTCTCAAGCTTGTTGCGGGCCCGGGTTGTCAGCGCAGCGGGCGTGCCTTTGACAGGATTCATCCACTTTACGCCATTCGTCTGGTCGTATGCATACTCCTTGGAGTTGGCGTCGGGTGGCGAGATGCTTGGCTCGCATGAGCCGTTGACATATTTGTTGAAGCGCGAGTTCAGGGGGGTGTAAAGGGATGCAAGTGGGGATGTGGACGGCAGTGGAGTGACACGGATGTCGCCTCCGGTCAGCCGTGGCACCCACATGGTTCCGCTGCACATGAATGGTTTGAGCATCGAGATGCTGAACGCCGAACCGCCCGTCTGCGGTGCAGCAGCCGGGTTGATCGCGAAGCGGACAGGCGTCGTGCCGTTGGGATTGAGTTGCATGAGGTCGTAGCTCACGCCGCGACGAAAGCCGTACTGCACCAGTTCTGAAAGTACTGTGCCATTGGCTGCGGTCGCCTTGCGCTCTGCAGTCTTTTCCGCGGACATCGCACAGACCCCGATTGGGGTGACATTTATGGAAACTCTTCCCGCAATTGCACTATCCTGCAGCTGGACAGTTGCGAGGTTGCTGGAAAGAATTTGAATGAAAAAGGTTTTGACGGTTGTTGCCTCTTTGTCAATTCCGCTGGTATCCACTTTGGTAAAATAGAGCCCTGAAGCCGCTTCGGTGGACTCCGGACCCAATGACGATGCCGGTATCCAGGTTCCGGAGCGTGAAGGAGAGGTACTGAAGCTGAGCGCGTCATCGCTCCAGACAAAGTCGCTACCGTTGCCATAATATTGATACTTGAGACGTTCTGCAGTTTGTCTGGCCATCGCTTTGGCTGCAAGGACGCCAGCCGCGGTGCCATTGAGCTCGTGTGCTGCCGATAGTGCCACCTCTCTGGCCATCCCGTGCAGGTCGACCTTCCGGTTGTACAAACGCCCCGCGTCGATCGCCATGCCACAGAAGCCGATGATCACGATCAGCAAGGGGCCGAACATTACTGCGAATGCCCCTTCCTGACGCGTCGCAAGGCGGGTGCGCTTGTCGCGAGATGTCATATCGCCGGCCTCATGCCTCAACGCCATCCGGTTGCTCATCTTTTCATGCGTGCGCATGTCGAGTTCACCATCAATCCGTAAATGGATGCGATTGGAAAGCGCTGGCAACGCGTTTTGCGCTACGCTGGTTCTGCCACAGTTTTTCTGCTTTCGACAGGAGAACGAGAGCAGTGCATGTCCAGAATATCCAGGAAGCGATCGCTGGAAACATCAGGTCAATTGAGTGACGCCCGATGTAGAGTGCAGAAGCAATTCCGGCCGACATCACTATGCATGCTGAAAAAAGATGATTACGGCAAAAAGGAATACGTGACCACGGGGCAAAGCAGAGGGGGACAATCAGTGCAGCAAGAAAGAACGTTCCTCCATTGACCACGAACACTCCGATCAGATTGCCTATCCCGAAAAGGAATAAAGCGTATCCGATGTCCGGTCCTCGAAAGTCGGGCCGTCCGGAAGGCCGCAGAGCGTCATCCTCGACCCGTCCAATCCGGTATTTCGACGAATGTCTCAACGAGAGGTAAACAAGTATCGAGCCCAGTACCCCTCCTGCCATTTGCGCGCGTACGCTCGCATGCATCAGTAGGAACCACATTTCGAGAAGAAGCCAGCCACTGAATGAAAAGACGACGGCAATGAAAGACTTGCTCAGAAGTGAATCTGTCAGTGCCTGGGTATTTTTGCTCATGAAATCCTCTTGAACGAGGCTAGCGTTACGAAAGTTCCAAAGGAAATTGTTTTAATGATTGTGCAGAGACCATCTGGGCCATACGCCGAGTTGTCTCAATTAAAGGTTCTTCAACGCTTGATCAGGATCATTCCTTCTTGCGCGTGTGGGCGTAAGCCCATGTCGTGTTCAGCGGCTACGCTCTTGCTTTGGCAGGGCGTGGCAACGGGCAGACTGTTCCGTCCAGCTCTTGCTGACTGAAAACGAAGAAACAGGCACCGATGCGAGCCTGACTCCATGCTCCGGCTGATCACCGATTGATCACTGATGAAGGGCGAACGTGATGTTCCGGAACCGGGGAACAACAGATCAGCCAAGCGCACAACAGATGACCGCTTGCATCGTCGTACCCAGCCCCGGTCAGCGCTTGCGCCGATGAACAGCTGGCGGGTCGGCCGCGCGGCGGCGCATTTGCGAGGTCACGGCATCGAACCAGAGCGTCCCCAGCAGTGCGCTGCCAATGGCGACGGACAGCATCCCGACCGGCGGCAGGGCGAAGGAAAACAGGCGCGCGATCTCCGGCGTGGCGAGAACGATGGCGAGCAATCCCGCCGCCAGCAGGGCCATCCAGTTGAAGTAGCGATTGGCGCGCCGCCTGGCTTGCCAAAGGGAGGCGTCCCAGCTGCGGTTCACATAGATCAGCCCGATATTCGAGAGAACCAGCACCGTGAAGCTCATGGCGCGGGCGATCTCGTCGGACAGGGTTTCATGGCGGCTCCATGCATACACGGCGCACAGCAGCACCAGCAGCCCGCTTCCCTGCAGCAGCCCCCTGGCCAGTACCGCGCGATCGAACAGCCGGTCATCCGGACGGCGCGGCTTGCCGCGCATGGCATCCTGTTCCTGCTCCTCTGCTTCGAACACCAGCGAGCAGCTCGGGTCGATGATCAACTGCAAGAACAGGATATGGGCCGGCATCAGCACCAGCGGCCAGCCGAAAATGACGGGAAGAATGGACAGGCCGACGATGGGTACATGGACGGCGACCACGAACACGATCGCCTTGCGCAGGTTGGCGAAGATGCGCCGGCCATAGCGCACCGCCGTGACGAGCGAGGAAAAGTCGTCCTTCAGCAATACCAGGCTGGCCGCCTCGCGTGCGACGTCGGTGCCGCGCGCGCCCATCGCAACCCCGATGTGGGCCGCTTTCAGGGCCGGCGCATCGTTGACGCCGTCGCCGGTCATGGCGACCACTTCGCCCCTGGCCCTGAACGCGCGCACCAGCCGAAGCTTGTGCTCCGGTCGTACCCGGCAGAAGATGTCCGTCTGCTCCAGTCGTGTTTCGAGCGCTTCGTCGTCCAGCAAGGCCAGTTCGGGGCCGGTCATGAGCCCGCCGTTCGCGGACAGTCCCGCCTGGCGCGCGATCGACTGGGCGGTGGCCGGGTGGTCGCCGGTGATCATCACGACGCGGATACCCGCCGCACGGCACTCGGCGATGGCGGCCGGCACGTCGGCGCGGACCGGGTCCTCCAGCCCCACCAGGCCGAGGAAGCGGAAATCGAAATCGTGCTGGCTTTCCGGCAGCTCGTGCGATTCGAACACCGCCCTGGCCACGCCGATGACGCGCAGGCCGCCGGCGGCCATGCGCGCGACCTGTTCCGCGATCCGCCCGTTGTGCGCGGCGTCGAGATGGCACAGGTCGGCGATCGCTTCCGGCGCGCCCTTGGCCGCAATCATGCGTTCGCTCATGTCGGGCGATTGCCATACCCGCGACATGGCCAGCATCTGGCGCGACAGGGGATAGTCGTCCACCAGTGTCCAGTCGCGGTGCAGATGCTCGGTGTCGGCCAGCAATGCCTGGCCGGCCTCCGTGATGGCCGTTTCCATCGGGTCGAAGGCGCGGCGGTGGCTGGCCAATACGGCGTACTCCAGCAGGCCATGAAAGGTCTCTGGAAAAAGAGCGTTCCCTGCGTCGGCCACGCTGTATTCCGCGTCTTCGCACCACAGCTTGCGGACGACCATATGGTTGGTGGTCAGGGTGCCGGTCTTGTCGACGCAGAGCACCGTCGTCGCGCCGAGCAGTTCGACAGCCGGAATGTTCCTCGCCAACACGTTTTCCCTCGAAAGGCGCCAGGCGCCGAGTCCCAGGAACAGCGTCAGGACGACCGGCAGCTCCTCGGGAATGACCGCCATCGCCAGGGTGAGCCCCGCCAGCAAGGCACGCAGCCAGTCTCCGCGCAGAAGGCCATAAGCGAGCGCCAGCAAGGCGGCCAGCGCCATGCCGGCCAGGGCCACGAACTTGACGATACGACGGGTTTCGGCCTGGATGGGCGTGCTTTCGCTCCCCAGCGCCGCCAGCGACTTGCCGATCTTTCCCAGGGCGCTGAGCTCGCCGGTCGCGACGACCTCGCCGCGCCCGGTGCCTTGTGTCACCAATGTCCCGGAGAAAACCTCGCTGTCCGTGGCCGCGGCCGGCTCGGGCGCCCCCGCATGCTTGGCGACCGGCGCCGACTCCCCGGTCAGCATCGATTCGTCGACCATCAGGTTCGACGATTCGCACAAGCGGATATCGGCCGGCACGCGGTCGCCTTCGGCCAGGAGAACAATGTCGCCGCGCACGAGTTCGCGTCCGGGGATTCTGCGCGCCCGGCCCGAGCGCAGCACCAGCGCTCGCGGGCTGGACAGGTCGCGCAAGGCATCGAGCGAGCGTTCGGTGCGGCGCTCCTGGACGAAGGTAATGCCCATCACGACAAACACGAAGGCCAGCAGCATCAAGGCTTCCCGCCGGTCGCCCAGCATCATGTAGATGCCTCCGCAGACCACCAGCAGCAGGAACATCGGCTCGAACACGACCTGGCGTAGCAGGCTCAGCAGACTGCGTGGCCTCGATGCCGGAAGCTCGTTGGGGCCCTCTTCGCGCAGCCGCCGGCCGGCTTCCTCTTCAGCGAGCCCTGGGGCCTGGCCGGGGGGCGTGCTCATGCTGCTTGCCGGGCTGCGTCTGCAAGGCGACTATTTCTATGCATGTCGGCTCCTTCACCTGTCTAATCGGACAGTAGCACTTTGCGTCGCTGAGCCGCGTACGATCGCGGCCGGGCGGCGGCAAACCGACTTCCGTGGAGGGCAGGATGAAGCTTATCGTTTCCTACAGCGCCGAACCGGTCGGCTCGCATCGGACCGAACTATGCGAACACAAGGGCGAGGGTCATCCCGACAGCCTGTGCGACAGCGTTGCCGAAGCCGTCAGCCAGGCCCTGTGCGCCGCCTACCTGCGGGCCTATGGCGAGATCCGGCACCACAACGTGGACAAGGCCCTGCTGATCGGCGGCCGCAGCCGCCCCCGCTTCGGCGGCGGCGAGGTGGAGGCGCCGATGCGTATCGTGATCGCGGGCTGCGCGGACCCGCTGCCCGCGCCGGCCGAGGTGTCCGAGCTCGCCAAGACCGCCGCCCGGGCATATCTCCGAAGCGCATTGCGGCATGGGCCGGACCGTTTCGACATCGAGGCGGCGATCCGGGTGGGCGCCCCGCAGCTGCGCAGGACGGTGGTCCACGCCGGCATTCCCCTCGCAAACGACACGTCCTTCGGCGCGGGCCATGCGCCTTGCTCCAGGCTGGAACAGGCGGTGCTGGACTTCTCCTCGCTGCTGCGCGGCGGCGAATTTCGCCGGGCCTTCCCGGCGGCAGGCGATGATCTCAAGGTGATGGGCAGGCGCATCGATGGGGAGATCGGCATGACGGTCGCGCTGGCCTTCGTCGACCGCGAGGTCAGAAGCGTGGACGATTACTTTGCGCTGAAAGCCGCGATGGAGAGCTGGCTGACGGCGCGGCTCGCGGAGCCGTGCTCCGTCCGCATCAATACGCTCGACGCCAGGGACGCGGGCGACGAGAGCGGGATCTACCTGACGGTTACCGGCACCAGCGCCGAGCACGCCGACGACGGACAGGTCGGGCGCGGGAACCGGGTCAACGGGCTGATCACGCCGTCGCGGACGATGTCGCTCGAAGCCGCCGCCGGCAAGAATCCGGTCAGCCATGTCGGCAAGCTCTACAACGTACTGGCACTCGAGATGGCGCGCGCGCTGAGGGTGAACATACCCGAACTGTGCGAAGTGAGCGTGCAATTGTTGTCGGCGATTGGCGAGCCGGTGGACCGGCCCTTGCTTGTCGGGCTCGGCTGCTGCCTGGAGGAGGGCGTAGCCTTACCGTTCGACGAACGGCGCCTGCTGCCGGTCGTGCAAGCCCGGCTCGCCGAACTTCCCGTTCTCTCGATGCGTCTTGCCCGGGGCGAGCTGCGCGTCTTCTGAGCCCTACCTCGCATTGCAGGCCTGCGGCTCCAGCCGGATCCGCCTGGGCGCCCATCGGTAGTCCGCCCACTTGAGGATCTGGACATGCATGCTGCCGCGATTATTGTCGAAGGCGCCGGGCTGGTCGTTCATCGACAGGCTCAGTTCTCCGGACGCCGCTGGAATGAAGCAGAGCTGCCTTTCGATGAGAAAGGGGGCGTTCGCGCCGATCCTGCCGATCAGTGCGCCGGTCCGGGAGACCACTTCCGGAACCGTGTTGGGCTCGTCCTTGCCGAATCCTTCCGGCCCATAGAAGGGCGTCATCGCCTGGATGCCCTGGCCACCGTGGGACCAGAGTCCTTCCGCCCCCACGCAAATGAACTGGCCCGGCCCGACGCTCACGCCGCTGCCCTGCCACGCCGCATTCGCCTGGACCGTGCGGCATTGGCTCTCGGCCTTGTTTCCGGGCTCCGCCGCGCCGCTCGCGCCGGCAGCCGTGGCCGCCAGCAGGGTGCACGCCATCGCTGCACGCCTGAATCGGTAGATGGGGTTCATTGGCGAGCCTCCCTGGTTTTGCAGGACGCTCCGATTATGTGCCGGCTTTTCCCATGCCGGTCGGCGGACATCAATGCATGGCGTCGAACTTTTTTGGGATGCAGGACACGGCGCATATGTATTGATGTGTTAAGCTGCGCGCCCACATGACCATAAAAACGGCGCGGTGCGCCATATCCTCGCGACGCCCGGCCTTCAAGGAGCCACTCATGCACAGTACCCAGTGGCCACCGGGAGGCGGCGAATCAGGCGCATTGATGCGGTGCTTCGATTGGGCCGCGACCCCGCTCGGCCCGGTCGGGGAATGGCCGCAGTCCCTGCGTACCCTGGTCGAGCTGGTACTCATCAACCCGGCGCCGAGCGCACTGCTGTGGGGCGAGACGGGCACCCTCATCTATAACGACGGCTATGCGACGATCTGCGGCGGCAAGCACCCGCAGGTATTCGGCGGCTCCGTGCGCGACGCCTGGCCGGAAGCCTGGGACTTCAACGGCAAGATGCTGGCAAACTGCCGCGCCGGTCATCCGCAAGTCTTCCAGAATGCCCATTTCGTTCTCGAACGCGATGGTCTCATGCGTGATTCCTGGTTCGACCTCTATTATGCGCCCGTCGGCGGCGGCGGCGGGGCGTATGAAGGCGTGATGGCGACCGTCGTCGAGATCACCGACCGCGTCCTCGCCGAACAGGCCAACGCGGCGCGGGCCACCGAGTTGCGCAAGCTGAACACGGAACTCGACACGCAGCGGGCACGCCTGGAAATCGCCAACCGCCGGCTTGCCGGCGACATGGCCTTCCTGAACAATCTGTTCCAGAGTTCACCCAGCTTCTTTGCGGTGCTGATCGGGCCGGACCACCGTTTCGAACTGACCAACGCGGCTTACGACGAGCTGATCCAGAAGAGCGACGTGCATGGCAAGCCGGTGCGGGAGGTGCTGCCCGAGATTGCCGAACAGGGATTCCTCGACCTGCTCGACCGCGTGTACCATAGCGGCGAACCCTTCCACGGACAGAACGTCGAAGTGATGCTGGCCCCTGCCGGCTCGAGCGTCACCGAGCGCCGTATCCTCGACTTCATGTACCAGCCCCTGAAGAATGCCGACGGGCTCACCTATGGCATCCTGGTCGAAGGCATCGACGTCACCGCCCGCGCGCTCGCCGAGGAGCGCTTGCGTGTGGCGCAGGAAGCCGGCGGGGTCGGCACTTTCGAATGGTATCCGCTGCGCAAGGAGCTGGTCGTGTCGGACGCCTACCGGAGCCTGTGGGGCATCGCGCCCGGCGTGCCGGTGACCGATGAGCTGCTGCTGGGCCTGCTCGACGCTTCCTATATGTCGCACAGCGGCGTTCACCGCTATGGACGGGTCCAGAATCCGCTCGAATACACGGAATTTCCGATACGGCGCGCCGATACGGGCGAACGCCGCTGGCTCGCCCGCCGGGGCCAGCCTGTCGACACCCAGCGGCAGGCAGAGCCGCGCTATCTCGGCGTTGCGTTCGACATCACCGACCGCAAGGCGGCCGAGCAGGCCTTGCGCGAGCTGAATGAATCGCTCGAACGCACCGTCAGCAACGAGGTCGCCGAACGCCTCAAGGCCGAAGGCGCCTTGCGCCATGCGCAGAAGATGGAAGCGGTGGGACAACTGGCCAGCGGGATCGCCCACGATTTCAACAATGTCCTGCAAGTCATCTCGAGCAACCTCCAGCTTGTCGAGCGCGATTTCGCCGGCTCGGCGCGGCAGCTCGAGCGGGTGTCGCAGGCGCTGGCGGCGGTGTCGCGCGGCTCCCGCCTGTCGCTGCAGCTGCTGGCTTTCGGGCGCAAGCAGAGCCTGCAGCCTGCGGTGACGCACCTGGGCCGCCTGCTCGAGGACATCCGGCCGCTTCTCCAGCGTGCGCTGGGCGACGGGATTGTCATGTCCATCGAGTCCGACGCGGAACTGTGGAGCGCGTTTGTCGATCGTAACCAGTTCGAGAACGCCGTCCTGAATATCGCGATCAACGGACGCGACGCCATGAAAGGCAAGGGACGGCTGCGCATCGCCGCGGGCAACCGGGTCGCGCCCGACGGCGGCGAGCGGGTCGTGCTGTCCCTGGCGGACAATGGTTGCGGCATGCCGCCCGAGGTGCTGGCCAAGGTGTTCGATCCCTTCTACACGACCAAGGAAGCGGGCAAGGGCACTGGACTGGGGATGAGCATGGTCTACGGTTTCGTCAAGCAGAGCGGCGGGCATATCAGGATCGACAGTACGGTCGGCGCGGGCACCACGATCGCGATCGAATTGCCGCGCATGGCGGGCGAACACGAAATCCACGGCGCGACGGTCGACTCGCCGGTCGAGCGCGGGCAGGAGACGATCCTCCTTGTCGAGGACGATCCTTCGATCCGCACGGTGGCCGTCGACATGCTGGCCGGACTGGGCTACCGCATGCTGACCGCCGCCGACGGCGAACAGGCCCTGGATATCCTGAAGAGCGGGGCCGCGATCGATCTCATGTTCAGCGATATCCTGATGCCCGGCCCGGTGTCCGCGGCGGAACTGGTGCGCCAGGCCGCCGGCCTGGCCCCGGACATGGCGATCCTACTGACGTCCGGGCATGCCGTCGACAGCGCGCTGCTCGACGACGGCATGCCCAGCGATCTCGCTCTGCTGCCGAAGCCCTACGCGCTGGCCCAACTGGCGCATGCGATCCGCGCGAGCCTGGGGCCGCGCCTTGCGGGCCGCGTGCAGCCGCCGCAGGCGGCGCCGGCGGACGGCGGGGACGAAGGCGGGGCGCTGCGCTTTCTCGTCGTCGAAGACGACCCCGAGTCACGCGCCCTCGCGTGCGAGATGATCGAGGCGCTCGGCTGCGAGGCGCAGGGGGTGGCGTCGGCCGAACAGGCGCTGACCGTGATGGCGTACACCACGGTCGACGTGCTGTTCACCGATTTGCATCTGCCCGGCATGCCCGGCGATGAACTGGCCGCGCAGGCCTGCCTGCTCAGGCCGTCCGTGCAGGTGGTCTTCGCATCGGGCGAAGGGATGGTCGACCTCGATGCGGCGGCGTGTCCCGCCATGCTGCTGCCCAAGCCCTACGACCTGCTGCAGCTCCAGCAAACGATCGGCATGCTCGAGCGCGCGCGACACCAGGCCGGCGCGAAGACCGTGCCCGATACAGACTTGTTCTCACAAATTCAGTAATGCATAACAACGACAACAGCGTCCGCATCCTTCTGGTCGATGACGAACCCATGAGCGCCGATATGCTGAAGGGCATGTTCGCCGGGGCTCCCGAGGTTGCCATCTGTTTCACCAGCGAGCCCGGCGCCGTGCTCGAGACCGCATACGCATTCGCGCCAAGCGTCATGCTGGTCGACCTGCGCATGCCCACCATCGACGGTCTCGAGCTGATCCGGATGCTGCGCAGCGACCCGCGCACGGCGGTCATTCCACTGCTGATGCTGTCGACCGAGGTCGATCCGCGGATCAAGGCGGCCGGATTCGAGGCCGGCGCCGCCGACTACCTGGTCAAATGGCCGGATCGCGTCGAGCTGACGGCGCGGATCCGCGCGCACTCGAACGCCTGTCGCCTGGCCCAGGAGCGCGACCGCGCCGCTGCGGCGCTGGCCGACAGCCGCAACGAGCTGCTGCGCCGTACCGAGCAGCTGGCGCTGGCGCAAGCGGCCCTGCATGAAGCGCAGAAGCTGGAAGCCATCGGCCAGCTGACCAGCGTGGTCGCGCATGACGTCAACAACATCCTGCATATCATTAACGGCCACCTGCAGCTGATGCGCATCGAGCACAAGGACGAGCGCGCGCTCCGGCGGATCGATATCGCGACCGAAGGCGTCAGGCGCGGCACGCAGCTGACCGCGCAGCTGCTGGCGATGGCGCGCGGCAAACCCGTGGCCGGCGAACGGATCGACCTCGCGGCCTTCCTGCGCGGGATCGAGGCGACCGTGTTCAATCCTCCAGGCTTGCCGGCGTGCCGCGTGCTCCTGGCCGACGGGGCGCACGAGGCCGTGCTCGATCCGGTGGAACTGCAGAAGGTGCTGGTCGAACTCGTGGACAACGCGCGCGAAGCCACCAGCGATGGAAGTCCGGTCACCATCGCACTGGACAGTGAAGCTGGCGGCAGCCGGACCGGGCTCCTGCCTCCCGGCGGCCAGGTCCGGATCTGCGTGTCGGACCAGGGCCGCGGGATGGCGCCGGAAGAACAGCGGCGCGCGTTCGAGCCCTTCTTCAGCACGAAGACCGGTGTCCAGGGAGCCGGGCTGGGATTGAGCCTGGCGGCCGGATTCGTCCGCAAGCACAAGGGCCAGATCGATCTCGAGACGGAAGCCGGCCGCGGCACCCGCGTCAGCCTGCGCTTCCCGCGCTGCGCCGACTGAAGCGGTCACGCATCCGGCGCGGGCCGGCCGGCCCTTGATCGATCAGCGCTGCATCTCGCGCCTGATCAGCCAGAGGCCGGGCAGCATCGGCAGCCAGGTGGTCGTGCCGCGCAACAGCAGCGTCGCCGTCAGGCCGGCTTCGAGACCGATGCCGGCGCCGTGCAGCATCGCGACGCAGCTCGCCTCGAAGGTGCCGAGGCCCAGCGGAACCGGGCTCACCGACATGACCGCCGACGCCACCACGAAACTCGAAAACACCGGGGCGAAGGCCGGATCCAGCCCCAGTGCGCGCAAGCTCGTCCAGAGAGTGGCCGCGTCCAGCAGGATCACGCCGGCGTGCAGCGCCATCATCTGCACGAAGGCGAGGGGTTGGAGCGAGAGCCGGCGCGCGGCCGCCTGCAAGATGCCTGAGCGTACAGGCAAGCGTGGATGGCGGCGCTTGACATACCAGAGCGCAAGCGGCACGGCGGTTTGCAGCATGATGAAGACGACGCCGGGCGCGAGCAGCCAGCGATAGACCGCGCCGTGCAGCTCCAGCACGAGCAGGGCGAGCGCCGCCAGCGACGCGTAGGCCGCGAAATAGCTGGCGAGATCGGCCAGGACGCAGGACATCGCCGGTACCGGAGGAACGCCGCGCCGCCGCAAGGCGCTCAGGAAGAAGGCATTGCCGCTGAGCCCGGCGCTCGGGATGGCCTGGTCGGAAAACAGCTTGGCGACACTGAGCGGCAGCAGCCGCCGGATCGCGAAGGGATAGCCGAGGCGCCGCATGACCAGCTTCCAGGCCAGCGATTCGCAGAGGTAGGTGGCGGTTTGCAGCGCCAGGCACAGCGCCAGCCAGCGCGGTTCGAGCCGCCGCGCCAGCACGATGAACTGCTCGATCTCGCCCATCTGGGCCACGACGCCGAGCAGGGCCGAGAACATCAGCACGCCGAGCAGCCAGGAAGCGAGGATGGAACGGGGCATCACAATTGGAAGCCGATGACCCGCACCAGGCCTTCGCCGAGGTCGCGCAGCCAGGACGGTTCGCGCGCCCGGTATGGCGCGGACCGCGCCGCGCGTCCCAGCACCCAGCCGGCAAGCCAGTCGATCTCCGCCCGGCCATAGAAGGCCACCATCATCTCGAAGTTCAGGAACAGGCTGCGACCGTCCAGGTTGGTCGAACCGCAGAGCGCCACCGCATCGTCGACGATCACGGCCTTGGCGTGGATCATGCGTGGAAACAGGCGGATCTCCGCGCCGGCGGCGCACAGGTCGCGCAAGGCGCGGGCGCGTCCCCAGTCGGCAAGCCGGTGATTCGACCTGGCGGGCAGGAGCAGCGTGAGGCGCACCCCGCGCTCGCAGGCGATGCGCCAGGCCATCAGCAGCGCGTCGTCCGGAATGAAGTAGGGCGAGACCGCGACGATGCGCCGGCGCGCATGGAAGGCGCTCGCCAGCAGGAGCGCATAGACATTGTCGTCGGCATGGTCCGGGCCGCTGCTGACGATCTGCGCAAGGTGGGTGTCCGCTGCGGGCGCCGGCGTGTCGCTTGCGAACGGTGGGCCGCCGGCCGCGAGCCAGTCGCGCCGGAAAAGCAGCTCGGCGTCGCCGGCCAGCGGGCCGCGGATGTCGAAACTGAGGTCTTCCCACGGCGCGCCGGCGGCCTCCTGCGTGAAGTATTCCTGGGCGAAATTGCGGCCGCCGCTCCAAAGCGCGCTGCTGTCGCATACCACCAGTTTGCGGTGATAGCGCAGGTTGAGCCGCGTCGCCGGATGCCTGCGCAAGGAGGCGACCCAGCGCACCGCAATGCCTGCCGTCCGCATCCTGCGCAACTGCCCCCGCCCGCAGCGCAACCTGGCCAGGGCGTCGAGCAGGACGCAAACGCCGACCCCGGCCTCGGCGCGCCGTACCAGCGCTGCCACCAGGTCGTCGCCGAAGTCGTCCGCGCCGAGGATGAAGGTCGACAGCAGGATGCGGCGTTCGGCGGCGTCGATCATGGACAACAGGGCGCGCCGCGCTTCCAGGCCGTCGACGTGGAAGCGTACCGCCCGGTTGCAGGTGGGCGGCGGCAAGCCGAGGGCGGCAAGCAGGGCGCAGGCCCACGGCGGGTCGCCGCCTGCGAGCGCGGGCGTGGCCGTGCCGGGCTGGCGCCGCGGCCGTACCAGTTTGCTGGCGCCGAACAGCAGGAACAGCGGAATGCCCAGGTAGGGCAGGAAGGCGATCGTGAGGACCCAGGCGAAGGCAGCCGATGGATGGTGGCGCTGGCGCCGGAGGCGGGTGGCGACCACATACAGCAGCAGGCCAGCGAGCACGACGGTGGCATGGACCAGTGCCGGCAATGCGAAGGGGTAGCTGTCGAGCTGGCCGCCCGCCGGTGTCCGGAGCAGGACCGCGGACTGCGCGGCCTGCATGCTCATGCGGCCGGTCCCGGGCGGTCGCCCAGGCAGATGCCGAGCTCGCGCGCGGTGCGGACCGTGTCGCCGCCGACCGGCACGCGCCTGGTGCGGCCGGCCACTTCCGCCAGCGGCACGGCGCCGATGTCCTGTCCGTCCAGCGTCACCATCACGCCGGCCTGGCCGCGCGCCAGCGCCCGCACCGCAGCGGCGCCGAAGCGCGACGCCACGATGCGGTCGAAAGCGGACGGGCTGCCGCCGCGCAGCAGGTGGCCCAGCACCACGCTGCGGCATTCCTTGCCGGTCAGCTCCGCCAGCCGGGCTTCGACCCAGGCGCCGATTCCGCCCAGGCGCTCGGCGCGGCCGGCGCCGGCGGCTTCCAGCACTTCGCGCCGCCCACCGAGCGGCAGCGCGCCTTCGGCCACGACCACGATCGAATGGCGCCAGCCGAGGGCGTCGCGGGCGTGGACGGCGTCCGCCACGGCGCGCGTCTCGAACGGGATCTCCGGCAGCAGGATCGCATGGGCGCCCCCGGCCATGCCGGCATGCAGCGCGATCCAGCCTGCGTAGCGGCCCATTACCTCGACCACCAGCACCCGGTGCTGGCTGTCGGCGGTGGTGTGCAGGCGGTCGATGCATTCGGTCGCGAAACCGACCGCCGAGTCGAAGCCGAAGGTCTGGAGCGTGCGGTCGAGATCGTTGTCGATGGTCTTCGGCACGCCGACCACGCGCAACCCCTTGCGGTGCAGGCACTCGGCGATCGTCATCGAGCCGTCACCGCCGATCACCACCAGGGCGTCGAAACCGCGCTGCCTGCACAGGCCGACCAATTCGTCGCTGCGGTCCTGTTCCGCCAGGCTGCCGTCGGCGCGCGGGGCCGGATAACGCAGCGGATCGCCGCGGTTCGTGCTGCCGAGGATGGTCCCACCGAGGTGGCCGATCCCGTGCACCGATGCCGCCGACAGGGGCACGACCGGCTCGCCCTGGCAGCGCGCGGGCGCGAGCAGGCCGTTGAAGCCGTCCCGGATGCCATGGCAGTCCCAGCCCAGCCGCCCGGCGGCCAGCACCACCGCGCGGACCACGGCATTCAGGCCGGGAGCGTCGCCGCCGCCGGTGACGATGGCGATCCGCTGGATGGGCGTGTCCATGGCCCGTCTTCAGGACTGGCGCGGCGCGATCCCGAGCGTGCGCTCGACCTCGACCAGGTTGCGCACCGTCGCCACCACCGAATCGGGGTTCAGGCTGATCGAGTCGATGCCCTGTTCGACCAGGTAGCGCGCCACTTCGGGATAGTCCGAGGGCGCCTGGCCGCAGATGCCGACGTGGCGCCCGTTGCGCTTCGCGCCGGCGATGGCCTGGCGCAGCATCTCCAGCACGCCCGGATCGCGCTCGTCGAAGTCGAAGGCGACGATGTCGGAGTCGCGGTCCACGCCCAGCACCAGCTGGGTCAGGTCGTTCGAGCCGATCGAGAAACCGTCGAACAGGCGCGCGAAGGCGTCGATCTGGATCACGTTGTTGGGAATCTCGCACATGACGAAGATCTCGAGCCCGTCCTTGCCGCGTTCGAGTCCGTGCTGCGCCATCGCGCGCAGCACATCCTCGGCTTCCGTGACGCGCCGGCAGAACGGAATCATCAGGCGCAGGTTCGACAGGCCCATGTCCTCGCGCACCCGCTTCATCGCCCGGCATTCGAGGGCGAATCCTTCCGCATAGGCGGGGTGCGAGTAGCGCGCGGCGCCGCGAAAGCCCAGCATCGGATTGGCCTCGTCCGGTTCGAAGCCGGCGCCGCCCAGCAGGCTGGCGTATTCGTTGGTCTTGAAATCGGACATGCGCACGATCACGGGCTTCGGCCAGAACGCCGCGGCGATGGTGCCGACGCCCTCGGACAGCTCGCGCACGAAGTAGTCCGCCGGCGACGGCGCGCCGCGGGTGATGCGCCCGATCTCGGCGGCTACCGCGGCATCCGCCACCTTTTCCGGATGCGCGAGCGCCATCGGATGGATGCGGATGTGCTCGGCGATGATGAATTCCATGCGCGCCAGGCCGACGCCGTCGTTCGGCAGGAAGGAGGTCCGGAAGGCGGTGTCCGGATTGCCGATATTCACCATCAGGCGGGTGCGCGGCATCGGCAGCGCGGCCAGGTCGGTGGTGGTCTTCTGAAACGGGATCCGGCCGGCGTACACGTGGCCGGCTTCGCCCTCGGCGCAGGACACGGTCACCTCGTCGCCGGTGCGGATCGCCGTGGTGGCGTCGCCGCAGCCGACCAGCGCCGGCACCCCGATCTCCCGGGCCACGATCGCGGCGTGGCAGGTGCGGCCGCCACGGTCGGTCACCACGCCGGCGGCGGTCTTCATCACGGTGCCCCAGTCGGGCATGGTGGTCTGCGCCACCAGGATCTCGCCGGGCTCGAACTGGCCGAGCTGGCCGACCTCGGCGATCACCCGCGCCTTGCCGGATGCGACCTTGCCGCCGACCGCGCGTCCGCTGGCCAGCACCTGTCCCTTGCCTTCCAGCCGGTACTCGTCGATCCGGGTGCCCGTCCTGCGCGAGGCGACCGTCTCCGGCCGCGCCTGCACCATGTAGAGCTTGCCGTCGACGCCGTCGCGGGCCCATTCGATGTCCATCGGGACCGGATGGCCGGCGCGGGCGGAGTAGTGGTCCTCGATCCGCATCGCGGCCCCGGCCAGTTCGAGCACCGCGTCGTCGTCCAGGCAGAACAGGGCGCGCTCGTCCGGCGAAGTGGGAATGTTCCGGGTGCTGGCGGCGCTGCCGGCCGCCGCGTACACCATCCGCACCTGCTTGGCGCCCAGGCTGCGCCGCAGCACGGCGCGCCTGCCTTCGCGCAGCGTGGGCTTGAACACGTAGAATTCGTCCGGATCGACCGTGCCCTGCACCACGTTCTCGCCCAGCCCGTAGGCGCCGGTCACGAAGACGACGTCGCGGAAGCCGGTCTCGGTGTCGAGGGTGAAGATCACGCCGGAGCAGGCCAGGTCGGCGCGGACCATCTTCATCACGCCGACCGACAGCCAGACCTTGAAATGGTCGAAACCGTTCTCGATGCGGTAGACGAGCGCGCGGTCCGTGAACAGGCTGGCGAAGCAGCGGCGGACACTGTCGAGCAGGGCCGCCTCGCCGGCGACGTTGAGGTAGCTCTCGTGCTGGCCGGCGAAGCTGGCGGTAGGCAGGTCCTCCGCGGTGGCGGAACTGCGTACGGCGACGGTCAGGTCGGCGCCGTATTCCTCGCGCAGGCGCCGCCACGCCTGCAGGATGCCATCCTCGAGCCCGGGCGGCAGCGGCGCGCGGTACACGATGTCGCGCGCGGCCGCGGCGCGGCGCGCCAGGTCATGCACGTCCGCCGGATCGAGTCCGTCGAGCACCGCATGCAGGCGCTCCCACGCCCCGGCATGGTCGAGTGTCGCCTTGTAGGCCGCGGCGGTGACCGCAAACCCGTTCGGCACGCGCAGGCCGTGACCGCCCAGCTCGCGGAACATCTCGCCCAGCGAGGCGTTCTTGCCGCCCACCTTTGGCACATCGCCGATGCCCAGTTCCGAGAACCAGAGGATGAATTCGCGTTGCGCATCCATGGCCTGTCCTTCCCGTTGTAGCGTGCCCATTCATGGTAAGACTGGTGTTAGTATAAGTCAAACACCAACACAAACCATGAGTAATCAATCGCGCATCCAAGCCTGCCATCCGCCGTCGCCGCAGACGCTGGTGCGCTCGTTCTCGTTTTGTACCGGCATCGAGAACAGTGCGCCCATCATTGCCGGGCCGGACGGCCAGCCCTGCCGGATCGACCAGATGACGGCCTCGGGACACCGCCGGCGCTGGCGCGAGGATTTTCGCCTGGTGCACGAGCTCGGCATACGTTGCCTGCGGTTCGGTCCGCCTTATTACGCCACCCACATGGGCCCCGGCCTGTATGACTGGACCTTTGCCGACGAGACCCTGACCGAGCTTTCCAGGCTCGACATCACGCCGATCGTGGACCTGTGCCATTTCGGTTTGCCGGACTGGCTCGGTAATTTCCAGAACCCGGATTTTCCACGCTATTTCGCGGAATACGCGGAGGCCTTTGCGCGCCGCTACCCATGGGTCTGGATGTACACGCCGGTGAACGAAATGCTCGTCACCGCCGAGTATTCCGCGCTGCGCGGCTACTGGAACGAACGGCTGAGCAGCGACCGCGCCTTCGTCAATGCCCTCGGCAATGTGGTGGAGGCGAACATCCGCGCCAGCGAGGCGATCTGCCGGGTCTGCAGCCCATGGTTCGTGCAGAGCGAAGCGACGCGCTACTATCATCCCTCCAATCCGGATGCGGTGGCCTCGGCCGATTACCTGAACGAGCGCCGCTTCCTTCCGCTCGACCTGAACTATGGCCACATGCCGTCCGCGCAGATGCTCGACTACCTGTTCGCAAACGGCATGTCGCGCGCGCGGCTGGATTATTTCATGCAGCGCAGCATCTGGCCGTCCTGCGTCATGGGTACGGACTACTACGAGGAAAGCGAACTGGTGGTGTTCCCGGACGGCACGACCCGGGGTTCCAACGTGCTGGGGTATTACGGCCTGACCCGGCAGTACCACGACCGTTACCGCTTGCCGATCATGCACACGGAAACCAACCAGGTCGAGAAGCGGAATGCGGTTTTCTGGCTGGAGCGGCAATGGGCCAACGTGCTGCGCCTGCGCCAGGAGGGCTATCCGATCATCGGCTTCACCTGGTACAGCCTGACCGACCAGGTGGACTGGGATATCGACCTGCGCGAACTGCGCGGCCATGTCGTGGAAAACGGGCTGTTCGACATGGGCCGGCAGATCCGCCGTGCGGGCGAAGAGTATCGCCGCATCATCCGTGACTGGAGCGACGTCCTGGCAGGCGGTCTCCAGCCCGAATGCGGGCCGGAGACCTTGCCGCCCCAGATCGCGGCTTCAGGAAAGGAGACGGGTATTCGTCTGCTGCAGCACCCGGCGGATCACCCGTGAAAAATAGTAGGGATTGCCCGCCGCGAGCAGGTGCGAGAAAAAGAGTTGCGGCGTTTCCGCGGTCTCCTGGTTGTACAGGCAATGGATATCGAATCCTTCCCTGCGCATCTGCCGCATGACAATGGCGACTTCCTGCGGCAGCAGGGCGAATTTCGGCGCCACGGCGGTCCTGCCGTCCGCAAGGGGCTCGAAGTGCACCTCGTGCGACACACCCAGCCGCGGATCGATGGCTACGCCGCCCAGGGTCAGTTGTTCCCGGCGCAGGATGGACACCGACACCACCCCGTCCTCGTGGATCCTGGCCTCGCCGCCGAGGAGCCTGCCGAGCCGCGGCGCATCGAGCGTCGTGCTCGGGTTCAAGGGCGCGCTCTGCGGGAGCGGCGTACCGGTGGCGCGGACCACGTAATCGAGGCCGCGCGCCATGCCGTAGGAACTGCCGGTGCCGCGCAGGTGGACGAACCAGATCTGCGGGTCGAGGTCGAAAAAGTGCTGATGAAAAGCCTGGAACACCAGGCCGACGGACAGGATCCGGTCGATGACGGCATTGATTTCCTCGGCCGGCAGCGCGAGGTCGCCGTTGAGGATGGCGCGCCCCGGTCCGATCGACTGGAAGTAGAAGTCGTTATGAAGCGCAAAGGCCGGCTTGAACGGAATATCCGCCGGTCCGGCTACATCGTTCAGGTCCTTGCGCAGTTGAGAAACGTGCAGCACGCTCCCGCTCACATGGCCGCTTGCGCGTAGTATCCGCTGGATATCCTGGACCGGCAGGCTGCCCGTCGTGGGAGGCGGCATGACCGGGCCGGCCTGGCCGAACGCGCTGCCGGGGGTATTGGCAAGCACGGCGGCCATGACGGCCCCGCCGGCGGTCAGCGTCCTGCGCCGCCCGAAGTCTGGTTCGCGATCAGTGTTCATGGTCTGGTTTTCCTTCTTGTTACGCGGTTGAAGCTTCCGGCCGGGCGCGCGCCGTCCGGGCGCATGCCGGCCAGGCCTTTCGCCTCCCGTCTGAAGGGAACGCGGAAAGGCCATTCTGGTCAGCCCATGATGTGTATTTCTGCGCTGTCGCAATGGTGTTTCTGGAACCCGATCTCAGTGGGCCATCAGCACAGGCAGGGTCAGGCGGTTCAGGATGGTGCGGCTGACCCCGCCGAGCAGCAGTTCGCGGAAGCGCGAATGACCGTAGCAGCCCAGGACCAGCAACCCGGCGCCGCTGTCGGCCGCCAGCGACAGCAGGGTCTCGCCGGCATCGCCGGCCGAGGGCTGCTGGCGCAGCTGGACGCGTACTCCATGTCGCGCGAGAAACTCCGTAATGCCGCGCCCGGCTTCGGGGTCGGGGATCCGTCCGCCGCCTTCGCCGTGGACGATGGCGACCTGTACCTCGCTGGCCTGCCGCAGGAATGGCAGGGACTGTCGCACCGCGCGCGCCGCTTCCGGGCTCGCATTCCAGGCCACCATGACCCGCTCGAAAGACGGCTCCAGCGTTCCGCTCCACGGCAGCACCATCACGGGGCAGGGCGCGTTCATCGCGACGTATTCGGGAACCGCCGCCTCGCTGCCGTGGTCCGCGTTGGCGGGATCGCGCTGGCTCAGCAGCACCAGGTCCGCATACATCGCCTGGGTGGCGAGGGCGTTGCCGGGATCCTCGCTGCCGACCCGGTGTTCGAAGGAAACGACGCCGGCGCGCCGCACCTGCTCATCGAACAGTGTGGCGCGCAGCTCGGCTTCCTGCTGCAGCTGCTCGAACAGCGGCGTCAGGCCGCCCAGGTCGACGCCCGGCACGGCCGACTGGCGGATGAAGCGGTCGATGCCGGTCTGGGCCACCCCGACCAGGTGGGCCTGCTGTGCGACGGCGAGCCGGGCGGCGAAGGCGATGCGCTCGGCGGTCCTGCCCGGAGGGTCGATGTCGACGAGAATGGTGCGGTAGTCCATGTCAGTCTCCTTGCTGGGTTGAAATCACATCGGGAACCGGTGCGAGCACCGTACGGTTGCGTCCTGCCTGCTTGGCCGCGTACATGGCAAGGTCTGCCGCACGCAGCAATTCGGGCCAGTCGGCATGCTGCCGGCCGAGGACGGCGACACCGATGCTGACCGTGAAGTGCAGCGGTCCCGCATCGGTCGCCAGGCACAGCCGGGCAATGTTCGTCCGGATGCGCTCGGCGCAGGCGACGGCGTCTTCGGTGCCCGCCTCGGGCATCACGCAGACGAATTCCTCGCCGCCGATGCGGCCGATGTAATCGGTCGAGCGCAGCATTTCCCGGCAGGCGCCGACCAGCGCGGACAAGGCGAGGTCGCCGGTGGCGTGGCCATGGCGGTCGTTGATCTGCTTGAAGTTGTCGATGTCGAGCATGGCGACCGCCAGTCGCCGGCCATGGCGGCGCGCCAGGGCGACGTCGTGCGTGGCCAGTTCGGTCACGTAGCCGCGCGCCAGCGCGCCGCTGAGGCTGTCGTGCCGGACGGCATGCAGCACGGCCTGCTCGGCGACCCAGGCGCGCCGGCGCAAGCGCAGGTTGGCCCGCGCCACGCCCAGCGCCAGCACCCACGACACGCCCAGCAGCAGGACGGTATTCAGGAACAGCATCGCCGGCAGGGTGAGGGCGGCCGCGAGTACCAGCAGCGCCGACGGCGCCAGCGCCGCCAGCATGAAACGCCATGGCCGCGGTTCGATCAGCGCCAGCACGAACATCGCGCCGGTGACGCCCGGCAGCGCCAGCATCAGTCCTTGCGACAGGAGCGCGGCGCAGGCCACCATTGCCCCGGCCTGGGTCGCGTACAGCCAGGCGCAGCGCCACCCTGCGCTCCAGCGCAGGCGGCCCTGGCGATAGGCGAGCATGCCCAGCAGGGCCATGACAACGCGGATGCGCAGCGTAAGGGCGGCCTGGGCCGGATCGATCCAGTAGTCCCATGCAGCGAACAGCAGCAGGAAGACGCCGAACACCGGACCCAGCACCGGCAGCAGTTGTGCGAGGCTGCGGTCGAGCTCATCGTCGAAGCCGTCGTTCGCCGGAAAGCCGCCGTGCATGTCGCCTCCCATAGCGATCTGACTGTTATGATCTGGGTCAGGTTCATTCGCGCGCGGCGCAGGCCGCTGCGCAGTCGAAGCCAATATACGTCGGAAAGCCATGGACAGGATCATGCTACGCCGTTTTGGTGTCCCGCTGCTGGTTTTCCTGGGCGGCCTGGCCGGGGCGTATGCGTGGCGTAGCCGCCACAGTGGCGACCCCGCCGAGGGCTTTGTCAGCGGCAACGGCCGGATCGAGGCGATCGAGATCGACATCGCCACCCGACAGCCGGGGCGGATCGCCGACATCCTCGTCGACGAGGGTGACCTGGTCCGGGCCGGCCAGGTGGTCGCGCGCATGGACCTGCAGTCGCTGCAGGCCGAGCGTACCGAGGCGGCGGCGCGCGAGCAGCAGGCGCGCGACGCCGTTGCCGGCGCCCAGGCCCAGCTGGCCATGCGCACCAGCGACGAGGCCGCGGCCGCGGCCCTCGTGGTGCAGCGCGAGAGCGAGCTGGACGCCGCCCGGCGCCGGCTGGCGCGTTCGACGACGCTGGCGGCCGCCGGCGCCGCCGCCGCGCAGGAGCTGGACGACGACCGGGCGCGCGTACGCAGTATCGAGGCGGCGGTCGAGGCCGCCCGGGCGCAGCGGAAAGCGGCCCGCGCTTCGGTCGACGCCGCCCAGGCCCAGCTGGTCGGTGCGCGCTCCGCCGTCGCCGCCGCCGTCGCGACCACCGCCCGCATCGACGCCGACCTGCGCGACGGCGTGCTGAAGGCGCCGCGCGCCGGACGCATCGAGTACCGCGTCGCCCAGCCGGGCGAAGTCCTCGCGGCCGGCGGCAAGGTCTTGAACCTGATCGACCTGACCGATGTCTACATGACGTTTTTCGTCCCCGAAGCCGCCGCCGGCCGCGTCGCCCTCGGCGCCGAGGTGCGCCTGCGCCTGGACGCCGCGCCCGGCTTCGTGGTGCCGGCCCGGGTCAGCTATGTCGCCAGCGCAGCCCAGTTCACGCCGAAATCGGTCGAAACCGCCAGCGAGCGCGAGAAGCTGATGTTCCGCGTCAAGGCCCAGGTCGACCGCAAGGTGCTCGAACGTTATGCCAGCCATGTGAAAGCGGGTGTGCCGGGCGTGGCCTGGATACGGCTGGATCCGCGCCGGCCGTGGCCGCCGGCGCTCGCCTTGCGGAGCGCGCCATGAAGCGGGAGACCGGATTCGCGGCCAGGGTGTCCGGCTTGAGCCTGCGCTACCGAAAGGTGATGGCGCTGGACGGGGTCGACTTCGAGTTGCCGGCCGGCAGCCTCACCGGCCTGATCGGGCCGGACGGGGTCGGCAAGTCCAGCCTGCTGGCGGTGCTGGCCGGCGCCCGCCGCATCCAGCAGGGAAGCGTGGAGGTGCTTGGCGGCGACATGCGGCGGGCGGCCTTCCGTGCGCAGGTATGCCCGCGCATCGCCTACATGCCGCAGGGTCTCGGCAGGAACCTGTACGCCACCCTGTCGGTGGACGAGAACCTGCAGTTCTTCGGCCGCCTGTTCGGCCAGGACGCGGCGACGCGGCGCGCGCGCATCGATCTGCTGGCCCGCAGCACCGGCCTCTACGCCTTCCTCGACCGTCCGGCCGGGCAGCTGTCGGGCGGCATGAAGCAGAAGCTCGGCCTGTGCTGCGCCCTGATCCATGAGCCCGACCTGCTCATCCTCGACGAACCCACCACCGGGATCGATCCGCTCGCGCGGGTCCAGTTCTGGGACCTGATCGCCACGATACGAGGCGCGCGGCCGGGCCTGAGCGTGCTGGCGGCCACCGCCTACATGGACGAGGCCAGCCGCTTCGACCGGCTGGTGGCGCTCGACGCCGGCCGGGTGCTGGCGGCCGGCACGCCCCAGGGTTTGATGGCCCGGACCGGCGCCGCCAGCCTCGAGCAGGCCTTCGTCGGCCTGCTGCCGGCGGCGAAGCGGGCGGGCTACCGGCCGCCGCGCCCCACGCCCCTGGCGCGCGCCGCGGACGGCGAGGCCGCGGTCGAGGCCACGGGGCTGTCGCGCCGCTTCGGCGATTTCGTCGCCGTACAGGACGTCAGCTTCCGGATCGCGCGCGGCGAGATCTTCGGCTTCATCGGCTCCAACGGCTGCGGCAAGACCACCACCATGAAGATGCTCACCGGGCTGCTGGCCCCCAGCGGCGGCGAAGCGCGCCTGTTCGGCCGGCCGCTGCGGCGGCAGGACGCCTCCACCCGCCGCCGGGTCGGCTACATGTCGCAGGGCTTCTCGCTCTACCAGGAGCTGAGCGTGCGCCAGAACCTGCTGCTGCATGCGCGCCTGTTCGACTTGCCCGAAGATCGCGCCCGGCAGCGCTGCGCGGCGATGACGCGGCGTTTCGGCCTCGACGCCGTGCTCGACATGCTGCCGGGCCGGCTGCCGCTCGGGATACGACAGCGTCTGTCGCTGGCGGTGGCGATGGTGCACGAGCCCGAACTGCTGATCCTGGACGAGCCCACCTCCGGGGTCGACCCGATCGCACGGGATGGATTCTGGGAGCAGATGCTGCTGCTCTCGCGGCAGGACGGGGTAACGATCTTCATCTCGACGCACTTCATGAACGAGGCGGAGCGCTGCGACCGGGTCGCCCTGATGCATGCGGGACGCGTGCTGGCCTGCGGCACGCCCGAGGCGCTGCGCGCGCACCGCGGCGCGCCGGACCTCGAACAGGCTTTCATCGGCTGGCTGCGCGACGCCGACCCGGGCGCCGCCGGACCGGCGCCGGCCATGCCGAGGGAAGCCCGGCGCGCGCCTGCAGGTGGCGCGGCCGCCGGCTGGCTGCGGCGCGCCGGCAGCTATGCCTGGCGCGAGTCGCTGGAACTATGGCGCGACCCGGTGCGCGCGATCCTTGCCATGTTCGGCTCGCTGCTCCTGATGATCGTGATCGGCTACGGCATCAGCATGGATGTCGAGAACCTGCGCTACGCCGTGCTGGACCGCGACCAGACCACGCTCAGCCGCGACTATGTGCTGAACCTGTCCGGCTCGCGTTATTTCACGGAGCGCGCACCGCTCGCCAGCTACGAGGAGCTGGACCGGCGCATGCGCTCGGGCGAGCTGGCGCTGGCGATCGAAATTCCGCCGGGCTTCGCGCGCGCGGTCGGGCATGGACGCCCGGCACGGGTCGGGGCCTGGATCGACGGCGCCAATCCGGTGCGCGCCGAGACCGTCGACAGCTATGTCCAGGGCATGCACCGGCAGTGGCTGCACAGTCGGCCGGACATCGCGCCGGCGCCGGCACAGGCCGCGCCGGACAGGCTGGTGGACGTCGAAACCCGCTTCCGCTACAACCCGGACGTGCGCAGCCTGCCGGCGATGGTGCCGGCCATCATCGCCATCCTGCTGCTCAACCTGCCGGCCATGCAGGCCGCGCTGGCGGTCGTGCGCGAAAAGGAGATGGGGTCGATCGTCAACCTGTACGTGACGCCGGTGCGGCGCAGCGAATTCCTGCTCGGCAAGCAGGCGCCCTACGTGGTGCTGGCGATGGCGAACGCCTTCGTCATGACCCTGCTGGCGGCGACGGCGCTCGGCGTGCCCCTCAAGGGCAGCGTGGCGGCGCTGGCCGTCGCGGCTTTCCTCTACTGCGTCTGCTCGACAGGGATGGGCCTGCTGGCTTCCAGTTTCACCCGCAGCCAGATCGGCGCCATCTTCTTTACCATGATCGGCACGATGCTGCCCGCCATCCAGTTTTCGGGCCTGATCCATCCCGTGACGGCGCTGCAGGGGGCGGGGCGGGTGGTCGGCGAAGCCTACCCGGCCTCGCACATGCTGACGATCGCACGTGGCGTGTTCGGCAAGGCGCTCGGCTTTGCCGGACTGGCGCCCGATTTCCTGGCCCTGCTGGCGGCGGTGCCGGTGATCCTGGGGCTGGCGATCGCGGCCCTGCCGAAGCAGGAGCGCTGACATGGCGACCCTGTCCCTGCGCAAGGTGTGGCGGCTCGGGATCAAGGAGCTGTGGAGCCTGTTGCGCGATCCGGTGATGCTGGGCCTGATCGTGTGGGCTTTCAGCGCCGGGGTCTGGATGGCCGCCACCGCCCAGCCGGACACCTTGAGCCGCGCCGCCCTGGCGATCGTCGACGAGGACCGCTCGCAGCTGGCGCTGCGCATCCGCGAAGCCTTCGCGCCGCCGCAGTTCGTCACGCCGGAGCTGATTTCGCTGGACCAGATGGACGCCCGCCTGGACCGCGGGCGCGCGACCTTCGTGCTGGTGATCCCGGCCGGCTTCCAGCGCCGTGTGCTGGCCGGACGCACGGCCGCGCTGCAGCTCAACGTGGACGCGACCCGCATGAGCCAGGCGTTTACCGGCAGCGGCTACGTGCAGCAGATCGTGCTCGGCGAAGTGGCGGCCTTCCTGCAGGGCGTGCGCGCGGAGCCGCCGCCCGCGGTGGAACTGTCGGTGCGGGCGCGCTTCAATCCGGCGCTCACGCCGTCCTGGTTCGGCGGCGTGATGGAGATGGTCAACAACATCACCATGCTGTCGGTGGTCCTCACCGGCGCCGCCCTGATCCGCGAGCGCGAGCACGGCACCGTCGAGCACCTGCTGGTGATGCCGGTGTCGCCGCTCGAGATCATGCTGGCCAAGCTGTGGGCGATGGCGGCGGTGGTGCTGCTGGCGGCGCTGCTGGCCCTGCTGCTGGTCCTGCGCACGCTGCTGCATGTCGGGATCCAGGGCTCGCTGGCGCTGTTCATGGCGGGCGCGGCGCTGCACCTGTTCGCCACGGCCTCGCTCGGGATCCTGATGGCGACCGTGGCGCGCAGCATGCCGCAGTTCGGGCTGCTGGTGATCCTGGTGCTGCTGCCGCTGGAGATGCTGTCCGGGGCGAACACGCCGCGCGAAAGCATCCCCTACCTGCTGCGCGAACTCATGCTGCTGGCGCCGACCACCCATTTCGTCGAGTTGAGCCAGGCGATCCTGTTCCGCGGCGCCGGCATCGACGTCGTGTGGCGGCCCTTCCTGGCCCTGCTCGGCATCGGCGCGGTGCTGTTCGGCCTGTCGCTGGCGCGCTTCGGCAGGGCGATGCGGCAAGACTGATCGAGGAGGCAATATGGAAACTACGATGACCGCAATGGTGCTGGATGCGCCCGGCCGCCCGCTGCGCAAGGCGGCGCTGCCGCTGCCCGCGCCGCAGGGCCATGAAATCCTGATCCGCGTGCGCGCCTGCGGCGTGTGCCGCACCGACCTGCACATCGTCGACGGCGAGCTGGCGCCGCACCTGCTGCCGCTGGTGCCGGGCCACGAGATCGTCGGCGAGGTGGCGGGCGCCGGGCCGCTGGCGCAGCGTTTCCGCGCCGGCCAGCGGGTGGGCGTACCCTGGCTCGGCTGGACCTGCAATGCCTGTCCTTGGTGCGTGGGCGGCCGCGAAAACCTGTGCGAGCACGCGCGCTTCACGGGCTACGACCGCCACGGCGGCTTTGCCGAGTACACGCTGGCCGACGAGCGCTACTGCTTCGCGCTGCCGGACGCCTACGACGACGTGCACGCGGCGCCGCTGCTGTGCGCCGGCCTGATCGGCTATCGCGCCTATGCGATGACGGGCCCGGCGCGCCGGCTCGGCCTGTACGGCTTCGGCGCCGCAGCCCACCTGATCGCGCAGCTGGCGCTGCGCCAGGGACGGGACGTGCTCGCGTTCACGCGCCCGGGCGACACCCGCTCGCAAGCCTTCGCGCGCGCGCTCGGCGCCGGCTGGGCCGGCCCGTCGGACGCGGCGCCCTCGAGCCCGCTGGACGCCGCCATCCTGTTCGCGCCGGCCGGCGAACTGGTGCCCCAGGCGCTGGCGGCCACCGCCAAGGGCGGGACCGTGGTCTGCGCCGGCATCCACATGAGCGACATTCCTGCCTTTCCCTACCGGCTGCTGTGGGGAGAACGCTGCGTGCGCTCGGTGGCGAACCTGACGCGCGCCGACGGCGATCGGTTCTTCCACGAGGTCGATCACGGCGAGGTGCGCACGACGGTCGTGCGCTATGCCCTGGAAGACGCGAATGCGGCGCTGGACGACCTCAGGGCCGGGCGGATCGACGGCGCCGCCGTGCTGGTGCCGCCGGGCGCACGCTCAGCCGATCCCGAAGCGCCGCACCAGCCATGATTTCACCAGCTGCGTGAGGACAGCGTAGGCGGCCAGGATGGCGCCCAGTCCCCACCAGTAGGCCGGCGGCAGGGGCGTGAAGCCGAGCGTCCGCGCGAGTGGCGACCAGGGCAGCCACAGGCCGGCGCCGCACACCAGCAGGCTGGCCGCCAGCAGCGGCACCGACGGGCGGTTGGCCAGCGTCGGCAGGGCGCTGGTACGGATCACGTAGACGATCAGGGTCTGCGACAGCAGCGACTCGACGAACCAGCCGGTCTGGAACATGGCGGGGAGCCGCGCCGTGTCCACCACGAACCAGAGCAGGGCGAAGGTGGCGTAGTCGAACAGGGAGCTGATCGGTCCGAAGCACAGGACGTAGCGGCGCAGGCTGGCGACCTCCCAGCGCCGGGGCCGGGCCAGGTAGCCGGGGTCGACCCGGTCGGTGGTCAGCGCCGTCTGCGAACAGTCGTACAGCAGGTTGTTCAGCAGCACCTGGACCGGCGCCATCGGCAGGAAGGGCAGCATCACGCTGGCGCCGAGGACGCTGAACATATTGCCGAAGTTCGAGCTGGCGCTCATGCGGATGTATTTGACGATATTCCCGAACACGGTGCGGCCGGCGATGACGCCATCGGCCACCGCCACCAGGCTCTTCTGCAGGAGGATCAGGTCGGCCGACTCCTTGGCGATGTCGGCCCCGGTGTCGACCGAGATGCCGACGTCCGCCGCCTTCAGGGCCGGGCCGTCGTTGACGCCGTCGCCGAGGAAGCCGACCACCCGACCCTCGCGCTGCAGGCAGCGGATGACCCGGGTCTTCTGCTCGGGCGCGAGCCGGGCGAACACGCTGGCGCGCAAGGCCCGGGCGCCCAGTTCGGCGTCGTCCAGCGCGTCGACCTGGGCGCCGTCCATGACCAGGCGCGCATCGATGCCGACCAGGCCGCAGACATGGCTGCAGACCGCGGCATTGTCGCCGCTGAGCACCTTGACAGCCACGCCGCGCTGCCCCAGGGCCGCGATGGCGGCCGTCGCCGAGTCTTTGGGCGGATCGAAGAAGGCGATGTAGCCCACCAGGGTCAGGCCGCGTTCCAGCGCCGGATCGGTGAGGGCGGTGTCGGATGGCGCCAGCAGGCGGTAGGCGATCGCGATGACGCGCAGGCCGTCCGCGTTCAGGCGCTGGACCACGTTCCCCAGCATGTCGGCATGGCCCGGCGCGATGGCCAGCGGCCGGCCGTCCTGTTCGGCGTTGGCGCAGACGCTCATGATTTCCTCGACCGCGCCCTTGCAGATCAGGATGCGCTCGCCGTCCAGCCGCTGCAGCACCACCGACATGCGCCGGCGCCGGAAGTCGAAGGGGATCTCGCCGATCTTGCGCCAGCCCTCGACGGCGTTCAGGCGCGCGTGGACGTGGGCATATTGCAGGACCGCGGTGTCGAGCAGGTTCCGCAGCCCGGTCTGGTGGTAACTGTTCAGGTAGGCATAGTCGACCACGAGTTCCGAGGCCTTGCCGACAATGTCGAGATGCTGTTCCAGCACCACGCGGTCCTGCGTCAGGGTGCCGGTCTTGTCGGTGCACAGAACGTCGATCGCGCCCAGGGTCTGGACCGCGCCGAGCCGCTTGACGATTACTTGCCGCTCGGCCAGCACCAGCGCGCCGCGCGCCAGGTTGACGGTGACGATCATCGGCAGCATCTCCGGCGCCAGGCCGACCGCGACTGCGGTCGCAAACAGCAGCGCTTCGTGCCAGTCGCCCTTGCTGGCCCAGTTCAGGAACAGGACCAGCGGCGCCATCACCAGCATGATGCGCAGCAGCAGCGCGATGACCCGGTCGATGCCGCGGTCGAAGTCGGTGCGTTCGCGCGCTTCGGCCAGGGCGGCCGCCACCCGGCCGAAGCTGGTGGCGGCGCCGGTGAAGAGCACCAGGGCGCGCGCGCTCCCGCTGGTCACGTGCGACCCCATGAAGCCGATGTTGCCGAGCCCGTCCTCCGGTTCGCCCGCGGCGACGGGGCGGTCGTGCTTCTCGACCGGCAGCGACTCCCCGGTCAGGGAGGACTGGTCGACGAACAGGTCGACGGCCTCGAGAAAACGCACCTCGGCCGGAATCGGGTCGCCGGCGGCCAGCAGCACGATGTCGCCCGGCACCAGCTCATCCAGGGGGAGCTCGGCGGCGGCGGCGGCGCCCGCTTCCGCGCCGTCGCGCCGGAGTACGCGGACCGTCGTGCGCACCATCGCGCGCAGCTTCTGCACGGCGCGGTCCGAGCGGTACTCCTGCACGAAGCCGAGCAGGGACGAGAGGACGACGATGACCACGATCACGGCGGCGCTGACGCCTTGCCCGGTGGCAAGGTCGAGCGCCGACAGTCCCAGCAGCAGGAGCGGAAGCGGACGGGCGAACTGCGCCAGGAAGGCCAGCCCGGGGGCGCGCCGCCGCCCGGCTGCCACGGCGTTCGGCCCGTGGCGCGCCAGGCGGGCGCGGGCCTCGGCGCTGGAAAGGCCGCCGGGTGCCGTCTCCAGCTGCCGCATGAGTGCATCGCCGTCCAGCCCGGCGAGCGATGCGAGTTCGGCGGTATTCAATGCGCCATCAACACGGGAATACCGGATTCCGCCAGCACCGTGCGGCTCGCGCCGCCCATGCACAGCTCGCGGAAGCGGCTGTGGCCGTAGCAGCCCATGACCAGCATGCCGCAATCCAGCTCGTCGGCGAGCGCCAGCAGTTCGCGGCCGGTGTCCCGGCGCGGCGCCCGCACCAGCATGCGCACCGGCACGCGGTGGCGCTCCAGGAAATGGCGCAGTTCGGGCTGCTGGGCGCGGAACTCTTCCTCGCGGCCGTCCAGCCCGGCAAGCGAGACCAGGATCACGCCCGCCGAGCGGCGCAGCACCGGAATCGCGCCGCGCAGGGCGGACGAGGCCTCCTTGCTGCCGTCCCAGGCCACCAGGACCTTGCGGCCGTGCGACGGCGCCGCGGCCGCGCGCGGGACCAGCAGCACCGGGCGCGCGCAGTTCAGGATCAGGTATTCCGGCAGGTGGACCGCCATGTCCGTCATCGATTCCTCGGGATCGTCCTGGCTGATGACGACCAGGTCCGCAAAGCGGGCGTGCCGGGCCAGCCCGTCGTCGGCCTGGTCGCAGACGAAGCGGGTTTCGTACTTGAGCCCGGCCTTCGCGGCGAGGGTCTCGAACGCGGACAGGGCGCGCCGGGCATTGTCGGCCAGCGGCTGGAAATAGCTGGCGCAGAGCGAGCCTGGCGCGGCCTCGTAGCCGCGCGGGAAGACGGCGCGCGACACGCCGAGCATCGCGGCGCCGACCAGGTGGGCGCCGTGGGCGTGCGCCAGCGCGGCGGCGCACTGCATGCGCGCCGGCGCGTGGGCCGACAGGTCGACGTGGACGAGGATGGTCTTCAACATGCTGGAACCCTCCTTTCAATGCGCGAACAGGACCGGCAGCGTCATTTCCCGCAGGACGGTCGCCGTCACCCCGCCCAGCAGCAGTTCGCGGAAGCGCGCGTGGCCGTAGCCGCCCATGACGAGCAGGCCGCAGTCCGCGCCGGCGGCGGCCGACAGCAGCGCCTTGCCGATATCGCCGCCGAGGGGGGACGAGATCGGCTGCGCCGCGACGCCTTGCCGCCGCAGCCAGGCCGCCAGGCCGTCGCAGGCCTGCGCGCCGGTCGACGGGTCGTCGCCGTCGTCGCCCAGGCCGATGACCGTGGCCCGGCGCGCCGCACGCAGCAGCGGCAGGGCGCCCGCGGCGGCGCGGCAGGCCTCGACGCTGCCGTCCCACGCCACCATCGCATTCCCGTCCATGGCACGGCCGTCGTGGGCGGCGGGCAGCACCAGCACCGGGCGGCCGCTGGTCAGCATCAGGTATTCCGGCAGGTCGTCCGGCATCGGCGGCTCGACGGCGCCGGCCTTGCTGACCACCACCAGGTCGCAGTAGCGCGCCTGCAGGGCCATGCCGGCGTCGGCATCGTCGTCGACCAGCCTTGCCTCGGCGGAATCGACGCCTTCCTCCGCGGCGAGCCGCTCGAAGCGCGCCAGCGCAAGCGCGGCGTCGCGGCGCAGTCCGGCGCAGCGCTCGGCGAAGGCGGGGCCGGCGGCCGCCAGGGTCGCCGGAGGGATGAAGCGGGAGACGCCGGTCGGGGCGCTGCCGATCAGGTGGGCGGCGCCGGCGCGCGCCAGGCGTGCGGCCAGCCGGATGCGGCCCTCGGCGCCGGCGCCCAGGTCCGCATGGACGAGGATGGTCTTGTAGCTCATGGTGCCCCTCGATGGTGGACGCGCCGTGGCGTGATTGCCACCTTAGCGCCAACGGCCCGAACTGGCAATCGTGCCTTGAACCGGGCCGCGACAAGTGATGTAAGCTTGGGTACGCTGCGCAGTATCCATCGGGAGACGGAAGCATGAGCACACGGAACCTGGATCGCTTCTTCATGCCGAAGTCGGTGGCCGTGATCGGCGCTTCCGCGCGGCCCGGCAGCGTCGGCGCGACCGTGCTGGCCAACCTCGCCGGCGCCGGCTTCCAGGGGACGATCTGGCCGGTCAATCCGAAATACCGCGTGCTCGCCGGCACGGCCGTCCATGCCGACGTCGCCGACCTGCCGCAGGCGCCGGACCTGGCCGTCATCTGTACGCCGGCGCCGACGGTGCCGGGAATCATCACCGTGCTCGGCGCGCGCGGCTGCAAGGCCGCGGTGGTGCTGAGCGCCGGCCTGGACGCCCCGGCCGCCGGCGGGCGCAGCCTGCGCCAGATGATGCTGGACGCGGCGCGCCCGCACCTGCTGCGCATCCTCGGGCCGAACTGCGTCGGCCTGCTGGTGCCCGGCGTGGGCCTGAATGCGAGCTTCGCGCCGGTGGCCGCCCTGCCGGGCCGGCTTGCTTTCGTGGCGCAGTCGGGGGCGCTGGTCACCGCCGTGCTGGACTGGGCGCGCGCACGCCGGATCGGCTTTTCCTGCTTCATATCGCTGGGCGACGCCAGCGACGTCGATTTCGGCGACCTGCTCGACTGGCTGGCCGGCGACAGCGGCACCGACGCCATCCTGCTGTATGCGGAGAGCGTGCGCGAGGCGCGCAAGTTCATGTCGGCGGGGCGCAGCGCGGCGCGCGCCAAGCCGACCGTGATCGTGAAGGCGGGGCGGACGGCCGAGGCCGCGCATGCCGCCTTCAGCCACACCGGCGCCCTGGCCGGCGCCGACCTGGTGGTGGACGCCGCCCTGCGCCGCGCCGGCATGTTGCGGGTGAGCACCACGAGTGACCTGTTCGACGCGGTCGCGATCCTGTCGCAGCCGCGCAGGCCGCGCGGCCCGCGGCTGGCGATCCTGACCAATGGCGGCGGCCCCGGCGTGATGGCGACCGACGCCCTGGTCGGCGCGGGCGGCAGGCTGGCGGCGCTGGAGCCCGCCACGCTGGCGCGCCTGGCGGCGGTGCTGCCTCCCACCTGGTCGCACGGAAATCCGGTCGATGTCGTCGGCGACGCCCCCGGCGAGCGCTACCGGGCGGCCCTGCAGGCGCTGCTCGAGGACGGCGAAACGGACGCGGTGTTGCTGATCCACGCCCCGACCGCGATCGTGCCGGCGGCCGACATCGCACGCTTGCTGCTGCCCTTGCTGCACGGCGCGGCCCGGCCGGTATTGTGCTGCTGGCTCGGCGGCGCCAGCGTGGCCCAGGCGCGCAGCCTGTGCATGGATGCCGGCGTGCCGGTGTTCGACACCCCGGAAGAGGCGGTGCGCGGTTTCCTCGAACTGGTGGACTACCAGCGCAACCAGCAGCTGCTGATGCAGGCGCCCCCGGCCTGCGTGACGGCGCCGCCGGACCGCGCGGCGGCGCGCGCGCGGGTCGACAGCCTGCTGGCGGCAGGGGTGCTGGCGGTGGGCGAGGCCGACGCCAAGGCCATCCTGGCGGCCTACGGGATACCGGTGGTGGCGACCGAGGCGGTCGGCGACGCCGATGCGGCGCTGGATGCCGCGCGCCGCATCGGCTACCCGGTGGCGCTGAAGATCCTGTCGCCGGATATCGTGCACAAGACCGACGTCGGCGGCGTGGTGCTCGATCTCGCCGACGATGCCGGGCTCGCGCGCGCTGCCCGGGCGATGCTCGAGCGCGTGCGCGGCGCCCTTCCGCAGGCCCGCATCGCCGGCTTCACGGTGCAGGCGATGGCGCGGCGCGCGCGCGCCCACGAGCTGATCGTCGGGATCGGCAGCGATCCGGTGTTCGGCCCGGTGGTGCTGTTCGGGCAGGGCGGGGTGGCGGTCGAGGTCACCGCCGACCAGGCCGTGGCGCTGCCGCCGCTGAACCGGGTGCTGGCGGCGGACCTGGTCGGCAGGACCCGCGCGGCGCGCCTGCTGGCGGGTTTTCGCGATTATCCGCGCGCCGACATGGATGCCCTGTACGAGGTGCTGGTGCGGGTCGGGCAGCTGGCGGCCGAGCTGCCCGAGCTGGCGGAGCTCGACATCAACCCGCTGCTGGCGGATGCCGGCGGGGTGGTGGCGCTGGACGCCCGCATGCGCCTGGCGCCGGCGCCGCCGGGGCAGGATCCGCTGGCCCGCCTGGTCATCCTGCCGTATCCGCAGGAACTCGAACGGCATGTCGACAGCGGCATCGGCCCGCTGCTGCTGCGCCCGATCCGCCCGGAGGATGCGCCGGCGCACGTCGCCTTCTTCCACGCCCTCAGGCCGGAAGACGTGCATTTCCGCATGTTCGGCATGATGCGCGAGCTGTCGGCGGCCCAGCTCGCGCGCTTCACCCAGATCGACTATGCGCGCGAAATGGCCATCATCGCCACCCGCAAGGGCGCGGCGGGCGCCGACGAGACGCTGGGTGTGGTGCGCCTGATGGCCGATCCGGACAATATCGCCGGCGAATTCGCGATCGTGGTGCGCCCGGACCTGCAGCGCAAGGGGCTGGGCCGGCTGCTGATGGACTGCATCCTCGATGTGGGGCGGGCGCGCGGCCTGGGCATCGTGCGCGGCGTGGCGCTGGCCGGGAACGAGGGCATGCACGCGCTGGCCCGGGCCTGCGGTTTCCGCCTGAGCGCGGCCGCGGACGGCACGGTGGAGATGGTCCTGCCCCTGCAGCCCGGCGCGGCGCGCTGACGGCGAACGGGCCGGCATCTCAGTGCGCGATCAGCAGCGGCACCTGCGCCTGGGTCAGCAACTCGCGCGTCACCCCGCCCAGCACCCATTCGCGGTAGCGGGTATGGCCATACGCGCCGATCACCATCAGCCCGGCGCCGCAGTCCCTGGCCAGTCCCATCAGGGCCTTGCCTTCGGAAGCACGGGTACGCTCGACCACCACCTCGACCTGGATGCCGTGGCGCGCCAGGTAGAGCGCCATGTCGGCGCCGGGCTGCTCGCCGTGCAGTGCGGACAGCGTGTCCGGGTTGATCAGGACCAGCTTGACGTTTTCGGCGCGGCGCAACAGGGGCAGGGCGGCGCTCAGCGCGCGCAGCGCCTGCAGGCTGCCGTCCCAGCCGGCGACGGCGGTGCCGGGGATCGGCTGGCCCTGGTAGCCGGGAGGAACCACCAGCACCGGCCTGGCGCCGTGCAGGGCCAGGTGTTCCGGCAGGCGGCGCTCGTGCGAGGGCAGGCCGGGGGAGGAGGATGCCTCGGCGTCCTGGCTCAGGACCACCAGGTCGGCGTAGCGCGACTGCAGCAGCAGGCCGTAATCGGTGGCCTCCTCGATGAGGCGCTCTTCCACGGATTCCACGCCGAGGCGGCGCGCCTGCTCGGTGAACAGGCGCAGGCGGGCGGATGCGGCATCGCGCACCGCATCGAAGTCTTCCAGCGGGACCGGGGCCGCCATCGATCCGGACAGCAGGGCGAACTCGATCCACGAGACGCCGGTCGCGGCGCTGCCGACGAGATGCGCGCCATGCTCGTTCGCCAGCAGGGCGGCGGCGCGCAGGCGGCTTTCCTGCCCGGGGCCATCATCGACGTGCATGAGAATAGTCTTGATCATGTCATTCCCCAGTAAAGTGTAGGCAAGATCCACTGTAAGCCCGCGCTATTCCATGTGTCTGCCCCGATTTTGATTTGCATCAAAAACACATGAACTTCCTGCGCACTTCCTGCCTTATGATTCCTGCATACGCGTGCAGCTGCACTGTCGAGGAGGCCACCATGCGGGGACTTGTGTATCACGGGCCGGGCCGCCGCAGCCTGGAAGAGCGGTCGCTGCCGGCGATCGACCATCCCGGCGACGCCATCGTGCGCCTGACCCGCACCACGATCTGCGGGACCGACCTGCACATCCTGAAGGGCGACGTGCCGACCTGCCAGCCCGGCACCACGCTCGGGCACGAAGGCGTGGGTGTCATCCAGGCCGTGGGCGGCTCCGTCACCGCCTTCAGGCCGGGCGAGCGCGTCCTGATCTCCTGCATCACGTCCTGCGGACGCTGCGATTACTGCCGCAGGGCCATGTATTCGCATTGCCTGGATGGCGGCTGGATACTCGGCAACCGCATCAATGGCACCCAGGCGGACTATGTGCGGATCCCGCACGCCGACTTCAGCCTGCACCATGTTCCGGACGGCGCCGACGAGGACGCGCTCACCATGCTCAGCGATATCCTGCCGACGGGCTTCGAATGCGGCGTCCTGAACGGGAAGGTCGCGCCCGGCTGCAGCGTCGCCATCGTCGGTTCCGGACCGATCGGCCTGGCCGCCCTGATGACGGCGCAGTTCTATGCGCCGGCGCTGCTGATCGTGATCGACCCGGACCGCCGCCGCCTGGAGGTCGCCCAGCGCTTCGGTGCGACCCACGTGCTGGCGCCCGACGCCGGCACGGTTGGGCGCGTGATGGCCCTGACCGGGGGGCGCGGCGCGGATACCGTCATCGAAGCGGTCGGCGTGCCGGCCAGCTTCGAATTGTGCGAGGAACTGGTGGCGCCGGGCGGCACCATCGCGAATATCGGCGTGCACGGCACCAAGGCCGACCTGCACCTGGAACGCCTGTGGTCGCACAACATCACGATCACCACGCGGCTGGTGGACACGGTGACCACGCCCCAGCTGCTGAGGGCGGTGGCGTCGCACCGGCTGGCGCCGGCCTCGCTGGTGACGCACCGCTTCCGGCTGGACCAGATGGAGGAAGCCTACGATACCTTCGGCCGCGCGGCGCAAACCGGGGCCATGAAGGTGATCATCGAGGTATAGCGGCACGGCTGTCGTGGCGATGTAAGGGAATTCGATCGTTTTCCTCGGGCTTCGCGGGTGGCGATCGAGTGCCGGATTCGAAGTCCCGGATCCGGTCGGCGCTGGAGGGGATCCTCATGATCATCGAAAAGATCTTGGTAGCAACGGACGGTTCGGACGTCGCGGTCCGCGCCGCGCAGATGGCGGTAGTTCTGGCGCACACCGGGGCCAGGCGGATGGTGGCGGTGTCGGTCGCACAGCCCCAGTTTTCCCTGGCGCCGGAGGCCTCGTCCATCCACGGCCTGGAGCCTGCCGCGGACCGCGCCCTGAAGGCGGCGCGTGCCCATGTCGAGACGGTCGCGCGCATCGCCAAGAGCGGCGGCGTGTCGTGCGAGGTGCTGGTGAAGCTGGCCTCGTCGCCGGGGCCGGAGATCGTGCAGACGGCGGAGGACTACGAGTGCGACCTGATCGTCATGGGCTCGCATGGTCCGTCCGCCGTGGAGCGCGGCTACGCCGGCAGCGTTGCCCAGTATGTGCTGGCGCGCTCGGCGATTCCGGTGCTGGTGCTGCGCGACCCGAGGGAGACGACGCAGCCGGAGTTCAGGGATGAACCGCTGTCCTGAGCGGTCGTGGCGGCGCGGCGCGAGCGCCCGCCTGGGCGCCGCGTTCGCGATCCTGTCCCTGGCCGCGGCGGCGGCGGGCGCCGCGCCGTCCTACCTGTCGGTGACCCCGGTGGCCGGGAAATACGCGGCCGCGGTCGACCTGAACGACGGTGGCCGTTACGCCGTGAACAATTTCGGTCCGGACATTCCGATCGAGCCGGCCTATATTTCCGGCCAGCCGCTGAACGAGAACGTCGACAGCCTGGGCGGGAACATCACCCGGATCCGCAGCATCAACAACAAGGGGCAGGCCGTCGGCGAATCGAGCACGGCGGACGGTTCCCTGCATCCCTTCTTCCATGCGTCCGGCCGCACCCAGGACCTGTCTGCCAGGTACGGGATCGGCAGCGTGAACGCGCTCAACGACCGCGGCGACATCACCGGCCAGACCACCGACCTGCGCGCGATGGTGATCCGCGACGGGCGCGTCGATGTCGTCGGCCCCGCCGGCAGCGTGGCGGGGGCCATCAACCAGGCCGGCGACATGCTGGTCGAGTACTACCCGCCCGGACGGGGCATCGTCACCTGCGTCTACAGCCACGGACGGTGCACCGACCTGCCGGCCTTCGGCACGCAATCCGTCGCCAGCGCGATCAACGACGCCGGCTGGGTCAGCGGAACCGCCACGGCCGGCGACGGCCGCCGGCACGGCTGGCTCTACGACGGCAGGACGATCGCCGACCTGACGCCGGCGGCCGCGAACGGGGCGGCCTACGACGTCAACGACCTGGGCCAGGTGGTCGGAACCATGGACCAGCGCGCCTTCCTCTACGCCGACGGCAGGCTGATCGACCTGAACACGTTCGTCGACCCGCAGGCCGACCTGCTGCTGACGTCGGCCTACGCCATCAATAACGACGAGCAGATCCTGGCCAGGACCTGCGACCGGGCGGGCGTATTCTGCTATGGGACCGTGCTCCTGAGCGGCATTCCGGCAGTGCCCGAGCCCCCGGCCGCCGCGATGCTGGTGCTGGCGCTGGGCTTGCTGGCCGCGCGCCGGGCGCGGCGCTGGCGGGTCCGGCCTCTACGGCCCGCCTGCCGCTTCAGGCCGGGGGGACCCGGTTGACGAGTTCTTCGCCGCGTTCGAACGCCGTGATGCTTTCGATCGTGGTCTGCATGATCTGTCCGATCGCCTCGACGGTAAAGAAAGCCTGGTGGCCGGTGACGATCACGTTGGGAAAGGACACCAGGCGCTGGATGATATCGTCGCGGATGATCGTCGAGGACAGGTCCTGGAAAAACAGATTCGCTTCCTGTTCATAGACATCGATCGCCAGTCCCCCCAGTTGCCCGGTCTTCAGCGCCTGGATGGCCGATTCCGTGTCCACCAGGCCGCCCCGGCTGGTGTTGATGAGAATGCTGCCGTGCTTGGCGCGCGCCAGCGTCTCCGCATTCACGATGCGCCTGGTCTGGTCGGTGAGCGGGCAGTGCAGGGAAACCACATCGCTGGACGACAGCAGCTCGTCCAGCGACACATAGCGAGCGCCCGCCGCTTCGAAAGCCGGATTCCGGTAGGGATCGTAGCCGACCACATGGCAGCCGAAGCCGCCCATGATCCGTGCGAAGATCACCCCGATCTTGCCGGTGCCGACCACGCCGACCGTCTTCCCGTGGAGGTCCACGCCCATCAGGCCATCCAGGTCGAAATTGCCGTCGCGCGTGCGGACGCTGGCGCGCGCGATTTTCCGGTTCACGGCGAGCAGCAGGCCGACCGCGAACTCCGCCACGGAATACGGCGAATAATCGGTGACGCGCACGACAGCGATCCCGTGCTGCCCGGCAGCGGCGACATCGATGTGGTTATAGCCGGTCGAACGGGTGGCGATCAGGCGGGTTCCCTGTCGCGCCAGGATCGCCAGCACTTCGGCATCGACGACATCGTTGACGAAGACGCAGACGGCCTCGCATCCTTCGGCAAGCGGGGCGTTCTCGGCGGTCAGCCGGTCGTCGAAAAAACGCAATTCGTGCCGGGCCGAGGCATTCGCCCGCGCCAGCATCGTCCTGTCATAGCGCCGCGCGCTGAACACTGCTGTTTTCATATTTCCTCCCGGTCAGACGATGAAGGTGCCGAGCTCAGGAAGGGCAGCGCATGCGCGAGCAGGGCTTCCGGCGCCTCCTCGGGAATGTAGTGGCCGCAGGGCAGCGCCGTTCCCGCCACCTGGTCCGCCACGGCCTGCCACTCCTGCAACGGTTTGAAGCAGCGCTGCACGACCCCGTCGCCGCCCCACAGCACGAGCAGCGGCATGCCGAGGCGCCGTCCGGCCGCGCGGTCGGCGCGGTCGTGTTCCAGGTCGATGCCGCTCGAGGCGCGATAGTCTTCGCAGATGCCGTGCGCGGCGCCGGGAAGCGCGATGCAGCGCTGGTATTCGGCCAGCGCCCGCGGATCGAAAGGCGCGAGCCCGGCGCTGCGGCGGCCCATGACGTCGGTGATGTAGGCGCGTGGATCGGCGGCGATCAGGCGTTCCGGGAGCGGCGCCGGCTGGATCAGGAAGAACCAGTGCCAGTAGGCGCGCGCGAACGCTTCGCCGGTCTGCTCGTACATCGCCAGCGTGGGCGCGATGTCGAGCAGGACCATGGCCTCGACGGCGTCCGGATGGTCGATGGCGAGCCGGTGCGCGACCCTGGCGCCGCGGTCGTGCGCCAGGACCTTGAAGCGCCCGAAGCCGAGCGCATGCATGACCGCGAGGATGTCGGCGGCCATGGTCCGCTTGCTGTAATTGCCGTGGTCGGCGGCGCCCGGCGGCTTGGACGAGTCGCCGTAGCCGCGCAGGTCGCAGGCGACCAGCGTGAAGCGTTCGGCCAGTGCCGGCGCCACCTTGTGCCAGATGGCGTGGGTCTGCGGATGGCCATGCAGCAGGACCAGGGGCGGGCCGCTGCCGCCGATCAGGGCATGGATGGCGACACCCGGCGCGACGTCGATGCTGCGTGCGCTGAAGCCGGGAAACAGGGAGGTTTGTGTCATGGCGCGCTCGGTCAAGATGGTCGACATCCGATTCTACTGCAGACCGCCGGGCCGATTCGATACAATGCCGGATGAATTCGCCACGTATCCAGGAAAGAGCCAGCGCGTGAACGCAATAGAAAAAGCCAGTGCAGTCGTCGCAAGAACCTTCCCGTTCTGGGTCCTCCTGTTTGCCTGCTTCGGCTTTTTCGCGCCGCAGCTCTTTACCGGCTATAAATCCTGGATCACGCCGCTGCTCGGCATCGTCATGTTCGGCATGGGGCTGACGCTGTCCGCGGCGGATTTCCGGGAAGTGTTCCGCCGGCCGCGGGACGTCGCCATCGGCGTGGTCGGGCACTACCTGATCATGCCGGGCATCGCCTATGTGCTGGCGATCGCGCTGCGCCTTCCACCCGACATCGCGGTCGGCGTGATCCTGGTCGGCTGCTGCCCGAGCGGCACCGCCTCCAACGTCATGACCTTCCTGGCCAAGGGCGACGTCGCGCTCGGGGTCTCGATCGCGGCGGTATCGACGCTGGTGGCGCCGCTGGCCACGCCGGCGCTGGTCTCGCTGCTGGCCGGCGAATGGATGGACATTAATACGCAGTCCCTGTTCATGGACATCGTGCAGGTCGTGATCCTGCCCATTGTGCTGGGGGTGGTCGCCAAGACCCTGTTCCGCAGGCAGGCGGCGGCCAGCGTGAAGGCCTTGCCGCTGGTGTCCACGATCGCGATCGTGCTGATCATCGCGATCATCGTCGGCCTGAACCGGCCGAAACTGTTCACCAATGGCCTGCTGATCCTGGTGGCGGTCATCCTGCACAACCTGCTCGGCTTCGCGCTCGGCTATCTGTTCGCCAGGCTGTTCGGCATGGACCTCGCCAAGCGCAAGGCGGTGATGCTGGAGACGGGCATGCAGAATTCCGGGCTCGGCGCCGCGCTGGCGGCCGCGCATTTCAACCCGCTGGCCGCGGTGCCGAGCGCCGTGTTCAGCGTGTGGCACAACCTGTCCGGCTCCGCGCTGGCGGCCTGGTTCGCGCGCAAGGCGGATTAGCGCCATCGTTTAGAATGGCCGGATGACGAAACCAAGCAGATCGAAGGCCGCCTCCAAGGCCGAGGAAGACGGCACCCGCGACCGGATCCTGAATGTCGCCCTCCAGGAATTCTCCAGGCACGGGCTGAGCGGCGCCCGCATCGACGCGATCGCCGCCGAAAGCGGGCTGAACAAGGGGATGATCTACTACTACTTCGGCAGCAAGGAAGACCTGTACGTGGCCGCGCTGGAAGAGAGCTACCGCCGCTTCCGGCAGATCGAGGGCGAGTTCCATGTCGACGAGAGCCTGGCGCCGGAGCCCGCCTTGCGCAAGCTGGTCGGCGCCACCTTCGACTTCCATGCCGCGCATCCCGAGTTCATCCGGATGGTGATGGGCGAGAACATCAACCACGGCGAGTACATCCGCAAGATCCCGGAACTGCGGGCGATCAACCGTTCCGCCATCACGGTGCTGGAGCGCCTGTGCCAGCGCGGTATCGCCGAAGGGGTATTCCGCGCCGACGTCGATCCGGTCGACCTGCACATGTCGATCAGCGCGCTGTCCTTCTATAACGTCTCGAACCGCCATACCTTCAGCTTCATCTTCGACCGCGACCTCGGCGCGCCCGAGGTGCACGCGGCGCGGCGCGAGTCCGTGGTCGACACGATCCTGCGCTCCGTGCGCGCGTCCTGATCAGAAGCTGATTTTCAGCTGGCTGCCGAGCGCCAGCGCATTGCGGGTAGAGCGGTAAGCAAATGCGCCGGGCTCGACGATGTACTGGAGATCGGCCCGCACACCCAGCCAGCGCCGCGGCTGCCATCCGTAGCTCAGTTCGACCACGGATTCGCCGGCGGGGAGCGATGCATAGCCGCCGTCATCGGCGTTAACCACGGCGGCGCTCTCGCGCAAGCGTGGATTCACCTGCGCATGCACGAGGCCCAGCGCGAGCGTATCCGCATCCCGCCCCGCGAAGGTGCCGGTCTTGACCAGGCCGGCCGCATACCAGCGCGTGATCTGGGCCGACGCGCGCGGGTTCGCCGTGAACTGGCCGAACACGGAAAGGCCGCGGCCGCCCGGGCCCTGGCGCCATACCATCTGGTCCGCCAGCACATACATGCCATACCGTCCGCTCACCGTGCCAGGCTCGCCCTGCCGCTTCACCTTGGCCGTATCGTAGAAGGCGCCAAGCTTGTAATGTCCAGGCAGCGCCGCGGCGTGCGGCGCGCTGCCGGGCGCATATTCCAGCTCCAGTGGCAGCAACACGCCGGCGGTGCCGGCGGCGAAGGGCCGGAAGGCGTTCTCCCTGTCGCCGAGGCGCGGATTGTCCTGGTAGAGGCCGGTGCGGACCAGCAGTTCGGGCCGCAGCTGGTAGCGGACGGCGGCGCCCCAGCGCGCATTCGGGTAGTTGTACCAGCCGCTGTTACCCGAGAGGGACAGCGGGTGTGCGCAGAAGACCGCATTCACCAGTTGGCATCCGAGGATCATGCCGCCAAGGTCGTTGCCCATGGCGAAAAAGCCGAGCCGCAGATTGAGGCGGCCGCCAGCCAGGTTCTGTTCGATGCTGGCCTCGGACAGGCGGGTGTAGGGGCCGCCGTAGACTTCCTGGACCGGCAGCCGGTTGCCGATGTAGTCGGCCGAAACGCCCGCCCCGCGCCGGTCGTTGACCGTCAGGTGCAGCGTGGCGCCCGACCAGCCGGCAAGCCGGTCCATGTCGAAGTCCGCGCCCAGGCGCAGCTGCTGGGCATAGGTGCTGCCGCGTTGGCGTCCGCCGCTGACGTTGGCAAAAGTCTCGGAGACGTAATCGCCGCGGAAGTTCACGCCGGCGTCGAGATATCGGGTCCGCGCGCCGCCCCAGTCGCCGGTCAATGTGGCGTCGTCCGCCCGTGCGGGCGTTGGCGCCAGCGTTGCCATCGCGAGCAGGGCGGCGCAGCCGGCGGGGCGCCAGATCGGCGGACGCCGGGATTCATTCTTCAGTTGCATTCTTGGCCTCAAGATAATCATGGATTCAGCGCATACGCGATGACGTAGTCGCCGCGGTCCGGCGACTGGCGTGCGCCGCCGGCCGAGATCAGCACGTACTGCTTGCCGGTCTTCGGCGACACATAGCTCATCGGGCCGCCCTGGCTGCCCACCGGCAGGCGCGCTTTCCAGACTTCCTTGCCGGTCGCGCTGTCGAAGGCGCGCAGGTAGTAGTCCTGGGTGCCGGCGATGAACACCAGGCCGCCCTGGGTCGCCAGGGTGCCGCCGAGGGTCGGCATCCCGACCGGCATCGGCATGCGCATCTTGACGCCCATCGGGCCGGTATCCTGCACGGTGCCGACCGGGACCTGCCACAGCAGCTTGCGGGTCTTCAGGTCCACCGCCGACAGGGTGCCGAACGGCGGCTTCTGGCAGGGGATGCCGAGCGCCGACATGAAGCGGTTCTTGTTGACGGCGTACGGGGTGCCCTTCAGCGGCACCGCGCCCATGCCGGTATTGACCGCTTCGCCGCCGTTGCCGGCGGGGCCATTGTCGGTCTTCTGCGGGATCATCTGCACCCACAGGCCGAGCCGCATGTCGTTGACGAAGATGACGTGATGGTTCGGGTCGATCGACAGCCCGCCCCAGTTCATGCCGCCGAGCGAGCCCGGGAAGCTGAGCGAGACGTCGGTGCCGGGCGCCGTGAACAGGCCTTCGTAGCGCATCGACTTGAAGCTGATGCGGCACATCAGCTGGTCGAAGGGCGTGGCGCCCCACATGTCGGATTCCTTCAGCGGTCCGGTGCCGATCTGCGGCATGCCGCTTGAAACGGGCTGGGTGGCCGAGTACTGCTCCTGCATGATGCCGGCGGTCTTCACCGGGCGTTCCTCGACGCGCGTCAGCGGCTTGCCGCTCACGCGGTCGAGGACGAACAGCTGGCCGGCCTTGGTGCCGAACACCAGGGCCGGCGTGGTCGAGCCGTCCGCCTTCGGGAAGTCGATCAGGCTCGGCTGCATCGGCACGTCGAAGTCCCACAGGTCGTTGTGGACCGTCTGGTAGACCCATTTCTCCTTGCCGGTGCTGGCATCGAGCGCCAGGATCGAGGTCGCGTAGCGATGGTCCAGCGGGGTACGGTTGCCGCCCCACAGGTCGACCGAGGAGCTGCCCATCGGGACGAACACCGTGTTCATGGCGGCGTCGTAGGACATGCCGGCCCATGAATTCGGCGTGCTGCGGGCCCAGGTCTGGCCCGGCGCGAGGCGGGCGTTCGGATCGTCGTGGCCGGGGTCGAAGGCCCAGCGCATCGCGCCGGTGATGACGTCGAAGCCGCGCAGGACGCCGCCCGGCATGTCGGTCTGGACGTTGTCGGCCACGCGGCCGCCCACCACCACGGTCGTGCCGGCGACGGTCGGCGCGGACGTCAGCTGGTAGGTCGGATCGGCCGCCGCGCCGAGGCCGGCCTTCAGGTCGACGAAGCCGCCCATGCCGAAGCCTTCGCACATGGCGCCGGTGTCGGCGTCGATCGCGACCAGGCGGGCGTCGATGGTATTCATCAGGAGGCGGCGCCGGCAGTTCGCGCCGGCGGGCAGCGCTGCCGGCGGCACCGGCGAGGCGCCGGCCAGGGTCGGCTGGGCGAGCGGCTGCGTCGCATCGAAATACGCCAGGCCGCGGCAGCGGTTCCACACCTGCGCCTGGGCGTTGATGTCGCGCTCCCAGATCTTCCTGCCGCTGTCGGCGTCGACCGCGATCACATTGTTATGCGGCGTGCAGAGGTAGATGCGGTCGCCGATCTGCAGCGGGGTTTGCTGGTCTTCCGCGCCGTTGCCGGTGGGGCTGACCGGGATGTCGCCGGTATGGAAGGTCCAGGCGACCTGCAGGTTCTTCACGTTGTCGCGCGTGATCTGGTCGAGCGCGACGAAGCGGCTCGCGCCCGGCGTGTTGCCGTAGCTGCTCCAGTCCTTTTGCTGCTGGCCGGCGGCGACCGGCAGCAGCGGCGTCGGCGTCCCCTGGAAGGCGACGGTCGGATGCGGCTGGAACATCGCTGCGAAGGCGCCGGCCATGCCCAGCGCCAGCAGGGCGGCAAGGCCGTAAGCGCCTTTCGATCCCGCCAGTCCGGAATCGACCCTGCGCAGCGCGGGCCAGGCCAGCAGGGCCAGCACCATCAGGCCGGTCGGCAGCATCAGGCGCGACACCAGCGGCCAGAAATCGAGGCCGGCGTCGAGCGGCGCCCAGGCCAGGGTGCCGACGAAGGCGGCGCCGTACACGAGGACGGCGGACCATTTCAGCCGTATGAACTGCACGGCGGCTGCGACCATGACGAGGCCGGCGATCAGGAAGTACCAGCTGCCGTGCAGGGTGGCGAGCCTGGCGCCGCCGACGGCAAAGAACAGGCCGGTGGCGAGCAGGACGAGCCCGAGCAGGACACAGCCGGCCCGCAGCGCCGCTGACGGAGGGGTTTCACTTTTAGTCATTACAAATTCTCCAGGAACTAAGCATGCGATGAAGCGTCGTTCGGGCAGCCTCGCGAGGGCCTGCGGCGATGCTTATCGTCCTGGCATCGCAGGGTTCTTAACTAACTAGTTGGTTAAGAACCCTGCGAACTTTGTCGTCCCTTGCTCCAAATGCAAGCCTGGTGAACATTACCGGGTAGTGGAGGATCGGTCCGCAATCATTGCGGACCTGGTCAGTGGAGGGGCGGGGAGGCGCGGGCGATACGAGTCGTCGATAAGACCATTCAAGCGGGGTTTCCCCGATTGCAGGATTCTATCACGCCCGATCGGCCCTTGCCGGGAGCCGCCGCACGGCGGCCGGATGGAAAACGCGGCCGCCTGCTCAGTGGCGGACGACGGTGAGGGTCCTGCGTTTCGGCTCGCGGCCGGCCGGTACGCCGATCCTGGCCGTGCGCGCAGCGGCGATCGCATGCGGCGAACCGGTGACGGCCAGCACCTCGTCGGGCGGCACACCCATCTGGTTCAGCACCACGGAATAAGGGGCCTTGTGGCCGCGTTCCTTGAAGTCGGCGCCGGTCAGCACCACCGAAAAGATGTGGTGCGCGGTGTCGCCGAAGCGGCGGCGCAGCTGCTGCTCGGCCTGGCGGTAAGGGAGTTCCGAGATCAGGGCGCAGGGCAGGCCGTGTTCCACGGCTTCGTCCAGCAGGCGGTCGACATCCAGGCCGGCAGGAGCTTCCGGCGCGTGGCCGGCCGCCTGTACGCCAGGGAATGCGGATAAGTCGAAGATGAGCGCTTGTGCCGTCATGATGAGCTCCTTTTCTGAACTGTTGTCGCGGGATGGCTTTACTATACGGCCGAGCAAGATAAAATAAAAATAAATAATTTTCGAAAACCGATAAGTAAAAGCTTATGTATCCAGCCAGCTTCAAGCAATTGCAGGCGCTCGTGCTCGTGGCGCGCCACCAGAGCGTTTCGCGCGCCGCGGAGGCGATGCACGTGACCCAGCCCGCCGTTTCCCTGCACCTGAAACAACTGGAAGAGGCGTCCGGCGTGCCGCTGACGCGCCGCCAGGGCCGCAACATCCAGATGACGGCGGCCGGCGAACTGCTGGTCGGCTACGCCGAACGCATTCTCGGCCTGTGGGAAGAGGCGGGCGACGGGATCGCCGCGCTGAAGGGCGTGACCAGCGGTACCCTGCGCATCGGCGCCGTGATGACGGCCGAACACCTGCTGCCGCCGATGCTGGTGCGCTTCACGACGGGCCGCCCGCACGTGCGCATCAAGCTGCAGGTCGGATCGCGCCCCGAGGTGATCGGCATGCTGAGCCGCGACGAGATCGACCTCGCCATCATGGGGACGCCGCCGCGCGAATTCCCGACCAGCGCCAGCCGCTTCGCGCGCCACCCGATGGCCTTCTTCGTCGCGCCGGGACACCCGCTGCTGAAGAAGGCGGCGCCGACGCTGGCCGACATCGCGGACGACAACCTGCTGGTGCGCGAGCGCGGTTCGGGCACGCGCGCCGCCATCGAGCGCCTGTACGAGGACGCGGGCATGCCGCTGGCGATCGGCTCCGAGCTGTCGAGCAACGAGGCGATCAAGCAGATGACGGCCGCGGGCCTCGGCGTGGCCTTCCTGTCCGTGCACGCCTGTACGCTCGAGGTGAGGAACCGGCTGCTCAGCGTGCTGCCGGTGCCGGGCGTCGTGGTGCAGGGCGACTGGTACGTGATGCACAAGGAGGCGCGTGGGATTCCGCGGGTGGCCGGCTCGTTTCATGAATTCATGGTCGAGCATGGGCAGCAGGTCATTTCCGACGAACTGGAAAGCATGGCCTGGCCCGCAAGCCCGCCGGCCGGATAGTTCAGGGGACGGGTGCGCACGGCAGCACTGCGGGCAAGGTGTATGCTAGCCGGGCTCCCCCTGTATTTTCCGAGGATGGGTCAGAATGCCCTTACACTCTGCCCGTAAGTTGCGCCGCGGTCTGCTGGCGCTCGCGATCGCGCTGCCGGTGCTGTATATCTTGTCTGCCGGCATTGCAATCATGCAAGACTACCAGTCGACGATCGGCAAGGCCGAGTCCGAAATGCGCAGCATCGCCGCGACGCTCAACGAGCACGCCGTGCGCACCTTCGGCGAAGCGGACAGCCACGTCAGTGCGGCGGCGGCCGAGATCCAGCGCCGCGCGCTGACGCTCGACGACCAGGCCGGCCTGCACGAGATCCTTGCCGCTGCGATCCAGGATCTTCCCATGGCCAGCGGGTTCTCGGTCACCTCGCCGGATGGCATGATGCGCGCCAGCGCCTCGCGCTATCCGATGCAGCCGATCGACAACCGCGACCGCGAGTATTACGCCTACCTGGCTTCGCACCACGACACCGGCATGCACATTTCCCGCCCGGTCAAGTCGCGCACCACCGGCAGGTGGAGCGTTCCGATCGCGCGCCGGCTCGACAATCCGGACGGCTCCATGAAGATGATCGTCAGCCTCGGCGTCGACATGGCCTATTTCGACCGCTTCTACCGCAGCCTGCAGCTGGGCGAATATACCCGCCTGCTGCTGGTCAGGCGGGATGGCTGGGTGGTGATGGAAACGCCGCTGGCGGCCGACGTGATGGGACGTAACCTGGCGCGCACGCGGCTGTTCCGCAGCCTGCAGAGCGTGCCGACCGGTTCCTTCATCAACGACCGCAGCGTGACCGACGGCAGTGCGCGGGTGATCGGCTATGCCAGCTACGCCCAGTCGCCGCTGGTCGCCGTGGCGAGCGCGCGGCGCGACGAGGTCCTGCAGCCCTGGGTCACGCGCAGCTGGCAGTTCGCCGGCCTCGGCGCCCTGTCCACGTTCCTGCTCCTGATGCTGCTGCGTTTCGTGTGGCGGCGCCTGGCCGACCTGGAAGCGGCCCAGCTTGGCCTGGCAAAGCGCAACGACGAACTGGACGCCGCGCGCCGGCGCTTCCAGGAGCTGGTCGATGGCATCGACGGTGTCGTCTGGGAAGCGACCCTGCCGGAATTCCGATTCACCTATGTCAGCGGCAACGCCGAAGCGATCTCTGGCTACAAGGCCGACGCATGGGTGGACGACCCGCACTTCTGGCGCGACAAGCTCAGCACTGGACTGGATGGCAAACCGGTCGAAGCGGCGCTGGCCGTCGGCGGGCCGAGCCTGTTCAAGCCGATGGAACACCGTATCCTCCGGCCCGACAAGAGGGAAATTTGGCTTCGAAGCAACATCATGTTGGCCGGCACCAGCGGCGGGACCTTGCACGTCCGCGGCGTCACGATCGACATCACGCGCCAGAAACAGTCGGAACTGCAGCTGTTCCAGGCGATCCACCTCGATCCCCTGACCAAGCTCCCCAACCGGCATGCGCTGGCCGACAGCATCGAGCACGCCTTGACGCTGGCGCAGCACAATCACGCGGGGGTGGCGATCCTCCTGATCGACGTCGACAATTTCAATATGCTGAACGACAGCCTGGGACATGGGCCGGGCGACGAGGTGCTGGTCGAGATCGCCGAGCGCCTGCGCGGCTGCATCGGGCCGGCCGGCACGCTGGCGCGGATGGGCGGCGACGAGTTTGCCGTGGTAATGGAGGAGGTGGACCATGTCGCCTTGCGGGTCGAGCAGCTCGCCGAGCGCATCAACGCAGCGCTCGAGCGCAGGATTCCGGTCGAGGGCCGCGAGCTCTACGTGACGGTCAGCATGGGCATTTCCCTGTTTCCGGCGGACGGAACAGATGCGCAGACCCTGCTGCGCAATGCCGATACCGCCCTGTACCGGGCCAAGGCCGCCGGCCGCAACGGCTGGCAATTCTTCGACAGCTCGATGGCGCGCCAGGTCGAACACCGGCTGGACATGGAAACCGCGCTCCGGCACGCGATCGAGCATGACGAGTTCAGCCTGTTCTACCAGCCGCAACGCTCGCTCAAGGGGGGGCACATCGTCGGCGCCGAAGCCCTGGTGCGCTGGGACCGCCCGGGGGTCGGCATGGTGCCGACCCAGGAGTTCATCAACCTGGCCGAGGACAGCGGATTCATCGTTGCGCTGGGCAACTGGGTGCTGAGGGCGGCCTGCCGCCAGGCGATGGACTGGAGCCGCGCCGGCCTGAAGCTGCGGATCGCCGTCAATGTGTCCATGGTGCAGCTGCAGCAGACCGATTTCGTAGAGCAGGTGCGGTATGCGCTTGCCCTGTCGGGACTGCCCGCACATTGCCTCGAACTGGAGATCACCGAGGGAGCGCTCGCGGCCGACGTCGTGGACGCCCTCGACAAGCTGCGCCAGATCAAGGCGATGGGCGTGGAACTCGCGGTGGACGACTTCGGCACCGGTTACTCGTCGCTGTCCTACCTGAAGCAGATGCCCTTCGACCGCCTGAAGATCGACCAGAGTTTTGTACGGGACATACCGGGCAGCGCGGATGGCTGCGCGATCGTGCGCACGATCCTGGCGATGGCGTCCAACCTGAACCTGCAGGTGATTGCCGAAGGCGTCGAATCGACGGAACAGCTGGATTTCCTGCGCGCCGAAGGCTGCCAGGAAATCCAGGGCTACCTGCTGTCGCCGCCGATCAGTCCCGACAGCTTCATTGCGCGCTTCCTGACTGCCGGGCGAGCGCCCGAACCGGTGCCGGCAGGCCGGGCCCGCACCATCGGGCGCTAGGCCTGCCGCGATTCGCCGGCCGGCTTACCAGACCGCCTTGCCCGCGCCATCCTTCAGATTGTTCTTCCAGGCGGCTTCCACCAGCTTGGTGACCGAATCCGGCATCGGCACGTAGTCCAGTTCGGTGGCCGCGCCGGCGCCGTTCTTGAAGGCGTAGTCGAAGAACTTCAGCACTTCCTTGCCCTTGGCGGCGTCGCCCTGCGACTTGTGCACCAGGGCGTAGGTCACGCCGGTGATCGGCCAGGCGGCCTTGCCCGGCTGGTCGGTCAGGACCACGCCGAAGCCCGGCGCCTTGACCCAGTCGGCGTTGGCGGCGGCGGCCTTGAAGGCGTCGTCGTCCGGCTGCAGGAAGCTGCCGTCGTGGTTCTTCAGCTGGGTGTGGCTCAGCTTGTTCTTCTTCGAATAGGCCCACTCGACGTAGCCGATCGAACCCTTGATGCGCTGGACGTTGGCGGCGACGCCGTCATTGCCCTTGCCGCCCACGCCGGTAGCCCATTTCACGGCGGTGCCGGCGCCGATCTTCGACTTGAAGTCCGGGCTGGTCTTCGACAGGTAATCGGTGAACAGGAAAGAGGTGCCCGAGCTGTCGGCGCGGTGCACGACGGTGATGTCCTCGGCCGGCAGCTTCACGCCCGGGTTCAGGGCGGCGATGGCCGGGTCGTTCCACTTGGCGATCTTGCCGAGGTAGATATCGGCCACGACCGGACCGGTCAGCTTCAGCTGGCCCGGCTGCACGCCGTCCAGGTTCACGATGGTGACGACGCCGCCCATGATGGTCGGGAACTGCATCAGGCCGGCTTCGTTCAGCTCCTCGAGCGACAGCGGCATGTCCGAGGCGCCGAACTCCACGGTCTTGGCCTTGATCTGCTTGATGCCCGCGCCCGACCCGATCGACTGGTAGTTGAGGCCGTTACCGCTGGTCTTCTTGTACATTTCGGCCCACTTCGAGTAGATCGGGTAGGCGAAGGTCGAACCGGCGCCCGTGATGTCCACAGCCAGGGCCGCGGTGCTCGCGAAGGTAGCCGAGGTGCCGATGATGATGGTTGCCAGCAGGTGCTTCATGCGCATATCAAGCCTTTCAGGTTATAAAAATGTTCGAGAAGCGCAGTGTATGGAAGAAAAATAACAGCTTGATGACATCGATTTTCCGGGTCCGCGCCATGCGCGCCACCGCTTTGATCGCGATCAAATCTCCCGTACAGGCGCCGCTCCTGGCGCCGCGGGCCAGGTCTGACGGACGTAGCAAAGAGCAAGGAGGCGGCATGGGACGGATGGCGGTAGTGACGGGCGGCACGCGCGGGCCTGGCCGGGCTCACCCAGGCCCTGGGTCCGGCGGAGATTTTGGTCAACAATGCCGGCGTCACCGCCGATGCCGCTTTCCACAGGATGGGCAAGGAGCAGTGGTGGCGGGTCGTGCGCACCAACCTGGGCTCGGTGTTCAATATGAGCCGCCTGGTGATCGAGGGCATGCGCGAGCGGCGCTTCGGGCGTATCGTCAACATCAGTTCGATCAACGGGCGCAAGGGACAGGCGGGCCAGTGCAACTATGCGGCGGCCAAGGCCGGCATCCTCGGCTTCACCAAATCGCTGGCGCTGGAGAATGCCGGCGACGGCATCACGGTCAATGCCGTCGCGCCGGGCTACTGTGACACGCCAATGGTGGCCGCCGTGCGGCCCGAGGTCCTGCAGGGCATCGTCGCCGGCATTCCGGTCGGGCGGCTCGGCATGCCGGAAGACATCGGGCGGGTGGTCGCCTTCCTGGCCGACGACGCCGCCGGCTTCATCACGGGCGCGACCTTCGACGTGAACGGCGGACAGTACCTGGCGTGAGCCCGGGCCTGCGGCCATGCGCCATCAGCACCGGCAGGGCCGCTTCAGGCCGGCAGGTTCATGGCTGCAGCACGTAGGTGCCGGGCGCGTCGCCGAGGCTGGGCGCCGGCGCGGGCGGCGCCGTCATCGGGCCGGCATGGCGCGCCAGCCAGGACTCCCAGGCCGGCCACCAGCTGCCCTGGCGCTCTTCGGTCGCGGCCTGCCAGCTCTCGGGGTCGACGTAGCGGCCGTCGTGGGCATGGGTAGCGATCTGGTAGCTGCGCTTTGGCGTGCCGGGCGGCGACACCACCCCCGCATTGTGCCCGCCCGAGGTCAGCAGGAAGGTGACGTCGGTGTCGCTCAGGGGCACGACCTTGTACACCGAGCGCCACGGCGCCACGTGGTCGGTGAGGGTGCCCACCGCGAAGACCGGGATGTGGATGTCGGTCAGGGCCACCGGCCGGCCGTCGACGATGTAGCGCGAGCTGGCCAGGCTGTTTTTCAGGAACAGCTTGCGCAGGTACTCCGAGTGCATGCGGTAGGGCATGCGGGTCGCGTCCGCGTTCCAGGAAGCGAGGTCGTTGTCCTTGTCGGGAATGTCGAGCAGGTAGTGGCGCAGGCGGCGTGACCAGATCAGGTCGCTCGAACGCAGGAGCTGGAAAGCGCCCGCCATCTGGCGCGTGTCGAGGTAGCCCTGCTGCCACATCACGGCTTCGAGGAAGGCGACCTGGCTGTCGTCGATGAACAGCGACAGCTCGCCCGGCTCGGTGAAGTCGACCTGGGCCGCCAGCAGGCTCATGCTGGCCAGGCGGTGGTCGCCGTCGCGCGCCATCGCCGCCGCCGCGATCGCCAGCAGCGTGCCGCCGATGCAGTAGCCGCAGGCGTTCACCTTCGGGGCGCCGGTCTGGGCGACGATCGCGTCGAGCGCCGCCATGATGCCGAGACGGCGGTAATCGTCGAGCGAGAGTTCGCGGTCCTCGGCCTCCGGGTTCTTCCAGGACAGCACGTAGACGGTGTGGCCGTGCCCGACCAGGTAGCGCACCAGCGAATTCTCCGGCGACAGGTCGAGGATGTAGTACTTCATGATCCAGGCCGGCACGATCAGCAGCGGCACGGCGTGCACCTGCGGCGTCTGCGGCGCGTAGCGGATCAGTTCGACCAGGTGGTTCTGCAGTACCACGCTGCCTGGCGTGATGGCGACCTCGCGTCCCGGGCGGCAGCTGACCTCGGGTGCGCCGCCGGTCAGCGCCCGCCGCGCGTCGCCGGCGGCGCGCACCGTTCCGCGCACGAGATTCTGGCCGCCGCTGGACAGCGTCGCCTGCTGCGCCACCGGGTTGGTGGCGATGAAATTCGACGGCGCCACGCCATCCAGGAGCTGGCGCGTCATGAAGGTCACCACATCGCTGTGATGCGGCGAGACCCCGCGCACGCCGGTGGTGGCGCGGTGCCACCATTGCTGGGCGAGCAGGAAGCCCTGGCTGAGCTGGTTGTAGGGCCAGGTGTGCCAGAGCGGATCGGAAAAACGCTTGTCCTGGGCCAGCGGGCGCACCGGTTCGTCGGCCGTGCCGAGCATGGCGCTGGCGCTGTAGTGCAGCCAGCGCTCGGCGTTGGCTGCAGCCTGTACCGTCAGTTCCATCTGCTTGGCCGGCGACAGCAGCAGGTGTGCGCCCCAGTCCTGCCAGGCCGCCGCCAGTGCGGCGGGGGAGATGTAGCCGGTCAGCCGGCCCAGCCAGGCGTTCACGGCCAGGTCGATCTGCGCATGTTCGGGGCTGGCCTCGGGATACTGGTGGCGCCAGGCGCCGCCTTGCCAGGCGCTGGCGTCGCGCCGCTGCTCGCTGGCCGGGATGTCGGAGCGGATGTTCATGCGTGGTTCCCCGTGGAGACTCATTGGGCTTGCATCACTCTAAGGCAGGGGGATGTCCAGGGCCAGTGGCACACTTGATGTGCGTCAAAAGGCGCCAACAATTCGCGCTGCCGCCGACGCTGTGCAGGGCCGCGGCGCCGGGCCGTGCGCCGTATCGCGCTTGCCGCGCTGTGCGCGCGGCGTTCGTGCTAGGCTGTGCATCTCGTCGACCAAGCCGTTTTACGCCTGCGCTCATGGACTCTTCGATTGCCGCGGACATCCGGCGGCACTTCGACGACCTGCTGGAACACTTGCCGGCAGGGGTCGTCGTGCATGATGCCGATGGGCGCATCCTGTCGGCGAACCGGCTCGCCTGCGAACTGCTCAAGCGGAGCCCGGCGCAGCTGAAGGACACGGCCCCCACGGCGGCCGCCTGGACCTTCATCCGCTCGAACCGGCAGCCGATGCCGCCGGAAGAGTTTCCTGTGAACGTGGTCCTGCGCACCGGCGACAAGGTCTCGCAGGTGGTCGTCGGCATCCCGGCGACGGAACAGGAAGCGGAACGCTGGCTGATCTGCAATGCCTATCCGGAATTCGACGACGCTGGAGAGTTGTCCCGGGTCGTGGTGTGCTTCACCGACTGCACCGCCCTGAAGCGCGCCAAGCAGCGACTGCAGAAATCCGAGCGGCGCCTGCAACTGGTGCTGCGCGGCTCCAGCGATGCGTCATGGGATGTCGACCTGGTCAGCGGCGAAGTCTATTACTCGCCGCGCTGGTGGAGCATGCTCGGCTACGAGCCGAATGCGCTGCCCGCCGACGGCGAGCTGTGGTTGAGGCTCACCCATCCGGACGACCGTACGCGGGTCGAAGCCTTCATGCGCGAACTGCTGCTGTCGCGGCGCGAGAGCTACGGCATCGAATTGCGGCTGCGGCACCGCGACGGCCACAACGTCCCGGTGCTGTCGCGCGGCTATGTCCTGCGCCGTTTGGACGGCCGGCCGCTGAGGATCTCGGGAACGAACACCGACCTGACCGAACGCAAGCAGGCCGAGCGGCGCATCTACGAGGCGGCCTATTTCGACCACCTGACCGGCCTGCCGAACCGCCGTTTCCTGATCGAGGAACTGGACAAGGTACTGGCGCGCAGCGACCGTTCCGGCCACCACGGCGCGCTGCTGTTCCTCGACCTCGACAATTTCAAGCTGCTCAACGATACCCTCGGCCACGACCTCGGCGATGCGCTGCTGCGCCAGGTCGCGCAGCGCCTGCGGCTCACGCTGCGCCACAGCGACCAGCTGGCGCGCCTGGGCGGCGACGAATTCGTGATCGTGCTCGAGGAACTGGGCGCAGCCCTGGGAGAGGCGGTGACGGAGGCGAAGCACGTGGTCGAGAAGCTGCTGGCGGCCTTCGAACAACCGTTCTACCTGTCCGGGCGCCTGATCCTGAGCACGCCAAGCATCGGCATCGCGCTGTTCGAGGGCAGCGCGGCCGGCATCGAGACCCTGCTCAAGCAGGCCGACCTGGCGATGTACAAGGCCAAGGCGGAGGGTCGGAACACCGCGCGCTTCTTCGATCCGGGCATGCAGTCGGCGGCCGACCGCCAGGCATCGCTGGAGAGCGCGCTGCGCCGCGGCGTGAAGCGGCACCAGTTCGTGCTGTACTGCCAGCCGCAGTTCAGCGGCCACGGACACCTGGTCGGCGCCGAAGCCCTGGTCCGCTGGCGCCGCGAGGACGGCGTCCTGGTCAGCCCGGGCGAATTCATCGGGCTGGCCGAATCGACCGGCCTGATCCTGCCGCTCGGGCAGGACGTCCTCGAACAGGGCTGCCGCGCGCTGGCGCGCTGGAGCACCGACCGCGCGCTCTCCAGGTTGAAGCTCGCGGTCAACGTCAGCGCGCGCCAGTTGCGCGACGCCGAGTTCCCGCAGACCGTGGCCGCGATCCTGGCCGGCACCGGCGCACCGGCCGACCGGCTGTGCCTGGAGCTGACGGACAGCGCGTTCGCCGGAAACCTCGGCGAGATCGTCGAGCGCATGCGCGAACTGTGCGGGCAGGGCGTGTGCTTCTCGCTGGACGATTTCGGCACCGGCTATGCCTCGCTCGCCTGCCTGAAGCGGATCCCGCTGGCGGCCCTGAAAATCGACCGCTCCTTCGTGCACGACGCCCATGTTGACCCGGAAGCAGCGCCCATGGTGCAGGCCATCATCGCGCTGGCGCACACGCTCAATCTCGACATCGTCGCGAAAGGCGTCGAGCACGAGGACCAGCGCCGCTTCCTGGTGTCGGGGGGCTGCGGGGGGCTGCAGGGCAACCTGCTGGGGCCGGCGATGCCGATCGAGGACTTTGAACGTCTCTACAGCGCGTCCGGCATGGGACATGCATGAAGTTTCCATAAAGACACATGCTATGCTGCAAATATAAGTTTGTAACGTGCAAATTGGATAAGTTACAATGTCACGAGGAAATTACCGTCTGACTTGTAATCATGTCCAGCCCCCACAAGATTTACCCGGCCCCGGCCGGCTCCGGCGGCATCCGTTTGCGCACACTGGTACGTTGCCTGGTCCTGACCACGGCAGCGGCGGCCGCGCATGCGGAGACGCTTTCTTCCGAACCCCGGGATCTCGGCGACCTGAGCCTGGAAGAGCTGGCGAATATCCAGGTCACCTCGGTATCGCGCCGTCCGGAATCGCTGTCGGATGCGGCCTCGTCGATCTTCGTGATCACCGGCACCGACATCCACCGCGCGGGCGCCACCACGCTGCCGGAAGCCCTGCGACTGGCGCCCAACCTGCAGGTGGCGCGTGTCGATGCGCGCAACTATGCGGTCACGGCGCGCGGCTTCAGCAGCGCCTTCGAGAACAAGCTGCTGGTCCTGATCGACGGTCGCACCGTGTACTCGCCGCTGTTTTCCGGCGTGTACTGGGACGTGCAGGACGTGGTGCTGGAAGACGTCGAGCGCATCGAGGTCATCAGCGGCCCGGGCGCCACGCTGTGGGGCGCGAATGCGGTCAACGGCGTCATCAACATCATCACCAAATCGGCGGCCGCCACCCAGGGCACGCTGATCACCGCCGCCGGCGGCAAGGACGAGCGCAACGGCGCCGTGCGCTACGGCGGCGCGCTCGCCAACGGCGGCCACTACCGGGTGTACGGCAAGTACGCCGCCAACGACGACCTGAACACCGAAAAGGGCGTGCGTTCGTCCACCGGCTGGCACCGCCAGCAGGCCGGCTTCCGCGCCGACTGGGGCGACGCGGCGCGCAATGCCGTGGTCCAGGGCGATGTCTATGACGCCAGCCTGCACCAGCGCGGCACGGCCGACATCCAGGTGCGCGGCGCCAATCTGCTCGGACGCGTCAACCACAACTTTGCCGGCGGCTCGACCGCGACCGTGCAGATGTACTGGGACCACACCGAACGCGACCAGCCGCTCGCCTTCGTCGAACACCTCGACACCTTCGACCTGCAGCTCCAGCACTCGGTCGGCCTGGGCGAGGGCCACCGCCTGGTCTGGGGCGGCGGCTATCGTTTGGGACATGACCGCGTGCAGAACGGCGCCGCCTTCGGCTTCCTGCCCGGGACCCTGAACCTGCACTGGGCCAATTTGTTCGCCCAGGACGAGATGGCGCTGCGCGACGACCTGCGCCTGACCGCCGGGCTTAAGTTCGAGGACAACAACTACACCGGTGTGGAAGTCCTGCCGACCCTGCGCCTGGCCTGGAATCCGAAGCCGTCGACGCTGGTCTGGAGTTCGCTCTCGCGCTCGGTGCGCGCGCCATCGCGGATCGACCGCGATTTCTATTCGCCGACCGTGCCGGCGGTCGTCAAGGGCGTGCCCCAGTACGCGATCGCGGGCGGGCCGGATTTCGAATCCGAAGTGGCGAACGTGTTCGAACTCGGCTACCGCGCGCAACCCCTGCCGGCGCTGTCGTATTCGGCCACGGCCTTCTACGGTCGCTACGACAGGCTGCGCACCCTCGAGCCGAACCCGAACGGCACCGGTTCCGTGTTCCGCAACCTGGCGGACGGCCGCACCCGCGGCATCGAAGCCTGGGCCAGCTGGCAGGCCGCCAAGTCCTGGCGCGTCTCCGGCGGCGGCGTGGTGCAGCGGGTCGACACCGCCCTGGCTGCCGGCAGCAGGGACGCCTCCGGCGCGACCGGCCTCGCCACGAGCGATCCGAGCCACTACTGGATGCTGCGCTCTTCCTACGATGTCGCGGCCGGGCAGGAATTCGACCTGACGCTGCGCCACGTCGGCGCGCTGGAAAAGCCGGCCGTGCCATCGTACACGGCGGTCGACCTGCGTTACGGCTGGCGCATCCGCGATGGGCTGGAGCTGTCCCTAATCGGGCGTAACCTGTTCGATCCGCACCACGCCGAATTCGGCGCCCCGGGCGCGCGCAGCGACTACGAGCGCGCCGTTCTTCTCAAGCTGGTCTGGAACCTGTAAAGCCGTGCGAGACCGTCGAGTGTTTTTCCATCGCGCCCTCATCGCCCTGTGGCTCGGCGCGGCAGGCCTGAACATGGCAGCCCCGGCAGCGGCCGCCGGCACCGTCGTCGCCAGCGAGGAGCGGGTCGAAGCCGCCTATCTGCACAAGTTCCTGAATTACGCGGACTGGCCGCCGGCCTCCTTCCCGCAGGCCGATACGCCCTATGTGATCGGCGTCGCCGGCGACGATGCGGTGGCCGACGAACTGGCGCACATCGCCGCCGGGCGCAGCGTCAACAACCGCGGCGTGATCGTCAAGCGCCTGCTGCCCGGCGACGCGGTGAACGGGCTGCACATGCTGTTCGTCGGCCGCGGCGAGCGTGCCCGGCTGGCCCAGTGGCTGCACCAGGCCAAGGGGCGGCCGATCCTGACCGTGTCCGCCTTCGACGGCGCGCTGGAGCAGGGCAGCATCCTGAATTTCCGGGTCGTCGACGACCGCGTCCGCTTCGAGGTGTCGATCGACGCGGCCGAGCAGAGCGGCATCCACCTGAATTCCCGTCTTTTTAGTGTCGCCACGAACGTGGTAAAAGGAAACCGTTGATCATGTTCGGCGCCGTTCGACAATCCATCTCACGCAAGCTGGTGCTTGGGGTGCTGGTCACCACACTGACCACGCTGCTCATCGCCTGCGCCTCGATGCTGGTGCTGGACATCCATAATTACCAGACCGGCTGGGCCGGCGACCTGCGCGCGCAGGCCGACATCCTGGCCGAGGTCACCAAGCCGGCCCTCGAATTCAACGACACCAAGGTGGCGCAGGAAAACCTGCTGCAGCTGCGCGCCAGGCCGCTGATCGTCAGCGCCGCGGTCTACCGCGCGGACGGTTCGGTGTTCGCGTCCTACGGCAAGACCCCGCAGGACCTGCAGCGGGTGCCGAAACGCATGCCGCGCGCCGGCAACATGATCGACGGCGGCCAGATCGCCGTCGCCACGCCGATGCTGCGCAACGGCGACCTGGTCGGCACCGTCTACGTCGAAGCCGCATACCCGCTGATGGCCCAGGTGCGGCGCTACCTGACTATCCTCGGCGCCGTGCTGCTGGGCAGCCTGCTGATCGCCATGCTCATGTCGAGCTGGCTGCAGGCGGCGATCATCAAGCCCGTGCTGGCGCTGACCGCGGCGGTCGACCAGGCGATCCGCCGCCGCGACTTCTCGATACGCGTGCCGAAGACCACCGACGACGAAGTCGGGGTGCTGGTCGATGCGTTCAACGGCATGCTCGACGAAGTCGGCCAGCGCGCGCGCGAACTCGAGCAGTCGCACGCCCAGATGCGGCACGAGGTGGACGTCCGTATCGAGGCCGAGGAAGCGGTGCGGCAGCTGAACAATTCGCTGGAAGAGCGGATCCGCGAACGCACCACCGAACTGGAGAAGACCCACGCCCAGCTGCGCCAGTCGCAGAAGCTGGAAGCGATCGGCCAGCTCACCGGTGGCGTCGCGCACGACTTCAACAACGTCCTGCAGGTCATCGCCGGCAACCTGCAGCTGCTGCAGATGTCCCTGGCGGGCAATCCGGAGGCGCAGCGCCGCCTCGAGTCGGCGGCCTTCGCGGCCGACCGCGGCGCCAAGCTGTCCTCGCAGCTGCTGGCGTTCGCGCGCCGCCATCCGCTGCAGCCGGTGGCGACGAACATCGGCCGGGTCCTGCGCGGCATGGACGACCTGCTGCGCCGCGCCCTGGGCGAGTCGGTGCAGATCGAGACCGTGGTCGCCGGCGGGCTGTGGACTACCCTGGCCGACCCGCACCAGCTCGAGAACGTGATCCTGAACCTGGCCATCAATGCGCGCGACGCCATGCAGGGCGACGGCCGGCTCACGCTGGAACTGAACAACGCCATGCTGGACGATAACTACGTGCTGCACGAACCGGAAGTGACGGCCGGCCAGTACGTGATGCTGGCGATCTCGGACACCGGCTGCGGCATGCCGCCCGAAGTCATCGCGCGCGCCTTCGAGCCCTTCTTCACCACCAAGCGCGAAGGCGAGGGCACCGGCCTGGGCCTGTCGATGGCCTACGGCTTCGTCAAGCAGAGCCATGGCCACATCCGCATCTACAGCGAAGTCGGCAGCGGCACCACGATCAAGATCTACCTGCCGCGCTCGATGCAGCCGGAAGTCGAACTGCCGAACCTGCGCAACGCGCCGGTGCTGGGCGGCTCGGAAACCATCCTGGTGGTCGAAGACGACCTCGCGGTGCAGGCGACCGTGGTCGACATGCTGCAGGGCCTGGGCTATCGCGTGCTGAAGGCCAGCGACGGCCAGGGCGCGCTGACCATCCTGCAGAGCGGCATCCCGATCGACCTGCTGTTCACCGACGTCGTGATGCCGGGCCCGGTGCGCAGCATCGAGGTCGCGCGCCAGGCCAAGCAGATGTTCCCGGCCATCGAGGTCCTGTTCACCTCGGGCTATACGCAGAACGCCATCGTCCACGGCGGCCGCCTCGATCCGGGCGTGGAGCTGATCAGCAAGCCTTACCGCCGCGACGAGCTGGCGCGCAAGATCCGCCAGCTGTTCGCGTCGCGCAAGGTAGGCGCGGCCCCGGCTTCTCCCGCGCCCGCACCCGCCCCGGCGGCGCCGGCCGCGGGCGAGGAGCCGGGCCTGACCGTCACCACCAACCCGATGGCGATCCTGGTGGTCGAGGACAACCCGGACGCGCGCGCCATGCTGTCGGAGCTGCTGCTGATCCTCGGCCATGCGGTCGAAGGCGTGGGCAGCGCCGAACAGGCGCTGGAAGTCCTGGCGCAGAAGCGCTTCGACATCCTGCTGACCGATCATTCGCTGCCGGGCATGTCCGGACTCGAACTGGCGCGCAAGGTGACGGCGCAGGGATCCGGCATGAAGATCATCTTCTCGTCCGGCTACGGTGCGCCGGACACGCCCGACCTCGAGATCCGCCCGGCCTTCCTGCCAAAGCCCTTCACCCTGGCAGCGCTGCAGAAGGTGCTGGGCGAGGCGACCTGCGCGGACGGCGTGTAAGGCATGGAGGGCGCGTTCGCCGCCCTGGCCCTGGCGGTGCTGCTGCCGTGGGCCCCGCCGATTCGCGGCCGGCGTGACTGGACCTGGTGCGCGGGCCTGCTGCTGGCCTGCCTGGCCGGCCTGCTGTCGGGGGCGGTGGACTGGCGGGCGCCGGTGTCGGCGACGCTGTTCGCTGCGCTGGCCTGGCGCGCACGCGAGGCCCGGCAAAGCCGGCTGCGAGTGGCGCTGCTGGTACTGGCCGGCCTGTGCGCCTTCCTGTTCGCGCTGCACCGGGTGCCGGGTTTCCTCAATCCGGTGCTGGCGGAAGGCATCGTCTTTTCGAAGGGCGCCGCGCCGCTCACCCTGCGCCTGAATGTCGACACCGCGGTGGCGGGTATCGTGCTGGTGGGCGTGTTCTGCCGGCCGATCCGCAGCGTCGAAGAATGGCGCGCCATGCTGCGCCGGGTGTGGCCGGTGTCGGCGGCCACCCTGGTCGTCGTGCTGGGCATTGGCTGGGCGCTCGGCTATGTGCGGCCCGACCCGAAGTGGACGCCGTATTCCGCCTTCTTCCTGGCTTCCAACCTGCTGTTCACCTGCGTCACCGAGGAAGCCTTCTTCCGCGGCCTGCTGCTCGAGCGCGTGGCGCGCGCCATGGACCGCGGGCGCGCCGGCGCGGTGATCGCCACCGTGCTGAGCGCCGTGCTGTTCGGCCTGGCCCATGCGCGCGGCGGCGCGCCGCTGGTGCTGCTGGCGACCGTCGCCGGCCTGTTCTACGGCGCGGCCTACCTGAAGTCGCGCCGCATCGAGGGCGCGATCCTGACGCACTTCGCGCTCAACGCCGTGCACTTCCTGGCCTTCAGCTATCCGGCGCTGGCGCGCTGAAGCGGCGCCCGCGGTTGACGAAAAAAGCAGGAGGTATATACTCGGGCCGTCACCGACCAGCCAGGGGCATCGAGATGGACACATGCTCTGCCTTCCGTGCGCGCCTTGCGCACCTCGCCACGCGAGACATCGCCGGCCTTTTCTAGGCTCGGCGAGGTCCCGAACCTGCCGTTCCAGGACCTCCCGAGCACCCCGCCCGATCGTTCAATGAGCCGGCGCACGAGCGCGCCGGCGCCGTTTTCCGTCGACGTCCGGCCAGGGTATGCCTGGCCGTGGAGGGTCTTGTCATGCCGAAACCTGTCCTCGTGATCTCCGAATCCCCGCATCCGGTCGCCCACGCGGCCGCGCGCGCAGCGATGCTGGCGGCTGCGCTGCAATGCCGGCGCATGGAATTCCTGTGCGCGGCGCGCGGCGCCGGCACCCTGTGCAAGGGCATGGAGGAGGTGGAGCACGCCGGTGCGGCGGCGCAGCTGCGCTTCGGCGTCCACTGCTCGGCGCAATTCGATACCGGCGCGTTCCCGGCGGCCCTGATGCAGCGCGCGCTCGATGCCGATCCGCTGCTGATCGCGGCCGCCTGGCAGGCGCACGAATGGTGGCCGATCCTGCACAACTTCAACCTGCTGCGCGACGTCTCCCGTGCCAGCCTGACGCCGGTCCTGCTGGTGCGCCAGCCGGCCCGCAAGCCCTATGCGCACGCGGTGTTCCCGAGCGACTTCTCGCCCGACTCGCTCGACACCCTGCAAGCCGCGCTGAGACTGCTGCCGGCCACGCGCCTGACGATCGTGCACGCCTTCCACGTCCCCGGCGAAGGGCAGATGCGCGCCGCGCGCGTGCGCGACGAGGCGATCGGCGCCTGCCGGCGCAAGGCGGAGCTGGCGGCACAGGAAGCGTTCGCGGCGCTGGCCGCGCGACTGCAGCCGCATCCGGCCAGGCTGTCGCTGGTGTTGCTGCCCAGGCCCACCGGGCTTGCAGTCGCGGAATACGTCAACGCGGTCGATGCCGACATCATCGTCCTGTCAGGCAGCCAGCGCTGGCTGGTCGACGACTGGTCCTGGCAGCACCGCGCCCGCGAGCTGATCGAGAAGACCTCGAGCGACCTGCTGATGGTGACGCCGGCGAAACCGGGGCCCTGCAGGCTGGTGGGACTGGACCTGCTGGCGGACCGCTCGGAGGCATGAGGGCCCGGGGCGCGAGCGTGCTTCAGGCGCCGGCGGCCTGGCCGCGTTCCCAGTAGCCCGGCGTGTTGTAGATGCCCTTCAGGTAATCGACGAAATGCCGGATCTTGGCCGGCAGGTAGCGCTGCTGCGGATAGACGGCCTGGATCGGGTAGTCGACCACGGCGAATTCGTCCAGCACCGTGATCAGCTCGCCGCGCTTCAGCTCGGCCTGGATCTCCCAGGTCGAGCGCCAGCCGATGCCGAGTCCCTGCCTGACCCAGTCGTACAGCAGTTCGCCGTCGTTGCAGGCGAGGTCGCCGTCGACCCGCACCGCGAACAGCTTGCCGTCGCGCTGGAAGGTCCAGCCGCGCTGCTGGCCGCCCTGCAGGTTGAAGGCCAGGCAGTTGTGACGCGCGAGATCCTCGGGCTGGGCCGGCGTGCCCTTGCGTTCGAAGTAGGCCGGCGTGCCGCACACCACGCGGCGGTTCGGGAACAGCGGGATCGCGACATAGTTCGGGTCGAGCACCGCGCCGATCCGGATCGACATGTCGTAGCCCTCCCGCACCAGGTCCACCACGCTGTCGGTGAAGTTGAAGGACATCTTCAGCTCCCCGTGGATGGCGCGGAAGGCCGGCGCGTGCGGGGCCACGTGCGAGCGCCCGAAGGCCGCCGGCGCCGACACCACCAGGTGGCCGCGCACCGTGCTGCGTCCCTCGGTGATGCTGTTCTCGGTGATCTCGAAATCGCGCAGCAGCTGGCGGCAGGGCTCGAGGAACTGTTCGCCCAGCGCCGTCAGCGACAGGCCGCGCGTCGAGCGGTGCATCAGGCGCACCCCGAGCCGGCGCTCGAGCGCGTCCAGGCGCCGGCCCATCACCACCGGCGTCACGCCTTCGATCATGGCGGCGGCCGCGAAACTGCCTTTTTCCGTGACGAGCACGAAGCTGCGGATTTCCGTGTAACGGTCCATGCATCCTCCATTCAATACTTTAAGTATCGGCAGAGACAATAGTAGCAGCAATTCAACATTGCGGCGCTTGGGGCTATGCTGACTTCATCGATCCGATTCCAACCATCCAATGGAGGCGAGCATGACCCGTATGAGGGCAATCGACGCGGCGGCGGCGGTACTGCGCAAGGAAGGCGTCAGCAAGGTGTTCGGCGTGCCCGGCGCCGCAATCAACCCGTTTTATTCGGCCATGAAGCGCAATGGCGGCTTCGAGCATGTGCTGGCGCGCCACGTCGAGGGCGCCTCGCACATGGCCGAGGGCTATACCCGGGCGCGCGCCGGCAATATCGGCGTGTGCATCGGCACCTCCGGCCCGGCCGGCACCGACATGATCACCGGCCTGTACTCGGCCTGGGCCGATTCGATACCAATCCTATGCATTACCGGCCAGGCGCCGCGGGCCAGGCTGCACAAGGAAGACTTCCAGGCGGTCGACATCGAGTCGATCGCCAAGCCGGTCACCAAGTGGGCCGTCACGGTGCGCGAGCCGGCGCTGGTGCCGCGCGTGATCCAGCAGGCCTTCCACATCATGCGTTCCGGTCGTCCGGGGCCGGTGCTGATCGACCTGCCGTTCGACGTGCAGATGGCGGAAATCGAATTCGACGTCGAGACCTATATGCCGCTGGCGGTCTACAAGCCGTCCGCCACCCGCGCCCAGGCCGAGAAGGCGCTCGCGATGCTGAACGAAGCCGAGCGTCCCGTGATCGTCTGCGGCGGCGGCGTGATCAATGCGGACGCCGCGGCGCGCCTGCAGGAATTCGCCGAGATCGTCGGCGTGCCGGTGATCCCGACCCTGATGGGCTGGGGCGCGATCCCCGACGACCATCCGCTGATGGCGGGCATGGCCGGCCTGCAGACCTCGCACCGCTACGGGAATGCGACCATGCTGGCCTCCGACTTCGTGATCGGCATCGGCAACCGCTGGGCGAATCGCCACACCGGCTCGGTCGAGGTCTACACCAAGGGTCGCAAGTTCGTCCACATCGACATCGAACCGACCCAGATCGGCCGCGTGTTCGGGCCCGACTTCGGCATCGTCTCGGATGCCGGCGCCGCCCTCGACCTGCTGATCGAGGTGGCGCGCGGCATCGACTCGATCGGCGGCCTGCCGAAGCGCGAAGCATGGGTCGCCGAATGCCAGGAGCGCAAACGGACCTTGCTGCGCAAGACCCGGTTCGAGGACGCGCCGATCAAGCCGCAGCGCGTGTACGAGGAGATGAACCACGCCTTCAGCCCCGATACCTGCTACGTCAGCACGATCGGCCTGTCGCAGATCGCCGCGGCCCAGTTCCTGCACGTGTACAAGCCGCGCCACTGGATCAACTGCGGCCAGGCCGGTCCGCTCGGCTGGACTATTTCGGCGGCGCTGGGCGTGTGCGCCGCGGACCCGCAGCGCGAGGTGGTCGCCATCTCCGGCGACTACGAATTCCAGTTCATGATCGAGGAGCTGGCGGTGGGCGCGCAATTCCGGTTGCCTTACCTGCACGTGGTGGTGAACAACGCCTACCTCGGCCTGATCCGCCAGGCGCAGCGCGGCTTCGACATGGATTACTGCGTCCAGCTGGCGTTCGAGAACATCAACGCGCCGGAACTGGGCAGCTACGGGGTCGACCATGTGGCGGTCGTCGAAGGCCTGGGCTGCAAGGCGATCCGGGTGCGCGACCCCGGGGAGATCCAGCCGGCCTTCGTCCAGGCGCGCGCCTGGATGCGCGAGCACCGCGTGCCGGTGGTGGTCGAGATCATTCTCGAACGCGTCACGAATATCGCGATGGGCACCGAGATCGACGCCGTCAACGAATTCGAGGCGCTGGCCGACCATCCGGCCGACGCACCGACCGCCATCGCCCACGCCGTCGCCAAGGCCATCCATTAAGGAGAACACCATGCCAAGATTCGCAGCCAACCTGACGATGCTGTTCAATGAACTGCCTTTCCTGGACCGCTTCGAGGCGGCCTCGAACGCGGGCTTCCGCGGCGTCGAGTACCTGTTTCCCTATGCCTTCGAGGCCGCGGCGCTGGCGGAGAGGCTGGACCGCCACGGCCTGGTCCAGGTCCTGCACAACCTGCCGGCCGGCGACTGGGACAAGGGCGAGCGCGGCATCGCCTGCCATCCCGGCCGCGCGGGCGAATTCCAGGACGGCGTCGGCCGCGCCATCGACTATGCGCGCCAGCTGGGCTGCCGCCAGCTCAACTGCCTGGTCGGGATCGCACCCGCCGGCGCCGATCCGGAGCGCGTGCGGCGCACCGTGGTCGACAACCTGCGCTTCGCGTCGGGCAAGCTGAAGGAAGCCGGCATCCGCCTGCTGGTCGAGCCGGTGAATACCTTCGACATCCCGGGCTTCTGGCTGAACCGCACTGCACAGGCCATCGCCCTGATCGAGGAAGTCGATTCCGACAATCTCTGGCTGCAGTACGACATCTACCACGCCCAGCGCATGGAAGGCGAGATCGGCAACACCATCGCCAAGCACCTGGCGCGCATCGCCCACATCCAGCTGGCCGACAACCCGGGCCGCAACGAGCCGGGCACCGGCGAGATCAACTTCCCGTGGTTGTTCCGGCACATCGACCGGCTCGGCTACGACGGCTGGATCGGCTGCGAGTACAAGCCGGCCGCCGGCACGGCAGCGGGACTGGCGTGGCGCCAGGCCCTGGCCGGTTGAACCGACCCTTATCACATCTGGAGGAACGAGACATGGCAAACATCGGATTCATCGGGCTGGGCATCATGGGTGCCCCGATGGCGGGACACCTGCTCAAGGCGGGCCACCGCCTGTTCACCTACACCCACGGCGAGACCCCGGCGCAGCTGCTGGATGCCGGCGCCGCGGCCTGCGCCAGCAGCGCCGAGGTGGCGCGCCAGGCGGATATCGTCATCATCATGGTGCCGGACACGCCGCAGGTGGAGGAGGTGCTGTTCGCGGAGAACGGCGTGGCTGCGGGCCTGAGCGCCGGCAAGGTCGTGGTCGACATGAGCTCGATCTCGCCGGTCGCCACCAAGGACTTCGCGCGCCGCATCGATGCGTTGGGCTGCGACTACCTGGACGCGCCGGTGTCGGGCGGCGAAGTCGGGGCCAGGGCGGCGAGCCTGACCATCATGGTGGGCGGCAGCGAGGCGGCCTTCGACCGCGTGCTGCCGCTGTTCCGGCTGATGGGCAAGAACGTCACCCTGGTCGGCGGCAACGGCGACGGCCAGATCACCAAGGTCGCCAACCAGATCATCGTCGCGCTGACCATCGAGGCGGTCGGCGAGGCCCTGCTGCTGGCGGCCAAGGCCGGCGCCGATCCGGCCCGGGTGCGGGAAGCGCTGATGGGCGGCTTCGCCTCCTCGCGCATCCTGGAAGTGCATGGCGAGCGCATGATCAAGCGCACTTTCGCGCCGGGCTTCCGGATCGACCTGCACCGCAAGGACCTCAACCTGGCCTTGACCACCGCGCGCCAGCTCGGCGTGGCGCTGCCGAACACGGCTACCGCCCAGGAGCTGTTCAACACCTGCGCCGCCCACGACGGCGGCAACTGGGACCACTCGGCCATGGTGCGCGCGCTCGAGGTGATGGCCAACTTCGCGATCGGCCAGGAAGCGTAATGGACATGCGCCCGCGCGACCTGCTCGCAAGCATGTTCGCCGCCGCGGTCGAGGCGGCCCAGCCGGCGCAGCGCATCCAGGCCTCCCTGCCGGCGCCGCCGAAGGGACGCACGGTGGTGATCGGCGCCGGCAAGGCCTCGGCCGCGATGGCCCAGGCGCTCGAGCGTCACTGGGCCGGGCCGCTCACCGGCCTGGTCGTCACGCGCTACGGCTACGCCGTGCCCTGTGAACGCATCCGCATCGTCGAGGCGGCGCATCCGGTGCCGGATGCCGCCGGCCTGGAAGCGGCGCGCCAGGTGCTGCTGGCGGTGCAGGGCCTCGGGCCGGACGACCTGGTGATCTGCCTGATCTCGGGCGGCGGCTCGGCGCTGCTGCCCTTGCCGGCGGATGGCGTGAGCCTCGAAGACAAGCAGGCCGTCAACCGCGCCCTGCTGGCGTCCGGCGCCAGTATCACGGAAATGAACTGCGTGCGCCGGCACCTGTCCGCCATCAAGGGCGGACGGCTGGCGGCGGCCTGCCATCCGGCGCGGGTCGTCAACCTCCTGATTTCCGACGTGCCGGGCGACGATCCGGCCGATATCGCCTCCGGGCCGACCGTGGCGGACGCCACGACCTGTGCCGAGGCCCTGGACATCGTGCGCCGCTACGGCATCGAACTCCCGCCCGGCGCGCGGCGCCTGCTGGAGAGCGGGGCCGGCGAGACCGTCAAGCCGGGCGACGCGCGCCTGGCCAGGGTCGGCACCCACATCATCGCCTCGCCGCAGATGGCGTTGGAAGCGGCGGCCGAGGTCGCGCGCGCGGCCGGGGTCACCCCGCTGATCCTCGGCGACAGCATCGAGGGCGAGGCGCGCGAGGTAGCCAAGGTCATGGCCGGCATCGCGCTGCAGGCGCGCCGCCATGCCCAACCCCTGGGTCCGCCCTGCGTGCTGCTGTCGGGCGGCGAGACCACGGTGACGGTGCGCGGACAGGGCCGCGGCGGACGCAATGTCGAGTTCCTGCTGGCGCTCGGCCTGGCCCTGGACGGCGCACCCGGCATCCATGCGCTGGCGGCCGACACCGACGGCGTCGACGGCGCCGAAGAGGTGGCCGGCGCTTTCCTCGCGCCCGACACGCTCGCGCGCGCCTGGGCGCGGGGCATGCGCCCGCGCGACAGCCTGACTGAGAACGACGGCCACGGCTTCTTCGGCGCGCTGGGCGATGCGCTCGTCACCGGACCGACGCTCACCAACGTCAACGATTTCCGCGCCATCCTCATCCTTCCATAGGAGTTCCGATGCTACGCCAACGCCGTTCCCGTATCCTCGCCACGCTGGGTCCGTCCAGCGCCACCATCGAACGCATCCGCGCGCTGGCCGATGCCGGCGCCGACGTGTTCCGCCTGAACTTCAGCCATGGCAGCCATGCCGACCATGCCGCGCGCTTCGAGGCGATCCGCGCGGTGGAGCGCGAGCTGGGCCGGCCGATCGGCATCCTGATGGACCTGCAGGGTCCGAAGCTCCGGATCGGCCGGATGCTCGGGGGCCGCACGCTGCTGGAGGCGGGGGCCTCGTTCCGGCTGGACCTCGATCCGGCCGAGGGCGACGTGCGCCGCGCCCAGCTGCCGCATCCCGAGATCTTCGCGGCGCTGCGCCCCGGCGCCGAGCTGCTGCTGGACGACGGCAAGCTGCGCCTGCGCGTGGAATCCTGCGGTCCGGAGCACGCCGGGACCCGCGTGCTGGTCGGCGGCCCGCTGTCGGACCGCAAGGGCGTGAATGTGCCGGGCGTGCTGTTGCCGATCTCGCCGCTGACCGCGAAGGACCGTGCCGACCTGGCCTTCGGCCTGGAACTCGGCGTCGACTGGGTCGCGCTGTCCTTCGTGCAGCGTCCGGAAGACATCCGCGAGGCGCGCGCCCTCATCGGCGACAAGGCCTGGATCATGGCCAAGCTGGAAAAGCCGGCCGCGATCGATGCGCTGGACGAGATCGTGGCCCTGTCGGACGGCGTGATGGTGGCGCGCGGCGACCTCGGCGTCGAGCTGCCGCCGCAGCAGGTGCCGGTCCTGCAGCGCCGCATCGTGCACGCGGCGCGCGCCGCCGGCCGCCCGGTGGTGGTGGCGACCCAGATGCTGGAGTCGATGACCGCGGCGCCGGTGCCGACCCGCGCCGAGGTGTCCGACGTCGCCGGCGCGATCTATGACGGCGCGGACGCGGTGATGCTGTCGGCGGAATCGGCCTCGGGCCAGTACCCGGTCGAGGCGGTGGCGGTGATGGACGAGGTGATCCGTGAAGTCGAACGCGACCCGCGCTGGCGGGTGGACCTGGATGCCTCGCATACCCCGGCCGAAGCGACTACCGCGGATGCGATCTGCTGCGCGCTGCGGCGGGTGGCCAGCCTGCTCGCGCCGGCGGCCATCGTGGCCTACACGGCCAGCGGCGCCAGCTGCCTGCGCGCCAGCCGCGAACGCCCGGCGACGCCGATCCTGGCGCTCACCCCGCACGCCGCCATCGCCCGCAGGCTTGCGCTGGCCTGGGGCGTGCATCCGCTGCCCTTCGAGGAAGCGACCACGCTGGGCGGGATGGTCGAGGATGGGGCCGCGGCGGCGCTGCGGCTCGGGCTGGCCGGGGAGGGCGACGACGTGGTGGTGGTGGCGGGTTTCCCGTCGGGGCAGGCGGGGAGCACCAATCTGCTGCACGTGGTGCGCGTCAGCCAGCACCCTCCAAGGCATCGTAGCTGAGCTGCGCGGCGCGGGTGCGAGGCGGTTCTTTCGCTTCATTTTTTAGCTTGAAGACGCCGACCACCTGCGACAGGTGAAGCGTCTGCTCTTCCAGGCGGCTTGCGGCCGCCGCCGCTTCTTCCACCATCGCCGCGTTTTGCTGGGTGGTGTTGTCCATCTCCAGGATGGCGAGGTTGATCTGTTCGATACCGACGCTCTGCTCGCCGCTGGCGCCGGCCAGTTCGTTCATCAATTCGGACACTTTACGGACGGATTCCACCAGCCCGATCATGGCGCTGCCGGCCTTGTCCACCAGGATGCTGCCGGTCGTGACCTTGGTCACCGAGTCGTCGATCAGGGCCTTGATTTCCTTGGCGGCGCCGGCGGAGCGATGGGCCAGGTTGCGCACCTCGGAGGCGACCACCGCAAAGCCGCGCCCCTGCTCGCCCGCGCGCGCCGCCTCGACCGCGGCATTCAACGCCAGGATATTGGTCTGGAAAGCGATGCTTTCGATGACACCGATGATGGCGACAACCTTGCGGGAGCTTTCGTTGATCGCTCTCATCGTGGCGACCACTTCCGCAACCATTTCCCCACCCTGGCCGGCCTGGCCGGCAGCCGATAGGGCAAATTCCCTGGCCTGGTGCGCGCTGTCGGCGTTGCTCTGGACGAGCGAGGTCAGCTCCTCCATCGAAGACGCGGTTTCTTCCAGGTTTGCGGCCTGGTTTTCGGTGCGCGACGACAGATCGAGGTTGCCTGCTGCAATTTCTGCGGACGCAATTGCAATGGTATCGGCACCGGAGCGCACTGCGCTTACCGTATCGATCAGGCTGTCGACCATGGCTTTCAGCGCGGACAGCAAACGCCCGGTTTCGTCATGGCGCGTGACCTCGATCTGTGCGGTCAGGTCGCCGCGCGAAACGGTTTCGGCCAGCCTGACCGCTTCCTTGATCGGGATCGTGACGGACCTGGTGATCAGGTAGGCAGCGAGGGCCGAGGCCAGTGTTGCGAGAACCAGTAATCCGCTCAGCAGCACGGTCGTTGAACGCGAGCTTGCGGCGGCTTCCGCGCCGGCCTGGTTCACGCGCTCGGCTTCGTATTTGAGCAGGGCGTCGAGCCGTCCAAAATACGCGTTCTGGACCGGCACCACGGTCGCGAACAGATAGGCCGTCGCCGCCGCCTTGTCGCCGCCCCTGAATTGCGCGATGGCCTCCGCGCGCTTCGATGCAAACAGCGAGAAAGCATCTTTTTCGCCGGCGAGCAGCTGCTTCTCGATATCGGATGTCAGCAAACCATTCAGCCGCGCTTCGGCTTCCCCGCTGACGCGGTCGGCATCGCCGACCATGTCGAAAAATTTTGCGGCCTGTGCGGGATCGGGTGCCAGCATGGCGTTACGCAAGGCCTGGGCGCCGCGGTTCGCATAACTGCGCATGACATTGATTTGTTCGACTGCCACATAGCGTTGAGTCACGATCTGATCGGTCAAGGCGCTGGTGCTGCGAATACGGTCGATGCCGATAATCGACATCAAAAGCATGATGACGATGACGATGCCAAATCCGATCGCCAGCCGGATCCCGATACGAAAATTAGAAAAGTTCACCATTGTTCCATCTACTCAATCGAATTGCCCGGTCGCGGCTTGCGGAATTGATATGACGTCGGCACATGCAATGTCCGCACCGGAGCGGAGTGCCGTCGCAATTTTTCTTGGGGGGTAAAACAGGGTATCAGTGCGATTCAGGAGAGGCTATTGCTTTCCGCTTCCAGCTTGGTTGGCGTTGCTCTCGTCCAACGGCTATTGTGTGTTCATTACGTCGTCCCCGCCTTCGCGGGGACGACGGCTTTTCAGTCTGCGTCTATTACTCAGTCCAGCAAATCGAACAGCGTCCGCGCAATCACCTTGGTCGCGCGGCGCAGGTCTTTCAGGTCGATATGCTCGTCCGCGCGCTTGGCATTGCTCTCGCCGACCGTGCGCGGGCCGGCGCCGTACAGGACCGCCGGAATCCCGTGCTCGCCGAACAGGCGCGCATCGGTGTACAGCGGGGTGCCGGCGGCGCCGATCGGCTCGTCGAACACGGCGCTGGCGTGGCGCGACAGGGCGTCGACCATCGGACGGTTGCCGTCCAGCGGTTTCAGGGCATTGGCCAGCAGCAGGCGCTTGATCTCGATGCTGATGCCCGGGCAGTCGGCCACCGCCTCCTGGATCAGGCGGCGCAGGCCGGCTTCGACCTCGGCCGGGTTCTCTTCCGGGATCATGCGGCGGTCCAGCTTCAGCACGACCTTGCCCGGCACCACATTGGTGTTGGTGCCGCCCTCGATCAGGCCGACATTCAGGTAAGGGTGGTTGATGCCCTTGACCTGGCTGCGGGTCTGCTTGTACAGGGTATTCTGCCCGTACAGCGCGACCAGGATGCGGGTCGCGGCCTGCAGGGCGTCGACGCCGGTTTCCGGTACGGCCGCGTGGCCCATCTTGCCGTTGACCGTCACTTCCATCTGCAGGCAGCCGTTGTGCGCGGTGATGACCTGGTAGCTGAAGCCGGCCGCGATCAGCAGGTCGGGCTTGACCAGGCCTTTTTCCAGCAGCCAGCCCGGACCGAGCTCGCCGCCGAATTCCTCGTCGTAGGTGAAGTAGAGTTCGACGCCGCCCTTCAGCGGTGCGCCCAGCGCCTCGAGGGCGCGGGTGGCGAAGGTGAAGGTCGCGAAGTCGCACTTGCTGACCGCCGCGGCGCGGCCGTACAGCTTGCCGTCGGCGATCTCGGCGCCGTAGGGCGGATGGGTCCAGCCTTCGCCCGGCGGCACCACGTCGCCGTGGGCGTTCAGGGCCACGATGCGCCCTTGACCGTCGCCGTTGCCATAGCGGCGGCGCACGACGAGGTTGGTGATCGTCTCGAGTCCGGCGGCGCGGACGGTATCAAGCGGCACCGCATGCTGCTCGGCCTCGAAGCCGAAGTCCTTCAGCAGCTGGGCGGTGCGCTCGGCGTGCGGCGCGTTATTGCCCGGCGGGGTGTCGGTGGGAACGCGCACCAGCTCCTGCAGGAAGCGCACCTCCTCGTCGAAGTGGGCGTCGATCCAGGCGTCGAGGGTCTCGTAGGGGGCGTTAGTGATCGTAGTCATGTCGGGTCCGTGGCAAGTTGGTCGAGGAGGGTTTGGAAAGCACGCACGCACAGTTCGGCGTCGTCATTGGTGATGGATTCGAGCGGGTTGTGACTGATGCCGGCGTTCTGACCGCGCAGGAACAGCATCGCCTGCGGCATCACCTGGTGCAGCATCATGGCGTCGTGGCCGGCGCCGCTGGGCAGGTGGAACACCGGCAGGCCGAGGGCGGCGACCGCGCGTTCCCACTGGCGGCGCAAGCCTTCGTCGCAGGGCGCGGCGGCGGCGCGCATGGTTTCCTCGAGCGTGAACGCGAGGCCGCGGCGCTCGCAGATCGCGCGCAGCTCGGCCTGGATATCCTGCGCGCAGGCGTCGCGCACGGCGTTGGTGGTGGCGCGCACGTCGAGGCTGAAGCGACAGCGGCCCGGCACCACGTTGATCGAGCCGCTAGGCACCTCCAGCATGCCGACCGTGGCGACCAGGTCGGGTACGGCGGCGGCGCGCTTCTCGGCAAACAGGACCAGTTCGGCCGCGCCGGCGGCGGCATCGCGCCGCATCGTCATCGGCGTGGTGCCGGCGTGGCTCGCCATGCCGGCGATCTCGCCCAGGAAACGCACGCTGCCGTTGATCGAGGTGACCACGCCCAGCGGCAGGTCGGCGTCGTCCAGCACCGGGCCCTGTTCGATATGGGCCTCGACGAAGCCGAGGTAGCGGGCGGGATCGCGCTGCAGGGCGGCGATTCCCTCGGCGTCCAGGCCGGCGTTCTGCATCGCGTCGCGCATGGTGATGCCCTCGAGGTCCCGCTGGTCCAGCCAGGCCCGGTCGAACTGGCCGGTGAGGGCGCCCGAACCGAGGAACACGGCCTTGTAGCGCTGGCCTTCTTCTTCCGCGAAGGCGACCACCTCGATCCCGAAGGGCAGGCGGCGGTCCTGGCGGCGCAGCTCGCGTACGCAGGCCATCGGCACCAGGATGCCCAGGCGGCCGTCGTACTTGCCGCCGTTGCGCACGGTGTCGTAGTGCGAGCCGGTCAGCAGGCGTTTGGCCTGCGGGTCGGCGCCGTGGTAAATGCCCACGACATTGCCGACCGCGTCGACCCGGGCTTCGTCGAAGCCGCAGTCGTCGATCATCCAGCGCGCCAGCTGGCTGGCGCAGGCGCGGTGCGCGTCGGTCAGGTAGGTGACGCACAGCTCGCCGCGTTCAAGGTAGCCGGGGTCGCTGTGGACGGCCAGCTGCTCGGCCCAGTCCCACACGTGGTTGCCGAGCACGGGTTCGTGGCCGAACTTGTCGTTCAGGCGGATCTCGGCGATGCGGTGGATGTTGCGCAGGGCTTCGGCGAATTCGAAGCCGGGCTGGTTGCCCAGGCGGCGCGCGAAGCTCGCGATGATCTCGTGCTTGCCCAGGCCCAGGCCGCGCGGACCGCGCACCGCCAGGATGAAGGGGAAGCCGAATTTCGCGTTGTAGTCGGCGTTCAGGCGCTGGATGGCGGCAAATTCCTCCGGCGTGCAGTTGGTCAGGCCGGCCTTGTTCTGTTCGTTCGTCGATTCCGCCGTCAGGGTCTTCGACACCATCGCCTTGCCGGCCAGTTCCGGGTGGGCGCGGATCAGGCCCAGCTGGGCCTCGTGCGGCGCGCCGCGCACCGCCTCGGCCAGTGCGCGCTTGAGATGGGCCAGGCTGGCGAAGGGGCGCTGCCGCCAGGCCCGCGCCGCGATCCAGGGCGAGTGTTCGTAGACGCCGTCCAGCAGCGCGGTGAAGCCCGCCTCGTCGGCGGCGTTGAGACTTTCCAGGGTGAGCATGCTTACTCCCATGCGAAGGCAGTGTCGGGGTTGAAGGGATGCACGCGCTTCCAGTGGCGCGCGATGTCGATGCGGCGCGCGACCCAGACCCGGTCGTGCTGCTCGATGTAGTCGAGGAAGCGCTGCAGCGCGCGGAAGCGTCCCGGGCGTCCGAGCAGGCGGCAGTGCAGGCCGATGCTCATCATCGACGGACGGTCCGCGCCTTCGGCGTAGTGCACGTCGAAGGCGTCGCGCAGGTAGGACAGGAAGGGATCGCCGTGCGAGAAGCCCTGGGGCAGGGCGAAGCGCATGTCGTTGCAGTCCATCGTATAGGGCACGACCAGTTGCGGCGCCTGGCTGCCGTGGGTCTTGCGGACCTTCAGCCAGAAGGGCAGGTCGTCGCCATAATAGTCGCTGTCGTATTCGAAGCCGCCGTAGTCGGCCACCAGGCGGCGCGTGTTCGGGCTGTCGCGGCCGGTATACCAGCCGAGCGGACGTTCGCCGGTCAGGCGCTCGATGGCTTCCATGCCGCGCGCCATGTGTTCGCGCTCGGTGGCTTCGTCGACGTTCTGGTAGCTGATCCAGCGCCAGCCGTGGCAGGCGATCTCGTGGCCCAGTTCCTTGAAGGCGGCGCCGATGTCCGGGGAGCGTTCGAGCGCCATGCCGACCCCGAACACCGTCAGCGGCAGGCCGCGCTTCTCGAATTCGCGCAGGATGCGCCAGACCCCGACCCGCGAGCCGTATTCGTAGATGCTTTCCATGCTCAGGTGGCGGTCGGGGAAGGCGGCCGGGTTGAACATCTCGGACAGGAACTGTTCGCTGCCGGGGTCGCCGTGCAGCACGCTGTTCTCGCCGCCTTCCTCGAAATTCAGGACGAACTGCACGGCGACGCGGGCCTGGTCCGGCCATTCGGCATGCGGCGGCCGCCGGCCGTAGCCGTGCAGGTCGCGTGGATAGCTTTGGGTCATGGAGCGCCTCTTGTTCAGGTTGAAGATGGATTCAGTGATTCAGGATGTCGGCCAGGTCGATGCGCTGCTGGTCCATGTGCAGGTTGCGCTGCACGTTGCCGAGGTGCTTGTCGACCAGGCGCACGGCGGCCTTCACGTCGCGCTTCTCGAAGGCGTCGACGATGGCGACGTGCTCCTCGTGCGATTCCTCCGCGGACTGGGTGGACTGGCGCATCAGCGCGATCAGGGACGAGCGGGTCAGCAGTTCGCTCAGCATCTGGACCAGCACCTGGTTGCCCAGCATGCGCGCCAGCACCAGGTGGAAGTCGCCCAGCAGGCGGGTGCGGCCCGGGATCTCGTCGTTCTGCAAGGCTGCCTCTTCCTGCGCCAGGTGTTCGCGCAGCTGGCGGATCTGGGCGTCGGTGATGGACGCGCACAGCTGTTTGGTAACGGCGGTCTCGAGGATGCTGCGCACTTCGAACACGTCCTGCGCTTCCTCGGCCGTCGGCTTGGCGACGAAGGCGCCGCGCGCCGGTTCCAGCACTACCAGCCGGTCGCGGCTGAGCTGGTTGAAGGCCTGGCGCACGACGGTGCGCGAGACGTCGAAGATGTCGCCGATCTTCTGCTCGGACAGCTTGGTGCCCGGCATCAGGCGGCGGTCCGCGATGGCGTTGGTGATGGAGTCGACGATGCGCTGGGTCGCGCTGCCGGCCGGCGCCGGGGCGTCGATTTGCGACGGGACGACTTTGAGCGACGGGCGGGAGCGGGTCATGGTGTGCTTTTCAAGTAATCGGTTGACATCGTGTAGTTGACTTCCTGAATAAAGTGTATACACTTTTTTTGGAAATGAAAACATAAAGTGTATGCAATCCGATCAAATTTCCTACCACGCTCACCACCAAGGAGAATCATGGGACACCTCAGCACCCACGTGCTCGACACGATGAACGGCTGCCCGGCCGCCGGCATGAAAGTCACCCTGCAGTCGCTCGACGGCGCCGAACCCCGGACCGTCAAGAGCCTGATCCTGAACGCCGACGGCCGCAACGACGGCGGTCCGCTGCTCGACGCCGGCGCCATGGCGGCCGGACGCTACCGGCTGGTGTTCTCGGTCGCGGCCTACTTCCGCGGCCGCGGCGTCGAGCTGCCGGAGCCGCCCTTCATCGACGAGGTGCCGATCGATTTCGGCATCGCCGATGCGGCCGGCCACTACCATGTGCCGCTGCTGGTCAGCCCTTGGGCTTACTCGACCTACCGGGGTTCCTAGGCCGGCAACACATGCGATAAAATTTTTATATCCAACGATAAAAAAATCGTATACAGTTATTTTCGTCGCCGCGGAGCACATCGGAGAGCCGGCCCGGCCGGTCCACCATGGTTGCGATGTTTTGCCCCTCACAGAGCCCGCTGTGGTGAAGGGAACGCAGGTCATGACGGCCTGCCTTCTTTTCGCTTGAGGCTCTATGGAAACCTATCTGCTCGACTGGGCCAACCTGTTGCTGCGTTGGACCCACGTGATCACCGCGGTCGCCTGGATCGGCGCATCCTTCTACTTCGTCTTCCTCGATAACTCGCTGCACAAGCCGACCGCGCCCGACCTGGTCGACAAGGGCGTGGACGGCGAACTCTGGGCCGTGCACGGCGGCGGCTTCTACCACCCGCAAAAATACCTGGTCGCCCCCAAGGCCATGCCCGAGAACCTGCACTGGTTCTATTGGGAGAGTTACGCCACCTGGCTGTCCGGATTCGGCCTGTTCACGGTGCTCTACCTGTTCAATGCCGGCACCTTCATGGTCGACAAGAGCGTCCACGACTGGTCGTCCGGCGCCGCCGTCGGCACCGCGCTCGGCTTCCTGGCCGCCTTCTGGTTCGTCTACGACATCATCTGCCGCACCTTCGGCCGCAGGAAGAACGGCGACCTGATCGTCGGCGCCTGCGTGTTCGTGTTCGTGATCTTCGCGGCCTGGCTGGCCTGCCAGCTGTACGCCGGCCGCGCCGCCTTCCTGCTGGTCGGCGCGATGCTCGCAACCTCGATGAGCGCCAACGTGTTCTTCTGGATTATCCCGGGCCAGCGCACGGTCGTGGCCCAGTTGAAGGCCGGCCAGCCGGTCGACCCGATCTACGGCTGGCGGGCCAAGCAGCGCAGCGTGCACAACACCTACTTCACGCTGCCGGTGCTGGTCGCGATGCTGTCGAACCACTACGGTTGGCTGTATTCCGGCGCGAACAACTGGGCCGTGCTGGTGCTGCTGATGCTGGCCGGCGCCCTGATCCGCCACAGCTTCGTCGCCCGCCACAAGGCCCTCGTGCTCGGCAAGCGCGTGCCCTGGGAGCATGCCGTGGCGGGCGTCGCCGCCCTGATGGCGCTGGCGGTCTGGCTGGTGCCGCAACCGGAAGCCGAGTCGGCCGCGCCGGTGATGGCAGCCGCTCCGGCCGCGGGCGGCGCCACCGCCCACAACGTCAGTTTCCAGGAAGTGAAAGGCGTGATCGACCAGCGCTGCGTGATGTGCCACTCGGCGCAGATCCAGAGCAAGGGCCTGGCCTTCGACAACCCGGCCTCGATCAAGCGCCATGCGCAACAGATGTACCAGCAGGCGGTCGTCCTCAAGCTGATGCCGCTGAATAACGCCACCCAGATCACCGCCGCAGAGCGGGACTTGCTGAAGCGTTGGTACGAAGAGGGCGCGCCGGTCGAATAAAGCTCCCCGAGCGGCCGGGTCCAAGCGCGGCCGTCGCCCGACAAGCAGCATGCATTCTTTGGTTTCACGACAGTAGTCAACAATAATCAGGAGACAAGCATGAACCAACACAGCCGCCATCCGGTGGATGAAAGACTGCCCCTCGGGCGCCTGACCGCACTGGGCCTGCAACACGTCCTCGTGATGTACGCGGGCGCCATCGCCGTGCCCCTGATCGTGGGCAGGGCCCTTCACCTGTCGCCGGAGCAGGTCACGCTGCTGATCTCGGCCGACCTGTTCTGCTGCGGACTGGTGACCCTCATCCAGTCCTTCGGCCTGTCCTCGTGGTTCGGCATCAAGCTGCCGGTCATGATGGGCGTGACCTTCGCCGCGGTCGGGCCGATGGTGGCGATCGCGAACGCCGTGCCCGGCGCCGACGGCGCCCGCGCCATCTTCGGGGCCGGCATCGGCGCCGGCGCGCTCGCCATCCTGATCGCGCCGCTGATGAGCCGCATGCTGCGCTTCTTCCCGCCGGTCGTCACCGGCACCATCATCCTGATCATCGGCGTCAGCCTGATGCGGGTCGGCGTGAGCTGGGCCATGGGCGGCCCGGATTCGGCGGCCCAGAGCGTCGACGTGGCGCGCCTGGCCACCATGGTCGACAGCGCGCGCGCCAGCCTGCCCGCGGGCGCGGACCCGGCGACGATGAAGCTGACCGGCCCGGTCCCGATGACGCCGAACGCGTCCTACGGCGCGCTCGACAACATGGCGATCGCCGGCTTCGTGCTGCTGGTCGTGCTGGCGCTGGTGAAGTATGCCCGCGGCTTCATCTGCAATATCTCGGTCCTGCTCGGCATCGTCGCGGGCTGCACCGTGGCCTACGCGGCCGGCAAGATGCACTTCGATAAAGTCGGCAAGGCGCCCTGGTTCGAGCTCGTGACCCCGTTCGCCTTCGGCATGCCGACCTTCGACATCGTGATGATCCTGACCCTCACGGTGGTGATGGTGGTGGTGATGATCGAGTCGGCCGGCATGTTCCTGGCCCTGTCGGACATGACCGGCAAGGAGATCGGCCGCAAGGACCTGGCCGCCGGCCTGCGCACCGACGCCCTGGGCACCCTGCTGGGCGGCGTCCTGAATACCTTCCCGCACACCAGCTTCTCGCAGAACGTCGGCCTGGTGGCCGTCACCGGCGTGAAAAGCCGCTGGGTCTGCGTGGCCGGCGGCATCATCATGATCGTGCTGGGCATGCTGCCGAAGATGGCCGCGCTGGTCGAATCGATCCCGCAGTTCGTGCTGGGCGGCGCCGGCCTGGTGATGTTCGGCATGGTGGCCGCGGCCGGCATCCGCATCCTGACCCGCGTCGATTTCCGGACCAACCGCTTCAATCTCTACATCGTCGCGCTGTCGATCGGCTTCGGCATGATCCCGCTGGTCGCCCCGCGCTGGGCCCAGCAGATGGCGCACAGCCTGCACCCGCTGCTGGAATCCGGCATCCTGCTGACCGCCCTGGCGGCGGTCACCCTCAACATTTTCTTCAACGGTACGCGCGACATTCCGGCCGAGAGCCATGCGGACGCGGACCATATCGACCATCCGATCGCACAGGGGAGCAAGGCATGAAGCGTAGCCGCAGTTGGAATATCGTTCTGTCCACCATGATCGCCACGCTGGCCCTGCCGGCCATGGCAGCCGACTGGAGCGATACGTCGATCGCCTGGCGCGCCGGCGGCCGTTTCGCCGAGCCTTTCAACGCGAACGACATCCACAAGGATATCGTGCAGGTCAGCCATGCGAGCGGCTACAAGTACGGCAGCAACTTCTTCAACCTGGACATGCTGCTGTCGAACAAGACCGACCCCTCGGCCAAGGGCGCGAGCTCGGGCGCGCAAGAGTTCTACGTGGTCTACCGCCACACGCTGGAGTGGGGCAAGGTGACGGGAACGCCGATGCGCTTCGGCCCGATCAAGGACGCCGGCCTCACCTTCGGCTTCGACGCCAACACCAAGAACGATGCGGGCTACAACTCCAAGAAGCGCATGCTGGTGGCCGGCCCGACCTTCATGGTGGACGCCAAGGGCCTGCTGAACGTCGGCATCTACGAGCTATGGGAAAGCAACGCGCCCTACAGCAGCTTCACCGGGGTGAGCACGCCGCGCTACCACTACGACGCCCACCCGATGCTGGGCGCCGTCTGGGCCTTCCCGCTGGGCGGCACCGGCCTGTCCTTCGAGGGCTACGCCAACTTCATCGCCGCCAAGGGCAAGAACGAGTTCGGCCGCGACACCAGGCCCGAGACCAACATCGACATGCAGCTGATGCTGGACGTGGGCGGCCTGTTCGATGTCAAGCCGAAGCGCTTCCGCGCGGGCCTCGCCTATCAGTACTGGCGCAACAAGTTCGGCAACGACGCCCGCACCATCCCTGGCGCCACCGCCAGCACGCCGATGGTGAAGGCGCAGTACCACTTCTAGCCCTCACTAAGCGAGCAGCGCCTGGATCTCCTCGAGCCGGCGCCCGCGCGTGTCGATGCCTTTCCTCGCCAGCAGCAGGGCGGCGGCAAGCATCGGCACCGCGATCACCAGTGCGGACAGCGACAGGTCCGCGAACAGTCCCGCGACGCCGAGGCCGGCGCCGAGGATGCCGCCCAGCTTCGAACTCGCGGCGATCAGGCCGGAACCGGTGGCGCGCAGGTGCACCGGATAGATCTCGGCGGCGTAGGGAATCAGGGTCGCGATCACGCCGCTGGCCGAGACCAGCAGCGCGCAGGTGGCGACCGCCAGCGCGGTGGTCGAGGCCATCCCCGTCCAGCCGAGCAGGAAGAAGCCCAGCAGGCTGGCGGCGCTGAGGGCGATGAAGCTCACCAGCGTCATCACCGAACTCCAGCGGTGATAGAGCCAGATCACCAGCAGCGTACCGGGCAGGGCCAGGAAGGCCGCGCGCGCCAGCAGGGAGGTCGCGGTGGCCGCATCCATGCCCATCGCACGCAGGTTCATCGGCAGCCACAGCAGGAAGCCGAAATTCGCCAGGCCCCAGGCCACGCCGGCCACGCCCATGCCGATCGTCAGCGGCGCATAGCCGCCGCGCAGCAGTTCGCGCAGGCCCGCGGATGGCGCCGCCGGCGCGGCGAGGGAAGCCGGCGGCAGGGCCGCCTCGCGCACGCCGCCGCGCATGTTGCCGCCAAAGCGCGCCAGCACCGCGCGCGCCTCCTCGTGCAGGCCGCTGCTGGCCAGGAAGCGCGGCGACTCGGGTAGCAGTCGGCTGAGCAGGATGATCACCGCGCCGGTGGGTAGGCCCAGCAGCCACAGGACGCGCCAGCTGAAGGACGGTTCCAGCAGGCTGGCGGCGCCGGCAGCGACCAGGTAGCCGGCCGAGTTGCCGATGCCGCCCAGCGCCACCAGCAGCCAGCCGCGGTGCGCCGCCGGAATCATCTCGGCCATCATGGTGAAGGTGATCGGCAGCAGGCCGCCGGCCGAGGCGCCCATCAGGAAGCACATCGCCAGGTTCCAGGCGAACGAGGGCATCGCGCCGCAGATCGCGGTGCCGATGAACATCAGGGCCGACAGCAGGATCGTGGCGCGCCGGCCGAAGCGGTCGGCCACCAGGCCCCACAGCACCGAGCCGACCGTGGTCCCGGTCAGGGCGACCAGGGCCAGGAAGCCCGCGTTCTGCTTCGAGAGGCCGTATTCGCTGGTCATGCCCGGCATCACGAAGCCGAGGGTGGCCGGCTTCATCACGTCGATGGTCAGCGCGACCACCAGCACCAGCACCAGGCTCCAGTGGCGGGCATTCAGGGGGATGCCGTCGGCAGCCTCGAACAGCAGCGCGCCATCGCCGGCCTCAGTGTCCTTGCCGGTCGCGCGCATGCGCTTGAAGCGCGGCATCAGGCCATAGGCGGCCAGCAGCAGGCCGAGAGGAATCAGCGCCATCCCGGCCATCATCGGCGCATCCATCGGCATGCCGACCATGCGGTAACCCATGTGGGAAGCGCACACGAACATCGGGATGTGGGCAAGGACCCCGGCGACCAGGGCCAGGGTGCCGGTCCAGAATGCGATGGGGTGGTGGAAGTGCAGGCCGTTCGATTTCATGGGAGATCCGGAAAGCGGGTATTGACAGGCGAAACGGCCGATTATACCGATGGGTTACTTCCTTTCGGCAATCCGTGCGACAGGATTTTCATGCATTAGTTATATTTATGCCAACAATGTCCCACTGCAGGAAGCCCATGAAATCCCCGAACAAGTACTTCGCGCCCCGCAAGCGCGCCCATCTCCTCATGCTGGCGCTGGCCGCCGGCGCCGTCCATGCCGCGCCGGACGAGGCAATCACCACGGTGCAGGAAGGCTGGGAAGCCCCGCAACATCCGCTGGCCGTGCCGCGCGCCGCATCCGCGCCGGCGGATCAAGCTACCGCGCTCTCGAAGCCTGCGCTCGAGGCCTTCGACGCCGCCGCGCGCCCCTACAAGAGCTATGGCGCCACCGCCCTCGAAATCGCGGGCTTCCAGTTCGCGCTGAACCGCGTCGACCATGCTTTCGTGAAGCCGGACGACTACGCCGTCAGCGTCGGTTCGTGGCGCCGCAACCTGCGCAGCAGCTGGGTGGAGGACCGCGATCCCTTCGAGATCAACCAGCTCGGCCACCCTTACCAGGGCTCGGTGTATTACAACATCGCGCGCAGCAATGGCCTGGATTTCTGGGAATCGATGGGCGCCGCGTTTGCCGGCAGCGCCGTGTGGGAAGTCGCCGGCGAAACCACGACGCCCTCGCGCAACGACCAGATCACGACCAGCTTCGGCGGCACCTTCCTGGGCGAGTCGCTGTACCGGATGGCGAACCTGGTGCTGGAGCGCGGCTACGGCCTGTCGCCGGGATGGAAGGAAGCCGCGGCGGCCGGCATCTCGCCGGCGCTCGGCTTCAACCGTTATGTGCGCCCGGGCCGCCACGCGCCGGTCTGGGACAGCCACGACCCGGCCGTGTTCGCGCGCCTGCAACTGGGCGCCACGGTCAGGTCGCGCGGCAATGCGGGGCCGTCCCTGGCCGACCGGCGCAGCGAGTTGGCGGCCGACTTCGCGCTGGAGTACGGCTTGCCGGGCAAGGGCGGCTACACCTACCGCCGGCCCTTCGATTACTTCCTGTTCCGCCTGCGCGGCTCGACCGCCCAGGGCGTCGAGAGCCTGAGCTCGCGCGGCCTGCTGTTCGGCGCGCCCTACGAGGGCGGCGAGAAGCTGCGCGGCATCGCCGGCCTGTACGGCAGCTACGACTACCTGTCGCCGCAGCTGTTCCGCGTCGCCAGCACGGGGCTGTCGCTGGGCAGCAACCTGCAGTGGAATATCGCGCCGGCGCTGACGCTGCAGGGGCATGCATCGGGCGGTGTCGGCTACACCTCGACCGGCACCGTGCGGGCCAGCGCCGCCGGCCAGTACACTTACGGCTTCGCGCCCCAGGCCGGACTGACGCTGCGCCTGATCGGCGGCGACCGGCTGGCGGTCGACCTGGGCCAGCGCGCCTTCTTCAACGGCAAGCTGACCACGCCCCAGGGCGACGGCAACGACCGGGTGCTACGCGCCGAAGCGGCGCTGACCTACCGGATCCGCGGCCACCACGGCCTCACGCTCAAGTACCTGAGCTCGCGCCGCCGCTTCAACTTCCCCAACACCGCCGAACGCGAGCAGCGCCACGACACGGTCGGCCTGTACTACACCTGGCTGCCGGCCCACGGCCTCGGCGCCGTGAGCTGGTAAGCCGGGCGTGCCGCCGGCCTCAGGCGGCGCCGTTCTCGAACAGTTCGCTGGCCATGCGCGCCAGGTCGTTCATCCCGCCGCCGGCCTCGAGGTGGGCGCGCAGCCAGCGCGCCTGGCCGCCATCCTTCATCAGCTGCTCGATGACGGCGCAGGCCTTGCCGAAGCCAGGATCCTGCGAGCGGCGCTTGAGCCGTTCCAGGTCGCTGCGGACCGCCTCGGCGATCGGGATGGCGACCCCGGTTTCCGGATCGATCCAGTTGCCCTCGACGCCGTCGCGCGCGGCATTGAAGCGGTTCCAGGTGTACAGCTCGCGGCTGGCGCTGGACGGCCAACGGCCGGCCTGCTCGGCGAATTCCAGGCACAGTTCGCGCGCATAGCAGGCCAGCGCCGCCGCGTAGACGGGCTTGAGCGGCGTGTCCAGCACCCGCAGCTCGATCGTGCCGTACTCGGGCTTGGGCCGCACGTCCCAGTAGAAATCCTTGATGCTGTTGACGATGCCGTATTGCGCCAGCTGGTCGAAGTGGACGCGGAAGTCGTTCCAGGTGCGGATCTCGTAGGGCAGGATGCCGCTCATCGGGAAGGCCCCGACCACATTGCTGCGCGAGCTGCAGAAGCCCGACACCTCGCCCTGCCAGCACGGCGAGTTGGCGGACAGCGCGATGAACAGCGGCGCGCGCTGGGTCAGCCAGGCGGTCAGGCGCATCGCTTCGTCGGGCGAACCGGCGCCGATGTGCACATGCATGCCGAACACGGTGAACAGCTTGGCCAGGTAGCCGAACTTGCGCTCCGAGGCGAAGTAGCGCTCCTTCGGATAGATGCGCTGCTCGGCCCACTTCTGGAAGGGATGCGCGCCGCCGCCGGAGATCGAGGCGCCGACCTCGAAGGCGGCGCGCTGCACCGTCGAGCGGATGTGCTCGAGCTGGTCGGCGGCTTCGTCGTAGGAGGTCAGGATCGAGGTCGCCACCTCCAGCATCGAGGTGGTGATCTCGGGCGTGTGCACCCAGGGCTTGTCGTGGCGGTCGAGCAGGTCGAGGATGTCCGGCGCGGCCGGGAACAGGTCGAAGGTGAGACGGTCGAGCACCATCAGTTCGAGCTCGATGCCCATGGTGCCCAGGGTCGATTCACGGAAGTCGGGCAGGAAGGCGGCGCCTTCTCCGGAGACGGCCAGCGCCTGCTGGTCGGGTATTGCCTGGTCGCTGGTTCGATCGCTCATTGCGCACCTCCACGGTAAGTCTCTCCGGCCAGGCGCAGGCCCAGCCAGGTCAGGCCCGGCGCCAGCAGGACGTTCAGCGCCAGCAGGGCGCTCATCAGCATGGTCGAATGCTGGTCCAGGCCGGTGTAGGCGTTCAGGGTATTGTCGACGACCAGGCCGCCGAAGCTCACCAGCGAGCACATCGACAGCGCCATCGCATGCTTCTTGCGCCGGTTCCAGGCGATGGCAGGCCACAGGGCCAGGCGGGTGGCGGCGATACGCGCCGCGAACACGACCATCGCGACCACCACGATCCAGCCCTGCATCAGTTCATGGATGTCGACCATCGCGGCCGACATCAGGAACAGCAGCACGTAGCCGATGTCCTGGGCGGTCGCCAGCTGGGCCTGGAACACGTTGTCGCGCTTCTCGGCATTGCGCAGCAGGACGCCCATCAGCAGCAGCGACAGCAGCGCGCTGGAGGCGGTGACGGAGCACAGGCCAAGGTCGATCAGCAGGGCCGCCAGCAAGACGCCCGGACGCATGGTCGCCGGCACCTTGCACAGGCGCGTGGCGAGCGCGTAGGCGCCATAGGATAACAGGGCGAACAGGGCGCCCAGCAGCAGCTTGCCGCCCTGGCGCATCAGCTCCGCGCCGAAGGTGCCGACGGCGTCGGCGCCGTGGCTGCGGGTCCAGGCCAGGGTCAGGCCCAGGGCCAGCAGGGCGACCAGGTTGCTCAGGCCAACCATGTTCGCGGTGGCGAAGGTGCCGGGTCCGCTCGCGTTCTCGTCGGCGACCATCGAGGCCAGGATCACGGGATTCACCGCGATCAGGATCGAGCCGATGAAGATGGCGCCGCCCCAGGGCAGGCCGAAGGCGGCCAGCACCAGGGTCGCGGCGGCGAAGCGCGTGAGCGTGGCCAGCAGCAGGCTCTTGCCCTGGCGACCGCTGCGCAGCAGCCAGGCCAGGTCCATCTTGCGCCCGACCTCGAACAGCACCAGCGCGGCGGCGCCATTCAGCAGTTCCTGGAACTGGGTCAGGAGCGGACGGTCGATCATGCCGGCCCCGCTGGCGCCCAGCAGCAGGCCGGCGATCACCGCGCCGTACAGCTTCGGCACCTGGAAGCGCTGCAGGGTAAAGCCCAGCACCAGCGCCAGCATCAGGCCGGCGCCCAACACGGCGAGCGGCGACAGCAGCAGCAGGGGCGTCGTCAGTTCCTCATTCATGGCGCGCCTCCCAGGCCTGGGCGAGCGTCTTCAGCTCGCGTTCGACGAGGGCGGCGCGCTGCGCGGCGACGTCGTCCGCATGCGGTCCCTGGCGCGGCGCATCGGTGCCGATCCGGGCGCGCACGATGCCGGCGTTGTCGCGCAGCGGAATCCAGAGCTGGCCCTGGATGGCCGCGCCTTCGCGCCACACGGCGATGAACTTGGCGCCGCTGCGGGTGCCCGCGGTGGCCGGGTCCAGCAGGGTGAAGGGCTGCAGCCATTCGGCCGCGGGGAAGCGGCGCGCCAGCTGCACCTGCATGGCGGTGCGCTGTTCGAGGCGCGAGTCGTCGCGCGAGTAAGGCAGGTGCAGCTGGCCCTGGCCAATGCCGGCGGTGCGCAGCACCATGCAGGTCTTGTCCGAGGCCCAGCGCCAGGTATCCCCTTCGAGGATGCGCGGCTTGCCGTTGGTGCCGGCCAGCCAGGCGTCCAGCAGCGGCGAGGAAGCCGGCGCCGGATTGCCGGCATTGACCGCCTGGGCGGCCTTGGCGACCGGGTCCCAGTGGGCCTGCTGCCAGGCGCGCGTATCGGGCCTGTCCGACGGACGCCAGCGCCAGGCGACGGCGGACCAGCTGCCGTCGGCCGCTTGCCAGACCGCGACGGCCTGCTGCAGCTCCCCGCTGCCGGCCACGCGGGCCTGGCCGGTCCAGTCCTTGCTCCAGGGCGGGGCGCCGCCGGGCGTCCGCGACGACAGGCGGTGCCAGGCGATCGCCGCCGGCGGCAGGCAGGTGGCTTCGGGCGCGGGAATGCTCTTCCAGTACTGCATCTCGAGGCGCTGGCTCCAGGCGCACTGGCGCAAGGTCGGCTCGCCCATGCGGGCATAGGCGGGATCGGGTGCGGCCTCGCACTTGCCGGGCCGGGTGCCGGTCAGCTTGTCGAAATCCGCCAGCGCGGGCGGCGTGTCCTTGCGTGCGGCCATGGCGCCGGTCGCGCCGAGCGCGAGCAGCGCCAGGGTGGCGAGCGAGTGTGGAAGGTAGCGTAGTGGGATCATATTGACGAGCGGGCAAGTGGGCCGGGCTGGCGTGTCCGGCGCGGAGCGGCGGAGGCGGCCAGCCGCCGGGAACCGCGGCTTGGGCGGTCATGAACTGGAGCGGGCGTAGCACTTGGCGCACCTCAAGGAGGGGCATCCGTGCTCAAGTGTACGCTAAAAACGTCAATTTGGACAAATGTAGTTGCAACTTGTAAATACTTTACGGCGCCGGCTTGCCCAGGACCGTGCTGCGGATCCGCTCCCAGTTTGCCAGGAAAGCGTCGACTTCGGCGGCTTCGCTGTGCCGGCGCTGCAGCATGCCGGCCATTGCCCGCGTGGTGCCGCCGTTCAGGAACCAGCTCAGCGGCGGCTGGCGTCCCTCGGCGGTCCAGGGATAGCGCAGTTCGATCACGCGGCCGGCGCCGCAGCCGCCCAGCAGGCGCGTGGTTTCCTCCTCGGCGGCCTGGGCCCGTGCATTGCGGGTCTGGTAGAGCGAGAAGAAGGGCAGCGACAGTTCCGGCACCGGCGGCACGCGCTTGTCGCCGGGGCGCAGGCGCGCTTGCCATGGCATGCGCAGGCCGACCGCCAGCGGGCGCCGCGCCGGCCCGGCCGCGGCGTCGGCCAGCTGGGCGCGGCTCGGGCAGATCCATTCCGACTGCGAGGCCGGCTCGTTCTCGATCACCAGCACCACCAGCTGCTCCGGCCGGACCAGGCCGAGTTTCAGGATCTCGGCGATCATCGCGTTGAGGGTGGCGGCGCCGGAGTTCTCGAAGTAGCCGCCGTCGACCAGGTAGTCCCAGGGCTCGCCCTGGCTGGTGGCGACCAGCGCGGCCGGGCTGACGTAGGGGAAGCGGGCGCTGTTGTGGACCGCCTGGGCCAGCGTGAGGCGGCTGGTGTCGAGTGAGGGCTGGCCCGGCGCGCGGCCGAACAGGTCCTCGGCCTGGGGCGGCGCGAAGGCCAGCCGCGACTGCACCACGCGCCGGCCTTCGCTGGCCGAGGTGGCGTTGAAGATCAGGCGCGGCAGGCGGGCGGTTTCCAGCCCGGGCGCCAGCAGCGGCCGCCGGAACCAGTCGGCGGCCGGCGACAGCGGAAAGCGCTCGGCCCAGCCGCGCTCCCAGGCGCCTTCCAGCGCCAGCGAGCGGTCGCAGGTTGGGCAGGGAAGCGGCCAGAAGCGCGCCAGCAGGTCCGGATAGAGCAGGGCGCCGACCAGCGGCGCCAGGTAGTCCTGGCCGAGGAAGGCGCCGACCTGGGCCGCGGTGCGGGCGTAGTCCGGATCGCCGACGGCCAGCGAGCCGGCGAAGGCGGCCAGGCCCAGGCTGCCGCCCGAGACCCCGCTCATCGCGTAGATGTTGGGCGCGAAGCGCCGGCCCTGGCTGCGCGCCTGGCGTTCCAGCTCCAGCAGCAAGGTGCCGGACCAGAACGCGGCGCGCGAAGCGCCGCCGGCGGCCGCCACCAGGTAGACCGGCTCGGTGCCGTGGGCGCCGCGCGCGGCCTGCCAGGCGCGGAAATCCTCGGCCAGCGCGGGGCGCGCCGCCCGCACGGGCGGGCCACCGTTGCGGGCCACGAAATGGTTCTCGTTCCAGCACGAGGCCAGCAGGGCGGTGAACAGGGGCAGCAGGGCCAGCGAGGGCCAGCCGGCGCTCTTCGGCAGGTAGACCAGCACGATGCTGCCGAACACGGTCCAGGAGCCGAAGGCGAACAGCAGCAGCGCCGGGGCGCCCAGCAGGCGCGCGGCCGCCTCCCGGCCGAGGCAGACCGCCGCCAGCACCAGCGCCGACACCGCGAACATCAGCAGCACCGCGGCCACGCTCGGGCCCGGGGTGCGGAGTGAGCGCGCCCAGGGCCGGGCCGGCAGCGCCTGGCGTCCCAGCCAGCGATTCAGCAGATGGCGGCGCCGCACCACCAGCACCAGGAAGACGCCGCTGTAGAGGGCGGGCGCCAGCCAGGCCCCGGACGGCGCGCCGGGCAGGGCGAACCAGAGCGTGATCGGCACGCAGGCCAGCAGGCCCAGCGCGCGCGGCAGCCAGGCATTGACGGCGGCGGCGAAACGGTGGCTGGCGCAGGGACCGACGTTATCGAGCGGGAAGCGCCTGGCCAGCAGCAGGCGCGCGCAATACCAGGCGGTCAGCGACCAGTAGGCCAGGGCCGCGATGAAGATCCAGTAGCCCGGGTTGGCCCACAGGCTTTCCGTGGTCTCCCCGACATTGCGGAAGGCGCCGAGCGCCTCGCGCGCCTGCGGTACGGCAAGCAGGATCAGGTTGCCGGCGGCGACCGTCAGCACCGGATAGAAATTCAGCAGCAGGGTACGGCGCAGGAAGGTGAAGCGGGTGACCCGGACGGAGGGACGCCAGGCGGCCGGCGCGATCCGCTGCCCGCCGTCGATTCCGTGTTCGTCGACATCCATGCCTTGTGGCATCGTCCGCTCTCCCCGTCACCGCCTCCCATCTGATCATAAGGGCAAGTCCGCCCCAGGCCGCCCTCCGCATGCAGCGTCCTGGCTGCCGATCAAAGCCGGGGCCGTTCAGGCGCGCTGCGCGCGCTCCGGGGCGACGAAGGCAAGCGCCTCCTCGAAGGAGCGCAGCACCATGTCGACCTGGTCTTCCACCTCGGCAGGCTTCGGCAGCGGATCGATCAGCGGCAGGCGGATCGTCACCAGCATCGCTTCCGGCAGGCCGGCGCGCAGCCTGGCGACGGTGCCGCGCCACTGGTCGAGCATGGCTTCGACCGGATAGTTGATGAACACGGTCGATACCAGGTCGGCCTTGTCCGGACCCGGATTCTCGCTGTCGCTGTCGCCGATGATCGAGAAGCTGCGCGCGTCGATGCCGGCCTCGCGCAGCGCGCGCACCAGCAGTTCGCTGAGCAGGTCGTCGCGCATCGAGGCCAGGCCGACGCACAGCACCACCGAATGGGCCGGCACGTCGAGCGCGCCCTGCCAGCGGCCCAGGCGCGCCTCGCGCATCTGGCGCAGGTGGGTGCCGACGTTGGCGTCGAGCAGGGAGACGTCGCGCCGGCGCCAGTGCTTCGGCGCGCCGCCCGACTCCGGCGTCAGTGTCATGGCGACGTCGGCGATGGCGGCGCGCACCCGCTCTTCCTGGCTCTTGGGCATCACGCCGGAGCGGGTCTCGCTGGCGGCCAGCACGATCCCCGGCAGCAGGATGTGGTCGCAGTAGCGTGCGAAGCTGGAGCGCTCCAGGAAGGCGTGGGCGTCGTGGATGATGGCGGCGATGTCGCCGGCCAGGATGCGCTGGTAGAAGCGCTGGGCGCCGCTGACGGCCGGGGCGTCGCCGAGCAGGATGGCGACCGGCTCCAGGGTGCGGACGTGGCGCCCGGCCACCACCAGGCACAGGGTCAGCGGGGTCGACAGCAGCAGCCCGACCGGGCCCCACATCGCGCCCCAGAACAGGGCCGAGATGATCACCGCCAGCGGCGACAGGCCCGAGCTCTGGCCGTACACCTTGGGTTCGACGATGTTCGCGACCAGCAGTTCGAGGGCGACGAACAGCACCATGCAGGACAGGGCCAGGCTCCAGCCGGGGTCGATGGCGGCCACGAACACGGCGATGACGGCGCCGGCCGCCATGATGCCGAGGTAGGGCACGAAGCGCAGCAGGCCGCTCAGCGCCCCCCACAGGATGGCGTGCGGCACGCTGGCCGCCCACAGCACCAGGCCGATCAGGGTGCCGAAGGTGATGTTGACGACGAACTGCGAGAAGAAGAAGCGCGACACGCCCTGGGCCGCATCGGCCAGCGCCTGCACCGTGCGGCTCATTTCGGTCTGGCCGCCCAGGCGGATCAGGCGGTCGCGCAGGGACTCGTGTTCGAGCGACATGAAGACCAGCAGCACCATCACCAGGCCGGCCTCGCCGATCGGTCCCCAGGCCAGCGAGAACAGGCGGGTCAGCGCGCCGGTGGTGGTCAGGCGCGGCGCGCGGATCTCGACCGGGATCGGCTGGGTCGGGCTGATGGTGATGGTGGTCATGCCGCGCTTGCCGGTGACCGGCACGCCGCCCGACGGCGCCACCGCGCTCAGCTCGGCTTCGATGCGGGCGAAGGGCCGCTCGGCGATGTCGCGCACCGCGGCCACCTTGGTGCGCATCGCGGCGCGGTATTTCGGCAGGTCGCCGGTGACCGCCACCAGCTGGAAGGCCAGCACGGTGCCGACCCCGATCAGGCAGGTGGCGGCCAGCAGCACCGACAGCATGGTGGCGGGCATTTGCGGCAGCCCGGCGCGGCGCATGGCGCGGATCAGCGGCGCGATCACGAGGCTGAGGATGCCCGCCAGGGCGATCGGCTCGAGGACGTCGCGGCCGACGTATAGCAGGCCGAGGCCGCAGGTGACGGTGACCAGCGTGCCGGCATTCAGGTGCTTGAACAGGGGAAGATCGCGCATTCGCGTGTTGCTGGCGGGACGGCGCACCGCCCCGTGAGAACGTAAAACCAGCAATGTAGCGCAAAAACGTGAGTACGATCAATTTTATGATCGCCCTGCCAGGCCCGGATGCCGGTTCAGGCGCCTTTTTCGAGCTTGGCGGCCGTCAGCGGGACCAGCGCCGGCCCCTCCAGCACCCGGCCGTCCGGGGCGAAGCGGCTGCCGTGGCAGTCGCAGTCCCAGCTGGTTTCCGCGCCGTTCCATTTGATCTCGCAGCCCATGTGCGAGCACCGGCCGGCCACCGCCTGCAACTGGCCGTCCTGGCCGCGGTAGACCGCCACCGGCGTGCCGTCGATCTCGATCTTGCGGCCCTGGCAGGGCGGCAGGTCGTCGAGCCGGCCGATCTGCCCGGCGTCCAGGACCGGGGCCTGCTCCGGCCGCGCCGCGCCGGTGTTCTCCTGCTCGAAGCCCTTCGGCCGCTTGTCCCGCGCCAGGCGCTCGACCGCGTAGAGGTCGCGCCAGGGCGTGCCGCGCCCGAGGATCTCGTCGGCCAGCATCATCCCGGCCAGGGTGCCGTAGGTCAGGCCGTCGCCCGAGAAGCCGGTCGCGATGAAGGTGTTCTGCGCATCGACGTTGCGGCCGATGTAGGGCAGCTTGTCCTTCGAGCGGTAGCGCTGGGCCGACCAGCGGTACTCCACCGGGCCGATCGGCCAGTGGTCGCGCGCGAAGGCTTCGAGCTGCTGGAAGCGTTCCTGCCCGACTTCCTTCTCGCCCAGCTTGTGGGCGCTGCCGACCACCACCAGGTAGGTGCGGCCATGTTCGGTCCAGGTGCGCACCGAATGGCGCTCCTTGCCGATGCACCAGTACACGCCCGGTTCGGGGACCGAATCGTGCAGCGGCGCGGCGATGCCGTACTCGCGCACCACCTCGAGCTGCGACTGCACCAGGTGGATGCCGATCGGGGTATGGGTGGCGATCACGATCTGCTGGCACTGGACCTTGCCGTGGGTGGTGTGGAGCACGGCCGGATCGTCCTCGATCGCGGTGACGCGGGTGTTTTCGAAGATCAGGCAGTCCTCGCTGCCGATCTTCCGGGCCAGCTGGCGCACGTAGGCCAGCGGCTGGAACTGGGCCTGTTCCTCGACCACCAGGGTCTTGCGGGCGCTGTCGAGCGGCAGCGGGGCATCGTCGCGCAGGTCGGTGCGCAGGCGCGCGCGCATCGCGGCCAGGGCTTCCTTCTCGACGTCGGCGACCTGCGCCGGGTCGGTGGCGATCAGGTGCCAGGGCAGGCGCTGGAAGCCGCATTCCAGGTTCATGCCTTCGACGGTGGCCTGGATCAGGTCGATCGCGGCGGCGCGCGACTCCACCACCCGGCGCATGGTTTCCAGGCCATGCAGCTCTTCCAGCGTGTGCAGGCCGAGGTCGACGGTGGCGTACAGGTTGCCGGTCGAGTTGCCGGTGCTGGCGTCGCCGACCTTGCAGGCGTCGAGCACGGCGACGCGCTTGCCGGCCTGGACCAGGAGCATGGCCGCGGTCAGGCCGGTGATGCCGGCGCCGACGATGGCGACGTCCACCTGCAGGTCGGTTTGCAGGGTCGGCAGGCAGGCGGTCTTGGCCGCCGTGCCTTGCCAGAGCGATGAGGTATCCATGGTGCGGCCTTTCAGTCGTTGTACCGTTCGGCTCGATGATCCCAAGATCCGGTCCGCGGCGGCGCAGCGTTGACCGGAGAAAAGAATGCCTGCGGACCGGCTTCGGCAAGGACCGGCAAGCGCCTGCCCGGCCCCGGGGATCCGCCTCAGGCGCCCAGCCGGCCGGCCAGCTCGGACAGGTCCTGCACGATCATCTCCGGTTCATCGGCCAGCGGGAACGGCCGCTGCTTGCCGCGGCAGACGAAGGCGGTGCGCACCCCGGCCAGGCTGGCGCCGGCCAGGTCCCAGCCGTGCGCCGCGACCAGCATCGCCTGCCCGGGCGCGACCCGCATGCGCGACGCCGCGCCCCGGTAGACCTGCGGGTTCGGCTTGTAGACCCCGAAATCCTGTACGCTGAACTGGGCGTCGAACAGCGGCGCCAGGCCGGCGAAGGCCAGCTGGGCGCGCAGGCCGGCGCTGGTCGAATTCGACAGCGCCGCCAGGCCGAATCCGGCGCGACGCAGGCGCGCCAGCGCAGGGGCCGCGTCCGGGTGCGCGGGCAGGCGCGTGATCGGCGCGATCGCCGCCTGCGCCTGCTGCGGGCTCAGGTTCAGGCCGCGGCCTTCGGCCAGCATGCGCAGCGCCGCCGCCCCGACCTCGGGCAGCGGCTCGAAGCGCCCGGCCAGGTTCAGCGCGGTTGCGTAGTGCAGCATGGTGGTGAACCAGAGCTCGGCGCCGCCTGGAAGGAGGCGCTCGATGCTGGCCCGCAGCGGGGCCAGGTCGAGCAGGGTTTCGTTGATGTCGAACAGCAGGAGGACGGGACGGTCCGTGCTTTGGGGCATGTGGTCGGCTCCTTAATAAAGCGGAGCCCCATCATCGCCCGATCCCGTCCCGGCCGGCGCGCGGGACCGGTGGATCAGCGCGCCACGATCAGGCGCAGGCCGAGCGCGATGAAGATCGCGCCGGCGATCCGGTCCATCCACATGCCGGCGCGCGGGCGGCGCGCCAGCCAGGCGCCGACCGCGCCGGAAAAGAAGCCCAGCAGGCCGAACAGGACTGCGGCCTGGGCCGTGAAGGCGAGGCCGAGCAGGGCGGTCTGCAGGTTGGCGTCGCCGCGCTGTGCTGCCACGAACTGCGGCAGGAAGGACAGGAAGAACAGCGCCACCTTCGGATTGATCGCGTTCGCGAACACGCCGCGGAAGAACAGGGTGCGGGCCGATTCCGTCACGCCTTCGGCGCGGCTTGCGGCCGCGCCGCCGCGGCTCCTGATGGCATTGAAACCCATCCAGGCCAGATACAGGCCGCCGCATACTTTCAGGGTCGTGAAGGCCAGCGGCGAGGCCGCGATCAGGGCGCTGACGCCGATCGCCGCCAGCAGTGTATGGCTGAGGCAGCCGAGCGCGCAGCCGAGGCCGAAGGCCATGCCGCGCATCCGGCCCTTGGCCATGCCGATGCCCAGCACCATCATATTGTCGGGGCCGGGAGACAGGGTCAGCAGGATGGCCGCAGCCAGGAAAGCGAATAATTGTTCTGGTGTCAGCATGCGCGTCATCTTACACTTCGTTGATTTAGAGCACTAGTGCCGTCGCCAAACCTGCGCCAGACCTTCGCACCGCTGGTGTAAAGTGGCAATTTTGCAACATTTCTTCCATTTGCTGTATAGTCCGCGCTGTATGAGACCAAGCAAGCGCCACCGGCCTTTTCGCCACGCCACCGAGCGGGTACTGAACACCCTGCTGATGAAGGGCTGGGCGGCAGCGCTGAGCTACCGCCTGGGCGGCCACGGCGTGCTGGGCGTGACCCGCTACGAGATCGAGCTGGGCCCGGAGCAGCGACTGCCGCGCCCGCTCAGGATCGCCTTCGCCTCGGATTTCCATGCCGGCCCGACCACCCATCCCGCCATCTTCGACGCCCTGCTGGCCCAACTGGCGCACGAGCGCCCCGACGTCCTGCTGCTGGGCGGCGACTATGTCTCCTTCGACGCCGGCCACGTGCGCGCATTGTCCGGTTTCCTGCGCGCGGCCCGGGCGCCGCTCGGGACCTATGCGGTGATGGGCAACCACGACGTCTGGAACGGCGGCGAGGAGATCGCCGCGGTGCTGGCGGCCGGCGGTGCCGAGGTGCTGGTCAACCGCAACACCGCGCTGCCGGCGCCCTTCGGCGCGGTCAGCATCTGCGGGATCGACGACCCCTGGACCGGCGCGCCCTCGGCCGAGGCCACCTTCGACGGCGCCGGGGCGGTGCGGATCTACCTGATGCATTCGCCGGACGGGCTGTGGTGCCTGAAGGGCCAGCGCTTCGATCTCGGCCTGGCCGGCCACACGCACGGCGGGCAGGTGGTGCGCCGCAACGGCGAACCCTTCAAGCGCCCGAGCGGCCCGTATTCGCGCGAATACCGGCACGGACGCTTCGAGATCGAGGGCAACGGGCCGCTGGTCGTCGGCCGCGGCATCGGCTGCGCCGGCATCCCGCTGCGCATGCATGCCGATCCGGAGCTGGTGATCTGCACCGTCCGCTGAAATTCTTCCTGTTTTGCGCTTGGAATTTGAGTAATAATGGCGTGCCGCTTATGCTGCCGCCTGGCATCCCTTTTACTCGAAGGGAAATGCCTGGCTTACCAAGCCCGCAGAGGAGACATCCAACATAACAGGGCCTGGGGATAAATCTACTATCGATTGGAGAACGCAGTGAGTCTTTTTAGAACCAAGAATCTCGACACCATGGTCGCCTCGGCCGGCAAACCCGGCGGGCTGAAAAAGGTGCTCGGGCCCTTCGACCTGATCCTGATGGGAATCGGCGCCATCGTCGGCACCGGTATCTTCGTCCTGACCGGCACCGGCGCGCTGACCGCCGGCCCGGCACTGACCGTGTCCTTCATCATCGCCGCGATCGCCTGCGGCTTCGCCGCCATGTGCTATGCCGAGTTCGCGTCCACCGTGCCGATCGCCGGTTCGATCTACACCTACAGCTATGCCGTGCTGGGCGAGCTGGTGGCATGGATGATCGGCTGGGACTTGCTGCTCGAGTATGGCTTGGCGACCTCGACCGTTGCGGTCGGCTGGTCGGGCTACTTCCAATCGCTGCTGCACGGCGTCGGCGTCGACCTGCCGGCAGCCCTGAGCGCGGCGCCGGGCGCGCGCCCGGGCATCGATACGGTCATGAACCTGCCGGCGCTGCTCATCATGCTGTTCCTGACCTGGATGCTGTCGCTGGGCGTGCGCGAATCGGCCCGCGTCAACAACGTCATGGTGGTCATCAAGATTTCGGTCGTGGTGCTGTTCATCCTGTTCGGCTTCAGCCATGTGAACACCGCCAACTGGCAGCCGTACGCGCCCTTCGGCGCCTCGGGCATCATGAGCGCCGCGGCGCTGGTGTTCTTCGCCTTCATCGGCTTCGACGCCGTGACCTCGGCCGCCGAGGAAGTCAAGAATCCGAAGCGCGACCTGCCGATCGGCATCATCGGCTCGCTGGCGATCTGCACCATCCTGTACGTGATCGTGTCGGCCATCATGACCGGCATCGTGCCGTTCAAGCTGTTCGAAGGCGTTGACCACCCGGTGTCGCTGGCACTGCAGCACGCCGGCGTCAACTGGCTGGCCCGCTGGACCGATCTGGGCGCGATCCTGGGCATGACCACCGTGATGCTGGTGATGGCCTATGGCCAGACCCGCATCCTGTTCGCCATGTCGCGCGACGGCCTGCTGCCGGCCAAGCTGTCGACCGTGCACCCGAAATACGGCACCCCTTACTTCGCCACCTGGCTGGTCGGCATTCTGTTCGGCGTGATCGCCGCCTTCGTGCCGCTGAACGTGCTGGCCGAGCTGGTCAACATCGGCACGCTGGCCGCGTTCTGCCTGGTGTCGGTGGCCGTGGTCGTGCTGCGCAAGAAGCGCCCGGACCTGAAGCGCGCCTTCCGCTGCCCGGGCGTGCCGGTCGTGCCGGCGATCGCCGTGGTGTTCTGCCTGGTCCTGATGAGCTTCCTGAGCGCCGTCACCTGGATCGCCTTCCTGATCTGGCTGGCGATCGGCCTGCTGGTCTACTTCGGCTACGCGCGCAGCCGCTCGCTGCTGCACGGCGCGACCCAGTCGTGATCCGCTGAACCCTTCCTGGCGGCCGCCCGTGCCGCCAGCCCGTAACGGGGCGCCCCGGCATGGCCGGCGCGCCCCGTTTTTTTTTCGGAAAACATTCCATTTTTGTAATCCCTGTCCGACACTAAGGGGAGACGGGAACCGATTACGTGCCTCAGGTCCAGCCTGGATAATCCTGGTAGAACTTTTATCACAAAGATTGTCTATGACTACCACGTTCGCGATGGACACGCCTGAGCTGGAGACCGCGCCGGAAGCGCGCGCAAGCCAGGGCGCTGCAAGCTCGAAAGCACTGTATTTCCAACTGCTCGATACGCCCCAGCAAGCTGCTGCGGCATCGTGCAACTACCTGCTGGCCCAGATCGAAGCGGCGCGCCAGGAACCCTGCGACCTGCCCGAAGCGCTGTGGGAACTCCCCGGCTGGATCCAGGGCCGCGCCGAAGCGGTCGGCATCGCCTACCGCGAATACCTGGCCGCGCGCAAGAACGGCGCCCCGCGCCGCTACTTCGGCAGCAAGTCGCATGCGCTGTACTTCCTGAAGGGCGCGGCGCCGACCAAGCTGGTCGACGGCGCCTGGCTGTACGGCACCCTGCCGCGCTGGGAAAACCCCGATTTCCACCCGCTCATCAAGACCTACCTGGAAGAACTCGGCGACGGCGTGCCGGACAAGAATCACGTGACCCTGTACCGCCGCCTGCTGGCCGCGCACGGTTGCGAACACTGGGAGAGTTTGCCGGAAGACCATTTCGTCCAGGGCGCGATCCAGCTGGCGCTGGCCTACAACGCCGACCGTTTCCTGCCCGAGGCGATCGGCTACAACCTCGGCTACGAGCAATTGCCGCTGCACCTGCTGATCACGTCCTACGAGCTGAACGAACTGGGCATCGACCCCTACTACTTCACCCTGCACGTCACGGTCGACAATGCCGGCAGCGGCCACGCGCACAAGGCGGTGCAGGCGCTGCGCCACCTGATGGCGCAATCGAGCGACCCGGCCAACTTCTTCCGCCGCGTGCTGGACGGCTACCGCCTGAACGAGCTGGGCGCCTGCACCACCTCGATCATCGCCGCCTTCGACCTCGAAGCGGAGCTGGTGGAGATCTTCACGGCCAAGGCCACGGTCGGCCGCAACATGCACTCGGATTACTGCCGGGTCGCCGGCCGCTCGATCAACGACTGGCTGGGCGAGCCGAAGCAGATCCCGGCCTTCCTGGCGGCGATGGAAGGCGCCGGCTGGATCAAGCGCGGCGAAGACGTCGAGAACAGCCGTTTCTGGCGCCTGATCCAGGGCGAGCGCGCCGAAATGTTCGGGGTCTTCTCCAGCTACGAGCAGCAGGTGCTGCGCGACTGGATCACCAGCCCGCGCGATGCGGACGCGAGCTCGCGCACCACGCGCGTGCTGAGCCACCGCGCGCGCCAGCGCACCCTCGACACCCTGAACCAGCATGCCGGCAGGAGTGGCTATCCGGAGCGCGGCCTGATCCGCCGCCATGCGGCAGGCAGCGCCCAGGGCGACAGCGAGCTGCGCGAGCTGGAAGAGAAGGTCGCGTCGAGCGCCGGCAAGCCGGAAGCGATGGCGATGCTGGCGGGCCTGATGTCGCCGTCGGTGCACCACACGGCGATCGGCCTGATGGCGACGCGCATGTATTCGCAACTGCTGGACGCCTGAGGCAGGCGCCACGGCGCCCCCCAAGGCACGCACAAGAACGCAGCAAGTATCAGCGGCGCGGGCAAAGTCCCGCGCCGTTTCAATGTCAAGGAACCATACGTGCAAATTCTCGAACAACGATTCCTGCGTGGCCCGAACATTCACGCGGATACGCCCTGCCTGCTGTCCGTGCTCGACCTGGGCGACCTGTACGGGGTCTCGACCCGCGAGCTCCCGCAGTTCAACGAAGCCCTGCTGACCCTCTTGCCCTCGCTGGCCGACTATCTGGTGCCGACCGGCCAGCCCGGCGGCTTCGCCCAGCGCCTGCGCGAAGGCACCTACCTGGCGCGCGTGGTGGAACACGTGACCCTGGGCCTGCAATGCCTGGCCGGCGCCCCGGCCAGCTTCGGCCGCACCCGTCCCGTGACCGGCACGCCCGGCCAGTACCGCGTCGTGTGCGCCTACCAGATCGAGAAGGTGGCGCAGCCGGCCTTCGAGCTGGCGGTCGAGATCGTCGACGCGCTGGCGCACGGCGGCCGCTTCGATAACATGGCGGCGCGCCTGGAAGAGCTGCGCGAGCTGGCCGAGCACTATGCGATCGGCACCTCCACCGCCGCGGTGCTGGCCGCCGCGCACGAGCGCGGCATCCCGGTCCAGCGCATCACCGAGGACGCCAACCTGTTCCAGCTCGGCTGGGGCGTGAAGCAGAAGCGCATCCAGGCCACCATCACGGGCGAGACCAGCAATATCGCGGTGCGCATCGCCAGCGACAAGCAGCTCACCAAGCAGCTGCTGCTGGAAGCGGGCGTGCCGGTGCCGGAAGGCGAGACCGTCACCTCGATCGACGACGCGCTGCGCGTCGCGCGCAGGCTGGCGGTGCCGGTCACCGTCAAGCCGCTCGACGCCAACCAGGGCAAGGGCGTGACGGTCGATTGCCGCACCCCGGAGGAAGTCGAGCAGGCCTATGCCTTCGCCCGCAAGCACGGGCGCCGCATCATCGTCGAGCGTTACGTCCAGGGTCGCGACTACCGCGTGTTCGTGGCCGCCGGCCGGGTCGCCGCGGCATCCTGCCGGCGTCCGGCCCATGTGCTGGGCGACGGCCGCCACAGCATCCGCGAACTGGTGGCGATCGAAAACCGCAATCCGGCGCGCGGCGAGGGGCATACGAATATCCTGACCCAGATCGCGCTCGACGCCCATGCCGAAGACATGCTGCGCAAGCAGGGCTATGCGCCGGATTCGGTGCCGGCGGAGGGCATCACGGTCGAACTGCGCGGCAACGCGAACCTCTCCACCGGCGGCACCGCCGAGGACGTGACCGACCTGCTGCCGGAATCGACACGCCGCATCTGCGTGCGCGCGGCCAGCAAGATCGGCCTGGACGTGGCCGGCATCGACATCGTCTGCCGCGACATCAGCGTGCCGCTGGCCTCGCAGGGCGGGGCGGTGATCGAGGTGAACGCCGCGCCCGGCATCCGCATGCACCAGTACCCGAGCAGCGGCGCACCGCGCGACGCCGGCGACGCGATCGTCGAAGGTCTGATGGGCGCCTCGGACGGCCGCATCCCGATCATCGCCTGTACCGGCACCAACGGCAAGACCACCACCACGCTGCTGATCGCGCACACCACCCGCCTGGCCGGCCGCGTCACCGGCGTGACGACCACCCACGGCGTCTACATCGACGGCAAGCAGATCACCAAGGGCGACTGCACCGGCTACTGGTCGGCGCGCACGGTGCTTTCCGCGCCGGAGGTCGAGATCGCGGTGCTGGAGACGGCGCGCGGCGGCATCCTGAAGCGCGGCCTGGCCTTCGACCGCTGCGACGTCGGCATCGTGCTGAACGTCTCGCCCGACCACCTGGGCCTGGACGGCATCGACACCATCGAAGACCTGGCCCAGGTCAAGGCCGTGGTGCCGCTCTCAAGCACCCGCGCGGCGGTGCTGAACGCCGAAGACCCGCTGTGCGTCGCGATGGCGCGCCGCGTGCGCCCGGACGTCGAACTGGTCTACTTCTCGATGGAAGCCGACAATCCGGTCCTGCTGCGCCACCTGGAAGAGGGCGGCCGCGCCGCCTACCTGCAGGACAATGCGATCGTGCTCGCCGACGGCAACGTGCACCAGGAACTGCTGCGCGTGGAGAGCATGCCGATCTCGATGGGCGGCCGCGCGCGCTACAACATCGCCAACGGCCTGGCGGCGGCGGCCGGGCTGATGGCGGCGGGTTTCTCCAACCTGCAGATCGCCACCGGCCTGTCCACGTTTGTCAGCGACGGCAAGACGAATCCCCTGCGCACCAACGTGTTCGAGGTGCGCGGCGTGACCGTGATCGTCGATTACGCGCACAACCCGGCGGCCTATGCCGCGCTGGCCGAGATGGCGCGCTCGCTGCTGCCGGGCCAGCTGGTCGGCATCGTCACCGCGCCGGGGGACCGCCGCGACGAAGACCTGCTCGAGGTCGGGCGCATCTGCGCCGCGCGCTTCGACGAGCTGGTGGTGTATGAATCCTCGAGCCGCGGCCGGGCCTACGGCGGCGCGGTCGACCTGATCCTGCAGGGCGCGGAACAGGTGGTCGGCAAGACCGACACCCTGCACCGCGAACCGGAGGTGGGCGAAGCGATCCGCCTGGGCCTGTCGCTGTGCGAACGCGGGGATGTGCTGGTGTTTGCCTGCGGGTCTTCGCTGGACGTGTTCGTGAATGCGATCCGGGAGATGGATCCGGAGAGTGCGGAGCGGATTGCGGCGCAGGTGGGCTGATGGCGCTGCGCTGGAATGAACAACGGGCCGTGTGGCCCGTTTTTTACGTCCGCTTGCTTTGGAACGTCGTTCCCGCCTGCGCGGGGACGACGCTTAGGCGGCTTCCGTCTCGATCCGCTTCGCCACCTCCGGCTTCTGCGGCCTGATCGCCTCCAGCAGTTCGCTGATGTCCGAGCCGCAGCCGAACAGCAGCACGTCGCCTTTCTCGCAGCGCGCCAGGCCGGCGCGGATCGCCTGGTGTACGTCGAGTTCGACCTGCAGGTGGTCTTCCTCGAACTTCGCCAGGCGCACGCCCTCGACCAGCCTGGCCGCCACGGTCCCGGCGGCGCGGCCGCGGTTCTCGGTCTCGTAGATCACCAGTTCGTCGAAGCCCGAGGCGCAGGTGGCGCCGATGTCGACCAGGTCGCTGTCGCGGCGGTCGCCCGGCGCGGCCACCACGCCGACCAGGCGGCCCGGCGACATCGCGCGCGCGGTCTCGGCCAGGGCGGCATAGGCGGCGCTGTTGTGGGCGTAGTCGACGATCACGGTCACGCCGTCGACGTCGAACAGGTTCGAGCGCAGCGGATTGCTCTTCCAGTCGGAGACGAAGGACCGCAGTCCCTCCGCGATTTCCGCGTTGTCGAAACCGCTGGCTGCCAGCGCGGCGGCCGCCGCCAGGCTGTTGGCGATGTTGTAGCGCGCCGCGCCGTTCAGCGTTACCGGCATCTGGCGCACGTCGACGACGGCTTCGTGGCGCGCCCCGTTGGCGAGCACGATCGTATTGTCTTCCAGGTAGACGGCGCGGCCGCCGTGGTCCAGGTGGCGCAGCAGGTGCGGATTGTCGGCGTCCAGCGAGAAGTACAGCAGCTCGACGCTGTCGGCCAGTCCGGAAGCCATCGCCACGCAGTGGTCGTCCTCGGCGTTGAGCACCACGGCGCGCGCGGCGCGCCGCGCGACCACCGCCTTCACCTTCGCCAGTTCCTCGACCGTGTCGACGCCATCCAGGCCGAGATGGTCGGCGGAGACGTTCAGCACCACGGCGACGTCGCAGCGGTCGTAGGCCAGGCCGCGCTTGAGGATGCCGCCCCGCGCGCTCTCCAGCACCGCGAAGTCGACGTCCGGCGAGGTCAGCACGCTGCGCGCCGAACGGTAGCCGGTGCAGTCGCCCTTGGCGATCTGCTGGCCGTCGATGAACACGCCCTCGGTGGTGGTCACGCCGGTGCGCAGGCCGGCCATGCGCGCCGCGTTGGCGATCAGCAGGGTGGTGGTGGTCTTGCCGTTGGTGCCGGTCACGCCGATCACCGGAATCCGGCCGTCGTCCTCGCCGAACAGGGTGTCGACGATGGCGGCGCCGGCGTCGCGCGGGGTGCCGCGGCTCGGGTACTGGTGCATGCGGATGCCGGGCGCCGCGTTCACCTCGATGATGCCGCCGCGCTGTTCGCGCAGGGGCTTCGAAATGTCCTGGCACACGATGTCGATGCCGGCCACGTCCAGTCCGATGGTGCGGGCGGCGCGGATGCAGATATCGCGCGTTTCTTCAGGCAGCAGGTCGGTCACGTCCTCGGCGGTGCCGCCGGTCGAGAGGTTGGCGCTGCCGCGCAGGTCGACCGCGGCGCATTCGGGCGGCACGTCGTCCAGCGTCCAGCCCTGCTGGGCCAGCACCTGCAGCGCCAGCTCGTCCAGCGGGATCCTGGTCAGGATGTTGGTGTGGCCGTCGCCGCGTGCCGGATTCGCATTCTCGGTTTCGACGAGTTGGCGGACGCTGTGCACGCCGTCGCCGACCACATGCGGCGGACGGCGCCAGGAGGCGGCGGCGACCTTGCGGCCGGTGACCAGCACGCGGTAATCGCGCCCGCGCAGGTACTCTTCGACGATCACGTGGCGGCCGTACTTGCGCGCGAACTCGAAGGCGCGTTCGACGTCTTCCGGCGTCGAGCAGGCGACGGTGACGCCCTTGCCCTGGTTGGCGTCGAGCGGTTTGATGGTCACGCAACCGAGGCGACGCGCCACGCGCTGGGCCTGGGCCAGCGACGTGACGGTCTCGCCGGCCGGGACCGGGCAGCCGGCCTGGTCGAGCAGGGTCTTGGTCAGCTGCTTGTCGCTGGCGATGCCGACCGCGATATTGTTGGTGGCGCCGGTAATGGTCGCCTGCAGGCGTTTCTGCTTGCTGCCCCAGCCGAGCTGGAACAGGTTGGCGTCCTCAAGCAGGCGCAGGCTCGGAATGCCGCGCTTGTGGGCGGCGGCGATGACCGCGCCGGTACTGGTGCCGATCGCATGGCGCCGGGCAGTGTCGCGCAGCTCGTCCAGCGCGGCCTCGAGCCCGAAGGGTGCGTGCGCGAGCATGGCCTCGATCAGCTCGCGCGCCGTGCGCAGGGCAGCGCCGGCGACCTGTTCGAGGGTGTAGCCGCACACCACGCGGACCCGTGCCGGGGCGGCCGGATCGACGATGGTCTGGCTGAAGCCGCCCGGCGCGCCGGCGAGGCGCTGCAGCTCCATCGCCACCGGTTCCAACGCCTCGGCCGGCGAGGCGCAGTCGGACAGGCGCGCCGCGGCCTCGGGCGCCATGCCGGGCAGCCGGGCCAGCAGGCGCGCACCGAGGCCGGCCAGGTGCTCGGCGGGGTCGAGCCCGCTGGCGTCGACGACGGCCAGCAGGCAGGGGGTGGCGGCGTACAGATTGGGGCCGCGCAGGAAGCGTTGTTCGGTGATTCTCATGAGATCGGATTCCGTTTCGTTACATTTTCCAGAAACTCGAGCAGCGGTTGCGGGATGCGGCGGTCCGCGCCATCGGTGTCCTCCTTGGGCAGGCGGTACCTGCTGCCGGCCGGCAGCAGGTGCAGGCGCACGTCGATCAGCTCGGGGGTCTCGCGGTCCGAGATCTCGGCGATGTTGGTGTTCATGTTGCGGCCGTCGACGATGGTAACCGCGCCTTCGCCCAGCACTTCGATGCCGACGCCGCGCTCGATCACCAGCGCGGTGTCCTCGTCGATGCCGATGCCCTGCAAATACGGGTTCTGCGCAACCACCGACAACAGGCGCGACAGGCGCTGGCGCTCCGAAAAGTGCTGGTCGACGACGACCTTGTGCAGGAAGCCGAGGCCCGCGCCCAGGCTGACCGAACCCTTCTCGGGGTGCAGCTCGGCGCGGCCCTGGGCCAGCATATGGCCGGACATGGCGGAGGCGCCGGCGCTGGTGCCGCCGATGCAGGCGCCGCGCAGCTTGAGGGCGGTATGCATCGCGGCGTCCAGCGCGGTGCCGCCGATGATGGCCAGCAGCCGTTTCTGGTCGCCGCCGGTCATGAAGATGCCGGTGGCGTCGCGGATGTCGCGGATATGCTCTTCGTCGTTGGCGCACTGGCGGCTCTGCAGGTGCAGGTGCACGCGGTTCTGCACGCCGAGTTCGCCGAAGGCCTTGTCATAGATGCGCCACATCTCGTCGGCGACGGTACTGGCGGCCGAGATCACGACGATCTTCGCGGCCGGCCCGCCGGACAGTTCGACGAAGCGGCTGAGGATTTCCATGTCGCGCTTGCGGTCTTCGTGGCCGCCGATGATCACCAGGTGGCCATGGCTTTCGCGCAGCTGGCGGTCCTGTTCCGGCGGCGTCCGGGTTTGCTCTCGTGTCTGTTCTCGGGGTGTCATTTCTGTGCGCGATCGATGAGTTTTGCCAGCGGCATGCCGCTGTTGCTGAAGGCGCCCGCATCATGCCGGCTGACCGCGATCAGGCCGACCGGGATGTCCTTGTCGAACAGCCCGACACCGCGCTGCAGGGCCTGTTCGAGCGGCATGCCGTCCTCGATCCAGCTGTAGACGCGGTGGGCCAGCAGGTGCCGCACGATGTGTTCGCCGATGCCGGTGGCCGCGACCGCGCCGGCCGGACCGGCGTAGAAGCCGCTGCCGATGATGGGCGTGTCGCCGACCCGGCCCATCAGCGAAGGCGCCGATCCGCCGGTAGAGGAGGCGACGCCGAAGTGGCCGTCCGGCCCGCGCACCACGGCGCCCACGGTGTCGCAGGCGGCATGGGCTGGCAGCTCCAGCGGCCGCTGGTAATTCCAGAAGCGCAGGAAGGCCTGGTTGTCGACGCCGGGCATGGCCGGCTTCGGACCGGCGAGTTCCTTCAGCACCTGGCGATGCTGTTCGCGCTGGTGCTCGGATATCTTGTCCCAGCGCGGATGGCGGATCGCATGGGCGAAGCGGTTCGCGCCGTCGCCGGCCAGGAACCAGTGCGGGGTGTCGGCCACGGCGCGGGCCAGCAGCACCGGGTTCTCGATACCCTGCACGCAGGCGACCGCGCCCAGGCGGCCACGGGTATCCATCACGGACGCGTCCATCTCGACGGTGGCGCCGTCCAGGCCGAGCGCGGCGCCGCGCCCGGCGTTGAAGCGGCCGTCGTCTTCGAGGAAAGTGACGGCTGCGATCGCGGCTTCCAGGGCGTCGCCGCTGATGCCGAGTTCTTCGACGGCGCGGCGCGCGGCGAGCTCGCAGCCGTCATGGTAATTGCCTGGACTGCCGGCGCCGCCGTGGACGACGATGGCATAGTCTCCTTGGGTGAAGCTCATGTTCTTGTTCTCCAAAATGATGCAATGCCGCGCAAAGCATCAGCGCGGCATTGATATGGGGACATTATGCAAATGATGTAGAAAATGAAACATCGGTGCCCTCGCCGTGTGAATGTAAGAAGGCGCTGACACGGCTGGGCGCAATAGCGCCATTTCATGGTCGCAGCGCGGCGTTCGCACCTTGCAGCCGTGCGTCCACAGCTAGGCCTTTGGGCCAGTATCGGGCGCCTGTCGATGTGTCTACACTGTATCTACTTCTCGGCGAGAGGGAACCCCAATGACGAAATTCTCCACACTGTGCGTATTCGGTACGGCGCTGCTGGTGACGGCTTGCGTGTCGCAGCAAAAGTACGAAGCGTCACAACAAAGGAATGCCGAACTCGAGGCGCAGTACAAGCAACTCAACGAGACCATGGGCTCCGAGATTGCTTCCCGCGAGTTGCATATCTCTCGAATGCAGGACGCGATCAGGGTGTCGCTTAACGACGACTTGCTGTTCCCCTCGGGCGGCTCGGACATGTCGTCCGATGCCAAGGCGAGCGTTGCCAAGGTGGCCGCGATCCTGGCGCCTCACCAGAGAAACAAAATCAAGGTGAATGGCTACACGGATAGCACGCCGATTGGTCCGGCACTGGAGAAACAGGGCATCACGACCAATCTCATCCTTTCCCAAAAACGCGCTGACACCGTCATGTAGTTCATGATCTCGCAGGGCGTCAACCCGAATCTCGTCTCGGCCAAAGGCTTTGGCGATGCCGATCCGGTCGCTTCCAACGATACGCCGGAGGGTCGGGCGCAGAATCGCCGGGTGGAACTCACCATAGCCAGCCCCGGCACCGAACAGGGTGTGCCCATCGACACCCGTTAGCGCATCACGGAGACCTGGCGGAGCGCCTGGCGCAGTTCGCGCGCGACCTGGCGCCGTTTTGCTTCGTTCACGAAACGGCCGACCTCGACGCGCACGCCACGCGATTCGAGCGTGATCAGGGCGCGCCGGGCGCCGGCGGGCGGACCGCCCTCGGCGGGCGGCAGCACGCGCGTCCACAGCGGGTCGAGGCGCGCCTGGCTGCGCCGGTCGGCCTGTACGCACTCGACCAGCAGGCAGCTGTCGGTCAGCGCGATGCGTTCGCGGTCGAGCGCGTGCCGCGCATACAGCAGCATGGCCAGGCCCACGCAGGACAGTTCCAGCAGCGAGAAGGCGAGCACGATCCAGACGCCGTGCAGGAAGAAGGCGAGGGCGACCGTGAGCGACACGCTGCACAGCAGGGCATAGGCGCGCGCCACCTGGCGTGGCGTCAGCGAGCAGTTGCGTTGCAGTGTGCACTCGTAGAGCATCATTTCACCATGGGTGGCGTCTCGAAGGTATGGAAGGGCGCCGGGCTGGGGATCGTCCACTCCAGCCCTTCGGCCCCTTCCCAGGGCTTGGCCGGGGCCGGCGGACCGCCGCGGATGTTCGGTATCACGATGAAGAGCAGCCAGTAGACCTGGCTCAGGCCGAACAGCCAGGCGCCGATCGAGGTGATCATGTGGAAATCGGTGAACTGGACGGCATAGTCGGCATAGCGGCGCGGCATCCCGGCCAGGCCGAGGAAGTGCATGGGGAAGAAGGTCACGTTCACCCAGACCAGCGAATTCCAGAAATGGCACTTGGCGCGCCAGTCCTTGACCATGTGCCCGGTCCACTTCGGCACCCAGTAGTAATAGCCGGCGAACAGGCAAAATAGCGATCCCGCCACCAGCACGTAGTGGAAGTGCCCGACCACGTAATAGGTGTCCTGGACCTGGATGTCGATCGGCGCCACCGACAGGATCAGGCCGGTGAAGCCGCCGATCGTGAACACCCAGATGAAGCCGACCGCGAACAGCATCGCCGGCTCGAAGCTCAGCGAGCCCTTCCACATGGTCGCCACCCAGTTGAATACTTTCACGCCGGTCGGGATCGCGACCAGCATGGTGGCGTACATGAAGAAGAGCTGGGCCGTGATCGGCATGCCGGTCGTGAACATGTGGTGGGCCCAGACGATGAAGGAGATGATGGCGATCGCCGCCGTCGCGTACACCATCGAGGCATAGCCGAACAGGGGTTTACGTGCGAAGGCCGGGATGACCTGCGAGACGATCCCGAAACCGGGCAGGATCATGATGTAGACCTCGGGATGGCCGAAGAACCAGAAGATGTGCTGGAACATCACCGGATCGCCGCCGCCGGCCGCATTGAAGAAAGTGGTGCCGAAATGACGGTCCGTGAGCAGCATCGTGACCGCCGTGGCCAGCACCGGCATCACGGCGATCAGCAGGTAGGCGGTGATCAGCCAGGTCCAGCAGAACATCGGCAGCTTCATCAGGGTCATGCCCGGGGCCCGCATATTGAGGATGGTGGTGATGATGTTAATCGAACCCATGATGGACGAGGCGCCCATCAGGTGGACCGCGAAGATCGTCATGTCCATCCCGGTGCCCATCTGCAAGGACAGCGGCGGGTACATGGTCCAGCCGGCGCCGGTGGCGCCGCCCGGCACGAAGAAGGAGGCGGTCAGGAGCAGGGCGGCCGGCGGCAACAGCCAGAACGAGAAGTTGTTCATGCGCGCGAAGGCCATGTCGGAAGCGCCGACCTGCAGCGGCACCATCCAGTTGGCGAAGCCGACGAAGGCCGGCATGATCGCGCCGAACACCATGACCAGCCCGTGCAGGGACACGAATTCGTTGTACAGCTCGGGACGGAAGAATTGCAGGCCGGGCTGGAACAGTTCCAGCCGGATCAGCATGGCGAGCAGGCCGCCCTCCATCAGCATCACGGCCGAGAACCACAGGTAGAGGGTGCCGATGTCCTTGTGGCTGGTGGCGTACAGCCAGCGCCGCCAGCCGTGCGGTTGGGCGTGGACATGGCCTTCGCCATGCGCGAACTCGGGGCTGCCTGCGGTGGTGCTCATGGGATCCTTCGTGGCCTGCGCCTCGGAACCGTACATACAAAGAATATAAGACGGACGGTCGCGCGCACGATTGCGGCGGGCGGCCGGCGCGTTGCCGGCTTGAGACAGGTAGTGCGCAAGTACGGAAAAGGGAACTTCGACGGCTGCGACCGGCTCGCAGGCAAGCCCGAGTTCTGGTAACATCTCGCCCCTTTCCCTGCTTCCTCTCCAGATAGGCTTCCATGGCGAACGCTTGCGGCGTCGATTTCGGCACCTCCAATTCCACCGTCGGCTGGGTCCGTCCCGGCCAACCCAGCCTGCTGGCCCTCGAAGACGGCAAGGCGACCCTGCCGTCGGTCGTGTTCTTCAATGCCGACGACGAACAGGTGCGCTACGGCCGCGCCGCGCTGGCCGATTACCTGGAGGGCTACGAAGGCCGCCTGATGCGCTCCCTGAAGAGCCTGCTCGGCACCAGCCTGATGGATGGCCAGACCGAGGTGGCCGGCCGTGCCTTGCCCTTCCGCCAACTGTTGTCCCACTTCATCGGCGAACTGCGCCGCCGCGCGCAGCAGCAGGCCGGCCGCGAGTTCACCAGCGCCGTGTTCGGCCGCCCCGTGTATTTCATCGACGACGACCCGCAGGCCGACCGCCTGGCCGAGGACACCCTGGCCGAGATTGCCCGTGCGGCCGGGTTCCGCGAGATCGGCTTCCAGTACGAGCCGATTGCCGCCGCCTTCGACTACGAATCGCGCATCGAGAAGGAAGAGCTGGTGCTGATCGCCGACATCGGCGGCGGCACCTCGGACTTTTCGCTGGTGCGCCTCGGTCCGGAGCGCGCCGGGCGCATCGAGCGGCGCGAGGACATCCTGGCCACCGGCGGCGTGCACATCGGCGGCACCGACTTCGATAAATACCTGAGCCTGGCCTCGGTGATGCCGCTGCTGGGCTACGGCAGCGCGCTGGTGTCGGGCGCGCCGATCCCCTCCAGCTATTATTTCAACCTGGCGACCTGGCATACGATCAACCAGGCCTATACTCGCAAGAGCGTGGCCCAGCTAGAAGACCTGGCGCGCGACGCCGCCGAGCCGGCCAAACTGGGGCGCCTGCGCCACCTGATCGACGAGCGCGCCGGCCACTGGCTGGCGATGCAGGTCGAGGAAGCCAAGATCGGCCTGTCCGGCACGCCGCTGGTCGAGCTCGACCTCGACCGCCTGTCGCCGCCCGAACGCCTGCAGGTCGGGCGCGCGCTGTTCGAGACCGCGATCGCGGGCCTGGTCGAGCAGGTCGGTGCGACCGTGCAGCGCCTGCTGGACGAGGCCGGGGTGGCGGCGGAACGCGTCGACACGGTCTTCTTCACCGGCGGATCGAGCGGCGTGGCGGCGCTGCGCGAGCGGATCGCCGCCATCGTCCCGCAGGCCCGCCGCGTCGAGGGCGACCTGTTCGGCAGCATCGGCGCCGGCCTGGCCATCGACGCCGCCCGTAAATTCGGATGAGAGCAGCGTTCTCTCTTGAAAGGTAACCATGTTTGAACGTCCGATCGTCATGCTCGACTTCGAGACCACCGGCCTGTCGCCCGAGTCCGGCGACCGCATCACCGAGGTCGCCGCGCTGCGCATCGCGGGCGGCGAGATCGTCGAGCGCTATGTCTCGCTGGTGAACTGCGGCGTGCGCATTCCGCCCTTCATCACCTCGCTGACCGGCATCACCCAGCAGATGGTGGACGGCGCGCCGCCGGCCGCCGAGGTGATTCCGGAACTGATCGACTTCATCGGCGCCGATACCCTGGCCGCGCACAACGCCAGCTTCGACGAGAAGTTCCTGAAGGCCGAGGGCACGCGCCAGGGCCATGCCTGCCGCCACGCCGGCCTGGTGTGCTCGGTCAAGCTGTCGCGCCGGGTCTTGCCGGGCATGCCCAGCTACAAGCTCGGCGAACTGGCGCGCTCGCTGGGGATCGCCTTCCGCGGCACCGCCCACCGCGCCGAAGCCGACGCCGAGGTCGCCGCCCGCCTGCTGCTGCACATCGGCCGCCATCTCGGCGAATCCTATGGACTGGGAAGCGTGGCGCCGGAACTGTTGGTTGAGATCAATCGCTTGGCCGCAGCCAAGGTGGATGAGTATATCGGCGGCTATGCTGCAGCGCGCAAGCGCGTCGCTTGACGAATAGACCACATTGTTAATCAGACAGCGCGCTAACTGTGCGCGAACCCGACAGTTTGTCTCATCACAATCGCTGTAGCGGCCGGGCAGCGTGATTTTCGCTACAGTTGCGCTTGCTCTACCCGGCTGCGGATTCCGCCTGTTTTTTTTCCGCGCCGAACGGGCAGCCATCTGCCACAGATCAAGCCCGTCAGATTCCTCCTAGTTAAACTTTTGGCAATTCTTGCGGCGCCGCCATGGTGTTTCGCCGCGATTTTCTTGCCTGTTTTACATCTGGAGCGAGCATGCAGCACTCTGATTTGTCGCCGGAGAATACCGTGCTGGCCTGGTTCGCCCGCGCTGCCGAGCGGGGCGATCCCTATGCGCAATTCAACCTCGGCCTGATCTACAAGGACGGCCACGGGGTGGCGCGCGACGACGGCCGCGCCGTCGAGTGGCTGCGCCGCGCCGCCGAGCAAGGCCTGGCCTTCGCCCAGAACCACCTGGGGTCGATGTTCTACCAGGGCCGCGGCGTGGCGCAGTCCGATGCCCAGGCGGTACGCTGGTTCGCGCTGGCGGCCGAGCAGGGCGATCCATCGGCCCAGCAGAACCTCGGCGACATGCTGCGCGGCGGGCGCGGCCTGGCGCGCAGCCCCGAACAGGCGCTGGTGTGGTACCAGCGCGCCGCCGCCCAGAACCTGCCCAGCGCCCAGCACGTGCTCGGCGAATGCTATCTGCACGGCGAAGGCGCGCCGGTCAACTATCCGCTGGCCGCGGCCTGGCTGCGCAAGGCGGCGCTCGGCAAGCATGCGCCGGCCGAGGTGGCGCTCGGGCTGATGCTGCGCCGCGGCCAGGGCATGGCGCCCAACGATACCGAGGCCGTCTACTGGTTCCGGCGCGCAGCCGGTCGCGGCGATCCGGCCGCGCAGCGCCTGCTGGGACTGTGCTACCTCGAAGGCGTGGGCGTCGCACGCGACGCCAGAGCGGCGCTGCCATGGCTGCACTGCGCCGCGCGCCAGGGCGATGCCGAAGCCCAGTTCAGCCTGGGCCTGCTGCTGGCCAGCGGCCGCGGCGGCGTGCGCGACGAGGCCGCCGCATTGACCTGGAGCACGCGCGCCGCCAAGCAGGGCCATATGCTGGCCCAGTACAAGCTCGGGAATATGTACGCGCACGGCCGCGGCGTGGCGGCCGACGTGCGCCAGGCCTTTTACTGGTACCGCCAGGCCGCCGGCCAGGGCGCCGCGAACGCCCAGTTCACGCTGGGCGTGATGTACGCGAACGGGCAGGGCGTGCACCGCGATGAAGCCACCGCCGTCGAGTGGTACCGCCGCGCCGCCGAGCAGGGCGACGCCAGCGCCCAGAACAACCTCGGCGTGATGTACGCGACCGGGCAGGGCGTCGCGCAGGACGATGCCGAGGCCGTGCGCTGGTACGCGCTGGCCGCCGAGCAGGGACATGCGCTGGCCCAGTACAACCTGGGCGGCATGTACAACAGCGGCCGCGGCGTCGCGCGCGACAGTGTGCGCTCGTACATGTGGATGCTGCTGGCGGCCGATGCCGGCGACCCGGCGGCCAGCGCCAACAAGGCCATCGTCGCGCGCCGCCTGTCGGCCCGCGAGATCGAGGATGCGGAGGGCCTCAGCCGCCAGTGGCGCGCCGGCGCCCGGGAGCGCGAGGAGCGGCGCGCCGCCTGAGTCGTGAAGCTGCCGGAAGGATATTTGTCGATTGGACAATTCGCGCTATCATGCCCAACAGCATCAGCCCCTTCCGTCAACGACATCGACAACGATAACAAGCATGCATATGAGACACGCCACCCTTGCCGCCGCCCTCGCCGCCGCCTTTCTCGCGTCCGCGGCCGCGCCGGCCGTCGCCGCGCCACAAGCCTGCGCCGCCGGCACGCCGCTGAACTATCCCGTCGCGAAGAAGGTCGACCAGACCGACGATTACCACGGCACCAGGGTTGCCGACCCCTACCGCTGGCTGGAAGACGCCAACAGCGCCGAGACCAAGGCCTGGGTCGACGCCGAGAACAAGCTCACCCAATCCTATCTGGCGCAGATCCCGCAGCGCGAAGCGATCCGCCAGCGCCTGACCGAGCTGTGGAATTACGAGCGCTACAGCGTGCCCTTCAAGGAGGGCGGCCGCTACTTCTTCAGCCGCAACGACGGCCTGCAGAACCAGTCGGTGCTGTACACCATGAAGTCGCTGACGGACACGCCGCGCCTGCTGCTCGATCCCAACACCCTGGCGGCGGACGGCACCGTGGCCCTGGCCGGCCTAGCGGTCAGCCCGGACGGCAAGCTGCTGGCCTACTCGACCGCGGCTTCGGGTTCGGACTGGAACGAGATCCGCGTGCGCGACGTCGACACCGGCAAGGATCTCGATGACCACATCCAGTGGGTGAAGTTCTCCAGCACCGCCTGGACCCGCGACGGCAAGGGCTTCTTCTACAGCCGCTACGACGAGCCGAAGGAAGCGACCAAGCTGGCCGACGTCAACTATTTCCAGAAGCTCTACTACCACAAGCTGGGCACGCCGCAAGCGGCGGACGTGCTGGTCTACGACCGCCCGGACGAGAAGGAATGGGGCTTCGGCGCCACCACCACCGACGACGGCCGCTACCTGCTGATCCACGCCACCAAGGGCACGGCGCACAAATACCGCATCTTCTACAAGGACTTGAGCAAGCCGGCCAGCCCCGTGGTGCCGCTGATCGACAACTTCGACGCGGCCTATGACTTCATCGACAACGTCGGCCCGGTGTTCTACTTCGTTACCGACCGCAAGGCCTCGCGCCAGCGCATCGTCGCCATCGACATCCGCAAGCCGCAGGAAGCCAACTGGTCCACGATCGTGCCGGAAAGCCGGCAGACCCTGCAGTCGGCGCACCTGATCAACGGACAGCTGGTGGCCGAGTACCTGGCCGATGCCCGCAGCGTGGTCAAGCTGACCGACCTGAAGGGCAAGGCGCTGCGCGAGATCGCGCTGCCGGGCATCGGCTCGGTCGGCGGCTTCGCGGGCAAGCGCGGCGACACCGAGACCTTCTATTCCTTCACCGGCTTCACCACCCCGACCACGATCTACCGCGTCGACATGAAGAGCGGCGCCTCGACGGTATTCCGCAAGCCGGAGGTGAAGTTCAACCCGGCCGACTACGAGACCCGCCAGCAGTTCTACACCAGCCGCGACGGCACCAGGGTCCCGATGTTCATCACGTCGAAGAAGGGCCTGAAGCTGGACGGCAACAACCCGACCTATCTGTACGGCTACGGCGGCTTCAACATCTCGATGACCCCGGGCTTCTCGCCGGCCAACCTGGCCTGGATGGAGATGGGCGGCGTCTACGTGGTCGCCAACCTGCGCGGCGGCGGCGAGTACGGCGAAGCCTGGCACGAGGCCGGCACCAAACTGAAGAAGCAGAACGTGTTCGACGACTTCATCGGCGCCGCCGAATGGCTGGTGAACAACAAGGTGACCTCGCCGGCCAAGCTGGCGATCGGCGGCGGCAGCAACGGCGGCCTGCTGGTGGGCGCGGCGATGACCCAGCGCCCGGAACTGTTCGCTGCGGCGATTCCGATGGTGGGCGTGATGGACATGCTGCGCTTCCACAAGTTCACGATCGGCTGGGCCTGGACCTCGGACTACGGTTCATCGGAAAATCCGGACGAGTTCAAGGCCCTGGCGAAATACTCGCCGCTGCACAACCTGAAACCGGGCACCTGCTATCCGGCCACCATGATCACCACGGCCGACCACGACGACCGCGTGGTGCCGGCGCATAGCTTCAAGTTCGCCGCCACCGCCCAGGCCGACCAGGCCGGCGGCAATCCGATCATCATCCGCATCGACACCAAGGCCGGGCACGGCGCGGGCAAGCCGACCAGCAAGCAGATCGAGGAGGTGGCGGACCGCTGGGGCTTCCTGAGCAGGGCCTTGAAGATGGATGAGGCGCCGGTAGCCTCGGCGTCCGCGCCGATGGGCGCAGCGGACTGAGCGTCGCCGCGCCGGCTCAGGCTGCCAGCTCCACCCGTCCGTTCAGCTCATTCATCAGTCGATCGAGCGGCATCGGGCGGGAGAACAGGAAGCCCTGCATGCAGGGCTGCCCGTTCCCGGCCAGGAATGCGGCCTGCTCGGTGTTCTCGATTCCCTCCGCCACCACGCGCAGCCCCAGGTGGCCGGCCATGGCCATGACCGATTGCACGATCGCCGTGCCGTTGATGTCGTGCGGCATGTCGCGAACCAGGCTCTTGTCGATCTTCAACTCGTACAGGGGCATTTTCTTCAGGTAAGCCAGGTTCGAATAGCCGGTCCCGAAGTCGTCGATCGAGAAACGGATGCCGATAGCGGCCAGTGTGCGCATGCGCTCGATAGTCTGGTCGATATCATCGATCAGCAGCCCCTCCGTTACTTCGAAGATCAGTTGTTCCGGCGGCGCGCCGGTGTCGGCAAGGATGGCGCGAACCCGCTCGACGAAGTCCGGCTGGCGGAATTGCACCGGGCTGACGTTGATCGACAGCGGCATCTGGTGGCCGGCCCGTTCCAGCGCCAGCCACGCCTCGCAGGCCTGGCGCAGGACCCAATGTCCGAGCGGTACGATCAGGCCGCTGGCCTCCGCGACCGGAATGAAGATATCAGGCCGTATCATGCTGCCGTCGGCGCGCTGCCAGCGCATCAGGAGCTCGGCGCCTGCAGGCGCACCGGCATGGTCGACCTGCAGTTGCAGATGCATCGCCAGTTCGCCGTTCTCCAGGGCGAGCGCAAGATCCTGCTCCAGAATGAGTTTTTCCTGGGCGTCGAGCAGCATGGCCTCGGCGAACAGTGCGACGCCATCCCGGCCACCTGCCTTGGCATGGTACATCGCAGTGTCCGCTTCGTGCAGCAGGACGTGCGCCGTCGCCGGGGTGCGTAGCGGCAGCGCGACCCCGATGCTTGCTGCGATGTGGAAGGCCTGGCCGTCGATGTCCAGCGGCGCGGCCAGTGCGACGCGGATTTTTTCGGCGACCGCCAGCGCGTCGCGCGTCGCGGCATCGTCATCGTGCCCGAGTCCGTCGATCAGGACCACGAATTCGTCGCCGCCAATGCGAGCCACGGTATCGCGATTGCGTACTGTGCTGGACAGGCGCGTGGCGGCATGCTTGAGGAGCGCGTCGCCAGTCGCATGGCCACCGGCGTCGTTGACATTCTTGAAATTGTCGAGGTCCAGGTAGAGTACCGCGCTCAGGCCGAGCCCGGCATTGGTCTGCGTGACGATCGCATCAAGGCGCTCCATCAGGAGCCGCCGGTTGGCGAGCCCGGTCAGCACGTCATAGTAGGCAAGGCGGTGGATCGCGTCGGCCGCGACACGCCGCTCCGTGATGTCGCGCCCGACCACGACCCAATGGCTGGCGCGCTGGCCGGCGCGCGCGAACGGCACCATCTCGATCTCGACCCAGAAGGATTCGCCGGACTTCGTGCAACTCATCAATTCGGCGTTGCACGGCTGGCCGTCCAGCATGGCGTCGAAGATGCGGGCGACCACCGCCGGGTCGTTCTCGGGCGCCTGCAATACGCGCAGGCCACGTCCGATGATTTCGCCGGGCACATAGCCTGTGCGGCGCAGGAAGGCGTCGTTGACGAAGGTGATCGGCTGGCTCACATCCTGGCCTTCCACCGCCTGGGCAATCAGCACCATGTCGTTCAGGTGGGATAGTGCCGCTGCCGTGAGTTCCAGTTCGCTGTTCAATTCGTGCAGGGTGACCTGGTTGGCCTCGAGCGAGCCGGCGAAGCTGCGCGCGTCCGCGAGACTGAGCGACAGGCCCTTGATCAATCTGGCGCAGGTGAGGGTCAGCATGACGCCGACACTCGTGTAGTTGAGGGCCGCGACCAGGGATGCTTTGAGCGGCTCGTCCTGCCAACCGGGTACGCTGAGGGCAATATGACCGGTGGCGCCCATGCCGATCAAGGAGGCGGCGCCAAGCGCGACGGCAATCATGGCCGGGCGCAGGCTCAGGAGCAGCGCCGCAATGACGGGCGGCCCAAGCAGGTAGCTCATGCTGGCGGCGCCGATCGACAGCATCAGCGTGACCGAAAGCGCATAGACCACCGCCAGGAAGTGCACCACGCGCACATTGTAAGACAGGCGGTCGAGGCGCCAGACCGCAAAGATCCAGAGTAGGGCAATCGTGTCGGCAAGCGCGACCTGCCACATGCCTTGGTGGATCAGGAAAGGAATGATGGGAACGGTAGCGAGCGTGCCGACCGCGAGCACCATCGAAAGCAGGGACGAAAAAATACGTTCGCGCCAGCCGGCGATATCGTTGACTTTGACCATGGGTGCTCCAGTGGGAAACACTGGGCTGCCCCCTGCGTCTCAGTTAGTTTCTATATGGAATCATATATTGCAACTGGTTAACTGTCACGCGGTTTTACAATTTATTTGACGATATTGACGGCTCTTGCTCAGCGGTGCACCACCACCATCAGCGCCTTCGCTTCGAGCTTGCCGACGTTCCTGATCGTGTGCGCCACATCCGCCGGATAGCGCGCCGTGGCGCCGTGCTTGACGCGTTTCTTTTCCGGCCCGACTTCCAGTTCGAGGGCCCCGGTCAGCACGGTCAGGTGCTCGCTGGTGCCCGGGTCGTGCGGCTGGGAGGCCAGCTCGCCGCCCGGGGCCAGCGTCAGTTCATACCATTCGTACTTGCCGGCCAGGTCCATGGGTCCGAGGATGCGCAGCGAGTAGCCGGCGTGGGAACCCGGCAGGGTGGGGATCTCGTGGGCGTCGACCACGCGGATCACGTCGCTGCTGCGCACTTCCGAGGACAGCAGTTCGCCGATCTGCACGCCCAGCGCATTCGCCAGGCGCCAGGTGATGGCGATGGTCGGATTCGCCTTCTCGCGCTCGATCTGCGACAGCATCGACTTGGAGACGCCGGCGATGCGCGACAGGTCCTCGAGCGTCAGGCCGCGCGCCAGGCGCAGGCGCTGCAGGGTGGCGCCGACTTCGGGCGGGGCGCCGACGGGGGCGGCGGGGGCGAGGGCTGTTACGACTTTATTCATCTGACTTGTCAACTGCGATGGTCGCGGGTAATATCCACTATATTGAATTTTTGTTCGAGATAGCGAACTCGGTTCACTACATCGAACGGACAAACGGTACAACATCCGCCAACAAATGACAAGGACGAGGAAGACAATGAGCGACCAGGCATTCTATAGCGCCCTCCAGGCCAAACTCGACACGCTCCAGACCGAGGGCCTGTTCAAGCCCGAACGCGTGCTCGCGTCGCGCCAGGGAGCCGAAGTGGTCGCCGCGGACGGCCGCACGCTGATCAATATGTGCGCCAACAACTACCTCGGCCTGTCCGGCGATCCGGAAACCCAGAAGGCGGCCGAAGCCGCGCTGGAAAAATACGGCTACGGGCTGTCCTCGGTGCGTTTCATCTGCGGCACCCAGACCGTGCACAAGGAGCTGGAGCAGAAGCTGTCGGAATTCCTCGGCACCGAAGACACCATCCTCTACGCCGCCGCTTTCGACGCCAACGGCGGCGTGTTCGAGCCGCTGTTCGACGAGAACGACGCGATCATCTCGGACGCCCTGAACCACGCCTCGATCATCGACGGCATCCGGCTGTGCAAGGCCGCGCGCTACCGCTACGCCAACAACGACATGGCCGACCTGGAGAAGCAGTTGATCGCGGCGACCGAAGCGGGCAAGCGCCACAAGATCATCGTCACCGACGGCGCCTTCTCGATGGACGGCACCATCGCCCAGCTGGACAGGATCGTCGAGCTGGCGGAGAAGTACGGCGCCCTGACCATGATCGACGAGTCGCACGCCTCCGGCTTCATGGGCAAGACCGGCCGCGGCACCCACGAGCATTTCAACGTCATGGGCAAGATCGACATCATCACCGGCACCCTGGGCAAGGCCCTGGGCGGCGCGATGGGCGGCTTCACCTCGGGCCGCAAGGAAGTCATCGAGACCCTGCGCCAGAAGTCGCGCCCCTACCTGTTCTCGAACAGCCTGGCGCCGATGATCGCCGGCGCTTCGCTGGCCGTGCTGGACCGCATCAGCAAGTCCACCGAGCTGCGCGACCGCCTGCACGAGAACACGGCCTACTTCCGCAAGGAGATCGAGCGCATCGGCTTCACCATCAAGCCGGGCACCCACCCGGTGGTGCCGGTGATGCTGTTCGACGCGCCGGTGGCGCAGAAATTCGCGGCCCGCATGTTCGAACTGGGCGTGCTGCTGTCGGGCTTCTTCTACCCGGTGGTGCCGATGGGCCAGGCGCGCGTGCGGGTCCAGCTGTCGGCGGCGCACACCCGCGAACAGCTCGACACCGTGCTGAAAGCCTTCGAACAAGCCGGCCGCGAGCTGGGCCTGATCAAGAACTGAGCAAGAATAACCAATCGGGATCTCAAGAATGGAACGCATCCTCATCATCGGCGCCAACGGCCAGATCGGCAGTGAACTCGTGAGCGCGCTCGCGCAGAAGCACGGCGCGGCCAACGTCATCGCTTCGGACATCGGCACAGACAACATCTACGGCGCCGAGCGCTACACCCGCCTGGACGTGATGGACCGCGAGGCCGTGGCCCGCATCATCGCCGACGAAGGGGTCACCCAGGTCTACCAGCTGGCCGCGCTGCTGTCGGCGACCGGCGAGAAGGCGCCGCTGAAGGCATGGTCCCTGAACATGGACGGCCTGCTGAACATCCTCGAGATCGCCCGCGAACGCGGCGAAGCGGGCAAGCCGCTAAAGGTGTTCTGGCCTTCCTCGATCGCCGCCTTCGGCCCCAACACCCCTGCCGAGAACACCCCGCAGTACACGGTGATGGACCCGACCTCGATCTACGGCATCAGCAAGCTGGCCGGCGAGCGCCTGTGCGAGTACTACCACGCGAAGTACGGCGTCGACGTGCGCAGCATCCGCTACCCGGGCATCATCAGCTTCAAGTCGCCTCCGGGCGGCGGCACCACCGACTACGCGATCGCCATCTTCCACGCGGCGCTGAAGGGCGAGACCTACGAGTGCTTCCTGGGCCCGGAAACCACGCTGCCGATGATCTACATGCCGGATGCGATCCGCGCCACCATCGAGCTGATGGAAGCGCCGACCGATGCGGTCGCGATCCGCTCCTCGTACAACGTGGCCGGCGTCTCCTTCAACCCGCGCGAACTGGCCGCCGCCATCCAGGCCAGGTTGCCGGGCTTCGAGATCGCCTACAAGCCGGACAGCCGCCAGCAGATCGCCGATTCCTGGCCGAAGAGCCTCGACGATGGGCGTGCGAGCGCCGACTGGGGCTGGAAGGCGCGCATCGGGGTCGAGGAGATGGTCGATTCGATGCTGGAAAACGTCGACGTCGGCCAGACCGCCTGAATTTCCACGGCCATTCCCGCTTCCGCGGGAATGAGGTTTCGATGCCGCGGACTTGGCGCTGTCCCACCAAGCCCATAAATAATAAAGAAGTTCTTCAGGAGACAGCTCATGGACATGAGCGTATTTGACTTATTCAAGATCGGCATCGGTCCCTCCAGTTCGCATACGGTCGGCCCGATGGTCGCCGCGCGGCGCTTCCTGCAGGATTACGTGCAGGAGGCCGGCAGCCTGATGGATGTGGCCGGGGTCGAAGCCCATCTGTATGGCTCGCTGGCCCTGACCGGCGTCGGCCACGCGACCGACAAGGCCGTGATCCTCGGCCTGATGGGCGAGACCCCGCAGGATGTCGATCCGGACAGCGTCGAGGACAAACTGGCCGAGGCGGAACTGGACGGCGTGCTGAAGCTGCTCGGCGCCAGGGAGGTGCCGTTCTCGCAAAAGGCGAACCTCGTCTGGCACAAGCAGTCGACCCTGCCCGAGCACCCGAACGGCATGCGCTTCGTGCTCAAGCTGCGCGACGGCAGCCTCATCGAGCGCGTCTATTATTCGATCGGCGGCGGCTTCATCACCGCGGCCGGAGAGTCACAGGCGAACCTCCAGGCGCCGAAGGAAAGCGCGTCCGCGCCGATCCCGTATCCCTTCGATACCATGCGCGAGCTGCTCGAGCACGGCAAGCGCGACGGCATGAGCATCCCCGCGATGCTGCGCGCGAACGAGCTGGCGCGCATGAGCGAGCAGGAGCTGGACGCGGGCCTGGACCGGATCTGGCAGGTGATGCGCGACTGTATCGCGCATGGCATGGTCACCGAGGGCCAGCTGCCGGGCGGCCTGAACGTCAAGCGCCGCGCGGCCAAGCTGTGGCGCCAGGAGCAGGAGGCGCGCTGCGCCACCAACCACCTGCCGCACGACGCCGTGAACCAGGTCAGCCTGTATGCGATGGCGGTCAACGAAGAGAACGCGGCCGGCGGCCGGGTCGTCACCGCGCCGACGAATGGCGCGGCCGGCATCATTCCCGCGGTGCTGCGCTACTACGCCGAGGACTGCCGCCCGACCAATGCGCAGCGCGGCATCCGCGAATTCCTGTTGACCTCCGCCGCGATCGGCATGCTGTGCAAGAAGAACGCGTCGATCTCGGGCGCCGAGATCGGCTGCCAGGGCGAAGTCGGCGTGGCCTGCGCGATGGCGGCGGCAGGGCTGGTGGCGGCCCTCGGCGGCAGCAACGAGCAGATCGAGAACGCGGCGGAGATCGGCATCGAGCACCACCTGGGCATGACCTGCGACCCGATCGGCGGCCTGGTGCAGATCCCCTGCATCGAGCGCAACGGCATGGGCGCGATCAAGGCCATCACCGCGACCTCGCTGGCGCTGAAGGGCGACGGCACCCACTTCGTCAGCCTCGACGAAGTCATCGAAACCATGCGCCAGACCGGCTACGACATGCAGGCCAAGTACAAGGAAACCTCGCTCGGCGGCCTGGCGATCCACGTGGTGACGGTCAACCACGCGGCCTGCTGACAACGCGGTGGCCATACAAAATTCGGCAAAAGGGGCAAGTTTCCGGCAGGCGCACTATAATAAATAGTCAACGCCTGCCAACTTTCGATCCTGCTCACCGTATGCACTATGTCTCCACCCGCGCGACCAGCGCGTCCGCTTCCCGCAATCCCCAACGATTTTCCGACATCCTGCTGGGCGGCCTCGCGCCGGACGGTGGGCTGTACCTGCCCGAACAGTACCCGCAGGTGACCGGCGCCGAGCTCGACGCCTGGCGCTCGCTCTCCTATGCCGAGCTGGCCTTCGAGATCCTGCGCAAGTTTGCGACGGACATCCCGGAAGCCGACCTGAAGGCCCTGACCGCCAGGACCTACACGGCCGAGGTCTACCGCAACGCCCGCGCCGACGAATCCGCCGCCGAGATCACGCCGCTGCGCGTGCTGGAGCAGGGCGCGGACAAGACCCTGATCCTGCAGGGCCTGTCGAACGGCCCGACCCTGGCCTTCAAGGACATGGCGATGCAGCTGCTCGGGAACCTGTTCGAATACGCGCTGGCGAAGAACAGCGACGAGCTGAACATCTTCGGCGCCACCTCCGGCGACACCGGCAGCGCGGCCGAGTATGCGATGCGCGGCAAGCGTGGCGTCCGCGTCTTCATGCTGTCGCCGCACAAGAAGATGAGCGCCTTCCAGACCGCGCAGATGTTCAGCCTGCAGGACCCGAACATCTTCAACATCGCCATCGAAGGCGTGTTCGACGATGCCCAGGACATGGTCAAGGCGGTGTCGAACGACCTCGAATTCAAGGCCCGCCACAAGATCGGCACGGTCAACTCGATCAACTGGGCGCGCGTCGTCGCGCAGGTGGTCTACTACTTCCGCGGCTACCTGAAGGCGACCAGCTCGAACGGGCAGAAGGTCTCGTTCACGGTCCCGTCCGGGAACTTCGGCAATATCTGCGCCGGCCACATCGCCCGCATGATGGGCCTGCCGATCGCGAAGCTGGTGGTGGCGACCAACGAGAACAATGTGCTGGACGAGTTCTTCCGCACCGGCGTCTACCGCGTGCGCAAGCCGTCCGAGACCTTCCACACCAGCAGCCCGTCGATGGACATCTCGAAGGCCTCGAACTTCGAACGCTTCGTCTACGAACTGGTGGGCCGCGACGCCGAACGCACGCATGCGCTGTTCCGCAAGGTCGACACGCACGGCGGCTTCGACCTGTCCGGCGGCGCGGGCAGCGACGGCGACGAGTTCAAGCTCGTCGGCCAGTACGGCTTCCAGTCCGGCAGCTCGAACCATGAAGACCGCCTGGCGACCATCCGTGAAGTCTTCGACGACTACGGCATCACCATCGACACCCACACCGCCGACGGCATCAAGGTCGCGCGCGAGCACCTCGAGCCGGGCGTGCCGATGATCGTGCTGGAGACGGCGCTGGCGGCCAAGTTCAACGAGACCATCCTGGAAGCCCTCGGCAGCGATGCCGCGCGTCCGGCGGGCTTCGAGAACATCGAGGCGCTGCCGCAGCGCTTCGTCGTCATGAAGCCGGATGTGGCGCAGATGAAGGCCTACATCGCCGAGCACACGGGACTCGGAAAATGAGTGCTCCGAACGCCGCGCCGCTGCGCAAGCCATTGATGCCCGTGCGCGAAGCCCTCGACTTCCTGCTGGCGGCCGCCCGTCCGGTGGCCGAGGTCGAGCTGGTGGACACGCTGGACGCCAACGGCCGCGTGCTGGCCGGGGACCAGGCATCGAAGCTGGACGTGCCGGGCGCCGACAACACCCAGATGGACGGCTACGCGGTGCGCGCGGCCGACTGCGCCGGCGGCGCGGCCAGCCTGAAGGTGACGCAGCGGATCCCGGCCGGCAGCGTCGGCACCTTTCTCGCGCCCGGCACCGCCGCGCGCATCTTCACCGGCGCCCTGATCCCGGAAGGCGCGGATGCGGTGGTGATGCAGGAGCAGTGCGAGCTGGATGGCGACGTCGTCACCGTGAAGCACGCGCCGCAGCCGGGCGAATGGATCCGCCGCGCGGGCGAGGACGTGCGCGCCGGCGCCGTCATCCTGCCGGCCGGCACCCGCCTGCGCAGCCAGGAGCTGGGACTGGCCGCATCCGTCGGCCTGGCGCAGCTGCCGGTGCGCCGACGCCTGCGCGTGGCCGTGTTCTTCACCGGCGACGAACTGGCGATGCCGGGCGAGCCGCTCAAGCCCGGCGCGATCTACAACTCGAACCGCTTCCTGCTGCGCGGGCTGCTGGAGAACCTGGGCTGCGAGTTCACCGACTACGGCATCGTGCCGGATTCGCTGCAGGCCACCCGCGACACCCTGCGCGCGGCGGCGGCGGGGCACGACCTGATCATCACCTCGGGCGGCGTCTCGGTCGGCGAGGAAGACCATATCAAGCCGGCGGTGGAGGCGGAAGGGCGGCTGAACATGTGGCAGATCGCCGTCAAGCCGGGCAAGCCGCTGGCCTTCGGCGAGGTGCGACGGGCTGCAAACGGAGCTAGCGGACAGGATTGCGTAAGCAGCGCCACTGGCGCTGCTTACTTCCTCGGCCTGCCCGGCAATCCGGTGTCGAGCTTCGTGACCTTCCTGCTGTTCGTGCGGCCTTTCCTGCTGCGCCTGCAGGGCGTGAGCGGCGACGTGCATCCGCGCGCCATCCCCATGCGCGCCGATTTCGACTGGCCGAAGGCGGACCGCCGCAACGAATTCCTGCGCGCCCGCATCAACGAGCAGGGCGGCCTCGAACTGTTCCCGAACCAGGGCTCGGGCGTGCTGACCTCGACCGTGTGGGCCGACGGCCTGATCGACTGCCCGCCGGGCCAGGCGATTGCACGCGGCGATACGGTGCGCTTCATTCCGTTCGCATTTTTACAGCATTGAGTTTTACGGATTCACATGAATATCAATCTGCGATTCTTTGCCAGCGTGCGTGAAGCGGTCGGCACGGCCGGCGAGACGGTTTCTCTGCCCGAAGGCGTGACGACGGTCGGCGCGGTGCGCGGCTTCCTGATCGCCCGCGGCGGCGCCTGGGCGGAAGCCCTCGGCCGCGAGCGCGCGCTGCGCATGGCCTTCAATCATGTGATGTGCGAGCCGGAGACGGCGATCCGCGAGGGTGGGGAAGTGGCGTTCTTTCCGCCGGTGACGGGGGGCTGAGGCAGGGTGGGCTTCCTGTGCCCACCCTGCATTCAGGCGAGTGTTTTCTCCGCCAGCGCCAGCAGCTTCGCGCAATTTTCGTTACGCGACCCGTAATCCTTCCACGCCGTGGCGCGCGCCACGTCCTGCCACTTGCGCAGGGAATCGCTGGTGAGGTCGACCGAGCGGCCGCCCTTGCCCTGGAACAGGGCCGCCACCGCCGCGTCGTCCATCTGCGCCGACCTGCGCGCGAAGGCTTCGAGTTCGGCGCCGACCGCCAGCAGGGTCGCCTGCTGGTCGCGCGGCAGGCGGTCGAAGGCGGTCTTCGAGATCAGCAGCGGCTCCAGCATGAACCAGTAGGCGCCGCCGCGTGCAGTGGTCACGTATTTCGAGACTTCATCCAGGCGGAAGGAAATCAGCGAGGAGGAGGAGGTCATGGCCGCATCCAGCGTGCCTTTCTCCAGCGCGCCGCGGATCTCGTTCGAGGGCATGTCGACCACGTTGGCGCCCGCTTCACGCAGGAGCATGTCCATCTCGTGCGAGCCGCCGCGCACCTTCAGGCCGGCCGCGTCCTCCGGATCGACGATCGGCTTGCCGCGCGAGGCGACCCCGCCGGCCTGCCAGATCCAGCTCAGGATCACGATGCCGCGGTCGGCCAGCATGCGCTTGAATTCCTGGCCGATCTCGGCGTCCTTCCAGGAGTAACCCTGCTCGTAAGAGGTGACCAGGCCCGGCAGCAGGCCGATGTTCACTTCCGGCAGGGTGGCGCCGGCATAGGTGAGCGGCACCAGCGACATGTCGAGCTGGCCCTTGGCCAGGGCCGGAATCTGCGCCTCGCTCTTCATGAGCGTGGAATGCGGATAGATCGAGAACTTGACGCGTCCTTTGGTGCGGCGTTCGGTCTCGGAGGCGAACATGCGGCACAGGCGGTCGCGGAAATCGCCTTCTGCAACGCTGCCGCCAGGGAATTGATGGGAGATCTTGAGATTCGTGGGCTGGGCCCATGCTGCCTGAAGCCAGAGCGGGCTGGTCGCGATCGCGCCCAGCAATGTCCTACGCGTCATTGCCGACATTTACATCCTCCAAGAATGTGAAACGGACTACCGGACTACGTCGTTTTATATTGTTGTGCGTATAAGAATATGCTCAGCAGCACGTAAGTCAAGAAAATTGTTGTGTGCCTGGTAAATAAAAAATGCTGCACCGCATAGTAAAAAAGTACGATGCGGCACGAGTATTACCCATGTGTTTGCAGGATTCGTTGAGCTGGCGCTGTAGAGCGCGTAAAGAGGGCGCCGCAAAAAGAAAACGCCGCGGCATGCTGCGCCGCGGCGTAGGTTTTGTCCTGCCAGGAAACGCTCAGCGCATCGGCAGCGGATAAGTCGCCGGACTGACGTTGCCGTCCTTGTCCACCGCCTGCACGCCGTACAGGACGTTATCCTTGGACATGTCGATGCGCGCGCTGGTCACGTTGCCGACGAAGCGCGAACCCTGCCACAGCGGCGAGGTCGTTTCGCGCCAGACGATGCGGTAGCCGGCCAGGTCGGGTTCGGCATTCGCCTTCCACACCAGGTCGGTGCCGTTGTCGAGGGCGGCGGTCCTGACCTTGACCTCCTGCGGCGCGGCCGGGGCCAGCGCCAGCGAGGCCAGCGAGGCGGCGTTCACGCGCGCCACCTGGGCGACATAGGCGGGGTCGACGAACTCCGGATAGTCGCCGATCTTCACGCCGTTCTCGGTGCGCAGGTCCTGGTGCTGGTGCTTGAAGTCCTCGTTCGGTTCGGTGAAGCGCACGGCCGCGTAGCCGGCGTCCAGGAAGGGGCTGTGGTCGCCGCCGCGCAGGTAGCGGTCGCGCCGGTAGATGATGTCGACCTTGAAGCCGGGCACGTAGCGCTCGCCGGTTTCCTTCACGTGGCGGGCCAGCTGGCGGGTGATCGAATCGTTCTCGCCGCCGGTGACCAGCAGGGTGCGCAGCTCGGGCGACGGAGCTTCCTTCAGCGGCGGCACGCCTTCGGCGAACAGGCGCACGTGGGAGTTGTCCAGCTTGCCGTGTTCATCGTGCGAGCTGCCGATGATGTCGTTGTTCAGCATGCCCGCGATATTCAGCTTGTTCGCCTTGGCCTTCCTGGCGAAGTCGCCCGAGCCGTACAGGCCCTGCTCCTCGGCGGCCACGGTCATGAAGACCAGGGTCGCGTCGAACTTGTGCTTCGCCATCACGCAGGCCAGCTCGATCACCGCCGCGGTGCCGGAGGCGTCGTCGTTGGCGCCGGGCGCGTCGGCGGTGGCGTTCATCACGTCGGTGACGCGCGAATCGTAATGGCCGCTGACCACGTACAGGCGGTCCTTCGAGGCCGCCTGCGTGCCCGGCAGGGTCGCGACCACGTTGACGATCTCGGTCGGGCGGTCGATGCGGCCGTCGACCGGGTGCATATGGCCGTCGAAGCGGACCTCGAGGCGGCCGGCGCCGCAGCGCTCCATCTCGGACTTGATCCAGCGCCGCGCGGCGCCGATGCCGCGCGTGTCGGAGCTGGTGTCCGACATCGTGTGGCGGGTGCCGAAGCTCACCAGTTTATTGACGTAGGCCTGGATGCGCTGGGGCGAGATCTCCTTGACGATGGCGTCGATCTCGGCCTGGCGGGACGGCAGCGGACGGTCGGCCACACTGTCGGCGGCTTGCGCCGCAGTTTGTACATATGCGGCGGCTGCGAGCAGCATCGCCACGGAGAGCTTGGTCAGACGAGGCATAAAACTCCTTGAGAAAACAAAAACGGCGCGGCCGCCATCTGGCCGCGCCGGAGAGCATATATCACTTCCAGCTGTAAGTCGCGCTTGCGTAGACGTAGCGGCCGCGCGGGTCGGCGTAGCTGACGTCATACCCGCCCAGGAAGTTCGAGGTCAGGTTGGTGTACGGCGGGTCGCGGTCGAACAGGTTCTTCACGCCCAGCGCCAGGCGGGTCGACTTGAAGCCGTTGTAGCCGAGCTGTAGGTCGTAGGTCTGGTAAGGGACGACCTTGCGCACGGGCGTGCCGGCCGGCGCGCGGTTGGCGGCGGCGTCGGTATAACCCTTCTGGTAGTTCTGCGACAGCGTGGTCTCGAAAGCCCCGGTGAGCCAGGTGGCGCTCGCGTTGTGCTTCCAGCGCAGTACCACGCCGCCGGCCGCGTTCTGGGCCTGGTCCAGCGAGCTGGTGTAGCTCAGGTCTGGTTGCTGCACGTCGTACTTGCCCAGATAGGTGCCGGAGATGCGGAAGTTGACGCGGTTGGCGGCGTCCAGGCGCAATGTGTAGCGGCCGTCGATGTCGACGCCCGCCACCTTGGTGCGGAACAGGTTGGCCGCGGTCTGCAGGATGCCGGTAATCGGGCCGACACCGCTGGCATTGCCGTCCGGGGCGCCGCGCAGGATGTACTGGGCGTATTGCGTGGCGCGCTGGGCATTGGCCAGGAAGTAGGTCGACGGCACGCCGCCGGGCACGATCGCATCCTTCAGCTGCAAGGTGAATGCGTCCAGGCTCAAGGACAGGTCGCGGGTCGGCTCGAACATGATGCCGGCCGTGTAGGAGACCGATTTCTCGGGCTTCAGGTTCGGGTTGCCGCCGGTGACGGTGGTGAACTGGAAATTGCAGTCGTTCGGCGCGCCGGTCTTGATGTCCGGGCAGCGGATCGGGTCGCGGGTGCCGTTGGCGGTGACGCTGGTGGCCTGCGGCGTGTACAGGTCGGTCAGCGAAGGGGCGCGGAAGCCGGTGCCGGCCGCCGCGCGCACCAGCCAGGCGCTGCTCGGCTGCCAGCGCAGCGAGGCCTTCGGATTGACGGTGGAGCCGACGCCCTGGTAGTGGTCGTAGCGCACGGCGACGTCGCCGTCCAGCGTCTTGACGATCGGGATGCTGGCTTCCGCATAGGCCGAGCCGACATTGCGCTGGCCGGCCACCGGGAAGGCGTTGCCGCCCAGGCCCGCGATGTCGCCGGTCTGGATCGCCACCGAGGGGTTGTACTCGAACTTCTCGCGGCGCAGCTCGGCGCCCACCGCCACCGCCAGCATGCCGGCCGGCAGCTGCAACAGTTCGCGCGAGGCCTTGGCGTCGACCGAGGTGGCCGAGGTCTTGGTGGCGTAGCTGGTGCCGCGGAACTCGGCGCCGCGCACCGCGTCGATCGCCGCCGCATCCTGGGTGTCGCCGAAGGGGTTGATCACCCCGCTGTTCAAGATCGGCAGCACTTTCGAGTACTGGGCGTATCCGCTCAGAAGGTTTTCCTTGACCTTGCTCTGGCTGAACAGGAAGGCCGAATCGACATCCCAGCCGGCCACGGTCCCGCGGGCGCCCACCAGGAAGCGCGCGTTCTCGGCGATGTCCTCGGTGTTGCGCACGCCGTTGGCGACGTCGCGGTAGTTCAGCAGGAGAGGCAGGCCGGTGAGGCCGTTGGCGGCCGCGAAGTCCTTCGGATAATACGGGCTGCTTGGCACCAGCACGAAACCGCCGATGCCGTAGTTGTACTTGGCGACCCCGGGGTATTGCGCCATCAGCGCCTTGAACTGCGGAACGTAGGGATTGGTGGCGGTGGTGATCGCGTTGTACGCCATCGGCACGGCCTGGGTCTGCGAGACGAATTCGTTGTGCGTCAGGCTGCCCTCGAAATAGGCTTCGGCATCGTCGGACAGCCGCTTGCGGCCGTTCAGCATCAGGCTGGCGCGGCGCGCATCGGGCTGCAGCGACACCGAGGGGCTGTTGTCGAAGCTGCAGCGGGTCGGCGCATAGGGCGACACCACCGAGACCGGACCGCAGTTCGGCAGCATCGGATTCTTCAGCACGCCGCTGCCGTACAGTGAGACATTGGCCGGGAAGGCGATCGACGACAGGTAGTCGTTGTAGTGGGCCACGTCCAGCCGGCGCGCGAAGGCGCGCTCGTAGCCGTAGATCGCGTCGGTCGTCTGCAGGTTCAGGCCGGCGGTGATGTTGTAGCCGTCGGCGGCGAAGTCGCCGATCCCGCCGAGCAGCGAGGCCTTGGTGTCCTTGCCCGAGCTGCCCTTGGTCGGCTGGCCGAAGGAGCCGGAGATCTCGACGCCCTTGTAGTCGCGGCGCAGGATGAAATTGACCACGCCGGCGATCGCATCGCTGCCGTAGATCGCCGAGGCGCCGTCCTTCAGCACCTCGACGCGCTCGATGGCCGCCAGCGGAATGCTGTTGATGTCCACCGAGGAGCCGGCCGCACCGGCCGAGCCGCCGCCATACACCGCCATGCGGCGGCCGTTCACCAGCACCAGCGTGCGTGCGCCGCCCAGGCCGCGCAGCGAGACGGTGGCGATGTTGCCGCCGCCATAGCCCGAGGCGTTCGCCACCGTGGTCGAGCTGCCGGCGCTGCTCAGGGAACTGAGTTGCTTGACCAGCTCCTCGGTCGAAGAGGCGCCGATGCGCTCGATTTCGGCGCGTTTGAGCACCTGCACCGGCAGCGCGGTCTCGCCTTCGATGCGCTTGATGGAGGAGCCGGTGACGACGACGCGGTTCTTGCTGGCGTCGGCTGCCTGTTCCTGGGCGTGGACGGGGCTCCAGAAGGCGGGCGCGAGGGCGGCGCCGATCAGGAGGACGGAGGGCTTGAGACGCAGGGTGGAACGGATCATACGGGTACGGCTCCTTTGCTTGGGATGCTGCGCGTTGTATTTATGTGGTCGACATAAAATTATATGGGTTACAAATAGGCAAGATTTGCTATAGTTGCCCCGGTTCTTTGCCATTCCGTGCAAGGGACGTTTCGCGGAAGGATGCTTTTTGCAATGAACATGCCCCAACTGGACCGGGTGGACCGTCGGATTCTGGAAGAGCTGCAGGGAAATGCGCGGCTGTCGAGCGCCGAACTGGCCGAGCGCGTGTCGCTGACGACCTCGCCGTGCTGGCGGCGCGTGAAGCGGCTGGAAGAGGAGGGGGTGATCCGGGCCTACCAGGCGCGCCTGGATCCGGCCAAGCTGGGCTACCAGGTGACGGCCTTCGTCCACATTTCGCTGGACAAGAAGGACACCCGCCACCTGCAGCTGTTCGAGCGCGCGGCCCAGGCGATCCCGCAGGTGCTGTCCTGCCACCGGATCTCGGGGCGCTACGATTACCAGCTGATGGCGGTGGCGGAAGACCTGCAGGCCTACGGCATCTTTGCCGAGACCCGCATCAATGCGCTGCCGAGCGTGAAGGAGGTCTACACCTCGTTCGTGATGCGCGAGGTGAAGGCCCCCGGCACGATCCCGATGATCGACTGAGCCACTCGGCTGGTTTACAGCGGCGCCAGGTACTTGCGGATCGCCTCGTTGACCTGCTGCGGCTGGTCGATCATGGCGAAGTGGCGCGCCGGCGCGACCGTCGCCACTTCGAGCTTCGGCGTGCCCTGCATCAGCGCGCGGTAGTAGTCGGCCTTGCCGGCGGCCGTCAGTCCCTGCTGGGCGCCGTCGGCGTCGAAGAAGGGCGAGATCACCAGCACCGGCGCCTGGATGTCCTTCAGGCCGGGACGCAGGTCGAGTTCCAGCGCGTCGGCCGCGTACTGGCCGGTGGATGCCGGGTCGCTGCGCCCGGTCAGCCGGGCGACCTCGTCGGCCTTGCCCATGTCGAGCACGCCGATGGTGCGCATGTAGGCCTGCTGCTGCGCGGCGAACATCTCGGGCCGGAGGCCGGCCAGGCGGGTCTTCATGCCCTGGGCATAGCGGCTGCGCTCGGCGGGCGGCATGGCGTCGAGGCCGGGCATGACCGGCAGGCCGTCGATCGCGACCACGCCGCCGATGCTCTGCGGCTGGTCCTCGGCCACCGCGAGCGCCATGGTCGCGCCCAGGCTGTGGCCGACAAGCACCGGCTTCTCGAGGCGGCGCTGCGCGATCAGTTTCTCGACCGCGGCGCGGGCGGCGGCGAAGGCATTGGCGGGCGCCGGCGGGCGGCCGTCGAAGCCCGGCAGGGTCAGCACATAGACCGCGCGATCGGGGCTGAAGGCGCGCACCGTTTCCTGCCACACCCAGCCGCCGCTGGCCAGGCCGGGGATCAGGATCAGCGGGCGGGCGCGGCTGCCCGTCGTTCCATGCCGCTCGACCAGCACGCCGTCGACCTCGAAGCGCTCGGCCGGCGCGATGCTGGCGGCGAAGCGGTTCGGCTGCGGCGCCGTGGTCTCGGCTGCGTGGCCGTGATGCGCGGAGAGCATCGCGACGAGGATGCCGACGGCGACGGGGAAGAACGCGAACGGTTTCTTGCAGGTGAAGAGTTTCATGCTGGCTCCTGGTCGGGGAAGAAGATGGCTTCGATCGGTTGGGCGAAGAGTTTCGAAATCGTGAAGGCCAAAGGGAGGCTGGGATCGTACTTGCCGGTCTCGATGGCGATCACGGTCTGGCGCGAGACGCTCAGCAGATCGGCCAGGTGGGCCTGGCTCCAGCCGCGGGCGCCGCGCAGGTCGCGGATCAGGTTCTTCATCGCTCGGTCCATTTGCGGACCAGGGAGACGGCGCCCATGCTGGCGCCCATCATGATCCACACCGAGAACATCGACAGCTTTTCGAAGCCGGCGGTTTCCATGAAGCCGTAGGTGAAGGTGGCGGCCAGGGTAATGGCGGCCGAGACCGCGATGTTCTCCAGCAGGCGGATGCGCTGGTACTCGTCGATGCGGGCCAGGTGGCGGGCGATGGTCCGGATCATCAGGCCGAAGCCGATCATCGGCGTGACCAGCACCAGGGTGCGCAGCCAGCCGTCGGCCATCGGACGGCCGTAGCGGATGGCGGCGAACAGTAAGACCGTGTAAACCAGGAGCGCCGTCATCAGTTCGACGAAGTAGGCGCGTGCGACTCGCTTCTCATGCATTTCGGTTTCTCCCTGGATGTAAAGTGTACTTGACATGTAAAGCATGCTTGACATCCTAGGCCTCGGAAAACCCGATGTCAAGCACCCTTTACATGTATTTTTGCGGTCCCGTATCGACTACAATGCCGGCCCATGAGTGCCCACCTTGAATCCCCGCGCCGCGCGATCGTGATCGGCGGCGGCCCCGCCGGCCTGATGGCGGCCGAAGTCCTGTCCGCCGGCGGCGCGCAGGTCGACCTGTACGACGCCATGCCTTCCGTCGGCCGCAAATTCCTCCTGGCCGGCAAGGGCGGCATGAACATCACCCATTCGGAAGACCTGGACGCCTTCGCGGGCCGCTACGGCAAGCGCCGCGCGGCCGTCGCGCGCTGGCTGGACGGCTTCACGCAGCAGCAGGTGCGCGAATGGATCCACGGGCTGGGCATCGACACCTTCGTCGGCAGCTCGGGCCGGGTGTTTCCGACCGACATGAAGGCGGCGCCGCTGCTGCGCGCCTGGCTGCACCGCCTGCGCGAAGCCGGCGTGCGCTTCCACATGCGCCAGCGCTGGCTGGGCTGGCGCGACGGCGCGCTGCTGTTCGCGGGACCGGACGGCGAGCGCCTCGAAACCGCCGATGCGGTGGTGCTGGCGCTGGGCGGCGCGAGCTGGGCGCGCCTCGGTTCGGACGGGGCCTGGGCGCCGCTGCTGGGCCGGCAGGGCGTCGAGGTGGCGCCGCTGGTGCCGATGAACTGCGGCTTCGACGCCGCCTGGAGCGCGCATTTCAGCAGCCGCCACGCCGGCGCGCCGCTCACCACCGTGGCGCTGGCCGTGGAAGACGTGGAGGGCCGGCGCCATTACCGCAAGGGCCAGTTCGTGGTCACCGAAAGCGGCATCGAGGGCAGCCTGGTGTATGCCTTGTCCAGCCAGATCCGCGACCGCATCCTGCGCGACGGCCAGGCCACGGTCTGGATCGACCTGCTGCCGGACCACGACGCGGCGCGCGTGCTGGACGAGGTGGCGCACCCGCGCGGCACCCGTTCGATGTCGAGCCACCTGCAGAGCCGTCTCGGGATCAAGGGGGTGAAATCCGGGCTGCTGCACGAAGCGCTGGGCAAGGAAGACTATGCGGACCCGGAGCGGCTGGCGCGCGCCATCAAGGCCCTGCCGGTGACGCTGCTGCGCCCCCGTCCGATCGACGAGGCGATTTCCAGCGGCGGCGGAGTGCGCTTCGAGGCGCTGGACGGCCCGGCCGGCATGCTGCGCGCGCTCCCGGGCGTGTTCGTGGCCGGCGAGATGGTGGACTGGGAGGCGCCGACCGGCGGCTATCTGCTGACCGCCTGCTTCGGCAGCGGCCGCGCGGCCGGGCAGGGAGCGCTGGACTGGCTGCGCGCCAGGGCCTGAGCCGGCGCCCGTTCAGTCTTCGAAGCGCACGCTGCCGCTGCCGTTGCGGCTGATCTCGCGCTGGTTCGGATTGCCGTACACGGTGACGTCGCCGCTGCCCGTCATCTCGACGTTCACGTGCTTGCTGGCGTAGACCGCGCTGGAGCCCGAGCCGTGGTGGCTCAGCTGCACGTCGCCGGCGCGCAGGTGGCGCGCATCCAGTTCGCCGGCGCCGGCGATCTCGGCGTGCAGTTCGCGCGCGCCGCCGACCAGGGTCATGTGGCCGGTGCCCTTGACGTCGGCCAGCACGCGCTCGGCATTGCCGCCGGTGATGTCGGCCTCGCCGCTGCCGTGCAGGCCGGCTTCGATCTCGCGGTAGCGCCCATTGAAACGCAGGCCGGCGGAGCCGTCCACGGCCAGCACGATGCGCTCGCCCGAAAAGCCGCTGACCGTGTGCTGGCCGGTGCCGCTGATGTTCAACTGCTCCAGGCTGGGGAGCACCAGGGTGACTTCGATGGGCTGGCGGTGCCGCAGCAGGATGCCGCGCGGGCCGATGTGCAGGGTGCCGCCGTCGACGGCGGTGTCGACGTTGGCCAGCAGCCGCTGTTCGCCGCGAACCTCGAGCGCCGCCGAGGTGCCCTGGCGCAGGTTGAGGTTGATCGGGCCGCTCACGTCGACTTCGCGGATGCTGGCGCCGAGCGTGCGTTTTTCGGTCGCGACCAGGCGGCTGCCCGGACTGGCGGCCCCGCTCGTTCCCTGGGCGCGAAGCATGCTCCAGGAGGCGCCGATCAGCAGCAGCGCCAGCGCCAGCAGGCCGAATCCGACTTTCATCAATGCGCGCATGGCTTCCTCAATGACCCTTGAGCAGGGAGAAATTCATCTGGACGTAGCGCCGGATGCCGACCGCCGTGTAGCGCGTCACCACCAGCGACAGCAGGAACAGCGCGATCCCGCCCAGCACGATGCCGAAGCCGAACAGGGTCTGGGTGGTGCGCGAGTCGGCGTCCATGTCGGTGGTGATGCGCAGGCTGTTGCCGGCAACGACTTCGGCGCCGTGGCGCAGGCGCGATTCCCGCGGTCCCGCTTCATCGTCGCCGGTGTCCGGGTTGGCGTCTGCGCGTTCCTCGTGCACGTGGATGCCGGTGTCGTCGATCCGGACCCGCAGCTGGCTCCTGGCGTCGGCGTCGTCATCGATCTGCACGTAGCGGGCCGGCAGGTCCAGCAGCAGGTCGCTGTTGCCGGCCAGGCCGCTCGCCGTGATCGCGATGCCGCCCAGGTAGAAGGCGAGGGCGCAGACGTACAGCGCGAACAGCAGGGCCGAATACACCAGCGCCGGCACGATCATGAAGAGGTTGAAGATCGCCAGCCCGGCGCCGGACACCAGCACCCGCAGCACCCCGGCCGGGTTGGACTTCGCGGGCATGGCGAACTGCGGACCGGCCGCCGCCGCCGGCTGGGCGCCGGTTTGCGCCCCGGTTTGCGCGCCGGCTTGCGCACGATGGCTGCTGGCGCGCAGCGTCATCGCGATCTTCGCCGGATCGTCGAGTTCGCGTGCCACGTCCTGCTCGCTGCGACCGGTATTGACGCCGTCGACGAAGCGCTGCTCGTAATAGCCGAGCGTCCTGGCCTGCAGCTCGGGCGGCAGGCCCAGCATCGCGCGCTTCAGCAGTTCGAGGTATTCCAGTTTGTCCATCGCGTGCTCCGGCTCAGTTCCGCGCCACCATCAGCATCGCGTGGGCGGCCGCATCGCCCGCGCCGCCGAGGCCGGGCTGGACCAGGACGGCCGTCGCCGCGGCGACGAGGGCGAGCAGGAGCAGGGTGCGCAGGCCGAGGTCGATGTTCATGTGCAAATCCGATAACACTTGTTTCGATGCTGCCACTCTACCGATCCGGGCCGCGTGCCGCCATCCGCGTGCGACAGGCTGCAGAATTCGCGGGGCAGGCTGCGCCAGGGCGGGATGGCCGCCCTCACGGCTTCCCTCCCGCTTTGCCGCCGAGCGCCAGGCGGGCCGCTGCCCGGCCGCTGCGCACCGCGGTCTCGAGCGTCGCCGGATAGTCGCTGGCGGTGTAGTCGCCGGCCAGGACCAGGCCCGGCTGGCCGCTGTCGTTGCCCGGGCGCGCCAGGGCCGGCGTGCAGGCGAAGGTGGCGCGTTTTTCCGTGAATACGCGGCTCCAGCGCGGCGCGGCCAGGCCCGGCTGCCGGAAAGCGGCCGCCAGCTGGCCCGCGACGCCCTCCGCCAGCGCATCCTGGCCGAGTTCCGCCGCGCCGGAGGCGGCGCTGACCACCACGGCCAGCAGGCCGTCCTGGCTGTTATTCGCCTGATCGTGATCGAGCTGCCCGCGGTCGAACACGAATTGGCCCCAGGCGCCATGCGCCGGATCGTCGAGCAGGGCGCAGAAGGGCAGCGGCAGGCGCAGGCCGGGCTCGTATTGCAGGTAGACCGTCGAAATCGGCTCGTAGTCGAAACCGTCGAGCTGCCCGGCCAGCGCGGCCATGCCGTCCAGCGGCCGCAGCAGGGCCGCGCTTTGCCAGGCGGGCGTGGCCAGCACCACGGCATCGAACTCGCCGGCTTGCCCGCCCGCGCGCACGCGCCAGCCCGCCTCCAGGCGCTCGAGCGCATCGGCGCGCATGCCGCACAGCACCCGGCCGCCGCGTTCCTCGACGAAGCGCCGGGCGCCCTGCGGGAACAGGGCATCGAGGTCGACGCGCGGCAGCAGCATGTCGGAAGCCTTGCGTTTCGCGCCCAGGCTGTCGCGCAGCACCGCCAGGAAGACCTGGCTCGATGCCCGCTCGACCGGCGTGTTCAGGGCCGCCAGGCACAGCGGGCGCCACATCTGGCGGATCAGGCGCGGGGTCTGGCCGAAGCGTTCCAGCAGCTCGGCCACGCTGCAGTCGGTGTCCAGGCCCCACTGCATCCAGCGCGCGCTGGTCGTGAAGCGGGCCAGGGCCAGCTTGTCGTCGCGATCGAGGCCGCGTGCGCGCAGCAGGGCGAGCAGCATGTGCAGCGGCGCCGGCAGGCGCGGGGCCGCGAAGTCCATCAGGCCGCTGTCCGGCGGATAGCGCATCTGCAGCGGCAGGCGCAGCATGGCGTCCCGTTCGCGCACGCCGACGCGGCGCAGCAGGTCCAGCGTTTCATTGTAGGCGCCGAGCAGGATGTGCTGGCCGTTGTCGAGCATGGCCTCTTTGGCCTGGACCGCGCGGGCGCGGCCGCCGAGGCTGCGCGCCGCTTCGAACAGCGTGACCCGGGCGCCCCGTGCCGCGAGTTCGACCGCCGCCGCGCAGCCGGCCCAGCCGCCGCCGACGACCGCGACCTGCGCAGGGCCGGAGGGCTGCCTAGTTGCGGACATAGGTTTTCCACGCCAGCCACAGCTTGCGCAGCGGCGTGAGGGAAATGCGCTGGTTCAGGACCTTGAAGTCGTCGCGCTCGATCTCGTCGAGCACGGTGCGGTAGATCGCCGCCATCATCAGGCCGGGACGCTGGGCGCGCCGGTCTTCCTTCGGCAGCAGGGCAAAAGCTTCCTCGTAGACGGCATGTGCACGGGCGGTCTGGAACTTCATCAGCGCCTCGAACTTGTCGCTGTGGCGGAAATTCAGGATGTCGGCCGCGGTCACGTTGAACTGCTGGAGCTCGTTGACGGGCAGGTAGATGCGGCCCTTGCGCGCGTCGTCGCCGACGTCGCGGATGATGTTCGTGAGCTGGAACGCCAGGCCCAGCTTCTCCGCATACTGCAGGGTCTGCGGATTGGTGACGCCGAAGATGCTGGCCGACAGGATGCCGACCACGCCGGCCACGTGCCAGCAGTACTTGCGCAGGCCGGCGTAATCGAGATAGCGCGACTGGTCGAGGTCCATCTCCATGCCGTCGATGATGGCCTGCAGGTGCTGTTCCTGCAGGTTATAGGCGGCCAGGTGCGGCTGCAGCGCCTGGGTCACCGGGTGCGTGGGCGCGCCCTGAACCATCTTCGCGACTTCGGTGCGCCACCAGGCCAGCTTGATGCGCGCCACCGACTGGTCGCTGGTCTCGTCGACGGTGTCGTCGACCTCCCGGCAGAAGGCGTACAGCGCCGTGATCGCGCGGCGCCTTTCGGGCGGCAGGAACAGGAAGCTGTAGTAGAAGCTGGAGCCGCTTTGGACGGTCTTTTGTTGGCAGTATTCGTCGGGAGACATATAAAAAAGGCTGGTGCGTCAGCGAGGTTCGCGAATTTCAGGTCCGCTATCTTATCCGATCCGGCGCCTGCCCAGATACCTCCTCGTTCACATCCTGGCCGCGCGCCACAGCAGCACCGGCCAGTCGAGCCGCCTGAGCTGCGGCCGGCGCCGGAATACATCGTAGTCGGCGCGCTCGATCGCCTCCAGGATCCGCAGGCCTCCCTGCACCACCAGGCGCAGCTCCCAGCCGATCCGCCCCGGCAGGCGGGCGGCCAGCGGCGCGCCTTCCTGCATCAGGGCGCGCGCCCGCTCGACCTCGAAGCGCATCAGGGCGCGCCAGGCCGGCCCGCCGCGCGCCTGCACGATGTCGTCTTCGCTGACCTGGAAGCGCGCCAGGTCTTCGAGCGGCAGATAGATGCGGCCCTTGCCGATGTCGATGCCGACGTCCTGCCAGAAGTTGATCAGCTGGAGGCTTGAACAGACCGCGTCCGATTCGCGCAGGCTGGCTTCGTCGGCGGCGCCGTACAGGCCCAGCATCAGGCGTCCGACCGGGTTGGCGGAGCGGCGGCAGTAATCCAGCAGGGACGGGAAGTCGGCATAACGGGTAGTGAGCACGTCCTGGCGGAAGGCGCTCAGCAGGTCGCGCAGCGGCTGCAGGGGAAGGGCGTGGCGTTCGAGCGCCTCGGCCAGGCGCGCGAACATCGGCGCGGACGGCGCGTCGCCGCGCGCGATGGCGTCCAGCGCGGCGTCATAGGCGTCCAGCGCGGCCAGGCGCGCGGGCGGCAGGGCGTCGCCCTCGTCGGCGATGTCGTCGGCGCTGCGCGCGAAGGCGTAGATCGCTTCGACCGCCGGCACCAGGCGGCGCGGCAGCAGGATCGAGGCGACGGGAAAGTTTTCGTAGTGGTCGACCGACATTGAGAACTGACTCTAACGTCATTTACTGTGTGTATTTGCATGATTATAATTGCTAAGCTTTCTATAGAGAATAATGCCGCCGACCCCGCGGCTCCGCCCCAAGAGGACACCACCGTGCCATCCCCCCGCATTCCGTTCCCGCGCGCCGCCGTATCCGCCGCCCTTGTCCTGGCCCTGGCCGTGCTGGCCGCCTGCTCGAAGGACGCGCCGCCGCCCGAGGATGTGCGCCCGGTGCGCGCGCTGACCCTGGCGGCCGGCGGCGTCGACGCCAGCGCGGAATTCTCCGGCGACGTGCGCCCGCGCTACGAATCGCGGCTCGGCTTCCGGGTCGGCGGCAAGATCAGCGCGCGCAAGGTGGACGTCGGCACCAGCGTCCAGCGCGGCACGCTGCTGATGCAGCTCGATCCGCAGGACCTGCGCCTCGGCCAGGCCCAGGCCCAGGCCAGCCTGCGCGCGGCCCAGACGAATGCCGACCTGGCGCGTGCGGAACTGAAGCGCTACCAGGACCTGCGCAGCCAGAACTTCGTCAGCCAGGCCGTGCTCGACCAGAAGATCGCGGCCGCCCGTTCCAGCCAGTCCAGCGTCGAGGCGGCGCGCGCCCAGCTGCGCGAACAGGCCAACCAGACCGGCTATGCCAGCCTGGTGTCGGATACCGACGGCGTGGTGACCGGCATCGACGCCGAGGTCGGCCAGGTGGTGCAGCCCGGCACGCCGGTGGTGCGGGTCGCACGGACCGACGAGAAGGAAGTCGTGATCGGGGTGCCGGAAGACCAGGTCGACGAACTGCGCCAGCTCAGCGAGGTGAAGGTGCGCCTGTGGGCCGATCCGAACCGCAGCATCCCCGGCAAGATCCGCGAAGTTTCGCCGGTCGCCGATCCGGCCACCCGCACCTATACCGTGAAGGTGTCGATCCCGCCCAGCGAGGATGTGCGGCTGGGGATGACGGCCGTGGTCGACCTGGTGCGCCAGTCCGGCCCCGCCGCTGGCGGCCAGCTGCGCGCGCCGCTGTCGAGCCTGGTGCAGAACAAGGGCAGCAGCGCGGTCTGGGTGATCGACAGCGTGAATGGCGCCCAGCAGGTGCGCCTGCAGCCGGTCCAGGTGGGCGGCGTGTCCGGCAACGACGTGCTGCTGAGCGGCGGCGTGCGTCCCGGCCAGTCCATCGTCACCGCCGGCGTGAATCTGCTGAAGAACGGCCAGAAAGTGAAGATCCTGACCGCCGACGTGGCGCGCCGCGGCGATGCCGAGGCCGAAGCGTCCGGCGCCGCCCACGGAGCCGGCCAATGAAGGGATTCAACCTGTCGCGCTGGGCGCTGGAAAACATCCCGCTGACCCGCTACCTGATCGCGGTCCTGTTGCTGGCCGGCATCTTCAGCTACAACAAGCTGGGCCAGGACGAGGATCCGCCCTTCACCTTCCGCGCGATGGTGATCCAGGCCCGCTGGCCGGGCGCCACCGCGGTGCAGATGGCCCAGCAGGTCACCGACCCGCTCGAGCGCAAGCTGCAGGAGACGCCCTACGTCGACAAGATCCGCAGCTTCTCCAAGCCCGGCGAGACCACCATCATCCTCGAGCTGCGCGAATCGACGCCGCCGAAGGACGTGCCGCCGACCTGGTACCAGGTGCGCAAGAAGATCGGCGACATCGCCGGCACGCTGCCCGGCGGCGTGATCGGCCCCTTCTTCAACGATGAATTCGGCGACACCTACGGCTCGATCTTCGCCCTGGCCGGCGACGGTTTCACCTATGCCGAGATGCGCGACTACGCCGACTTCGTGCGGCAGCAGCTGCTGAATGTGCCGCTGGTGGCGAAGGTCGAGCAGTTCGGGGTGCAGCAGGAAAAGGTCAACATCCTGTTCTCGCAGCAGAAGTTCGCCCAGCTGGGCCTGCCCTTCGACGCCATCGTCAACCAGATCGCGACCCAGAACGGGGTCGAATCGGCGGGCGTGCTGGTGACGCCGGGCGAGAACCTGCAGGTGCGGGTGAGCGGCGCCCTGAAGTCGGTGCAGCAGATCGAAAACCTCAGCCTGCGCGCCGGGAACACCACCTTCCGCCTGGGTGACTTCGCCACCGTGAAGCGCGCCTACGAGGATCCGCCGCGCGACAAGATGCGCTTCAACGGCAAGGAAGTGATCGGCCTGGGCGTGTCGATGGAAAAGGGCGGCAACATCATCCAGCTCGGCAAGGGCCTGGAGCAGACCGTGGCGCGCATCCGTTCCCAGCTCCCGGTCGGCATCGAGCTGGAGCGCGTGTCGAACCAGCCGGCCGCGGTCACGGCGTCGGTGAGCGAATTCATGCACACCCTGGTCGAGGCCGTGGTGATCGTGCTGGCGGTGTCCTTCCTGTCGCTCGGCCTGCACAGCAAGCCGCGCTGGCGCATCGACGTGCGCCCGGGCCTGGTGGTGGCGCTGACGATCCCGCTGGTGCTGGCGATCACCTTCCTGTGCATGCGGATCCTGGATATTTCCCTGCACAAGGTCTCGCTGGGCGCGCTGATCATCGCGCTCGGCCTGCTGGTCGACGACGCCATCATCGCCGTCGAGATGATGGTGCGGAAGATGGAGGAGGGCATGTCACGCTTCGAGGCCGCCACCTTCGCCTACACCTCGACCGCCTTCCCGATGCTGACCGGGACCCTGATCACGGCGGCCGGCTTCCTGCCGATCGGCCTGGCGAAATCGGCGGCCGGGGAATACACCTTCTCGATGTTCTCGGTGAATGCGCTGGCGCTGGTGATTTCCTGGGTGGTGGCGGTGAGCTTCACGCCCTATATCGGTTTCATCCTGCTGCGCGTGCAGCCGCACCCGGGCGGGGAGCACGGCGGGCACGACGTGTTCGACACGCCGGCCTACCGCCGCTTCCGCCACCTCGTCAGCTGGTGCGTCGAATGGCGCAAGACCACCATCGCCGTGACGCTGGGCGTGTTCGCGCTGGGCCTGTTCGGCTTCAAGTTCATCGAGAAACAGTTCTTCCCGGATTCCAGCCGCCCCGAGCTGATGGTCGAGATGTGGCTGCCCGAAGGGACCAGCTTCGCCGCCAACGAGGCGCTGGTGAAGAAGTTCGAGACCTGGGTGCGGCGCCAGCCGGAGCTGGACAGCGTCACCAGCTATGTCGGCACCGGCAGCCCGCGCTTCTACCTGCCGCTGGACCAGATCTTCCCGCAGTCGAACGTCTCGCAGCTGGTGGTGCTGCCGAAGGACACCCGCCTGCGTGAAGCGCTGATGCACAAGATCGAGTCCGTGCTGAAGACCGATTTTCCGGAAGTGCGCGGGCGGGTGAAGCTGCTGCCGAACGGTCCGCCGGTGCCGTATCCGGTGCAGTTTCAGGTGGCCGGTCCGGACATCGCCGTGGTGCGCGGCGTGGCCGACCAGGTCAAGGAGATCATGCGCGCGAATCCGAATGCGGTGGGGGTGAACGACAACTGGAACGAATCGGTGAAGGTGCTGCGCCTCGATCTCGACCAGGACAAGCTGCGCGCGCTGGGCGTGACCAGCCAGGCGGTGCGGCGCACCATTGCCACCGTGCTGTCCGGGACCACGGTCGGCCAGTTCCGCGAAAGTAACCGCCTGATCGACATCGTGGTCCGCCAGCCGGTCGAGGAGCGTTCGACCATGTCGGTGCTGGCGAATACGAATATCGCCACGCCCTCGGGCAAGCCGGTGCCGCTGTCGCAGCTGGCGCGCATCGGCTTCGTCTGGGAGCCCGGCGTGGTCTGGCGCGAAGGGCGCGAGTGGGCGATCATGGTCCAGTCGGACGTGGTCGCCGGCATCCAGGGGCCGACCGTGTCGGGCCAGGTGGGCGGGAAGCTGGCCGCGCTGCGGGCGAAACTGCCGGCCGGCTACCGCATCACGCTGGAAGGCGCGGCGGCCAACAGTTCGGAGGCGGAAGCCTCGATCATGGCCAACGTGCCGCTCGTGCTGTTCATCGTGTTCACCCTGCTGATGCTGCAGCTGCACAGCTTTTCCCGCGCCGTGCTGGTGTTCCTGACCGGGCCGCTGGGCGTGGCCGGGGCGGCGATGGCGCTGCTGCTGCTGGGCCGCCCGATCGGCTTCGTCGCCAACCTCGGCGTGATCGCCCTGTTCGGCATGATCATCCGGAATTCCGTGATCCTGGTCGACCAGATCGAGAAGGAGATCGCGGAGGGCAGGGAAGCCTGGGATGCGATCGTCGAAAGCGCGGTGCGGCGCTGCCGGCCGATCCTGCTGACGGCGGCCGCGGCGGCGCTGGCGATGATCCCGCTGTCGCGTTCGGTATTCTGGGGGCCGATGGCGGTGGCCATCATGGGAGGGCTGCTGGTGGCGACCGCTTTGACCCTGTTATTCCTGCCGGCTTTGTATGCGGCCTGGTTCAGGGTGACAAAGCCGGATGGAGCTCATCCGGTGCGCACCGCTCAAAATTCCCCAATGGTGTCAGAAAATCCAGTAAAATAACTGGTTGAAGTTGTAGCCCCTAAACAACGGAGTGCAGGGCGACCGGATCTACCGACGGGCGCCCTTTGTTTTTGCGGCAAGAATGCAATCCTGCGCGAGGATGGCGAAATTGGTAGACGCACCAGGTTTAGGTCCTGACGCCAGCAATGGTGTGGGGGTTCGAGTCCCCCTCCTCGCACCACGAATAATTATTTTTTTGGACGATTTTTACAATGGCAACTGCAGTCGAAAACCTGGGTAAACTCGAGCGTCGCTTGACTCTCTCTTTTCCGCTGAGCGACGTTCGTACGGAAGTTGAAAAGCGCCTCAAGAAGCAGGCCAAGACCGCTCGCGCACCGGGCTTCCGTCCCGGCAAGGTTCCGCTGAAGATGGTTGCCGCTCAGTACGGCTATCAGATCGAATCCGACGTGCTGAACGATAAGGTTGGCCAGGCATTCAGCCAGGCTGCCGAAGAAAACCAGCTGCGCGTTGCCGGCATGCCGAAAATCGAGCCGAAGGAAGAAGCCGCGGAAGGCATGCTGGCCTTCGACGCGACCTTCGAAGTCTATCCGGAAGTGAGCCTGCCGGACCTGTCGGGCGTGGAAGTCGAGACCGTCAAGGCCGACGTCTCGGACGCCGAGATCGACAAGACCATCGACATCCTGCGCAAGCAGCGCGTGCACTACCACACCAAGGGCGAAGCCGGTGAGCATGGCGACGGCGGCGAGCCGGTCGCAGCCAACGGCGACCGCGTGACCGTCGACTTCGTCGGCGTCATCGACGGCGTCGAGTTCGCCGGCGGCAAGGCCGACAACTATGCATTCGTGCTGGGCGAAGGCCGCATGCTGCCGGAATTCGAAGCCGCCACCGTCGGCCTGAAAGTAGGCGAGTCGAAGACCTTCCCGCTGGCCTTCCCGGAAGACTACCATGGCAAGGACGTGGCCGGTAAAACCGCCGAGTTCACCATCACCCTGAAGAACCTGGAGTGGGCGCACCTGCCGGAAATCGACGGCGAGTTCGCCAAGTCGCTGGGCATCGAAGACGGCAGCGTCGAGAAGATGCGCGAAGACATCAAGGTCAACCTGGAGCGTGAAGTCAACGCCCGCATCAAGGCCCGCAACAAGGAAGCCGTGATGGACGCCCTGGTGAAGAGCACCGAGATGGACGTGCCGAAGGTCATGATCGAGCAGGATTCGCAGCGCCTGGCCGAGCAGACCCGCCAGGACATGGCCCAGCGCGGCATGGACGTGAAGAGCCTGCCGTTCCCGGCCGACCTGTTCGCCACCAAGGCCGAGCGCCGCGTGCGCCTGGGCCTGATCCTGTCGCAGCTGGTGCAGGACAACAACCTGCAGGCAACCCAGGAGCAGGTGAAGTCGCAGATCGAAGACTTCGCACAAAGCTACGAAGACCCGAAAGAAGTCCTGAAGTACTACTATAGCGATCGTCGTCGCCTGGGCGAGATCGAAGCTCTTGTATTGGAAGAAAACGTCGTCAACTATGTGCTTGGCAAGGCGAAAGTGACGACCAAGGACGTCGCCTTCGACGAACTGATGGGCAGCGCGCCGCAAGCCTGAGCTTCGGTGTAAGCTTGAGGCGACGAGCCTTGCCAACCGGCGCCGCGTGCGCCGGTTGGCGTCTCTGAACATCTTTTTTAAGGAAAGTGACAGGTATGAATCGTAATCCTGCGTTGGATACCCAAGCCCTCGGCCTGGTGCCGATGGTGATCGAGCAGAGTGGCCGCGGCGAGCGCGCCTACGACATCTACTCGCGCCTGCTGAAAGAGCGCGTGATCTTCCTGGTCGGTCCTGTCAACGACCAGATGGCCAACCTCATCGTGGCCCAGCTGCTGTTCCTGGAAAGCGAAAATCCGGACAAGGATATTTCGCTCTACATCAACTCGCCGGGTGGTTCGGTGTCGGCCGGCCTGGCCATCTTCGACACGATGAACTTCATCAAGCCTGACGTGTCGACCCTGTGCACGGGCCTGGCTGCCTCGATGGGCGCCTTCCTGCTGGCGGCCGGCGCCAAGGGCAAGCGCTTCTCGCTGCCGAACTCGCGCGTCATGATCCACCAGCCGTCCGGCGGTTCGCAGGGCATGGCGTCGGACATCGAGATCCAGGCCAAGGAAATCCTGTACCTGCGCGAACGCCTGGCGCGCATCATGGCCGACAACACCGGCCAGACGATCGAACAGATCCACAAGGACACCGACCGCGACCGTTTCATGTCGAGCGAGGAAGCCGTGGAATATGGTCTGATTGACAGGGTCCTGACCAACCGCGCCTAATCGGCACACTGAGCACTATATAGGCAGTGTTGCTGAAAGACGCCCGAGCGCAACAGCGGATCGGGCGTTCTTTTTTTATTTCGGGTAGCATGGAGACGTACGCACTTGTTGCGCCCCCGTATTAGCGTTATATTCGTAGCAATTCAACAGAAACTTGCCCCATGTCTGACAAAAAATCCTCTAGCGGCGAAAAACTCCTGTACTGCTCCTTCTGCGGCAAGAGCCAGCACGAGGTGAAGAAGCTCATCGCAGGGCCTTCGGTCTTCATCTGCGACGAGTGCATCGACCTGTGCAACGACATCATCCGCGACGAGACCTCGAACGTGGAGTCGGTAGCGGGCGCCAAGTCCGACCTGCCGACGCCGCACGAGATCGCCGAACTGCTCGATCAATACGTGATCGGCCAGCAGACGGCCAAGCGCATCCTGTCGGTTGCGGTCTACAACCACTACAAGCGCCTCAAGCACCTGGGCAAGAAGGACGATATCGAGCTGTCCAAGAGCAATATCCTGCTCGTGGGCCCGACCGGTTCCGGTAAAACCCTGCTGGCGCAAACCCTGGCGCGCATGCTGAACGTGCCTTTCGTCATCGCCGACGCCACCACGCTGACCGAAGCGGGCTATGTGGGCGAAGACGTCGAGAACATCATCCAGAAGCTGCTGCAGAGCTGCAATTACGAAGTCGAGAAGGCCCAGCGCGGCATCGTCTACATCGACGAGATCGACAAGATTTCGCGCAAGTCCGACAATCCGTCGATCACCCGCGACGTTTCCGGCGAGGGCGTGCAGCAAGCCCTGCTGAAACTGATCGAAGGCACGATGGCATCGGTGCCGCCGCAGGGCGGGCGCAAGCATCCGAACCAGGACTTCGTCCAGATCGACACGACCAACATCCTGTTCATCTGCGGCGGCGCGTTCGACGGCCTCGACAAGATCATTTCGAACCGTTCGGAAAAGAGCGGCATCGGTTTTGGCGCCAGCGTCAAGAGCCAGACCCAGCGTTCGCTGTCCGACGTGCTGATGGAAGCCGAGCCGGAAGACCTGATCAAGTTCGGCCTGATCCCGGAATTGGTCGGCCGCCTGCCGGTCGTCGCCACCCTGGCCGAATTGACCGAAGACGCCCTGATCCAGATCCTGGTCGAGCCGAAGAACGCACTGATCAAGCAATACTCGAAACTGCTGGACATGGAAGGCGCCGAACTCGAAATCCGCCCGGCGGCCCTGCACGCGATTGCCAAGAAGGCACTGGCGCGCAAGACCGGCGCCCGCGGCCTGCGTTCGATCCTGGAACATGCCCTGCTGGATGTGATGTATGAACTGCCAAGCCAGCAAAATGTCGTGAAAGTCGTGATCGATGAAAATACGATTACGAACGGCGCGAAACCTTTGCTGATTTATAGCGAATCGCCGAAAGCGGCCGGGGAAAATTAAAATTTCCTCGCGCACACACAACAAAAGGTCTTGAAACGCTGATTCTTGGCGGTACAATCAATCTCAACAAAAGACCTGGGCTTCAATCGAAAAGCCACTCGTGACCCTCGTCGCGCAGTGGCTTTTTTATTTGAAAACGGGCTTTTGTCAGAACGGCTAAGTTGGAATAACTGTTGCGATAGAAAATTATTTTTCGGCCGCTCTTGTGATTCGACGGTGGACTCCCAACATCGTCAACACGCTTTTTATAAGGTATGCCATGACGACTACTAAATTTACTGAACAAATGACCTTGCCGCTGCTGCCTCTGCGCGACGTGGTCGTGTTTCCGCATATGGTGATACCTCTGTTCGTCGGCCGCCCGAAATCGATCAAGGCGCTCGAAGCCGCGATGGAACAGGGTAAGAGCATCATGCTCGCTGCTCAGAAAGCAGCTGCCAAGGACGAGCCTTCGGCCGCAGACATCTATGAGATCGGCTGCGTGGCCAATATTCTGCAAATGCTGAAGCTGCCCGACGGTACCGTGAAGGTGCTGGTCGAAGGCGCGCAGCGTGCCCGTATCAATCACATCACCGACGCGCCGAGCCATTTCGTCGCCGACCTTATTCCGATCAATTCCGAAGTCGGCGACGATTCGGAAGTCGAGGCGATGCGCCGCGCAATCGTCCAGCAGTTCGACCAGTACGTCAAACTCAACAAGAAAATCCCGCCCGAGATCCTGGCTTCGCTGGCCGGCATCGACGACGCCGGCCGCCTGGCCGACACCGTTGCCGCCCACCTGCCGCTCAAGCTCGAGCAGAAGCAGGTGATCCTCGAGATCTTCAACGTCGCCAAGCGCCTGGAGCATCTGCTCGGCCAGCTGGAAGGCGAGCTCGACATCCTGCAGGTGGAAAAGCGCATCCGCGGCCGCGTCAAGCGCCAGATGGAGAAATCGCAGCGCGAGTACTACCTGAACGAGCAGGTCAAGGCGATCCAGAAGGAACTGGGCGAGGGCGAAGACGGCGCCGACATCGAAGAGCTCGAGAAGAAGGTGATCGCAGCCAAGATGCCGAAGGAAGCCATGGAAAAGGCCCAGGCCGAGATCAAGAAGCTGAAGATGATGTCGCCGATGTCGGCCGAGGCCACCGTCGTGCGCAACTACATCGACACCCTGGTCGGCCTGCCGTGGAAAAAGAAATCCAAGGTCACCATCGACCTGGAAAAGGCCCAGCAGGTGCTGGAATCCGACCACTACGGCCTCGACAAGATCAAGGAACGCATCCTCGAGTACCTCGCGGTGCAACAGCGCGTCGACAAGCTGAAAGCCCCGATCCTGTGCTTCGTCGGTCCTCCGGGCGTGGGTAAAACCTCGCTGGGCGAGTCGATCGCGCGCGCGACCGGCCGCAAGTACGTGCGCATGGCGCTCGGCGGCGTGCGCGACGAGGCCGAGATCCGCGGCCACCGCCGTACCTACATCGGCTCGATGCCGGGCAAGGTGCTGCAGTCGCTGTCCAAGGTCGGCGTGCGCAACCCGCTGTTCCTGCTCGACGAGATCGACAAGATGGGCGCGGACTTCCGCGGCGACCCGTCCTCGGCGCTGCTGGAAGTGCTGGACCCGGCGCAGAACCATACCTTCAGCGACCACTACGTCGAGGTCGACTTCGACCTGTCGGACGTGATGTTCGTGGCGACCTCGAACTCCTTCAACATCCCGCCGGCGCTGCTGGACCGGATGGAAGTCATCCGCCTGTCGGGTTACACCGAGGACGAGAAGACCAGCATCGCGCAGCGCTACCTGATGCCAAAGCAGGTCAAGAACAACGGCCTGAAGGAAGAAGAGATCAAGGTCGAGGAATCGGCGATCCGCGACATCATCCGCTACTACACCCGTGAGGCGGGCGTGCGTTCGCTCGAGCGCGAAATCTCGAAGATCTGCCGCAAGGTCGTCAAGATGCTGCTGCTGAAGAAGGACAACAAGCGCGTCATCGTGAACGGCAAGAACCTGGACAAGTTCCTGGGCGTGCGCCGCTTCGACTTCGGCGTGGCCGAGAAGGAAAACCAGGTTGGCCAGGTGGCCGGCCTGGCATGGACCGAAGTGGGCGGCGACCTGCTGACCATCGAGGCCGTGCAGGTGCCGGGCAAGGGCGCCGTGATCCGCACCGGTACGCTGGGCGACGTGATGAAGGAATCGATCGAGGCGGCCCGCACGGTGGTGCGCTCGCGCGCTGCGCGCCTGGGCATCAAGAACGAGGTGTTCGAGAAGACCGACATCCACATCCACTTGCCTGAAGGGGCGACGCCGAAGGACGGTCCGTCCGCGGGTATCGGGCTGACGACCGCGCTGGTGTCGGTGTTCACCGGCATCCCGGTCCGCGCCGACGTGGCGATGACGGGCGAGATCACGCTGCGCGGCGAAGTGCTGCCGATCGGCGGCCTGAAGGAAAAGCTGCTGGCAGCCCAGCGCGGCGGCATCAAGACGGTGCTGATCCCCGAGCAGAACGTGAAGGACCTGGCCGAGATCCCGGACAACGTCAAGAACAAGCTCGAGATCGTGCCGGTGCGCTGGATCGAGAAGGTGCTGGAAGTCGCCCTGGAGCGCCAGCCGGAGCCGATCGTCGAGGTGCCGGCGGTCGCTGCCGCCTCGCCGGTGACGACCACGACGGACGGGCAGGGCGGCGTGGTCAAGCACTGATCGCCGCTCACTCCTGACGAAGGCTGAAACGGGCGCTCTGCGGAGCGCCCGTTTTTACGTCCACGCATCCGAGTGAAGGCTCTAATGTTGCCGCTCGGCAGCAGCGTTGCTTGACACAAAGCATTCCACCCTTGTTTAATACGCGCTTGCGGTTTTTTGCCGAATGTCTAACGAGGGAAAAGAAGTGAACAAAACTGAACTGATCGAAGAAATCGCGAAGTCCGCGGACCTGACCAAAGCCTCTGCGGCACGCGCCCTCGACGCCATGATCACCGCTGTGACCGACACCCTGAAGAAGAACGATAGCGTGACCCTGGTCGGCTTCGGCACCTTCACCGTCGGCGAACGCGCTGCCCGTACCGGCCGCGATCCGCGCACCAAGGAAGCCATCAAGATCAAGGCCGCCAAGGTCCCGAAATTTAAGGCTGGTAAAGCCCTGAAAGATGCAGTAAACTAATGCCTTCTTTGCGCTAGCGCAGAGAAAAGTGTCGCCTTATTGCGTGGAGCGGTAGTTCAGTTGGTTAGAATACCGGCCTGTCACGCCGGGGGTCGCGGGTTCGAGCCCCGTCCGCTCCGCCACTCGATAAGGCAACGCGACATGCAGCACAGATTCTGGAGCGGTAGTTCAGTTGGTTAGAATACCGGCCTGTCACGCCGGGGGTCGCGGGTTCGAGCCCCGTCCGCTCCGCCAGAAAATAGGTGTGAAAGAAAGGCGAACCGCGGTTCGCCTTTTTTTTCGGCTTTTTGTAATCGCATTTTCAACCTTGATTGGCTGACCATGTTTGAATTTATTCGTACCCACCAGCGGCTGATGCAGTTCCTCCTGCTCTTGCTGATCCTGCCGTCCTTCGTGCTCGTCGGCGTCAGCCAGTACGAACGCCGCGGCGGCGGCGATGGCGTGGCTACCGTCGACGGCCGCTCGATCACGCAGCAGGAATGGGAAGCGGCGCAGCGCCGCCAGATCGACCAGGCGCGCGCCATGATGGGCCCGCAGTTCGACCAGAAGCTGTTCGATACGCCGGAAGCGAAGCAGGAAGTCCTGGACGGCCTGGTCGCCGAGCGCGCGGTCGGCGCCGAAGTCGCGCGCAGCCACCTGACGGTCGGTAACGACTCGCTGTACAAGGGCATCATCGAACAGACCGGCCTGCGCAAGCCGGACGGCAGCTTCGACCTCGACGCCTACAAGGCCTTCCTGACCTCGCAGGGGATGACGGCCGAAGGCTTCCAGGAGCGCGTGCGTTACCAGATGGCGGTGCAGCAGCTGGCCGCCGCGGTGCAGGGTACGGCCTTCGCGCCGCGCTCGGTCGCCAGCCGCCTGTCGGACCTGAACGACCAGCAGCGCGAAGTCCAGGAACTGCTGTTCCCGATCGCGAACTTCGCCTCGCAGGTGAAGGTCACCGACGACATGGTCAAGGCCTACTACGACAAGAATGCCGCCCTGTTCCAGGTGCCGGAGCGGATCAAGGCCGAGTACGTGGTGCTGGACCAGGATGCCGTCGAAAAGCAGGTCAGCGTCAGCGAGGCCGAGATTGCCGACTTCTACAACAAGAACAAGGCCCGCTTCACCACGCCGGAAAAGCGCAGCGCCAGCCACATCCTGATCGCCGTGCCGAAGGACGCCAAGCCGGCCGATGACGCCGCCGCCAAGGCCAAGGCGCAAGCCATCCTGGCCGAGCTGCAGAAGGCCCCGAACGATTTCGCGAAGATCGCCAAGGCGCAATCGCAGGATCCGGGTTCGGCCGAGATCGGCGGCGACCTGGGCGTGGTCCAGAAGGGCCTGTTCGACAAGCCGGTCGAAGATGCGATCTACCAGCTCAAGGAAGGCGAAGTCAGCGGCCTGGTGCGCTCCAGCTTCGGCTACCACATCGTCAAGGTGACCAAGCTCGTGCCGGCAGTCCAGAAGACCCTGGAAGAAGCCAGGCCGGAGATCACGGCCGAGCTGAAGAAGGCCAAGATGTCGAACAAGTATTCGGAACTGGCCGAGACCTTCACCAACACCGTCTACGAGCAGTCGGACAGCCTGAAGCCGGTGGCCGACAAGCTGGGCCTGGCCATCCAGACCGCCGACGGCCTGACCCGTACGCCGAACCCGGCGCTGGGCAAGTCGCCGGTGAATAACGAGAAGTTCCTGAAAGCGATCTTCTCGCAGGACGCCATCGCCAACAAGCGCAACACCGAAGCGGTGGAAGTCGCGCCGAGCACCCTGGTGGCGGGCCGCGTGGTCGAGTTCAAGCCGGCCACCAAGCGTCCGCTGGCCGAAGTCGCCGACCAGATCCGCCAGCGCGTGACCCAGGAAGAAGCGATGCGCCTGGCGCGCCAGGCCGGCGAAGCGAAGATCGCCGCGCTGAAGGCATCGGATGATGCCAGCGGCTTCGGCGCCACCAAGGTCCTGTCGCGCACCATGCAGACGGATCCGGGCATCAACCCGGCCGCAGCGATCGCCGTGCTGAAGGCCGACGCCAGCAAGCTGCCGGCCTATGTCGGCGTCGAGCTGCCGGGCCAGGGCTTTGGCGTCTACCGCATCGGCAAGGTGTCGCAGCCGGCCCAGGTGGACCAGGCGCGCCGCAAGGAAGAGTCGGCGGCGATCGCACGCGCCGTCGGCGGTGCCGAGCTGTACGGCTACATCGAAGCCCTGAAGAAGAAGGCCAAGGCCAAGGTGAACGTCAAGGCGGCTGAGCTGGGCAACAAGGCCGAGTAATCGGCAGGCCACAGGCAAAAAGCCCGGTCCGCGAAAGCGGCCGGGCTTTTTGTTTGGGTCGGTTGGGACGGTGGGCGCCCTCTGCCCACGCAGGGATCAGCCGGCGTGCAGCTTCCGCGCCGCCGCCAGGAAGTCTTCCTTGCCGATGTCCGCCAGCTCCAGCACCTCCGCCTGCGGATACTGCGCGAAGTTGCGGTCGATCGAGCGCAGGTAGGCCGGGTCGTAGTGCTGCACCAGCAGTTCGTCGACCAGCTCCGGCAGCCGGCCGCCGGTCGCCATCGCGTGCCAGGCGTCGATCTTGGCGCGGCCGTGCAGCTGCACCAGGTGGTCGAGCTGCGCATTCAGGGCCGAGGGGTCGGCGCAGAAATGCTGGTAATCCTCCATCAGCAGGCGCACGCGGTTCGGGCGCGACAGCATCACGGAGATGCAGGGCGAGGCGCGCATGCGCTCCATCACCACTTCCGGCACGCGCAGGTTGCCGACCTTCTTGCTCTCCGATTCGACGAACACGGGCTTGGCCGGATCGAAGCGGCGCAGCTTGTCCCAGATGCGGGTCTCGAACATCTTCTGGCTCGGCTGGGGCTCGTCCGGCAGGTGGCCCAGCACCGAGCCGCGGTGGGCCGCCAGGCGCTCGAGGTCGAGCACCTGGGCGCCGACGCTCTCCAGCGTCTCCAGCAGGCGGCTCTTGCCGCTGCCGGTAGTACCGCAGACCACCCGGAACTGCAGCTGGGGCGGATTCTCCAGTGCGCTGTTGACGAAGCCGCGGAAGGCCTTGTAGCCGCCATCGAGCTGCACCGCCGGCCAGCCGATCTTGGCCAGGATATGCGCCATCGAGCCGCTGCGGTTGCCGCCGCGCCAGCAGTAGACCAGTGGCTTCCAGTCGCGCGGCTTGTCGGCGAACAGCTTCTCGAGATGGTTGGCGATATTGCGCGACACCAGCGCCGCCCCGATCTTCTTCGCCTCGAAGGCGCCGACCTGCTTGTAGGTGGTGCCGACCAGGATGCGCTCCTGGTCGTTCAGCACCGGGCAGTTGATGGCGCCGGGAATGTGGTCGAGCGCGAACTCCGATTCGCTGCGCGCGTCGATGATGGTGTCGAATTCGTCGAGCTGCGCGAAGACGTCGGTGAAGCTGAGGACTGCGGGGTATTTCATTATTTTATTGTTTGATCAGGGGAGCCAGTTGCGGCCAGATGTTATTGAGGATGACGGGATGGGCGCTGGCCAGCGGGTGCATGCGGTCGGCCTGGAAGTTGGCGGGCACCAGTTCCACGCCCTGCAGCATGTAAGGCACCAGCGGCACCTTGAGCGTCGAGGACAGCTCCTTGTACATGCCGGTGAAGCGTTCCGTATAGGCGCGGCCGTAGTTCGGCGGCATGTGGATGCCGACCAGCAGGACCCTGGCGCTGGTCTTTTTGGACATGTCGATCATGGCGCGCAGATTGTCCTCCGCGGACGTGACCGGCAAACCGCGCAGGCCGTCGTTGGCGCCCAGTTCCAGCACCACCACGCTCGGCTTGTGCCGGGCCAGCAGGGCCGGGAGGCGCGAGCGGCCGCCGCTGGTGGTGTCGCCGCTGATGCTGGCGTTGACGATGCGGGCGTCCAGCTTCTCCGCCTTCAGGCGCTGTTCCAGCAGGGCGACCCAGCCGCTCCCGCGCGCCAGCCCGTACTCGGCGGAGAGGCTGTCGCCCACCACCAGCACGGTTTTTGGTGCAGAATAGGCGCTCCCCGACGCCGCCAGCGCGAAGGCCGCGAGGGCGCCGATGGCCCATTTTTTCAGATTGAGACGAGCAAGCATGCGTGATATTCCCGAGGCTACCAAAGGTGAAGCATTAGTGCGGCACCCGGCGATCGAAGTCGCCGGCCTGTCGAAGCGGGTGGCGGACGCCAGCGGCGAACTCACCATCCTGCACAGTGTCGATTTTACCGTGCAACCGGCCGAGACGCTTGCCCTGGTCGGCGCCTCCGGCTCCGGCAAGTCGACGCTGCTGGGCCTCCTCGCCGGCCTCGACACGCCGTCCAGCGGCACGGTCCGGCTCGACGGCACCGATATCTTCGCCCTCGACGAGGACGGCCGCGCCGCGTTCCGCAAGGCCAAGCTGGGCTTCGTGTTCCAGTCCTTCCAGCTGCTGCCGCACCTGAGCGCGCTGGAAAACGTGATGCTGCCGCTCGAGCTGCGCGGTGATCCGGCGGCGCGCGAGAAGGCCGCCGCCATGCTGGGCCGGGTCGGGCTGGAAAGCCGGCTGCGCCACTATCCGAAATACCTGTCCGGCGGCGAGCAGCAGCGCGTGGCGCTGGCGCGCGCCTTCGTCACCGAGCCGCCGCTGCTGTTTGCCGACGAGCCTACCGGCAGCCTCGACGCCGCCACCGGCGAGGCCGTGATTCGCCTGATGTTCGAACTCAACCGCGAACGCGGCTCGACCCTGGTGCTCGTCACCCACGATCCGGCGATGGCGGCGCGCTGCGGGCGGACGCTGACCATCGCGGCAGGACGCCTCGTGACGTGACGGTACGCCGCGGTTGGTGGACATACCTTCCCACCATCACGTTGACGACACCAACGCGTTGAGCACGGCCCGGATCGCCCGCGGCAGCTCGCCCGCCGTCAGGCCGATCGGCCCGTTGCCGTCCTCCACCAGCCAGTCGGCCGCGGCGCCGTGCAGCCATACCGCGCCCAATGCCGCTTCCCAGGCAGGCCAGCCCTGGGCCAGCAGGGCGCCGCAAAAGCCCGCCAGCACGTCGCCGCTGCCGCCGGTCGCCAGGCCGGGATTGCCGCTCGTGTTGACCGCCACGAAGCCGTCCGGCCGCCCGATCACGCTGCCGGCGCCCTTCAGCACCACCACGCAATTGAAACGCATCGCCAGCTCGCGGGCGTGCTCCAGGCGGTCCGCCTGCACGATGGAGGCGGTCACGCCGAGCAGGCGCGCCGCCTCAAGCGGGTGCGGGGTCAGGATCAGCTGGCCGCCGTGCGCCGCCAGGCCTTCCTGAAGCTCCCGGCGCGCCGCGCCCAGGTTCAGGGCGTCCGCATCCACCACCAGCGGCGCGCGCAGCGCCAGCACCTGGCCTAGCAGGTGAACGGCGGCATCCGCGCTGCCCATGCCGGGACCGGCGACCACGGTGCGGCCTTCGAAGTCCATCCCGGCGGCCTCGCGGAACATGATCTCGGGCTGCAGCGGATCGATGGCCATGCCGCCGTCCAGCAGGGCGGCGAACACCCGGCCGGCGCCGCCGTACAGCGCCGCGCGCGCCGCCAGCACCGCGGCCCCGGCCATGCCGCGCGCGCCGCCCAGTACCGCGACGTCGCCGAAGCTGCCCTTGTGCGAATTGCGGCGGCGCGGCGCCAGCCGTTCGGCAAACAGGGCAGGGCCGTTCAGCACCGCCTGCGCGGTTTCCTGGTGCAGGCCGTCCGCGCCCAGCATGTCGACGCGCACCTCGCCGGCGCGGTCGCAGCCGTCGCCGGTGTGCAGGCCGGGCTTGTTGCCGAGGAAGGTGATGGTGTGGGTGGCCGTCACTGCGGCGCCGTCGGCCCCGACGATGGCACCGCTGTCGGCCTCCAGCCCGCTCGGCACGTCGAGCGCCAGCACCGGGCAGTCGCAGCCGGCCGTCCACAGCGCCAGCTCGCGTGCGCGTCCCGCCAGCGGGCGTGCGAGGCCGATGCCGAACAGGGCGTCGACCACCAGGCGCCAGGGCCGGCCCGCCGGGATTTCATCGACGAAGCGCGCGCCGGCGTCGCGCGCCCGCTGCAGCGCGCGCCCGGCCTCGAAGGAGGGCGCGCGTTCGCCCGCCAGGTGCAGCACCTCGACGTCGGCGCCCCGGCGCGCCAGGCTCGCCGCCAGTTCGAGTCCATCGCCGCCGTTGTTGCCGGGACCGGCCAGCACCAGCACGGCGCCGGCGGCATCGCCGTCCAGCAGCTCGAGCGCGAAGGCGGTGGCGGCCTGGCCCGCGCGCTCCATCAGGTCGCCGGGCGTGAGCCGCGCCTGGGCGGCCCGTTCGATGGCGCGGATCTGGTCGCAGCTGTAGAGCAGGGTGTCCATGTTGGCTCCGGTTCGGTATCGATTCCCTCCATTGTCGCCAAATTCGCAACACTGTGCGAGACGCGACTACAATAGACCCGGATTTTCTGGCAACGGAGTGGAGAACGTATGGACTGGCAGTTCTGGATCGATCGCGGCGGCACCTTCACCGACATCGTGGCGCGCAGCCCTGATGGCACCCTCGTTACCCACAAGCTGCTGTCCGAGAATCCCGAACAGTACCGCGACGCCGCCGTGGCCGGCATCCGCCACCTGCTGGGCCTGAAGCCAGGCGAAGCGGCGCCGGACGGCGCCATCGAAGCGGTCAAGATGGGCACCACGGTCGCGACCAACGCACTGCTCGAACGGAAGGGCGAGCCCACCGCGCTGGCCATCACCCGCGGCTTCCGCGATGCCCTGCGCATCGCCTACCAGAATCGGCCGCGCCTGTTCGACCGCCACATCGTGCTGCCCGAATTGCTGTACCGGCGCGTGATCGAGATCGACGAGCGCATCGGCGCCCACGGCGACGTGGTGCAGGCGCTCGACGAAGAGGGCGCGCGGCGTGAACTGCAGGCGGCCTTCGACGCCGGCCTGCGCAGCCTGGCGATCGTCTTCATGCACGGCTACCGGCACACCCGGCACGAGGCGGCGGTGGCGCGCATCGCGGGCGAGATCGGCTTCACCCAGGTCTCGGTATCGCACCGGGTCAGCCCGCTGATGAAGCTGGTCGCGCGCGGGGACACCACCGTGGTCGACGCCTACCTGTCGCCGATCCTGCGGCGCTACGTCGACCAGGTCGCCGGCGACCTGCCCGGCGTGAACCTGCAGTTCATGCAGTCCAGCGGCGGCCTGACCGACGCGCGCGCCTTCCAGGGCAAGGACAGCATCCTGTCCGGCCCCGCCGGCGGCATAGTCGGCATGGTGCGCGCCAGCCGCCTGGCCGGCTTCGAGCGCGTGATCGGCTTCGACATGGGCGGCACCTCGACCGACGTCTCGCACTATGCGGGCGAGTTCGAACGCGTGTTCGAGACCCAGGTGGCCGGGGTGCGCATGCGCGCCCCGATGATGAGCATCCATACCGTGGCGGCCGGCGGCGGCTCGGTGCTGCACTTCGACGGCAGCCGCTACCGTGTGGGGCCGGACAGCGCCGGCGCGAATCCGGGCCCGACCAGCTACCGCCGCGGCGGCCCGCTGACGGTCACCGACTGCAACGTCATGCTGGGCAAGATCCAGCCCAGCCATTTCCCGAACCTGTTCGGGCCGGCGGCCGACCAGGCGCTCGACCTCGACGCCGTGCGCGCCGGATTCGCCGCGCTGGCGAAGGAGATCGGCGCGGCAGCGGGAAGCGGCGCGGGCGCCACGCCGAGCCCGGAATCGGTGGCCGAAGGCTTCATCCGGATCGCGGTCGGGAACATGGCCAACGCGATCAAGCAGATCTCGGTGCAGCGCGGCCACGACGTGACCAACTACACCCTGACCAGCTTCGGCGGCGCCGGCGGCCAGCACGCCTGCCTGGTGGCCGACGCGCTGGGCATGAAGACGGTGTTCATCCATTCGCTGGCCGGCGTGCTGTCGGCCTACGGCATGGGCCTGGCCGACCAGAGCGCGATGCGCGAACGCGCGGTCGAGCGCCGCCTGGCCGAGCTGGGCGAGCCGGCGCTGGCGGCCGAGCTTGACGAACTCGGCGCCAGCGCCCTTGAAGAGCTGCGCGCGCAGGGCGTGCCGCCCGAGCGCATCGAGCTGCTGCGCCGCGTGCACCTGCGCTACGAGGGCACCGACTCCGCCATCGTGCTTGGACTCGACACCCACGCGGCCATGCAGCAGGCCTTCGAGGACGCCTACCGCCGCCGCTTCTCCTTCCTGATGCCGGGCAAGTCGCTGGTGGTGGAGGCCGTGTCGGTCGAGGCGCTGGGCCGCTCCGACGCGCCGCCCGAGGTGGCGCGCCCGGTGGCGGCTGCCGGCAGGTCCCCGGCCGCGCACGAGCAGGCGCGCATGTTCGCCGGCGGCGCATGGCGCGACACCGCGCTCTACCTGCGCGCTCGGCTTTCGCCGGGCGACATCGTCAAGGGTCCGGCCATCATCGCCGAAGCGAATGCGACCACCGTCGTCGAAGCCGGCTGGCAGGCCGAGGTCACGAACTACGGACACCTGGTGCTGCGGCGCGTCGAGGCGCTGCCGGAGCGGCATGCGATCGGCACCAGCGCCGACCCGGTGATGCTGGAAGTCTTCAACAACCTGTTCATGTCGATCGCCGAGCAGATGGGACTGCGCCTGCAGAACACGGCGTATTCGGTCAACATCAAGGAGCGGCTCGACTTCAGCTGCGCGATCTTCGACCACGAGGGCAACCTGGTCGCCAACGCGCCGCACATGCCGGTCCACCTGGGCTCGATGGGCGAGAGCATCAAGGCCGTCATGCGCAAGAACGCCGGCCGGATGAAGTCCGGCGACGTCTACGTGCTGAACGATCCCTACAACGGCGGCACGCACCTGCCGGACGTGACGGTGATCTCGCCGGTGTTCGACGAGGCCGGCAAGGCGATCCTGTTCTACGTCGGCTCGCGCGGCCACCACGCCGACATCGGCGGCACCACGCCCGGTTCGATGCCGCCGGACTCCTGCCATATCGAGGAAGAGGGCGTCCTGATCGACAACTTCAAGCTGGTCGACGGCGTCGACGGCGTGCTGCGCGAAGAGGAAGCGCGCGCGATGCTGCTGGCCGCGCGCTGGCCGGCCCGCAATCCGGACCAGAACCTGGCCGACCTGCGCGCCCAGGTCGCGGCCAACCAGAAGGGCGTCGAGGAACTGCGCAAGATGGTCGCCTACTATGGCCTCGATGTGGTGCGCGCCTACATGGGCCATGTGCAGGACAATGCCGAGGAAGCGGTGCGGCGCGTGATCGCCGTGCTGAAGGATGGACAGTTCCGCTATGAGCTGGACAACGGCGCCCGGATCGAGGTCGCGATCCGCGTCGACGCCGCCGGCCGCAGCGCCGAGATCGACTTCACGGGCACCTCCGGCCAGTTGCCGAACAATTTCAATGCCCCGTCGGCGGTATGCATGGCGGCCGTGCTCTACGTGTTCCGCACCCTGGTGGACGACGAGATCCCGCTGAACGCCGGCTGCCTGAAGCCGCTGAAGGTCATCATCCCGCCCGGCTCGATGCTGAACCCGCGTTATCCGGCCTCGGTCGTGTCGGGCAATGTCGAGACCTCGACCTGCATCACCAATGCCCTGTACGGCGCGCTGGGCATCATGGCGGCGGCGCAGGGCACGATGAACAACTTCACCTTCGGGAATGCGCGCTACCAGTACTACGAGACCATCTCCGGCGGCTCGGGCGCGGGGGAGGGCTTCGACGGCACCGACGTGGTCCAGACGAACATGACCAACTCGCGCCTGACCGACCCGGAAATCCTGGAATTCCGCTTCCCGGTGCGCCTGGAGAGCTATGAGATCCGGCCCGGCTCAGGCGGCGCGGGACGCTGGCGCGGCGGGAACGGCGGCGTGCGCAGGCTGCGCTTCCTGGAGCCGATGACGGCGGCGATCCTGTCGAACAACCGGATCCATGCGCCCTTCGGGATGGCGGGCGGCGAGCCGGGAGCGAAGGGACGCAACCTGGTGCTGCGCGCGGATGGCAGCGTGGAGGAGCTGGGGCATATCGGCAAGGTGGGCATGGAGCCCGGCGATGTGTTCGTGATCGAGACGCCGGGCGGCGGGGGCTACGGCAAGCCGTAGGGTGGGCACGGGGTGCCCACCCTACGAGGAAATGCCGTACTTCCGCTTCGCCCCCAGCAGCTCCTCGTCCAGCGCCTTCAAACGCGGATGGTCCGGATCCAGCGCCCGGATATGTTCGAGCTGTTCGGCGCACAGGGCCGCCAGCGGGTGATCCCAGCCCATCTCCATGATCTGGCGGAGGATGCCGCCGGCCACCGCGATCATCACCTGCAGGTTGCCCGGCGCCAGGTGCAGGGCTTCCAGCAGGGTCTGCACGGCGCCGCGCACGTCGCCCATGTTGCGCTTCTCGTCGGCCACGCCGAGCAGGACCTGGGCCTGGGCGCGCAGCTGCTTGCCCATGCCGTCGGCCAGGTCGGGGCGCCCGGCCTTCACGAACACGTTCATCGCCTGCTGCGCCGTGACCCCGGCGTCCTGTCCGCCCATGGCCGTCATCATGACCTCCGATGCTTCCTCGTCCATGCGATGCTCGAGCAGGGAACGGGTAAGTCCGACCTTCATGCCGGGCGACAGGGCGCTGCCGGCGCGCACCGCCGTCACCGCGCTGCGCAGGCCGGCCACCGCGCCGGCCTGGTTGCCGCTCGCCTCCTGCAGCAGGGCGTTCGAGATCGCCATGCAGGCATCGAGCTCGGGCGTGCCGCGCAGCGAGCGTCCGAGATCGCGGATCACGCCCGCCGCCGACAGCGGGTCGCCCTTGCGCACCAGGGCCCTGACCAGGTTGACGTGGTCTTCGGGGTTGCGGAATTCGGAGTAGCGCGAACGCGTCACCACCTGCTTGAAGGATTTCTCGGCCGCCGCCACGTCGCCGCTTTCCAGCGCGACTTCGCCCAGCTTGCGCAGGCGCCGCACCATGTGGGGCGAGATGCCGACCGCGTCCTCCAGCGTCTTCTGGGCCAGGGCGTGCTGGCCGCGCTCCTCGTGGCAGCGCGCCAGCAGGTCGTAGGCCGCCATCAGGCGCGGATTGTCGCGCACCAGCTGTTCGAGCAGTTCGGCGGCGTCGTCGATGCGGTCCTGGAAGGCCAGCATGCGCGCCAGCCCGAGCCTGGCCCAGCCCAGCGGGCGCGCCGCGATCAGCTGGCGGTAAACGCCTTCGGCCTGTTCGTATTCCCTGAGCGAAGCATGCAGCTCGGCGCGCAGGCGGGCGAAGTCGACGGCGTAGCGCGGCTGCGTGGCGGGGGCGTCGATGCAGGTCCGGATGGCCGCGTGCGGATTGCCGCGCGCGATCTGCTGGTAGGCCGGCAGCATGGCGGCGCGGCGCTGCAGGGCGCGCTGGATGCGCTGGTTCAGGATCTCGGACGTGAAAGGCTTGAGGATGTATTCGGTGGGCTGCAGCTCGGCCGCGCTGACCACCTTGTCGTGGGCCGCCTCGGAGGTCAGCATGATGAAGATCGCCCAGGGCGGGATCAGCTTGTGGTGGCGCAGGTCTTCCAGCAGCTGCTGGCCGTCCTGGCCTTCGTTGCCGCTGCCGCTCAGGTCGTATTCGCACAGGATCACGTCGTAGCCGCGGCGCGCCAGCTGCTTGACCGCCGTGCCGGCGTTGACGGCATATTCGACGCGCGAGATGCCCGACTGGTTGAGCATGTTCTGCAGGTTGGTCCGGACGCCCGGATTCGGGTCGACGACCAGTACGCTCGGTTGGCTGTTCTCTTGCATTCTTTTTTTCTCGTCCATGCCCCTTGGGTCTCCAGCGCTACGATACCGATTCCTTGAAGGTCCGGCAACCATTCAAAGATGGCCAGAGCCAGCGCATGGGCGACGCTGTATAATAGCGGGCTATCTTCCACCCGCAGCCACGCTGCATCAACCGACTTTCCAGCCATGTTGATTCTGCCGGGTTCCAATGCCCTCTCCGCCTTCCGTAGCCAACGTCTCCTCACGCAACTGCAAGCCGTCGCTCCGACGATTGCGGCCGTACAGGCGCGTTTCTACCACTTCATCGATGCAAGCAGCCCCCTGTCCGCCGAGGACACCGAGCGCCTGACCGCCATGCTGACCTACGGCGAGCCGGTGCCGGAAACGCAGTACGATGGCGTGACCGAGGAGTACTTCGTGATTCCGCGCCTGGGCACGATCTCGCCGTGGGCCTCGAAAGCGACCGATATCGCCCACAACTGCGGCATGGCCCACATCCACCGCATCGAGCGCGGCGTGGCCTATACCGTGGTGCTGAAGAGCGGCATCCTCGGGACCGGCTTTGGCGCGCCGAAGAAGCTGGGCGCGGAAGAGGTCCAGGCCGTCGCAGCCCTGCTGCACGACCGCATGACCGAAACCGTGCTGCGCAGCGCCGACGAGGCCCAGGCCCTGTTCACCGAACTGGAAGGCCGTCCGCTCGAAGCCGTCGACATCCTCGGTGCCGGCCGCAAGGCGCTCGAGCAGGCCAATGCAGAGATGGGCCTGGCGCTGGCGGAAGACGAGATCGACTACCTGCTGGCGGCGTTCACCCGGGTGCAGCGCAATCCGACCGACGTCGAGCTGATGATGTTCGCCCAGGCCAACAGCGAACACTGCCGCCACAAGATCTTCAACGCCGAGTGGACCATCGACGGCGTCAAGCAGGACAAGTCGCTGTTCCAGATGATCAAGAACACCCACCAGCTGCAGCCCAAGGGCACGGTGGTGGCCTACAGCGACAACTCCGCGATCATGGTCGGCGCCGAGGCGATGCGTTTCTACCCGCAGGGTGAAAACGGCGGCCAGGAATACCGGGGCGTGACCCAGCTGACCCATACGCTGATGAAGGTCGAGACCCACAACCACCCGACCGCGATCTCGCCGTTCCCGGGCGCCTCGACCGGCGCCGGCGGCGAGATCCGCGACGAGGGCGCGACCGGCCGCGGCGCCAAGCCGAAGGCGGGCCTGACCGGCTTCACCGTCTCCAACCTGGCGATCCCGGGCGCCGAGCAGCCGTGGGAAGTCCCGGCCTACGGCAAGCCCGAGCGCATCGCTTCGCCGCTGCAGATCATGGTCGACGGCCCGCTCGGCGGCGCCGCCTTCTCGAACGAGTTCGGCCGGCCGGTGCTGGGCGGTTACTTCCGCACCTACGAGCAGAACGTCGGCCAGACCGCGTTGGGTGAGAATACCGTGTTCGGCTACCACAAGCCGATCATGATCGCCGGCGGCATCGGCAACATCTCCGACGCGCACACCCACAAGAACGACATCCCGGTCGGCAGCCTGCTGTTGCAGCTGGGCGGTCCCGGCATGCGCATCGGCATGGCCGGCGCGGCGGCGTCGTCGATGGCGACCGGCACCAACACCGCCGACCTCGACTTCGACTCGGTCCAGCGCGGCAACCCGGAAATGGAACGCCGCGCCCAGGAAGTCATCAACGCCTGCTGGCAGCTGGGCGACGCCAATCCGATCATCTCGATCCACGACGTCGGCGCGGGCGGCATCTCGAACGCCTTCCCGGAAATCACGAACGACGCCAAGCGCGGCGCGATCTTCGACCTGCGCAAGGTGCCGCTGGAAGAGAGCGGCATGTCGCCGAAGGAAATCTGGAGCAACGAGTCGCAGGAGCGCTACGTGCTGGCGATCGCCCCGGACGACCTGCCGCGCTTCGCCGCCTTGTGCGAACGCGAGCGCTGCCCGTTCGCGGCGGTCGGCGTCGCCACCGAAGAGCGCCAGCTGCGCCTGATCGATCCGATCACGAACACCACGCCGGTCGACATGCCGATGGACGTCCTGCTCGGCAAACCGCCGAAGATGCAGCGCGACGTGGTCCACGTGCAGAACAGCTTCCAGCCGGTCGACCTGACCGGCCTCGAGCTGGAAGAGGTGGCGCGCCGCGTGCTGCTGCTGCCGACCGTGGCCGACAAGTCCTTCCTGATCACCATCGGCGACCGCAGCGTCGGCGGCATGAGCGTGCGCGACCAGATGGTCGGCCCGTGGCAGGTGCCGGTGGCCGATTGCGCCGTCACCACCATGAGCTTCGAAGGCTACAAGGGCGAAGCGATGGCGATGGGCGAGCGCACCCCGGTGGCCGTGATCGACGCCGCCGCCTCGGGCCGCATGGCCGTCGGCGAGGCGATCACCAACATCGCGGCGGCGCCGATCGCCGGCATCGAAGACATCAAGCTGTCGGCCAACTGGATGGCGGCCTGCGGCCAGCCGGGCCAGGACGCCGCGCTGTTCGACACCGTGAAGGCGGTCGGCATGGAGCTGTGCCCGGCGCTGGGCATCTCGATCCCGGTCGGCAAGGACTCGCTGTCGATGCGCACCACCTGGAACGATAAGGGTGAGGCCAAGGCCGTCGTTTCGCCGGTGTCGCTGATCGTGTCTTCGTTCGCCCCGGTCCACGATGTGCGCAAGACCCTGACTCCGCAGCTGCGCACCGACCTCGGCGAAACCTCGCTGATCCTGATCGACCTGGGCCGCGGCAAGAACCGCCTGGGCGCGTCCGCGCTGGCGCAGGTGACCAGCCAGGTCGGCAACGACACCCCGGACCTCGACAACCCGCAGGACCTGAAAGCCTTCTTCGCCGCGATCCAGCAGCTGAACGCGGACGGCAAGCTGCTGGCCTACCACGACCGTTCGGACGGCGGCCTGTACGCGGCGCTGTGCGAGATGGCCTTCGCCGGCCGCGCCGGCGTCTCGGTCAACCTCGACATCCTGGCCATGGAAGGCGAGCACGCTTCGGACCACGGCGACGCCAAGAACTGGGCGGCCCAGGTGGCCGAGCGCCGCAACGAGATGACGCTGCGCGCCCTGTTCAGCGAAGAGCTGGGCGCCGTCGTCCAGGTGCGCCATGCCGAGCGCAGCGAGGTGATGAACGTGCTGCGCGCCCACGACCTCGGCGCCTGCAGCCACATCATCGGCAAGGTCAACGACCGCGGCGTGATCGAATTCACGCGCGACACCAAGGTCATCTACAACAAGCGCCGCAGCGAACTGCATCGCCTGTGGAGCGAGACCAGCTGGCGCATCGCGCGCCTGCGCGACAATCCGGAATGCGTGGACCAGGAATACGAGCGCCTGCTGGACGAGCAGGACCCGGGCTTCACGCCGAAGCTGGTGCACGATACGAACGAGAACATCGCCGCGCCCTTCATCGCGCTAGGGGCCCGTCCGAGCGTGGCGATCCTGCGCGAGCAGGGCGTCAACTCGCACATCGAGACCGCATGGGCGGTGCACCAGGCCGGCTTCAAGGCGGTCGACGTGCACATGAGCGACCTGATCGCCGGCCGCGCGAAGCTGGACGACTTCAAGGGCCTGATCGCGGTCGGCGGCTTCTCCTACGGCGACGTGCTGGGCGCCGGCGAAGGCTGGGCCAAGACCATCCTGTTCAACGCCGCGCTGAAGGAGCAGTTCGCCGAATTCTTCGGCCGCCTCGATACCTTCGGCATGGGCGTCTGCAACGGCTGCCAGATGATGAGCAACCTGAAGTCCATCATCCCGGGCGCCGAAGCGTGGCCGAAGTTCACCCGCAACAAGTCGGAACAGTTCGAGGCCCGCTTCGGCATGGTCGAGGTGCTGGATTCGCCGTCGATCTTCTTCGCCGACCTGGCCGGCACCCACGCGCCGCTGGCGATCGCGCACGGCGAAGGCTTTGCCGACTTCTCGCAGACCGGCGACCTGTCGAAGGTGGTTCAGGCGCTGCGCTACATCGACAATCGCGGCCAGGCGACCGAGCAGTATCCGTTCAACCCGAACGGCTCGCCGGGCGGCCTGACCGCCGTCACCACGCCGGACGGCCGCTTCACGGTCATGATGCCGCACGCCGAACGCGTCGCCCGCACCATCACCATGTCCTGGCATCCGGACGGCTGGGGCGAGAATTCGCCGTGGGCGCGGATGTTCCAGAACGCGCGCAAGTGGGTGGCTTGATGGCTGCGTGATGCGTCACGAAAAAAAGCGCTCCTGGTGGAGCGCTTTTTTCTTATTGAAGGGATAAACGAGAACGAGCGGGTTCGGCTGCCGCTATTTCGTGTCCAGCATCTTATTCAGCGGGAGTGATCATGCGTTGGACTTCCCAAAAAGCTTCTTCCGGATCGTTCGACACTTCAGGCAGCACGACCGTCTCTTTCGGTTGCCGGGCCGGCTTGTCGGCGACGATGAACGAAAAGAACGTCGGGAACCATTGCATCGCCATCTTGTGAAGCATGATAAGCACTCCGGAAAGGATGATTAGGGAAGATACGCCAGCCAATGTCTTAGTGGTAGCAGACAAGTAGCTTATCTTTAAGAAACGTTGTGATTATGAAATATGTCCGTGACAACCACAATACCCTGTTACGCTTTTACGACAACCGTTGGTTTCCGTATGGCGGTCCGCTCGCGCCGATGAGATGAATGGAACTGCGGGCACGGCTGCGTTGTCCAAGCTCGACATGGACTATCGCGGAGGACGGCATGGGCATACGGATCAGCGCGAAAGTAGGCGATCTTGTCGAGCGCTTCGGCGGACAGCTGGCGGGCGACCCGGACGTCGAGGTAAAGGCCATCGCCCCGCTCGAGCGCGCGGGGCCGGCCGACATCAGCTTCCTCGCCAACAGCAGGATGCGTCCGCTGGCCGCGCACAGCCGCGCCGCGGCACTGATCCTGTCGCCGCTGGACGAGGAAGCGGTGGCCGCCAGCTATGAGGGGGCACGCATCGTCACGGGCAATCCCTACGCCTACTTCGCGCGCACCGCGCAATACCTGTTGCCGCGCGCCGCGCCCGAGCCGGGCATCCACCCGTCGGCGGTCGTGCATGCGAGCGCGCGCGTGGACCCCTCGGCCCATATCGGCCCGCAGGTGACGGTCGAGGCGGGCGCGGTCGTCGAGGCCGGCGCCGTCATCGATCCCGGCTGCTATATCGGGCGCGAGGCGGTGGTCGGCGAGGACACGCATTTCTTCGCCAACGTCAGCTTCCATGCGCGCTGCCGGATCGGGGCGCGCGGCATCGTCCATTCCGGCGCCGTGATCGGCGGCGACGGTTTCGGCTTCGCGGTGGACGGCGGCGTCTATATCAAGATCCCGCAGACCGGCGGCGTCACGATCGGCGACGACGTCGACATCGGGTGCAACACGACGATCGACCGCGGCGCGCTCGACGACACCGTGATCGAGGACGGCGTCAAGCTGGACAACCAGATCCAGATCGGCCACAACTGCCACATCGGCGCGCATACGGCGATGGCCGGCTGCGTCGGCGTGGCCGGCAGCGCCCGGATCGGCAGGCACTGCACCTTCGGCGGCGCGGCCATGGTCAACGGGCATATCGAGATCGCCGACAACGTCAATATCACGGCCGGCACCCTGGTCGCCAACTCGATCGCGACGCCGGGGCGTTATACCGGCTTCTACCCGATCGCCACCAATGCGGAGTGGGAGCGCAGCGCCGCGCTGGTGCGCAAGCTGGGCGCGATGCGCGAGAAGATCCGCGCGCTGGAGCGGGCGCTCAAGGCGCTGGGGAATGGATAGCCGGACTGGAGGATGCAGGCGCCACGGCCCGCATCAGTGCGTCGAGCGTGGCCGGCTTGGTCAGGTGCAGGTCGAAGCCGGCCTGCATGGCGCGATCGACGTCGGCCTGCTGGCCATAACCGGACAGGGCGACCAGGCGCAGCGCCTTGCCGTGTGCGCGGCGGAGCAGCACGGCGAGGGCATAGCCGTCCATGTCGGGCAGGCCGATATCGAGGATGGCGACCTCGGGCGGGGCGGCGCGCGCCGCGGCCAGGGCCTGCGCCGCATTGTGCGCCACCTCGACCGTATGCCCGAGCTGGCGCAGCAGGCTGGCGGTGCCGGCGGCGGCGTCCTCGTTGTCGTCGACCAGCAGCAGCCGGCGCGGCGCCTGCAGCGGGGCTGGCGCAGGCGCCGCCGCCTGGGCGGGTGCGGCCGACAAGGGCAGCACGACCTCGAAGCGGCTGCCCTGGCCGGGTCCGGCGCTGTGGGCGCTGACGCTGCCGCCGTGCAGTTCGACGATCTTGCGCACGATCGCCAGGCCCAGGCCGAGGCCGCCAGTGCGCCTTGCCAGTTGCTGCGGCGCCTGGAAGAACGGCTCGAACACGCGCGACAGCAGGGAGGCGTCCATGCCGATCCCGTTGTCCTGCACGCTCAAGCTTGCCAGGCCTGCCGCCGCGTCGACGGACAGCGCGATGCGGGTGGCGGTGCTGCCGAAGCGCGCGGCGTTCGACAGCAGGTTGTTCAGCACCTGCGCCAGGCGGCTGTCGTCGCCGTCGATCCAGGCCGCCTCCGGCGCGTCGAGCTCGATGGCTTGGCCGGGCAGGGCGGCCACGACGTGGCGCACGGTGTCGGCCAGGTTCAGCGGGCGCAGTTCCAGGCGCAGCTTGCCGGAAGCGATGCGCGAGACGTCGAGCAGGTCGTCGACCAGGCGCTTCAGGTGGGTCACCTGGCGCCGCATGATGGTGCGTTCGCGGCGCGCGCCCGGCTCGTCGCGCAGGTCCATGAGGTCGAGCGAGGCGACGATCGGACTGAGCGGGTTGCGCAGCTCGTGGCCGAGCACGGCGAGGAACTCGTCCTTGGCCAGGCCGGCCCGGCGCGCCTGCTCGAGCGCATCTTCGAGCGAGGCCAGCAGGCGCGAGCGCTCCAGTTCGTGGCGCGCGCGCTGGCGTCCGGCCGCCTCGAGCGCGCGGCCCATGCGGCCCAGTTCGCGGATCCGCGAATGGGGCACGGTGAACGGCCGGCCGGCGCCGACCGCCGCCGCGGCCCGCCGGAGGTGATTGAAGGCGGCGATGATGCGCCTGGACAGCCACCAGGCCAGGCCGATGCAGGCCGCGAGCGTCAGGGCAAAGCCGGCCGCGTAGGTGGAGATGCCTTCGAAAAAGGCGGCGCGCAGGGTGGTCGCCGGGGTGTTCGCCACGACCGTCCAGCCGTAGCGCGACATGCTGCTGTAGGCGGTGGCGACGAGGTCGCCTTCCTTGGTGTAGGTGGGGCCGGCGCCCTCGCGGCCGTACTTGTGCATCAGCTCGCGCAGGGCCGGCGTGATCGGCTGGGTCACGAAGCGCTCCTGGTTCTTGGAGCGGGCGACGATATGGCCGGTAGCGTCGATCACCGCGATCAGCGAATCTCCCGGCGCCTGCTGGCGCTCGATCACGCGCAGGATGCGGCCGGGCTTGACCACGGCGCTCAGCACGTAGGCATGGCCGTGGCTGTCGGTGACGGGAATGCGCACTGGAATGGCGGCGCGTCCGCCCGGGCCGCGGGCGATGCGCCCGACCACGGCGCGGTGCAGGCTCAGCGCCTGGCGCAGGCTGTCCGGGTCCGCCGGTGCGGGCGGCGCGGCGCCGAAAGGCGCGTTGGTGCGGAACAGCGTCGCCCCGTCCTGGTCAGCCAGGAACACGCCCAGCCACTCGGGCTGGACCTGGGCCTGGAGGCGCGCCACATCGTAGAAGGCGCGCACGTCGCCGGCCATCATCGCCGGGCCCTGGGCCATGCTCGACAGCGCGATCACCGAGGAATCGAGCTCGGCGTCGACCGCGCTGGACAGGGCGCGTGCCAGGTCCAGCAGCGTGCGCTCCTGCTCGCGCTGGCGGTATTCGCTGGCGACGTGGATGCTCCAGATGCCCAGCAGGGCAAGCGGCAGCAGGCCGATCGCCGTCAGCAGGATCAGCAGGTGGCGTAGCGGCAGGCTGCGGCCGCGGCGAACGCGCATGGGGTGACCGTATAGTACAGGATGATAAAAAAAAGCGCCCCGGGGATGGAGCGCTTCTTTCGCCGGGAAGTCCGTCTTACTGGATCTTCGCTTTCTTCATCAGCTCTTCGCGGAAGGCTGCCAGCTTACGCTGTTGCAGTTGCTCGGCAATTTGCTGCTTGACTTCTTCCAGCGGCGGGATCTTGGCCGCGCGGGTGTCGTCCAGCTTGATCACATGGTAGCCGAACTGGGTCTTGACCGGGGTCTCGGTGATTTGACCTTTTTGCAGCGAGGTCATGGCCTTCGAGAACTCAGGCACGAAGTTGGCCGGGCTCGCCCAGTCCAGGTCGCCGCCGTTCTGCGCCGAACCCGGATCCTTCGACTGCTTGGCCAGGTCTTCGAACTTGGCGCCGCCCTTCAGCTTGGCGATGATGGCCTTGGCTTCGTCTTCGGTGCCGACCAGAATGTGGCGAGCGTGGTATTCCTTGTCGCCGACCTGGGACTTGTACTTGTTGTACTCGGCGGTGATGTCCGCATCCTTGACCGGGTTCTTCTTGATGTAGTCGGCCAGCATCGCGTTGATGATGATGCTCTGGCGTGCGTTGTCGATCGCGTTCTTGACTTCCGGACGGGTGCCGACGCCTTGCTTGTCGGCTTCCTGGATCAGGACTTCGCGGCCGATCAGGTCCTTCTTGATCGCTTCGCGCAGTTGCGGCGAATCGGTGGCCTTGCCCTGGGCGACGACTTGCTTGACGACCTGGTCGACCTTGGCCGCGGGGATGGGCTTGCCATTGACGGTCGCGACGTTTTGTGCGAACGACGGCAGGGCTACCATCGCGGTCATGGCTAACAACAGGCGGGCTGGCTTCACAATCATGTATTCGATCCTATCTAATCACAAAAGTCGCAACGCGACGAAAACCGGCGGCGCGGGCCGCCGGTGATGCAACATCTTACTGCACCTTTGCCTTCTTGACCATTTCCTGTTGGTACGAGGCGAGTTTCTGCTGAGCCAGTGCATCGGCGATCTGCGGCTTCACTTCTTCCAGCGACGGCAGCTTGGCCGGACGGACGTCGTCCAGCTTGATCACGTGGTAGCCGACCTGGGTGTGGACCGGCTTCTCGGTGACCTGGCCTTTTTGCAGGCCGGTGAAGCCGGCTGCGAATTCCGGCGGGAAGGACGACGGGCTGGCCCAATCCAGGTCGCCGCCGTTGTTGGCGGTGCCGGTGTCTTTCGACTGCTTGGCCAGGTCTTCGAACTTGGCGCCGCCCTTCAGCTTGGCGATGATGGCGTTGGCGTCGGCTTCGTTGTCCACCAGGATGTGGCGCACGTGGTATTCCTTGTCGCCCGTCTGCTTGGTGAAGCGGTCGTATTCGGCCTTGATCTCGGCGTCGGTGACAGGATGCTTGGTGACGTAGTCACGCGCCAGGGCATTGATCACGATGGTCTGGCGGGCGTTCTCCAGCGCCTGCTTGACTTCCGGATTCTTGTCGTAGCCCTGCTTGATCGCTTCCTGCATCATCACTTCGCGGGCGATCAGGTCTTTCTTGATCGCATCGCGCAGCTGCGGCGAGTCGGTCGCCTGGCCCTGGGCCACGACCGCCTTGACCATCTGGTCGGCGCGCGAGGACGGGATCGCCTTGCCGTTGACGACGGCGAGGTTCTGGGCGAATGCGGACGCGTTTGCGAAAGTTGCGGCGATAGCGATCAGGGCTAACAGCAGCCGCGCTGGCTTAAAAGTCATGGTGGTTCCTGTGAGGGGGTTGCTTGGACGAGATTGGATTAGTTTTTGTAGTACGTAGCAGATTTTCGAACAGATTACTTAAGACTTCCTGAAGGCTGCGCTATCGCGACAATTCCGACGGGGCAATGGCGTTGATCGCCAGTGCGTGGATGTCGGTATGCATCATGCCTTGCACGGCATCATACACCAGCCGATGACGCATGACGAGCCTCAGGCCTTCGAAGCGATCCGACACGATTTTCACACTGTAATGCCCACCGCCGGAGGCCGCGCCGGCATGTCCGGCGTGCAGGTGGGAATCGTCGCCGACCTCGAGCTGCGAGGGCGCCAGCGCGGCCTGCAGCAGGGAGCGGATGCGTTCGACGCGGGTGTTCGTATCAACGGTGCTCATGCGTCCTCCTGTTCCTGGATGTGTTTCGACAGCATCAGGGTCTGGATGACGATGAAGGCAAAGAAGATGCCCGTCACGCCGAACAGCTTGAAGCTGACCCAGGCGCCGGTATTCCCCTTGAAGACGATGAAGGCCATGACCAGGTTCAGCACGCCGACCAGGGCGAAGAAGCTCATCCACGCGTAGCCGACCTTGGCCCAGACCGGCTCGGGCAGCCTGATCTGCGCTTCCATGGCCTTGCGCACCAGGTTCTTCCGGAAACCGAACTGGGCGACGAACAGGGCCAGCGCGAAGGCCCAGTACAGGATGGTCGGCTTCCACTTGATGAAGTTCTCGTCGTGGAAGTAGATGGTTGCGCCGCCGGTCACGGCGATCACGCCCAGGGACAGCCACAGCATGCCGTCGACCTTGCGCCCGCGCGCCAGCAGGTAGAGGATCTGCAGCACGGTGGCGACGATGCCGACCGCGGTGGCGAGCATGATCGGCGACTGGGCCGGGGTGACGTTGCCGCCGGCGATCAGGCCGCCCATGTACTGGACGGCGAAGGCGTGGGCGGCCTCCTGGTGGCCGTCCGCGAACTTGTAGACGGCGAAGAAAAGAATGACCGGAAAGAAGTCGAACAGGAATTTCATGTGTGCTTGTCTGGAGAACTCGGGAGCGTGAAAGCCGTGATTATGCCGGTTCGAAGCGCAGTGCGGCGGAATTGATGCAATAGCGCAAGCCGGTCGGCGGCGGGCCGTCTTCGAAGACGTGGCCCAGGTGCGCATCGCAGACGGCGCAGATGATCTCGGTGCGCACCATGCCATGGGTGCGGTCGACCTTCTCGATCACATTGTCCGGGTCGATGGCGCGGAAGTAGCTGGGCCAGCCGCAGCCGGACTCGAACTTGGCGTCGGACTCGAACAGCGGCGTGTCGCAGCACACGCAGTGGTAGATGCCGTGCTCGTGATGGTCCCAGAACTTGCCGGTGAAGGCGCGTTCGGTGGCCGCGTGGCGGGTCACCTGGTATTCCATCGGGTCGAGCTGGGCGCGCCATTCGGCGTCGGTCTTGGTCACTTTTTCGGTCATGATGTTTATCGTTCAGTTGAATCAGGAGGAACAGCTCACTTCGAGATGCGAGGCCCAGTCCGGGGGCAGGGCCGCGTAGGCCTCGTTTTCCGGCTGTTCGTCGAAGGGATGCTCGAGCACGGCAAGGAGCTTGCGCACTTCGCCGAAATCGCCATTCTGCGCCTTTTCGATTGCGGTCTGGGCCAGATAGTTGCGCAGGACGTACTTTGGATTGACCCGCGCCATGGCGTCGCGGCGGACGGCATCGACGCTGCCTTCGCGGCGCAGGCGGGCGCGGTAGTCCACCGCCCAGGCGTCGAAGGCAGGCCGGTCGAGGAAGAGATCGCGCAGCGGCGCATCGGCTTCCTCACGGTCGGCATCGAGCACCTCGACCCGCAGCCCGCCCAGCCTGCGGAAGAACTGCGTGAAGTCGACATGGTTCTCATGCATCAGCTTGAACATGGTGTCGAACAGTTCGCGGTCGGCCACCCGCATGGCCTCCTCCTGCGTAGTGGCCAGGCCCAGCTTGGCGTGCACGAGTTCGTCGAACTTGTCGCCGTAGGCATCGACATAGCCGTCCAGCGCGGCCTCGGCCGCTTCCTTGTCCCCGATGAGGGGCAGGAGGGCGTTCGCCAGCGCATAGCAGTTCCAGTGGCCGACCGGCACCTGGTTCGAATACGAATAGCGGCCGCCCTGGTCGGTGTGGTTGCAGATGTGGTCGACGTCGAAGGCTTCCATGAAGCCGAAGGGACCGTAGTCGAGGGTGAGGCCGAGGATGGACATGTTGTCCGTGTTCATCACGCCGTGCATGAAGCCGACCGCCTGCCAGTGCGCGATCATGCGCGCGGTGCGGCGCGTGACCTCGGCCAGCAGTTCCAGGTAGGGATTGGCGGCGCCCTGCAGTTCCGGATAGAACTCGCGGATCACGTAGTCGGCCAGGGTGCGCAGCTCTTCCTGCTTGCCGCGGTAATGCCAGTGTTCGAAGGAGCCGAAGCGGACGAAGGAAGGCGCCATCCGGGTCACCACGGCGGCGGTCTCGAGCGTTTCGCGCACCACCTGCTGGTGTGAGCCGGTGAGCATCAGGGCGCGCGTGGTCGGGATGCCGAGCGCGGCCATCGCCTCGGAGCACAGGAATTCGCGGATCGACGAGCGCAGCACGGCGCGGCCGTCGCCCATGCGCGAGTAGGGCGTCATGCCGGCGCCCTTCAGTTGCAGCTCCATCGGTCCCTCGGGGCCGCGCAACTCGCCCAGCAGGATGGCGCGGCCGTCGCCGAGCTGTCCGGCCCAGTGGCCGAACTGGTGGCCCGAATACACGGCGGACAGCGGTTTCGCGCGCGGCGGGACCTGGTTGCCGCTGAAGACGGCGACGATATCTTCCTGGCTCAGCGCCGCAGCGTCGAGTCCAGCCAATGCGGCCGCCTTGCCGCTGGCCGCAACAAAATACGGCGCAGGCAGCGGCGTCGGCATCAGGCGCGTGTAGAACGCGGGGGGCAATTCCGCGAAGGAATTGTCGAAGGGCAGATCGTCAGCGGTAATGGCGGTTCCTTTCAAGTTGCCGGGATTTTAACCCAGTCCGCGCTATTGTATGGGCACGCTTGTGCGCGGCCATGCGCCTGGTGCGTCGCAGCATCGAAAGTCGTTGACGCTTTCCGCACGACCGTTCCAAACTCAGCCGCAAAGGCCACCAGGAGACCCGATGACTTCGTTCCAGCAAAGCCCGCTTCAAAGCCCGCTGACAGGACAGATGATGAGCCAGCCGCTCTCGATCTCGAGCATCATCCAGTTTGCCGCCCGCCATTATGGCAGTACCGAAATCGTGTCGCGGCGCGTCGAGCCCGACCTGCCGGAGCTGCACCGCTACACCTACCGCGACTGCGAACTGCGCGCGCGCCGGCTCGCGCGCGCGCTCGAAGGGCGCGGCGTGGCGATGGGCGAGCGGGTCGGCACCCTGGCCTGGAACGGCTACCGCCACCTGGAGCTGTATTACGCGGTGTCGGGTTCGGGCGCGGTCCTGCATACCATCAATCCGCGCCTGCATCCCGAGCAGATCGCCTGGATCGTCAACCACGCCGAAGACCAGCTGCTGTTCTTCGACCTGAGCTTCCTGCCGCTGGTGGAGGCGATCGCGCCGCATTGCCCGACCGTCAAGGCCTTCGTGCTGATGAGCGACCGCGCGTACATGCCGGCCGGATCGCCGGTCGCGAACCTGCTGTGCTACGAAGAGCTGATCGAGGCGGCCGACGCCGATTACGCCTGGCCGCTGTTCGACGAGAACGCCGCCGCTTCGCTGTGCTACACCTCGGGCACCACCGGCAATCCGAAGGGCGCGCTGTACTCGCACCGCTCGACCGTGCTGCATGCCTATGCCTCGGCGCTGCCGAACGTCCTGAACGTGTCCGCCGGCGACACCGTGCTGCCGGTGGTGCCGATGTTCCATGTGAACGCCTGGGGCCTGCCTTATTCGGTGCTGCTGTCGGGCGCGAAGATGGTGTTCCCGGGCGCCCGGCTCGATGGCAAGTCGCTGTACGAGCTGTTCGAGCAGGAAGGCGTGAGCTTCTCGGCCGGGGTGCCGACGGTCTGGCTGGGCCTGATCAATTACGCGCTGCAGAACGGGCTCGGGTTCTCGACCTTCCGCCGCACCGTGATCGGCGGCTCGGCGTGCCCGCCGGCGATGATGGACACCCTGATCGACCGCTTCGGCGTGCAGGTCATCCACGGCTGGGGCATGACGGAGATGTCGCCGCTCGGCACCACCGGCGGCCTGCTGGCCAAGCACCGCGACCTGCCGAAGGAGGAACAGCGCAAGATCCTGCAAAAACAGGGCCACGCGATCTACGGCGTCGACATGAAGATCGTCGACGACGAGGGGCGCGAACTGCCCTGGGACGGCCACAGCTCCGGCCACCTGCTCGTGAAGGGGCCCTGGATCATCGCCAGTTACTTCCGACAGGAGGGTGGCGAGGTCCTGCAGGACGGCTGGTTCCCGACCGGCGACGTGGCCACCATCGATCCGGACGGCTTCATGCAGATCACCGACCGCAGCAAGGACGTGATCAAGTCCGGCGGCGAGTGGATCGGCTCGATCGACCTGGAGAACATCGCGATGGGCCACCCGGCCGTCATGCAGGCGGCCTGCATCGGCGTGCGGCACCCGAAATGGGACGAGCGGCCCTTGCTGCTGGTCGTGCGCAAGCCGGGGGCGGAACTCACGCGCGAAGAACTGCTCGCCTTCTTCGAAGGGAAGATCGCGAAGTTCTGGATGCCGGACGATGTCGTGTTCGTGGACGCGCTGCCGATCGGCGGCACCGGCAAGATCCAGAAGAACAAGCTGCGCGAGCAGTACGGCGACTACCGCCTGCCCGGCGCATGAGGCCGGGAATGAAGCCGCGCTTATGAGGCCTCTTATGAGGCCGCAATTCAGGTCGGCGTGTCGGTGTCGTCCCAGTCGGCGTTCTCGAAGCGGGTGAGCCAGTTGAGGGCATGGTGGCGCTCCGCGACGACGCCGGCGTCGAGGCCCGCCGGCAGCGCCTGGCCGTCGATGCGCGACTGCCGCACCAGCCAGTGCAGGCGGTAGTGCAGGTCGAGGGCGTCCAGGATCTCGGCGCCGGGGCGCAGGAGCGCCTTGGCGCCGACCGCTTCCTCGGCGCGTTCCAGCAGGGTTCGCGAAGTCGTCGCCGCATCGCAGGGCCCGTCCGGCCAGGGCAGGTCGGCCAGGCCCAGCGCCCACTCCAGGGTCAGCAGGCTCTCGTAGCGCCATGAAAATTGGGTGAGCTCGGCCTCGGAGGGCTGCTCGTTCTGCAGGAAGGCGGTTTCCTGCGGACTGAGGGCCTGCCGCACGCCGGGCAGTTTCTGCTCGAGTTCCGCCACCGGCACCGGCTTGCTGGCCGCCAGCGATTCGGCCCGGAGCGCCACGGCCAGCAGGGCCACGGCCCGGCTTCCGACCTCGGCCGCCGAGCGCAGGCGCAGTTCCGCCATGGCCAGCAGCGGCGGCAGCGTGGCCGCCGGATGCAGACCGCGGGCCGCCAGCGTGGCCTCGGTCGCGGCCTTGCGCTGCCGGGCCTCGGCGGGGAAGGGTACGGCGGCCTCGCTGTCCGCGCCGCCGTCCGTGCTCGAGACCAGCACCTTCCAATGCGGATCGCGCAACTGGCCATCCGGCAGGAGCAGCAGGGCATTCGCCTGCAGCGCCCATTCCGTGAGGGCGGCCGTGTGCTGGCGCGAGATGGCGAAACTGAACTGGTGCCGGGTGCGCTGGATATGGCGCATGGCGTGGTAGCGGATACTGGTCATCTGTCCGTCGCCCAGCGACTGCAGGTAATGCAGCAGGCCGTCGAGCTGGCGGCGCATCTCGGGATCGGACTCGTCGCAGCGTCCCTCCATGCGATGCGCGAAGGACGGGGCCGCGACCGTCGTCAGGGTCGAATAAGCGTTGACGAGCAGCTCGTCCTTGTCCGCGCCGGTGCGCGGGGTGAATAGTTTTTTCAGCTGTTTGAACATCGGTCGGAATTGGTGGGCGGTTCGGTGCGGGCCCTTGCCCGCGCCGCGTATTGTGCGCCATTCCCGCCGGATTGACCAAGCGCCCGGATGTGGGCCTCTCAGGCCGCCTGCGCCGCCGCCAGTTCCGCATCCAGGGCGGTCACGCGCCGCCAGGCCGGCCGGGCGCGCAGGCGCGCGATATAGTCCGTCAGCTCGGGCAGCTCGGGCACCAGCTTGAATGCGGTGGTCCAGGCCAGGGCGTAGCCCCACAGGATGTCGGCGGCGGAGAAGCGCTCGCCCAGCAGCCAGGGGCCGGCGCGCAGCTGGCGCGCGAGGGTGGCCAGCATGGTGTCGTAGTCGCCGTAGGGGCTCATCGACGGCGGTGCGGGCTCGCGCTTCATCGCCAGGTCGATCACGGCCGGCTCGAAACAGGCGCCGTGGAAGACCATCCAGCGCAGCCAGGGGCCGCGCAGCGGGTCGTCGATGGCCGGGGCAAGGCCTTGTTGCGGAAACAGGTCGGCCAGCCAGATCATGATCGCGGCCTGCTCGGCCACCAGGGTGTCGCCCGCCTCCTGGCGGAACAGTACCGCGGGCACCTTGCCCATCGGGTTGAGCGCCAGGAAGCGCGGCGTGCGCGTTTCTCCGGCTTTCAGGTTCACCGCCTCCAGTTCGTAGGGCGCGCCCAGCTCCTCGAGCAGGATGCGGACGGCGCCGGAACGGGAGTGCGGGGCGTGGAAGAGGGTGATGGTGGGGTGCATGAGGACCTCGTGCGTGGTGGGGATGGTCAGGATAGGGCCGCAAAAAGTTGGCGTCTTGTAAAAACACGAATGCTAGAATCGTGGTCAACGATCCCAGCCATGATGCCGACGTCCATCCAACCCGATGAGCCAACCCGCCACCGTCCAGGAACGCCCGAAAGGCGTGGTCGCGCCAGCCCAGGCGCGCAGCATGTTCCGCATGGAACGCTACCTGCCGGCGCCCGGACTCGCCGCTTTTCTCGATCATGTGTGGGTCGTCGAATGGGACCTGGCCGAGCGGCCGCCCTACGTGCAGCGCACCCTGCCTTACCCCTGCGTGCATCTCGTGTTCGACCGCGCGCGCAGCGGCATCTGGGGCGTGCCCACCGGCGCCTTCGACTATGAACTGAAAGGCGCGGGCAAGGTCTGCGGCCTGCGCTTCCGGCCCGGGGCCTTCCGCGCCATCCTCGGGCGGCCGGTGCATTCGATTGCCGACCGGGTGCTGGCGCTGTCCGACGTCTTCCCCTGGGACGAGGCGGCGGCCATGTGCGCGGTGCTCGACAGCGCCGACGATGCGGCCATGGTCGCCGCGGCCGGCGCCCTGCTGGCGCCGCGGCTGCCGGCGCCCGATCCGCAGGTGGAACGCATCGCCGCCATCCTGCGCACGGTGGAGAACACGCCCGGCCTGACCCAGGTCGAGCGGCTCGCGGCCGAAGCGGGGATGAGCGTGCGCAGCCTCCAGCTGCTGTTCAGCGACTACGTCGGGGTCAGCCCCAAGTGGGCGATCCGGCGCTTTCGCCTGCACGAAGCCGCCGACCGCCTGGCGAACGGCGAACAGCCCGACCTGGCGGCGCTGGCCCAGGATCTCGGCTACTTCGACCAGGCCCATTTCAGCGCCGACTTCCGCAAGCTGGTCGGCGAGTCGCCGGCGCATTACCGGGATCGCGCCCGCCGGGCCGCGGCCTGAACTTCCACCCAGCCACCCGCCCCATGTTCTCAGTCATCGACAGCTTCCTGATGGACGACCGCCCGCGGCGCCTGGCCGGCCTGCGGCGCGGCGTCGCCGAGTTCATCTGGTTCGGCATCAAGGAAGCGCGCGCCTGCCTGTTCGTGGGCCTGTTCTTCGCCGCCATCTTCCTGATGCCGCGCGCCGGCCTGTTCGGGGTCCCGCGCTACGACCTGCTGCTGGCGGCGGCGGTCGCGATCCAGCTGTGGATGGTGCGGATGAAGCTGGAGACCTGGGACGAGCTGAAGGCGGTCTGCCTGTTCCACGCGGTCGGTTTCGCGCTGGAAGCCTTCAAGGTCTCCGGCGGCATCCAGTCCTGGAGCTACCCGGATTTCGGCTACACCAAGGTATTCGGCGTGCCGCTGTTCTCCGGCTTCATGTACGCGGCGATCGGCAGCTACATCGTGCAGGCCTGGCGCCTGCTCGACCTGCGCGTGCGCCACCATCCGCCGTACTGGATGGCGACCGCGATCGCGGTCCTGATCTACCTGAACTTCTTCACCCACCACTACATCGGCGACTACCGCTGGTACCTGGCCGCCTGCGCCCTCGGGCTGTACTCGCGCACCACGGTGGTGTTCCGCCCCCTGGACCGCGACCGCCGCATGCCGCTGATGCTGGGTTTCGTCCTGACCGGCTTCTTCATCTGGATGGCCGAGAACATCGGCACCTTCTGGGGCGTGTGGCGCTACCCGAACCAGCTGGGCGCCTGGTCGGCGGTCCACATCAGCAAGTGGAGTTCGTGGTCGCTGCTGGTCATCATGACCTTTACCATCGTGGCGAGCCTGAAGCATGTGAAGGCGAAGATCCACATTGCCGAACCCTGAGACCGAATCATGGAAACCCAACGACTCATCCTGCGCCCCTTCACCCTCGACGACGCCGAAGCCTGGCTGCCCCTGATCACGCTGCCGGAGATCGTCCGCTACACCGGCGACACGCCGGTCGCCTCCGTCGACGAGGCGCGCGAGGTCCTGCGCACCCGGCCCCTGCGCGACTACGCCGTGCACGGCTACGGACGCATGGCCGTCATCGAAAAGGCCAGCGGACGGCTGATCGGCTTCAGCGGTCTGAAATACCTGGAGGACCTGCACGAGGTCGACATCGGCTACCGCTTCCTGCCGGACTGCTGGGGCAAGGGCTATGCGTCCGAATCCGCCGGGGTGCTGATGGAACATGGCCGGCGCGTGCACGGCTTCAGGCGCATCGTCGGCATGGCGCATCCGGACAATGCCGGGTCCATCCGCGTGCTCGACAAGCTCGGCCTGCGCTTCGAGCGGCTGCTGGACCCGGAGCCGGACGGCGTGCGGCTCAGGCTGTATGCGGACGCCCCGGCAAAATAACACGACCGTACTTTTATCGCTTATAGTATGGGTTGACGTTTCAACATACCGATACCTATACAAAGGGAGACCCATGAGCGCCGATTACCAGGTCCAGAACCATGTCGCCGTCATCACGCTGAACAACCCGCCGGTCAACGGCCTCGGCCTGGCCACGCGCAGCGCCGCCGTCGAGGCGCTGCAGCGCGCCGAAGCCGACCCCGGGGTCAAGGCGGTCGTCATCACCGGCGCCGGCAAGGCCTTCTCGGGCGGCGCCGACATTCGCGAGTTCAATTCGCCGAAAGCCCTGACCGAACCGACCCTGCACACCCTGATCCGCACCGCGGAGGGACTGGCCAAGCCGGTGGTCGCCGCGGTCCACAGCGTCTGCATGGGCGGCGGCCTGGAGCTGGCGCTGGGCTGCCACTACCGCGTGGCCGTGCCGGGCGCCCAGATCGCGCTGCCCGAAGTGAAGCTCGGCCTGCTGCCGGGCGCCGGCGGCACGCAGCGCCTGCCGCGCGTGCTGGGCCTGGAAGCCGCGCTGGACATGATCGTATCGGGCAATCCGGTGCCGTCCGAGAAGCTGGCGGGCAGCCTGTTCGACGAAGTGTTCCCGGCCGGGACCGAGCTGGTCGCCGCCGCCGTCGCCTTCGCCGACAAGGTCGCCGACGCGCGGCCGCTGCCCCGGGTCCGCGACCGCACAGTGGAACACGCGGACGCACAGGGCTTCCTGGACGCCGCACGCGCCAGGGTGAAAGCCGCCGCCGGCGCCTTCCCGGCGCCGCTCGAATGCGTCGAGACCATCGCCGCCGCCGTCAAGCTGCCGTTCGAGGAGGGCTGCAAGTTCGAGCGCGAGCGCTTCATCCACTTGACCCAGACCGTGGAATCGAAGGCCCTGCGCCACGCCTTCTTCGCCGAACGGGCCGCCGGCAAGATCCCCGATGTGCCGGCCGACACGCCGGTCCGCGAGATCCGCTCGGCGGCCGTGGTCGGCGCCGGCACCATGGGCGGCGGCATTGCGATGAACTTCGCGAACGCCGGCATCCCGGTCACCATCCTCGAGATGCAGCAGGAGGCGCTGGACAAGGGTTTGGCGACGATCCGCAGGAACTACGAGAACACCGTCAGGAAGGGCAAGCTGACGCCTGACAAGTGCGAGCAGCGCATGGCGCTGGTGAAGGGCACGCTGGCCTACGAGGACATCGCCCAGGCCGACATCGTGATCGAAGCGGTATTCGAAGACTTGAAGGTGAAGGAGAGCGTGTTCCGCCAGCTCGACGCGGTCATGAAGCCGGGCGCGATCCTGGCTTCGAACACCTCGACCCTGGACCTGGACCGGATCGCCGGCTTCACGCAGCGTCCGCAGGACGTGATCGGCCTGCACTTCTTCAGCCCGGCCAACGTAATGAAGCTGCTCGAGATCGTGCGCGGCGCCCGGACCGGCAAGGACGTGCTGGCGACCGCGCTGGCGCTGTCGAAGAAGCTCAAGAAGACCGGGGTGGTGAGCGGCGTGTGCGACGGCTTCATCGGCAACCGCATGGTCGAGCAGTACATCTGCCAGGCCGGCTTCCTGCTGGACGAAGGCGCGCTGCCCCGGCAGGTCGACCGGGCCATCGAAGACTTCGGCTTCGCCATGGGACCGTTCCGGATGGGCGACCTGGCCGGGAACGACATCGGCTGGTATATCCGCAAGCGCCGCGCGGTCGAGATGCCCGGGGTGGCCTACTCGAAGACCGCCGACCTGCTGTGCGAGCAGGGCCGCTTCGGCCAGAAGACCGGGGCCGGCTGGTACGACTACCAGGCCGGCGACCGCAGCCCGCATCCGTCCCAGCCGGTGGACGACATGATCGTCCGGCATTCGAAAGAGCTGGGCATCGAGCGCAGGGAAATTTCCGACCGGGAGATCGTCGAACGCCTTGTCTACGCCCTGGTGAACGAGGGCGCGAAGATCCTGGAAGAGGGCATCGCGCTGCGCGCTTCCGACATCGACATGGTCTACCTGAGCGGCTACGGCTTCCCGCTCTACCGCGGCGGCCCGATGTTCTACGCCGATACGGTGGGCCTGCCGACGGTGCTGGCGGCGATCGAGCAGTATGCGCGCGGCTACCACGGCGAGGCGTGGCAGCCGGCGCCCCTGCTGCAGCGCCTGGCGGCGGAAGGACGCGGGTTCAATAGCTAGGCCCGATATGTTAGGCTCGGTATCCCTGAGAATACCGAGCCCGACGTGAAAAATGCCCTCCTGATCGCGACCGCCTGCCTGCTCGGCCTGCTGTCGACGACCGGCGCTTCGCTGCCTTACCCGATACTGCCGCCGCTGTTCGTGAACGGGGCCGCGGACGGCTTCACCAACTTCCTCGGCCTGCCGCCCAAGCTGCTGTTCGCTTGCGCCCTGATGGTCAACCCGGTCGGCCTGCTGATCGGCACCTCGGTGCTCGGATCGCTGTCGGACCGCTACGGCCGCCGGCCGCTGCTGCTGTTCACCACCGTCGGCGCCGCCCTCGGCCACTTTCTTAGCGCCTGGGCGCTGGCGGTGCGCTCCTATCCGCTGTTCCTGCTGGCGCGCTTCGGCACCGGCCTGCTCGAGGGACAGAGCGCGATCGTGCGTGCGATGCTGGCCGAGCGCCTGCAGGGGCCGATCCGCAACCACGCGCTGTCCTGGCTGAACGGTGCGCTGCACCTGGGCTGGCTGGTCGGGCCGCTGCTGGCCGGCTTCACGGTGGGCTGGGGCCTGACGGTGCCCTTCCACATCGCCGCCGTGGCGCTGCTGCTGGGCGCGGCGCTGGTCGCGATCGCACTGGAACGCCAGCCGCGCGTGGACGGTCCGGGCTGGTCGGCGATGTGGAGCGTGGCGCGCGAACGGCATGCCTTCAACCTGCTGCGCCACGAGGGCCTGCGCAGCCTGTTCGGCGTGCAGCTGGCGTATACTTGCGGCGTCACCGCCTTCTACGAGTTCTATCCGCTGTGGCTGGTCGAGGTCGGCCACTACGATACCCGCGCGATCTCGCTGGTCAACGTCGGCATGTGCGGGCTGATGACCTTCACGGCCCTGTTCGCGGGGCGCCAGAGCCGGGTCGAGCCGATGCGCCGCGCGGCCTTCCTGGCAGCCGCGGTGGCGCTGGCGATCGCCTCGCTGGGCACCGGCCAGCTGTGGATCGGCCTGGCCGGCATCATGCTGTTCGGCCTGCCGCACGCCTTCTACAATGCGCTGATCCAGGTCTGGGCGGCGGACCGCTTCGGCGGCCACGGCCAGGGCGCGGTGATGGGCCTGCTGTCGACGACTTTCTGCCTGGCCAACATCCTGATGGCGGCGGCCGGCGCCGTGTTGACCCTGGTCGATACGCGGCTGGTGCTGGTGGTGGGAGCGCTGCTGACGGCGTGGGCGGCGACGCGCATGCGGGCGTGGAGCAGGGCGGCGCAGGTGGTCGGGCAATAAAAAAGGCGGGCACCGCAGTGCCCGCCCTCCTGCAACGCTGCTACGCCATCAGTCGGCCGCGTAGATATCGTTGTTCTTGGTCTCGCGCACGAACAGCATGCCGATCACGAAGGTGATGGCGGCGATGACGATCGGGTACCACAGGCCATAGTAGATGTCGCCCTTGGCCGCCACCAGCGCGAACGAGAAGGTCGGCAGGAAGCCGCCGAACCAGCCGTTGCCGATGTGGTAGGGCAGGGACATCGAGGTGTAGCGGATGCGGGTCGGGAACATCTCGACCAGCATCGCCGCCACCGGGCCGTAGACCATGGTCACGTACAGCACCAGCACGAACAGCAGCAGCACCACCATCGGCTTGTTGATGGCGGCAGGGTCGGCCTTGGCCGGGTAGCCGGCGGCCTTCACGGCGGCGCCCAGGTCTTTCTTCAGTGCCGCGTCCTTGGCCTTGCTGGCGGCGTCGAAGTCGCGGCCGTCCGCGGTCATGGTGGCGTTGAAGGACGGGTAGACCTTGTCGCCGATGTGGACGCTGGCGACGGTGCCGGCCGGCGCATTCTGGCGCGTGTAGCTGACCGAGGCGGCGGTCAGCTGGGCGGTCGCGATGTCGCAGGACGAGGGGAACTTCTCGGTGCCGGTCGCCTTGAACTGGAAGTGGCAGTCGGCCGGGTCGGCCACCACCACCACCGGCGCGCTTTGCAGCGCGGCGGCCAGGGCCGGGTTGCCGTAGCTGGTCAGGCCCTTGAAGATCGGGAAGTAGGTCAGGGCCGCGATCAGGCAGCCGGCCATGATGATGCCCTTGCGGCCGATGCGGTCGGACAGGGAACCGAAGAACACGAAGAAGGGCGTGGCGAGAGCCAGCGCGATCGCGATCAGGATATTCGCGGTGGCGGGCTCGATCTTGAGGGTCTGGGTCAGGAAGAACAGGGCGTAGAACTGCCCGGTGTACCAGACCACGGCCTGGCCCATCACCACGCCGAACAGGGCCAGCAGGGCGATCTTGGCGTTACCCCAGGTCAGGAAGGCTTCCGACAGCGGGGCTTTCGAGGTCTTGCCCTCGGCCTTCATCTTGGCGAAAGCCGGCGATTCCGCCATCGACATCCGGATCCACACCGAGACGCCGAGCAGCAGGACCGACACCAGGAACGGAATGCGCCAGCCCCAGTCGTCGAAGGCCTTGGTGTCCATCGAGGTGCGCACGCCCAGGATCACCAGCAGCGACAGGAACAGGCCCAGCGTGGCGGTGGTCTGGATCCACGAGGTGAAGAAGCCGCGGCGGCCTTCCGGCGCGTGCTCGGCCACGTAGGTGGCGGCGCCGCCGTATTCGCCGCCCAGGGCCAGGCCCTGCAGGATGCGCAGCGAGACCAGGATGATCGGCGCGGCGATGCCGATCGAGGCGTAGCCGGGCAGGAGGCCGACGATGAAGGTCGAGCCGCCCATGATCAGGATGGTGACCAGGAAGGTGTACTTCCGGCCGATCATGTCGCCCAGGCGGCCGAACACCAGTGCGCCGAAGGGACGCACGAGGAAGCCGGCGGCGAAGGCCATCAGGGCGAAGATGAAGGTGGTGGTCGGGTCGCCGACGAAGAACTGCTTGGCGATGACGGCGGCGAGGGAGCCGTAGAGGTAGAAGTCGTACCATTCAAAGACGGTGCCGAGGGAGGATGCAAAGATGACCTTGCGTTCTTCCCTGGTGAGTCCGCCGGCGGTGGGCGCTGCCTTCCCGCCGGCTGTCATGCCGGGTGTGATAGCCATTGTAGTCTCCGTAGTGAGTTGTTATGTCAATGGATAGCCGATGTTTACGCCAGCTACGGCTGCGACTCTGCGCCGCGAAGCTTACGCGATTCTTGCTTCAAACTTACACGAAACTTACGGCGGGACCTTCCTGTCGCTCCCTATGCGCTAGGCATGGAAATCAGGCGTCCTTGGCTATTGGACCGGCTTCAGGGCCCGCGGTTTCCTCGTTTTCCGGGTTCACGCGGGCATATTTGTAGGCCTCCGCCGAGCGCTCGAGGGCCAGGCCCAGCGCGGTGGTCAGCTCGCTCTGCGGGGTGCCCTGGCGCAGTTGCTGGGAAGCGAAGGTATTGCGCAGGGTGCGTCCGCCGGCGCGCGAGACCGCCAGCCCGGCGCGCTCGAACGTCGCCTTCACCTGGCGGTAGACGGTGGCCTTGTGCAGGGGCTCGCCCTCCATGTTCGCGGGGAACACCAGCTCGCCGGGAATGTTCAGCGCTTCCCGTTCCTTCAGCCAGGCCAGCAGCTCGGCCACGCCTTCCTTAGGCAGCGTGGTCGTGTGCTCGTGGCTGGTGCGATGCTTGTGCGCGGGCGTGATCTCGATCGGCAGCCCGCCCTCGACGTCCGGCTGGCGGCCGATCTCGTCCACCAGCAGGCCGATCGCCTCCGCCACGCGCAGGCCGGCCATCGCCATCACGACCTGCATGGCGCGGTCGCGGCGGCGTTTCCAGGCGCCGCCTTTCGACTCGTCGCTGCTGTCGTCACTGCGGCGCTGGCCGGGCAGGGCGGCCAGGAAGCGCTCCAGCTCGTCCGCGTTCAGGGCCGTCATCGGCGCGTCGCGGGTGATCTGGGCGCGGTCGATGCCGACGATGGCATCGCGGGCCGGGTTCGGCATCCGCTCGAGATGGTCGTAGCAGCGTTCCAGCAGGCGCAGGTAGCGGTAGGCGATCTTGCTGTTCAGGTCGCGGTGGCCGTCGTGCGCCAGCTGGACGAAGCGGTGCAGGTCGCGCGCCGTGACGGTCGACATCTTCAGGCGCTCTTCCAGCATCCAGGCGGCGAATTTCCCGAACATGAACTTGTAGATGGCGGCGGACTCGGGCGAGACCGGCACGGGGGCAAGCTCGCGCTGGCGGGTCGAGGTCAGCACGAAGTCGGGCCGGGCGACGAAGTCGGCGAAGCGTTTGACGGGATCGAGGTCCCAGGCGGCAAGTTGGCTCATGCCGACATTCTGCAACTAACCGAGTAGTCATGCAAACGGCAGCGGTGCGTGCCCAGGGATGGGTCGCCGGCAGGAGACGTCACCATTTATTTGCAACTAACCGACAAGGTGCGCAAACCGAATCGAACCCCGCCGCCAGGCAAAAGGGGCAGGCAAAGCTGCGATACTCGCCATCCGGCCACCGACGCGTTATGCTCTTTGTTATCTTGTCTAATCACACCAGGAAGAAACCATGCTGAAGCACATCGTCATGTGGAAATTGAAGGAACACGCCGAGGGCGCCGAGCGCGCCGCCAACGCCCGCGAAATGAAGCGCCGCCTGGACGAGTGCGCGAACATCGTGCCCGGCATTCTCAAATTCGAGGTCACCCTGGCCCAGCCGGGCCTGGAAGCGACCTACGACGTGGTGCTGTACTCGGAGTTCGAGAACAGGGAAGCGCTCGAAGCCTATGCCAGGCATCCGACGCACCAGGCCCTGATTCCCTTCATCGGCGCGATCCGCGAGGGGCGCCAGTGCATGGATTACGAGATCTGATCGGGAACGGCCGCATGCGTACGGTACAGCAGCTGTTTTCACTCGAAGGGAAGACCGCCGTCGTTACCGGCGGTTCGCGCGGCCTGGGCCTGCAGATGGCCGAGGCGCTGGGCGAGCAGGGCGCGCGCGTGCTGGTCTCGGCGCGCAAGCAGGCCGAGCTCGACGAAGCCTGCGCGCACCTGTCGGCGCGCGGAATCGCGGCGTCCAGCATCGCCGCCGACCTGTCCGACGACGCGGCGGTGGCCGGCTTCGCCGAGGAAGCCTTGAAACGCCTGGGCCAGGTCGACATCCTGGTCAACAACGCGGGCGCGACCTGGGGCGCGCCGGCCGAGGACTTCCCGCTCGAGGCCTGGGACAAGGTCATGAACCTGAACGTGCGCAGCATCTTCCTGCTGTGCCAGGCCTTCGGCAAGCGCTCCATGATCCCGCGCGGCCAGGGCCGCATCGTCAACATCGCCTCGATCGCCGGCCTGGCGGGCAATCCGCCGGGCACCATGCAGACCATCGCGTACAACACCTCCAAGGCCGCGCTGATCAACTTCACGCGCACCCTGGCGGGCGAATGGGGCCGGCACGGGATCACCGTGAACGCGATCGCCCCGGGCTTCTTCCCGTCGAAGATGACGAAGGGTGTACTGGCCGCGATCGGCGCCGATACGCTTGCGCAGCAGGCGCCGCTCGGTCGGCTCGGCGACGACGAAGACCTGAAGGGCGCAGTCGTACTGTTCGCGTCCGATGCGGGCAAACACATCACGGGACAGGTACTGGCGGTCGACGGCGGCGTCTCCGCTGTCTGATCCGCGATCTGATCCGATTCAGCGCGGAGGAAAGCATGAAGGAGTTCGCAGGACGGGTAGCCGTCATCACCGGCGCCGCGAGCGGCCTGGGCCGCGAGTTCGCGAACAGCGCGGCCGGACTGGGCATGAAACTGGTGCTTGCCGACATCGACGCCAAGGCGCTTGAACAGGTGACCGAAACCTTGATCGCCGGCGGCGCCGAGGTGCTGTCGATGGTCGTCGACGTCAGCAAGCGCGAACACGTCGAGGAACTGGCCGACGCGGCCATGATCCGCTTCCATGGCGTGCACCTGCTGTTCAACAATGCCGGCGTCGCCGCGGGCGGCTTGATCTGGGAAAACAGCGAAGCCGACTGGGAGTGGGTGCTGGGCGTCAACCTGTGGGGCGTGATCCATGGGGTGCGCGTGTTCGTCCCGATCATGCTCGAGTGCGCGCGCCGCGATTCGGCCTACGAGGGGCACATCGTCAACAGCGCCTCGATGGCCGGCCTGCTGAATCCGCCGGGGATGGGCATCTACAACGTCTCCAAGCATGCGGTGGTGTCGCTCTCCGAAACCCTGTACTACGACCTGGGCCTGACCGGCGCGCCGGTCCGGACGTCGGTTCTGTGCCCATACTTCGTGCCGACCGGTATTGGCCACGCCGAGGCGCACCGCCCGCACGAGCTCGCGAACCACGCGCCGCCGACGGCCAGCCAGCAGACCGTGCAGAGCATGGTCAACCAGGCGGTCGACAGCGGCAAGGTGTCGGCGGCGGAGGTCGCACGCCTCAGCTTCGAGGCCATCCGCGAAGAGCGCTTCTATATCTACTCGCACCCGCAGGCCCTGGCCAGCGTGGCCCGGCGCATGGAAGCCATCCTGAAGGGCGACCAGCCGGCCGATGCCGATTCGGCAGCGGCGCAGATCAACCAGGCCTTGAAGGCGCGATTAAACAGCCCGTGATCGTCCTACAGCCATAAGGGATGTCTTCCTATTCGATCGGCGCGCGAGCGCGCTAGCATTGTCCTATCGTCAAGCACTAGAAGGAGGACATGATGGCTGACAACAAAGACAAGGCGCAGCAAGACAGGCAGGACCTCGCCGACCAGGCCGGCGGCAATCGCCAGGCCTCCAGCGGCGCCGCCCAGAACAGCGACTTCATCCACAGCACGCCGGAAGCGAACGTGTTCCCGAAAGGCTCCTCGCAGAGCGACAACAGCGGACGGAGCGCGGGCGGCAACAGCGGACGGAGCGCGGGCGGCAACAGCGGACGGAGCGCGGGCGGCAACTCGGCGGCCGGTACGCCCGACGAGGGCAGACTGGGCGGCACCGGCGGGACTTCCGCGGCAGGCACGACGGGCAACGATCCCGACCGTTAACGCCAGCCGGGCAGCAAAGGAACGGGCGCCCGGTGCGCCCGTTTTGCCATGCTTGACCTTCCGGCGCATCCGGCCTAATATGATGAGCATCATATTCAAATCGAACGCCATGTCACCGAGCCGCTCCATCCGTCACCAGCAGTCGCACGAGCGCATTCTCGACGCCGCGGCGCGCGCGGTGCGCCGCGCCGGCGTCGCCGGAGTCGGCGTGGCCGAGGTCATGAAGGAAGCCGGGCTCACCCATGGCGGCTTTTATGCCCATTTCGCATCCCGCGACACGCTGCTGGCCGAAGCGCTGGAACATGCCGGCAGCCAGAGCAACGCGCGGGTGCGCGAACGCATGCGCGTCCGCACGGACGCCGGCGAGAGCGCCCTGCGCGCGCTGGTGTGCGAGTACCTGTCCGAGCCGCATATGCAAGCGCTGGAGTTCGGCTGTCCGGTCGCCGCCGTGGGTTCGGAGATGCAGCGCGCCCAGGAAGCCTTGCGCGAGGTCGCGAAGAGCCGCGTGCGCGGCCTGGCCGCGCTGGTCGACGACGCTTTGCCGTCCGGATCGCCGTCCGGCAGCGCCTGGGCCATCGCCGCCGCCCTGGTCGGGGCGCTGCAGATGGCCAGGGTGCTGGGCCCGGATGGCGGCGGCGAGGTGTTGAAGGCATGCCGGGACAGCCTGCTTGCCCAGTACGACCGTCCGGGCGCAAGCGCCTGAGACGGAACACGCCGTGCCTGTGAGGCCGGCTTTTTTTTGCGGCAGAACTATGACGCTCATCATATGAAAGGGATGGCCATGAAACTCGATAACGCAATCGTCCTCGTCACCGGCGCCAACCGCGGCCTCGGCGCGGAGTTCGCCCGCCAGGCGCTGGCCCGCGGCGCGCGCAAGGTCTACGCCGGCGCCCGCGATCCGGATTCCGTCAAGCTGCCCGGCGTGACGCCGGTCCGGCTGGACGTCAACGATCCGGTCCAGGTGCGGGATGCTGCCGCGCGCTGCGCCGACATCACGCTGGTGGTCAACAATGCCGGCATCGCCACGCCCGGCAGCCTGCTGGATGAGGACGGCATCGAAGCGCTGCGGCGCATGATGGACACCAACGTCTACGGTATGTTGCGCGTCAGCCAGGCCTTTGCGCCGGTGCTGGCGGCGCAGGGCGGCGGCGCCTTCCTGAACGTGCTGTCGGTGGCGAGCTGGATCAGTACGCCGGGCCTGGCGGCCTATGCGGCGACCAAGTCGGCGGCCTGGAGCGTGAACAATGGCTTGCGCATCGCGCTGAAGGAGCAGGGCACCCAGGTGCTGGGGCTGCACGTCGGCTTCGTCGACACCGACCTGGCGCGCGGCATCGACCTGCCCAAGCTGGCGCCGGCGGAAGTCGTCGCGCGCGCCTATGCCGCGCTGGAGGAAGACCGCAGCGAAGTCCTGATCGACGAACTGTCGCGGAACGTCAAGCGCGGCCTGTCGGAAGAACCCGGGATCTACCTGGACGTGGTGCAGCGCCCCGCCTGAGCGCGGCGTGGTAGCATCGCCGGATGGAAAAACGCACCGACTACAAGACCGCCCTCCTGATCGAGGCGGTGATCCATGAAACCCCTGCCACCGGCATGCCGGCGGCGGCGCGCCGGCTGGCCGAGATCGGCGTGCCGGTCGACGTCGCGCTGCGCGTGCTGACCAGGCCGGTCGAGCGGCGGCAGCAGTTCGAATCGCCGTTCATGAAGCGGGAAGCCTCGTAGTTCAGGCCGCCGGGCAAGGCTGCAGGATCCTTTCGTGCAGCGCCGGCTCGCCTTCCTCGTAAAGCTGGACCACGGTCGAGGTCCGGGTACCATAGCCCTCGATCTCGATGCAGACCGCCGACAATTGTCGCTCCACCTCGATCGGCACGCCGGTGTCCGGCAGGCGCAGGTCGGGGGCGCGGGTGGTGTCGGCCAGCATCTCGAAATAGGCTTCCTCCGGCGCGCCCTGCAGCAGCAGGCTGGCGAAGGTCGCCTTGGTGCGCAGCACCTTCGGCCAGGGCGCGTCCAGCAGGCCGTTCGAGACCCCGTAGATGCCCGGGGTCAAAGCCTGGCCGTTGCGCGGGTCGTCGCCGGCGCGGTTCGAGAACCAGTACAGGCCTTCGCGGTCGCCCAGCACGAGGTTGAAGCCGTTGTACTCGGCGGCGCCGGCGGCGATGTGCGCCAGGTAGGCCGGTGCGTCGAGCTCGCCCTTGAGGAAGTCGGCCACCAGGGCGCCGCGGGTCGGGGCGTCGCTGCGCCGCTCGCCGGGCGCGCGGATATTCGTGAGCGCGGCGAACTTCGGGCCGTTCGGCCCATTCTTCGTCACGCCCATCCAGCTGCCGCCGCCCTGCAGGTCGCGGCCGGCGATGATGTTCGGATCCTCCGGCCAGGGGCCGGCCGGGGTGGCGGGACGGTCATAGAATTCGTCGCGGTTGGCGCACGCGATCACGGGCACGCCGGGAATCACGCGCCAGGCAAAAACGATCAGGCACATGGGTTCGGCTCCGGAATCAGGTCGACGAAGACTTCGGCGCGGCGCGGGCCGGCGAGCAGTTCGTCCAGGCCGGCCCGGGCGGCGGCCCGGGCAAGCTCGTCGGCGAAGCTGTCGGGCACGCCCGGATAGACCTCCATCCAGGTCTGCATGCCGTCCTTGCTCTCGGGACGGCGCTTGAGCTGATTGGGGGCGCGGTGGCTGGCCGCCAGCGCCGCCTGCATGGCGCGCACGCGCGGCGCGAGCGCGGCGCTGTCCTGCTCGCGCACCTTGTAATAGACGTACAGGTCCATCATCGTCCGCGGACCATTACGCTTCCGGCGCGTCGAGGGCGTAGGGCAGCGGCAGGAAGGCCAGCTGGGTGCCGCCGGCGGAACCATGGCGCACCTCATGCTCGAGCGCGGCCAGCTTGATCTCGACCAGGGCATCGGCGCCGCCCTGGCCGTTCGGCGCGGCGTTGACGATCATGCCCGACGGCTGGTCGGGGTCCGCGCTGGAGAACACTTCGTCGCCGGCGCGCACCGCGGCATTGGGCAGCGTGGCCAGCGTCATGCGGCGCTTCAGCTTGCCGAGATACTGGCTGCGGGCCACGATTTCCTGGCCCGGATAGCAGCCTTTCTTGAAGTTCACGCCACCGATCAGCTCGAAGTTCACCATCTGCGGCACGAACTGTTCCTGGGTCGGCTGGGTCACCTGCGGCACGCCGGCGTGGATCTCGGCCAGGCGCCAGGCGGCATTGCCGCCCAACGCCAGGGTCTCGCGCAGCTGCGGCAGGGCCGCGACGGCGCTGTCGCCCGAGGTGATCCACAGGTAGCGCGGCGCGCCCAAGGCGTCGCCCAGGCGGATCACGGTGCCGAATGCGCCATCGAGCTTGGCGTAGGGCGCGGCCGGCAGGGCGCCGACGTGGCGCGCCAGCGCTTCGCCGGCCTTCGCGCCGCCCAGGCCGAGCACGGCGGCGGTGGCCGCTTCCTCGGTGGCGTCGCGCAGCTTCGCCTTGGCGCGCAGCACGAACATGCTGAGACGCTTCTGCAGCGGGGCCTGGATGGCGCGCGGCAGGGCCAGGTAGATATCCTTGTTCTCCTGGCCGCCGCGCCACATCAGGAAGGTGGCCTGCAGGCGGCCCTTCGGCGTGCAGTAGCCGGCCAGCCGGGCTTCATTGGCGCCGAGGTGTTCGACGTCATTGGTCAGCTGGCTGTGCAGGAAACTGGCCGCATCGTCGCCGGCGGCGGCGATGAGTCCGAGGTCGGTGACCGGCGCCACCATGCCGGCGGCGAGATCGGCGGCCGAGAGGGTCTTGCCGAAGTCTTCGACTTGCGTGGCTTCGTCTTGGTGAAAGCGTGCGCCGAGCGAGGCGAGGTGTTCGATCCAGTTATTCATACGATCCGCGTGTCAAATTCTGATCTATTTCTTGATTAGGCTTTATCATTACGGCCTCATTATAGAGTTGTCGACAAATTCGCGTCGGGCACGGCGCAAAACCAGACTTCACATGGCACTAATAAGAAAACTCATCGTCACGGGCGTGATCGTGTCAGTCGCGGCCGTCGGGGGCTTCCAGTGGTGGGCGAAGCAGCCCATCACCACGGCAGACAGCCCCATCATTCCATTCGCCATTGCCCAGGGCAGCGGCGTCTCCGGCGCCGCCCAGCAGATGGCGAGCTCCGGGGTGCCGATCAACGGCTTCCTGTTCGGGGTGCTCGCGCGCGTGACCGGCAAGGCGAGCCAGATCAAGGCCGGCAGCTACGAGCTCAAGCCGGATACGAACCCGCGGCGCCTCTTGACCCAGCTGGTGCGCGGCGAATTCGCGCAGGAATCGCTGACCATCATCGAAGGCTGGACCTTTCGCCAGATGCGCCAGGCGGTCGACGCCGCGCCCAACCTGAAGCACGAGACGGCCAAGCTGTCCGACAAGGAATTGCTGGCCAAGGTGGCGCCGGACGCGAAATACGCGACGCCCGAAGGCCTGTTCTTCCCGGACACCTACCTGTTCGCGAAGAATTCCAGCGACCTGCAGATCTACAGGCAGGCGCACGAGATGATGATGAAGCGCCTCAAGACGGCCTGGGAAAAGCGCGAGCCGAACCTGCCGTACACCGACCCTTACCAGGCCCTGATCATGGCCTCGCTGGTCGAAAAGGAGACCGGCCAGAAAAGCGAACGCTCGATGATCGCGGGCGTGTTCGTGAACCGCCTCAAGACCGGCATGCTGCTGCAGACCGATCCGACCGTCATCTACGGCATGGGCGACAAGTACGACGGCAAGATCCACAAGAAGGATCTCGAGACCGACACCCCGTACAACACCTACACCCGCGCCGGCCTGCCGCCGACCCCGATCGCGCTGCCGGGCGTGGAGTCGCTGGCGGCGGCGCTGACGCCGGCCAAGACCGAGGCCCTGTATTTCGTTTCGCGCGGCGACGGCACCAGCCATTTCTCGGCCAACCTGAACGAGCATAACAAGGCGGTCAACCAGTATCAGCGCCAGGGGGCGAAATGACGGGCCGTTTCATCACCTTCGAAGGCATCGACGGGGCCGGCAAGTCGACCCACATCGGCTTCGTGACGGACCTGCTGAAGGACGCCGGAAAGACCGTGGTGTCGACCCGCGAACCGGGCGGCACGCCGCTCGGCGAAAAGCTGCGCGAGCTGCTGCTGCACGAAAGGATGGACCTGGAAACCGAGGCGCTGCTGATGTTCGCCAGCCGCCGCGAGCACATTGCGCAAGTCATCGAGCCGGCGCTCGCGCGCGGCGACTGGGTGCTGTCCGACCGGTTCACGGACGCCAGCTTCGCCTACCAGGGCGGCGGACGCGGCCTGCCGCTCGAAAAGCTCGACCGGCTGGAACAGTGGGTGCATCCGCACCTGCAGCCCGACCTGACCCTGCTGTTCGACGTGCCGCTGGAAGTCGCGCGCGAGCGCCTGGACGCCACCCGCACCCTCGACAAGTTCGAGTCCGAGGAGGCCGCCTTCTTCCAGCGCTGCCGCAACGAATACCTGCGCCGCGCCAAGGAGCACCCCGAACGGATCGTGGTCATCGACTCGACCCGCACCATCGACGATGTCCGCACCGCCCTGCGTGCGGCACTGGAGAAGTTGTTGTGAAGCTCAGTGGCATCACTTACCCCTGGCAGGAAGAGGCCTGGACGCAATTGCAGCAGATGCGCGTCCGCCTGCCCCATGCGATCCTGTTTTACGGCCCGGCCGGCATCGGCAAGGCCGACTTCATCGAGGCCTTCGCCCAGGCCTTGTTGTGCGAAAACGTGCGTCCCGACGGCCATGCCTGCGGCGCGTGCGCGTCCTGCGGCTGGTTCGCCCAGGGCAACCATCCCGACTACCGCCGCGTGCGGCCGGAAGCGATGGAAGACGAAGCCCCGCCGGCCGAGGGCGAGGACGCCGCCGACACCGATAAAAAGTCGAAATCCTCGAAGACGGCCTCGAAAGACATCAAGATCGAGCAGGTGCGCGCGCTGGCCGACTTCATGAACATCTCGACCCACCGCCAGGGCTTGCGCGTGGTGGTGCTGTATCCGGCCGAGGCGCTGAACATGCCGGCCTCGAACGCGCTGCTGAAGACGCTGGAAGAGCCGCCGCCGGGCACCGTGTTCCTGCTGGCGTCGAACGGCCTGGACCGGCTGCTGCCGACGATCCTGTCGCGCTGCCGCAAGTTCGCGCTCCCCATGCCCGAGCACGCCCAGGCCCTGGCCTGGCTCGAGGCCCAGGGCGTGCAGGATGCCGACGGCTGGCTGCGCGAGCAGGGCGGGGCGCCGCTGGCGGCCCTCGTCCAGGCCGAGACCGGCAGCCGCGAAGAACTGGACGCCCTGCTGCACATCCTGGCCCAGCCGAGCGTCGAGGCCGCGTTGCGTGCCGCTGACAAATTGAGCAAAGCGCCGCTGGCATCCCTCGTCGCATGGCAGCAACGGTGGCTGTATGACGTGTTTTCGTACAAGCTGTCCGGCACGATCCGCTATTATCCGCGGTATCGCCAGCAGCTGGCCAAGCTGGCCGAGCGCGTCCATACGGCCAAGCTGATGCAGGCGATCAAGTCGACCAACGAACGGCGCGCGGTGGCGGATCACCCGCTGTCGCCGAAATTGTTTGTCGAAGATATGTTGCTTGATTACACTGCCTGCTGCAGCGCTTGATCTAGCCACGAAAGGATTCCGATGAACGGCTTGCCCACCGACCCGAACGCACCACCGGGTTTGCCGACGACGCCCCAGGCGCCGCGGCCGTCCGTGCTCTCGCTCGCCATCAAGGAGAAGGCGGCGCTGTACGCGGCCTACATGCCTTTCCTGAAGAATGGCGGGATGTTCGTGCCGACCAACAAGCCGTACAAGATCGGCGACGAGATCTACCTGATCCTGTCGCTGATGGATGACCCGAACAAATACCCGATCGCCGGCAAGGTCGCCTGGATCACGCCGGCCGGCGCCAACAATAACAAGGCGCAAGGCATCGGCGTGCATTTCCCGGCCGACGAAACCGGCCAGCGCGCCAAGCTGCGCATCGAAGAAATCCTGGGCGCCGCGCTGCGTTCCTCACGCGCCACCCATACCCTGTAAATCGATCAAATTTTTATGCCGTCGTACGTACACCGCCTTGCCCGCATCGACGACCTGCCCGTCATCGTCGATATCTACAACTCCACGATCGCCTCGCGCGAAGTCACCGCCGACACCGAACCGATCACGGTCCAGTCGCGCGAGCAATGGTTCGCTGACCACACCCCGGAACGCCGTCCATTGTGGGTCATCCATGACGCCGCGGACAAATCCGACGATCCGGAAGTGATCGGCTGGTGCTCCTACTCGAACTTCTATGGCCGTCCGGCCTACTCCGGCACCGCCGAGGTGTCGATCTACATCGCCGAAAGCTGGCGCGGCAAGGGCATCGGCCGCTACTGCCTGGAACAGGCGATGGCCTTCGCGCCGAATATCAAGGTGCACACCCTGCTGGGCTTCATCTTCGGCCACAACGCGCCCAGCCTGGCCCTGTTCCGCAAGTACGGCTTCGAGACCTGGGCGAATTTCCCGCGGGTGGCCAACCTGGATGGGATCGAGCGCGACCTGATCATCCTCGGCAAGCGCGTCGCAGACTAAAATTCAGTCGCCCGGTCCCTCGCCGGGCATCGTGTCCGCCATCAGCCGGAGTTCTTCCGGCGTCAGTTCTTCCGGCTTCTTGTTCGCCAGCGCGTCAAAGTCCGGATGAGGGTCGGGCTGGGCGCTCTGCTGCGCTTGGCCGGCCTGGTCGGCGCCTGGCTGGCTGCCGGCCGGCGCCGGCTGTCCGCTCCGCTGAGTCTGCTCCGCCTGCTGCTTCTGCTGCTGATCCTTCTGCTCGTTGCTCATAGAAAATCTCCATGCTGAGTGGTCCTTGTGACCGAGTTTGGCATAGCGGCGCTTGCGGCGGCGTCCTGTTAAGCTTCACGGACCATGAAGCGCGTCCTTCCATTGCTGATGCTTCTCGCTGCCTGCGCGCCGCCGGCGCCGCCACAGCCCGGCGCGGCGTCCGGCGCGGCAGCCGACCGGGACGCGTATCGGGAAGCGTATCGCGCGGCCGCCGCCGCAGGCAGCGCCGTGTACCAGGTCGATCCGGACGCTTCGCTGGTGGCGGTCGTGGTGCGCCGGGCGGGCCTGGCGGCGCGGCTCGGCCACAACCATGTGGTGGCGAGCCGCAGCCTGGAGGGCTATGCGGCGCCCGGCCTGGGTCGGGCCGACATCGCCTTCCGTGTCGACCGGATGAGCATCGACGAGGCCGGACTTCTGCGCGAGGCGGGCATCGACACCCAGCCATCGGCGGAAGCGGTCGAGGGCACGCGCAGGAATATGCTGGGTCCGGTGCTCGAGGCGGCGCGCTATCCGACGGTGACGTTGCATGCGGAGCTGACGCCGGGGCGGCAACTGCGCGCCGCCGTCACGCTGCACGGCTTCACGCGCTGGATGACGCTGCCGGGCACGCTGGAGGTGGAGGCCGCGCGCCTGGATACGAGCGGAACGGTGCGGCTGAAGCAGACCGATTTCGGCATCACGCCGTTTTCGGTCGGGGGCGGCCTGCTCGCGGTGCAGGACGAGCTGGAGGTGCGCTACCACATCGTCGCGCGGCGCTGGGCGCCGTCCGGGCATCGCGTACAATAAGCGGATGTACATCGATTCACATTGCCATATCAATTTCCCGGAGTTGGCAGCCCGCATGCCCGAGATCCTCGCCAGGATGGCCGAGAACAAGGTCGACAAGGCGCTGTGCGTGTCGGTCAACCTGCCGGAATTTCCCAGCGTGCTCGCCCTGGCCGAGCAGTATCCGCATATTTACGCGTCGGTCGGCGTGCACCCCGACTACGAAGACACGCCCGAACCCACCGTCGAGGAACTGGTGCGCCTGGCCGGCCATCCGAAGATCGTCGCGATCGGCGAGACCGGCCTCGATTACTACCGCCTCGAAGGCGACCTGGAGTGGCAGCGCGCGCGCTTTCGCACCCACATCCGCGCCTCGCGCGCGACCCGCAAGCCGCTGATCATCCATACCCGCTCGGCCAGCGCCGACACGATCCGCATCCTGCAGGAAGAGGGCGCGGCGGTCGACAAGGGCGGCGTTGCCGGCGTGATGCACTGCTTTACGGAGACGCTGGAGGTCGCGCAGGCGGCGATCGAGATGGGTTTTTACATCTCCTTTTCCGGCATCGTCACCTTCAAGAGCGCGAAAGACCTGCAGGCTGTGGCGCGGGCGCTGCCGCTCGACCGCATCCTGATCGAGACCGACTCGCCTTATCTCGCGCCCGTGCCCTACCGTGGGAAAATGAACGAGCCGGGTTTCGTGCCGCACGTGGCCGAGTTCATCGCCACGCTCAAGGACGTGCCGCTGCGCGAGGTGGCGGAGCGCACTACCGACAACTTTTACAAGCTGTTCAACATAGCGAAAAACTGAGGAGGGCCTGAACCATGATGCAGCGTCGCGGATTTCTTCGTTTGACCGGCCGGTCGATTCTTGCAGCGCTGGTCGTGGCGGCCTTTCCAAACGCCATGGCGTTCGCTGCGACGCCGGGCCAGGTCTCGGATTTTTACCGCGCGGTCCAGATGGACGACGCAAGCACCGTCAAGTCCCTGCTGGCGGCGGGCGTGGACCCGAACGGGCCGAATCCGGTCGGCGGCGAGCCGGCGCTGGTGGCGGCGCTGCGCGAAGGCTCGATGCGGGTCTTCCGGGTGCTGGTCGACCACCCCGGCATCCAGCTCGACGCCCCGGCCCTGAATGGCAACACCGCCCTCATGATGGCGGCCTTCAAGCATAACCAGGCGGCGGCGGAGGTGCTGGTCCAGCGCGGCGCGGCCGTCAACCGCCCGGGCTGGACCCCGCTGCACTACGCGGCCGCCAGTGGCGACGAGCCCATCGCCAGGCTCCTGATCAAGCACGGCGCCAAGGTCGATGCCGTTTCGCCGCCGGCCAGCGGCGCCATGACGCCCCTGATGATGGCCGAGCGCGAGGGGCATCCGGACATGGTCGCGTTCCTGAAGGAGAAGGGCGCGAATCCTCAGCTCAGGAACACCGAGGGGCTGACGGCGGCGCAGATCGGGGAGCGCAGCAAAGGCGCACGCTGAAGTCACTTCAACAAGCCCAATCGACAAACTGGCGCGGAAATCCCCATCAGCTCCGCGCATCAAAATCTTTCCTCGTTGCAGATAATGCTCTGACGCAATCAACCACGGCGCCGGCGGGACGCGGAGCTGACAACGAGGAACAACATGCTGAACGAACGCGAAATCGAGAGCTGCTATCTGGGGCAGTTCATCCCGGTCCATTACCACCACAACATGCTGATGGACCAGAATCGCATGCACAGCTTCAAGTCGGCGATCTTCCACGCTGTCAAGCCGGGCGCCAAGGTGCTGGAACTGGGCGGCGGCACCGGCGTGCTGTCCTTTTTCGCGGCCCAGGCCGCCGAGAAGGTCTATTGCGTCGAGTTCAATCCCGACATGGTGCGTGAAGCCCGCAAGTTCCTGGCCATGAACCAGAACGGCCACAAGGTCGAGGTGATCCACGCCGACGCCTTCGAGTACCTGCCGCCGGAGCCGGTCGATATCGTGATCTGCGAGATGATCCATGTCGGCATGCTGCGCGAGAAGCAGGTCGAGGTGATCGAATCCTTCAAGCGCCGCTACCTGGCGCGCTTCGGCGGCCCGCTGCCGGTCTTCATGCCGGAAGCCGTCATCATGGCGGTCCAGCCGCTGCAGCAGGAATACGATTTCGAAGGTTTCAACGCGCCGATCGTGCAGTTCCAGCCGACCAACGTCATCTACCCGGGCACGGTCGAACTGGCCCAGCCGGCCGTGTACAGCATCCTCGACTTCAACCAGCCGGTGGACCCGCTGGTCGCCTGGGAAGGCCGGGTCCAGGTCGAGAAGGCCGGCACCCTGAATGCACTGCGCTTCATCACCAAGAACGTGCTGTCGATCATCGAGGAACTGGGCACGACGGTCGATTGGCTGAACCACTACATGATGCTGCCGCTGGCACAGCCGCTCGAGGTCCGTGCCGGCGACATCGTCCAGATCAGCTTCGCCTACCGCTGCGGCGGCTCGCTGCCCTCGCTGGAGGCGTCGATCCGCACCGAACTGGTGGCGCGCTTCGAGCAGGAAGCGGTCGCCGAGCCGGCTGTCGAGTCGACGGTGTACGCCTGAACGGCTGAACACAGCTTCCCTGCGCAACGGCCCCGCCTCGGGGCCGTTTTTCATTCAGCCCCCGTTTTCATCCGTCCATCCCCATCTGCTGCCATTCGTCGCAAGATCGTTGCCCCGCCAGGCACTTGTCAGTACAGTCACAGCATCGAATCCCCCCATGCCTGAAGGAGCGAACAATGCTTGGATTCCTCGCCTGGTTGCTGCTGCTGTTCCTGTGCTGGCCTCTCGCCCTGCTGGCACTGTTCCTGTACCCGCTGGTGTGGCTGGTCCTGCTGCCGTTCCGCCTGCTCGGGATCGGTGTGGAAGCCGTGTTCGAACTGCTGAAGGCCGTCGTGCTGCTGCCGGCACGGATCCTCGGCGCTTCGCCAGGACGCTAGGTTCAGTTTCTTTACCTTAAGCCAGTGTGCGTCGATTAACAGACCGTGCTCCATCCTTCGCCTATCGTGGGCATACTGATGGCTTTCATTCGTCAGCCATGCTTAGAAAGGAAACGACTATGCGCCTGGATATTTACCGCAGAGCCGAACAGGACGGCAAATTTTCGTACCTGGCGGTGCCCGAAACCCGCAACATTCCCGAGGAAGCCACGAATACGGACTGGGAAGTCGAAGCCCGCGCCGTCGAGGTGGACGACGATGCCCAGCAGATCGAGGATTACGACATCCGGAATCTGAACGGCCAGCTGGCCGAAAAAGGTTACGCGGTCACATCCACGATGCACTGACCCTGTAGCACACCCACGACAAGTCGCAGCCGGAAACCGGTTCCTCCGCCGAATGGCGGGAGGGCCGGCGTACGGCTGCCCGCCGCATATGGTATCCTTGCGCTCCGTTCAGACAGGTGCAAGTGGAGGCGTAATGAAGTGGGCAGTCGTCGGTTTTCTCATCCTTTCCGTCCTGCACATCCATTTCCGCGGTAAGGTGCGCCTGCCGTTCGGCCGGCAGCTGTTCGACCATTCGTCGTTCATGGCGCCGATCAATATCTTCATGCACCTGTTCTCCCGGGTGCCGAGCACGCCCTATATCCCGGTCCGCGAATTTCCGGAACTCGATGTGTTGCAGCAGAATTGGGAAGTCATCCGTGACGAGGCGCTGAACCTGGTCGCGCTGCAGAAGATCAAAGCGTCCGAAGAGAACAACGACGCCGGCTTCAATTCCTTCTTCAAGACCGGCTGGAAGCGCTTCTACCTGAAGTGGTACGACGCCAGCCACCCGTCGGCCGAACGCCTGTGCCCGAAAACCTATGCGCTGCTGCAGGGGATTCCCTCGGTGAAGGCGGCGATGTTCGCCGAACTGCCGCACGGCGCCAAGCTGAATCCGCACCGCGATCCCTTCGCAGGCTCGATGCGCTACCACCTGGGCCTGGCCACGCCGAACGACGACCGCTGCTTCATCGAAGTCGACGGCCAGCGCTACAGCTGGCGCGACGGCCAGGGCGTGATCTTCGATGAAACCTTCATCCACTGGGCCGAGAACACCAGCGGCCAGGATCGCGTGATCCTGTTCTGCGACGTCGAGCGCCCACTGCGCTACGGCATGGGCGGCATCAACCGCTGGCTGGGCCGCACCATGATGACGGCCGCCGCCTCACCCAACGAGACCGGCGACCAGACCGGCCTGGTGAGCAAGCTGTTCCGGATCTCGCACGTGATGGGCCAGTACCGCCGCCGCTACAAGGCCTGGAACAAGACCGCGTACAAGGCGACCAAGGTCGGCCTGATCGTCGGCCTGGCCGCGCTGATCTACTACATTTAAAAGCACGCGTCACATAAAAACGGCGCGCCGGCCCGGGAGGGCGGCGCGCCGTTTCGTTTTACGCGCTCAGAACGAGAACGGCATCCTCAGCATCAGGGTGACGTCCGGGGTGTCGCGGGTCAGGCCGGCGCCCACCGAGACGTTCAGCGTGCGCTTGTCGCTCAGGCGGTAGGAATAGCCCAGCAGCAGGGTGCCCAGCTGGATGCGCACCGAGCCCGGCACCACCTGGCCGCCCTGGCGGGTGCGGGCTACCGAGTTGTGGTCGTAGCCGATGCTGAACGAGGCCTTTTCGTTCAGCGCCAGGCCCATGCCGAAGTTAAAGCCGAACACGTCGCCTGGTTTCACGTCGCCCAGGAACTCGCGCTCGCCGTTCAGCACGGTGCGGTAGACGTTGCCGCGCTTGAAGTTGTGGGTATAGCTGAAGCTGCCGAAGAAGATCGCCGGGTCGGACGGCATCAGCCAGGTGACGCTCGGCTGCAGGGAATAGAAGCCGGAGCCGGTCGGCAGGTCGAGCGGCAGGCCGGTGCCGGTGACGTTCTCGCCCAGGCAGCGGGTCTGGCAGTCGGTCACGACTTCGAAGGGATCGCGGCCGGTGCGCGACTTGAAGCGCAGGCCGGCAATGTAATACGGCTTGTCGATGCCGCCGTCGTTCAGCTGGTAGCGCCCGCTGAGCTCGACGTCGCCGACCGCCTTGCCGCTGGTGTCGAAGGCGCGTTCGGTGGCGGTGCCGGTGAACAGCTCGCGGCTGACCGTGGAGTCGCTGCGGTAGACGTAGGGGACCTTGGCCTCGAGTTCCAGGCGGTTATTGAAACCGTAGCGGAAGGTCGCCGCGGCGGTCGTCGTGTTGCGCTTGACCTCGCGCACGTCCAGCAGGCCGATCAGCAGGGCGGGAATCACCGTATAGCCGACCAGCGCCACCCGGTTGCTCGACGAGTAGCCGTACTGGACCGAGGGTTCGAACACCAGCTTGCCGCGCGGCGTCAGCACACCCGGCGTTTCGAAGATCGGCGCCACCTGCGGCGCGCGGCTGGCTTCGCTGGGCGGACGGCCGACCGTGTCGCCGCTGGCGATCGGCTGCGGCGACGGCGCCGGCGCGGCGCCGTTGTCCATCTGCTGGCCGTTGGCGGCCGCCGCGGCCGGGCCGGCGCCGCGCAGGCGGTCGAGCGAGTTGCCCGGCGCAGCGGACGGATAAGGCGCGGCCGGCTGTCCCGCCACCGGCGCGCTGATGGGCGACGGCAACAGCGCAGTCGCCGTGGCCGGCGGCTGCGGATTGCCGGTGCCGCGCACCGTGTCGAGCTGGCTGCCCGCCGTCACAGCGCCCGCGCGCAGCTGACGTTCCAGTTCGTCCACACGGGCTCGCTGTTCTTCCAGCTGTTGTCGCATGATCTTCAGCTGTTCCAATAGATCAGGGCCGGATTGGGCGCCGGCCGGGAAGGCCGCGAGGACAAGGCTGACGCCAATCACGCTCGACAGCGCTGGAAATTTTTGCATATTGCTTTTCTCCGGTAGAACCCGTCACCTTCCTGTGACGGCTGAGTTTAAGGCGTTCGCGAGCGTGGACTGGAAATTCATGTTTTGCAACATTCCGCGCGCGCTGACGTTGGCATTGATGATGGTCTGGTTACGGATCAACTGGTCGTTCAGGCTGTTCTGGATCATGGTGGCGCCCAGTGCGCTGCTGCCGAGCTGGACGTTGAGGTCGCCGACCCCGTTCTGGATCAGGTGGGCTTGGCCGGCGGCGTCGCCCGAGAGTTTCGAGATGCCGCCGGCCAGGCTGCCCAGGTCGCCCAGGTCCAGCTGGCTGCGTTCGACGACGTTGCCGTTGATGGTGACGATCCGTTCAATGCCGAGCGAGACGACGAGTCCGGTGTCGGTCTCGAAGCCGCCGCGCAGGGCGTCGAGGGCAGCCGGTTCGACCGCCTGCGCCGGGTCGAAGGGGTTGTCCGGCGCTTCCGCGAGCCCCTGGCCGGCGACCGCGGCGCAGGCCAGGAGCAGGCAGATCTTGACGGGGAGGCGCATGGTATCTCCTCTTAAAAGTCGGTTGGGCCGAATTTCGGCAGGCCCATGTAATCGATGCCGGTCCGGTCCACCGCGTCGCTCAGCGGCGCGCGCGGTGCGGCGCGCCAGTCGGCGGTGAGGTTGAACTGGGGCCGGGTCGGCGCTTCGTGGATCACGAACAGCAGCCGGGTCGGCCAGATGGATTCGAAATGTTCGCGCGTGATCGCGCGCGTGCCGCTGGACGGATCGCCGAGCAGGATGCGCCCGTCCTGGGCGCCCTTGATGACGACGAAGTGGTTGTAGCCTTTTTCGGAAATCAGCACGATGGCCGGCACCTTGGCCTCGACCAGCTTGTCGATCGGCTGGCGGAATCCGTCGGCCTTGAAGCCGATCGTCGCCAGGTAGCGCTGCATGTCGAGCAGCGAAAAGCCTTCGCGGCGGATCTTCTGCTGGTCGCCGTGCTCCCACATCGCCTGGAAGGCGGTGGTTTCGCTGATCGGGTAGCCGTAATGGTGGGTCAGCAGGGTGGCCAGCGCGGCCGAGCCGCAGCTGAAGTCGTACTGCTGGCGGGTGGTGGAAATGAACTTCAGTTCTTTCAGGCTGTGCACGGGAACATTGAAACGGGCGCCGCCCGCGATCGGCAGCTCGGCCGCATTCACGCAGGTGGCGCCCATCAGTGCGCACAGCAGCGCATTCAGCAGAAGCGGGGCGCTATGCTTCATTTGAATTGCACGTTGATGACGGTGGAACTCTGGATCAGTACGTTGGCGCCGCTGTTCTGGATCACGACCGGGATGCCGGACATGTTCGAGAACGCACCCGAATCGATCACGTTGCCTCCGGTGGAGACGTTGGTGGCGCTGTTGCCAGTCACGACGCCGTCGAGCTTGACGTCGGTCTTGGCGTCGGTGCCGCCGCGTGCCTGCTCGAGCTTGCCAAGGTCGGCCGCTGGCCCGAAGTCGAGGCCGAGACCGGACCGGGAGGGCGCGACCGCTGCCGGCTTCGCGTCCTGCTGCGCCGCCGGCGGGACGGTCCCGTCCTGGCCGGCTTCCGGCTCGCCCGGTCCGGCCCAGGCCGGAAACGCCAGAAGCGCGAGCACAGCGAAGCTGCACGCGCGCCTGACGACTCCCTGGTTGAATGATTGCTGCATTCTGTACCCCCGTTTGCTGGACTACCGGGTTACGCGACAACTGCGCCCGAGGGCGCAGCTGTCGTTTCACCCTCCGCGCCGCTTAGTGGCCGCCGACGTTCATGTTGCTCTGGACGTTGACGCTTTGCTGGACCAGAGACGAGATGCCGGTGTTCTGGCTGATGATCATCACGCCGGCCGCGCCCTGAGCGGTGCCGCTCATGTTGTTCGACATGTCGAAGTTGCCGGTGGTGACGCTGTTGGTACCGCCGGCGCCGCCCGCCGCTGCGCCGCCCATGCCGCCCTGGCCGTAGCCGGTGGTGATCGCTGCCAGGTCGCCGCCGCGGCCGCCGGTGCTGGTGCCGCCGGTGCCGCCGTTGCCGCCGTTGCCGGCGGTGGTGTTACCGACGGTGGCCGCGCCGGCCGTCGCAGTGCCCGAGGCCGACGAGCCGCTCGCGCCGCCGGCGCCTGCGGTGTTCGAGGCCGAGCCGCTGGTTCCGCCAGCCGCGCCTGCTGCGCCGGCGCCGCCGGCGCCGCCGGTCGAGGTAGCCGCTGCACCTGCACCGCCGGCGCCGGATGCGGCGGCGGTGTTGCCTGCGCCGTTACCGGCAGTGCTGGTGTGGCCGGCGCCTGCGCCGCCGGTGCCTGCGGTGGCGGTGCCGCCCGCTGCACCCGCGCCGCCGGCTGCGCCCGAACCGCCTGCGCCGCCTGCCGCGCCTGCGCCGCCGGCTGCGCCAGCGCCGCCGCTGGTGGTGCCAGCGGTAGCGGAGTTGGCGCCCGCGGTCACGGCGCCGCCGGTGGCCGACGGTGCGCCCGAGGTCGAGGCGCCGCTGGCGCCGCCGGTGCCCGGGGTGGCGTCGGAGCCGCCGCCGGCGCCGCCGGCGCCGGTGGTTGCCCAGCTGCCGCCGGCACGGGTCGTGCCGCTGGTTGCACTGCTGTTGCCGGTGGTGGCGCCGGCATTGCCTGCCGCGCCGCCCATGCCGCCAGCCGCGCCTGCGCCGCCCGCGCCACCGGCAGCGCCACGGCCGCCTGCTGCACCTGCGCCGCCCGCGCCGCCGGTTGCGCCGCCGGCGTAGCCGCCGTTGCCGCCCATGTTGCCGCCGGCATCGCCGCCGTTGGCGCCCGAAGCCGAGCCGCCGGCGCCGGTGGCGCCGCCGTAGCCGCCGTTGGCGGTCGAGCCGCCGCCTGCCGCGCCTGCGCCGCCCGCGCCGCCTGCGCCGCCGGCGCCAGTGGTGGCCGCAGCCGTACGGCCGCCGTCACCGGCTGCGCCGCTCGTCGAGGAGCCCGAGGTCGCGCCGCCTGCGGTGGCCGAGCCGTTGCTGGCCATGCCGCCGGCCGCGCCGCTTGCGCCGTTCGCGCCTGCTCCTGCAGCGCCTGCGCCCGAGGAGGCAGTCACGCCGCCGCTGGTGCCGGTCGCGCCGCGGCCGCCGTCACCGCCGGCGCCGTTGGCGTTGCCCGAATTGCTGGCGACGTTGCCGATGTTGCTGACGTTGTTGCCGGAGACCGAGCCGCTCAGGTTGCTCGTGGCCGTCGCGGTCGAGGTGTTGTAGGCATTCGAGAGGTTCGAGGTCGCGTTGCCATTGTTCGCCGCGGCGGCGCCGACGGCGTCGGCGCGTGCGGTGCCATTCTTGCCGGCGCTGCTGTCACTGTTGTCCGTGGTGCTGCGGTTGCTGCGGTCGCTGCTATCGGTGTTCGTGCTGGTGTTCGTCGCCGTACGGGTCGTGGTGACGGTGCTGCCGCCGCGGGCCACAACGGAATCATCGGCCTGCGCGCTCAGCGAGAAAGCGAGCGTGATGGCGGTTACGAGCAAAGTCTTGTTCATTCGTTTTCCCCTCTGGGTCTGATTGGTTGGTGACAGGTCGGCTGTATCGCCGACACTTTTGTCTATTGCACAACCAATGCCAGCTACACGGATGAGTTCGCTAAGTATTTGTTTTTGTTGACTTTGTGCGCATGGTCCTACGGCGCGGGTAGTACTTTTCCTGCATAATTTGCCGAATTTGCCGGCATACTGTTTCAAATCCGGTACAGAGGTGTCAACTTGGGTACTGCAACGTACACACCCGCGTTCACACCTTTGACACACCCTGTTACAGATGTGAAGAATGTGTGAACCCCTCAGGACCGCATGCCATGCTTGCTCAGAAGGCGGTACATCGTGGTGCGCGACACGCCCAGGTCGCGCGCCGCGCGGCTGACGTTCTGGCCGCTGCGGTCGAGGCAGTCGCGCAGGGCGGTTCGCTCCGAGCGCATCCGGGCGTCGTCCAGCGCCGCGGAGGTCGGGGCGGGAATCCCGGATGACAGTCCGAGGTCGTCGGGCGTGATCAGGCGCCCGTCGGACATCACCATCGCACGGCGCACGCGGTTGATCAGCTCGCGTACATTGCCAGGCCAGTCGTGGTCGAGGATGGCGGCGATCGCGCGGTCCGAAAAGCCTTTCAGGCGCGGCGCCTTCTCGCTCGTATAGACGTGGAAGAAGTGTTCGGCCAGGGCGACGATGTCCTCGCGCCGTTCGCGCAGGGGCGGAACCGTCACCGGCACCACGGCCAGGCGGTAGTACAGGTCTTCGCGGAAGTCGCCCTTCGCCACGGCCTGCTGCAGCTGCACGTGGGAGGCGGCGATCACGCGCACGTCGACCGGGATGTTGCGTGTGCTGCCCAGGCGGCAGATTGTCTTCTCCTGCAGGAAGCGCAGCAGGTTGGCCTGCAGATCCTTCGGCAGGTCGCCGATCTCGTCGAGGAACAGGGTGCCGCCATCGGCCGATTCGATCAGGCCGGCCTTGCTGCGGGTGGCGCCGGTGAATGCGCCGCGCTCGTAGCCGAACAGCTCGGAGTGGATCAGGGAGGGCGAGATCGCGCCGCAGTTGATCGGCACGAAGGGGCCGGCCGCGCGGTCGGATCCCGAATGGATGGCCTGGGCGGTCAGCTCCTTGCCGCTGCCGCTCTCGCCCCAGATCAGCACCGGCGCCCCGACCTTGGCGACCCGGTCGACCTGCGCGCGCAGACGCACGATCGCGTCGCACTGGCCGATCAGCGGCGAATCGGCATGCGCATGATCGATCAGCTGCTGGCGGCGGCGCTTCAGCATCGCCCAGCCGTGCGCATGCCCGAGGGTGTGCGACAGGCGCAGCGGATCGACCGGCGCGGTATGGTAGTCGCACAGGTGTTCGATGACCAGGTCGCGGCAGGGTGTCGATTCGAGGTCGCGCGGATTGAACACGCCGACCCATTGCATATTGCTGTGGCGGCGCAGGAATGCGTCGATTTCGCCCGGGCGCTGCTGTTCGCGGTCGTGCACCAGCAGTCCGACAAGGTAGTGGTTAGCGCGTAATTCTCGCCCGGCGTCGCCGAGGCTCGTGACGCTGCAGATCTCCCAGTCCGGCATGACACCGCGCAACAGGGTGTCCGTATCCGCGTGAGCCGGGGCGATGCACAGCAGGCGTTTATGGGCCAATCCATCCTCCATGTAAAACGGTCGGCCGGTCCTCGAATCGCGGCAGACATTGCATGAAGACCAGCGATAGTGACCTGCAGAGTGTAACCAAGTGTAAAAATGCAGGCCGCTCAATAGCCAGCGGGAAATAAACATTTATCAATTATCGTTTAGGCAATATTATGCCTTGCGTTCCGGAACGGTGGCGGACGATACAAATGCGCTCACCGTGGCGGAACAGGGATTCGGCGAGCCGGACCGGCCACCGCACGGCCATGCGGTGCGCTATAGTGGATTGAGGGACGCACGCGGAATCCCGCGGCGGACGGCAGGGACCGACAGGAGGTGTGATGGAAAGGGGACAGCAGGAATTCGTCCTGCAGGTGCTGGACACCGCGCAGGACCTGACGCTTGCGACCATCCGCCCGGATGGCTATCCGCAGGCGACCACGGTCAGCTTCGCCCACGAGGAAATGCTGATCTACGTCGGGATCGGCAGGAACAGCCAGAAGGCGAGGAACATCCGCGGCAACGGCAGGGTGTCGCTGACGATCAACCTGCCTTACCACGACTGGCGCGAGATCCGCGGCCTGTCGATGAGCGGCATGGCCGAGCTGCTCGACGATCCGCACGAGGCGGCGCTGGCGGCCGCCTGCCTGGAGCGGCGCTTCCCGGCAGTGTCGGAATGGGGCGGGCCGAACATGGCGCGCGAGGTCGCGTTCGTGCGGATCCGGCCGCAGATGGTGTCCATCCTCGATTACTCCAAGGGCTTCGGCCACACCGAGCTGGTGAGCGCGTAGCCGGGTCGTCGTCAGCGGATGCGGCGCACCTTGGGGGAGTTGTTGGTGCCTTCGATCTCGAGGAACAGGGTGCCGAAGGTATTGCGCGTCACCTTGACCTGCGGATTCTTCATCGGCGACAGCACGGCGCTGCTGCCGTCGATCACACGCCAGACCTGGCCGTTGGCGAGGTGGATCTGCGCGCCCGGTTCCCAGCCGGAAAACTCGCCCGGGATCGTGCTCTCGATCGACTGCGGTGTGGCTTCCTTCGTCTTGACCTGCTCGAGGCCGAAGCGCTGTTCGGCGTTCGCGGCAGCCGGCGCAGCGGCTGCGCCGGGCACTCCAGCGCCGAGCGGCATCCCGTCGTAGCAGGCGAGACGGGCCTGCTGATCGCCGAGGCTGCGGCATTTCAGGATGGCGGCATCGTCGGCCAGCGCGGCGCCGGTGACCGACAACAGGGACAGGGCCAGCAGCGGCGGCAGGCAGGAAACTTTCATCGAGCGCTTTCGAAAAATATGGCTGAGCCCGATTATAGTGGCTGCCTGCACCAGCTGTCTCAGGCGCGTGGCCGCTGGCGGTGGAAGACCAGCGGGCTGTACGGGATCGCGGAGGGCGGCGGCGAGTTCAGGATGTGCGGCTTCATCGCGCCGATGATGTGCATCTCGCAGGGCTTGCAATCGAACTTCAGGGTGTAGCGCTCGTCGCCGCTGACCAGGGTCATCGGTTCGGCCCGGACCTGGCCCTGCACGCCTTGCACGCCCTTGGCCTGCTTCGGACACAGGTTGAAGGAGAAGCGCAGGCAGTGCTTGGTGATCATCAGCGAGACCTCGCCCGGCTCTTCGTGCGCTTCGTAGGCCGCGGCGATCAGCTGCACGCCGTGCTTGTGGTAGAAGGCACGCGCCTTTTCATTGTAGACGTTGGCCAGGTAGCTGAGCTGTGCTTCCGGATACACGGCCGGCGGCTCGGCCGCCGGTGCACGTTCCGGACGCTCCCAGCTTGCCAGTCGCGCGGCCTCGTGGGCGGCGATGGCGTCGCGGCGCAGCGCGTTGATGCTGCTGGATGGCACGAACCAGGGCTGCGACAGCTGCAGCGCGACGGAACGGGCCTCGAACATGGTGTTGCCGAGCTTGCCCAGGCTGGTGCGCAGGCCGGCTTCGGCGGCCGCCGCCTGCTGGGCGGGCTGCAGCGCCAGCGCGGCATCGGCGTGGCTGGCGATGCCGTCTTCGTCGGTCACGCTCAGGCGCAGGCCGCCGTCGACCTCGGACAGCAGCAGGTCGACCGCCACCTTGCGCTCGGAGGATTTCTTGCTCAACGCCGATTCCCACTGGTGGTCGCGGTTGCGGCTGACCGCCGTGCCGACCTTCAGGCCCGGCAGGCTGGACACCGGTTCATTCGGGAACACGCGCCAGCGCTGGCCCTCGGCATCTTCGCCGAGCTTCTGCACGGTGTTGGCCTGGATGCCGACCGTCTCGCGCTTGTGCATGTAGTTCAGGCCGTCGCCGTTGGCCATCGGCGCATTCGTGACGAGGTCGAAGTTGTCGCCACCGATGCGCGCCACGGTGCCCAGTTCCACGCCGACGTACTTGGGCGAATCGAAGGCGCCGATGGTCTCCTTGCGGCCGGTAGCGAAATAATCGGTGTGGCCGCGGTGGAAGTTCTTGTCCACGTCCGGGGTAAACATGATGTTCGTGCGGCCGCTGGAGGCCGGCGCCAGTTCCGGACGGCGCTCCAGGATCTCGTCCAGCAGCAGCCGGTAGTGGGCAGTGATGTTCTTCACATAGCCCATGTCCTTGTAGCGGCCCTCGATCTTGAAGGAACGGATGCCGGCGTCGACCAGCGCTTCCAGGTTGCGGCTCTGGTCGTTGTCCTTCATCGACAGCAGGTGTTTTTCGAAGGCCACCACGCGGCCCTGGCCGTCCGACAGCGTATAGGGCAGGCGGCAGGCCTGCGAGCAGTCGCCGCGGTTGGCGCTGCGGCCATTATCGGCGTGCGAGATATAGCACTGGCCGGAGAAGGCCACGCACAGGGCGCCGTGGATGAAGTACTCGAGCGGCGTCTCGACCTGGGCGCGGATCGCCTTGATCTGCTCGATGGTCAGCTCGCGCGCCAGCACCAGCTGGCTGAAGCCGACCTGGCTGAGGAATTTCGCCTTTTCGACCGTGCGGATGTCGCACTGGGTCGAGGCGTGCATCTGGATCGGCGGCAGGTCCAGTTCCAGCAGGCCCATGTCCTGGATGATCAGGGCGTCGACGCCGGCCTTGTACAGGTCCCAGATCTGCTTCCGCGCCGTTTCCAGCTCGGCATCGTGCATGATCGTGTTCATGGTCACAAAGATGCGCGACCGGTAGCGGTGCGCGAACTCGACCAGCGCGGCGATGTCTTCCAGCGGATTGCTGGCGTTGTGGCGGGCGCCGAAGGCCGGGCCGCCGATGTACACCGCATCCGCGCCGTGCAGGATGGCTTCGCGTCCGATCTCGGCGGTTTTGGCGGGGGACAGCAGTTCGAGCTGGTGGGCGAGCAGTGACATGGGGTTTCCTGGCAAATCGGCGAACCGAAAGCCGGAAATTATAGTCGGATCAACGGCTTATGTCACCGTTCGCACCCTTCCACCCGAGCCGGGACATGCAGCGCCGCAGGCGATCACCAGCCGGATCGCGACGTCCGGCAAGCGCCACCAGCCCCTTCACGATCGTCAGCACGATCAGGATGCCGACGATATCGCCGACAATCATTGCGAGCAGCGCGGTCCAGTCCATCAGCCCCGTCAGGACCCACATCAGAGCATGGTGAAAGATCGGACTCATCATGCCGCACAAGACGCCGGTGAACAGAAGCCGCGGGACGGTCAAGCCTTCCAGCCGCGGCTTCAGGAAGAACCAGTGCCGGGCAAACAGCGATGCCACATAAGGGCCCGCCGCTCCCGCAAAAGCGCCGCTCCACGCACGGAAGTCGCTGTGGAATTCGAAATGATGAAAGTTCAGGTAAATGCCGGCCAGCAGCAAGCCTTCGAAGCCGGCGAGCCCGAAGAGCAAGGTCGCGAGCAGGCGGATGCCTGCCGGCAAGAAGATCCAGTTGACGCCATTGCTCTGCTCGAAGCGCAGGAATGCCAGCTCGTTGAGCCCATTCAGGCAAAGAAAGACGACCGTTGTGAGAAGGACACAGGCAAGGTGCCGTCCAATTTTGTGCGTCAGATTCTTCATATTACTCAACAAGCAAGATACGTTGCACTATGACAAGTGTATTCTAGCCTGTCGAGTAATCCAGTGCCCGTTTCAGCGCCTGTTTTTTCCGCCCGAGCCCAGTTCGCGCCAATCGCTCTCGTTCAGCTCCACGTCGAACTTCTTCGCTGCGGCGCGGATACGCTTCCAGGCCTCGTCCCGCTCGGCGTCGGTGACATCCTTGACCTGGTCGAAGCGGGCGATGGCATTGCGCACGTGGCTGGCGTCTTCCAATGGTTCTTTTTTCTGCTTGGGAAAGGCGAATTCGCGGCCCGGCATGTCGTTCCGGCCTTCCTGGTCGAGCTTGCTCATGATGTTCTCCTCGTCGCTTCGATTCGCACCGCAATCGACTTTGCGGCCGGCACATAGGCCTCCTTCGCATGGTGCCACAGCGGCAGCAGCGGATTGCATTCCGGGTAGTAGCCGGCGATGCAGCCGGGCGGCACCGGATACTCCATCACCTTCAGGCCGTCCACGCGGCGCTCGACGCCGTCGTTCGTGGCGGTCACGGCCGACACCCGCTGGCCGTCCTCCAGGCCGCGCGCGTCCATGTCGGCGCGCGACATCAGGAGCACCTTGCGGTCGCCCGTCACACCGCGGAAACGGTCGTCCAGGCTGTAGATGGTGGTGTTGAACTGGCCGTCGCTGCGCACCGTGAACAGGCGCAGCGTGTCCGGATGGTCGGGCAGGTCCGGATCGACGACCAGGCTGTCGGGCAGCGTGAAATTGGCCTTGCCGGTCGGGGTGTTCCATTGGCGCTTGGCGGCCGCGACCGGCTTGCGGAAGCCGCCCGGCGTCCACATCCGCTCGTTGAAGTCGTGGAAGATCTCCGGATAGGTCCGGGCGATGGCCTCGCGGATCCTGCCGTAGTCGGCCACCCAGGCGTCCCAGTCGACCTTCGGGTTCGGAGGAAGCAGGGCCTTGGCGATGCCGGCGACGATGGCCGGCTCCGACAGCAGCGTGTCCGCCGCCGGTTCGGCCATCCCGCGCGAGCCGTGCATGCAGCCGGTCGAGTCCTCGACCGACACCGCCTGTTCCACGCCGCCCTGGCGGTCGATCTCGATCCGGCCCAGGCACGGGAGGATGTAGGCGGCCTGGCCATGCACCAGGTGGCTGCGGTTCAGCTTGGTTGAAATCTGCACCGTCAACGGCAGCGAACGCCAGGCGGGGTCCATCGCTCCGTGGTCGGGCACGGCCCGCACCAGGTTGCCGCCCAGGCTGACCAGGGCCTTGACCTTGCCGTCCTGGATGCCCTTGCAGGCCTCGACCGTGTTCAAACCCTTGTCGCGCGGCGGCTCGAAGCCGTACAGTTCCTTCAGCTTGTCGAGCGGCGCCAGCTCCGGCTTTTCGGTGATGCCGACCGTGCGCTGACCCTGCACATTGGAGTGGCCCCGCACCGGGCAGATGCCGGCGCCCGGCTTGCCGATATTCCCGCGCAGCAGGAGCAGGTTGACCAGCATCTGCACGTTCTGCACGCCGTTGCGGTGCTGGGTCAGGCCCATGCCGTAGATGCCGATGACGGCCTGCGCGCCCATGTAGACGCGGGCCGCGTCGCGCAGGTCGGCGCGGTCGAGGCCGGATTCCTGCTCGATCTCGCTCCAGGAAATGGCGCGCACCTTGTCGGCGTATTCCTCGAAACCGTGGGTGTGCCTGGCGATGAAATCCTTGTCGAGGGCCGGTTCGATTCCCTGCTTGGCGGCCGCGTCGTCGGCTTCGATCACCGCCTTGCACAGGCCCACCAGCGCGGCCGTGTCGCCGCCCGCCCTGACCTGGTGGTACTGGGTGCTGATCGGGGTTTCGGAACCGGTCAGCATTTCGGTCGGCGATTGCGGATTGGTGAAGCTGACCAGGCCGCGTTCGCGCAGCGGATTGAAGGTGATGATGGGCACGCCGCGCTTGCGCGCTTCCTGCAGCTGGTGCAGCATGCGCGGGCTGTTGACGCCCACGTTCTGGCCGAAGAACAGGATGCAGTCGGTGCGCGCGAAGTCGTCGAGGACGACGGTGCCGATCGGCACGCCGATGCTCTTCGGCAGCGCCACCGAGGTGCTTTCGTGGCACATGTTCGAGCTGTCCGGCAGATTATTGTTGCCGTACATGCGCGCCAGCAACTGATACATATAGGACGTTTCCAGCGAAGCACGGCCGGAGCTGTAGAACACCACGCTCTTCGGCTCGAGCTGGCGCAACCTGGCGCCGATCTCGCTGAAGGCCTGGTCCCAGGAAATCTGGACATAGTGGTCGGACGCGGCGTCCCAGCGCAGCGGCACCGTCAGGCGGCCGAGGTCTTCGAGGTCATGGTCGTGCCAGCGCTCCAGGGATTGCACCGTGTGCTGGGCGAAGAAATCGGGATCGATATGCTTGCTGGTGACTTCCCAGGCGGTGGCCTTGGCGCCGCTTTCGCAGAACTCCGCCGGGTGCGGATGGGCCGGCTTGGCCCAGGCGCAGCTGACGCAGGCATAGCCGTCCGGCTTGTTCTGCTTGAGCAGGATGGCCGCACGCTGCGGCGGGATCCGCTCCTGCATCAGGATGCCGCCGACTTCCTTCAGGGAACCCCAGCCGCCCGCTGGGGTCGTGGGTTCGTGACCGCTGCCTTCCTTCTCCATGCTGTCGCCCTCCTTGGAGTGCCAGCATGCACGGCGGGCTGCTTTCAGTCTGTTCGGAAGCTAACGTACCTGGTCAGGCGCTGACCAGCGCCAGCAGTTCCTTGCGATCGTCCGCGCGCTGGCACTGGGCCGTGGTGCGGTCCCACAGCAGGAACATGCCATACGCCCAGTTGGCGACCAGCTCGCTTTCCGAAGCCGGCTTGGCGGCCGCGCCGCTGGTCAGGCGCAGGATCTCGGTGCGGGTGAGGGCGGTCAGATGCTCGTAGTTCCAGTCGTCCTTCGGCATCATCTTCTGGCGCGCCCGGTAGCGGCGGGCCCGTTCGGCGTCGCTGAGCTTGTCCGCTTTCGGCGGGCGCCCGCGCTTGCGCGCCGCGGCGGTGTCGAGCTTGAGTTCGATGGTGCGTTGGTCTTCCGGCTGTTTCATGGGCTCAGTGCTTGCTTGGATGCTTGACAGGAACGCCACATTATTCGTGATGCGTTACATTAAGGCAAGCGCCAAATCCTTGCGCTATCGACGATCAGGGAGCAAGCGCGATCACCTGGTCGCCGGCCATCGGTTCGCAGCCGGCGCCGAGGGCTTCCCAGCCGCGATGCACGACGATGTGGCGGCGGTCGTGGCACAGCTCCACGCGCTGCGCCTGCGGCGTGCGTGCGTGCACGAACGCCTCGATCGAGGCCGGTACGCTCACGCGCAGGGCCAGCGCGTAGATGTCGTCGACCGGGTGGTCGTTCACGTGCACCAGCGGCACGAACTGGCCGGCGAACATCAGCCAGTGCGAGGGCACCCTGAGCGGTCCCGCCGCGTAGCCCTGCGCGCGCAGCCAGGCCTGGGCGCGCTCGCGCGCGGGAGCGTCGCCGTTGCCGTCGAGATGTCCCCAGGCGCTGGCCAGCATCTCGGCCACCCATTGGTTGCAGTTCTGGTAACGGGTGCCGAAGGCGTAGGCGTTGGCGCTGTAGCGGCCGGCCAGCAGGGCCAGCGCCAGCCGCTTGTCGCGCGCGGCCTGTTCCAGCTGCGCGCCCTGGTCCGGGTCGAGGAAGACCAGCGACACATGCCCCTGGCCGGGCGCGTCGGCGCCGAGCGCGAAACCGGCCACGCCCTGGTCGAACAGGCGCGGACGCGATTCGTCGCAGGCGTAATACAGCTGGCGCACGGTCCAGGATGCGCCCGGCTGGTCCTTCAGGGCCACGCCGGCGTGCGAATACAGCAGGCCGAAGCGGCTCAGGTCGAGGCCGGCGCGCGAGATCAGCGCCACGCGCGCGCCCGAGGCATCGAGTTCGCGCTTGACCGCGCCGGCAAAGCGCAGCACGCGATCCTGGTCGGCGGCGCCGACGTCCTTGCCGCGCTCGCAGAGGACCGGCATGCCGGCCCAGGCGCCCGCGCTCGCGCCAAGGCACAAGACGGCGAGCGCGGCGGCCGCGAGGCGCGGCAGCATCAGATCGTGACCTGGCGCGAGCCGAGTTCGCGGTACCAGTCGTCCTGCAGGGCCAGGAAGAAAGCTTGCCTGGTGTCGGCGTAGGCGAATTCGTAGCCGTACTCACGTTCGCTGACATGGACGACCGCGCCGGCATCGACGCCGCGGGCGGCCAGCGCGCGCTCCGGCACGTCGAGGGTGAATTCCTGCTTGCCATCGGCAACGGCGCGCAGGGTCAGGCGCCGGATGCCCGCTTTCGCCGGGGCGTGGGCGACGTCGATTACGCGGTAGTCGCCGGCGGTGACGCGGCGGTCATGGTTCGAGCTGTTGCTGGAGCCGCCGATCGAGTCGGAAATGCTGCCCGACGAGGCCGAACCGGCGCTGGAGGCCGAGGAAGCGACGCTGTCGGCGTGGGCGGGGGCGGCAAAGGCGCCGGCAAGCGCGGCGAGGAAGAAGGTGCGGCGGAGAGCGGAGGAAATCATGGTTGTTTTTCGAAATCAGGTGGAACGGCCCTCATGTTACATGGCCTCAGCCGCACTGCACAGGTTGCGGGAATCTTTCGTTCGCCCGACAGTAGCGAGCGGCAGGCACTGTTGCGCAAATCGCACCGTCATCCGGCGCGCCCTCGGAACTCGACGAAATGTGGCATTCACGATAAGCGCAGCCACGCCTTGACGAATCGCCGCGACGATCTTCGCGCGAGCTCCCCTTGGCGGTCGCACACTGGCTTCGAGCGAGCAGCGAACGGAGGGAGTGATGAAACGGCGCAGTTTCCTGAAGTTGGGTGCGGGGGCCGTCCTGGGTGGGAGCCTCGGCGCGTGCGGCGGCAATGGCGACGGTCCGTCCGCCGATCCTCCGCCCAGTCCGCCGCCTGATCCGCCGGCCGCGGCCAAGACAGTGGCCGGCTGGACCAATGTGGCCTTGCAGGCGCTGCGTGACGTCCAGCCCGGGCCGCCGATGGCGGCGCGCTCGCTGTCCATCCTCTACACCTGCATGTACAACGCCTGGTGCGCCTTCGACCCGGTGGCGCTGCCGACCCGCAAGCCCTGGCCCGGGCGGCGCCCGCCCGCCGAGCGGACCCCGGCGAACAGGGCCGCGGCGATGAGTCATGCGGCCTACGCGGCCCTGGTCGACCAGTTCCCGACCACCAAGGCGGCCTTCGATGCGTACATGGCGAGCCTCGGCTACGACACCGGCGCCACGGACGCCGCCGGCGCATCCGCCCTCGGCAGCGCAGTGGCGCGGATCGAGATCGAATACTGCCATGCCGACGGCGCCAACCAGCTCGGCGACATGACGCCCAGCGGCGTGCCCTACGCGGACTATACCGTCTACACGCCGAAGAATCCGCCGATGGTGGTCGGCGAAGCCACGCCGCCCGCTGCGATCCCGGCGCCCGGCAACTGGCAGCCGCTGACCTATGCCGACGCCGCCGGCGTGGTCCGGACGCCGAACTTCCTGGCGGCGATGTGGGACAAGGTGCGGCCCTTCGCGCTGAAGTCGAGCGACCAGTTCCGGCCCGCGCCGCCGCCCGCCTACGGCTCGCCCGGGTACATCGAGGAGGTGCGCCGCATCGTCGAGGTGCAAGGCGCGCTGAACGACACCCGGAAGGCGATCGCCGACTACTGGGCCGACATCGCGCGCACCGTGCTCCCGCCCGGACACTGGCTTTCCTTCGGCCTGTACGTGTCCGAACGCGACCACCACACGGACGACCAGGACATCAGGATGTTCATGGCGCTGTCGAACGCGCTCGCCGACGCCGCCATCGCCGCCTGGGACGCCAAGCGCACCTACGATTCGGAGCGGCCGATCACTGCGGTGCGTTTCCTGATGGCCGGCCAGACGATCAGGGCCTACGGCCTGCCGGGGCCGCAGGCCGGGCTGCGCGACATCCCGGGCGAGATCTGGGTTCCTTACCAGCCGATGACGTTCCCGACGCCGCCGTTTCCGGAATACGTCTCGGGCCACAGCAGCTTCAGCGCGGCGGCGGCGGAGGTGCTGCGCAGCTTCAGCGGCAGCGATGCCTTCGGCGCCAGCCACACCGTCCCGGCCGGCAGCCTGGGACTCGAGCCGGGCGTGCCGGCGAACGCCGTGACCCTGAGCTGGCCCACCTTCAGCGCGGCCGCCGAGGAGGCCGGTCTGTCCCGCATCTACGGCGGCATCCATTTCGACAGCGGGAACACGGCCGGCCAGGCGCTGGGACGCAAAGTCGGCGCCCGGGCGTTCGCCAAGGCCAGCGCCCTGTGGCAGGGCGCCGCCTGAATCCACCAGAAGAGAGGCTCACCAGATGAAATGGCAAATCCTCGGCATCTACCTGCTCTCGGTCATGTGCATCCATTGGCGCGGCAGGCTGCGGCTGCCGCTCAGGCAGCAGCTGGTCGACCAGTCGACCTTCCTGGCGCCGGTCAACCTGTTCATGGTCATGTTTTCGCGGGCGCCGACCACGCCCTTCGTCGCCGCCGGCGACCTGCCGGAGCTGGAGCCGCTGCGCGAGCACTGGCGCATGATCCTGGCCGAGGCCGAGGACCTGAAGGCGCTCCGGAAGGAAGGGATGGTGCGGGGCGGCTGGAAAGACCTCTACCTGAAATGGTATGACACCGCCCAGCCGGCCGCGCGCGAGCTGTGTCCGCGCACCTGCGCCCTGCTGCAGGCCATCCCCGCGGTCAAGCTCGCGACCTTCGTCGAGCTGCCGGCCGGCACCGGCCTGCGCCCGCACCGCGATCCCTACGCCGGCTGGCTGCGCTATCACCTGGGCCTGGCGACGCCGAACGACGACGCCTGCTTCATGGAAGTCGACGGCCAGCGCTACACCTGGCGCGACGGCCAGGCGATGCTGTTCGACGAAACCTACGTGCACTGGGCGAACAATGGCTGCGGCCGCAGCCGGCTGGTGCTGCTGTGCGACGTCGAGCGGCCGATGCGCTTCCGCTGGGCCCAGGCGGTGAATCACTGGTTCGGCCGAATGCTGACGGCGGGCATGAACGCGCCGCCTTCGGGCGCCGAACGGCCGGAGCCGGAAGGCCTGCCGTTCCGGCTGCTGCGCGCGCTGGGACAGGGCCGCCGTCGCCTCAGGGCGCGCAGCATGGCCGCCTACCGGGTACTGATGGCCGCGTCGGTGGCCGGGTTCGCGGTGCTGCTTTACCTGGCGTGAAGCCGGCGCCGGCGCTGGCCCGCCCCTTACTCGGCTTCGTTGCTGTCGTCGTACTGGTCGCCCGGCGCGACGTCGAGGCGTCCGTACAGGCCGTTCTTCTCGTCGTTCGGACCGGCCGCAAAGAACAGCGTATCGACAGGCTGCTGGCTCAGGCCATTGCCGAAGGCGATACCCCACAGGCCGGGAATCCGGACCGGCTTGTGGTCAGGTCCCTTGAGCCTGCCGACGAAGCGCCCGTTGTCCAGGTCATAGGCGTTGATCATGCCGTCGCCGAAGTTCCCGACCAGCAGGCGGTTGCTGAACTTGCCGAAGCTGGCCGGCGCCAGCGCCATCCCCCAGGGCGCGTTGAGCGCGCCGTTCGAGGCGAAGCGCCGCACCAGCTGACCGTCGGTATCGTAGACGTCGACGTAGCCGAGGCCGCGGCCAGCCACGTCGTCTTCGCGGTCCGCATCCTGCTTCGCATAGCTGACATAGAGGTCGCCGTTGATGGCCTGGATCCCGAAGGGGCCGTAGCCGGCAGGCATGGCCGGATCGTAGAAGGGCTTGCCGGGTAGTGAGACCGGATGAAAATTGCTGTCGTAGACGTCGACTTTGCCGTTGTGGAAGTCGGTCGCGTACAGCAGCTGGCCGCGGCCGTTGCCGCTGATCGCCACACCTTTATAGATGGCATGGCTGGCGCTGTTGTCGACCACGCGGATCGCATGCGTCATGTCGACCGTCGGCGCCCAGCCGGCGATGCCGCCGTCCTCGCTCACGAACAGGAAGCGGCTCGGGCCGGAGCTCGACCCCTTGGTGACCGTGAACGCGGGGCCGCCGTAGAAGGCGACGCCGGTCGGGTTGCCGGCCGCCTTGCCGGCGCCGGGAATCTGGACCACCAGGCTCTGGGGCACGCCGGCGCCGTTGTACAGCGTCGAATAGCCGGTGCCGTTGTCGGCCACCCAGGACACGCCATACGGGTTCATGGCCACGCCCCAGGGATTGACCAGGTGCGGGTCGTGGTGTTCGGCGCGGATGGCGGCGCTGTCCGACACCAGGTTGCGCTGCCTGTAGAAGTCGCTGGCGGCGGCATCGAAGCTGCCGGCCAGGGCGAGTGCGCCGGCCGTCAGGGCCAGCGCTTTGGACATCGGTCTCATCTCTCTATCCTCCAGTTTCCATGATCAATGTGCTGGACGCCATGCCGTCACGCAGGCGTCCGCCGGTCCGCCACGTTTCGGCGGTGACGTGGATACCGCGCCGGCGGCGAAAGGTTTTCGTTGCCGGAGGATAAAGGAGGTGTGAGCGCCATATTGACTTGTGACGCGTCACGTTTAATCGATCAACTCTGGGGCGGCAGCGTCGGCGGCACCGCTTTGCTTCCCCACCATTTCTTGTAGTTGGCTGCGTAGGCGCCGGACTTGATGTAGTCGGCCACGAAGGCGTTGACGAATTTCAGCAAGGCCGGATCGCCCTTGGCCATCGCAATGCCGATCGGCGTATTCGCGTACATCGCCGGGAGCGTCTCGAGCTGGTCGTTCCCGCCTGCCAGGTAGTCGAGCAGCGAGGCATCCTCGATGCCGGCGTCGACGCGCTTCTGCTGCAGCAGGAGGACGCCGTCCGGTGCGAAGTTGTCGGTGTAGACGAACACCGCCTGCGGCGCCGACTGTTTCAGGAAGGCGTCCGCGGTGGTGCCGCGGCCGACCACGACGCGCTTGCCGTTCAGGTCCGCCAGCGTCCTGATGTGGGCGCTCTTTTGCGCGATCACCCGCAGGCCGGCCAGGTTGTAGGGGATGGAAAAATCCACCACCCGCGCCCGTTTCGGCGTGATCGAGACGTTCGCCACCACCAGGTCGAGCTGCTTCGACATCAGCATCGAGATGCGCGCATCGCTGGAGACATCCGAAAAGCGCACCGGGACGCCGAGCTTCGCGGCCAGCGCCTTCGCGACGTCGACGTCATAGCCGACCGGCTCGTTGCCGGCGTTGCGAAAACCCACCGGTTCGCCGCCCAGCGAGACGCCGATGCGTACATAGCCGCGCGCCTTGATGTCCTCGATGCGGCCGGCCAGCGCCGGGTCTGCCGCCAGCACCGCCGCCAGCATCCATGCCGCGGCCGCCGCCGAGCGTTTTACAGCTTGCTGCATATCCTGTCCTTTCAGGGTTCGATGGCGCTGGCGACGCGCAGTTCCGGTGCGGCCATGCGCTCATCCCAGTACCAGTAACGTATCTCTTCCTCGCAGCGGAAGTTGACGACCTGGTGATTGCCTTTGGCGTCGATGCCGTGGATGACCACCCCGGCCAGGAAGCCGGACTTCAGCTCGGCCAGTTCTTCCACCGCCAGCCCGATGGCCTGTTCCAGCGTGTGGCCCAGGCGCAGCGCCAGCACGATGCTGCGCGCGGTCCCGCAGCGCATCGTCATCTCGCCGGTGTGGGTGCAGGCCGCGGCGCCGTAGCGGCTGTCCGCATAGAAGCCGGCGCCGGGTATCGGCGAATCGCCCAGCCGTCCTGGGTACTTCCAGGCCCAGCCCGAGGTCGAGGTCACCACGCCGATATGCTCGCCGGCGTCGCGGCCCAGGAAGACCGTGGTGTCGCGCACCCGCTCGGGATCGGTGATGGCCTTGCCGAGTGGCGCCAGGGCGATATCGGGGAAGGCCGCCAGCTGTGCCGGCGACATCTCTCCCTGCAGACGCTCCCACCAGACGCGCTTGCTGTCCGGGTGCAGCACCTCGTCGACGGCGAAACCGCGCTCGGTGGCGAAGCGGCGCGCACCGAGGCCGGTCAGCATCACGTGCGGCAGGTGCTTCATGACTTCGTGCGCCAGCGCGGACACCGGCAGCGTGGCCGGCACCGCGCCGACCGCGCCGACCTCGCGCGTGCTGCCGTCCATGACGCCGGCGTCGAATTCCATCTCGCCCAGCATGTTCGGCCAGCCGCCGTAGCCGACGCTGCGCACCCTGGCTTCGCGTTCGACCCTGCCGATGCCGGCGACCATGGCGTCGATGGCGGCGCCGCCCTGTTTCAGCAGTTCGACCGTGGTATCGAAGCCGGGCCAGGCTTCGGCGTTCGCCAACAGCATTCTCATGATTTGCTCATTTTTGACAAAAATTGGGCGATGCGCGGCTGCGCCAGGCCGCCGTCCGCCGCAAAGAAGCGCGCGGTCGGCAGGTCGGCCAGCAGCCGGCCCTGGTCGAGGAACACGATGCGGCTGGAGATCTGGCGGGCGAATTCGATTTCGTGCGTCACGAACAGCATCGTGGTGCCGCCTGCGGCCAGCTTCGCGAGGATGGACAGGACCTCGGCCGTCATCTCGGGATCGAGCGCGCTCGTGACTTCGTCCAGCAGCAGGTAGCGCGGCTTCATCGCCAGCGCGCGGCAGATGCCGACCCGCTGGCGCTGGCCGCCGGAGAGCTGCGCCGGCCAGGCGTCCGCCCGGTCAAGCAGGCCCACGGCGGCCAGCAGCTCGCGCGCTTCTTCCTCGGCCTGGCGGCGCGGCGTCTTGAGCACCTCGACCGGCGCCAGCGTGACGTTCTGCAGCGCCGTCATGTGCGGATACAGGTTAAACAGCTGGAACACGGTGCCGCAGCAGCGCCGCGCAAGCTGCAGGGACCGGGGGTCGTCGACCCGGTGCCCATCGACGGAAATGGCGCCGCCATCGAGTCTTTCGAGGCCGTTGATGCAGCGGATCAGGGTCGACTTGCCGGAGCCGCTGGCGCCGAGGATGGACACCACCTCGCCCGGCGCGATGCGCAGGTCTATGCCGTCGAGCACCGTGTTGCTGCCGAAGCGCTTGGCCACGCCTTCGATGTGGATCACTTATAAACCCTTCCATTCGCTATGCGCGCGCAGCCGCGTTTCCGCACGCGCGCAGGCCCCGGCGACCAGCCGGGCCATCAGGTAGTACAGCAGGCCGATCACGGTCCAGACGATAAAGGGCTTGAGCGTTCGCAGGTTCAGGATCGCGCCGACCTTGGTCAGGTCGACCACGCCGATCACCGAGATCAGCGAAGTCACCTGCAACTGGTTGACCAGCAGCCCGGCCAGGGGCCCGAGCCCGAAGGCCGCCGCCTGGGGCGCGACGACCCGGCGCAGCGTCTGCCGGCGGCTCAGGCCGAACACGCGCGCCGTCTCCAGTTGCTCGCGGCCGACCGATTCGATCGCCGATACCGCGATTACATAAACAAAGGCCGCCGTGTTGGCGGACAGGGTGACGAGCGCGGCCTGCACCGGCGTCAGGTCGGTTTCCAGCAGCACCGGCAAGCCGAAGAACACCAGGAACAGCTGCACCAGCACGGGCGAATTCTTCAGCAGCTCGGCAAGCAGGGCGGCCAAGGGCGCCAGCAGCGGAATGCGGTAATAGCGCAGCAGCGCCCAAGCCAGGCCGGCGCCCAGGCCGATGGCGGTGGTCGCCGCGAACAGGGCGAGCGAGGCGCCCAGTCCCTGCAGCAGGAGCAGCAGATCGTGCGGCGTGAACGCGGCGTAGCGCATCAACTCTGGCTCCGGCTCAGGGGCCGATTCAGGCGCCGGTGCAGGGCGCCCGCCGACAGCGACACCAGCCAGGTCATCGCCGCATACAGCAGCAGGAGCAAGGCGTAGACTTCGAAGGGCTGGAAGGTGTCGGAAGCGACGATCCTGGCGCTGCCGGTCAGCTCGTTCAGCGTGATCGCCGACAGGATGGACGAAGTCAGCACCAGGTTGACGAACACCGACCCGAGCGGGCGCACTGCGCTGCGCAGTGCGATCGGCAGCACGATGCGGCGGACAATCGCGAAGCGCGACAGGCCGCTGACCAGCGCCGCCTCGAGCACGCCCGGTTCGATCGCCAGGATGCCGGAGCGGATCACATCGGAGACGAAAGCCCCGCCGGCCAGCGACAAGGCCAGCACGCCGGTGCCGAAGGCGCTCAGCTCGACGCCGATCTCAGGCAGGCCGTAGAACAGGAAGAACAGCTGGACGATGAAGGGAACGTTGCGGAAGACGTCGACATAGACCCCGGCTGCGCGCCGGGCCAGCGGCATGGCCGCGGTGCGCATCAGGGCCACTGCGATACCCAGGGACAGGCCGCCGGCGAGCGCCAGCGCGCAGGCAAGGGCGGTCAGCCGTGCGCCCGCTGCGAGGTCGCCAAGGTAGGGGGCTAGCGTGGTCGGATCGAAGCGCATCGGGTAGAAGCTCATGAGCGGTCGAGTGTCACACACCCTGCCTCGCCTTTCAAGCGAAAGACCCGTTCAGCCCCTCAGTTTAGCTTTCAGTGTAGCGACTTTAGCGCTGCTGGTCTGGCGGCGGCTGCCGGAATCGAAGCCGAACGCCAGCACCCGCGGCGCGGCCGGCGGCAGCGGCGCCGAGCAGGATGCGTGAACGTCGGTCAGCGGCAGGCGCGCGCACAGCAGGTCGACGTTGTCGGCGCTGATGCCGGCGCCGGGCATGATGGCGATGCGGCCGGCGGCCGCATCGAAGCACTGCTGCAGGCCGTCCAGGCCTTCGGGCGCGCTGCTCGCCCCGCCGGAGGTAAGGATGCGCTCGAAGCCAAGGTCGATGGCCATTCTCGTCGCCTGCGACAGGTCCGGACACAGGTCGATGACGCGGTGCAGCGCGCAGCGCAGGCCATGGCCGTCGGCCCGGCACACCAGCCGATCGAGCGTGCGCGCGTCCAGCTGGCCATCCGGCCTGGACGCGCCCAATACCACGCCTTGCAGTCCGGCGGCGGCGACCGCGTCGAGATCGGCCAGCATCAGCGCCGTGTCAAGTTCGTCGAAGCAGAAGTCACCGCCGCGCGGGCGGATCATGGCCACCACCGGCACCGGGCTGTTCGCGGCCGCGCGCAACAGGCCGGCGGACGGCGTCAGGCCGCCGATGTCCAGCGCGCTGCACAATTCGATGCGGTCGGCGCCTCCGGCAAGCGCCGCTTCGAGGCCGTGGACGTTATCCACGCAGACTTCCAGCCTGATCGGGGCATTCATGCGCCGCCCAACTTTTCCACGCCCAGCCAGGCCGCACCGATCAGGCCCGGTTCCGCCCCGGACCGGCCGGGTACGACGATGGGCGCGTCGGTCTTGCGCAGGATACCGGCACGCACCGCCAGGTCGAGCCGCGCGATCAAGGGCGCGCTGTTGGCCAGGCCGCCACCGACCGGCAGGATCGATGCGCCCACTGTATTGACCAGCATGGCCAGCGGTCCGGCCAGCAGCTCGGTCCAGCAGGCGATGGTGCGCCCGGCGTCGGCATCGCCGGCCTGCCAGGCATCGACGATCGCGCGGCTGTCCAGGGACTGTCGGTGCAGGGCGAAGTGCAGGCGTTCCAGCCCGCGCGCGCCGCCGACCGTGTCCAGGCAGCCGGTCTGGCCGCAGCCGCAGGCGAAGCGGGGAACGCCGGCAAGCGGCGCCGCCGCAGGTCCGTGCCCCCATTCGCCGGCAAAGCCGCCCGGGCCGCCGATCAGGCGACCGCCGAGCACCAGGCCGCCGCCGACGCCGGTGCCCAGGATCAGGCCGAATACATTGGCATGGCCACGACCGGCGCCGGCCTGGGCTTCGGCGAGAGCGAAGCTGTCGGCGTCGTTGACGATCCAGACCGGCAGCCCGAAGGCGGTGGACAGGTCGGCGGCCAGCGTGCGGCCGTCGATGCAGGGAATGTTGGCGCACTTGATGCGGCCATCGAGCGGATCGATCACGCCGGCGATCGAGATGGCGACGCCGCGCGACGGCCCGCCGGCATCGATCAGCGCCTGCATGGCGGCGGTGAAGGCTGCGAAGTCGTGGGCGGGCGTGGGCACGCGTGTCAGTGCGCCGATCTGGCCATCGGCGCTGGCGACGGCGGATTTGATGGCGCTGCCGCCGATGTCGAAACAGCTGAGCATAGGATAAAGGCTTTCGGAAGTCATGCATTGTATTCCATGCGTATGGCTCGCCACCATCGTTTATGACACCGTCGCTGCAGCCGCCCGTCGCGAATGCCCAATGTCCGGCGGATCGTCCGAAGGCTGGTCTGGCAGCACGGCAGGCAAGAACACGTCGTTTCAATAGCAACAGCTTGCACGGCTTTGTTCAAGACAAGCCGCGGATCACTGCGAAATGAAAGGCCGGACAAAAACGCCCCGCCCGGATATTGTCCTGGACAATGCACCTCGCCTGGCGATGTGCTCAAACGTAATCAGAATAATGTCCTTCGTTCGTAATGAAAAAGACGCGACGTAGAAATCCAGATTCGCGAAATGGTGCTGGCAACAGTCCTTTGTACGAATCCCGAATGCTCGAATATAAGAAATACCAGGATTTTCAAATCTCCATAGCCGGGCCAATGCCCGATCCGAAATGGCTTCCGTTGGCTCGTTCAATTTGCCCTCACACAAGTTGCCCGATGAAGATGCCGTCGAGAGGATGCCAGCTAACGTCGATGCGCTTATCGCGAAAGTAGGCGCCAGGACATCGATCCTTAAAGCTCCAGGGCCTGGGCGATCCCCGGTTCCGCAGGGTTGCTGACGGAAGATCTGCGAGAGAGTTGCTCGGAAGATCTTGTGCGCACGAATTTTAATCGCCGTAAATATTATCGGTAACGTTGTCGTTTATTAGTCGAATAAAGTATCCGAATAATGCGATTGTTTTAAGCGATGAGCATATCTGGTGGATTTGATGGCAGGCCCGCGATCATATTTCATCAGTAAAGGCCTGGTGCGCTCAAAATCGATAATTTTGCTTGCAAATGATTTCCGTGTCGGTATTTCGCGAGATTCGCGCAGGGTCTTTTAGGAAATTTCCTAAATGATTGGATTATGCTTGCACTGTGAAAGATGCCATTTAAGGGCGGGATTTATCCTACTTGGCCTGCCTCCTTATTCCTATTCCTGTTTAATTCGTCTTCGGACTAGGATCAAATTCTCTTTGCAATCGACGTCAAATGACGAGACCACGCGAGAGTAGGCAGGTTATCTCAAGGAGAATAATTATGGTTTCGAACAATCAAGGCAATAAAGGCAGGAAACGGACCGGAGATGCGGGCAAGCCGTGTTTGCATCGATGGGCCCGTAAAACAAGCTGACATTCCTGAACGATACCCAGCCGGCTGCCGGCCTGGCCAGATGGCTCGGCGGTGGCAGCGGTCCCGCAGGCATTGCCGCGGGCTTCAATGAACCATAGCCAGGTCGCCGTGCCGCGTGCCGTCACGTGGAGGATGGCGCATTGCCTGGCGAGTTACAGGAGATGATGATGAAGGCTGTTGTCTATCGCGGTCCCAACCAGGTTGCCGTCGAAGAGGTGCCCGATCCCAAGATCGAACGTCCGACCGATGCCATCGTCAAGATTACAAGCACCAATATCTGCGGCTCCGACCTGCACATGTACGAGGGACGGACCGATTTCGAGCAGGGACGCGTCTTCGGCCACGAGAACCTCGGCGTGGTCATGGAAGTCGGTCCGGCGGTCGAACGGCTCAAGCCCGGCGACTGGGTCTGCATGCCTTTCAATATCAGCTGCGGCCACTGCAGGAACTGTGAACGCGGGCTGACCAACTACTGCCTGAATGCGAACCAGCCGGGCGTGGCCGGCGGCGCCTTCGGCTTTGCCGACATGGGCCCATGGCAGGGCGGCCAGGCCGAGTACCTGCGCGTGCCCTGGGCCGACTTCATGTGCCTGAAGCTGCCCGATGACGCAGAAGAAAAGCAGTCCGATTACGTGATGTGCGCGGACATCTTCCCGACCGGCTGGCACGCGACCGAACTGGCCGGCATGAAGCCCGGGGACGCCGTGGTCATCTACGGCGCCGGGCCGGTCGGCCTGATGGCCGCGCACTCGGCGATGATCAAGGGGGCCTGCAGCGTGATGGTGGTCGACTGCCATTCCGACCGGCTCAAGCTGGCCGAGTCGATCGGCGCGATCGCGATCGATTATTCGAAAGAGGATCCGGTGCAGCGGGTCATGGACCTGACCCACGGGATGGGTGCGGACGTGGGCTGCGAATGCGTCGGCTACCAGTGCCACGACCATCACCATCACCGCGAGGAGCGTCCCGACCTCACGATGAACAACCTGGTCAACTCCGTCAAGTTCACCGGCGGGATCGGGGTGGTCGGGGTCTTCGTCCCGAAGGATCCGAACGGCCCGGACGAACTCGAGAAACAAGGGAAGATCGCGCTCGACTGGGGCATGCTCTGGTTCAAGGGGCAGCGCGTCGCCACCGGCCAGTGCCCCGTCAAGGCCTACAACCGGCAACTGCGCGACCTGATCCACGCCGGCCGCGCCAAGCCCTCGTTCATCGTTTCCCATCAACTGAGCCTGGCCGAGGCCCCCAACGCCTACAAGCACTTCGACAAGCGCGACCACGGATGGACCAAGGTGATCCTGCACCCGGGTTCCTAGCGGAGCAGGGCGCTCGTCAAGCACGAAAGGCCCGCGCTTCGATGGGGAGCTTCGCCCATGACGGCGGGCGCGGGACTGCCAGGACAATTTTGACAGGAGGTTTTATGCTAGCGACTAACTATCGTGGACCATACCGGATCCGGGCTTCGCAAAAACCGGATCCCGTGATCGAGCACCCGGGCGACGCCATCGTCCGCGTGACACGCGCCTGCATCTGCGGCTCGGACCTGCACCTGTACCACGGCCTGGTGCCCGACACGCGCATCGGGCACACCTTCGGCCATGAATTCGTCGGCATCGTCGAGGAGGTCGGTTCGGCGGTCGAAACGCTCAAGCCGGGCGACCGCGTGCTGGTGCCGTTCAACCTGTTCTGCGGTTCATGCTTCTTCTGCCAGCGCGAGCTGTACAGCAACTGCCACAACACCAATCCCGAGGCGACGGCGGTCGGCGGCATCTACGGTTACTCCCACACCACCGGCGGCTATGACGGCGGCCAGGCCGAGTACGTGCGCGTCCCGATGGCCGACGTGGGGCCATACAAGATCCCCGAAGATATCGTCGACGACGACGCGGTGCTGCTGACGGACGCGCTGCCGACCGGCTACCAGGCTGCGGAGATGGGCGACATCAAGCAGGGCGACACGGTGGTGGTGTTCGGCGCCGGTCCGGTCGGCATCTTTGCCGCCAAGTCGGCCTGGCTGTTCGGCGCCGGCCGCGTCATCGTGGTCGACCATGTCGAGTACCGGCTCGACTTCGTGCGGCGCTACGCCCGCTGCGAGATCATCAATTTCCGCGAAGTGGGCGACGTGGCCCTGCATATCAAGAAGATGACGGACTGGCTGGGCGCGGACGTGTGCATCGATGCCGTCGGCTGCGAGGCCTCGGGCAGCCTGGCCCAGACGATCACCGGGCGCTGGACCATGCTGCAGGCGGGCGCGGCGACCGCGCTGTTCTGGGCCATCAACTCGGTGCGCAAGGCAGGCAACGTGTCGATCGTCGGCGTCTACGGGCCGACCTTCAACGCCGTCCCGATCGGCAACGCGCTGAACAAGGGCATCACGATGCGCATGAACCAGGCCGCCGTGAAGCGCCACGTTCCGCACCTGATCGAGCACATCCGCCAGGGCCACCTGAACCCGAAGGAAATCATCACCCACCGGGTGCCGCTGGAGGAGGTGTCGGACGCATATCACATCTTCTCCAGCAAGTACGACAACTGCATCAAAACCGTTCTGATTCCTCCACGCGCAGGCTCGGCGCGCGCGACGGCGACCAGCGTCATTCACTGAAGGAGCAGCCATGGATACCGTAACCGCCCAGCGCGATCTCGCCGAGCAGCGGCGCCACCCGCATCACCACGGGCACGTCGACTACGAGCGCCAGATCGACTACGACCTGAACCGGCATAGTCCGTCACTTGAAGAATTGCAGCGCATTCCTGGCTGGGGCTCGGATCTCGACAAGAAGAACCGGCCCGCGGTGCCGATGGAGCGCACGCCGCCGCGCTTCATCCACGTGACGGCGGGGCAGCCGGTACAGCAGGCGCAGACTGTCGAAGTGTTCTGCTCGCCGGAGCGGCCGGGCATCACGCCGCTCTTCGGCACGGCCCAGCCGCCCAAGTGGCTCTCGGGCTCGATGCGGCGCCTCGCCTACAAGCTGCCCGAGAACGACCTTCGCCACTGGCTGATGCTGCTTGCCGCCGACCGCGTCAACATGGTCGAAGGCATCGTCGACGACCTGGCGCACGGCCACGTGCCCAATGTGCTCGGGGAGATGGGTATCCGCGCCGAGCTGCGCCACAACCCGGCCGGCCTGGTGCGCAAGGCGCTCATCGCCACTGCGGTGGTGGGTGGAATCCTGGCCCTGCGGAACCGCCGCAGGCATTATTGATCCTGCAACGCCCGGGCTGACCGGGCGCGCCGCTTTTGTTTTCACCCGGAGGCAAACGATGAACTCTCATAGTGGCCAGGCCACTGGGTCGGCCGCCCAGGCATCCCAGGCAGGCATACACGGCGCGACGGCCGGCGCCGCCCACGACCAGGAAGTGCCGGAAGTTGACCTGCTCAGCCCGCTAACTCTGCGCGGCCTCACCATGCGCAATCGCATCGCCATGGCGCCGATGTGCCAGTATTCGGCCGAGGAAGGCATGGCCAACGACTGGCATCTGGTGCACCTGGGCAGCCGTGCGGTGGGCGGTGCCGGGCTGGTCATCGTCGAGGCCACGGGGGTTACCCGGGACGGCCGCATCACGCCGGGCGACCTGGGCATCTGGAGCGACGATCACGTCGAACCCCTGGCGCGCATCGCCCGTTTCGTGAACAGCCAGGGCGCTTGTGCGGGCATCCAGCTTGCGCACGCGGGGCGCAAGGCAAGCACCGCCGCACCCTGGGTGGGCGGCGCGACCCTGAGAACGGCCGAGGAGGGCGGTTGGCCGGTGGTCGCGCCCAGTCCGATTCCGTTCCACCCCAGCGACCCGGCGCCCGTCGCGCTCGACGAAGCCGGCATCGACGGCATCGTCGACGCCTTCGAGGCGGCTGCGCGACGCGCGCTGTCAGCCGGGTTCAAGGTACTCGAGATCCACGCCGCGCATGGCTATCTGCTGCACCAGTTCCTGTCGCCGCACAGTAACCAGCGGGAAGACCGCTACGGCGGCAGCCTGGAGAACCGGATGCGCTTCGCGCTGCGCGTGACCGAACGCGTGCGCGCCGCCGTTCCGGCCGAGCTGCCGCTGTTCGTGCGCATTTCCGCCACCGATTGGGCGGCGGGCGGCTGGGACATCGAGCAGTCGGTCGAACTGTCGCGGCGCCTCAAGGACCTGGGCGCCGATCTGATCGACGTGTCGACCGGCGGCAATCTGCCGACCGCGCGCATTCCCGTCGCCAAGCGCTACCAGGTGCCATGCAGCCGCCGTATCCGCGACGACGCCGGCATCCCGACCGGCACGGTGGGGCTGATCACGGATCCGAAGGAAGCCGACGACATCGTCACCGGCGGCGACGCCGACCTGGTCCTGATCGGGCGCGAACTGCTGCGCGAACCATATTGGGCTCTGAAAGCCCAGCATGCGTTCGAGGAGGAGCCCGATTGGCCGGTGCAATATGGCTATGCGGTGAAGCGGCGGGCAAAATGACGGGGCGCGGATCGCGGCAAGGAAATCAGGGAAACGCCGCCAGGATGCCTGCTGGCCAAAGTGCGCATAATCTATATTATGTCAAATGCGATCCCCATAAACCATCCACCACCGCTCTTTCGCTAAGGCGCGTCACGGTGGTGGGCCAAGGGCGCCGATTCGGCCGGCAAGCCCGCCAGCAGCGCCCGCATGCTTTGCAGCCGTTTTTCGTCGAGCAGGAAGGCGTTCGCAGCGGCGCCCCGCGCCACCAGCTTTTCGTGCAGGCTCAGCCCCGCCCGCGGATCCATGCCGAGCCTGCGCATGTTCTCGAAGGCCCAGCGGTCGGCGCGGTCGAACACGCCCGCCGCCACGTGGCTGACGCCGGTCAGCGAAGCCTTGTCCGCGGCCGAGCGCGCCATCAGGGATGCTGCCTGTCCCGCAAGCTGGGTTGCGGCGACCTGGCTGGTGGCCGAGCTGCCGGCGGATGCGGCGCCGGCGCGCGCCGAGGCGGCGGCGCTGGTGGCGAAGCCGAGCCCGACGACGGAGAGCCACTTCAGGCTGCCGGTGATGAAAGCGTAGGTTTTCATGCGCGCGCCGCCGCGTTCGGACAGGCCCTGCGTCCACAGCACGATCCATTCGGCTTCGTCCGGCGTCAGCGACATCCTGAATACCTCGAGGGGATGCACGGATGCGGTCCAGTGGTAGCGCTCGAGCGCCGGGTCGAGCGGCGGCGCGACCAGCACGTGGCCGCGGCAGAGACGGATCGGTGTAATGACGAGCCGCTCGCCGTTGTCGAGCTTCAGGGCGAATGCCTGGCCACGATCCCGCGCCTGCACCAGCCGCTCCGCCATTTTGATCTTGTTTCGACTGCTGTAACCATCCACTTCGGCGATGACCTCGCCGCCGTGCAGGCCCGACGAGCGGTCCGCCGCGATCACGGTCAGGTTTTCGTCCACGCCCAGCGCCCGCACCCAGGCGACTTTCGTGTCCTCATCGAGGCCATAGCTGGTCATGGCGTCGAATGGCAATTCATACTGATTGTCGCAGCCGCTGTCGGCCATCGCCGCGGAGCGCACGATCGCCGGCCGCATCGCTGCGGCGGCATCGGCGAAATTCTGCATGTCGGCCACCAGCTGGGCGCGCAATGGGCGGCCATCGTCCACGGTCAGCCTTGTCGCGCAGCCGGCCAGGAGCGCAAGGCAAAGGCTGCCCGCCAAGGCCGAAATCGATCCCTTCAGCACATCTCTTCTCCTCCTGCGCCAAGGTAAGCAGTTCGCCAACTTCGGGCAATGGGACCAAAGGCCAATTGCGCAACCCACGGCGCCGTCCCAGCATGGCGGCGAGAACCTGCGGAGGCGGAAATGAAACGTCGGAATTGGCAGATGGCGGGACTGCTGCTGGCGGCCGCGCTGCCGGCGGCGAATGCGGCCGCCCAGCTCGACGAACTGCTGCACAAGGGCGAACATGGCCTCGACATGAAGGGCATGGCCGGCATGGCAGGTTCGCCGCTGAGCTCAGGCAGCATGGGCAATGTGGCCGGTCTGCTGCAGTACTGCATCGGCAATAAGTACCTGAGCGGCGGGGGTGCGGAGTCGGTCAAGGACCAGCTGATGGCGAAGCTGCCCGGCGGCGCCGACACCGAGGACCGCGGCTACAGTGACGGCCAGAAGGGACTGCTGCACGGGAGCAAGGGCAAGCTCCTGGACCTGGGCAGCGGCGGCGGTTTGACGGCCGAGGTCACCAAAAAGGCCTGCGACACGGTCCTGGCCCAGGCCAAGTCCTTCCTGCAGGCAGGCCCGTAGCGCCAGGGCTAGAGGATGCCGTTCCCGTTCGCCGAGCGGATGATCTCGTCGTGCCGCTCGTTGTCGGTCTTGTGCAGATAGGCCGCCGTGGTGGCGATATTCGCGTGTCCGGCCGTGTCCTGCAGGGTCTTCAGTTGCACGCCGTTGTTCGCATGGTTGGTCAGCATGCTGTGGCGCAGCCAGTGCGCCGAGGCCTGGCGCAGGGTCGCGGCGGTGTCCTGGTCGCCCTGGGCATCGGCGGCGCGCGCAGCGTCCGCGAACACCGCCTTGATGGCTTCCGCTGCGGCTTCGTCGGTAATGCGCGCCAGTTCGCGCGAACGGCTCGACAGCACCAGCGGGGTGCGGTCCGTGCGGCTGGATTGCGGCAGCAGTTCGAAGGCCTGGCGGTAGGATTGAAAGGCTTCCAGCATGTCCGGCGGCACCGGCAGGCGGCGCGGTTTATTGCCCTTGCCGAGGACGTCCAGCCACCAGCGGCCATTGCCTTCGGTGTAGATCGAGCCCATCGAGGCGCTGACGATCTCGTTCAGGCGGGCGCCCGTGTGCGCGAAGGCGATCAGCAGGAAACGGTCGCGGGCGCGGCGTCGGAACGCCGCCGGGGTGTCGGCCGGGCGTGCGGAAACGGTCTGCAGCGCGAGCGCAATGGCATTCTGGGTCAGGTAGCGTGTGATCCGGCTCGCGGACGGCGCCCGGACATTGCGCACCAGCGCGCCCGGATTGCGGCGCAGGTAGCCGGTCTGTTCGGCGAAGCCCATCAGGCCCTTCACGGCGATCATGGCCTGGCGCCGGCTCGGGTCGGACAGCGGCCCGGTGAACGGCCGGTAGCGCGGGTCGCTGCGCGGCCATTTGGTCCTGGAGATCCATTCCGGCGGCGGATTCTTGAGGAAGTCCTTGTAGGCGTTGAGATCGGCGACGTTCAGCTGGACCAGTGTTTTCCTTGCCTCTTCACGGCACCAGGTCAGGAAACGGTAGAGTTCCTTCTGCGAGTTCTGGATCGATTTGGCGCTCAGCTCGCCGTGTGCAATGAATTCGCGGGCGAGTTCGATGTCGGTAGTGGCTTCGGTGATCGCATCGTCGGCAAGGCGGTACATCTTCACGTGCGCGCGACCGCTCGGGCTGCTTGTGATCTCCTCCGGTGCTGACGGACCCAGGTCGATTGGCGTAAAGTTTGGCATTGCTCGGGCTGGAACGAGTGAAAAGGGCTGTATCTATGTACAGTATAGCATTTTGCCTGTCCGGATATTGAACTCGACAATATATTTGGTAATGTCGAGTTAAGGATAGCGGTGTTTCGCGCGGGCGGCCGATCGCCCACTCGTGGCGAATCGACGACACAGCCGTCCGAAATCCTGTGCAGTACGAACGCATGCCGGCGACGAGGCGTAGGATGAAGGACATTGCCGCATCCTCTACCCCGACCGTGGTCGAGACCAACATGACCGCAATACGTCTGCTCATGCCAGGCCTGGCGTTCGCCGCCAGCCCTCCCCTGGCCGCGCCGGACTACACGATCCGGAATGCGCTTACCGGTACCGACATCCGCCCGGTCGCGTTCGGCAACGGCGGCGACTTCGTCTTCCAGGACATCGATCCCGCTGCGGGCCGTGTGCTGGCGAATGCCGGCGACATCCCGGTGCTGGCACCCCTACCCGCGCCCCGGGCCAGGCTCATGCCGGCGCGCGGGATCGCCCTGCTCCTGCTGCGCGCTCGCCGAGGATAGTCGCCATGTATTACTTCGTCACCGGGGCCACCGGGTTCATCGGCAAGCGACTGGTCAGGAAACTCCTGGCCTCGCCCGACAATGTGGTCTGCTTCCTCCTGCGGGACAGCAGTCGTTCGAAGCTGCCGGGATTACTCGACTACTGGAGCAGCGATGCCGCGCATGCCATCCCCGTGAGCGGCGACATGCTGCAGGATGGACTCGGCGTGGCCGCCGACCTGCGGGCCGAACTGCTGGGCAAGATCGACCATTTCTTCCACCTGGCGGCCATCTACGACCTGCGGGCCGACCCTGCCGAACTCGCCGCCGCGAACATCGACGGCACCCGCCGCGCACTCGCGCTGGCCGAAGCCCTGCAGGTGCGCCGCTTCCACCACATGAGCTCGATAGCCGTGGCCGGCATGGTCCAGGGCGTCTTTCGCGAGGACATGTTCGACGAAGCGGCATGTCTCGACCACCCCTATTTCGCCACCAAGCATGCGGCCGAAGCGATCGTACGCGGCTGCCGCGCCCTGCCCTGGCGAATCTACCGGCCAGGGCTGGTCGTGGGAGACTCGCACACCGGCGAGACCGACAAGGCGGACGGCCCCTACTATTTTTTCAAGGCGATCCAGCGCATCCGGGGACTCCTGCCGCCCTGGTGTCCGGCGATCGGCATCGAGGGCGGGCGCATCAACATCGTGCCGGTGGACTACGTGGTCGCCGCCGCTCACCATATTGCGCATCTGGAGGGGCTCGATGGCCAGTGCTTCCACCTGACCGACCCGGACACCAGGCGCGTCGGTGAAATCCTGAGCATCTTCGCCCGCGCCGCCCATGCGCCGCCGATGAGCCTGCGTGTCAACGTTGCGATGCTCAAGCTCCTGCCCGACTGGCTGCGCAGGGGCATCGCCGTGCTGCAGCCGGCGCAACGCCTGTACCACACCTTGATGCGCGATCTCGGCCTGCCGGAAGGTATTTTGCATCTGCTTAACTGGCCTACCCGCTTCGACAACAGACAGGCGGCGGCCGCACTGAGTGGGAGCGGGATCGCCTGCCCGCCGCTGGAACAATATGCCAACGCGATATGGGATTACTGGGAGCGCCACCTCGACCCCGCGCTGCTGGCCGGCCGCAGCCTGCCGGACAAGATCGCCGGCAAGGTGGTGCTGGTGACGGGAGGCTCTTCCGGCATCGGCCTGGCAAGCGCGCGCCGTCTGGCCCAGGCCGGCGCCGTGACGCTGATCTGCGGGCGCGATCCGGCGAAGCTTGCCGCCGCACGCGCGCAGGTCCAGGCTTGCGGCGCCGACCTGTCCGTCTACCAGGCCGATCTCGCCGACATGGACCAGTGTGACGAGCTGGTACGGAAGGTGCTCGAGGACCACGGCCATGTCGACGTCCTGATCAACAATGCCGGGCGCTCGATCCGGCGCGCGGTCGATGCAAGCTATGACCGGTTCCACGATTTCCAGCGCCTGATGCAGCTGAACTATTTTGGCGCGCTCCGGGTTTCGCTGGGCCTGCTGCCGACGATGGCGGCGCGCGGCGCCGGTCACGTCATCAACATCTCCTCGATCGGGGTGTTGACCAATGCGCCGCGCTTCTCGGCCTATGTCGCTTCGAAAGCGGCCCTCGAAGCCTGGAGCTATTGTGCTGCGGCGGAGTTCGCCGACACCGGTGTCCGGTTCACGACGATTAACATGCCCCTGGTGCGGACACCCATGATCGCGCCGACTGCGGTGTACCGCGACGCACCCGCGCTGACGCCCGACGAGGCGGCGCAGTTCGTGGTGCGCGCCCTGGTCGAGCAGCCCGCGCGTATCGCCACCGACATCGGCATGCTCGGCCTGGGCGTCCAGGCCGTGGCGCCCCACCTGTCGCAGGTGCTCATGAACACGGCTTACCGCTTGTCTGCCGATATGGACGGCGGCGCCGGCGCCACGCCGTCCGCGGAGCAAGCCTCGGCGCAGCTGCAAGCCCTGCAGCATTTGTTGCGCGGCGTGCATTTGTGACATGAATGCCGGCGCCGACCAGAAGGAAATGCTGGCCGCGGTCGACGCCGCGTGGCTGAGGATGGACCGGCCCTGCAATCTGATGATGATCTGCGGGATGCTGCTGCTGGACGCGGCGGTCGACCTTCCGGCGCTCCGGGCGCTGGTCCGGGACCACATGCTGTGCTTCCATCGCTTTCGCCAGCGCGTGGTCGACACCGGCGCCGGGCCGTACTGGGAAACCGACCCCGACTTCGACCTCGACTGGCACGTGCGGCGCGTACCCCTGGCGCCCGGCGGTCCGACGCTGGAAGAACTCACGAGCGAGCTGATCAGCACGGCGCTGGACGCGCGCCGGCCGATGTGGCAATTCCACCTGATCGAGACGGCCGACGCCGGCGCGCTGGTCATGCGTATCCATCACTGCTATGGCGATGGCTTTGCGATGCTGCACCTGCTGGATGCGCTCACCGAGATCGTGCCCGGGCAACGGAAGATGGCCGGCGTCGACCTGGCGCCGGCGCAGCCTGCGCGCAGCGCATGGGAACGCGTGCTGGGCAGCGTGGGCGAAAGCGTCGGCGACGCACTGCGCGAGCTGCGCTCGGTAGCGGGCACGGGCGCCGCACTGCTGGCCGATCGCGGCGCCGCGATCGATGCCGCGCGCAGCGGCGCCGACCTCGTCCGCCAGGCCGCGGTGATCGCCAACATGGCGCCGGACGCGCCGAGCCGGCTCAAGGGCGAGCTGGGCGTGATGAAGCGCGCCGCCTGGACGGACACCATACCGCTGGAAGAATTCAAGGCGGTTGCCGCGATCCTCGGATGTTCGGTCAACGACATCCTCATGGCCTGCACGGCCGGGGCACTGCGGGCCTACCTTGACGAGGCGGGCGACCCGATCGGCAGTCTCGACCTGCGCGCACTGGTGCCGGTCAACCTGCGCCCGCCGGGCCCGCTGACCGAATTGGGCAACCACTTCGGCCTCGTCTTTCTCGACCTGCCCGTCGGGATCGACGATCCCGTGCAGCGCGCGCTCGAGGCACACCTCCGCATGGAGTCGCTGAAGCAATCCAGGCAGCCCCTGGTCGCGTTCGGCATCCTCGCTGCGATGGGGGTGTCGCCGGCATTCCTGCGCGAGCGGATCCTGGAGGCGCTGGCGGCCAATGCCAGCGTGGTCGTCACCAACGTGCGCGGCGCCGCCGAGCCGCGTTACCTGGCCGGCCGGCGCATCATGCAGGAGATGTTCTGGGTGCCGCAGTCGGGCGGCATCGGCATCGGCATCAGCCTGCTCAGCTATGCCGGCCAGGTCAGCATCGGCGTGGTCGCGGACGCGCGCCGGGTGCCCGATCCGGCAGCCATCCCGCGACTGTTCGCAGCGCAGTTCGAAGCCTTGCTGTTATCGGCATTGATGCTGCCCTGGCCGGGCCAGCCGGGCGCCCTGGCGTCCCGCCGGCCGCGCAACCATCGGTAGCGCTTCCCGGCTAATGGCGCGCGGTGCCGCCCTGGCCGTGGCGCCCGGGCTGCGGCAAGCCCGCCCCGCCCGCGTGGCTGGCGCCGGTAATGCCGACCAGCACCTCGCGAACCGTTCCCACCGCCATATTGCTGATATCGCCGGCTGCCGAGATCGCGCCCTCGGCGGCGCGCGCGCCAATCCTGCCGGCGTCGCCGCCCGTCTCGCCGACCGCATCGAGGATGCCGGCGATGGCCTGGCGGGCGATCGTGCCCAGGTCCGCGCCGAGTGCGGCGCCGGCCATGATCAAGGCGCGCATCGTGTCGAACGAGGCCAGGACGATGTCGCCGCCGACGTCGTGCACGCCGGCGACTATGCCTTTCGAGACGCCGCGCACGCTCATCGTGAGTCCCGTGCCGACATGCTCGCTTGCGGCGAGGGCGCCGCGGACCACTTGCTCGATGACGGCCGTCAGCCCGGCCGCCGCGCCGCCCCCGATCCCGAGCGTGTCGGCGACGGTCTTGCGCGCGAGCGCGGCAATCTGCGCCTCGACGGTCTCGAGCGCCGTCAGGCTGGCGGCGACGCCCTGCTGGACCGCATGTCCTGCGTGTTCGGCCGCCGCCTGGCCATTGCCGCTTTGTGCCTCGCCGGATTTGGCGGCGACCTCATCCCGTGCGCCCGGTTTCGTGGTATGCCTGGTCATCATGTCAGCTCCTCATCGAATGGTGGTGGAAATCCTGAGGGTCGACCATCAATGTAGTGTACCGGCGGCGCGCCCCCTAAGGTTTGCTTGACGCGAATTTGACTTAGATCAGAAACCGTAAGACGATTATTCAGTCTTTCTTAATGTGTGCCGTACGATAAGGTGATGCAAGGTAGCGAGCGCCTTTTCCAGCGAGGCCGGCAATGGAACAGATCTGGCTCACCAGTTATCCCGAGGGCGTCGCGGCGCAGGCGGACGTCGATGCCTTTCCTTCACTGAACGGCTTGTTCGACTGGATCTGCCGCCGTTTCGCCGGCCGGCCGGCGTTCGTCAACCAGGGCGCCTCCCTGAGCTGGGACCGGCTGGATGCCTTGACGCGCGATTTCGCCGCCTACCTGCAGGGCGTGGCCGGACTGGGCAAGGGTGACAGGATCGCCATCATGCTGCCGAACCTGTTGCAGTACCCCGTCGTGCTGTTCGGCGCCCTGCGCGCCGGCTGTACCGTGGTCAACGTCAATCCGCAGTACACGGCGCGCGAGCTGCAGCACCAACTGGCGGACAGCGGTAGCGCCGCGATCGTCGTGCTGGACAATTTTGCGCATGTCCTCGAGCAGGTCCTGCCCTCCACGACAGTGCGGCACGTGATCGTCACCCGGGTAGGTGAAATGCTGCATTTCCCCAAAGGGCAAATCGTCGACCTGGTGGTGAAGCACGTGCGGCACATGGTGCCGGCGTGGCACATCGGCACGGCGCAAGGGCTTTCCGACGTGCTCGCGCGGGGTGCGGCGCTGGCGCTGGCCCCGGTCGAGGTGACGCCGGCCGACATCGCCTTCCTGCAATATACGGGCGGCACGACCGGGGTTCCGAAAGGAGCCATACTGACCCATGCGAACATGGTCGCGAACATCCAGCAGACCGCCACCTGGGTCGTCGGCACGCTGGAGGAAGGCGGCGAGACGGCGATCGTTCCGCTGCCGCTGTACCACGTGTTCGCACTGACCGCCACCCTCACCTTCTGCCGCCTCGGCGCCGCGATCGTGCTGATCACCGACCCGCGCGACATGCCCGCATTCATGCGCGAGCTGAAGCATCAGCGCTTCACGGTCATCATCGGCGTCAACACCTTGTTCAATGCCCTGCTCGACCGGCCTGAGCTGAAGAAGGTCCACATGGACGGCGTGAAGCTGGTCGTTGCCGGCGGCATGGCGGTCCAGCGCGCCGTGGCCGAGCGCTGGCAGCAGCAATGCGGCGCCCCTATCCTGGAAGGCTACGGACTGACCGAGGCGTCGCCGATCGTCTGCGCGAATCCCCCGGACATGCGCAGTTTCAGCGGGTCGATCGGCTTGCCCCTGCCTTCCACCGAGGTCGCGATCATGGACGAGCGCGGAGCGGCGCTGGCGCCCGGCGAGCCGGGCGAGATTTGCGTGCGGGGCCCCCAGGTGATGCGCGGCTACTGGAACATGCCCGACGAAACCGCTGCGGTATTCCATCCGGGCGGGTGGTTACGGACCGGCGACGTCGGCGTCATGGACGAGCGAGGCTTCATCAAGCTGATCGACCGCAAGAAGGACGTCATCGTGGTTTCCGGATTCAAGGTGTATCCGAATGAGGTCGAAGACGTGCTCGCCATGCATCCCGGGGTGGCCGAAGCCGCCGCCATCAGGGCGCCCGACCCGCATTCGCAGGAAGTCGTGAAGGCTGTCGTGTACCGGCGCGAACCCGGGCTCGAGGCGGACGAGCTGCTCGCCTATTGCAGGCTGCACCTGACGGCCTACAAAGTACCCAAGTACATCGTGTTCTGGGATCATCCGCTGCCGAAATCTCCGATCGGCAAGATCCTGCGACGCGTCGTACAGGCGGAAGAACACGCGCGGGAAGCTGTTGTCGCCGAAGTCGGCCGATAGCGCTTCCGGGCACATCGAGCGTCACTGGACGTGGGAGAACGGGATGGCAATGAAGTCGAGTGGGAAGGCGAGCGGGCCGGACGGCATCGCCGAGGCGGTGGCCGCGTCGGCCCAGCAGATCTGGCAGGCCGGGCTGGGCGCCTACGCCAAGGCGCAACAGGACGGCGGTGCGCTGTTCGACAGCCTGGTGCGCGAGGGCGCGGAACTGCACAGGCTGACCCAACAGTTTGTCGGCGATCCGGCACCTGGCCTGGGAGGCAAGGTCGGCCGACTGGCGGAAAGCGTCGGCCGGCAAGCCAGCGGGTCATGGAAGACGATCGAAAAGATCTTCGAGGAGCGGGTGGCGCGTTCCCTGCGCGGCCTGGGGGTGCCGTCGCGCGACGAGGTGGAAGCCCTGCGGCGCGACATCGCTGCGCTCAGGGCCGCCATCGAAACCGACGGCCAGGCGGTACCAAAGCCCCCGAAGCGCCCGGCCACGAAGCGCGCGACCAGGTCCGCCGGCGCAAAACCGCAGGATATCGGATGAATCGACATGGCCTGGGCACGATTTCCCTATCCGGACCAGCGTTTCCATTATTCCGCCGCCGGCCTGAAGGAAGCCTGGCGCGGATTGCATGCGGGCGACGCCGAACCATGGCCGCGCGGCGCCGCGCTGGTGGAGGCCTGGATCGCCTTCCATGCGGGCGACTTCGAACAGGCGGCGAAAAAGGGATTGGCGCTCGGCCTGCCCGGCCACGCCGTCGCCAACAAGGCGAGCTGCATGCAGGCGGTGTATCTGGACCGCTCGGCCGATACCAAATGCGAACGCTTGCAGGAAGTGATCCGGCGCTGCGAGCTGCAACAGGCCCAGCAGCCGGAGAAGGCTGCCGCGTTCTACTGGCACGCATATGCGCTGGGCCGCTATGCGCAGGAAATCTCGGTCGTGCAAGCCCTGGCGCAGGGTATTGGCGGCAAAGTCAGGGCCAGTCTCGATGCGACCCTGGCACTGGCGCCGCGCCATGCCGACGCCCATATCGCGCTAGGGGTGTATCACGCCGAGATCATCGACAAGATCGGCGCCGTGATCGCTCGCCTCAGCTACGGCGCGAGCCGGGCGGACGCGATCGCGCATTTCAAGAAGGCATTGAGCCTGAATCCGGCCTCGGCCATCGCCAGGGTCGAGTACGCAAGGGCCCTGTCGATGCTCGACGGGCGTGGCGCCGACGCGGAAGCGGCGGCCCTGCGCCGCGAAGCCGCGGACGCCGAGCCGCACGATGCCATGGAAAGGCTCGATATCGAACGCGCACGGCAGGAGCTTGCAGCACAGGCCTGAGCGCCAGACACCCATACGGAGACCGGTATGATCGCGGACCGCTTTTTCGACGCGGGGCGGCAACGCGCCGGGCTGGTCGCGACCATGTTCGAGTCGACCCGCCAGCGCGATGCCGTGCTGGCGGCACTCAACGGATTGATCGGCGATCAGCTGGCGAATACCGGCAACGTACTGGCGATCCCGATGTGCCTGCGCCAGCGCGGCCAGCCCTTGCCTCTCGAGCGCGTGGCATTGGCGGCGGCGATGCCGGCGCCCGGCGCCAGGCTGGTGGTACTGGTACACGGGCTCTGCTGCAATGATCTGCAATGGCTGCGCCGTAACCACGACCATGGCGTCGCGCTGGCCCGCGATCTCGGCTACGTGCCGCTGTACCTGTACTACAACAGCGGACGCCATGTTTCCACCAATGGCCAGGAGCTCTCGATGCTGCTCGATACCTTGCTCGACGCCTGGCCGGTTTCGGTCGATGAGCTTGCCATACTGGCGCACAGCATGGGCGGGCTGGTGGCGCGCAGCGCCTGCCACTACGCCCGCATGGGAGGGCGTCGCTGGCTGGGACGCCTGAGGCAGATGGTTTTCCTCGGCGTGCCGCACCATGGCGCGCCGCTGGCGCGGCACGGCAACTGGCTTGGCAGCCTCCTGGGAAGCAATCCCCTCACCGCCCCGCTTGCCCGCCTTGGCGAGCTGCGCAGTGCCGGCATCACCGACCTTCGATACGGCAATCTGCTCGACGAGGATTGGCGCGGCCGCAACCGGTTCGCCCACGAAGCCGACACCCGGCGCCACGTGCCCTTGCCGAGGGGGATCAGGTGCTACACGATTGCCGGATCGACCGGAAAACGCCCGACCGACCTGCGTCACCGGCTGCTGGGGGACGGACTGATACCCGTTGACGCTGCGCTGGGCCGGCATGCGGAACGCGCGCGCCAGCTGAACTTTCCGGCTTCTCGCCAGTGGGTGGCGTTCGACACCCACCATCTCGATCTGCTTTGCCGGGTCGAGGTGTACGAAAAAATCCGCGCATGGCTGGGCGAAGCGCACTGAGCGCTTCGATCATCGCAGCATGCCGACGATGTCGACTGTCACCTTTCTCATTCTGGCCAACAGCGCGGCGTATTTGCTGGAGCTGGGCATGGCACCGGAGTTGATGGCCAGTCTGGTCTTGTGGCCGCTGCGCGAGGGCTTCATGCCGTGGCAACTGGTGAGCTATGCCTTCCTGCACGCAGGCCCGGCTCACCTGGCCGTCAACATGTTCGGCCTGTGGATGTTCGGGCGGGATGTGGAAGCCTTGCTGGGCAGGGCAGCGATGTTCAGGCTTTATTTTGCGAGCGTGCTTGGGGCGGCGCTGACGCAACTGCTGGTGGCGGCCGCCAGCGATGTCCCATCCGCGACGCTGGGCGCCTCCGGCGGCGTGTTCGGTGTCCTGCTGGCCTACGCGGTCAGTTTTCCGCGGCGCATTATCGTCCTCTTGTTCCCCCCGATCCCAATGCCGGCCTGGTTGTTCGTCAGCCTGTACGCGGGCCTGGAGCTCACGCTCGGCGTCATGGGATCGGACGCCGGGGTGGCGCATTTTGCGCATCTGGGCGGCATGGCGGGCGCCTTTGTCGTGCTGCGCCGCCAGCGCTGACGAGCCTTCAATGGATTTCGAGACGGTGCGTGCCGGCCTCCGCCTTTTTCGGCAAAGTCAGCTTGAGAACGCCGTTTTCGTAGCGGGCCTCGGCCTTCGGGTCATCGACCGGACATTGCAGTGTGAACGCCCGGTATTGCTGGCCCCAATGACGTTCGCTGCGCACAGTGTTTCCCTTTTTCACCTCGGTGTCCTGTTTGCGCTCAGCCGAAATCACGACCTGGTTGCCGTCGACCTCGACCTTGATGTCCTCCTTGTTCATGCCGGGGATGTCGGCGGTAATGGCATACGCCTGCTCGGTCTCCTCGACGTCGATCCGGATTGCGGGCATGTCCTGGTCCCAATGGGCGGGATGACGGAATTCCCGAAGCAGCTCACCGAAGCCGCGGCGCGGATCAAACGGCATCAGGTCGGCGAAGGGCTCGAAGGGCGTAAGATGATTGGCCATGATCATTTCTCCTCGGATTGGTGCCGATGCGATGGAGTGTGCGGCGGGCGCGGGATCGGCAGACCGCGCCTGCGCGGTATCTCATGCGCCAAGGCTTTCCGGGGCTGCGGCCAGCGCCTCCAGGCGGCGCATGTCGAGGATCTCGAGTTCGCGCCGGTCCAGCCGGATCAGGCCCTTGTCGCGAAAGCGCGCCAGCTGCCGGCTCACGGTTTCCAGCGTCAGGCCGAGGTAACGCGCAATATCGTCGCGCGACATCCGCATCTGGAACCGGCGCGACGAGAATCCGCGCATGGCATAGCGGGCGGACAGGTTCAGAATCAGGCTGGCCAGGCGCTCTTCCGCGCTCAGGATGCCGAGGAACCGGATTGCCGACTGGTCGCGCAGGATTTCCTGGCTCATCGTTCTATGAAAGTGATCCATTACTTTCGGTATCTCGGCCATCACCTGCCGCAGCCGCTCGTAGGGGATCTCGCAGACTTCGCTGTCCTCCAGGGCAAGGGCGGTGCTGGCGTGCTCGCCGTTACCGATGGCGTCCATGCCCAGGAGATCGCCCGCCATCTGGAAGCCGGTGATGTAGCGCTTGCCGCGGTGATCGCTGCGGCAAGTCATGAAATGGCCGAAGCGCACGGCGAACAGGTTGCCGAAAGCTTGTCCGGCACGGAACAGCGGCGCGCCGCGAGCCACGCGGCGCCGGCAGCCGATCGCACTTTCCAGCCGGGTCATCTCATTCTCGGTCAGTCCCAGCGGAAGGCAAAGCGTGCGGTAGGCACATTGTCCGCACTTTCCACCGAAGGACTGGCTATCGACCCGTTCACGTGCCGGCTTGATCTGCAGTATCTGTTCAGTCATCGATTGTTCCTCGCTTTTTATTGGCAATGATTTAAGGAGTATCGGACTGGATCGGGTAGGCGGGCAGCGTGTATTCCGTCAAAGCGGGGTCAGGGCTGCTTGACAGGCGACGTAGGGTATCCCCTACTAGATCAAGCCTTGCTCCAGCGCATAGCGGGTCAGCTCGGCATTGCTCGACATTCCCATCTTCTCGAGGATGCGGGAGCGATAGGTGGTCACCGTATTCGGGCTCAGGTGCAAGCGCTCACCGATCTGCACCAGCGGCTCCCCCTTCGCGATCAGCTTGAACACCTCGAGTTCGCGGTTCGACAAGGCATCGTGTCCGGAGGCGGCGCTGTCGCCACTGACCAGCGAGGCCAGCTTGTCCACCAGCGAGGGACTGACATATTTGCGCCCGGCCACCGCGCGCCGCACCGCTTCGATCAGCACGGCCGTCGGCGCGTCCTTGGTAAGGTAGCCCGCCGCGCCCTGTTTCAGCGCCCGAACGGCGTAAATTTCCTCTGAATAGGTGCTCAGCACGAGCACCGACATCGCGGGGTGCAGGCTGCGCAAATGGCGCAGCAGATCCAGTCCGTTCATCCCGGGCATCGTGATGTCGACCAGCGCCACATCGAATGCCTGGTGCCGCAGCAGCTCGAGCGCCTGGCTGGCATCCGCCGCTTCGCCGGCGACGTCGATATCGCCGGCCGTGTCCAGCATCAGCCGGACACCGTTGCGCGCGATCGCGTGATCGTCCACCAGGAGTACGCGGACCCGTTCAGACCTCATCATGCATCTCCAGCAGCATCTGGAGCATCACGACGGTGCCGCCGCCAGCGCGCGGCAGGACGCTCAGTTCCCCGCCAAGGCTGCGCGATCGCTCCTGCATGCCGCGGATGCCCCAGGACGTGTCCGAAGACAGCGCGGCCGCCCCCGCGATGCCGCAGCCATCATCTTCGATCAGGAGCGTCAGCTGTCCATCCTCGCACCAGGCCTGTAGCCTGACCTTGTTCGCCGCCGCATGGCGCTGGATATTCGTCATCGCTTCCTGCGCGATCCGGAACAGCATGGTGCTGCGATCCGCATCGATGGCCAGCGAGGCTGCGGAGGACATGATCTCGCAATGGCATTCGAGCCCGGAACGCTGGGCAACCTGGCTTGCGTACCAGTCGAGCGCAGCCCAGATACCCAACTGGTCCAGCACGCTCGGCCGGAGGTCGGTGATCACGCGGCGTACCGTGTCGATGGCTTCCTGCGCCAGCGCGGCCGTATCCCCCAGCAAGGGATCGGCCGGCCGGCCCGCCTGCATGCAGCGGGCGTCGATCACCGACAGGTAAGCCTTGATGCCAGTCAGCAGCCCACCCAATTCGTCGTGAATTTCCCGCGCAATACGCTGTCGCTCGCCTTCCCTGATCCTTTCCTGGTGCGCGGCCAGGCTCCGGAGTTCGTCGCGCGTTTCGATGAGCTTCTGTTCCGCCAACTTGTTCGCCGTGATATCGATCAGCGTGCCTTGCATGAACAGCGCCTGTCCGGTGTCGTCATGCACCACGTCGGCCTGGTCGCGAAACCACAGCACCTCGCCGGAGCGGTCGCGCAGACGGTACTCCAGGCGCAGCGGAAGGCCATCCCTGCGGCAGCGCAGCACCTCGGCGAGGACCTCGTTTCTGTCTTCCGGCAACATGCTGGCCGCGTAGAGCCCGGGATTGTTCAGCCATTCCTCGGGAACGGCGCCCAGTATTCCGATCTGGGGACTGATGTAGTGGAAGCGGTCGGGACGCCCGGTAGCCACGACATAGCTGATCGCCTGCGTTTGCTCGACCAGCGTCCGGAACCTGGCTTCCGCCTGGCGCTTCTCCTTCATCAGCCGGCGCTCGCGCTGGATGCGCTCGAGGGCCGACGGCAGCAGTTCCAGATAGCGTCCAATCGCATCCTTGACCAGGTAGTCGCTGGCGCCATGCCGCATTGCTTCGGTGGCGACGGCGGCGCTGTCGGCGCCCGTCAGCATCAGTACCGGGATCGAGCGAACCGCATCGTCGGGATCGGCCTTCAGGCGGTCGAGGAACTCGATCCCGCTCAGGTCGGGCAGCCGATAGTCGAGCAGGATGCAATCCGGGCACAGGCGGCTGGCAAGCGACAGTCCACGCTCGCCATCGTCCGCCTCCACCAGACGGAAGCGGCCGCCGGGCGTTGCGCTCAGCCGCCGCCGGCACGCCATGCGATCGACCACATCGTCCTCGACCAGCAGCACAAGTATGGTATTCATGTCAGGGCAGCTCGCTCATGGTCCAATCTTCACTGCACACGCGCCGGGCGGCGAGCGCTTCTCCTCTTGCACCTGGCGGTGCGACTTCGGCATCGTGAAATAAAAGGTGCTGCCCTCCCCTGGAACCGATTCGAGCCACACCCGTCCTCCCAGGCTCTCGACGAGCCGCCTCACCAGGGCCAGGCCGACCCCCGAACTCTCGATACGGTCGCGTGGGGCCAGGGTCTGGAACAGCTGGAAAATGCGTTCGAAATGGCGCTGTTCGATGCCCGGCCCGTTATCCGAGACCGCGAAGCGCCAGTGATCGCCCTCGTCGCTGCAGTCGACGGCCACCCGCCCCTCGGGCTTGTCCAGGTATTTGATGGCGTTCGAGATCAGATTGTGGAAGACCTGGCGGACACGCGTCGGCTCCGTCCAGATCACCGGCAGCCCGGGTGCGACGGCCAGCTTGATGGTCGCCGGCGGTGACAGGAGGTCCACGATATCCACCAGGGTCGCGTTCAGGTCGACCATCCGCAGCGCGCCGCCCTCGCGGCCCACGCGCGAATACTCGAGGATGCCGTCGATCAGACTTCCCATCCGATGCACGCGGCTGATGAGCAGGCGCATGTGTTCCCGGCCTTCGTCGTCGAAACAATCAGCATAATCCGTCGCCAGCCAGTCCGCCAGCGCGCCGATCGCGCGCAGCGGCGCTTTCAGATCGTGTGACACGGCATAGGCAAAATTGCTGAGCTCTTCGTTGGCGCCGCGCAGCTCCCGCAGCAACAGCCCGGCCTGCTCCTCGCTCTGCTTGCGCGCAGTGATATCACGCACCAGTCCGGTGAACATGCGTGCGCCGCCGATTTGCATCTCGGTTACCGCTATCTCCATCGGAAACAGGGTGCCATCCTTGCGCAGACCATGCACCTCGCGCCCGATGCCGATGATGCGCCGTTCGCCGGTCCGCAGGTAATGGCGCAGGTAGCCACCGTGGCGCTCACGGTCCGGCGAGGGCATCAGGACCGAGACATTGCGTCCGGCAAGCTCCCGCTCCGTAAAGCCGAACATGCGCTCGGCGGCCGGGTTGACGCGCTCGACCAGGCCATGCTCGTCGATCGTGATGATGCCGTCCGCGGCGGTCTCGAACACCGCGCGCATGCGTGCCTCGCTGTCGCGCAGCGCCTGTTCGGCGCCGCCGATGGCGCGCGCGTCATGGATGGTGGCCAGCGTCAGCGGGCTGCCTTCGGCGTCGAGCCTCGTCAGGCTGAGCCCGACGCTGAACGCCGCGCCCGCCCGGTCGAGCGCCATGACGGGGCCGCTGCCCGCATGGGCGCGGCGCGGCCCCTCAGGCAGCAGCACGTCGAAGCGTTTCCCGATCAATTCCTCGAGAGGCCACGCGAACAGCGAAGACAGCGGCGGATTGGCGCGCATGATGACGCCGCCGGCGTCGTATACCAGCATCGGGTCGCGGGCCGCCGACAGAAGCCAGTCGAGGCTGGCAGCGATATTGTTGGAATCCATGTTCACGCTGTAAATACATGAATTCGGCCATCATAGAGATTATTTTGCTCAATATCAAAGCTAATGCGCCAGTTTTCGCAACTTCTAGCAGAGATTTAGCTCTTCTTGATCTGCATCAAGTAAAGCCCCTCCGGCGGCAGGACAGCGCCTTGGCTTGTGCCCTATGCATGACAGAGATATTGAATAGGCTTCTTGATCGGAGTCATACCAGAGAGGCCATTTCAAGGACTAGCATTGAGCTGTTCCAATTCTCAAGAGTGAAGGAGTATGTCATGGATGCCCTCAGCGAAAACGCCCTGCAACTTGCGATCGCCTTGTTGCTGGCAGGTCCCGGGATCCTTCATGCCCAGGAGAGCCGTCGCCCGGTCGCCGACACGACGGCGGCACCCGACCGCCAGGCGGCCGCGGCCGAGCGGCATGTGCTGCAGGCCACGAACATCGTGCACACGCTCGACGCGGATACCCGCATGCGCTCCCTGCTGGATACGGCGAAAGGCATTTTCATTGTCCCGGCCAACAAGCGCGCGGCGGTCGGCATCGGCGCGGAAGGCGGCGCGGGCTTATTGCTGGTCAAGCACGAGGATGGGAGCTGGTCGCAACCGGTCTTCTACAACACCGGCGGCCTGAGCCTTGGGCTGCAGGCGGGCGCCGAGGGCGGCGCGCTGGTTTTCTTGCTGAACAACCAGAAGGCGGTCGATGCCTTCCTCAAGAAGACCAGCGTGTCGCTGGGCGCAAAGGCTGGCTTGACCGTCATTAACTGGAACAGGATGGTCCAGGGCACTGCGGGCAGGGGCGATGTCATCGCATGGTCGGACAACAAGGGTTTGTTCGGCGACGCAGCCAGCGTCGAACTGAGCGGTGTGCGGATCAATCAGGGCGTGAACAAGGCCTACTATCGCAGCACCCTGTCCGCCAGCGACATCATCGGCGGCAAGGCCAGCAATCCGCAGGCGGAATCGCTGGTGCAGGCACTGTCCGCGAAGCGGCCCGGATCCTGAGCTCAGGCGAACTGGAAATCGACCAAGGCGACCAGCTGCGTGATGCCCGGCGAAAGCACGGCCGGCGGCGGTGCGGCCGCTTCCAGTGAGGTCAGCCGTGGAGGCAGGCTGGCGAGTTCGCTGCGCAAGGTCTGGCGCATGTGGCCCAGGGTCCAGTGCGGCGAATGGCGTTTCCCTTCCTGCATCACCGGCTGCAACAAGGGTCTTCCACGAACGTATTCGGTCTCCAGCCCGATCGTGTCCTGGACCAGTATGCCGTCGTCGTCAAAGCGGCGGAAGACCTGCTTGCGTCCGGGGTAGGTCTGCTTGCCGGCCGAACGCTTGCGCCGGGCGCGGCCTTCGTATTCGGCCAGCTTGTATGCGCAGTCGAGGAAGGGCGCGTCGGCCGAGGTCGCCATTCGCGTCCCGATGCCGAAGCTGTCGATCGGCGCGCCTGTCTCCATCAAGGCAGCGACACGATACTCGTCGAGATCGCCGCTCACTGCGATCCGCACGTCCGTGCAGCCGGCCGCGTCCAGCAGCCGGCGCGCGAGGCCGGCCTGTTCGGCAAGGTCGCCACTGTCGATGCGCACCGCCCGGACCTGGGCGCCCCCGGTGGCGCGCAGGCGCCGGATGAGGGTGACAACGCGCTCCAGCGCGCGCGGCACGTCATAGGTATCGACCAGCAGGGTGCAGCCGTCCCGGCAACCGTGGGCAAAGGCGGCGAATGCCTGGTCTTCGCTGGCATGCGCCTGGACGTAGGAGTGCGCCATCGTCCCGGACAAGGGGATGCCGTAGCGCTGGCCGGCGAGTACGGTTGCCGTAGCGTCGAACCCGGCAATGAAGCTGCAGCGCGCCGCCAGCAGGGCTGCCTCGGCGCCATGCGCGCGGCGCATGCCGAAGTCCACCAGTTCGCGGCCCCGGGCCGCCAACACGCAGCGCACGGCCTTGGAGGCGATCAGGATCGAAAGCTGCAGCAGATTGATGACCCGGCTCTCGATCAGCTGGGCCTCGGCGATGGGCGCGCTCACACGCAGTACCGGCTCGCCGGGGAAGAACACGGTTCCCTCGGGCATGGCGTCGACCTTCCCGGTGAAACGCATGGCGCCGAGATAGCGGAGGAATTTTTCCGTGAACCACCCGCTCGCGCGCAGCCAGCCGATCTCCTCCTGGCCGAAGGACAGGCGCTCGAGATAGTCGAGCACTTGCTCCAGCCCGGCGGCGACGAGAAAATTGCGACCCGGCGGCAAGCTTCGGACGATGAAATCGAAGACGGCCATTTCTTCCATGCCCTCCGCATGGTAGGCCTGCGCCATGTGCAGCTCGTACAGGTCGGTCAGCAGCGGCGAATCATCCATGCGAGCGCTCCCCTGAACCGTTCCGCAAACCCTTCGGCCGCGGATCCGAACTCAGGCTACGCGCAAGTATCGAAATTTTGTTTGAGGTGAGTCAAATCGCCGCAGAATGCAGCGGCCTGACATCACAAGGAGATGCGTCGTCATTCCGCCCAGAGCACAGGCGTCGCGCGTACCGTGTTGGCGCTTGCCCTTGACGTACGGGACAATGATGCATGCGAACGACAACCAAGGAGCGTGCATGAACATCCTAGTAAAGAACACCACTGCGGACAAGACCCGCATCACCCTGGTCGGCGAACTGCAGGATGGCACATTCAAGGCCAAGGTGATGCCCGAGACCGACGTTCCTTATACCCCCTACTGGGAACACCAGGTCGAACAGCGGATGATCTACATCCAGCCCGATCCCGAGCAGCTCCAGGCGATCGTCACCGCCCTCAACGAGCGCCGCCTGAGCCTCGACCAGCTGCAGAGCTTCGGCAGCGCCGCCGGCGGCGAGTCGGAGATCCCGGTCTAGCGCTCCTTCAGGACGGGGCGAGCGCGGGCGTTTCCGTGCCCTGCATGGCACGAGGATACTTGCGCGCCTCGCAGGAGGGCCAGCGCGGCCTGCGTCGCGCTCCTACAGCGCCATGCAGCGTGCGCCGACAGCCTGCTCTCGGGAAACCGGCGACAATCGCTCATCATGCAAAAGGGAGGCAACATGAGCACAGGACAGAGCAAAGGCGGCGATGCGGCCATCGGCCATCGCACCAGCGGAGAAGCGGGATCCACCCCAACGCACGAGACCATGGCCGAAACGGGCGGCAGCGGCGGCGACGCGCTGACCAAGCCGCGCGACGAGGAAGTCCGCGGCGCCGGCCGGTCGGACAAGGACCAGGGCGACGCCCTGCAGCATGCGGTGGATGTTGCGGCGGAGCCGGAAGGCGCCGGCAGCGCGGCCACCGCGACCACCCGCGGCGCGCAGGACACGCGCAGCCACCAGGCCGGTATCGGCGAGACCGGCCTCGGAACGCCCGAGACGGGCGGGAACCAATCGGAGGGCGACCTGGCGCCGCCCTACCAAAAGTAAACGTGGCCGCTCAGTGGTCGCCGGCCATGGCCAGGCAGGCTTCCGCGCAGCGGCGGCAGGCCTCGGCGCAGGCCTGGCAATGGTCTGCCTGGTGCCTGCCGCACTCGTCGGCGCAGGCCGTGCAGACTTCCGCGCACAGGCGGCACAACTGCACGGCGTAGTCGCTGCCGCGCGCCATATAGGCAGCCGCCAGCCGGCAGATGCCGGCGCAATCCATGTCGAGCGCTATGCAGCGCGCCATCATCTTGACGTCGTCTTCCTTCAGGCAGGCGCTCGAGCAGTTGTCGCAGGCCGCCGCGCAGGCATTGCAGGCGTCGATACAGGCCTGGTATTGGGCTTGCTGGAATACGGGCATCGCTTCCTCCATCGCTGTGTGTGAAATCCTAGCTTAGCACGCGACGGAGAATGGATTCGTACAAATGGATCCGGGTCTCAGCGCGCCGCCGCAGCGCCCTTCACCACCGCCCCGCCCTTCATCACGAATTTCACGCGGGTCAGCTCGGCCGTGTCCTTCAGCGGGTCGCCGGAGACCGCGATCAGGTCCGCATACTTGCCCGGCGAGACCGAACCGACGCGGTCCTTCCAGCCCAGCAGGTCGGCGGCATTGATGGTGGCGGCCTGGATCGCCTGCATCGGGCTCATGCCGTACTGGACCATGTAGCGGAACTGGCGCGCATTGTCGCCGTGCGGGTAGACGCCGGCGTCGGTGCCGAAGGCCATCTTGACGCCCGCCTGGAAGGCCTTGCGGAAGTTGTCGCGCTGGAGCTGGCCGAGCGCGCGCTCCTTGTCCAGCGACTCCTTCAGCATGCCGGCCTTGGCGCCTTCCTGCAGGATGTAGTCGTCGTTATAGATGTCCATCACGAAGTAGGTGCCGTGCTCGCGCGCCAGGCGGATGCCCTCGTCGTCGACCAGGCTGGCATGCTCGACCGAATCGACCCCGGCCAGGATCGCATCGCGGATGCTGCTCGCGCCGTGCGCGTGCGCGGCCACGCGGCGGCCCAGCTTGTGCGCCTCATCGACGATGGCCTTCATTTCTTCCAGCGTCAGCTGCTGGGCGCCCGGCTCGTCGCCCTTGGACAGCACCCCGCCCGAGGCGCAGATCTTGATCACGTCGGCGCCGTACTTGGCCATCTCGCGGACCTTGGTCCGTCCCGCCCACGGGCCGTCGGCGACGCCGTTCTCGACATAGTGAAAATCATGCGGCAGCAGGTTGTTGTCGCAGTGGCCGCCCTGGATGCCGATGGCGTAGCCGGCGGTGCGCATGCGCGGGCCAGGCAGCTCGCCGTCGTTGATGGCGTCACGCAGCGCCACGTCGCCGAAACCGCTGGCGCCGACGTTGCGCACGGTGGTGAAGCCGGCATTCAACGTCACCTGGGCCGAGTGCGCGCCATACATCGCGGCGCGGATATCGGACACCCCGAGCGAGGCGTAGCCGTGCTGGTGCGGATCGCCGGTCAGGTGGGTATGCGCGTCGATCAGGCCCGGCAGCACGGTGGCCTGCGACAGGTCGACCACTTCGGCGCCGGCCGGCACGGCGATGCTGCCGCTCGGGCCCACCGCGGTGATGCGCTCGCCGCTGATCAGGATGGTCTGGTTGTCGAGCACCTTGCCGGCGACCACGTCGACCAGCTTGCCGGCGCGGACGGCGACGACGTGGCCGGCCGGGTTGGCGGCGGTTTCGGCATGGACGGCGGCGGCAAGGCCGAGGGCGGCCAGCATGGCCGCGACTGCTTTCAGTTTCATGGACGGATGCTTTCGAGGGATGAGGGCGCGGCCAGCTTGTGCCAGTTGCGCCAGGAAATGAGTGCGTTGATCCAGAAGCCGGCGTACAGCACGGCGGTCAGGTGCAGGCCGCGGCTGAAATACAGCGGCGTGGCGATCGTATTGACGAGCAGCCAGAAGCTCCAGTTCTCGACGCGGCGCTGCATCATCAGGACCTGGCCGATGATGCTGAATACGAGCACGGCGGAATCGGGAAAAGGCGCGTAGGCGTTGGTGAAATGGTGCAGCAACGCGCCGTAGGCCGCGGTTGCGGTCGCGCCGAGGGGCAGGATCCAGAGCATGCTGTGCATGCCGGCATGGGTGACCGGGAGCGGCTCGCCTTCGCGGCCATGCAGCCACTTCCACCAGCCGACCAGGCTGGTGACGACGAAGAAAACCTGCAGGGCGACGTCGGCGTACAGCCGGTTCTGCGCGAACAGCAGGCCGAACAGCGCGGTGCCGACCACGCCCGTCCACCAGGTATGGACATTGTTGCGGCCGGCCAGGACAATCGCCGCGGCCGTGAAGACATTCGCCGCCAGCTCGAGCGGCGGCGTGCCGGTCAGCGCTGCACGGACCTCCGCCGCCAATTCCAGCGGACCGCTCATCGCCTCCGCCCCTGCCCGTGCTGCCGCATCGCCACTCCTTCGTCGAGAAGAGTGTACTGTACGTCAGCCGGCAGGATTATTGCAAGAGAGGAAGGTTTTTCAGGCGCTCTCAGTCGAGGCGGATCGTCTGGTGCTCGGCGTCGAGATCCGGCTTGTCGCCCGTGATCGCGGCCTTGGCCATCGCAAAGATGCGGACCATCTTGCTGTCGTTCGAATCCCAGTACTCGGCCGAGTGCGGGTCGACACGGATCAACACCACGTGCTCGTCCTCGGGACCGGCCGGGAACCAGGCCTGCACGCCGGTGTTCCACATGGCGCGGATGCGCTCGCGGTCGACCACGCGTTCGGCGATCCCGCTGACCGACACATACAGGCTGTCGTCCTGGTCGGCAAAGCCGAGGTTCACCTGCGGGCGGTGGGCGATGCAATCCCACAGCGAGCTCAGGGTCGAGATATAGAACCAGATGCCGCCCTGGTCGTCGACCTGCTGCTGGGTCATCGGCTGGCTCAGCAGGTGGCCGTGCTGGTCCTGCCAGGTAAACATCGGGAAGCGTACATGCTTGATCTTGTCGGCCAGTTTTGCGACTTCGGCGGCGTGGTGGGTGCTCATGGGGTTCCTCATGGATGGCTTGATGTCGGCCCATGCTAGTGCGCCGCGAGCGCCAAGTCGGTGCGGCGCCGAACATCGGAACAAGGCTTTTTTGAGACGAGTCAACCATGCCGGAAAGCGCGAAAAACCGGCCGTGGGCGGCAATATAATCACGTCTCGGCGCCGGATTCCGCCAGTCGCCGCGCCGCCAACGAGGATGGAGCCGCCGCGAATGAATCCCAGCCACCGCCATGCGCAGTCGTTTCCGGATGGTGCCGGCACAGGCGCGTCGCATCCGGCCGCCGCCGAGTTCGCCATCCCCGGCGCCGCGGCGAGCGGCGCGGCCGGTGCTGCCGCAGCCGTGCGGCCGCCCCTGGTGGCGCACCTGGTGGACTCGCTCGACAGCGCCGACGCCGAAAACGGCTTGCTGAACCTGATCCGCCACCTGCCCCCCGAACGCTATCGTCACACCATCCTGTGCCTGCGCGACCAGGGCGAGTACGAAGCCGGCCTGCGCGAACAGGGCGTCGAGATCCTCAAGCTGCACCAGCGCAGCGAAGGCGCGCTGCACGGTCTGGCCAACGCGCTGCGCCTGTACCGCGTCCTGCGCCGCCTGCAGCCCGACCTGATCCACACCCGCAACCGTTCCGGCCTGCCGGCCCAGCTGGTGGCGGCGCTGGCCGGGGTGCGCCTGCGCGTGCATGCCGAGCACGGGCGCGACCTGTCGACGCCGGCGCGCGCCAGCCGGCGCGGCAGGCTCTTGCGGCGCCTGCTGCGCCCGCTCGTCGACCATTACATCGCCGTCAGCGGCGAGCTCGAGGAATGGCTGGTCGAGGCGATCGGCGCCGAGCCGGCGCGCGTCTCGCAAATCCCGAACGCCGTCGACAGCGTGCAGTTCCACCCGCGCCTCGGTCCCGCGGCCGCGGTCGGGCCGCCCGGCTTCATGCATGACGGCGTGTTCGTGATCGGCAGCGTCGGCCGCATGGAAGACAGCGCCGGCCACCTGACCCTGGTCGACGCCTTCCTGCGGCTGATCGCGTCGCCGCATCAAGCCCACCAGCGCCTGCGCTTGATGATCGTCGGCGACGGTCCCGCACGGTCCGAATGCCAGGCGATGCTGAACCGGGCCGGGGCCGGCGCGCGCGCATGGCTGCCCGGGGCGCGCGCCGACACCGCCCAGCTGCTGCGGGCAATGGACCTGTTCGTCTCGCCTTCGCTCCGGGAAGACCGGGCCAATCCGATCCTGGAAGCGATGGCCAGCGGCCTGCCGGTAGTGGCGACCGCGGTCGGCTGCAATGCCGAACTGGTGCACGCGGGCTTCACCGGCATCCTGGTGCCGCCGCTGTCCGCCGAACTGCTGGCGGCGGCGGTCTCGGACTATTGCCGCATCCCCGAGATGGCGGCGCGCCACGGCGCGCGGGCCAGGAGCCAGGTCATCGCGCGGCACAGCATGCCGGCGATGGCGCGCGACTATCTTGCGGTCTACGATGCGCTTACCGGCGCCGACACTGCGGACGCGGCGCGGCGGGAACCGTAATGCGCGTGCTGCACCTGCTCGACCATTCCGCGCCGCGGCGCAGCGACTATAGCCGGCGGACGCAGGCCCTGCTGGAAGGCTTGCGCAGCCAGGGCGTGCAGGCCATCCAGCTGACCGGACCGGCGCACGCAGCCACGCATGCGCCCGGCGACACGCATGGCGAAGGCCGGCATGTCTACCGCACCGCCGTCCGCAGGCTTCCCCTGGTCGGCATGCCCCCGCCCGATTCCCGGCTGGGCGCGGCGCTCGCCACGACCACGCTGGCGCTGCGCCTGCGCCAGGTCGCCAGGCTGACGCGGCCGGACCTGATCCACGTCCACCTGCCGAGTGCGAATGCGGTGGCGGCATGGCCGGTGGCCCGGCTGGCGAAGATTCCGCTGGTGGTCGAGGCCGAACGGCGCGGCCAGGCAGCGCCGGGATATCCCTTTCCGCGCCTCGAACGCTGGGCGCTGGGCGCGGCCCAGGCAATCGCGGCCGGGACTGCCCAGGTGCGCGCCGCCCTGCGCGCCGAAGGGCTCGTGGGCAAGACCATCGCCGTGATTCCGCCGGCGCCGGACCTGGCGCCCGGACGGCGGACCGGCGCCGGACCGGCCAACCTGACAGGAGCGCCGCTGCTGGCCTATGCGGGAGGACTGGAACCGGACGATGGTCTCGAACTGCTGCTGGCGGCACTGGCCCAGCTGCGCCGGCGGCATCCGGCGCTGCGCCTGGTGGTTGCCGGCGGCGGGATCCAGGAGGCGCGGTTCGAAGCGAAGCTGGCCCAGCCGCATCTGCGCGGCCATGTCGTGTTCGCGGGCCCGCTGTCCTACCGGCGCGCGGCGGACGTGCTGCCGCGCGCCGATATCGTCGTCTTTCCCGGGCTCGGCCGCACGCCGGGGCTGCAGCCCTCGCGCCATCTGCTCAACGCACTGGCCCAGGGCTGCGCGATCGTCGCCTCGGACCTGGCCTGCCAGCGCGAACTGCTGGTGCACGGCCACAGCGGCATGCTGTTCGAGGCCGGCAATCGCGCGGCGCTGGTGAAGACGATCCTGGGACTGCTTGCCGAGCCCTGGCGCATCGCGGCCCTGGGCGCGGCCGCCCGCGAGTTCGTGAGCACGCGCCGCAGCTGGGAGCTGACGGCGGCGCGCTACCGGCGGGTGTACGAGATGGCGCTGACTAATCGTGATGCGTCACGATAAAGTGGCACAACAAGCTCAAATCAAATCGTCTATAGTGATGCCTTTCTACAAAACTCAAAGGGGCCTGAGAAACCGTCGCGAGCGGATCATCAAGCCCCCACCACTATGAAATACGATGTCGTTATCGTGGGCAGCGGCCTGGCCGGCCTCTCCGTCGCCCTCCACCTGGCGCAGACCCGCAAGGTCGCGATCATCTCCAAACGTGAACTCCTCGACGGCGCCAGCAACTGGGCGCAGGGCGGCATCGCCGCGGTGCTCGATTCCGGCGACAGCCATGACCAGCACATCGCCGACACCCTGGTGGCCGGCGCCGGCCTGTGCGACGAGGCCGCCACCCGCTTCATCGTCGAGCACGGCCGCGAAGCCATCGAGTGGCTGATCGAGCAAGGCGTTCCCTTCACCCGCGACGAGAGCGCGGAACTCGGCTTCCACCTGACCCGCGAAGGCGGCCACAGCCAGCGCCGCATCATCCACGCCGCCGACGCCACCGGCCACGCGGTCCAGGTCACGCTGGAACAGAAGGTGCGCGCGCATCCGAACATCGCGCTGTTCGAGCATCACTGCGCGATCGACGTCATCACCTCCGACAAGCTGAGCGCCAACGGCGTCCACAGCGGCGCTCCGACCCTGGTCGGGCAGCCGCGCTGCTACGGCCTATACGTGCAGGACGAACAGAGCGGCACCGTGCTGACCTTCGAAGCCGAGCATACCGTGCTGGCCACCGGCGGCGCCGGCAAGGTCTACCTGTACACGACCAATCCGGACACCGCCACCGGCGACGGCATCGCGATGGCCTGGCGCGCCGGCTGCCGCGTGTCGAACATGGAATTCATCCAGTTCCACCCGACCTGCCTGTACCACCCCTATGCGAAATCCTTCCTGATCAGCGAAGCGGTGCGCGGCGAAGGCGGCCTGCTGAAGCTGCCGCCGGAAGCCGGGAGCGCTGCCGGCACCCGCTTCATGCCGGCCCACGACGAGCGCGGCGAACTCGCCCCGCGCGACGTGGTGGCGCGCGCGATCGACTTCGAGATGAAGAAGCGCGGCCTGGATTACGTCCACCTGGACATCTCCCACCAGAGCCCCGAATTCATCCAGGAACACTTCCCGACCATCTACGCGCGCTGCCTGGAGCTGGGCATCGACATCACGAAGCAGCCGATCCCGGTGGTGCCGGCCGTGCACTTCACCTGCGGCGGCGTGGTGACCGACCTGGCCGGCCGCACCGACATCCCGGGCCTGTACGCGGTCGGCGAGACGGCCTACACCGGCCTGCACGGCGCGAACCGCCTGGCCAGCAACTCGCTGCTGGAATGCCTGGTGGTGGGCCGCGCCTGCGCCCACCAGATCGCGGCGGCGCCGCCCGCCGACTTGCCCGCGCTGCCGGCTTGGGACGAGAGCCGCGTCACGAATGCCGACGAAGAAGTCGTCATCGCCCACAACTGGGACGAACTGCGCCGCTTCATGTGGAACTACGTCGGCATCGTGCGCACCACCAAGCGCCTCGAGCGGGCGCATCACCGGATCCGCCTGCTGAAGGAAGAGATCGACGAGTATTACCGCAACTTCCGCGTCACCAACGACCTGCTGGAACTGCGCAACCTGGTCGAGGTCGCGGACCTGATCGTGCGCAGCGCGCTGTCGCGGCGCGAGAGCCGGGGGCTGCATTATTCGCGCGATTATCCGGATACCTTGCCGAAAGCCCTGCCCAGCGTCTTGACGCCGAGGCGCCGTTAAGGTCGCCCCCGCCTTCGCGGGGACGTCGCGCATGGTTTTCAAATGAACCAAAAACTTTCCCCCTCCACCATCCTGCTGCTCACCGTCCCGCCCTTCCTGTGGGCGGGCAACGCCATCGTCGGTCGCCTGGTGCGCGAGGCGGTGCCGCCGATGACGCTGAACCTGCTGCGCTGGGCGATCGCCCTGCTGATCCTGTTGCCCCTGGGCCGGGCGGCGTTCAGGAACGGCAGCGGCATGCTGAGCCACTGGCGCCGCTATGCGCTGCTGGGCCTGGCCGGGATCGGCATGTACAACTCGCTGCAATACCTTGCCCTGCAGAGCTCGACGCCAATCAACGTGACCCTGGTCGCGTCCGGGATGCCGGTCTGGATGATGCTGGTCGGCCGGCTGTTCTTCGGCGCGGCGCTGCGGCCCTGGCAGGTGGCCGGTGCGCTGCTGTCCATCCTCGGCGTGCTGGTGGTGCTGTGCCGCGGCGATGCCGGCCAGCTGCTGGCCCTGCGCCTGGTGGCCGGCGACCTGTACATGATCCTGGCGACCATCGCCTGGTCCTTCTACAGCTGGATGCTGCTGCAGCCGGGGGATGCGCCCCGGCTGCGCGCCGACTGGGCGGCTTTCCTCGCGACCCAGGTCGCCTATGGACTGCTGTGGTCGGCGCTGTTCACGGGCGTCGAGTGGTCCGTCGGCGCGCCGCCGATCGCCTGGAGCGGCAAGCTGGCCGCAGCCCTGCTGTTCGTCGCCGCCGGGCCGGCCGTGCTGGCCTATGCGCTGTGGGGCGCCGGCATCCGCCGCGCCGGGCCGGGCATCGGCGCCTTCTTCGTCAACCTGACGCCCTTGTTCGCCGCGCTGCTGTCCTCGGCGTTCCTGGGGGAGTTGCCGCACGCCTACCACGCGCTGGCTTTTGCCCTGATCGTGGGCGGGATCGTGGTGTCCAGCCGTCGCTGAGCCCTCCCAAGCGGCGCACGAACGGCGCGTCGCGGCGATGCTGCGCTGCAGCGTCCCGGCCGGTATCGTGTGTCCGTCCCGTCAGTAAGGGTGTTACGATCCCATGGGAAGAACACCACGAGGAATCGCCACGATGGCTGAAGGTTTTACCGCTCACGACGCCGCGCACGATCATGCTCAAAAGCTGGCGGAGTTCCTGGATCGCCACCCGCGCGCGCTGGTCCTGACCGGCGCCGGGCTCTCCACGGCCTCAGGGATTCCCGATTACCGCGACCGCGACGGCACGCGCCGCGGCCGTCCGCCCATCCACGGGCCGGACTTCCGCAAGTACGAGCACGTGCGAAAGCGCTACTGGGCGCGCAGCATGATCGGCTGGCCGGTCCTGTCGCGGGCGCGCCCGAACGCCGGGCATTTTGCGATCGCAGCATTGGAGAAGATCGGCCACGTCGGCTCGGTGCTGACCCAGAATGTCGACGGCCTGCACGGCCAGGCCGGCAGCCACAGCGTGCTCGAGCTGCACGGCAATATCCATTCGGTCATCTGCCTGGAATGCTCGGCGCTGTTCCCGCGCGCCTTCGTGCAGGCACAGCTGGCCGACGCCAATCCGCACATGCTGCATGCGGACGCGACCCCGCTGCCGGACGGCGACGCCTCGGTCGAGCCGGCCGAACTCGCCGCTTTTCGCCTGCCCTGGTGCACCTGCTGCGGCGGCACGCTGATGCCGAACGTCGTCTTTTTCGGCGACAACGTCCCGCCCGCGCGCACCGCCATCGCCCTCGACCAGATGGAGCGCGCCGACGCGCTGCTGGTGGTCGGCTCCTCGCTGATGGTCTATTCGGGCTTTCGCTTCTGCCGCCTGGCCCAGGCCAGCAGCAAGCCGATCGCCGCCATCAATCTCGGCCGCACACGCGCCGATGACTTGCTCGACATAAAAATCGAAGAATCCAGCGAGCGCGTACTACCGCTCGTGGTCGAGCTGCTCGAACGGGCACGGGCTGGATCTGAAAGAGTCGCGCCATCCATTCAACTCGACGGGGGAACATTGTGACGAATAACATCAAAGGCTGGCAGATCGGCGCCGCCGCGGCCGGACTCGGACTTGCCGCATCCTTTTTCTACGTGCGTGCGAAAACGAAACAGGCCGAGGCCGAGAATCCGCCGCAGGGGCGCTTCATCGAGGTCGACGGCGTGCGCCTGCACTACATCGAGCGCGGCGAAGGTCCGGTGCTGGTGCTCCTGCACGGCAATGGCGTACTGGCCGAGGACTTCGAGCACAGCGGCCTGCTGGACAAGGCGGCCGAACATTATCGCGTGATCGCCTTCGACCGGCCGGGCTTCGGCTACAGCGAGCGTCCGCGCAAGACGGTCTGGACGCCGCAGGCCCAAGCCCGCCTGCTGCACCATGCGCTGCAGCAGCTGCATGTGGATTCGGCCATCGTGCTGGGCCACTCCTGGGGCACGCTGGTTGCGCTGTCGATGGCGCTGGAAGCGCCGGACTTCGTGCGCGGCCTGGTGCTGCTGTCCGGCTATTACTATCCGAGCCTGCGCGCCGACGTGCTGAGCTCCGGGCCGGCCATTCCGGTGATCGGCGACCTGATGCGCTATACGGTATCGCCGCTGGTCGGACGGATGTTGTGGCGGCCGATTTCGAAGCGGGCTTTCGCGCCACAGGATGTCGATATCCGCTTCCGCGCGCTGCCGGTGTGGATGATGCTCCGCCCGTCGCAACTGCGCGCCAGCGCCGCCGAAACCGCCATGATGATCCCGTCCGCGATGTCGCTGGCCAAGCGCTATCCGGAATTGAAGGTCCCGGTCGTCGTCATGGCCGGCACCCGCGACCTGATTGCCGACTTCAGCCACAATTCCGAACGCCTGAGCGAGCGCATTCCGGACAGCGAGCTGCAGCTGCAACCCGGCGTCGGCCACATGACGCATTACGTGCATCCGGACCAGGTGATCACCGCCATCGATTCGATCGCGTCGAAGGTCGGCGAGCACCTGCACCTGCGCAGCCCGCAGGCCGAGGCGATGGCAGCAGCGAGCAATAGCGGGGTCTAGCGACCGACCGGGTCAGCCGGCCTGGCGGCGCAGCAGCCAGTCGTCGAGGGCGCGGATGATCGCGGCGTCGTTCGGATGCGTGGCGAGCTCCGCGAGCCGCGCGGCCGGCACCAGGTGCACCGCCTGGGTTTCCCAGCCCATCGCCGACGGACAGCCGGCGATCCGCTTCGCGACGTAGTAGCGGGTGTAGGTCTGGGTGCGGCGCACGTCGACCAGGTGCGCCTCCAGGCGCACGACCAGGCCGGACTCTTCGAACACTTCGCGCACGGCCGTCTGCTGCAGCGGGCTGCCGGGGTCGACCCGGCCTTTCGGGAAAGTGGCCGTATAGCCGCCGAAGCCGTTGGTCGGCGAAACCAGCCAGACGCGGCCGTCATCCTCGACCACGACCGCGCCGGCGGCCGCTTTCAATCCCCGTGGCAGGGCGAATTCCGGCTCGGGGATCAGCTCGCCGACTGCCGGCAGGACCAGTGCGCACGGTGACGGCGCGAGCCCGTTCAGCGTGGCCGGCATGGCCCCGCCGGGCACCACGCTGGCGACCACCGCCGGATCGCTCCAGCTGCCCGCGTGGGTCGGGCGGCTCGGACGGTGGATCGTGACGATCTCGCCGGCGTCGTCCGGACAGGGATGCGGATGCGCCGCCATCGTACCCGTCAGCCGACGATCCGCAGCGAGTAGTCGGTCGCCTTCACATCCTTGGTCAGGCTGCCGACCGAGATGCGGTCCACGCCGGTCTCGGCGATCGCGCGGACGGTCTGCATGTTGATGCCGCCGGATGCTTCGAGCAGCGCGCGGCCGTCGTTGATCCGCACGGCTTCGCGCATCATCTCGAGGTCGAAGTTATCGAGCAGGATCGACACGGCGCCGGCCGCCAGCGCTTCTTCCAGCTCGGCGATCGATTCCACCTCGACCTGGATCGTCACGCCGGCGTTCAGCGCCGTCGCCGCGTTCAGGGCAGCCGTGATGCCGCCCGCCGCGGCGATGTGGTTTTCCTTGATCAGGATGCCGTCGTACAAGGCCATGCGCTGGTTGGCGCCGCCGCCCACGCGCACCGCGTACTTCTGGGCCTGGCGCAGGCCCGGCAGGGTCTTGCGGGTGTCCAGGATCTTCGCGCGCGTGCCGGCGATCACGTCCACGTAGGTGCGCGTGGCGCTGGCGACCCCGGACAGCAGCTGCAGGAAGTTCAGCGCCGCGCGCTCGGCCGTCAGCAGGGAGCGCGGCGACCCTTCGATCGTGCAGACCACGCTGTCGGCGCTCATCAGGTCGCCCTCGGCATATTGCCAGTCGATCTCGATGTCCTGGTCGACGGCCAGCATGATGCCCTCGAACCAGGGCGCGCCGCACAGCACGGCCGGTTCACGGACGATCACGCGCGCCTTCGCGCGCGGCTCTTCCGGCACCAGCTTGCCGGTCAGGTCGCCGGTGCCGACGTCTTCCAGCAGCGCGGCCAGCAGGTTCTGCTCGAAGGCTGCCTGCAGCTTGTCGTCGAATGCGCCTTCTGCGGCGAATGGATTACGAAGATTGCTCATGCCGGACCGATTCCCGAAAACAGTTTACTTTCCTGCTCCAGCGAACCGGTCGGCAGGGCCTTGGCCTTCTTGGCGGCGGCGAAATCGAGCATGCGGTCGATGGCGCGCTTGGCCTGGCTGCCGGTGTCCGGATCGACGTGGATCTCGTTGCGGCCGTCCGTCGCTTCCAGCACGGCGGCCAGGTTGACCAGTCCGTTCATCGCCATCCATGGGCAGTGGGCGCAGCTCTTGCAGGTTGCGCTGTTGCCGGCGGTCGGCGCGTCGATGAAATGCTTGCCCGGCGCGGCGGCGCGCATCTTGTGCAGGATGCCGTTGTCGGTGGCGACGATGAAGGTGCTCGCATCCATGCTGCGGGCCGCGTCGATCAGCTGGGTGGTGGAGCCGACCGCATCGGCCTGTTCGACCACGCTGGCCGGCGACTCGGGGTGCACCAGGACTTTCGCGTCCGGATACTGGGCGCGCAGCAGGTCGAGCTCGACGCCCTTGAATTCGTCGTGGACCAGGCAGGAACCCTGCCACAGCAGCATGTCGGCGCCGGTCTTCTTCTGGATGTAGGCGCCGAGGTGGCGGTCGGGCGCCCACAGGATCTTCTTGCCCTGCTTGTGCAGGTGGTCGACGATGTCCAGGCCGATCGACGAGGTCACCATCCAGTCGGCGCGCGCCTTCACGGCGGCGCTGGTGTTGGCGTAGACGACCACGGTGCGGTCGGGATGCTGGTCGCAGAAGGCCGCGAACTCGTCGGCCGGGCAACCCAGGTCCAGCGAGCAGGTCGCGTCCAGGTCCGGCATCAGGATCGTCTTTTCCGGGCTCAGGATCTTCGCGGTCTCGCCCATGAAGCGCACGCCGGCGACGACCAGGGTCCTGGCCGGGTGGTCGCGGCCGAAGCGCGCCATCTCGAGGGAGTCGGAGACGCAGCCGCCGGTCTCCTCGGCCAGGTCCTGCAGGTCGCCGTCCACGTAGTAGTGGGCCACCAGCACGGCCTCTTTTTCCTTCAGCAGGCGCCGGATGCGCTCTTTCAGGGCTTCCTTGTCGGCCGCCTCGACGGGCGACGGCACGCGCGCCCAGGCTTCCGAGGTCGAACAGACGCCGCCGACGGGGCGGTCGTATTCAAACGTTTTGATGGGAGTTATGGCATTCATTATTGATTCACCATGTTGCGTGGGCACGTGGCACCCACCCTGGCGCGATCCGCAGGGTGGGCACCACGTGCCCACGTGATTTTCCGGACGCGTCACGAAATATATTATTCGAGACCCTGGCTCTTCAGGTAGTCTTCGTAATTGCCCTGGAAGTCGATGACACGGTCTTCCTTGACTTCGAGGATGCGGGTCGCCAGCGAGGAGACGAATTCGCGGTCGTGCGACACGAAGATCAGGGTGCCTGCATATTTGTCGAGCGCGATGTTGAGCGACTCGATCGATTCCATGTCCATGTGGTTGGTCGGCTCGTCGAGCATCAGCACGTTGTGACGGCCCAGCATCAGCTTGCCGTACATCATGCGACCCTTCTCACCGCCGGACAGCACACGCACCGATTTCTTGACTTCGTCGCCGCCGAACAGCAGGCGACCCAGGATCGAGCGCACGGCCTGGTCGTCGTCACCTTCCTTGGTCCAGTTCCCCATCCAGTCGGTCAGGTTCAGGTCGGTCGCGAATTCCTCGGTCGGATCCTGCGGCATATAGCCCGGATTGGCGTTCTCGGCCCACTTGATGCGGCCGGTGTCGCCATCCAGGCCGGTGACTTCGTGACCGCCGATGCAACGCAGCAGCGTGGTCTTGCCGGCGCCGTTGGCGCCGATGATGGCGACGCGCTCGCCGGCTTCGATCGCGATCGAGAAGTTCTTGAACAGCGTGCGGTCGTAGGACTTGCTCAGACCTTCGGTCTCGACGGCAAGACGGTGCAGCTTCTTCTCGCCTTCGAAGCGCACGAAGGGATAGGCGCGCGAAGACGGCTTGAATTCTTCGATCTTGATCTTGTCGATCATCTTCAGGCGCGAGGTCGCCTGGCGGGCCTTGGACTTGTTGGCCGAGAAGCGGCGCACGAAGTCCTGCAGCTCGGCCACTTTTTCCTTGGCCTTGGCATTGTTGGCCAGCTGCTGGTTGCGGGCCTGGGTCGACGCTTCCATGTAGTCGTCGTAGTTACCCGGATAGACCTTCAGCGTGCCGTAGTCCATGTCGGCGACGTGGGTACAGACCGAGTTCAGGAAGTGACGATCGTGCGAGATGATGATCATCGTCGAGTTACGCTGGTTCAGCATGTCCGCCAGCCAGCTGATCGTGTGGATGTCCAGGTTGTTGGTCGGTTCGTCCAGCAGCAGGATGTCCGGATCCGAGAACAGGGCCTGGGCCAGCAGCACGCGCAGCTTCCAGCCCGGCGCCACGGCGCTCATCGGGCCATGGTGCAGGTCGGTGGCGATGCCCAGGCCGAGCAGCAGCTCGCCGGCACGCGCTTCGGCCGAGTAGCCGTCGTATTCGGCGACCTTGCCTTCGAGCTCGGCGGCTTTCATGTAATCGTCATCGGTCGCATCCGGGTTCGCGTAGATCGCGTCGCGCTCGGCGATCGCGTTCCACAGCTCGGTGTGGCCCATCATGACCACGTCGAGCACGCGCACGTCTTCGTAGGCGAACTGGTCCTGGCGCAGCTTGCCGAGGCGCTCGCCCGGGTCGAGCGAGACGTTGCCGCCGGACGGCTCGAGGTCGCCGCCCAGGATCTTCATGAAAGTCGACTTGCCGCAACCGTTCGCGCCGATCAGGCCGTAACGGTTGCCGTCGCCGAATTTGACGGAAATGTTTTCGAAGAGCGGCTTGGCGCCGAACTGCATCGTAATGTTGGCTGTACTGAGCACTGGGCTTACCTTCCTGCGGGAGTTTTCGATTAACCGCGCATTTTACCATCGCCCAAGCGGCAAAGCGTAGTGCGCCGGCATCCGCCCGCCTCCGGCGTCTGCACGGCGCAAGAAACGCGGAAAAAGGACGGCTTAGCGAGGACTTTGATGCAGGGAGGAATGCTCGGCGCCGAGCAGTTTGTCGACGCAATGCATCCATTCCGCCGCCAGGCCGGCCGGCAGGCCGGCGCCGGTTTCGTGCCGCACCTGCCGACCGTCGATGAGCCACAGATTCCAGGCGATATCGGTAGCGCTGCGCGATGGGATCGGCTGGGGATAGGCCCATATCCGGTTGGCAAGCGCCACCAGCGGCGGGAGCGCCGACCTGGGCAGCGTGACCGTACTGCGCTTGCCCTTCGGCTGCTGCCGGCCGGGCACGGCGGGAGCCGGAACGAAGGCATGCACGAGCGTGCCGGTGTCGAGATCGAGCACCTGGAAATCGGTACCCTGGTTGAAGAAGCCCCACGTGCCGACCACGACGGCATGACGCGGCAGTGCGATGCCGGGCCTGGGCATCGGGCAGTCGCTGCAGACGCGCTCCTTGAGCGGCGCATACGCGGGAACCTCAGCGGGAACCTGCGCGGAAGCTGGCGCTTGAGGCGGTGCGGCCGCCTCGACTGGCGCGCAGGCGAGGAGACAGGCCGCGAAGGCGGCAAAGCGGATCGGCATGGGCAGTCCTTTTACTACCCAGTCTACGGCACGGCGTGAGATGAATTCTCACGCATTGTCACTTCTAGCCTAGTTGAACTGTTGGGTAGCCGGACATCGTCAGTCGCCAGCCGGCCTCGCTCGAGACCAGCTGTCCCTGGGCGCCGAAGGGAATCGTCACCCGGCGCGGGATGTGGCCGAACGCCAGTCCGGTCAGCACCGGGCACGGCAGGGTCGCGCGCAGGTAGGCCAGCATTTCGTCAAAGTTGTAGCCATTGTCGGCAGGCGACAGGCGATAGCCCGAAAAATCGCCCAGCACGATGGCCCGCTGGCGCGCCAGCACGCCCGATTGCATCAACTGCAGCAGCATGCGTTCGACGCGGTAGGGATGCTCCGCAATGTCTTCGAGGAACAGGATGCCGCCGTCGATGACCGGGAAGTACGGGGTGCCGGCCAGCGACATCATCATCGCCAGGTTGCCGCCCCAGACCGTGCCGCTCACGTCCAGCGCCGGATTGCCGGCGCCCTGCCCTGTCACGGCATGCGTCGGACCGGCCAGGCAGCGCCAGAAATCGTCGAGGGTGAAATCGACGGGCTCGGGTGCGCCGAAATCACCGGCGAACATCGGGCCGGCATAGCTGATGGCGCGGCGCCTGGCGTACAGGGCCATGTGGAAGGCGGTGATGTCCGAAAAGCCGACGAAGATCTTGCCGCTGTCCGCCATGCGGTCGAAGTCGATGTGCGGCAGCAGCCTGGTCATGCCGTACTGGCCGCGCAGCGCGACCACGACCTGGACCTCCGGGTCGGCGGCGGCGGCGTTCAGCTGGGCCAGGCGCGCCTCGTCGGTGCCGCCGAAGCGCAGGTGGCGCTGCTCGTGTTCGTAGTAGTTGCGGACCAGGATGCCCTGGGATTCGAGGCGGGCGATGCCGCGCGGTACGGCTTCGGCGTCGGGCGCATAGCCGCCCGGTGCGACCACGGCGATGCCGAGCCGCTGGACTGGTTGGGGAGTGATCACTGTTTGACGAAGAGCCGTGGTGTCGAGTCTGGCGTCATCTTACCGTGCGCATGCGCGTCGATCAAGGCAAGCAATCTCTCCAGCAACTGGGCCGGCAGATCGTGCCCCATCCCTTCGATCATCTCAAGGCGGGCATTGGGGATCGCCTCGGCCGTATCCACGCCGCAGGCCGGCGGCACCATCGGGTCGGCGGCGCCGTGGATCACCAGGGTCGGCACGGCGATGGTGTGCAGTTGCGGGCTGCGGTCGCCGCTGGCGGCCACGGCCAGGATCTGGCGCGCCACGCCGCCGGGACAGCAGTTGCGGCGCAGCGCGCGCGCAACCCGGCGGCGCAGCTGCTTTTCCGGGGTCGGATAGGTCGGGCTGGCGATCGCCTGCAGCAGGCGCACGCCGTGCTCGATCATCGCATCGATATCGGTACCGGGGCGGCGCATCATGGCGCGCTTGACGGCGGGCGTGGGCCCGGGCAGGCCGCGCCGTCCGCTGCTCGACATGATGGACGTCAGGCTCAGTACCCGCGACGGATATTTGGCCGCCATCAGCTGCGCGATCATGCCGCCCATCGAGACGCCCACCACGTGGGCGCGCGCAACCCCGAGCGCCGACAGCACGCCGACCGCATCGTCGGCCATGTCTTCGAGGGTATAGGGCGGGCGGATCGGCCAGCCTATCCGCGACTTCAGCCAGGCCAGGCCGAGGCTCGGCGTGCCGGCATGCTCGAACTTGGTGGACAGGCCAGTGTCACGATTATCGTAACGGATCACGTAAAAGCCGAGCTCGACCAGGCCTTCGACGAACTCGTCCGGCCATGCCGTCAATTGCAGGCCGAGGCCGGAAATCAGCAGCAAGGGGACGGCTTTCGGATCGCCCGCGGTGTCGAAGGCGATGCGGATGCCGTTGGCGTTCAGGCTAGGCATGGCGGCAACACCGTCGGCATCGGCCGTGAGCCGAACCTGAGCGGAAGCAGTGCTGGAAGGTATCCGATAGTTTCACGCGAGTCTCCGTACCGCCATGCAGGCGGCGTGAAACCAGCATACCATTTTCGGCAAATCGGGGGCGTTACGGGAGGGCTTTGCGTGCTGCGCGGCGTTCGGCGAAGAAGCCCTTCAGCATGGCGCCGGCTTCGTCGGCCAGTACGCCGCCGACGACCTCGGTGTGATGGTTCAATTCTTCGCGCGCAAACAGGTCGAGCACCGAGCCGCAGACCCCGGTCTTGGGGTCAGTGGCGGCGTACACCACCCGCGCCAGGCGCGCATGCATCATCGCGCCCGAGCACATGGCGCAGGGTTCGAGCGTCACGTAGAGTTCGCAGCCCGGCAGGCGGTAGTTGCCGAGCTTTTCGGCGGCTGCGCGCAGCGCGACGATCTCCGCATGCGCGGTCGGGTCGTGGCGCCCGATCGGCTGGTTGAAGCCGACGGCGATCACTTCCCCATCCTTGACGACTACCGCGCCCACCGGCACCTCGCCGGCGGCCCAGGCCTTGCGCGCCTCGAGCAGGGCGAGCGCCATCCAGGCGCCATCGCCTTCACGCTCGCAGGACGCCGGCTCGGGCAAGGTCGAATCAGGCATCGGTGATCTCGGCCCAGCAGTTCGGGGTCTCGTGCAGCACCAGCTTCTGCAGGCGCAGGCCGGTGCCGTAGCGGTCGGTGTAGGCGGCCTTCAGGATGCCCCAGGCGACCTGGGCCAGGTTCTCGACGGTCGGGATGCGGTCGATGACGACGGTCTTGTGACCCGGCAGGCTGGACAGGAAGTCGCGCACCGCCTCATCCTTCTCGTACACCAGGAAGGCGTGGTCCCAGACGTCGACCAGGTGTTCCTTGGCGAGCGCCTTGATGTCCGAGAAATCCATGATCATGCCATTGTCGGAATTGCCTTCCGAATCGATAACGGCGCCGGTCAGGGTGATTTCGAGCGTGTAGCGGTGGCCGTGCAGGTTGCGGCACTGGCTCTTGTGGTCGGGGATGCGATGGCCGGCATCGAATTCCAGCTTGCGGGTAATGGTCAGCATAAATACGCCAATGAGGCTCAGGGAATTTGCAGGAGTTTGTGGGTCTGGATGCTCAGCTTCCACTTCGGATTGCGGCGGCAGGTCTCGATCGCCAGGCGGGTGTTCTGGGCCGCCAGCGGACCGTCCATCGGCTGGACGTAGAAGTTGTCGAAATCGAGGCGCTCGTAGGCGGCCAGGTCCTGGCCAAGCTGCGGGATCACCACCTTGATCTCGTTGCCCTTGCCGACGACCAGCTTCGAGCCCATCTTCGGGCTGACGCAGATCCAGTCGACGCCTTCCGGCACCGGCAGGGTGCCGTTGGTCTCGATCGCGATGGTGAAGCCGCGCGCGTGCATGGCCTCGATCAGCGGCTTGTCGAGCTGCAGCAGCGGCTCGCCGCCGGTGAAGACGACGTACTTGCTGGCCGCATGGGTGTCCGGCCACAGGCCGTCGATCTCGGCTGCGAGGGCGGCCGGATCCTTGAACTTGCCGCCGCGCTCGCCGTCGGTGCCGACGAAATCGGTATCGCAGAACTGGCACACGGCGCTGGCGCGGTCGCTCTCGCGCCCGGTCCACAGGTTACAGCCGGAAAAGCGGCAGAACACCGCGGGCCGGCCGGCATGCGCGCCCTCGCCCTGCAGTGTGTAGAAAATTTCTTTGATGCTGTAAGTCACGGTAAAAGTCCGGTTAAGCCTTTCGTCAACCTTCCATTATACCTCGCCCCGGCGGGGCTGCAGTAGACCTCCATTTTCTTGACCTCTGGCAAAAACTGTCCACTCGGAAAGACGTACCTTTTCTTGGCGGAAAGTTCCTACGACTTTAGGAGGGCAAGCATGAAGATAGTCTCGCACCAGGCCTGGGGTGTGCTGATCGCAACTCTGCTGCTGATCGGCCTGTGCTGCGCCGGCGCGGATGCCGGCATGCCCGCCCTGCCCGCACGCCTGGGCCCGGCCGCCCTGCTGCTGCTGGGCCCGGGCATCCTGTTCGCGGCGCTGTTCCGGCGGGTACGCACCGAAGACCAGATCGCCGGGCTCGAAGCCGCGCTGTGCCGCGAGCAGTCGGCACGCAGCCAGGCCGACCTTGCCTTGGCCGAAGCCGACCTGCTCCTGGCCCGCATGGCGGCGCGCGCCACCGGCGATTGCGCCGGCGACCCGGCCGGCCAGCTGGTGATCATCCAGGCCGAACTGACCCAGATCCAGCAGCGCTGCGGCGCCGACCAGGCCGTCCGCACGCGCTTCGAACTGCTGCGCTCGCGCCTCGACCGCCTGAGTCACAGCCTGCGCAAGGAAGTCCGCGCCGCCGAGCCCGGGTGAGCTCCAGGGCGGGGTGAACGGCCCGCGCTCGGAAAATTCCTGTGCCAAAACGTTCTTGCCTTAAATCAATAAGGCGTCATGTGCCGTGCAGCAAAATCGGACCTTGTCGGCAATCAACTGATTGCCCAACGGACAGGTCAAAGGACGGCATATGACAGGCATGACAACCATTCAGCGGCTGATGGATTCCTCCGGCACGAACGGAGACCGGGCCTTCGCGCACCAGCTCATGGAGATGCTGGCGATTCCCATTTTCGTGCTCGACACCAATTGCCGCGTCATGATCTGGAACCGCGCCTGCGAACGCCTCACCGGCGTTCCGGCCGCCGAGGTGATCGGCACGCGCGAGCACTGGCGCAGCTTCTTCGACGAGCAGCGCCCGACGCTTGCGGACATGCTGATCCAGGACCGTGCCGGCGATATTCCCAGCATTCATCCGCGCAGCGCCACCAGCCAGCCTGGCCACGTGTCGGCCGAGAGCTGGTTCGACATGCCGCGCGTGGGGCGCCGCCGCTACCTCGCCGCCGACGCCAGCCCCATCTACGACGAACGCGGCCGGCTCACCGCCGTGGTCGAGACCCTGCGCGACCTGACCGACGAAAAGCTGGCCCAGATCGCCCTCGAGCAGCTGGCCACGCGCGACGGCCTGACCGGCCTGGCGAACCGCCGCTGCTTCGACGACACCCTGCAGGCCGAATGGGCGCGCGCCCAGCGCCAGGGCCAGCCGCTGTCGCTGCTGATGGTCGACGTCGACAACTTCAAGGCCTTCAACGATGCCAATGGCCACCTCGGCGGCGACGAATGCCTGAAACGCATCGCCACCGCCGTCGCCAGCGAGATGCGCGCGAACGACCTCGTCGCCCGCTATGGCGGCGAGGAATTCGCCGTGATCCTGCCGAACCAGTCGCTGAAGGGCGCCGCCAGCGTCGCCGAGCGCATCCGCACCCGCGTCGAGCAGCTGCAGGTGCCGAACCGCCTGGCCGCCGGCCTGCACGTGACCGTCTCGATCGGCGCCGCGACTGCGCTGGCCTCGCCGGACAACGGTCCCAGCGACCTGGTGGCCACCGCCGATGCCGCCCTGTATCGTGCCAAGCACATGGGCCGCAACCGGATCAGCCTGCCGCTGACCGAAGCTTCCTGACTTACTGTGCCTGCGCCTGCTTCATCCAGCGCCACAGCGTCGAACGGCTGATGCCGAGGCGGTGCGCCGCCAGCGCACGGTTGCCGTTGCACCTCTCCAACTCCCGTGCCAGGCGCGCGCCCATGTCGCCGTCCGCGCCTTCCGCGGCGCCCTGCGCCGCCAGGAACAGTTCCGGGCAGTCGTCACCCAAGCCCTCGTAATCAATGCCATCGCCCTCGTCGAACTGGATCAGGTACACCGCGATCCGGTCGGCGATGTTTTCGAGTTCGCGTACATTACCCGGCCATTCGTAGGCCGCCAGCGCCGGCAGCAGCGGCTCGAGCGACGCCGCGGCGTCGCGCTTGCTGCCGAGACGAGCCAGCGAGCGCGCGATCAGGGCGCCGGCCAGCGGCGCGATATCGCCACTGCGCTCGCGCAGCGCGGGCAAGGCCAGGCGCAGCGTATTGATCCGATAGTACAGGTCCTGCCGAAAGCGGCGCTCGGCGATCATTTCCTCGAGTGGCTGGTGGGTGGCGGCGATCACCCGCACATCGACCGGAATCGCCGCCACCCCGCCGACACGCACGATTTCACGCTCCTGCAGCACGCGCAGGAGCCGCGTCTGCAGCGTCAACGGCATGTCGCCGATTTCATCGAGGAACAGGGTGCCGGTGTGGGCTGTCTCGAACAGGCCGCGCTTGCCGCCGCGCCGCGAGCCGGTGAAGGCGCCCTCTTCATGGCCGAACAGTTCGCTTTCCAGCAAGGTCTCGGGAAAGGCCGCGCAATTGAGCGCAACGAAAGGCTGTCCCGCCCGCGGGCTGGCGTTGTGGATCGCCTGCGCAAATAGCTCCTTGCCGGTCCCGCTTTCCCCGGCGATCAGTACCGTCAGGTCGGTGCGGGCAAAGCGGCGCGCGCTGTTAATGGCGCGCAGGAAGGGTGGGCTGTCTCCGATCAGGTCGTCGAAGTTCCATCTGGCAGCCGCCTGGCGCTTGCGCTGCTGGATACGCAGGCTGGTATCGGCCTCGGCAATCACCTGCGCGTCATACAGGGTCAGGGCAGCGCCGACCAGCTCGCCGTATTCGCGGATCGGGGTGCGGTTGGCAATCCAGTCGCGCCGCGCAAAGCGCAGCACCACGGCGCGCTCCTCGGCGCCGTGTTCCATCGTGTGCTCGAGCGAAAGTTCCGGCTCGATTTCGTCGAGACGCTTGCCCAGCAGCGGCATGCCGGGCTTGTTCAATAACTGCTGCATGCGCGGATTGATGGCGATGACGCGGTGGCGACGGTCGACCGCCAGCACGGCATCCTGCAGGTTGCCGAGCACGCCGTTGAGCTGCTGGTAGCGACCCGACTCGAGCCGGGTCACCCGCGCCAGTTCGATGGCATCCTCCAGCGCGCGCCGCACACTGGCGAGCGAATAGGCCAACAGGCCATGCATGCCCTGCCCTTCGGCAATCTCGACCACGACGCTGGAGCCGACGATCACCTCGAAACCGTCGGCCTTCAGTCGCGCGCAACAGCGCCGCGCCTCGTCGGTGGTTTCGTAGGCGTACTGCACCACCTCGAGCTTGAGCAGGGTCTTGATGTCGTCGAGTTCAGGAATCGTGCGACCGTACATGACCACGCCGACGCGGGCCGAGATGGCCCGAGCCCTGAGCAGCACCTGCAGCAGCGAAAACCCGTCGAGCTGGATGATCGCCACCGGTGCGGCCACGTTCTTGCGCAAAATCGCGCCGTTCGCGCCGGCGCTCAGGAATACGTCGACCGCGCCGCTCTTGATGCGCTCCCGCGCAATCGACAATGCCGGATCGAACGCGGCCTCGACCACTTCGATATCGGCCCGATGGGCGTACTCGCCGAAAACCGGCGCGGCCAGCTGGGCGACATGGCGGTAGCCCAGAAAACAGATGCGCGGGCGGACGGCGGAGACGGCGGCGTGATCGGGCATGCAGGACTCGTGTCAATGCGTCGTGTCAATGCGACACCAAGGATGTGTCACCATTGTTTCATGAAACGCCCGTCCGCCGCCATAAAAATTATATTTTCATAAAAAACAAGCACTTGGCGTCGACGACATCAGGTGGCACAGTCCATGCAAGGGTGAAGACAACAACAACGACAGAGACGACCATGGCACTCGAACACATCACTGTTTTAGATCTCACCCACATGCTGTCCGGTCCTTATGGCACGATGCTGCTGGCCGACCTGGGCGCCCGCACCATCAAGGTCGAGCCGCCGGTGAGCGGCGAAGCAACCCGCCGCCTGCTCGAGAAAGACCCTGATTACTCGACCGACGGCATGGGCGCCTACTACCTGACCCTGAACCGCAACAAGGAAAGCGTCTGTGTCGACCTGAAGTCGGACGCCGGCAAGGCCGTGTTCTTCGACCTGGTGCGCAAGGCGGACGTGGTGTACGACAACTTCAGCGTCGGCGTCACCGGACGGCTCGGCATCGACCATGCGGCGCTGTCGCAGATCAATCCGCGCATCATCACCTGCTCGGTCACCGGATTTGGCCAGACCGGTCCCGAAATCCACCGCCCGGCCTTCGACCAGGTGGTGCAGGCGATGGGCGGCGGCATGTCGATCACCGGCACCACCGACGGCGGCCCGGTGCGCAGCGGCATCCCGATCGGCGACCTGGGCGGCGGCATCTTCGGCACCATGGGCGTGCTGGCCGCGCTCGCCGAACGCGAACAGAGCGGACGTGGCCAGCACGTCGACGTGTCGATGCTCGATGCCCAGATCTCGATGCTCAACTATATGGCAACGATGCACCTGATGTCCGGCATCGTCCCGGGTGCGATCGGCAACGGCCATTTCGTGCACGTGCCTTACAACAGCTTTGCCACCAGCGACGGCCATGTGATCGTCGCCTGCATCGGCGACGCGTTTTACGGGCGCTTCGCCGAGACGATGGACCTGCCGGAGCTGCGCAAGCCCGAATACATGCAGCAACCGGTGCGCTTCGCGGCCAAGGCGCAGATCGAGGCCGTGATCGGCGCGGCCATGAAGACCGAATCGACCGCGTTCTGGCTCGACAAGCTGCGCGCTGCGCGAATTCCCTGCGGTCCGGTCAACAATTTCGAACATGCGCTGAACGACGTCCAGGTGCAGGCACGCGACATGGTGGTCGAAGTCACGCTCGCGTCCGGGAAAAAAGTCCGCATGCCCGGCAATCCGGTCAAGCTGTCGGCCGCCGCCCCGGCCGCCTTCACGCGCCCACCGGAACTGGGCGAACACACGCAGTCGGTGCTGAGCAGCCTGCTCGGCTATTCTGCCGCCGCCATCGGCGAACTGCAGCGCAGCGGCGCGATCGCCTGAACGGAGCCCGGCCATGGAACCGATCTTCATCACCGACGTCGCCCCGCGCGACGGGTTGCAGAACCAGCCGGTACACCTGTCGACGGCGGACAAGCTCCAGCTGATCGGCCTGCTCGCCGATGCCGGCGTGTCCAGCGTCGAGGCCACCAGCTTCGTGTCGCCCAGGGCGGTGCCGCAAATGGCGGATGCGGCCGACCTGCTGGCGCAGCTCATCCCCGCCCAGCCCACGCTGCGTACCTCGGTGCTGGTGCCGAACCTGAAGGGACTGGAACGCGCGGCGGCAGCCGGCGCCCGCGAAATCGCGGTCGTGCTGTCGGTCACCGACACCATGAACTTAAAGAACATCAATATGAGCCTGGAGCAGGCGACGGCGGCCAGCGCCGACACGCTGCGCCAGGCGCGCGCACTCGGCCTGGCCACGCGCGCTTACCTGGCGGTAGCCTTCGAATGCCCGTTCGAGGGCCTTACCCCGCTACCGCGGCTGCGTGAACTGGCGACGGTGATGCTGGCTGCGGGCGCCCAGGAAATCGTGATCGCCGACACCATCGGCGCCGCGGCGCCGGACGCGGTCCGGGAGCACATCGATGCGCTCGCCGATGTCGTTCCTATTGCGCATCTGGCAATCCACCTGCACGATACCCGCGGCATGGCCGTTGCCAACGCCTGGGCCGCGCTCGAGGCGGGCGTGCGCCGCTTCGATGCGAGCGCCGGCGGCATCGGCGGCTGCCCGTTCGCGCCCGGCGCGGCCGGCAACCTGGCCACCGAAGACCTGGTGCTGATGGCCGAAGCCTGCGGCTATTCCACCGGGATCGACCTTGAGGGACTTCTGGCCGCCGTCGAATTTGCCGAAACCAGGCTGCAACGCTCGCTCGGCGGCGGTGCCAGCCCCTGGCTGCGCCGTCAGCGCGAGCGGCGCCAGGCCGCCGCGTCCGTGAAAGGAGGCTGATCCACGAGCTACAGGGCAAGCTTTGTCACAACAACAATGGCCGGCACTCGCAAGCGCACAAGGCCAGTAGCTAATTCTTTTAACAGGAGACAAAATAATGAAACTCTTCCGCACATTTAAGCCTGCCGCCGCCGGCCTGCTGCTGGCCCTCGCTGTCGCCAGCGCCTCCACCTGCGCGGTCAACCTGACCGTTACCCACTGGGCCGACGGCATGTACGGGGCGCCGTTCGCAGTGGCCCTGGAAAAAGGTTACTTCAAGGAGGCCGGGATCGACGTCACCGGCTTCATCACCTCCCAGGGCGGCGGCACGACGGTGCGCAACGCCATGGCTTCCGAGATTCCTTACGGCGAAGTGGCGCTGCCGGCCGCGATCGCCGCGGTCAAGCAAGGGGTCGATCTGACCATCGTCCACGGCGGCGTGCTCAGCCTGGCGGACATCTACTTCGTGGCCAAGGCCGGCTCGCCGCTGGCGTCGATCAACGACCTGAAAGGCAAGAAGCTCGGCTTCAGCAGCCCGAAGTCGGTAACCGACATGGTCTCGACCATGGCGCTCAGCAAGGCCGGGATCCTGAACGACGTGCAGCGCAAGGCGGCCGGCAGTTCGGCGGCGGCCCTGACCGCGCTGCGCGAAGGCGCCCTCGACGTCATTTACGCGACCGAGCCCATGTACAGCCGCGAAAAAGCCGGCCTGAAAATGGTGATCCGCTCCACCGACATGCTGCCCGGCGCCACCCAGACCGTGGGCGTGGTCCGCACCGACTACCTGAAGAAGAATCCGGGGATCATCAAGGCGATCATCGCCGCGCGCCGCAAGGGCGTCGAATTCATCCTGAAGAACCCTGCGGAAGCCGGCGACATCCTGGCCAGGCAGTACAAGATGCCGCCCGAGGTCGCCAAGGCCGCGATCAACGACATCCTCGCCGCCAAAGGTACGTATTGGAGCACCGGCAAGCTGGACTACGAAGGCATGAACACCATGCTGGCCGGCCTGACGCTGGTGAAGGCCGTCGAGCCTGGCCCCTTCGACTGGGGCAAGATCGTCGATGAAAGCCAGCTCCCGGCCGACCAGCGCAAATGAGGACCGCACAGATGATTCCTTTTCCAGCCGAGCGCACCCAGGCGGGCGCAGCCGCAAGGGTCCACGTCGCCGTCAAGGACGCCACGCGGGTATTCGCGGCGCGCGACAGCGGGCGCCCTTTCCACGCACTAGGACCGGTGTCGTTCGAGCTGCGCGAAGGCGAATTCTTCTCCGTGGTCGGTCCGTCGGGCTGCGGCAAATCCACCCTGCTCGACCTGATCGCCGGGCTGTGCGCGCCTTCGGGCGGCAGCGTCCACTTCGAAGGCAATCCGGTGGACGGCGAAGTGCCCGAGGGCGTCGCCGTGGTGTTCCAGGAGGACGCCAGTTTCCCCTGGCTGTCGGTCCACGACAATGCCGCCTTCGGTGCGCGCCGCGCCGGCCTGGCGGAAAACGAGATCATGGAGCGGGTCGACCACGCGCTCGCCTTCATGGGCCTGGCGAGCTTCGCGAAATCCTATCCTTCGCAACTCTCGGGCGGCATGCGCCAGCGGGTGTGCATCGCGCGCGCCATGGTGATGCGGCCGCGCCTGATGCTGCTCGACGAGCCGTTCGGCGCACTCGACCAGCAGACGCGCCTGCTGATGGGCGAGGAAATGCTCAAGTTGTGGCGCGACACCGGCTCCACCGTCATGCTGATCACGCACTCGATCGACGAAGCGGTGCTGCTGTCCGACCGCATCGGCGTGATGTCTTCGCGACCGGGCACCTTCCTCGAGATCGTGGACACCGGCTGGAGCCGCGAGCGCGACGCCCAGACCGCGCTCGACCCGCGCTACGGCGCCCTGCAGGCGAAGATCTGGAGCATGCTGCGCGTCGAGTCGCTCAAGGCGCTGGAAGGAAAGCCATGAGCGCGGCCACGCTTGCCCGGCCGGCGCCCGCGCAGCGCGGCGGCATCGCGCCGGTCGTGTACCGCTACCGGGTGCCGCTGCTGCGCTGCGTCGTCGTCGCCTGCGCCGTGCTGCTGCTGGAAGCGGCCAGCCGGCTCGGATGGATCGACCCGGTCTCCTTTATCGCGCCGTCAAGCATGGCGGCCAGCGCCTGGAACATCCTGCTGTCCGGTACGTACAAGGCCGACATCCTGCTGACCCTGTACGCGGCCGGCAGCGCGGTACTGCTGGCGGTGGTGTTCGGCTTCCTGTTCGGCGTGCTGCTGTTCAAGCTGCCGCGGCTGCGGCGCGTGCTCGACCCGCTGCTCTTGTCGTACTACGCGGTGCCGATCTTCGTGCTCTACCCGATGCTGATCGTGCTGTTCGGACTGAACCGCTGGCCGCTGGTGGCTCTGGGCTTCCTGTTTGCGGTGGTGGCAATGGCGGTGAATACGCTCAACGGGCTGGAACGGGTGCCGCAAGTGATGCTGCGTACTGCGCGCATGCTGCGCATGGGGCGCGTCGACGAAGTGCGGCTGATCACGCTGCCGGCCAGCCTGCCCTTCGTGTTCACCGGCGTCAAGCTGGCCATCGTATATTCCTTCATCGCGGTGATCGGCGGCGAGTTCGTGCTCTCCGGCGCCGGGTTCGGCTACCAGATCGCCTACGCCTACAACAATTTCGATAACCCGACCATGTACGGGCTGATGCTCTTGCTGCTGCTGTTCGTGGGCGCCATCAACCTGCTGCTGTACAGCGCCGAACAACGCCTGTACCAGCGCCGCGTGCTGAAGGAGCTGCCATGACCTCGCAAACCCGGCTGCAAACCAGGATGCACATGGCGGCGGGCACACCGCGCTGGTCCGACAGCCTGCTGCTGGTGGCCGTCATCCTGGCGTGCTGGCAGGGGGCGAGCTGGGCCTTCGGCGCGGCCGTGCTGGCCGATCCGCTCCGTACGCTGCAGCAGATCGTGGCGCAGGCGAGCGATCCGGAATTCGGCGGGCACCTGCTCGAGACCGCGAAGGCCTTCGGCACCGCCCTGTGCATTTCGCTGGTCGGCGGCACCGTGCTCGGCGTGCTGCTCGGCGCGCGCCGGCTGGCCGGCGACGTGTTCGAGCCGCTCCTGATCGCGCTGTATTCGATCCCGAAAATCGCGCTCTACCCGATCGTGCTGCTGGTGTTTGGCCTGGGCATCTCGGCCAAGACGGCCTTCGGTGCGCTGCACGGCATCATCCCGATGACGATCTTTACCATGACCGCGGTGCGCAATATCCGTCCGGTGTACATGCGTTCGATCCGGACCCATCGCCTGAGCGCGGTGCAGGGCGCGCTGCATGTACTGATCCCGGCCGCGGTGCCGGAAATCGTGGCCGGCCTGCGCATCGGCTTTTCGCTGACCCTGCTCGGCACCCTGCTGGGCGAAATGTTCGCGTCGCAGCGCGGCATCGGCCACCTGCTGATGCGCGCCATCGAGCGTAACGACGCGCCCACCATCATGGCGCTGGCGGTGATGCTGTTCCTGTTCGCCACCGGCGTGAGCCTGTGCCTGCTGCGCTGGGACCGCCACCTGCGCCGCGGCGCCTGAACCGGAGAAACAGGAGTGCCGGATACTTTATTCGACAAGCTGTGGGACATGCACCAGGTTGCGGTGCTGCCCGGCGGCGTGAGCCTGCTGCACGTGGACCGCCATCTGATGCACGAGCTGACCGGATCGGCGGCGATCACGCAGCTCGGGCAGCGCGGCCTCGTCCCGCGCAACCCGGAGCTGGCCTTCGCTACGCTCGACCACGTGATCTCGACCCGTCCGGGACGCAGCGGCGGCGACGAAGCGTGGAGCCGCGCCATGGTCGATACGCTGCGCGAGCAGACCTCGCGCCTGGGTATCGCCCGCTTCGACATCGAGGATGGGCGCCAGGGCATCGTTCACGTGATCGGTCCCGAGCTGGGCCTGACCTTGCCCGGCCTGAGCATCGTGTGCGGCGACAGCCACACCTGCACCCACGGCGCATTCGGCGCCATCGCCTGGGGCATCGGCTCGTCGGAGCTGGTGCATGTGCTGGCCACCCAGACCATCCGCCAGCGCCGCCCGAAGACCATGCGCATCCATTTCAAGGGCACCGCCGGTGCCGGGGTCACGGCCAAGGACATGATCCTGCACTCGATCGGCGCGCTCGGCGCGTCGGCCGGCACTGGCTACGCGGTCGAATTCGCCGGTCCCGCGATCCGCGCGCTGGACATGGAGGCGCGCATGACGATCTGTAACCTGGCGATCGAACTGGGCGCCAAGTTCGGTATCGTCGCCCCCGACCGGGTGACCTACGACTACCTGCGCGGCCGCGAATACGCGCCGCAGGGCCAGCAATTCGAGGCGGCCGTCGCCGGCTGGGAGCGGCTGCGCTCGGGCCCGGAGGCGGCGTTCGAGCGGGAGGTCGAGATCGATGCGGGTGCGATCCGGCCCCAGGTGACCTGGGGCACGAGCCCCGAGCAGGTGGCGGCGATCGATGGACTGGTGCCCGATCCCACGCACGAGCACGATCCGGTTCGCCGCGTTCAGCTGCAGGGCGCGCTCGACTACATGCGCCTGCAGCCGGGCCAGCGCATCGACCGGATCCCGATCGACCGCGTCTTCATCGGTTCCTGCGCCAACAGCCGCCTGTCCGACCTGCAGGCCGCGGCCGCCATCGTCAAGGGACGCCGCATCGCCGCCGGCGTCACCGGCTGGGTGGTGCCGGGGTCGCTGGCGGTCAAGCGCGCCGCCGAGGACCAGGGTCTCCACCGCGTGTTCCTGGATGCCGGCTTCGAGTGGCGCGAGCCGGGCTGCTCCATGTGCGTGGGCGCCAACGGCGACCTCGTTGCGCCGGGACAGCGCTGCGTCTCGACCTCGAACCGCAACTTCGTCGGACGCCAGGGGCCGGGTGCGATGACCCACCTGGCCAGCCCGGCCATCGCCGCCGCCAGCGCCATCGCGGGCACCATCGCCCACCCTGGCACCATCGGAGCCGAGGCATGAAACCGTTCAGCACGATCGAGGCCCACGCCGCGCCCCTGATGGAGAACAGTATCGATACCGACGTGATCGTCCGCATCGAGCGCATCGCCAAACTGAAGCGTGGGGAGTTCGCTCCCTGGGCGTTCGAGGCGCTGCGCTACCGGCCGGACGGTAGCGAGGAGCCCGGTTTCATCCTGAACCGGGAACCGTACCGCGCGGCGCAGGTGTTGCTTACCGGATCGAATTTCGGCTGCGGCAGCTCGCGCGAGATGGCGGTCTGGGCGCTTCAGGAGTTCGGCATCGGCTGCATCATCGCACCCAGCTTTGGGGATATTTTCTATGGAAATTGCCTACAGAACGGCATCCTGCCGATCCGGCTGGACCGCGCGCAGGTCGATCTCCTTGCCGGCGGGGCGGCGCGCGGCGAGACCATGACCGTGGACCTGCGGGCCTGTACCGTGTCGATGGCGTCGACGGGGACGATCGCCTTCCGGATACCGGCAGACCAGCGTGAAGCCCTGCTGAGCGGCCTGGATGAAGTCGACCAGACGCTGGGCATGACTACCGCTGTCGACCGCTTCCAGCAGCGTGACCGGCAGCTCCGGCCGTGGGCGTATGACGTGCATGCGCAGTAGTGCTTCGCTCGCCGCTCAGCAGTCCCAACCTGGTGCCGGTGACGATTCCGGTCCAGACCGGTTCGCGCAATGAAGTCGAGCACATGATATTCCGCGGGACCAGGGCCTATCCACCGGGCAGCGGTCATCGATTTTCGTGACGAACCCGGCTTTGGCGGCGTCAAGCGGCGCGTACAAAATAAAAACGCCGGCCTCGGCCGGCGTTCTGCATGGCGCTACCAGCAGAATCAGTGCGCCACCTTGTCCCAGCCGTGCCGCACCGCGGCCTTCATCTTTTCCCAGGTCGACACGCCATTGTTGCTGTAGCGGGTATCCCAGTCGCTGTGCAGGTCGGACTCGACCTCGTCCCAGCTGCGGCCCTGGTAGCGGGCGTCGCTTCGCATCTGGGTACCGTAGCGGTAGGCAGGATCGTAGTCGTTGTAGGTATCGCCCGAGGTGCCGTAGCTGTTCGACCAGTGGCTGCGGTAGTAGGAATCGTCGTTGCCGTCCGGGGTCACCTTGTCCCAGCCGTGGCGGACCGCGGCCTTCATCTTTTCCCAGGTCGAGGGCTGGCCGACGTTCTTGCGGTCCCAGTTGGTGCGCAGGTCGGATTCGACGTCGTTCCAGTCGCGGTCACGGTACTGGGCGTCCCTGCGCATCTCCGAACCGTACTGGTAGGCCGGCGCGTAGTCGTCGTAGCTGCTGCCGGTGCCGGCGTAGTTGCTGTCGTAGTGGCTGCGATAGCGGCTGTCGTCATCCGTGTCCGGGGTGATCTTGTCCCAGCCGCGGCGGACGGCGGCCTTCATCTTCTCCCAGGTCGAGGCGCCGCTCTTGCCATAGCGGGTGTCCCAGTCGCTGCGCAGGTCGGACTCGATGTCGTCCCAGTTGCGGCCCTGGTAGCGCGCATCGCGGCGCATCTCCGAACCGTACTGGTAGGCCGGCGCGTAGTCGTCGTAAGTGCCGCCCAGGCTGGCGTAGTTGGTCTTCCAGTCGTTGCGGAAATAGGTGTCGTCGTCGCGGGCGCCCAGCGATTCGACCTGCACCTCGGTGTGGCGCACGCTCTCGCTGATGCTCTCCTGGCGCTGGCTGACTTCCTTGTTCACCAGGACTTCCTCGACCACGCGCGCCGTTTTCTGCACCACGGCTTCCTCGGCCTTTTCGCGCATTTCGATCGACTGTTCCTTGAACGCGGCGGAGTCGGCGCTGGAAATCGGCTTGTCGACCGGGCGGCGTTCCACGTTCACGTGTTCTTCGCGCAGGTTGACGCTCTCATTGACCGGGGTCTCGACCACGCGCGAGAACACGCGCACGCCGCCGCGCTGGACTTCACGCTTGCCGATCTTCAGGTCTTCCTGCACCACGGGGATCGCGGTGCTGCGCTGCTCGTTGAGCTGCTCGCCCATGTCGCGCTGCATCGAGCCGGTCTGGATGGTGCCGCCCAGCGAAGCGTCGCTCGAACCCTGCAGCGACGAGGTGCCCTGCAGCGAACCGCCCTGCAGCGTCGAGCCGCGCGAGGTATCCAGGGTATTGCCGGCGATGTTGGTGTCCGAAGAGCCGCCCGCCTGCAGCGAATCGCCGGCGCGCATCGAGCCGCCCATCGGTTCCTGGTAGGTCTGGCCTTTCGGCACCGGATCGTTCAGGTCCTGGGTGGCGAAGGAGTTGCGCTCGCCCACTTCGCCGCTCAGCGAGCCCGCACCGTAGGACGGCTCGCGGTACTCGCCCGACTGCTGCGACATCGAGGACGACTTCTGCAGGCCGCTGCCCGAGCTGGCGCCGGCCGCCAGCATGGCCGGATCGAGCGAGCTGGCCGAACCGGTGAGGTCGTGGCGTTCGTCCAGGTCGACCGGGCCGAAGCGCTCGATGACGTCGGCGGCGCGTTCGACTTCCGGTTCGGACTCGGTGACCACGGTCAGGACGTGGTGGCCGCGGGTGACGGCGTCGGAATAGCGCGAGACGTGATCGTCGTTGTCCGAACCGAACAGGCCGGTGAAGAAATGCTTGATCTGGGCGCCGATGCCTTCGTGGACTTCGCTGGTATGCGGGGTATCGCCGGTCAGGCTGCTGGTCTGGCCGGTCGGGTCGGCACTGGAGACGTTGACGTCGGCAGTGGTGAAACCTGAAGCCAGCAGTTCGTCCATCGCATTCTGGGCGTCGCTACGGTTGTCGAAAACCGCTACTAGGGTATGTTGCATGGTAGATCCTCCGGTTGAGAGTTCACTCTGATGGACGGCCGCCGGCCTCGTCGAAGTGCTCCACGCTGACCTGCTCGGACTTGAGCATGACGGTTTCCGCGTGGCGCTCCTCGCGCCGGGTACGGGTGATGCGGACTTCCTCCTTGATGCGCACGCGGCGTTCGACCACGAGCACTTCTTCGAGGATGGGCACCACCAGGGTATCGCCTTCATAGCGCGTGGCGGGCGCAGCGTCGAGAGGGACGATGCGGTCCACCGGGACATGGCTGACCTCGACCTCGTCGCGCAGGAGGCGTTCGTCGATATGGCAGGGATGCTCGGCGACAGTCTTGTGGATACGCACGCCGCGCCCCGTATCGATGACCCGCTTTTCGACCTGCACTTCCTCGTGGACCACCGGTATTTTCAGCGACTCCTGTCCGTCCGGTTGCACATGGTCAATTGGCACAGTTCATCTCCCGAGATCGCGACACTAGAGCAATCGAGGTTACTCCAAAAGTCGACTGAGCCCGCGCACCATTGACTCTCTACAAACGGAACACCCGTCAGGCAAAGGGATTGTCGACTGTCTCCACCTTCGGCGGCGGCAACGCGTCCGGCAGCTCGCGGCTCTCGAGGCTGGCGACGACCTGGCCCAACAGTGCGTGCAGGCGGCGCGCCGCCTCCAGTCCGTGCTTGTCGGCGGTCAGGTCGACATCGCCCGAGATCGTGATGCGGTCGAGGCGGTTCTCCAGCATCAGGCGGCCGATCTCGACCACGTCGGCTTCGTTTGCGTAGGGGATGAATGTCGGCGCGTCTTCTTTCTTGCTCATGAATTCCTCCTGTCGCCATTGTTCTGGCGGATGTTCGGCAGCTTCAGCATGCGTCCCTTTTCTTCCTCGCTGAGGGCGGGCAGCAGGTTGATGCCGATGATGCGTTCGAGTTCGGGGATCGGAATCACGTTCGCCTTGGCATCGGCCGTGTTCTCGACGAACCAGGCGGCGCCGGCTTTCTGGCGCGGACTGTACACCAGTTTATACAGGTGGGTCGGCACCAGGACATTGCCCACCTTGCGCAGGTTGCTGCCGAGGAAGGCCGGGCCGGTCACCACGTACAGGTCCCCCTCCTTTTTCGCCATCTTGCGCACCACGCCCTCGATGCCGGCCCACAGGTGGCGGTTGTTCTCGCCATCCTGTGGCACGATGTTGGCGAGGCTGAAGCTGTCGCGCTGGCTCTCGCGGTCGGGCATGTCGCCGTTCGGCGCCATGTGGCCGCGGTCGAAGCCGCTGCGCGCATAGTCGGCCAGTTCGGCGCGCTGGTCGGCCGGCAGGCGCTGCTCGGCATGGAAGGAATTCTCGCGCGTCAGCTGCTGCGCGTCGGCTACCTCCTGCGCCTCCAGGTGCTCGGCCGACCACAGCGGCGTGCGGGTCAGGCCCGAATGCATCACGCTGAAGACGCTGAAGCACAATTCCCTGGTGGCCGGGGCCAGCTTGGGATTCTGGATCTCCGGCGCGCGCCCATCCAGGTAATGGTCGGCGCAGGATTCGCGCGCCGGCCGGCCGTCGGCCTGGATGCTGGCGGTGGCCCTGGGGCGCGGTGGCTCCGTGGGGCGGTGGTCGCAGCCCTCCAGAAGCAGCAGGCTGGACAATAAAACGAGCGGAGTGAGGAACTTGCGAAGCATGGCGATATAGGAAAATCAAATGTCTGGCCATTGTAGCGGAGCGAGGTTTGCGCGCCCTCATGACATGAAACCGACACCGCGCACGTTTGAAAAGCGCATTTCCAATCGGAATGTTATAGAATTCCAGCCTTTCCAAAAGCTAAAGTGCATTTGAGCAAATATAGTGGCAATGGATAACATCTCCATTCCCGAGGATATCCGCCGCTTCGTGCTGAGCAGTATCCCATCGGTGCCTTTCCTGGAAGCCCTGCTGCTGATGCGGGCGGATCCGGCGCAGCCATGGACCCGGGACAGCCTGGCGCGCCGCCTCTACGTGCGCGACAAGGTCGCGGAAGGGCTATTGGCCGAGCTGTGCCGCTCAGGCATGGCCGCGCCCTGGCCGGACGCCGATGCCGATGCCTACTATTATCGGCCGCGCGAAGACATCCTGCGGGAGCGCATCGACCGCCTCGCCGACCTGTATGCTACCCACCTGGTCGAAGTTACCCACCTCATCCATTCATCCCTGGACCGCAAGGCGCAGCAGTTCGCTGACGCCTTCAAATGGCGGAAGGATTCCTAAGTGGCGCTTACCATTTATTCGCTTTGTACCCTGACCTCGCTGGCCTGCGCCTGGCTGCTGCTGGCCAGCTACCGGCGCACCAGCTACCGCCTGCTGTTCTGGAGCGGCTGGTCCTTCGTCGCGATGACGGTGAACAACCTGCTCCTCGTGCTCGACAAGATCGTCTTCCCTGACAGCATCAACCTGCTGCCGGTGCGCCTGGTCTCGGCGCTGGTGTCGACGCTGCTCCTGCTGTACGGGCTGATCTACGAAAAGGAATAACCGTGACCGATATGCTTACCGGCGCCATTGCCATGGCCTCGACCGTGATCGCGCTGTTCTTCCTGCGCTTCTGGCGCAATACGCGCGACCGCTTCTTCATGTATTTCGCCCTGTCCTTCGGGATCGAGGGCGCGCACCGCGTGTATTCGGCCATTACCTACCAGGATGCCGAGGATTCGCCCCTGCATTACCTGATCCGCCTGCTGGCCTATGGATTGATCATCTGGGCGATCCTGGAAAAGAACCTGCCCTCGCGTAAAAAGAGCGAGGGCTGACCGACCGCTGGCGTGCGCCCGCGCCCTTCCCCGTACGCCATAATCGGACCACGATCCGATACGAGCAAAAGGAGGAAGCGATGGCGAACCAGCAAAACCAGCAGCACGCACCAGACGGGAACCAGCAGCGCGCCGACCGGAACGGCGAAGTCAGCCGCTCCGAAGACCTGCTGCCGGCCGGCGCGGCCGACAACGCCGATGGCCGTTTCGAAGTGGCCGAGGAAGTCAGCCTCGACCAGCAGTCCGACGCCACCCGCCAGGTCGGCAAGGCGCCGAAAGGGATCGCCGCCGACGCCCTGGCGGAGTCCCTCAAGCCGGACGCCAGCAAGGACGACAGCGGCGGCTGAGTCCCCTCAACCAGTCTCTTCAGACGGTCACCCCCATGCGCAGGCCCTCGATGGTGTGGGCCTGATAGATGTCTTCCAGCGATTTCACCACGCGGCAGGTCAGGTGCGCCCGGACCTCTTCCGGCAGCGCATCCCAATAGGCCTGGGTGACCTGCAGGTCGTGCTTCTCGGCATTGCGCGCATCCGGCGCATCCACGCCCAGCACGAATACCGGGCGCGACTGCTGCGAGCGGTTGGCGGTGCCGCGGTGGATGGTCAGCGCCGAGCGCGCTGAAATATCCCCGACTTTCGGCAGCTTGCGCTGGGCCCGCGCCTCGTAGCGCGGGTACAGTTCCTTGGCCGGAAACATCAGGTCGCCGCCGGCGAGGTCGTCCCACTGGGTGCCGGGCGCGATCTCGAAGGGGCCGATCTCTTCGGTCACGTCGACGGTGGTGATGTTGAAGGCCAGCGAATTCAGCCGCCGGCCGACCAGGGTGGCTTCCGGCGACGGAAAATCGCGGTGCCAGGGCTGGTGCATCGCCCCCGGGAAGGGAATGTCGAAACCCGCCTCCACCACCTTGTAGTCCGGCCCCAGCACGGCGCGGCACACGGCCTTCACCCACGGATGCGTGACCAGCTCCACGAAGCCGCGCACGCGCTCCGGGTGCACCTCGACGTAATAGCGGTTCGGGCCGCGTTCGAGGGCGCCGCCGGGCCGGGCCCGCGCTTCCGCGAACAGGGCCTCGATGTCTTCCTTCAGCGCGGCCACCCATTCCTTCGTGAACGCGCCCTTGCAGGCGATGATGCCGTCCCCGTACAGGCCGCCCATGATGGCGGCCATATCGAATGTGTCGTCGATTGCATTCGTCATGTAATGATTCCTCCTGGACGGCCATCCTAACGCCAAGCCGGCAAGCGCAGCGCACGGCCGCCAGTTGACATTTCGTGGGACTAATCCTACATTGCGAGGATCACCATTCCTCGGACACCGCATGGACCACGCGCCCGCCGCCATGAACTTCGCGATTCCCGCCCGGGGCCGCGTCCTGTTCGTCTGCGAGCGTCCGGACGACGATCCGGCCGTGGCCGGCGTCGCCGCCGAACTCGGCTACGAAGTGCTGCGCGTGCGCAGCGCCGACGAAGCGCTCGCCCACACCGCCGGGCCCGGGTTCGCCCTGATCCTGGCCGGCTACGGGGCCGATGCGACAGGCTTTGCCGACGCGCTGCGGCGCCTGCGGGCGGCCTTCCCGCCGACGCCGCTGGTGGCGATCGGGCCGCCGCCTCGGGATTTCCCGGTCGAGGACCTGTACGAGGCCGGGGCGCTGTCGGTGCTGCACGAACCGCTCTCGCCGACCATCCTGCGCAGCAAGGCCCGCTTCTACCTCGACGCCTACGCCACCGCGGCCGAACGCACCCGCACCCAGGCCGCGCTGGAGGAAACCCGGGCGCGCCTGGAATCGACCATCGCCGCCGCCGAGGTCGGGGTCTGGACCTGGGATGTCGTCGCCGACCGCGTGGCCGCCGACCGCCGCATGGCCGCCCTGTTCGGCCTGCGCCCGGAAGACGCCGAGGGGGCGCCGCTGTCCGCCTACTTCGCCGCGATCCACCCGGACGACCGCCCGGCCAGCGAAGCCCGCCTGGAAGCGACGCTGGCCAGCGGCCTGCCCTACGTCAGCACCTACCGGGTGCGCGGCCCGGATGGCGACTGGCGCTGGCTGCTGGCGCGCGGCCGGGTCCAGCGCAGCGGCGCCGGCCAGCGCATGCGCGGCGTGGTGATCGACGTCACCCTGCAAAAGCAGGCCGAGGAACGCCTGCAGGCCAGCGAGGAGCGCTACCGGACCCTGTTCGATTCGGTCGACGACGGCATCTGCGTGATCGAGATGCTGTACGACGGCGACGGCAATCCCTGCGATTACCGCTACCTCGAAACGAATCCCGCCTTCGCGATCCATACCGGGCTGTCCGATGTCCTCGGCAAGACCGTGCGCAGCCTGCTCCCCGACCACGAAAACCGCTGGTTCGAGATCTACGGCCGGGTCGCCGCGACCGGCGAAGCGGTGCGCTTCGTGGAGGAAGCCGCCGGCCTCGGACGCTGGTACGAGGTGTATGCCGCGCGGGTCGGCCCGGCCGGGAGCCGCAAGGTGGTGGTGCTGTTCAGCGACATCACCGAACGACGCCGCACCGAAGTCGAGCTGCGCCGCCTGGCCGACGACCTGGCCGAGCAGGACCGCCGCAAGACCGAGTTCCTGGCGACCCTGGCGCACGAACTGCGCAATCCGCTGGCGCCGATCCGCAGCGGCCTGCAGCTGATGCGCCGCTCCACCGGCGATCCGGCGGCGCTGGCGCGGGTGCAGGACATCATGGACCGCCAGCTCGACCACCTGGTGCACCTGGTCGACGACCTGCTCGACGTCGCCCGCATCACGCGCGGCCAGGTCGAACTCAAGCCCGAGTGGATCTCGCTCGACGAGGTGATCCAGGCCGCGGTCGACAGCAGCCTGCCGCTGATCGAGTCCTCGCGCCACCGCCTCGACCTGCGCCTGCCGGCCGAGCCGCTGCAGTTGCTCGCCGACCCGACCCGCCTGACCCAGGTGGTCAGCAACCTGCTCAACAACGCCGCCAAGTACACCCCACGCGGCGGCGCGATCGTGGTGGCGGCCGAACGCGACGGCGACAATGCCGTGATCGTGGTGTCGGACAACGGCATCGGGATTCCGCCCGAACAGCTCGAATCGGTGTTCCAGATGTTCACCCAGGTCCCGCATCCGACCCAGCGCAGCCACGGCGGCCTGGGGATCGGCCTGTCGCTGGTGCGCAGCCTGGTCGAACTGCACGGCGGGACCATCACGGCCGCCAGCGCCGGGATCGACGCCGGCAGCGTGTTCACGGTGCGGTTGCCGCTGGCGGGCAAGGACAGTCCGGCGCCGCCGCCAGCGGCGCGCGCGACCGCGCCCGTGCGGCAGGCCGACCTGCGCCTGCTGGTGGTGGACGACAACCGCGACGCCGCCGAGACCCTGGCGGCCCTGCTCGGCGCGCTCGGCCACACGGCGCCGGTCGCGGCCGACGGTCACCAGGCCCTGCGCATGATCGCCAGCCTGCGTCCGCAGCTGGTGTTCCTCGACATCGGCATGCCCGGCATGTCCGGCTACGAAGTGGCGCAAGCGGTGCGCGCCGATCCGCGCCTGGACGGGGTGCGGCTGGTGGCCCTGACCGGCTGGGGCGGCGAGGCCGACCGGGCGCGCAGCGCCGAAGCGGGCTTCGACGCCCACCTCACCAAGCCGGCCACGGTGGCGGCGATCGAGGAAACGCTGGCGCGCCTGACCTGAACTACCAGTCCAGGGACAGCAGGCGCTGCGCCATCCGCGGCCAGCACAGCACCGCCAGCTCGTCGCGCGTGGCCCAGCGGAAGCCGTCCATCTCGGGCGTGTCCTTGCCGGTGATATGGTGCGGGAAGAAACTGCGGCATACCAGGTCGCCGAGCTCGCACAGCTCCTCGCCCACCTCGACCTTGTACAGGTGCAGGCATTTGTCGCGCCGGTAGTCGAAGCGTCCAAGCTCGACGAAGCGCGCAGCGTCGAAGACAAGGCCCGTTTCCTCGTCCAGCTCGCGCATCGCCGCCGCCAGGGTGTCCTCGCCCGGGTCCAGCAGGCCTTTCGGGATGTCCCATTTCGCGGTGCCGGTCACGTGCCCCAGCAGCAGGCGGCCGGCGCCGTCGACGACCAGGGTGCCGCAGGAGACGTCGATCCGCTTCATCGCAGGCTCCGCGGCGCCGCGGCGAGGGCCTGTTCCAGCGCTTCCAGGCTGACCGGCTTGGTAAGGTGCTGGTCGAAGCCGGCTTCCTGCGACTGCTCCTGGTCGCTCTGGGCGCCCCAGCCGGTCAGGGCGATCAGCACCGGCTGCGGCAGCGCCCGGGTGCGCCGGATCTCGCGCGCGACCTCGTAGCCGCTCATGCCGGGCAGGCCGATGTCGAGGAAGACCAGGTCGGGCAGGAATTCGCGCACCGCCTGCAGGCCGTCGACGCCGTCGTGCGCCACCCTGGCGGCGTGGCCCAGCGCTTCCAGCAGCGCGACCAGGCTGTCGGCGGCATCGGCATTGTCGTCCACCACCAGCACCCGCAGCGGACCGACGGCGCCCGGCGCCGACGCCACCGCAGCCTGGCCGGCGGGCGCCAGCGCATGCGGGGTGCCGGGGCGCAGCGGCAGGCGCACCGTGAAGGTGCTGCCCTGGCCGCGGCCGGCGCTGAAGGCGCTGACGCGCCCGCCGTGCAGCTCCACCAGCCGGCGCACCAGCGACAGGCCGATCCCGAGTCCGCCCTGGGCGCGGTCGAGGCTGCCGCGCACCTGGGTGAACATCTCGAACACCGAGCCGATGCTCTCCGGCGCGATGCCGATGCCGCTGTCCGCCACCGCGATCACCGCGTGGCCGTCCTCGCGCCAGACCGACAGGGTGATCCTGCCGCCCGAGGGCGTGTACTTGGCCGCGTTGTTGAGCAGGTTGGACAGCACCTGGACCATGCGCGTGACATCGGCCTCCAGTTCCAGCGGCTCGGCCGGCAGCTCCACGCCCAGGGTATGGCGATGCGCCTCGATCAGCGCAATGCTGGTCTCGACGGCGGTGGCGACGATGGTCCGCAGCAGCACCGGTTCCTTCTTCAGCTCGATCTTGCCGCGCGTGATGCGGGCGATGTCGAGCAGGTCGTCGACCAGGTGGATCAAGTGGCCGAGCTGGCGGTCCATCATGCCGTGGATACGCTGGGGGGAGATCTCGTCGCGCTGTGCGCCATGGGGCGTCATGCGCAGCAGGTCGAGGCCGGTGCGGATCGGCGCCAGCGGATTGCGCAGCTCGTGCGCCAGGGTCGCCAGGAATTCGCTCTTGCGGTGGTCGGCTTCCGAAAGGTCGGCGGCGACGCGGCGCAGCTCATCCTCGGCGCGCTTCTGCGCCGTGATGTCGCGCGTGATGGTGGCCAGGCCGATGTTCTGGCCGTTCGCGTCGCGCACCGCGAAGCCCTTGAAATAGACCGGTATCGGCGGGCGTCCCTGGGGCTGGGCCAGGCGCAGTTCGCCCTCCCATTCGGCCTGGGCGCCGGTCAGGGCCGCCATCATGTGCTCGCGCACGAAGGCGCAGTCCTCGCGCGGGAAGAAATCCAGCATGCGCCAGGCTGCGATGTCGGCGTCCGCGGCGATGCCCGCCATGCGCCGCCCGGCCGGGTTCAGGTAGATGCCGCCGGCGTCGGGCGTGAAGATGCCGATGAAGTCGGAGGACTGCTCGGCCACCGCGGCCAGGCGGCGCACGCCTTCCTCGGCGCGGCGGCGGTCGGTCTCGTCGCGGAAATAAAGCGCCAGCCCTTCTGTGTCGCCCGTGGCGGGCGACTCCATCGGAAAGGAATTGATCTCGAACCAGCGGCCCTCGGTCTCGTCGAACAGCTCCATGCGGGTGCGGGTGCGCTCCAGCACGCTGCGCCGCAGGTCCTGTTCCCTGGCGCCGCCGCGCAGCGCCGGGAACAGGTCCCAGAACTGGTCGCCGACCAGGTCCTCGCGGCGGCGCCGGGTGACGGCTTCGAAGGCGCCGTTGGCATAGGTGATGCGCCATTCGCCGTCGAGGGCGACAAAGCCTTCGCTCATGCTCTCCAGGATCGCGCGCGAGCGGTGTTCGGCGGCCTGGCGCTCGGCGGCCTCGTGGCGCTGGCCGATCACCAGCGAGGCGGTATTCGCCAGCAGGGCCAGCGCGGACTCTTCCTGCGGCGCCAGGTGGCCGGCGTCGCGGTAGTACAGCGTGAACGCGCCCAGCACGGCGCCGGACGGGGCCAGGATCGGCAGCGCGCGGCAGCTGCGCAGGCCATGCGCCAGGGCCAGGTCGCGCCAGCCGTCCCACAGCGGATCGGTGGCGATGTCGGCGCTGGCCACCGCTTCGCCGCGCCAGGCGGCGCTGCCGGCGGCGCCGGCCAGCGGCCCGATGCGCACCGCGTCCGCCTCCAGCTGGAATTCGAGCGGCAGCGAGGGCGCCGCGGCATGCCGCAGATACTGGCCGTCGGCGGAGACCAGCTGCACCGAGGCCAGCGCCGCGCCGCCGCTGTAGTCTTCGGCAGTGCGGGCCAGCACGTCCAGCACGTCGCCCAGCGGCGCGTCGGTGACGGCCAGTTCGAGCGCGCCCCGCTGTCCCACCGCGAGCGCGTTCGCGCGGGTGCGCTCGGTGACGTCGACGCCGTGCAGCAGCACGCCGGAAACCTGCCCGTCCGGCTCGCGCAAGGCCATGCAGACGAAATCGAGAAAATGCTCGTCCAGGCTCGCACGCGGCGCGTTCGCGCGCAGCAGCATCAGGCGCGCGTTGCTGCCCTCGGACGCTTCGCCGCTGCGGTAGACCTTGTCGATCAGCTCGACGAAATCCTGTCCTTCCAGCTCCGGCATGGCGGCGCGCAGCGGCAGCCCGGCCAGCGGACGCCCGCCGGCCAGCTCCAGGAAGCGCTGGTTGGCCATGTCGACCACGTGCTCGGGGCCGGTCATCACGCACATCAGGGCGGGGGCGCGGTGGAAGATGTCGCGCATCCGTTCGCTGGCCGCCTCGACTTCGCGGTACAGGCGCTCGCGGTCGGCCTGGGCCCGGCGTTCGCTGCGCGCCAGCTGCTCGTCGCGGCTCTGGATGTCGGCGCGGTGGCGCTCCTCCTCGATGCCCGCGAGCTCGGCGCGCTTGCGGTGCAGTTCGATGAAGACGCCGGTCTTGGCCCGCAACACGGTGGTGTTGAAGGGCTTGGTCATGTAGTCGACCGCGCCCAGCGCATACGCGCGCTCGATCGGAAACTCCTCGGCGTCGCCGGCGGTCAGGAAGATGATCGGGAGCGCCTGCGTGCGTGGATGTTGCCGGATCAGCTCCGCCAGCTCGAAACCGTTCATGGTCGGCATGCGCACGTCCAGCAGCACCACCGCGAAATCGCGCGCCAGCACCTCGCGCAGCGCCGCTTCGCCCGAAGTCACGGACACGAGTTCCTCGGCCAGCCCTGCAAGGGTGGCCTCGAGCACCGCCAGGTTGGCTGGCTGGTCGTCGACGAGAAGGATGCAGGTGTGGTGGTTGGGCATGCAGGAAATGGACGATGCAATTAAAGCAATGTATGCCTGACGCTTCCGAAAGTCAATTGTGCGCACCGTCGCGCCGCGCGCCCGCAAACTACGGCGGGTGATGTTGCACCCAACTGGAGCGTGTTGATGAGTTTTCCCTACCTGGCGCCCCTGCGCCGGTTTTCCTTCCTCGGCAATTCCCTCGAAGACTGGACCGTCGCCCTGATCGTGGCCGTACTGGCGACCGCCGCGATGGCCTTCGTGCGCTCGCTGGTGCTGCGCCGCCTGGCGGCGACCTCGGCCCGCACCGACACCCGGATCGACGACCTGGTCGTCAAGATGCTGTCGAAGACCTACATGCTGTTCATCGTCGCCTTCGGCGTGTATTTCGGCAGCACCTTCCTCGCACTCGACCGCGCGCGCGACCTGCTGGTGTCGCGGATCGCGGTGACGGCCCTGCTGTTCCAGCTGGCCGTATGGGGCGACGTCGGCCTGCGCGCCTGGCGCGACCAGCTGCACATGGCCCAGGACGGCGCGCGGCGCAATTCCAGCGCCATCCTGGGTTTCATCCTGCGGCTCACCTTGTGGACCATCGTGGTGCTGATGGTGCTGGATAACTTTGGCGTGAATATCACCGCCCTGGTGGCCAGCCTGGGCGTGGGCGGCATCGCGGTGGCGCTGGCGGTCCAGAACATCCTCGGCGACCTGTTCGCCTCCCTCTCGATCACCCTCGACAAACCGTTCGAGATCGGCGACTTCATCATCGTCGGCGAGGTCCTCGGCTCGGTCGAGCACATCGGCCTGAAGACGACCCGGGTGCGCGGCCTGGGTGGCGAGCAGGTGGTGTTCTCGAACGGCGACCTGCTGAAAAGCCGGATCCACAACCACAAGCGGATGGAGACCCGCCGCGTGGCCTTCGTGCTGCGCATCGCCTACGGCACCAGCGAGGAGCTGCTGTGCCGGGTGCCGCGCATCATCCGCGAGATCATCGCGGCGAAGCCGAACATCGACTTCGAACGCGCCCATTTCATGCAGTGGGGCGAATGGTCGCTGAATTTCGAGGTCGTCTACCACTTCCGCAGCCCGGACTACGTCCTGCACATGGACGCCCAGCAGGACATCTTCCTGGAGATCTACCGCCGCTTCGAGCAGGAAGGCATCCGCTTCGCCCACCCGCTATCGATCGTCAAGCTGGCCGACCCGCCGGGCGCCTTGCAGGCCGCCTCGGGCGGGCCGCCGGGGCCGGCCTGGCGGCACTGAAGTGTTGCAGGCTGAGCCGGACTCATCCTACAGAGCGCCCAAAGGATGTCCTATACCCGGGCTTATGCGTGACGCATAAGATGGATCCAGCTCCTCGACACGGAGGAACGCATGGCAACCATTCATTAAAGGAGAATGATCATGGCACAAAACAACCAACAGAACGGCAACAACGGCAACCGCGGTTTCGCAGGCATGGACCCGCAAAAGCAGCGTGAAATCGCCTCCGAAGGCGGCAAGGCCGCACACGCTTCGGGCAATGCCCACGAGTTCAACTCGGAAGAAGCGCGCCGCGCCGGCTCGATGAGCCACAAGAACGACGGCAACCAGCAGTCGGGCGGGAATAATGCCGGTAACAGCGGCAACACCCGCGGCGGCTCGCCGGAGCAGCACGCCCGCGCCGGCGCGCAAAGCCACAAGAACGACGGCAACCAGCAGTCGGGCGGGAATAATGCCGGTAACAGCGGCAACACCCGCGGCGGCTCGCCGGAGCAGCATGCCCGCGCAGGCTCGCAGAGCCACAAGAACGACAACAAGCGCTGACCGGCGCCTGGTTTAGTTCTTTCATCGGCTGCCGGCATCGTCCGGCAGTTTTCGTTTTATTTGGCAGACATTGTTGTGACGCATCACAGCAATCCGCCGAGTCCGCCACGCCTCCCGCCCGATCCCGGACGCATCCAATTGTGCGATGCCGAATGGGTGATCAATGATATATTTTTGGCACGATATTGAACGCCGCACCACGCGAAGCATGGCATGCCCTGCATGTCGACGCCGTCGCGCCCAGCCGGCCACGCACGCAACCGGTGCTCACAGGTTGCCGTCGTAGTCAGCCCTTCGCCGCACCCATGTTCTTATCCGGCACTAAAGCTTCAGGTCTTGCGGCCGCCGCAAGCGTACAGATACAACTCAACAGTTAGGATAAAACAGATGAAAAAGAATATCGCCATCGTCGGCGCTGGATTCTCGGGAGCCGTGATCGCCAACCAGCTCGCACAGGCGGGCTACAAGGTGGACGTCTTCGAATCCCGTCCTCACGTCGCGGGCAACTGCCATTCGGAACGCGATCCCGAAACCGGCGTCATGGTCCACGTCTACGGCCCCCACATCTTCCACACGGACATCGAGCGCTCCTGGGAATTCGTGAACCGCTACATGGAATTCATGCCCTACGTGAACCGCGTCAAGGCGATCACCAACAATGCGGTCTACACCCTGCCGATCAACCTGCTGACCATCAACCAGTTCTTCGGCAAGACCTTCCGCCCGGCCGAAGCCCAGGAATTCCTGGCGAACCTCGGCGACAAGTCGATCGAGAACCCCACCACCTTCGAGGAACAGGCGCTGCGTTTCGTCGGCCGCGAGCTGTACGAAGCCTTCTTCAAGACCTACACGATCAAGCAGTGGGGCCTGCAGCCGAGCGAACTGCCGGCCAGCATCCTGAAACGCCTGCCGGTGCGCTTCAACTACGACGACAATTATTTCAACCACAAGTACCAGGGCATGCCGAAGGACGGCTACACGGTGCTGGTGGAGCGCATCCTCGACGTGCCGGGCGTCACCGTGCACCTGAACACGAAGTTCGACCCGGACTCGAAGGTCGACTACGAGCACGTGTTCTACAGCGGTCCGATCGACTCCTGGTTCAAGCACGCCGAAGGCCGCCTGCCGTACCGCACGCTGGACTTCGAAGTCTTCCGCGCAAAGGGCGATTACCAGGGCAACGCCGTCATCAACTACTGCGATAACGCCCAGCCCTACACCCGCATCACCGAGCACAAGCACTTCTCGCCATGGGAGCAGCACGAAGGCTCGGTCATGTACAAGGAGTACAGCCGCCAGTGCGAGGAAAAGGATGTGCCCTACTACCCGATCCGGCAGGCGCGCGAAAAGGCGCAGCTGGAGCGCTACGTGAACCTGGCCAACGACGAAAGCAACGTGACCTTCGTCGGCCGCCTGGGCACCTACCGCTACCTCGACATGGACGTCACCATCAACGAGGCGCTGACCACGGCCGACAAGTTCCTCGAAGCCGCGCAGAAGAACGCGCGCATGCCGGCCTTCGCGATCGACCCGCTGGCCTGAGCGCCGGCGTAGCCGAGCGATCGACGTGCGCGCCTGCCGGCGACCGCGCGTCGATCCGCCGGGCGGCGATCCGCCGGGCGGCGATCCGCTATACTGGCCGGATCATGCGTATTCAGCTATTTTCTGACCTGCACCTCGAGCGCGATCCCGCTTTCCAGCCCCTCATCCATCCTGGCACCGACGTCATCGTGCTGGCCGGGGACATCGGCTCCTACCAGGCGCGCTCGCGCCTGCAGGACGACGATTTCGGCCTGGCGCGCTTCGCGCCTCGCCATACCGGCGCACCGGCCAAGGTACTGTACGTCCCCGGCAACCACGAATTCGACGGCCTCGAATACGACGACGCCTACGAGCGCCTGCGCCGCGTCTGCGACTATCTCGGCATCGCCTGGCTCGACCGCGAAAGCATCGTCCTCGACGGCGTGCGCTTCATCGGCAGCACGCTGTGGAGCGACTTCGACGCCGTCGCCGGCCAGGAACGGGATTTGACGAAGCAGCTGCAGGCGCGCGGCAAGGCCTTCCGGGCCGCCAACTACTACCTGAGCAAGAACACCACCTTCCGCGGCGGCGAGCCGGTGCTGGCCGAGCAGCAGCGCGCCATGTCGCTGGCCTGCCAGGACTGGCTGCGCAGCGCCCTCGCCATTCCCTTCGACGGACCGACCGTGGTCGTGACCCATTACGCGCCCAGCCTGCGCAGCGCCGACCCGCGCTACGGCGTCACACCCGGCACCGCCGGCTTCTGCAATTCCATGGACGAGCTGATTCCCTGGGCCGACCTGTGGATGCACGGCCACCTGCACTGCACCAACGACTATGTGGTCGAGGGCGAGCTCGGCGGCCGGCCGCGCAGCTGCCGCGTGGTCGCCAATCCGCTCGGGTATGCGAACAAGGGGGAGCAGGAAGCTTTCCGGCCCGAGCTCGTTATCGAGATCGGGACTGCCTGACGCAGCGCCTGCTTACATGCCGAGCACCCTGACGAGGGTGAAGGCGAGGAGCCCGACGCCCAGCAGCGACAGCACGAAGACCGCGGCCAGCTTGCCGGCCGCGCGCAGCACTGCTTGCTTCTCCTTCCCCTTCTTCATCTCCTGGTCGTAATGCCACTTGACGGCGTAGAACATGCCCGTGCCTAACACAAGAAACTTGAAGGTCACGAAGACGATTGGGATCCAGTCCATTATTTGATTTGCCGAGTGCAGATGTGAGAAGAGAAACGCCAGCGAACGCCATGCAAGGATGGTGCCGCTGCACGTCCTGAAGCATACTACGCGAAAAGCAATATCCATACATCGAGACAAAATGTCCCAGTTGAAAACCATACAAGCCGAGCACCCGCCAGTCTGGCCGCCGCGACTGGCCGTGAACGGCGGGCCACGTTTCTTGCAGATTGCGGACGCCTTGCAGGCGGCGGTGACGGACGGCTCGCTGAAACCGGGCGACCGCCTGCCGCCGCAGCGCCAGTTGGCGGCACAGCTGGGCGTCGACCTGACGACGATCACGCGCGGCTACGACGAAGCCAGGCGCCGCAAGCTGCTGGAGGGCCGCGGCGCCCGCGGCACTTATGTCGCGGCGCCGAAAGTCGAACTGAGCGCGATCCTCGACCTGAGCATGAATACGCCGCCGCCGCCGGATGGCGTCGACTTCGACGACATGCTGAAACAGGGTCTGTCCCAGGTCCTGATGCGGGCGGACAATGAATTACTGATGACTTACCATCTTGGCGGAGGAAGCGACGCCGACCGCAAGGCCGGCGCCAGATGGCTGGAACCGATGTTCGGACAGCTGGATGCACGGCAGCTGGTCGTCTGTCCGGGTGCGCAGGCGGCGATTGCCGCCCTGATCCTTGCGCTGACGGCGCCCGGCGACGTGATCCTGGCGGAGCCAACGACCTATCCCGGCTTGCGTGACGCAGCGACCCAACTCGGCCGGCGCATCATTGCGGTAGAAACGGACAGGCACGGGATGGCGCCCGAGATGCTCGAGGAAGCCTGCCGCCGGCACAAGCCCGCGCTGGTCTACCTGAATCCGACATTACAGAACCCGACCGCCGCCACCATGCCGGAACGCCGGCGCAAGGAGCTGGCCGGCATCGCGAAGCGCCGCAATGTACGCATCGTCGAGGACGATCCCTACTGGCTACTTGCCGACGCTCCGCCCCCGCCGGTCGCCACCTTCGCCCCGCAGCAGGTGGTCTACGTCTCGACCCTGTCGAAATGCCTGACGCCCGGCTTGCGAGTCGCCTTCGTGCTCCTGCGCGACCCGCAGGAACGCGAACGTTTCCTGATCGCGCTGAGGTCGTTCGCACTGATGGCCGCCCCGCTGACGGCCGCACTGGCCACGCAGTGGATCCTCGACGGATCGGCCGGCGGATTGATGGAAGGCGTACGCAAGGAGGCGCGCCTGCGCCACCGGATGGCCCGCGATATCTTGGCGGGGCGCTACCGCGGCGCCGGAGACAGCCTGCATGTGTGGCTCGAGCTGCCGGCCTATTGGCGCTCTTCGCAGCTCGCGCGTGCAGCCGAGGCCGAAGGCATCGCAGTCACGCCGGCCGAGGCCTTCGCAACCGGCAGCGCATCCGTGAATGCGATCCGGATCTCCCTGGGCAGCATCCAGGACCGCGGACGCTTGCAGGCGGGCCTGCAGCGCCTGTCGCAACTGCTTGCGCGGCGGCCCGAGTCGCCCGAGTCTTATTCGTAACGCAGCGCGGCTGCCGGCTGCAGGCGGGCCGCCGACCAGCTCGGATACAGCGTGGCCAGGAAGGCCAGCACCACCGCCACGCCGCCGATGCGGCCGACGTCGGTCCATTGCAGGTCGCTCGGCACTTCGCTGATCAGGTAGATGTCCTTGGCCAGGAACTGCACGCCGAACAGGTGTTCGATGGCCGGCACGATGACGCCGACGTTCAGCGCCACCAGCACGCCGAGGGCGACACCCAGCAGCGCGCCCATCACCCCGACCAGGGTCCCCTGGATCACGAAGATCTGCATGACCGATCGCGGCGAAGCGCCCAGGGTACGGAGGATCGCGATGTCGGCCTGCTTGTCGCGCACCGTCATCACCAGGGTCGAGACCAGGTTGAATGCGGCCACCGCGATGATCATGGTGAGGATCACGAACATCATGCGCTTCTGCGACTGCACGGCGGCGAACCAGGTCGAGTTCACGCGGGTCCAGTCGCGCAGCAGGAAGCGTTCGTCCATGCCGCGCGCCAGCTCCACGGCCACGCGCGGCGCCGCATACATGTCGGCCAGGCGCAGGCGCACGCCGGACGGTCCCGCCAGGCCCTGCAGGGAGATCGCATCGTCGATGTGGACGAAGGCCAGGGCCGAGTCGAACTGGTAATTCCCGGAGTCGAAGACGTCGGCCACGGTGAAGACCCGCTGGCGGGTCGAGATCTGTCCCGGCTGGCCGGGCTGGCCGGATGCGGCCACCAGCAGGCGCACCTTGTCGCCGGCCTTGACGTCGAGCGCGCGCGCCAGCTCGCTGCCCAGCACCACGTTCTGCGAGCCCGGGCGCAGCGCCGCAAGGTTATGCGCATGGGTCTGGCCCGCGATGTCCGACACCTTGAGTTCGGCCTCGGGCAGCACGCCGCGGATCACGACCGGCTTCATGCTGTCTTCGCGCAGTACCATGCCCTGCAGTTCGGCGAAGGGCGCGGCGGCCTTGACTTCGGGATTCTGCAGCGCCTGCCGTTCGACCGTGCGCCACTCGGGCATGGCGCCGTCGGCGGCCAGTACCTCGACGTGGGCCAGCACCGAGAGCATGCGCGCGGTGACCTCCTTCTCGAAGCCGTTCATCACGGACAGGACGACGATCAGGGCAGCGACCCCGAGGGCGATACCGGCCACGGAGATCAGGGAAATGAAGGACAGGAAGCGGTTGCGGCTGGCGCGCTTGGCGGCGCGGGTGTAGCGCAGGCCGATCAGCCACTCGTAAGGCAGACGGTGCAGGATACTCATCCCGTAATTTTGCCATAAAAACAAAAATCCGCCCACGCATTGCTGCGGGGCGGATTTTTCCGGGTACCGGCGCGCTTATTCGGCGGCCTGGGCCTTGACCGGCTGCGCGTCGATGGCGACGTTCTGCGCGGCCTGCTTGTGCGCAGCGCTGAGCGGCAGCGGGCTGACCTTGCCGGCGCCGGCTTCGGCGATATCGGCGATGTTGGAGGCATCGGCGCTCAGGCGCTGGGCGCGGTTGCCCGGCTCGGTCGTCTGGATCAGCTGGTGCATCGCATTGGCGGTCTTGTCCCACGAGGTGTTGGCCACGACCGCGCGCATGCGCTCGGCCAGCGCGAGCTTCTGTTCCGGGCTCGCGTCCAGCATGCGCTCGCAGGCGGCGATGAACTCGGCCGGCGTCTCGGCGATCGCGACCACGTCGCCGTAGGGCACCTTGACGTCGGTGATCGGGGTGCTGACCGACGGCAGTTCCGCGGCCATGTACTCCAGCACCTTGGTCGGGCTGATGAACTTGGTCGACTCGTTCAGTGCGAACGGCAGCAGGCAGACGTCCCAGCCGGCCAGGAACTGCGGCAGCTCTTCATAGGTGCGCTGGCCCATGTAGTGGATGTTGGCGGCCTTCGGCAGGTGCGCCGGATCGATCTTCACGACCGGGCCGACCAGCACGATCTGCCATTCCGGACGGGCGGCGGCGACTTCACGGATCAGGTCGATGTCGAAGCGCTCGTCGATCACGCCGTAGAAGCCCAGGCGCGGACCCGGGATGCCGGCCTGGTCCGGGTGGCTGTGCGACGGGTCGCGCGCCTGCTGGAAGTGCTGCGCGTCGACGCTGCTCGAGAAGCAGTGGGCGTTGGCGTGGCGATCCTTCTTCGAGTTGTACAGGCTCGGACCGCCGGTGAAGCACAGGTCGGCGATGTTCAGCAGTGCGCTTTCACGCTGCACCAGTTGCTTCGGCGGGTTCTTGAACGCGGCCAGCTCGTCCATGCAGTCGTAGACGACCAGCGAGGGTTCGAAGCTTTGCAGCAGCGGCAGGGCCATCGGGGTGTAGAACCAGACGACCGGCTTCTCGCCTTCGGGCACGAGGTCGGCCAGCAGGGTCTGCAGGGTCGGGATCTGGTCGTCATGGAAGCCCGGCGCATGGATCGGGGTATGCGGCTGGCACACGGTGATGTTCGGCGCCACGGCCGTCTTCTTCAGGTGCGCCTGCCCTTCTTGGTACACCGGTTCCTCGACGATCAGGATTCGGTAGTGTTTGGCCATGCGGGTCATCAGGTGCTGGGGACGCTGAAAGACAAAGTCCCAACGCAGGTGGCAAAACACGATAAGGGTTGGCATTTTTCAAGTTCCTTTCGCCTTGGGGCGTTCTAGTTGATCTGGGATTCAACCGGGCGGATTCACTGGGGATGCGGTCGCATGCACCAGGAATCAACGTGCCGGACCCGAGAATCGTAACATGCAAAATTCTCAAGATTTTCATTTACCACTTGCAATATTAACAACGGGTAATGAAATTGGACGCGGAACACATTTGCGCCCTAGGGAAAATGTGACTCTTGGTTAAAAATGTAGGTTTAGTCCTACGATTATTCAAGAAAAAACACTACGAAAATGCATCGTGCGCTCAAGCGTGCGCGGGGTGTTAAGTGGAGAACGGAAGCGGGAAGAAAGTGTGTTTACGTGGGAGGAATTGACGCCTGAACGCGTTGGCTGCGTAAACACGGTCGTTCCCACGCGGGCGGGAACGACCTTCCGGCAGCTGGTCCGGGCGAGGCACCATCAGTCGCTCAGGTAAGCCTCCGCGCCCTCCGGCTGTCCGCCCTCGTCGAAGCCGCGCGCGAGCAGGATGCCGTCCAGTCCGATCGTGCTCAGCCCGTCGCACAGGTCTTCCACCTCGGATTCGAGGTCGGCGGCCAGGTCGAGCGGTTTGTCGATCGTTGCCAGCGGGGCGCCGCCGGCCAGCGGGTAGAGGTTGGTGCGCAGCGCCGCGTGGGTGCCGAGGTCGACCGGCGCCACCACCGCCTTGAGGCGTTCCGGCTCGAGATCCAGGTCGTCGATACGGCCGTTGACCTCGGCCAGCGTGGCCAGCATCGCCAGTTCGGACACACCCTGCTCCTTGGCGCCGTAGAACAGGTCCTGGTACAGGAAATTCAGTTCGATTTTGGCCGGGTTCGGCGACAGGCAGCGCGCCAGCAGCGGCGCGATGCTGCCGGCCCACATGCGGTAGCGCGCCATGCGGCCTTCGAAATAGGCGTCGGCCGCCGCCTCGTCCTTTGGCACCTTGTAGAAAGGATCGTCGGCATGCTTGAGCGAAAAGCCGAGCAGGAAGCGCAGCTCCATCGCCTCGTCGTCCGGGCCGTAGCCGCTGGCATGCCAGCCGCGCATGCTGGCTTCGATGGCGGGCGCCGCCACCAGCTTCTTGCTGCGCATCGACGCCGCAGCTTCCTTCAGCATCTGCTGCAGGCCGCTGTAGCCGACGTGGTCGACCTCGTCGAGGTCGTACAGGTAGCGCACCAGCACCACGCGGCTGTCGGCGCTGGCCAGGCCGGTGTGGCGGAAGCTGTCGCTCAGCTCCTCGAAGGCGGCATCGTCCTGGAACACCTCGGCGGGATTCAGGCCCCCGGTGCTGCTCACGAACATCGGGATCATGAAGGCATCGATCTCGAGTTCGGCGCCATCCCCATCCTGGTCGCGCAGGCGCAGGGTCGCGGCTTCTTCCTCGACCTGTTCCTGCAGGTAGCGGCAGCATTCGGGGTCGGTGTAGCGCGCGGCCTCGATGGCGCCGTACAGGATTTCGTCATGCTGGCGGCGCAGCGCGCGGCGGATCAGGGTCAGCAGATCCTGTTCAAGCTGGGGCTTCCTGGCGGCGGCCTGCAAGTCCTCGGGGTCGGTCTCCACGATGTCGAGGGCGAGATCGACCAGGTTCTGGGCCAGCGCCTCGTGGTCGGGCTCCGCCGCAGGTTTTGCGGGTTTGCGGGGAGCTGGGCGCTTGTTTTTTGGCATGGCGGCAATCGTAAAGAGTGAACAAGGCCCCATGTTATCAAATCGGCCGCGCCACAAAGAAGTAGCTCATTTCCCGACAGATTGTTATGCTTCGACCATCCCAACCCTGACTTACAAAAACAACATGCTCGAACGCCTTTTCCACCTCCGGCAAAGCGGCAGCGATGCCCGCACCGAAATACTGGCCGGTCTGACCACCTTCCTGACGATGGCCTACATCATTTTCGTGAATCCCTCGATCCTCGGCGACGCCGGGATGCCGAAGGAGGCCGTGTTCGTCGCCACCTGCCTGGTCGCGGCGCTCGGCAGCGCGGTGATGGGCCTGTATGCCAACTATCCGATCGCCATGGCCCCTGGGATGGGCCTGAACGCCTATTTCGCCTACGCCGTGGTAATCGGCATGAAGGTGCCCTGGCAGGCCGCGCTGGGCGCGGTGTTCGTGTCCGGCTGCCTGTTCATCCTGGTCTCGGTGTTCGGCCTGCGCGCGATGATCGTGAACGGCATTCCGCGCTCGCTGCGGGTGGCGATCACGGTCGGCCTGGGCATGTTCCTGGCCCTGATCGCGCTGAAGAACGCCGGCATCGTGGTGGCCAGCGAACCGACCCTGGTCAAGGTCGGCGACCTGCACCAGGGCGGCGCCATCATGGCCATGATCGGTTTCCTGCTGATCGTGACCCTGGACCGCCTGCGCGTGCGCGGCGCGATCCTGATCGGCATCATCGCGGTGACGGTGCTGAGCTTCTTCTTCGGCGGGAATGAATTCCACCACGTGGTCTCCGCCCCGCCCTCGCTGGCCCCGACCTTCCTGAAACTGGACGTCCCCGGCGCGCTGGCGGTCGGCATCCTGAACGTGATTCTGGTGTTCTTCCTGGTCGAACTGTTCGACGCCACCGGCACCCTGATGGGCGTGGCCAGCCGCGCCGGCCTGCTGGTCGAAGGCAAGATGGAACGCCTGAACAAGGCCCTGCTGGCCGACAGCGCCGCGATCGTCGCCGGCGCCGCCCTCGGCACCTCCAGCACCACGGCCTATATCGAATCGGCTTCCGGCGTCCAGGCCGGCGGCCGCACCGGCCTGACCGCCCTCACCGTGGCCGTGCTGTTCCTGGCCTGCCTGTTCATCGCGCCGCTGGCCGGCGTGGTGCCGCCCTACGCTACCGCACCGGCGCTGCTGTTCGTCGCCTGCCTGATGCTGCGCGACCTCGGCGACATCGAATGGGGCGACACCACCGAGGCGATTCCCGCCGCGATCACGGCGCTGACGATCCCGTTCACGTACTCGATCGCCGAGGGCATCGCCTTCGGCTTTATCACCTACGCGGTGCTGAAGCTGACCACCGGCCGCGCACGCCAGGTCGCGCCGATCGTGTGGGTGATCGCCGCGCTGTTCGCGTTCAAGATCGTCTACATCGGCACGTGATGCGTTTCGATTGACGCTTCGGCCTGGCGCTGCCGCAGCGGCGCCAGGTCGAGCGTGACGCCGTCGCGCAGCATGCGCCCGAAGTCCTCGGCCGCCAGCGGCCGGCTGAAGTAATACCCCTGCATCATGTCGCAGCCATGCTCGGCCAGCACGGCCAGCTGGCCCGCCGTCTCCACTCCCTCCGCCACCACCGTCAGGCGCAAGCCGTGCGCCATCGCGATCACCGCCTGCGAGATGGCGACGTCGTCGCCGCCGTTCAGGATATCCGCGACGAAGGACTGGTCCAGCTTCAGCTTGTCGACCGGGAAGCGCTTCAGGTAATTCAGGTTCGAGAAACCGGTGCCGAAATCGTCGATCGACAGGCGGATGCCCATGTTCTTCAGCTGGGCCAGCAGCGCGCAGCTCTTGTTCGCATCCGCCATCGACGCGCTTTCGGTCAGCTCGAGTTCCAGCAGCTGCGGCTCGATCCCGCACTCGTCCAGCACGCGCGCGACGGTGGCGACGATGCGGTCGTTGAACTGGTGGGCCGACAGGTTGACCGACACCGGCACCAGCGGCAGCCCCTCGTCGCGCCATTGCCGCTGTTGGCAGCAGGCCTCGCTCAGCACCCAGTCGCCGATCGGCAGGATCAGGCCGGTCTCTTCGGCCAGCGGAATGAACACGCCCGGCGACACCATGCCCAGCTGCGGATGGCGCCAGCGCAGCAGCGCTTCGGCGCCGACGATCCGGCCGCTGGCGAGATCGACCTGGGGCTGGTAGTGCAGCGCCAGTTCCTTGCGCTCCAGCGCCCGGCGCAGCGCGCTCTCGAGCTTGAAGCGGTCGTTCGCGCCCTGGTTCAGTTCCGGCCGGTAGAAGGCGTAGCGCTGGCCGACCCCGTCCGCGCCCTGGCGCAGCGCCGCTTCCGCGCCGCTCACCAGCACTTCGTATTGCAGGCCGTCGTTCGGGAAAACCGCGATGCCGATCGACGGATCCAGGTGCAGCTCCTGATCGCCCCACGTATAGGGCTTCCCGACCGCGGCCAGCAGGCGGCGCGCGGCCAGGGACAGGTCTTCGGCCACCGCGCGCAGGGCCAGCACCGCGAAGGTGCTGTCGGAGAAGCGGCCGACGGCATCGGCGCCGGCCGCGCCGCGCAGCCGCGCAGCCGCCTCCTGCAGCAGGGCCTGTTCGGCGCCCGGCCCGAGCGCCTCGCGGATCAGCGGCATGCGGCCCAGGCTCAGCAGCATGAAGCCGAGCACCTGCCCGGCGCCCTGCGCCTGCGCCTTCATCTGGCGCAGGCGGTCGCGCAGGAGCAGGCGGTTCGGCAGGCCGGTCAGGGTATCGAAGTTGCTGACGTAGCGCAGGCGCTCCTCGGCGCCGCGCAGTTCGGTGGCGTCGATGCCGGTGCCGAGCACGTATTCGATGCTGCCGTCGTCGCGCCGCAGCAGGGTCTTGGTCCAGATGATCGAGCGCGGCTTGCCGGTGCGGGTATGCCACTCGCCCTGGATCCGTGAGCGCGACGAGGTGTGGTCCAGTTCCTGGAACACGCGCCGCACCGCCAGCTCGTCGTCGACGCGCCGCACCACTTCCCAGCACGGGCGGCCGATCGCATCAAGAGCCTTCCAGCCCAGCGCCTCTTCGCAGGCGCGGTTGAACATCACGATATGGCCGCTGGGCGCGGCCAGCAGCACCAGCGCGCCCGCAGTGTCGACCACCGCCGACAAGCGGTTGCGCTCCGAGCGCAGGGCTTCGGTGCGCTCGACCACCAGCGCTTCCATGCAGGCATACAGGCGCGCGCGCTCGAGCGCGGAGCCGAGCTGGGTGGCGGCGCTGTCGATCAGCGAGCGTTCGGCCTCGCCCAGCGCCGGTCCGACCGGCATCAGTTCCAGGACGCCGACCTCGCGGCCCTGGGCATGCAGCGCCAGCCGCACCAGGGGCAGTCCGACCGGCCCGTCCGGCATGTTGCGCGCCGCCAGCCGGCGCAGCCCGCCGTCCAGGCCGAGCGCCTCGACCGCGGCCCCGGCCAGGCCGGGCAGCGCCAGCAGATGGGCCAGCGCGGCTTCGGCCACGGCCTGTTCGCCGACCGCCTCGTTGAGGGCGGCCGCCATGCCGTGCAGGATCGCCAGCGAGCGGCACGAGCGCTCCAGCACGCCGCGCTGGTCCGCCAGTTCGGCGTTCATGCGCAGGGCCTGCGCATGGGTGGCGACCAGCAGCTCGTAGATCTGGCGCCGTTCGGCGGCCATGAATTCGAGCGGACGGTCGGGCGCACCCAGCGCGCAATCCTGCAGGATGCGGCGCAGGCGCTCGCGCAGCCGGACGCCGTCGTAGGGCTTGCGCACGAAACTGTCGGCGCCCGATTCGAGCGCCTGGACGATGTCGTTCAGGCTGGCCAGCCGGGTCAGCAGGACTACCGGCAGGTTCGCGTACACCGGATCGTCCTTCAGGGTCTTGCACAAGGTAAAACCGTCCATGCCGGGCATGGCGATGTCGCTGATGATCAGGTGCGGGCGCCGCCGCGCCACTTCCGCCAGGCCGGCCGAGCCGTCGCCGGCAATCCGCACCCGCCAGCCGGGTTCGCTTGCCAGCAGGCGCGCCAGATGTTGCGCCTGGGTCGGGCTGTCCTCCACGATCAGGATGTCCACCGTACCCGCGGTGTTGCCGCTTTCTCGCTTGCTTGTCATGTTGTCTTGAAATCCGGACTACTGCCGATAGCCGCCGCGCTGGCAAGCGGCCAACATACTTGCATCGGTGCCATGCAAGATAGATAAGTTATAACATTGTGACGTGGGGAGGAAGGAGCCCCTGCCGGGGCCGCCTCGTATTGACGACCGATCTGCGGGCCGCGGAAAAAACCCGGGGACAGCCCTGCTCTCATAGGGAAAAACCGGGCGCGGAGAGCACCTGGTGCGTCATGGTCACGGCTTTTCTGTCGCAGATTTAATGACAAGCTCCTGTTCACAGTGTTGCCATACAGCAACGACAAGGTGTCATCCTGCGAGCCCGTTGCGCAGTGCGTACCGGATCAGGGCAGCGTTCGAGGACAGCCCCAGCTTGCGGAAGATGCGGATCCGGTAGGTGTTGACGGAGCTGACCGTGATGCCGAGTTCGGCCGCGACCTGCTTGACCTGCAGGCCGGCCCCGATCAGCGCCACGATCTCGGCCTCGCGCGGCGTCAGCAGCCGGTGCGGGGCCGCCGCCGGCGGATTGCTGGCTTCCCGCGCCAGCAGTTCGGCGACCCGCGGACCGATCCAGGGCGCGCCGGTGGCCGCCTGGCGCAGGGCCTGCACCAGTTCCGCCGTGGCGGTATTCTTCGACACATAACCGAAAGCGCCAGCGCGCAGGGCCGCGAGTGCGTATCGTTCTTCGGGGTGCATGCTCAGCATGACCACGCGCAGCGCGGGAAAGTGGCGGCGCAGTTCCACCAGGCCGTCGAGGCCGTCGTAGTCGGGCAGGCTCACGTCCAGCACCACCACGTCCGGCCGAACCTGGGCCACCAGCGCGATCGCCTGCTGCAGGTCGCCCGCCTCGCCCACCACTTTCAGGTCGGCGCAGTGGCGCACGATCTTCTTGACGCCCTCGCGGATGAGTTCATGGTCGTCGGCGATGACTAGCCTGATCAATGCCATTCCTTAGCTCATACATACATGCCGGTATGTCGGCAAACCGGGCTATTTTAGGCGCTCGGAAGCATGAATTGCAAATACAATGCATCAAGAATTAACAGTTACCTCATCTTTTCTTCGCAATTTCGTGGGAAAAATGTTGCGGCAGGTAGGTTGAAGCCTGCCTTTGCTTTACAATGTCGGGCCATCCAATGAACCATGGGATGCTCATGAAATCTCTGATGCTCTGGGCGCTGGCACTGGCCGGCGCAAGCGGCGCCGCCATCGCCGCGCCCGACGACTTCGCCGATGCGGCGCCGTCGTCCACTTACTTCACGCAAGCGCCGACCACCGCCATTCCGGAAGGCAGCAACTGGTTTACCTCCGCCGAACTGGGCGCGATCTCGACCTCCGGCAACACCACCGGCACCTCGATCACCGGCAAGATCGACGCGCGCCACGAAATGAGCAACTGGAGCAACGAATACGTCTTCAGCGGCTTCTTCAAGGAGGACGAAATCGCCAACGCCGACGGCACGCGCACCCGTACCCGCTCGGCCGAGCGCTGGCAGGTGGCGGCCAAGGCGGCCTTCAAGCTGCTCGAAGACGGCAACCGCGCCTTCGTGCTGGGCTCGCACGTAAACGATAAATTCGGCGCCTACACCCGCTACTCGACCCTGGCTGTCGGTTACGGCACCCAGTTGCTGAAGCGCGAGGACAAATCCGTCGACGTCGAGATCGGCCCCGGCTATTTCCACGGCGAGAGCGCGACCGGCGAGCAGGATTCCGGCATGACGGTGCACGGCGCCGCCCAGCTGCGCTGGAAAGTCAGCCCGTCGGCCGCGTTCAGCCAGACCGTCAGCGTCGAACGCGGCACCACCAACGTGCACACGGTGGCGGAAACCGCGCTGAGCACCAAGATCAACGGGACCATGCAGATGAAGGCTGCCTTCAGTGCACGCAGCGACAGCAAGGTGCCGGAAGACAAGAAGAACACCGACACCCAGACCTCGCTGACCCTGGTTTATTCCTTCTGATCAGCGCACTCAGTCGGCGCGTGCGCTACGCACCGGCAGCAGCGCCACCAGGCTGATCAACGCCGCGGCGCTGAGGTACCAGCCCACGGTCGACAGGCCGTGGTTGGTCGCCAGCCAGGTGGCCGCATACGGCGCCAGCGAGGCGCCCAGGATGCCGGCCAGGTTGAAGGTCAGCGACGCGCCCGTGTAGCGCACCTCCGGCGGGAACATCTCCGACAGCAGCGTGCCCAGCGGCCCGTAGGTCATGCCGATCAGGCACTGGCCCAGCACCATGAACAAGGTCACCATGGCGAGCGAACCGGAGCCGAACATCGGCCCGAAGGCCAGCCCGAACACCGCGATCGCCGCCGATACCCCGATCATCACCCGGCGCCGGTCGATGCGGTCGGCCAGCACCGCCGCCACCGGGATCGTCAGCCCGAAGAACAGGATCGCGAACAGCTGCAGCAGCAGGAATTGCTGGCGCGAGTAATGCAGGGCCGTGGTGCCCCAGCTCAGGGCGAACACCGACATCAGGTAGAAGATCACGAAGGTCGACAGCGCGGCAAGGGTGCCCAGCACCAGCGGCCCCGTATGCGACTTGAACACGGTGGCGACCGGCAGGCGCACGCGTTCGTTGCGTTCCAGGACCTTCTGGAAATCGGGCGTTTCGGTGATCTTCAGGCGCACGTAGAGGCCGATCAGGACCAGCAGCGCGCTGGCCAGGAAGGGAATGCGCCAGCCGTAGCTGAAGAAATCGGCGTCCGACAGGGTCTGCGACAACACCAGGAAAGTGGAGCCGGACAGGAAGAAGCCGATCGGCGCGCCCAGCTGCGGGAACATGCCGTACCAGGCGCGCTTGCCCGGCGGCGCATTCTCGGTGGCGAGCAGCACCGCCCCGCCCCACTCGCCGCCCAGGCCCAGGCCCTGGCCGAAACGGCACAGCGCCAGCAGCAGCGGCGCCGCGGTGCCGATCGTGGCATAGGTCGGCAGCAGGCCGATCACCACGGTCGACAGGCCCATGGTCAGCAGCGCCGCGACCAGCGTCGCCTTGCGGCCGATGCGGTCGCCGAAGTGCCCGAACACGGCCGACCCCACCGGCCGTGCGAAGAAGGCGATCGCGAAGGTCGCCAGCGACTGCAGGGTTGCCGCCGCGGCGTCGCCGGCCGGAAAGAACAGCTTCGGGAACACCAGCACGGCGGCAGTGGCGTAGATGTAGAAGTCGTAGAATTCGATGGTGGTGCCGATCAGGCTGGCGAACAGTACGGTCGCCGGACGGTTCATGGCGGTGCGCGTGGCTTGCGGTTCGACTGCGCTCATGCGGCGCCTGCCTGCCCGGTTGCCGCATTCAGCGCGTCCTTCAGTTCCTGCGCGTCGGCCGGGCGCACCACCCGCGCGACTTCCTGGCCATCCTTCATCACGACCACGGTCGGCCACAGCTTGACGCGGAAGGAACGGCCCAGCGGACGCCCCGGGCCATCCTCGGCTTTCAGGTGGCGCACGGCGGGAAAGTCCTTCAGCGCTTCCTCGATATGGTGTTCCGCCGCCTTGCAGTAACCGCACCAGTTGGTGCCGAAGTCGACGGCCACCACGCCGGGCATCGCGTCGACCGCGCTGCGCTCCGGCTGCGCGGTTTCATAGGGCTGGGTCATGTGTTTCTCCTAATTGAACGAATGACAGTAGCGTACCTCAAATGCCTGCCGACGGCGAGGTCTGCGGCGGGCGTCTGCCCTGCTGGCCGGGTTTTGGTTCGGTTTCGGGCCCGCGTCGGTTAGTTGCAAAGTACTTTGGTAAAAAAACCCGCGACCGCATGGCCGCGGGCATCAACCAGGTCCGGCGCCTCACACCGGGCCCGGCTACCAACGCTCTTCAATCGGCATGCTGGCCGTCTTCCGCGCACTCGGCCGGGTGGCTGCGGCAGCGCGCCTGGTAGGCGGCCACCGCATCGCGGCGGGCCGCCGGCGCCGCCGGGGTGCTGAACGGCGCCAGGATCTCGGCCAGCGTGTACGCCCGGCCGTTCTTCATGACCACTTCCACGTTGGCGGCGGCGCGCAGGTCGGACAGTGGATTGCCGCGCACCACGATCAGGTCGGCCAGCTTGCCCGGCTCCACCGAACCGAGGTCGCGGTCGACCAGCGCCATCTTCGCCGCGTTGATGGTCACCGTCTGCAACGCCGTGTAATTGCCGAGGACAAGTCCGGCGGCGCGCAGGTTCAGGTGCAGCTGGATGCCGGGCACCACCAGCGGCGAGTCGGTGCCGTTCGCCACCAGCCCCCCTGCCGCCACCACTTTCGCCTGCTGGGTGGCGTCATTGATGATGGTGCCGAGCTGCGCGGGCGTCGGCGGCGTGGCGTTCTGCAGGCCGGCCACGAAGTTCGGCGGCACCAGGATGAAGCGCGGATCGGTGACGATGCCCGGGTCCAGCCCCGCCAGCGCGGCCGCCGAGAACAGCGTGTCGATCAGGCGGAAGCTGCCCTTGCCGTAGGTGTCGTAGGCGTCCTGGTAGGTGATCGCCTTGACCGCCGATTTCGACCAGCTGTAGCCCATGCGCTGGGTTGCGCTCAGGTGGGTCGTGCCGGCGATGCCGGTGGCGGCGCCCGGCTCGATCGGGTGGGTCCCGCTCGGCACGCCGAGGTCGAGGGCGCCCTGCGCGATGCGGCTCATGACCGGGATCGGCGCGCGCACATAGGCCTTCAGGAAGTCGGCATCCATGGCCTTGGCCTTGGCGATCTCGACATCGGCCACGGCCGGGGTGCGCAAGCTGCGCGCGAAGTGGTAGAACAGGCGGTTGCCCTCCCACAGCGGCGGCGAGACGAACAGGCGCGGCCCGCCCTGGTACAGGGTCAGCGGATGGATGTGGGTCTCGATCAGGCCCGGCATCACGGTCAGGCCGCTGGCGTCGATGAAGCGCTCGGCCTGCGACGCCGAACCGGCCGTGTGCGGGCGGATCCAGGCGATCCGGTTCTTCTGCACCAGGATATCGACGTCATAGCGCAGGGTCGGGGCGAGGCCGTCCCAGAGGGCGCCGGCGCGGATCAGGGTCGAGCCCTCCGGCGCCGCCTGCCGCCACTGGAGCTTGACGTCGACGTCGCGCGCATGGCTGCCGTCGGCGTCGATCACGCGGATCCGGTTGGCGGACTTGACCATCAGCATGTCGTTGCCGCCCCAGGAAGGCAGGTCGGCCGGTTCGCTGCCCAGCAGCCGCGCAGGGCCGGCCGGCGAACCGTCCGGGTTCAGCGGCATCAGGTGCAGCAGGGAGTCCATGATGAAGGCGACCCTGGTGCCGTCCGGCGACAGCACCGCCGCGCCTTCGTCGCGTTCCGAGATCTGGCGCGGCGCCGGCGCCACCGCATGGAAGCTCCCCTGCCCGGTCGCCAGGTCGATCACACGCAGCTTGTTGTAGCCCTCGCGGAAGCGGTTGTTGATGCGCTCGTTGTCCACCAGCAGGATGTGGCGCCCGTCCGCCAGCCATTGCGGGGTGCTGACCTGGCTGCCGACTGCCGGCGCGACGACGCGGAAGGTGCTGGTGGCGCGGTTCCAGATCTCGAGCTGGCCGGACAGGGTGATGTAGGCGATGCTGCGGCCGTCCGGCGACAGCTTCGGCAGCGCCATCGAACGGCCCGGGATCGCGGCCAGGCGGGTGCGCGCGCCGGTGGCGACGTCGACCTGGTCGACCGCGAGCTGGCCGGCATTCCCGCGCTCGGTCGAGAAATAGACGGCCTTGCCGTCGGCCGTCCATTGCGGGCTGATGTCGCGGTCCTGGTCGTCGGTGAGGCGGCGCGGCGCATCGCCGATCCGCATCACCCAGACGTCGTTCAGGGCCACGAAGGCGATGCTGCGGCCGTCCGGCGACAGTACCGGCGCGCTGATGCCGGCCACCCGCCGCTGGCCGAAATTGTCGAACTGGCGGTCCTTCGGATGCGAAAACACCGGACGCCGCAGCAGCAGCTCGGCGCGGAAAGGGATGTCGCCTTGCGCGCCGCCGGCGGCGTCGCGCACGCGGATGTGGCCATCGGCGGTGTACAGGAAGCGTCCGTCCGGGAGGAAGCGCACCGGGAAGGGGAAGATATCTTCGCCGCTGGTGAGCTGGGCGCCGCGCAGGACCAGCTGGCGGTCGGCGTTCTGGTAGACCAGGCCGCTGCCGTCCGGCACCCAGGCCGGCGCCGTGCCCGGGGCGACGATGGTGGGCGTGCGGCTGTCGAAAGGTTTGGTCACCACGTTCGGGCCGTCCACGTAAGCCAGGGTGCGGCCGTCCGGCGACACCACCGGATTGCTCTCGGCGCCGGGGCCGGCGGTGAGCCGGGTCGGCGGGCCGCCGTCGGCCGGCACGCTCCAGATCTTGTACTGGCCGTCGTTGCTGCGGTCGGACGAGAACACCAGGGCGCTACCGTCCGGGGTCCAGGCCGGCTCGCGGTCGTCGTTCGGGCCGGTGGTCAGCTCTTCGGGACGGCGGCCGTCGGGATCGATGGTCCAGATGTGGTAGTTGGCTTCCGGGGCATAGTTCTGGAAGGCGATGCGCTTGCCGTCCGGCGACCACACCGGCGCGGTCGGCTCCAGGTGCCAGTCGGTGATCCGGGTGGCAGCGCCGCCGGCGGCCGGCATCACCCACAGCGCGCCCTGGTTCGAGAACACGATGCGCTTGCCGTCCGGCGAGGGGAAGGCCGCCATATTCGTGCCTTCGCGCAGCTCGACGCGAAGGTCCTGGGTCGGCCCGCGCAAGTCGTTCAATTGGTCGACCCGGCCGCCGCCATGCATCTGGCAGGCGGACACCAGGAAGGCCGTGACTGCAAGGGCCAGCGCGGTCCTGCGGGTGGGAAGAAGATGACGATGCTTCATGGCGCCTCCGGAAGTGGGAAAGTTGCCGATTTGCACCAACTTGGTGCAGATTCTGCTTCGATCCTACTGCCGGGCTCGCCGATCAGGACGGGTATTGCCGGGTTTCCTGATCGTGCTCAAAGCCTATTGCTGACGCATGGGAACTTTTTTCATGAGAAAACTAGTTACATAAAGTGAGGCAGCGAACGGAATACGGCCGTGGCCGGTGGCATCCTGAAAACTCGTTGAGAAAGGAGCCCATCATGTCCGACAACCTGCAAGACCGCGGCGCACAGGACCGCGCCCGCATCAACCTGCACGAAAAACATGAAATCCAGTACTGGACCAAGGCGCTCGGCGTGTCCGAGGAAGAACTGGCGCAGGCCGTGAAACAGGCCGGCAACAGCGCCGAAGCCGTCCGCCAGCACCTGCGTACGAAGCACTGATCCGGCACTGATCCCGTATTGACGGCAGCGCCGCCGCAGGCGCATCTGCTTCAAGCGGCGTGTGCAAGCGGATGGGCGCCCCTGCGTCCACCCGCTTGCGCAGGCCCGCCGTCCCCGGCGCCCGGCGCCGTTCCGCTGCACCCCCGACATCGACAGGAGCCCGATGAACATCCGCGGCTATTTCACATCCCTCGACATCAGCTGGACCAACGCCGCCTTCGCGCTCGGCGCGGCGGTGATCAGCTTCTTCCTCATCCACGGCGCGGTGATGATGTTCCGCCGCCGCCTCGGCAAGCTGACCGGCGAAGCGGCCCAGCGGCCGATCGTCGACGTGCTGCTGCACACGCTGGCGCGCACCAGCAACCTGGCGGTGCTGGCGACCTCGCTGCTGATCGGCGCCTCGGTCCTCGAGCTCGCGCCTCCCTGGAACCAGCGCATCGGCCACCTGTGGTTCATCACCCTCGGGGCCCAGCTCGCGGTCTGGCTGCACCGCGCGATCGGCGTGACGGCGCGGCGCTATTTCCGCATCCACGGCAAGAACAAGGAGAACGAGCAGGTCACGGTGGCGCACACGCTGATGATCTGGGCCCTGCAATGGAGCGTCTGGACCGTGTTCCTGCTGGCGATGCTGGCGAATCTCGGCATCAACGTCACAACCTTCGTGGCCAGCCTGGGCATCGGCGGCGTGGCGGTGGCGCTCGCGGTGCAGAACATCCTCGGCGACCTGTTCGCCTCGCTGTCGATCGCGATCGACAAGCCCTTCGAGGTCGGCGACTCGGTGTCGGTGCCGGAATTCTCCGGCACCATCGAGCACGTGGGCCTGAAGACGACGCGCATCCGCGCCCTGTCCGGCGAACAGATCGTGATCGCCAACGCCGAGCTGCTGCGCAAGGTCGTGCACAACTTCAAGCGCATGAACACGCGGCGCGTGCAGTTCAACCTGCGCATCAACCCGGCCACGCCGCCGGAACTCGCGGCGCAGATTCCGCCCCGGCTGTCGAAGATCATCGAGGGCAAGGAAAAAGTGACGCTGGACCACGTCAACCTGACCGCCCTCGACCAGAACTTCATCGAGTACGACATCGTCTACAAGCTTGCCGACGCCGACTACGGCCTGTTCCTGAAGACCCAGCAGCAGGTCCTGCTGGAGGCGATGGCGATGTGCCGCGAGCTCGGTGTCTCGACCGCGCCGCGCGCCCAGCAGCTGGTCCTGAGCGAGGCGCCGGCGGCCGAACAGGCAGCCAACGACTCACCCGACGCCAAGCGTCCGGACGGCCGCGGCAAGGCGCAGGCAAGGTTCACGCCCTGAGCTGCCATCGCGGCTTTGCCGGGCGGCATACCGGCGACGCCCCGGCCTGGGCCGGCATAGAATCGCAGGCCCACGCTTTAGATGGAGGTCCCATGTCGCAACAGAAATCGCAGCAGCAGTCGCAGCAACTGAGTCAACAAAAAGCCCAGGAGCAGACCCCGCGCCAGACGCCGCCCGGCACCGAGGCCCTGCTGACGCCCAAGGCCGACCACGGCGAATCCAGCTACGTCGGTCACGGCAGGCTGGCCGACAAGAAGGCCCTGATCACCGGCGCCGACAGCGGCATCGGCCGCGCCGTCGCCCTCGCCTTCGCGCGCGAAGGCGCCGACGTGCTGATCTCCTACCTGAACGAACACGAGGACGCGAAGGAAACCGAGCGCCTGGTGAAGGAAGCCGGCCGCAATGCGGTGCTGGTGCCGGGCGACCTGGCCGACCCGGCCCACTGCCGCGCCCTGGTCGAACGCGCGGTGCAGGAATTCGGCCGCATCGACGTGCTGGTGAATAATGCCGCCTACCAGATGAGCCACGAGTCGATCGACGAGATCGCCGACGAGGAATGGCGGCACACCTTCGCGGTCAACATCGACGCCATGTTCTATATCTGCAAGGCGGCGGTAAAGCACATGCAGCCGGGCGCCTCGATCATCAACACCACCTCGATCAATTCCGACAAGCCCTCGCCGAACCTGCTGGCCTATGCCACCACCAAGGGCGCGATCGCCAATTTCACGGCCGGGCTGGCGCAGCTGCTGGCCGACAAGGGCATTCGCGTGAACTCGGTGGCGCCGGGCCCGATCTGGACCCCGCTGATCCCGTCGACCATGCCGCGGGAGGCGGTGGCCAGCTTCGGCCAGCAGACGCCGATGAAACGGCCCGGCCAGCCGGCCGAGCTGGCGCCGGTGTATGTGATGCTGGCGTCGAACGAGGCGAGTTATGTGTCGGGGGCGCGGATCGCGGTGACGGGCGGGACGCCGATCCTGTAGGCCGTCGTTCCCGCGCAGGCGGGAAACAGGTGCCGGGACGACGGACTAGGCGTCGTTCGGGAACCGGTTCCCCGTATCCTGCGGCCTCGGCTCCGGCTGCTCCCGCTCATCGTTCGGCGGCGGCTGCGGCAGGTCGGCCGGCGGGCCGCCTTCCTGCTGCATGTCGTTGCCCTCATCCATGTCTTCCTCCGGCTCCACATGGCGCACCGGTTCCGGCTTGCGGTAGCCCGGGAATTGCGCGTCGGCCGGGACCTTGCCGCTGTCGAGCGCGGTCTTGAAGAAGTCGCCCACCAGCAGGATCGCGCTGTGGCCGCCCTGGCCCCAGTAGTTCGAACGCATCGTCACACGATTGTCGTTGAAGCCCACCCAGGCGCCGGCCACCAGGTTCGGGTGGATCATGATGAACCAGCCGTCGGCGTTGTTCTGGGTGGTGCCGGTCTTGCCGGCGACGTCGCCGCTGATGCCGAAGCGGCTGCGCACGGCGGTGCCGGTGCCGCGGTTGACCACCCCGCGCATCATGTCGATCAGGGTGTCGGCCGAGCCTTGCGAGAGCACCCGCTGCGGGGTCTGGCTTGAAAAGTCGGCGACCACCTTGCCGTCGCGGTCGGTGATCCGGCGCACGAACACCGGAGGCCGGTATTCGCCCTGGGCCGCGATGGTCGAGTAGGCGCTGACCATTTCCAGCAGGGTCACCGGGCTGGTGCCGAGCGCGATCGAGGGCACGGCCGCCAGCTTGCTGGAACGGATGCCCATGTCCTGGGCCAGCTTGACGATCGGCTTCACGCCCACGTCCTGCATCACCTGGGCCGTGATCGTGTTCTTCGAAAACACCAGGCCGTCGCGCATGGTCAGGCGGCGGCCGGTGGTGCCGCTGTTGTCGGTCGGGCGCCAGGTCGTGCCGTTCGGGTCGCGGATCGTCGTCACCGCATCCAGGTAGGGGTGGTCCGGCGTCAGCCCGCTCTCCAGCGCGGCCGCGTAGACGATCGGCTTGAAGGTGGAGCCCGGCTGGCGCGAGGCCTGGGCCACGTGATCGAACTGTTCGCGCTGGAAGTTGCGACTGCCGACCCAGGCCTTGACCTCGCCGGTGCTCGGGTCCATAGCCACGAAGCCGGCCTGCAGGCGCGCCTTGGCATTCTTCAGCTGGCGCATGAAGTCGCGGTCGCCGCGCAGGCGCTTCAGCGCCGCCGCCGGGGCCTCGCCGCCGTCCACGGCGTGCTTGTACTCGCCGGACTCGCGCACGAAGGCATCGAGGAGTTCGCCGTGCGACTGCCAGAAGTACTCGAAGGGATTGACGCCCTCGCGCATGTCGGCGTAGGTCTGGGTCGAGGTCGAGTTGACCGGCCAGGAATGGGCCCAGTCGACGTCGGCGATGGCCTGCAGGGCGTCGGCCTGGCGCTCGACGGCGCGCAGGGCCGCCTGCTGCAGGTCGTAGTCGAGCGTGGTCTGCACCACCAGCCCGTCCTGCTCCAGGTTGACGTCGTTCTTCTCGGCCCAGTCGACCAGCCACTTGCGCACATAGGCCGTGAAGTGGTCGTCCTTGCCGGTGCGCTCGGCCTGGCGCGTGAAACGCACCTTCAGCGGGCGCTTGACCAGCTGTTCGTAGCGCTTTTCGTCGAAGGCGCCGGCCTTCAGCATCTGCGCCAGCACCACGTTGCGGCGCGCCTTCGACCGCTCGGGGTTCGTGACCGGGTTGTAATAGGCGGTGCCCTTCAGCATGCCGACCAGGGTGGCGGCCTCGGTTTCGCTGAGCTGCGACGCCGACTTGTCGAAATAGGTGCGCGCCGCCATCTCGATGCCGTAGGTGTTGTACAGGAAGGGCACCGTGTTCAGGTAGGCTTCCAGGATTTCCGTCTTGCTGTAGGTGTTCTCGATCTTGAAGGCGGTGATCAGCTCCTTCAGCTTGCGGTTGATGTTGCGCGCGTTGCCGATCTCGTCGCGGAACATGTTGCGCGCGAGCTGCTGGGTGATGGTCGAGCCTCCCTGGGCGTCGCCCTTCAGGTTGGCGAGCATGGCGCCGGCGATGCGGGTGAAGTCGACCCCGTGGTGCTCGTAGAAGCGGCGGTCTTCGGTGGCGATCAGGGCGGTGATCACGTGCGGCGAGATCTGCGACAGCGGCACCTTCTCCTGCAGGCCCTGCTCGAAGCTGGCCAGCTCGCGGCCGTCGCCCGACAGCACCACGGTCGGACGCGCGACGCGCGCCTGCTTCACGTCCTCGATGCCCGGCGTCAGCGGGAACAGCATGGCCACGTAGATGCCGAACGCCACCGTCAGGATTCCCAGTGCGCCCCCACCTATCAGCAGCCAGCGCTGCAGCGGCGGACGCTTCATCAGCCCGGCCTTTACCTGCGCGTAGCGTGCACGCGCGCGCTCGGCGGCCGCGCCCGGCCGGCGCCGGTCCGGTCCCGGATACCCCATCGGCTTGTCGGTTTCCTGCCCCTGCTCTTCGTTCTTGTTATGGTCGTCCACGTGGTGTTCCCGTCTGCTCCTGATCCTTGCCCGCCGCAAGTATAGCCGAGGGCGCGGCAACACTCGGTACGCCACCGCGCATTACGAATGCTTACGCGGTCGCATCCTGGGGCTCGACGCGGCGTCCGGCGCGCAGCATCGCCTCGACGTCCGCCCCGGAAGCGGCGCGTGCATACACATGCCCCTGCACTTCGTCGCAGCCGCGCTGCTTCAGGTAGTCGAGCTGGGCCTCGGTCTCGACGCCTTCGGCGATCACCCGCATGCGCAGCCCGCGCGCCAGTTCGATGATGCCCGCCACCATCGCCGCATCGTCCTCGCAGCTGGCGATGTCGCGCACGAAGGAGCGGTCGATCTTCAGCACGTCGACCGGGAAACGGCGCAGGTAGGACAGGCTCGAATAGCCGGTGCCGAAGTCGTCGATCGAGAGTTTTACCCCCATGCGCTTGAGCTCGCCCATGGTCCGGATCGCACCCTCGACGTCTTCCATCACCAGGCTTTCCGTCAGCTCGATCTCGAGGCAGGTGGGCGCCAGGCCGGTGTCCTCCAGCACGCTGGCGATCTCGCGCACCAGGCCGGGCTCGGCGAACTGGCGCGCCGACAGGTTGACCGCCATCCGCAGCGGCCCATAGCCGGCGTGCTGCCAGGCGCAGTTCTGGCGGCAGGCGGTGCGCAGCACCCAGGCGCCGATCGGCACGATCAGGCCGGTCTCCTCGGCCAGGTTGATGAAGCGGTCCGGGCGCACCATGCCCATGCTGGGGTGGCGCCAGCGGATCAGCGCCTCCAGCCCGACCACCGAACCGCTTTCCAGGTCGACCTGCGGCTGGTAGTAGAGCTCGAACTCGCCGTGCTGCAGGGCGCTGCGCAGGGCGCCCTCCAGCGCCATCCGCTCGCGGGCCCGGGCATTCATCGCCGGGGTATAGAACTGCACCGTGTTGCGGCCGAGGTCCTTGGCGCGGTACATCGCCACCTCGGCGTGCTGGATCAGGGCGGCGGCGTCGGCGCCGTCCGAAGGCCAGCCCGCGAGCCCGGCGCTGCCGGTCATCACCAGCTCCTGGCCACGCAGGGGCAGCGGCTCGGCCAGGGCCAGCAGCACCCCCTGCACGGTGGCCTCGGCCTCGCTCTCGGCGGCGCGCCCGGGCAGCACCAGCACGAATTCGTCGCCGCCGGTGCGCGCCACCGTGTCGGCGCGCCCGACGGCCCGCTGCATCCGCGCCGCCGCCGCCTTCAGCATCTCGTCGCCGGCGCTATGCCCGAGGGTGTCGTTGACGTACTTGAAGTGGTCGAGGTCGAGCGCCGCCACCCAGACCATCGCAGTGCTGCCGGCCAGTGCGATCGCGGCCTCGATGCGGTCCTGCAGCAGCACGCGGTTGGCCAGCCCGGTCAGGGTATCGTAGCGCGCCCGCACTTCCAGCTCGGCCTCGTAGCGCTTGGCCATGGTGACGTCGTACTGGGTGATCACGTAATGTCCGGCCTCGCCGTTCTCGTCGAGCACGGGGGCGATGTAGACCTCGGCGTACAGTTCGCGTCCGTCCTTGCAGCGCAGGCGCATGCTGGCGTGGCCGTCGCGCCGGTCGCGGATCGACTGGCGCAGCTCGGCGATCGCGGCTTGGTCCGGCTCCTGCTCGGCCAGCTCGCTCAGGTGCTCGCCGACCACCTCGGCGGCGCTGAAGCCGCGCATGCGCTCGAAGGCCGGGTTGACGTATTCGATCGGGAAGCCCGGCTTGCGCGCATCGACCAGGATCACCGCGTTGGCGCTGGCGTCGATCGCGCGCAGGTAGAGCCGCATCTGGCCGAGCGCCCGCTCGAGGTCGGCGGTGCGGCGCTCGACCAGGGCTTCGATGCGCCCCGCACGCTGGAAGCGGCCGCGCACCCAGGCCGCCAGGACTGCGCTCAGCAGGCAACCCATGGCCAGCACCGCCAGCGGCGCGGCGCCGCCCACCATGTCGGTCGACAGGCCGGACAGGCGCAATACCCATTGCTGGCCCGCCAGCTCGAACGGATACTTGGCTGTAAAGACTTCCTCGCCCAGCCAGCCATGCCAGGCCGGCATCGCGCGCCGGTCCAGGCGGTCCCAGCGAAAGACGGTATGCAGGCCGTCCGCACCCATCCCGGCGAGCTCGATCGCCACGCCGGCGCGCTCGAGCAGATTGGCCGCGGCCAGATTGAGGCCCACCTGTCGGCGCACGTCGACCGCCACCGAGGTTGCGCCAATCACGCTCGCGCGCCGCACTTCGGTGGTGGACGGTATCGCCGCGCCGCGGTAGACCGGCATCATCAGGACCATGCCCAGGTGCCCCCGCTCTCCGTGCTTGCTCAGCAGCGGCATCAGCGCGCTGGCCGCCGCCCGGCCTCTGTCGACAGCGTGCTCGAAGACGCGCGCCTGCGGGGCGAACGACAGCGCGTCGTAGCCGAACACGTCCTGGTAAATGGCGCGCGGCTCGATGTACTCGGCCACCAGGTAGCGCCTCCGCGCGCCGGCCGTGACCAGGCCGGCGGCGCCGCGCTCGAGGATGCGGAAGCCCGGATGCAAGCGTTCCTGCTCGGCTTCATAGGCCGGGCGCCGGCCCGCCTCCACCAGGCGATGGAACACGATATCCTCGAGATAGGGATGGCTGCGCATCAGGGGACGCACGAAGGCGCCGAACTGCTCCGGCCCGACCGTGCCGACCGCCTCGAACAACGCGTTGCTGGACTGCAGCACCACCAGGGCATCCCGGAAACTGCCCACGACCGCGGCGTAATGGGTTTCGGCGCGCTGCAGGAACTCCGCATGCGCGTGCTCGCGTTCCGCCCGGTGGAGGCCGCCGGCGAGCGCAATGGCGATCGCAACGCCGCCCGACAGAGTCAGGACGGCGGCGATGTCGGGTGGCCGCGGACGGATGCGGCCCAGGCGCGCGATCCAGTTTGGCATCCCCCATGGTAGCAGGATGCGCCCCCGCGCGCGCTTATTCGTCGGTACGCTTGGGCAGGCGTTCGAGCTGGAAGCCGGCCAGGGTCGGGTACAGGGGTGGGCTGATCGCGCGCGCCACCAGGTAGGCCACCAGCGCGCAGGCCATCAGGCTGAGCACCATGGCGTGGCCGTCGACCATCTCCATCACGATGATGAAGGAGGTCAGCGGGGCCTGGGTCGCGGCCGACAGGAAGCCGACCATGCCGAGCGCGATCAGGGCCGGCGCCTGCACCCCGTACAGCAGCAGCGCGATGTCGTTGCCGATCGCGGCGCCGATCGCCAGCGAGGGCGCGAAGATTCCGGCCGGTACGCCGGACCAGGTGGTCAGCCAGGTGGCCAGGAACTTGAACAGCGCATACATCGGCGGCATCGCCGCGGCGCCTTCGATCATGACCTTGGTCGAGCCGTAGCCGGAACCGAAGGGCGCGCCGTTCGTGAGGACCCCGATCACCGCCACCGCCAGGCCGCAGGCGCCGGCGAACAGCACCGGCTTGCGCGCGCGGAAACGGCTGAACGGGTCCAGCGACTGGCCCGACAGCGAGGCGATCAGCAAGCGCGAGAACACGCCGCCGGCGAGGCCCGCCAGCACCGCCAGCATCAGGCCCGGCAGCAACAGTTCGAGGCCGGGCGCCGGCGCATGGATCACGCCGAAGTAGGCGCCGTTGCCGTGCGCCGACACCGCCACCAGGCCGGCCAGTACGATCGCCGCGATGATCAGGCCGCTGCTGCGCCGCTCGGGGGAGCGCGCCAGTTCCTCGATCGCGAACATCACCCCGCCCAGCGGCGTGTTGAAGGCGGCCGCGATACCGGCCGCGCCGCCCGCCACCAGCAGGCCATGGACCCCGACCGGCGCGCCGGCGGGCATGAAGCGGCGCACCTGCAGCATGATGCCGGCGGCGATCTGCACCGACGGCCCTTCGCGGCCCAGCGACAGGCCGCCCAGCAGGCCGGCGGAGGTCAGCAGGATCTTGGCGACGCTCAGGCGCAGCGAGACGAACAGGCCGCGCTCGCCCTCGCCGACTTCCTTTTCCAGCGTGGCCATCACCTGCGGAATGCCGGAGCCGGCGGCGCCCGGCGCGAAGCGCCGCGTGCACCAGACCACCGCCGCCGCGCAGGCCGGCGCGCACAGCAGCGGCGCCCACCAGATATGCGTGCGCAACAGGGTGAAGTAGCCGCTGGCGGTTTCCGCCAGCCAGGTGAAGCCGACCACCGTCAGGCCCGCGATCACCGCCGCGGCCACCACCAGCGCGCGCGCCAGCCACAAACGCCAATCGGCCAGCTCCTGGCTGACCGCTTGCTTGAGTGTGCGTGGTTCTCTCATCTGGCAACACCCCCGCATCGCCGCACTGGGCTAGTTCGCGTGTTATCCGTTATCATCCGCATATGTCCTCTTCTTCACTTCCGCCCCAGCCCGCCGACATGGCGCCGGCCGCCGCCCCCGCGAACCGCGTACTGCGCCAGTTCCGCGTGGTTTTCAATTCCGTCAAGAGCCACTTCCGCCAGGTCGAGCGCGAAGCCGGCGTCGGCGGCGCCCAGTTGTGGGCACTGTCCGTGATCGAACGCCGGCCCGGCATCGGCGTGACCGAGCTGTCGCGCGAGCTTGATATCCACCAGTCTACCGCCAGCAACCTGATCAAGAGTCTTACGGAGCGCGGCCTGGTCACGGCGGCGCGCGAAGGCATGGACCGGCGCAGCGTGGCCTTGCGCATTGCCGCGCCGGGCGAAGCGGTGTTGCGCAGCGCCCCGCTGCCTTTCGCCGGCGTCCTGCCGGATGCCCTGTCGAGTCTCGACCCCGCCACCCTGGAGCGCCTGGAGCAGGACCTCGCCAAGCTGATCGCCGTGCTGGAAGCCGACGAAACCAGCGCGGGCGTGATGCTGTCGCAAATGTAAATTTCGAAAAGCCAAGAAAAAAAGCTCCCGGACGGACCGGGAGCCGAATAGATACAAAGTATCCTCATCGCTGATCACGAAGACGGACTAAATCAGCTCCAGCCGCCCCGCTCACAAGATAAATTGTAACAGAGGTTGTGTATTGAAGGCAACCACATTTGGTCAAATATATTTGGCTGAGTCGCTTTTTTTACCGCTCTTTTCATTTTTCCGCGGCGCGCGGCACCTGCGGCAGTGCGCAGCGCGAATGCCGTCCTTCCACCGTGCAAGTATTCCGCTCACGGCCGTCGCGGTCGTGGACCACCACGTCCCAGCGGTCCGCGCCGCGCCTTTCCATCGTCATGAAGCCAAAGCCGTCGATCCATGAACTCATGGCCTCGACCATGGCGCCGGGCGCCGGCGAGGTGCCGGGCGCGACCTTCGCCGGCAGCGGTACGATGTCTTCCGCCGTGCCCGCGAAGCCGCTGACGAACTGCGTCGGATGATCCGAGGAGAAACTGACCTGCTCCCACAGGTGCACGTGGCCGGACAGCAGCATGTCGACGTTCGGGGGCAGCAGGCGCGGATCGATCGCACCGAAGGCCTGGACCAGGCCGGCGTCGCCGCCGAACAGCGAGATGGCGCCGGTCTTCCTGTCCTGCAGGGCGCCGAAGCCGTACAGCGGGTGGTGGTCGACGGCGATGGTGTGGCGTGCGCGGCCGGCCAGGGCCGCGATCCTGCGGTAGGTATCGCCGTATTTTTCCAGGCGCACATCGCCGGGCTTGAAGCCCTTGTAGCTGGTGTTGGCGCTGTCGAACACCAGCAGCTGCGCGTCGCCCCCGAGCGGCACGGCATAGGGATCGGTGTAGTCGGCCTGCCCGTCGCGCGCCGGATCGTCGCAGCCGCCGCCGGCCGGCAGCGGGCGCGGATCGAGGTAGCGCCACCAGCCCTGCCCGCCCCGCGCGCAGTTTTCGTGGTTGCCGCGCGCCACCACCCAGGGCGCCGCGCCCAGCAGCGTCCGCGCCGGCGCAAAGAAATCGGCATTCCAGGCGTCCCAGCCGTAACCGAAGGGGCTGCCGGCGCAGCCGGGGTGGTCGGCCGGGCAGGCGTCTTCGCGGTAGTGGTAGTCGCCCACGTGGATGACCAGGTCGGGCTTCCAGGCCGCCGCGCTGGCGGCGACGCGGGCGAAGGGGAAGGCCTCGGGGTCGTTACAGTCCTGGAATTCATGGCCCTTCAGGCGGCAGCCGGTATCGCCGATCACGACGATGCGCTTCGGCTCGGCCACCGGCAGCGGCAGCGCGCGGCCGGCCAGCAGCACGCTCCTGGTCCCGGCCGGCAATACTGCCTCGCAGCTCTGCACCTTCGATGACGGCGGCGCAGGCTGCCCTTTGGCGCCCGGCGCTTGCGGACGCAGGGGAATCGCCGACAGCGGCGAGCGCACCGCCATCGCCGTGGCGTGGCCGTCGATCTCGATCGCCGGGCAGCCTGGCGCGGTGGTGATGGCGCGCGCAATCGCGGCGCCGTCGTCGCCGAGGACGACGAAGGCGGCCTGCAGCGGCTCGTGCACGGCGGACCGCGGCGGCATGCTGGCGCAGCCGGCGAGCGCCGCCGAGGCCAGGAGGGTCAAGGAAAAACGCGTCGAAAACATGGGCCCTCCCGGAGAAAAGTGTGGAATTTACCACATCTCAGCACGCGCATTCCCGAGAAGCAAACTAACGCTTATCCATTCTGGGTATAAGCATAATCCTAATCGTTATTGGTCAGGCAATTGCCCGACTGCTATCCTCGCACCCCTTCGCGGCCAGGGAGCCGCGCCAAACACAGAGAATCAAGAACATGAGCGTCAAATTCAACCGTCCCAATCCGTCCCGCGCCCTGCTCGCGCTGGGCCTGATCGCTTCCGCCCTGCCTGCCGCCCAGGCACAGGAGAATGCCGGCGCCCAGCCGGCCGCCAACCCCGAGATGCAGGCCGTGGTCGTCACCGGCACCCGTTCGCTGAACCGCCGCACGCTCGAGACCGAATCGCCGGTCGACGTCATCTCCAGCAAGGAGCTGCTGGGCACCGGCTCGAGCGAACTCGCGACTGTGCTGTCGCGCCTGCTGCCCTCGATGAACTTCCCGCGCCCGGTCGGCGCCGACGCCAGCGACGCCGTGCGTCCGGCGCAGCTGCGCGGCCTGTCGCCCGACCAGACCCTGGTGCTGGTGAACGGCAAGCGCCGCCATGCCTCGGCGGTGGTCAACGTCAACGGCAGCCTGGGCCGCGGCTCGGCCCCGGTCGACCTGAACGCGATTCCGCTGGCCGCGATCGACCACATCGAAGTGCTGCGCGACGGCGCCGCCGCCCAGTACGGCTCGGATGCGATCGCCGGCGTGGTCAACATCATCCTCAAGAAGGGCGCCGACGGCGGCGAGCTCGAGGCCCAGTACGGCGAATACGACAAGGGCGACGGCGAACAGACCACCGTGCGCGGCTCGACCGGCTTCAGGCTCGGCGACAAGGGCTGGGTGCGCGTGGCCGTCGAAGCCGCCAACCGCAACCCGACCAACCGCGCCTTCGCCGACCCGCGTCCGGAAGCGGGCCCGCGCCAGGGCACCGTCACCCAGCGCTACGGCGATCCGGACAGCCGTCCGCGCAGCCTGTTCGTCAACAGCCAGGTCAGCCTCAACGACAACATCGACTGGTACGCCTTCGCCAACTACGGCGAGCGCAAGACCTCGTCCGCCGCCACCTGGCGCACCGCCTTCACCACGCCCTTCGATCCGAAGAATCCGCACCAGCGCTCGGCGCTGTATCCGGAAGGCTTCCTGCCGCTGGAAGACAGCAAGTCGACGGACAGCGCCGTGGTCACCGGCCTGCGCGGCGAGCTGGCCGGCTGGCGCTGGGACGCGAGCCTGAATTACGGCCGCAACCGTTTCAGCCTGGACGTCGACAACAGCACCAACCTGAGCGCCGGCTTCCCCGCCCCGGGCCAGACCAGCTTCTACGCCGGCAAGCTGAGCTCCACCCAGGAACTGGCCAACCTGGACGTGGCGCGCGACATCCCGGTGTCCTGGATGAGCGGCCCGCTGACCGTGGCGCTGGGCGCCGAGGCGCGTTACGAGTCCTACGAGATCGGCGCCGGCGAGCCGAACTCCTGGTTCGGCGGCGGCGCCCAGGGCTTCTCCGGCTTTCGTCCCGAAAACGCAGGCAAGAACAGCCGCAACAACCAGTCGCTGTACCTGAACCTGGAAGGCGACATCACGAAGCAGCTGTCCGGCTCCCTGGCCGTGCGCCACGAGCGCTACAGCGACTTCGGCAACACCACCTCGGGCAAGGCTTCGGCGCGCTTTGCCGTCACCCCGCAATTCGCGCTGCGCGGCACCGTCTCGAACGGCTTCCGCGCACCGTCGCTGGCCCAGGAAAGCTACACGATCACCACGACCAACTTCCTGGTCATCAACGGCCAGAATACGCCGATCGAAACCGGCACCTTCGCGGTCGCCAGCGATGCCGCCCGCGCCCTCGGCGCACAGCCGCTGAAACCCGAGCGCGCCCGCAACCTGAGCTTCGGCGCCCAATGGCAGCCGATCCGCAACTGGACCACCACCCTCGACCTGTACCGCATCGACATCGACGACCGCATCATCTTCTCGTCGAACCTGCAGCTGTCCGGCGCCAGTGCGGCCGCCCTCAACACGGCGCTGCAGCAGCAGGGCATCTACGTCGGCGCGGCGCGCTACTTCACCAACGCCGTCGACACCCGCACCAAGGGCGTCGACCTGGTCAGCACCTACCGCATGAACCTCGCGCAGGGCGCGCGCGCCGACTTCACGCTGGCCTACAACCACAACGACAATGAAGTGCGCCACGTGGCCGCCACCCCGGCGCTGCTGGCCGGCGCCAAGCTCGTGCTGGCCGACCGCCAGACCGTCAACCGCCTGACCGTCGGCTCGCCGAAGGACAAGCTGACCCTGGCCGGCGACTACACCCGCGGCACCTGGAGCGGGCACGCGAACGTGACGCGTTACGGAAAATTCACCGTCCCGCAGAACAACGTCGCGCTGGACCAGACCTACGATCCGCAATGGGTGCTGGACGTCTCCACTTCCGTGCGCGTGGCCGGCAACTGGCGCGTGACCCTCGGCATCGACAACCTGACCAACCGCTACCCGGCCCAGGTGACGTCCGCCGGCAACCTGAACGTCAACGGCACCCAGCCTTACAGCATCTGGGCGCCGAACGGCTTCAATGGGCGCTTCTTCTACGGCAAGGTCGGCTACACCTGGTAAGGGCACCCGTGGGGGCGCCAGCCGGCGCCTTCACTTCGCCAGGCCCGCTACTTGACCCGCTGCTTCTCCAGTTTCCGCGCCAGCGTGCGACGGTGCATGCCCAACCGCCGCGCCGCTTCGGAGATGTTGAAGTCGGTCTCGGCCAGCACCGCGTGGATGTGCTCCCACTCGAGGGTCTTGATCGAGCTCGATCGGTTGGTCAGTTCGATTTCCGTATTTCCGGCGACGTGGCCGAAGGCGGCCTCGATGTCGTCGGTGTTCGAGGGCTTGGCCAGGTACTGGCAGGCGCCCAGCTTGATCGCCTCGACCGCGGTGCCGATGCTGGCGAAGCCGGTCAGCACCACGATCTGCATGTCCGGGTCGTGCGCATGCAGCATCTGCACGCAGGCCAGGCCCGAGCTGTTGCCCTTCAGCTTGAGGTCGACCACCGCGTAGCCGGGGTCGTGCTCCTTCAGCAGTTCCTGGGCTTCGTCCAGGCCGGGCGCCAGCAGCACCCGGTAGCCGCGCCTTTCGAAGGAGCGGCCGAGGGTGCGCGCGAAGGCGTCGTCGTCTTCGATGATCAGGAGCAGCGGTTCGCCCAGCTCGTCATTCAGTACTTCATTCTCGGACATCGTGTGTTTTCCGTCATTCCTTGTCCAGCGCAATCGCCTGCAGCGGCAGGGTCAGGCGCACCTCGGCCCCACCCTGCGGCCGGTTCGCCGCCGATACCGTGCCGCCCAGGGTGCGCGCCACATTCACCACCAGGAACAGGCCCAGGCCGCCGCCCGGACGGCCCTTGCTGGAATTGTAGGGCTTGCCGAACTGCGCCAGCATGGCCGGCGCGAAGCCGGGGCCGCGGTCCGTCACCGACAGCAGCAGCGTGCCGTCCTCGACGCTCGCTTCCAGCCCGACCCAGTCGGGCGAGGCTTCCAGTGCATTATCCAGCACATTGTCGATCATCTGCTTGAGGGCGGAGTCGAAGGCCACCGGCATGTCCTCGCCGATCCGGTTCCGGTAGACGAATTCGCGTACCGGACGGCTCGCCTGCCATTCCTCGACCAGTTCGTCGAGGAAGCTGCGGATCGTGGTGCGCACCGCGGATTCGCCGCGGGCCTCGCCGGCCGACAGCAGGATGCCGCTGACGATGGACTTGCAGCGCTTGAGCTGGGCCTGCATCTCCGTGATCTCTTCGATCAGGTCGGGATTCTGCTTGAATTCGCGCATCCGCTTCCAGTCGCCCAGGATCACCGACAGGGTCGCCAGCGGCGTGCCCAGCTCGTGGGCGGCGCCCGAAGCCAGCAGGCCCATGCGCACGATGTGCTCTTCCTCGGCGGCGCGCTGGCGCAGGTCGGCCAGCTGGGCCGCCTTGCCGCGCAGCGTGGTCGAGATGCGCGAGATGAACACCACCAGCAGCGCGGCGTTAAGCGCGAAGCAGATCAGCATGCCCTGCACGTACAGGCTGGAAATGCCGCGCGCGTGGTCGAAGGGCAGCGGCAGCGGTTTCGCGAAGATCGACAGCCCGGCCAGGCACACCAGCGTGATGCCGACGATGGTCCAGGTCGACCAGGCCTCCAGCAGCACCGCCGACAGGATCACCTGCAGCAGGTAGAGGAAGGCGAAGGGGTTGGTGGTGCCGCCCGACAGGTAGAGCTGCATGGTGAGGCTGGCGACGTCGACCAGCAGCGCCAGGAACAGTTCATTGTTGGTGACCGGACGGTGTTCGTGCCAGCGCAGGTGGCTGGCGACGTTGAAGGCGATCAGGCAGGCCAGCACCTCGAGCATCTGCACCAGCGGCAGGCGGACGTCGAACACCAGGATGGCGCCGGCGATGGTGGTGATCTGGCCGATGACGGCGATCCAGCGCAGCTCGATCAGCTGCAGCATGTTCTTGTGGCCGGCGACGTATTCGACATCGGCGGCGCTGGTCTTCAACACCTCAGTCGTCGTTGTCATCGTTCCCTGCAATGCCGCTGCGCGCGCCGGCGCCGCGCACGGCCCACCACCATGCGCCCGCCACCATCAGGGCGAGCGCGTACCAGGTCACGGCGTAGACCAGGTGGCTGTTGTGGAAGCTGACCACCGTCAGGCCGCCCTGCGGCTTGTCGGGCGAACCGGGCGGGTTCTGGTTGGCGGCGGCGTCGATGAAGAACGGCGCCGTGAGGGAGCCCGGGAGGCCGCGCGCGGCCGCGATGGCGGGAACGTCGCGCGCATACCAGCGGTTCGCGGCCGGATCGTTGGTGCGCAGGAAGAAGCCCCTGGGCTCGCTGATCCGCAGCAGGCCGACCAGCTGCACCGTGCCGCCCGAGTTCGCGGCGCAGGGATAGCCCCTGGACCTGCGCGGCGTGTAGCGCGTGCGCGCGCCCGGATCGGCGGGAATGAAGCCGCGGTTGACCAGGATGACGTGGCCGTCGGTCGTGCACAGGGGCGTCAGCAGCCAATAGCCGCTGCCCTGTTCGGTGAGGGCCTGGACCGGGGTCGTGTATTCGTAGAGATAGGTGCCGGCGACTTGCACCCGGCGGTATTCGTCGGATTCGGCGGTGATGCCGGCCCAGTGCGCCATCGAGGGAGGCGCCACCGGGGCGGCGTGCACGCGTGCATCCACGCGTGCGATCAGGTCCAGTTTCCATTGCAGGCGAATCACCTGCCAGGTGCCCAGACCTGCGAAGAGCACGATCAGCAGCAGCGCCAGGGCCGCCACGACGAGGCGGGAACCTCGACCTTGCACGGCTTCGGTGCCGGCGCCCTGCCCTGCTGCTTGATCGTTTACTGCCATTTACTGCATATCGTGCATGCCATGCACGGACGAACCATCGTTGCTCATGTTCGGCATCATGTTGATGTTCATGTGGTACATGACCCAGATCGAACCGGTCAGGACGATGAACAGCAGGATGACCGTCAGCAGCATCGCCATCATGTTCCAGCCGCCCTCGGACTTCGAGTTCATGTGCAGGAAGTAGATCATGTGCACGACCACCTGGACGGCCGCGAAGCCGAGGATCACGAACTTGGTGGTGCCCGGCGCCAGCTGGTGGGTCATCACCAGCCAGAACGGGATCGCCGTCAGGATCACCGACAGGATGAAGCCGATCGTGTAATCCTTGAAGCTGCCGTGCGCTTCCATGTGGTCGCCGTGGTCGACGCCGTGGCCGTGGCCGTGCCCATGGTCGTGGCCGTGAGCGTGTGCGGTGTGGTGATCGCTCATGGCAGAACTCCCATCAGATAGACATAGGTGAACACGCCGATCCAGACGACGTCCAGGAAGTGCCAGAACATCGACAGGCAGGCGAGGCGGCGGTAGTTGGCGGCATTGATGCCGTGCTTACCGAGCTGGAACATCAGCGTGACCAGCCACACGATACCGAAGGTGACGTGCAGGCCGTGGGTGCCGACCAGCGAGAAGAACGCGGTCAGGAAGCCCGAACGCCACGGGCCGAAGCCTTCGTGGATCAGGTGCGTGAACTCGTCCAGTTCCAGGTACAGGAAGCAGGCGCCCAGCACGCCGGTGATCGCCAGCCAGACCAGGGTCGACCTGGTGTTCTTCTTCTGCGCCGCCAGCATGGCGAAGCCATAGGTGATCGACGAGAACAGCAGGAAGGCCGTGTTCAGCGCGACCGTCGGCAGATCGAAGATCTCGGCGCCCGACGGGCCGCCCGCGTAGTTGCGGCCCAGGACAGCGTAGGTCGCGAACAGGCAGGCGAAGATGAGGCAGTCGCTCATCAGGTAGATCCAGAAACCCAGCAGCGTGCCGTTTTCCGGGTGGTGCTCGACCGCGTAGTAGCGCGAGCTGATGTCGGCGCCGGTGGCGCTGACGGTGTTGGCGTTAATGTCAGACATGGGCTTCCAGCAGTCGGGTATGGGCTTCTTCCGTACGCGCCACTTCTTCCGCAGGGATGTAGTAGTCGCGCTTGTAGTTGAACGTGTGGTAGATGGTCACGGCGATCGTTGCGACGAACGCGGCGGCCACCAGCAGCCACATGTGCCAGATGATGCCGAAACCGAGCACGAAGGTGATCATCGGGATCACCGGACCTGCCCAGGTGTTCGCCGGCATGTGGATCGGCACGAAACCGCTCAGCGGGCGCTTGTAGCCGGCCTTCTTCATGTCGGCCCAGGTGTCGTTGTCGAACACGACCGGGGTGAACGCGAAGTTGTAGTCAGGCGGCGGCGACGAGGTAGCCCACTCCAGGGTGCGGCCATCCCACGGGTCGCCGGTCACATCGACCAGCTTCTTGCGGTCGCGGATCGAGACGAACACCTGCATCAGCAGGCAGCCGATACCGGCGGCGATCATCAGGGTGCCCAGCAGCGACACCTGGAACAGCCAGTGGATCGACGGATCGTCGAAGTGGCTCAGGCGGCGGGTGACGCCCATGAAGCCCAGGATGTACGGCGGGGTGAAGGCGACCCAGAAGCCGATCGACCACAGCCAGAAGGAGCGCACGCCCCAGGTACGGTCCAGCTTGAAGCCGAACATCTTCGGCCACCAGTAGTTCACGCCCGCGAACAGGCCGAACAGCACGCCGCCGATGATCACGTTGTGGAAGTGGGCGATCAGGAACAGCGAGTTGTGCAGCACGAAGTCGGCCGGCGGGACCGCCAGCATCACGCCGGTCATGCCGCCGATGATGAAGGTGATCATGAAGGACACGGTCCACATCATCGGCAGTTCATAGCGGATGCGGCCCTTGTACATGGTGAACAGCCAGTTGAAGATCTTGGCGCCGGTCGGGATCGAGATGATCATCGTGGTGATGCCGAAGAACGAGTTCACGCTCGCGCCCGAACCCATCGTGAAGAAGTGGTGCAGCCACACGAGGTAGGACAGGACCATGATCACGACGGTGGCGTACACCATCGACGAGTAGCCGAACAGGCGCTTGCTGCAGAAGGTCGCGACGACTTCCGAATAGATGCCGAAGGCCGGCAGGATCAGGATGTACACCTCCGGGTGGCCCCAGATCCAGATCAGGTTCACGTACATCATGGCGTTGCCGCCCAGTTCGTTCGTGAAGAAGTGGGTGTCGAACAGGCGGTCCAGGCCCAGCATCGCCAGGGTGGCGGTCAGGATCGGGAAGGCCATCACGATCAGGATGTTGGTGCACAGTGCGGTCCAGGTGAAGACCGGCATCTTCATCAGGTCCATGCCCGGGGCGCGCATCTTGATGATGGTGACCACCAGGTTGATACCCGACAGCAGCGTGCCGACACCGGCAATCTGCAACGACCAGATGTAGTAGTCCACCCCGACGTCAGGGCTGGCCAGGATGCCGGACAGCGGCGGGAAGGCCAGCCAGCCGGTGCGGGCGAATTCGCCGACGAACAGCGACGCCATCACCAGCAGCGCGCCCATGGTGGTCATCCAGAACGAGAAGTTGTTCAGGAACGGGAAGGCGACGTCGCGCGCGCCGATCTGCAGCGGCACCACGTAGTTCATCAGGCCCGTCACCAGCGGCATCGCCACGAAGAAGATCATGATCACGCCGTGGGCGGTGAAGACCTGGTCGTAGTGGTGCGGCGGCAGGAAGCCGTGCGAATCGCCGAACGAGAACGCCTGCTGGGCGCGCATCATCAGGGCGTCGGCAAAGCCGCGCAGGAACATGATCAGACCGAGGATCATGTACATGATGCCGATCTTCTTGTGGTCGATGCTGGTGAACCACTGGGTCCACAGGTAGCCCCACAGCTTGAATTTGGTGATGGCGCCGAGGACGACCAGGCCGCCCAGGATCACCATGGCAAAGGTACCGATCAGGATCGGCTCGTGGTAGGGAATCGCTTCCCAGCTGAGCCGACCGAAGATCAACTTCATTAAGTCTAGTTGCTCGTGCATGATTACTTCTTCTTCACAGTTTCATCGGGCGTGGTGCAGACTTCGCCGTTGGCCTGGGCCAGGCGGGTCGCTGCCGCGTGTTGGGGCATCTTGTTCATCGCCATTTCGCGCGCCTTGCGGGCGTCTTCCATCATCATCTTGTCCTGGCAGACGACACCTTCGGTGACGCAGCGGTTCAGGATGCGATAGTAGAGGTCGTCATCGACGGCGGCCCAGCGGCGTACCGGATCCTTGATGCTCGGCTTTTCCAGGACCAGGTAGTTGGCCTTGTCCAGCTTGCCGCCATTGCCGGCCTTGACCGAAGCGACCCAGGCGTCGAAATCGCCCTGCGGCACGCCGCGGTAGGCGAACTTCATGTCCGAATAGCCGGCGCCGCTGTAGTTCGACGAGATGCCGAAGGACTGCACCGGACGGTTCTGGACCGCGTTCAGGGTGATCTCCATGCCCGGCATGCCGTACACCATGCCCGCCAGTTCCGGCACGTAAAACGCATTCATGACCGAGGTCGCGCTGACCTTGAAGCGCAGCGGCTGGTCGACCGGGACCACCAGTTCATTCACGGTGGCGATGCCCTGCTCCGGATAGATGAACAGCCATTTCCAGTCCATCGCGACGGCCTGCACCACCAGCGGCTTGGCCGTGGCGGCGATCGGACGGTTTTCGTCGATGCGGTCGAGCGGGCGGTAGGGGTCGAGCTTGTGCGTGTAGATCCAGGTCACCAGACCCAGCACGATCACGATCAGCAGCGGAGCGCCCCAGATCACGAGTTCGAGCTTGGTGGAGTGGTCCCAGTCCGGCTCGTAGGGAGCGTCCGTGTTGCTGGCGCGGTACTTACGAGCGAACAGGATGATGAGGAACATCACCGGAACGATAATCAACAGCATCAGGACCACCGAAACGATGATCAGATGCGCCTGCTGCTTGGCTATGTCTCCGGAAGGATTCATGACCACCGTGTTACAGCCGGCAAGGGCCGCCAACAGGGGGGTGAGAAGCAATCCGCGACTTACGGTCTTGGGAATCATGCTTGTGTTTTACGTTACATGGGAATGAGAACATGCTAATGTAACGCCAACGGTGCACGTTTGGCGATTGGACGTTTTGTCCCACCCTTCCGCGCTTTGTTGTTGACGTTTCATCCCGAAGGGTTTTTGCCCGGTTGTCAAGAGACTACAGGAGACGAATATGCAGCAGAACACCACCACCTACGGCGACGCAGCCGCAGCACCCATCACCGCCCCCCACAGCGGCGCCCGTAACATCAACTCCCGCGATACCGCCATTGCACCCGGCGACATCGCCGTCGGCGTGGTCATCGGCCGCGCCTCGGAGTACTTCGACTTCTTCGTCTACGCGATCGCATCGGCGCTGGTGTTCCCGGCAGTCTTCTTCCCGTTCGCGGACCGGCTGGAAGGCACCCTGTACTCGTTTGCCATCTTCGCCCTTGCCTATATTGCACGCCCGGTCGGCACCCTGATCTTCATGTCGATCCAGCGCCACTTCAGCCGCGAGATCAAGCTGACCATCGCCCTGTTCCTGCTCGGGTCCGCCACTGTCGCCATTTCCGCCCTGCCCACCTATTCACGCTGGGGCGAGTGGGCCATCATCTCGCTCGCCATCCTGCGCCTGGGCCAGGGTTTCGCGCTGGGCGGGACCTGGGACGGCCTGCCTTCGCTGCTGGCGCTGAACGCCCCTGAACACAAACGCGGATGGTACGCGATGTTGGGACAACTTGGCGCACCGGTCGGATTCATCATCGCCGCCGGGGTATTTTCCTACCTGATGACCGAGCTGTCGCAGGACGATTTCCTGGTCTGGGGCTGGCGCTATCCCTTCTATGTGGCCTTCGCGATCAACGTGGTCGCGCTGTTCGCCCGCCTGCGCCTGGTCTCGACCCCGGACTACACCCACCTGCTGGACGAACACCAGCTCGACCCGGTGCCGGCGCGCGAGGTGGTAGGCAAGCAGGGCAGCACCATCGTGCTGGGCGCGCTCGCCGCCCTGGCCAGCTATGCCCTGTTCCACCTGGTGACCGTGTTCCCGCTGTCCTGGCTCCAGCTCTACGACACCCGCTCGATGGCCGACGTCCTGCAGATGCAGATGTGGGGCGGCGGCGTGGCGATCGTCGGCGTGCTGGTCTCCGGCCTGGTCGCCGACAAGTTCGGGCGCCGCAACACCCTGGGCACCCTGGCCGCGCTGATCGCCCTGTTCGCGGGCTTCGTGCCGACCCTGATGGACGGCGGCGTCGCCGGCCAGAACGCCTTCATCCTGATCGGCTTCCTGCTGCTCGGCATGTCCTACGGCCAGGCCGCCGGCGCGGTGACCTCGAACTTCCTGGCCGAGTACCGCTACACCGGCGCGGCCCTGACCTCCGACCTGGCCTGGCTGGTCGGCGCGGCCTTCGCCCCGCTGGTCGCACTGGGCCTGGCCGCCAACTACGGCCTCGGTTTCGTCAGCCTCTACCTGTTGTCGGGCTCGGTCGGCTCGCTGGCGGCGCTGAGCCTGAACCGCGCGCTGGAGATTCGCAACTGAGGCTACATTCATAGATAGCAGAGCTTGGGCCCCGGTCGATACCGGGGCTTTTTTTTTGCGCGCTGCGCCTTTGCCCGCTTCGCTATAATGGGCTGCTTCGGCGTGCCGAACGGCGGTCCCATGCGCAGACGCTTCACTTACGGGCTCACTCTCATGCTGGCGCTGGCGGCGCTTTGCCTGCCTCCCTGGCTCGCCTTGCGCGAGGCGCAGCGCCAGGCCTTCGATGCCGACGCCGCCCTGACGCTCAGCTATGCGCGCGACGTGCTGCACCGCAGCGACGAAACCGCCCGCCAGGCGCGCGCCGGGGTGATCGCGCTGACCCGTTCCGGGCTGCCGCCCTGCTCCGCCGGCGCTCGCGCCCTGATGCGCGAGATCGACCTGACCTCGACCTACCTGCAGGCGATCGGCTACGTGCAGAACGGCGCGCTGACCTGCTCCTCGATGACGGGGCAAGCGGTGCCGCTCGGCGCCCTCAGCTTCCGCACCGCGGACGGCCTCAGCTACTATCTCGACGTGCCGGTCCGCACCACCTACGGCCATCCCCTGCTGGCGATCGAACAGGACGGCTACGCGGTGCTGATCCACCGTGACCTGCCGCTCGACATCTGGACCAGCGTGCGCGGCGTCTCGCTCGCCATCGTGCGCCTGGAGCAGGGCCGCGCCGTGGTCCAGCGCGGCCAGGTCGATCCGGCCTGGCTCGGCCGCCTCGGCAAGCAGGCGACGGTCACCTTCGCGGACGACGGCTACCTGGTCACGATGGCGCGCTCGCAGAACTTCCGGACCGCCACCGTCGCCGCCATCCCGCTCGCCCACCTTGCGGCGCGCAGCCGCGAGATCATGGAGCGCCTGGTGCCGGCCGGCGTGTTCGCCGGGCTGACCGCCGCGGCCGCGGTGCTGCTGCTGGCGCGCCAGCAGATGTCGCTGGTGACGGCCCTGCGCACCGGGCTGCGGCGCGACCAGTTCTTCCTCGAGTACCAGCCGCTGATCGAACTGCGCAGCGGCGGCTGCGTGGGCGTCGAGGCGCTGCTGCGGTGGCGCGACGGCGCCGGCGAGCTGGTGCCGCCGGAAGTCTTCGTCCCGGTCGCCGAGCAGGCCGGCATGATCGGCAAGCTCACCGAACGCGTGCTCGACCTCGTGTGCAGGGACGCCGGCCACTTCCTGGCCAGCCATCCCGGCTTCCACGTCGCGCTCAACCTGTCGCCGGCCGACCTGCAGTCGACCGCCATCGTCGGCCAGCTGGACCGGCTGATGGCGCGCACCGGCGCCCTGCCCTCGAATCTCATCGTCGAGATCACCGAACGCGGCTTCCTGCACAAGGATTCGGCGCGCGAAGTGATCGCCGCCCTGCACGCGCGCGGCATCGAGGTGGCCATCGACGATTTCGGCACCGGCTATTCGAGCCTGTCCTACCTGGAATCGCTGGACCTGGACTTCCTGAAGATCGACCGCAGCTTCATCGAGTCGATCGGCACCGGCGCGCCGACCAGCCAGGTCGTCAGCCACATCATCGGCATGGCCCAGACCCTGGAACTGCGCATGATCGCCGAAGGCGTCGAGAACCACGAACAGGCGGCTTTCCTGCGCGTGCGCGGCGTGGATTTCGCCCAGGGCTGGCTGTTCGGCCGGCCGGGCAGCTTCGAGCATGCGGCGAACCTGCACCGGGCGACCCTGGAAATGCGGATGCGGTGCCTGAGCCTGCCCTCGCCGGAAAGCTAGCCGAGCGCCGTGTCCAGCACCGTCATCAGGACGAAGCCGAAGATGAGGGAAACGCTGGCCCAGGTCCCGTTTCCATGCTGGTGCGACTCCGGCACCACCTCGTTGGCGATCACGAACAGCATCGCGCCCGCCGCGGCAGCCAGCGCGAAGGGCAGCAGGCCGGCCGCGACGCCGATCAGGGCCACGCCCAGCGCCGCCGCCACCGGCTCGATCAGGCCGGAAGCCACGCCCAGCGCGGTGGACAGGCCGCGCCCGTAGCCGACGGTGCGCAGCGCCAGCGCCACCACCAGGCCTTCGGGCACGTCCTGGATCGCGATCCCGGTGGCGAGGGAATGCGCCTTGCCCGGGTCGACCCCACCATAGGCGACACCGATCGCCAGGCCTTCCGGCAGGTTGTGCAGGGCCACGGCCCAGACGAACAGCCAGGCCCGCCTGATCGAAGCTGAACCGGGGGAGCGGCCATCACGCGGGTCGGCCGGCTGCAGGATGCCGTCGGTGCTGATCAGGCGGTCGAGCGCCAGCAGCAGGCCGGTTCCCAGCATGACGCCGCCGCCCACGCCCAGGCTGGCGCCCCAGTTGCCGGCGCCGCCGGCCCGGGCGGCGGCGAGCGCCGGGATAACCAGGGAAAAGGCGGTGGCGCCGAGCATCACGCCGGCGCCGAAGCCGAGGAAGCAGTCGTAGGTGCGCTTCGAAAACTTCTGCGACAGGAGCACGGGCAGGGTGCCGAGCGCGGTCGCCGCCGCGGCCGTTCCGCCGCCGACCAGCGCGGCGCCCAGCTTGGGCGTGGCCTCGATCAGCTGCCGCAACAGGTTCGAGAACAGCAGCACGGCGCCGACGCCGCAGATCAGGAAACCGAGCGCCTTCCGCGGCCGCAGGGCGCGCGCGACTTGGGTATGCATGGATGTCCTCGATGCCGGCAGGCGCCGCACAGCATCCGGCTGGTCGGCGCCCGTATTGAATCAGCTGGCGCTGGCGCTTGCTGGCACTTACTTGCCCTTGCCCTGCACCGTCTTGCCGTCGGCCATGGTCTGATTACCCATGCCCAGCTCGGCGCCGGTTGGCGGATCGATGGACGGATCCGACCTGGTGCGCTCGGCCATCGCCTTCAGGATGTCGATGTCCTTGGCCGGCAGCTTGACCTCGGCCTCGCCGCTGCCGCCGTCGACCGCCGCCTGCTTTTCGCGGTCGGTGACGAAATCCCAGTTCTCGCCCTGGTTCCAGGCGCCGCGCATCTCGCCCGGACCTTGCGACATATTGAAGTAGGTGTCGGCAAAGCGCGGGTCGCCCGGCAGTTTCCCCGGCGGGAAGTTCGGATTCATCGAATACAGCGCCTTCTCGAAGGATTTCTGGTGCGCGATCTCGCGCGTCATCAGGAAGCCCAGCGCCTCCTTCACGCCCGGGTCGTCGGTGAGCGCGATCAGGCGTTCATAGACGATCTTGGCGCGCGCCTCGGCCGCGATGTTCGAGCGCAGGTCGGCGCTCGGCTCGCCGATCGTGTCGATGTAGGCCGCGGTCCAGGGCACGCCGGCGGAGTTGATCAGCGGCGTGCCGGCGCCATACAGGACCTGGGTCACGTGGCTGTCGTTGCCGGCGCCGTTGATCTTGCGGTACATCTCGGCGGCGCTGTCCGCCGCTTCGGCGAGCTGGCCCTTGGCGCCCTTGTTCAGCATCGCCACGATGTGGCCGATGATCTCGAGGTGGCTGAGCTCTTCGGTGGCGATGTCGAACAGCATGTCCTTGCGGCCCGCATCGTCTTCGCTCACGGCCTGGGTGAAGTAGCGCATGGCCGCCGCCAGTTCGCCCTGCGGACCGCCGAACTGTTCGAGCATGAGATTGGCCAGGCCCGGATTCGGTCCGCTGACGCGCACCGTGTACTGCAGACGCTTGTTGTGTGCAAACATTCCGTTTCCTCCGTAAGTGTGCTTATCTGCCCCGGAACGCGTTCTACCCTGCCGGCGCAGTCCGGCAGCCGCCTGTTGTGCGACTGCCCATGACTTATGATCGCAGGCTGGCGATGACCAGTAATCAGCGTCGCCGCCGTGTCTGTGTAGGACGCAGAGCGACAACCTGTTGATGTAAACCAATAGCAATGTAATAATTCAATTTACTCGAATAATAGTGTGAGCCTATCGCCTCGATAGGGTTTTACCGGGGTGCTGTCTGGCGCCTCTTCGTTGACTTGACACGTTTTTACAGGCTTACCTATCCGATGAAACCCGAACACAGCCTGCGCGACGCCACCCCGCTCGACGCCGCCGCCGTCGCAGCGATCTATAACCTCTATGTCGCGACCACGCCGATCTCGATGGAGTCCGATCCGGTCTCCGCGGACGAGATGGCGCGCCGCATCGCCGACGTCCAGCAGGCCGCCCTGCCCTGGCTGGTGCTGGTCGAGGATGGACGGGTACGCGGCTACGCCTACGCGAGCAAGTGGCGGGCGCGCCCCGGCTATCGGCATGCGGTCGAGTCCAGCGTGTATGTCGAAGACGGCCAGCGGGGCCGCGGGTTCGGCGCGATCTTGTACCGCGCCCTGCTGGCGCGGCTGGAGGACCGCTTCCATACCGTGATCGGCGGCATTGCCCTGCCGAACGCGGCCAGTATCGCCCTGCACGAAAAGCTGGGTTTCCGCCAGGTCGCCTGCTTCCACGAGGTCGGCCACAAGTTCGGCGAATGGGTCGACGTCGGCTATTGGCAGCTGAGCTTGGCACAGCGCGGCTAGCGAAGACGCGCGCCGCCCGGGCCGGCCTCCCGAGTGCCGGCCTGGACGGGCCGGACTGTGGGAACTACGCTGACAAATGCATGCGCCGCGCTCCTACGCGGCCGCCATGGCGCGCACTCTAACATGCATGCATCCGCGACAATTTGAACAGCCAACCGAGGAGAAGATGATGTTTTCTCTGAAAAAACTCAGTCCGTCCATCACCGACATGATCCGTTTCGATCATTCGCACGTGATGGTAACTTTCCATCAGTACACGAAGGACAAGCGCCCCAGCGTCAAGAAAGCCCTGGCCGAAACCATTTGCGACGCTCTCGAGATCCACGCCACGCTGGAAGAAGAGATTTTCTATCCTGTGATGCGCCCGCGCGCCGCCGACCAGAAAGTCATGGAAAAAAGCGAACCCGAGCACATGGAAATGCGCCGCCTCATCCAGGAGCTGCGTGCCACCGATCCCCGCGACAGCCGCCACGACGAGCTGATGTTCGAGCTGATGCGCGACGTCCAGCACCACGTTGCCGACGAGGAAACCGTGCTGCTGCCGGAAGCCGAACAGACCCTGAGCAAGGACCGCCTGTCCGAGCTCGGCACCGAAATGACCAAGCGCCGCCTGCAGCTGGTGACGCCGAAGGCCGGCAAGATCGCCAGGAACACCGCAGTCGGTTTCTCCGGCAGCACCGCCGCCGTCGTGATGGGCGTGGCCGGCGCGCTGTTCGCGGCCCGCGCCTTCACCAAGAAACCGGCCTGAGCGGGCCGGCGCACCGCGTTTTTCCGCAGCGGCCAGGCCGTTTGCGCTCCCCCGGCACGCGGCTCCCCGGCCCGTGCCACCGCCCGCCGCCATGCGAGACCGGCGGCGGGCACCTTCGGAACCCTACCCGTCCAGCCGCACACCGCGGCTCAACAGGTCTTCCAGTCCCCGCTGCGGCAGCGCCGCGCTGAAATAATAGCCCTGCATCTGGTCGCAGTCGTGGTCGCGCAGGAAGACCAGCTGTTCGCGCGTCTCGACGCCTTCCGCGATCACCTTCAGCTTCAGGCTGTGGCCGAGGGCGATGATGGCGCGCGTGATCACGCCGTGGCCATTGAAGCAGTCGCCGAGGAAGGAGCGGTCGATCTTGATGTGGTCGACCGGGAAGGCCTGCAGCTGGCTGAGGCTCGAGTAGCCGGTGCCGAAATCGTCGATCGACAGGCGCACGCCGAGCAGCTTCAGGCGCGCCATCACTTCCTTCGCTTCTTCGGGGCGGTCCATCAGCAGGCTTTCGGTCACCTCCAGCTCCAGGCAGCCCGGCGCCACCTTGTGCCGGCGCAGGCTCTCGCCCAGGCGGTCGACGAACTGGCGCTGGCGCAGCTGGCGCAGCGACAGGTTGACGGAAATGACGAAATCGAGGATCCCGAGCGCCTGCAGCGACGCCAGGACGCCGCAGGCCTCGTCGATCACCCACTCGCCCAGCGGCACGATCAGGCCGGTCTGCTCGGCCACCGGGATGAAGCTGTCCGGGCCCATCAGGCCGTGTTCGGGGTGGTTCCAGCGCACCAGCGCCTCGGCCCCGACCATCCTGCCGCTGCGCAGGTCGACCTTGGGCTGGTAGACGAGGACCATCTCGCGATTGCCGATCGCGCGGCCGAGGCTGGCCTCGAGCAGCAGGTGCTGGTGCACCAGGCCGTTCAGCTCGTTCGAATAGAACTGGCAGTTGTTCTTGCCGAGGCTCTTGGCGTGGTACATGGCGGCATCGGCGGCCCGCATCACCTTGTCGACCGTGGTGCCGTCGCGCGGGAACAGGGCCACCCCGATGCTGGTGCCGGGCACCACCTCCGTGCCGCCGGTGACCACCGGCGCGCCGACGCTGCGGCGGATCCGCTCCACCAGGTCGGCCACCTGCTCCGGCGAGCCCTGGTCGTTGATCACCAGGACGAACTCGTCGCCGCCGACCCGGGCCACGGTGTCTTCCTCGCGCATGTTGGCGCGCAGGCGCGCGGCGGTTTCGCGCAGCACGATGTCGCCCACGTCGTGGCCGAGGTTGTCGTTGATGTGCTTGAAGTTGTCGAGGTCGAGGAAGGCCAGCGCGCCGATCATGCGGTTGCGCCCCGCGAACTGGATCGCCTGCTTGAGCCTTTCCTGCAGCAGGGTGCGGTTGGCCAGCCCGGTCAGCGGATCGTGGTGGGCCAGGTGGTGCAGGCGCCGTTCATAGTGCCGGGCCTCGGTGATGTCGTTGATGACGGCGACGAAGTGGGTGACCTCGCCGTCGGCATTCCGGACCGGGTCGATGCGCAGGTCGTTCCAGAACAGCTGGCCGTTCTTGCGTGCGTTGCGCAGCACCGCGCGCACGCTTTCGCGGCGCTGCAGGGCTTCGTGGATGCGCTTCTGCTCCTCGACGTCGCAGCCCTCGATGCGCATGAAGCGCGGATCGAGGCCCTTGATTTCCGCCAGCGTGTAGCCGGTGATCCGTTCGAAGGCCGGGTTGACGTACTCGATCCGGTTTTCCGTACCCTCGCAGCAGGTGATGACGATCGCGTTGACGCTGGCGTAGATGGCGCGTTCGCGGACCTTCAGCACGTGCTCGGCCTGCTTGCGCGCCGAGATGTCGAGGCCGGTGCCGAAGATGCAGGGCAGGCTGCCCAGGTTCGTGCGCGCGCAATGGAACAGGAAGCTGGTGCGCTTGCCGTGCTTGCCGATCAGTTCCGCTTCATGGAAGGAGGTGCCCTGCTCGAAGGCGTCCAGGATCTTCTGGACGATGTAGCTGCGTTCCGATTTCTCGAAGAAGTACTTGACCTCGACGGTCGGCAGCTCCTCGCTGGCCATTTCCAGCGCATCCTCGAGCTGGTGGTTCCACAGCAGCAGGCGGCCGCTCTGGTCGATCACATAGAACACGCAGGGCAGCCCCTCGATGATGTCGTTCACCGGCAGGTCCTGGATCAGCGAGTAGCGCGACGGCGCGGTGCCGCCGCGCGGCACGATGATGACGCTGAAGCTGCCTGGCTGTTCGGTGTCGAAGGATTGCGGCGCCACCGTGACCCGCACCGGCAGGCGCCGGCCGTCCGCGCAAATCAGGCTGCCGACGCTTTCGATGTCGACCCGCGCCCGGACCGAGACATCGTCCCCGGCGGCGGCGTCGAATTCGACCAGGTCGAAAAGGGTTCGGCCATGCATCTCGGCGGCGGTATGGCCGGCGAGCTTTTCGCAGGCGCGGTTCCAGCTCATGATCGCGCCGCGAGCATCGACGACGAAGACGGCAAGCGGCAGTGGCGAGAGGTTCAAGAGGTCCTCCTGGTCCAGGCAAGGCTGGGAGAACCATCATACGCCCGCATTGCGGCGCTGGCGCGCGATACGCGGCTATCGCCCCATCCAGCCCAGCATCAGCGGCACCAGCCAGGGCGCGAAGATCGCCGTCAGCACCCCGTTGAGCCCCATCCCGAGGCCGGCGTAGGCGCCCATCTCGGCGCTGACCTGGAAGGCGCGCGCGGTGCCGATGCCGTGCGCGGCGACGCCCAGCGCCAGTCCGCGCGCCGCATGCGACTCGATCCGCAGGGCGTTCAGCAGGAAGCGGCCGCTGATCGCGCCGAACACGCCGGTGCCGATCACCAGCACCGCGGTCAGCGCCGGGATCCCGCCCAGGTGTTCCGAGACCGCCATCGCGATCGGCGAGGTGGCCGACTTCGGCGCGACGGTGCGCGCCAGCTCGGGCGACGCGCCCAGCAGCAGCGCCACCCCGACCGCGCTGACGATCGCCGTCACGCACCCGCACAGCAGCGCGCAGGCCAGCGGCAGCAGGCTGCGGCGCAGGCGCGGCACCTGGCGCGCGAGCGGCAGCGCCAGCGCGACCGTGGCGGGGCCGAGCAGGAAGTGGACGAACTGGGCGCCGGCGAAATAGCGCTCGTAGGACATGCCGCTGGCCACCAGCACCAGGCTGATGATGGCGACCGAGATCGCCACCGGATTCGCCAGCGGCGAGTAGCCGCAGCGCTCGAACAGCCAGCTCGCGAACACGTAGGCGCACAGGGTAATCGTCAGGCCCAGCAGCGGCGATGCCGACAGATAGACCCAGAAATGGCTGATCTCTGCGAAGTTAAACACTGCCGGCCTCCTCGTCCTGCTTCGGCTGGCGCGGCATCAGCGCCTTCAGCACCAGCGCCGTCACCGCCATCGTGGCCAGGGTGCTGACCACCACCGAGGCGACGATCGCCACCCACTGGCCGGCGCCGCTGGAGGCGGCGACCACGATGCCGACACCGGCGGGCACGAACAGCAGGGACAGGTGGCGGAGCAACTGGGTGGCGCCGACCTCCACCACCTCCTGCAGGCGCGGCACGGCCAGCAGGGCGGCCAGCAGCAGGAGCATGCCGGTCACGGGGCCCGGCACGGGCCAGCCGAACAGGAACACCAGGCCTTCGCCCAGGCATTGGAAAACGAGCAGGACAGCGAACGCTTGCAGCAAGACGGCACCTCATCAGAATGAGGCGAAAGCATAGCAGTTGCGCCGCTTTCTTGCCGGGGCCGGGTTCAGGCCTCCTGTTCGCCGGCGATCCTGAACTCGCCCACCAGCGACACCAGCAGCGCGGCCTGCTCCTGCAGGCTGGCCGCCGCGGCCGCGGCCTCCTCGACCAGGGCTGCGTTCTGCTGGGTCGCACCGTCCATCTGCAGGATTGCCGCATTGACCTGGGCGATGCCGTTGCTCTGCTCGGCGCTGGCGGCGCTGATCTCGGCCACGATGTCGCTTACACGGCGCACGCTGTCCACCACCTGCGCCATGGTGCTGCCCGCTTCGCTGACCAGGGCGCTGCCGGCGTCGACCTTCGCGGCCGAGTCGCCGATCAGGACCTTGATTTCCTTCGCCGCGGCGGCGCTGCGCTGGGCCAGGTTGCGCACTTCGCTGGCCACCACGGCAAAGCCGCGGCCCTGTTCGCCGGCGCGGGCCGCCTCGACCGCCGCGTTGAGCGCCAGGATATTGGTCTGGAACGCGATGCCGTCGATCACCGAAATGATCTCGACGATCTTGCCCGATGCATGGCTGATCTCGCCCATGGTCGCCACCACGCGCGCCACCACCGCGCCGCCGCGGGCGGCCGTCTCGGAGGCGCCCTCGGCCAGCTGGCGGGCCTGATGGGCATTGTCGGCATTCTGCTTGACGGTCGAGGTCAGCTCCTCCATCGAGGCCGCCGTCTCTTCCAGCGCGCCGGCCTGGCTTTCGGTGCGGCTCGATAAGTCGGCGTTGCCGTGGCTGATCTCATGGCTGGCCGAGGCCACGCTGTCCGAGCTGTGGCGCACCCGCGCCAGCACCTGCTGGATGCGCGACACGAAGCCGTTGAAACCGGCAGCGATCGCCGCCAGTTCGTCGTCGCCCTTCACCGCCAGGCGCACGGTCAGGTCGGCGTTGCCGCTGGCCAGCCCGCCCATGGTGTCGCCCAGCACGCGCAGCGGCCGGGTCAGGCGGTTCAGCACCACCACCATCGCCACCGCGGCCAGCGCGGCGCACAGCAGCGCGGTCATCAGGGTGGTCTGCAGCAGCCTGCGGGCGTCAAGGGTCGCCACGCTCTGCGGGAACACCAGCTGGACCGCCCACGGCGCGATGTCGGCGTGCAGTTGCAGCGGCTGCAACAGGTGCACCATGCCGGCCGCGTCGACGTATTCGTAGGCCTGGCCCTGGCGCACGGCCGCCAGGCCGGCGGCGGGGATATCGGCCGCCGGCTTGCCGTTGCGCGCGGCGTCCGGATGGCTGGCGTACAGCCCGCCGTTCGACACCAGCGACAGGCGGCCGCCGTCGATCGCCTTCATGCCGGCCAGGATGTCGCCCAGTCGGACCAGCATGAAGTCGGCGCTGGCCGTGCCCTTGAATGCGCCGTCGATCACGATTGGCGCCACCAGCGAGGCCATCTGCACCTCCTTGCCGTTCACCGGATAGGCATAGGGCTCGGTGAAGAACAGGCGCTTGTTGCGCTTGGGGATGTCGTACCAGTCGTTGGCGCCGGGCGCGTTCGAGAACACGATCGGCTCGATGTGCACGCTGCCGTCCGCGGCGCGGGTGTAGTAAGGCATGTAGCGGCCGGTGGCGTCGTACTCGGGCAGCTTGCCGGCATAGTCGGCGTCCTTGCCGTCCAGCGCATCCGGCTCCCAGGTCACCGCGACCCCGATCAGGTCGGCGGAACCCAGCAGGGTCGCCCTCGACATGGCGCCGATCTGGGGCCGCGCGAGGGTCATGCCGGCGCCGCGGGTCGAGCGCATCGCGCCGGCCAGGTTCACCACCGCGCTCAGGTTGGCGCCCAGGCGGGCCTGGACCGCGGCCGCCGCTTCGCGCGCGGCGGTGCGGGCCAGCTGCATGCTGGCCTCCTCGGCGCTGCGGCTGGCGCGCACACCGATCACGGCCGCGGTGGCGGCCAGGCTGAGGATCACCAGCGCGGTCGCCGTCAGGCAGATCCGGGCGTTCAGGGAAAGGGACGCGTTGCGCGACAGGATTGCTTTGCTCATGCTGCTTTCCTCAGAAGTTACGGGTCAGGGTCAGGACGACGGCGCGACGGGCGACGTTGGCCACGGCCGGGCGGCCATCCGCGCGCGCGACGCCGGTGGTATACCGGTCGTAGGCGCCGCTGCCGCCGAATGCGCGGGTGTAGGCGAGCGCGCCGACCCAGCCGCCGTCGAACTTCCTGCCGAGCCCTGCGCGCACGTCGCGCCAGTCCCACATGCCGTTGCCGGCGCCGGCCACGCGGCCATCGCCGGCGTGCAGCTGCAGCGTGAACGCATTACCGAGCTCGTGATTCGCGCCGATGTCGAGGTAGCCGGTGCCGCGCGCGTCGGTGATGCCGAAGAAGTCGCGGCTGAAGGTGTAGTTGTATTTGGCGTACAACGATTTCCAGCTCAGGCCGGCCTGCAGTTCGCCGTAGTCGTAGCTGGTATTCGTGCTGGACACGCGTGCGCCGGGGTAGCTGTACCAGGTCAGGGTGGCGTTGTAGCCGATCGGGCCGGCGGCGCCGGCGTAGCCCGCGTAGAGGTCGAGTTCGGCGCTGCCGTTCTCGACGAAGCGCTCGTCGATGCCGGAGCCCCAGGCGCCGACACTCCAGCCCTGCGGCGAGCTGTAGTCGACGCCGGCCTGCACGGCCGGGCGCCCCCAGCTCTGGCGGATCCCGCGCGACACATATTGCGAGGCGACGGTGACGGAGCCGCTCCAGGGCGAGGCGGCGGCGGACTCCGCGATGGGGGGTTCGGCGGCGTGGAGCGGCCCGGCGGCGAGCAGGCCTGCGGCCAGTGGCAAGGCGGCGAACGCCAGGTTCCGTTGAGCGGAGCGCATGGTATATCCTGAGATCGAGAGTGCAAAGAAATTCCTGGCGGAAATTTTATGCGATCGACATAAGTCAAACGTATTTCCATGTGGAAAAACCAATGCTTTTTTGCAGGCGTGCGACCCGGATACAACAGTTCGGCGTCTTGTCGTAGCAGCCTGTAAATTCCAGGCTTAACTGTCTGCAAACTCAGGAGTTTTTGTGACGGCGGCGCTCGGCGGCCGCGCGCCGCGCATGGGGCGCGGGCGCGGCCGCAGGAGGGATCAGGCGGCGGTTTTGAGCGCGCCGCGCTTGAGCTGGTCGCGCTCCATCGATTCGAACAGGGCCTTGAAGTTACCCTCGCCGAAGCCCTCGTCGCCCTTGCGCTGGATGAACTCGAAGAACACCGGGCCGAGCTGGTTTTCCGAGAAGATCTGCAGCAGCAGGCGCTTCGAATCGCCTTCGACCTTGCCGTCCACCAGCAGGCCGCGCGCCTTCAGGGCGCCGACGTCTTCGCCGTGGCCAGGCAGGCGGCCTTCCAGCATCTCGTAATAGGTTTCCGGCGGCGCCGCCATCAGCGGGATGCCGGCGGCGCGCAGGCCGTCGACGGTGGCGAAGATGTCTTCGCTCAGCAGGGCGATGTGCTGGATGCCTTCGCCATTGAAGCGCAGCAGGAATTCCTCGATCTGGCCGCCGCCGCTCTTCGATTCCTCGTTCAGCGGGATCCGGATCTTGCCGTCCGGCGCCGTCATCGCCTTCGAGGTCAGGCCGGTGTACTCGCCCTGGATGTCGAAGTAGCGGATCTCGCGGAAGTTGAACAGCTTCTCGTAGAAACCGGCCCAGTAGGCCATGCGGCCGCGGTAGACGTTGTGGGTCAGGTGGTCGATGATCTTCAGGCCATGCCCCTTCGGATTGCGCTCGACGCCGGCGATGAATTCGAAGTCGATGTCATAGATCGACTTGCCGGTGCTGTCGCCTTCGTCGAAGCGGTCGATCAGGTACAGCGGCGCGCCGCCGATGCCCTTGATGGCCGGCAGGCGCAGTTCCATCGGGCCGGTCGGGATCTCCATCGGGATCGCGCCCAGTTCCAGCGCACGGGCATAGGCCTTGTGCGAATCCTTGACGCGGAAGGCCATGCCGCAGGCCGACGGGCCGTGTTCAAAGGCGAAATACGCGGCGGCGCTCTTCGGCTCGTTGTTGACGATGAAGTTGATGTCGCCCTGGCGGTACAGCACCACATCCTTCGAACGGTGCACGGCGACCTTGGTGAAGCCCAGCTTCTCGAAGATGGGTTCGAGCAGGCCCGGTGTCGGCGAAGCGAATTCCACGAACTCGAAGCCCATCAGGCCCATCGGATTCTCAAACAGGTCAGCCATTGTCTTATCCTCTATTCATTTGGTTATGTGCTACTCGGCGAACACGTCCGCAATCAGCCCCCGCAGCCACTGGATGCCAGGGTCGTGGTTGAAGCGCCGGTGCCAGAAGACATTCGTCTGCAAGGTCGGCAATTGCAGCGGCGGTTCGATCCACTTCAGTCCGAAGGGCGCCGCGGCGCTTTCTGCAAGCTTTTGCGGCACCGTCACCACCAGGTCGGACGTGGCGACGATATACGGCACCGCGGTGAAATGCGGTACCCGGAACCGGGCCTGGCCGGTCACTCCGGCCTTGTCGAGCAGCACGTTGATCCGGTCGTAAGGGCTCTGGGCCGCGTCCACGATCAGGTGCATCGCCTGCACGAAGCGCGCCAGGTCCACCGTGCCCGATGCCAGCGGATGCCCCTTGCGGAACATGCTGACGAAAGGTTGCCGGAACAACTGGCGCTGGTACAGGGCTTCCGACACCTCCTCGAAGGCGCCGATCGCCAGGTCCACCCTGCCCGTCTCCATGTCGTCCTTCAGGCTCAGCGGGTTCGCACGTTTCGACGCGATCTCCACGTTCGGCGCCAGCGTCCGGCAGCGCTCGATCAGCACCGGCATGAAATACACCTCGCCGACGTCGGTCATGGCCAGCGTGAAGCGGCGCGTACTCGTGGCCGGCTCGAAGCGGCTGCGCTGGCTCAACGCCAGCGCCACCTGGGCCATCGCGGCGCCGATCGGCTCGGCCATCTGCTGCGCCAGCGGGGTCGGCTGCATGCCGTGCGCGGTACGCACGAACAATTCGTCGCCGAAGGTGCGGCGCAGGCGCGCCAGCGCATTGCTGACGGCGGACTGGGTCAGGCCGAGGCGGCGCGCCGCGCCGGAAATCTGGCGCTCGCGGTACACCTCCTGGAACACGGACAACAGGTTCAGGTCGATGCTAGACGGTTCGATCATGCGCTCGATAGTGTTATTGATGACCTGAATAGTCTACATTTTTATATTCACCTCGTAAAATCCGCAAGTCTCCTCTACAGTGATAGAAATGCCACGTATTGATTGGAGATCGTCTTGACAGCAACGTCCGCACCGACCGGCTACATGAGCGGTTTCGGCAACGAATTCGCCACCGAAGCCCTGCCCGGCGCCCTGCCCGCGCATCGCAATTCGCCGCAGCGGGTGGCCTACGGCCTGTACGCCGAGCAGATCTCCGGCACCGCTTTCACCGCCCCGCGCGCCCACAACCGCCGCTCCTGGCTGTACCGGATCCGTCCGGCGGCCATGCACGGTCCCTTCCTTCCTGTCGAACAGCCCGCCATCGCGGCCAGCTTCGAGGGCCTGGCGGCCTCGCCCAACCAGATGCGCTGGAGCCCGCTGCCGATTCCCGCGATCGACGCGCCCACCGACTTCGTCGACGGCCTGGTGACCATGGCCGGGAACGGCGCGCCGGGCGCGATGGCCGGCTGCGCGATCCACCTGTACGCGGCCAACCGGCCGATGACGGGCCGCTATTTCTACAGCGCCGACGGCGAGCTGCTGGTGGTGCCGCAGCAGGGCCGGCTGCGCATCGCCACCGAGCTCGGACTGCTCGAGCTCGAGCCGCAGCAGATCGCCGTGATCCCGCGCGGCGTGCGCTTTGCCGTCGACCTGCCCGACGGCGCGGCGCGCGGCTACGTGTGCGAGAACTTCGGGGCCCTGCTGCGCCTGCCCGACCTGGGGCCGATCGGCTCCAACGGCCTGGCGAATCCGCGCGATTTCCTGAGCCCGGTGGCGCGCTACGAGGATGTCGAAGGCGACTTCGAACTGGTGGCGAAATTCGGCGGCCGCCTGTGGAAGGCGCCGATCGCCCACTCGCCGCTCGACGTGGTCGCCTGGCACGGCAACTATGCGCCCTACAAGTACGACCTGCGCCACTTCAACACCATCGGCTCGATCAGCTACGACCACCCGGACCCCTCGATCTTCCTGGTGCTGCACGCGCCCACCAGCGTGCCGGGCGTCGACGACCTCGACTTCGTGATCTTCCCGCCGCGCTGGCTGGCCGGCGAGGACACCTTCCGTCCGCCCTGGTTCCACCGCAATGTCGCCAGCGAGTTCATGGGCCTGATCCACGGCGCCTACGACGCCAAGGCCGAAGGCTTCGTCCCGGGCGGCGCCAGCCTGCACAACTGCATGAGCGGCCACGGCCCGGACGCCGCCACCTTCGACAAGGCCAGCAACGCGGACACCAGCAAGCCGGTCAAGGTGCTCGATACCATGGCCTTCATGTTCGAGACGCGCACCCCGATCGCCGCCACGCCGTATGCGCTGGACTCGCCGCAGCTGCAGCGCAACTACCAGGATTGCTGGGCCGGGATCGGCAAGCGCTTCGATCCGCATCGCCCCTGATGCCCGGGGCGGCAAGGGCTTGCTGTATGATGCGGCCCCGGATCACGAAACCTGCATATGCTCATCATCACCATCAAACAAGGCAAGGAAAAAGACATCCTGTCCGGCAATCCCTGGATCTACCTCTCGGCCATCGACAAGGTCGAGGGGCGGCCCCAGGAGCGCGGCAAGCCCGGCGCCACCGCCGTCGTGCAGTCCTCGTCGCGCCAGTTCCTGGCGCGCGCCGCGTATAACGCCCGGTCGCAGATCGCAGCCCGCGTCTGGACCCTGCGCGAGGACGAGCCGGTCGACCACGCGATGATCAAGCGCCGGGTGCAGGCGGCGGTCGCGCGCCGCGCCGGCGCCTTGCAGGGCGCCGATCCGCAAGCCCTGGTGCAGGTGGTCGATGGCGAGAAAGACGGCTTGCCGGGCCTCGTCGTCCACAGCTATGGCGGCACCGGCGGCTACCTGGTATGCCAGTTCAATGCTGCCGGGGTCGATTTGTGGAAAGTGACCATCGTCCAGGCCTTGCTGGCGGCGACGGGCTGCCGCAACGTGTTCGAACGCAGCGACGAGCTGGTGCGCAAGGGCGAAGGCCTGCCCGTGATCTGGCGCGCACTGGCCGGCGACGAACCGCCCCAGCGCCTGATGGTGCGCGATGGCGCGCGCCTGCTGCCGACCGATATCCGCACGGGTTTCGTCTATCCGCGCTGAAGCTTGAATCGTGCGCCCGTTGGCGCACGCTCCCCAGCATGCGATGATCAGGCTGACAACTGACGGGACCGCGCATGGCAGACATCATCATCATCCTCGCCCTCATATTACTTAACGGCATCTTCGCGATGTCGGAACTGGCCGTGGTCTCGGCCAAGCGCCTGCGGCTCGAAAAGATGGCGCTCGACGGCAGCGCCGGCGCCCCCGCCGCGATCGCCCTGTCCGAAGACCCGAGCCGCTTCCTCTCCACGGTCCAGGTCGGCATTACCCTGATCGGCATCTTCAATGGCGCGTTCGGCGAAGCTTCGCTGGTGGCGCGCATGACGCCCGGCCTGGCGGCGGCCGGCATCCCCGAAGAGTACGCGCGGCCGACGGCGCTGACGGTGGTCGTGGTCGGCATCACCTTCGCGTCCATCGTGCTGGGCGAACTGGTGCCCAAGCGCATCGCCATCCTCTACCCGGAAATCCTGGCCAGCCGTATCGCGCGGCCGATGAAGGGCCTGTCGCGCCTGATGCACCCGTTCGTGCAATTGCTGTCCCTGACCACCGACTTCATCATGCGCCTGCTCGGCATGCGCCACCACAAGGACGAGACGCCGACCGAGGAAGAAGTCACCGGCATGATCCGCGAGAGCACCGACGCTGGCGTGTTCGAGCGCGCCGAATACGACATCGCCGCGCGCGCCCTGCGCCTGGACGACTGGCACCTGCGCGCGCTGATGACGCCGCGGGTCGACCTCGAATTCCTCGACCTCGGCGAGCCGCTCGACAGGAACCTGGCGCGCATCGCCGAGATTCCCTACGCCCGCTTCCCCGTCTACCGCGGCGACCGCTCTCAGGTGCTGGGCATCGTCAACGCGCGCGACCTGTTCCGCCAGGCGATCCGCAAGGGCTCGCTGCAGCAGATCGACATCGAGGCCGAACTCGACGCGCCCCTGTACGTGCCCGATTCGGTGAGCGCGATCGACCTGCTCGAACTGCTCAAGAAGAACCACGCCGAGCTGGCGATGGTGGTCGACGAGTACGGCGAGATCCAGGGCATGATCACCCTCACCGACGTGATGACGGCGCTGGTCGGCGAAGTGCCGGCGATGGACGACGAGGAAGCGCCGGACGCGGTGCAGCGCGAAGACGGCAGCTGGCTGATGGACGGCAGCACGGTGCTGGACCGCTTCCGCTACCTCACCGGCGCCGAGCTCGAATTCCCGGACGAAGGCTCGGATTCCTACCATACGCTGGCCGGCTTCATCCTCTACCAGTTCGGCTACATCCCGAAGGCCGGCGAGTACCTGGACTGGCAGGGCTGGCGCTTCGAAGTGGTCGACATGGACGGCAACCGCATCGACCGCCTGCTGGTCCTGCCCGCGGCGCCCGGCGCGGCGCCCGCCTGAACGGAACCGCCGGGCAGGCTCCCGGTCTACTGCTGAACCCACGAGGAGATCGTATGGACTGCAAGAAGCGCACCGCCATCGCCTTCGCCATCATCGGCGCCGTCGCCGCCGCGGCCACCGCGAACGCCCAGGACTCGAAGTCCCAGGTCGCGCCCGCCGGCGAGGCCAAGTCCCCCGGGACCCGCGCCCTGGAAGCCGGCGCCAGGGTCTTGCAGCGCAACGCACCGCTGGCGAAGTTCGACGTCTACCTGAACGGCTTCCATCCGATGAAGGACAATCCGGACCAGCAGGTCGAAGCCCATCACTACTGCCACCAGGTCAACGAAGACCTGGCCCAGTGCGCGCTGTTCGACGGCAACACCAGCAACGCCAACCTGAACGGCATCGAGTACATCATCTCCGAAAAGCTGTTCAATACCCTGCCCGAGGAAGAGCGCCGCTTCTGGCACCCGCACAACGGCGAGATCCTCAGCGGGCAGCTGGTTGCGCCCGGCATCCCGGACGCCGCCGAGCACGCGCTCATGAAAAAGAAGATCAACAGTTACGGCAAGACCTGGCATGTGTGGAACACCGGCGCCAACGGCAAGCGCGGCGACAGCCTGCCCCTCGGCCCCGCCATGCTGGCCTGGTCCTTCAACCGCGACGGCGAGATGCTGCCCAACCTGCAGGAAGAGCGCGACACCCGCATGAAGATCGACACCGCGAAAAAGCGCAGGGAGCGCGCCGACCTGCGCCGGCTGGCAAGGCCGCAGTCGGGCGTGGACGACCTGAAGGGCAAGTTCGGACGTCCGGCCCAGGACATACCCGGCGTCAGCGATAGTCGGACTCGACAATAGTATATTGAAATATATACTATCGTTTGATAGACTGAAGTCACGGACCACAAGTCATGGAAGACAATATCCGCGTTCCAGCCGGCCTCGACCCTGCCGCCATGCGTGTGGCCGCCACCCGGGCCGGCGGCATGCTGAAAGCCCTCGCCAATCCGGACCGCCTGCTCCTGCTCTGCCAGCTCACGCTGGGCGAGCAACGGGTCGGCGAACTCGAGAGCGTGCTCGACCTGCGCCAGCCCTCGCTGTCCCAGCAACTGGGCGTGCTGCGCCAGGAAGGGCTGGTCGCCACGCGCCGCGACGGCAAGCAGATCTATTACCGCATTGCCAGCGAACAGGCACTGGCCGTGCTGAAGCTGCTGTACCAGCTGTATTGCAGGCAGGAGGAGGCCGCATGAACATCGACTGGATCCACTTTACCCCGCTGAGCTCGTTCGCCGGCGGCCTGCTGATCGGGCTCGGCGCCGCCGTGCTGCTGCTCGCGAATGGCCGCATCGCCGGCATCAGCGGCATCGCCGGCGGCCTGCTGCGCCCGGCGCGCGGCGACATCGGCTGGCGCCTGGCATTCGTGCTCGGCCTGCTCGCCGCGCCGCTGGTCTGGCTGGCGATGCGCGCCATGCCGCCGGCCCAGATCGACCACGCGCCGGGGCTGCTGGCGCTCGGCGGCCTGCTGGTCGGCCTCGGCACGCGCTTCGGCAACGGCTGCACCAGCGGCCACGGCGTGTGCGGCATCGCCCGCCTCTCGCCCCGCTCGCTGGTCGCGACCGCGTGCTTCATGCTGGCGGGTTTCCTTACGGTCTACGTGGTGCGCCACGTCCTTGCCTGAGCCGGGAGAACGCCATGCCAATGATGACCGCCTTCCTCGCCGGACTGCTGTTCGGCTCCGGCCTGATCCTGTCGGGGATGAGCAACCCGGCCAAGGTGCTGGCCTTCCTCGATCTCGCCGGCCGCTGGGACCCCTCGCTGATGTTCGTGATGCTGGGCGCGATCCTGGTGGCCGCGATCGCCTTCCGTGTCGGCGGGGAGCGCGCCCGCACCGTGTTCGGCGGCCACATCCACATGCCGGGCGCAAGCGGCATCGACGCCCGCCTGGTGCTCGGCAGCGTGACCTTCGGGGTCGGCTGGGGGCTGGTCGGCTACTGCCCCGGTCCGGCCCTTACCAGCCTGAGCGTCGGCGGATGGCCGACGCTGCTGTTCGTGGCGGCGATGATCGCCGGCATGGTCGTGTTCGAAGCCGTCGAGCGCATCCTCGCCTGGCGCGCAGAGCGGCCGCATGCCGCGACGGAGCTTCCATGAACCGTGTGGACGTCCTGATTGCCGGCGCCGGCCCGACCGGCCTGGTGTTGGCGCTGTGGCTGACGCGCCAGGGCGTGGGCGTGCGCATCGTCGACAAGACGGCAGGCCCCGGCACGACCTCGCGCGCGGTGGTCGTGCATGCGCGCACGCTGGAGCTGTACCGCCAGCTCGGCCTGGCCGCGGACGTCGTCCACGCCGGCGTGGTGAACCCCGGCATCAACCTCTGGGTGCGCGGAAAGCGGCGCGCCCACATCAGCTTCGGCGACGCCGGCGCCGACCTGACGCCCTATCCCTTCGTGCTGGTGTTTCCCCAGGATCGGCACGAACGCATGCTGGTCGAGCGCCTCGAGCAGATGGGCGTGGAAGTCGAGCGCGATACCGAGCTGGCCGGCTTCGAGCAGCACCAGGACCACGTGCAGGTCGAGCTGCGCGGGCCGCACGGCACCGAAACCTGCGAGGCGCGCTGGCTGGCCGGCTGCGACGGCGCGCACTCCCCGGTGCGGCACCTGCTCGGCGCCGGCTTCGAGGGCGGCACCTATGACCAGCTGTTCTACGTGGCCGACGTGGCCGCCGCCGGACCGGCCGCCGACGGCCAGATCCACCTGTCGCTCGACGACGCCGACTTCCTGGCCCTGTTCGCCTACGCCAACGACGGCCAGGCACGGCTGATCGGCAGCATCCGCGAGGACCGCGTGGCGCCGGACCGCGAACTCACGTTCGACGACGTCGGCGAGCGCGCCATCCACGGCCTCGGGGTCGAGGTCAAGCAGGTCAACTGGTTCTCGACCTACAAGGTGCACCACCGGCTGACCGACCACTTCCGCCACGGCCGCGTGTTCGTGCTCGGCGACGCCGCCCATATCCACAGCCCGGCCGGCGGCCAGGGCATGAACACCGGCATCGGCGACGCCATCAACCTGGCCTGGAAGCTGAAGGCGGTGCTGCGCGGCCACGCCGACCAGCGCCTGCTCGACAGCTTCGAGCACGAGCGCATGGCCTTCGCCCGCACCCTGGTCGAGACCACCGACCGCGTGTTCACGTTTGTGTCCGCCGAAGGCTCGTTCGCGAATTTCGTGCGCACCCGGATCGCCCCGTTGTTCGTCAGCGCGGCGTACACCGTCGATGCGGTCAAGGAGTTCATGTTCCGGCTGGTGTCGCAGTGCATGCTGAACTACCACGGCAGCCCGCTGAGCAGCGGCAGCGCCGGCAAGGTCAAGGGCGGCGACCGCCTGCCCTGGGCGGCCGGCGCCATCATGGACAACTACGCGCCCACCGGCACCGTCGACTGGCAGCTGCATGTGTACGGCGTCGCCAGCGACGCGCTCGAAAACTGGTGCCACCGCGCCGGGCTGGCCCTGCACGTGTTCGACTGGGAGCGCGCGCACGAGCGGGCCGGGCTGGCGCGCGACGCCGCCTACCTGGTGCGGCCCGACGGCTATGTGGCGCTGGCCGATCCGGGCGCGCGGCCGGAGGCGCTGCAGCATTACTTCCAGCAGATCGGCTACACGCGTTTCAACCAAGCCGTCGTTCCCGCGCGGGGACGACGTTGATAAAGGCCCGCCGCCGTGGCACCATGCCAGCTCATATCGCCTGTATAGACATCCCATGAACCCGATCCAGCTGTTTGACCCCGTCTCCTCGACCTTCACCTACATCCTCAGCGGCCCGGAAGACAGGGAGGCCGTGATCGTCGATCCAGTCGACCAGCACTGGGAGCGCGACCTGGCCCACCTGGAGCGCCTCGGCCTGCGCCTGGCCTACATCCTCGAGACCCACGCCCATGCCGACCACGTGACCTCGGCCGGGCGCCTGCGTGCGCTGACCGGGGCCAAGGCGGCGGTGCCGAGCGCATGCGGGATTCCGCCCGCCGAGCTGCAGCTGCGCGACGGCGACACGATCCGCTTCGGCCAGCAGGAAACCATCGCGGTCATCCACACGCCCGGCCACACGGCCGGCAGCATGTGCTATCTCTGGCGGGGGAATGTGTTCACCGGCGACACCCTGCTGATCGGCGGCTGCGGGCGCACCGACTTCCAAGGCGGCAGCGCCGAGGCGCTGTACGACAGCGTCACCGGCAAGCTGTTCGCGCTGCCCGACCCGACCCGGGTCTGGCCCGGCCATGACTACAAGGGCCAGTCGGTGTCGACCATCGGCTGGGAGAAAGGACACAACGCGCGCCTGGCAAACCGGTCGCGCGCCGAATTCGTCGACCTGATGGGCAAGCTGGACCTGCCCAAGCCGAAGCTGATCGATATCGCCGTGCCGGCCAACCGCAACCTCGGCCTGCCGCACGGCGTCTGATTCAGCCCCCCCGGCCGCCGCCGAAGCCGCCGGGACCGCCGGGGCCGGCGCCCGGCGGCGGAGCGCCGCGCCAGCCCTCGCCGCTCCCGCCGCGTTCGCGACGCTGGCCGCCGCCCTGCACGCCGCCGAAGCGGTAGGACAGGCCGATGTAGGCGATGCGGCCGGCGCTGGTGCGCAGCGTGTGCTCCTTCAGCGAGGCGGTATCGGTGATCGTTTCGACCTTCTGCGAACGGAACACGTCGGTCACGTTGAACACCAGGTTCAGCGCCGGCGTGATGGCGCGGCGGTAGCTCAGGTTCAGCGTCGACGAGGGCTCGCGGTAGCCGGCCCCCGCCAGGGTCTTGCCCTGCGCGTTGATCATCAGCTGCAGGTGGTCCTGCGCCGTCAGCTCGTAGTTGAAGCGGCCGCGCACGCTCAGCGAGGACGCGGTGCGCTTGTACTCGCCGCCGAGGAGGTCGATCTGCTGCTGCTCGGTGAAGGCCAGGTTGCCGCTGGTATTGATCGAGAACTTCGGCGTGACTTTGCCGCTGAGCGTGAATTCCAGGCCGCCAGCGCGGTTGCTGCCGCCGTTTTCGAGCGTCGTCAGCAGCACCGTGTCGTTCACCACCGTCTGGCGGCTGCGGATCATGTCGCGGTCGGCGCGGTAGTAGGCACGCAGGTTGGCGTCCAGCTTGCCGGCCTTGGTCTCGTAGCCGATCTCGAAGGAGTCGGTCTGCACCGGCTTCAGGTTCGGGTTGCCGCTCGATTCGTTGAACTCGTTCTGGTAGATGACGAAGGGATTCAGCTGCTGGCCGGTGGCGCGGCGGATCCGGTGCGCATAGGCGAAGCGCAGGTTGGTCGTCGGAGTCAGCTTGTAGGTCGCAAAGGCGCTCGGAATCCAGTTGAGGTAGCGGTTGGCGGCGCTGATGTCGCTGTCCGCCAGGTCGAGGTCCATGTGCGTGTACTCGGTGCGCATGCCGACCAGCGCGCCCCAGCGCTCGCTCAGCTTCCACTGGTAGGAGCCGTACAGCGCGGCGTCGCGTTCGTCGACCTCGAAGCCGTTGGTGCGGCGCCCGTTCGCGACCGCCGCGCCGCTTGCCGGGTCGAAGTCGAAGTAGCGGGTATCGATCCGGCTGTCGGTGTCGATCAGCTTGTAGCCGAGCTTCAGGATGGCGCCGCTGTCGAGCGGCCGCTCGTAGTCGCCGGTGTAGTCGACGATGCGGACCTTGCTCGCATTGTCCTGCAGGCTGTCGGCGTCGACGTTCGAGAACGGCTGGCTGGGGTCGAGTCGGGACGGCGCGATCAGGTAGTCGTTGGCATAGCGGGCCTCGGACGCGTTGTCGCTGCTCGAGACGCGCAGGTCCATCCGGAACAGTTCGCCGATCTTCGCGCCCTTGTGGTCCCAGCGCGCGCCCCAGGTCGAGTTGGTGTTCTCGCCGCCGGTCCGGCGGGTGCGCAGGTAGTCGCTGAAGGGCACGCCGTCGTTGGCGACGACGTAGTGGTCCACGCCCTGGCTGTCGTTGGTGCGCTTCATGTAGCCGACGTTCGCTTCCACGGTGTCGTCGTCGCCCAGGTTGTAGGTCAGCTGGCCGCGCAGGCCGGCGCTGTCGTTCAGGCCGGTGCTGGTGCCCGAGGTGCTCGAATGCTGGACCACGCTGCTGCGCGGGTCGACGCGGTCGCGTTCGGTCTCGGTGCGTGAATCGCGGCCGTCGTGGCGCACGTTGACGCCGCCCTGCACGCCCCAGCGCCCGGTGTTGTACTGGCCGTTCAGGGCCGAGTTGTAGCGCCCCGCGCTGCCGACATTGGTGTTGACGACGCCGAAGCCGCCCGGACGGCGCGAACGCTTCATCACCAGGTTCAGGATCGGACCGCCGCCGCCCTCGTTGCCGAACTCCGCGCCGGGATTGTTGATGACCTCGATCGAATCGATATCCTCGGACGGCATGGCCTGCAGGGCCGGGCCGCGGTTATCGCCCTGCAGCATGGCCGAGGGCTTGCCGTCGACCAGGATCTGGACGTTGGTGCTGCCGCGCAGCGAGACCGTGCCGTCCGGATCGACCGACACCGAGGGCACGTTGTTCAGCGCATCGGCGGCGGTGCCGTTGGTGCTGCTGACGTCGCTCTTGACGTCGTAGACCTGGCGGTCGATGCGGTTGGTCTGGCGTTCGCCGACCACGTTCACGGACTGGACCTTGCCCCCTGGCGCCGCCTGGCCGGAGGTGGAAGCGCCGGTATTCGCCGGGGCTGCGGCCTGCGTGCCCTCGGCCGTCTGCGCCAGCGCGGGCCGCAGGATGGCGATATCGCAGAGGGCCAGGCCGAGAGCCAGGTAATGGGCGCGCTTACGCTGGGAATGCTTCATCGTGGTGTTCTGTATGCCGGAAAACGGAAGCGTGAAGAATACCTGAACGGCTGAGAAAGTTGCCGAACCTTACAACTCTTTGCACATGTACATACAGGCCTTCATGCCGGCGCCGCCGGATAAGCTCGCCCCCGTCGCCCGCATCGATTATCATTCCTGTCTTTCAAGCAAGATCAAGATAGGCAGGATTCCGATGGCCCTCCACGAAAACCACCTGAAGCGCGGCCTCAAGAGCCGCCACATCCAGCTGATCGCCCTCGGCGGCGCGATCGGCACCGGCCTGTTCCTCGGGGTGGCCGAAACGGTCAGGATGGCGGGCCCCTCGATCCTGCTCGGCTATGCGGTGGCCGGCCTGGTCGCCTTCCTGATCATGCGCCAGCTCAGCGAGATGATGGTCGATGAACCGGTGGCCGGCTCCTTCAGCCATTTCGCCGACAAGTACTGCGGCCGCTTCGCCGGCTTCCTGACCGGCTGGAACTACTGGGTGCTGTATGTACTGGTCAGCATGGCCGAGCTGTCGGCGGTCGGCATCTATGTGCAGTACTGGTTCCCGGAGATCCCGACCTGGGTCTCGGCCCTCGGCTGCTTCGTGTTCGCCAACGCGATCAGCATGTTCAATGTGCGGGCCTTCGGCGAGACCGAATTCTGGTTCGCGGTCATCAAGGTAGTCGCCATCGTCGCGATGATCCTGTACGGCGTGTTCCTGCTGTTTTCCGGCGGCGCCGGCCCGCAGGCGGGCGTGGCCAACCTGTGGCGGCACGGCGGCTTCTTCGCCCACGGCATCGAAGGCCTGGTGATGTCGATGGCGGTGCTGATGTTCTCCTTCGGCGGCCTGGAAGTGATCGGCATCACGGCGGCCGAAGCCGACAACCCGTCGAAGTCGATCCCGAAGGCGACCAACCAGGCCCTGTGGCGCATCCTGGTGTTCTACGTCGGCTCGCTGGCGGTGCTGCTCTCGCTCTTCCCCTGGGACCAGATCAAGCCCGGCGCCAGCCCGTTCGTCCTGATTTTCAAGGCGCTCGACGCCGGCGCGGTGGCCCACGTGCTGAACCTGGTGGTGCTGACCGCCGCCGTCTCGGTCTACAACAGCTGCGTCTACTCGAACAGCCGGATGCTGTACGGCCTCGCCACCCAGGGCCACGCGCCGCGCGCGCTGCTGAAGGTGAACGAGCGCGGCGTGCCGCTGGTGTCGCTGGGCGTATCGGCGGTGGCCACCATCACCTGCGTCGCCGTGAACTACGCGCTGCCGGGCAAGGCGCTGGGCATGCTGATGGGCCTGGCGGTGGCCGGGATGATGATCAACTGGGCGATGATCAGCTGGAGCCACCTGCGCTTCCGGGCCGCAAAGGCGGCGCAGGGCGTGAAGCCGGTGTTCGGCAGCCCCCTGTATCCGCTGACGAACTGGCTGTGCCTGGCGTTTTTGGCGGGCATCCTGGTGATCATGTACCTGACGCCGGAGATGCGGGTGTCGGTGTGGCTGATTCCGGTGTGGCTGGGCCTGTTGGGCCTCGGATATTGGATGAGCCAGCGCCGCAAGCTGGCGCTCGCCGAAAACGCCTGAGCGGCGCATCCGTCGCTTGGCTGCCCCGATACCGGGAGATCAGGGCGGCGATTTGCGCCCTGGCCCTGCGAACCGCCGTCTCCAGCTTCGAGGCGGGCGTTGGCGGCAGCGTATCCAGGGTGAGCAGCAGGATGCGGGTTCTCGCGTCCACCAGCGTGTCGAGCTCCACGCCGTGCCGGTTCAGCAACTGCAGGCCGAGTTCGCGCGTCCTTGATGTGTTTCTGCCCGAAAGCTTACTCAGTCTTGGCGCCGGCAATTCGAAAAATCTCAGAACAAGATCTCCTACATCCCCTCAGCCCGTAGTCCTATTCGCGTTTCCGCACGACGGACTACCATCGGTCCTATCGATCACGCCTCAGAAGGAGTTCATCATGGCCGACAACAACAAGGAATCCGACGTTTCCGGCGGCGTACCAAGCAACACCGCCACGCCGATGCCCGGCGCCGGCGTGAACCCGACGGACGGCGCCACCGGCGGCTCGGCGGGCAGCGGCGACGAGCTGCGCAAGTCCGACCGCGCGCGGGTGCCGCCAGGCTCGAAGACCGGCAGCGACACCCGGCCGGGTGTCGGCGGCGCCTCGACCGGCGGCCCCGGCGGCCCCGACACCGGCAGCGACGCGATGCCGGGCCGGAGCAACGCCTTGTAGCGCGATCACAGCATCACGCAGTTCCGCCCCGCGTCCTTGGCGCGGTACAGCGCGGCGTCGGCCAGCCGCATCAGCGCATCCGGATCGCCGGCCTGCGAGCCCGGCCGGACCGCAATGCCGACGCTGATCGTCACCTGTCCCACGGCCGCGCCGGCGTGGGCGATGCGCTGCTCTTCGATCGCGCGCCGCAGCGCTTCGCCGACCTGCCGCGCCTCGCTCTCGCCGCTGTTGGGCAGCACGATCGAGAACTCTTCGCCGCCGTAGCGCGCAGTCAGGTCGCCGGCGCGCCGCATGCCGGCAGCCAGCGCCTGCGCGACCCTGATCAGGCAGGCGTCGCCGGCCTGGTGGCCGTAGTGGTCGTTGTACTTCTTGAAGTGGTCGACGTCGAGCATGATGACGGCCAGCGGCTGCCCGAGGCGCACGGCGCGCGCGCATTCGGTGCGCAGCACCTCGTCGAAATGGCGCCGGTTGGCCAGGCCGGTCAGCCCGTCGGTCATCGACAGGGCCGCCAGCCTGCGGTTGGCGTCCTCCAGCTGCGCAGTGCGCTCGGCAACGCGCCGCTCCAGGCTGTCGTGCAGGCGCGCGCTGGCGATCGAGATCATCGCCTGGGCGCCCAGCATGCGCAGGAACTCGACGCGCTCCGCGGTGAACGAAGCTTCGGCCAGGCGGTTCTCGAAGTACAGCACGCCGTCGATGCGGCCGCCGTGCCGGATCGGCAGGCACATGACGGCCCGCGGCTGCTGCTGCCTTACGTAGGGATCGGCGGCAAAGCGCGAGGCGCCCGCGATATTGTCTTCGATGACCTCGGCGCCGGTACGGATCACGTAGCGCAGCACCGACAGCGGGAACTGCGGATCGGCGGGCGCATCGAGATCGAGCTGGCGCGCTTGCAGCACGCTGACGGCGTCGCCATCGCTCTCGGCCTCCAGCCGGTAGACGCCATCCGACAAGAGCAGCAGGCGCGCCACCTGGCCACCGGCGTTTTCGCGCACGATGGCGATCAGGCGCTGCAATACATTGCGCAGGCCGACTTCGTTCGACAGGATCTGCGTCGCCTTCAGCAGCGAGACCAGGTCGAGCGCTGAATTGCCGCGTGCCTGCACGGTGGACTGCGACTGCGTGGTGCGCCCCTCGGTGCGCGCCAGCAGGCCGGCGTGCCGTGCGCGCAGCCGCGCCACCTTGCCCTCAGCGCCCCACTGGCCGTAGCGCGCCACCGCATCCTTGATGAACACCGCGGCCACGCGCGGCTGTTCCTGCTCGAGCCAGCATTCGCCGCACAGCTCGTTGGCGAGCGCCTGCAGGTTGACGAAGCCGGCCATGCCGGCGGCGTCGATCGCCTGCTGGTAGCGACGCGTGGCCAGCGGCAGGTCCCGGCGCCCGCGCGCCATCTCGGCCTGCACCAGCAAATGCCTGGCGCGGATCTCGTCCGGACCGATGGCGGCCCAGCCGGACAGCTTCGCCTCCAGCGCCTCGATCCGTTCCTGCAGCGCATCCGCATCGGACCGCGCGGGATCGCGCCGCAGCCCCCGGATCCAGACCAGCGCGGCATAGAAGCTCGTTTCCGCCACCTTGGCCTGGCCGCGCATGATTTGCGTGACGATGTCGAGCTGGTGGGCCAGCGCTTCGGCGTCGCCGGTGTCGAACAGACAGGCGTTGCGGATCTTCGCTTGCAGGAAGTAGGCGTGGTACAGGCACGAGCCGCCGTACTGCTCGAGGAAGCGCGCCTCGTTGAAGGCCGCATCGTCGAAGCTGTCGCTGCGCGGCGTCAGGCCCATCAGGGACTTGATCGGCTGGATCGCGGCGGCCACGCAGCAGTCCGCCATCGACTGCTGCCCGTTGGCGCGCATCAGCGCCAGGTCGCGTTCGGTGGCGTGCATCAGCTCCGGCAGGTAGTCGCCGAGGATCAACCGTTCGGTCGCGCGCACCGCCGCCACCACCCCCACCTGGACGAAATCGCCGATTTCGAGCGCCCAGCCGAACGCCTCCTCGTACAGCGCGTCGGAGTTGCGCAGCGGCCGTGTCCAGTGGCTCGTCATCGCGGCGAACATCACCGCCGTCTGGATGCGGGCCGGCACGCTGGCGCGGCGCCTGGCCAGCGCCAGCGCCATCGCGCCGAAGCGGTAGCCGCGCCCGGCGTCGCCGCTTTGCAGCGTCAGCAGGAAGGCATAGGCGACGTAGGCGACCGCGCTGAAATCGCTGGTCCCCTGCCGCATCGACAGGCGGGTCATCGACAGCACCATCAGCGCGCTCAGGTCCTGCTGGCCGGCGTAGTAGGCGGCCATCCACAGGCCATGCATCATCTGCAGCGCCGCCACCGCGGCGGGATCGACCATCTCGCCGGCCGCCAGCAGCTCGTCCGGCGCACGCGCCTCGAGCAGGCGCCCGATCTCGAGCAGGTGTTCGTCGAAGCGCGCCTTCAGTTGCGCCGCATCGTGCGGAATCCCGATACCCAGCTGCGCCAGGCCCTCGCGCAGGACCGCGATGGCGTCAGGCAGGCGGCCCTGCAGTTGATACTGGTGCGCCTGCACCGTGATGCAGCGCGCCTGCAGCAGCGGCGTCGGGCTGTGGGCGCGCACCAGCGGATAGATGGCCTCGGCCGCGTCGAACTGGCCGCACAGGTAGGCCGCCTCCGCCGCGCCGAGCTGCAGGTCGAGCCACAGGGCCGCGTGGCCCTGCCAGGCGTCCGCCGGCAGCAGTTCGAGACCGGTGCGCATGTGCTCCAGCGTGGCCTGGAAGGCGGCGGCGCGGCGCGCCTTGGCGCCGGCGCGCAGGTTCAGCCCGGCCAGCTGCGCGCGCTCGCCGGCATCGAGGACCAGGGCGCGGCCGGCGTTCAGCTGCTCGACGATCTCGAACAGCCGCGCTTCCAGCCGCTCGCCTTCGGCATCCGCCAGCAGCAGGCGGCCGATGCGCAGGTGATTGGCGGCGCGCGCCGCTGGATCGAGCAGCAGGTAGGCCGCCTGCTGCACGCGGTCGTGCAGGAAGCGGTAACCGACGCCGGTCTCGCCGGCGTCGATGTCGACGTATTTGTAGCGTTCGTCGAGCGGCTGGACCAGACCCGCATCGAGCGCCGGCCACAGCGCCTGCTGGGTGTGCCAGGCGCCCTGCCCCAGCACCAGCGCCAGCGTGTCGAGCGTGAAGCGGTTGCCGATCGAGGCGGCCAGCTGCAGCAGGGCTTGCGTGGCGGCAGGCAGGCGGCGAATGTTCCCGAGCAGCAGCTCGACCACGTTGTCGGTATACGCCGCCTGTTCGATCGCCGCCAGGTCCCAGTCCCAGCAATCGCCGGTACCGCGGTAGCGCAGGTGGCCGGCGTCGTGGATCGAGGCCAGGAACTGGTTGAGGAAAAAGGGATTGCCGGCGGTCTTGCGGAAGCACAGCCGGGCCAGCGGCGCGCAGTCCGCCGCCGGCACGCGCACGGCGGCCGCCACCATCTGCGCCACCTGCGGCTCGGTCAGCGGCCCCAGCACCAGCGTGGACAGCCGCACGCCTTCGGCGAGCAGCTTGTCGTGCAACGCCGCGAGCGGATGCGCGGCGCCGACTTCGTTGTCGCGGTAGGCGCCGATGAACAGCAGGTGCCCGGTCCTGCGCGGGCGCATGAACAGCTCGATCATGCGCAGCGTGGCGGCGTCCGCCCATTGCAGGTCGTCGAGGAACAGCACCAGCGGGTGGCCGGCCGCTGCGAACACATCGACGAAGCGCGGGAACACCCGGCCCAGCCTGTGCCGGGCCTGGTCCGGCGGCAAGACAGGCGCGGCCTCGGTGGGGCCGACGACCAGCGCCAGCTGGGGGATCAGTTCGACCATCACGCCAAGGCCGCTGCCCAGTGCGGCGCGCAGCTTGCCGGCCCACTGGCGCAGCGTTTCCTCGGGCTCGCCGAGCAGCTGGCGTACCAGTCCCTGGAAGGCCTGGACCAGCGAGGCGTAGGGCACGTCGCGCTGGTACTGGTCGAATTTACCGGCCAGGAAGCAGCCGCGCCGCGCCACGATCGGCTTCTGCACCTCGTTCACGACCGCCGACTTGCCGATGCCGGAGTAGCCCGCCAGCAGCAGCATCTCGCGGCTGCCTTCGGCGCTGCGCTCGAAGGCGGCCAGCAGCGCGGCGATCGCCTGTTCGCGTCCGTGCAGGGTCTGCGGCACCAGGAAGCGGCCGTCGTGGCCGGACAGCCGCAGCGGCTGCGCCGCGCCGGACAGCGCCGCGCGGCAGGCCTCGAGATCGCCGCGCAAGCCTTGCACGCCCTGGTAGCGCTGCTCGGCATTCTTTTCCATCAGGCGCTGGACGATCGCCAGCAGCGCGCCAGGGAGCCGGGCGAGCGCCGGAAGCCCCCAGTCCGGGCTGCGCGCGATGTGGCAATGCACCAGCTCCATTTCGTCGCGCGCTTCGAACGGCGCCTGCCCGGCCAGCAGTTCGTAGAAGGTCGCGCCGAGCGCATAGAAATCGGCGCGGTAATCGACGCGCCGGTTCATGCGCCCGGTCTGCTCCGGCGCCATGTAGCGCAGCGTGCCCTCCAGCGCATGCGGATTCACGACGCCCTGCTGTTCCTGCGGCAGTTCGCTGGCGATGCCGAAATCGATCAGCTGCAGGAGACGCCGCTCGCCGCTCCACACCAGGTTGGAGGGATTGATGTCCTTGTGGATCACGCCCTGCCGGTGGACCTCCTCGAGCGCCGCGCACAGCTGCAGGGCGATGTCGAAGAACTCGTCCAGCGCCAGCATCGGACGCTCACGCAGCAGGCGGTCCAGCGCCAGGCCGCCGATGTCCTCCTGGATCATGGTCCAGCGTCCGCGGTGCAGCTGCAGCGCAAGTGGACGCACCACGTTCGGATGGCGGCAGCGCTGCGCGATCGCGTACTCGCGCTTGAACTGTGCGAGCTGCTGGAAGGACGGGAAAGCCTGGTTCGGCAGTTTGACGATCAGCGCGGCGCCGTTGGCGGCGCGCGCACGATAGACCAGCGAACGTGAACTGTCGTGCAGCTGTTCGGTGATCTCGTGATCGAAAAGGGCGCTCATGGACTGTGTTGGTGGTGTGCAATTATTATATCAGCACGAGCGCCACCGGGACCGAAAACCGCGGAACCGCCAGGCCCCGCGGCCGGGTCCCCTATTTCGGATTGACCGCCTTCGCCGGCAGCGCGAACGTCAACACACATCCCACCAGCAGGCACACCGCAATCGCGATCACGCCCGCGTTCGTACTGTTGGTCATGGTCTTGACCACGCCCAGCATGTAGGGCGCCACCATGCCCGACACGCTGCCGACCGAGTTCGCGAGCGCGATGCCGGCAGCCGCCGCGGCGCCGCTGAGGACCGCCGGCGGCAGCAGCCAGAACTGCGAGATCGTGGTGATGATGCCCATCGTCGCCAGGGTCAGCGCCAGCATCGCGATCGCGGTGTTGTCGGCGTAGGCCGCGCTCCACGTCAATCCCACGGCGCCGGCCACGCCCGCCAGCGCCAGGTGCCAGCGCCGCTCGCGGCGCAGGTCCGAGCTGCGCCCGACCAGGATCATGGTCACGGTCGCCGCCGCGTACGGAATGCAGGTCAGCATGCCGATGTCGAAGGCCGCCTTGACCCCGCTGGCCTTGATGATGGTCGGCAGCCAGAAGCTGATGCCGTACAGGCCCATCGTGTAGAACAGGTAGATGCCGCTCAGCAGCCAGACGCGCGGGTTCACCAGGCCGTCGCGCAGATTGTGCAGGTGGGCGCCCTGCCTGTCCTGGTTGAGCTCATGCTCGATCAGCGACTTCTCGCTCTCGTCCAGCCACTTGGCGTCGACCACCTTGTCGTCCAGGTAGAACCAGGCCATGCAGCCGAGGATGATGGTCGGGACGGCTTCCAGCACGAACACCCATTGCCAGGCGTGGTAGCCGGACACGCCATCCATGGTGCCCATGATCAGGCCGGAGAGCGGGCCGCCGATCACGCCGGACATCGGGATGCCGGTCATGAACAGGGCCGTCACCTTGCCGCGGCGGGCGGCTGGGAACCAGTAGGTGAGATACAGCAGGATCGCCGGGAAGAAGCCCGCTTCGGCCACGCCCAGCAGGAAGCGCAGGGCGTAGAAACTGGCCGGCGTCGACACGGTCATCATCGCGGCCGAGATCAGGCCCCAGGTCACCATGATGCGGGTGATCCACTTGCGGGCGCCCACCTTGAGCATGACGATGTTGCTCGGGACTTCGAACATCAGGTAGCCGGCGAAGAATACGCCGGCGCCCATGCCGTAGACGGCCTCGGATAGGCCGAGGTCGGACATCATTTGGAGCTTCGCGAAGCCGACGTTGACGCGGTCGAGATAGGCGAAGACGTAGCACAGGAACAGAAAAGGCAAGAGGCGCCACGCGACCTTGGAATAGGCTTTCGAAGCCTCGTCGATCGTCGTGCTGCCTACGGCCACCTTGGTTGAGCTCAGCATTGTTTGTCTCCAGATAGTGTGATGGAACGCGCCTGGTCAGGTCGGCATCTCGTGGATGCCGCTTGCCGTGGTCTTTCGTCCCTTGATATGGCCGCCGGTGGGCGGCGGCATGGAACAATGGAGCAGCGGGATAGTCAGTCGAACCTCACTCGAACATATCGGGCTGCGTCTTCTGCAACTGGTTGAAAATGGGCTGGAAGTGCAGCCAGCCGATGTATTCGCTGCCGACGTGCTCGCGGCTGTAGCGCGAGCGGTCCGGCGGCACCAGCAGCGGCTTGATGCCGGTCGCTTCGATCATCAGCTGCTGCTGGCAGCAGCGTTCGAGGGCGATGAACCAGAACGCGGCCGACTCGATGCTGTGGCGGCTGGCGGTCAGCAGGCCATGGTTCTGGTGGATCGCCGCCTTGACGCCCTTGAACCAGTCGCATACCGACAGGCCCGCCTTTTCTTCCACCGCCACCTGGCCCGCCTCGTCCCTGATCACCACATGGTCTTCGAAGAAGGCGGCGGCGTCCTGGCTGATCGGCTCGAGCGGACGGCCCAGCGCGGCGAAGGCGGTGCCGTAGACGGTATGCGCGTGGCACATCGCGACGATGTCCGGGTGCGCCTCGTGCACCGCGGCGTGCAGCACGAAGCCGGCGCGGTTGATCGCATAGTCGCCCTCGACCACGCGGCCCTGGTGGTCGGCCAGGATCAGGTTCGACAGCTTTACCTGCGAGAAGTGGACGCACATCGGATTGGTCCAGTACAGCTCCGGATGCTCGGGATCGCGCACCGTCAGGTGGCCGGCGAAGCCGTAGTCGAAGCCGTGCTGGGCGAAGGCGCGGCAGGCGGCGACCAGGCGCTCCTTCCGGTGCCGGCGTTCCTCGGCCGGGTCCTCGAACGACGGGATCTCGGGATAGATCACGCCCTCCTGGCGCGGATGGTAGATCGAACGCTGCGCGTCCTGCTGCGCCCTGGCGATCCGCGCCGCTTCGACGGGGGCGATCTGCTTTACTTTGTCCAGCATGATGTCTCCTTCAGTCATGGATAATTTTGAGCGTCTAACAGATCCCCCATGCAACGCCGCCATGGGGGTTCTGTTAGGCGCTCACAGGTCGAGCACCAGCAGGCCGCTGGCAGCGCGCGAGACGCAGGCCGTCAGGAACTGGCCGTGTTCGTCGTCGCCGAGGATGTAGTCGCGGTGCTCGACTTCGCCCTCGAGGTAGCGGATCTTGCAGGTTGCGCAGAGGCCGGCCTGGCAGGAGGTCTCGATCCGGATGTTGTTCTGCTCGAGGACGTCGGCGATGCTGCGGTCCGCCGGGACTTCGAGCATGGCGCCGCTGCTGGCGATCTTCACCATGAAGGCGCCGGGCGCCAGGGCCTTCGCGCCGGCCGCCGGTTCGGGCGCCTTGAAGTGCTCGAAGTGGACGGCGCCCGCCGGCCAGTGGCTGGCGGCTTCCGCGCAGGCCTTCATGAAGCCGGCCGGGCCGCAATAGAACAGATGCGTCCCCTCTTCCGGCTCGCGCAGCAGGCCGGCGATGTCGAGGCCCTGCTCCGGCTTGCCGTGGTCGAAGTGATGCACCAGCTTCCCGTGGGTCCAGGCGACGCCGAGTTCTTCGCGAAACGCGGCGCAGCCGGGATTGCGGGCGCAGTAGTGGAGCTCGAAGGGAATGCCGGCCGCGTCGAGCGCATGCGCCATCGACTTCAGCGGCGTCACGCCGATCCCGCCGGCCAGCAGGATCGCTTTCTTCGCACCGGGGACGAGTTCGAAGTTGTTGCGCGGACCGCTGACGGTGGCCAGGTCCTGGACCCGCAAGGCCTCGTGCAGCGCCCTCGAGCCGCCGCGCCCCTTCTCGTCGCGCAGCACGGCGATCACGTAGCGGTGCCGCTCGGCCGGCGAGTTGCACAACGAGTACTGGCGCGTCATTCCGTTCGGCAGGTGAATGTCGATGTGGGCGCCGGCGCTGAAGGGCGGCAGCGCTTCGCCCTGCGGGTGCACCAGCTCGTAGGAGTTGATGCCGCTCGCTTCGAAGCGGATCTGGCGCACCAGCAGCGAGAGCGTCGTCTGCCCGTGGCTTTTGAACTGGGTCTGGGTCATTTCCATGGCTGTCTCCCGCCTCGCTTACTGCCTGGTCGACTGTTCGAGTTCGTCGAACTTCTCGCGCACGAAGACCGCGCGCTCTTCGCCCTTCATGCTTTCGCTCTGGGTCAGGATGGCGACGATCTGACGCGTCACGTGACGGCGACGCGCCACTTCTTCCTCGACGGTCTCGCCTTCCGGCACCTCCAGCACATTGCCCGAGCAGTAACTGTTCGGCGCGGCGGCGTTCTCGCGCAGCCAGGCCGCGAACTCCTGTGGGCCGGCCGCCGGATTGCTGCCGCGGACCGCGTCGCGCAGCAGCTTCCGGAACAGGAACACGCCGGCGTCGAACCGGGTCGGGTTTTCCAGCGCGTGCACGGCGATCGGGCGCTGGCTGATGATGGCTTCGTAGTCGCCCGGCGCGTACTGGCACTCCTTGTAGTTCTCGCGGGCGCGGTGGTCGGACGGAATCGGCGGCATGTCCTCGAGCTTGTACTTGCCGAAGCGTTCCGGACGGCGCATCGCCACCTGGCCTTCGAGGAAGTCGATGGTCTCGTAGCCGACCATGTCCTTGCGGCCGATGCCGCGGGTGTCGATCCCCGGCCCCATCACGCGCCAGCCGATCATCTTCGAGTTGACGTCGTCGACCGGCACGGTCCAGCGGATGATGTGGAAACGGCTGAACAGCTTCTTGTTCGAGCCGTCCTCCGAGGTATAGGCGTGCAGGCTCAGGTTCGGGAGCACCTGGTGCTGGACCCGCACGAACAGCTTGTCCTTGTTCACGCGGCGGGCACCGGCGCAGGCCAGGCCGCGGCCACCGTGGACCGGGATGAACTGCATGTCCGGCGCCACCTCCATCGAGGCCGCGCCGACTTCGTCGAAGGTCGTGCCCTGGAACTGCTTGTTGACGACGTTCTTGGCGGCGTGCAGCGCGGTCGGATGGAAGTTGTCGGCGGCGTTGTCCTGCACCTGCAGCCAGTTACAGTGCTGGAAGTTACTGTAGGGGACCAGCTCGTCGCCCTCGGCCACCGTGAAGTTGCCCTCCCACTCGGGGAAGGGCGGCTCGTCTTCCGGCGGCCCCATGTAGGCGAACACCAGGCCATGGCGCTCGAAGGCTTTATAGGCGCCCTGCTTGATCGAGCAGGCGTACTTTTCGGCTTCCTTCTCCTCGCCCTTCGGGAAGGGCACGTGCAGGCAGGTCCCGTCGACGTCGAACACCATGCCGTGGTAGCAGCACATGATGCCCTTCTCCTGGATCGCACCGTACTCCAGCGACGCGCCGCGGTGCACGCAGTGGGCGTGCAGCAGGCCGATGCGGCCGGAACCGTCGCGGAAGGCCACCAGTTCCTCGCCGAGGATCTTCAGGAAATGCGGCGTGTCGGTCAACTCCATCGACATGCAGACCGGATGCCAGAAGCGGCGCATGTATTCACCCATCGGCGTGCCGGGGCCGACTTCGGTCAGCTCCGGATCGTGGCCGGGAATCCTGTTGGCGTAATAGCCGCCGAAGGGGATCAGCTTCTTGACGGCTGGCTGTGCCTGGGCTGCGGCTTCTGCGGTCTTGTCGCGGGTGTTCATCCTGTTTGTCTCCTCTGGAAAAGTGGCTTTTTCCGCACTCCGTATTCTGTATACAGAGTGCTTTGGCAAAATTTTTTGCGCTTGCCGGGAACGGCCTCGCCATCGCGACCGGACCTGCTCCCTCATGCGCTCCGTATTCTGTATACAGAGTTCATACTCCGCCTGTCCGCCGTGGATGTCAACGATTTTTTTTCTGGCGTGTGCAGGCGATTCGTCCGGCCGGCTTGCCAAATTGACTTTAGGGAGCTGTCACGTATACTGAATACAAAGGTGAACACATGCTCAAACAATTATCCAAGATCCAGGTACGCCCCGACCTCGTCGACCAGGTCTATCAATCCCTGCTGGACGCCATCAGCGACGGTTCGCTGCCGCCGGGGGCCCGCATCACGCAGGAAGAAATCGCCGAACAGATGGACGTGTCGCGCTCGCCCGTGCTGCAGGCGCTGCGGCTGCTGAAAAAGGATGGACTGGTGAAGGATGCCCCCGGGCGCGGCCTGCTGGTCGCCGAGCTGGATCCGCAATGGATCGGCAACCTCTACCAGGTGCGCGCCGCCCTCGACACGCTGGCGGCGCGCCTGGCCGCCGGGCGCAAGGCCGCGATCGACCCCGGCATCATCGCCGCCGGCCGCAAGGCTGCCCGCGGCAAGGACGTGAAGGCGATGATCGACGCCGACATCGCCTTCCACACGGCGATCTACCAGGCCTCGGGCAATCCGCTGATCTTCGAAACGACGCAGTTCCACTGGGTGCACCTGCGGCGTGTGATGGGCGCGGTCCTGCAGTCGGCGATGCAGCGCGAATCGATCTGGGACGAACACGAGGCGATGGCGAAGGCGATCGCCGACGGCGACGTCGCGCGCGCGGCCGAGATGTCCGAGCATCACGCGACGGAGGCGCGCGAGAACCTGGTGGCGCGGCTGAATGAAGTGTTGAACCATCAGGTGGCGTGAAACGCCCGGCTTTCCGCTAAAGTACGCGACATGCACGCACTCGTCCGCAAGATTCCGGCCTGCCTTCTCGCCGCCGGCGCCGCCCTCGCCGTCTGCCAGCCCGCGCCGGCCGCGGGCCCCTATCCGAACACGAGCAATTTCGGCGTCCCGTTTTCGCAGGACGAAGACTGGTACCGGCAGTGCATGCGGGTCGAACGGCTTCAGCCGCCGCCTTCCGCCATGAAGGCGCCCGCCGGCTGCAAGGCAAGGGAGCTGTACTACCGCAAGCGCGGCCAGGCGCAGACCTCGCCGGCCGAGTGGGAGCTGGTGCGCGCCTGCGCGCTGGAGAACCACGACGACGCCGTACTGATGATGATGTACGCGAACGGCGACGGCGTCGCCCAGGACAGCGACCGGGCCATCCACCACGCCTGCACCCTCGACTTCGTCGCCAAGGCCGAGATGGAGGGGCGCATCGCCCACCTCGCCAAGGGGCCCCAGCCGGGCAAGCGCTTCGACCTGTGCGACGACGTCACGAGCGGTTCGATGGGCGCCGTCTGCGCGGATCTCCACGAGACCCAGGACCGGCGCGTGCGCGAGGCGCGCCTGGATCGCGCCGTGCGCGCCCTGCCCGCCGCCAGCCGGGAGGCCTTCGCCATCCTGTGCCGGGCGGCCGCGCGCTATGCCGAGGCAGGCGCCGAAGAAGTCGATGCGCACGGGACCGCCGCCGCCGGCTTCGCGATCCAGCGCCAGGCCAGGCTGCGCGAGGAATTCATGCAGGCCGCGCTCGACGCCATCGGCGGCAAGCTGCCGTCCGCGTCCGCCGCCGACGCCACCGCGCGCGACGGTGAGCTGAACCAGGTCTACCGGGAAGTGATGGCCATCCCGTCGACGCAGCCGGACTGGCCGGACCGGATCGGCGACTCGACCATCGGACACGCCGACGTGCGCAAGACCGAGCGCCTGTGGCTGGCCTACCGCGACGCCTTCGCCGCCTTCGCCGCGAGCCTGCCGTCGGGCGACGAGCGCACCGCGGTCACGACGCTGCTGACCGTCCAGCGCGTCGACCTGCTGCAGAAGATCGCGCGCTGGCGCTGAGCTTACTGGCCGTTGCCGCCGTCCTCGTCGACGTCGAAGGCTGCCCCGATCTCGAAGAAGTGCCCGCCCGCGACATAGTGGATGCTGCGCTTGCCGCCCTCCTCCAGCGTCCAGTGTGCGCCGTCGAACACGCTCGGGTCGGCCCAGGCGGCGACCACTTCGCCGAGGAACAGGTCGTAGGCCTGCTGGATGTGCGGCTCCGGAATCAGGCGGCACTCCAACCAGCCCAGGCATCATTCGACCAGCGGGGCCTTTGCGACGGAACCCGCAAAGCTCGCGATGTCATAGGCCGCGAACTTGTCGATCTCGCTGCCCGATGAATTGCCGACGTCCACCGTCAGGCGCGCCATTTCGCGCGAGGGGATGTTCAGCACGAACTCGCCCGAGGCCTCGATCAGCCCCCGCGTAAAGCTGCTCTTGTCGATGACCACCGCCACCTTGGGCGGCGAGAAGTCGAGCGGCATCGACCACGCCGCCGACATGATGTTGGAGCGCCCGCCATGCTGGCTGGTGACGATCACGGTCGGGCCGTGGTTCATCAGGCGGTAGGCTTTGCTTAACTCGACTGCGACGCGGTCGCTCATGCTGCTGCTCCTTGCAAAAACGGGCGCATACGAATATCAGTGCGCCGGCATCACCAGCAGCTGCAGCCCGGACGGGGTCTGCGCCGCGTGGTAGACGCGCTGGGTCGCGGCCTTGAAGTCTTCCGGCCTGGCCCTCGGGATCGAGGTGAAGGTCTGCGGGTTCAGGTCGATGAGGGGGAACCAGGAACTCTGCACCTGCACCATGATGCGGTGGCCGCGGCGGAAGGTGTGGTTGACGTCCCCCAGGTGGTAGCTGATCGCCTCGATCTTGCCCGGCACGAAAGGCTCCGGCTTCTCGAAGCTGTTGCGGAACTTGCCGCGCAGCGGATTGCCGCGCACCAGTTGCTGGTAGCCCGCCATGCTGCGGTGCGGGGCGCCGACATCCTTGCCGCGCGCCGGGTGCTCGCCGTCCGGGTACTCGGCCGGATAGACGTCGATCAGCTTGACGACCCAGTCGGCGTCCGTACCCGTGGTCGAGACGAACAGCTTCGGCGTGACCGGGCCGGCGACGGTGACGTCGCCTTCCAGCACGTCCGACTGGTAGACCAGCACGTCCGGGCGGGTCGCGGCGAAGCGCTGGTCGGACACCATGTATTCCTGCGGGACGCCGGTGGACGCGTAGCCGATATAGGGCACCGGCTTCTTCGGGTCCGACACGTATTCGTCGAACTCGACACCCGAGGAAGGCGGGGCCCAGCTCAGCTTTCCGCCCGGCGCGAAGTACAGGGTGCGCGGCTTGACCGGCGCCGGCGGCCAGGACGCGTACTGGCGCCAGACATTCGAGCCGGTCTCGAACACGGTCACCTCGGCGATCGGCCTGGCCGGCTTCACGCCCTTCAGTTGCTGCTCGAAGAAGGGGAACTGGATCTGGCTGCGGAAGTACTCGCCGGTCTTGCTGTCGAAGCGGACCTGGCCGAGCTGCTGGCCGTCGTAGCGCGCCCAGCCGCCGTGCACCCAGGGACCGATCACCAGGCCGCTGAAGGTGCCGGGGTTGTACTTCTTGACCGCGTGGTAGGTCGTGAACGGGCCTTGCGGGTCTTCCGCGTCGAACCAGCCACCCACGCTCAGGACGGCCGCCTTGACACCCTTCAGGTGGCGCGAGATGTCGCGCGTCTGCCAGAACTGGTCGTAGGTATCGTGCTCGATGGTCGGCGCCAGGTAGGCGCGCTGGCCGTCGGTGAGCGTCGACAGGATGTTCGGCATGGTCTGGTGCCGCAGGAAGAAGTCGTAGGCGTCGGCCGCGCCGTAGTCGAAGCTCTCGCGGCTCTTCGGCCCCGTGGTCGGGTTCTTCTGCTCGACGAAGTTGGCGTAGAAGCCGAAGTTCGACGCCAGCATGAACGCGCCGCCGTGGTAGGAGTCGTCACCCATGTACAGGTCGGTCACCGGCGCCTGCGGCGAGGCCGCCTTGATGGACGGGTGCGAATCGATGATGCTGGCCGAGGTGTAGAAGCCCGGGTAGCTGATGCCGTAGATGCCGGCCTTGCCGTTGTTGTTGGGGACATGCTTGAGCAGCCATTCCATGGTGTCGTACATGTCCTGGCTTTCCTGGCCCTCGCCCGCCGCGCGCTGCGCCTTCAGGTGCGGCGTCATCTCCTGCCACTTACCCTCCGACATGTAGCGGCCGCGCACGTCCTGCTTGACGAAGATGTAGCCGGCGTCCTCGAACTCCTTCGACGGGCCGATCTGCGACGGGTACCAGTCTTCGCCGTAGTGCAGTTCGCCGTCGGCATACACGCCCGCGCTGTAGGGCGTGCGGTTGACCAGGAAGGGATAGCTCTTCGAACCATCCTTCGGCACGTAGACCACCGTGAACAGGCGGGTGCCGTCGCGCATCGGGATGCGGTACTCGTACTTGGTATAGCTGGCGCGCAGGTCGCGCTGGGGGGCAGGCGCATCGGCCGCCGCCGCATTGTCGACTGCGGCTGCGGCTGCGACTGCAGCCGAGGCCTTGGCGGCGGCGCCGGCAAATGCGAGGGACAGCGACAGCGCGATGATCGAGAGAGGACGGCGGGACATGAGGCTCACTGGGCTTCCTTGTCGGAAAGATAAACCGCCAGTATAAGCACGCCGTCCCGTGTTTGTCAGTAATGACTGGCCGTCAGAAATACTTCGACAGGTAAAACGCGCCCGAATCCGGGAACACGGTGGCGACCCGCAGGCCCTGCAGGCGCGGCAGCAGGCTGGCGATGCCGGCCGTGACGCAGCCGCTGGAACCGCCGGCCAGGATGCCCTCCTCGCAGGCCAGGCGCCGGCACCAGGCCAGCGCATCCTCGTCCGCCACCTGCACCACGTCGTCCACCACCGCCGGATCGAAGCTGCGCGAAGGCTCGCGCTTGCCGACGCCCTCGATCCTGGTAGCGTAGGGACCGTCCGCGGGACGATCGGTCACCAGCTTGCGGTAGGCCGAGTTCGGCGGCTCGACACCGATCACGCGCACCCGCGCATCCCGCTCCTTCAGGTAGCGGCCGATGCCGGAGATGGTGCCGCCCGAGCCCACGCCGCAGACGAACACGTCGATCTCGCCGACGAGCTGGCGCCACAGCTCGGGGCCGGTGTCGCGGTAGTGGGCTTCGCGGTTCAGCGCGCTGCAGTACTGGTCGAGATAGTGGGCGCCATGCTCGTCGACCAGGCTTTCGGCGGCGGCGTGGTAGTCCTCGGGCGCGCACAGGTGCACGGCGGCGCCGTAGGCACCGATGCGCTTGATCTTCTCGCTGCTGGTCGTGTCCGGCACGGTGACGTCGCAGCGCAGCCCCAGCACCGCGCTGGCCATCGCGAGCGCGGCGCCGGTATTCCCGGACGAGCTTTCGACCACGTGGGTCGTCCCCGGCGGCAGCTGGCGCAGCATGTGGCGCACCATGCGGTCCTTGATGCTGCCGCCGGGGTTCATGTACTCCAGCTTGGCGACCACGTTCGCGCCAGGAAAAACCCGGCCGAGCCTGACCAGCGGCGTTTCGCCGATCGCATCCATCACGGAATTCTTGACTTGGGATTGCACGCCTGTCCTTTCTCTGAAGTTTCTATAAAGAAAGGCTAGCATGGAAAAATTTTGCCCGGCGCAAGATTGCAAACAGCCGCCTTCGGGCCAAGTCACAGTTGTCGCGCCGTGCGCCGCTTGGCCGCCTGCGCCAAAACGCCGCCTCTTATACAATCGATATCGGGCGGGACGGCCAGGCCGTTCCGGGTTCGAACCAATCTGGAGAACAAGCATGTCGGGTTACAGCATCAATATTGAAGAAAAAACTTTAGCGGGCAACAATTTCCGCGAGGTCCTCTACACGACCCAGCGCAGCCAGCTCGTCATCATGACCCTGCAGCCCGGCGAAGAGATCGGCATGGAGCACCACACCGGCCATGACCAGTTCATCCGCGTCGAGGCCGGCACCGGCGTCGCCATCCTCGACGGCGAGGAGCACCAGCTCGAAGACGGCGTGGCGGTGGTGATCCCGGCCGGTACCGAGCACAACGTGATCAACAAGTCGCAGACCGAGCCGATGCGCCTGTACACCCTGTATACGCCACCGGAGCACCCGGACGGCATCGTGCACGCCACCAAGGCCGAGGCCGACGAGTACGAGAAGCACCACCACGAAGAGTAAGCCGCGGCTTCAGCCCTTGCAGGCGAAACCGTAGCGGGTCATCTCGCAGCCGCGCGCCAGGCACTCGCGTTCGTCGTAGCCGTGCGCGCGGCACTGCATCAGGGTTTCTTCGCGGCGCTGGCGGGCCGAAGGAGCGCTGTCGGTGGCCGCAGCCTGCGTACGCTTGCGGCTGTGGCTGTGACTGCGCGTGCGCTTTGGCGGCGCGGTGGCGGGCGCCTCGGCCAGGGGGACGGATTTCACTGTCCTGTCCGCGTCCACGCCACCCGCCTTCTGCGCCGCTTCGGGCGCTACGGGAGCGGGCGCCTCTGCCGGCGCCGGCGCCGGTACGGGCAATGTCGCCGGCGCTGAGGTCGACGGCAGCGCGCCAATCGGCGCCGTCGTGCCGCTCGCAGCAGTCGCGGCGCTGCCGGCCGTCGGCCGCGCCGCGGGCAGTTCCGATGCCGGATTCGTGTTCGCCACCACCACCAGCGCGCCCTCCACCTGGCTCTGCTCGTACAGCCACAGGCCACCGCCGGCGACCAGCGCCAGCAGCACAGCGGCGGCGCCCGAGGCCGCGAGCCGGCGGCCCCAGCGTCCGCTCCAGTCGGCGCTGCTGTGCGTCGCCGCGTCGCGCGCGAGGCGCTCGGTAAGCCAGTCGGGATCGCCGCCACCGGCGCCGGTCCCGGGCAGCGGGATCGTCGTCTCGGACGGGAGGCTCACGCGCGCCCCCGGCGGCGGCGTGATATGGATCGGCGCCGGACGCGCGAAGGCCGGCGCTGTGGGCTGCACCGCATCCGGCGGGGCCGGCGCGCCACTTGCCGCCGGTGTTGCGGGCGGCACGGCGGCGCCCGCTACCGCATCCGGCGCGGCGGCGCCCGACGCGACGGCGCCCGGCGTTTCCGGCGGCGCCTGCCGGGGCTGGCGCCACACGGCCGGTCGCGGCGCGGCCGCTTCCTCGGGGCGTACGTCGGGCTGGACAGTGGCGGACGGGGGTGGCGGGCCGGCCTGGGCCGAGCCGTTATCGTTGAGGTCCTGCAGCAGTTGGGTCTTCATGGTACGGTCGAATCGCATCAGCGTTCCGGCCCAGTTTACCGAATCCCCCATCGAACCGGAGCGCGCCTGAATGCCGGCGCGCCCCGTGCTCAGCCGTACAACCCGGGCTTACAGCGTGATCGCCACCTGCATCGGCGCCTCGCGCAGCGCTGGGAGCGACACTTCCAGCAGCCGGTTCCTGGCGTTCCAGCGGAAGCCCAGGGCCTTGCCGCCTGCCTGGACGGCACGTGGTTTGCGCACGACGTTGTGGACCTTCAGCGTGAAGCTGTGCGACGACGGAGCGAAGCCGGCGCCGCGCTCCGGCTGCAGGCCGATGTCCAGCCTGCCGGCGCCGAAGCGGCTGCTGAAGCGCACCAGCTCGTACTTGCCGGCCTCGAAAGCGTTCGGGGTCCGGCCATCGTCGTCGTACAGCTCGCCGCTCGAGGATGCGACCGTCGCGTCGTGGTAGTAGTGCAGCTCGAGCGCGCGGGTCGAGTAGTCGCGCGTGCTCTGCACGACCTTCGACAGCGGCACGAAGGCCCCGGCCCGCACATAGGTCGGGATATGTTCCGGCACGGTGGCGACCACTTCGGTGATGCCGCCGCGGTGCGGCTGCTCGTTGTAGAAGTCGAACCAGACGCTGCCCTTGTCGGGGAAATGCACCTCTTTCCGCGCCGCGCCCGCCTCGACCACCGGCGCCACCAGGAAGCTCGGGCCCCACAGGTAGGTCGACGAGATCGCCGGCGCCGCGTCGTCGCTTGGCTCTTCGAACAGCATTGGGCGCATCATCGGCATGCCGGTGCGGCTGTTTTCGAAGGCGATCGTGTAGTTATACGGCAGCATGGCGTAGCGCAGGCGCACCGCCTCGCGCGCCAGCGCCCTGGTCTTCGGAGCGCGGAACACCGGCTCCGCCGCCACGTCTTCCTGGGCATGCGGACGGAACACCGGCTGGAACACGCCGTACTGCAGCCAACGCACGTACAGCTCGTCGTCCAGCACCGCGCCGGCAAAGCCGCCGAGGTCCGAGTGCATGTAGGCCTGTCCCTGCATGCCCATCTGCAGCGAGATCTCCATCTGCGACTGCAGTCCGCCCCAGCCGCGGCTGACGTCGCCCGACCACGGGATCATGCCGAAACGCTGCGAGCCCGAATAACCCGAACGCATCAGGATGAAGGGACGCTCGCCCGGATAGTCGCGCGCATAGCCGTCGTGGATCATGCGCGCCCATTCGTGGCCGTAGATGTTGTGGACCTGGTCGGCGCTGCCGGTCGCGTGTTGCGCCTCGGCCGGATGGACCTCCGGCTCGCCCAGGTCGCCCCACCAGCCGGCCACGCCGCCCGCCTTCAGGCCCTTGTAGATCTTCCAGAACCAGTCGCGGGCCTCCGGCTTGAAGACGTCGACCAGGCCGGTGTTCCCGAAGTAGAAATCGTAGGTGAAGGGCTTGCCGTCCTTGCCCTTGGCCAGCACGTCCTGCTGCACCGCTTCGTTCCAGCGGCTCGAACTGGTCAGGATGAAGGGCTCGGTGATCACGACCGTCTGCACGCCCTTCTGCTTGAAGTCCGCCATCATCTTTTCGGGATGCGGGAAGCTGTCGCGGTCCCAGGCCAGGTTGCCCATGGTGCCCTTGACGGTCTTGCCGAACCAGTAGAGGTCGAGCACGATGGCGTCCAGCGGGATGCCGTCGGCGATGAACTTGTCGACCACCGCGCGTGTTTCGGCCTCGTCGTGATACCCGAAGCGGCTGGCGAAATTGCCGAAGGCCCAGCGCGGCGGCAGCGGCTGCCGACCGGTCAGGCGGGTGTAGCCATCCATGATCTGGGCCCAGTCGTCGCCCGCCACCACCTGGTAGGTCTTCGGACCGCCAATGGCCTCGAAGCGCATGGTGCCATCCTTGTGGCTGTCCAGGTCGAGATAGCCGGCCTGCGGATTGTCGAAATGGATCGCATAGCGCTTCGAGGACAGCGCCATCGGGATGCCGTAGCCCATCTGCTCGGCGTGGGCGCCAAAGCCATAGGACGCCTTGTTATACAGCGGGAAGCGGTAGCCGCGCCGGTTCATGCCGACTGCGCGCGAGCCGGCGCCGTACAGCGCTTCGCCGTCGCCGACCGCGAATTCGATGGATTCCAGCTTGTCGCCATGCGCATAGCCACGCTTCTCGGCCACCAGCGGCTTCCCCTTGTAGCTGTACTGGACGCGGAACGGCGACTTCTCGACCGTCACCGTGATGCCCTCGGTGGCCAGCACGATGCGCGCTGCGTCTTCCTGCACCTGCACCGGGACCTGGGCGGGCGCCAGCACCACCGCATGCGAGGCGGCCACCGGCTTGCCCTCGTCCGCGCTGGGCACGAAGCTGGTCTCGACGATGTTCGGCGCGTAGGGCTTGATCAGGTAGCGGCCGTCGCTGGTGGCGATCTCGAAGCCCTGGCCGGCCTGCTTGAAGCCGAGGAAGTGGCGCTCGAGGTTCTGGGCCTGGGCCAGCGGGGTGGCGGAAAGAAGCGCGAAGGCCGCAGCCAGCGCCGCCGCGAAGGGGGTCAATTTCATGGTCTCGTCGTCGTTGTCGTGGTGTGGAGCCGTCCTGCGCGGCCGCAGGCAAGAGCATGCCAGAATTTATACGGACGAGGTAGTTAATTTACACCGCGGCGAGGATCGTCGGGCGGGCGCAGCCGAATCTGGCGGTCACCATCCGTAGTTTGACTACTACCGCACGGGAAATTGCCAGGCCGACCACGCCTGTGCGGCGGCGCCCGCCCTCCTCTGTCACAATATGTCCAACTCATGCATCCGGAGACGCCATGCGCATCGCCACCTTCAACGTCAACGGCATCAACAGCCGCCTGCCCGCCCTGCTGCAATGGCTGGAAGAGACCCGGCCCGACGTCGCCTGCCTGCAGGAGCTGAAGGCGCCGCAAGAGAAATTCCCGGAGATGGAGATCCGCGCCGCCGGCTACCATCCGATCTGGCACGGCCAGAAAAGTTGGAACGGGGTCGCCATCCTCGCCAGGGACGCGGAACCGCAGGAAATCGGGCGCGGCCTGCCGGGCGATCCCGAGGACGAGCAGAGCCGCTACATCGAAGCGGCGGTCAACGGCATCCTGGTCGGCTGCCTCTACCTCCCGAACGGCAACCCCGCGCCGGGCCCGAAGTTCGACTACAAGCTGCGCTGGTTCGAGCGCCTGCACAAGCGCGCCCAGGAGCTGATCGACACCGGGGCGCCCGTGATCCTGTGCGGGGACTACAACGTCATGCCGACCGAACTCGACGTCTACAAGCCCGAACGCTGGCTCGACGACGCCCTGTTCCGCCCCGAGACCCGCGCCGCCTACCGCAAACTGCTCGACCAGGGCTGGACGGACGCGCTGCGCGAGACCCATCCGGACGAGGTCATCTACACCTTCTGGGATTACTTCCGCGACGCCTACGGCCGCAACGCCGGCCTGCGCATCGACCACCTGCTCCTGAGCCCCGCGCTCGCGCCGAAGCTGAAGACGGCCGGCGTCGACCGCGAGGTACGCGGGCGCGAGAAGCCGAGCGACCATGCGCCGACCTGGGTGGAGCTGGACTGGCCTTGAGCCTGGACCCCGGCCTGCAGGTCCTCAGGCGCAGCCGGCCGATGCTGGCGCCGGGGGACATCTTCGCCTGGCAGCATGCGCGTCGGCCCGGGCGCTTCCATTTCGGCCGGGTCGTCTCCACCGAGGCAAATTTGACGGGCATCCCCGAGGTCCACTGCATTCTGATCTACCTGTACCGCGCCTGGTCGCTGGACAAGCACGCCATTCCCGACCTGCGCCATGACCTGCTCCTGCTACCGCCGATCGGCACCAACCGACTGGGATGGACACGCGGCTATTTCGAGACCGTCGCAAGGCAGCCGCTTACGAAAGCCGACGTTTTGCCTCAGCACTGCTTCACTGACGGCGCCAGCTTCCTCGACGAGCATGGACGTTACCTGCCGGGGCCCGTGGAACCGGTCGGCCGCTACGGCCTGGCCGGCATCGGCCTCATCGATGAACTGATCGGCATCGCTTTCGACTGACCGAGGCGGCGCCCCATGAAGGACACCCAGCAGCCAGCGAAGGATGAAGAGCGGCAGGCCCCGGTGCCGAGCTCATGGCGCCCGACGCTGGTGCCATCGTCGATGCCTTTCGCGAAGGCGATCTGGAACTGGCGCGCGGCATCCAGGACGTGAACCCGGTTTCGCCCGTGCGCGTGCGCGAGCACGGTGCGCGATACCTGTTCGAGGTCGATCCTGTCTACGTGCCCAGACCGGGCGCCGGCTTCGCTTCCACCATCACCAGCTGCAGCGCGCTACCGGTGACGCTGTCGATATCCGGGCTGTAGCCGTCCTCGATCCAGCGCAGCGCGATGTGGATCACGCCGCCCACCACGCCGGCCTGCAGCAGCGGGTCGGCGGTCCCGCCCTCCGGACCGGCGATGCGCGCGACTTCCTCGCCGATGGCGCGCAGCGAGGTATCGAAGGCCTTGTCGACGGCGCGGCTGACGCCCCGGATCTCCACCAGGAACACGCGCGCCGAGCGCGGGTCGCGCTGCAGCGCCGAGAAGTAGGCCCGCAGCATGGCGCGCGCGCGTTCGGTGCGCGTGGCGCCGGCGGCGGCGCCGGATTCCCTGATTTCGCGGAACACCGACCAGGTGACCGCATTATAGGAAGCGATCAGCAGGTCTTCGCTGTTGGCGAAGGATTCGTAAAAGTAGCGTTCCGTAAGGCCGGCCGCTTCGCGGACCGCCTTCACGGTGGCCTGGCGGTAGCCGCGCTCACCATAAACTTCGATGGCGGCCGCAATCAACTGGCTGCGGCGCTGGGCGCGGCGATCGTCTTGCGACACGCCCCGGTAGGGACGCGCTGGTGGAGTTTCTCGAGACATCCCTCTATTTTGGCACATAAAGTTGTCATCCCTAAAGTGACAATGTACAGTGTCAATAATTAAAACAGAACAAAGAGACGCGAATGTCTGACTCCTCCAGCCCGCAGGCGCCGGAAGGGATGCTGGACGTGCTGATCGTCGGCGCCGGCCTGTCCGGCATCGGCGCGGCCTGGCACCTGCAACGCCACTGTCCCGGCAAGCGCTACGCGATCCTCGAAGCGCGCGACGCCATCGGCGGCACCTGGGACCTGTTCCGCTATCCCGGCGTGCGCTCCGACTCCGACATGTACACCCTCGGCTACGCCTTCCAGCCGTGGACCGCCGGCAAGGCGATCGCCGACGGCCCCTCGATCCGCGACTACATCCGCGACACCGCGCGCGACAACGGCATCGACCGCCACATCCGTTTCCGGCACAAGGCAAGGGCAGCATCCTGGTCGAGCCTTGATGCATGCTGGACCGTGGAGGCCGAGCATGAGGGCGCACCGGTGACGATCCGCGCCCGCTTCCTCTACATGTGCAGCGGCTACTACAGCTACGAGGAAGCCTACCGCCCGGTCTTCGAGGGCGAGGACGCCTACCTGGGCCGCATCGTGCAGCCGCAGTTCTGGCCGCAGGACCTCGACTACCGGGGCAAGCAGGTGGTGGTGGTCGGCAGCGGCGCGACCGCCGTGACCCTGGTGCCGGCGATGGCCGATCGGGCGGCGCACGTGACGATGCTGCAGCGCTCGCCCACCTACGTCGTTACCCGGCCGTCCGAATATGGCTTCGCGCGCAGCTTCCGGCGCTGGCTGCCGGAAAAGGCCGCTTACTGGGCGACGCGCTGGCGCGTGATCGTCGAGAGCATGCTGCTGTACCGCGTGGCGCGCAGCAAGCCGGAGCTGGCCAAGCAGAAGATCGTGGCGATGGCGCGCCACCAGCTGGGCAAGGATTTCGACGTCGGCACCCACTTCACGCCCGACTACAAGCCCTGGGACCAGCGCGTCTGCGTGGTGCCGGACGGCGACCTGTTCAAGGCGATCCGCCAGAAGCGGGCCTCGGTGGCGACCGACCACATCGAGCGCTTCACCGAGACCGGCATCCTGCTCAAGTCCGGCAGGGAGCTGGCGGCGGACGTGGTGGTGCTGGCGACCGGCCTGAAGATCAAGGTGCTCGGCGGCGTGGCCGTCACGGTCGACGGCCAGCCCTTCCGCGCCAGCGAGGCGATGTCGTACAAGGGCATGATGCTGAGCGGCCTGCCGAACTGCGTAATGACCTTCGGTTACACCAACGCGTCCTGGACCCTGAAGGCCGACCTCACCGCCGCGTACGTCTGCCGGCTGCTGCGCTACATGGACCGCAAGGGCATCGCGATCGCGGTGCCGCGCCGCGAAGCCGGGGTCGAGCCCGAGCCCTTCCTGAACTTCACCTCGGGCTACGTGCAGCGCGCCAGGGGAGAACTGCCGCAGCAGGGCTCGCGCCGCCCGTGGCAGGTCTACCAGAACTATCTGCAGGACATGCTCACCATCCGCCACGGCCGCATCGCCGACGGCGTCATGCACTTTGGACCTTCAGGAGTCTTGCCATGAAGCTCAACAACCGCGTCGCCGTGATCACCGGCGCCGGCAGCGGCATCGGCCGCGCTACCGCACTGTCCATGGCCCGCCGCGGCTGCCACCTGGCGCTGGCCGACATCAACGAGGACGCCGTGCAGGACAGCGCCCGCGCGGCCCAGGCGCTTGGCGTACGCGCCAGCGCGCACCGCCTGGACGTGGCCGACCGCGCCGCCGTCGCCGCCTTCCCGGAACAGGTCAGGAGGGTCCACCAGCGGGTCGACATCGTCATGAACAACGCCGGCGTGGCGCTGGGCGGCAGCTTCGAGCAGGTCAGCGAGGCGGATTTCGACTGGCTGCTGGAGATTAACTTCAACGGCGTGGTGCGGATGACGCGCGCCTTCCTGCCGCTGCTGCACCAGTCGGACGACGCCCGCATCGTCAACGTTTCCAGCATCTACGGTATCATCGCCCCGCCCGGCCAGGCCGCCTACGCAGCCAGCAAGTTCGCGGTGCGCGGCTTCTCGAACGTGCTGCGCCATGAGCTGGAAGGCAGCACGGTCGGGATCTCGGTCGTGCATCCGGGCGGCGTCGCCACCTCGATTGCGAAGAACGCCCGCATCCCGCAGGGCGCACCGGCCGACGAGGTCGAACGCGGCCGCAAGACCATGGAAAAGCTGCTGCGCATGGCGCCCGAACAGGCCGGCGAGATCATCGTGCGCGGCATCGAAAAGCGCCAGGCCCGCATCCTGGTCGGCAGCGACGCGAAAGCCGCAGCCTTCCTCGAACGCCTGGCGCCGGTCGGCTACTGGAAGCTCCTGAAGAAAGCGATCAAGCGATGACATCCTTCCTGACCCTGCTCGGCATCCTGGCCGGGACACTGGCGCTGTGCGCCGCCATCCTGGCCCTGTTCACCTGGTACACCGCGCGCAAGGTGGAAAGCGTGCTGCCCGCGAAGGGACGGTACGTCGAGGTGCCCGGCGCGCGCCTGCACGTGCGCGAGTTCGGCGAGCAGCGCGCCGACGCGCCGCCGATCCTGATGATCCACGGCCTGGCCGGCCAGCTCTCGCACTACACCTACGGCGTGGCCGGGCGGCTGGCGGAGCGCCACCGCGTGATCGTGGTCGACCGTCCGGGCTCGGGCTACTCGACCCGCGCGCCGGAAACCGCCGCCGACCTGTCCACCCAGGCCGCCGCGCTGGCGGCCCTGATCCGCACCCTGGGACTCGGCAAGACCTTCGTGGTCGGCCACTCGCTGGGCGGCGCGGTCGCGCTGACGCTGGCGCAGGAGCATCCGGAACAGGTGCTCGGGCTGGCCCTGCTGGCGCCGCTGACCCATATGCGCGACGATGTGCCGGCGGTGTTCAAGGGCCTGACCATCCAGTCGCCGCTGATGCGCAAGCTGCTGGCGTGGACGCTGGCGGTGCCGGCGTCGATCAGGAACAGTACCAGGACGCTCGAAGTCGTGTTCGGCCCGGAGCCGGTGCCGAAGGATTTCGCGCTCAAGGGCGGCGGCCTGCTCAGCCTGCGGCCGTCGGCCTTCCTGTCGGCCTCGAGCGACCTGCAGGCCCTGCCGGCGTACCTGCCGCAGGTGCAGGCGCGCTATCCGGAACTGCGCCTGCCGGTGCACGTCCTGTACGGGAAGGACGACCGCATCCTCGACTGGAAGGCCAACGGCCAGGCGCTGGTCGACAAGGTGCCGGGTGCGCGGCTGGAACTGATCGAGGGCGGGCACATGCTGCCGGTCACGCAGCCGGGGGTGACCGCGAAATTCATCGAGGGCGCGCTGCGGGAGCTGGCGGCGAGCCAGGCGCGGAACGCCGCTGCCGGCTGATTTGGGTCCCCGCCTGCGCGGGGACGACGGCTATGTCACCAGCACCGCCGCCAGCGCCGTCAAGTCATACGGCTTCCTCAGCACCACCGCATCCGGCCAGTTGTTGACCTCACCCTTGCCGGTCGCGAACACGATGCGGATGCCGGGCGCCAGCACGCGCGCCTCGGCGGCCAGCATGTCGCCGGACATGCCGGGCAGCAGGACGTCGGTGATCAGCAGATCGGATTCGTTCGAGATCAGCGCCAGGGCATCCTCGGCGGTGCCGGCCGAGCGCACCTCGTGGCCCAGATGGATCAGCAGGGCTTCGGTACTGTCGCGGATTTCCTCCTCGTCTTCCACCAGCACGATGCACAAAGGCGCCGGGGTCCCGTCCTGGTCGGCGCGCGGGCGCAGGACCGTCGGTTCGTCCAGCGCGCGGCCGCGCTGGTTGGCCAGCACCTGGCGGATGCGGCGCGCCAGGCTTTCGCGCGTGTAGGGCTTGCCGAGCAGTTCGACGCCCGGGTCGAGCCGGCCGCCGTGCACGATCGCATTTTCCGTGTAGCCGGAGGTGAACAGCACCGCCAGGTTGGGCAGGCGCTCGCGCGCCATGCGCGCCAGCTCCGGGCTGCGCAAGGTGCCGGGCATGACGACGTCGGTGAACAGGACGTCGATCGGCACGCCGGACTCCACCACCGCCAGCGCGCTGGCGGCGTCGGCCGCCTTCAGCACGCGGTAGCCGAGCTCGGTCAACATCTCGACGACCGTGGTGCGCACCGCCTCGTCGTCCTCGGCCACCAGGATGGTCTCGGTACCGCCAACGGCCGGCTGCGACTCGACCGGCGCGGCCAGCGCATCCTCGGCCGCCAGGGTGCGCGGCAGGTAGATCTTGACCGTCGTCCCCTGCCCCGGCTCGCTGTAGATCTTCACGTGGCCGCCCGACTGCTTGACGAAGCCGTACACCATCGACAGGCCCAGGCCGGTGCCCTTGCCCTCTTCCTTGGTCGAGAAGAAGGGTTCGAAGGCCTGGCGCAGCACCTCGGGCGTCATGCCGGCGCCGGTGTCGGTCACGCCGATCATCACGTACTGGCCGGGCGCGACGTCGGCGTGGGTGCGGCAGTACAGGTCGTCCAGCACCGCGTTATGGGCTTCGATGGTAAGCCGGCCGGCGCCGTTCATCGCGTCGCGCGCATTGATCGCCAGGTTCAGCACCGCGTTCTCGACCTGGGCGACGTCGACGGCGGTGTTCCACAACCCGCCCGAAATCACCAGCTCGACTTCGATTTCCTCGCCGAGCGAACGGCGCAGCATGTCCTCCATGCCCATCACCACGCGGCTGATCTTGACCACGCGCGGCTCGAGCGGCTGGCGGCGGCCGAACGCCAACAGGTAGCTGGCCAGCTTGGCGCCGCGCTCGACCGCCGAGCGGGCATTGCCGATCCAGCGCTGGCCCTCGCTGCCCTCGCACTGCATTTCGAGCAGCTGCAGGTTGCCGGAAATGATCTGCAACAGGTTGTTGAAGTCGTGCGCCACGCCGCCGGTCAGCTTGCCGACCGTCTCCATCTTCTGCGACTGCTGCAGCGCCAGCTCGGTGCGGCGGATCTGCTCCGCCTGCTCGCGGTCGCCCGTGATGTCGCGCCCGATCGCGTGGATGAAGACGGCGTCGGGCGCGGCCGACCACGACAGCAGGCACCAGCTGCCATCTTTCCGCCGGAAGCGGTTCTCGAACTTGTACACGTAATGGCCGTCGCCGAGCGATGCCATCTGGGCCGAGGTGGCGGCCTGGTCGTCCGGGTGCACCAGATCGAGGAAATTGCGACCGACGATGTCCGACTCGAGCCAACCCAGCAGCGAGCCGAAGGCCGGGCTGACCGCTTCGACCCGGCCGTCGAAGCCGGCGACCAGCATGATGTCCTTCGACAGGCGCCACATGCGGTCGCGTTCCGCGGTGCGCTGCGTGACCTTTTCTTCCAGGCTGGCGTTCAGCTGCTCCAGGCGCTGCTCGCCCTGCTTGCGGTCCTCGATGTCGGTATTCGTGCCGACCCAGCCGGACAGTTCGCCGTCCGGCCCGCGCTGCGCCACCGCGCGCGCCAGGTGCCAGCGGTAGCTGCCGTCGTGGGCGCGCAGGCGCATCTCGGCTTCATAGGTGGAACCGGAGGCGACTGCGATGGCCCAGCGCGTCGTCACCTGGGCCAGGTCGTCCGGATGCACGATGGCGGTCCAGCCGGTGCCGCCCAGCGCCTCGAATCCCAGGCCGCTGTAGGCATAGGCGTGATCGTTGAACCAGTCGCTCTTGCCGTCCGCGGTGGCGCTCCAGACCTGGTGCGGGATCGCATGGGCGAAGCTGTGGAAGCGGGCCTCGCTGCCGCGCAGCGCCTGCTCCGCCAGCACCCGTTCGGTGACGTCATGGCCATGCACGAACACCCCGGTGACGTCGCCGTCCACGTTGCGCTGCGCCTGGTAGACGAAGTCGACGTAATACAGGCGGCGCTGGTGGCCGGCGCCGGCCAGCCACAATGGCGCGGCGTTGGCGGTATGCGGCTCGCCGCTGCGGTAGACCTGGTCGAGCAGGTCGACGAAGCCCTGCGGCACGGTTTCCGGCAGCGCCTGGCGGATCGGACGGCCCAGCACCGGGCGCTGGCCGATCAGCGTGCTGCAGGCCGCGTTCACGAGGGCGAACACATGGTCCGGCCCGGTCAACTGGGCGATGAAGCCGGGCGCCTGCTGGAAGATGGCGCGCAGGCGGCTGTGCTCGGCATCCAGGCCGGCCACGGCCCGCACCTTGGCGGTGGACTCGATCACCAGCGCCAGCGCGCCGAGAATGGCGCCGTCCTCGCCGGTGACCGGCGAGTAGTCGAGATCGAACCAGCACGCCGCCGGCAGGCCGTCGCGCTCCAGCGTCAGCGGGTGGTCGCGGTAGGACAGCGTGCCGCCGCCCAGCACCGTATCCAGCACCTTGGTATTCAGGGCGGCCGCCTCGGGCCAGGCATCGACGGCGCGGCTGCCGAAGATGGCCGGATGGCGCGCGCCGGACAGCGCCGCATAGCCTTCGTTGTAGATCAGGATACCGTCGCGCCCCCAGAGGGTGGCGATCGGCACCGGCGAGCGCAGGATCAGGTCGAGCGTGGTGCGCATCGCCGCCGGCCAGCGGGAAACCGGGCCGACGCTGGTGCCGCTCCAGTCGAAGCTATCGATCATTTTCCCGAGGTTTCCGCCTACATCGCCAAAGTTCCTGGCCGGAGCCGCGTCGCGCATCGCCATCTTGTCAATCTGCCTAGAGTCTTATGAGGACAGCAATTGTAAAGCGTTTGAAGTTTCTACGAAACACGATTTACGGTAGCGTGCCGCCCGGAAATTTTTCGTATAGACTCATGCAATATTTACAATAAGAACCCCAGGGAGAAAACCCATGCGACGCCCTCCGCTCGGCGCTGCCGCGCTGCTGCTGCTCGTCCTCGGCGCCAGCCTGAGCCTCAGGCCGGCGCCAGCCGATCCGGTGGCCTGGCGCGCGCCGCCGAACCCGGGCTACAGCGGCCCGTATGCCGCCAACACCCGGCTGGCGGCGCTCTCGCGCATCTCCCTGGACGGCGCCTCCGGGCCGGAACACGTGGGGCTGGGTCCGGACGGCAATCTGTATGCGGCGGTCGACGGCGGCAGCGTGCTGCGCATGCGACCCGACGGCAGCGGCCAGGAAGTGTGGGCGCAGACCGGCGGCCGGGTGCTGGGTTTCGCGTTCGACGAGCGCGGCCGCATGATCGCCGCCGACGCCTTCCGCGGCCTGCTGGCGATCGCCGCCGAGGCGCCGCACCATGTGACGGTGCTGGCCGACCACATGCCGGACGGCGAGCCGATCCGCTTTCCGGATGCGGTGACGATCGGGCGCGACGGCAGCATCTATTTCACCGATGCGTCGCGGCGCTATGCCCCGGCCGATTACGGCAGCCCCTTCGAGGCCAGCCTGCTCGACTACCTCGACCACCGCCCGACCGGGCGCGTGCTGGTCTACCGGCCTGACCGCAAGATCGAGGTGGTGGCCGACGGCCTGTCCTTCGCCAACGGCATCGTGCTGTCGGAGGACGGCCGCTCGCTGTTCGTGGCCGAAAGCGGCGCCTACCGGGTCTGGCGCATCGATGCCGATGCGCGCGGCCTCGACCTGGCCCACGGCCCGGCGGCGCAGGCCCGCGTGGTCCTCGACGACCTGCCGGGCTTCCCGGACAACCTGACGCGCGGCCTGGACGGCCGCATCTGGCTGGGCCTCGCCAAGCCGCGCACCGCCGCGGCCGATGCGATGGCCGCGCATCCTTTCCTGCGCAAGCTGGCGCTGCGCCTGCCGCGCTTCCTGTGGCCGGTGCCGCCCGCCTACGGCCACGTGCTCGCGTTCACCGAGGACGGCCAGGTCGTCGCCGACCTGCAGGATCCGCAGGGCGCCTATCCGGACACCACCGGCGTGCTGGAGACGGCCGACCGCCTGTACATCCAGAGCGTGCATGCCGATTCTCTCGGCTGGCTGCCGTCAGCGCGCGCCGGATTGCCGCCGAAGCGCTGAGCAGCGCCGCGCACGCTTGCCCGAACCGGCATGGCTTCGCTGCGCTGCGTGCTAGTGTCTTGTCCTGATCCTGCGGGACGGGCGCGTCCCCGAGGCAGCCAGTTCGTGCTGCAAAGCAGCAGAAATATATTCTCGCAAAACGTGCGTGCGCGGTCTTGCCGCAATTAATATTATTTCTGCCGCACACACCTTTACCGAGGGGAAAGTGAACTATGAGCCAGAGTCAACCTCTGTCGCTGCATGTCCCGGAGCCTACCGGCCGTCCGGGTTGCAAGACTGATTTTTCGTACCTGAACCTGAATCCGGCCGGCGCCGTCCCGCGTCCACCCGTGGACGTGCGCTACCAGGACACCCTGGAGCTGGCGTCCAGCCTGATCCGCGTGCTCGACGAGAACGACGACGCCGTCGGTCCGTGGGCGCCGGAGCTCGACAAGGAGACCCTCCTGTCCGGCCTGCGCACCATGATGAAGACCCGGATCTTCGACGCCCGCATGGTCATCGGCCAGCGCCAGAAGAAGATGTCGTTCTACATGACCTCGCTCGGCGAGGAAGCGATCGGCAGCGCGCACGCGCTCGCGCTGATGGACGGCGACATGTGCTTCCCCACCTACCGCCAGCAAAGCCTGCTGATGGCGCGCCGCTATCCGCTGGTCGAGATGATCTGCCAGCTGCTGTCGAACGAACGCGATCCGCTCAAGGGCCGCCAGCTGCCGGTGATGTATTCATCCAAGAAGGACGGCTTCTTCACGATTTCCGGCAACCTCGCCACCCAGATCCCGCAGGCGGTCGGCTGGGCCATGGCTTCCGCGATCAAGGGCGACACGAAAATCGCCTCCGGCTGGATCGGCGACGGCGCCACCGCCGAAAGCGACTTCCACACCGGCCTGACCTTCGCCCACGTCTACCAGGCGCCCGTGATCTTCAACGTCGTCAACAACCAGTGGGCGATCTCGACCTTCCAGGCCATCGCCGGCGGCGAGAGCGTCACCTTCGCCGCGCGCGGGGTCGGCGCCGGCATCGCCTCGCTGCGCGTGGACGGCAACGACTTCCTGGCCGTGTACGCGGCTTCCTGCTGGGCCGCCCAGCGCGCCCGCCGCAACCTCGGCCCGACCCTGATCGAATGGGTCACCTACCGCGCCGGCCCGCACTCGACCTCCGACGATCCCTCGCGCTACCGTCCCGCCGACGAATGGACCTACTTCCCGCTGGGCGACCCGATCGGCCGCCTGCGCCGCCACCTGGTCAGGAAGGGCTGGTGGTCGGACGCCGAGCACGAAGCGCTGCAGGCCGAGCTGGAAGCCGAGATCCTGGCCGCGCAGAAGGAAGCCGAACAATACGGCACGCTGATCGACGGTCGCGTGCCGAGCGCCGCATCGATGTTCGAGGACGTCTACAAGGACATGCCCGAACACCTGCGCCGCCAACGTCAACAACTGGGGGTGTGAGGTGATGCGAGACATCGACAAGGATCAGGCGGCCGAGCAGGCCGCCGAACAGGCGGCGGGCACGCCGATGACCATGATCCAGGCCCTGCGCTCGGCCATGGACGTGATGATGGGACGCGACGACAACGTTGTGGTGTACGGCCAGGACGTCGGCTACTTCGGCGGCGTGTTCCGGGTCACCGACGGCCTGCAGGCCAAGTACGGCAGGCAGCGCGTGTTCGACGCCCCGATCTCGGAAGGCGGCATCGTCGGCACCGCGGTCGGCATGGCGGCCTACGGTCTGCGCCCGGTGGTCGAGATCCAGTTCGCCGACTATTTCTATCCGGCGACCGACCAGATCGTGTCCGAGGCGGCGCGCCTGCGCTACCGCTCGGCCGGCGACTTCACCTCGCCGCTGACGATCCGCATGCCTTGCGGCGGCGGCATCTACGGCGGCCAGACCCACAGCCAGAGCCCGGAAGCCTTCTTCACCCACGTCTGCGGCCTGCGCACCGTGATGCCCTCGAATCCCTACGATGCGAAGGGCCTGCTGATCGCCTCGATCGAGAACGACGATCCGGTGATCTTCCTGGAGCCCAAGCGCCTCTACAACGGTCCCTTCGACGGCCACCACGACCGTCCGGTGGTGTCCTGGTCCAAGCATGCGCTGGGCAAGGTCCCGGAAGGCTACTACACGGTCCCGCTGGACAAGGCCGCGGTGTTCCGCCCCGGTTCCGACCTGACCGTGCTGACCTACGGGACCATGGTCTGGGTATCGGAAGCCGCCGCCGCCGAGACCGGCATCGACGCCGAGATCATCGACCTGCGCACCCTGTGGCCGCTCGACCTCGAGACCATCGTCGAATCGGTGAAGAAGACCGGGCGCTGCGTCGTGGTCCACGAGGCGACCAGGACCAGCGGCTTCGGCGCCGAACTGGCCGCGCTGGTGCAGGAACACTGCTTCTACCACCTGGAAGCGCCGATCGAGCGCGTGACCGGCTGGGACACCCCGTACCCGCATGCGCAGGAATGGGCGTACTTCCCGGGACCGGACCGCGTCGGCGCGGCATTCAAACGAGCGATGGAGGCATAAAGGTGGGTATTCACGTCATCAAGATGCCCGACCTGGGCGAAGGCATTGCGGAATGCGAAGTGGTGGCCTGGCGCGTCCAGCCCGGCGACAGCGTCAAGGAAGACCAGGTCGTGGCCGACGTCATGACCGACAAGGCGACGGTCGAGATCCCGTCGCCCGTGCATGGGACCGTCACGGCCCTGGGCGGCAAGGTCGGCGAATCGCTGGCCGTGGGCGCCGAACTGATCCGCCTCGACGTCGAGGGCGCGGGCAACTTCAAGGGCGAGGCCGTGAAACCGGCAGCCGCCGCCGGCAGCGGCGCCGCACCGGCCGCGGACGAGCCGGCGGATGTCCCGCACGGCTTCGTACCGGAGCCGCAGCGGGTCGCGGCGGGCGCCGCCAGCGTGGCTGCACCGCCCGCCCCACCTGCCCAGCCCGCCCGTCCGGCGGCCCCGGCCGCCCCGGCACCCCAGGGCAAGGGGGCGGGTTCGCCCGCGGCTTTCCGTGATGCGAACGAAAAACCGTTGGCCGCGCCGGCCGTGCGCAAGCGCGCCTGGGACATGGGCATCGAGCTGCAGTACGTGGCCGGCAGCGGCCAGGCCGGCCGCATTACGCACGCCGACCTCGACGCCTATGTGGCCGGCCGCCGGGGCGGTCGCGCCGCGCACGGCGCCGGCCAGGATGGGCGCTACGCCGAGCTGCATGGCGAGGAAGCGGTGCCCCTGATCGGTCTGCGCCGCAAGATCGCCGAGAAGATGCAGCTGTCGAAGCGCCAGATCCCGCACTTCACCTATGTCGAGGAAGTCGACGTCACCGAGCTCGAAGCCCTGCGCGGCCAGCTGAACGCGCGCTACGGCGACGAGCGCGGCAAGCTGACCCTGCTGCCGCTGCTGATGCGCGCCGTGGTGCTGGCGATCCGCAAGTTCCCCGAGGTCAATGCCCGCTTCGACGACCAGGCCGGCATCGTGACCCGCTACCAGCCGGTCCACCTCGGCATCGCCACCCAGACCGACGCCGGCCTGATGGTACCCGTGATCCGCAATGCCGAAGCGCGCGATCCGTGGTCGAGCGCCAAGGAGATCCTGCGCCTGGCGGACGCCGCCCGCACCGGCAAGGCCGCGCGCGACGAGCTGTCCGGCTCGACCATCACCATCACCAGCCTCGGCCCGCTCGGCGGCATCGTCAGCACGCCGGTGATCAACCATCCGGAAGTGGCGATCGTGGGCGTCAACCGCATCCTCGAGCGCCCGGTCGTGAAAAACGGCGGCCTGGTGCCGCGCAAGCTGATGAACCTGTCGTCCTCCTTCGACCACCGGGTCATCGACGGCATGGTCGCGGCGGAGTTCATCCAGACCGTGCGCGGCTACCTCGAATCCCCGGCAACGCTGTTCGTCGAGTAAAGGACATAGATCAAGATGACGATGGAAACGACTTTACTCATCATCGGCGGCGGCCCCGGCGGCTACGTGGCCGCCATCCGCGCCGGGCAGCTCGGCATCAGGACCGTGCTGGTCGAAGGCGAGCAGCTGGGTGGCACCTGCCTGAACGTGGGCTGCATCCCGTCCAAGGCGCTGATCCACGCGGCCGAGGAATTCCACAAGGCCTGCCATTACGCGGCTCAGGGGCCTGATGCGTCGCCGCTGGGCATCCGCGCGTCGGCGCCCAGCATCGACTTGAACCGGACCGTGGCCTGGAAGGACGGCATCGTCAAGCGCCTGACCGGCGGCGTCGGCGCCCTGCTGAAGAAGAACGGCGTGCAGGTCGTGCGCGGCTGGGCCAGGATCCTGGACGGCAAGACGGTCGAGGTCACCGGCCTTGATGCCGGCAAGACTGGCGCGGCCAACGACGCCGGCGGCCAGACCACCCGCATCCGCTGCGAGCACCTGCTGCTGGCGACCGGCTCCGAAGCGGTCGAACTGCCCTTCCTGCCCTTCGGCGGCAATGTGGTCTCCGCCACCGAAGCGCTCTCCCCCGACACCCTGCCGGCACACCTGGTGGTGGTCGGCGCCGGCTACATCGGCCTGGAGCTGGGCACCGCCTACCGCAAGCTGGGCGCGCGCGTCACGGTGGTGGAAGCCGCCGGCCGCGTGCTCCCGGCCTACGACGACGAGCTGGCGCGTCCGGTGGCGGCGCGCCTGAAGGCGCTGGGCGTGGAGCTGCACCTGGAATCGAGCGTGCTGGGCCTGAGCGAGGACGGCAAGGCCGTGCGCATGAAGAACGGCGGCGGCGAAGAGGTGTCGATCGCCGCCGACCGGGTGCTGGTGGCGGTCGGCCGCCGCCCGCGGACCGGCGGCTTCAACCTCGAGAGCCTGATGCTGGACATGAACGGCCGCGCGGTCCGCATCGACAACCAGTGCCGCACCTCGATGCGCAACGTCTGGGCGATCGGCGACCTGGCCGGCGAACCGATGCTGGCCCACCGCGCGATGGCGCAGGGCGAGATGGTGGCCGAGATCATCGCCGGCAAGCGCCGTCACTTCATGCCGGCGGCGATTCCGGCGGTCTGCTTCACCGATCCGGAAGTGGTGGTGGTCGGCCTGAGCCCGCAGGAGGCCGCGAAACAGGGCCTGGACTGCATCAGCGCCAGCTTCCCCTTCGCTGCCAATGGGCGCGCCATGACGCTCGAAGCCACGGAAGGCTTCGTGCGCGTGGTCGCACGGAAGGACAATCACCTGATCGTCGGCTGGCAGGCCGTCGGTGGCGCGGTGTCCGAGCTCGGCACGGCCTTCGTGCAGTCAATCGAGATGGGGGCGCAACTGGAGGACGTGGGTGGGACGATTCACGCCCACCCGACGCTGGGCGAGGCGGTGCAGGAGGCGGCGCTGAGGGCGCTGGGGCACGCCCTGCATATTTGATTACTTCTTCGGCTCCTCATCCTCCGACTGCCTGCTCCCCGCATTCCCGGTGCTCAGGCTCTCGGTCCCGCCCAGGCCGGTCTGCAGTTCGCCCGCTTCCTCCCCGGGGATGACGCCCTGCTGCGACCGGCCGACGTCGCTGTGCCCCCAGTCGCGGTGCCGGTGACCGACGCCGCCGGTACCGGGGGCGCCGCCGGACTGGGCGTTGCCTTCGGCCCCGGCCTGGCTGCGACCCCAGTCGTTATGCTGGTTGCCCGGGCCTTGCGGGTCCTTGCCGTCTTTCTGCGTTGCCATATCTGCCTCCCGTTCAGGGTTTCTGGCTGTCATCTTTGCCCGTCTGGCGGTTGCCGGGGTCGCCGCCGATCTTGTTGCCGATTCCGTCCAGGCCGGTCTCGACCGCGCCCGGCATGCTTGGACGGAAGCCCTGCTTGCGCTCCTGCTCGGAGTCGGAGGTCATCAAATCGTCCGTCCGCGCATCGGACTGGCTGTTGCCGCCGTCACCCGACATCCGGCCGATGTCGCCGGTGCCGCCCGCGCCCACGCTGCCGGCCGAGCTGCTGCCGTCCTTCGTGACCTGGTCGTAGTTGCGGCCTTTCGCGTCCTTGCCTTCGCTTTGCATCGACATGCGAATCTCCTCTGCGGTGAAGTATCGGGGCATCATAGTCCGATAAACCGCCACGGAACATAGGCAGGCGCCGGTCTGGCTTGTAGGACATGTCGGGCGAGGCCTTGTGGTTGTGGAATAATCAAGTCCATGAGCGAACAACACATCCTCGTCCTGTATGCCCACCCTGCCCCGCACCGCTCGCCGGTCAACCGCCGGCTGGCGGATGCCGCGCGCGCCACGCCCGGGGTCGTGGTCCAGGACCTGTACGACACCTATCCCGACTTCGATATCGACGCCGAGCACGAACGCGCGCTGGTCCGCGGCGCCCGTCTGCTGGTCTTCCTGCACCCGATCCGCTGGTACGGCATGCCCTCGCTGCTGAAGGAGTGGATGGACGTGGTGATGGTGCCCGGCTGGGCCTACGGCAAGCCCGATTCCGCCCTGCGCGGCAAGGGCTACTGGCTGGTGGCGACCACCGGCAGCGGCCCAGAGGCCTACCAGCCGGGCGGCCTGCATGGACGGCCTTTCGCCGACTTCCTCGCGCCCTTCGAACAGACGGCCGCCCTGTGCGGCATGGACTGGATCGAACCGCTGCTGATGCATGGCGCGGCCCAGGCCGGCGAGGCGGCGGTCGAGGCCCACGTGGCAGAATTCCAGCGCCGCCTGCAGGCCTATGCGGCGCCGCTGCTGACTACCGGGGAGTAGACCATGGAACACAGCCTGCTGACCAACGCCCTGGTCTACCTCGCCGCCGCCGTGGTCGCGGTGCCGCTCTCGAAGCGCCTCGGCATGGGCACCGTGCTCGGCTACCTGGCCGCCGGGATCCTGATCGGGCCCTACGGCCTGAAACTGATCGGCAACGTCGAGGACGCGCTGCACTTCGCCGAATTCGGGGTGGTGCTGCTGCTGTTCCTGATCGGCCTGGAGCTGGAGCCGGACCGCCTGTGGGCGCTGCGCCGGCCCATCTTCGGCTGGGGCGGCGCCCAGGTGGCCCTCGTCGCCGCAAGCCTGTTCGGCGCGGCGCTGCTGGCCGGGGTCGGCTGGAAACTGGCGCTGATCGCCGGTCTCGGGCTGTCGCTGTCCTCGACCGCGATCGCCCTCGCGTCGCTGGAAGAGCGCAACCTGATGCCCACCCCGGCGGGCCAGGCCGGCTTCGCGATCCTGCTGTTCCAGGACATCGCCGCGATCCCGATGATCGCCATCGTGCCCCTGCTCGGCATCCCCGACGACGCCGGCTCGAGCGGCAACTTCTGGCTGGCGACCTTCAAGGTGGTCGGGGTACTGGCCGGGATCATCGTCGGCGGCCGCTACCTGGTGCGCCCGCTGCTGCAGGTCATTGCCCGCACCGACACCCGCGAGATCTTCACCGCCTTCGCCCTGCTGCTGGTGATCGCCATTGCGCTGCTGATGCAGTGGATCGAGATGTCGATGGCGCTGGGGTCCTTCATGGCCGGCGTGCTGCTGGCCGATTCCGAGTACCGCCATGCGCTGGAGACCGACCTCGAACCCTTCAAGGGCCTGCTGCTCGGCTTGTTCTTCATCGCGGTCGGCATGTCGGTCGATTTCGCCGTCTTCCTTGCCCACCCCGCACTGATCCTGGGGCTGGTGAGCGGCTTCCTGCTCATCAAGATCGCCGTGCTGTACAGCCTGTCGCGCGTGTTCGGCATCGCCCGCGGCCAGCACCTGCAGTTCGCGCTGCTGCTGTCGCAGGGCGGCGAATTCGCCTTCGTGGTATTCGGCGCGGCCGCCACTGCGCGCGTCTTCACCGAGGAGACGGCCTCGATGCTGGTGGTCGTGGTGGCGCTGTCGATGGTGGTCACGCCGCTGGTGCTGATGGCCCATGACAAGCTGTCGGCGCGCCGTGAAGGCGCCGACGCGAAGCCGGAAGCGGACGAGATCGAGCCGAACGAAGACCACGTCATCATCGCCGGCTTCGGCCGCTTCGGCCAGATCGTCGGCCGCTTCCTGAACGCGAACGGCGTCAAGCTGACGGTGCTCGACCACGACCCCGACCAGATCGAGGTGCTGCGCCGCTTCGGCTTCAAGGTCTTTTATGGCGATGCCACCCGTGCGGACCTGCTGCGCGCCGCTGGCGCCGCCCGCGCCCGCGCCCTGGTGGTGGCGATCGACGACATCGAGGACAGCCTCGACCTGGTCGAGACCGTGCGGCGCGACTGGCCGGAACTCCAGATCTTCGCCCGCGCACGCAACGTCACCCACTGGTATCAATTGATGGACCGCGGCGTGACCATGATCGAGCGCGAAACCTTCGAATCGGCCCTGCAGCTGGGCCGCACCGTGCTCACCGCGGGCCTCGGCCACAACGCCTACCGCATCCGCCAGGCCGCGTTCAAATTCAGGAAACACAATGTCGCCAACGTGCTTGCGGTCTACCCGTACTACAAGGACCGCGAGCAGTACGTATCGATGGCCAAGCAGGCGCGCGAGGAGCTGGAGGAGATGATCGCGCGCGACAGGCGGGCGCAGGAGGGGGAAACGCGGCACGACTGGGATTGAGTGCCTGTTCGCCCCCGCCGCACGTGCGCCGTGAAATCTAGGCGATCAAGCCCGCATTCCGGCGTTCGTCCTCGCCCTGCGCCGCCAGCGCCGCTTCCGCAGCCTCGGGCGCCAGCGGCCGGTAATAAAAGTAACCCTGCACGAAATCGCTGCCCATCTCGCGCAGCAAATCGAGTTCGGCGTCGGTCTCGACGCCTTCCGCCACCACGTCCAGTTTCAGGGCGCGCGCCAGCATCAGCACGACCTCGACGATCTGGCGCTTGTCGTCGAAGCGGTCGAGCTGGCTGACGAAGGAGCGGTCGATCTTCAGGGTGTCGATCGGCAGGCGGCGCAGGTAGCTGAGCGAGGAGTAACCGGTACCGAAATCGTCCAGGCTGACCCGTACCCCGAGCGCTTTCAACTCGGCGAACACGGTGAGCGCGTGCTCGGCATCGGCCATGACGGCGCTCTCGGTCAGCTCCAGCTTCAGGCTGGCCGGCCGGATGCCGGTCTCGCGCAGCACCCGCCGCACGACCTCGACCAGTTCGCCGCCCGTGAACTGCACCGCCGACACGTTCACGCTCATGTCGAGCTGCATGTCGTAGCTCTGCTGCCAGACGCTGAGCTGGCGGCAAGCCTGTTCCAGCACCCACCCGCCGATCGCCTCGATCAGGCCGATTTCCTCGGCGACCGGGATGAATTCATTTGGCGGCACCAGCCCATGCGTCGGATGCTGCCAGCGCAGGAGGGCTTCGAAGCCGCCGACCCGGCCGTCGCGCGGCGACACGATCGGCTGGTATTGCAAAAACAGTTCGCGCTGCGGCAAGGCGTCGCGCAGGTCCGCTTCCAGTTGCAGGCGCCGGACGGCGGCCAGCTGCATGGTCTGGTCGAACATCACCCAGCGTGCGCGCCCGGTCTGCTTGGCGTGGTACATCGCGATGTCGGCGTCGCGCAGGATGTCCTCGACGTCGGCATAGCCGCTGGCGCTGAGGGCGATGCCGACGCTGGCGGTGACGAACACGCGCTGGTCCGCCACCTCGAAGGGCTCGGCCAGCACCGCCATGATGCGCTCCGCGACCACGATCGCGCGCTCGGCGCTGCCGATCCGGTCGAGCAGGATCACGAATTCGTCGCCGCCCAGTCGCGCGACCACGTTCTCGTCGCCCAGCGCGACGTCGCGCGCCACCAGGTCGGTCTGGCGCAGGCAGGCCGCCAGGCGGCGTGCGGTGCCGATGATCAGCTGGTCGCCGGACTGGTGTCCCAGGCCGTCGTTGATCGACTTGAAGCGGTCGAGGTCGACGAAGAGCACGGCGAAATGGCTGTCCGGCGCGCGCTGCGACCGCAGCAAGAGATGCTGGAGGCGGTCCAGGAACAGCTTGCGGTTGCCCAGCTGGGTGAGCGGGTCGTGCAAGGCGTCATGGACCAGCTGGTCCTGGGCGCGGCGGCGTTCGATCACACGTCCGAGCTGGGTGCCGATCTGCGCCATCAGGCGCAGCATCGATTCGCCCGGCGCCTGCCGTTCGAGGCTGAAGAACTCGAGCACGGCGACCACCTCGGCGCCGATCATGACCGGGAAGGCGAACAGCGAGGCGAAGCCGGCGCCGACGATCTCCGTCAGGCGCGGGAGCTCGGCCAGGGTGACCGCCGCGACGTCGATCCACACCGGCGCGCCGCTTGCCACGACCTGCCCCGGCAGCCCGGCGCCGAGCGCAAATTCGCTCGCTTCGGTAAGGGCGCGCAGGGTCTGGAGCGGAACGCAGTCTGCGCGCGCGCCGCTGTCGTGCCAGACCGTGGTGGAATCGAAACGTCGCTCGCCGTCCTGCCCGGCGATCAGCCACAAATGGCCGAGCGGCCAGTTCGCGTAGCGGCACACCGCTTCCAGCGCGCGCTGCATCGCGTCGTTGACGCCATCGGCCTCGTTCGCGGCCACGGCGATCTTCTCCAGCAGGCCGATTTCCTGCTGGCGCTGGAACAGGTCGCGCAGCCCGCGTTCCGCAATGGCTTCGGCTTCATGGCGCGCGGCTACCTCGCGCCTGAGGCGCCGCTCCAGCCGCGCGATGTCGGCATCGGGCGATGGACTGCCGGCGCTGTTCATTGCGGCAGGCTGCGGACGTGGAACAGGCAGCGCTCGGCGCCGTGGTGCATGCACTGGCTCTGCTCGACATCCAGCCGCTCGCCGTAATGGTCGGCGGCGCCGTGCATGAAGCCCTCCGCGAGCGCGCACAGGCGGCGCGGCGAGTTGTAGCCGATCGACAGGACGTCGGCAAGGCTGGTGTCGAAATCGAACACCGGCGTCTGCGCGCCCGGATACAGCTTGCGTACCTCGGGATGAATGATGTTATTCAGCGTCAGCAGGTAACTGCGCACATTGTCATGGTTGCCGAAAAATGCGGGATAGCGCCTGGCCAGCAGCGGCATCGCCTGACGGCCGAACCAGCGCAGGACGTCTTCCTGCGGCAGCGCGAGCGTCTCGGAAGCGACCTTCACCAGCGCGAAAATTTCATCGTCGCTGTAGCTGCCCAGCGAGGTGTAGGCGCCGTCCAGTCCGGCCGCGTCGAGCAGTTGGTCCCATGCGGCGTCGCCATAGGCCTTGCTGACGACCTCTTCCAGCAGATTGAAAACGATGCCCTTCATTGTGTTGCCCTCTAATAAAAGATTCAGTAATGCTATCGGGCTCCACTGAACGACAGGTCAGCCTCATTGCGCCACCGCGAATATTGCCTGAAATCAACAAATAGATCAAATTTTATCGGCTCGCTTTTCACTCCCGTCCGCAAAATGCAGCTTTTTTGCCGAATCACATAGACAAATGTACTAGTGAAATAGTCGGTTCGTCTCATGACCACGTTCAAGATCGTCCTTACACTTGTTTTGCAGTATTGCGTATTTACAAAATCACACCAAAACACCAAGGGATCCTCATCATGGCCGCCTCGCGCACCGTCTTCATCGATACCGCAGTTTCGGACTACCAGACCCTCGCCGCGCAATATGACGCCAGCGTGTTCAATGTCGTCCTGCTGAACGCTGCCTCGTCCCATGCCGACCAGATCCAGAGCTGGCTGACGGCCCACAACGCCAGCGCCACCGGCATCAACATCGTCTCGGCCAGCGACAGCATCAACGGCGCCTTTACGCCCCGCGTCGTCTTCGTCGACGCCGGCGTCGCCGATATCGGCCAGGTGATCGCCGGGGTGCCCGCCAACGCCACCGTGGTCGTGCTCGACGCCGGCCGGGATGGCGTGCAGCAGATCCACGATTACCTGGCCGCCAACGCCGGCAAGGTGGGCGCCATCGACATCGTCACCGACCTCGCCAGCGTGGACGTGGTGTCCCACGGCGCGCCGGGCGAAGTCACCCTTGGTTCGACCGTCCTGAACGCCGACACCCTGGCGACTTACAGCAAGCAGCTGGCCGAGATCGGCAGCCACCTGAGCGCCGGCGCCGACCTCCTGTTGTACGGCTGCGACGTCGCCAGCGGCACGACCGGCCAACAATTCATCTCCGCACTCGCCGCCGCCACCGGCGCGGACGTCGCCGCGTCGACCGACCTGACCGGCAGCGCCGCCGCGGGCGGTGACTGGGTGCTCGAGGCGAATACGGGGACGATCGAGACGGCGGCGTTGGATATTGCTGGGTATGATGGGGTGTTGGACTCGATCAACGTCACCTCCGTCAGCGCCGTCAAATTTGCGCCCGACAGCGGCACCTCCTCCTCCGACTTCATTACTAATGTCGCTACCCAGACCATTACTGGCACCTTCGCGTACACGGTGAGCACGAATGGCCAAACGCCAGCCCTGAAAATTTGGGTGTCCACGACGACCGGTAACAACCCGACGAGATACGAGGGTGTACTTGACACCTCCACTAAAATTTTTACGATCAACAATGTGCCACTGGCGACTGGGGCCGACCTGCCACTTCGTTTCTGGGGCTCCTCCTCAGGCAATTCCCAGATCAATATTGTCGATAACGGCATTACCAAGGCTTTTCAGCCATATACGCTGGACCAAATAGCGCCGAACGCAAAAGTCGCCTCGCTTTCCCTGAGCAGCGATACCGGGAGCAGCCAGAGCGACTTCATCACCAGTGTCGCCGCTCAAACCCTGTCCGGCAAACTGAACGCTGTTACGGTTGCGAACGAGGTCGTGAAGATTTCGCTCGACGGTGGACTTTCCTGGCAAACCGCCAGTAATACTGTCGGAACTATCGGCTTCAGTCTGTCCGGCGTAACGCTTCCGGGCAGCGGCACCATCCAGGCAAGGGTCGAGGACGTTGCCGGCAACGCCAGTGATACTTTCTCCCAGACTTTCAAGGTGTACACCACAGCCCCTACCACGAGTATCAGCACACTTCGCCTGAGCACCGATACTGGCCCGAGCTCGACTGACTTCACCACCAGTGTCTCGGCTCAAACACTGTCCGGAACGCTTAGCGCCCCTACGTCGCCGGATGAACTAGTGATGATCTCGTTGGACAATGGCGGCACGTGGCAGACCGCCAGCAATACAGCCGGAACGAACAGTTTCAGCCTTGCCGGCCTTAACCTCTCCGGTAGCGGCACCATCAAGGTTCGTGTCGATGACAAAGCTGGCAATTCCGGGGCGATCTACTCCCAGGCTTTCCTCGTAGACGCCACCCCGCCGAGCGCACCGGGCATCTCGACCGCCGCCGCGCTGACGAACAACAAGGCTCCGGTCCTCACCATCACCGCCGAGGCCGATTCCACGGTCCAGGTCTACGAAGGCACTACCCTGCTCGGCACCGCCACCCAGACAGCGACCAAGGGCACTTACACCTTCGCCACCGCGAACCTGGCAGAGGGCAACCACGCCTTCACCGCCAAGGCAACCGACGCGGCTGGCAATACCAGCGTCGCCTCTGCGCCGCAAAGCATCCTGGTCGACACGACCGCGCCGAGCGCACCGGGCATTTCGACCGCCGCCGCGCTGACGAACAACAAGGCGCCTGTCCTGACCATCACCGCCGAGGCCGATTCCACAGTCCAGGTCTACGAAGGCATTACCCTGCTCGGCACCGCCACCCAGACCGCGACCAAGGGCACTTACACCTTCGCCACCACGAGTCTGGCCGACGGCAGCCACGCGTTCACCGCCAAGGCGACGGACGCGGCCGGCAACGTCAGCGCCGCATCGACCGCGCAGACCATCACCGTCGATACGGTCGCACCGGCGCCCACGATCACCATGGCCAAGGACAGTGGCAGCGGCAACAACCACCTGAGCAATGACGCACACCTGAGCTTCAGCGCCCTCGAGCAGAACGCGACCCGCGCCATCCAGGTCGATGGCAACACCGTCAGTGCATATGACGCCACCGCGCTGCACGACGGTCAGCACAGCGTCACCGTGACCGACACCGACGCAGCAGGGAACGCCGGCAGCACATCGCTCGTCTTCACACTGGACACCACGGCGCCGGCGCCGGGAAAACTCGGCTTCGGCGACCTGGGCCGTTCGGGCGGCGAAAGTGGCCCTACCAACGATCGCGACTTCTCGCTGGCCCTGACCGGCAATGAGGCCGGCTCGACGGTCGCGTATGAAGTCTCGTTCAACGGCGGCGCATTCAAGAGCACGACCGCCGCGCAGTCGGCCCTTGCCGATGGCAACTACCAGTTCCGTGCCATCGTCACTGATGCGGCCGGCAACTCGGCCACGACCGACGTGGCCAGCATCACGATCGACGCCACTGCGCCGGGAGTCCCGGTCATCTCGACCGCCGCCGCGCTGACAAACAACAAAGCGCCTGTCCTGACCATCACCGCCGAAGCCGATTCGACGGTCCAGGTCTACGAAGGCACTACCCTGCTGGGCACCGCCACGCAGACCGCGACCAAGGGCACTTACAGCTTCGCCACCGCGAATCTGGCCGACGGTAGCCACGCCTTCACCGCCAAGGCGACGGACGCCGCCGGCAACGTCAGCGCAGCAGCAAGCGCGCAGACCGTCACCATCGACACGGTCGCACCGACGCCCACGATCACCATGGCCAAGGACAGCGGCAGCGGCGGCAATCACCTGAGCAATGATGCGCACCTGAGCTTTGGCGCCCTCGAGCAGAATGCCACTCGTGTCATCCAGCTCGATGGCAACACCGTCGTTGCATACGACGCCAGCGCCCTGCATGACGGCCAGCACACCGTCATCGTGACCGACACCGACGCTGCGGGCAACGCCGGCAGCACATCGCTCACGTTCACGCTCGACACCACGGCTCCGACGCCAACGGCGGCGCTGGCGAACGACAGCGGCAGCAACGACAAGGACGGCGTCACCAACGACGCCAGCCTGACCCTCAGCACGCTCGAGGACGGCGCCACCCGCGTCATCAAGGTCGACGGCACGGCGGTCGCCAGCTACGATCCGAAGTCGCTGAAGGATGGGACGCACACTATCGAAGTGACAGACACTGACGTTGCAGGCAACGCCGGCAGCAAATCGTACAGCTTCACCCTTGATACCACGGCCCCGGCGCCGACGGCAGCCCTGGCGAAAGACACCGGCAGCAGTGATAAGGACGGCGTCACCAACGACGCCAGCCTGACCCTCAACACGCTCGAGGACGGCGCCACCCGCGTCATCAAGGTCGACGGCACTATGGTTGCCAGCTACGATCCGAAGTCCCTGAAGGATGGCGCCCACACCGTCGAAGTGACGGACACGGATACGGCAGGCAACGCCGGCAGCAAATCGTACAGCTTCACCCTTGATACCACGGCACCAGCGCCAACGGCAGCCCTGGCCCAGGACAGCGGCAGCAACGACAAGGACGGCATCACCAACGATGCGAGCCTGACCCTCAGCATGCTCGAAGATGGCGCCACTCGTGTCATCAAGGTCGACGGCACTGTGGTCGCTGGCTACGATCCGAAGTCCCTGAAGGATGGGACGCACACTGTCGAAGTGACTGACACGGACGTCGCAGGCAACGCCGGCAGCAAATCGTACAGCTTCACCCTTGATACCACGGCACCAGCGCCAACGGCAGCCCTGGCCCAGGACAGCGGCAGCAACGACAGGGACGGCATCACCAACGATGCGAGCCTGACCCTCAGCATGCTCGAAGATGGCGCCACTCGTGTCATCAAGGTCGACGGCACTGCGGTCGCCAGCTACGATCCGAAGTCCCTGAAGGATGGCGCCCACACCGTCGAAGTGACGGACACGGACACGGCAGGCAACGCCGGCAGCAAATCTTATAGCTTCACCCTTGATACCACGGCGCCAGCGCCGACGGCAGCCCTGTCCCAGGACAGCGGCAGCAGTGACAAGGACGGCGTCACCAACGACGCCAGCCTGAGCCTCAGCACGCTCGAAGATGGCGCGACCCGCGTCATCAAGGTCGACGGCACTGCGGTCGCCAACTACGATCCGAAGTCGCTGAAAGATGGCGCTCACACGGTCGAGGTCACTGACACCGACGTCGCTGCCAACGCCGGCAGCAAATCTTACAGCTTCACCCTTGATACCGCGGCCCCGGCGCCGACCGCAGCCCTGGCGAAAGACACCGGCAGCAGTGATAAGGACGACGTCACCAACGACGCCAGCCTGACTCTCAGCACACTCGAGGAAGGTGCGACCCGCGTCATCAAGGTCGATGGCGCGGCGGTCGCCAGCTACGATCCTAAAGCGCTGAAGGATGGCGCCCACACCGTCGAAGTGACGGACACGGACACGGCAGGCAACGCCGGCAGTAAATCGTTCAGTTTCACGCTCGATACCGCGGCCCCGGCGCCGACGGCAGCCCTCGCCCAGGACAGCGGCAGCGATGGCAAGGACGGGATCACCAACGATGCCAGCCTGAGCCTCAGTACGCTCGAAGATGGCGCGACCCGCGTCATCAAGGTCGACGGCACTGCGGTCGCCAACTACGATCCAAAGTCGCTGAAAGATGGCGCTCACACGGTCGAGGTCACTGACACCGACGTCGCTGGCAACGCCGGCAGCAAATCTTACAGGTTCACGCTCGATACTACGGCCCCGGCGCCGACGGCAGCCCTGTCCCAGGACAGCGGCAGCGATGGTAAGGACGGCATCACCAACGACGCCAGCCTGACTCTCAGTACGCTCGAGGACGGTGCGACCCGCGTCATCAAGGTCGATGGCACTGTGGTCGCCAACTACGATCCGAAGTCCCTGACGGATGGCACGCACACCGTCGAGGTGACGGACACCGACACGGCAGGCAACGCCGGCAGCAAATCGTACAGTTTCACCCTTGATACCACGGCGCCAGCGCCGACGGCAGCCCTGGCCCAGGACAGCGGCAGCGATGGCAAGGACGGGATCACCAACGATGCCAGCCTGAGCCTCAGTACGCTCGAGGATGGCGCGACCCGCGTCATCAAGGTCGACGGCACTGCGGTCACCAGCTACGATCCTAAAGCGCTGAAGGATGGGACGCACACTATCGAAGTGACTGACACGGACGTCGCAGGCAACGCCGGCAGCAAATCGTACAGTTTCACCCTTGATACCACGGCGCCAGCGCCGACGGCAGCCCTGGCCCAGGACAGCGGCAGCGATGGCAAGGACGGGATCACCAACGACGCCAGCCTCACCTTCAGCACGCTCGAAGATGGCGCCACCCGCGTCATCAAGGTCGACGGCACTGTGGTCGCCAACTACGATCCGAAGTCCCTGAAGGATGGCACGCACAGTGTCGAGGTCACTGACACCGACGTCGCTGGCAACGCCGGCAGCAAATCTTACAGCTTCACCCTTGATACCACAGCCCCGGCGCCGACCGCCGCCCTGGCGAAAGACACCGGCAGCAGTGATAAGGACGCCGTCACCAACGACGCCAGCCTGACCCTCAACACGCTCGAGGACGGCGCGACCCGCGTCATCAAGGTCGACGGCACTACGGTCGCCAGCTACGATCCGAAGTCGCTGAAGGATGGCGCCCACAGCGTCGAAGTGACGGACACCGACGTCGCAGGCAACGCCGGAAGCAAATTGTTTAGCTTCACCCTTGATACCACAGCCCCGGCGCCGACGGCAGCGCTGTCCCAGGACAGCGGCAGCGACGGCAAAGACGGCGTCACCAATGACGCCAGCCTGACCCTCAGCACGCTCGAAGATGGCGCGACCCGCGTCATCAAGGTCGATGGCGCGGCGGTCGCCAGCTACGATCCGAAGTCCCTCAAGGATGGCGCCCACACCGTCGAGGTGACGGACACCGACCTTGCAGGCAACGCCGGAAGCAAGTCGATCAGCTTCACGCTCGACACCACGGCCCCGGCCCCGACTGCCGCGCTGGCGAAAGACAGCGGCAGCAGTGATAAGGACGGCATCACCAACGACGCCAGCCTGGCCCTCAGCACACTCGAGGACGGCGCCACCCGCGTCATCAAGGTGGACGGTGCAGCAGTCGGCAGCTACGATCCGAAGTCGCTGAAGGATGGCACGCACACTGTCGAAGTGACGGACACGGACGTCGCAGGCAACGCCGGCAGCAAATCGTTCAGCTTCACGCTCGACACCACGGCCCCGGCCCCGACGGCAGCCCTGGCGAAAGACACCGGCAGCAACGGCAATGACGGCGTTACCAGCGACGGCAGCCTGACCCTCAGCACGCTCGAAAACGGCGCGACCCGCGTCATCAAGGTCGACGGCACTGCGGTCGCCAGCTACGATCCGAAGTCCCTCAAGGATGGCGCCCACACCGTCGAGGTGACGGACACCGACGTGGCAGGCAACGCCGGCAGCAAATCGTTCAGCTTCACCCTCGACACCGCCGCCCCGGCGCCGACGGCAGCGCTGGCGAAAGACACCGGCAGCAACGGCAATGACGGCGTTACTAGCGACGCCAGCCTGACCCTCGGTACGCTCGAAGATGGCGCGACCCGCGTCATCAAGGTCGACGGCACTGCGGTCGCCAGCTACGATTCGAAGTCCCTCAAGGATGGCGCCCACACCGTCGAGGTGACGGACACCGACGTCGCAGGCAACGCCGGCAGCAAATCGTTCAGCTTCACGCTCGACACCACGGCCCCGGCCCCGACGGCAGCCCTGGCGAAAGACAGCGGCAGCAACGGCAGTGATGGCGTCACCAACGACGGCAGCCTGACCCTCAGCACGCTCGAAGACGGCGCGACCCGCGTCATCAAGGTCGACGGCACTGCGGTCGCCAGCTACGATCCGAAGTCCCTCAAGGACGGCGCCCACACCGTCGAAGTCACTGACACCGACGCAGCAGGCAACGCCGGCAGCAAATCGTTCAGCTTCACGCTCGACACCACGGCCCCGGCCCCGACGGCAGCCCTGGCGAAAGACAGCGGCAGCAACGGCAGTGATGGCGTCACCAACGACGGCAGCCTGACCCTCAGCACGCTCGAGGACGGCGCCACCCGCGTCATCAAGGTCGACGGCACTGCGGTCGCCAGCTACGACCCGAAGTCGCTGAAGGATGGCGCGCACACCGTCGAAGTGACCGACATGGACGTGGCAGGCAACGCCGGCAGCAAATCGTTCAGCTTCACGCTTGATACCACAGCCCCGGTCCCAACGGCAGCCCTGGCCCAGGACAGCGGCAGCGACGGCAAGGACGGCGTCACCAACGATGCGAGCCTCACCTTCAGCACGCTCGAGGATGGCGCCACCCGCGTCATCAAGGTCGATGGCGCCGCAGTCGGCAGCTACGATCCGAAGTCCCTGAAGGATGGCGCCCACACCGTCGAGGTGACGGACACCGACGTGGCAGGCAACGCCGGCAGCAAATCGTTCAGCTTCACCCTCGACACCGCCGCCCCGGCGCCGACGGCAGCGCTGGCGAAAGACACCGGCAGCAACGGCAAGGACGGCGTTACCAGCGACGCCAGCCTGAGCCTCGGTACGCTCGAAGATGGCGCGACCCGCGTCATCAAGGTCGATGGCGCGGCGGTCGCCAGCTACGATCCGAAGTCCCTCAAGGATGGCGCCCACACCGTCGAGGTGACGGACACCGACCTTGCAGGCAACGCCGGAAGCAAGTCGATCAACTTCACGCTCGACACCACGGCCCCGGCCCCGACTGCCGCGCTGGCGAAAGACAGCGGCAGCAACGGCAATGATGGCATCACCAACGACGCCAGCCTGACCCTCAGCACGCTCGAGAACGGTGCAATCCGCGTCATCAAGGTCGACGGCAATGTCGTAGGCAGCTACGATCCCAAGGCGCTGACCGATGGCGCCCACACCGTCGAGCTCACCGATACCGACGCCGCAGGCAACGCCGGCAGCAAATCGTTCAGCTTCTCGCTCGACAGCAAGGGCCCGGCATTCACCTCTGCCGCCAGCGCCAGTGTGGCCGAAAACATCGGCGCAAACCAGCTCGTGTACAAGGCTGTCGCCTCCGACGACCATCCCTTCAGCTACAGCCTCGGCGGCGCGGACGGCGCCAAGTTCGACATCGGCGCCGACGGCAGCGTCACGCTGAAGGACAACCCGAACTACGAAGGCACCCCTTCCTATAACTTCGCCGTCCTGGCAACCGACGTCGCCGGTAACCAGTCCACCCAGGCGGTCACGCTGAACATCACCAACGTCAACGAAGCGCCGACCGCCCCGAAGATCAGCGGTTCGACCATCGAGAACGTGCCGGTCGACATCCACGTTGCCGACAGCATCTCGGATCCGGATGCCGGCGACAAGCTGACTGTGTCGCTGAATACGACGACCGCCAAGCTAAGCTGGGCCAACACCGATCCGAAAGCGCCGACCACCCTGACCAACCCGGTCACGCATGTCACGGTCGACCTCTCGACCTTGAGCGTGAAGGCCAGCGTTGCGGCGGACGGCACCGTCACGCTGACGCCGCCCGCGGAGCTGGACTGGATGACGACCGGGCAGGCGCTGAAGGCCACGTTCGGCTACACGGTCACGGATGCCGGCGGCCTGTCGAGCACCGAGTCGATCGAACTCGTGATGAACGGCTCGACCACCGACAAGGGCGTGAACCTGGCCGGCGGGAATGGCGACGATGTCCTGTCGGGCAACACGACCAACAATGCCGAAGACGTCCTCCAGGGTAACAACGGCAACGATACCCTCAACGGCTACGGCGGTACCGACGTGCTGTACGGCGGCAATGGCAACGACAAGCTGAATGGCGGTGCGGGCATCGACTACCTGTACGGCGACAACGGCGACGATAGCCTCGACGGCGGCGCGGATGGCGACTACCTCACCGGCGGCAAGGGCAACGACATCCTGACCGGTGGCACCGGCGCCGACAAGTTCGTGTTCGCGCCGCAGAGCGGCAACGACCGGATCACGGACTTCAAGGCCAGCGACGGCGACATGCTGTTCCTGACGGACTTCTTCGCGACGGCACCCGACTGGAACACCTTCGTGTCGAAGTATGTCACCGACACCGGCAACGACCTGCTCGTCAGCCTGCCCGGCGCAACCATCGTCCTGACCGGGGTGCCGAACATCAGCGACCTGGCCGGCCACGTCGTCTTCGGCGCGCCGGTCTAGCCCAGCGAGACGGCGCCATCGCTTCTCAGGATGGCGCCGACTGCTCGGTCCAGCTCGGCCCTTTGGTCACCGGCTTGCCGTCTTCCCAGTCCATCCGGTCGATGCAGATGCGCCGGCCCGTGCGCCCGGGATCCCAGGCGTGGTAGACGATCCAGGTCTCGCCGCCGTTTGGCGAAACCGTGAAAGAGTTGTGCCCCGGCCCCACCAGCTCGCCCGAGGCCGGGGTGCGCATCAGCAGCGCCTCATGCCCGCCTTCGGGCCGGCGGTAGGGTCCTTGGGCGTGCTGCGCCACCACATAGCTGACGCCGTAGTTCTCCTTCTCCCATGCGCCGCCGCTGTAGAAGCAGTAATAGTGGCCCCCATGGTAGAGCACCGCCGCGCCCTCCACGGTGTGCCAGTCGTAGACCTTGCCGTACATCGGCCGGTCCTTGCGGAACACGTGCCAGTCGTGGTGCGGGCGCACCACCACCCGCGCTTCGCCGGCCAGGGTACACATGTCGAGCAGGCGATCGACCACGATGCCGGTGCCGATCCGGTGGTCGTGCGATGGTTCGAGAAAGTCGACGCAATAGAACAGCCACCACTGGCCGTCCTGGTCGCGGAAGGGATGGGCGTCGATCGAGAACGGCTGGTCCGGCACCAGGACCTTGCCGCAATCGAGGAAGGGGCCGGCCGGGTGCTCGGCCACCGCCACCCGCAGCTTCTGGTCGGTGCCCTCGGGCGCATTGCCGCAGGAGTAGTACATGTAGAAGCGGCCGCCGTGGCTGGCCACTTCCGGCGCCCAGAAGTGGTAGCCCAGGTCGGATTCACTGCGCGCTTCCATGCCCGCAGCCGGCACCAGGGCATGGCCGAGCGGCTCCCAGCTGACCAGGTCGTGCGAGCGGAGAACCGGGACCTGGCGGCCGTCGGCGCCGCCGGGCGCGGTGCCGTAGGCATAGTAGACCCCGTCGTGGCGCAGCACGAAGGGGTCGGCGAAGATCTCCGGATACACCGGATTGCGGTAAGTCCTGTCTGTCATAGCGAGAACCTGAGCCCCAGGCCGTAGGTGGTCGGGTTGTAGCGGATGTCGCGCGGACGGATCGGATCGTTCAGATAGCTCTCGTACTTCTCTTTGGTGATGTTGATCGCATCGAACTGCAGCGACACGTTGCGCGTGATCTCATAGGACAAGCTAAGGTCGACGAAAGTTGCGGCCTTGACGTAGCGGTCCTGGCCGAAGCGCGGTTCGGCGATCTGTTCGACGTAGTCGCCGCGGTGGGTCGCGGACAGGCGGCCGGTGATGCCGTTACCCTCGTACAGCAGCGCGAAGTTGTAGTTCTTCTTCGCCACGCCGATCAGGGGGGTGGTGGCATAGGTCGTGCCGGTCGGCGACACCAGGGTCTGGTTCTCGCCGCTGATCCAGGTGTAGTTGGCCTGGGCGCCGAAATTGCTCCACGGGCCGGGCAGGAAGTCGAAGAACTTCTGGAGGCCCAGCTCCGCGCCCTTCAGCTTGCCGGAACCCGAGTTCTGCGGCCGCGTCACGCGGTAGTTCAGGCCGCCGATGGTCTCGTCCGACTCCATGTTCTGCAGGTAGCCGTCGATGTCGCGGTGGAACAGCGCGATCTGGGCGTAACCGTTTTTCGGGAAATAGTATTCCAGCGTGGCGTCGATATTCTTCGACTTGGTCGGCCGCAGGTTCGGGTTGCCGGCCGAGCCCGTGCCCGGCGCGTTGACGGTCGGCGGAATCAGGGACAGCGCCGGGTTCAGCGAGGCGAAGTCCGGATAGGTCAGGGTCCTGCCGAAGGACAGGTGCGACTGCAGGTTGTCGCGCCAGGCGATGACCGCCGAGGCGCTCGGCAGGAAGTTGTTCTCGTTCGAGGACTGGTCGATCGGGCTGATCACGTCGCCGATGCGGCTGTTGCCCTTCAGCGTGCGCTGGATGTGCGTGTAGCGCCCGCCGACGGTGCCGCTGACGCCGATGTCGGCCAGCTTCGTCTCCCAGCGGCCCTGCAGGTAGAGGGTGCTGTTGGTCTCGTTCTGGCTGAACGCGCGGGTCGGGTCTTCCGCCACGCGGCCGGGCGCGGCGCCGTAGAAGGCGCGCACGGTATCGGCCTGGTCGATCAGGAAGTCGCGCGACGGCGTCATCCACGGCCCGCCGAGGCGGTCCAGGCCCGGCACCAGCGCCTCGAAGGACGGGCCGAAGGCGCCGATCGGCGTGGCGCGGTTGTCGCCGTTGATATCGCTGTGGCCTTCGGCGCCCTTGAAGCCGGCGCGCCGCTCCGACAGGCGGATGCCGGCATCGATGCTGCGCACGAAGCCGTCGCCGAGGCGGTAGCTGCTGTCGAGCCGCCACTGCGACTGTTCGCCGGTCGAGATGCCCCAGTTCTGCACCATCCCGCGCAGCACGAACTGGCTGGGGTCGCGCAGCGCCTGGCTGCTGCCCGGCGTCGTCACGGTGTTGTAGCCGCCGTGGCCGTCGCGTCCATAGGTATAGACGTCGATGCTGGCGCCCGGGATCTGCTGGTCGACGATCACGGTGTCGTTCACATAGGTCGACTTGGTCCAGGCGAAACTCGACGCCACCTTCCACGGGCCGTCCTTGTACTGCACGCCCAGGTTCAGGAAGTGGGTCGCCGTGTGTTCCTTCACGCCCCAGGTCGAGGTTGCGGTGTACGGGTCCCAGTCGTAGGGGCCGCCGAACTGGGCGGCGCCGGCATAGGCCGACTGGATCGGGCAGATCGAGCCGTTCGGCGTGTTGCAGTAGGCGCCCTGCGGTGCCAGCACCACATTGCGCAGGCGCGGGGTCCAGGTGACGATGCCGAGGATGTAGTCGACCGCGTTGCGGGCGCGGTAGCCGGTGCCGAGGTACTGGGCGCTGGCTTCCAGCTGCGGGCTGATCTTCCACTGCAGGGCGCCGTGCACGCTGCCGCGGTCGCGGTCGCCGGCGTTGTAGATGCCGCCCACGTTCGGCAGCTCGCCCAGGCGGTCGCCGGGCTGAAGCGGGGCGATCGGCTGGTCGTCGTTCAGGCGCACGGCGGTGCCGTCCGGGCTGACCGAGAAGATGCGGTCGGGACGGTCGACCCACTGCACCGGATAGCCCCAGTGCTCGCGGTTGAACTGGACGTCGAGCAGCGCGCCGAACTCGCCGTAGCCGGTCTTCCAGCGGTTGCTGACCGCGAAGCCGCCGGCCGGGTTGTTCTTCTTGTCGGTGGCGCTGGAGCCGTTCACGGTCTGGCGCCGATCCTCGATGAAGCCGGTGGCGTTGAAGCCCTTGACGTCGAAGGGCGAACGGAGACGCACGTTGACGGCGCCGGCGATGCCGCCCTCGAGCTGGTTGGCGGTCGCGGATTTGTACACGTCGAGGCCGCCGATCGACTGCACCGGCAGGTCCTGGTAGGACAGGCGACGGCCGTTGCCGGTGAAGATCTCGTTGCCGTCCAGGGTCGTGACCACGTCCGGCAGGCCGCGGATGATCACGGTGCTGGTCTCGCCGCGGTCGCGCCCGACCTGGACCCCGGCGATGCGCTGCAGGGCGTCGCCGGTGGCGCGATCCGGGAACTTGCCGATGTCCTCGGCATTGATGGAGTCGACCACCTGGTCTGCGTTGCGCTTGATCGCCTCGGCGCTGCGGATGCTGCTGCGCAGGCCGGTCACCTGCACCTGCTGCACCTGCGCGGGCTGGGTCGGCGCAGTCGGGCCGGGCTCCTGCAGCGCGGCGGCGTTCGGATCACCGGCCTGCACGGTGGCCTGCTCGGGCTGGGATGGCGGAGTGCCGGCGCCGCTCTGGGCAAAGGCGGCGCCGGACTGGACGATCAGGACGAGGACGGCCGCGCACACGGGCCGAAGCTGGAATGTGGTCATTGCGAGTCTCCTGAAATATTAGTAATAATTCTTAACAGGAAGCTAATGCAAAACCTGGTGTGGCGGCGCGCGCTTGAGGCCGGTTCTAGGGGGTCGGCGGGGCCACGGAATCGCGGCTCACCAGCGGGCATTCACTATGAAAAACCACGTTGGAAACGCTGCCGCCGCGCGCCTGGGCGATCAGGGTTTCGGCGGCCCAGCGGCCCATTTCGTAGTTTGGCAACAACACTGTTGACAGCGGTGGATGGGTGTAGCGGGCCAGGTCCTGGTCGTCGTAGCCGACCACGGACAATTCGCGCGGCACCGCCAGCTTGAGCTCGCGGGCGGCGTCCAGCGCGCCCAGCGCCATCAGGTCGTTGGCGCAGAACAGCGCGGTCGGGCGGTCCGCCGCGCCCAGCAGCGCCAGCGCGTGGGCGTAGCCGCTGTCGACCTGCCAGTCGCCCTCGCGCACCAGCCCCGGGTCGAAGGGGATGCCGGCGTCGGCCAGCGCGTGGCGGTAGCCCTTCAGGCGGTCGCCGGCGGCTTCGATCCAGACCTCGCCGTTGATGAAGCCGATGCGCCGGTGCCCGCTGGCGATCAGGTGCATGGTGGCGCTGTAGCCGCCCTGCTGCTCGGCCGGCACCACCGTCGGGCGGGCACGTTCGCCGCTCTGGCCTTTCTCGTGGCAGTTCAGCAGCACGGCCGGCACCTCGGCCAGGGCCGCCGGCAAGCTCACCGCGCGCGTAAAAATGGTCGAGTAGATCACGCCCAGGAGTGCCGGATGGTCCAGCATGCGGGCCAGCACGGCCTGTTCCTGCCCGGGGTCGCCGCGGGTCGCGAACACCGCCACCAGGCAGTCCTGGTCCCAGGCGCCGTCCCGCGCGCCGTCCATGGTCTGCATCGCATGCGGGCTGGTGGCCAGTTCGTCGGTCAGGTAGACGATCAGGTTGCGGGCCTGCCCGGGGCGATTGTCGTGCCGGCCCTGGTGGCGCTCCAGCGGGTAGCCGAGTTCGCGCGCGATGCGCAGCACGGCTTCGCGCGTCGCGCGCGAGACCTTGGCGCCGCTCAGGTGGTTGATCACCAGCGAGACCGTCGACTGCGAGACGCCGGCCAGCTTGGCGATATCGGTCATGGTCGGGCGCCGCCCGCGCGCCGGCCTGCTCATTGCTGCCTGCCCATGGTCAGAAGGCCGGCGCCGGCGCCCGGGCGCTGCGCTCGCGCGCAGGCATGGCCGCGCCGTCGGCGCCGAACAGATAGGCGTGCAGCGGGTCGAAGGCCAGCAGTACGCGCGCGCCCACGGCGGGCACGGCCTGGCCGCCGCCGCACTTGACCGCGACCATCTCCGGCGCGCCCTCGACCTGCACATAGGCCAGGATGACGTCGCCGAGGTACTCGACCAGGCTCACCGTAGCCGGGATGCCAGGGCCGCCGCCGCCTCCGGCGCTGTCGTCCGCGCGCAGCAGGCGCAGGTGTTCGGGGCGCACGCCCAGGGTGACCTTCGCCCCGACCGCCGCATCCGCCACATCCGCCGCGACTTCGGCCTGGGCCCCGCCGGCCAGGCGCACGGTGGCGATCGCGCCCTGCTCGCCCACCAGGCTGGCTTCCAGGAAGTTCATGCGCGGCGAGCCGAGGAAGCCGGCGACGAACAGGTTGGCGGGCCGCTCGTACAGTTCGAAGGGCGTCCCCACCTGCTCGATGCGGCCGCCGTTGAAGACCACGATCTTCTGGCCCAGGGTCATGGCCTCGACCTGGTCGTGGGTCACATAGATCATGGTGGTGGCGAGTTCGCGGTGCAGGCGCGCCAGCTCGACGCGGGTCTGGGCGCGCAGGGCCGCGTCGAGGTTCGACAGCGGCTCGTCGAACAGGAAGACCTCGGGCTTGCGCACGATGGCGCGGCCGATCGCGACGCGCTGGCGCTGGCCGCCGGACAGGGCCTTCGGCTTGCGCTCCAGCAGGTGCCCGATCTGCAGGATCTCGGCGGCGCGCCGGACCCGCTCCGCGATCTCGCTTTTCGGGACCTTGGCCAGCTTCAGCGCGAAGCCCATGTTCTCGGCCACCGTCATGTGCGGATACAGCGCATAGCTCTGGAACACCATGGCGATGCCGCGCCGGGACGGGTCCACACCCTTGCTGGGCACCCCGCCGATCTCCAGCTCGCCCTCGGTGACGTCCTCCAGGCCGGCGATGATGCGCAGCAGGGTCGACTTGCCGCAGCCGGACGGGCCGACGAAGACCACGAACTGGCCATCGCCGATGTCCAGGTCGATGCCCTTGATGACGGGATTGTCCCCGTAGTCCTTCCTGATGCCGCGCAGGCGTACCGATGCCATGTTTTTTTATCCTTTCAATCCGCTTGCCGCCAGGAAGCCCTGCGTGACCCGGCGCTGGAAAGCGATGTAGGCCAGCGCCACCGGCATCGCACCCAGCAGCGCCGCCGCCATCAGCTGGGCGTAGCGCACCCCGAAAGCGTCGTAGGTCTGGGTCAGGCCCAGCGGGATGGTCATCATGTCGTTCGAGGTGACGATGATGAAGGGCCACAGGAAGTTGTTCCAGGCGGCGATGAAGCTCACGATCGCCATCGCCCACACGATATTCCCCGAGATCGGCAGGTACACGCTCCACAATACCCGCAGCGGGCCGGCGCCGTCCATCGTCGCGGCTTCGCGGAAGTCGGCCGGGATCTCGTCGAAGAACTGCTTGAACACGTAGATCACGACCGGCGACACCACCTGCGGCAGCACGATGCCGGCATAGCTGTTGATCAGGCCCAGCTGGTTCATGATGCGGAACAGCGGCACCAGCAGCGCCTCGAACGGCAGCAGGAAGGCCAGCATGGCCACCCCGAACAGGATGGTCCGGCCGCGGAAGCGCAGCTGGGAAAAGGCATAGGCCGCCATCAGGCTGACCGCCATCGTCACCACGGTCACCAGCAGCGCCACCAGGAAGCTGTTGAACAGCCAGCGCAGCACATTGCCGGCGCCAAGGGTCCTGGCGAAGGCGTCCAGGGTCCAGTGCCGGGGCAGCCAGTGGAATTCGGCGGACACCGTCTCGAGTTCCGGACGCAGCGCCGTGGAGAATGCCCACAGCAGCGGGGCGGCCCACAATGCGGCCAGCAGCACGGCCGACACGACGCCGACGATGGTCCAGGCCATGCTCGATCTGTTGTTCATGCGTCCCTCCTCGCCAGCCAGCGCACGACCCCGGCCTGCAGCACGGACAGCAGGATCACGATGGTGACGAAAGCCATCGCGATTGCCGCCGCATAGCCGGCGTCGCTCTGCGTGAAGGCGGTCTCGTACATGTAGTGCAGGGTGACCCGGGTCGTGTTGAAGGGCCCGCCCGAGGTCAGGATATAGGTCTGGCCGAACACCTTCAGCGAGGCGATGACCTGCAGGATCAGGGCGGTGGTCGCCACCGGGCGCAGGGCCGGCCAGGTAATCGACCGGAACAGCGTGAGGCCGCGCGCGCCGTCCAGCGCCGCGGCCTCGTAGAGGTCGGCCGGAATGTTGCGCAGGCCGGCCAGGAACAGCAGCATATTGAAGCCGACCGTCCACCAGACGGTGCCGATGGCGACCGCCGGCAGCGCCCAGTAGGGATCCGCCAGCCAGGGGCGGTGGATGCCGAGGATATGGTTGATGACGCCCGAGGATGGCTGCAGCATCCAGTCGGCGATCAGGGTCATCACCGAGATCGGCAGCACGAAGGGCAGGAAGAACACGCCCTGCAGCCAGGCCTGGGCCTTGACAAAGCGGTTCACCAGCAGTGCCATCACCAGCCCCAGCGCGGTCAGCGGGATCACGGTCAGCAGCGCAAAGTAGAAGGTGTTCAGTACCGAGTCCCAGAACGAGGGGTCGTTCAGCAGGGTGTGGTAGTTGGCCAGGCCGACGAAGGCATTGGTGCGGGTCAGGCTGCTCTCCGTGAGGCTCATCCAGAAGGTGACGCCGGCCGGCACCAGGAAGAACAGCAGGAACACGATCACGAAGGGCGCCAGCAGCAGCGTCGCCGGCAGGCCTTCGCGGCGGCTGCTTGCCGGCAGGGCCAGGTCGCTTGGTTTCATCTGGGTCCTTTCATCGCTCTCCTCGTCTCAATAGCGCGGCGGCTGCTTGCGGATCAGGCGCGCGCCTTCCTGCTCGAAGCGCTTGATCGCCTGCGCCGGCGTCATGTAGCCGTACAGCGCCGCCGGCAGGAACTTCGAGGCGATCGCCTCCAGCGGCCCGGCCGCGCCCATGTACCAGCCATCCGGGTCGTAGACCACGTTGTGCGCCGCCGCGGCGTACTGGGCGTTCGGCTGCAGCGCCAGCGCCTCAGGGGATTCCGCCACCGCACGGTAGGCCGGGATATGGCCACCCTCGGCCCAGCCCATCGAATGCCTGCTGACGTAGGCGACGAAGCGCAGGACCGCGTTCACTTTTTGCGGCGATGGCGGACGACCGGCGTTGGCGGGAATCGCAAAGGCGTGCGAATCGGCCCAGGCGCTGGCGTTCGCGTACATCGTCGGCAGCGGCACGATGCCGTATTCGAAGCCGAGGGTGCCGGCCTTCGAGGCCCGCACCAGCTCGGGGACTTCCCAGACGCCGTTCAGCATGAAGGCCGCGCCGCCGCCCATGAACTGGCTGGTCGAGGCCGGGTAGTCGAGGCCGGCCTGGGCATAACCCTTGCGGAACCAGTCGCTGATGCGTGCCAGCGTGGCCTCGCCGGCCGCGCCATAGCTGTACTGGCCGTTGCGGACGATGGCGACGTTCTGCTGCGCCAGCATCGACAGCCACAGGCGCCAGATCGCGAACGAGCTCTGGCTGCTTTCCATGGTCAGGCCGCGCCGGTGGCTGGCTTCGGTGGCGATGCGGAAGGCGTCGGTGAGCGCGTCGACACCCTCGATCGGCTTCAGCCTGCCCTCGGCGTCCAGCAGGCCGGTCGGGCGCAGCAGGGTCTTGTTGTAGTAGAGGACCAAGGGGTGCGTGTCGAGCGGGACCGCCCATGTTTTCCCCTGCCAGCGGGATTTCTCCCACTGGCGCGGCAGGTAGTCGCTGCCCTTCAGGCCGACGGCCGCCAGCTCGGCATCGGAGATCGGGCGCAGCACGCCGCCGCCGGCCAGGTTCACCAGGCGCGACAGGTGCACGGTCGCCACGTCCGGTCCGGCCCCGACCACCGAGGACGTGATCAGCTTCGTATAAAACGGTTCGCCCCATTTCAGGGTAGTGCTCACCACGCGCACCTCGCGCTGGCTGGCGTTGAAGTCATCGACCAGGGCCCGCATGCGCGCGCCGTCGCCGCCGCTGAGCAGCGTCCACATCCTGACTTCCACCTGCGCCCACGCCGGCGCCGGCCCCCAGGCCAGCGACACCAGCAGCGCGACGGCGGCGCCGAGCTTCCACTCTCGTCGCGCCACGTCGTCTCCAATCTCGTTTGCTTGTTATTCTTGTGTCGGAGCGCCGCCCTGGAGCACCTGTCAAAACCCCCTTGGCTGCGTTGCACCGTCTCGCCATGAGGCTTTTGTCAGGCACTCCAGGCTGCCGGTCAGGCCGCCTTGCGCCGCGGACGCAGTCCCGCCGCGCCGCGGCTCCGCCGTTCGAACCGTCCCGGCCCGGCCGGCGGATTCACCGGCGGATCGTCCGGGGCCGGCCTGTCCGGCGTGCTGCCGTTCAAGGCAAGACGCTCACCGGGATAGGCTAACACTTCCGCAACTTCTCCGACGCGCGTCCATTCTATCGGGAAATCCGGTCCGCGCCGAGCCAGCCAGCGTTTCGCGTGCCCGAGCGGGTCCAGGTGCCAGTCGTGCAGGTGGGCGTCCGGGCCGCGGGTGGCCATGGCCAGGGCCTCGACCGGCGCCTTCGGCACCCGGTCTTCGGTCAGCAGGCCGTTCTTTTCGAGGAAGGTGTCGGTGAGCTGGGTATAGCAGAAGCCGGACAGCGGACGGCAGGCGTGGACGGCCGCCATCAGCTGCTGGTAGCGCGCCAGCAGTTCCTTGCCGTCCTTCGCCACCGAATAGCCCCAGCCCTGCTCCTCGCCCGGCTTCATCACGGCGATGCCGCCGAACTCGGACAGGAACAGCGGCTTGCCGATCCCGCTGAAGCCGTCGATGAGGAGGCGGCGCCGGTCGGGCTGCACGTGCTGCAGGGTGTAGGCGACGGCATCGCGGCTGCCGTAGCGCTCGACCAGGATCCGCGGGTCCTGCTCGTAGTCGTGCACGCAGACCAGGTCGCCGCACGGCATCTCCCAACCGTCGTTGCCGACCACCGGCCGGGTGCCGTCCAGCGCCCGGGTCATGTGGTACAGGGCGCGCACGAAGTCGACCTGGCGGCGGTCGTTCATCAGCTCGGGCACGCCCCAGGATTCGTTGGTCGGCACCCAGGCCACGATGCAGGGATGCGAGATGTCGCGCTCGACCAGTTCCTTCCACTCCTCCATCACGCCGTGCACCGTGGCGCTCGAGAAGCCGTAGGCGGAGGGCATCTCGCCCCACACGCACAGGCCCAGCACGTCGCACCAGTAGAGCCAGCGCGGGTCTTCGGACTTCTGGTGCTTGCGCACGCCGTTGAAGCCGAGCCGCTTGATCAGCAGGACGTCGTGGCGAAGCTGGTCGCTGGACGCCACCATCAGGCTGTCCGGCCAGTAGCCCTGGTCGAGCACCATGCGCAGGTAGTAGGGCCGGCTGTTGAGCACGAAGCGGTCGCCCTCCACGCTCACCGTGCGCAGCGCCGTGTAGCTCTGCACGCTGTCGACCAGGTTGCCGTCCGCGCTGCGGATCTCGATCTCGGCGTCGATCAGCTGCGGGCTTTCCGGGCTCCACATCCACAAGGCGCGCGCATCGTCGATGCCGGGATCGGGCAGCTGGAAGATGCGCGACAGGCGCGGCCCGGTCAGCAGGCAGCGGTCGGCCACCAGCAGCTTGTCGCCGAGGCGCAGCGTGACGTTGGCGATGCCGCCGTCCGGCACGTGGGCGACGTCGGCGTCGAGGCGGATCTGCCAGGCGGCGACGTCGGCGGTCCAGCGCAGCTGGCTCACGTGGGCGCGCGGCACCTTCTCGATCCAGACCGTGCGCCAGATGCCGCTGCTGCGCGGGTACCAGATCTTGTGCGGCTCCGGCTCCCAGTCCATCTTGCCGCGCGCCTTGTGCATGTCCTGCGGATCGTCCTCGGCCTGCACCACGATCTCGAGCAGCGAACCGTCGAGGTGCCGGCTGACGTCGATCGAGAACGGGCTGTGGCCGCCGCGGTGCTCGACCGCGAAGCGGCCGTTGACCCAGACGCGGGCGCGGTGGTTGACGGCGCCGAAGTGCAGCATCAGGCGCTCCTCGCGCGAAGGCGCCATCGAGGGATCGAGCTGGATCACGCGCTTGTACCAGACGCGCCGCCGGTAGCCGCGGTCATTCACGCCGCTGGCGCGCGCTTCGGGCGGATACGGGACGACGATGGTGCGGTCCCAGCTGACTTCCGACGGGTCGGCGCATGCCGCCTGGTCGTCGAGCATGGCTTGCCATGGACCGTCGAGGCTGCGCCAGGTGGTGCGCCTGAGTTGGGGGCGGGGGTATTCCACGATGGACTCCTGGTGTTCTTATGAGACCTATTTAATGACCCGCCGTCCATGAAAGCAAGCGCTTTCGCGCTCCGTTACAAACGGTTTCACGCCCTGTATTTTTATGGCGACAGCGCGCTCACGGCGACCCGGATGAAGGTGGCGCGCCGCCCCGCGCCGCCCATCGCGACGAGCCCCAGGCGGGCATCCGGGCCGAGGCGGTGCGTCCAGGTTCCGCCGCCGACCCAGGCGCGTCCGTCCTGGCTCGAATAAGCTCTATAACGTTCCTGCCCCCCCTCCCGGTGGACATCCAGGCGCAGCCAGGTCGTGCGTCCGGGCGTGCCGACCACGGTATTGCCGTAGCGCGGATAATCCTGCTCGACCGGCGAGACCTCCTTCGCGAACTCGACCTGGCGCAGCCCCCCGCGCGCCATCTCGACCAGCTTGACGTAGTTGTCGTCGCCGTTCATCACCACCAGGCCGGCCTGCACCGCGGTGGCGCAGCAGTCTTCGGGCGCATCGAGCCTGAGCTCGGCCTCGATCCGGTAGTCCCCGGCCGGCAGGGCCGCCTGCAGCACGCTGGCGGTGTTGCGGTCGACGTAGAGGTCGGCGTCCTGGGTCGCCAGCACCAGGCCTTGCCTGCCGATCGACCAGTCGCCTTGCGCGCGCGGCCGCAGCCAATGCCAGCGCTTGTTCAAGCCCTTGCCGCGGAAGTCGTCGCGCCACAACGCGCGCACGTGCGGCGCCGCCCGCACCGCCAGCGGATGCGCCTCCGGCTGCGCGCCTTCGACCACCGCCGGCGCCGCCATCGCCTGGTCGCTGGGCGCCAGTCCGCCGCCCGCCACCGGCCAGCCGTCGACCCAGTCGATACGGTCGAGCAGCGCCAGGCGCCGGGTCAGCTTGTCCTTCGCACTGAAGAATGGCTCGTTCACGTCGATGCCGTGGTAGATGGTCCACCACTGCCCCGCGGCGTCGGTGAACACGGTGTTGTGGCCGACCCCGACCCAGCGGTTGCCGTTCTGGCTGAGCAGCGGCGTGCCGCCGGCGCGGCCTTTCGCCATGTCGTTGCCGAAGCGGTCGAGGAACGGGCCTTCGGGCGTGCGCGCGCGGCCGACGTAGACGGCATAGCCGGTCAGCGGACCGTTGCAGCAGTCGGTGGCGGAAGCGAACAGGTACCACCAGCCCTCGTGATGCTTGACCTCGGCCCCCTCGTAGCGGCCGGCGGCGCCGACCAGGGTGGCCCGGCCGACGGCGCGCAGGCCGTCGTCGCCGAGGCGCTGCACGAAAATGCCGCCGCCATAGCTGCCGTAGTACAGGTATTTGCGGCCGCCATCCTCGATCACCTTCGGATCGAAGCTCCAGTGAAAATTGCAGCCGGGCCCGGCACGGCGCGGCATGACGACCGGCGTCGTGCTGGCGCGCCAGGGGCCGACCGGGGATTCCGAGGTCGCGACCCCGATCGCGCTGTCGTTCGCGCAGCCGGGTTCCGGACTATGGGCGTCGACCACGTCGGTGACGGTGAAATACAGGTAGTAGCGGCCGTTCAGGTATTCCGGCTCCGGGGCCCACAGGCCGGAGGTCGGCGCGGCCAGCCCGGCCGGCCGGTCGGAAAAGGCGTCCCGCACGAAGTCCCAGTGCACCAGGTCGGTCGATCGGTAGATCGGGATCATCCGGAAATGCCAGCCGCCGTCCTTGCCGCTGCGTTCGCGCTCCTGCTTGCTGACCGGGTCGCTGGTGCAGTACAGGTACCAGGTCGGGGTATCGGCGCGCGGGTCGCGCAGCACCGCCGGGTCGGCGCAGTTCTGGGCCGGTTCGCCGCTGGCCAGGCGGACGGTCAGGGGGTTGTGGTAGGCGTGGGTGGCAGGGGCCGGGTCGGCGGCCAGCGCCAGCAAGGGAAGGAAGAGCAGCGCTGTGAGCAAGTGCTTTGCCGGGAATCGGAGGTATGGCATGGGGCGTCTCCTCGTGTTTTTGAGGAGGATAGCGAAGTGCCCGGCTGTCTGTTGCACGTTTGAAAACTAGAGCGGACTTTAAAGGCAGGCGCCAGAGTGCGATTCAAAGCCCACACAATCATATTTGGAAAACAGGTTGGTGACGCCTTCATTGCTCTATAGGCAATAAGGTCATACACTGAGCCGTTCCAAGCGTTTACTATCGGCCAGAAATCGGACCTTCGCGAAGACGCGCCCGCAAAGTGAGGTCCTGTCCGGCACCAGTACGAGGACTCCAGTTCATGAATAGCGAATTCATCACCTCTGTTCCCTACCTTCACACGGAACGCCTCACGCTTCGTGAATATCGACGGGAGGACTTTGGCGAATTCGCAGCGCATTGCGCCGACCCGGTAAGCTCGGCGCACCTGGTCCCGGCCGACCGCCATGCCGCATGGCGCATCTTCTGTTCACAAGCAGGACTATGGCTCATACATGGCGCTGGTTGGTGGGCTGTCCAGGAAAAGGAAACCGGTCAGCTCGTCGGGAATGTCGGCGCATTCTTCCGCGAGGGATCCACTGTGATGGAGCTCGGCTGGAATACCTATCGTGCCTTCTGGGGCCAGGGATTCGCGAACGAAGCGGCGGCAGCAGCCTTGCACCATGCGCTCGAGATCCGGCGCGAAGCAAAAGTTCGGGCTCTCATCGCTTCGGCCAATGAATCATCGCTGCGCGTTGCCAGGCGTCTTGGCCTGGCATATGAGGCAGAAACTGAGATCTACGGCAACGCGGTCGGCATTTATACGCGTGCGCGCGAAAGCTCGCTTGTTTAGGCCCGCAAGACAGCACGGGAAGCTCTTTGCCAGACCGCCATGGGGCCGATACCAGCGTTTCATGGTGTAGGCAGGCACCAAGTAAAAAAGCCACCTCATGGGTGGCTTGTGTCGATTGCGGCCGTCAGGCTCATGCGGCTGAGGCGGCGGATTTGCGACGTCGGGCGAGTGCCGCGCCGAGCACGCCAATTCCCATCAGTCCCAGCACCGACGGTTCAGGGACGTCTGCCGAGGCAGATTGGCCGGCGGTGACGTTATCGATCAGCATGTATATCTGGTTTTGGCTCAACGTGAACGAGTTACGCGCATCGCTGTACACCAGGCCGAAGAACCCGCTGGTGGTGGGCGACTCCACGCCGTCGATACTGGCATTAACCGGATCGTAATAGCGCGGGCTGGAGAAATCGAAACCGAAACCATTGACCGCGCTGGCAAAGGTGAAGGTTACCGGGCTTTCACGATAGGTCAACAAATAAGAATTGTCGAAGCCAAGCGAGCTGTTATCGCCGCAGCTGGGGTCGCTATTCGTGCAGCCATAGGCGCCAGTGGTCGTGTACTGGTACCCTGGACGTTGGAAGCTACCGTAATGGTATTGCAGAGGTACGTTATCAAGATTATCGACCGTGACGCCACTCAGCGCCGCTTCAAAACTTGTGCGATCGGTAAATACCTGAACGGAAGCGGCATGGGCCATCGGTGCAGACAAGAGGATACCAAGTGACACGGTACTGATCAAAGCAGCGTTACGGAGATTCATTTAAAAACTCCTTTCGGTGATGGTCCTCAACACTAAGCAAGCCCCATGCCAGAATTCCAACTAGAAATAATATTTTTAAAAATCAATAAGTTATCATTTGGCAATCTATTATTTCAGTTTAACACCATTGCAGCATGTAAAGTTTCTCGACAGATGCAGCAGGTATTGCTCAGCAATTCCAATCGGACAAAACCATTTGCGTTTGGCCTGGATCGCCGGGCAGGCCCAATGGTTCACGCTGTCCACTGCAGAGCCAAGGTGGGATGGTCGCAGCGACACGCAGCAACGACCACTCTGGTATCATGACGGCCTTTACCCCAGCCGGGCCGACGACGACGACGACGATGCAGACCAGGATTTCACGCAGCTTCCTCCCGGTTATCTTCAGCCTGCTGGCCTGCATGACGGCAGGGATGGCGGCGGCTGCCGATGCGGCACTGAAGCCCTGGCCGGCGAAACAGGCGACGCCGGCATTGCGCCTCGCCGGCCTGGACGGCAGGGACTGGGACCTGTCCCGCCTGCGCGGCAAGGTGGTGGTGGTGAATTTCTGGGCCAGCTGGTGCGCGCCCTGCGTCGAGGAGCTGCCGGTGCTGAACGCGCTGGCCCGCCAGGCGCCGTCGATGGTGGCCGTGGTCGGCGTGAACTACAAGGAGCCGCTCGACACCATCGAGCGCTTTTCGGCCGCCCACCCATTCGCCTACCCCGTGCTGCGCGACCGTTCCGGCGAGATGTTCAAGGCCTGGACCGCCGGCGTGATGCCGACCACGATCCTGGTCGACCGCCAGGGCCGCGCGCGCTGGCGCAGCGTGGGTGAGCTCGGCGCGGACGATACGCGGCTGAAGGCCGCGATCGACGCCCTGCTGGCCGAGCAGGCCGAATAAGCAAGAATACGAACAAACAAGACCACCTGACTAGGAAGACGATCATGGAAGACACCAAACCGACGAACCGCCGCGCCCTCCTGAAAGCCGCCACCGGCGCCCTGCTGGCCGGCGCCCTGCCGCGCACCCTGCTGGCCCAGGACAAGACCGCGCAAGCCGAGCACCACTTCGACCCGCGTCCGGGCGACTGGAAGAGCTACGAGGTGGTGACGCGCGTGAACCTGCAGCGCGCGTCCGGCCCGTCGACGGTCTGGGTGCCGCTGCCGGTCGTCGACACAGACTGGCAGCGTACGCTGTCGAACAACTGGTCGGGCAATGCGAAATCGATGCGCGTCGGCGCCGATCCGCGCTATGGCGCGCGCTTCCTGGTCGCCGAATTCGACGGCAGCGCGCCGCCCGTGCTGGAAGTGGTCTCGCGCGTGCAGACCCGCGACCGCGCCGAGAACTGGAAGACCCGTACGCTGGGCGGCGAGTCCGCCGAAGACCTGAAGCTGTGGATGCAGCCGACCGACCTGATGCCGCTCGACGGCATCGTCAAGAAGACGGCGCTGCAGATCACCTCGGGCGCGCGCACCGACGAAGAGAAGGTCCAGCGCATCTACGACTGGATCGTGCTGAACACCTTCCGCGAGCCGAAGGTGCGCGGCTGCGGCACCGGCGACATCAAGACCATGCTGGAGACCGGCAACTTCGGCGGCAAGTGCGCCGACCTGAACGGCCTGCTGGTCGGCCTGTCCCGCGCCGCCGGCGTGCCGGCCCGCGATGTCTACGGCATCCGCCTGGCGCCGAGCGCCTTCGGCTACCGCGTCCTCGGCGGCAAGCCCGCCGCCTTGCAGGGCGCCCAGCACTGCCGCGCCGAGGTCTACCTGAAGCAGCACGGCTGGGTCGCCATGGACCCGGCCGACGTCACCAAGGTGATGCGCGAGGAAACGCCGAACTGGATCAAGGACCCGGACGCGCCGCTGGTCGCGCCGGTCAAGCAGGCCCTGTTCGGCGGCTGGGAAGGCAACTGGATGGGCTATAACTTCGCCCACGACGTGCGCCTGCCCGGCTCCCACGCGGGCAAGGTCGGCTTCCTGATGTATCCGCAGGCCGAAAGCCGCGGCGAGGCCTACGATTCGCTGGCGCCGGACAGCTTCGCCTACACCATCACCGCACGCGCGATCTGAGCCCCATGCAGGACACCGGCGCACCCTCCGCGCGCAAGGCAGGCGGCCTGATCGCGTTTGCCTTGCTGGCCTCGATCCTCGCCTCCACCTGCTGCGTGCTGCCGCTGGTGCTGGTGCTGGTCGGGATCACCGGCGCATGGATGGTGCACCTGACCGCACTGAAGCCCTTGACGCCCTACGCCATCGCGCTGACCGCCGGCGCGCTCGGCTGGGCCGGCTGGCTGCTGTTCCGGCCGGCGGCGGTGTGCGCGATCGACGACCCCGCGTGCGCCACCACCCGCCCCGCCATGCGCAAGCTGTTCGTCGGCTGCGCCGTGTTCATCGCCCTGCTGCTCGGCTTCCCGCTGATCGCACCGTTGTTTTATTGAGAGTCCATGACCATGAAAACGCTGAACGCCATTTCCCTGATCGCCCTCGCCTGCGCCGCGCCCCTCGCGCTGGCCAAGCAGCAGACCGTCAAGCTGAACGTGCCGACCATGGACTGCGCCACCTGCCCGATCACGATCAAGGCCGCCCTGGTCAAGGTGCCGGGCGTCGCCAAGGTCCAGGTCAGCTATGAAAAGCGCGAAGCCGTGATCGTCTACGACGACGCCCAGGCCAGCGTGGCCGACCTCAAGAAGGCGACCGAGGACGTCGGCTACCCGTCCATGCTGAAGACTGCGCGCTAGAGCAAAAAGCTGATTGCGGGAAAGGAATGTTCCCGCCGTAATAGTTTGGAACAATTTCGTTCCGTGCGCGACCATATGCAGGATTACGATTCCTGCATGAACTTTACTTTTTCATCACCCGACGTCGGTAGCTGCGCAGTCAAGCTGTGGGCCAGTGGACGCTATGGCTTCTCGCTGCCGAAGAAAGTCGACATCGCCGCCGCCAACGGCGACACCGTTACCTTCCTGTACTTCAATACCAAGGTCCGGCTCAGCGCCGAACTCAGTAACCGCGCCATCGTGAAGATCGCCATCGCCCAGTTCCTGGCGGGCGCCGGACGCGATGGCGAGCCGGTCGAGATCGACCACGCTACCCCGCCCTACGAAGGCGAACTCACCCCGGTGCGCTCGACGACGCCGCGTGCACCGCTGCGGGTGCGCCCGGGAAAGCTGCATGCCCGCGCGCGGCCCGAACTTGCGGCCGTGCTGCAGGGCGAGCCAGCCAGGGCCGACCAATAACGAGGACGAGACCGCCATGCGCCATCAGTTCACTCCCGGACAGCTTCGCATGCTCATCCAGCGCGCGGAAACCCAGTTCGAACATACCATCAGCCAGTCGCTGGCCCTGGATCCCGCCGGCAAGCACATCGCGCGCGCCTCGCACGCGGCCGTACACGAGACCGTGGTCAGCCTGATCAAGCTGTTCCGCGACCAGATCCCCGGCGGAGCCGAGGCCGCGACCCAGCTCGCCCGCATGTACGCCAAGGGCGCGGACGCCAACGCCGGCGTGCCGACCCTGGAATGCCTGCGCGCCATCGCCCGGCTCACGCGCGAGGCGCGCGAGCGTTACTTGCCTGCGCCCGTGCCCGCGCCTTGCGGGGAGGAGCTTGCGCGGCGGTAGACCCGCACGTAGTCGACCAGCATGCGCTGCGGGAAGGTGGTGCCGGCGTCCGGATTGCCGGGCCAGTCGCCGCCCACGGCCAGGTTCAGGATCACGAAGAAGGGGTGCTCGAACACCCAGTCGCCCTTGACCAGGTCGGGGCGCGCAGTGTGATACAGGATGCCGTCGCGGTACCAGCGGATCTCGCGCGGCTCCCACTCCACGGCGTAGACGTGGAAATCGTCGGCGAAGGCGCCTGACGCCAGCGACGACGGCTCGCCGAAGCCCCGGTCGCCCGAGTAGCCCGGCCCGTGGATGGTGCCGTGCACGGTGGCCGGTTCCTTGCCGATATTCTCCATGATGTCGATCTCGCCGCAGCGTGGCCAGCCGGTGCTCTCGCAGTCGGCGCCCAGCAGCCAGAAAGCCGGCCAGATCCCCTGCCCGCGCGGAATCCGGATGCGCGCCTCGTAACGTCCGTGAGTGCGTTCCTTCAGGCCGGCCGTCTTGATCCGGGCCGAAGTGTATTTCTTCCCTTCCCAATCTTCGCGCCGCGCCTCGATCACCAGATTGCCGCCGCTGACGCGCACGTTCTCGGGTCGCGCCGTGTAGAACTGGAGCTCATGGTTGCCGAAGCCGTGGCCGCCGAGCTCCTCGACCCACTTGCCATGGTCGAGTGCCGGGCCGTCGAATTCGTCACTCCAGTCGAGCACCCAGCCCGGCGGCTGGGTCGATGCGGTCTGCGCCAACGCGCCGCCGCATGCCAGCGCCAGCGCCGCGGCGCCGATCAGGGTGCGGATCTTCATATGTCGTCTCCCATTCCTTGCGTATTTGCGGGTGTATCTGGAAACGTTCCCAGAACGACGGCGACTTTAACATTTTGCAAAAAACCATGTCAAACACGGCCGCGCTTCCTCACCGAGCCCGGGGGGCCCGCAGGCAGTGTTGCGTCCGCCCCGCGCTTCTTGCGAAAAGCAGAATAACCCGTTGACAATTTTTTTTGGTGAACATAAGATTCAGACAACTGATATGGAAACGTTTCCAAACGGTTCCAGATGAGTTAAAACCGGGTGCAAAAGCGGTGACGTGCCAAACGATTACACAAAGAACAACAGAGGAGACCTATGCATTACCCCAAGGCAAACCAAAAACTGATCTGCCTGGCCGTCGCCGGCGCCTGCGCGGCGTTTGTCGCACCGGGCTACGCCCAGGATCAGACCAGCAACCCGACCGCCGATGCCCCGGCGCAGGACGGCGCCGTACAGACCGTCGTCGTGAGCGGCATCCGCCAGTCGATGGCCTCGTCGCTCAACCTGAAGCGCAACTCGGATGGTATCGTCGACGGCATCGTTGCCGAAGACATGGGCAAGTTCCCGGATACCAACCTGGCCGAGTCGCTGCAGCGCATCTCGGGCGTGTCGATCGACCGCAGCAACGGTGAAGGCCAGAAGGTCACCGTGCGCGGCATCGGCCCCGACTTCAACATGGTGCTGCTGAACGGCCGCCAGATGCCGACCTCGAACCTCGGCGACCTGAACGGCCGCGCCTTCGACTTCTCGAACCTGGCTTCGGAAGCGATCTCGCAACTGCAGGTCTACAAGACCAGCCGCGCCGAAACCCCGACCGGCGGCATCGGCGCCACCATCAACGTCATCACCGCGCGTCCGCTGGACCGCCTGGGCACCTACTCGAGCATCGGCGTCAAGGCCGTGCACGACCGCTCGAACGAGAACCTGCCGGGGGATGACAAGGCCAGCAATTCCACCACGCCGGAATTCTCGGGCATCTACACCACCACCAGCAAGGACGGCAAATGGGGCCTGGGCATCAGCGCCAGCTACCAGGAGCGCAACTCGGGCTACAACCAGGCGTCCGTCTCGAGCGGCTGGAAAGGCCCGTTCCGCGGCGATGAGCAGACCTGGGGCGCGATCCCGGCCACCGGCGCCACCAACCATCCGAAGCCGACCGATGTCTACCTGGTGCCGCAGAACCTGAACTACAGCTTCACCGGCGTCAAGCGCCAGCGCACCAACGGCCAGCTGACCCTGCAGTTTGCCCCGGTCAAGGAACTGGTCACCACCCTGGACTACACCTACTCCGAGAACAAGCTGCAGACCAAGCGCAACGATGTCTCGGCCTGGTTCAACTTCGGTCCGTCGACCTCGAGCTGGACCAACGGCCCGATCGCCGCGCCGCTGGTATATACCGAGCAAATCCCGGCCGGTAACAGCGACGTCGCCATGGGCGGCGGCAACTTCGCCACCAAGACCGACAACAAGTCGCTCGGCTTCAACGCCCAGTACCGCGCCACCAACGACCTGAAGCTGGAATTCGACGCCCACCACTCGACCGCCGAGTCGATGGCCGACAGCCCCTACGGCTCCTTCAACGTCCTCGGCACCGCGAGCTTCTCGCGCGGCGACACCTCGGCCGACTTCTCGAAGGACTTCCCGGTACTGAGCATCGCCGGCGCCGACTACAATAAAGCGCCGCAGCAGGTGACCGGCTCGAACTTCCAGAACGGCTACATGAAGGGCAAGATCGACCAGGTCCAGCTCAAGGGCCGCCTGCGCATGCTGGAAACGTCGAACCTGAACTTCGGCCTCGGCTCGATCAAGGTCGACAACCGCTCGGCCCTGTCGAACAACCAGCGCGACACCTGGGGCGGCGCCACCAAGGCGTCCGACTATCCGGCCAGCCTGTGGCACGCGGCCGACCTGCGCGGCTACTTCGACCAGATCGACGGCAGCGGCAACCCGAACCTGTTCACGAACTTCCGGACCTTCAATTTCAACGAGGTGCGCGAGGCGGCCGCCAAGGCCTCCGGCCTGCCGGACCTGTACCGCGCGAAGACCGCGTTCGACACCGACCAGCGCACCAAGGAAGAGACCAAGAACCTCTACCTGCAGCTGAACACGGACTGGGATACCGCGATGCCGATGCACACCGCGATCGGCGTGCGCTACGAGAAGACCGACGTCACCTCGACCGCGCTGGTGCCTGCCGCGACGACGATCAGCTGGGTGTCCGCCAACGAGTTCCCGGTGAACTTCGGCGCGCCGACCTTCACCACGCTGACCGGCAAATACCACAACCTGCTGCCGAGCGTCGACTGGGACATGGACGTCACGCCCGACATGAAGGTGCGCGCGAGCTACGGCGAGACCATCGGCCGTCCGCGCTACGACCAGATCGCCGGCGGCCAGATCCTGAATACCCTGGCCCGCATCGAAGGCGGCACCGGCTCCCAGGGCAACCCGGGCCTGAAGCCGGTCAAGTCGAAGAACCTCGACCTGTCCTTCGAGTGGTACTACGCCAAGCAGAGCTTCGCCTCGGTGAACGCGTTCTACAAGGACCTGGACAACTACGCCGGCCAGTCGCAGGTCATCGCCCAGCCCTTCAACCTGCACACCCCGGTCGGCGGCGCGCTGTGGAACGAGGCGCTGGCAAATGGCTGCACCACCGGCGACACGGTCTGCATCCGCAACTACATCTTCCGCAATCACCCGACCGCACCGGGCGTGACGCGCGGCCCGGATGACGGCACCGGCAACGCCACCGGCACCATCGTCGGCCAGGCCAACGACCCGGTCGCCAACTTCCGGATCACCTCCTTCTCGAACCAGAAGAAGGCAAGCCTGAACGGCCTGGAATTCAACGTCCAGCACATGTTCGCGAACAGCGGCTTCGGCGTGTCCGCCAACTACACCTACGTCCACTCGGGCCTGCGCTACGACAACAAGTCGGTCGGCGAACAGTTCGCGCTGGTCGGCCTGTCGAACTCGTACAACGTGGTCGGCATCTTCGAGAACGACAAGTGGAGCAGCCGCCTCGCCTACAACTGGCGCGGCGAATTCCTGGCCTCGACCTTCGACTCGGCCGGTCCGAACCCGATCTACGTCGAGCCTTACGGCCAGCTGGACCTGAGCGTGGGCTACAACGTCACGCCGAAGCTGAGCGTGCAGTTCGAGGCGATCAACCTGACCAACGAGACGTCCCGCAGCCACGGCCGCGCCAAGGAAATGGCCGAGTACGTGACGCAGACCGGCGCGCGCTACATGCTGGGCGCACGCTACAAGTTCTGATCGGTTCGCAACGGTCTTGAACAGGCACGGCCGGGGTTGACTCGGCCGTGCTTTTTTCGGGTAGACTCAGGCAGCCAGGATTTGTCGTATGGAAAATAATATGAGTGAGGCGATCAAGCACATCGTGATCGTTGGCGGCGGCTCCGCCGGCTGGCTGGTGGCTGGCGTACTGGCTGCCGAACATCCGCTGCGCGTGACCCTGGTCGAGTCCCCGGCGGTGCCCGCCATCGGCGTCGGCGAAGGCACCTGGCCGTCGATGCGCGATACCCTGCACCGCATCGGCGTGTCCGAATCCGATTTCTTCCGCGAGTGCGACGCCTCGTTCAAGCAGGGCTCGCGCTTCGACGGCTGGCGTACCGGCAAGCTCGACGGCGCCGCCGGCGACTACTATTTCCACCCCTTCGTCCTGCCCCAGGGCCATGGCGAGGCCAACCTGGCCGGCGCCTGGCGGCAGTCGCACCCTGACGTTCCCTTCGCCGACCTGGTCAGCTTCCAGCCGCACCTGTGCGTGCACGGACGCGCCCCCAAGCAGGCCGCCACGCCGGAATTCGCGGCGGTCGCCAACTACGGCTACCACCTCGACGCCGGCAAGTTCGGCGTCTTCCTGCGCGACCACTGCGTGACCAAGCTGGGCGTGCGGCATGTGGTCGACCACGTCGAGGCCATCCGCCCGCACCCGGACGGCGATATCGGGGCGCTGGTCCTGCACGGCGGCGGCGTGGTCGAGGGAGACCTGTTCGTCGACTGCACCGGCATGCAGTCCCTCCTGCTCGGCAAGCACTACGGCGTGCCCCTGCTGCACCAGCGCCACGTGCTGTTCAACGACAGCGCGCTGGCCGTGCAGGTCCCGTATGCGAGCGGGGATGCGCCGATCGCCTCGCAGACCACCTCCACGGCGCAGCCGAACGGCTGGATCTGGGACATCGGCCTGCCCGGCCGGCGCGGCATCGGCCACGTGTATTCCAGCGCGCATTCCAGCGACGACGAGGCCGAGCGCCAGCTGCGCGCCTATGTGGCGGCGACCGGCGGCCCGGCGGACATGCCTTCGCCGCGCAAACTGAGCTTCGAACCCGGCTACCGCGAGCGCTTCTGGCACCGTAACGTGGTCGCGATCGGCTTATCAAGCGGCTTCATCGAACCGCTGGAAGCGTCGGCCCTGGCCCTGGTCGAGCTGTCGGCCGCCTGGCTGGCCGACGACATGCCGGCCACGCGCGCCCAGATGGATACCGTTGCAAGCCGCTTCAACGAAGCCTTCACCTACCGCTGGCAGCGGGTGATCGACTTCCTCAAGCTGCACTACGTGCTGTCGAAGCGCAGCGATACCGCTTACTGGATCGAGCACCGCGCGGCGGCCTCGATTCCCGACCGGCTGCAGGCACTGCTGCAGCTATGGCGCACGCGCCCGCCCTCGCGCCGCGATTTTTCGCGCATCGAGGAAGTGTTCCCGTCCGCGAGCTGGCAGTACATCCTGTACGGGATGGGCTTCGCGACGGAGACGGCGCCGCGAGCCTCGGACCGTCCCGACCTGGCCGACGGCTTTTTCCGCGAGGCCGCCCGCCTGACCGCACGCATGCTGCCGGCCCTGCCTTCGAACCGCGAACTGCTCGACCATATCCGCCAGCATGGCCTGCAGCGCATTTAAAACCGATAAACAAGAGACACCATGCCCAATCACGCCCTCCTGAACAACATCGAACACAAGCAGCTGCGCATCGTCACCGCGCGCGGCGCGGCCTATGGCGACGCAGTCATGTCGGCCCTCACCTTCCCGGCCGAGTTCCGCGAGCTGCAGGCTCACTATCCGATCGTGTTCGCGAAGAACCACGACGGGACCGGCTTCGACCCGATCGCGCTGTTCGGCTTCCAGCAGGGCGAGAACCTGTTCCTGGACGGCGGCCGCAGCGGCAATGGAAGCGCCTGGGACGCCCCCTACATTCCGCTGACCGTCGAGCGCCAGCCCTTCCTCATCGGACGCCCGGCGGACGGTGCGGAAGACGAACTGATGATCCACGTCGACCTCGACAGCCCGCGCGTCAGCACCAGTGAAGGCGAGCCGCTGTTCCTGTCCTACGGCGGCAGCAGCGAATACCTGGAGCGCATCAGCCGCGTGCTGCGTTCGATCCACGACGGCCTGGAGACCTCGAAAGGCTTCATTGAAGCCCTGCTGCGCCTCGAGCTGCTGGAATCCTTCGTGCTCGACATCGAACTCGACGACGGCTCGCAGAACCGCCTTGCCGGTTTCTACACGATCCACGAAGAGCGCCTGGCCGCGCTGAAGCCCGAGCAGCTCGGATGGCTGCACGAAGTCGGCTACCTGCAGGCGATCTACATGGCGGTGGCCTCGCTGTCGCAGTTCCGCGGGCTGATCGAACGGAAGAATCGCGCCAATGCTGCGCATCGATAAGCGGATCCGGGAGCTGGACGTCCGCGGGCCAGGCCTGCCGGACGAGCTCCTGCGCGCCACCGAACCCTACATCGTTCGCGGCCTGGCCGCGCACTGGCCGCTGGTCGAGGCCGCGCGCAGCTCCATCGACGCCGCCGACGCCTACCTGCGCCGCTTCTACCGCGACGCCACCGTCGGCGCCATGCTCGGCAAGCCGGAGATCGAAGGACGCTTCTTCTACAACCAGGACCTGACCGGTTTCAACTACTACTCGGCGCGTGCGCGGCTGGACGCCGTGCTCGACGAGATGAAAGGCTACCGGAACAAGCCGCGTCCGGCCGCGATCTACGTCGGCTCGACCACCATCGACACCGCCCTGCCCGGCCTGCGCGCGGAAAACGACATCGACCTCGGTGGGCGCGACGCCCTGGCCAGCATCTGGATCGGCAACCAGACCCGGATCGCCGCCCACTACGACCTGCCGGACAACCTGGCGGTGGTGGCGGCCGGACGCCGGCGCTTCACGCTGTTCCCGCCCGACCAGCTGGCGAACCTCTACGTCGGCCCGCTCGACTTCAACCCGGCCGGCCAGGCCATCAGCCTGGTCGACTTCGCCGCGCCGGACTACCAGCGCTTCCCGCGCTTTCGCGACGCCTTGCAGCACGCCCAGGTGGGCGAACTGGAACCGGGGGACGCCATCTTCATCCCGTCGATGTGGTGGCACCACGTGGAGGCCCTGAGCGCCTTCAACGTGCTGGTGAACTACTGGTGGCGCCAGTCGCCGGACTACATGGATACGCCGACGAATGCGCTGATGCTGGCCCTGCTGACCATGCGCGAGCTGCCGCCGGAGCAGCGGCGCGCCTGGCAGGAGGTGTTCCGCCACTACATCTTCGAGCCCGGCGAGGAAAGCGTGGCGCACCTGCCGCCGCACGCGCGCCATGCGCTGGCGCCGCTCGACGAAGACCGCGCGCGGGCCTTGCGCGGCACGCTGCTCAAGCGGATCAACCGATAAGAACCAGGGAGGAGACACCCATGCAACAACAGCACAAGCCCATTCGCCGCATCGTCATCGCGGGCGGCGGCACCGCCGGCTGGATGACGGCGGCGGCGCTTTCGCGCACGCTCGGCAAGGTCATCGACATCAAGCTGGTCGAGTCCGACGAGATCGGCACCGTCGGCGTCGGCGAAGCGACCATCCCGACCCTGGTCCACTTCCACCGGCTGCTCGACATCGACGAGCGCGAATTCATGGCGGCGACCCAGGCGACCTTCAAGCTGGGCATCAGTTTCGAGAGCTGGCGCGATCGCGGCAAGGATTACATCCACTCCTTCGGCAGCACCGGCACCGACCACTTCACCGCCGGCTTCCAGCATTTCTGGATGAAGGGCCGCAGCAAGGGCCTGGCGCGCGACTATGGCGACTACTGCCTCGAGCTGAAGGCCTCGCTGGAAGGGAAATTCGCCCACTTGCCGAACGATGGCCTGAACTATGCGTACCACCTGGACGCCGGCCGCTACGCGCGCTTCCTGCGCCGCTTCAGCGAGCACTTCGGCGTCGAGCGCATCGAGGCGAAGATCGCGAAGGTCGATACCGATCCGGCGAGCGGCGACATCAGCGCCCTGGTGCTCGACTCCGGCACCCGCATCGAGGGCGACCTGTTCATCGACTGCACGGGTTTTCGCTCGCTGCTGCTCGGCCAGACCCTGGGCGTCGGCTACGAGGACTGGTCGCAGTGGCTGTTCAACGACAGCGCCATCGCGGTCCAGACCGAACGCATGGGTCCCGCCCTGCCGCTGACCCGCTCGATGGCCCACGACTGGGGCTGGCAGTGGCGCATCCCGCTGCAGCACCGGGTCGGCAACGGCATCGTCTACGCCAGCCGCTACATCGACGATGCCAGGGCGCAGGCGACCCTGCTCGGGAATATCGAAGGCAAGGCGCTGACCGAGCCGCGCGTGATCCGCTTCAAGCCGGGCCAGCGCAAGCAGACCTGGTCGCACAACTGCGTGGCGATCGGCCTGTCGAGCGGCTTTCTGGAGCCGATCGAGTCGACCAGCATCCACCTGATCCAGCGCTCGATCGTGCGCCTGTTGCAGAACTTCCCGTCACAAGGCATCCGGAAAAGCGAAGTCGACGAATTCAACGCCCAGGCCTGGTCCGAGATCGAATCCATCCGCGACTTCATCATCCTGCACTACAAGGTCACCGAGCGCCGCGACACGCCCTACTGGAAGGACGCCGCCGAGATGGCGGTGCCGGCGCCGCTGCAGCACCGCATCGACATGTTCCGGGAAACGGGACGATCCTTCCGCGTGCTGAACGAACTGTTCGCCGAGAATTCGTGGATCCAGGTGATGCTGGGCCAGGGCATCATGCCCGAGCAGCACCACCCCAGCGCGGACCTGATGGGCGACGAGGAGCTGAACGGCTTCCTGGAGGGGATCCGCAAGCATGTGGAGCGGACCGCGGCGCAGCTGCCGTCGCACCAGGAGTATGTGGAGCGCTACTGCGGGGCGACGCTCTAAGGCGCGCGCGCCGCGCCTGCTCCGGGACGCGGGCGATCCTCAACCGGCACCCAGGTGCTCGTACAGGATCGCCCCTCCGATCGCAATCAGCACCAGTCCGCCGACCAGCTCCGCGCGCTTGCCGACCAGGTGGCCCAGGCCGCGGCCCAGCATCACGCCGATGGTGACCATCGTGAAGGTCGCGAGGCCGATCGCCCCGGCGGTGGTGAAGATGTTGGCGTCGATGAAGGCCAGGCTGGCCCCGACCACCATGGCGTCGATGCTGGTGGCGACGCCGGTGATCGCCAGCAGCCAGAAGGAATGGCTGCTCGGCTTTTCCTCTTCCTCGTCGTCGGCGGTCAGGCTGGCGTAGATCATGCGCAGGCCCAGCACGCCCAGCAGGGTGAAGGCGATCCAGTGATCCCAGGCCTCGACATAGGGCGCCGCGACCCTGCCGAAGGCCCAGCCGACGAGCGGGGTCAGGCCTTCGATCACGCCGAAGATCAACCCGGTGCGCAGGGCTTCCTTGAGATGGGGGCGGTGCAGGGCTGCGCCCTTGCCGATGGCGACGGCAAAGGCGTCGGTGGACATCGCAAGCGCAATGGCGAGCGTGGCGGCTACATTCATGAATTTCTCGCTGGCCGGGCAATGACGAAGGCACGCCGCACGGCCCGGTCAAAAGCGCGCGGTATGCCAAAGGTCTTGCCAACCGAGACGGCTGCCCGTACCACGTCGCCAGGGAGGCGACGAGTATGTTGATACGGGAACTCGCGAAGGATCCGCGAGCAGGCTACTCCCCAATGGGTGCGCTATCTTACCGCAAAACAAATAAAAAACCCAGCGGCATGCAGGCACGCCGCTGGGAAATGCTGCGCAGGAACCGTGAAGAAGTCAGGCCGGCGCGTCCGCCTCGCGGTGCAGCCTGGCGTACCTGAGTCCGAAATACAGGATGAAGCCATAGCAGGCCGCCGGCACGAAGAAGGAGGTCTGCAGGCCGATCGAGTCCGCCAGCGCGCCCTGCACGAAGGGCACGATGGCGCCGCCGACGATGGCCATGCACAGGATGCCCGAACCCTGGCCGGTGTGGCGGCCGAGGCCATGCAGGGCCATGCTGAAGATGGTCGGGAACATGATCGAATTGAACAGGCCCACCGACAGGATCGCCCACATCGCCACCTTGCCCTGGCCGAAGATCCCGGTCAGCACCAGGGCGATGGCGAGCAGCGCGTTGAAGGCCAGGCTCTTGCCCGGGCTGACGTAACGCATCACGGCAAAGCCGATGAAGCGGCCGACCAGGGCGCCGCCCCAGTACAGGCTGACGTAGCCGGCGGCCACCGAAGGCACCAGGCCGGCGATCTGGCGCTCGCCCAGGAAGTTGACCAGGAAGCTGCCGATGCTGACCTCGCCGCCCACGTACAGGAAGATGGCGACCGCGCCCAGCACCAGGTGGCGGTAGGCCAGCGCCGACGCCTTGCCGCTGGCCGCGGCGGTACTTTCCTCGCCATGCGCGATCTGCGGCAGGCGCGCCAGCGCGAACAGCATCGCCAGGATGGCCAGCGCCGCCGCCAGCGCAAGATACGGGCCTTGCACGCTGGCCGCCTCATGCGCGCGGTAGGCCGCCAGCTCGGCGGCGTTCATGGCCGCCAGCCGGTCGGCGCCGACCGTGGCGGCGGACAGGATCAGCATCCCGCCGACCGCCGGCGCCACCGTGGTGCCGAGCGAGTTGAAGGCCTGGGTCAGGGTGAGCCGGCTCGACGCCGTGCTGGCCGGGCCGAGCACGGTCACGTAGGGATTCGCCGCCACCTGCAACACGGTGATGCCGCTGGCCAGCACGAAGAAGGCGAACAGGAACAGTCCATAGCCGCTCTTCGAGGCGGGGTAGAACAGCGCGCAGCCGACCGCCGCGATCAGCAGGCCCGTGACGGCGCCCTTCTGGTAGCCCAGCCTGCGGATCAGGGCGCCGGCCGGCACCGAGACGATGAAGTAGGCGCCGAAGAAGCAGAACTGCACCAGCATCGCCTGGACGTAGCTGAGCGTGTAGATCGCCTTCAGGTGCGGGATCAGGACGTCGTTCAGCGAGGTCAGGAGGCCCCACATGAAGAACAGGATGGTGACGATCACCAGCGGACCGGTGTTGTTCGCGGCGCCGGCCGGCGCCGTCGGCGCGAGCGCCGGCTTGTGTGCTGCGTTAGGTGCGGATTGAGCCATGGTGTCTCCGTGATACTTGTTGTCGTTATCGATCGTTATGCATGCAGCGACTGGTCGAGCATCGCCGCCACGCCGCGCAGGGCCGGATACTCCTCGACGATCAGCCAGGTCGGGATCCGCGCCAGGTAAGGCGACAAACGTCCCTTGCCCTCGAAGCGCTCGCGGAAGCGGGAGGCGTGGAACAGGCTGCCCAGGCGCGGCACGATGCCGCCGCCGATATACATGCCGCCGGTCGCGCCCAGGGTCAGGGCGACGTTGCCGGCCACGCTGCCCAGTACCGCGCAGAAGGCCTCGACGGTCTCGCGGCAGGCAATGCTGCTGCCGTCCAGCGCGCGCCGGGTGATCTCGGGCGCGTCCAGGCGCTGCCCGGCCAGGGCGCGGTGGATCAGTTCCAGGCCCAGCCCGGACAGCAGGCGTTCGGCGGACACATGGCCGTACTCGTCCCACAGCGCTTCCAGGATCTTCACTTCCTGCCGGTTCACGGGCGCGAAGCTGACGTGGCCGCCCTCGCCCGCCAGCGCGATCCAGCGCTCGCCGCAAGGGATCACGCCGGAGACCCCGAGGCCCGTGCCCGGCCCGATCAGGCCGATCGGCTTGTTTGCCTGTCCGGCGTTCCCGCCGCCGCCGATGCGTTCGCGCTGCTCCGCCTTCAGGTGCGGCAGCGACATCGCCAGCGCCGCGAAATCGTTCACCACCAGCAGCGTGTCCAGCTTCAGTTCGGCCTGCAGCGCCCCGATCGAAAAGCGCCAGCAGTGATTCGTCATGCTGACATCGTCCCCTTCGACCGGGTTGGCGATGGCGAGCGCGGCATGCCGGATGCCGTCGGCCGCCAGTCCACGCGCCCCGGCGCGCGCAAGATAGTCGCGCACCGCGTTGCCGATCGCCGGGTAGTCGGCGCAGGCCAGCACTTCGACGTCGGCGAAGCCTTCCGCCCCCGCCCGCTGGAGCGCGAAGCGGGCATTGGTACCGCCGATGTCGGCAAGCAGCCGATAGCCGTCGACGCTCATCGCAGCTCCTCGCAGCGCACCGCGTCCTGGTCGCCGGCCGCGCCGCCGACCGCATCGATATTCCCGAAGGCGGCCGCGAAGGCGCCGGTACTGCTGACGCTGAACGGCGTATCCACCTTGTCCAGGTCCAGTCCCTTGGCCGTGAAGCAGGCCAGCGGAATCTTGACCGCCTGCTTGCCCTTGCCGGCCAGGCGCCCGAACAGCGCGGTAGCGTCGAGCGCCGTGCCGCCCATCGCAACCGTCACCCTGCCGGCGGGCGCCGCCTGCACGATGGTGTCGAAGCGCAGCGCCGCATCCTTGGCCGCGGCGGCCGGCAGCGCCAGCGGCTTCGCGCCGTGCGCTTCGAAGCTGGCGGGGCCGCTCCAGGTGACCATCTTGGCGTCCTGCTGGGTGTTGATCTGGCTGGTCGCGACCGTGATGCCCGGCAGGCTGACGGTGGCGTTCAGGTCGGCGCCGAGCGGCTGGACCGCGGCCCCGCTGCGCAACTGCAGCGGGAAGCTGGCGCGGTCGGCTTGGCCGTACAGCGGATAGATTTGCGAGGAGCCGCAGCCGCCCGCCGGGTAGGTCGTGTCCAGCTGGCCGAGGTGCGAGCGCATGCCCTTGCGCAGGCCATAGCCGTAGGCGAACAGCGGCGCATAGCCGGGGTCGCCGACGTTCAGCGGGGTCTGGCAGACGGTCTTCGGCCAGGAGAAGGACAGCGTGCCGCGGAAGTCCAGGGCCTTGCCGCCCTTCGACGCGACCAGCAGGTCGGCCACGCCCTTGCCTTCGGTGCCCGGCAGCCACGCCGCGACGAAGGTGTCCGAGAGGTTCAGCAGGTCGTTCACCCACAGCGGCCGCCCGGACAGGAATACCGTCACCACCGGCCGGCCCTTCCCTGCCACCTGCTGCAGCACCGCCAGGTCTTCGGGATAGCGGCTGCTGTGGCGCAGGGTGCCGGACGGGCCGATGTCGCCGTCGCCTTCCGCGTAGGGGCCTTCGCCGATCACGGCGATCACGGCGTCGTAGTCGGCCGGGTTCACGCCCTTGCCGTCGGGGCTGAAGCTGACCTCGGCCGCGCCGGCGGCGGCGCGGATGCCGGCCAGGATGGTGTCGGCGTTCGGGAAGTCGGCGTTGGTATTGGTGGTGCCCTGCCAGGTCAGCGCCCAGCCGCCGGTCTGGTGGGCCATGCTGTCGGCGGCCTTGCCGACCACCAGCAGCTTCTTGCCGGCGGCCAGCGGAAGCGCCGGGCCCTCGTTCTTCAGCAGCACCAGCGATTCGCGCACGGCGCGGCGCGCCAGCCCGCGCGCCTGCAGGGCCTCATCCTTGCCGGCATAGGCGTTCTGCGATGGCCGCTTGCCGAACAGGCCGGCGCGCAGCTTGACGCGCAGGATGCGGGTGACGGCGTCGTCGATGCGCGCCATCGGAATGCGCCCCGCCTCGACGTCGGCCATGGTGTTCTTGATGAAGTCTTTCCATTCGTCCGTGACCATCACCATGTCGACCCCGGCGTTGATCGCCTGGACGCAGCTGGCGGCCGAGCAGCCCGGCACCTCGCCGTGGCCGTTCCAGTCGGTGACGACGAAGCCGTCGAAGCCCATCTTCTCCTTCAGGATCCCGGTGAGCATGTCGCGACTGCCGTGGATCTTGCCGTAGTTCTTCCCGGCCGCTACATCGTCCCAGCTGTTGAAGGACGCCATCACGGCCTGGGCGCCGGCCGCCAGCGCCGTGTAATAGCCCTGGGCATGGATGTTCATCATGTCGAGCGCCGTGGACTTGTTGACGCCGCGGTCCTTGCCCTGGTCGGTGCCGCCGTCGCCCATGAAGTGCTTGGCGGTGGCGATGGTGTTGTAGTCTTTCCTGAAGTGGTCCTGCATGCCCTTCACGTACACGCCGGCATAGCGCTTCACCAGCAAGGGGTCCTCGGAATAGCTCTCGTAAGTGCGGCCCCAGCGGTCGTCGCGCACCACCGCCAGGGTCGGGCCGAATACCCAGGCGATGCCGGTGGCGCGCACCGCCTTCGCCGTCGCCGCGCCGATCTCGCCGATCAGCGCCGGATCGCGCGCCGCGCCCAGGCCGATATTGTGGGGGAACATGGTGGCGCCATACACGTTGTTGTGGCCGTGGACGGCGTCGGTGCCCCACACCACGGGTACCTTGATGGGCATGTCGGTCGCCATCGAAGCGTCGTAGAAGGCGTTCGCCATCGCCAGCCAGTCCGCGGCCCTGGCGTGCTTGTCGTTGTTCGGCCAGCTGCCGCCGCCGTTCAGTACCGAGCCGAGGTAGTACTTGCGCACCTCGTCGGGCGTGACCGACTTGATCTCGGGCTGGGTCATCTGGCCGATCTTCTGCGCCAGCGTCATCCTGGCGAGAATCTCGGCCACGCGCGCCTCGAGCGCCGGGTCTTTCCTGAATTCGCTGGCGATGTGCGGCCAGTCGGTGAGCTTCTGCTCGGCGACCGGCTCGGCGCCGATGGCCGGCAGGGTCAGCGCGACGGCGATTGCCAGTGCGCCGAAACGGAGGGGCTTGTGCATGCGGGAGGTCTCCACTCTATTCTGTTTTTCGAGCTGCCGGAACCGTGATTGGAAACGATTCCAACGCAACGCGACAATAGTGAAGGGAATTACTCCCCATGTCAACAAGAAGGCCTACTCCAGGAAGGACCGGTACCAGTGCGCGCTGTCCTTCAGGCGCCGCTGCTGCGTGGCATAGTCGATGTGGACCAGGCCGAAACGCTTCCGGTAGCCTTCGGCCCATTCGAAGTTGTCGACCAGGCTCCAGGCAAAATACCCCTGCACCGGAACGCCGTCCCTGACCGCATCGCGCAGCGCACCCAGGTGGCGCACCAGGTAGTCGCGGCGCTCGGTGTCGTGCACGCTGCCGTCCGGACCGACCGTGTCGTCGTAGCAGGAGCCGTTTTCGGTAACATAGAGCGGCCCGGGATGGTAGTCCCGGTCGACCCGCGCCAGCAGCTCGGCCAGTCCCTGCGGCTCGACCGGCCAGCCCATGCCCGTGATGTCGGTACCGCTCGGCGGCAGGACCCGCGCATCCAGCGGCGCGTGGCCCGGCTCGTCGGCGATGGTTTCGGGGAAGTAGTAATTCACGCCCAGGAAATCGGTCCTGGCGGCGATCGCGTCGAGGTCGCCCGGCAGCACCACCGGCGCCTGGTCGCCGACCAGTTCCAGGATCTTGCGCGGGTAGCCGCGGCCGTACAGCGGATCGAGGAACCAGCGGTAGCGCAGGCCGTCGTGGCGCTCCATCGCCGCGATGTCGCGCGGGTTCGGACTGGCCGGGCGCAAGGGGTGCAGGCTGAGCGAGATGCCGACCCTGGCGTCCGGGACGTTGGCGCGGATCACCGGCACCGACTTGCCGTGCGAGAGCAGCACGTGGTGGCTGACCTGCAGCGCGGTCTTGAAGTCGGTCAGGCCCGGCGCATGCCAGCCCTCGAAGTTGCCGATGATGGCCGTGCACCAGGGTTCGTTATGCGTGATCCAGTGCTTGACGCGGTCGCCGAGGGTGCGCGTCATGGCGTCCGCCAGTTCGACGAAGGCGTCGACGGTGGCGCGCTCGTTCCAGCCGCCGCGGTCCTGCAGGTACTGCGGCAGGTCCCAGTGGTACAGCGTGGCCCAGGGCTGCAGGCCGCGCTCCAGCATGCCGTCGACCAGGCGCGAATAGAAGTCCAGGCCCTTCTGGTTCGGCTTGCCGCCGACCTCGGAAAAGATCCGCGGCCAGGCGATCGAGAAACGGTAGGCGTTCAGGCCCAGCGCGCGTGCGATATCGAGGTCTTCCGGCCAGCGGTGGTAGTGGTCGCAGGCGACCTCCCCGCTCGAACCGTCCTTGATCCGGCCGGGGGTGGCGGCGAAGCGGTCCCAGATCGATTCGACACGTCCGTCTTCGCGCGCGGCGCCCTCGATCTGGTAGGACGAGGTGGCGCAGCCCCACAGGAAGTCGGCGGCAAAATCGGCGCGCTGCGGCGCCTGCGGGTCGGGTCGGGTCGGTGTGCTCATGGTCTCGTTTCAGTCGGTGGTATTCTCGATTCGTTTGGAAAGCTTTCCAGCATCCCGTCAAAAAAAAGCGCCTCTGGCGGCGCTTTCAGGCTGCCTTTCGCCTGCCGCCCGCGGCCTTGGCCAGGGACGCGCGCAGGGTCACGCTGACCGGAAAATCCCGGGTGACCGGGCGCTGCATGTCGTAGCACAGGTTGAGCAGCGCATTGATGCCGTTCTGGGTCATCTCGCGCCATGGCATGTGCACGGAGGTCAGGCGCGGCGCCGAGAACGCCGCGCTGGGCGTGTCGTCGTAGCCGATCACCGACAGGTCGTGCGGCACACGCAGGCCGGCCTCCTGGAAGTAGGACAGCGCGCCCACCGCCATCTCGTCGTTGGCGCAGAACAGCGCGCTGCACTCGTAGGACGATTCGAGCAGTTCCTTCGCCGCGGCCCAGCCGCCGGCCGGCGAAAAGTCGCTCTCGACGCGCCAGATCCTGCCGGGATCGATGCCGTTCTCGCGCAGCTCGGCCGTGAAGCCCTCGATACGGGCGATATTGTCGGCGAGGCGGCGCGGGCCTTCGACCACGGCGATGCGGGTGTGCTTGTGGTCCAGCAGCGCGCGCGCCGCCAGGCGTCCGCCCAGCATGTGGTCGACCGTGAAGCACTGATCGGCGATGCTCTCGAAGCTGTGGTTCAGCGCCACCAGCTGCCCGGCCTTCAGGCCCAGCGAAGCGATATCCTCTTCCTGCAGTGCGCCGGTCATCACCATCAGGCCGTCGCAACCGCGTTCGATCAGGAACTCGATGCCTTCGATCGCCTGGCGCCGCTCGTCGCCGAGTCCGACGCCGAAGGCCAGCACCATGTGCAGGCCGGCCGCGCGCAGCTCGGTGTCGATGATCTGCAGGATCGGCGTGTAGAAGGTCCCGCTCAGCACCGGGATGTAGACCCCGATCATGCGGCTGGAACCGGACAGCAGCGCGCGCGCGGCGTGCGAGGGCCGGAAGCCCAGTTCGTCGATGGCCTTCCTGACCTTGGCCAGCGTGGCCGGCGACACCGAGCCCTTGCCGCTGACCACGCGCGAGGCCGTGCCCAGACCGACGCCGGCGAGCTTCGCTACATCCTTGATAGTGGCCACAGGCAGATCCTCACTTCCGATTCACGTTCAAATTCTGTCAAAACAGCAAGCATAGCGCAAGCCCGCCCTTTACAGGCGGTTTCCCGAGGCCGGATCGAACAGCGACACCCGGTTCGCATCCACCGCGAAGCGCAGCGCCTGGCCCGGCGCGTAGCTGGAGTCGTCGTGCACCAGCGAGGCCAGCAGGTGCGCGCCGCAGCGGATCCACACCACCTGGTGGTTCCCCATCGGCTCGACCAGCGACACCGTGCCCGCCATGTCGCCATCCGCGCGGATCGCCACATGCTCGGGACGCACGCCCAGCACCGCGCTGCGCTCCGTCACGCCGCCCGCGCAACAGCCCGGGCCCGGCGCCACAAGCAGCGCGCCCGCGCCGAAGCGTCCCGCGCCGTCCAGCCGGCCCTCGACGAAGGCCATCGGCGGCGCGCCGAGGAAGCCCGCCACGAAGCGGTTCGCCGGGCGCTCGTACACGTCGAGCGGCGTACCGATCTGCTGCACCTGGCCCTTCTCCATCACGACGATGCGCGAGGCCAGGGTCATCGCCTCGACCTGGTCGTGGGTCACGTAGATCATGGTCGAGCCGAGCTTCTGGTGCAGCAGCTTCAGCTCGCGGCGCAGTTCGGCGCGCAGCTTGGCGTCCAGGTTCGACAGCGGCTCGTCGAACAGGAAGACCCGGGCCTGGCGCACCAGCGCGCGGCCGATCGCCACCCGCTGGCGCTGGCCGCCGGAGAGCTGGGACGGCCTGCGGTCCAGCAGCGCGCCGAGCTGCAGCATTTCGGCCGCATGCGCGACGCGGCGCCGTATCTCGGCCTTCGGCGTGCCGGCGATGCGCAGCCCGAAGGACATATTGTCTTCCACGCTCATGGTCGGGTACAGGGCGTAGGACTGGAACACCATGCCGATCCCGCGCTCGCTGGGGTCGGCGTCCGTCATGTCGCGCCCGGCGATCTCGATCGCGCCGGCGTCGAGGTCGACCAGGCCGGCGATGCTGTGCAGCAGGGTCGACTTGCCGCAGCCCGAGGGTCCCAGCAGCACGAGGAATTCGCCCGGCTCGACCTGCAGGTCGAGGTCGCGGATGATGCACTTCCCACCCAGCTTGATGTTCAGTTTGCGCAGGTTCACGTTCGCCATGTCGTTCTCTCGGCCCTCGCCCTCAGCCCTTGATCGCGCCGGCGGCGATGCCGCGCACGAACCAGCGTCCGGATGCGAAATACAGGGTCAGCGGCACCAGCGCGGTGAGGATGGTCGCCGCCATGTTCACGTTGTACAGGCGGGTGCCGGTGGTGGTGTTGATCACGTTGTTCAGCTGGACGGTCATCGGCAGGTTCTCGCGGCCGGCGAACACCAGGCCCAGGATGTAGTCGTTCCACACGCCGGTCACCTGGATGATGGCGGCCACCACGACGATCGGCAGCGACATCGGCAGCATGATGCGCAAGAAAATACGCCAGAAGCCGGCGCCGTCGACCCGCGCGGCCTGGAACAGCTCCCGCGGGACCGAGCAGTAGTAATTCCGGAACAGCAGGGTCATCATCGGCATGCCGAACACCAGGTGCACCAGCACGATCGCCGGCAGCGAGCCGAACACGCCGGCCAGGGCCAGCACCCGCACCAGCGGGTAGATCATGACCTGCACCGGCACGAAGGCGCCGGCCATCAGCACGCCAAAGAACAGGTTCGCGTGGCGCGGCCGCCAGAACGACAGCGCATAGCCGTTGACCGCGCCGACCAGGATCGGCAGCACGGTCGAGGGCACGGCGATCGCCACCGAATTCCAGAAGCCGGTGCGCAAGCCCTCGCAGGCGGCGCCGGTGCAGACCGTGCTCCAGGCCTGGCGCCAGGGCTCGAGCGTCGCGCCGAGGGGCAACGCGAAGATGCCGCCGTGGCGGATCTCGTCCATGCTCTTGAGCGAGGTGACGATCATGACGTACAGCGGCAGCAGGAAGAACAGTGCGGCGCCGACCAGAAAGGCGTAGATGCCGATGCGCGCCGGCGTCAGGCGGCGCCGGCGCGCGCGGCTCGGCGCGCGCTTGTCGGCGGCCGCCGCCGGCAGCGAATGGGCCACGGTGTGCGGATTCATGCGGCCTCCTGGCGGCTGCGAGCATAGGCATAGGGCGCGAGCAGCGCCAGCACCGGGACCAGCAGCACGACCGCGCCGGCGGATGCCAGCCCGACGTTCGAACGCAGGAACAGGTGGTCCATGATGAACTTGGCCGGCACTTCGCTGGCGATGCCGGGACCGCCCTGGGTCATCGCGACCACGGCGTCGTACAGCTTCACGACCGCCGTCGCGAGCAGCAGCAGCACCGTCGCGATGGTGGGCCACAGCATCGGCAGGACGATCTGCAGGTAGACGCGCCAGGCCGGGATGCCGTCCAGGCGCGCGGCTTTCCAGATCTCGGGGTCGACGCCGCGCAGGCCGGCCAGCATCAGCGCCATCACCAGCCCGGACGCCTGCCATACGGTGGCGATCACCACCGTGTAGATCGCCAGGTCCTGGTCGACGATCCAGTCGAGACGAAAGCCGTGCCAGCCGAGCGCACGCACGGCGGAATCGATCCCGTCCCCCGGCTGCAGCAGCCACTGCCAGACAAGGCCGGTGGCGACGAAGGACATCGCATAGGATAGAGGAAGACGGTCCGCAGCACGCCCTCCCCGCTCACGTTCTGGTCGATGAAGACCGCCAGCAGGAAGCCGATCACCAGGCAGGCGAACACGAACAGCAAGCCGTACACCGCCAGGTTGTGCAGCGAGAGCATCCAGCGCTCGTTGTCGAACAGGCGCTGGTACTGGGCCAGGCCGATGAAGTGCCGCGACGGGAAGGTGCGCGACGCGGTCATCGACATACCGAGTGTCCAGACCGCCGCGCCGATATAGCCGACCAGCACGGTGACGAACATGGGCAGCAGCGCCGCGTAGGGTGTGAGGGTGCGCCTGGTCTTCATCTCAGCGGCGCATCCTAGTAGCGCAGCGCCGAAGCGATGCTTTTTTGCGCCTTCTCGACCGGCATGCTGGTATTCCAGTAGGCGGTCAGCACGTCCTGCAGGGCGCCGTTCTGGTCCGGGGTCAGGTAGACCTCGGCCACGCCGAGCGGGCGCGCGCGGTCGCGCAGGATCGCCATGCCCTTCTGCGCGCAGACGTCGAGCCCGCTGGCGTCGAGGTCCGGGCGCACCGGCAGCGAACCCTTCAGCTTGCTGAAGCGGAGCTGCACGGCGGGCTGCTCGACCACTCTCGCCATCAGCTTCTGGGCGCGCACGGCGTCCGGGTCGTCGGTCTTCGGGAACACGAACACGTCGCCCTGGATCAGGTAGGGACTGTCGGCGGCGAGTCCCGGGAGGCAGCCGTACTGCCGGCCCGCGGTCTGGCCCGCGTTGGTGAATTCGCCCTTGGCCCAGTCGCCCATGATCTGGATGCCGGCGCGGCCGGCAATCACCAGCGCCGTGGCGTCGTTCCAGTTGCGGCCCGGCGAGCCGGGATCGACATAGGACTGCAGGCGCTTGTACGCCAGAAGCACCTTGCGGAAGGCGGCGGAATGGATCGCGGCCTGGTCGCGGTCGCGGATCACCTTCAGGTACAGATCGCGTCCGCCCAGGTTCGACAGCATGCTGGAGAACAGGATCACTTCCTGCCAGGACTGGCCGCCGTGCGCCAGGGGGATCAGGCCGGCGGCCTTCAGCTTGTCGAGCGCGGCGAACAGTTCGTCGACGCTGGCGGGCTCCCTGGCGATGCCGGCCTTCTCGAACGCCGACTTCGAGTACCACAGCCAGGTCTGCATATGGATGTTCATCGGCGCCGCGTACCAGTGGCCATTGACCTTGATGACGCCGACGATGGGTTCGGGAAGCACCTGGTCCCAGTTCTGCCGGCGCGCGAGCTCGTCGACGTTGTTCAGCATGTCTTCCTCGATGATGTCGAGGAACTGCTTGGAGGTGTTGAACTGGGCGGCGGTCGGCGGATTGCCGCCGATGATACGGTTGATGGTGACGGCGCGCGACTGGTCGCCGCCGGCGATGGCGCTGTCGATCCAGCTGCCGCCGGCGTCGCGGTAGGCCTGGGCGACCTCGCGCACCGCGGCCGACTCGCCTCCCGAGGTCCACCAGTGGATTACCTCGGCGCGCGGACCGGCATGCGCCGCCGCAGCGGATGCGCACAGCCAGGCGACAAGCGCCAGCCTGCGGACTGCAACCATCTCGTCTCGTCTCCATGATCGGCTGCCATTTCGAGGGCACGTGTGTGGAAACGTTCCCATGGCTTTTGCCGGACTATAGCACCGGGCCGAAATTAGTGTCAAACAGAAAAACCCAAGCGGATTTTCCTATAAAACACAGACGAGATGGCGGAAATTTTTTCCCGCGTCAGCCAAACAGCTTGACCGCCGTCTTCGCCACCAGTTCTCCCTGATAGCGCGCGCCGTCCAGTTCCCGCTGGCTCGGCTGCCGTTGTCCCTGCCCGCCGGCGATGGTACTGGCGCCGTAGGGGCTGCCGCCGGTGATCTCGTCGAGGGTCATCTGGCCGGCAAAACCGTAAGGCAGGCCGACCACCACCATCCCGAAGTGCAACAGGTTCGTGAGGATCGAGAACTGCGTGGTCTCCTGGCCGCCGTGCTGGGTCGCGGTCGAGGTGAAGGCGGCGCCGACCTTGCCCTGCAGCGCGCCGCGCGCCCACAGGCCGCCGGTCTGGTCGAGGAAGGCCGCCATCTGCGAAGGCATGCGGCCGTAGCGGGTCGGCGCGCCGATGATGATCGCGTCGTAGTCCGGCAACTCGTCGACGGTGGCGATCGGCGCCGGCTGGTCGAGCTTGAAGTGCGCCGGACGCGCGATCTGCTCGGGCACCGTCTCCGGCACGCGCTTGACCACGGCCTCGGCGCCGCCGGCGCGGACGCCTTCCGCGACCGCGTTCGCCATCTGTTCGATGTGGCCATAAGTGGAGTAATACAGAACCAGGACCTTCGCCATGCCGTCCTCCTCGCGTCGATGCCGCTTGTGGTTTGTGGGGACGCCCATGCTAGCGCAAACGCAGCGGGCGGGACGCGCGGCAGAAAGGCGGAGAGGCTGCTGGACGGCCTGCGTCATCCCAGCGCGGAGCGGGCGCAGGCGCCGTCCCACCCTGCGATTCAGCAATATCCTGTCCGAGATATCCTACGTCGCCCTCGCCTGTTTTCCGATTGTTCGTCTCAGTGAGGGGCCTACCATAGGGTCTTCGGCACAGACAAGGAGCGCGTATGCCAAGCAACCAAGAGTACAAGGGTAAAGGCATGAAAGGCCGCAACTATGACGAAATGAGCGGCGTCGGCACCAGCAGCGCCGGCAAGAACGGCGCTACCGGGAACCTCAACGACGGTGGCCGCGACGGCGGTGTCGGCGCCCCCGACCTGTCCGACTCCGGCAACCTGCAATCGGCCAAGGCCGGCCAGCCTGGCGGCACGCCCGCCCAGGGGGATTCATGGCGCGGCCAGGCCAACCAGCAAGGAGGTGGGATGAACCAGCAATCCGGAAACCAGCAAAACCAGCAAAACCAGCAAAGCGGCAATCTCGGCAACCAGCAACAGGGAGGCAAGCAGCAACCTGGGCAGAAGCAAAGCGGCAACCTGGGCAACAAGCAGAGCGGCCAGCAGGGCAGCCAGCAGCAAGGGCAGCGCCAATCGGGCCAGGGCAGGCTGAGCCAGGACGATTCCTCGGACGATCAGCTGTAATCATTACCCAAACCAATGCGGCGGGCGCTTGCCCGCCGTGCTCCACCTTTTTTCATCCAGACAATCTTCCGTTGCGCAAATGCCGCAAAGATTTTGGACGGCGTAAATATTGCTATACGGAATGATATACTCGCCGGCAAACCGTATCCATCCCGCATAGCTTCCCGCAATCAGGCACGCGCTGCCCACGCCGGGCCACTCCGACCACGAGCACACCATGAACGCGCCGGCCCCGATTTCCCTCGCAGACGATTCCCGCGCCCACATCGACAACGCTTTCGAGCTGATGATCCTGCTCGACCGGGACGGCCGGCTGCTGTGCGCCAACGCCGCCGCCGCGGAAATCCTCGGCTACCACCCGGCCGAGCTGCTGGCCCGGCCCTGCCGCGAGCTGGTGCTGGATGAAGACCGCGCCGCCTTCGACGCCCTGTGGGAGGCGGCCTGCACCGGCATGCCCTGCCGCGACCGCGAGCTGCGCTGGCGCCGGCGCGACGGCCGCACCGTGTACCTGGCGCTGTCGGTGCGCTGGTCCGCCACCAGGCAGGTCGGCTATGCCAGCGCCCGCGACGTCACCGAATTCCGGGCCGCCCAGGAAGAGCTGCAGCGCTCGCGCGAGCGCATGAACGCCATGCTGGAGAGCATCGGCGACGCTTTCTTCGCCGTCGACCGCGACTGGCGCATCATCTACGCCAACGGCAAGGCCACCACCTTCGTCAACGTCGAGCTCAAGTACGCCATCGGCCGGCCGCTGCTCGAGGTGGCGCCGGCCCTCGACGGCACTCTCTTCCTCGAGCAGTACCGCGAGGCGATGGCGAGCGGCCAGCCGACCCTTACCGAAGCCTTGTGGACGCCGAACGGCGCCTGGATCGAGGCGCGCGCGTATCCGACCCCGGACGGCCTCTCGGTCTACTTCCACGACATCACCGAGAAGCGCCTTGCCGAAGAAGCGGTCCGCAAGAGCGAACAGCGTTTCCGCAGCCTGTTCCAGCAGGCCGGCGACAGCATCGTCATCTCCGACCGCGAGCTGCGCATCGTCGCCGCCAACGGCCGCGCCTGCGCGCACTTCGGCTATACCGAGGACGAGATGCTGGGCCTGTCGGCAGGCGACATCGACAGCAGCTTCCACTATGGCAGGTCGCTGCTGGAAAGCCTGCGCCAGGGCCAGACCCACCTGCTGCGCATCACCAAGCGCCGCAAGGACGGCAGCACCTTCCCGGCCGAGGTCCACGTCTCGCGCTTCGAGGACGGCGGCCAGGAATTCTTCCAGGCGATCATCCGCGACCTGACCGAGCGCGAGCAGGCCGAGCGCCAGCTGCGCGAGAGCGAACAGCGCTTCCGCGAAGTGATCGAGATGACGCCGGCCGGCTACGTGCTGGCCAGCGCCGACGGTCGCATCCTCGACGTCAACCCGGCCCTGTGCGCGCTCTCGGGCCACACCCGCGAGACGCTGCTTGGTACCGGCCTAGCGCACCTGTTCACGGTGTTCCCGTGGGACGGGCTGGAGTCCGACCGGTCCGGCCATGCCGCCGTGAAGGGCGCCGAGGCGGTGCTGCGGCATGCCGAAGGCCATCTGCTGCACGTGCTGCTGAACGGCAGCGCGCACTGCGATGCCGACGGCAGGCTCGAATCCGTCACCGGCCTGCTGACCGACATCACCGACCGCAAGCAGGCCGAGCACCGCCTGCAGGAACTGGCGACCCACGACACCCTCACCGGCCTGCCGAACCGCGCCCTGCTGCACGAGCGGCTTCAGCGCATGCTCGAGGCCTGTGCGCCGGGTAACGGCGTGGCCGTGATGTTCCTGGACCTGGACCGCTTCAAGGAGATCAACGACTCCTTCGGCCACGAGCACGGCGACGTGCTGCTGTGCGAGGTGGCGGCGCGCCTGCGCAAGGTGCTGCGTCCGGCCGACGTGGTGGCGCGCCTGGGCGGCGACGAGTTCGTGGTGGCGGCCGAATGCCGGGCCGGCGCCGATGGCGGCGCCTGCGCGGCGGCCGCAATCGCCGCCAAGCTGCTCGAGGTGCTGACCCTGCCGGTGACGGTCGGGGCCCAGGACGTGGTGGTCGGCGCCTCGATCGGGATCAGCATGTACCCGCGCGACGCGGGCACGCGCGAGCTGCTGTTCCAGACCGCGGACACGGCGATGTATCGCGCCAAGGCCGAGGGCCGCAACCGCTACCGCTTCTTCGAGGCCGAGATGACGGTGGCGGCGCGGGCCCGCATGGCGCTGGAACAGTCGCTGCGGCCGGCGCTGGCGCGCGAGGAATTCGAGCTGCACTACCAGCCGCGCGTGGACCTGCGCAGCATGGAGGTGGTCGGCATGGAGGCCCTGATCCGCTGGCGCCATCCGCAACAGGGAATGGTGCCGCCCCAGCAGTTCATCGGCATCGCCGAAGAAACGGGCCTGATCGTGCCGATCGGGCGCTGGGTGCTGCGCGAGGCCTGCCGCCAGACCCGCCGCCTGGTCGACGAATGCGGGCGGGCGGTGCGGGTCTCGGTCAACGTCTCCGCGCGCCAGCTGGCCCAGCAGGGCTTCGTGGCCGAAGTGCGCGAGGCGCTCGACAGCGCCGGGCTGGCGCCGTCCGCGCTGGAGCTGGAGCTGACCGAGAGCGCCCTGATCGAGGACCTCGAACGCACCGCCGCCATGCTCGGCGAGCTGCAGGCGCTGGGCGTGAAACTGGCCGTCGACGACTTCGGCACCGGCTACTCGGGCCTGGCCTACCTGCGCCGCCTGCCGATCGACGTGCTGAAGCTGGACCGCTCCTTCGTGCTGCAGGACGACGGCCGCATCAGCGCCTTCGATTTCGTGAAAGCCTTCGTCGACATGGCGCACGCACTGCAGATGTCGGTGGTGGCGGAAGGCGTGGAGACCGCCGAGGTGCTGGACTTCCTGCGCGCCGCCTCCTGCGACGAAGCGCAGGGTTATCTGCTGGGCCGGCCGCTGCCGCTGGCCGAACTGCGCGCCCTGTTCGGGGCTCAAATTAAAGCGTAAAAAACTTGCAGGGCAAGGCGCACCGTCGAAGACAGTACGCTAGTACGGCGAGACGGCGCAACGCCGCCATGCGAGTTTTTTACGCTTTAATCGGCTACCAGCAGCGCCAGCTGGCCGTCCAGCGCCTCGAAGCGCAGCGGCAGCTCCAGCTTGCGGACTTCGCCGTCGGCCGCGACCTTGATCCGGCGCCGGCCGGACAGCAGGGGCGCGTGCACCGTCATGCTGCGGAAGGCGAAGGCGACCACGTCCTCGGCTTCGCCGAGCCGCCCCAGCGCGCCGCGCAGCAGCAGGCCCAGCATGCGCCAGCGGCTGACCGGGCGCGGGGCGATCGCCGCCAGCCGCCCTTCCTCGACCGCGTGGTCGAGCGGCTGCATGCCGACCTGTTCCATCTGCAGGCGGTTGTTCCCGACGAACAGGGTCGGCGTGCGCAGGCGGTGCGCCTTCCCATCCAGCTCGATCGTGATCCGCAGGTTGCGATGCCGCCCGAGCGCGGTCTTCAGCCCCGACAGGATCGCCACCACGCGGCTGCGTCCGAACTGCTGCTTGTCGTGCTCGCGTTCCTCGAGCAGGCGCGGGTACAGGCCGACGCTGGCGTTCACCAGGAAGCTGCGCTGGTTGACCATGCCGACCTGGACGCGGCGCACCCGTGCGCGCAGCAGCGCGCGCACGGCCTCGGCCAGGTCTTCGGGAATGCCGTGGCTACGGCCGAAATAGTTGAAGGTACCCTGCGGCAGTACGCCGAACACGCAGCCGTGGCGCAGCGCCTCGTGCGCGACCGCGTTGAGGGTGCCGTCGCCGCCGGCCGCCACCAGGATCGCGCCGTCGCGCGCCGCGCGCGCCGCCACCTCGGCGGCGACCTCGGGCGTTTTCGCGCCTTCGCGCACGATGTCCAGCTCGCAGGCGCGGCCCGCGGACGCCAGGACATCGCGGATGGTGGCGCAGCGCAGCGCGGTATCGGTGCGGCCCGAGCCGGCGTTCAGTACGACGTAGAACGGCGCATCGGGCCGGGGATCCTGCTTCGCCATCGCTTCTTCTTCCTCCTGCTGTATCCGTCATGCGAGGATAGCAGTTCCGGAGGATGGCCCGCGCTGTCTTGCCCGGCGTTTACTTACTTGGTGACGGCGATCTCGGTGCGGTGGCCGCCCTTGAAGGTGTACAGGGTGATGGTGCCGTCGCGGATGTCACCGTGCTGGTCGAAGGCGATATTCCCGGTCACGCCCTTGTAGCGGATCTTCGCCAGTTCGGGCAGGTATTTCGCGGGCGCCGGGGAACCGGCCTTGTTCATCGCTTCCGCCAGGATCAGCGTCGCATCGTAGGAATACGGCGCGATGATCTGGACGTCGATCCCGAAGCGCTTGCGGTAGGCGGCGCGGAAATTGTCCATGCCGGCCTTGCCGGACGCTTCGACGCCGCCCGCTTCGGCGCACACCACCTGGCCGTCGGCCATGGTGCCGCCGGACAGCTTCTGCATCTCGTCCGAGCAGATGCCGTCGCCGCCCATCATCTTGACGTTCAGGCCGAGCTGCTTCATCTGGCGCAGCATCGGTCCGGCCACGGCGTTCATGCCGCCGAAGAACACCAGGTCCGGATTGCTGGCGCGGATGCGGGTCAGGATCGCCGAGAAGTCGGTCGCCTTGTCATTCGTGAATTCCTTCGCCACCACGTTCATGCCCTGCTGGCGCAGTCCGTTGACGAATTCCTTCACCAGACCCTGCCCGTAGGCAGTGCGGTCGTCGATCACGGCGACCCGCTTGACCGCCATGGTCTTGACCGCGTAGCGGCCCAGCGCGCGGCCGAGCTGGATGTCGTTCGCCACCACGCGGAAGGTGGTGTTGAAGCCCTGCAGCGTGTACTGCGGATTGGTCGACGAGGCCGTGATCTGCGGAATGCCGGCGTCGTAATAGATCTTCGAGGCCGGGATCGTGGTGCCCGAGGTCTCGTGGCCGATCACGCCGTTGACATGGGCGTCGGCCAGCTTCTGGGCCGCGGCGGTCGCCTGCTTCGGGTCGCCGCCATCGTCTTCCGGCGCCAGCACCCATTTGACCTTGCGGCCGGCAATGGTCGCGCCGCGCGCATTCAGGGCCTCGATCGCCATGCGAACACCGTTTTCGCTGTCCTTGCCGAAGTGGGCCACCGGGCCGGTCATGGCGGCGACGTGGCCGATCCGGACGACTTCCTGGGCCGGCGCCAGGCCGGCGGCGCTCAATGCAGCAAGGGCAAACGCGTACTTCTTCATTCCATCCTCATCTAGATAAGTGATTCTATATAACCAACACATAAGGGTACAGCGGATAAGGCTAACAAACAAGGTTCGTATGGCAACATTTGGCTTTCAGGCAGAATAGCCGTCATGCCAGATCCTTCGAATCCCCTGCCCTTGCCGCCGATGTCCGCCGCGACCCTGCTGCGCGCCCTGTTCAAGCGGCCCGGCGCCGCCCCTGCCGGCCCGGCGTCGGCGACGACCGTCCACCGGCTGGAGCGCCTCGACCCCGGCCACGTGGCGCGCTATCGCGCGGCGCTCGGCTTCACGGGTACGCATGTTCCGCTCACCTACTGCTACCTGCTGGCCCAGCGCGCCCATCTGGCGACCATGCTGGGCCGGTCATTTCCCTTCCGCCTGGCCGGCGCGATCCATGTCGACAATGCGCTGAACGGCGGCATCCAGCCCGACGCCGGCCGGCCGCTCGAGCTGGTGACCGGCGTCCGGATCGCGCCGCCGGGCCACGGCCACTCTGCCGGCGCCGTCCACGCGGTGCTGGAGACCCGCGCGACCCAGAAGGGTGTTCTCGTCTTCGCGTGCGCCAGCACCTACCTGGTGGCGCGCGGCGAGCGCGGCGGTCCGCGAGCCGCGCCGCCGCCGGCGCCGGCCTTGACCGCCCTGGCCAGCTGGCAGCTCGACGCCGCCAGCGGACGCGCCTACGCGGCCCTGTCCGGCGACTGGAATCCTATCCACCTGTGGCCCTGGTCGGCACGCATGATGGGATTGACGACGCCGATCATCCACGGCATGCACACCCTGGGCCGCGCCTGCGCCGAGCTGGAGCGCGCCGGCGGGCGTCCCCTGCGCCATCTGGACGGGCGCTTCCGCGCGCCGATCGGGCTTGGCAGCCGGGCCACGCTGGCGGCCGAGCTGGCGGGTGGCCGCTACACCGTCGAGGCAAACGGACGGATTACCGTGTCCGGCGGTTTCAGCTTTGATCTAGGTCAAACTACACGGGGTGCATATCGACCATCCTGAATGCGCCCGCAAAGGGCACATCCAACGGGGGAACGACCATGTACAAGCGCATCCTTATCCCCACCGACGGCACCGACGCCTCGCGGCGCGCGATCCTGGCGGGCGTCGATTTCGCCCGCGAGGTCGGCGCCGAGGTCGTGGGCCTGACCACCACGCCGCCCTTCCGCGTGCTGAGCACCGACAGCGAGATGCTCGAAGACACGCCCGAACAGTACACCGTCTCCAGCGAGGCCCGGGCCCGCCGCATCCTGGCCGACGTCGACGCTGCCGCGCGCGAGGCCGGCGTGAGCTGCCGCACCGAGCATGCGGTCGACGACGATCCCTATGCCGCCATCATCGCGACCGCCCAGCGCCTGGGCTGCGACCTGATCGTGATGGCTTCGCACGGACGCCGCGGCATCAAGGGCCTGCTGCTCGGCAGCGAAACCCAGAAGGTGCTGGTGCACAGCACGATCCCGGTGCTGGTCCATCGCTGATCCGCATTGCGACCATGTACCGGCGCATCCTCGTGCCTACCGACGGCACCGAACTGTGCAGCCCCGCCCTCGCGACCGCGCTCGAACTGGCGCAGCTGGGCGGCGGGACCATCGTCGGCCTGCATGCCGCCCCGCCCGACCGCCTGGCGCCGCTCGCCAGCGACGACCCGGTGCGCGCCGCCTGGCTGGCCCAGCGCGAGCAGACCGGGGCCGACGCCCTTGCCTGGATCGCCCGCCGGGCCGGAGAGGCCGGCGTCCCGTGCGAGACCCTGATGGTTCACCACGAAGAACCAGCCGCGTCCATCATCGAGACGGCGCGCGACCGAGCATGCGACCTGATCGTGATGGCGTCGCGCGGACGCACGGGCCTGGGGGCGAGCCTGCGTGCACGCCTGCTCGGCAGCGAGACCTGGAAAGTGCTGACCCATTGCACGATCCCGGTGCTGGTGGTGCGTTAAGAAGCTGTCCAGGGTCCGGGCCGCGCCCGGAAGTTTCTTCCGCGCGAGCGTCGCGGCAGTGACTTGCCGGGGTACAATCTTCACAGCCCAACAACCACGAGCCGGCTGTGATCAAGGATTCAGACCAACACGCACACCTGCGCCGGCTGCTGGGCGCCGTCGCCCTCGGCGACCGCGGCGCGTTCCGCACGCTCTACGACGCCACGTCGGCGAAACTGTTCGGCTTCGCGCTGCGTATATTAAGGAAGGACGAGCTCGCCGAAGATGCCGTCCAGGATGCCTTCGTCTCGATCTGGCACGCGGCGGCGACCTACCAGTCCCACCTGGCCGGTCCGCTGACCTGGATGGCCGCGATCGTGCGCAACAAGGCCCTCGACATTCGCCGCCGCCAGGACGACCTGCTCGACATCGACGGCGACGAATTCGACGCCGACATGCAGTCGGCGCTGCAGGACCCCGGCCGCGGCCCGCAGGACCGCGCCGAGCTGTCCGACGAGGCGCGCGCGCTGGCGCATTGCATGGCGGTCCTGGAAGGGAAACAGCGGCAGGCGATCGGGATGGCGTATTTCCACGACCTGTCGCACAGCGAAGTCGCGCAGCAGCTGGAACTGCCGATCGGCACGGTGAAGACCTGGATCCGCCGCGGCCTCGACAAACTGAAGCACTGCCTCACGAAGCGGGCAACGATATGAACATCGCCGACAAACCCGACCTGCGCGACAAACTGGCCGCCGGTTATGCCCTGGGCACCCTGAAAGGCGGCGCGCGCCGCCGCTTCGAAAACTGGATCCGCGCCGACGCCCGGGTCCGCGGCGCCGCCGCCGAATGGCAGGAACGGATCGCGCCGCTGGCCGAACTCGGCCCGGCCGTCGCACCGCCGGCGCGGGTATGGAGCGCGATCGAGCGCCGGCTGCAGGCGCCGGCCCAGGCCCAGGCCCCTTGGTGGCAGTTCTGGCGCAATCCGGACGCGCGCCCCTGGGGCGGCATCGCCATCGCCGCCGGTGCGGCGGCGGTCGTGCTGGCCGTGCTGCTGGCGGGACGGCCGGGCGCGCCGGTGCTGCAGCAGGTCGCAACGCTGACCGACGAACAGGCCCGCACGGCGCTGGTGGTGGCGGCCGACAGCGCCAGCGGCCGGCTCGAAGTGCGCGTGGCGCGCGACCTGCGCGTGCCCGACGACCGCACCCTGCAGCTGTGGGCCATCGACAAGGCCGGCAAGCCGCGCTCGCTGGGCATCCTGCCCGACAACCGCAGCGCCAGCCTGGCGCTCGACGAACGCGCCGTCGGCGGCGACGTGATGCTGCTGGCGGTCAGCCTGGAGCCGCGCGGCGGCTCGCCGAACCCGGCGGCGCCCACCGGGCCGGTGCTGTACAAGGGCGCCTGGGTCCGGCTGTAGCGCTGCCCGCCGAGCTCAGGCCGGCAGCAGGCGCAGGTCGAACAGGCGCTCTCCCAGCCAGATCGCGGCCACCAGCATGACCAGCCCGGAGCCGCCGGCCAGGATCCCGCGCTGGTACAACCTGGTCCCGCGCAGCGCGTAGGCCAGCGGCAGGAAGACGGCGACGATGGCCAGCTGGCCGATCTCGACGCCCAGGTTGAAGCCCACCAGCGGCACCGCCAGCGCGCCGGCGCGCAGCCCGAGGTCGGCCAGCACGTTGGCGAAGCCGAAGCCGTGCACCAGCCCGAAGCCGAAGGCGGCTACCCAGCGCCGCCCATGCGTCACCGGACTGAGATTGTTCAACGCCGCCAGCAGCACCGACAGCGCGATCGCCGATTCCACCCAGCGCGACGGCAGCTGCACGATGCCCAGCGCGGCGATGCTGAGCGTGATCGAGTGCGCCACCGTAAAGGCGGTCACGATCCGCAGCACGTCGCCCAGGGCGGGACGCAAGCCGCTCACCGCCTGCCAGCGCTGTCCGTGCCAGACCAGCACCGCCGGCAGGAGCAGCGACAGCAGGAACAGGATGTGGTCGTAGCCGATCCAGATATGCCATATGCCCTCGCGCACGAAACTGGCGAAGCCGCCGGCGGCGCCCTGTTCCAGCACCGCACCCGGACGGTCGCTGCCGAGCACCAGGGTATGCGTGCCGTCCGGCCTGCTGACGTTCAGCAGGCCCTTGTGCTGCGGATCGATGTCGGCGAACAGGCGGTAGTCGAGCGCCAGCGGGCCGGCGCCCGGACAGGCCGCGGAAAACCGCAGTACGGTGTAGGCGCCGTCGGTATGGCTGTCGATCAGCTGCGGGCCTGCCGTCAGGCTGCACGGCACACCGCCGCGCGCGATGTGCAGGCGCGCCAGCGCATAGGCGGCGATCGCGGCATGACGCCCCCTGACCTCGTCCCAGGTCAGGCGTCCGTCGCCGTCGCCGTCGAGGCCGATCGCGTAGTCGAGGTCGCGCAGTGCGATATCCCACCGGCCCTGGAGCGGCGCGCCGGTGCGCGCCGACTCATCCAGGCTCAGATAACTGTCGCTCGGTTTGTGCGCCCACGCCGGGGCTGCCAGCGCCAGCAGCGCCAGGAACAGGATGGCCAGGCGTTTCATGATCGTCCTCCGCTGTGCGCCGCGGCGGGCGCCAGGCGCGCCAGCACCGCGTCTTCCACGCCGCCGGCGTGCATCCACTCCAGTACAGGACGCGCCGCCCGCGCCTGCCCCGCGGCGACCGCCGCTTCGAGCAGGATGCGGGCGTCGGCCAGCTCTTTTTGCGCTTCCCAGTTGCGCTGCGCCAGCGCCAGGGCGCGCGACGCGTCATGGCGCAGCCGCAGTTCGTAGAGCGCCTGCTCGCGCAGGTGCACGCCGTCGCCGCGCCGCTCTCCCGCCTCGAAGCGCGCCGCCAGTTCGGCCAGCACCGGCGCCAGCAGGGCCGCGCGGCCGAGCGCCTGCAGCGCCAGGGCGTGGCGCAGCAGCAGGCCGTCGACCCGCAGGTGGGGCGCCAGCAGCGCGATGGCCTGCTCCGGCTGGCCCTCCGCGATCAGGAAGTCGGCATAGGCGCCGAGCAGGTAGGTGTCGCCCGGCGCCAGGCGCAGCGCTTCGCGGAAGCGCTCGCCCGCGGCGGCATGCTCGCCGCGCCGCGCCGCCATCTCGGCCAGGCTGCCCTCAACCCAGGCTGCGACCGCCGGGTCCGCCCCGCCCGCGCGCGCATAGGTGGCGGCCAGCAGGGCTTCGCTGGCGCGCAGGCGTCCGGTCATGGCGCCGACGTTGGCGATGCAGGCCGCCGTGACCAGTTCATCGGCCAGGCTGGACAGGCGCGCGCAACTGCGCGTGGCGCCCGCGTAGTCGGCGCGCACCGTCTCGACCGTGGCGCGGGTCAGCCAGGCCTGGGCATTGCCGGGGTCCTGGGCCGTCACCGCCTCCAGGTCGGCAAGCGCCTCCGGAAAGCGGTGCACGGTCTGCAGCAGGCTCGCGCGCAGCAGGCGCACGCCGGGCGGCGGCCCGGCCAGCGACCACCATGGCGCCAGCGCCGCCTGCGCGTAGCCGAAATAGCGCGGGTCGGCGTCGCGCCGGCCCAGTTCGATGTAGCGCCGCGCGACCTCGAGCGCGCGCCCGAGGTCGCGCGGGTCCTGCGCCAGCCGCTCGCGCAGGGTCCGCAGCGCGCGCTGCTGGGGATCGCTGCGCCACGGCAGCGTCTCCAGCACCTCGGCGCCGCTGGCGGGAATGCGCGGCGCGGCAGTCGCCGCACCGGCGCCGCCCGCCAGCGCCGCCAGCGCCAGCAGCGCCGGCAGAAACGCGCCCGTCCTCATGGCCCGACCGGTTGCGGTTCGGTGTTGTCGGGCATGGTGGGGGCGGCGCCATCGAGCGCGACGGGCTCGGTGTCGTCCGGCGCACTCGCGCTCAGGCTCGCGACCTGGGCGGTGAACGGGTCCGGCGCACCTTCGGCCACCGGCGGCGGCGAGGCTGGCGGCGGCTGGCCGTGGTCGTCGTGGTCGCTGCCGCCGCAGGCCGTCAGGCCGGCCAGCAGGAGGAAGCCAAGCAGGGCTGCATTCTTCATGATGGTCTCCTTACTGCTGCGGCGAACCCGGCAGCGGGGTCTTCAGGTAGGGGAAGGCGTTCGTGAAGAAGCTGGAGTCCAGGTAGGCGCCGTCCGTGAAGTGCAGCCCGCCCGCCGGCGCATCCGACGGCGCGCAGCCCAGGTTGAGGGTGCACAGCTTGCCCATCACCACCCGCAGGGCGATATCGACCACGTCGTCGCCCGGCCGCCGGCCGTTCGGGAAGCCGGCATTGTCGCCGTCGATCACGCCAAGCCGCTTCTGCGCGCCCTGCGCCACCGCCGGCACCGAGGTGTTCAGGCGCAGCATCTCGGACGCCGTCACCTTGGCCGGCTGGTTCAGGCCCTTGACCCCGGTGAGGAAGGCGGCCACCAGGTCGTTGCGCGGGAAGTTGGTGGGCGCCTTGGCGCCGGCACTGCCGTACAGCACCTCGATCAATGCCGGCAGGGTCGGGTTGGTGACGTAGTCGGCAAACTGGGCGTCGGCGGCCGGCTTGCTGTGATTGAAGCGGTCCTTGTCCTTCAGGCCGATCACGACTTCGTTCACCAGCGGCATGCCGAGGCGCGAGACCTGGGTCCAGGCCCCACCCTCCTTCGACGCACCGGCGCCGTTGCCGGGCGTCGGGTTGAGCAGCCGTCCCTGGCGCATGCTGGCCGTGGTCCAGCCGCCGATCACCGGATCCGCGCCGGCGGTGAGGCAGGAGGCCGCCACTTCGAGTTCGATGCTGGTCACGTTCTTGCCGGCCAGGTCATCCTTGGCCGCGCGTTCGGCGCCGGCCGAGAATTCGGTCGCCGGCGCCTTGATGTTGACGAGGTCGAAGGTCTCGCCGAGGTTCACCACGAAGGGATCCTTGCGCTGGCCGACGAACATGCGCGCCGGCGTGCCGCAGCCCGGGATGTTCACCGTGTACACATGCTTGGCCGCATAGGATGCATAGTCGGGAATCGACTTGTTGCCGATGTTGTCGATCGGCTTGTCGAAAGTCGTCCCGCCTCCGGTATTCGTCACCGCCGAGCGGCTGCCGCCGCGCCGGTCGCCCCGCACCACGTTGACGGTATAGGTCTCGCGCACGTTCAGGCCGGCCGCGTTGGGGCCGTCGATGGCGCCGCCGTTGATCACCAGCGGGATCGCCACCTGCTTGCCCCCGACCGTCAGCTTGGTGTCCTTGTTGGTGTTCTGGAAGCGGAACTGGAAGGTAATGTCCTCTTTCGCATCGCCATTGTTGTCGATGTGGATTTCATACAGCGCTTCCGGGTCCATCTCGAAATAATTCGGTCCGGCCTGCGGATCCTGAAGCGGGACGTAGTTGGCGATCAGGGTCACGAAGCCTTCGCGTCCCGCCTCGTAGCTGCGGAACATGTAGAAGTCGGTGGCGTCGACCTTCGGATGCTTGGTGATGAAGGGCGCTTCGCGGTGGCTGGACGCCTGGGCTGCCGGATGCAGGCCAATGGCCGCGCAGGCGGCTGCTGCCAGGGCGGCGGCCCTGGCGAATTTCTTGTGTGACATGTCTTCTCCCCTCTCGAAATGTGAACAAACGAGTGCTTGAAAGACATGTACGCGGCGCAGAGCCCGCCGGATTCAAAAAAGGCAAAAATATTTTTCCGGCAAGGTGCGCTGTAGTGCGCTTAAGAAAACCTTCTACTTGCTCTTCAGGCAACAGGCGGGCACACTGAGACGTGCTGACCATCCGTCATCGGCCACAAGCTAGCATCAATTACATGGAGAGGTAACGAAAGATCTAGAAGCACGCATCCAAGCCTGTGACCGAAACATTCCGTAAATCGAATTCCCATTTCGGGGGCGACACCTTTTCTCTGGATCCACGATGAAAATCCTTCTGACTTTTTTGCTCGCACTGGCGGCACCAGCATTTGCCGCCGAACCCAGCCCGCTCACGGCCACCGTGAAGCTGACTCACATTGCCAAAGACAACTGGCGCGCCGATTTCGAATTCTCCGAGCCGGTCGAAAAGCTGGAGCTTAGCTATACGGGCACGTCTTACCGCCAGCAAGCCTGGCATATCCGTACGCCCGGCGTGGCGCTACAGCGTCACGGCGATGATGAGCTCCTGGTTGCATCCGAGCCAGTGCGAAGGCTTAGTGTCGATGTAGACCTGTTCCTCCCTTATGGTGAAAAGAGCTATACGCCCATGGACCGCTACAGCGATGGCGGCACTGATGTCTACTTGGGATTTTTCGATGGCCGCGCCATCGTTGGAGGCAAGCCACGCCCTCTATTGATTCGCTTCGCGCTCCAGCCTCTGCCCGGTGAGCACGCCGTGGCCCCGCCGGACAATCCACAATTGCCGGATATGTATGCCTACTTCGGCCCACGTCAACCAATTGAGGGCGCTGCGTCGAAGCTCATTGTCGATCCCGCCACGCCGGCGTGGGCACAGGAAGTCCTGCGCACCACTACAGACCGCGTTAGTGCCTTCTACACGCAGTCGCTGGGTCGCCCCTTGGTATTTTCGCCGCTCGTGATGGTCGCGATGGGTGACCTGACCCGTCCGGGTTACTCGGTGAAGGGTGGAGCGATCGGCTACCAGGTGGTGTATCGGATGGAAGGCGCGCAGATCACCGCAGACACACCGGACGGACGCGCACGCCTGGCGCACGTGGTAGCGCATGAACTCGCGCATATCTGGCAGAGCAGCGTAAAGCAGGGTGGTATTGGCGAGGGCCCCGCCTGGGTGCACGAAGGTGGCGCTGAAGCGCTGGCCACGGCCGCGCTGCGCGACAGCGGCATAGTTAGCGCGGAACAATCGTCCGCCATGGTGCGCAAACTGGTTGAAGAATGTATCGCCCTGAAAGAATCTACCGACGGCTACCGGGGCACGTATTCTTGCGGCTTCAAGCGCCACGTCGACAGCGGCATCGCGCCTGTGGTCCTGTGGACGCGCATGATGAACTTGTCCGAGCAGTCCGGTCGAAGCTATTCGCCGACTATGTTCGAGCAGGCTGCTCGACAGTAATCGGCGAACAACTTCAGACGGTGCTCCGGAGCCTCATAAATCACCGAAGCCCGGGTTTAAATTTCCGCAACTGCCTGCAGAGCATGGGCGAAGGATGAATTCGCTGGGCCACGCGGTCCGGGCTATCGCCGCAAGGTCGAACTTTCGGCCGCCGGTCTCGTGGGTACACCAGACGAGGTCGCGAACGTTGCGGCCCTGTTGATGGGACCCGAGGGCGGGTTCATCACCGGCAGCGATTTTCCAGTGGACGGCGGCGTGACTTTAATCGAACTTGAATACGCACGAAAGCTATTGACTACGCCGCCTACGTCCCCGCCAAGCCGCTCGCACCTTATTAATTCGATCGCTGCGATCTGCGCGTTAAGGACGTCGCATTGAAAATCTCCATTGTGGCGTGTGCGAGCCCAATTTGCACACTGTAGGGAAGGATTGGGGCTGGAGGTATCGCCCGATTAATCAGGAAATCGACCTACATCGAACAGATATCCATCAGGCGTTCCCTTCGCTCGCTTGCACGCTCATCTGTTGGCGGTATGTCGAGCGGTTTTGACAGGCGTTCTCAGTCCAGGCCCAGCCAGCGGCGGTAGGCTGCGTAGTGATGCACCACATACCCGCCGAAGGAGCGCATCCGGCCGACGCTGCGCGAAGTCGCCGCCAGTTCGCGTTCGAGCTCGGCCTCGCCCAGGTGGTTGAACGAGACCTTTTTCAGCGCGTTCGGCGAGGTCTCGATGCCGATCAGTACCGGGCGGCCGATCGCCTCGCCGTAGGCCAGTTCGTCCATCGCGTGGCTGACCAGGCCGTCGCCGCCGTCCGCATGGTCGCGGTAATCCATCAGCGCCACGTAGTCGCAGATGTCCTGCAGGTGCTGGCTGACCGGCTTGCGTTGCCCCTTCCACTCGAGCTGGATGCCGTCCAGCCAGAACGGGATCGCCGGGCCCACTGGCAGGCTCTGGCCGGACTGCGCCTTTGCCCGCATTAGCGCGTCCGACAGCTCGACGAAGCCGGCCAGCAGCTCCATCTTGCGGGTCGACCACTCGGCCAGGATGTGCGGCTCGATGTCGAGGTTGACGCCGTCGAAGCGTTCTTCCGGGCTGGATGCCGCGTTGTAGTCGAGCACGCGTCCGAGCATGGCGACGGCTTTCTCGCGGTGGCGCGGCAGCACGTAGCGCTCCGTATGCAGGTAGCCGGAGCCCAGCAGCGCGTAGACCTTCAGGCCGGACGCGTGCATGCGGCGCAGCAGGCGGCGGTAGCGCTGCGGGTCGCCGGCGATCAGGTTGCGGCCGCGCCAGGCGTCGGCGTACAGGTAGATCGTGCCGATCGATTTCGCCTTCAGGAAGGCGATGCCCTGGGCCGCCGCGCCTTCGCTGTCGAGCATGGCATAGGATTCGCCTTCCCAGGTCCAGATGGCGCGCGGGCCGGCCGGCTCGGCCGCCTGCGCCTGCCCGCCCACCAGCAGCGCCGCCAGCGCGACGGCGGCCAGGCGGCGCCTCACAGCTTCATCTCCACATGGTACTGGCCGATGCCGATCGAACGGCCGGTCTCCGGATGCGAAGGCACCACCGACACGTAATAGGTCCCGTGCGGCAGCTTGCCGAGCTTCGCCGGCAGCGTCACCTTCAGCGTCGCGCCCGGATCCAGGGTCTGCAGCTCGCCGGCGCTCTCGCCGACTTCCAGCCCGCCGGCGTCGCTGATCACCAGCAGCGGCACGAAGGGCCGCGACGGCGCGGTCGAGGGGTTGTTCACGAAGGCTTCGACCACGGCCTGGCCCTGCGCATCCGGTGAGGCCAGGCGGCGCACGCCCGAAACGCCGACCGCGCCACCTTCGACCGCCAGCGCCACGCTGCGCAGCTTGCGCATCTCGGGACGATACGGCGCGAGTCCGTCGACGGCGTCCGAGGGCGCCAGCGCGGACGTGCGCGCGGCCACGCCGTTCGCCTGCAGGAAGCTCTGGAACTGGGCGCGCGCCGTGGCCAGCGCCTTGTCGTCGGTCGCGCGGTCGGTACGCATGCCGTCGGCCAGCGCATACAGGCGGCCCTGGGCCAGGTAGACCGAGCCGGAGACGAAATCGCTCAGTTCGGTCTTGGTCTGCTTCAGCGGAATCACGTGCAGGTTACGGAAACTGGCTTCGGTGTCGAGGCCGGTGCCGAGCCAGGTGACCTCGGTGGGCGAACGCAGGCCGTAGTTGTTCGACAGGTAGGCCAGCAGCGAAGGCGCGATGTCGAACTGCGACGACACCGACTTGATCGCCAGCGGCTTCTTCAGCATCGGCGAGTAGACGATCAGCGGCACGTGGTAGCGTTCGATGCGGGTGTCCATCGGCAGCTCGGGCAGGCGGTGGTCGCCGGTAATGATGAAGATCGTGTTCTCGTAGCCCGGCAGCCGCGCCGCGCCCTCGAAGAAGCGGCGCAGCGCATCGTCGGTGTACAGGATGCTGGCGAAGATCTCGCGCTGGGCCGCATAGCCAGGGTTCGCGTTCGCGGGAATGCCCAGCTGGGCCAGGCGCTGCCCGACTTTCTCCATGTAGCGCGCCTTGTCCGGGAAGGTGAAGGGATCGTGCATGCTGGTGGTCTGGACGATGGAAACCGAGGGTGCGCTGCCCCGGCCTTCGTTACGCTCCCGGCGCAGGACCATGTCGACCAGGTCGCCGTCCGCATAGCCCCAGTCGTTGCTGCGCTGGGCCGGCGGCCCGTAATCGCGCTCGCTGGTGAAATGGTCGACGCCTTCGCGGCGCAGGAACTGGCCTTCGTTGTCGAACTCGAGGTTCGAGCCGCTGTAGAACTTCAGGCGGTAGCCCTGCTTCTTCAGGACGCTGAGCAGCGAGGCGTGGGCCGGCATCCGGTCGCCGAGCGCGGCCAGGCCGTTCTCGCCGTAGGGCAGCGAACCGAAGACCGTGGTCAGCACGCCGAAGGTGCGGCCCTGGCCGGCCAGAAAGTTATCGAAATACAGGCTGCGGCCGGCCAGCTCGTCGAGGAAAGGCGTGAAGCTGCCCAGGCGCGCGCCGGGGCCGGAAAAGGTGCGCCCCAGGCCCTCGACGATGACGAACACCAGGTTCGGCGGCGTGGCGGAACGGCGCTCGAACAGCGGCCCCAGGGTGTCCGGCGTGCGCTCCGGATGCAGGAAGGGATAGCGCGGATCCTTGCCGGTCCAGGGCAGTTCGCCGGTGCCGCGTTCGGCCGTTGCCGGGCCCGGCGCGCCGATCAGGTGGGCCAGGTTGCGGTCGGCAAAATAGGCGGTCTTGTTCAGCAGGTAATCGATGCCGGCTTCGTTCTGGACTGCCGCCGGCGCGAAGTGGTCGGGCAGGAAGGCAAAGGCCAGCAGGCTGGCCGCGCCCGCCACCAGCGTCCGGCGCGCGCTGGGGCGCGGCCACCATGGCCGGCCGCAGGCGGCCAGAAGCGCCCACAGCACGCCCAGCGCGAACACCAGGGCCACGATGAGCGGCGGATCGGCGCGCCAGCCGCCGCCGACCGTGGTCGCGACTTCGGCGCGCGTGTAGCCGAACAGGTCGGCGCCCAAGGGCACCCCGGCCACCCAGTGGTATTGCAGCAGGCCGGTCTGGAGCCCCAGCAGCAGCGACCACGACACGCCCAGCAGCGCCATGCGCCAGCGCCGCTTCGGCAGCAGGGCCAGCAGCGGCGCACCCAGCACGAACAGGAAGCCATAGCGCAGCAGCGACAGCAGGTCGTTCGCCAGCGCCGGCCCGAACAGGACCGACACCTTGATCTCGCCGCCGGCCACGTGCCAGGTCTCGGCTACGCGCAGGCACAGCCAGGCCAGCATCAGGGCCGGCAGGCAGCCCAGCACCTCGCCCAGGGCGCCGCCGAGCGCGCGGCGCAGCGGTCCGGTCTGCACCGCGGGGGCGGCGGCCGGCTTCTCGGCGACCGCTACCATCGGCGGTACAGCGCGAAGTTCAGGCCACGCTCGTTGCCGCCGTTCCCGGAGGCTGTGCGCGAGAAGCTGGCGCCGATCTTGCCGCCCCACTGCGGCGAGAAGTAACGCACCCAGGCGAAGCCGCCGCCACCCGAGCGGGCGCGCCCGCCCACCAGGCTGAGCGGATCGTCGCTGCGGCCGCTGTTGGCGCTCAGCTCGAGGTAGTTGTCGGCGTCGCCGGCGTAGTACCAGCGTCCCAGCAGGCGCTCGCCCGTGCTGTGCGAATCCTGCGAGACGATGTTCTGGTGGCGCAGCTGCACATAGAAGTTGCCGCTGTATTTGGCAAGGCTGATGCCGTAGATGTTGACGCGCGAGTCGAAGCCCAGCACGTCGTCGCTGAGCGAAGCTTCCCAACCCTGGCCGAGCGCCTGCCAGACTTCGACGCGGCCGGAATTCGCCGGGAACAGGCGGCCGGTGGCGGAATGCTGGTAGCGCAGGTTGGCATAGGCGCCGCGCCACAGCCCCGTATAGGCGTCCAGCGCCCAGGCGTAGTCGTGTTCGCCGAAGCGGTGCGCGCGCAGGGTCTCGAAGCCCAGCGACGCGGTCGGCAGGTAACGGCGCACGCTGGCGGTCTGGTCGTTCCAACGCGGGCCGTTGCCGACGTCGGTCCAGCTCGAGGACAGGCTGGCGGCCCAGGTATAGCCGGCGGCGTTCACCACATCCGGCGTGCCGGCCGACGGAACCGGGGGACGCGGCTGCAGATCGGCCAGCAGGCCGTCGATCTCGCCGGCATCGCCGCCCAATGCGCGGGCGTGTTCCAGGTCGGCGCGCGCATCGGATGCGCGGCCGAGGGCGCGCTGCGTGCGGGCCCGCGCGATCAGCGCATTCGGGTCGTTCGGGCGCAGCGCCACCAGGTGTTCGTAGGCGTCCAGCGCCTTGGCCGGCTGCTCGGCCCAGCGGTAGCTGTTGCCGAGCGCTTCCCATACATCGGCGTAGCCCGGCGATGCCTTGGCGGCGGCGCCGAGGTCCGCTTCCGCTTCGCTCCAGCGTCCAAGGCGCGAATAGACGATGCCGCGGCCCAGCAGGACGTCGGTATTGCCGGGCGAGCGCGTCAGCAGCGCCGAATACGCCGCCAGCGCCAGTTCCGGCTGGCCGCCGTTGGCGAGCGCGCGCGCTTTGGCGTACTGGTCGTCGAAGGATGGCGCGCTGGCGGACTGGACCTGTGCGGGCGGATCGGAGGGAAGCTGGAAATCGATGGGCATGAAGGCGGAATACGGTCAAAGGCGATAAAGAGGCAGCCGAAACTGTGCCGGACTCCCCCTATTGCGTCAAGGAAACCACCCTTTTGCGCCCCCGTCTGTCGCGCAAAACCCTCAATTCGGGACTTATTTCATGCCGGGCCGACTCAAGTCAACAACACGGCCGGACAACGAAGCGACCGTCGCCGTGGTCATGCAGGGTTTCCTGATCGGCCGGCGAGGGGGAGGCGCGCCGCCGCCACTTCCCAGATGAAGAAATGCTGTTCGTCGACCACGCTGCCGTCGGCCAGGCAGCGTAAGCGCCGGCGCATGGCTGGGCGGGACGCGTGCCAGGCGCTACACTGTCGGGATGAAGATTGTCGTTCTCCTGTCCCGGCACCGGCGCCTGCTGGCGCTGTGCGGACTGTCCGCCGCTGCCCACCTGCTGGTGCTGGAACTGGTCGCCCAGCGCGCCACCGCGCCGGCGCCCGCACCGCGCAGCGGCGAAGCCCTGCGGCTGCGGCTGATGCCGGCCCGCGCGCCGCAAGCCGCGCCGATCGAGACGGCGCGTCCGGCCGACACGGCGGCCCACCCTGCGACCGCACCGGCGCCCGCACGCGCGCCAAGGCCTGCGCGGGCCGCGGCGGCGCTCCCGCCACCGCCCGTGGCCACGCCCTCTTCCGCGCCGGCGCAGGCCGACGCCGCGGCCGACGCCGGTACGCCGCTTCTCCAGATGCCGAGCCGCTACCGGGTTCGCATGCCGGACAGCGTGCGCCTGTCCTATGCCCTCACCCGCGAGGCGCCCGGCGCGCAGCCGGCGCCGGCGGGCGCCGCCGCGATCGACTGGCGCAGCGATGGCGCTCGCTACACGCTGACGGTGGACGGGGCGCCGGGACGCCTGCGCAGCGAGGGCGGCAGCAGCGACGCCGGGATCGCGCCGCGCAGCGCCGCAGAGGAACGCGACGGCGCCAGCCTGGTCACCGACTTCGACACGGATGCGGGACGGATCCTGTTCCGCGCCGGCGGCGCCGGCGTGCCGGATGCGGTCGGCGCCCAGGACCGCGCCTCGGTGCTGATGCAGCTGGCCGGGATCGGTCTGGCCGAACCGGAGCAGATCAGCGGCCAGGTCGGGAACGAGATCCGGATCGTGGTGGCGGGCGCGGACAGTGCGGAGATCGCGCGCTACCAGGTGATGGGACAGGAAGACGTGTCCACCGCGCTTGGCACGCTCGCGGCCTGGCGCCTGGCGCAGGTCGTGCCGGCCGGCCAGGAACGCCTCGAGCTATGGCTGGCGCCCGGCCAGGGCTGGCTGCCGGTCCGGCTGCGCATGGTGCGTCCGGACGGCGGCAGCCTCACCCAGACGCTGACCCGGATCGAGCCGGGCGCGCCCAGGTAAGCCGCGCGGGCCCAGGTAAGCCGCGCGGGCCTACTCGCGCACGCGGCGCCAGCCGGCCTTGCGCGCATCCAGGCTCTCGGACGGCGGCAGCTTGAGCGACACGGTGCCGCCGTCGGCGGTGGTGGCGACCAGCTTCAGCGTGCCGTTCGGCAGGCGCACGATGATGAAGCCGACCGCCGCCGCATTGTTCGACAGGGTCCGTCCGGCCATCTCGCCGAGATCGTTGTCGATCACGACCTGGCTGCCGGTGCAGACGTCCAGCTGATACAGGTTGCTGGTGCCGCCCACCGAACATGCCGAGGACGAGGTCGGGAGGTTGGTGACCACGTTCAGCGTGCCGAACACCACCTTCGGATCCAGGTTGACGCGCTCGCCCGTGTTCTGGTTGAGGTCGAAGTACCAGCCGGCCTGGCTGCCCAGGTCGATCGCCGGACCGCTGATCGTGTAGATGTCGCTGTTGTTGCCCGGGACCTTGGTCAGCACCTGGCGCGACATGTTCTGCGCGTTGCGCCACTGGGTCGCCGCGATGCCGGCGCCGCTGTCCTTCAACACGTAGACGCTCTGCACGTCGGTGTTGCCGATGTCGCTCACGTCCAGCAGGCGGCCGGTGCCGAAGATCACGACGCTGGCGCCGCCGTTCGTGGCGGTGCCGTCGGTGCTGGTGCTGGACACCCGGCACAGCGTGACTTCGGGACGCGAGGTGACCGGCTGGCCGGTGCCGGCGTCGGCCATCTTCAGCACCTGCGGGCTGCCGCCGGCCGTGTAGTCGAAGCGCCACATCTTGCCGTTGTTGTCGCCACCGTACACATAGGTCACTTTCGGGTCGGTGAGCGGATTCGCGGTGACGGCGGTGATCTTGGCGAAGCCGGAAGGCGTCGTCGCATCCCCTTCGCCGGTGCTGCTCTTGTCCAGCACGACGCCGGTGCCGACGTCGACCACGTACAGGTAGCCCTTGCCGGTGCCGCTGGCGACGCCGTCGGTGCCGGACACGTTGTTGTAGCCCGAGGTCAGGAACACCACCCAGTGCTCGACGCCGGCGGCATCCTTCCAGGTGCCGAACTGTGGATTGCCGAACGAGAGGCCGATATCGCCGTCGTAGCTGGTGCCGCTGCAAACGGCCGGATCGGCGCACAGCTCCCACAAGGCCTTCGGATTGGCGGGATCGGTGACGTCCAGCGCGTAGTAGCCGCGCCCGCCCGCGTTCAGGCCGGCCACCAGCACGGTGCGCCAGTCGGTCCCGATCTTCACGTCGGCCACCTCGGGCGAACCGTCGGTGCTGAACTGGTGGTTGGTGCCGTAGGTCGTGCTGGCCTGCAGGTAGAGCTTCTTCATCGTGATGCGCGGCGCGTAGGCCCACATTTCCTCGCCGGTGCCGGCGACGAAGGCGTGCAGCATGCCGTCGTTGGCCGCCACAAAGACGGTCGCGGCGCGTTTCGCCTGCGCCGTCTTGTAGTCGCTGTAGCCGGCCGCCGAGTAGCCCTTGCGCGGCTCGCGCAGGTAAGCCGGCTTGGACGACGCGATATCGCCCAGCACGATCGGGATCGGCGCATCGAGGCCGGTCGGGTTGTGGTCGGTGCGGGCATAGGCGCGCATCACGGTGCCGTCGGCGTACTGCTGCTGGCCGCGCAGCCAGTTGATGATATTCGCGCCGCTGTTCACGATGGCGCGGTCGCTGGACGACAGGCTGGCGCACTGGGACAGCGCGGAACACTTGTTGTCGAACCAGGCTTTCTCGACCGCCGACATGGCCGCGTAGGTGAAGTTCTTCAGCCCGCGAGTCGTGCTGGTATCGAGCATCCAGATCGTGCGCGTGTCCGCCCCGGCTGCCACCTTGCGGCCGACCGTGTCCGAGGAGTTCCAGACCACCGAGGTGCTGACGTTACCGGTGACCGGATCCAGCTTCTTGTCGGTCAGTTCGCCGTACCACTTCACGGTGGTGAAGGTGTCGGAGAAGATGTCGTTGTCCTGCTGCGAGATGTTCGGGGTCGAGGTCGCCGCCGCGGCGGCCGCGCCGATCCGCACCTGGATGTTCGACAGCGCCGAGCTCAGGCCCGCGACCACCTGCTTGGGATCGGATGCGCTGAAGTATTTGCCATGGCCGTTGATGGCCGCGTGCCAGAGGTCGTCCACGCGCGACTGGTAGGCTGCCGAACCGCTCGAATCGCCGGTCTGCGGGTCCGGCCAGACATAGGCGCCGTTATTGTTCCACGGGCAGCCGGTGGCGGTGCCGGTGATCAGGTTGTAGAAGTCGCCGCCGACCACCGGCGCGGTGTCGTACTTCGGCTCGTAGTTCATGATGCCGTCCACCCCCAGGCCGAGGGTATAGGTGTTCATGTGCAGGCGCGTGTTCTCGCCGGTCGGCGCCGGCACCAGGCCGGGCTTGGTCCAGTCTTCGAGCGATGGGCGCAGCGAGGACAGCGCATCGTTCGAGCCGCCGTTGTACCAGTACAGGGCGACGTCGGCCAGCGAGTTGTAGCTCTGGGTCCTGGGGTCGTAGCAACCGCTGCCGCGGGTACAGAAGCGCGCCGTGTTCACCGTGTTGTCGTTGTTGACCACCGTGTCGGCGGCGCCGCCGTTCCAGTACCCATCGGTGGTGACGAAGGTGAAGTTCTGCTGGCAGGGATACTGCACCACTTCCTTGCCGCTGGCAGTCGTGTAAGGACTCTGGTTCGCGTACATCTTGCCGATCGCGTTCAGGGCCTGGCGGAGCGGGGTCGACTGGCTGCCGTTCATGGCGTACAGGCTGTCGTACCAGTTGCTGCGGTCGGTGCCGGTGAACTGGCGCGGCGCGGTCATCGCCCCCAGGGCCGCGGCGGTGGACAGCGACACGATGCCGACGTTGTAGTTCGAGTTCAGCGGCTGGAAGGCCTGGCCGACCGCGGTCTTCATCATCTGGTTGCGCGTCTTGTAGTAGGCGTACCAGTTGGCGAAGTTGGTCATCTCCTCGTCGTAGGTGCAGGTGGCGCCGGCGCAGTCGGTGCGGCCGGCCGCCTTCGGATAGCTGGTCACGGTCGGCACGATGTCGGTGCGCACGAACACGGCGGCGCCTGCGCCCAGCGGGGTGGTGGTGGTCGGGACATTATCGTAGACGGCGGTCGCCGGCGCGCTGGTCGCCGTGGTCGAGAAGGAGATGCCGGTACCCTTGATCAGCGCGCCCATGGTGACGGCCTTGCCGCCGCTGGTGGCGGTGGTGTCGACCAGGCAGACCACGTTGGCGGTCTGGCCGGCGCAGACCGGGTTCACGCTGTCGCCGCCGATATAGGCCTTGACCGTGCCGTTGGTGCCGATCGTGCTCGCGATGTCGGCGGCGATGGCCGTGCCGTCGTCGTTCTTCGAAAACGAGATGCTGGTCGAGATCAGCGTGGTCGAGCCCAGCTTGGTGCCCGACGCCAGCGACTCGTTCCTGCCCGCCTTGCCCGACACCGTGATCAGCGCGGTCGGCTGGGTCGCCGGAATCGCCACCGCCGACGGCGAACTCACGCTCAGGCCCCAGCCGGAGCGGCTGCCGTCCGCCACCACCGCGCAGGCGCCGATCGACTTGCTGACGCCGGCCGCGCAGTCGACCGGCACCACCGCGACGACGTTGTCGGCGCCCAGGTTGATGCCGTAGTTGCCGCACGCCGGCGCCGCGCCCGAGGGCGACGACGTGCGCACGCAGGCCACGTACTGGTAGCTCAGGCCGGTCTTGGCGTTGATCGAGGCGGCCAGCGCGGTCGCCATGGCCTGCTGCTTGGCGGCGCTGTTGGTGCCGGTAGATACGCTGACCGGGCCGTTCGTGATCACCACGCTGCCGCCCGGCTGCGCTACCGACACGCTGGCGATGCTCACCGTGCCCGAGGTGGCCGAGGCGTTGATGGTGATGGTGCCGTAGGCCGCCACGCCGCCCCCGTTCGGGCTCGAGAAGCGCGGATATTTGAAGCTGCCGACGTACTTTGCCTGGCAGTTGGTCAGCGAGGTGCTGTCGCACCAGCGCACCTTGGCCGCATTCGGATAGCCGGCCGGGGCCGACGCGCCCACCGCCGTGGTCTGGCAGGTGGTCAGGGTGGCGTCGGTGCAGTACTCGGCGACGTTGATGGTGTAGTAGTAGGGATTCGAGTTGACCACCTGCGCGTTGTAGCGCGCGTCGTTCGGGTAGGTGTAGGTGGCGGTGTTGTAGACGCAGTTGGCGTTGTTCGAATCGCACCAGCGCAGGTCGGGGAAGGCGGTCGCCAGGTTCGTGCTTGAAACGCTGTTGTTCAGCAGGTCCCTGGTGTTGACGCCGAAGCCGTCGGTGGTGACCGAGGTCCAGCCGGTGGTCGCGGCGCGCGTCATCGACGGGTAAGAGCTGCCGTCGGCCTTTACCGGGGGCGTGTAGCTGACCTTCGGGTCGTAGTACTGGCGGTTGAAGTCGGCGCTGGCGAACGGCGGCTGGCCGATCGAGCAGCCGCGGGTCCCGCTCGACATCAGGGCACGCGAACGGCAGGTGGAGCTGTCGTCGATGTAGTCCGGCGTGAAGGCGCTCGCCATCGAGCCGGAGTTATCGTACAGGAGCATCAGGTTCGGCTTGACGTTGCCGGTGCCGCTGATGTTCAGCAGCGGCAGCTGTGCGATGCTGGTCACGCCCGCGAAGGCGGCGCCGGCGGTGAGCGCCAGCACCAGGAGGACCAGGGGGCCTAGGATCTTTTTCATGGCATGTGGGCGCTAGGCGCCGATCTGGACAATCATCTGGTTCGTCACGCTGGTCCCGCGTGCGCCGCTGATGCGCGCCGTGATCACGTAGTGCAGCATGGGCGAACCCGCATAACTGGGGGCGTCGCTGGCGCCGCTTTCGCCGAACGGCAGGCGGTTGCCGGCAGCGCCGGTGTTGGCGGCGGTCTGCACGCAGTGGTTCTTCTCGTCGTCGTAGGCGCCTTCCAACGCGCACAGGCGGTGGATCACGTACTCGATGTGGGTGCCGGCGTCGACGTCGATGGTCTTGCTGCCGGCCCAGAAGCCGCTCTGCTCGCCATCGCGCGGGGTCTGGCTCGTATCCAAGCGCGCCACGTAGCCGTGGTCGGCATTCGAGCTGTTCAGCGCGGCCTTGCTGGATGCCGAGGTGCTGCGCAGCCAGGCAAAGGCTTCGTGCAGGCCCTGGTCGGCCTGGCGGCTGAGGGTCGCATCGTAGGCCAGGTTGCCGGTGGTAAGCGTGGTCGAATGCGTCGCACGCAGCAGGTAGATGCTGCCGACCAGCATGACCGCCAGGATGATCAGCATCACCGGCAGGGCGACGCCCTGCTCGCGGCGCGGGAAATTCGGGTGGCGGATCATGCGCTCGGCCTCCAGCTCGCATTGCGCAGCGGGACGATGGTTTCGAAAACGCGGTAGCGGTAGCAGCGCCAGTCGACCGGGTCGCCGGCGACCGCGACCTCGATCGTGACCGGCACCGCGGCGACGCCGGCCGGCGCCTTCATCGCAAAGGCCACCGGCTTGGCGCTGGTGGCGCTGCAGGCCGCGCCGGCGCTCGCGCGCTCCGGATTCTTGCTGCGCGCGACCACCGCCAGGCGCACCGCGGCGATGCGCTGCCAGTCGCCGGCGCTGCCGGCCACGCCGTCGCCGTCGGCGTCGATCATGGTGTTCGACCACTGGCTGGCCTGCATGCCGGCGTCGGGGTTGAAGGCGGTGCCGGTCCGGGTGTCGAAGCCGTATTGCGCCTTCAGCGAGACGATGTTGTCTGCCACGGCGGAACCGGCCCCGCCGCCGCCGATGTCGGTCGCGCCGAGGCGCAGGAAGCCGTCCGCAACCGACCAGGTGTGGAAGGACAGCGAGGGACCCGGACCCAGGTTGAACACGCGCGCCGCGTTGGCGCCGAAGCTGGCGCCCAGGTCGCCCCCGTTGTAGCGGTAGGCCGCGCTCTTCGAGACCACCAGGTAGTGCTGGTCCGGCGGCAGGGCGTTCGGGTCGTCGGACAGCTGCGCCAGAGAGCAGTCGCCGCCCGCCTGCAGCGGCGCCACCACGATCACGTCGCGCTGCGCGAAACCGTAGGTGTTGCGGTCGATGTAGATGCGGGCGCCGCTGGCGTAGTCCTGCGTCAGGCTCAAGGTCGCGGTGCCGGACACCGCGGTGCCGGAATAGAAGCTGACACGGTCCGGACCGCTGTCATTGTGTTCGATGACGACCGGCGCCAGCGGCGTGATGTCGGCGCCGCCGCGCTTGGCCGGGGCCAGCGTGTAGCCGCCGGTGTCGCTGAAGTGCGTATTGCAGCCGGCCAGGATCGGGTCGTTCAAACCGAAGCCGGCCTGGTTGGCGTCGCCGCTGATCGAGAACAGCGCAAGCATCCCGTTCTGCATCGAGTCCGAGCCGCCCATCGCCGACTGGCGGTTCTGTTCCGAGCCGCTGAGCAGGCGCATGGCGAACAGCAGCGCCAGCATGCCGATCACGACGCTGATCATGAGTTCGACGAGCGAAAAGCCGCCGCTGGCGTGAAGTCTGGCTTTCATGTGGCGGGTGCGATATAGGAAGTGACCGTATGCTGGTTGGCGGTGGCGCCGGCCTGGCGCGTCCACTGGATCGTCACCGTCACCTGCCCCAGCGTGGTTCCGCTCGCGGGCACGACGGCGACCGTGATACCGGCGTTCGGGATGTGGCTGCGGGTTTCGTCGTACCAGGGCTTCAGGGTGGCGCTCGGCGTGCCTTTGGCGGCCAGCGCGTAGGCCGCCATGTTGGCCTGGTCGGTGGTCATCACGCCGATCAGCTTTTCGGCGGCGATGGTGGCCTCGGCGCGCATGCCGGTATCGGCCAGCGCCGCGTAGGACCGCCCCTGCAGGCCGATGGTGCCGAGCAGGCCGATCCCCAGCAGCACGATGGCGACCAGGACCTCGATCAAGGCGATGCCGGATTCCCGGCGCGGACGGCGTGCGATCATCATGGCGGCGGGCACCCGCGCGAATCGTGGGCGGCCACACCCGGATCGCAGATGCTGGCGGTGCCGGCCAGGGTCAGCACCACGGCCAGCGGCTTGAACGTGCCGCTGCGGCCCGGCGCCGGCGTCAGGTCGATGCGGGTAACGCGGGACGCGACGCTGCCGTCGACCCAGCCGAGCGGCGTGAAGTACACGGACTGGGCGCCGGACGGGCTGAGCGCGAGCATCATGGCGCTCGCGGCCGGCAAGCTGTCGCTGCTCCGCGCCACCGAGCGGAAACCGTGTGTCTGGTCCGGATCGCCTTCGGCCGCCGCAGCGGCGGTCGACCAGCTGCCGCTGTCCGCGTTGCAGGGCGTGGACAGGGTCGGGAAGCAGATGTCGACCTGCCAGTCCTGCTGGCCGCTGACGCTGTTGTCGCTGAGGACCAGGCGGCTGGCGCTGTTGTGGGCGACGGCCTGGGCGCGCGCGAGCTGGAAGCCTTCCTTGTAAAACGCGGCCGCGGCGGCGGCCTTGCGCGCTTGCAGCCAGCCCGACAGGTTCGGGATGCCGACCGCCAGCAGCACCGCCATCGCGGCCAGCGCAACCACCGCTTCGATCAATGTGAAACCGCCTGCCGCGCGGCTGATGGGCCTTATTGCACGCACTTTCCGCCCTTGCGGTCAACCCAGCAGCTGCTGCTGCCGGTCCAGCCGGACGGGACGCCGGTGGTGGCGCGGCTGCCGTTCTGGTCGATGGTAAACACGAACTGGCCGGCCATGCCCTTGCCGGTCGCGGTGAGCTTGAAGCTGGAGTCCGAAGTATCGGCGCTCAGCGCATAGTCGAAATAGTCGCTCGACGCCGGCACCGGCAGGCCCACATAGGTGCGGTTGTTGGACCAGTATTCCTCGGCTTTCGGCTGGATCGCGCTCAGGGTCGTGAACGCTTCGGTGAGGCGTCCGCGCAGCACGTAGCTGCCGTAGGCCGGAATTGCGACGGCGCTCAGAATGCCGATCAGTGCGAGCGCAATCAGGATCTCGATCAATGTAAAACCTGCCTCACGACGTCCCATCACACTGTTTCCTCGCATGTATCCAGCTTCCAGCAAAAAGATTTCCGTACGTCAATAATAATGCAAAACATGGAAATTTGGTCGCTGGAAGTGCTGCATCTGCGAAGTTTGTTGCGCAAAGACGCCGTCATGACATGGTTTATTTGCCAACTCAGTGAGCAAACCAGCAATCTAATTGCTCACGCGTCAAGACATCGCCGCATATAGACGGCGCCGGCAGGGTAAGTCGCCAGGGCGGCGGCGCCCTGCCCCGCCGCGGCCACGCCGAAGCCGAGGTTTTCCCAGAAGCGGCGCGCATCGAGCACCGCGACCAGCGCACCGTGAACCAGTCCGTGCGCGCGGGCAGCCCCGAACAGGGCATCGGCCAGGCGCCGTCCGAGTCCCTGTCCATGCGCACGCGGATGCACGGCCAGGTCGTGGACGTACAGGGTGTCGCCATCCGGCGCGGGCGCGAAGCCGGCGTTCAGCGGCGTGACCCGGCCCAGCCTGGAAGGATAGGCGAACACATAGGCGCAGACGCCTTCTCCGTCGCAGGCGACGAGGGTGGTGGCGGACGCGCTGCGCAGGCGGGCCAGCACGACCTCGGCCGGCTCCTGCATGGATGGCGGATAGCAGGCCGCCTGCACGGCCAGCACGGCGTCCAGGTCCTGCTCCTGCATCGGGCGCGGCATGAGGTGATGTCCTTGGTTCGGCATGGGGCGGCATTATGCCCGATCCGGACGAGCCTTTCCCATGCTCCTGCCCTTGTTTAGTAAACCTTGGAAACTTCAGCGCGCATGCATCGTGCCTATTGCTGCGGAATAATTTTCACGCTATGTTTCCTAAATTGCACTGAGGAGACACTATGGGCAAGCGCATCTCACTTACCGCCATGTCGCTGGCGGCCGGCCTGCTGTGCGCCGGCCTGGCCGGGGCCGCCCCCGGGCCGGCCGGCAGCCGCGTGGCCGAGGTCAACGTCTTCGTCGGCACCGGCGGCGACGGCCACACCTTCCCGGGGGCGACGCGTCCCTTCGGCATGATCCAGCTCAGCCCGGACACCCAGGTCCGCCATTTCCGCCAGAGCTATCCCTGGGCCGCCGGCTACCGCTACGAAGACGATTCCATCCTCGGCTTCTCGCACACGCACTTCTCCGGCGCCGGCCACTCGGACCTGGGCGATGTCCTCCTCATGCCCACCAGCGGCGAACTGAAACTGGAGCCGGGCTACCCCGAGCGCCCCTTCAGCGGCTACCGTTCGCGCTTCTCGCACAAGGACGAACATGCGGAACCCGGCTACTACGCCGTCAAGCTGCTCGACAACGAGGTCGAGGTCGAACTGACCGCCAGCGAACGCGTGGGCCTGCACCGCTACCGCTTCAAGCCGGGTGCCGAAGCGCGCGTGGTGCTCGACCTGCGCAGCAGCATCTACGACTGGGCCGGCAAGAACCTGTGGTCGCGCCTGCGCCTGCGCCTGCGCGGCCACGACACCCTCACCGGCATGCGCGAGACGCGCGGCTGGGCGCCCGGCCGCCAGCTCTATTTCGCCATCCGCTTTTCCCGTCCGCTGCAGGCGCACCAGTTGCTGAACCGCGAGGAAGGCGTCGAATACAAGGGCTTCGCCTCGCCCGGCAAGAACCCGTCCGAGAAGGTGCTGGTGGAGGGCAAGGCGCTCGAAGCGGCGCTCGACTTCGGCAAGCTCGGCGACACTCCGCTGCTGGTGAAGGTCGCCGTATCGGCGGTCAGCGAAGACGGCGCCCTGGCCAACCTCGACGAGATGCCGGGCTGGGACTTCGACCAGGAGCGCAGCAAGGCCAGCGCCGCCTGGGAGCAGGCGCTGGGCGCGGTCGACATCGAGGCGCCGCAGCCGATGAAGCGCATGGTCTACACCAGCCTGTACCACAGCCTGCTGGCGCCCAGCCTGTTCATGGACCGCGACGGCCGATACCGCGGCCCCGACAATCAGGTGCACCAGGCCGACGGCTTCCGCTTCCACTCGACCTTCTCGCTGTGGGACACCTACCGCGCCCTGCATCCGCTGCTGACCCTGATCCAGCCGGAGCAGCGCAACGCCGACTTCGTGCGCTCGCTGATCGCCTCGCAGCAGGCCAGCCCCTACGGCATCCTGCCGGTCTGGCAGTTTGCCGGCCTGGAGACCTGGTGCATGATCGGCTACCACGCGGTGCCGGTGATCGCCGACGCCTACATGAAGGGCATCCGCGGCTTCGACCCCGAGCAGGCGCTGCGCGCCATGACCGCCAGCGCCGAGTACGGCCCCTACGGCGGCCTGCAATACTATATGCAGTACGGTTACGTGCCGATCGACCTGGAGCCGGAAGCCGCCTCCAAGACCGTGGAGTACGCCTTCGACGACTGGACCATCGCGCGCATGGCCGAGAAGATGGGCAAGCAGGACGTCGCCGCGCGCTACTACAAGCGGGCGCAGAACTGGCGCCATGTATTCGACCCGAAGACCGGCTTCGTCCGCGCACGCAAGTCGACCGGCGAATTCCGCACGCCCTTCGATCCGGTGCAGTCGAACTTCGGCAGCGACTATACCGAGGGCAGCGCCTGGCAGTATTCCTGGTATATGCCGCACGATAACGCCGGCCTGGTGAAGTTCCTGGGCGGCGACGCCGGCCTGCAGGCGAAGATCGACCAGGTGTTCGACGCCAGGATCGACGCCAACGTCTACGCCCACATGGAAGACATCTCCGGCCTGATCGGCCACTACGCACACGGCAACGAGCCCTCGCACCACGTGGCCTACCTGTACAACTACGCCGGCGCGCCATGGAAGACCCAGGGCCGGCTGGCCCAGATCGTCGCCAGCCAGTACAAGGATGCGCCGGACGGCCTGGCCGGCAACGACGACCTCGGCCAGACCTCGGCCTGGCTGGCGTTCACCGCGATGGGCTTCTATCCGGTGGCGCCGGCCAGCAACGAGTATGTGATCGGCCGGCCCTTCGTCGAGCGCGCCACGCTGAACCTGCCGAACGGCAAGCGCTTCACGGTCCTGGCCAGGAACCTGTCGGCGGCCAATCCTTACGTCGGCAGCGTGAGCCTGAACGGCCAGGCGCTGGCGCGCAGCTACCTGCGCCACGAAGAGATCCTGGCCGGCGGTGAACTGGTGTTCACCATGCAGGCGACCCCGAACACGGCCTGGGGCAAGGACAAGCGCGCCCGCCCCTACACCCAGACCGCCTACCAATGACAAGTACAAGAAAACAAGGAGAACGCATGCGCCATCTGCTGCCGATCGCCGTCCTGCTCGCCGCCAGTATGGCGCAGGCCGCGCCGCTGGATTACGTGAACCCCTTGATGGGCACGGCCAGCAAGCCCGAACTCTCGAACGGGAACACCTATCCGTCCGTCGCCCTGCCCTGGGGGATGAATTACTGGACGCCGCAGACCGGTGCGATGGGCAACGGCTGGGCCTATACCTATGACGCCGACAAGATCCGCGGCTTCAAGCAGACCCACCAGCCCTCGCCGTGGATGAACGACTACGGCCAGTTCGCCGTCATGCCGGTCACCGGCAGGAAGCGCTTCACCCAGGACGAACGCGCGAGCTGGTTCTCGCACAAGGCCGAACTCTCCAAGCCCGATTACTACCGGGTCTACCTGGCCGACAGCGACGTCACCGCGGAGCTCACGCCGACCGAACGCGCGGCCCAGTTCCGCTTCACCTTCCCGAAGACCGACCAGGCCTGGGTCGTGATCGACGCCTTCGACAAGGGCTCGTACGTGAAGATCCTGCCGGAGCAGCGCCGGATCGTCGGCTATTCGACCCGGCACGCCGGCAAGCCGCTGCAGAACTTCCGCAACTGGTTCGTGATCCAGTTCGACAAGCCCTTCAAGAGCAGCGAAGTGTGGGACGGCGACCGGCTGATCGAAGGCAGCACCGAGGCGAAGGTGCAGCATGCCGGCGCCATCGTCGGCTTTGCTACCTCCGACGGCGAAAAGGTCGGCATGCGGGTCGCTTCTTCCTTCATCAGCCTGGAACAGGCCGAGCGCAACCTGGCGCGCGAGATCGGCAACGACGATTTCGACGCCACCCGCGCCAAGGCGGCGAAACGCTGGAACGAGGTGCTGGGCCGCGTCGAGGTCAAGGGCGGCAGCATCGACCAGCAGCGCACCTTCTATTCCAGCCTGTACCGCATGGTGCAGTTCCCGAACAAGCTCTACGAACTGGATGCCGCCGGCAAGCCGGTCCACTGGAGCCCCTACAACGGCCAGGTGCTGCCCGGTACGATGTTCGCCGGCACCGGCTTCTGGGACACCTTCCGCGCCCTGTACCCCTTCCTGAACCTGATGTACCCCTCGATCAACCGCGAGATGCAGGAAGGCCTGGCGAACGATTTCAAGGAAGGCGGCTGGCTGCCCGAATGGTCGAGTCCCGGCTACGCCAACGTCATGGTCGGGAATAATTCGGCCTCGGTGGTGGCCGAAGCCTGGCTGAAAGGCCTGCGCGGCTACGACGTCGAGACCCTGTGGCAGGCTGTCGTCCATGGCGCGAACAATGCCGGACCGATGGAAGCGGTCGGCCGCGCCGGGGTCGAGGACTACCAGCGCCTCGGCTACGTGCCCTACGACTCGGGGCTCAAGGAGAATGCCGCGCGCACCCTGGAATACGCCTACGACGACTTCGCCATCTACCAGCTCGGCAAGGCGCTCGGCAAGCCGCAGTCCGAGATCGCGATCTACGCCGAACGCGCCCGCAACTACCGCAAGCTGTTCGACCGCGAGACCGGCCTGATGCGCGGGAAGAACCGCGACGGCAGCTTCCAGTCCCCGTTCAACCCCTTCAAGTGGGGCGACGCCTTTACCGAGGGGAACAGCTGGCATTACACCTGGTCGGTGTTCCACGATGTGGCCGGCCTGGTCGACCTGATGGGCGGGCGCAAGGCCTTCGTCGACAAGCTGGACCAGGTCTGGAGCCTGCCGCCGGTGTTCGACGACAGCTACTACGGCCAGGTAATCCACGAGATCCGCGAGATGCAGATCGCCGGCATGGGCCAGTACGCCCACGGCAACCAGCCGATCCAGCACATGATCTACCTGTACGACTATGCCGGCGCGCCGTGGAAGACCCAGTACTGGGCGCGCGAAGTGATGAACCGCCTGTACCGCGCTACCCCGGACGGCTATTGCGGCGACGAGGACAATGGCCAGACCTCGGCCTGGTACGTGTTCTCGAGCCTGGGCTTCTACCCGGTCACGCCGAGCGTGCCGCAGTATGCGCTGGGTGCGCCGCTGTTCCCCGAAGCCGTGCTGCACCTCGAGAACGGCCGCAGCGTGACCATCCGCGCGCCCGGCAACAGCGATGCGCGGCGCTACGTGAACGCCCTGCGCATCGACGGCAAGCCGGTGAGCCGCAACTGGATCGGGCACGACGAACTGATGCACGGCGCACGGCTCGACTTCGACATGGCCGACAAGCCGAACCGGGACCGCGGCACGGCGGCGGCCGACGCGCCCTATTCCTTCTCGACCGACAAGGCGGCGCCGCACCGCTGAGGCTCAGGGGACGCGGCCGGGCGCAGGCTGGACAGGCAGCCCAGCTTGTCCGGGTTGCGCACTACGTAGATGGCGGCGATGCGGCCGTCGCGCACATCCAGCGAGGTGACCGAATCCGGCTGGCCGTCGCGCCAGGTCAGCAGCCCGGGCGCGCCGTTCACCGAGATCAGCTGGTGGCGGCCCTGCCCGGTCCATTTGCGCTCGATGCCGACCACCAGGCGCGCGACGCGTTCCGCGCCCAGCACCGTCCGCACGGTGGTCTTGACCTTGCCGCCGCCGTCGCCCATGTAGCTGGCGTCGGCGGTCAGCAGTTCCTGCACCCGCTCCGGCACGCCCGAGCGCGCAGCCTCGATGAACCTGCCCAACAGCGCCAGATGCTGCTCGCGCCCGACCTCGAAGCGCGGCCGCGCCGCGCGCACGCGTTCGCGCGCACGCTGCAGGATCTTGCGGCAGGCCGCCTCGGTCTTGCCGAGCATCGCCGCGAGTTCGCCGTAGTCGAACTCGAACACCTGGTGCAGCAGGAACACCGCGCGCTCTTCCGGCCCGAGGCGCTCCAGCATCAATAGAAAGGCGGTCGAGATGTCGCCGGCCGCTTCCAGCGCGGCCTCGGGCGGGTCGGCGGTTTCTCCGATCAGCGGTTCCGGGAGCCAGGGGCCGACGTAGCGTTCGCGCTCGGCGATGGCGCCGCGCAGCCGGTCGATGCTCAGGCGCGTGACCACGGTGACCAGCCAGGCTTCGGGACTGCGGGCCTCGACGGCGCCGCCGTGCTGCCAGCGCAGCCAGGCTTCCTGGAGGATGTCCTCGGCGTCCGCGCGCACGCCCAGCATGCGGTAGGCGATGCCGAACAGGCGCGGGCGCAGGCGCTGGAAGATGTCGATGCTTGTGTCCATATCCATTAGACGCGGCAGCTCAGTGGATTGTGACAGTTAATCGGCCCTGTCACAAACCGGGCGTCCCGTTCGACTAATGGAGGCAAGCCAAGCACACACCTGAAGGAGAAAACATCATGCAACGCCTCGATTTTGCTAAAGCCTCGCCCGCCGCCTACAAAGCCCTGCTCGGCGTCGAAAAAATCATGTCCGCGAATCCGGTCTCGAGCACAGCTTGCTCGAACTGGTGAAACTGCGCGCTTCCCAGATCAATGGCTGCGGCTATTGCGTCGACATGCATTCACGGGATGCGCGCCAGGCCGGCGAGTCGGAACGGCGCCTGTACGCGGTGGCCGTGTGGCGCGAAACACCCTTCTTCAGTCCACGCGAGCGCGCGGCCCTGGCCTGGACCGAAGCCCTGACCCGGCTGGCCCGGCAGCAGGAACTGGACACTGACTTTGCGGCGCTGCGGGAACAGTTCAGCGAGCGGGAAATGGTCGACCTGAGCCTGGCCATCTCGGCGATCAACAGCTGGAATCGCCTGGCGGTCGGCTTCGGCGCGCAACCGGCGGGGTAAGGGAAGGACGGCTCAGCTGCCGGCGATCGGGCTGCCGAAGATGCCGACCGCCAGCTCCGCCCACAGCAGCAGCAGGGCCAGCAGCAGGCCGCCGCCGATGGCGCGCCGCTGCGGCGCGGAGCGGAGTTTGCGGGTGAGCAGGACATGGAGGCTGCCGATACCGGCCAGCAGCATCGCGGCGACGGCGAAATCGAGCGGTCCCCAGTCGACTTCGCGCGTGAAGCGCATCGCCACCAGCGGCACCAGCAGGATCGCGCCGGCGCCAAGCAGGGCACGGCCCAGTTCCCTGGCGAGGCTGCCCTGGTCCTGAACGTGTGGGGAAGCCTTCATGGCGTCAGAGCGGCGCGGTCTGGACGATGCCCAGGGTGGATTTTGCCAGGGCCATCGCCACAGGCAACGCACACAGCACGAGCACGACGCCGATGCGGACGCGGCGGGCGCGCTGCTTGTGTTCCGAAAGACGTGAGAGGCGGAAGCCTTTATCCTTGTTCATGGTAGCCCTTTCTTGTGCGATGAGTATCCTTAATGATAATACGCAGTCCGGAAAACCCGCGACACGAATGGTGCGCTGAATCCATATGCATTGTTCCAGCGCATACAGCCACGTCGTTCACCCGCAACAGGTCTTGGCAAACTATGCGCAAAATATAAGGTTTTGCCCGTCTGCAGCTGCGCTAGAATCGTTTCCTTCGAATAATTGCCAGGCGGTGGGAAGATGCAGGAACGCTTGAACCTCGAAAGCATGAAGGACGTCCTGGCCCTCGCCGTGCGCGATGCGCCTTTCGGGACCCTGACCGCAAGCCTGCTGCAGGCCGCCTGCCGCCTGACCGGCGACGCGACGATGGCGGCCATCTACGTGACCGGGCCGGGCAAGGACGAATTGCTGCTGGCCGCGTCGATCGGGATGGACGACAGCCTCGCCGCCGCGCTCGCACGGGTGCCGGTGGGCGAAGGCGAGGCCGCCTGTGGCCGCGCCGCCCACCTGCGCCAGGCCGTGATCGTCGACGACATCGCTGCCGAGCCGCGCATGGGGGCCTGGCTGCCCCTGGCCCGCGCCCACGGCATCCATGCCTGCTGGTCCTTCCCCTTGCATGCGCCGGGCGGCGGCGTGATCGGCACGCTCGCCTTCTACCACCGCGCGGCCTGCGTCCCCGACCCACGCCTCGGCGACGACATCGCGTATTTTTCCGACCTCGCCGCGCTGGTGGTGCTGCGCCACCTGCGCGAACGCGACAGCGAGCGGCGCGATGCGCTGGCCCAGCAGCGCCTGGCCGCGGTGGCCGCCGAGTCCGAGCGCCGGCGTCGCCTTTACGAAGCGATCCTGTCGGCCACGCCCGACCTGGTCTACGTGTTCGACCTGAACCACCGCTTCATCTACGCCAACGCGGTCCTGCTGCAGATGTGGGGCAAGAGCTGGGACGAGTCGATCGGCAAGAACTGCCTGGAGCTGGGCTATCCCGACTGGCACGCCGACATGCATGGCCGCGAAATCGAGCAGGTCAAGGCCACCAAACGGCCGATCCGCGGCGAAGTGCCCTTCAACGGCACCTTCGGGCGCCGCTTCTACGACTACATCTTCGTACCGGTGCTGGGGCCGGATGGCGAAGTCGAAGCGGTCGCCGGCACCACCCGCGACGTCACCGAGCGCAAGCAGTTCGAGGACGAGCTGCTGGCCAGCGAGCAGCGCTTCCGCACCATCACCAACGCGATGCCGCAGATGGTCTGGACCGCCCTGCCCGACGGCAGCATCGACTATCACAACGACCAGTTCGACCAGTTCGTCGGCCTGCGCCCGGGCGAGGTCGAGGGGGACCGCTGGGCCGAGGCGGTGCTGCATCCGGACGACCGCCAGGCCGGACGCGAGATCTGGCAGCGCAGCGTGGCGCGCGGCGAACCCTACGAGATGACGTACCGGCTGCGCCACCACAGCGGCGAGTACCGCTGGATCCTGGCGCGCGCCCTGCCGCTGCGCGACGCCGGCGGCCGCATCGTCAAGTGGCTGGGCACGGACACCGATATTCACGAAAAGAAGCTGGCCGAGGACGCGCTGCAGGACGCCAACCGCCGCAAGGACGAGTTCCTGGCGATGCTGGCCCACGAGCTGCGCAATCCGCTGGCGCCGATCAGTGCCGCCGCCCAGGTGCTGCGCATCGCGTCGGCCGATCCCGCCAAGGTGCGCAGTTTCGCCGACGTGATCGGACGCCAGGTCGACCACATGACCTCGCTGGTCAACGACCTGCTGGACGTCTCACGGGTAACGCGCGGCATGGTGCAGTACGAGAAAATCGACGTCGACCTGCGCAGCGTGATCCTCAGCGCTGCCGAGCAGGTGCAGCCGCTGATCACGGCGCGCCGCCATGCGCTCTCGCTGGCGCTCGGACCGGACGGCGAATCCGCCGTCCTGCTGGGCGACCGCGCCCGCCTGATCCAGGTGTTCGCGAACCTGCTGGCCAACGCCGCCAAATACACGGCCGCCGGCGGACGGATCGCGGTCACGCTGGAACACCGCGGCGCGCACGCCAGTATCGCGGTGACCGACAACGGCAGCGGCATCGAGGCCAGCCTGCTGCCGCATGTGTTCGACCTGTTCACCCAGGGCGCACGCACGCCGGACCGCGCCCAGGGCGGCCTCGGGCTGGGCCTGGCGCTGGCGCGCACCATCGTGCTGGCCCACGGCGGCCAGATCCAGGCGCACAGCGACGGCCCCGGACATGGCAGCCGCTTCGCCGTCGAACTGCCGCTGGCTGTGTGCGGCGACGGCGCCGGCGGCGGCGCAGCGGATGGCGGTGCGGCCAGCGCCGGCGCCCCGCTGTCGCTGATGCTGGTCGACGACAATATCGATGCCGTGACCATGCTGGCCGCCCTGCTGGCCGCGGCCGGTCACAAGGTCGAGAGCTTCAGCGATCCGCGCAGCGCCCTGGCGGCGGCGCCGGCGGCCGCGCCGGACGCCTTCATCCTCGACATCGGCATGCCCGGCATGGACGGCTACGAGCTGGCGCGCCGCCTGCGCGCGCAGCCGGCCTGCCGCGGCGCCCTCTACATCGCCCTGACCGGCTACGGCCAGCAAGGCGACCGCGAACTGACGCGCCAGGCGGGCTTCGACCATCATTTCGTCAAGCCGGCGGACGCCGGCCTGCTGCTGGCCGCCCTGCGCCAGCACGGACCGCGCACGCGCTAGCCGCAGCCGGGGCCCGGCGCGGATCAGCTGCGGTCGACGATCCTGACGATGCCGCCCGCGCCGAAACCGAATTCGGAGCGGCCTCGCATCTCGAGCAGGGTGCCGGCCGCCGGACCGTCCGGGACACCGGCAGCCAGCCGGCCGCGCCAGGCAATGTCGGCAACCACCGCGCCGTCCTCGCGCACCAGGCCGACGATGCGCTGCTCGCGCTCCGAAAACAGGAGTTTCGACTGCTCGGCCAGGCGCCGGAAGGCGTCGATGCCGCTGGCCTCGGCGGTCAGCTGGCCGCCCGAATAATTCTCGAAGCGGACCGCCGGATCGAGCTGGGCCAGCATGGTCTCGATGTCGAAGGCGTTATAGGCCGCCAGGTAGCGGTCGATCAGGTCCTGCTGGCTTTGCTCGTCCATCGCCGTGCTCCTTCCGTGATTTGCGGGTCAATCGAAACGCCAGGCCACGGCCGAGGCGTCGTCGGCCTGCTTGACCGCCATGCCGGTGCCGGCGCCGGCCGCCCGTTCGTGGGCGCGCAGCGCGGCCAGCATGCCGTCCAGGCCGAAGCGCACGCAATCCTGGGCCAGGCTGGCGTCGCTGCGCAGGCCGTAGGGATCGACCAGCCGGTAGAAGCCGTCCGTCATCGCCAGCAACAGCGAGCCGGTTTCGGCCCGCAGCGAATAGCGGCGCGCCGCGAAGGGACCGGCCGGCGCCAGGCACAGCGACTGCGGCATCGGCGCCGTGTTCTGTTCCTCGCGGCGGCGCCTGAGCATGGGCAGCAGGCGCTCGCGCCGCGCGGCAGGATCGACCACGCCGTCCCGCGCCAGCGCGGCGATGGCGTCCTGCAGCACCGCCTCCTGCGGATTCACCCAGGGGTCGAGGTCCTGCACGCTGCCGTCCGGGCGCAGCAGCAGGGTCTTGCAGTCGCCGAGGCAGTAGACGATCAGTTCTGGCGCGGCCTGCCCCGGCATGCGCAGAATGCGGATCCAGGTCATGGCCGCGATCGGCCAGGCATACATCGGTACGGCCAGTCCAGCCGTGCGTTCGTGGAAATCGGCACGGACCTCGTCCAGCGCCGCGCGCACCGCCTGTTCCTGGGGGCTGTGGGCGGCCAGGGTCCGGCCGAAGGCGGCGCCGAAGCGCTGCACGAACCAGGCCACGTCGCCCTGGTCCTGGTCGATGTAGTGCCGGCCCGCGACCGAAGTGGCGCCGTCCAGCACCACGATGTCGTCCAGCTGCCCGCGCTCGAAAACCAACACATGGTCCTCGTTGGCGTGGCCGCCGCCAGCCGAGGACACCGAAGTCCAGCTCATACCATTTGCTCCCGAATAGTTGCCTTAACTATAGAACAATTTCCGCGGGGATGCAGAACAAGCCGGCTTGCACCTCAGTCACCAAGGACGGTGATGACGATCCGGCGCCGGTGCGGCGCCGTGCGGTGTTCCCACAGGTAGATGCCCTGCCAGGTGCCGAGCAGCAGGCGGCCGCCGCCGACCGGTACGCTCAGGCCGGTGGCGCTCAGCATGCTGCGGGCATGGGCCGCCATGTCGTCGGGGCCCTCGGCATCGTGGCGGTAGGCCGGGTCGCCGTCGGGCGCCAGGCGCGCCATCACGGTCTCGAGGTCGCGCCGCACGTCGGGATCGGCGTTCTCGGTGATGGTCAGCGAGCAGCTGGTGTGCTGCACGAAGATGTGGGCCAGCCCGCAGCGCAGGCCGGATGCGCTCACTGCCTCGGCGACGGCGGCGGTGATGTCGCGCGTGCCGCGCCCGGCGGTGGCGATCTCGATGGTGGTTTGCCAGCTCATCGCATGCTCGCCGGGCAGCCTTATTGGAGCAGGCGCGGTCCGGCCGACTTGCGGAACGCCGCCAGGTGGGACGAAGGAATCAGGTTGATCTCGGCCGAATGGAAGTGCTCGCACAGCGGCCGCAAGGCGCCGTGTTCCGGTTTCCAGCAGGCGGCCTGTTCGCCGTCTTCATAGATGTCGACGGTCCAGCCGGAGCCGCCGATGCTCTGCACGATCCCGCTCACGCCCGCCGCATAGGAGGCCGGCAGGTCGAAGGCGATGCGCAGCACCGTCGCTTCCGGCAGGCGCGGATAGGGCGTGGCGTAGAAGTCGTACAGTTCGGCGCTCGGCCAGAACAGGGCCAGCACCTGCTGCAGCACGGCCTGGCTGTTGGCGCCGTCGCGCCCGCTGACGACGATGCGCACGCCCAGGCGCAGCCATTCATCGGTTGCCGCCTCGGGGCGGTCCAGGGTTTCGACGGTGAGCATGACATTCGACTCCGTTGGGTTGACGCTCGTCATACTACTATCCCTGCCCGCCCAGATGCTCTCCAAAAGTCACATGGCGGCGATTCTCTCGCCGCCGGTTGCGCCTACGCCACGGTCGGCAGTTTCGACAACAGCTTGTCGAGCGTGATCGGGTAGTCTCGCACCCGCACGCCGGTGGCGTTATGGATCGCGTTGGCGACCGCCGCCCCGACCCCGCAGATACCGAGTTCGCCCACGCCCTTGGCCTTCATCGGCGAGGAGAGCGGGTCGGTTTCGTCGAGGAAGACCACCTCCTGGTGCGGGATGTCGGCATGCACCGGCACCTCGTACATGGCCAGGTCGTGGTTGATGAAGCAACCGATGCGCTGGTCGACCACCAGTTCTTCCATCAGGGCCGCGCCGACACCCATGGTCATCGCCCCGATCACCTGGCTGCGCGCCGATTTCGGATTCAGGATGCGGCCGGCGGCGCACACGGCCAGCATGCGCCGCACGCGGACTTCGCCGGTGACGGCATCGACCCCGACCTCGACGAAGTGGGCGCCGAAGGTCGACTGCTGGAATTTCTTGTCGAGGTCACCATATTCCATCTTGTCCTCGGCATTCAGCTCGCCGCCCTCGGCCGCCTGGCGCAGCGGTATGCTGTTACCGCCTGCCGACACCTGCCCATCCGTGAATTCGGCGGTCGCCGGGTCGAGCCCGAGCTTTTGCGCCACCATCTCGCGCAGCCTGGCGCAGGCCGCATACACGCCGGCGGTCGAACTGTTGGCGCCCCACTGCCCGCCCGAGCCGGCCGACACCGGATAGTTCGAGTCGCCCAGCCGCACCACGACCTGGTCGAGCGGCAGGCCCATCATCTCGGCCGCGGTCTGGGCGATGATGGTGTAGCTGCCGGTGCCGATGTCGGTCATGTCGGTCTCCACCGTCACCTTGCCGTCGCGCTCCAGGCGCACCCGCGCCGCCGAGGTCATGACCATGTTGTTGCGGAAGGCCGAGGCCATGCCGTAGCCGACCAGCCAGCGCCCGTCGCGCACCTGCCCTGGCACGGGATTGCGCTTGTTCCAGCCGAAGCGTTCGGCGCCCTGGCGCAGGCAGTCGACCAGGCGCCGCTGCGAGAACTTGCGCTCGCGCTTTTCGGGGTCGACGCTGGTGTCGTTGATGATGCGGAACATGACCGGATCCATCTTCAGCTTTTCCGCCATCTCGTCCATTGCGATCTCCAGCGCCATCATGCCCGGGGCCTCGCCCGGCGCGCGCATCGCATTGCCCTCCGGCAGGTCGAGCACCGCCAGGCGCAGCGCCGTGTAGCGGTTCGGTCCCGCGTACAGGAGTCGGGTCTGGTTGACGGCCGTTTCGGGCTGGCCGCCCGGCAGGTCGCCCGACCAGCTCTCGTGCGCGATCGCCGTGATCCGTCCCTCCCGCGTGCAGCCGATGCGGATGCGCTGGATGGTGGCCGGGCGGTGGGTGGTATTGTTGAACATCAGGGCGCGCTGCAAGGTGACCTTGACGGGCCGCCTGGCCGCCTTCGCGCCGAGCGCCGCCAGCAGCGCTTCCGAACGCAGGAACAGCTTGCCGCCGAAGCCGCCGCCGATATAGGGCGAGACCAGCTGCACCTTTTCCTCGGGGATGCCGAGCGTCTTCGCCAGGTCCTTCATGCCCCAGTTGATCATCTGGTTCGATGTGAACAGCGTCAGCTTGTCGCCTTCCCACTTCGCGATCGAAGCATGCGGCTCCATCATCGCATGCGACTGGTCGGGCGTGGTATAGGTGCCGTCGAGCTTGACCTGCGCGCCGGCCCAGGCGCCATTGAAATCGCCGGTACGGGTTTCAGGCTTGTCTTCCTTTTTCGCCAGCTTCGCCCCACCCTTGGCCTTGGCCAGGTCATATTCACCCTTGCCCTTCGCATACTCGATCTTCAGCAGCGCGGCCGCGGCACGCGCCTGTTCGAAGGTCTCGGCCACCACCAGCGCCACGGCCTGGTGGTAGTGCTCGATCTCCGGCCCGCCGAGCAGCCTGGCGGTGTTGAACTTGCCCTTGCCCAGCTTGCCCGCGCTGTCGGCCGTCACGATGGCGAGCACGCCCGGCGCGCGTTTCGCGGCACCGATGTCCATCGAGACGATGCGGCCCTTGGCGATGGCGGCGCCGACCACGTAGCCGTAGGCGGCGTCGGGAATGGCCCTGTTCTGCTCGTAGGCATAGGGCGCGGTGCCGGTCGTCTTGAATGGCCCGTCGATGCGGTCCGTGGGCCGGCCGACGACCTTCAGGCGGTCGATCGGATTGGTGCCGGCGGCAGTCGTGAATTTCATCTCAGGTCCTCCTTGCCTCGAGCAGCAAGCCGTCGATCGTGCGCTGCACGAGGGGTAGCTTGAATGCGTTGTCCTGGCTGACGCGGGCGCCGGCCAGCAGTTGTTCCGTCACCGCCCGGCCGCCGCGCGGCAGCAGCTGTTCGGCCGCGGGCAGGCGCCAGGGCTTGTGCGCGACGCCGCCCAGGGCCAGCCTGCCGCTGCCGTCCGGCTGGACGATGGCCGCGACCGACACCAGTGCGAACGCATACGAGGAGCGGTCGCGCACCTTCTGGTAGAAGTGCCGGCCGCCGACCGGTTTCGGCAGCGTCACCGCGGTGATCAGTTCCCCCGGCATGAGCACATGCTCGATGTGCGGGGTGTCTCCCGGCAGGCGGTGGAAATCGGCGATCGGGATCGTGCGCCGGCTGCCGTCCGCGCGCACGGTCTCGACACCGGCGTCCAGAACCCGCATCGCCACCGCCATGTCGCTCGGGTGGGTGGCGATGCAGGCCTCGCTGGTGCCGACGATGGCATGGTGGCGGTTGAAACCGCCGATCGCCGAGCAGCCGCTGCCCGGCCGGCGCTTGTTGCAGGGCTGGTTGGTATCGTAGAAGTAGGGACAGCGCGTACGCTGCAGCAGGTTGCCGGCGGTGGTCGCCTTGTTGCGCAGCTGCGGCGAGGCCCCGGCCAGCAGCGCCCGCGACAGCACGGCGTAGTCGCGCCGCACACGTGGATCGGCCGCGAGGTCGGTGTTGCGCACCAGGGCGCCGACGCGCAGGCCGCCGTCGCCGGTCGGCTCGATGCGGTCCATGCCGATGCCGTTGACATCGACAAGGTGGGCCGGCGTTTCGATCTCCAGCTTCATCAGGTCGAGCAGATTGGTGCCGCCGGCGATGAAGCGCGCATTCGTGCTGCCGGCCGCCGCGGACGCCGCTTCCGCCGGCGTGTGCACGCGCTGATAGGTGAACGCTCTCATGCCTCGCCTCCCGCGCTCTTGGCACCGGCGACTTCGCCGATGGCGTCCATGATGTTCGAATAGGCGCCGCAGCGGCAGATGTTGCCGCTCATGCGCTCGCGCATCTCCATCGGCGACAGCAGCGGGCGCGCATTCAGGTCGCCTGTGACGTGGCTCGGAATACCCTGCTTCACTTCTTCGAGCATCGCCGCGGCGGAGCAGATCTGGCCCGGCGTGCAGTAGCCGCACTGGTAACCGTCGTGCTTCACGAAGGCCGCCTGCAGCGGATGCAGCCGGTCCGGCGTGCCGAGGCCCTCGATGGTGGTGACGTCCGACCCCTCGTGCATCAGCGCCAGGCTGAGGCAGGAATTGATGCGGCGGCCGTCCGCGATCACGGTGCAGGCGCCGCACTGTCCCTGGTCGCAGCCCTTCTTGGTGCCGGTCAGCTGCAGGTGTTCGCGCAGCAGGTCGAGCAAAGTGGTGCGGGTATCGACGTCCTTCTCGTAGCGCTGGCCGTTCACGCGCAGCGCGACCCTGGCCGTGACCGGGGCCGGGGTCGACGCCGCCTGCGACGCGCTTGCGCCCGGGGTCTGGGCGTGCGCGCCGGCCGGCAGCGCCGCCGCGGTCGCGCCGACGGCGCCGGCGATCAGGAGTCCGCGCCGTGTGCCATTGATTTCCTGGGGTTCGTCCATATGCTCTGAATCCTTTCGCCGGTTCGGCGGCTGAGGTGGTGTGCCAGCCCCCATGGTAGAACGATTTGATGAAAATGATGAACACGGTTCGGCGCCGAAAGACGCGTGCAGGCTGAACAATATTGTTTTTCTTGCCATTCCATGGCAGCATGGGCAGTCCCTTCGTCCGCCAACGCCATGTTCAAGACCCTGCTCGGCGCCCTCGATAGCGCCATCAATTTCCTGTCTTCCGACGCCGGCCTGATCGGCCGCGGCCTTGCCGGCCTGGCCGAGATCGATCCGGCGCTGGCCACGCGCGCCGCGGCCTTTGTCGCCAAGGGCGCCGACGAGGCGGTGCTGCTCGACCTGCAGGCGCATGCGCCCGGCGCCGGCATCCTGCTCGGTTCGCCCGGGCGCCTGTACTGGGGCTGGCATGGCCATGGCCATGGCGCCGAGGTGCAGTCGAAGATCAAGTCCGGACTGGCGGCGCGCAACGAACTGTACGAGCGGCTCACGCTGGAGCCGGGTGTCGTGGCGCTGCTGGCGCGCCTGGGCAAGGTGCTGGAGGCGGCCGACCGCGGCCAGCACCTGGACCGCACGGGATCGAGCGCGCCGGACTGGCTGCAATACCTGCTGAACGATGCGCTGGCGGCCTCGATCGACACGCATGCCGGCCAGCGGGCGAAACCCGAGCGTCCGGCCTGGGACGTGCGCCTCCTGCGCGCCCTGCTCGATGACGCCGGCCTGCCGGCCGCGATGGCGCTGCCAGTCGTGTTCGAGCGGCGCGAAGTCTCTTCCTACCACCTCGACGAGGTCTACAAGCGCCTGCTGGCGCCCGGCGCGCTGGACGACTACATGCTGGCGCATCCGGACGACGTGGCTTCCACGGCAAAGGCGCTGTCGGCATCCGGCAAGGTGCTGCTCGCCAATCGCATCGGCGGCAGCGTCTCCCTGCGCGAGCGCTACGCGGCGCTGCTGGTGCGCCTGGCCGTGGGCGACAGCAAGACCGTGCGCGCGGCCGCGGCCCGGCATCTGGACGCCATCGACCGCGACCAGGCCGCTGGCCTGCTCGACGCCGTGCTGCGCAGCGGCTCGGGGGAAGAGCGGGCGAATGCCGCCGACGCCCTGGCGCGCCTGCAGGGTCCCGCCGCTGCGGCCATCCTCGAAGCCGCGCTGGAGCAGGAAGCGAGCAAGCCGGCGCAACAGGCGATCCGCGCCGCCCTGTCGCGCATCCACGCCGCCAGCGATGCCGCCGAAGTCGAGCTGCCCGAACCGCCGCCGCTCCCGCCCTTCGAGGAAACCCGCTTGGGAGAGGATGCCTTCGATCTCCTGCTGGAGAACCGGGTCCAGCTGACCGAGCAGCTCAAGCGCGCCGCCGAGGCCGAGGCGGCCGCCGCCAAGACCTCGAAACACGAGCTCCGCTGGCAGCGCAGGCATTACGCCACCTACCTCACGCTCGGCGAGCATCACCTGCGCGCCGCGCTGCAGGCCCTGAACGGCGAGGCCAAGGGCGCCGAGGTCTTGCTCAACCCCAGCGTCGATGAGACCCTGGCCTTCGGCGGACGGCTCGAGGGCCGCGCCGATTATGGCCTGCTCCAGGCCCTGCGCTGGCAGCGCCACGGCCGCCACGGCCACAATGCCTGGGCCCATCCGCACTTCCAGGCCTGGCTGCGGCGCCAGGACCCTGCCCAGGTCGACCTGCGCCGGATCGAGGAAGCGGCGGTGCGCTGCGGCTTCGAGCCGGGCACCTTCGCCGCGCGCTGCCTGCAGCAGAGCTGGGACCCGCAGATGCTGCCGCAGGCGGTGCTCCCGCCCGACCGGATCTGGCCCTGCCTGGCCCAGTATCCGGCGCTGATCGACGAAGGACTGGGCATGACGGCGCAGGCCGCACGCGAACGCTACGCCGGGCTTGACCTCGGCCACACGCTGTCGGTGCTGGCCACCTTCCCGGTGCTGCCGGCGCGCTGGCTGCCGCGCGTGATGGAACTCGCGCTCGGCGAGGGCAAGACCCACCGCCTGGCCGCCCAGCGCGTGCTGGACAGGCTGCCGGATATCGGCCGGCGCGTGATCGATGCGCTGGCGTCGAACCGCCAGGAGGTGCGCATCGAGGCGGCGCGCTGGCTGGCGCGGCTCGGCGACAGCAATGGCCTGCTGCGCGCTTCCATTCCGGCCCTGAACGCGGCGCTCGACAAGGAGACGCGCGAGACCGTCAGCGCCGAGCTGATGACGGCGCTGGAAAAACTCGGCCAGGACCTGTCGCCGCGGCTGGCGCCCGAGGTCCTCCTCAAGCAGGCGCGCAAGGGCCTGAAGGCGAAACCGCCGGCCGGCCTGGCGTGGTTCCCCTTCGAACAGCTGCCCGCCTGCGCCTGGCGGGACGGCAGCCCGGTCGATCCCGAGATCGTGCGCTGGTGGGTGATCCTGGCCGCCAAGCTGAAGGAGCCGGCCGCGAACGCCCTGCTCGAGCGCTATCTCGGCCTGTTCGACCCGGCCAGCCGCGCCGCCCTCGGCCGCTTCATGCTGCTGCAGTTCATCGCGCGCGACACCCGTCATCCGCCGCTCGACGAAGCGATGGACCACGCCGCCCGCGAAGCGCCGGCGCGACACAAGTACTACCAGCAGTGCGCGAAACAGTACCCGCAGTTCTACGAGGCCCAGGGCAAGTTGACGCCGGAGCAGGTGTTCGAGGAGCTCAAGCGCGAGAAGCTGGCCGAATACCTGGGCAGCGCGATCGGCGAGAAAGGCATCCTGGCGCTCAGTTTCGGCGCCCCGGGCCACGAGATCGTCGCCGCCATCCAGCAATACATGCGCGACCATTATCCGCGCCGCGCCCAGATCGAGGCGATGCTCGAAGCGGCCGCGGTATCGCGCGAGCCGGCGGTGATCCAGCTGATGCTCGCGGTGGCGCGGCGCTACCGCACGGCCTCGGTGCAGCAGAAGGCGCGCGACCTGGTGGTCCGCATCGCCGAACGGAATGGCTGGACCCAGGACGAACTGGCCGACCGCACGGTGCCCACCGCCGGCCTGGACGAGTCCGGCCGGATGACGCTCCGCTACGGCGCGCGCGATTACACGGTGGTGCTGGACGCCGGTCTCAGGCTGGCGCTGCGCAACAGCGAGGGCAAGTCCGTCGCCGCGCTGCCGGCCGCGCGCCAGGACGATCCGCCCGAGGCGATCAAGGAAGGCAAGCAGCAGCTCTCGGCCAGCAAGAAGGAGCTCAAGCAGGTGCTCGACCTGCAGCAGGCGCGCCTGTACGAAGCCATGTGCGCGGGCCGCGCCTGGCCGGCCGCCGAGTGGGAAGAATTCATCCGCCGCCACCCGATCGTCGGCCGCCTGGCGCAGCGCCTGCTGTGGGCGCGGCTCGGCGACGATGGCCGGGCCGCCGTGCTGTTCCGTCCCAGCGAGGACGGCAGCCTGATCGACGCCGCCGACGACGAGGTCGCGCTGCCCGCGGACGCACGGGTGGCGCTGGCGCACGCGAGCATGCTGGACGAAGAAAGCGTGCATGCCTGGCAGGCCCACTTCAAGGACTACAAAGTGGCGCCGCTGTTCGACCAGCTCGCACGCCGCCTGCCGTCGTTCGACGCCGGCAGCACGCAGATCGGCGACCGCCTGGGCTGGACCAGCGACACCTTCACGCTGCGCAATGCCTTCGGCAAGCTGGGCTACCAGCGCGGCTCGGCCGAGGACGGCGGCGTGTTCTTCGAGTACACCAAGGACTTCGCCGCGATCGGCATTCGCGTGGCGATCGAATTCTCCGGCAGCCAGCTTCCCGAGGAAAACATGCCGGCCGCCCTGAAATCCCTGAGCTTCCTGCCGCTGTCCGCGCGTTCGGGCCACGGTCCGCTGCAGCTCGACAAGGTTCCACCCATCCTGCTGGCCGAGGCCTGGGGCGACTACCACACGGTGGCCGCTTCCTGCGCCTTCGATCCGGAGTGGGAACGCAAGATGCCCTGGTAGAGAACACTGAGGACACTGAGCAAGATGATCCAGACCACCCCCGCCCCGGGCGAAGCGGACGCCCTGCGCAGCAGCGCCGAAGTCCGCTACCGCGACGAACTCGAACGGCTGCGCGCCCACGACCAGGATCCGCGTCCGGAAGGCTGGCGCCTGTCGCCGCGCGCGGTGCGCCGCTTCATCCTCGGCGATCCGGCGCTCCAGGTCGGCCGCAAGTTCTACGGCGACGACCCGCTGGTCGACCGCGCCATCGTCACCCTGATGGGCCACCAGGGCCTGATGCTGGTCGGCGAGCCGGGAACCGCCAAGTCCCTGCTGTCGGAGCTGCTGTCCACCGCCATCAGCGGCGACTCGGCCCTGACCATCCAGGGCACCGCCGGCACCACCGAAGACCACATCCGCTACGCCTGGAACTACGCCCTGCTGCTGGCCGAGGGGCCGAGCATGCGTGCGCTGGTGCCCTCGCCGATGTACACCGCCATGCGCGAAGGGAAGCTGGTGCGCTTCGAGGAGATCACCCGCTGCCCGCCCGAGATCCAGGACGTGATGATCTCGCTGCTGTCGGAAAAGCAGCTGATGGTGCCGGAGCTGGGCGAGGCCGGCCGCGTGCACGCGCGGCGCGGTTTCAACGTGATCGCCACCGCCAACCTGCGCGACCGCGGCGTGCACGAGATGTCCTCGGCACTCAAGCGCCGCTTCAATTTCGAGACCGTACGCCCGATCCGCGACCACGCCTTCGAGGTCGAGCTGATCATGGCCCAGGTCCAGCGCGACCTCGACGGCGCCGGGGTTGCCACCCGCCTGGAACGCGACGTGGTCGGCCTGCTGGTCACCGTGTTCCAGGAACTGCGCTCGGGCAGCACGCGCGAAGGCACGCCGATCCGCACGCCGGACACCGTGATGTCGACCGCCGAAGCCGTCAACGTCGCCTACGCCGCCGCCCTCGAGGCGCGCTACCTCGGCGGCGGGCGGCTCACGCCGCGCGAACTGGCCAACCAGCTTCAGGGCGTGCTGACCAAGGACGGCGCCGACGACATCAAGCGTGTGCAGCACTACTTCGACACGGTGGTGCGCGAACGGGCGCGCCGCGACGACACCTGGAAAGCCTTCCACGAGGCGGCCGCCGGCCTGTGGGGATGAGCGGCTTCGCGGCGCATGCGGCACTGCCGGAGCCCGTCAGGGAAGGCCTGGCGCGGCTGCGCATGGACGAGCTGTATTTCGTCCCGGTGCGCCACCACAGCCCGGCCTGCGCGCTGGCCCTGCAGGCAATGCTGCGCGAGCTGCGCCCGTCCGCCATCCTGATCGAAGGCCCGGACAGCTTCGACGCCCTGCTGCCGCTGCTGCAGGATGCACGCACGCGGCCGCCGGTGGCGATCCTCAGCCAGGCCCAGGCCACGCCGCGCGACGCCGAGGCCGGCGAGGACGGCGGCGAGCTGCCGCCCGCGCACAGCGCCTTCTTCCCCTTCTGCGACTACAGCCCGGAATGGATCGCGCTGCGCCTGGCGCCGGAGCTGGGCGCCGCCACCGCCTTCATCGACCTGCCCTGGGACGCACCCGGCCGCCGCCATGGCGCGGAAGACGGCGCCCAGGACGGCGCGGCCAGCCTGATGGCGGAACGCTACCTGGCGCACAGCGCCTACCTGAAGGCGCTGGCGGCGGCCAGCGGCTGCCGCGACCAGGACGAATTGTGGGACCACCTGTTCGAACTGCGCCCGGCCGCCGGCCTGCGCGACTGGCGCGGCCTGTTCGCCGACGTGTTCGCCTACTGCGCGATGGCGCGCGCCGACTACGAGCCGGAAGTGCTGGAAGCGGAAGGCAGCCTGCCGCGCGAGCGCCACATGGCCGCCCGCATCCGCGAGCACCGCGCACGCCGCCACGCCCTGCCGGACAGCGCCGCGGCCGGCCCGATCGTCGTGGTGAGCGGCGGCTTTCATACGATCGCCCTGCAGCAGATGCTGGCCGAAGCCGATCCCGCTTCAACGCCCGCCAAGGCAGCGCGCGCGAAAAAGGCAGGGGTCCCGCCGGCGCGCGACTGGTTGATACGCTACAGCTTCGACCGGCTCGACGCCCTGAACGGCTACGCGGCCGGCATGCCCTCGCCGGCCTGGCACCAGTGGGTCTGGGACAGCGCCCGGTCCGCCGGCGGCGCACCCGACCTGCACGCGGTCGCGGCAGAGGCCCTCACCCGGCTGGCGCGCCGCACCCGCGAGCAGGGCCTGGCCGAACAACTCTCGACCGCCGACGCGCAGGCCGCGCTGCTCCAGGCCACGCGCCTGGCGGCGCTGCGCGGGCATGCCGGGCCGGGGCGCGAGGACGTGCTGGATGCGGTCCGCTCCTGTTTCGTGAAGGGCGCCGCCGACGAGGGCACGGCCGGTTTCGCCGCCGACCTGCGCCGCTTCTTCGGCGGCAGCGCGCTGGGCGACATCCCGCCCTCGAGCGGCTCGCCGCCGCTGCTGGAGGACGCCCGCCGCCAGGCGGGCCTGCATGGGCTGCGCCTGGACGACAGCAGCCCGCGTACCGTGCGCCTCGACCTCTACCGCAAGGCGCGGCACCGCCAGCGCAGCCGCTTCCTGCACCTGATGGACTACCTCGGCTGCGCCCCGGGCCGCTGGCGATCCGGCCCCGACTTCGCTGCCGGCAGCGGGCTCGAACTCCTGATCGAGGAATGGGAAGTGGCCTGGACCCCGCTGGTCGAAGCGCGCCTGATCGAGCTGGCCGCGCTGGGTCCGACCCTGGCGGCGGCCGCCCTCGCCAGGCTGCGGCGCGAACAGGCGGCGCTGGCGGACCAGGGCCAGGCGCGCTCGGCCAGCGCCGCCGTGCGCCTGCTCACCCGCGCCTGCGTGATCGGCCTGCACCCGCAGGTGCCGGCCCTGCTGTCCCTGCTCGCCAGGCACCTGGACGAGGATCCGGATCCGGCCTCGGTCATCGAGTGCGCGCACCAGCTCCTGAGCCTGCGCCGTGCGCGCGCCCCGCTGGGCATGCAGGACAGCCCGGAACTGGGCGCGCTGCTGCTGCGCGCCTGGACGGCCGCCCTCTACCTGCTGCCACGCCTGGCCGAGGCCGGGGAAGGCCAGGACCTCGATGCCGTGCGCAGCCTGGTCTCGCTGCGCGCCTTCGTTCGCGCCCTGCCGGAGCTGCTGGCGCCGGAACCGTGGATCGCCGCGCTGGAGCGCCTCGCGCAGGTGGACGGCGCGCCGGCGGTGGCGAGCGCCGCCGGCGCCCTCCTGTTCCTCGACGGCGCCTGGGATGAAGAGACGCTGGGCGCCGCCCTGCTGCCGCACTTCGGCCCCGGGGCCAGCGCCGGGCAGGCGGTGCGGGCGCTGTCCGGCATGATGGCGGCCGCGCCCGAGCTGCTGCTGACCCTGTCACGCCTGCGCCAGGAATTCGACCGCATCCTCGATGCCTGGGACGAGCAGACCTTCATCGCCCACCTGCCCGACCTGCGCCTGGCCTTCGCCCAGCTCAAGCCGCAGGAAACGGCGCGCCTGGCCGGGGTGCTGGCGCAGACCCATGCCGGGCTCGACGCCTCGCTGGCCGAGGCGCATTACGCGATCTCGGAAGCGGACCTGGCGGCCGGCAGCGCACTGCAGCTGGCGCTGGCCGAATGCCTGGCGCGCGATGGCTTGACCGACTGGGCAACGGGAGGGGCGCCATGAGCGGCAAGGACGCGGCGCGCCGCTGGCGCCTGGTGCTCGGACGCTACGCCGGCGAGCAGCTGGACGACGCCCTGCAGGACCAGCGCGACCGCGAGCTCGATCTTTCGCTCGACTACCTGTACGGGCGCGAGTACGAAGGCAGGGGCTTGCGTTTGGGTCCCGGGCGGCAACGCGGCCAGGGCGGCTCCCTCGATCCCAGCCAGGTCCGCGCTCTCGACTGGCTGGAGCGCACCCGCAAGCTGTTCCCGCGCGAGGTGTACGAACGGATCCAGGGCCACGCCCTCGACCGTTACCAGTTGTCGGAGCTGCTGAACGATCCGGCCACCCTGCTGTCGCTGGAACCGAACCAGGCACTGGCGCGCACCCTGCTGCAGATGCGCGGCCGGCTGAGCGGCGCCATGCTGGATGCCGTACGCAGCGTGATCCGCAAGGTGGTCGAGGACATCACGCGCACGCTGCGCAGCGAATTCGTGAACGCGCTGCAGGGGCGGCGCGACCGCTTCCGCCAGTCGCAGCTCAGGAGCAGCCAGAACTTCGACTGGCGCGCCACCATCCGCGCCAACCTGCGCCACTACGACCCGTCCAGCGGCAGGCTGCTGATCGAGCGGCCGCGCTTCAATGCCCGCATCAAGCGCCACCTGCCCTGGGACGTGATTTTATGCGTCGACCAGAGCGGCTCGATGCTGGACTCGGTGATGTACAGCGCGATCGTGGCCGGCATCCTCTCGAGCCTGCCCGCGGTGCGCGTGCGACTGGTGCTGTTCGACACCAATGTGGTCGACCTGAGCCACATGGCGCACGATCCGGTGCAGGTGCTGCTGACCGTGCAGCTGGGCGGCGGCACCGACATCGGCCGCGCGCTGCGCTATTGCGAGCAGCTGGTGCAGTCGCCCCAGCGCACCGTGCTGGCACTGGTCAGCGATTTCGAGGATGGGGCGCCGCCGGGCGCCATGCTGGCCAGCGTGCGCCGCCTGGCCGAGTCGCGCGTGAAGCTGCTCGGGCTGGCGGCCCTGGACCAGGCCGCCCTGCCGGTCTACGACCGCGCGATGGCGCAGCGGCTGGCGGACCGCGGCATGCAGGTGGCGGCGTTGACGCCCACCCGCTTTGCCGAATGGCTGGCCGAGGTGATGGGCTGACATGGGGCGCGCACGATCATGAACTGGCAGGCGGTGTACCGGAATTTCGGTGACGAGGCCCTGGCCGCACTGGGCAGCGGCGGTCTGCTGCGGCGCGCCGTGAAGGACGTCGAGGCCGGCAAGGTGGCCTGGGACGAGCCCCCTGGCGAGACCGGCGGCGCGGTGCGCGCCGACGGCCAGCGCGTCGCGGTGGACGGGCGCGGGCCGGCCTTCGCGCGCTGCGACTGTCCCGCTCCGGAGGTCTGCAAGCATATCCTGGCGGCGGCGCTGTGGCTGCGCGCCGGGCCGGCAGCCGGACAGGACGACGCCACCCCTGCTGCCCCGGCCGAACCGGCAGCCGCAGCGCCCGACGTTCTGGCCGAGGTGCTGGCGCTCGATCCGGATGCGCTGTGCAAGGCGGCCGGACGCGCCGCCGTGCGCAAGGCCGCCGGACTGCTGCCCCAGGCCGGCGACGCCGAGCTCACGGTCCAGGGCGCCGCGCTGCTGGTCCGGCTGCCCGGCCTCGGGCTCGACGCCCGCTACATCGCCGGCGCCGGTTTCGCCGGCATGCTGTCCGAGGCAGCGGCGTCGAGCCGCGCCGCCCTGCACCTGCTGGCCATTGCCGCCGTACGGCGCGCGCACGGCCGCAGCTTGCCCTGGCCCGGCGACGCGGCCGACGCGGCGGCAGCGGCGGCGCCCGCCGCCGGCCTCTCGCCCGATGAGCGCCGCCTGCTGGCGCAGGCGCGGGCGCTGGTCGTCGAGCTGTCCGAGAGCGGCTGGTCGCACGTCAGCGACATGGCGGCGCCCCAGCTGCGCGCGCTGGCGACCTCGGCGCGGGTCGAGTCCCTGCCGCAGCTCGCCGGCCTGCTGCGCAGCCTGGCCGGCACCGCGGAACTGCTGGCGCGACGCGACTACGGCGCCGACGAAGTCCAGGCCCTGCGCCTGGCCGCGCGCATCGCCGCGCTGGCGCACGCGCTCGACCACGCATCCCCGTCCGCCCCGGCGCTCGCGCGCCTGCGCGGAGCCCGCCAGCGCAGCTTCGGCGAAGGCGCCACACTGTCGCTGCTGCCGCTGGGCGCCCACTGGTGGGAACAGCGTGGCGGCGCGCGCGGCCTGAGCGCCGCGTTCTGGGATCTGGACGGCGGCCGGATCGTGCAGGCCGTCAGCGCCCGCCGCGACGGCGCCGACCCTGGCTTTTCGCGCGCCGGCGCCTGGGAACTGACGCCCCTGTGGCCGGGCGCCGCGTCGCCGTCCGGACTGGGCGGGACGGTGCTGCGGCTCGACGCGCCGCGCCTGTCCGACGATGGGCGCCTGGCGCTGGGCGGCGCCACCCGCGCCCACGCCGAAGGCCCGCTCTCGCGCGACGACGTGCGCTGGCGCGCGGCCGGCTACCGCAACTGGGCCGTGCTGGGGGAGGCGGTGCGCGGCGGCGCCGGCCTGCTGGGCGAACCCATCGAAACGGTGCTGCTGCGGCCGGCCGCCTGGGATGCGCCGCGCCTCGACGAGATCCGCCAGCAGCTGTGCTGGACCCTGCTCGACGAAGGCGGCGCGCGCCTGCTGCTGCGCCTGCCCTACGAGCCCTGGAAGGCCGAGCGCCTGGCCAACCTGGAGACCTGGGCCGCGTCCGGCCAGCCGATCGAAGCGGTGCTGGCGCGCCTCGACCGCAGCGGCGGCGCCAGCCTGCTGGAACCGTTCGCGCTGGCGGTCGCGCACGGGGGCACGGTGCGGGCCGTGTCGCTCGACTTCGAGCGGGGCCCGGCGCGGCCGACCCTGGCGGCGCGGCTCGGACGCCTGTTCGGCGGCCGCAGCGCCCCGGCCCCGCGCGAGCCGCAGCCGGTCCACCTGAAGGCGCTCGCCGCCCTGCTCGACTTGCTCGAACGCAAGGGCATGACCGGCCACCTCCAGCATCGCGATGGCGCGGCCGCCCTGGCCGAGCTGCGTCGCACCCTGCTCGCGGTGGGCCTGGACGACATCGCCGCCGCCATCCAGCGCTACCTGGACGCGCCCGGCGCCGCCGCCGCGCTCGCCCTGTTCCACCTGGCCCAGACCGCCGCCGACCTCGACACCGCTTTCCTGCAGGGCTGAGCGCCCGGCGGGCGTGCCGAAGCGTGCGGGCGCGCCTCGCGCATGTTGGGTAGAATGACAAGTTTGATCGCTAACCGACCGACCCGACGATGAACCACCGCGACGTTTTCCTGGCCAACGGCGGCGACGCCGGTGCGCGCACCCTGGCGCAGGACTGGAACGCGCACCCGCTCGGCCCCATCGCCGGCTGGCCGCCCCTGCTGCGCATGTCGCTCGGCATGATGCTCGGTTCGTCCTTCCCGACCTTCCTGGGCTGGGGCGAAGAGCTGTTCGTGTTCCATAACGACGCCTATGCGCCGGTGCTCGGCAACCGTGTCCCCGTCGCGCTCGGCGCGCCGCTGTTCGAGCTGTGGCCCGAGGTCCGCGAGACCATGGCGCCGCTGGCGCGCCGCGTGCTGGACGGCGAATCCCTGTTCTTCGAGAACTTCCAGCTCACGGTGGAGCGCAAGGGCTATCCCGAGCAGGCCTGGTTCACCTTCTCCTACAGTCCCCTGCGCGAGGAGTCCGGCGTGGTGCGCGGCATGATGTGCACCGTTGTCGAAGTGACCGACAAGATGCTGGCCCTGGCCCGCCACAAGGATGCCGAGGAACGCTACGCCCTGTGCCTGACGGCGTCCGGGAATATCGGCACCTGGGCCTACGAACTCGACACCGGCGCCACCTTCGTCGACGAGCGCTTCGCGCGCCTGTTCCAGGTCGACGCCGCGCTGGCCCGCGCCGGCACCGAGCTCGAGCGCTTCACCGACATGATCCACCCGGACGACCGCCCGCGCGTGGTCGCCGCGATCGCACACGCGATCGCCACCGACACCGTCTACGACATCGAATACCGCATCCCCCAGCTGTCGCGCGCCGACGTCTGGGTGAACGCGCGCGGCAAGGTGTTCCAGGACCTGACCACCGGCAGGCGCCGCTTCGCCGGTGTCGCGATCGACATCACCGAACGCAAGAATGCCGAGCTGGCGCGCGACGAGAGCGAGCGCATCGCCTCGCGCGCGCTGCTGCGCGAGCTCGAGAACCGGCGCCGCCTTGACGTCCTGCTGGGCGCCGCGCCGGTCGGCATCGTCTACGTCGACGCCGCCGGCAGGCTGCTGGTCGCGAATCCCGCCAACCGCGACATCTGGGGCGAGCATCCCGGCCCGGGCGAGCGCGACGAGCTGGTGCGCTGGAAGGGCTGGTGGCCCGCCGGCCATCCGCGCGCCGGCGAGCCGATCGGGGCGGACGAGTGGCCGATCTCGCACGTCCTGCGCGGCGAGGAGAGCAGCAGCGCCATCGCCGAGATCGAACCCTTCGGCATGGCCGGCACGCGGCGCACGATCCTGATCCGCACCGCGGCGATCCGCAACGAACAGAACGAGATCGTCGGCGCGGTCGGCGCCAACATGGACATCAGCGCCCAGGTCGCGGCCGAGCGCGCGATGAAGGACAGCGAGGCCAGGTTCCGTTCGATCGCCAACGTGATCCCGCAGATGGTGTGGTCGGCCGGCGCCGGCGGCACCAACGACTACCTGAACACACGCTGGCGCGAGTTCACCGGCCTGCCCGAGGAAGAGCTGCTCGGCGACGGCTGGGTCAAGGTGATCCACCCCGAGGACATGCCGGCGCTGGACGCCGCCTGGGCGCGCAGCCTCGCCGACGGCTCACCCTACGAGGTCGAGCACCGCCTGCTGCACCACACGGGCCAGTACCGCTGGGTCCTGAACCGCGCCCTGCCCGTCACGGACGAGCGCGGCGAGATCGTGCGCTGGATGGGCAGCCTGACCGACATCCATGACAAGAAGCGCGGCGAAGAAGAGCTGAAGGCGGCCGCCCGGCGCAAGGACGAGTTCCTGGCGATGCTGGCGCACGAGCTCAGGAATCCGCTGGCGCCGATCACCAGCGCGGCCCAGCTGCTGGTTCACGTGGCGGCCGACGAGAAACGGGTGCGCCAGTCGAGCGAGATCATCGTGCGCCAGGTGCGCCACCTGACCGGCCTGGTCGACGACCTGCTGGACGTCTCGCGCGTGACCCGCGGCCTGGTCGAGCTGCAGCGCGAGCGGGTCGACCTGAAGGCGGTCGTGGCCAGTGCGCTGGAACAGGCGCGCCCGCTGGTGGAGGCGCGCAAGCACCACCTCGACCTGGCCATCGACGCCGGTCCGGCCTGGGTCGACGGCGACCGCATCCGCCTGGTGCAGGTCGTCGCCAACCTGCTCAACAACGCCGCCAAATACACGCCGCAGGGCGGCGCGATCTCCCTGGCGCTCGACGTGCATGAAGGCCGCGCGGCGCTCTCGGTGCGCGACAACGGCATCGGCATCGGGCCGGACCTGCTGCCCCTGATTTTCGAACTGTTCACCCAGGCCGAACGCACGCCGGACCGCGCCCAGGGCGGCCTCGGACTCGGCCTGGCGCTGGTAAAAAGCCTGGTCGGGCTGCACGGCGGCAGCGTCCAGGCCGAGAGTCCGGGACCGGGGCTGGGCAGCACCTTCCGCGTGCTGCTGCCGCTGGCGCAGCCGGTGCGCGGCGCGGCGCCGGCCGGCCCCGCTGCGCAAGGCGTCCTGCCCGGCATGCCGGACGCGCTGCCGCACGTCCTGATCGTCGACGACAACGCCGACGCCGCGCAGTCGCTGGCCGAGATCCTGCGCACCCTCGGCCACCGGGCCGACGTGGCGCACACGCCGCAGCACGCGCTGGCGCTGGCCGAACAGGACTGGCCCCAAGTCTTCATCCTCGACATCGGCCTGCCCGACATCGACGGCTATGCATTGGCGCGGCGCCTGCACGCGCTCGCGGAACAGCAGCCGGCGCGACGCGACGCCCTCTACCTGGCCCTGACCGGCTACGGCCAGGCGCACGACAAGGTACTCTCCAGGGCAGCAGGCTTCGACCGCCACTTCGTCAAGCCGGTCGACCTCGACACCCTGCTGGCCGCGCTCGCCGAGGCGCCGCCGGCGCGCAGCTAGCGCAAGGCCCGCAAGGCCTTCAGCACGTCCTCGTGGGCGGCGCTCCAGCCGCTCTGCGCCAGCACCGGCGCGCAGCGTTCGCAGGGAGAGAAGGGATCGCAGGCGTGGTCGAGCTCCAGGTAGCGTGCGCCGGTCACGAGCTTGGCGGCGCGGGCGTCCTCGCGGCCTGCCGCCGACGCGCCGTCCTTCGCGATCCAGCGCGCGAAGGGCTCGGTGGCGACGCCGTCCGGCACATACCAGCGCTTGCGGGTCGGATTCCAGCGTGCGCCGAGCTGCTTGGCCTCGTCCTTTTCGGCATAGGGAACGGTCAGGAAGATCATGCCAGTTTCTCCAGTACGCCCTCGAGGTCTTCCAGCCGGTAGGGCTTGGCGACGATCCAGAACGGGAAGCCGAGCGCATCCCGGTCCGGCGCGCCGTAGCCGGAAGCGAAGGCGACGCGCAGCGCCGGTTGTTCCTGCACCGCCATGCGCGCCAGCTCGACGCCGGACTTGCCGGCCAGGTCGATGTCGGTGAACAGGAGGTCGAAGGCGGTTTCGCGCAGCAGCCCGGCGGCGGCGTCCAGCGTGGTCGCGCCGCGCACCTCGTGGCCGAGGGTCTCGAACAGGCTGCAGGTCATCTGCATCAGGTCCGGATTGTCTTCCGCCACCAGGATGCGGCGGCGCACGGCGGCCGGCGTCACGCTGCCCGGCGCCGGCGCGGCGGGGATGGCACGGTTGGCCAGCAGGTGGCGCACCTTGCGCGCCAGCTGGTCGCGTCCGTACGGCTTGGACAGCAGCTCGACGCCCGGATCCAGGCGGCCGCCATGCACGATCGCGTTCTGGGTGTAGCCCGAGGTGAACAGCACGGCCAGTCCCGGCAGCAGGGCCTTGGCCTGGCGCGCCAGCTCGGGACTGCGCAACGGGCCCGGCATTACGACGTCGGTGAACAGCAGGTCGATCAGGATGCCGCTCTTGACGATCCCCAGCGCTTCGAGGGCGTTGTCCGCCTTCAGCACCCGGTAGCCCAGGCTGCCCAGCATCTCGACCACGGTGCCCTGCACCGCGGGATCGTCCTCGACCACCAGGATGGTCTCGCTGCCGCCCTGGACCGGGCCGCCGGTCAGGCGCGTGATCCCGGTCTCGCTCTCGAAACTGCGCGGGAAGTACATGCGCACCGTGCTGCCCTCGCCGACTTCGCTGTAGATCTTGAAGTGGCCGCCGGTCTGCTTGACGAAGCCGTAGGCCATCGACAGGCCAAGGCCGGTGCCGACGCCTTCCGGCTTGGTCGTGAAGAAGGGTTCGCAGGCGCGTTCCAGCACCTCGCGGCTCATGCCGCTGCCGGTGTCGGACACCGCGATCATGACGTACTGGCCGGCCACGATGTCCGGCTCGGCCGCGATATAGGTATCGTCGAGCATCGCATTGCCGATCTCGATGGTCAGGCGGCCGCCGTTCGGCATGGCGTCGCGCGCATTGATCGCCAGGTTCAGGATCACGTTCTCGAGCTGGTGCGGATCGACCACGGTATTCCACAGGCCGCCGCCCTTGACGGTCTCGATCTGGATGGTCTCGCCCAGCGCGCGCCGCAGCAGGTCGTCCATGTCGCTGACGATGCGGCCCGGATTGACGACCACCGGCTGCAGCGGCTGGCGGCGCGCGAAGGCCAGTAGCTGCGAAGAGAGCTTGCCGCCGCGCTCGACGGCCTTCTGGGCGACGCCGAGCAGGCGCTGGCCCTCGCCCTCGGGCAGGCGGCGCTGCAGCAGTTCGAGGTTGCCGCCGACGACCTGCAGGATGTTGTTGAAGTCGTGTGCCACGCCGCCGGTCAGCTTGCCGATCGCTTCCAGCTTCTGCGAGCGCTGCAGCGCATGCTGGGCCGCCGACAGTTCTTCCGTGCGCGCGCTCACCAGCGATTCGAGCTCGCTCTGGTGGCGCGCGAGTTCGTCCTGCGCCTGCTTCTGCTCGCTGACGTCGCTGCCCTGCACGAAGATGCCGATCACCTCGCCCATCGGATCGAGCACCGGCTGGTAGATGAAGTCGAGGTAACGCAAGGTCGTGGCGCCGGCCGGGCCACTTTGCAGTGCGACCGGCACCGCGCGGCCGATGAAGGGCTTGCCGCTGCGGTAGACCTCGTCGAGCAGGTCCGCAAAGCCCTGCGCCACGACCTCGGGCAAGGCGGTGCGGATCGGCTTGCCGATCAGTTCGCGCCCATCGGTCAGCTGGCGGTAGGCCGCATTCGCCAGTTCGAAGACGTGCTCGGGCCCGCGCATCACGCAGATGAAACCGGGCGCCTGCTCGAACAGGCGCTGCAGGTGCATCTTGTCGCCCTGCAGTTCATTCGCGAGCTTCAGGGCCGCGTGGGCTTCGGACAGGGCGGCGGTGCGCTGTTCGACCATGCGCTCGAGCTCTTCCTGCTTGCGGCGCAGGTTTTCTTCGGCGTGCACGCGCTCGGTGACGTCGTTCCCCTGCGAGAAGATGCCGACCACCGCGCCGCTCTCGTCGACGATCGGCTGGTAGACGAAGTCGATGTAGCGCAGCACCGCCGCACCGCCGCTCGCCGGGATCACGCCCAGCGGCAGCGCGGTGCCGACGAAGGCCTGGCCGCTGGCGAACACCTGGTCGAGCAGCTCGAAGAACTGCTGGCCTTCCAGCTCCGGCAGCGCTTCGCGCACCGGCTTGCCGATGATGTCCTTGAAACCGGCCAGGCGGTGGTGCGCATGGTTCTGCAGTTCATACACATGCTGCGGGCCGCGGAAGAAGCAGACGAAACCGGGCGCCTGTTCGAACAGCCGCAGCAGCTCGCGGTAGGGACGGCTGATCTTGGCCTGCTCCAGCGCGGATTCGGTGGCGAGGGTGGGAGTATGCGGAAACATCTCCAATGTTACCTTTTTGCAGGCAGCACGACAAGAAATTGTCGTGCCGCCATCACGGTCAGCGCTGCATGCCCCACCGTCGTACGGTCAGCCGTTCGACCGTATCGAACACCAAGTGCTCGAACAACAATCCGATCACGATCACCGTTGCCAGCCCGGCAAAGACCTTGTCGGTGAACAGCTCGTTCCGGCTCTGGAAGATGTACCAGCCGAGACCGCCCTTGCCCGAGGTGGTGCCGAACACCAGCTCCGCCGCGATCAGGGTGCGCCAGGCGAAGGCCCAGCCGATCTTCAGCCCAGACAGGATCGCCGGCAGCGCCGCCGGCACCAGGATCTGCGTGACCATGCGCAGGCCCTTGAAGCCGTAGTTGCGGCCGGCCATCCGCAGCGTCTCCGGCACCGCGCGGAAGCCCGCATGGGCGTTCAGCGCCACCGGCCACAGCACGGAGTGCACCAGCACGAAGACCAGGCTGCCCTTGCCCAGCCCGAACCACAGCAGGGCCAGCGGCAAGAGCGCGATCGCCGGCAGCGGATTGAACATCGCGGTCAGGGTCTCCAGAAGGTCACGTCCGATACGGCTGGACATCGCCAGCGAGGTCAGGATGAAAGCACCCAGCACCCCGGCCAGGTAGCCCTGCAGCAGTACCCCGAGCGACACTCCCACATAGCGCGGCAGCTCGCCCGAGACCACGCCATCGGCGAAGGCATGGAAGGTCTGCAGGAAGCCGGGCAGCAGCAGCTCGTTGCCGGCCGTGCGCGCCGCCCATTCCCACCCCCCGGCCAGCATCGCCAGCAGCAGGCCCTTGCGCAGCCAGCCGGCCTGCTGCAGTCCGCGGCGCAGGCGTTCGGACCGGGTCAGCGGGCGCGCCGCCTCCGGCGCGGTTGGCGGCAGCGGCAGCTCGTACTCGGGACGCGCGACCGGTTCGTAGGGCGCGCTCATGACCGCCCCGCCATCACGGCCTCGGTAGCGCGGTCCGGCGCCGCCTGCTGCGCATCCTCGCCGAACAGCAGGCGGTGGATGCGCTGCGCTGTCGCCTGGAAGTCCGGGCTGCCGCTGCTGGCCAGGCCGAAGCGCTGGCTGTCGAGCTCGGCCCGCACCCGGCCCGGATGCGGCGACAGCAGCAGGATGCGGTTGCCCACCACCAGCGCCTCCTCGATCGAATGGGTCACGAACAGCATCGTGAAACGGACCTCTTCCCACAGCGCCTGCAGCTCTTCCTGCATCCGCCGGCGGGTCAGCGCGTCGAGCGCCGCGAAGGGTTCGTCCATCAGCAGGATGTCCGGCTGCATGGCCAGCGCGCGGGCGATCGCCACCCTGGCCTTCATGCCGCCGGACAGGGTGTGCGGATAGGCCTGAGCAAAGCGGGCCAGCCCGACCTTGCCCAGCCAGTGCGCGGCGCGCTCGCGGGCCTCGCCGCGCTTCACGCCGTTTGCGATCAGCGGGAACATCACGTTCTGCAGCACCGTCTTCCACGGCGGCAGCTGGTCGAATTCCTGGAACACGACGATGCGGTCCGGGCCCGGGCCGACGATGCGCCGGCCGCGCAGCAGCATGCCGCCGACGGCCGGCCGCACGAAGCCGCCGATGGCTTTCAGCAGGGTCGACTTGCCGCAGCCCGAAGGCCCCAGCAGGACGAAGCGGTCGCCCGGGTAGACGTCGAAGCTGACGGCGTGGGTCGCGCGCACACTGCCGCTGGCCGTGGCGTAGTCGATGCCGACGTCCTGGGCCCGCAGCAGCGGCGCCGGCAGGCGCGGCGGTTCCTGCTGGCTGGCGTGGAGGCTCTGGAAAGGCAGTACGTTCATCTCGCCTCCCCTCAGCTGCCCGAGGCCAGCGCCGGATGCGGGAAGAAGTAGTCGCGCCAGGAGCTCGGCTGTTTCCTGATCGCGCCTGTCTGGTGCAGGAATTGCGCCAGCGCCAGGGTATTCTGCGGCGCCACCTTGAACTGGATCTGCGGATTCCTGATCACCTTCAGCAGGAAGGCGCGGTCGGTCTTCGCCTTGGTCACGCGCAGGTAGGCGTCGGCCGCCAGTTCCGGATTGGACGACACCAGTTGCGCCGCCTCGCCCAGCGCATCGATGAAGGCGCCGTAGGTTTTCGGATTCTCCCTGACCCACTTCTCGGTGGCGTACAGCACCGTTGCCGAGCTCGGACCGCCCAGCACCTCGTAGGAATCGAGCACGACGTGGGCCTTCGGATTGCCGGCCAGCTCCTGATCCTGGAACGGCGGGTTGCCGAAGTGGCTGTTCAGTTCCGTCCGGCCGGCGATCACGGCGGCGGCGGCGTCCGGGTGCGGCACCGATTGCGTCAGGCGGTCGAGGCGGTCATACCGGGCCACGCCCCATTGCTTCGCGGCCGCCATCTGCAGGATGCGGGCCTGCACCGAGACCGTCACCGCGGGCAGCGCGATGCGGTCCTTGTCGCTGAAGTCGGCGATCGTCTTCACGGCCGGGTTGGTGCTGACCAGGTAGTAGGGGAAGTTGCCGAGCGAGGCGATGCCCCTGACGTTCTGGCGGCCGGCGGTGCGGTCCCAGATCGTCAGCAGCGGGCCGAGCCCGGCGCCGGCCACGTCGATCGAGCCGGACAGCAGCGCATCGTTGACGGCGTTCCCGCCGGAAAGTTGGACGTAGTCGACCTTGATGGGCACGCCGTGCTTGCGCCCATGCTTTTCGATGAGCTTCTGGTCTTCCGCCACGTTGAGCAGCAGGTAGACGACGCCGAACTGCTGGGCGATGCGCAACTGCCCCTCGGCGCGGGCCGGCGTGGCGAAGGTGGCGGACAAGGCCAGCGCGGACAGGCTCAGTCCGGCGGCGAATCTGGAAAACTGGATGGGCATGGTGGTCTTTTCAAAAGGGTTCAGAACGGGGCGTCGCCTTCGATGGTCGTGCGGTACAGCTTGCGGCGCTGGTGGTCGGGGCAACCGGCCGCCAGGTGCATCAGCGAGCGGTTATCCCAGAACACCATGTCCTGCGGCTGCCAGCGGTGGCGGTAGATGTGCTCGGGACGGGTGCTCAGCTCGAACAGGGCGTCGAGCAGCGCGCGCGATTCGTCGTCGGGCAGGCCGACGATGCGGGTGGTGAAGTGCTCGCTGACGAACAGCGCCTTGCGGCCGGTCTCGGGATGGGTGCGCACCACCGGATGCACGACCGGTTTCACCTCGTCGATCTGGGCCCGGGTCAGGTTCGGACGCCAGGGATTCCGCTTCTGCAGATCAGCGTAGCGGTTCAGGTAACTGTGCTCGGCCCTCGCATGTTCGACCGCACGCTGCAGGTGAGCCGGCAGCGTTTCCCAGGCCGTGTGCTGGTTCGCGAACAGGGTGTCGCCGCCCTCCTCCGGCAACTCCTGCGCATGCAGCATCGAGCCCAGGCTCGGCGTTTCCTTGTACGAAAGGTCGGAATGCCAGAAGTGGCCGGCGTCGCCCAGGCCGATCGGCTGGCCGTTCTCGCGGATGTTCGAGATGACCAGCACTTCGGGATCCGAGCGCAGCTGGAACTGGCGCAGCACGTGGACCTGCAGGCGGCCGAAGCGGCGGCTGAAGGCCACCTGCTGGGCGGGCGTGATGTGCTGGTCGCGGAACACCAGCACGTGGTGGTCGAGGTGGGCGCGGTGGAGGCGCGCGAAGTCCTCGCCGGAGAGCGCCTGGGACAGGTCGAGTCCGAGCACCTCGGCGCCCAGCGGGGCGTCGAAGGGCTTGATGGCAAAGCGTTGGCGGGACTGCGGGACGGCGTCGAGAACGGCGGACATGGTGGGCTCCGGATGAGTCGAGATGCGCCCAGCTTAGGCCTGCGTGATCGTCCCGACAACGAAGCTTTTCGAGGATGCTCATGCGGATTCTGGCGCGTCGGCAGCGGTTCCCTGGGGCTGGCCGAGCCAGTCATGCGACGTCATGTTCAGCATCCATGCTAATCTCATAACACACATCCGCACCCCGGAAAGGGGCATTTAAACCAAGAAAGGGCAGCATCATGCAATCGCACCCCCATGCATCCCGCTTCAGCGTCACATCGGCGATATTCGATGTGCTCGACCCGATACCGTTCGGTTTTTTCGTGGCCGCGCTGATCTTCGACATCCTTTATATCAACACCTTCACCGTCCTCTGGGTGAAAGCCGCGGCCTGGCTCATCAGCATCGGGCTGGTGTTCGCCATCATCCCCCAGCTCATCAACCTGGGCCGCACCTGGTTCGGCAGGCGCCGTGTCCGCACCACCAACCTGACCCTGAACTTCTGGCTCAACGTGGTGGCGATCGTGGCGGCCCTCTTCAATGCCTTCGTGCACAGCCGTGACGCCTACGGCACCATGCCCGCCGGCGTGTGGCTGTCGGTCCTGACGGTGCTGGCGATGGTCGTCGGCAGGATCGTCCTGGCCGGCGACGCCGTCGTCTACAAGGAGGTGAGCCATGGTTAAGCATAAACGCGGATGGCCGCTGGCGCTGGGCGTCGCGGCCGGCCTGTCGCTGGCCCTGAGTGCCTGCGGCGAGAAGGCCCAGCTCAACATCTCCCAGCAGGTGGGCGGCAACCCGGCCATGCCCAAGCCGAAGGATTTCCTGGTCCCGCCCATGCAGGTGCCCGACGGTGTCGGCTGGAAAGGCGACGCCAAGCCGCAGGTCATCGCCGGCCTGCAGATCGAGAAGATCGCGTCCGGACTGAAGCACCCGCGCCAGCTGCTCGTGCTGCCGAACGGGGATGTGCTGGTGGTGGAAGCCAACGGTCCGGGCGAGGAAGCAGTCACGACGCCGAAGCAGGTCATCGCCGGCAAGGTCAAGAACAATTCCGGCAAGGGCGGCAAGGGCGGCAACAGCGTTACCCTGCTGCGCAGGAAGCCCGGCGCCGGCGGCGAGTGGGAGAAGTTCACCTATATCGAGCACCTGCACTCCCCGTTCGGCATCCAGCTGGTCGGCGATACCCTGTATATCGCGAACACCGGCAACATCATGAAGTACCACTACACGCCTGGCGAAACGAAGATGTCCGATCCGGGCGTCGAGCTGGGCGACCTGCCCAGCACGGTCAATCACCACTGGACCAAGGCGCTGCTGGCGAGCCCCGACGGCAAGCACCTGTATGTCGGCAGCGGCTCGAACAGCAACATCACGGAAAACGGCCTGGAAGTGGAATACCGCCGCGCCGCCGTGCTGGAAGTCGACGCCGCCACCGGCGCCAGCCGCGTGTTCGCCTCGGGCATCCGCAATCCGACCGGGCTCGGTTGGGAGCCGCAGTCCGGCAAGCTCTGGGCCATCGCCAACGAGCGCGATGAAATCGGCGCCGACCTGGTCCCGGACTACCTGACTTCCGTGAAGGAAAAAGGCTTTTACGGCTGGCCCTACAGCTACTACGGCCAGAATGTCGACCGCCGCGTCCAGCCGCAGCGCCCGGACCTGGTCGCCAAGGCCATCAAGCCGGACTACGCGCTGGGCGCGCACGTCGCGGCGCTGGGCCTGTGGTTCTATACCGGCAACATGTTCCCGCAATACAAGGGTGGCGCCTTTGTCGCCGAGCACGGCAGCTGGGACCGCACGCCGCTGAGCGGCTACCAGGTCGTATTCGTGCCCTTCGCAAACGGCATGCCCAGCGGACCGGCGCAGTCGATCGTGACCGGCTTCCACTCGGCCGACGAGAAGCAGCTGTTCGGTGCGCCGGTCGGCATGGCGCAGGATGCGGACGGGGCGCTGCTGATCGCCGACGACGTCGGCAACGTGGTCTGGCGCGTCACCAAGCGCTGAAAAACCCAGGGTGGGCACACCGTGCCCACCCTGCTCAGCCAGCCTTACGTGGCGCAGCCGCCTGCGCCACCTTCACCTGATCCCCATCCGCCAGCCCGTCCGGCGGGCTGTCGATGATGCGGTCCGCCCGTGTCACGCCCTCCCCCAGCTCGATCACATTGCCGTAGTCGCGGGCGATCGTCACCTTCCTGATCCGCACCCGGTTGCCGGCATCCAGGGTCGCGACCTGGGCGCCGTTGCGGCCCATGATCAGCGCGGCCGGCGGGATCGCCACCGCATTCCCGACCGGCGCGGCCTGGTCGAACTGCACGGTGGCGAAGGCGCCCGGCAGCAATTCTCCTTTCGGATTCTCGACCGCCAGCTGGACCAGCATGGTGCCGGAGCCGGCGTTGATGGCCTGGGCCAACGACTGCACCCTGGCCTCGTAGCGGCTGCCCGGACGTTCCGGCACGCTCACGTGCGCCGTGCTGCCCGGATGGATCTGCGCCACCTGGCGCTGCGGCACCTGCACGTAGACGCGCAGGCGCCGCAGGTCGGACACCACGAACAGCTCGCTGCCGCTGGCGCCAGAGGCGCCGGCGTTGACCAGCGCGCCGACGTCGGTGTTGCGCGCCGTGACCACGCCATCGAAAGGCGCGACCAGCTGCGTATAGCGCTTCAGCGCCTGCTGGCGGTCGACGCTGGCCTGCAGGGCCTGCACGTTCGACTGCTTGGAAACGAAATCGCCCTGCTTCTCCTCGGCCTCCTGCTTCGAGACCGCCTGCTGCGCCACCAGCGACTGCCAGCGCTTCGCGGTGCTTTCGGCCAGCGCCAGGTTGCTGCGCGCGACCGCGAGCTGGGCCTGGGCCTGGCGCAGGTCCTGGTCGAGGTCCGGGGTCTCGATCGTGGCCAGCACCTGGCCGGCCTTCACGGGGGCGCCGATGTCGACGTTCCAGCGCGCCAGGTAACCCGACACGCGGGCGTAGATCGGCGCGCGCGACCACGCCTCGATGCGGGCCGGCAGCTCCATCGGGGCGCCCGCGATGTCCTTCGGCGCCACCAGGCTCACGGTCGGCACCGCGTGCTCCGCCGCCGTGTCCTTGAGCTGCTCGGCCTGCGAATGACGGGTGGCCAGGCCGCCGATCACCACGGCGGCGGCGACGGCGGCGGCGATCGCGCCGACGACCAGCGGGCGGGAGGAAGTGGATTTAGTTGGCATGGGCAGGAACTCCAGAAGGGGGCAAGCCGGCGTCCGGCACGCGCTGCCGGCGGCGGCCGTGGACCAGGCTGAAAACGACGGGAACGAAGACCAGGGTGGCGATGGTCGAAAATACCAGGCCGCCGATCACGGCGCGGCCCAGCGGGGCGTTCTGCTCGCCACCCTCGCCCAGGCCCAGCGCCATCGGCAGCATCCCGATCACCATCGCCAGGGCCGTCATCAGGACCGGACGGAATCGCACGAAGCCCGCTTCCAATGCCGCGGCGGCGGCGTCGCCGAGCACCTCCAGGCGCTCGCGCGCGAAGCTGATCACCAGCACGCTGTTGGCGGTGGCCACGCCCATGCACATGATGGCGCCGGTCAGCGCCGGCACCGACAGCGTGGTGTGGGTCGCGAACAGCATCCAGACGATGCCGGCCAGCGCCGCCGGCAGCGCCGAGACGATCACCGCCGGGTCGGTCCAGGACTGGAAGTTGACCACGATGAGCAGGTAGATCAGGCCGACCGCGCCCAGCAGGCCGAACAGCAGGCCCGAGAAGGCGCGCTCCATGGTGCGCACCTGGCCCAGCATCTCGACGGTGGAGCCCTTCGGCACGTCGGCGCGGGTGTCGGCGAGCACCTTGCGGATGTCGGCGGCGACGGCGCCCAGGTCGCGGTCCTGGGTGGTGGCGTGGATCTGCACCATCGGTGCGATATCGTACTGGCTGATCAGGGCGCTGCCGTTGCCGCGCTCGAAGCGGGCCAGGCCGCCGAGGGTGGCGGCGTTGGCGTTGGCGCCGCTGCCGACCGGGAGATTGGCCAGCGCCGCCAGCGAATCGAGCTGGCTCTGCGGGGTCTGCATCACGATCGGATAGGTCACGCCGTTGGCCGGGTTCAGCCAGTAGGTCGGCGATACCTGGCTGGAACCGGCCAGGTTCACCACCATGCTGTTGGTGACGTCGCGCGTGGTCAGGCCGAGCAGCTGGGCCTGGGTGCGGTCGACCTCCACCTTGAACAGCGGCGCGCGGTTCGACTGCTGGATGCGGGCGTCGGCCACGCCGGGGATCGCGCGGATGCGCTTGAGCAGTTCCGCCGCATAGCCGAAGTTGGCGTCGATGTTCCGGCCGCGCACCTGCACGTCGATCGGCGCCGGCGAGCCGAAGTTCAGGATCTGGCTGACGATGTCGGCCGGCGGGAAGGAGAAGGTGGTGTCGGGGAAGGCGCGCGGCAGCACCTCGCGCAGCTTCTTCACGTAGTCCGCGGTCGGCGCGTGGCCCTCGCCCAGCGCGATCTGGAAGTCGCCGTCATGGGTGCCCATGGTGCCGGTGTTGCCGTAGGTGGTGTTGATGCTCGAGGACGGCATGCCGATATTGTCGACCATGGTCACGATCTCGCGGTTCGGGATCACGCCGCGGATGGCCTGCTCGATCTTCGCGAAGCGCTTCGCGGTCTCCTCGACGCGGGTGCCGATCGGCACGCGCGCGTGGATCAGCACCTGCCCCGAATCGACCGATGGGAAGAAGTTACTGCCCAGGAAAGGCACCAGCAGGAAGGACAGCGCCACCACCGCCAGGAAGCCGGCCAGGAAGGGCCGGCGGTGCTCGATCGCATGCTGGAGGATGCCCTTGTAGCGGTGGCGCAGGCCCTCGAAGCGGGCCTCGAAGCCGCGCTGGAAGCGCTGGAAGGCATTGCGCGGCTTGTGCGCGTGTTCCTCGCGAGGGTCGTGCGCCCGCAGCAGCCAGTTGGCCATGGTCGGCACCAGGGTGCGCGACAGGATGAAGGAGCACACCAGGGCATAGACCACCGCCTTCGCCATCGGCACGAACAGGAAGCCGGCCACGCCCTGCAGGAAGAACATCGGGATGAACACGATGCAGATGCACAGCAGCGAGACCAGGGCCGGGGCCACGATCTGCTGGGCGCCGTCCATGATCGCCGGTTCGACCGCCTTGCCCTGCTCCAGGTGCCAGTTGATGTTCTCGATGGTGACGGTGGCGTCGTCGACCAGGATGCCGACCGCCAGCGCCAGCCCGCCCAGCGTCATCAGGTTGAGCGTCTCGCCGGTCGCCGCCAGCGCGATGATCGAGCCCAGGATCGACAGCGGGATCGAGACCGCGATGATCACGGTCGAGCGCCAGCTGCCCAGGAACAGCAGGATCATGATGCTGGTCAGCAGCGCCGCGATCGCACCCTCGGTCGCCACGCCCTTGATCGCGGCGCGCACGAACACCGACTGGTCGTTGATCGGCACCACTTTCAGCGCGTCCGGCAGGCCCGCCCTGATCTGGTCCAGCTTGGCGCGCACGCCGTCGACGATGGCCAGCGTGGACGCCGAGCCGTTCTTCAGGATCGACATCAGCACCGAGCGGCCGCCGTCGACGTGGACGATATTCGTCTGCGGCGCATTGCCGTCGTGGACGTCGGCGACGTCGCCCAGGTAGATGGTGGCGCCGTTCACGACCTTCACCGGCAGCCGCGCCAGCTCCTCGATCGCCGAGGGCGCGTTGTTCAGCTGGATCGTGTATTCGAAGGCGTCGATCTTCTGGTTGCCGACCGGCGTCAGGACGTTCTGCGCCGCCAGCGCGTTGGCGATGTCCTGGGCCGACAGGCCGCGCGCCTGCAGGGCGTCCGGCTTGACGTCGATCTGCACCTGGCGCTGCTTGCCGCCGTAGGGCAGCGGGATCGCGGCGCCCGGCACCGTCACCAGCGGGGTGCGGACGGTGTTCATGCCGAGGTCGAACAGCTGCTGCTCCGACAGGCCCTTGCCGGACAGCGCCAGCTGCAGGATCGGCACGGTGGCGGCGTTGTAGTTGAGGATCAGCGGCGGCGTGATCCCGGCCGGCATCTGGCGCAGCGCCGACTGCGAGATCGCCGTCACCTGCGCGTTCGCCACCGCGATGTCCACGCCGGGCTGGAAGAAGATCTTCACCACGCTGATGCCGGGATAGGTGTTCGCCTCGATATGCTCGATGTCGTTGACCGTGGTGGTCAGCGAGCGCTGGAACAGGGTCGAGACCCGCCCCGCCATCTGGTCCGCCGGCAGGCCGGTGTACTGCCAGGCGACCGCGATCACCGGCATTTTGATGTCCGGGAAGATGTCGGTGGGCGTGCGCACGGCCGCCAGCGGGCCGATGATCAGCAGGGTGAGCGCCAGCACGACGAAGGTATAGGGCCGACGAAGTGCGACGCGAACAAGGCCAAGCAGCATGGAATACTCCGGACAAGGGCACGCTGGCATCGTAGTGCCGCCATCTTCCTGTAATGACGGCCCGACTGGCGCGAAGCCATGGTGCAAACCACATAATATGCGCGAAAACACCGGCGCTGGCTAGGGCCGGGGCCCGCAAAGCCTCATGAATATTCCGGATGTCAGTACAAATGAAAAAGGCGGTGCATGCCGCCCCGCCTTCCCGTCACATTCGTATGGTCCGGCGCCTGCTTACTGCTCGCCGTCGACCACCACCCGGTTGCGTCCGCCGCGCTTGGCGGCATACAGGGCCTGGTCGGCCGCTTCGATCAGGGCCTTGGGGTCGTCCAGGCGGCCCGTCTCCATGCTGGCCACGCCGATGCTCAGGGTGACGCGGGGATGCACCGCGGACGGCGCATGCGGCAGGTTCAGCGAGGCCACGTATTCGCGGATGTTCTCGGCGAGCTGGCGCGCCTGCGCCGCATCGGTGTCGGGCAGGATCGCGGCGAATTCCTCGCCGCCGTAGCGCGCGGCGACGTCGGCCGGGCGCTTCAGGCGGCTTGCCAGGGCCTGCGCCACCGCCGACAGGCAGGTATCGCCGCCCTGGTGGCCGAAGTGGTCGTTGTAGGCCTTGAAGGAATCGATGTCGGTCAGCAGCAGCGAGAGCGTGCCCTTGATCCGCTGGGCGCGCCGCAGTTCGCGGTCGAGCGCGACGTCGAAGTAGCGGCGGTTGGCGATGCCGGTCAGGCCGTCGACGTAGGAGCGGGCGCGCAGCGATTCGGCGTGGTCGAGCAGGCGCCGTTCACGTTCATTGGCGCCGCTGATGTCGCGGATCTCGACCAGGCAGAACAGCTCGCCGTCCTCGCGGAAAGGCGACACCGAGACCGCCTGCTCGATCAGCGGGCCGTCGAAGCTGCCGGCGGCGCGAAGCGGGAAGGGACTGCGGTTGTCGGCGTGGGGAATTGCGGTGGCGGTTTCGTCGGCCAGGGCGGCCAGCACCGCCGCCTCGACGCGCGAGCCGCGCAGCGTGGAAAAGACCTCGAACAGCGAATGCCCCATGACGCGCGCCGCGGCGCGGCCGCAGCGCGGCGTCAGCCAGCTGCTCCAGAGCACGATGCGCTGGTCGGCGTCGAGCACGATGACGCCGACGTTGACGAGGTTCAGGACGCGTGCGGCAAGGTGGGCAGGATGAGCGACGTCAGCTGCGCGGGCTTCTGGCTTGGTAGTGATCACTTGGCAGTTCGGTAACAAATCGACTGCCCGATCATACCGGAACTCAAGGGCGCAGAACAGCTCGCAGGGTCCGTGACAGGTCTTCGGCCGAGTACTTGGCCACGTAGGCGTCGGCGCCGACCTTCTTGACGTGTTCCTCGTTGGTGGTGCCCGACAGCGAAGAATGGATCACCACCGGCAGGTTCGAGAAGCGCTGGCTGGTCTTGATCCGGCGGGTCAGCGTGAAGCCGTCCATTTCCGGCATCTCGAGGTCGGTCAGCACCGCGGCCACCTTGTCGTAGACGCTCTTGCCCTCGGTTTCGGCGGCGCCGGCGATGGCGTTCAGCTGCTCCCAGCATTCCTTGCCGCTCTTGGTCATGATGAAGGGCAGGCCCATGGCGTCCAGGCCCTGCTCGATCAGGGCGCGCGCGACCACGGAATCGTCGGCCGCCAGCACCACCGAACCCGGCTTGATCTCGATCCTGCTGCCGACCGCCTGCGCCACCGCCCGGCCCTCGTCTTCCGAGGCCGGGCTGAGGTCGCGCAGGATGGTCTCGACGTCCAGCACCTGCGCCAGGCGGCCCGGCTGGCCGTCCTGCGGCTCGAGGCGGGCGATGCTGGTCACCATGCCGCTGCCGGCGCTGTGCTCGGACGACATCACCTGGCTCCAGTCCAGGCGCACGATCTCTTCCACGCTCTCGACCGCGAAGGCCTGGGTGGTGCGGGCGAATTCGGTTACCAGCATGATGTTCAGGCCGGTCGCGGGCTTGACCCCGGCGATGCCCGGCAGGTCCAGCACCTGGATGATCTGGCCGCGCAGGTTGACCACGCCCAGCACGTGCTTCGGGCTGCCTGCGATCGCGGTGATCTCCGGCATCGCGACGATCTCGCGGATCTTGAACACGTTGATACCGAACAGCTCGCTGTGCTTGCCGTTCTCGTCGCCGCCGAGGCGGAAAAGTAAAAGCTCGAATTTATTGGTGCCGGTGAGGTTGCTGCGCTCGTCGACTTCCTGCTGAACCGATTTCATGTCTTGTCCCGAAAGTGGTGATTCTTCTGGGAAATGATTTTAGAGATGAACGTCGGACCTGTGTCGGTACAAGGCTAAGTCTTGCTCATTTTCATCAGTTTCTGTTCCAAAAAACCACGGATACCGACACCGCTATGAACCGATCGACAAGGCCAGGGTTTCCTTCACCTCCTCCATCACCACATAGCTCTTCGACTGCGCCGAATCCGCCAGGTGCAGGATCTCGCCCAGCAGCCGGCGGTACTCCGACATCTCGGGAATCCGCGCCTTGATCAGATAGTCGAAGTCGCCCGACACCAGGTGGCATTCCATCACCTCTGGAATGCCCAGCATGGCGCGGCGGAAGCGCTCGAAGGCTTTTTCCGACTTCTGCAGCAGGGTGATCTCGACGAACACCAGGATCTGCAGGCCCATCGCCTGCGGATTGACGCGCGCGTAGTAGCCGGCGATCACGCCGTCGCGCTCCATCCTCTTCACGCGTTCGATGCAGGGCGTCAGCGACAGCCCGACCCGCTCGGCCAGGTCCTTCATCACGATGCGGGCGTCCTGCTGCAGGATGGACAGGATGTGCAGGTCAATCTTGTCGAGTACCCGGCTCGATTCTTTTTGAACACGCATGAAGATTCACCAAATAGGTATTTAAAAATAGGAACAATTATGGCTATACCGGATATAAGATAGCAATAATTCCTGAGCAATCCAATCACTTTTTTTGAGAACACTATGCGAGTAATCGTGCTGGGCAGCGGTGTGGTCGGCGTCACGACTGCGTATTATCTGGCGAAGAGCGGCCACGAGGTGACCGTGATCGACCGCCAGCCTGGCGCGGCGCTGGAAACCAGCTTCGCCAACGCCGGCCAGATCTCGCCCGGCTACGCCTCGCCCTGGGCTGCGCCCGGCATCCCGCTGAAAGCCATGAAGTGGCTGTTCCAGCGCCATGCGCCGCTGGCGATCCGCCCGGACGGCTCGCTGTTCCAGTTGCAGTGGATGTGGGAGATGTTCAAGAACTGCGACGCCGAGCGCTATGCCGTCAACAAGGAACGCATGGTGCGCCTGGCCGAGTACAGCCGCGACTGCATCCGCGCACTGCGCAGCGAAACCGGCATCGACTACGAAGGCCGCCAGCAGGGCACCCTGCAGTTGTTCCGCACCCAGGCCCAGTTCGACGGCGCCGCCAAGGACATCGAGATCCTGCGCCAGGCCGGCGTGCCCTTCGAGCTGCTCAGCCGCGAACAGCTCGCCAACGCCGAGCCGGCGCTGGCGAAGGTGCGCGACAAGCTGGTCGGCGGCCTGCGCCTCCCGAACGACGAAACCGGCGATTGCCAGATGTTCACCACCAGGCTGGCCGAGATGGCCCGCGCGCTGGGCGTGCGCTTCGAGTTCGGCGTCGACATCCACGCGATCGAGTCGCAGGGCGACCAGATCACCGGCGTGCGCACCGCCAAAGCTACCTTCACCGCCGACCGCTACGTGCTCGCGCTGGGCAGCTATTCGCGCCTGCTGCTGCGAAAGTATTTCCGCGTTCCCGTGTATCCGCTGAAGGGCTACTCGATCACGGTGCCGATCACCGACGCCGCCCAGGCCCCGGTGTCGACCATCCTGGACGAGACCTACAAGATCGCCATCACCCGTTTCGAAAACCGCATCCGCGTCGGCGGCATGGCCGAGATCGCGGGCTACAGCAAGGAACTGAACCCGCGCCGCCGCGAGACCCTGGAGATGGTCGTGAGCGACCTGTTCCCGGGCGGCGGCGACGTCTCGAAGGCCAGCTTCTGGTCCGGCCTGCGCCCGATGACCCCGGACTCGACCCCGATCGTGGGTGCGACCCCGCTGCGCAACCTGTTCCTGAACACCGGCCACGGCACCCTGGGCTGGACCATGTCCTGCGGCTCGGCCAGCGTGATCGCCGACCTGGTCAGCGGCAAGATCCCGGCCATCCACGCCGACGACCTGGCGATCTTCCGCTACGCCGGTTCGCGCCCGAGCGCCACCCGTCCCGACTTCGCGAAGGCCTGAGATGGCTGGCGTTGCGAATGGCGCCGCGCAGGGCGTCGCGCATGGAGTTGATGCCGCGCGCGCCGGGGCGGTGCTGACGATCGACCTCGATGCGATCCGCGCGAACTATCGCCTGCTGCGTGAAACGGCGGCCGGGGCCAGCTGCGCCGCCGTGATGAAGGCCGACGCCTATGGCCTCGGCATGGACATCGTGGCGCCCGCGCTGGCGCTCGAAGGCTGCCGCGTGTTCTTCACCGCCCATCTCGAAGAAGGCGTGCGGCTGCGCCAGATTGCGCCCGCGGACAGCGCCATCTACGTGCTGCACGGCCCGCCGCCCGGCACGGCGGCCGACTTCGTCCGGCATGGACTGGTGCCGGTGCTGAACGACCCGTCCCAGATCGAGGAATGGCGCCGCGCCGGCAGGCTGCTGCAGCGGCGCCTGCCGGCCGCGCTGCAGTTCGATACCGGCATGTCGCGCATGGGCCTGGCCCCGTGCGACGTCGACGCCCTGCTCGCCGACCCGGCCTGGAAGGACGAACTCGAGCCGGTGCTGGTGATGAGCCACCTGGCCTGCGCCGACGAGCCCGAGCACCCGATGAACGACCTGCAGCGCGCGCGCTTCGCGCAGCTGCGCGCGCGCTTCCCGGGCATCCCGGGCAGCCTGGCGAATTCCTCGGCCGTGTTCCTGGGCCAGGGCTTCCGCCACGACCTGGTGCGCCCGGGCGCCGCGCTGTACGGCATCAACCCGCAGCCGGGGCATGCCAATCCGCTGCGCCAGGCGGTCTCGCTGCACGCCCGTATCGTGCAGTCGCGGATGGTGGCGGCCGGCGACGTCGTCGGCTACGGCGCGCGCCATGCCGTCACCGGGCCGGCGCGGATCGCCACCATCGGCATCGGCTATGCGGACGGCTGGCTGCGTTCGCTGTCGGGGCGCGGGCATGCCTGGATCGACGGCATGCGCGTGCCGTTTGCCGGGAACGTGTCGATGGACAGCATCACGCTGGATGTAAGCGGGATCGACGAGGCGCGGGTGGCGCCGGGGCAGGAAATCGAGCTGCTGGGGTCACACCAGACGGTGGATGAGGTGGCGCGCGAGGCGGGCACCATTGGCTATGAAGTGCTGACGCGGCTGGGTGGGCGCTTCCATCGCCGCTACGCCTAGAACAGGGCCCCCTGCGGACTGGTCAGCCGCCCGAAGCCATCCCCCAGGAAGGGCAGGATCGCATCCGCCACCGGCTCCAGCTGTTTGCTCAGGTAGTGCTCGTAGTCGATCGCCGACATCGTCCCGCCCTCGCGCACGTCGAGCGGTTCGGGGCCGGCGGTGGTCATGACGTAGCGGATCCAGCCGCCGTTGCGGTACTGGGCCGGGCGCCCCTGGCGCAGGTGGAATTCGTCGGCGATGCGCGCCGCGCGCACGTGCGGGGGGACGTTGCGTTCGTATTCGTCCAGCCCGCGGCGCAGGCGCTTGCGGTAGACCAGCAGTTCGTCCAGTTCGCCGCGCAGGGTGCGCGCCACGTAGTCGCGCACATAGTCTTCATAGGGCTGGCGCTGGAAGATGCGCTCGTACAGGCCCTGCTGGAACTGCTGGGCCAGCGGGGTCCAGTCGGTGCGCACCGTCTCCAGGCCCTTGTAGATCATCTCGTCGCTGCCGTCGCTGGCGGTCGCCAGGCCGGCGTAGCGCTTCTTGCTGCCCTCGTCCGAGCCGCGCACGGTCGGCATCAGGAAGCGCCGGAAATGCACGTCGTACTCCAGCTCCAGCGCGCTCTCCAGTCCGAGCTCGTCGCGCAGGGTGGCGCGCCACCAGCCGTTCACGTGCTCCACCAGCTCGCGGCCGATCCGCCGCGCCTCCTCGTCCGCATGCGCGCGCCCGAGCCAGACGAAGGTCGAGTCGGTGTCGCCGTAGATCACCTGGTAGCCGCGCTCCTCGATCAGCTCGCGGGTCCGGTGCATGATCTGGTGCCCGCGCATCGTGATCGAGGACGCCAGGCGCGGATCGAAGAAGCGGCAGGCGGTGGTGCCCAGCACGCCGTAGAACGCGTTCATGATGATCTTCAGGGCCTGCGAAAGCGGCGCGTTCTTCTCGCGCTTGGCCGCTTCCCTGCCCGCCCATACACGCGTGACGATGCCGGGCAGGCAGTGCCGGGTGCGCGAGAAGCGCCCGCCGCGGAAGCCCGGCACCGTCGCTTCCTCCGGCTCGGCCAGCCCCGCCACCAGCCCGACCGGGTCGATCAGGAAGGTGCGGATGATGGACGGGTACAGGCTTTTATAGTCGAGCACCAGTACCGAGTCGTACAGGCCGGAGCGTGAATCCATGACGAAGCCGCCGGGGCTGTCGGCCCCCGGCACGTCGCCGATGTTCGGCGCGACGAAGCCCTGGCGGTGCATCAGCGGGATGTAGGAGTGCTCGAAAGCCGCCACCGAGCCGCCGCTGCGGTCGGCTGCCAGGCCGGTCACGCTGGCGCGCTCCAGCAGGAAGGACATCAGCCCGGTCTTCTCGAAGATGCGGGTGACCAGCTCGCAGTCCTTCAGGTTGTAGCGCGCCAGGGCCGGCTTGTCCTCGTTGAACATGCGGTCGATCGAGGCCATCCGGTTGTAGGGATTGTCGATCTCCTTGCCCTCGCCCAGCAGGCTTTGCGCCACCGATTCCAGGCTGAAGGACGGAAAGCTCCAGGTGGCCGAGCGCAGCGCCTCGATGCCGTCGATGACCAGGCGGCCGGCGATCCCGGCGAAATAATGCTCCTGCCCGCCCTGACGATCACCCCCATTACGTTCGCGCCATTCCATCGGGCTGCCGTCGCGTCCCAGGCGCAGCGGGCGATGCAGGGCCTCGGCGTGCTTCTGCAGGACCCGCAGGTCGAACTGGACCAGGCTCCAGCCGATCACCGCGTCCGGATCGTGGATGCGGAACCACTCCTCCATCCTGTCCAGCAGCGCCAGCCGGGTGTCGCAGATCTCGTAGGCGAAGTCGAGCCCGCTGGCGTCGCCGTTCGGCGGGCCCAGCATGTAGACCTGGCGCTGGCCGCAGCCTTCCAGCGCGATCGAACGCAGCTCGCCCTGCATGGTCGTCTCGATGTCGAGCGAGACGGTGCGGATCGGGGGCCGGTAGTCGCCGTCGGGTTTCAGCTGGCCGTCGGGCAGCAGCCGCGGGTCGCCTTCGGCCGGTGTCCCGGCAAACAGGACCGGCGCGCTGATGAAGCGCTCCATCAGGTAGCGCTCGGGCGGCCGCACGTCGGCCTCGTAGACGTCGACGCCATGCTGGCGCAGTCGCTTTTCCAGCCCAAGCAGCTTGCGGTAGTGGCGGCAGTACAGGCCGAGCACCGGGCGGTGGTGGAAGTCGGTCAGCGCGAGTTCGCGCAATTCGCAGCCCCGTTCCCCGCGCAGGACGAATTCGGCCTGCTCGCGCTGCTCGCGCGGGATGAAGGCGACCGCGTGCTGGCCCGGCACGCGCACCCGCCGCGGCCCCTCTTCCGTCGCCAGCCAGAACTCCAGCTCGACGCCGGCGTCGAGGTCGCGCCAGTGCCGCGTCAGCAGGAAGCCGCGCGGATGCTTGCCCTGACTGGAATCGTTCGCCTCGTCCATGCGCACATTCTCAGGCGTCGAAGGAAACGCTGTCGCCACGGTAGCGCGCCAGTTCCGCTTCCGTGAAGCCGGCGCGGCGGCGCGCCTCCAGGTTGAACGGCCCCTTCAGCAGCGGCGCCTTGTATTCGACTGCCAGCGCCTCGTAGGTGCCGACCGGGTCCAGGCCGCGCGCGGCGCACAGCTGCAGATACCAGCGGTTGCCGATCTCGACGTGGCCGACCTCGTCGCGCAGGATGATGTCCAGGATCTCGGCGGCGGCCAGGTCGCCGGCCTGGGCCAGCTTGGCGCGCAGCGGCGGGATCGCGTCCAGTCCGCGCGCCTCCAGCGTGCGCGGCACCAGGGCCATGCGCGCCAGGATGTCGCCGCTGGTCTTCGCGACCATCTCCCACAGGCTGTCGTGGCCGGGGAAGTCGCCGTAGCCATGGCCGAGCGTGGCCAGGTGGGCGTCCAGCAGCGAGAAGTGATAAGCCTCTTCCCTGGCTACCCGCAGCCAGTCGGCGTAGTACGCCGGCGGCATGCCGGGGAAGCGCCAGAGCGCGTCCAGGGCCAGGTTGATGGCGTTGAACTCGATGTGGGCCAGGGCGTGGACCAGCATGGCGCGGCCCTCGGGCGTGACCATCGAACGGCGCCCGACCAGGCGCGGCGGCACCAGCTCGGGTTTGTCCGGACGGCCGGGAATGCTTCCCGCCGGGTCGAGGGCGGCGGCGGGATCGACGGCCAGGCTGCCTTCGGCGTGGGCGTGCGCCAGGGCCGCCACGCCCGCGCATTTGCGGCGCGGGTCCGTTTCAAGCAGGGAGATCAGTGCGCCTGCGCGCAGCTCGGGCGGTGCGGACATCGTGGAGAGGTGCAAAAGACGCAGTGTACCAAATCCGCGGCCGGCGCCGCCATGCTCAGTCCCGGCCGCCCGCGACCTGTTTTCCCTGCAGCGCGGGCTCGTCGCTGGCCTGCTCGTCCTTCAGCTCCTTGCCGAGGAAGTAGTTGAGCGCGGTCCGGATCACCGCGATGGCCGCCAGCTTGCCGATCCGCTCCCAGGTCGGCGCCACCGAGGTCGACAGGATGTCGGCCGCCAGCTGCAGTTCCAGCGCCAGGGTCAGGTAGCGTGCGAAAGCCAGCCGGATCGGCACGAAGCTGCTGCCGCGCCCGGCCAGCAGGTGCCGGACCAGGGAGACGACGACAATCAGCACCCCCGCCGCGATCACGAGCGCGCCCAGCGCCTCCACCAGCAGGCGCAGCCACTCGACAGCGTTGCGTACCTGCCCTTCGACCAGTTCGAACATCGCTTCCCTCGCCTTACTGGTTGTACAGATAGGCCGCCATGTCGCGCGCCTCGGCTTCGCTCACGCCCAGCTCGGGCATCGCTGTGTTCGGGCTGTAGGCGCGCGGATGGACGATCCACTTGATCAGGTTGCCGGCGCTGTTCGGCAGCACGCCGCCGACGTAGCCGCGGTCGCGGATCTCGGTCAGCGAGGGCCCGACCTTGCTGTCGGCATGGGCGATACCCTTGATCTCGTGGCAGGCCGCGCAGCCGTAGCGCGCCATGAGCTGCTGGCCGGTGCGCGGATTGCCGCCGGTGAGCGGATCGTAAGCGGGCGGCTGCTTCGAACAGCCGGCCAGCGCGGCCAGCAGGAACAGGAAGCCTGCATGTCTCATCATGGCCGTCTTCCCGCCGCCGAAGCCTGCGGCGTGCGCGCCAGCCAGCGCGCGCACAGCACCAGACCGGCCGCCACATAGGCCAGGCCGCCGGGGATCCACATGATCAGGCCGCCGAGCTGCTGGTCTTCCAGCGCCGTCAAGCCGAAGGCCTGGGCCTTGCTGCCATAGTAGGGATACCAGATCGTCTCGGACATCGTGAACATCGCCCCGAGGGCGCCGGTATGCATCATGGTCGTGAACAGGTAGACGACCGCCGCCCCCTTCCCCTGCGCGCCGCCCTGGCGGCCCAGCACCGCCCACCAGAACAGCAGGGCCGAGAACAGGAAACTCGCATGCTGCAGCGCGTGCACGCTGTTGCTGGCCAGGCCGGCCTGGAAGGTGGCGGGGACATGCCACATCCATAGCGCGGCGAAATGCAGCAGCCAGGCGTTCAGCGGCCGGGTCAGCGCATCCCAGGCGGCGCTCACGGCCGCGTTGCGGGTGGCCGAACCGGTGCGCCGGCGCCAGCCCGCGGGCAGGCTCCAGACCCAGATCCCGAGCGGACGCCCCAGCACCAGCATGGGCGCCGCCACGATCATCAGGAACTCGTGCTGGACCATGTGGGCGGCGAAGGAAAAGCTGCCGGCCGAATCCAGCGGCGAGGCCAGCGCCAGGGCCAGCGCGATCCATCCGGCGCCGAACCAGGCGGCCTGGCGCGCCAGCGGGCGGCGCGACTGGCGCGAGCGCGGCCACAGGCGGCGCAGGCCCACCGCATACAGGACCAGGGCCAGCGCCAGCAGGAACAGCACCCAGGGCTCGGCGCCCCAGGACAGCGCGTCGGCGGCCGTGTACTGGCCCTCGACGTCGTGGGCAAAAGCGCAAGCCGGCGCCAGGACAAGGCAGAGCGGCGTCAGCTTGCGCATGGCGACAGCACCCATTGCGGAAACCACATCGCCAGCACGGCCAGGCAGGACAGCGTCCCGACCATGGTCGCCACCAGCGCCAGGAAAGGTGCACGGTCGGGCGCGTCGTCGGTTTCTCCGGCCGTCGGCTGCCCGGCGCGGCCGTCTCCATCGCGTGCGGCGCGCCAGTTGCGCCAGGCGCTCCAGCTCATCCAGGCGCAGGCCAGCAGGAAGCACGCGCTCGCCAGATGCGGCGCCAGCATGCTCTGGCGCGCGCACGAGGGCGTGACCAGCGCATATGTCACCGCCAGGTTCGTCAGCGCCAGCGATGGCGCCACCAGCAGGGCCGGCCAGTTTCCCATATCAGTATCGCGCTCCGAAATAGACAACGGCATAGATCGGCAGCCAGCTCAATACAACGAAGTACCAGTAGGCCGCGTTCTCGCTCACGTCCACATAGCGCTTGCCCTCCATCGGCCCGGTGAAGGTCAGGGTCGTCAGCACCGCGGAATCGTAGGCGTCGGTGATCAGGTGCGTAGTGTGCAGGCCCATCAGCATCCAGACCACGGAACCGTAGGCGTTGCTGTCCCAGCGCGTGTTCAGCGTCGTGAATTCCAGCGCGCGCACGCCCAGGAACACGAAGGAGAACACCAGGCAGACCACCAGCCACAGCCTCACTTTCTGCAGGTCGAGCCGTTCGGCGGCCTGCTTGGCGAAGTGGTTCGGAATCGCGCTGGCCAGCATCACCGCGGTGTTGATATTGCCCCAGATGAGATCCGGCGGGAATGTCGACATCGGCCAGGTCGCGGCGTGGCTGCGCAGGTAGAAATAGCTCATGATGGTGAGGGCGAACACCGTCCCCTCGATCAGCATCAGGCCCATGGTGCCCCACCACATCGGGCTGCGGTGGCCGAAGGCGAAGGTCGGCAGGGTCGAGATGTCGAGCACGCGGCCTTCCTCGACCAGGCGGCCGTCCGTATGCGGGTCGCGCGGCTCCTGGCCGCTGACCTGCGGGCTCATGGCAACAGCTCCGAATCGACGCGCTCGCCGACGATGTCGCGCTTCGGCCAGAACCAGGCCGTCGTCGCGATCGCCACGGGAACTGCCGCCCACACCACGGCCCAGGGCGTGAAGATCGAACCGACGAACAGGATGGTGGTCGCCACCGCCGCCAGGAAGGGCCAGTAGGTGGAACTCGGCAGCCACAGGCGGTGATCGACCCTGGCGTCGGCCACGGAGGTGACCAGGACTTCGCGGTAATCGTTCGCCAGGCCGGTCACGTGCAGCGGCTCGCGCGGCGCCTGCCACAGCGGGTAGCGGCCATGCACGACCGGCACCAGCTTGAAGTTCGCCATCGGCGGCGGCGAGGGCACGCTCCATTCCAGCGTGCCGGCGCCCCAGGGGTCGCTCGGCGCAAGCGCCCCGTAGCGGCGGCTGTGCAGCACGTTGATGATGAACAGCAGCACACTGAGTGCGATGACGGCGCCGCCCGCGGTCGCCAGCAGATTCAGCTGGCCCCATCCCATCTCCTCGGGATAGGTGTAGACCCGGCGCGGCATCCCCTGCAGTCCGAGCACGTGCATCGGGAAGAAGGCGACGTTGAAGCCGATGAAGAACAGCCAGAAGTTCCAGCGGCCCAGGCGCTCGCTCAGCATGCGGCCGGTGAACTTCGGGAACCAGTAATAGAAGGCGCCGAACAGCGGAAACACGGCGCCGCCCAGCAGCACGTAATGCAGGTGGGCGACCACGAAGTAGGTATCGTGCAGCTGGTAGTCGAGCGAGACCGAGGCCAGCATCAGGCCGGTCAGGCCGCCCAGCAGCAGGATCGCGAAGAAGGCCAGCACGAACAGCAGCGGCGTCTTGAAGTTGATGCGCCCCAGCCAGAGCGTCGCGATCCAGCAGAAGATCTGGACCGAGGTCGGGATCGCGATCATCAGGCTGGCCGCGGTAAAGAAGGTCTTGCCCAGCTCAGGCAGGTTGGTCGCGAACATATGGTGGACCCACAGGCCGAAGGCGAGGAAGGCGGTGCCGATCAGGGCCAGCACCATCGCCGGGTAGCCGACCACCGGCCGGCGCGAGAAGGTGGCGATGATGCTGGAGATGAAGCCGAGCGGCGGAATGAAGATCAGGTAGACCTCGGGGTGGCCGAAGAACCAGAACAGGTGCTGCCACAGCAGCGCGTCGCCGCCCTTGTCCGGATTGTAGAAATGGGTGCCGACCAGGCGGTCCGTGATCAGGGCGGTACTGGACAGCATCACGGCTGGCATCGCGAACAGGATCATGAAGGACGTTACCAGCACGGTCCAGACGAACAGCGGCATGCGGTTGAGCGTCATGCCCGGGGCGCGCATCTTGAGGATGGTGGTGATCAGGACGATCGCCTCCATCAGGCCCGACAGCTCGGTGAAGGTGATCATCTGGGCCCAGAAATCGACACGCTTGCCGGGCGAGTACTGCGGGCCGGACAGCGGCACGTAGGCGAACCAGCCGGCATCCGGCCCGATGTCGAGGAAGAAGGCGACGTACAGCATGATCCCGCCCATCGTGAAGATCCACCAGGCGAAGGCGTTCATGCGCGGGAAGGCCAGGCTGCGCGCGCCGATCATCAGCGGCACCAGGTAGCTCGCGACCGCCTGCATCACCGGCACCGCGAACAGGAACATCATGGTCGAGCCGTGCATCGTGAAGACCTGGTTGTACAGGTCGGCGCCGAGCAGCTTGCCGTCCGGCCGGGCCAACTGCAGGCGGATCGCCAGCGCCAGCAGGCCGCCGAGCAGGAAGAAGATGAAGGTGGTGACCATGAAGCGCCTGGCGATGGTCTTGTGGTTGATCGCCGAGAACCAGCCGATGATGCCGGGCGGATCGCTCCAGGTCTGTTCGAGGGCCTGCGCGGCGCCCGGCGGCAGGCCGGGGCCCGCAGGGTCGGGCCAGGTCCCCAGGGCCGGCCGGTCGGTATCGCCGCGGAGGGTCATTTCAGGGTCTCCAGGTAAGCCAGCAGGGCTTGCAGGTCGTCGGGGGGCAGCTTATTGGCCGGCATGTTCACGCCCGGCTTGAGCGATTGCGGATCGGCGATCCAGCCGCCCAGGTGCCCGCGGTTGTTCGGGAACATGCCGGCGGCGATGGTGCGGCGGCTCGCCAGGTGGCTCAGGTCGGGGCCGAGGCGCGCGTTGGCGGCGGTGCCGGCGATCGTGTGGCACCTCGCGCAGGACCTCGAGAGGAAGACCTCGCGGCCGCGCTGTGCGAGCGCGTCGGCGGGCGCCGCGGCCGGCTGGCGCTGGCCGGCGGCCCAGGCCTCGTAGCGCTCGTTCGGCTCGGCCTCCACCAGCAGCGCCATCATCGCGTGCTCCAGGCCGCAGAACTCGGCGCACTGGCCGCGGTAGCTGCCGGCACGATCGGCGCGCAGGCGCAGGGTCGCGGTGCGGCCCGGGATCAGGTCCTTCTTGCCCTGCAGGTTAGGAATCCACAGGCTGTGGATCACGTCCTCGCTGCGCAGGGTCACCACCACCGGCCGCCCGACCGGGATGTGCAGCTCGTTCGCGGTGGAGAACTCGCGGGCAGGGTCGGGGTCGCGGTAGCGCGCCTCCCACCACCACATGTGGCCGACCAGTTCGATGTTGACGGCGTCCCGCAGCGGCATGCGCGCCAGCGCGCGGCTGGTCAGCACGTCGCCGACCAGCAGCGCCACCAGGCCGACGGTCGCCGCGGCGGTCGCCCATTTGATGGTGCGCCAGGTGCGCCGTTCGGGCTGGGTCAGCGACCTCAGGTCCGGCGCCGTGCCCGCCTCCGCACGCGGCGCGCGCCACAGCGCGAACAGGCAGGCGCCCAGCACCAGCACGAACACCAGCGTGCACAGGCCCAGGGTCAGGTTCCACAGACTGCCGATGTGGTCGGCCTGGACGCCCGCCGTATGCAGCGCGTCCTGCAGGGGTTGGGGATCGAAGAAGGCCGCGCTCATCTGCACTGCTCCGCCGCAGGGATGGCTTTCCGGACCGGCTCGGCCGCCTGCAGCGTGTCGCTGCGCCTGGGCGCGACCGAACCAATCGATTGCGCGCTCATCGACCGCATGCGCGCCACCAGCATCAGCGCCGGCCCCATATTGCCGCGGCCCGCCGCGTGGCGGCCGTCGTCCTGATGTTGTCCAGCGGGCTGAAACGGGCTTTCGCATGATCCCGGGCCGCCATCGGCCATTCCCCGTCCTTGCTCGGCTTGGCCTGCGCCTGCTTTCCTCCTGTGATGTCAGCCGCCAGCACGGCGTGCATCAACAGACGCCGAATCCGCATAGCCCTCCCCTTTTTGAGGCATATTTATTGATATATTCGTAACATAACGCCTTTCCCGTCGCGCTGACGCACGAATGACGGATCAGCGGATTCGCACGCTGTCGCAGAGCAGCGCGTCGTACTGCTCGGTCTTATTCGTGAAGTAATTGTTAAATCAGGCGCGGCTGTAAGGCATTCAAGCCAGCGGCAGCTCGAGCACGAAGCTGCCGCATCGCGTGCCGGTGCTGTATGCGGCAAGCGTGCCGCCATGACTCTCGGTGAGCTCGCGCACCGCTTTTAGCCCGACGCCGATCGCGAACGGCTCGAAGGCAGGCCCGGGCAAAGCGGGCGCCGTGCCGGTCCCGCGGTCCGAGACGGTACAACGCAGCATCGCGCCCCGGGTTTCCACCCACACGCGGATCGTGCCGCCCTCCGGCGTGGCTTTCGAGGCGTTGTTGATGAGATAGGCAACGACTTGCACCAGTTGGGTAAAGTTCCCATCGACTACCTGGCCACGGGCTGGCGCCGCGACGACGATGCGATGCGCACGCGCCGCGATCCGCGGCGTGACCTGCTCGACGGCTGCGCGCAGCACATCGTCGAACAGCAAGTTGCGCACATTCGGACCAGGCCGGGCGCGATCGGCGATGCGCGCAAGCAAATCTTCCGCCGACATGCCAACGCAGTCTTCCGGGACCTCCAGCACATGCTCCAGTCCCAGGAGCGGTATGGCGCGATCCGCATGGCCGCCGCGCGGCGTCCTGAGCCCGATGACGGCCGCGCCCACGGATTGCGCGCTGGCCATCGCCGTAGCCAGCTCGGACAGAGTCACCGTTTCCAGGCCAATCAGGAGGACCTGCGGCGCCTCGCCCGACCCCGGCGGCATCTCGCCGCCAGGGCCGAGCGGCAGCACCCGTACGCCGGCTCCTGCCGCCAGCATCGCGGCGGCCCGGGCTCCCACCTTGTAAACGACCACCTCAACGTCGGCGGGCGGCCTTGACGCTTGCATGACTGCTCCTGTTGGAATGAATGGTGAATAGCGGCCAGCTAGCGGTCCGACGGCGTCTCGGCGCCTGCCGTCTCCTGCGCGCTGCGGTTGCGCCGGTAGCGAGACTGCACCTGCTCGACATACCGTATCGTCTCCTTGAAGGGCGGTATCTTCCTGCCGTATTTGAGCAGCGCTTTCTCGCCCGCGTTGTAGGCCGCAAGGACGATATCGAGCTGGTTGTCGTATTTGTCGAGCAGATATCTGAGGTAGCGTGCGCCGCCGTTGATGTTTTGTACCGGATCGAAGACGTCCGCGGCGCCGAAATCCCTCGCGGTGTCCGGCATCAGCTGCATCAAACCGGCGGCGCCTCGCGGCGAGAGCGCCTGCACCCTGTATCCGGATTCAACGGCGATGATTGCATGCAGGAGCGCGCCATCGAGCCCGAATGCCCGCGCGGCCGCATCGATCGTGCCGTCGAAGCGCGAACGCTTCCCTGCGGCGCCCGGCTGCCGGTCCGGTGGCAGCGCCGGCACAGGACGCTCGGCCACCAGTACCTCGGCCGCCTGGTTCTGCGGCCTGGAATTGGTGAGCACGATGACCTTGTCGCTTCCAACGTAGGTGTAGACGTCGGCGTTCGCGGCCGGCACTGCGCCGGCGAGCACGTACGCTGCGACAAAACTCCCATATCGTCCCATGAACCCGGCTCCCGCGTCGATACGCCAGACTATACGCAGGGTGCTGCATTGCCGGAATCGGGGAAAGCCTGTATTTCAGTGGTCGCCGAATGTGTGGCCGAGCAGCCCCTGGTCGATCGCGAAGGCCGTCAGCGCCGAAGCGTTATGCATGTTCAGCTTCTGCATCAGGTTCGACCGGTGCTTTTCGACCGTCTTGACGCTGAGGGTGAAGTAGTCGGCGATGTACTTGTTGGTGTGGCCTTCCGCGATCAGCTTGAGGACCTGGCGCTCGCGGTGGGTCAGCTCACCGAGCGGCGTCGGCGTCGCTTCCCGCCCCGCGTTCAGGTAGCGCTGTATCACTTCGCCGGAGACGTCGGGACTCAGGTAGGTCTTCCCCGACAGCACGCTGCGGATCGCCACCTGGAGTTCTTCGTGTGTCGCATCCTTCAGCAGGTAGCCGTCGGCGCCGGCGCGCAGGCTCGAATGGATGTACTCGTCCGCCCGGTGGATGGTGACGATGATGATCCGGATGCGCGGGTAGCGCTTCTTGATATCGATGACGGCTTCGATGCCGCTCATGCCGGGCATCGAGATATCCATCAGGATCAGGTCTGGCGTCAGGGTTCGCAGCGCCGCGATCGCATCGTGCGCATTTCCGAGGTCGCCCACCACTTCCAGGTTCGGATCCATCGAGATCAGGGAGCGCATCCCCGCGCGCAGCAGCGCATGGTTCTCGACGATCAGAATCTTTCCGGTCTTTTCCATGTGATCTCCCGTTCTTATGGCCTTGCGGGTTGCGGCGGCAATGCGGTGTAGCGTCCCGGCGAAAACACGAATACCCATTCCGCGTAGGTGCGCGCGCCGGCGAAGGCACGGTCGGCGAGCGCGAAATTGTTCTGCTTGAGCGGTTCGCCCGGAGCACGGCTGTACACGCCCATGATCTCCCCGGCAGCGGTTTTCACGAGACCCCAATCATCCTTTCCCGTCATCGGATCGCGGTAGACTTCCCGCAGGTGCCGGACCGTGTTCGGCTGGCGCGGATCACGCAACAGGTCCGCCAGCGACATGGGAAACTTCGGCGCCTGCGGCGGCGCATGTTCGTAGTAATGGACGATCGCGTTTCGGATCTGGTGCCCTGCAAACAGCAACTGCTTCTCGCGCTCGCGCTGCGCACTATCATGCCACCCATCCGTGAACTTGGCCAGAGCGAGCCCGGTCCCGGCGATCATCATCATGACGAGCAGGTAGGCGAATCCGCCGTGCCGGACGGTGGGCTTGCCTGGTCTGCGCATGTTTGCCATTACCAGTCTCCGTAGGCACTGCCGTCGAGCGCCTTGCCGACCGCGCCGCTGTGCAGGTCGGCAACGCCACCCTTCTCCGGCGTATCCGGCGGCACCACTACCCAGGTGTCGCTCTTTCCTGTCAGCGGATCCACCGGAACCGCGCGCAGATAATGACCGCTGACCAGCGTGTCCAGCGATTCCGGATACACGCCGCGATCCTCGTAATACTTGTCGAGCACGTGGCGCAAGGAGGCCAGGTTAGCGCGCAGCACCTGCTCGCGCGACAAATCGAGGCTGTGGAAGTAGCGCGGGATTCCGATCGTCAGCAGCAGTGCGATGATGCTCAGCACGACCAGCAGCTCGACCAGTGTGAATCCGTACGCGCGGCCCCTGGAGGGTTTCACGCTCGTCACCATAGCCGGTAGGGCACGCCATTGATGCCCGTCGCTTCGCTGCGCGAATGCACATCGAATACGTCATCGCCTTCGCGCGGCTCGTCGGCGCTGCTCGCATACGCCCGTTTCGCCCAGGTCGCATCGTTGTCGAGGGCGGGATCGGTCGCCATCGGGTCGCGCGGAATACTGCGCAGGAAGTACAGACGCGCCTTGCCGTTCGGGTCGGACGCATCGCGCTCGCCTTCCACGAGGACCGCCAGGCTGGGAGGATAGCCGGAACTGCGTGCCGGACGGACGATCCGTCCTTCCTCGACCGCCCGGTGGTACGCGTCGATCGCTTCGCGCAGGCCGACCAGGGTGCGCCGCAGTTCCGTCTCGCGCTCGCGCTTGACCGCGAGTTCCGCCATCGGGAAGGCGACGCTCGCCAGCAGCCCGACGATCGCCAGGGTGACGACCATTTCGATCAGGGTGAAGCCGCGGCTCATAGCGAAGTCTCCAGGGTCAGCGGCGCGCTCGCGTTGACCGGGACGGCCTGGCCGCCGGCGTCCGTGCCGGCCGGGCTGCCGGCCTTGATCTGGGTCTGCGGCGCGGCGGAGATGACCTCGAACGTAGCGCTGACGACACTGCCGGCGCCACTGGAGCCTGCGGGTCCCTGATTGGCGAGGGCGATCGCGATCTGCCCGTTACCCGCTCCCAGGTTCTTCGTGAACTGCGACGGCGTGCCGCCCTGGCTGACGAAGTTCCCTTCGCTCACGTCCACCGGACGCAGGACCGCCGGATCGTACTCCAGGGTCAGGGCGAGCGATTTGAGCGCCTGCGCGCTCTGGGCATTCAGGGTGACGCTGAGCTTTTCTCCCACCTTGGCCTGGCTCGGGCCCTGCCAGGTCAGGACCACCGGCTGTCCAGAGGGCACGGCCGGCGCCGGCGGCGCCGAGGGCTGGCCGGCAACCAGCGCGGTATGCGGCCCGGGGCGCGCCCCGCCGGTCGTCGACGTGCTGACCTGGCCGAACGAGCGCGCCATCAGGCTGCCGTTGCGCGGCGTGGCCTCCGTGCCGGCCCAGAACTCGGCGTTGCGGGCGTCCGCGCTGCGCCTGCTGCCGACCACGTGCGGAGTGATCGACAGCACGATCTCGGTCTTGCGCCTGTCGTTCTTCCGGCTGGAGAACAAGGCCCCGAGCACCGGCAGGCTCCCCAGGCCAGGAACCCGGCTTGCGCTGTCGCGGTCCTCGTCGTTGATGAGGCCTGCGAGGATCTGCGTCTCGCCGTCCTTCAGGCGCAATACGGTGGTCGCGTTGCGCGTGCCGACCTGGTAGGCGAGCGTGCCCGACACCGTGTTCTGGACCTCCTTGACGATCGAGCTCACTTCGAGATTCACCTTGATGCTGACATCGTTGTCCAGGTGGATTTCCGGCTCGACCTCCAGTTTCAGGCCGACGTCGAGATACTGCACGTTGCCGGTCACCACCGGCGTTCCGGTCGACACCGGCGTGATCGCGTTCGTGATGACGGGCACGCGGTCGCCGATCATGACCTTCGCCTTCTCATGGTTGCGCGCCCGGATCCGCGGGCTGGCCAGCAGGTTCGAATCGCCGTCCTGCCACAACATGTTCAGCGTTATCGCCGGAACCGGGCTGACGACGATGTTATCGCCATTGAGATGCCTGAAGGCCTCGACCGGCAAGCCGGCATTGAGTCCGTTGGCCTGCAGCGAGAAGTTCAGCGCAGACGGATAGTTGACGCCGATCTCGGACAGCTTCGACCTCGCGATCTCGAGCACCTCCACCTCGAGCATGACCTCGGGGTCGGCGATATCCTGGTCCTCGACCAGGCGCCCGGCCAGTTCGATCACGTCCGGGGTATCGCGCATGATGATCGAATTCGTCTTCTCATGCACGAAGATGTCCTTGGTCTTCAGCAGCGTCTTGATCATCGTGACCAGCTGCTTGGCGTCCGCGTTAACGAGGTGGAAACTGCGGATCTTCAGGTCCTGGAATTCCTTGATCTTGGCCGCGGTGTTCTGGTAGACCAGGATGGTGTTGTCGCTCAGGAGCTTCTTCTCCAGCTGGGTCTGCAACAGGATCAGGTCGACCGCGTCGGCCACCGCGATGTCCTTGACGAAGATCGAGATCTTGGTGTCGGCCTTGACCTCCTTGTCGAGCAGGACATTGATCCCGCTGGAACGGGCAAGTGCTTCGAAGACCACTTTCAGGGTCGCGTCGCGGAACTGCAGCGACACCGGGCGCCGGAACTTGGCGTTCAGGCCGGTGCCCGATGCCAGGATGTTCGCGCGCTGCTCGTCGATTTGCCGCTTCAGTGCCAGCGCGCCCGGGTGCCGCTCGTCTTCCAGCAGGATGCGGTGAAGATAGGTCTGGGCGGCGTCGAAGTCGTTGTTCTTCGACGCCGCGGCGGCCGCTTCGAGCCACCCCGCATGGCGCTGCGCGCGCTCCAGCGCGTCCAGCCCGGCGCGCGCGCCGCGGTCCATCGGTGCGATCCGCAAGGCCCTGGCATACAGTTCGCGCGCGGTCTGGTCGTGGTTGGCCGCGCGTTCGGCATCGGCGCGCTCCAGCAGCGCAGCCGTGATCTCGGCCCGCTGGCGCAGCAGGTTCGCGCGGTAGCTGGCATTGGTGGGCTCGATCGCGCTCGACTCGTCGAGCTTGCGCAAGCCTTCCTCGGGCTTGCCCGATCCGATCAGTTCCATGCCTTCGCGTTGGAGGCGCTCGGCGGCGCACCCGCCCAGCAGCAGGGCAACGGTGCTGCACAGGACGGTCAGGCGGCGGGCGGAGGAAGTCATCATGGCAAGCTGTCTAAACCGGATCGGCAATTGGAAGGGACTGGCGCAGCTGCAGCGGCAGATAGGTCATCACCAGGCCGCCCGGCGCAATCCTGTCGAGGCGGTAGGCGTGGTCGATGGTATCGCCCTGCTGGACCAGCAGCAGCTGTTCGCCGCGCAGCAGGATCACGGTCTGGCGCGGACCGTCCTGGTAGCTGCCTACATACACGAAGGGATTCGGCGGCGCCGCCGGGGCCGGCGGCGGTACGGCGGCGGCTGCGGGCGCAGGCGGCGGGGCGGCGGCGGCCACCGCCGGCGCAGGCGGCGGCGCCCACGAGGTCGCGGCAAAGGGGTCGGCCGTGCTGGCCCCCGCCGGCGCAGGCGCCGGTTCCAAGGGGGCCGGGCCTGGCCGCAGCGCGGCGGGCAGCGGCGCGGCGGCCGGAGCCCGGGCGCTCGTCGCCGGCGGCGCGATGGCGGCGACGGCATGCTTCGGGGCGGCCGGCGCGGCTTCGGAAACCTGCACGACCTGCCGTTCGGGCTGCCAGCATGCGGCCAGCAGGCTGGCGAGCGCCAGTCCGCGCAACGCAGGGCGGTGAAGACGCAGGCCGGCGATCATGGCGAAGCCCTCATGAAGTAGGCCAGCTTGACTACGGCTTCGAGCGCCGGGTCGCTGATCCTGGCGCGGCGGAACTGGACGTCGACCAGGGCCACGGCCTTTTCGCGCGCCAGCACCGCGGCGGCGAAACGCCGGACCTGCGGGTAGCTGCCATGCAGCGGCAGCGTTACCTCGTAGCGCACCACCTGGCCGTGCGCCTCCCGGGCGACCGCGTAAGCGCCGTCGTTCAGCAGGAGGCCGGCCTCTCCCGCATACTGCACCAGCTGGTCCAGCCTGTCCGGAAACTGCCTTTCGTCCGCGAGCGCGGCCTGCAGCTGGTCCAGCGGAGCCTGCGGCGCCGGCGCCGCGGCGGCCGGCGCCCTGCGCTGGGGAACGGCCAGGCGCTGCCGGGCGTCGACGATCAGCGCCAGCGAAGGTTCGATCGACAGCAAATAAATCCCGGCCCCGATCGACGCCAGCAGCACGGCCGCGGTTCCCTGCTGTCCCAACCTCGTCCGGTAGCGCTGCAGCCGCCGCCAGAGCGCACCCGGCCTGCCCGCCAGGGTGGCGAACCGCAGGCCGGCCATGGACATCGATTTGTTCATGTCCCTCGCTCCCATTTCAGTTCCATCGAAAACCGTACCGGCTGCTGGGGGTCCGCCGGGTCGACATGGTGTTCGCGCAGGTAAACCCTGGAATACGCGCCGCCTCCCTGCAGCCGCTTCAGGAATGCCAGCAGCGCTCCCATGTTGCGGGCCTCGCCGCCGAGGTTCAGTTGCCCGCGGCCCGGCAAAGGCGCCAGCGACAGCAGGCTGACGTCGGGCCCGGCGGCGCCTTCGATCGCGCCGAACAGCCGCTCCCAGGGCGTCGCCAGTTCGGCGCGCACCTGTCCGGCCAGGCGTTCTTCCGCCAGCGCGTCGGCGCCGCGCACCGGCGTCCGCCGCGGCGCCGGCGTGGCGCTGGCCGCCCGTTCGCGCTCCTGCGCGCGCTGCTGCAGATCGGCCGCGGTATCCGCCAACTGGAACGCATACAAGGCCAGGGCGCCGCAGCCGGCCAGGGCGCCGGCGAGCAGCAGCGCCGGCGCGCGAAGCCAGGACGGCATGCGGCGGCCATGATCCAGCCGGAGCGCGTGCACGCGCGTCATGCGCCCTCCCCGGCGCGCTCCGCGGCGCGCAGCTCCTGGACGCGCCAGCCCTGCATCTCCGGCATGCCGCCAGCGGCGCCGCTGGCGTCCTCGATGTAGACGGCGGCGGCTTCGCGCTGCCCGTCGTGCAGGCACTCCTCGCGGGCAAGCAGCGCCGGCAGCACGGCACGCCAACGGTGGTCGACGCGGAAGCTGCGCGCGCACATCCAGGCGCCATCCTCCCAGCGCGCCATCGACAGGAGCCCGGCATCGTGGTACAGCAGCCAGCCGGCCGGCTCCTTCAGCCTGGACAGGTGGCGGCCGACGGTATCGGCCAGCGCCGGCACCACCGAACGCAGGCGGATGCCGCGTGCGCGCAACAGCTCTCCGAGCGCCGCGAGCTGGGCCGGGTCGACGGCGCTGGCGATGCGCGCGCGTTCGCCATGCTGGCGGTCGACGCGGATATCCCACTCTGCCGTGCCGGCATCGTAGAGCTGGCCAAAGCGATGCCGCAGGAACACGGCTTCCTCCTCAACACCTGCGAGCGCCGGATTCCATGGCACCACCGCGTAACGCACCATGCTGTCGGACAGGACCACGCGGGCGCGTGCTCCCGGCGCGCGCGCCTGTCCCAGCTGTTGCAGCAGCCCGTCCAGCGCGGCCGGCCATGCGGCGCCCGCGCCGCGATCCGGGCCTTCGCATGGCGCCAGGCCAACGCTGTCGCTGCGCTGCCAGCCGCGCAAGCCCAGTCTGGCCCGGCGGCGCCGCACCATGACGGCGGCGTGGCCGATCCGGATATCCCACTCAACGAACGACAAAGGTGACACGATTGATCTCCTGCAGGGTCGTATGGCCGGCTAGGGCGATCCCGACCGCGATGTCGCGCAGCTGGCGCGTACCGTTGCGTTCCGCCGCTTCGCGGATCAGGCGCAGCGGCGCGCGGGCGACGATCAGCTCGCGGATCTCGTCGTTCAACAGCAGCAGTTCGCCGATCGCGCGGCGGCCCCTGAAGCCGGTGCCCCGGCATTCGCCGCAGCCATGTCCCGCCATGAATCGCGCGCCGGCGGCGTCGTCGATGCCGGATTCGGCCAGCAGCACGGGGTCGGGCTCCACCGGCCGGGCGCAGGCGGGGCAGTTCACACGCAGCAGGCGCTGCGCGATCACCCCGTTCAGCGCGGAGACGAAGCTGTACGGATCGACGCCCATGTGCATGAAGCGCCCGATCACGTCGAACACATTGTTGGCGTGGACGGTGGTGAACACCAGGTGCCCGGTCAGGGCCGACTGCACCGCGATCTGCGCCGTCTCGGCATCGCGGATCTCGCCCACCATGATCTTGTCCGGGTCGTGGCGGAGGATCGAGCGCAGTCCGCGCGCGAAGCTCAGGCCCTTTTTCTCGTTCACCGGGATCTGCAGCACACCGGGAAGCTGGTACTCGACCGGATCCTCGATCGTGATGATCTTGTCGAGTCCGTGGTTGATTTCCGCGATCGCGGCATACAGGGTGGTGGTCTTGCCGCTGCCGGTCGGCCCGGTCACCAGCACCATCCCGTACGGCACCCCGGACAGGCGTCGCATCATGGCGACCGCCGCGGGATCGAAGCCGAGGCTGTCGAGCCGCAGTCCGCGCATCTGGTCCGACAGGGTCTGCTTGTCGAGGATCCGCAGCACGGCGTCTTCGCCGAAGATGCTCGGCATGATGGACACCCGAAAGTCGACCTGGCGCTGGCGCACCGTGACCTTGAAGCGGCCATCCTGGGGCACGCGGCGCTCCGCGATGTCGAGTTCTGCCATGACCTTGACCCGCGACAGGATCTGCTCGGCCTGGTCGGCGCCGGCCAGGGTCGCGGCCAGCGTCAGGACGCCGTCGACACGATACTTGATCGACAGGCCGGCTTGCCCCGTTTCGAGGTGGATGTCGCTGGCGCCGATCCTGACCGCATCGTACAGGGTCGAATCGACCAGCTTGACCACCGGACTTGCATGCTCGCTGATGCGCTTGAAGCTCAGGTCGTCCGCCTCGGCGGCCGGCTGCGGAGCGGCGGCAGCCGGCACCATGCTGTCCATCGCGCGCAGGGTCTCCTCGTAGCGGCTGAGGAAGGCCTGCAGGTCGAGGCGATGCGCCAGCCGCCAGGAAAACCCTGCCGGCAGCCGCGTCTCGACCCATCCCGCGAGGCCGGCATCGAGCGGATCGGCGGTGACCGCCAGCAGCGCGCCATCGGCGTCGCGCATGGCGATGCAGCGGCGTTCGCCCGCGTCGCGAAAGCCGATCAGGTCGAACAGCGGCTGGAAGCCGGACAGCGTGGCGGCATCGACCGGCACATAGCCCAGCGTCAGCGCAAGCTGCCCAAGGAACTGCTGCGGGGGCAGCGCCGCCCGCTCTTCCAGGATTTCGATGGCGCGCCCGCGTGCCCCCTCCGCCTGGCGGCGCGCTTCGCGCAGTTCGGCGGGCGAGAACCTGGCGTCGACGGCGGGCACGCTCATTGGATATTCCCCGCCAGGTCGAAGATCGGGAGGTACATCAAGACCACGATGCCGCCGATCATGGCGCCGATGACGATCATGAGGATGGGCTCGAACAGCTTGGTGAAGCGTTCAATCCAGCGCGCCAGCTCTTCCTCGTAGAATCCGGCGATCCGCTCCATCATCTCGCCCATCTGGCCGGTACGTTCGCCGACCCGCATCATGCGCGCCGCCACGGGGGTCGTCAGACCGCAGCGCTCCATGGACAGCGAGATCGCATGTCCTTCGCCGATATGGTCAGCCGCCCTGGCCAACTGGGCGCGCATCTGCGTCTGCAGCAGCGCGCCGGCCATCGGCAGCGCGGTCGCGACCGGCAGCCCGCCGCGCAGCAGCATGCCGAGGGTGCGGTAGACCCGCGACAGGTAGAACAGCCGCAGGCGCTCGCCGAGCGCCGGCAGTTTCCACACGCGCCGCTGGCACCAGGCCCTGACGGGACCAAGGCGCGCGGCGTAGGCGGCGGCGGCGAGGCAGGCGCCGGCGGACCCGAGGATAGCCAGCCGGTTCTCGCCGAGGAACCGCCCTGCCCCCATCAGCAGGCGCGAGGCCCAGGGCAGCTCGCCGCCGATGTCGGCGTAGACCATGCTGAAGCGCGGCACCACGTACATCATCAGGAAGGTCGTCACCAGCACCCCCACGACGGCCAGGACTGCCGGATAGATCGAGGCGCCCACCAGGTGGCTCCGGAGGCGGTCGACCTGTCCCTGGTATTCGATGTAGCGGCCGAGCGCCTCTTCCAGCGCGCCGGTGCGCTCGCTGGCGCGCAAGGTGGCGACGTACAGGGGCGGGATCGCCGCGCCGCCGTGCTCGATGGCATAGGACAGCGGCCGGCCTTCGTACAGGAGCCCAACGATTCGCCGGAGCACGCGCGCCACTTCCGGCCGGCTTTCCTTGTCGGCAAGGGTCTCCAGGGCTTCGACGACGGCGAGGCCAGCCCGGAGCAGCGCCAGCAGCTCCTGGCTGAACAGGGCGAGCGGGAAGCGCGGCGCGCGGCGTCCCGGCATGGTCCGCCAGGCCGCCCTGGCCCGCAGCGACAGCAGGACCAGTCCCTGTCCCGCCACTTGCCGGAGGGCGTCGTCGCGGTCGACGGCGTCGATGTCGAGGATCGCGATATCGGCGCCGCCGCGGATCACCTTGGCGTCGAACTTCATCGCGGCACCCTGGTGCCGGCGAACGCTACGCGACGGTCTTGACGGTAAGGACGGCGATGCATGACAGGCCCGCTTTTGTGGATCGGCATGCAGCCAATGTACTAAATCACGCCGTATGCGCCCCTAGACGGCGAACCCTATTTCCGCCTACAGGATTCACCGTATTTCCCCTACTGCGACAGCGCCGGCCACGCGTACGGCCGGTGCCGCCCTCAGCTCGTCGAGGAGCTGTGCGGCGCTCGGGAAGCCCTCCAGCCGCACCCAGGCGCCGCCGTGTCCCGGGCGCACCAGCGTCACCGGAGCATGGTTCATCTTGTCGCCGCGATACAGGTCGAAGGCGCTCTGCGCGGCTGCGCTGGCATCGACGCTGCCGGTATAGAAGCGCCAGTCCGGACCGGCGCCGAACTTCCGGGCATAGGCCCGCAGCACCGCCGGGGTGTCGTTCAGGGGATCGAGCGAGATCGAGATCATGAGGACGCGCTCACCGTGCGCCAGTTTCGCCTGTACTTCGGCGAAGGTCCGGCTGGCGATCGGACAGACCGCCGAGCAGGTGGTGAACACGAAATTCAGGAGCACCGGACCGTCGAAGGCCAGTTCATCCGCCAGGGAGACCCGCTTGCCGTCGGCGCGGGTGAGCGCAATCGGCGCGGCCGCGGGGCGGTACAGGCCGGCGCTGCGCGCAAGCGCCGGCGGCGATGCCGGCGCAGCATGCGGCGCCCCCGGATGGCAGAGCGCCGCCGGCGGCATCAGCGCGGCCTGCAGCAGCACGGCAGCACCCAGCCGCCGGCCGCGGCCGGAACCTGGAAAGAACATAGTCATGACATCCTCCGTACAGACGAGGGGTTGGCGGGCTCACGGGCTCGCGGCGGCCACGGATGCGCTCACCGGTTCCACGGCGCCGCCCACGTAGACTTCGTGCGCCGCCACCCGCATGTCACGGCCGAGGCTGAGATGCGGGTGCATGGAAGGCAGTACCGTGACATTGATACTGTGTTCGACCAGTTCGAGGAAATACTCGCGCGAAAAACTGTCCAGCATGTGCATCATCGCTTCGCCGACCATCGACAGTGCGAACAAGGCGTCGACCTGCACCTCTTCTTCTTCGCCGGCGAAGATGGCGCGCGCCTTCAGCCAGTCGCGTGCGCGCCGCACGCGGCGCTCGTGTTCCGGGCCGCTGTCCCAGCGCGAGACCAGCACGGCGCGCTGCCAGGACGGCGGCGGCGCCGGCGCCAGGGACCCGGCAAGGTACAGCGGCCGGTCCGGAGGCGGCGTCAGCCCTTCCAGCCCGTGCCCGTCCAGCCACAGCACGGTGGCCGCATCGCCGTCGCGGCCCGGGCGCTGGCCGGCGGCAGGCTGCGCCGCCAGCACCTGGTCGGCGACCTCGACGCCGCCAGCCGCGAGCGCGCGGCGCAGCGCATCCGCTGCGGCCTGCGCGAGCGGATCGCCGGCGCGGTAGACCTGGGTTACGCGACCACGCGCATGCTGGGCGGCCAGCTGCTGCGCGATGCCTTCCGCTTCGAGCCGGATGCCGTCCGAAAAATAGATCGTGTACGCATTCGGCAGCGCGGACGCCGGCAGCAGGGTCTGGGGCAGGATGCAGGGCAGCTTGCGCCGCTCGCCGAAGGCGTGCACCGGCGTCCAGTCCTGGTCGCCCAGCCCGGACACCAGGGCGAATACGGGCTGCGTCCGGTACAAGCGTTCGAGCTGTCCGCCCCATTGCGCGGGCGCGCCTTCGAGCTGCCAGACATGTGGCACCCAGCGTCGGTATGCACGCTGCATGCGCATGGCGCCAGCGTTGCGCCGGGCCGGCTCGGAGCGCACCGCCGCGTTCTTGTCGCGGATGAAGGCGTCCAGCACCGCCAGCAGCGCCGCGCGCCGCGCCGGGGCCACGCCAGGCTGGATCACGGTGGCAAGATGCACGTCCTCGCCGTCCACGCCTTCCGGCGGCGTGGCGCCGAGCACGTGCAGGTAGGCGCCCAGGTCGCGCATGTCGGCCGGGCCCAGCGGATAGTGCGGCATCAGTCCGCCGAGCGGCCGCCCGTTCACGTCGATACCGCTGCGTACTGCGGCTGCCAGGCTTCGCTCGTCATACGGCGGCCGCTGGGGCTTGCCGATCTGGTGGGCGATGCGCGGGGTTGGCGCCGCCGGCGCGCGCTCCTGGAACAGGTCGTTTGCCGTGATCGGGCGCACCACGAAGGCGCCTTCCGCGGTGCCGAAGCCGCTGCGCCGGTGGCATTGGCTGCAGGCCGCTTCCTGCCCCGTCAGCACCGCGCCGTTCAGGCCCATGCCACGTACCGGCCTGCCGTCGCGGGTGAGCCCTTCGCGGTAGATCCGCTCCCCCGCCGCGGCGTCGCCGGCTGGCGCGGCGGCGGACGCCGGCGCCCCCGCCAGGCCCGGCCCGAGCAGGAGGAAAGCCGCCAGCACGGCGGCGCAACGCAGGCCATGTGGGAAGATGTGCATCGCCGCCTCACTGGACCTTGACCGTCACCGTGGCACTGTTCGACCACTGTCCCATGGTGTTTTTCACACGGTAGGTAAAGGTTTCCGTGCCGCTGAAACGCAGCGCCGGCGTATACGCGATCGTGCCGTTGCTGCCGACCCTGGCGGTGCCGCCCTTTGCGGGAGCACTTACGATCTCGACGGTGGCGGCCGCGATCGTTCCGCCGTTCGCATTGTCGTTGGCGAGAACGGCAAGGCTCCGGGCGGCATACGGCGAGCTGCGGTAGACCGGCGCAGTGTAGCTGTCCGCCACCGCAACCGGCGGCTTGGTGGCGGCGGGCTGGACCGTCAGGCTGACGCTGGTCACGGCGCTGCTTGCCGCGGCATCGGCTGCCCGGTAGCTGAAACCGTCGGCGCCGCTGTAGCCGGCAGCCGGGGTATAGCGGAAGCTGCCGGCCGGGTCGAGCACCAGGGTGCCGTGCGCCGGCGCGCCCACCAGCACCGCGTGCATGGCGTCGCCGTCGGCGTCGCGGTCGTTGCCCAGCACGCCCGGGGCGGCGACACTGAGGACCTTGCCGGCGCCGGTGGTATAGCTGTCGGCGTTCGCCACCGGCGCGCTATTCAGCGCGGCGACGGTGACGGTAAATCCCTGCGTAGCCAGCAATCCGCGCGGATCGGCCACCTGCGCCACTGCGCCGTTCGCGCCTGTCTGGGCATGCGTCGGCACCCAGGAGATCAGGCCGGTCGCCGCGTCGATGCTCATCCCGGCCGGCGCGCTCTTCAGGCTGTAGGCCAGGGCGCCGCCGTCCGCATCGCTGGCCTGCAGCGCGTACTGGTAGCGCTGCCCTTCGACTGCCGTGGCGGGCGCGGTCGAGGTGATGACCGGTGCGGCGCCACCGGCGCGGGACGCCAGCAGCTCGCGGGCTGCGCCCACGTCCACGATGCCGTAGCCGTACTGGTTGTCGGCGCCGGGCTCGCCGAGGTCGCGCGCACTGTCGATCAGGGCGGTTTCGATGGTCGCCATCGGCGCCGCCGGAAACGCGGACGCCAGCAGCGCCAGCGCGCCGGCGACGTGGGGCGCGGCGAACGAGGTGCCGCTCACCGTGGCGTACAACGGCAGGCCGCCGAAGGACAGGTCGGTGCTCACCACGTTGACGCCGGGCGCCACCAGCTTCGGGAACACGCCGCCGTCGCAGGCCGAGGGTCCGCGGCTGCTGTACGGGTCGAGCGCGAGAGCGGCATCGAGCGAGCCGACCCCGATCGCGCCGGGGTTCGACGCCGGGCTGACGGCCGTCGCCGGGTCCGGCCCGTTATTGCCGCCAGCGAAGACGATGGAGATGCCGGCCGCCTTGAGGGCCAGGATGTCGTCCGCGAACTCCGTGTTGCAGCTGCCGGGCGCGATCCCGTTCAGGCCCCACGAGGCGTTGACCACGTTGGGGGCGTCCAGGGTGGCGACGTTGCCGTCGGGGTCGAGCAGCCACTGGAAAGCGAGGTGGATCCTGCTCATGGTGCCGTTGCCGCTGTCGTCGAATACCCTGGCCGCGATCCAGCGCGCACCGGGCGCCATGCCGACCGGGACACCGCTTGCGGAAGCGCCGACCATCAGCCCCATGGTCTGGGTGCCGTGGCCATTGGCGTCGTAGGGCGTGGCGTGCTGGCTGTAGGGATCGTACCAGCTGTTGGCGCCGCCGCGCCAGCTGGCCGCCAGGTCGGGATGGCTCGCATCGACCCCGGTGTCGAGGCTGGCGACCACGGCGCCGCCGCCGTTCAGGCCCATGGCCCAGAGGGCGGGAGCCGCGACGGCGTCGAGGTTCCAGCTCCCCGACGGGACGGCAGCCGCTTTCGGCGCGCTCGCGAACGGGACCGGACCGTCGTAGCCGATCCGGCCCACCAGCGGATTGCGCGCCAGTTCCTGCACCGCCCATACCGGCAGCGTGACGGCCACCGCGTTGACGATCCAGAGCTGTTGCAGGCTCGCGATGCCGAACTGCGCAAGCAGCGGCGTCAGCCTGGCGGCGCTGGCGGCGCCGCGCGACTTGAGCGCCTTGAACACCGCGTTGTCGCGCTTGCGGCGGTCGCTCACCCTGAAGCCCGACAGGTCGAGGCGATCGGGCATCTGGATGATGACCGGCAGCCGGTCCGACGAGGTGCGCTCCGCGATCTTCGCCGCGAGTTCGGGCGTCAGCACGCCGGCGCCGGCCGGCGGCGCCAGCATGGATGCCAGCAGGCCGGCAGCCAGACCGTACCGATACGGTTTTCTCATCATCTTCTCCTATTCGACCTGCAGCCGGGCCAGTGGCTGGCCGTCGACCGCGAGCTGCACCGTTTCGCCCGCCTTGACCGCGTGACCCGGGTTGACGAACAGGACAAAGTAATCGCGGTCCTGGTACAGCACGTGGTTGCGGGCGGTCTGGCGCATCGGCCCGATGACGGGCGATTCCGGCACGCCCAGGGCCGCATGCCGGCGCGGGTCGAGCAGCTGCACCTTTTTCTTCGGGTCCAGCAGCACGGCCGCCTTGGCCGGATCGGTCACGCGGTAGCGCAGATCGAGCATGGAGCCGTGCGCGGTCAGGTGCAGGCCGTGCACGGCGATGCCGAGCGAATCCTGCACCGCCGCCTGGTCGGCCGGCGCGGGCGATGCCGGCACGGCCGGCGCCGATGCGCAAGCCGACAGCGTCGCCATGCCGGCCAGGCAGGCCGCGGCGGCGAAGCGGCGCAGACAAGGCTGGGGTCGGTTCATGGTCGTCTCCTATTGGACCTGGATGGTCACCGTGGCCCAGCCATTGCTGTTGGTGCTGCCCGACTCCTTGCCCAGTCGGTCCTTGACCCGGTATTCGAAGGTGTCGGTGCCGGTGAAGTTGTAGCGCGGTGTATAGGTGACGCCGGTGCCGCTGATGGTGACGGTGCCCCTCTGGGCCGTTGCAGTGCCGGACGTGCTGCCGCTCCCGGTGCTGCCCGGCTGGCGCACCCTCGCCACCGCCAGCGGCAGCTGGTTGGCCGCATCCATCGTCGCGCTGTCCGGGTCCGAGTCGTTGGCCGCCGGCGCCAGGGCCACCGGCTTGTACGCGCCGGCGCCGGTCTTGCAGACCTCGCTGCCCTGCCTCACGCGGAAGGTGCAGGGCGTCGCCTGGAACGCGTCGGGGGCCGCGACCGGCGCGCGGTTGCCGATCACCTGGATCGTCGCCAGCGTATCGGCGCTCTGGAGCGCCGCGGCGCCGGTGCCGGTCTGGGCCCGGTAGGTCACGCGCAGTTCGTTGGTGCTGGTCGACGAGGTCAGCGTCAGGCCGCCGTTCGGATTCACGCCAACCCGGTTCGATGTGGTATTGCAGGCGCCGTTGACGACCGTACATTCCTTGATCTTCAGCGCGCTCATGGCCTGCCCGCCGGGCGCGCTGTCGTTGGCGAGCACGCCCGGCGCGGCCAGCGATTGGTTGCCGAGGCTGGCGGAGTGGGCGATCGCGGTAAAGCTGTCCGGCGCCCCCACCGGCGCCCCGCCGCCGCCCGCCTGGCTGGCCGTCAGCGTATATTGCTGGTCGGCGAACAGAGTCGGGGTGGTCTGGTCGGTGGCACGCAGGGTCAGCGCGTAGCTGCCTGCGGCCGGCGAGGGCCAGCTCACCAGGCCGGTGCCCGCCGCCACCGTCATGCCGGCCGGCGCGCCGCTCAGGCTGTACTGGACGGCGTGCCCCGCAGAGGCGGTCGCATGGGCCGCATAGCTGTACGGCGTGCCGACCGTGGCCGTGGTTGGCGGCACGGTGTCGAACACCGGCGGCGCTGCCACCGCGGGCGCGACCGCCAGCCGGAACTGCATGCCGCCGTTCGGGTTCCCGTTGCTGGTGTCATAGAAGCGGCTGTCGAACACCGCGAACCTGACCGTCTCGTCGGCGCTGGGGGAGACCGGCTTGAGCAGCACGTCGAGCGTCTTTGCCGGCGGCAGGAAGGCCGTGTACTGCTGGCGCGGATTCGACAGGAAGGGAACCGGATTGCCGTCCTCCGCGACCACCTGCCAGTACTGCCCGTTGATGGTCGGGACGTGCGATTTCAGGCCCGCATTGAGGAAGCGGATCAGCAGGTTGCTGCCGGCCGGCACGCCAGTCGCGCCTGGCGCCAGGGTCGGGACGACGAGCGGATCCAGGCCCGGTCCGGGAAACGGCGTGCCATTGATCAGGAAGAGCTTCGGGTGGTATTCGAGGGTGCTGCTGCGGGGGCTGCCCTTGCCCCCGTAGGCCCCGGAGGCGACGTCGGCATGCATCGCCGGATCGATCTCGCTGTAGACCAGCGTGACCTGGTTGGCGTACACGATGTTGGTGGCGCCGCTGCTGTAGGCGACCTTGCCGGTGCCGGCGTCCTTGGTCATGGCGCCGTACAGGCCCATCTGCACCTGGACCTGCGGATGGGTGCCGCTGCTGTACAGGTAGGTGCCGGGCCGTATGCTGGCCCAGGTATAGGTGGCGGTCCCGCCGCCCGGCCCCGCCTCGCGGTCGAAGGAGCGGACCCGCGCGGTGGTATTGCCGGCCGGGCGCGCGCCGGCGTAGGTGGTGACGCCGTCCGCGTCGAGCCAGACCGGCTGCATGGCTTCCTGCTTGACCTGGCTGGCGATGACCAGCGAAGTCGGCTCGGGCAAGGTATTGGTCAGGTGGACCACCAGCCCCTCCCCGGGTGGCACCGTCAGTGGCGGCCCGGGCACGGTGACCGGGGCGTCGCAGGCGGCCGGTGCGGTACTGCCGGTGCCGCACAGCGCATAGCCCCACATCGGCACGCCGGCAACCGTGGCGGTGCCGGTCTGCAGCCAGTATTCGACGGCGCCGGCGCCGCCGCTCCATCCCCCGAGTCCGGCCAGCGCCAGCAGCACGGCCGCGGTACGGATCGATGTCGATCGCTTCTCGTTCATGACGTCCTCACTCAGTAATCGCGACACCGGGCGCTTCGATGATCAGGAAAGTCTTCATCCCGCCGGGGAACACGTTGTTGGTCGTGATTTCCTTTTCGTTGTGCGAATGCCAGATGTGGAAATAGCCGCCGTTTTCGCTCAGGCCGGGATGGCCCTGCGGCAGCACCCCGAAAGTGCCGATGTAGGGACTGCCGCTGTAGTACTCGCCGAAGGCGACGTCCTGCTGGTTCGGCAGGATCACCGGGAAGGGCTTGCCGTGGTCGGCGCACCATTCGTGGGTCGGGCTGAAGCCGCCCGCATCCGGCACGCAGGTGTGGCCGTCGCTGGTGCCATAGATATCCCAGCCGATCCCCTTGCCGGTCCACTCGAAGATCAGGTCGGCGGTCTGGCCCGGGATGCTGCGGATCGTGAAATCGGGCGAAGCCAGGTCCGGCCCGCTGCCGGGTGCGCTTTCGAGCACCCTGGCGTCGCGCGCGAGCGGCTGCATGTGGGCGCCGTGGTGGTGGAAGGGATGCAGGTCGCGGCCTGCGTTCAGCTCGCGCACCAACACCTTGTCGCCGGGGTGCATGATGGGCGCCGCGTTGTACGGCTGGTTCGGCAGCCACGGCACGCCGGCCGCCAGCAGCGTGTCGGGCGCGTTGCGGCCGTTGATGAACCACATGGTGGCGTAGAACGCCGACGTATCGACGTCGATCGGCTGGTGCTTGCGCACCTGGTTCGCGATCGTGTCGTGCATGGCCGCGTCCATGTCCGTCAACAGCAGCAGGAATTCGCGATCGAATTCGGTTCCCGCCTGGTTGTAGGCCTTGCGGGTCGCCGTGGCGGACGGGTCGAAGCCGGCCGGACGCACGATCAGCGCACCCAGCAGGCCCATTTCAACCTCCAGCGAGGGCTGCGACCCGCTGTGGTACAGGTAGGTGCCGGGCTGGCCCGCGACGAAGGTGTAGCTGACGCTGCCGTTGCGCCCCGCTTCCTTGGTCAGGAGCCCGTCCGAACAGGCCGCCGCGCCTGCCGCACAGCTGGCGGCGACGCCGATCTGGCCGGGAAACACCGCCGATACCGCCAACCCGTCGACGGGCAGCTGGTTGACCAGGTTGACCGTCACCGTGTCGCCCTGCTGCACGATCAGCGTCGGGCCGGGGTATTGCATGATCCCGGTCGCGGCATCGGCATAGCCCCAGGCATAGACCGTGTTGCCGTCGCCGGTGACGAGGCTGGCCTCGGTGGCGACCAGGTTGAAGGTGCGCGGGCTGCTCGGGGTCCCGGCCCCGCTGCCGGTGATTCCGTCGATCTTTGCCAGCGCATTGCCGGCCAGCGCGGCCAGGCAGAGGGTGAGCGCGGCCGCGCGCCGCGCCTTGTCGGCGATGTTCATGTCGGATCCCCCGTGATCACGATTTCCGTCATCATCCCGCCATAGTCCTGGTCGTTATTGCTGAGGAAATTCAGATTGGTCGTATAGAAGAAATAGGTGCCGGCCGGGACCGACGAGGCGTCGATCATGACCTCGACCGACTCGCCGCCGCCCAGCGTCACCGAGGCGGTGTCGTAGTACAGGTCCTTGCCGGTCGGCCCGCGCAGCTGGCGCGCACCGGCCCCGACGACGGTCATCGGCAGGCCTTGCGCGGTGACCGTGTAGTAGTCCGCCACGCCCAGGTTCGAGAGCCGCAGCAGCAGGCGCGAACCCTCGGTGCGGCGGTCCAGGGTCACCAGCGAGCTTGTCTTTTGCGACTGGAATGTGGTGCCGGAGGTATACGGGTCGACCTGGGTCGGCGGCAGTGCGGCGGGATTGACGGTGTCCGGATAGCCGCGTCCGTTGATCATCGGGTAGACCGTCTTCATCTGGTTGAACGGAATCGGCTGGATGCCGAAATCGGCTTCGTGCGTGGCCGTGTCGAAGGCGGTCAGCTGCAGCGCGACCGCCTTGCTGTAGCCGGTCGAACCGTCGCCGTCGTTGTAGACGAACTTGGTGTAGGTCTTGCCCTTGTACGTCTTGCTGGTGCCGTCCTGGCGCGGCTTGACGAACAACTGGCCCTGCATCCCCATCTGGATGTGCTCGGCCGCCTCGACGTGGCAGTGGTACATATAGGTGCCGGGTTCGTTCAGGTTGTAGAAATACGTGACGCTGGCGCCCATGCTGACTGTCATGGCGCCCTCCGGCACGCCATCGAAGATCGGCGCCTGGTTGGCGAAGCCGTGGAAGTGGACGCTGTGGGTATCGAACAGGTCGGGACGCGCCACCATCCCGACATTGCTGAGCGTCAGATAAAAGTGATCTCCTTCGTTCAGCTCGATCAGCGGGGCCACGAAGTTCGCGTGCGCCAGGTTCAGCACGACGTCCTTGGCGAGGGTGCCGGTGACGTCGTCGAAGCCGAAGGAGTACATCTGCCGCCCGTCGGCCATGGTGACGAAGCCGTCGCCTCCCGTCAGGTGCTTGCACACCGTATTCGCCGGACGCACCTCGCGCCCGGTCCATGTGGCGTCGCCGTTGGTATCGCCGGGACACTGGACGAACACCCCGGCCCGGGCGGCGCCGGGCAGCCATGCGAGGGCCGCGAGCAAGGCCGGCCCACCGAGTTTCCTGATGATCTTCACGTTCACGATAAGCTCCTTCGAGTGGACCGGTTGGCGTCAGGGGACGGTGCCGCCGGCAAAGTCGTCGATGTGGCCGTTAGCCGGCTCCACCACACCGATCCGTCCGGCGCCGGCGACGAAGGCGTTCCCGCCGCTCACCGGCAGCGTCGCGCTTCCCAGCAGGGCCGGCACGCCGCCCTGCACCTTCCACACGGTCACGGTGCCGGACGCGCTGCACTGCGCCAGCAGGGTGTCGCCGCTTGCCAGGGTCACGCCGCTGGCGACCGTCGCGGTGTTGGCGAAGGACAGGCCGCCGGTGGTCGTGGTATCGACCACGATCGAGTTGTTGTTGTAGCGCACCCGGACATAGCTGGTGTAGGTGCCGAGCACGAAATTGCCGGCAGCTTTCAGCAATAGCCCGACGCCGTTCAACTGCCCCCCGCCCAGCACCGCGGACGCAGCCTGGCTGGGGCCGAACTGGTCCTTCCAGAACGCCACGCCAGCCAGCGTAGCTGCCGCTTGCTGGGCGTTGAGACGGATCGCCGCCGCACCGAACAGCACCCCTTGCTGCCAGCTGGCGCCAAGGGTATTGGCATTGGCCCGGTTGAAGTTGTCCAGCACCGTCAGCGTCGGCGCCGTGGCCGGAGGCGGCGCGCTGCCGCCGCCGACCTCGTCGGCGCCGATGTCGATCTTCGCCGCGTTGCGGCTCTGGCCGTCGTAGTCGGCGTCGGGCACGCCATTGCTGGCGGTGCGGTTCAGGCCCTTGTCGACCGCCGGTGACGTCGCCTTCAGGTGGTAGTCGCCGAACAGCGGGCAATTCGCTGCGCTCTGGGGCGACTTGGCCTTGCCGTCGCTGCCCATGCAGTTCCACGGGGTCAGCGGACCATAGCGGACATCGATGTAGTTGCCGCCCTCGTCGCTGGTGGCGGCGGTGTCGATGGTCGTCGAGAAGCCCGGAATGAACGGGGTCGGCTTGCGGTCGCCGTTCGGATAGGCCGCCACGAACAGCGGGTCGTCCGCCAGGTTGCCGTTGCCGCCATAGCCGCCGGCGCCCAGCAGGTCCGACAGGATGCTGTGGTCGGGGCTCAGCTTGTCCTTGCCGCTCTCCACATACTTGCCGGCGAAGGTGCCCTGCTTGGCGGTGCCGATCACCGCGAGGTCCACATAGACCGGATTCTTGCCCATCAGCGAAGCGGTGTTGCAGCCGCCGCCCGGATCGGCGTCGAACAGGCCGAATTCACCCGCCCCGCTGCCGGTAATGGCCCAGCAGCCGACCCGGTTGTGCCACAGGATGTCATTGTGCAGTACCGGATTGGAGAACAGGTAACTGTTGCGCTTGCCCTGCGCAATCGCCGCGACCAGTCCGCCGCTGCTGGCCTGCGATACCAGGCCGGCCGGCTGCGGGCTCGATTGCGGGTCGCCCGGATGGGAAAAGGCTTCCTGCGCGGTCGCGGTGGTGTCGTTGAAGGCGATCGTGTTGTTCGAGGCGTTCACCTTGAGCGCATCGACGATCGCCACGCCGCCGCCGGCAAACCCCGAGACGTTGTCGACGATGATGTTGTTGACCATCGTGACCGTATTCCAGGTCGACTCGTTGTTCGGTGCGCGGCTCACGTCGAGGCCGTTCACCTGCGCCAGGCGGACACCGCCGCCGGCGCCGGAGCCGGCATTGTTGCCCTGGATGAGGTTCTGCTGCAGGCTGACCGAACCGGTGCCCGCCGACAGCGCGCCGGCATTCAGCGGCGGCGCACCGCCGATGAACACGCCGCCGCCGGTCGAATTCGCGGACTGGTTGAAGACCTGGTTGAACAGGATGCGGTTGTTGGCGATCAGGCCGCCGTCCGCCAGGCCGAGCTGGGCGACGCCGCCGCCGTGACCGAGCGTGAAGTTGCCGCACACATGGTTGTTCACGACCTGGTAGTTGCTCGCGCCATTGCCCAGGCCGATGCCGCCGCCCACGCCGGATTCGGTGCCGCCATTCTGCACGACCCAGTTATGGTGGATGTTGGCGTTCGGGTCGACCGAATCGGTATAGCCGCCGTAGGCCGTATTGTTCTGGTCCAGCAGGTCGACGTGGCCGATGCGGATGCCGCCGGCGTAGGTGCCGGAATTCCCGACCACGCGGTTGTTCGCGATCTGCACGTTGCGGCCGTAGCCGCTGACCAGGATCCCGCCGCCGCCATCGGCGCCGGTGATGGTCAGGCCGTCGATGCGGGCCGGATTGGTGGCGTTGAAGTGGCCGTTGCCGGAACCGCTCGACGCGGCCTTGCCGACCACCAGCACGCCCGGGGCTTCATCGGCGCCGAACAGGATCGGTTCGTTGTCGCTGAGGTTGCCGCCCAGGGACTGGCCGGGCAGCAGGTCGAAGGTCCGGTTGGGGCCGGCGTTCAGGGTATTGACGCCGGTATCCGGATCGATGACCGGCGGGCTCGCCGGCCTGGCGTCGATCTTGCGGTCGATCAGGCGCCGCCATTTTTGGAGCGTGTCGTTCCCCAGCTTCGCGGCATTGATCATGGTCGACATGGCGCCCCAGCCCTGCAGCTGCACTTTCTTGTCCATGATGACCGGCGTGTTATAGATGCCGGGCGGAACGATGATCAGGTCGCCGTCGCTGGTGGTCGGCGCGTCGATGACGGCCTGGATGCTGCCGCCGGCCGGGACGTACTTCGGCGCCGACCCGCCGACGGTCACCGTCAGGCCGACGGGCGAGACGACGCCGTCGCGCGTGATCAGCAGCTGACCGGTGGCGGCCTTCGCCGGTACCGACACCACGACCAGGTCGTTGGCCCAGCTCACCACGGGCAATTCGAGCCCGCCGAGGGTCACCTTGCTGTTCGGCCCGGCGGGACCGAAGCCGAAGTCGCGCTTGACCAGGCGCGGCGTGCCGTCGCCCGGGTCATAGTAGGGATTGAGGACATCGAGGCTGCCGGCGGACACGATCGTCAGGGTACGGTTGCCGCTGGCCGGCACCCAGGGACCGCTGTTGCTGTCGCCGGTGACGCTGTAGATCATCGGCACGCCATCGCCGAATTCGCAGTCGACCGGATTCTGCGACGGGCCGGCAAAGGCGGCGACCGGCACCACCGGGGTGTCCAGGTAGGTGGTCTTGCCCGGCAGGTACTGGAAGGTGTAGCAGAACTGGCTGTAGCGGCGGTCGAAGTAGGGATCGATCACCATCTTCGGGCTGCCGTCCGGATTGGTGGCGCCGCTCGGGTCGGCGATCGGGCCCGGCGAGTTCATGCACGAGGTAATCATGCTCGGCGAGACGCCGGACGGGAACGGCGGATTGATCGTGAAGGTCGACGGCACCAGGAAGTTGAAGGAACCGAATTCATCGGCATACACGCGGCCGATTTCCCTGCCGCTCCAGTCCAGCAGCGAGACCGGCAGGTGCGGCGGCGCGTGCTTTTCGCCGAAGGTCGGCGCATTCACGTCGAATTCGCTCGAGAGGTCGTCGAGGATGAAGCCGACACCGTGGCCGGCGACCGGGGCTTCCGTGTACAGGAAGAAGTTCGGGGCCGGGTTGCGGCCGGGCTGCATGTCGACCAGCTTCATGTCGCACTTCTTCCAGGTCTGGCCGGCGCCCTTGAACAGCGGGTTGCCCTGTCCCTGCCCCGGGAACAGGGTCAGGTAGGCCGGCACCGGCAGGTCGCGTCCGACGCAGGGGAAAGGCTCGGCCTGGGGCGTCGGCGAGATGACGTCGCCGAAGACGACATTCTTGTCGCCATTACCCTGGTGGAAATAGCCTGGTGGCGCGACGGCTTCGAGGATGTATTTCACGTTGGGCAGGTTGGCCTGTCCGGCCACGCTGCCGAAGGCATAGCCGCCGTCGAACACGGCGGGACGCGCCTGGTTCCAGTTGCGCAGGCCGTCATAGCAGTCGAGCGCTTTGCCGGCGTCCGTTCCATACGGAACCTTGTACGCTTCGCCCGGGCACCCCGAAGGTTGCGCATCGTCCCAACCGTCGGTCTTGCCCAGGCCGACGTAGGGACGGTTGCCGTCGTCGGAGTTGGCGCCCCACTTGAACACATCGCCGTAGCTGAATTCCTCCGGGCCGCCCTGGTGGCTGCGCTTGACGTCTTCCGGTCCTTTCTCCGGCGCCGATTTGCCGCAGGAAGCCGGATCGCGCCAGCAGAACGGGTAGTTGTCGACGTCCGGAGGATCGTAGGCGTAGCCCTCGCTGCTGCGCGACTCGCAGCTGCCGTCACCGGCCGCGGACGGCTTGTCGGGCTTGCCGTCGCCGTCGCAATCGAGGAACAGGTTGACCTGCACGCGCGGGATCCCCGGCTCCCAGTTCTCGGCGGTCGCGTACTTGGGATCGTCCTCCGCGCGCGTGATGCCGTATTGGACGATACCGGCGATGCCGCCGTTTTCCTGTCCCGAATAGGCCTTCTTGCCATACTCGATATGGTTGGTCTGGCCCAGGAAGGTCTGCATCCCTTCCAGCAGGACCACGCCGTGCTCGACCCGGTACGGCATGGTCTGCCCGACGTCGTGGCACAGGTTCGGATTGCTGTTGCCGGGGTTGGCATCCACGTCTTCCTGGGTGCAGGTATACACCTGTGGCGACAGCCGGTCGAACGAGGGGGTGGTCCAGCCGTTGTGCGGCGGAACAGCGCCGCCGCCGTCGACGACCACGGTGGCGCCGGTCGCCTTGAAGCGCGAGTAGTCGACTTCGCCGATCATCCAGTTAAAGAAGGGGAAAAACTCGTTGAACTTGAACTCCCCCTTCGAATCCGTCAGGGTCGACTGATAGATGCTGCCGTCGCGGAAGCGGATATTCATTGCCTGGTTGGCAATACCAACTTCATTGGCGTCCGGGAATCCATCGCCGTTCGTATCGAAGAACACCCTGCCTTCATAACGGGCGAACCAGTTAAAGACCGGCACGTTACCGAGCGCCAGCGTGCTTGCGCCCGGCGCCACCGTGACCGGTGCGGTGGCAATGATCAGGTCGAGGGCTTCGTCGAAGACAACCAGCTCCCAGGTGCCGGCCGGGACTTTCGGTATCGAGAACGTGCTGTCGGCGTTGCACGGCGCCGCGTACAGCGCGCGCCTGGTGCCGGTAGCCTCGTTCAGGCCGATCCAGCACCCCGGGAACGGCGCGCCGTCATGGAAGCTGTAGTCGGGCGGGCGCGAATTGTGGATGTTGACGATCTTGCCGGTGATGGTGGCGGTGCCGTTTAGGACTGGCGTGTTGCCATTCTTGGCTAGGACGCCCTTGTGCGTAAAGCCCGTGAATACGTGGTGTCCCGGCGGTCCGAACTCCTGGAAGAACGGGGGTTCGCCGTTGCGCACCCAGGCGTCGTCGCCCTTGGTGCCTTCGATCGTCGTGGTCTGTTGCCAGTCGGTGCCGGTCGGCGGTACGACTTGCACCGTGTACTTGGCGGGGTACAGGTTGCGGATGACCGCAATGCCGTCGGCGCCCGATTTGATGATGCCGCTGCCACGTGCGAGCATGACCGGTTTGCCGTTAGCGTAGCAATAGCCTGCCGTTAACGTCTCACCGGCGCCGCAACTGGTCTTGTAGGTCGTCCCGAGGGGGTTGCCGAACGCGTCCTGGGTTACCTGCCCGCCCGATGCCCCATAGGTGCCGCCGGCTTCGGTCAGGAGAATGGTGAAGCCGGCCAGGCCCTGCTCCTGCGGCAGGTCGGGCGCCCCGTTCAGGGGACTGTTGTCGTTGAAGACGAATACCGAGAGCTGCGCCGCCGGCAGGGGATACTTGTTGACGTAGACCGTGACCGAGGTGGCGCCGGCGGGAATCGCCGCGCCACCCATCGCGTAGCCATCCTCGGGCAGGATCGATATATAGTGGCGTTTGCTGCGGTCGAGCGCCGGCAGCGGCATGTATTTTCGGTCTGGATCGAGGCAGGCCACCGAAGCCGGTTCGCTGCAGTCGTTCCCGACGACCGGCGTGCCGTCCGCCATCTTGCCCGCCGCAAGCACCGGCATGTAACTCGAGTGGAAGCTGAACGAGTAGCTGTCGCGTGTAGCGTGCTGCCCCGGTATCGATTCCTTGCTGGTGTCCTGCTCGATCGTCCACCGGTAACTCGTGACCTCCTTTACCGCCCCCGACGGGTCGACACCCATCACTTTAACCTGCAGGGGACCCGGTTCCGCCAGCGCCGGACTTCCTGCGCACGCAAGCAAGACCATGAAAACGGGCATGAGCAGGCATTTCACCATGCCCGAAACCGCCCTGGTGATGATATGTAGATCCATGTTGATTCTCCCGGCCACCCTTGGTTTTGCGAAATTCTATTTGGACCAATACAGTCGCGTTACGCCAATACCGCTTCAAACCAGTATGGCGGAAGGCTTTTGTCCACACAGGGAGGCAAAGTCTGCAGTTCAGGAGAGGAAACTACGTACGCAAAGGTATGTTTTACGGTAGCCGCAGCTACTGTGCCGACACAAAATGAAAATGGCCGCATTTGCGGCCATTTTTCTATTCCTGCATCGTGATCCACGCGCCCGGATGTTCCCTTGGCTGGAGATTCAGCAAAGCGGTTTCATGTTCCATTCCACACCGATCCTGGTGCCGGTTCCGGCATCGCTGGATATTGCGATGGTCCCTCCCGATGCATGCACCCGGCGTATCATGCCGCAAATGCCCGAGGAAGGCCGACATTCCTGGACCCAGGCCGGAGAAATACCTTCGCCGTCATCCTCGATGATTAGCGTGAGGCAATCATTGCTTTTATAAAAGACTAGCGTGATTTGCCGCGCATCCGCATGCTTCAGGGCATTATTTACTGCCTCCTGCACAATACGGTAAGCCACGATCCGCAGGGCCGAAGGCACATCGCTGTCGCTCACCGCGATATTCGATGCGATCCTCAACTGGGGCTGGGCCTGGCGCGCCTCCCGCAGGATCGAGGAGATGCTGGCCACGAGGCCCAGGTCGTCGAGCATCGACGGATACAGGTTCATGACCGAACGGCGCAACTCGTCGATGGCCTGGCGCGCTCCGGCACACGCGCGTTCCAGCGCCAGGCCCAGCGCGGGCGCAAGCGCATTACAGGCCACGGCCGCGGTTTTCGCGCTGCGCAGCTCGATCGTCAGAATCGTCAGCATCTGCCCCAGGCCATCGTGCAATTCCGAGGCAATCCGGCGCCGCTCATTTTCCTGTACCGCCGCTGCGTAATCGACCCAGTCCATTTTATAGTCCTGCCCGGCTTCCGGCGGATAATCCCTCCCTTTATCGGTTATCGGCAATGTCGATCGGAATTCATGTAGCTGCCCGGCCGAATGGCCAGTCTTAAAGGACATTACATCCGCGAAGTTTATCGAATGATCTCCCATGTTTCTCCCCTTGGCCGTTTTGACATTTTAAGTATCGGTCTATCCGTAAGCTGCGGTTACATATTACTCACATCCGCTGGTCGCGTATGTAGTAAATACGCAATTTATCACCATTATTTTATATAACAATTTCTTCACAATTGATTAAAGAAAACATTTACATTAAAAGACTTTAATACCTCCACCGCTGTTACTTGCGAAGGAAAGCGTGGATGAGAGAAATGAGAATTAGCCGATTTACGCATAAGCGGCAAATGGCATTGACCACCTGTCCGGAAATAGCGACAGGCGTTCGGGTAAATTTATGGAGTGGCCGAAGATTATTGCGCAGTGCGCGCGAGGGCGCTGCGGGCCCGGGTATTCAGGCGGCGGCCTCTGGCTTGGCCAGGGATTGCCGGGCCGGCGCCCCGGCCGGCACGCGGTCGCCCGGCGTCCGCTCTTCCCTGCGCTTGAGCGCATACCGGTTCAGCCCCGCCATGTGCACCCGGCACAGATAGTCTTCCCAGTCGATCAGCCGCGCGTCGACCGGATAGACGGCACGCTCGGCGGCGCCCAGGCGCGCGGCCAGGGCCAGCAGTTCGCCGTTATGGAAACGGTAGCGCGGCTGGGCATAGAAGGAAAAGGTGATCGCCAGCAGGCGGGTGGTGCGCAGCTTTTCCGTCGCCGCAGTCGCGCCGGGCTGGCCTGCCAGGCGGCGCAGGCCGCTCCAGGCCAGCGCGCCCAGCGCCACCCCGGCCATCGCCAGGCGGAAGCGGACATTGCCGACCACCCGGAACCTGTGCTTCGGCTCCTTGTAGAACAGCTTGTCGTAGTGCCGCCAGTTGCGCTTCGCTTCGTCCTGCAGCAGGCGGATCAGGTCGCCGACCAGGATCGGGTTGTTGCCGCCGCTGCAGCACTGGTAGATGCGCTGCCGCGCCGGCGCGGACAGCGCTTCCGCTGCCGCCAGCAGGATCGCGTTCGCGACCAGGTCGGCCGGGATCACGTCGATGATCCCTGCCGGGCGCGCCGGGAAGAAGCTGGTGCGGCCGCGCGCGTAGGCCAGGATCACGGCGTCGGCCACCTTCACGCCCTCCAGCCAGCCGGGCACCGGTCCCTTCAGCGTGCTTTCGATGATCGAGGGCCGCACGATGGTGAGGGGGCGCCCGCGCATGCCCCGCATCGCGAGCTGCTCGCCCATCCACTTGGTGAAGGTATAGGTGTCGTTCCAGCCGTGGCGGTTGGCTTCGCGGATGCCCAGCGCGGTCAGGGCGTCCTCCTGCGCCGGTGAATCCGTGTAGCGCGCCTTGACCGTGTCGATCTTGCGCTGCAGGGCGTCGATGAGCGCCTCGACATCGCCGTGCCCGTCCTTGTGGCCTTCGTCCTCGAAGATGTCGCCGCGCCGGTAGCCGTTCACGTAGCAGGTCGAGACCTGGACCAGAGGCGCATCGGCGGCGCGCGCCAGCTCGCCCAGGTGGCGCAGGCTGAGCGTGTTGATCCGCAGGGCCTGGTCGAGCGGTTCGCGGAAGTTCACGCTGGCGGCGGCGTTGACCACCAGGTCCGTGCGTGACGCCAGTTCGCGGAAGCCATCCTCGCCCAGGCCGAAATGCGGTTCCGTGATTTCGCCGGTGAGGCACTCGATCCGCTCGGCGAAGAAGCTCTCCAGCCACGCGCCGCGCTCGGCGCGCAGGCTGTCGAAGATCGAGGACGACGCCACCTGGCGCTGGAAGCGCTCGCGCGCATTGCCGTCCGGGCCGCCGCGGATCAGGAGGACCACGCCCCCGAGCCCGGGCACGGTGCGGATCAGTTTCTCGAGCACGACCTTGGCCAGGAAGCCGGTCGCGCCGGTCAGCAGGATGCGCTTGCCGGACAGGGCGGCCGGCACGCTCAATGGAGTGATTGTCATGGTTCAGATGATGCGGGTGAGCCGGAACATGGCCGTCATCGCCAGCGCCGGCATGGCGTTGCGGTGGCAGCAGTAGGTCTTTTCGATACGCCCCTGGAAGCGCGACTTGGCGAACTCCAGGCCCTTGAAGTTGTACAGGAAGTCCATCCTTTCCCGGATCGCCGACATCGCCATGCGCAGCAGCCGCGACTCCTGCGGCTCGAGCTCGCCGCCCATCTGCAGCGGCACCAGGCCGAGGTCGACGCAGGGCACGCCCTCCTCCTTGAACACGGACAGCGCATGCGCCATCAGCGCATACCACAGGCCCTGGCGGAAGTTGGCGGACGAGCGCGAGATGTTCGGCGCATAGCCGGCCAGGCGGCCGTCGCGCCAGATCGGGTCGAAGAAGATGAAGCCGACCGCCTCGCCATGCAGGTAGGCGTAGAAGTAGCGCGTGCCTTCGCGGTAGTCGACGATCATCGGCCGGATCAGGAAGCGGATCTCCTTGTCCTTGCAGCGCCGGGTGCGGATCCAGGCGTCCGAGATGCGCCTGACGTCATGGTCGAAGCCGCCCTCCCGGATCTCGATGCCGGCGCCGGCGGCGCCGTTGACGGCGGTGCGGATGATCTGCTTGCGCGCGCCGCGCAGGCTCCAGCCGGCGAGGTCGATCTTCGATTCGCTGCCGAACTGGGTGCCGTAGTAGCCGTGGCGCCCATGCAGGTGGTCGACCACCGCCTTGCTCACCTGGACGAACACGGCGCGCGGGAAGCGCGCGAGGAAGCGGTCGAGCAGCTGTTCGCGCTGCTGGGGCGCGCAGACCGGATCGGCCAGCGCGAACTGCATGCCCCAGTACTGCGCGTAGGCGATGTAGCCGACCCCGGGCAGCTCGAAGTAGGCCATGTCCGGCTGCATGGTCGAGAAGGACATCGGGTGGCTGCCGTACTGCTTCAGGCAGGCGATGCGGTTCGCCAGGCCGGCCTGGACGGCGGTATCGAGGTGGGCGGCGGCCGGCCGCCCCAGCGCGAGGGCGGACTCGCTCATGCGGCCGGCTTTTCGCCCAGCACCGACCAGTAGCAGTTCAGGAGCAGCAGCCTGTAGTGCTTCTGCTCCTGGATCCGCAGCCCCAGCTTCTTCATCCACTCCGGATAGTTGTAGATGTTGTGGAAGGCATTCCCGGCAAACAGCCAGAAGAAGCCGACCGCGCCATACCAGTACAGGGTCTTCACCAGGCGGCTCAGGACGTTCCCGGTCGGGAAGGAGAAGTCGCCGACCACCACCCGCGCACCCGGCTTGCCGAGCCGGATCAGGTGCTGCAGCACGCGCACCATCATGTCTTCGTCGAACACGTTGAGGAAGAAGTTCGCCACCACCATGTCGTAGCGCTCGACTTCCTCGACCTGCATGATGTCGCTGTGGACCTGGCGGATCGGGAGCGCCAGTCCCTCTTCCACGCCCTCCTTCGCCAGGTTGGCCGAGAACTTCTTCAACATGGTCTCGGACAGGTCGACCACGGTGACCTCGGCGCCGCGCTGGGCGGCGTACACGGCATCCCGGCCGTGGCCGACGCCGGCGAACAGCACCCTGTCGCCGGGCTGGAGCCGATCGAGCATCGCGATCTTGCACTTGTGGATGGATTTGCCGCTGTAGAAGGCACTCAGCCAATCGTAGATCGGCCCAACCAGCTTGTATTTGTCTTGCACGCTTGTCTCCTTCGCACCACTTAATAATTTTTTATCAAGCGTAAGCGAAAGCGCCAAACCTCCACGATTTTGTGCCTGCCTTTAGGAGCCAACTTTCTGGCTTTGTGAGTCAGAAGCAATCAATGCACGCGGCGCCGGCGCAGGGTCGAGGTCCAGCTCTCGAGCCCGACCTCCTCGCGCATGTCGGCGCAGGCGGCCAGCAGCTTCACGATCTCGTGCCTGCGCAGGCCGGCGTTGAGGGTCAGGCGCACCAGCGCGCGGTTCTTCGGCGTGGCGGGAGAGCAGAACACGGCGCCCTGGATGCCGCGGTTCTCCAGCGCCTTGCGCAGCACCAGGGTCCGCGGTTCGGTTCCCACTTCGAGCGCGATGATCTGCTCGCTGCCCTCGTCGATGCAGTAGCCGAGCTGTCCCAGGCCGGCGCGCACCTCGTCCGTGATACGGCGCAGCGCGGCGCGGCGCAGATCGGCGCGCTCGACCACGTCGATGGCGGCGTCGAACCAGGCCAGTTCGTGGTTCAGCAGGCAGGAGCTGAAGATGGCCGGCCGCGACTCGGACAGGAAATACGGCTTGAAACGGCTGGAGCAAGTGATGATGCCGGCGCGGCCGGCGAAAGCCTTGGCCAGCGAGGCAGTGCGGAAATGGACGCGCTCCTCCAGCCCGGCCCCGATCACCAGGCCCGCCCCGCGCGGACCATGGGTGCCGAGCGAATGGGATTCGTCGACCACCAGCACGCTGCCGGTCTTTTCCGCCAGCGCCACCACGTCGTGCAGCGGCGCCAGGCTGCCGTCGGTGCTGTACAGGGCATCGACCACGATCACGCCGGCGCCATGCTTGTTCAGCTGGCGCTGCAGGTGATCCATGTTGTTATGCAGGAAGGGTACGGCCCTGGCCCCGCCCAGCGCCACGCCGTCCCACAGCGACGCATGCGCCATGATGTCCAGGTAGACCGGCACGCCCGGCTCGGCAATGCTGTGCATCAGGCCCACATTCGCCGCCCAGCCGGACTGGGCCAGGATCGTTTCCTCGCAGCCGAGGAAATCGGCAAACTTTTCTTCCAGCCGGTGCTGCTGGCTGCCCGCCTGCAGGTAGACAGCCGACATCAGGGCCTGGCCGACGCTGTCCTGCAGGCTGCGGAGCTGGGCGTCGACCAGGCTTTGTTCGCGCGACAGGCACAGGTAGTCGTTACCCGCAAGTATGACTGCGCCCGGCCCCGGGCGCTTCCAGACATGCACGTGTTCGCCGCCCATCAGTTGCTCGATCCGGGTGACATGGTGCTCGTCCATCCTGCGCGCAACGAAGGCGGGCATGTGCAGGGTAGCGCTGCGGTGCAGGGCTTGGGCGGTGCTGATCGTGGTCATATTTTTTCTCCAAAAAAATTTCATTGTGTCCATACACAAGGCATGAGCTCGCCAGTTCGACGCACAATTGACCGAGATCAACCTGGGCTGAGCGATTTCCGTCAAGCTCAACCGAGAATTGAGTGAGATCAATTTCGAATTGACAAGTATCGAACACAGACGGTCCAGGACCGGGAGTTGCCGAGTGAAGAATCTGCTGTACAGGAGTTTTGCGCGCATCAGTGCGCCGATCAGGGCGCGCTTGCAGACGACCCGGCCTGCCATGCTGAGGTGGCTGCTGCGCCAGGAGCTGCAGCAGGAAAACGCCGTCGTACGCCTGCATTTCCTGGCCTGGGTCGGCTGCATCGGCATGCCGGCCTACTACCTCATCTGGACAAGCTGGTTCCCGCAAAAGTTCGAGAGCTTGGACCTGCGGATGTTGGGATTCGTTCTTTGCCTTCCGGCTTTGTTGTTCCCGCGCAAATTCAAGGGAAATTGCTTACGGATTTACGAATTCGTCAGCGTGACCTATGTGATGCCGTTTTTCTTCAGTTACATGTTCTTGATGAACCACGGCTCCGCGGTGTGGGGCGAGTCGCTGCTGCTCTCCCTGATCCTGCTGTTTCAGTTCGACTCGCTGTGGGCGCTCGCTTCCTGCACCACCGGCGCGCTGCTGGCCTGCATCCTGTACATCGGGTTCGGCGATCCGCAGGCCGCCGCCGACGGCTTCCACGCCTTTCCGCTGGTGCTGGAGCAGGCGCCGATCTATGTCTTCACGATCGTGATCGTGGCCCTCACGAAGATCGGGCGGCGGGTGCTGGCGCGCGAAAAACTGGCCGGCATGGCGCAGGCGCTGGGGATGGTGTCGCACGAGCTGCGCACGCCCCTGATCAGCATTTCCGCCAACGTGCGCGGAATCGAGCGCGCGGCCTCCGGCTGGGAGGACGGCGTGCCGGGCGCGCTGGCCCGGATCCGTTTCGAGGTGCGCCACATGAACCAGATGATCGACCTGTTCCTGCTGTCGGCAGCGGCGATGAACCAGCAGATGGCGCCCAGCGAGCGGGTCTGGATGGCCGACATGGTGCAGGCGGTGATCGAGCGCTACCCCTTCGTCACCGAGGAACAGCGCCAGCAGGTGAACGTGGTGGTGCGCAGCGACTTCGCCTTCCTGGGCCGCCAGGAGCTCGGCGCGGTGGTGCTGCTCAACCTGCTGCGCAATGCGCTGAAGGCCCTGCAGCGCGCCGGCAAGGGCAAGGTCCGCATCATCGTCGACGGCGCCCGCAAGCGCCCGCGCCTGCTGCTGATGGACAGCGGCTGCGGGATCCCGGCCAGGCAGCTGCCCTACATCTTCGAGCGCTTCTATTCGTATCCGGCGCATACCGGCGCCGGCATCGGCCTGGCCCTGTGCAAGGACATCGTGCACGCCTGGCACGGAAAGATCCGCTGCCGCTCGCGCGAACAGGTCTACACCGTGTTCGCGATCGAGTTCCCGCCGGCACGGCGCGCGGCCGATGCGCTTTCTCCGCTTTCTCCGCTTTCTCCGCTCTCTCCTGGAGACCCGACATGACGCTCCCGATCTACCAGCACCCGACCATGACCGTCCTGGTCGACGACAGCCCCAGCTTCCTGCACAGCCTGCGCTACCAGCTCGGGCCGTCCTTCCCCAGCATCGGCTTCAGCGACACCAGCGCCGCGATCGCCTGGCTGCGCGAGCACGGTGCCACAGCGGGCGCGCCGGCCGGACTGCTCTCGCCCAGCGTCGACACCTACACGCTGTCGCCCCAGCCCTACAACATCGCCCTGCACGTCGAGGAGGTGTGCGCGATCCGTCGCCGCGCGCAGCGCTTCATGACGCCCTCGGTGCTGGTGGTCGACTATTCGATGCCGGGGATGGACGGCATCGAGTTCTGCGAAGCCGTGCACGACCTGCCGTGCCGGAAGATCCTGCTGACCGGCGTCGCCGACGAGCGGATCGCCATCGAAGCCTTCAACCGCGGCCTGATCGACCGCTACGTTCGCAAAAGCGACGTCCATGCCCTCGACCGGCTGGAGGCCGACCTCACCGAGCTCCAGGAAGGCTACTTCCAGTCGCAGTCGGCAGCGCTGCGCATGCTGCTCTCGCTGCACGACTTCAGCTTCGTCAACGACCCGGCGATCTGCGGCCTGGTGCGCGAGCTCGGCGCGCGCCACAAGATCGTCGAACACTATCTGTACAAGGCCCCGCCGGGCTTCCTGATGTATGACCGCGACGCCCGCCCCTGGCTGCTGGCGGTCGAGACCGAGCAGAGCATGAACGCCCAGTTCGAGATCGCGCTCGACGGCGGCGCCCCGGCCTCGCTGCTGGAGGCGCTCGAACAGCGCCGCGTGGTGCCGAACTTCAGCGACGGCGACGGCATGTACTCGCTGGTGCGGCACAAGGAATGGCACCGCTTCACCGCGCCCGCCCAGACCTGCCACGGCCGCGAACTGTATTACTGGGCCATGTTCGCGCTCGATCCGGAGCTCCTGGAGGGGCCAGTGGAGTCCTTTGCGGCCTTCCTGCGCCGGCATCCCGGGAGCGCCTGATCCGGAACGCCGGCCCCCCCCACGCTGTCGGCTGGCTTCTGTTCCTTGCCTGGCCATTGTCGGTTAGTTGCAAATACTCGAAAGGCCGCCGGGGCCCATGACGGCCCCGGATTCACCTGCGTCCCGCCGTGCGCCCGGTCCTCGGCCCTTCGCGCCCGCCGAGCACCAGCCCGATCCCGCCCAGGATCGCCAGCGCCGCAATGCCAAGCCGCAGCGTGAAGGCCTCGCCCAGCAGCAGCGTCCCGCCCACGGCCGCGATCAGCGGCACCGACAGCTGCACCGCCGCCGCCCGCATCGCCGTCAGGCGGCGCAGCGCCGCATACCACACCACATAGCCCAACCCGGACGTGATCGCACCGGAGGCGATCGCCAGCCCCACCCCGCGCGCGTCCACGTGCAGGCGCGGCGCGAAGGCCAGCGCCAGCAGCACGCCCATCGGCGCGGCGCGGATGAAGCCGGCGGCGCTGGCGGCCAGCGGATCGGCCGCACCACGGCCGCGCAGCGAGTACCCGCCCCAGGCCACCCCGGCGCCCGCCATCAGCACCGCCCCGGCCGGCGAAGGCGCTGCGGCGCCCGGCAGCAGCAGCACCGCAAGACCGCCCATGGCCAGCGCCAGCCCGAGCCAGCCGGCCGGCGCGAAGCGTTCGCCGCGCAGCAGGCCCACGCCCAGCATGGTCAGCTGCACGGCGCCGAACAGGATCAGGGCGCCGGTGCCGGCGGCCAGGGAGACGTAAGCGAAGGAAAACAGGGCCACGTAGGCGAACAGCAGCGCCGCCGAGCGCCAGCCGCCGTCTTCTGCCCGGGGCCGGCGGCCGATGCGCACCGCGCAGGCCAGCACCAGCGCGCCGGCCAGCAGCCGCACCGCGCCGAAACTGGCGGGGTCGATGCGGTCCTGCTGCAGCGCCAGCCGGCACAGCAGGGAGTTGGCGGCGAAGGCCAGCATCGCCAGCGCGGTCAGCCCGGCCGCGCCCAGCCGGGGCCCGGCAGCCTCAGGATCCGCGCGACGGAACATGGTCGAACTCCATTGGACAGCCTCCCGGGAAGATGCTTGAGGATTCCCTAAATCCCGTCCAGATTGTAAGCTATGCGATTTACAAGATAAACGCGCGCCATGCCCTGCCAAAAGCAGGGTGGAACGAGCGCATCCGCCGCCCTTCTGCTACCGTATGGAGCTTGCCGGCTCAGCGCCCACTTCAACTTCTTTGACTGAACACGACATGACCCTCTCGACAGAAACGGATACCGGCCTTCCCCTCGACATGACCATCTTCGGTGGCATGGGCGACCTGGCGATGCGCAAGCTGCTGCCGGCCCTCTACATGGCCTACCTGCACGGCAACCTGCCGGCCTCGACCCGCATCATCTCGACCGGCCGCCAGGAGTACGACCGCCAGGCCTACCTGGCCCACGTGCAGGAGCATTCGCGCGCCTTCATCCTTGAGGACAACTTCAACGAGAAGACCTGGGACGGCTTCCTGCAGCTGCTCGAGTACGTCCGCCTCGACGTCCAGCAGGCCGCGGATTTCAGTGCCCTCGCCAGCGCCTCGCGCCAGGGCGCACAGCGCGTGTTCTACCTGTCGACCGCACCATCGCTGTTCACCATCATCTGCGAAAAGCTGGCGAGCGCCGGCCTGGTCGACGCGAACGCCCGCGTGGTGCTGGAAAAGCCGCTCGGCACCGACCTGGCGTCGGCGATCGAGATCAACGAGGCGGTCGGCAAGCACTTCGGCGAATCCCAGATCTACCGCATCGACCATTACCTCGGCAAGGAAACCGTGCAGAACCTGATGGTGCTGCGCTTCGGGAACTCGATCCTCGAACCGCTGTGGCGCGCGCCGAACATCTCGAGCGTGCAGATCACGGTGGCCGAGGAAGTCGGGGTCGGCAGCCGCGCCGGCTTCTACGACGGCGCCGGCGCGATGCGCGACATGGTCCAGAACCACCTGCTGCAGTTGCTGTGCATCGTGGCGATGGAGCCGCCGACCTCCCTCAACGCCGACGCGGTGCGCGACGAGAAGCTGAAGGTGCTGCGCTCGCTGCGCCGCTTCACCCTGGCCGACATCGCGCGCGACACCGTGCGCGGCCAGTACACCCGCGGCGTCAGCGGCAACCAGGAAGTACCGGGCTACCATGAAGAGAAGAACGTCCCGCCTGACAGCAAGACCGAGACCTTCGTGGCGCTGCGCACCTTCATCGATACCTGGCGCTGGTCCAAGGTGCCGTTCTACCTGCGCACCGGCAAGCGCATGCAGCGCCGCTCCTCGAAGATCGTGATCGAGTTCACGAATCCGCCCTTCCCGCTGTTCCCGGATGCGCCGGGCGGCGTCGCGAACCGCCTGGTGATCGAACTGCAGCCGGAGGAAGCGATCAAGCTGCAACTGATGGCCAAGGAACCCGGCAGCGGCATGCACATGCAGCAGGTCGCGCTGAACCTCGACCTGCAGTCGGCCTTCCAGCAGCGCCGCGCCGAAGCCTACGAGCGCCTGCTGATCGACGTGGTGCGCGGCCGCCTGACCCACTTCATGCGCCGCGACGAACTGGAAGCGGCCTGGTCATGGGCCGATCCGATCATCGAAGGCTGGGGCACGCTGGGCGAAAAGCCGCACACCTACGCCGCCGGCTCGTGGGGACCGGCGGAATCGTTCGCGCTGCTGGCGCGCGACGGCTACAGCTGGGTGGAGTGAGATAGAACGGGAGGGGGCGCCCCCTCCCGCGGCCGTCTTCAGGCGTCGGCCTTGACGTCGGCCACCGCCAGCGCCGTCATGTTGACGATCCGGCGCACGGTGGCGCTGGGGCTGAGGATGTGCACCGACTTCGCCGCGCCCAGCAGGATCGGGCCCACCGTCACGCCCTTGCCGGAGGAAACCTTCAGCACGTTGAACAGGATGTTGGCGGCGTCCAGCGAGGGCATCACCAGCAGGTTGGCGCTGCCTTCGAAGCTGTTCTGCCCGGCCGGCAGGTAGACAGCGCGGATGTTCTCGTCCAGCGCGGCGTCGCCGTGCACTTCACCCAGCACCGCCAGTTCCGGCGCTTCCTTCGCCAGGATCTCGCGCGCCTCGCGCATGCGCTGCGCGGACGGACGCTGCGAGGAACCGAAGATCGAGTGCGACACCAGCGCGACCTTCGGATCCAGGCCGAACTGGCGCAGCTCATCCGAGGCCAGGCGCGTGATCGCCGCCAGTTCCTTGCCGGACGGCTGGTCGTTGACGTAGGTGTCGGTGATGAACAGGGTGCCCTTGTCCAGCACCAGTGCGTTCATCGCCGCCATCACCTCGGCGCCCGGCGCCAGGCCGATGTCGCGCTGCACGTGCGCCAGGTGGCTGTCGTAGCTGCCCTTCATGCCGCAGATCAGGGCATCGACTTCGCCCGCCGCCAGCATCGCGGTGCCGCGCGCGGTCGTGTCATCGCCGCATTCGGCGAGGGTGTAGTCGGCGTCGCGTCGCAGGCGCAGGCCGGATTGCCTGATCGCCTGCTCGATCTCGGCGCCGCGGCCGATCAGCACGGGCTTGCCGAGGCCCTCGTCGACCACGGTCTGCACCGCGCGCAGCACGCGCGGATCCGCGCCTTCCGCATAGGCGACGCGGCGCAGGTCGGAAGCATTGAGCGCGCGCGCCTTGGCGAACACCGGCCGCATGAAGAAGCTGGTGTGGTAGGTCAAGGCCGCGAGCTGTTCGCGGTAGGCGCCCATGTCCTCGATCGGGCGCGTGGCGACGCCGGAAGCCTGGGCCGCGGCGGCCACGGCCGGGGCGATCGCCGCCATCAGGCGCGGATCGAAGGGTTTCGGGATGATGTAGTCGGGGCCGAAGCTCAGGTCCTGGCCGGCGTAGGCGGCGGCCACGGCGTCATTCGCCTCGGCCTCGGCGAGTTCCGCGATCGCGGTCACGCAGGCCAGCTTCATCTCGGTGGTGATGCGGGTCGCCCCGCAGTCCAGGGCGCCGCGGAAGATGTAGGGGAAGCACAGCACGTTGTTGACCTGGTTCGGGTAGTCCGAACGGCCGGTCGCGACGATGCAGTCCGGACGCGCGGCCTTCGCCACTTCCGGACGGATCTCGGGTTCCGGATTGGCCAGCGCCAGGATCACCGGACGCGCCGCCATGGTCCTGACCATGTCGGCGGTCAGCACGCCGGCGGTCGAGCAGCCGAGGAAGACGTCGGCGCCGTCCACGATATCCGCCAGGCTGCGCGCGGAGGTGTCCTGGGCATAGCGCGCCTTGTTGGCTTCCATGTTCGCCTCGCGGCCCTTCCAGATCACGCCGCGCGAGTCGGTGACGTAGATGTTCTGCTGCCGGACGCCCAGGCTGACCATCATGTCCAGGCAGGCGATCGCCGCGGCGCCGGCGCCGGACGCCACCAGCTTCACCGCGCCGATGTCCTTGCCGACCACCTTCAGGGCGTTCAGCAGGGCCGCGCTGGAGATGATCGCGGTGCCGTGCTGGTCGTCGTGGAAGACCGGGATGTTCATGCGCTCGGAGAGCTTCTTCTCGATGTAGAAGCATTCCGGGGCCTTGATGTCTTCCAGGTTGATGCCGCCGACGGTCGGCTCGAGCATGGCGATCGCTTCGATCAGCTTGTCCGGGTCGTTCTCGGCCAGCTCGAGGTCGAACACGTCGACGCCCGCGAATTTCTTGAAGAGGCAGCCCTTGCCCTCCATCACTGGCTTGGACGCCAGCGGGCCGATATTGCCCAGGCCCAGCACGGCGGTGCCGTTCGAGATCACGGCCACCAGGTTGCCGCGCGAGGTGTACTCGGCGGCCATGGCCGGATTGGCGGCGATTTCTTCGCAGGCGTAGGCGACGCCAGGGGAATAGGCCAGCGACAGGTCGCGCTGGTTGGACAGCGGCTTGGTGGCGACGACCTCGATCTTGCCGCGCACGGGGCTGCGGTGGTAATCGAGGGCGTCGGCGCGCAGCTGCGCGTCCTTGCCCGGTTCCTGGATGCCGCTATCGAGGCTGCTTTCGGTGCTCATGGGTTCTCCCTTTGTTTCGAATGGCTATCATGTTCTCAGAAACGGCCGTGCCGCGCACGGGACGGCCTCGAACGGCGCAGCCTGCCGCTCAGAAAGCGTCGTGCGCCACGGTCAGGTGGGTGACGTTCGGGGCGCCGTCGAAGCAATGCCCGACCAGGGCGCGCCAGGCCTGGAAGTCTTCGCTGCCGCGGAAATGCACGGTATGGTCTTCCAGCGTCGCCCACTCCACCAGCAGGCGGTAGGCGCGCGGGTTCTCGACGCCGCGCATCACCCGCATGCCCTGGCAGCCCTGCGCCCGCTTGAACAGCGGCGCGGCCTGGCGCACGCCCTCCTCGAACGCCGCCTCCATCCCTTCCTTCACCAGGATCTCCGCACTTTCCAGCACCATATCGCTTTCCTTTCGTTAGTTTGAATACACAGGATCAGGACGATTATGCCAGTTGCGCCCGGATGCGGTATCGTGACGGTCCCGTTCCAGGAGCCCCCATGACGACAGCGTTTCATTTCTACGAGCCGCGCCACGGCCACGGCCTGCCGCACGATCCCTTCAACGCCATCGTCGGCCCGCGTCCGATCGGCTGGATCTCCTCGCGCAGCCGGTCCGGCATCCTCAACCTCGCGCCCTACAGCTTCTTCAACGCCTTCAACTACGTGCCGCCGATCGTCGGCTTCGCCAGCATCGGCTGGAAGGACACGGTGCGCAACATCGAAGAGACGGGCGAGTTCTGCTGGAACCTGGCCACGCGGCCGCTGGCCGAACAGATGAACCGGAGCTGCGCCGCGGTCCCGCCCGAGACCGACGAATTCGCGCTCGCGGGCCTCAGCCCGGCGCCCTCGCGCGTGGTCGGCGCGCCGCGCGTGGCCGAGACCCCGGTCTCGATGGAATGCCGCCTGACCCAGCTGCTGCAGCTGCAGCGCGCCGACGGCAGCCAGGTGCCGACCTGGCTGGTGCTGGGCGAGGTGGTCGGCGTGCACATCGACCGCGCCCTGCTCAGGGATGGGGTCTACGACACCGCGGCCGGTCAGCCCATCCTGCGCGGCGGCGGCCCGGCCGATTACTTCTCGATCGGCCCCGATCAGCTCTTCAGGATGTTCAGGCCGGGCTGAAGGAATTCCAAGGAATTTTGATCTACATCAAGATCGGTTTTGACAGCGGCAAGCGCTAGGCATACAGTGTCTTTCAGTGCTTCGGGGAGGAACCGAGACCATGTACAAGACCATCCTCATCCACGTCGACGGCGGCGCCCGCCAGGACAGCCGGCTGCGCGCCGCCGCCCTGCTCGCCGTCCGGCACGGCGCCCACCTGATCGGCAGCAGCGCCACCGGCATCTCGTGGATGGACTTCAGCCTGCTGACCGCCTCGATGGCGGCCCCGGTCATCGCCGACGACTACCAGCGCCTGCGCGATGCAGCCGCCGCCCGCCTCGAATCCTTCCGCCTCGCCGCCGAACACCTGGGCGTGGCCGCGCCCGAAGTCCGCCTGGCCGAGGACGATCCGCGCTTTGCCCTGCTGCTGCAGTCGCGCTATGTCGACCTGGTGGTGCTCAGCCAGAACGGCGACGAGGTGCAGGAATCGGGCCTGCCGGTGCGCGTGCGCGCCCTGCCCGAGCACCTGGCCCTGCGCGGCGCCAGGCCGGTGCTGGTGGTGCCCGGCGACTATCAGGGCGAACCGATTCCCGGCACCGCGGTCGCGGCCTGGGACGGCGGCATCCCGGCGCTGCGGGCGATCACCGCGGCCCTGCCGCTGCTGGCGCTGGCCGCCAGCGTCAAGCTGGCGGTCGTCAACCCCGATGCCCTGTCCGAGCTGCACGGCGAACAGCCCGGCGCCGACATCGCGCTCTGGCTGGCGCGCCACGGCGCGCGGGTCGAGGTCGTCGTCGAACGCAGCCGCACCACCGCCGGCGCCGCCCTGTGCGGACTGGCGCGCGACTGCGGCGCCGGGCTGATGGTGGCCGGCGCCTTCGGCCACAGCCGCTACCGCGAATGGATCCTGGGCGGCACCACCCGCGAGCTGCTCGAACGCGCCCCGGTACCGCTGCTGATCGCGCACTGAGGACCCGCGCCGATGACGCCGCGCCGCCCGCCGCAAGCGCCGCCGGCCTACAGCGCGGCGCTGCGCCATGCGCGCCGCCAGCTCTGCAGCCGTCTGGCGCGCTGCGCCGGCGCGCCGGACGAGTGCTTCGTGCGCGAGTACGCGGACATCGTGGCCGAGGTCGAAGCCCACCTGCACCACGAGGAAGTCGTGATGGAAGCCTGCCGCGTGCAGCGGCTGGAGGAAAGGGTGCACGAGAAGCGCCAGGAAAACGCGGCCATCCTCGCCGCCCTGCACCACACGCTGCCCCAGGTCGAGGACGGCGAGCTCGGCATGGCGCGCCGGCTGGTCGCCGCGCTCGCCGGCATCCTGTCCCTGCACCGCATCAGTGCCGACCTGGCCCTGCCGCACCGGCCGCCGGCGCCGGCCGGGCCGCCGCGCATGCGCGGACGGGCGGCGCGCCCGCCCGCACCCATGCCCGCGCGCACGCCGCCGCGCGCCGCGCGCCGTCTCCGTTCCCGCGACGCGCCGGAACGCTTTTCCTTCCCAACGGAGATCCCGATGTCGCTGCAGTCCATCCTGGTCCATGCCGACCTGTCCCGGCACGCGCCGGCCCGCATCCATGCGGCCGCGCTGCTGGCCCGCGAACACGGCGCGCACCTGACCGGGGCCGCCATGATGGGCGTTTCGCGCGCCATCTTCCCCGATGGCTACCAGGAGCGGCCCGGCTCCCTGAGCGCCGCCTGCTTCGACCCGCTGGCGGAAAACGCCCGCCTGGCGCTGTCGCGCTTCGAGGAAATCGCCAGCGCGCTCGGTGTCCCGCACGACACCCGGCTGGTGCCGGACGACGTCGACGACGGGCTGGCGATGCTGTCGCGCTTCGCCGACCTGGTCGTGGTCAGCCAGGACGATCCGGACGAATCGACCTCCGACCGCGTGCTGCGCATGCCCGATTACGTGGTCCTGAACAGTCCGCGCCCGGTGCTGGTGATCCCGCGCGACGCGACGCCGGAAGACGGCCTGGGACGGCGCATCCTGCTGGGCTGGGACGGCAGCCGCGAAGCCGCGGCGGCGATGGGCGCCGCGCTGCCGCTGCTGCGCCGGGCGGACGCGGTGACGGTGGCGATGCTGTCCGGACCCGGACTGGCGCCGGCCGACTGCGCGGCCCAGCAGCAGGAACTGCTCGCCTTCCTGGGCCGGCACCGGGTCCGGCCCGCGGTGCTGGTGCGCGATTGCCGGGCCGAGTATGGCGGCGACACCGGCCGCGCCCTGCTGGCGATGGCGGACGAGCGTGCGGCCGACCTGCTGGTGATGGGCTGCTACGGCCACAGCCGCCTGCGCGAACTGTGCCTGGGCGGCGCCAGCCGCACGGTGCTGGCCGAAGCGCGCATCGCGACCTTGCTGGTTCACTGAGCGGCGCGGCGTCGGGCGCGCCGCCCGATCCAGGCATACAGCGCCGCATTCAGGACCAGCACCCCGACGCCCAGCCCGAGCTGCAGCGTGCGCGTCAGCCCGGGCGGATAGATCAGCGGCACGAGGTAGTGGTCGATGAAGCCACCGCGATAGCCGGCCTCACCTGCCAGCGTGCGGAAAGCCAGCTCGGCCCAGGTCAGCGGGCAGACCGCGCCGGCCGCCTCCACCAGGAAGCCCCAGCCGGCCGCGGCGAGATGCAGGGGCAGCCAGCAGCGCCGGCGCGCCACCAGCAGCGCGCCGAACACGACGAACAGGATGAAGCCGAGGTGCAGCAGTAGAACGGCATCGGCCAACAAGCGGTAGAGCATAGTCCCAATTGAGCGACATCAAACGCGTAGTGTCATACCCACCTATTCTGCCTATGAACCGCAGGAAGGAGAACAACATGCCATCCAGAATCGTATTCCAGCGGACTGCCTGCCTCGGCGTCGCGGCCCTGCTGCTGTCGGGCGCCTACCCGCACGCCACGGCGCACACGCCTGCCGATCAGGACCAGCAGGCCGGGCATGCAGGCGGCAGCGATACCGCCACCCGGCGCCAGCAGGCCGCCGTCAAGCGCATCGGCGACGCGGTCGGTGTGGTCAACGCCATGCTGCAGGAACCCGGCATGCAGGACCTGCTGTCGCGCGCGCGCGGCGTGTACATCGTGCCGACCTACGGACGCGCCGCGCTCGGGGTCGGCGGCGAAGGCGGCTCCGGCGTGCTGATGGTGAGGCGCGCCGACGGCAACTGGGGCAACCCGGCCTTTTTCAATATCGGCGGCGTCAGCGTCGGCTTGCAGGTCGGCGTCGAGGGCGGCCCGCTCGCCCTGCTGCTGATGAACCAGAAGGCGGTCGACCATTTCCGCAACAAGAACAATTTCTCGCTGAGCGCGGACGTCGGCCTGACCGTCGTGAACTATACCCGCCTGGCGCAGGGCATGGCGACCGGCGACGTGGTCGCCTGGTCCGGCCACAAGGGTCTGTTCGGCAATGCCGCGACGCTGGCGATCAATGACATCCGCTACAACCAGCGCCTGAACGAAGCTTATTACGGCAAGGCAATGACGGCGCTGCAGACGATCGACAGCACCGAGAAAAATTCCCAGGCCGATGCCCTGCGCAAAGTGCTTGGAAAGTAGAAATATCCCGGCGTATAAGCACTTGGCCGGCCGCAAATGCGCATGCCGATCGTCCCGTGCGGGGATTCGCACGCGCGCGGCAATGGCGTACATTGCAGTCTTCCTGATTGAGAAGAGACCGCCATGTACGCAACGAACTGGAACACCTTCGGCACCCTCGGTGCCATGGCCCTCAAGCAGATGGACCGCAGCCGCCAGGCGCGCGGCCAGATGCTGGAGCGCGCCGGCTATGGCCCGCAGCCGACCCCATCCACGATCCTGCACAGCGAGCCCGGCCTGAACCTGCGCCGCTTCGGCCCGCAGCACGCCGAAGGCCCGGCGGTACTGCTGGTGCCGGCGCCGATCAAGCGCGCCTATATCTGGGACATGGCGCCCGAAGTCAGCGTGGTGCAGCGCTGGCTGGAGCGCGGCTACCGGGTCTACCTGGCCGAATGGACGCAAGCGGACGAGACCGAATCCGACGAAGGCTTCGGCCTGGCGGGCTACGCCGACCGCCTGCTGGTCGCCTGCCGCGCCGCCATCGCAGCCGACGGCGCCACCGGCAAGCCGGCCATCGTCGGCCACTCGCTGGGCGGGATCCTGGCCGCGATCCACAGCTGCCTGTATCCGGACCAGCTGCGCGCCACCATCCTGCTGGAGTCGCCGCTGCACTTCCAGCCCGGCTCCTGCTGCTTCAACAAGCTGGTGCAGGCCACGCCCGATGCGCGCGAGATCGCCTCGACCTTCGGGCGGGTGCCCGGCGTGTTCCTGAACACCATGAGCGCGATGGCCGAGCCGCAGGCTTTCCAGTGGGAACGATGGACCGACCGCTGGCTGTCGCTGGGGGACCCGCAAGCCCTCGCGACCCACATGCGGGTCGAGCGCTGGACCCACGACGAATTCGCGCTGCCGGGCAAGCTGTTCATCGACCTCGTCGAATCGCTCTACCGCAGGGACGAGCTGATGCAGGGCGAACTCGACATCGGCGGCCGGCAGGTCGGCCCGTCCGCCCTCAGCACGCCCCTGCTGAGCGTGGTCGACCCGCGCAGCAAGCTGATTCCGCCGGCGGCCATGCTGCCCTTCCACGAAGCGGCCGCGAGCGAGCGCAAGCAGGTGCTGCACTACGAGGGCGATGTCGGCGTCAACCTGCAGCACGTCGGGGTGCTGGTGGGCCGCAACGCCCACGCCAGGATCTGGCCGGCGGTGTTCGACTGGCTGGGCTAGTCCTACAAGGGACGCAGGAACAGGCCCACCGTCAGCGCCACGCCGATGCCGACGATGGCCACCCGCAGCGCCTTCTCGTTGACCCGGTGCAGGGCCCAGGTGCCGGCCAGCCCGCCGGCGATGGCGCCGAGCGCCAGCACTGCCGCCTGCAGCCAGTGCAGCTCGGGCGACGTGAGGAACAGGACCACCGCCGAGGCGTTCATCGCGCCCGCCAGCACGTTCTTGGTACCGCCGGCGTTGCGCGCAGACAGCCCGGCCATGGTCAGCGCCGCCATCATCAGGATGCCGATGCCGCCGCCGAAATAGCCGCCGTAGACCGCAATCACGAACTGCGCGGCGCCGGTGCTGAAGGGGCCGAGGTGCGCCGCCTTCTCGGCCGAGCCCTTGCGGAAGAAGCTGCCCCAGGTGAACAAGGCAGTGGCGAACAGCACCAGCCACGGCACCAGGCGCGCGAACACCTTGGGCGAGGTATGCAGCAGCAGGAGGCCGCCGGCCGCGCCGCCGAGGATGCTCAGGATGAACAGCGCGCGGAAGGACAGCCCGGCCGCGCCGCTCACCAGCTTGCGGCCGGCGTAGCCCGACGCGATCTGGCCGGGAAACAGCGCCACCGTCGAGGTGATGTTCGCGGCCAGCGGCGACATCCCGGACAGGATCAGCGCCGGCAGCGTGACGAAGGAGCCGCCCCCGGCGAGGGTGTTCTGTATGCCGGCCCAGACGCCGGCGAGGAAGATCAGCAGGAACAGCATCGCGTTTCCCGCCTCAGGCGGCGAGCACCTGCGGCCCGATCTCGCTCAGCGACTTCACGCCGGTCAGGACCATGTTCGTGCGGATGTCCTTCTCCATGATCGCCAGCAGGCGTTCGACCCCGGCCTGGCCCCCGGTCGCCAGTGCGTAGATGAAGGCGCGGCCGATCAGGACGCCGTCGGCGCCCAGCGCCAGCATGCGGAACACGTCGGTGCCGGTGCGCACGCCGCCGTCGGCGAAGATCGTCATCTTGCCCTTGACCGCGTCGGCGATCGCCGGCAGCACGCTGGCCGAGGACGGCGCGCCGTCGAGCTGGCGGCCGCCGTGGTTCGAGACCACGATGCCGTCGGCGCCGAAGGCCAGGGCGTCGCGCGCGTCTCCGGTGTCGAGGATGCCCTTCAGGACCAGCTTGCCCTTCCACTCGTCGCGGATCCACTGCAGGTCCTGCCAGCTGATGCCGGGATCGAAATTCGAACCGAGCCAGCCGATATAGTCCTCGAGGCCGGTCGCATGGCCGCGGTAGGTCGAGATGTTGCCGAGGTCGTGCGGGCGGCCGTGCAGGCCGACATCCCAGGCCCAGCGCGGATGCATCATCGCCTGCAGGATGCGGCGGCGCGGGCCGGCGTCGCCGCTCATGCCGCTGTGCAGGTCACGGTAGCGGTTGCCGGGCACCGGCATGTCGACCGTGAAGATCAGGGTCGTGGCCCCCAGTTCGCTGGCGCGGCGCATGATGTCGCGCATGAAGCCGCGGTCCTTCAGCACGTAGAGCTGGAACCAGATCGGCTTCGATGCCTTGGCCGCCACCTCTGCCAGCGAGCAGACCGAGACCGTGGACTGGATGAAGGGGATGTTGGCGCGGCAGGCCGCCTGCGCCGCCTGGACTTCGCCGCGGCGCGCGTACATGCCGGCCAGGCCGATCGGGGCCAGCGCGATCGGCAAGGCGTGCTCCTGGCCGAACCAGTGGGTGCCGAGGTCGAGATGCTCGGAGCCGCGCAGCACGCGCTGGCGCAGCTTGACGGTCTGCAGGTCGTCGACGTTGGCGCGGAGGGTCTGTTCGGCGCCGGCGCCGCCGTCGAGGTAGTGGAACAGGAAGGGCGGCAGCTTGCGCCGCGCGGCTTCGCGGAAATCGGTTGCGGAAGAGATGATCATGGGTCTCGGGATGCCTGCCATTGGCTGTTCTTGTCGTATTGTCCAGTGTACGACGAAATGCCCGTCATGGGCAGGCCGGGCGCTTGATTTCCGGGCCGCGATGCTATAGTGTGCCGGCCCTTTCCATTGCAGAGTAAAGACATCACGATGTTCCCGGCAGTTTCCCTCGACGTGGCGGCGGCCCTGAAGACGCTCGTCCTGACCCTCGACCTGGTCGGCACCTTCGTGTTCGCCCTCAGCGGCGCGACCGCCGGCGTCAAGCGCCGGCTCGACATCTTCGGCGTGCTCGTGCTTTCTTTCGTGGCCGCGAATTCCGGCGGCATCGTGCGCGACCTGCTGATCGGCGCCCGGCCGCCCGCCGCCATCAGCGACTGGCGCTACCTGCTGGTGTCGGTGCTGGCCGGGCTGCTGATCTTCTTCTGGTATCCGAAGCTGCGCCACCTGAAAAACCCGGTGCTCGTGTTCGACGGCGCCGGCCTGGCGCTGTTCTGCGTGGCCGGCGCGCAGAAGGCCCTGGTGTTCGGCCTGGAGCCCGTCATGGCGGCCCTGCTCGGCATGCTGACCGGGGTCGGCGGCGGCGTCGCGCGCGACGTGCTGCTGTCCGAAGTGCCGGCCGTGCTGCGCGCCGAGGTGTATGCGGTGGCGGCCCTGGCCGGCGCCGCCGTGGTGGTGCTCGGCCATGTGCTGGGCCTGCCGTCCACGCCGATGGCCTGCGCCGGCGCAGCCCTGTGCTTCCTGCTGCGCATGGCGGCGATCCGCTGGGACTGGCACCTGCCGGTGGCGCGCCTGCCTCAAGAGTAAGTGCGGAGTGCGACCGCTTTTATTGACATAAGTCAGTTACCCTTGGATATCATCGGCGCATTCCGAGGGCTTGCGTCAATTCCGCGCCCGGCAAACTTGCCTTCGCCGCCCTGCTGTTTTCCTTCCTCGGCGGAGCGATCCTCGAGCGCTGGAGCGTCGGCGCCCGGGTCCGGCGCCGACGCTGATGGCCGCGCTGCCCGTGGCCTGGTGCCTGTGGACCTCGGCGGCGCTGCTGTGCATCGTCCTGTGCGGAGCGGAACTCCTCAGGGGCAGGCGCGGACGCTGAACGTGCTCGCGGGCGCGGCAAAGCGCCAGTCGACAAGGAAGCCGCGTCTCGCTGTAGAATCCGCTCTTTGCCCTCCTCGCGCCCATGAACACACGCCCGCCGCTGTCCGCCGCCACGCCCCCGGTTCCCGACCTGGTCCTCGGACTGGAAGACCGTCCCCCCGTCCTGGTCGGCATCCTCGCCGCCCTCCAGCACCTCCTGGCCATCATCGTCCCCATCGTCACGCCGGGCCTGCTGATCTGCCAGGCGCTGGGCGTATCGGCGCGCGACACCAACCTGATCGTCTCGATGTCGCTGGTGGTGTCCGGGATCGCCACCTTCGTCCAGTGCCGCCGCTTCGGCCCCTTCGGCGCCGGCCTGCTGATCGTGCAGGGCACCAGCTTCAACTTCGTCGGCCCGCTGATCGCCGGCGGCAGCCTGATGGTCAAGCAGGGCACGCCGGTGGAAGCCGTGATGGCGGCGATCTTCGGCGTGGTGGTGGCCGGCTCCTTCATCGAAATGGGCGTGTCGCGCGTGCTGCCCTTCCTGAAGCGCATGATCACGCCGCTGGTCACCGGCATCGTGGTGCTGATGATCGGCCTCACCCTGATCAAGGTCGGCCTGATCAGCATGGGCGGCGGCTTCGGCGCCATGTCGAACGGGACCTTCGCGAACGGCGAGAACCTGATGCTGTCCGGCGTGGTCCTGGCCATCATCGTCATCCTCAACCGGGTGCCCATCGTGTGGATGCGCAGCGCCGCCATCATCATCGCGCTGGCGGTCGGCTACCTGCTGGCGGGTTCGCTGGGACGGCTGGACTTCACCGGCATGCACCAGGCGGCCTGGTTCCAGGTCCCGCGGCCCCTGCACTTCGGCCTGAGCTTCTCGTGGTCGCTGTTCATCCCGATGATCGTGATCTACCTGGTCACCTCGCTCGAAGCGATCGGCGACGTCACCGCGACCAGCAAGGTATCGCGCGAACCGGTCGAAGGCGAGACCTGGATGCGGCGCATCAAGGGCGGCGTGCTGGTGAACGGCGCCAACTCCCTGCTGGCCGGCCTGCTCAACACCTTCCCCAGCTCGATCTTCGCCCAGAACAACGGCGTGATCCAGCTGACCGGCATCGCCAGCCGCCATGTCGGCATGTGGATCGCCCTGTTCCTGGTCGTGCTGGGCCTCTTCCCCAGCGTGGCCGGCGTGATCCAGGCGGTGCCGGAGCCGGTGCTGGGCGGCGCCGCCATGGTGATGTTCGGCGCGGTTGCCGCGGCCGGCATCAACATCCTGGCCAGCGTGACCCTGGACCGCCGCGCCCTCCTGATCATCGCGGTGTCGCTGGCGCTGGGCCTGGGCGTGTCGCAGGTGCCGGAATTCCTGGCCCACGTCCCGTCCGCGCTGCGCAACGTGCTGGAGTCGGGCGTGGCAACGGGCGGCATCTGCGCCGTGCTGATGAACTGGTTCCTGCCGGCCGCGCACGAAACGGGCGCCGGAACCGCCTGAGCTAATCCAGGCGCAGGTGCCGGGCGTGGGCGTAGCAGACGTAGTCGCGCCCGCGCGCGAAGGCCAGCAGCGTCATGCCGGCCCGCTCGGCCAGCTCGACCGCCGCCAGCGTCGGCGCCGACATGCCGACCAGGGCCGGAACGCCCGCCATGATCGCCTTCTGCGCCATCTCGTAGCTGACCCGGCTGGTGATCAGCAGGAAGCCCTCGCCGGGCCGGACACGCGTTGCCGCCATCGCGCCGATCACCTTGTCCAGCGCGTTATGGCGGCCGACGTCCTCGCGTACGATGCGCAGGCCGCCATCGTTGCCGCACCAGGCGGCCGCGTGGGCGGCGCCGGTCGACCGGTTCAGGGCCTGTTCGGCGCCGATCGCATCCAGGGCCCGCCGCACCGCCGCGGCATGGAAACCCTGCGCCGGCTCGAGCACCGGCAGCGGGCGTGAGACCTGCTGCAGGCTGTCCACGCCGCACAGGCCGCAGCCGGTGCGCCCGGCCAGCGAGCGGCGGCGCTCCTTCAGTGCCGTGAAGGCCGACGCCGCGATCTCGAGCTGCACGGCGATCCCCTCCTTGCCGGGCTCGACGTCGATGCCGTAACATTCCGCAGGCCGGGCGATGATGCCTTCGCTGAGGGAAAAGCCGAGCGCGAAGTCTTCCAGGTCGGCCGGGGTCGCCATCATGACGGCATGCGAGATACCGTTGTACACGAGCGCGACCGGCACCTCGTCGATCACCATGTCCTCGACCTCGGCGAGCACGTCGTGGCGCATGCGCAGCACCCGGCGCAGGTGCGCCGGTTCCGGATTCGGCGATGTGGGGCGGCGGTCCATGCTGCCAATCTAGCATTTCCCCCGTTTCCGGGGCGCTCGCCATTGTGCCGCCGCCAGGGCGGGAAAGAGAACGGAGCGTCGGCGCCGTGTGTGATAAAAGAGGGATTGCAGGGGTATGCCCGGTTCGTTTCAAGGAGAGAAGATGCTGAAGCTGGGGAATATGGATGGCGAGCGGGTCGAGCGCCTGGGCGCGCTGGCGGCGCACGTCGTGGAACATGCGCTGGCCTCGGGACTGAGCTGGGACGAAGCCATCCTCGGCTTCGGCATCGCGGCCAAGGCCATCGCCGCCAGGGCCTCGGACCAGGGCGGCGGCAGCCTCGAACAATGCGCGGCGCTGGCCGAGCGCCGCCTGAAGTCCGGCATGGAGCAGAGCGCCGACCTGCTGCGGGCCTGGCTGCGTTGAGCGGGCCGGTACGCGCATCGGCACGCTCATCGCCGCGCCTGGCCGTGCGCGGCCTGCGCTCGCGCTTCGGCGGGCCGTTCGACTTCGAGCTGCAGGCCGGCGAGTGCGTCGCCATCCAGGGCCCGTCCGGCGCCGGCAAGAGCGTCCTGCTGCGCATGCTGGCCGACCTCGATCCGCACGAGGGCGAGGTGCTGCTCGACGGCCAGTCCAGCGCCTCGATGCCGGCGCCGGCCTGGCGCGCCAGGGTGGTCTACCAGGCGGCCGAGGCGGCATGGTGGGAAGCCACCGCCGGCGAGCATTTCACCGATGCGCAGCGCGATTTCGTCGACCGGACGCTGGCGGCCCTGGGCCTGTCCGCAACGCTGCTCGAGACCGAGATCGAACGCCTGTCGACCGGCGAGCGCCAGCGCCTGGCACTGCTGCGTTCGCTGGCCGCGCAGCCGCGCGTGCTGCTGCTCGACGAGCCGACCGCCGCCCTCGACCCGGCTTCCGTAAAGCGCGCCGAAGACCTGCTGGCCGCGCGCCTGGCGGAAGGCATGACGGTGCTGATCGTGACCCACTCCGTCGAGCAGGCGCAGCGCCTGGCGCAGCGCATCTTCCACCTCGAGCATGGAAAGTTGGGCACGACATGAATGCGATGCACCTGGGCGCCTGGGACCTGCTGGCGGCCGCCCTCCTGATCCTGCTGGACGCCGCGCTGTCGCTCGCGCTGCGCCTCGGCGTGCACCGCCAGATCCTGGTCGCGGCGCTGCGGATGGTGGTGCAGCTGTCCATCGTCGGCCTGGTCCTGCGCGCCGTGTTCGCCAGCGCCTCGCCCGGCGCGACGGCCGCCGTGGTCGTGTTCATGGTCGCCGCCGCCGCGCGCGAAGTCGCGACCCGGCCGAAGCAGCGCCTGAAGCACCAGATGAATTACCAGATCAGCGCCGCGGTGGTGGCATGCGCCGGCTTCGCCACGGTCCTGCTGGCCCTGACCACGGCGGTGCGGCCCGACCCGTGGTACGCGCCGCGCTATGCGATCCCGCTGATGGGCATCGTGCTCGGCAGCGTGCTGAATGCGGCCTCGCTGGCGCTGGACGGCATCCTGGACGGCGTGGTGCGCGAACGGGGACGCATCGAGGCCCGGCTCGCGCTCGGCACGCCCTTCCGCGAAGCGATCGGCCCGCTGGTCCGCAACGCCACCCGGCGCGGCATGATCCCGGTGGCGAACCAGATGTCGGCCGCCGGCATCATCACCCTGCCCGGCATCATGACCGGCCAGCTGCTGGCCGGGATGGACCCGATGGAAGCGGTGAAGTACCAGATCCTGCTGATGTTCCTGCTGGCCGGGGCCAGCGGCCTGGCCTCGGTGGGGGCGGCGCTGCTGGCGGTGCGGGCGCTGAGCGACGAACGCCAGCGCCTGCGGGTGGACCGCCTGCGCACCTAAGGGCGCTTCCTGAAGTCCCGCAGCACCTCGCGCGCCGCATTGTGCCCCGGGGCCCCGGTCACGCCGCCGCCCGGATGCGCGCCCGCGCCGCAGGTGTAGAGGCCCGCCACCGGGCCGCGGTAGTCGGCGTGGCCCAGCATCGGCCGCGCGGCGAACAGCTGGTCGAGCCCGAGCGCGCCGTGGAAGATGTCGCCGCCGACCAGGCCGAAGCTACGCTCCAGGTCGAGGGGGCTCATGATCTGCCGGCCCAGCACCGCGCGCTTGAAATTCGGCGCGTAGCGGTCGACGGTGGCGATCATCAGGTCGGCCACTTCCTCGCGGTGCGCGTCCCAGCTGGCGCCGCCGGGCAGCGCCGGCGCCACATGCTGGCAGAACAGGCTGGCCACGTGCTGGCCCGGCGGCGCCAGCCCCGGGTCCAGGGTCGAGGGTATCAGGATCTCGACGATCGGTTCGCGCGCCCAGCCGTGCGCGCGGGCGTCGTGGTAGGCGCGTTCCATGTACTGCAGGCTGGGCGCGACGATGATGCCGCTGGCATGGTGCTCGGCGGCCTCCCTGCCGGGCAGGCAGCTGAAGTCGGGCAGTTCGGACAGGGCCACGTTCATGCGGAAGGTGCCGGAGCCGCAGCGCCAGGCCTGCATGCGGCGCAGGAAGTCGTCGGGCAGCGCGGCCGGATCCACCAGCCGGGTGTAGAGCAGGCGCGGATTCAGGTTCGACACCACCACGCGCGCATCCAGGCGCTCGCCTACCTCGGTGACGACGCCGGTGGCGCGGCCCTTGTCCAGCATGATCTCGGCCACCCTGCAGCCGGTGCGGATCTCGACACCGCGCGCCCGGGCCGACTTCGCCATCGCCTGCGTGATCGCGCCCATGCCGCCGATGGCATGGCCCCAGGCGCCCTTCTTGCCGTTCACCTCGCCGAACACGTGGTGCAGCAGCACGTAGGCGGAACCGGGCGTGTAGGGGCTGGCGTAATTGCCGACCACGCTGTCGAAGCCGTAGGCCGCCTTGATCGGCGCGCTCTCGAACCAGCCATCCAGCACATCGCCGGCCGACTTGGTGAACAGGTCGAGCAGCTCGCGCTGGGCCGCCAGCGGCAGCCGCGCGACGCGCTTGCCGATCCGGCCGGCCTTGAGCAGTTCGGGCAGGATGTCGAACCAGCCGCCCTGCGCGCGGTTGGGCGGGGTCTGCAGCACCAGTTCGCGCAGCAGGTCGGCGGCGGCGTCCAGGTGCGCCGCATAGTCGTCGAGCCGCGCGGCGTCGCGGCAGGAGAACTTCGCCACCTCGAGGGCGGTCCGGCCGGCGCCGAGCTTCAGGTAGCGGCCATCGTCGAGCGGCAGGAAGTTCGCCAGCGGCCGCTCGACCACGCGCAGCCCGTGCGCGGCCAGGTCCATCTCGCGGATCACCTTGGGGTTCAGCAGGGACACCGTGTAGGCGGCGACCGAGTTGCGAAAGCCCGGGTGGAATTCCTCCGTCACCGCCGCGCCGCCGACCACGCCGCGCTGCTCCAGCACCGTCACCTTCAGCCCGGCGCGGGCCAGGTAAAAGGCGCACACCAGGCCGTTATGGCCGCCGCCGACAATGATCGCATCGCGCATGCATGTCTCCCCGGTTGAACACGAGCATTGTGAACCGCTGCGCCGGAAAATGCACCTGAATAGACGGCCGGCACCAGGCCCGTCAAGTTTGCGTGAAGTCGCCCGTGCGGCCCTCCGCGCGCGTTATCCTTGGCGCATGACAAACGCTTCGACACCCGCATGCCGGCCCTGATCGACTGGGTGCTGCACCTCGACGCCCATCTCGGCGTACTGGCGGCGAGCCACGGCACCCTGGTCTACGCGGTGCTGTTCGCGGTCATCTTCATCGAGACCGGGGTCGTGATCCTGCCTTTCCTGCCCGGCGACTCGCTGCTGTTCGTGGCCGGCGCCATGGCGGCCCAGGGCAGCTTCAGCTGGTTCGTGCTCGCCCCGCTGCTGATCGCGGCGGCCATCGCGGGCGATGCGATGAACTATGCGGCGGGCGCCCTGATGCAAAGGAAGATGGCGGACGGCCACCGGCCGCGCTTCATCAAGCAGGAATATTTGACGCGCACAGAGGACTTCTTCGATCGTCACGGCCGCAAGACCATCGTGCTGGCCCGTTTCGTCCCGGTGGTGCGCACCTTCGCGCCCTTCGTGGCCGCGCTCGGGCACATGCCCTTCCCCAGCTTCCTGGCCTACAACGCGGTCGGCGGCGCCGCCTGGGTGGCCGCGCTGCTGGCCGCCGGCTATGCCTTCGGCAACTTGCCCTGGGTGGGCGAGCACCTGACGCTGGTCATGCTCGGCATCGTCGCGCTGTCGATCCTGCCCGGCGTGATCGGCTGGCTCAAGGAGCGCCGCAACAAGGACACGCCCGCGAAAACCATCGGGGACAAGGCATGAGCAGGAATCAGGGAGCCGAAGCCGCGAGCGCGGCGCAGGCGCTCGGCAAGGTGCCCGCGGTGACGCTCGGCTTCTGGCTGATCAAGATCGCGGCCACCACGCTGGGCGAAACGGCCGGCGACGCGCTCACGATGTCGCTGGGCCTCGGCTACCTGGTCGGCACCCTGGTCCTCGCCGCGCTGCTCCTCTGCGCGCTGGGCCTGCAGCTGCGCGCGCAGCGCTTCCACCCCATGCTGTTCTGGATCGTCATCGTGGCTACCACCACGGTCGGCACCACGCTGGCCGATTTCTGCGACCGCTCGCTCGGCATCGGCTACCTGGGTGGCTCGGCGCTGCTGGCGGCGCTGCTGGGGGCATCCCTGCTGGCCTGGCACCGGACGTTGGGCAGCGTCTCGGTCCAGCGCCTGGATACCCGCAGCGCCGAGATCTTCTACTGGGTCACGATCCTGTTCTCGCAGACGCTCGGCACCGCGCTGGGCGACTGGGTGGCCGATCCCGACAGCGGCTGGGGCCTGGGCTACGAAGGCGGGGCGCTGCTGTTCGCGGCCGGCCTCGCCGTCGTCGTCGCCCTGTATTACTGGTCGCGCGTGTCGCACACGGTCCTGTTCTGGGCCGCCTTCGTCCTCACCCGCCCGCTCGGCGCGACCGTCGGCGACTTCCTCGACAAGCCGATCGCGAGCGGCGGCCTGGCGCTGAACCGCTTTTCGGCATCGGCGGCCCTGGTCGCCTGCATGCTGGCGCTCATCCTCCTGTTGCCGCAGCGGGCCGAACGGGTCGCGGGGCCGCCCGCGTGAGCGGCAGAGTGACGGCCAGGCGCGAGCCGGGTCGAGCGGGATCGGAGGCCCGGCCTTGGCGGCTTCACGCTGATGGAGTATGCACGCGGTGGGAAGGTGATGCTCAAGACGGCCAAGGGTCCACTGCTGCTGGACACGGCCCGGCCCGAGCTGGCGGCGGCATGAGCGTCCTGTTCACCTTCCCCGGCCAAGGTGCGCAAAAGCCGGGCATGCTGCACGCGATGTAGGTGCGCCGGGCCGGGGCCGGGTCCTAGGCCGCCTGTTTGCAGCCGCCCTGCTTCAATACCCGCTCGGTGGACGCCGGATTGTTCGCCAGCTTGTCCTGGGGTCGCCTGGGGCGCACAACGAACTCGCCGCCGCAATTCGGGCACTTGTCCTTCAATACGTTCGTCACGCAATCCGCACAGAAGGTGCATTCGAAGGAACAGATCCGGGCCTCGGTCGATTCCGGCGGCAGGTCCTTGTCGCAGCACTCGCAATTCGGGCGTAGTTGAAGCATGTTTTTACTCCTGGTCTGGTTGAACGGCAGGTTGCGGCCGGTCCAGCAGGCGCCGCAGTTGCGCCGCCTGGTAGGCCCCGAAGGTATCGCCGAACAGGCAGCGGATCAGCGGGTCGTCGACCACGTCGGCGTCCTGCAGCTCGCGCTCGGTCCCGGCGTCGAACACGGCGTCGTTGATCCGCATGTACATCGAGGTCAGCGACTCGCCCAGTTCCAGCGCCGCATACAGCTTGGCCGCCGGGATCTCGGTGGTCCAGCCCGGCGGCGCCGATCCCGCGTCGGGAAAGGCGTCGCCGCCGCCGTCGAGACGATAGCGGAAGCGGGCCGCCTGCCCCTCGTGGTCGTAGACCGACAGCTGCCAGATGCGGGTCCGGTCGAAATAGTCCGAGGCGGCGTCAAGCCCGCCGTATTTTTCTATGATGCCGTGGCGGCAGAATTCCATGACCCGTGCCTGCTGCCCCTCGGTCAGCGGCGCGAAGCGGCGCGCAATCTCCGCTGTCGGCGGCGCGGCGCTATTGCCTTCGTAGACATAATCGACATCCTGCCCGCCGACCGGCACGACCCAGTCCAGCGGCGCCGCCGGCTGCAGCGAGTCCGCATCCAGCCGCACCGAGACCGAGGGATCGAGACGCACCACCTGCACCCGGGGCAGCGCCGCCCTCACTTCGCGCGCGAACATCGCATACGAGATCGGGAAGAAGGCCCGGTTATACCAGGACCACGGTTCCAGTTTGAACTGGCAGGAACTCGGCACCACGTAGCGCGGCGCGAGCGCGCGCAGCTGGGGAATCCATTCCTCGGGCAGCGCGGGCGGGGCCGCGGGCGCGCGCGACGGCGCCAGCACTTCGAGCTCGCGCATGGTCTGGAAGGGCCACAGCAGCATGTCCCAGGGGCCCTCGCCGACCAGCCTGGCGAGCGCGTCCTCGTCGATCCAGGAATCGACCACGTTCAGCACGTTCAGCCCGGCGGCCTGCACCTGGAACATCGAGTCGACCTCGGCATCCATGGCTTCGCGCGGCGTCACGCGGAAAGCGCCGACCTCGACCGGCTGGTTCAACTGCAGGGCATGCACCCGGCTGAAGCCGAGCTGGCGCACCATGTCGAACAGCTCCTCGAACAGGCAGTAGATGTACAGCGGCGTGGCGCGGTCCAGCAGGTCGAGGCTCTCGAGCGAGCAGTGGTCGTCGTGGAAGTGGGAGATGAACACCGCGTCGAAGCGCTGGCGCCGGATCGCATCGCGGTCGAAGCGCAGGTCGGGAAAGGCGTGGCAGTTGCGGCTGAAGGGATTCTCGAAGATGGAGTCGAAGGCGATGCGCGTGCCTTCGCAGTCGAATACATAGCCGGCGTGGAGGATGCGGGAAATGGTCAGCGATGGGCGATTCATGCCCGCATCCTAACATCTGGCGCCCAGACGTGACAAAATCGGGGCTTTCCCAACACAGGCGGCGTACATGGCGGAACAGCACCCACTCACCTTCGACGAACTGATGGCGCTGGCGCGCGCATCCGCCAGCGTGGCGCGCGCCTGCTCGTGCGCGATCGACACCTATCGCGAATGGACCCGCGTCCCGGCCGGTTTCCCGCAGGCGCAGATGCGCCCGGCCGGCACCCTGGTGGCCGATCCGTATGCCGATCCCACCTATGCCGAATACCATCCCGGCGGCACCGGCTACTGGTCGCCCGACGCGCCGATCGCGCCGCGCTGGTTTCCCACCAACCGCTGCACGGTCCAGCAATGTGCCGTGTGCGGGCGCGCCGCGCTGACTTATGTCGAGGCGGGCGGCTACTATGTCGAGCCGCGCATCCGGGCGCTCGACCCGAGGCTGCTGGTGGATGCGCCGCTCACGGAATAAGGCTTATTCGAGGGCGCGGTTGCGGGATTCGAGATCCACACACAGGATCGCCACCGCGCCGAGCGCCAGGAAGGCCGCCAGCATGGCCAGCGCCAGCGTGAAATGGGCCGCCATCACGGGCGCCACGATGGACGGCGCGAACAGGCCGCCGAAGCGGGCGACGGCGCCCGCCGTGCCCATCCCGCTGGCGCGCAGGTCGGTCGGATAGACCTCCGGCGTGAAGGCATACAGCGCCGCCCAGGTGCCGAGCAGCGCAAAACTCATCAGCAGCGTCGATCCGACCACCAGCCAGGTGGCGCTGCCGAGGCCGTAGAACATGCAGCCGGCCGCGCTCAGGAGCAGGAAGCCGACCAGCGTCGGCTTGCGCCCCCAGCGCTCCACCCCGTAGGCCGACAGCGCGTAGCCGGGCAACTGCACCAGGGCCAGCAGGATCAGGAACTCCTGCCCGCGCATGAAGCCGAAGCCTTCGGCGCCGAGCTTGAGCGGCAGGTAGACGAACACGCCATAGTAGGCGATCGAGATCAGCGCCCAGGCCGCGAACAGGGCCAGGCTCCGGCGCCGCAGTCCGCGTGAAAACAGGGACAGCAGCGAGGTCTTCGCCGGGCTCTCGGTGCGCAGCATCGGGATGCTCACCGTGCGGCCGTTCTCCCTGGCGACGCGCTCCAGCACTGCGCGCGCGCGCTCCGGCATGCCGCTGCGGTTCAGGTACATCGGCGACTCGGGCACATACAGCCGCAGGACCACGCCCACCAGCGCCGGGATGCCGGTGGCGAAGAAGATCGCGCGCCAGGCGTCGTCGCCCCAGCGCACGGCCAGCAGGGCCAGCACCGCCAGCAGGATGGTGCCGACCGCCCAGAAGGATTCGAGCAGCACCAGCCAGCGCCCGCGCCGGTCGCTCGGCAGGAACTCGGCCATCATGGTGTAATCCACCGGCAGCGTGCCGCCGACGCCGATCCCGGTCAGGAAGCGCAGCGCGAGCAGCCAGCTGAAGTCCGGCGCGAAGCTCGAGGCAACGCCGAAGCAGGCGTCGACCACCACCGCCGCCATCAGCACCGGCCGGCGCCCGATCCGGTCCGCCAGGCGGCCGAAGGCGAAGGCGCCGATCAGCATCCCGACGAAGAACACGGTGCCGGTTTCCAGCGCGCGCGGCATGACGATGCCGAAGGTCTTCGCGATCGACGGCGCGCTGAAGCCGATCGACAGGACCTGCATGGCGTCGGCCATCCAGACGAGCCCGAAGATGAGGAACAGGCGATACTGGAACTTGCCGACGCCTGCCGTCTGAATGCCCTGCTCCACGGTCGCGCTGAGGGTAGCCATCGTGTTTTCCTTCGCAATTCACACTGTTGTGAATGCTATTTTGCCGCAAGGATCAGATTGATACCGTGCATTGGAAAACAGAGGCGAAAAAAATCCCGCGCGGGCGGGAGCATCGAACCAGCGTAATTTAGCGATTTACGGGTTTGCCAGGTCAGGGAGATCGACTTATTGCGGCTCATCGAACCTGACAATCCTCTGCCCCTGCAAGCCGATCCCTGCCATGAGACCCTGCTGGCCGAACAGAAAAGCATAGACGTCGGACTTCAAGGTGGTCGTGGTCAGCGATTTGGCCATGCCTGCATCCACGACCACCACGCTCGGCCCGGAGCCCACCGACAAGCCGGCGCCGCTGGTGAGCTCGGTGATGGCCGAGTCGGTCAAGAGAAACAAGGCCTCGGAGAATGTCTGGGCGCCGGCCTGCAAGCCATACGACACGGCACGCGCCCTGTAATAGCCGAGGACCCTGCCGTCCGGAGAAAACATCACCCCTTTTCCGCCTTCCGCACCAATGATCAGGCCGGCCTTGGTAATGTCGGGAAATACGATGACGGCTTTCGCCCGGGGCTGGAGCGCGTGCGCCGCCGGCGTGCTGCCAACCAGTTGTTGTAGGGCCGCTTGCGCCTGCGCGACCAACTGCGGGTCGCCGCCATTTGCGACAGTCGGGTTCGTTGAGCAGGCCACGATCAACAGAACGACGGGAATCATGAGAATACGCCGAATGTAGGTGATCATTTTCCAGCTCCGGCCAGGCAGGTCTCTATCGTGTCCCCATGCATTGTGGCAGTGGCGTTCACATTGAGCGATTGGACCTTGGTCCCAGTGACATGCCGGGAAATACGAGCGCTTTGCACCGGCAGCGGGAAAGATGGTCATAAAAAAGCCCGCTCGAGGCGGGCTTTTTTGCAATCGACCTGAAAAATTTACTGGGTGACAGGCGTGGCAGCCGCCGGGGTCGCGGCGGCTGCCGGCGCAGTGTCCGTTGCCGGCGTCGTCGTTGCAGCCGGGGTCGTGCCTGCGGCCGGGGCCGGGGTGTCGGCCGGAGCCGGGGCCGGGGTCGGCGCCGCGTCAGCTGCCGGCGCCTGCGTCGCCGCAGCCTTGTCCTGGCTGTCCTTTGCCGTTTCCGTTTTCGCGACATGCCTGGTCTTGCTCTTCGCATGCTTGGCGCTCGACTTCGCATCCTTGGCGTGCGTCTTGGCCGCCTTCGCATCCTCATGCGCGGCTTTCACGTCGGCTTGCGCTCCCTGTACATCGACAGGCGCCGGCTTGCTGTCGGCTTTCGGCGCCTTCAGCGCTGCATTGTCGACCAGCACGGCTTGCTTGGCGGCCGGCTTCGAAGTCTTCGGGGCGGCCGGCGCGGGCGTCTGGGCGAAAGCTGCGGTGGCGAACAGACCGGCGATCATGGCGGCAATGGTTTTTTTCATGAGTATGCTCCTCAAAGTTTGTCGGGCGGTGTATGGCTTGCTGTGTAGCGTTCGCCTGTAAAACGCAGCCGCTTCACTGGCTGTTGACCGGATTTACAAACGCTTACGCAGATGACAGATATTTACATACTCTGCAATATTGCTGCGCATGCCACGGCCGGCCGCCCTGCGGCTGCTGCATGTCCTCGCGCGACAATGTTTGCGCTCACCATTCACCATGCATGGAGCATGCCAGCGCCGCCTCCAGCACCCGCGCCACATGCACCGCTTCCCGCTGCGCCCCGTCCGCGATCTGGTGCCGGCAGCTGGTGCCATCGGCCACGATCAGGGTATCGGGTCCGGCCTTGCGCACCGCCGGCAGCAGCGAGAGCTCGCCCATCTTCATCGAGGTCTCGTAGTGCCTGGCTTCGTAGCCGAAGCTGCCGGCCATGCCGCAGCAGCTGCTTTCGATCAGCTTGACCTCCAGGTTCGGGACCAGCCCGAGCACTACCTGCACCGGCTTGACCGCGTCGAAGGCCTTCTGGTGGCAGTGGCCGTGCAGCAGGGCCGTCGATTGCGGCAGCGCCTTGAGCTTGAGATTCAGGCTGCCCGCCTTCGATTCGCGCGCGATGAACTCTTCGAACAGCATGGCCGCGCGGGCCAGTTGCTTCGCTTCGTCGCCGAAGCCGTAGGCCAGGAATTCGTCGCGCATGGTCAGCAGGCAGGACGGCTCCAGGCCCACTACGGGCAGGCCGCGCCGGACGAAAGGCAGCAGCGCGTCGATGGTGCGGCGGGCCTCCTGTTTCGCTTCATCGACCTGGCCGGCCGCCAGGTAGGTGCGGCCGCAGCACAGGGGCCGCTCCTCGCCCAGGGCGCGCGCCACGTGCACGTGATAGCCGGCGGCCTGCAGCACCCGCAGCGCGGCGCGCGCATTCTCGGATTCGAAGTAGTTGTTGAAGGTGTCGGCGAACAGCACGACTTCCATCACGCCCTGCGCGGCCCGGGTCGACAGCGGCGCCGAGGACAGGAAGGGATCGCTGCGCCAGCGCGGCAGCGTGCGCCTGGCGCTCAGGCCCAGCCATTTCTCGCTCAGCGCGGCGGCGCCCGGCAGGCGGTCGCGCAGGTTCAGCAAGGGCGCGAACTTCGACGCCAGCGGCGCGTAGCGCGGCAGGTTCGCCACCAGCCTGTCCTTCAGCTTCAATCCATTGCGCTTGCGGTAGTGATACAGGAATTCCGTCTTCATGCGCGCCATGTCGATGCCGGTCGGGCAATCGCGCTTGCAGCCCTTGCAGCCGACGCACAGTTCCATCGTCTCGTACAGGGCGTCGGAGCCCAGCGCATCCGGGCCGAGCTGGCCCGACACGGCCAGGCGCAGCGTGTTGGCGCGGCCGCGCGTGAGGTGCTGCTCGTCCTTCGTCACGCGATAGCTCGGGCACATGGTGCCGCTGTCGAACTTGCGGCAGTGGCCGTTGTTATTGCACATCTCGATCGCCTTGGCGAAGCCGCCGGTGGCGTCGCCCCCGGTGCCGGGCGCACTCACCTGCTCCGTCACCGGGTCGGTCTGCACGTTCCAGGCCGACCAGTCGAGGGCCGTCTGCAGCGGCTGTTCGGCATAGCCGGGCTTGAAGCGGTACAGCGAGCGCTCGTCCATCTTCGTGGAACGCACGATCTTCCCGGGGTTCATCAGGCCGTCCGGGTCGAAGGCGTCCTTGATCTCGCAGAAGGCGCCCATCATGCGTTCGCCAAACTGCCAGTCGACCCATTCGCTGCGCACCAGGCCGTCGCCGTGCTCGCCCGAGAAGGCGCCCTTGTACTTGCGCACCAGGCTTGCGGCCTCTTCGGCGATCGCGCGCATCTTGGCGCTGCCGTCGCGCCGCAGGTCGAGGATCGGCCGCACGTGCAGCGTGCCGACCGAGGCGTGGGCATACCAGGTGCCGCGCGTGCCATGCCTGGCGAAGACTTCGGTCAGGCTGTCGGTGTAGGCGGCCAGGTGCTCGAGCGGCACCGCGCAGTCCTCGATGAAGGACACCGGCTTGCCGTCGCCCTTCAGGCTCATCATGATGTTCAGGCCGGCCTTGCGGACTTCCCACAACGCCTTCTGCTCGGCTTCGTCGGCCATCTCGACCACCGATCCCGGCAGCCCGAGATCGCCCATCAGCGCCACCAGGTCCTTCAGCTTGCGGTCCTGTCCGGCCTTGTCTTCGCCGGCGAATTCCACCAGCAGGATGGCGTCCGGCTTGCCGATCAGGGCTTTTTCGACGGTCGGGCGGAACGCGGGATTGGAGAGCGCCAGTTCGATCATGGTGCGGTCCACCAGCTCGACCGCGACCGGGCCCAGCTTGACGATGTGCTGGGTGCTGTCCATCGCCTTGCTGAAGTTCGTGAAGTTGACGATGCCCAGCGATTTCGCTTTCGGCAGCGGCGCCAGCTTCAGGGTCAGCTGGCGCGAGTAGGCCAGCGTGCCTTCCGAGCCGACCAGCAGGTGCGCCAGGTTGACGCTGCGGTCCGCCGTGTACGGCCGTTCGGATTGCGGATGGAAGATGTCGAGGTTGTAGCCGCCGACGCGGCGCAGCACGCGCGGATAGCGCGCGGCGATCTCCTCGCGCTCGCGCGCGGCGATGCCTTCCACGGCCTCGACCAGGCGCCTGACGCGCGTGGCGGCGCCCCCGCGCATGTCGGCCAGCGGGCCGAAGCGGCTCGCGGTGCCGTCGGCCAGCCAGGCGTCGATCGACAGCACGTTGTGCACCATGTTCCCGTAATGGAGGCTGCGCGAGCCGCAGGAGTTATTCCCCGCCATGCCGCCGATCGTGCACTGGGCCGCGGTCGAGACGTCCACCGGGAACCACAGGCCGTGCGGCTTGAGCCAGGCGTTCAGGTGATCCAGCACGATGCCCGGCTGGACCGTGACCGTCATCGCCGCCTTGTCGAAGTCGACGACCTTGTTCAGGTATTTGCTGTTGTCGAGGACCAGCGCCGCGCCGACGGTCTGGCCGCACTGGCTGGTGCCGCCTCCGCGCGCCAGCACCGGCACGTGCGCGTCGCGGGCGATCGCCAGCGCCTGGGCCACATCGTCCTCGGTGCGCGGAATGAACACGCCGACCGGTTCGATCTGGTAGATCGAGGCGTCGGTCGCATAGCGGCCGCGCGAGCCGCGGTCGAACAGTACCTCCCCGGTGGTCTCGCGGCGCAGGCGGCCGGCGAGCTCCTGGCCGTCGATGCGTGCCTGCACACCGGCGGAAAGCAAGACTTTGGAAGGTACCGAATCGTTCATGTCAGAGGTCTCCGGAGGTGCCGGTCGCGGCGTTTTGCGCCGCGCGCAGGACGGCGATCACGGCGTCGCGCTTGTTGCGCAGGTGTTGTTGGAGAATCAGGCGCAGGGCGTTGCCGTCGCGCCGTTCCAGCGCTTCCTGCATGCGGCCGTGCTCCTCGACCGCCGCATCCCATTTGTCCTGGTTGAAGTTCGAGCGGAAGCGCAGGCTCTGGATGCGCGCATTGATCTGCTGGTAGGTCTCGGTCAGGACCGTGTTGCGCGCCATCGCGTTGATGCGGTCGTGGATCGCGTGGTTCAGCTTGTAATAGCTGGGCAGGTCGCGCCGGGCGTGGGCGGCCAGCATCTCGAAGTGCAGCGCCCGCACTTCCGCGATTTCCTCGTCGGTCGCGCGCGCGCAGGCCAGTTCGCCGGACAGGCTTTCCAGCGCCCCCATCACTTCGAAGGTCTGTTCGATTTCAGGGACCGACATCTGCGCCACCACCGCACCGCGGTTCGGCTGCAGCACGATCAGTCCCTCGACCGCCAGGGTCTTGAACGCCTCGCGCAGCGGGGTGCGCGACACGTTCAGCTGTTCGCACAGCATGCGCTCGTTGAGGCGGGTGCCGGGCGCCAGCACGCCTTCGACGATCATGTCCCTCAGGCGTGCGCCGACGGCAGCGGACAGGCCCAGGCGGTCGATGCTGGCAATGACGGGGGGAGTTGCGTGATTATTCATGGTTCCTCGATTGTATACCAAATACAAAATTCGGAAATAGGCGACCCTATCATTTCTGCTAGGGTTTTACAGCGGGTATCCAATATGCGTTGAACTTTGATTTGGATCTGCATATTGTATACAAAAGTTTTTTATCGTTTTTGCTCACCCCACAGGATCACTCACATGGTAAAACTGAACTCGCACCCGGCCGGCCGTCACTTCCTGCAGATCCCCGGCCCTTCCACCGTTCCCGACCGTATCCTGCGAGCGATGGATTATCCGACCATCGACCACCGCGGCCCGGAATTCCAGGCGCTGGGCAAGAAGGTGCTGGCCGATATCCGCAAGATCTTCCAGACCAAAAACCCGGTCGTGATCTACCCGGCGTCCGGTACCGGCGCCTGGGAAGCGGCCCTGGTCAACACGCTGTCGCCGGGCGACACCGTGCTGATGTACGAGACCGGCCACTTCGCCACCCTGTGGAAGAAGATGGCCGACAAGCTGGGCATCAACCCGGAATTCATCGGCGACGACTGGCGCCGCGGCGCCGACGCCGCCAGGATCGAGGCGCGCCTGGTCGCCGACACCGAACACAAGATCAAGGCCGTGTGCGTGGTCCACAACGAGACCTCGACCGGCGTCACCTCCGACATCGCCGCCGTGCGCCGCGCGATGGACCGCGCCAAGCACCCGGCCCTGCTGCTGGTCGACACCATCTCCTCGCTGGGCTCGATCGACTACCGCCACGACGAATGGGGCGTGGACGTCACCGTCAGCGGCTCGCAGAAGGGCCTGATGCTCCCGCCGGGCATCTCGTTCAACGCCGTCTCCGACAAGGCGATCGCCGCCTCGCGCGAGGCCAGGCTGCCGAAGGCCTACTGGGGCTGGGACGAGATCCTCGAAGCGAACAAGAACGGCTTCTGGCCCTATACCCCGGCCACCAACCTGCTGTACGGCCTGTCCGAAGCCTGCGACATGCTGCTCGAGGAAGGCCTGGAGAACGTGTTCGCGCGCCACCAGCGCCATGCCGCCGCCACCCGCGCCGCGGTCGAAGCCTGGGGCCTGGAGATCCTGTGCCAGAACCCGGCCGAATACAGCGGCGTGCTGACCGGCGTGGTCATGCCGAAGGACGCCTCGGGCCAATACTACAACGCCGACGCCTTCCGCAAGGCGGTGCTGGAAAACTTCAACATGTCGCTGGGCCAGGGCCTGAGCAAGCTGTCCGGCTGGGTGTTCCGTATCGGCCACCTCGGCGACTTCAACGACCTGACCCTGATGGGCACCCTCGCCGGTGTCGAGATGGGCTTCGAGGTGGCGGGCATTCCGCACCGCAAGGGCGGCGTGCTGGCCGCCATGCAGTACCTGACGGCCACTAGCCCACAAGGCAAGCAGGCCGAGACGCTGGCAAAGGCCGCCTGAAGAGCGGTACGCCATCCCTAACATCAAACCGGAGACATCACATGAAAGCAAGCCGTGCCACGACGCAGGTGCTATTACTACTCTGCGTGATGTACTTTATTACCTATGTAGACCGTGTCAACGTCAGTACCGCCGCCGCCGGATTCGGCAAGGAATTCGGCCTCAGCAAGACCGAACTGGGCTTCGTGTTTTCCGCCTTCGCCTATCCCTACCTGATCTTCCAGATCATCGGCGGCTGGCTGGGCGATAAATACGGCCCGCGCAAGACGCTCACTGTGTGCGCCGTGATCTGGGCCGGCGCCACCATCCTGAGCGGCCTGGCCGGCGGCTTCGTCTCCCTGGTCCTGGCGCGGATGCTGCTCGGCCTCGGCGAAGGCGCGACCTTCCCGACCGCGACGCGCGCCATGGCCAGCTGGTTCTCGGCCGACAAGCGCGGCTTCGCGCAGGGCGTCACCCACGCCTGCGCACGCCTGGGCAATGCGGTCACGCCGCCGCTGGTCGTGGCCCTGGTCGCGGCCACCAGCTGGCGCGGTTCCTTCGTCATCCTCGGCTGCTGCAGCCTGGTGTGGGTGCTGTGGTGGGCCATCAGCTTTCGCGACAATCCGAACGACCATGCGGGCGTCACCAAGGAAGAACTCGCCACGCTGCCCGAGTACAAGCAGTTCAAGGACCGTCCGAAGGTTCCGTGGATGCCCCTGTTCAAGCGCATGATGCCGGTGACCATCACCTACTTCTGCTACGGCTGGATCCTGTGGCTGTTCCTGAGCTGGATTCCCCAGTACTTCCTGCACAACTACCACCTCGACCTGAAGAAGTCAGCCATCTTCTCGGCCGGCGTGTTCTTCGCCGGCGTGATCGGCGATGCGCTGGGCGGCATCGTCTCCGACCACCTGCTGAAGAAAACCGGCAACCTGAACACCGCGCGCCGCAACATCGTCGTGATCTGCATGCTGCTGACCCTGGCCTCGCTGTTCCCGCTGATGTTCGTGCATGACCTGATGATCTCGGCGATCTGCCTGAGCCTCGGCTTCTTCTTCATCGAGTTCACCATCGGCCCGATGTGGGCGATCCCGATGGACATCGCGCCGAAGTTCTCCGGCACCGCCAGCGGCATGATGAACACCGGCTCGGCGCTGGCCGCGATCATCAGCCCGCTGCTGGGCGGCTGGCTGATCGACAAGACCGGCAACTGGGACGTGCCCTTCATCTTCTCGATGGCGCTGATGGTGGTCGGTTCGATCACCGCGTTCGCGATGAAGCCGCACGAGAAGTTCGACGAGGCCGCCCACGCGGTCCCGACCGGCGTGCAGCCCGCCGTGTAAACCCGGCGTAGGGACGGGAGCCGGCCGCCCTGGCCGGCTCCCGCAAGCAACCGAGGCAAAGGAGTTCCATGAGCAAGGGCCAAGTGCATTTGACCGTCAAGGACGGCATCGCTTCCATCCTGATCGACCGTCCCGAGGCGCGCAACGCCATGACCTGGGCGATGTACGAGGAGCTGGGACGCATCTGCGACGAGCTGGCGACCCGCACCGACGTGCGCGTCGCCACCTTCCGCGGCGCCGGCGGCGAGGCTTTCGTCGCCGGCACCGATATCGAACAATTCAAGAGCTTCGAAGGCGGGCTTGATGGCATCGCCTACGAAAAGACGATCGACCTGCGCATCGGCCAGATCGAGCGGCTGCCGATGCCGACCGTCGCCATCGTCGACGGCTGGTGCATCGGCGGCGGCCTCGCGATCAGCGCCGCCTGCGATTTCCGCATCGCCGCGCCCACCGCTTCCTTCGGCGTGCCGATCGCGCGCACGCTGGGCAACTGCCTGTCGATGGCCAACACGGCGCGGGTCGTCGCAGCCTTCGGCGTGGCGCGCGCCAAGCGCATGCTGCTGCTGGCCGAGCTGCTGCCGGCCCGGGAAGCCCTGGAATGCGGCTTCGTCACCGAGATCGCCGAAGCCGGCGCCCTCGACGCCGCCGCCGACGCCCTGTGCGCCAGGCTGGAGAAACTGGCGCCGGTGACGCAGCGGGTGTCGAAGGAAGCGATCCGCCGCGTGGTGGCGGCGACCGTACCCGAGGGCGACGACCTGGTGGCCGCCTGCTACGGCAGCAAGGACTTCAGGATCGGCGTGACCGCCTTCCTGGACAAACAAAAACCCGCCTGGAGCGGAACCTGAGCCCGAACCCCGAGACCATGACAAGCACACAGACCAAACCCCACCCCGGACCGCTGGCCGGCATGCGCGTGCTGGAACTCGCGCAGATCATGGCGGGCCCCACCTGCGGCATGATGCTCGCCGACATGGGCGCCGACGTCATCAAGGTCGAGAAGCTCCCCGGCGGCGACGATTCGCGCGGCTACCGCGAGCCGCGCGTGAACGGCGTCTCCGCGCCCTTCATGATCCTGAACCGCAACAAGCGCGGCATCGCCCTCAACCTGAAGCATCCGAAGGGGCGCGAAGTCCTGCTGAACATGGTCAGGCAGGCCGACGTCCTGACCGAAAACTACCGCCGCGGCACCCTCGAGCGCCTGGGCCTGGGCTACGAGACGCTCAAGGAGATCAATCCCGGCCTGATCTACTGCTCGGTGTCGGGCTATGGCCGCGACGGTCCCTACGCCGACAAGGGCGGCTTCGACCTGATCGCGCAGGGCTTCTCCGGCCTGATGTCGGTAACCGGCGAACCCGGACGCCCGCCGGCCAAGACCGGCAATTCGATCGCCGACATCAACGCCGGCATCCTGGCCGTGGTCGGCATCCTGGCGGCCTATGCGCACAAGCAGCAGACCGGCGAAGGCCAGGTCGTCGAAACCTCGTTGATGGAAGCGGCCCTGCAGCAGACCTACTGGCATGCGGCGATCTGGTTCGCCACCGGCGAGTCCGCCGGCCCGACCGGCTCGGCGCACCTCCTGACCGCGCCCTACCAGGCCTTCCAGGCCAGCGACGGCTGGATCAATATCGGCGGCGCCAACCAGGCCAACTGGGAGCGCATCGCCGACGTGCTCGGCCATCCCGAATGGCGCGACGATTCGCGCTTCCACGACAATGCGGCGCGCATGCGCAACCTGCAGGCCCTGACCGACGCCATGGCCGCGGTCCTGAAGACGCGCTCGCGCGACGAATGGATCACGGCCTTCGACGCCGCCGGCGTGCCGGTCGGCCCGGTGCATACGATCGGCGAGGCGCTCAGCCACCCGCAGGTGGCCGCGCGCGGCATGGTGGTCGAGGTCGAGCATCCGCAGGCGGGCGCCACCCGTGCGCTGGGCTGTCCGATCCATTTTTCCGGCACGCCCACCCGGATCGACCGCCACGCCCCGATGCTGGGCGAGCATTCGCGCGAGCTGCTCAGGGAGTACGGCTACGGCGACGAGGAGATCGACGCGCTCGCCGCCGACGGCGTCATCGAGGAGGCGCGGCTGGACTAGCCCCGAGGTGGTAAAGTCGGATTCCCTGAGCGGACTTGGTTCAATGCCATGGAATTCGATTCGGACACGATGAGCGCGACCGTCCAGCCGTGTGCGCCGGCCGCGCGCAAGTGGGTGCTGGCGAACAGCATCCTGGCCTCGGGAATGGTGTTCATCGACGGCACTGTCGTCAACGTGGCGCTGCCGGCCCTGCAGCGGGACTTCGGCGCCGGGGTGGCGCAGGCGCAATGGGTGGTCGAGGCCTATGCCTTGCTGCTGACCGCGCTCCTGCTGCTGGGCGGCAGCATGGGCGACCGCTACGGCCGGCGCCGCATCTTCGCGCTCGGGGTCGCCGTGTTCGGCGCCGCCTCGGTGGCCTGCGGCCTGGTAGGCGGCATCGGGCAGCTGATCTGGGCCAGGGCCTTGCAGGGGGTGGGCGGCGCTCTGCTGGTGCCCGGCAGCCTGGCGCTGATCAGCGCCTCCTTCCCCGCGAATATCCGCGGCCGCGCGATCGGCACCTGGTCCGGCTACAGCGCCATCACCGCCGCGCTCGGCCCGGTGCTCGGCGGTTTCCTGATCGAGCATGTGTCGTGGCGCGCGGCCTTCCTGATCAATGTGCCGCTGGTGCTGAGCGTGCTGTTCCTGACTTTCAGGCATGTGCCCGAAAGCCGCGGCAACGCGTCCGGCCGGCTGGACTGGCCGGGCGCCCTGCTCGTCAGCGTCGCCCTCGGCTGCCTCGTGTATGGCCTGATCGAGTCTTCCACACGCGGCTGGACCGACCCGCGCGTGCTGGCCGCTCTCGTGCTTGCGCCGCTGGCCTGCGCCGGCTTTGTGCTGACGGAGATGCGCCATCCCTCGCCGATGCTGCCGCTGGGCGTGTTCCGCGCGCGCGACTTCAGCGGCGCCAACCTGTTGACCCTGCTGCTGTATGGGGCGCTGGGCGGCCTGATGTTCTTCCTGCCGCTGAACCTGATCCAGGTCCAGGGCTACAGCGCGACCGCGGCGGGCGCCGCCCTGGCGCCCTTCATCCTGCTGATGTTCACACTGTCGCGCTGGTCGGGCGGACTGGTCGACCGTTATGGCGCCAGGGGTCCGCTGGTGATCGGGCCGGCGATCGCCGCCGCCGGCTTCGCCCTGTTCGCCCTGCCCGGCATCGGCGGCAGCTACTGGCGCAGCTGGTTCCCGGCCATCCTGCTGCTGGGCTTCGGCATGACGGTTACCGTCGCCCCGCTGACGACCACGGTCATGAATACGCTGGAGCCGGCGCGGGCGGGACTGGCCTCCGGCATCAACAATGCCGTGTCGCGCGCGGCCGGCCTGCTGGCGATCGCCCTGCTGGGCCTCGTCATGCGCCAGGCCTTCGACAGCGCGCTGGACCGGCGCATGCAGGCGCTGACGGTGTCGCCGCCGCTGCGGGCGCAGGTCGAGGCGCAGCGCGGCCGGCTGGCCGCCATCAGCCTGCCGGCGGCGGGTCCTGCCAGTGAAAGACAGGCCGTCGAACGGGCCGTCGCCGAGGCGTTCGTCGCCGGCTTCCGCCGCGTCATGGCGGTGTCGGCGCTGCTGGCGCTGGCGAGTTCAGTGGGCGCCTGGTGGATGATTGGCGGGAAGCAGAGCTGAGAACGTTCTAAATCCCCGCATACCATTCATACCCCAGGTCCTCCCAGTAGCCGCCCTTCCCCCCGCGGATCCGGTCCAGCCGCTCCACCAGCTCGATCCGCATCAGGTACTTGGCCTGCTTGTAGCCCAGCTGCCGCTCGACCCGCAGCCGCAGCGGCGCGCCGTTCTTGACCGGCAGCGGCTCGTCGTTGAGCGCATATGCCAGGATCGTCTGCGGGTGATTCGCCTCGACCAGGTCGATGCTCTCGTAATAGGTCGAGCCGGGCGCCTGCAGGTCCGAGCCGTCCATCGGGTCCGCGCAGTGGAAGACGACGTAGCGCGCCGCCGGCAGCGGCCCTACCCGCGCCAGCAGGTGCCGCAAGGGCAGCCCGGTCCACTTGCCGATCACGCTCCAGCCCTCGACGCAGTCGTGGCGCGTGATCTGGGTGCGCGAGGGCATCGCCTGCAGCTCGGCCAGCCCCAGCTGCGCCGGCCGCGCCACCAGGCCGCCGACCTGCAGGCGCCAGTCGCGGAACTGGTCGGCCAGCAGTTGCCGGTACAGGCGGCTGTCCGGCATCGCGGTGCCGTTGCTGCGGAATTCGTCGGCGATGTCGTCTTCGCTGAATTCCTGGGCCATGGACGCGCTCCCGGTCACGAGCGCCTGCGCGCGCCGGCTCAGGAACTGGGCGCCGCGCAGCGTGCCGTTGAAGGATTCGCTCGACGCCAGCCGGTCGCAGCCGGCCAGCACGGGCGGCAGCACCGCACCGGCGGCCAGCGCCAGGAAGCGTCGCCGGCTGACCACGATCATGGCGTCCTCTCCTCTTCCTTGGGCCCGGGCAGGCGGTAGTACCCCGTGATCATCGAGCGCAGGTTGTTCCACAGTCCGGTCACGATCACCTCGAACACGTGTACGGCGACAAAGGCCAGCAGCAGGCAGGCGGCCGCAAAGTGCAGCGTGCGCGCGGACTGGCGCCCGCCGAGCAGGTCGACCCAGCCGCCGAACAGGCTGTCCATGCGCGGCGACATGCCGAGGCCGGCCAGCACGATCAGCGGCAGCAGGACGAAGATCACCGCGAGGTAGGCCAGGTTCTGCAGCACGTTGTAGCGTCTCGCCGCCTCGCCGCCCGGATGGCGGAACAAGAGATGGTCCCGGATCGATCCGCCGATGCCGCGCAGCTCGGCCTTGTGCGGCAGCAGGTCGCGCCGCAGATGGCCGCTGAAGATGGTGTAGGCGATATACGCGATGCCGTTGATCACGAAGACCCAGGCAAAGAACAGGTGCCAGTTGCGCGCCGTCGCCAGGCTTTGCTGGCCCGGGATCGTGGCCCAGGACGGGAAGGCCCGCTCGCTCTGCCGCGCCGCGCCCTCGACGCGCGAGGCGCCGAGCACGCCGTCGGTATCGAAGACGTGGCTGCCGACCTGCGTGAGGCCGTGCGGCTCGCCGTCGGGTCCGGGCCGGGCCGTCATCGACAGCAGCGGCGCGTCGAAATCCGATTGCGCGCCCCAGTACAGGTGAGGATGGGCATTGAAGATGCCGAGCCCGCTCATCAGCATCAGGAAGAAGCTGATGACGTTAATCCAGTGCATGACCCGGATCGGCAGCCTGTGCCGGTAGAACAGCCGCGCCCGAAACTGATGCATGGCCCGCCTCCGAAAACGCGAGGTGCCGCCTTCGTCCGACCGCTCAGCCGCCCAGGCCCAGCTCTTCGGCGATCCGGTCGCGCAGCACGTACTTCTGTATTTTACCCGTAACCGTCATCGGAAAGCTGGAAACGAAGCGGACATAACGCGGGATCTTGTAGTGGGCGATCTGGCCGCGGCAGAAGTCCTGGATTTCCTCGACAGTCGCTTCCTGCCCGGGACGCAGGATGATGCAGGCGCACAGCTCCTCGCCGAATTTCCGGTCCGGCACGCCGACGCACTGCACATCCATGACCTTCGGATGGCGGTACAGGAACTCCTCGACCTCGCGCGGGTAGATGTTCTCGCCGCCGCGGATCACCATGTCCTTCGCGCGGCCGACGATGGCCGCGAAGCCGTTCTCGTCGATCACGGCCAGGTCGCCCGTGTGCATCCAGCGTGCGGGGTCGATGGCGTCGCGCGTCTTTTCCTCGTCGCCCCAGTAGCCGAGCATGACCGAATAGCCGCGGGTCAGCAGTTCGCCCTTCACGCCGCGCGGGACGATCCTGCCGTTCGCATCGACGATCTTGACTTCCAGGTGCGGATGGACGCGCCCGATGGTCGACACGCGCAGCGCGACGGGATCGTCGACCGAGCTCTGGAAGGACACGGGCGAGGTCTCGGTCATGCCGTAGGCGATCGTGATCTCCCCCATGTGCATCAGGCTGATGACCCGGCTCATCACCTCGGCCGGACAGGGCGAGCCGGCCATGATGCCGGTGCGGAGCGTCGACAGGTCATGGTTCGAGAATTCCGGATGGTCGAGGATGGCGATGAACATCGTCGGCACGCCGTGCAGCCCGGTGCAGCGTTCCGCCTGCACCGTTTCCAGCACCGCCTTCGGATCGAAGCTCTCGCCCGGGAAGACCATGGTCGCGCCGTGCGTGACGCAGGCCAGGTTGCCGAGCACCATGCCGAAGCAGTGGTAGAGCGGCACCGGAATGCAGAGGCGGTCGAGCGGCGTGAGCTTCATCGCTTCGCCGATGAAGAAACCGTTGTTGAGGATGTTATGGTGGCTCAGCGTGGCGCCCTTCGGCGCACCGGTCGTGCCCGAGGTGAACTGGATGTTCACCGGATCGTCGAACTGCACGGCGTCTTGCAGCGCGGCCAGGGACGCCAGCTCCTCCGCGCCGGGCGGCGCCAGCAGCTGGTCGAAGTTGAGCATGCCGGGCGTGTGCTCCGTGCCCAGGCGCACCACGTGGCGCAGCTGCGGCAGCCGCGCCGACTGCAGCGCGCCCGGCGTGGCATGCCGGAGTTCCGGCGCGATGTCCTGCACCATGCCGATGTAGTCGCTCGACTTGAAGGACGGCGCCAGGATCAGGGCGCTGCACTGGACCTTCTCGAGCACATACTCGAGCTCCGTGCGGCGGTAGGCCGGATTGATGTTCACCATGATCAGGCCGGCGCGCGCCGTCGCGAACTGCACCAGCACCCATTCGGCGCAGTTCTGCGCCCAGATGCCGACCCGGTCGCCGGGCTGGAGGCCAAGCCGGAGCAGGCCGGCGGCCAAGCGGGTGACGCGTTCGTCGAACTCGCGGTAGGTCCAGCGGATGTTCTGGTGACGGACGATCAGTGCATCGTTGTCGCCGAAACGCTCGGCGATGGACGCCAGGTGGACCCCGATCGACTCCCCGATCAGCGGGACGTCATGGGCGCCGTGGACGTAGCTCGGGCTCTGCGGCATGCTTGTCTCCTTTTGTGTTCACCGTGGTGATCGCTTATATTCTAGCCAAGAAAACGATGCGGTTGCCCAATATGCCACTTTCCGTCCACGAAGACCTCTGGATCGACCATCCGCAAGGCCGCCTGTTTGCCCGGATCTGGAAGCTTCCCGGCCACGCCGACGCCGACGCCGACGCCGACGCCGGTTCTGCCGCAGCGCCCATCGTCCTGTTCCACGACTCCCTCGGCTGTGTCGACCTGTGGCGGGATTTTCCCGCGAGGCTGAGCGCCGCCAGCGGCCGCACCGTGATCGCCTACGACAGGCTAGGCTTCGGCCGCTCGGACCCGAGGGAAGGCAGGCTGCCGCCGGACTTCGTGGCCGACGAGGCGGCCAGCTTCTTCCCGCTGGTCCGGGAACGGCTCGGCCTGCGCCGCTTCATCGCCTTCGGTCACAGCGTGGGCGGCGGCATGGCGGTCCATTGCGCCGCCCGTTTCGCGAACGGCTGCGAGGCCCTGGTCACCGAGTCGGCGCAGGCCTTCGTCGGCGAGGAAACGCGCCAGGGGATACGGATCGCGAAGGAAGGGTTCCGCCAGGCGGCGCAGTTCGAGCGCCTGCACAAGTACCACGGCGACAAGGCCAGGTGGGTCCTCGACGCCTGGACCGAGACCTGGCTGGACCCTGCATTCGCCGGCTGGTCGCTGGCCGCGGTCCTGCCGCGGGTGAGCTGCCCGCTGCTGGCGATCCACGGGGCATGCGACGAATACGGCTCGCCGCGGCACCCGGCGACGATCGCCGAACTGTCCGGCGGCCCGGCACGCATCGCGATGCTGCCGGACACCGGCCATGTGCCGCACCGGGAACGCCCGGAAGAGGTCCTCGGCCTGGTCGCCGGCTTCGTCAGGACAGGTGACGGATGCCGGCCATGAAGCCGGAAGCGGCGCGCTTCGGCAGCCGGATATCCATTAGCATTGCAGATTTCGGAGATGAGAATGCCCATTCCACCAGAGTTCGATACCCCGCAGTTCGCCAAAGGCCTGGCGGTCCGCCGCGAAGTGCTCGGCGCGGAGTACGTCGACAAATCGGTCAACGAGGTCGACGACTTCATGATCCCGATGCAGAAAATGACGACCGAGTGGTGCTGGGGCGAGGTCTGGACCCGGCCCCAGCTCGACCGCCGCACCCGCAGCCTGCTGAACCTGGCCATGCTGACCGCGCTGAACCGCCCGAACGAGCTGCGGCTGCACGTGCGCGGCGCCCTGAACAACGGCGTGACGATCGCGGAAATCCAGGAGGTCCTGCTGCAGGCCTGTATCTATTGCGGCGTGCCGGCCGCGCTGGACAGCTTCAAGGCCGCGAATGAAGTGCTGAAGCAGGTCGCGGCGGAGAAGTCCGGCGGCCGAGCCGCCGAAGCACCTTAGTCGGCCGCCGGGACGATCTGGCTGCGGCGCGCCGCCAGCACCTGCTCGAGCTTCGGGTCGCGGCCGTAGATGTCCGCCGCGAAGCGCGGGCTGCCGTTACTGTCGACCATCGCGGTGGCGTAGAAGATCACGACCGGGATCGTCTTCACCAGATCGACGTGCCGGGTCGGTCCCGGCTGCAGCGCGGACTGGATGGCGTCGGCGTTCCATTGGCGCTGCCCTTCCAGCACGTACTGGGCCAGCGCGGCCGGATGCTCGACCCGGATGCAGCCGTGCGACAGGTCGCGCCGGCTGCGCTCGAACACCTCGCGCACGGGAGTCGAGTGCAGGTAGATGTCCATCGGGTTGGGCATCGCGAACTTGATCGGCCCCAGCGCATTCTTCGGTCCCGGAAGCTGGCGCACGCGGGCGCGCCCTGCCTTCAGGTCGGCCAGGCTCGCGTTCGGCGGCACCGTCTCCATCCCGTTCTGCGCGAGATAGGCGCGGTTGCGCTCGAGCTTGGGCACGATCTCTTTCTCGAGGATGCTGCGCGGGACATTCCAGTAGGGGTTGAACTCGAGGTAGCGCATCTGGCCGACGAACAGCGGGGTCTCGGTCTTGGCCGCGGTGCCGACCACGACCCGCATCTCGAGCGTGTCCCCGCTGCCGCCATCGTTCATCGCCCACAGGCGGTAGGCCGGCAGGTCGACCATGATCAGCGGGCCGGGACCGACATCCGGCAGCCAGCGCAGACGCTCGAGCGTCAGTTCGAGCTGGCGCACGCGCCTCGAAGGCGGCACATTCAGCGCATCGATGGTGCCGCGGCCCAGCACGCCGTCCTCGGCCAGGCCGTGACGGGCCTGGAAGTGCTCGACGCCCTCCGCCATCTTGTCGCTATAGACTCCTTCACCCGGGGGCGGCGTGTCGGCCGGCAGGTCGCCCAGCAGCACCAGGCGCTCGAACAGCGCCTGCGCGGCCGGGTAGGCGCCGCCGGGCGTGAGCCTGGCGGCCGGTTTCGGCAGCGCCGGATACGTTTGCCTGGACAGCTCGCGGTAGGCTGCCAGCGCCGCCTTCACCCGCGCGTACTCCTGCAGGCGGGGCTCGGCCGCCTGCACCGCGGCCTGCAGCCGGCCGGTGGCGAGCCCGGCGCGCAGGCGCTCGACCGGATCGTAGGCGCGCAGGCGCGCGTCCGGCAGGCGGGTGTGGAATTCGGAGCGCACGCGGCCCACGCGCAGGTCGGCCAGGTAGTGCAGCATGGCCGAGGTGAGCGCGACATCGAAACGGGCGGGATCGGCGTCGCCGGAACTCAGCTGCCGCTGCAGCGCGTCGGCGCCGTAGTCGCGCGGGTCCAGGCCCTGCAGCCTGGCCTGGCGCAGCACCCACAAGGCCGCCGCGGCGGTCGACGGATTCCAGGCCGGCGCGTACTTGCGCGGAGCGTAGAAGCGCTGCAGCCAGCCGCGTTCGTCGTAGGGCCCCGAGGGCATGACGGGCGACTGCGAGGCCTGGACGGCCAGCGTGCGAATGGCGGCGGGGACGGGCTGCGCGAACGCGGTACAGGGAAGGAGCGCCACCGCTGCGCAAAACGCGAGCGCGGCGCCGAATTTCAGGCTGGGCTTCATCGATACTCTCGGACTTCGGCAAGCGTACCTTGCCGCTCCGTATCATAGCCTGCGGCCCTGGCCGCACCCAGCGGCGTGACGAATTCTTACACTCGGCTTAAGGCCCGGGGTCGCCATGTGGTCGTTCCGATAATTATCATTTACTATACAAGACGGAATCGTGCTTTCGCGCGCCCTCACCTCTCAAAAGGACATGATCGATGAATAAAGGCTTGGCTGGACTGGCAGTGCTCGTGGTGCTCGGCGGATCCTCGTCTTCCTTGCTGGCGGCGCCGGCAGGGCCGCAGTCGCTTGGCGACGCCTTCGCGAAGCCGCATCGGCTCGTCGATATCGGCGGCCGCAAGATGAACCTGTATTGCAGCGGCCAGGGCGCCACCACCGTGGTGTTCGACGCGCCGTCCGGCGACGCGGGCTGGAACTGGTTCAAGGTGCAGCCCGCCGTCGCGAAGCACACGCGCGCCTGCGTGTTCGACCGCGCCGGCCTCGGATTCAGCGATCCCGCCAAGCGCCCGAATACCTCGGAAAACGTGGCCGAGGACCTGCACAAGCTGCTGGCCGGCGCCGGCGTCAAGCCGCCCTATGTCCTGGTCGGCAATTCGCTGGGCGGCGCGAACGTGCAAGTCTATGCCTATCGCTACCCTGCCGAGGTCAAGGGACTGGTGCTCGTCGAGCCGCAGCACGAGGATGAAACCAGCCGCCTGGACAAGGCCAGCCAGGGCAACCTGCAAAAGGTGTATGCGATGGTCGCGCAGCAGAACAAGTACTGCCTGGCGGCCGCCGAAAAAGGCTTCAGGCCGGGCAGCGAAGAACGGATGAATTGCGTCGGCAATCCAGCGGACGTCTACGGCCCCGCCCTCGGCGCCGCCGTGGCGTCGGCGACGAGCCGGCCCGCCTACTGGCGCACCGCGATCGACGAATGGGACGCCATCAAAGTCAGCGACGAACAGTTGCGCAAGCTGCGGCGGCCGTTCGGCGATCTGCCGGTGGTGGTGCTGACGCGCGGCGTGAGCCCGTATGCCGTCCCGGGCAAGCCGCAGAGCGCCTTGAACAAGGCCATGGAAGACGAGAACGCCGCCATTCAGAAAGAAACCGCCGCCCTGTCGACGCGCGGCAGGCAGCGTGTGGTGCCGGGCGCCGGGCATGTGATCCATGCCGACAAGCCGGAGGCGGTGGTGGAGGCGGTGCTGGAAGTGCTCGGGCAGGTGAAGTAAAGCTGCCCGGGCCGATACTCGTTGTTTACTGCGGCGGCGCCGGAAACTGGACAAAGGGACCGGCAGGCGTCTGGCCCGGCGGGACGAAGGCCGGGGCCGGCGTGCCGGTCGGCTCCAGCTGCCTGACGAAACGGTAAATTGCGCGTAGATCGTCCTTGTCCATATCGCGCAATGCGAACCAGGGCATAGGGGGCCGCAACTTCATCGTGTGCGCAGCTTTCAGCCATTCGGCTTCGGTCATCCTGTTCATCGCCAGGCGCAGGTTGGAGGGGTAAGTGGTTCCCCATGGTCCCCGGAATCCCAGGCTGTCGCCGAGCAGCCACTCTTTTTCGGGGATCTTTCCCTCGGCCTGCGCATACCCTGCGGTGTGGCAGTCATTGCACCCTGCAATGCGGACCAGATAACGTCCGCGCTCGACATACGATCCCTTGGTCGCGCCGGCCGCCGACGGCGCGCGCGCAGCCTGGTCCGCGGCAAAACCCGCCAACGGCATACACATCCCCAACAGCGCGGCGCCAGCGACAGCCCTGGCGGCAAACGTCTTGCAGATCCCGGTGACTGCCATGGCCCTCTCCCGATCGTGTGTTATGCGCTTCCACGGCTTATGATAATTAGCCGCGAAATCGATACAAGTGACGGACGTACTGGATTTTTCAGGCAATCGAAGGCTTCGGATAGGCAGCTGTACTGGTTCCCGTTCCGAACGCGGGCAATGGACCGGAAAGCGGCCGCCCGCCCCTGCTAAACTCCGCCTCTTCCACATCAACATCCCGCAACAACAAATGAAACCTCGTTCAGAATCCGTCCTCGTCTATTCCACCGACGGCGGCCGCATGTGCCCCGAATGCCGCCAGCCCCTCGGGAGCTGCGCATGCAAGGCGAAGGCCGCGCCGGTCGGCGACGGCGTGGTCCGCGTCTCGCGCCAGACCAAGGGCCGCGGCGGCAAGAGCGTCACCCTGGTCAAGGGCCTGGCGCTCGATCCGCTGGCGCTGGCGCTGCTGGGCAAGCAGCTGCGCACGGCCTGCGGCTCCGGCGGCACCGTCAAGGACGGCGTGCTCGAAATCCAGGGCGACCACTGCGACAGAGTCATGGAAGAGCTGAAAAAGCACGGCCACCAGCCGAAGCGCGCCGGCGGCTGAGGGCTTCAGGGCAGCCCAGCCCTCCTGCATCGAGAAGCCGGCAATCCCGAACCTCGTTGTACCCTTGCCGCCTCTGCTTACATCGGCGCCGCTAGCGAAAGGCCGCCGAGGCCGGGCATGTGGCCATCGGCGGCCAGCAGGCGGTCGGCAACGACGAATGCGAGCGCCCAGGCCAGGACGATCACGATGATGTCGCAGCGGCCGCTTTTCCACAGATTCAGCGAGTGCCGCCGCATGAGCCAGGGGACGCCCAGCGGGTTCGGCCAGTCGGCCAGCAGGTGCATGATGCCGCCCGCCGCAAACCCGAACGGCAATGGCGCCCAGGCGGTCCCGCCGAGCGCCAGCCAGGAACAGGCCAGCAAAACAAACCATCCGACACCCCAATGGGTCCAGGTCCGATGGGTAATCCAGAGCTTTCTTTTCCTCGACCACCATGCCACTTCAAGCCAGTCGGGCGCGGTGCCGCCGGCGCTGCCCGCGATGGCGGCCAGGAGGCTCCAGGCGTGGTAGGGACCGCCCGCGCCGGCGTGATGGACGAGAACGGCGGCGATCAGGCCGGCGGCCAGCCCGGTCGAGTGGTGTGCGTTATGGGAAGCCATGGTGCGGACAATCTCTTGCTGCGAATGAGGAGGTGCCGCACTATACTGCCCCGCCCCCGAAAAAACAGGCTTTGAAACGTCTTCTTGCAATTCGCTCCGCGCCACGGACTCGGTCCTTCGATCCTGTTTTCCCGTGCATTTTTTGCGATACCCAAACGTTATCGGTAATTGCCAAAGCGGAAATAGACAGTTATGGAGAAGCCGCGCACAATCGATTCATAAATACAACATAAACGGAGGCGTAATGAAACCGGAGACGCCCGCAAGCCTTCTTCTGGGCGCACGCTCACGTGTTCCTGCCGGCCATAGCGGCTGACCGGCAAGGCCCGCGACGCCGGGCCAGCCGCGGCCGCCGGCCCATCCCATCCAGGCACTACCCGGGAGCAAACCTGGCGCAAGGCGAGGCGCGGTCCCGTCGCCCGAACCCGATGAAGGTCAACAAGGAGCTCTCCGCCCCATGAACTACGAACTTCTGTTCAAAGAAATTCCGCAGCAGCGCATCCGGATCGCCCTGACCGGCGCCAACGGCGGCTTTTCCCGCACGCTGCTGGTGCAGTGCCGCGCGCTCGCCGGCGTCGAGCTTGCGGCGCTGTGCGACCTCGACCTCGAAGGCACGCTTGGCCTGCTGACCGAGCTTGGCTACGACGCGCGCTCGGTCCGGATCTGCCGCAGCGCGGACGAGGTGCGCCTTGCGGTCGACGCGCGGGAAGTCGTGCTGATCAATGACCACCGCCTGCTGGCGTGCGTCCGGCACGATATCGTGATCGAAGCCACCGGGCAGCCGGAAGTGAGCGTGCAAATCGCGGTCGATGCGATCGGGCGCGGCGTCCACGTCGGCATGGTGTCGAAAGAGACCGATTCCGTCGCTGGTCCCTACCTGAACGGCCTGGCGAAGCAGCGCGGCGTGGTCTACACGACGGTCGACGGCGACCAGCCGAGCAACCTGATCGGCTTGGTCAGCTAGGCAAGGGTGCTCGGTTTCGATATCGTCGCGGCGGGCAAGTCGAGCGAATACGACTATGTCTATCACGCGGCCAGCGAGCAGATCGAGTACCGCGGCGAGCTGCATCCGGCCAGCGGCATGGCCGGGCTGTGGGAGCTGGACGGCAATGTGGCGGCCCTGCTGGAGCGGCGCGATGCCCTCATTCCCGGCATCCCGAAGAGCGCCACGCCGGATTACTGCGAGCTGAACGTCGTGTCGAACTCGACCGGCTTGCTGCCGGCGCGTCCCTCCCTGAGTTATCCGCTCTGCCATCTCACCGAACTGGCGGACGTCTTCATCCCGCGCGAAGACGGCGGCATCCTCGACCGCAGCGGCGTGGTCGACGTCTTTAACTGCCTGCGCGGGCATGACGAGGCGAGCTTCGGCGGCGGGGTCTTCGTGGTGGTCCGCTGCACCGACGACGCGGTCTGGGAAACTCGCGACCGCCCAACGCGATTTCCGTGCCGGCGAACGCCTGGCCATGGGCGGCCACCACCACGAGATCGACGGCATCAGGGCATCGCTGGTGCCCGCAAGCGAGGCGCGGGGTCTGGCGCCCTTCTATCTCGCCGCGAACAAGCGCCTGCGCACCGGCGTCGCGCGCGGCCAGGCCGTGTCGATCGACATGCTGGAGCTGGACGGCTCGGCCCTGTACGAAGCCTGGCGGCGCAATCCTTCTTGACGCATCGATCACCGCACTACGACAACAACCCGACAGGAGACAGCAATGGCAGTGCAATTGAAACGCAAGTTGTTCCAGATGTCGCTACTGACCGCGGCGATCTGCGCGCCGGCCCTGGGCCATGCCGCCGGCGATTGGGCGCCGACGAAGACGGTGGAATTCTATGTGCCGTGCGGCGCCGGCGGCGGCACCGACCAGTTCGCGCGGCTGGTACAGACGATCATCATCAAGCACAAGCTGATGGACCAGAATACGGTTGTGATCAACAAGGCCGGCGGCTCCGGCGCCGAGTCCTTCGTCGAGATCGCGTCCGACCGCGGCAATTCCCACAAGATCGTGTTCGGCACGAACAACGCCTATCTGCTGCCGCTGGTGGTCAGGCTGCCCTACCGCTTCGACCAGCTGACGCCGGTGGCCATGCTGGCCCAGGACGAGTTCCTGCTGTGGGTGCCGCAGGATGCGCCGTACAAGACCGCCAGGGACTTCATCGGCGCCGCGCGCGCCAACCCGGCGAATTTCGTGATGGGCGGCGCCCATTCCAAGGACACCGACCAGACCCTTGCGGAACTGATCAACAAGACAGGAGGCATGAAGCTGACCTATGTCCCAATCAAGAGCGGCGCCGAGGCGGCAACCCAGCTGGCGGGAAAACACGTCGCGGCCAACCTGAATAATCCGAACGAAAATATCTCGCAGTGGCGCGCCGGGCAGGTCCGCCCGCTGTGCGTGTTCGGCAAGGAGCGCATGCCCTACAAGGACAAGGTGACCGCCTCGATGTCCTGGAACGACATCCCGACCTGCGTGGAATCCGGCCTCGCCATTTCCGAATACCGGATGCCGCGCGCGGTCTACATCGCCGCCGGCACGACGCCGGAGCAGGTCAATTACTACGTCAGGCTGCTCAGGAAAGTCAGCGAAACGCCCGAGTGGAAGGCCTACCTCCAGACCAATGCCCTGAACGGCGACTTCGCCAACGGCGAGGAGCTCAAGCGCTATATCGAGAATAACCAGTCGACGGTGCGCGAAATTTTCGTGAACGCCGGCTGGCTCGTGAAATAAGGGTGCGGCATGCCTGTGCTACTTGGATGTATCGCCGACGACTTCACCGGCGGCACCGACCTTGCCGGCATGCTGGTGAAAGCCGGCATGCGCACCGTGCTGCTGATCGGCGCGCCGCCCGACGCGCCGCCCGCCGATGCCGATGGCGCCGATGCGGTGGTCATCGCGCTGAAGTCGCGCACCAGTCCGGCCCACGAGGCGGTTGCCGAATCGCTGGCGGCCTTGCGCTGGCTGCGGCAGGCCGGCTGCCGGCAGTTCTATTTCAAATACTGCTCGACCTTCGACTCCACGCCGCGCGGGAATATCGGGGCGGTGGCGGACGCCCTGATGCAGGCGCTCGGTACCGGCTTCACGATCTGCTGCCCGGCGTTTCCGGCCAATGGGCGCACGGTCTACAAGGGCTACCTGTTTGTCGGCGACCAGCTGCTGAGCGAATCCGGCATGCGCAGCCATCCGCTGACGCCGATGACCGATCCCAGCCTGGTCCGCGTCGTGCAGCGGCAGACCGACGGCAAGGTCGGGGTGGTGGGGCATGGCGCGGTGGCCCAGGGCGCCGCCGCCATCGGCGCCCGCTTTGCCGCCTTGCGCGGCGAGGGTTGCCGCTTCGCCGTGGTGGACGCGGTATCCGACCATGAGCTGCTGTCGATCGGCGCCGCTTGCGCCGAGTTGTCGCTGGTGACCGGCGGTTCCGGCATTGCGCTGGGCCTGCCCGACAACTTCCGCCGCCGTGGGCTGCTGGGCCGGCGCGATGCGGCCGCCGCGCCGCCGCGCGCGCACGGCGCCCGCGCCGTGATTGCCGGCAGCTGTTCGCAGGCGACCCAGCGGCAGGTAGCGCTGATGCACGAGCAGGCGCCGGCGTTTCATGTCGATCCCCTGACCCTGGCGCGCGGCGCGGGTGTGGTTGAGGAAGCCCTTGCCTGGGCGGCCGTGCATCTCGGCCAGGCCCCGCTATTGGTCTTTGCGACTGCGCCGCCCGACACCGTGAAGGCGGTGCAGGCGGCACTGGGTACGGAACGCGCGGGCAGCCTGGTCGAGGATGCCCTCGCCGCGATCGCGCAGGGCCTGGTCGCGCTGAGTGTCGGGCAGCTGATCGTGGCCGGCGGCGAGACCGCCGGCGCCATGGTCAAGGCGCTCGGCGTCACGGGATTGCGCATCGGCCCGGAAATCGACCCCGGCGTGCCGTGGACCAGCGCGCAAAGGGACGCCACGGACGACCGGGAAGGCCAGCCGCTGGCGCTGGCGCTCAAGTCCGGCAATTTCGGTAGCGACGATTTCTTCCTGAAAGCCTGGAGCACCCTGTCATGAGCCCCGCCGTCCATACCACACCCGAAGAGACCCGCCAGCGCGAACAGATGGTCGAGTTCGGACGTTCGCTGTTCGAGCGCGGCCTGAGCGCCGGCAGCAGCGGGAACATCAGCGTCCGGCTCGACGATGGCTGGCTGCTCACGCCTACCAACGCCAGCCTGGGCCCCTCGAAGGAAGCCTTCCTGCACCGCGCCATGTACCAGCAGCGCCCCGGCGCGGGCGCGATCGTGCACCTGCATGCGACCCATTCGGCGGCCGTGTCCTGCATGTGCGGCTTGAATCAAGAGGACTGCATCCCTCCCTTGACGCCCTATTTCGTGATGAAGATCGGCAGGCTGCCGCTGGTGCCCTACCACCGTCCCGGCGACCCGGCGCTGGCGGGCGCGATCGGCGCCCTCGCGCGCAGGCATGCGGCGCTACTGCTGGCCAACCATGGTCCGGTGGTGTCCGGCGCGAGCCTCGAAGCGGCGGTGTATGCGGCCGAGGAGCTCGAGGAAACCGCCAAGCTGTTCCTGCTGCTGCGCGGTGTGGAGAGCAGGCCGCTCGACGCCGCGCAGATCGGTGAACTCAAATCGGTCTACGGCCTCGACCTGTGAGCGGGCCCCACAAGCATACAAGGAGCCCAGGCATGAAAGTCCTGATCACCGGCGGCGCCGGATTCCTCGGCCAGGGCCTCGCCCGCCAGTTGCTGTCGCGCGGGCAGCTGAGCGACAGCCAGGGCGAAGTGCGCCGGATCGAGCAGCTGGTACTGCTCGACGTGACGTCCGCCCACGATTTCGGCGACCCGCGCGTACGCGTCGTCACCGGCGACATCGCCGACCGCACCCTGCTCGGCGAGCTTCTCGATACCGCGACGGCGTCGATTTTCCACCTCGCCGCCATCGTCAGCGGACAGGCGGAAGCCGATTTCGAGCTCGGCATGCGGATCAACCTCGACGCCTCGCGCCTGCTGCTGGACGTGTGCCGCGAGCGTGGGCACCGGCCCAAGCTCGTGTTTACCAGCTCGGTCGCCGTGTATGGCGGGGACTTGCCGGAGCTCGTGCAGGACACGACGGCGCGGAATCCCCAGTCCTCGTACGGCACGCAAAAAGCCATCGCCGAACTGCTGTTGAACGATTACAGTCGCCGCGGCTTCGTCGATGGGCGGGTGCTGCGTCTGCCGACCATCAGCGTACGTCCGGGCCAGCCGAACAGGCCGGCGTCTTCGTTCGCCAGCGGGATTATCCGCGAGCCCTTGAACGGCCTGGCTGCAAGCTGTCCGGTGTCGGCGGAAGCGCGGCTATGGCTGCTGTCGCCGCGGCACGCCATCGCGTCCCTGATCGCCGTCCACGAACTCGGGGCGGCATCGTTCGGCAACAGCCGCACTGTCAATTTGACCGGCGTATCGGTCAGCGTCGGCGAAATGCTGGCTGTACTGAAGAAGGTGGCGGGTCGAGAGGCGGCATCGCGCGTCAGTTTCGCGCCGGACCCGGACGTCGAAACCATCGTGAAGGGATGGCCGAAAGCCTGGGATACGCGTCGTGCGAAAGCGCTGGGCCTCAGCGGGGAAGCCGACTTCGAATCGATCGTGCGGGCGTATATGGAGGAAAACCCGCGCCCAAAAGCAAAAAGCCCCACCAGATCACTGGTGGGGCTTTGCTTAATAATTAGCCTGACGATAACCTACTTTCACACTGGTTGCAGCACTATCATCGGCGCAAAGTCGTTTCACGGTCCTGTTCGGGATGGGAAGGGGTGGTACCGACTTGCTATGGTCATCAGGCATGACTTGTACGCGGACCGCTCGGGATGCAAGCGATACGCTGAATCTGGAAGAAGTGTTTTATCTGTTGTCTCAACAAGCAGCTGTCAAAACCCGGCAAGACTGCCAAGGTTATAGGGACAAGCCGTACGGGCAATTAGTATCGGTTAGCTTAATGCATTACTGCACTTCCACACCCGACCTATCAACGTCCTGGTCTCGAACGACCCTTCAAGGAGCTCAAGGCTCCGGGAAATCTCATCTCAAGGCGAGTTTCCCGCTTAGATGCTTTCAGCGGTTATCTCTTCCGAACTTAGCTACCCGGCAATGCCACTGGCGTGACAACCGGTACACCAGAGGTTCGTCCACTCCGGTCCTCTCGTACTAGGAGCAGCCCCCTTCAAATTTCCAACGCCCACGGCAGATAGGGACCAAACTGTCTCACGACGTTTTAAACCCAGCTCACGTACCACTTTAAATGGCGAACAGCCATACCCTTGGGACCGGCTACAGCCCCAGGATGTGATGAGCCGACATCGAGGTGCCAAACTCCCCCGTCGATATGAACTCTTGGGAGGAATCAGCCTGTTATCCCCAGAGTACCTTTTATCCGTTGAGCGATGGCCCTTCCATACAGAACCACCGGATCACTATGTCCTACTTTCGTACCTGCTCGACTTGTCGGTCTCGCAGTTAAGCACGCTTATGCCATTGCACTATTAGCACGATGTCCGACCGTACCTAGCGTACCTTCGAACTCCTCCGTTACACTTTAGGAGGAGACCGCCCCAGTCAAACTGCCTACCATGCACTGTCCCCGACCCGGATAACGGGCCAAGGTTAGAACCTCAAACAAACCAGGGTGGTATTTCAAGGATGGCTCCACGAGAACTGGCGTCCCCGCTTCAAAGCCTCCCACCTATCCTACACAGATTGGTTCAAAGTCCAATGCAAAGCTACAGTAAAGGTTCATGGGGTCTTTCCGTCTAGCCGCGGGTAGATTGCATCATCACAAACATTTCAACTTCGCTGAGTCTCGGGAGGAGACAGTGTGGCCATCGTTACGCCATTCGTGCAGGTCGGAACTTACCCGACAAGGAATTTCGCTACCTTAGGACCGTTATAGTTACGGCCGCCGTTTACTGGGACTTCAATCAAGAGCTTGCACCCCATCATTTAATCTTCCAGCACCGGGCAGGCGTCACACCCTATACGTCCACTTTCGTGTTTGCAGAGTGCTGTGTTTTTATTAAACAGTCGCAGCCACCAGTTTATTGCAACCCTTTCACCCTCATGGAGTAAACCAATCAAGCTACCGGGGCGTACCTTATCCCGAAGTTACGGTACCAATTTGCCGAGTTCCTTCTCCCGAGTTCTCTCAAGCGCCTTAGAATACTCATCTCGCCCACCTGTGTCGGTTTGCGGTACGGTCTCGTATGACTGAAGCTTAGAGGCTTTTCTTGGAACCACTTCCGATTGCTTCGCAGCATGAAGCCGCTCGTCCCGATCCCTTGAATTCCGCGCCCGGATTTGCCTAAGCGCCTTCTATGAACCAGAAACTGCCTATTCCAACAGGCAGACAACCTTCCGCGATCCGTCCCCCCATCGCATCATACGACGGTGCAGGAATATTAACCTGCTTCCCATCAGCTACGCATCTCTGCCTCGCCTTAGGGGCCGACTCACCCTGCTCCGATGAACGTTGAACAGGAAACCTTGGGCTTTCGGCGAGGGGGCTTTTCACCCCCTTTATCGCTACTCATGTCAGCATTCGCACTTCTGATACCTCCAGCATCCTTTACAAGACACCTTCGCAGGCTTACAGAACGCTCTCCTACCATATGTCAAAGACATATCCGCAGCTTCGGTGACTGGCTTAGCCCCGTTACATCTTCCGCGCAGGACGACTCGATCAGTGAGCTATTACGCTTTCTTTAAATGATGGCTGCTTCTAAGCCAACATCCTGACTGTTTTAGCCTTCCCACTTCGTTTTCCACTTAGCCAATCTTTGGGACCTTAGCTGGCGGTCTGGGTTGTTTCCCTCTTGACGCCGGACGTTAGCACCCGACGTCTGTCTCCCAAGCTCGCACTCACCGGTATTCGGAGTTTGCAATGGTTTGGTAAGTCGCAATGACCCCCTAGCCATAACAGTGCTCTACCCCCGGTGGTGATACTTGAGGCACTACCTAAATAGTTTTCGGAGAGAACCAGCTATTTCCAGGTTTGTTTAGCCTTTCACCCCTACCCACAGCTCATCCCCTAATTTTTCAACATTAGTGGGTTCGGACCTCCAGGGCGTGTTACCGCACCTTCATCCTGGCCATGGGTAGATCACCTGGTTTCGGGTCTACACCCAGCGACTGTCGCCCTATTCGGACTCGATTTCTCTACGGCTCCCCGATCTGGTTAACCTCGCCACTGAATGTAAGTCGCTGACCCATTATACAAAAGGTACGCCGTCACCCCACGAAGAGGCTCCGACTGTTTGTATGCACACGGTTTCAGGATCTATTTCACTCCCCTCCCGGGGTTCTTTTCGCCTTTCCCTCACGGTACTGGTTCACTATCGGTCGATTACGAGTATTTAGCCTTGGAGGATGGTCCCCCCATCTTCAGACAGGATTTCTCGTGTCCCGCCCTACTTGTCGTACGCTTAGTACCACCGTTCGGATTTCGTGTACGGGGCTATCACCCGCTATGGCCGCCATTTCCAGAGCGTTCCACTATCCGATCGACTATCACGTACAAGGCTCATCCCATTTCGCTCGCCACTACTTTGGGAATCTCGGTTGATTTCTTTTCCTGCAGCTACTTAGATGTTTCAGTTCGCCGCGTTCGCTTCACACACCTATGTATTCAGTGAGTGATGACCCAAAGGGCCGGGTTTCCCCATTCGGAAATCTGCGGATCAAAGTGTGTTTGCTCACTCCCCGCAGCTTATCGCAAGCTACTACGTCCTTCATCGCCTGTAATCGCCAAGGCATCCACCATGTGCACTTATTCACTTGTCCCTATAACGTTGGCCTCTACATGAGTAATAGAGAACGTCATAGGCAAATGACAGCTTACTTTGTTTGTTGATACAACAGATTACTACCCTAAGTGTGCATTCGGTCGTTAGACCAATTACACGCTTAAAGAAAACTTTACTTCTTCCAGATTGTTAAAGAACGAGAACTACACTTATCTAAGGTTTACACCTTACATAAGTACAGTTCATTCAACAGTCGATAAGCGTAGGCGCTTGATGCTGAGCTTTCGCTCCAGTGCCACTCTAGAAAGGAGGTGATCCAGCCGCACCTTCCGATACGGCTACCTTGTTACGACTTCACCCCAGTCACGAATCCTACCGTGGTAAGCGCCCTCCTTGCGGTTAAGCTACCTACTTCTGGTAAAACCCGCTCCCATGGTGTGACGGGCGGTGTGTACAAGACCCGGGAACGTATTCACCGCGACATGCTGATCCGCGATTAATAGCGATTCCAACTTCACGCAGTCGAGTTGCAGACTGCGATCCGGACTACGATACACTTTCTGGGATTAGCTCCCCCTCGCGGGTTGGCGGCCCTCTGTATGTACCATTGTATGACGTGTGAAGCCCTACCCATAAGGGCCATGAGGACTTGACGTCATCCCCACCTTCCTCCGGTTTGTCACCGGCAGTCTCATTAGAGTGCTCAACTGAATGTAGCAACTAATGACAAGGGTTGCGCTCGTTGCGGGACTTAACCCAACATCTCACGACACGAGCTGACGACAGCCATGCAGCACCTGTGTTCAGGCTCCCTTTCGGGCACTCCTCGATCTCTCAAGGATTCCTGACATGTCAAGGGTAGGTAAGGTTTTTCGCGTTGCATCGAATTAATCCACATCATCCACCGCTTGTGCGGGTCCCCGTCAATTCCTTTGAGTTTTAATCTTGCGACCGTACTCCCCAGGCGGTCTACTTCACGCGTTAGCTGCGTTACCAAGTCAATTAAGACCCGACAACTAGTAGACATCGTTTAGGGCGTGGACTACCAGGGTATCTAATCCTGTTTGCTCCCCACGCTTTCGTGCATGAGCGTCAGTCTTGACCCAGGGGGCTGCCTTCGCCATCGGTGTTCCTCCACATCTCTACGCATTTCACTGCTACACGTGGAATTCTACCCCCCTCTGCCAGACTCCAGCCTTGCAGTCTCCAACGCAATTCCCGGGTTAAGCCCGGGGATTTCACCTCAGACTTACAAAACCGCCTACGCACGCTTTACGCCCAGTAATTCCGATTAACGCTTGCACCCTACGTATTACCGCGGCTGCTGGCACGTAGTTAGCCGGTGCTTCTTCTGCAGGTACCGTCATTAGCCGAGGATATTAGCCCCAACCGTTTCTTCCCGGCCGAAAGAGCTTTACAACCCGAAGGCCTTCTTCCCTCACGCGGCATTGCTGGATCAGGCTTGCGCCCATTGTCCAAAATTCCCCACTGCTGCCTCCCGTAGGAGTCTGGGCCGTGTCTCAGTCCCAGTGTGGCTGGTCGTCCTCTCAGACCAGCTACTGATCGTCGCCTTGGTGAGCCTTTACCTCACCAACTAGCTAATCAGACATCGGCCGCTCCAAAAGCATGAGGTCCGAAGATCCCCCACTTTCTTCCGTAGAACGTATGCGGTATTAGCGTAACTTTCGCTACGTTATCCCCCACTTCTGGGTACGTTCCGATGTATTACTCACCCGTTCGCCACTCGCCGCCAGGTTGCCCCGCGCTGCCGTTCGACTTGCATGTGTAAAGCATGCCGCCAGCGTTCAATCTGAGCCAGGATCAAACTCTTCAGTTTAATCTCTGTTTTGTCATCCGCTTTCGCAGACAACGTGTCGCTCACTCAAAATACTGACCGTTACTCATTGCTGAGCAACGTATTTCTTTTGTGTGAACATTTGATAATTTAAGCATTCAGCAACCGCTGACGCGGCTGCCGGCACTTCATCAAACGCCCACACTTATCGACTGTTGATTGTTAAAGAACTGTGTTCGGTACTGCCTTGCTGCGTTTGCGAATCGTTGTGTTCGTCAGCAGCAGAGAAGCGAGATTATGCAGTGTTTCGTTTAATCCGTCAACTCTCGTTTTCGCAGACACACAACAGATTTCAAATCTTGCCAAGATAACCATCTGATTCGCTTGGCTTTTTTGTGTGCTGCAAAAGCAGGACGCGAACTATAGCAAACCGGCAGGCGCCGTGCAAGCCCGTAAATTATTCGCCGTACTCGGCTTTCACGGCCAGCGCCCGCCGCAGCGCCGTCTCCGGATCGAGCCCCGCCATCAACAGGTTGATGATTTCCTGCTTGTCCGCGGCCCTCACCTGCGCGCATGCGGGACGATGGGAGCTGTAGTAAGCATACCAGGCCACATCGGCCGGCCGTTCCTGGCGCGGCTTGAAGCGCTTCGGCACGGCGGCGCGCGCTGTCGCGGCATAGACAGCCAGTTTCGCGTCGATACCCGACCAGTCGAAATCGGCTGCCGCGCGCCGTTCGGCATCCCAATCGCCGCGATACGCTGCCCTCGGCCGCATGGTCGCCCCGCTCACGGCGAGGCAGGCCAGGTCCGGACAGGCGTTCGCCTTGCAGAAAGCCTCGACAAACAAGAGCTTCACGCCGATCCCGACCGGCACTTCGCGCCCGAGCGTCGCATCCTTCGGATACATCGCGCGTCCCAGGGTCAACAAGTCGGCATAGGCGATCGGCTGGCCGCCGGCGGACTTCGCGTGCCGAACCAGCGCTTCGACCAGGCGCACGCCGACCTCGACATCGGTCAGGGTAAAGGTGAAGGCCTCCACTTCAGTTCCAGCGCCCGGCCGCGCCGCCGACGCTGTAGCGGCCCGCGCCCAGCAGCGCCAGCGCGAGTGCGCCGCCCAGGTACATGCCCTGCAGTTCGAGCTGCCAGCCGCCCTGCTGGTTCACCATGAAAAACTGGCTCGTATGCACCAGCAGCAGGGCGACGATCATATTGATGACCAGGACCAGCGCCGCCGCCCGGGTGAAGACACCGAACAGGATCAGCAGCGGCGCGATGACTTCGCCGACGTAGACGCCGTAGGCGAATACCGCCGGCAGGCCGGCCTTCTCCACCATGCCGACAATGAAGCCGATGCCGCCCATCAGTTTGGACACGCCATGGAACAGGATCAGGACGGCGAGGATGACGCGCAGGACCAGCTTGCCCAGGTCCTCGTAGTGGTGCAGCGAGACGTTTGTGTTTTCCATGATGGCTCCCTTGTTCAGTCAACGGTGCGGTTGCGTACATACAGTATGCACGCGGATGAGTTCATGCAGCGCCACCGACGGCGCTTCCCATGTCGAGCTGCCGGCCGAGCCAGCGCTGGAAGTCGGCGATCATTGCCCCGTCCAGCGCATGGCCGGCGGCATATTCGCTGTAAGCCAGCGGCACGCCGAGCCCGGTCAGCAGTTCACGCGACTGCTGCGCGAAGTGGAGGCCCAGCGTCTGGTCGTGCACGCCATGGCTGACGAAGGCCTCGAGCCTGGCAAGCGCCGGCCCGTGCTGCACCTGGGGCAGCACTTCGGCCAGGATGCGGCCGCTCAGCACACCGAAGCCGGCGACGCTCGCGGGCGCCGTCAGCCCCACGCTGGCGCTCATGATGCCGCCCTGACTGAAGCCGGCGATCCAGATCCGCGCGGGATCGACGCCATGGTCGTCCGGCAGGCGGCCGATAAACTCGAGCAGCAGCGCGCGGGAGCGTTCGGCCTGCGCGGCGTCGATGACCGGTCCGGACGGCGTGAAGCGCACCTGGAACCAGCCGAAGCGCCCCGGCGCCATGACCAGCGGTCCGCGCAGCAGGACGACGGTCAAGCGCGGATCCATCTGCCGGGCCAGTTCGATGAAGCCGGTTTCGTTCGAACCGACGCCGTGCAGGAGCAGCAGGCAAGGCGCTTGCGCGCTTGCCGCCGGCGCCGGACGGATACGGTATGCCAGGCCAGATACCGGCTCGGTCAATACTTCATTCAATGTGTCGCTCATCCTGTTCTCCTCATTCGAAGGCATAGGCGTCCATCGCCAGCACGCCATGCTCGAAGCTGGCGTGCAGCTGGGTCGTGCGCGCATCCGGTCCGGCCGCGCCCATCGCCACGAACAGCGGCAGCAGGTGTTCTTCGGTCGGATGATTCTGCGCCGCGAACGGCGCGATGCGGCGATAGTCCAGCAGCGCGGCGCCATCGCCGCTTTCCAGGCGCGCCTTCATCCACGCTTCGAATTCGCCGACCCAGTGCGGCACCGGGGCATCGATGCCCTGGCCGCGGAATTCGTACAGATTATGCGTGAGCGATCCCGAGCCGACCAGCAGCACGCCTTCGCTGCGCAGCGCGGCCAGCGCGCGCCCGATGCGCTCATGCTCGGCCGGACTCGCGCCATGCACGATCGACAGCTGCGCGACCGGGATGTCCGCCTCCGGATACATCAGCGTCAGCGGCACCCATGCACCGTGGTCGAGTCCGCGCTGGGGGCTGCGGCCGACCGGAATGCCCTCGGCTTCGAGCAGCGCGGCGGCGCGCTCGGCAAGCTCGGGGGCGCCCGGCGCCGGATAGCGCATCTCGAACAGCGCACGCGGGAAACCACCGAAGTCGTGGATGGTCTCGGGGTGCTGCGCCAGGCTAACCGCGGGACCTCCCCTGGTTTCCCAGTGGGCCGAGACGAGCAGGATGGCCTTCGGGCGCGCCAAGGATGCGCCGAGCGTTTGCAGGAAACGGCGCGCCGGACTGTCCTGCAGCGCCAGCATCGGCGAGCCATGCGAAAGAAAGATGGTGGGAAGTGAAGACATGTCGAAGCCTCCTTGATGAACATGCCCCATCTTATTACCTGCAGCGGTCGAAATAAACAGCCACCAAAGCGTTTAACTGTCTCGAAAATCGGAACAATCCACGCTCACTGCTCCCAGGGCGGCGCTGCAAACGCCTCGACCAGGAAATCGATCAGCAGGCGCACCTTCGGCGCGACGAATTTGCGCGACGGGTAGACCGCATGGATGCCCAGCTCCAGCGAGCGGTATTCGGGCAGGATCTCCCGCAAGGTCCCTGCGGCCAGGTCGGCGCCGACGATAAAGCTCGGCTGGAGGATGATCCCCTGGTGCTGCAGGGCGGCCGCGCGGCAGGTATCGCCGCTGTTGGTGCGCATGCGCGGCGCCACCTTCACCGACACCTCGCCGTCCGGCCCCGTGAAGCTCCAGTTCTCACCCGCCGAAAACAGGCTGTACGAAATCACGTCGTGATGCAGCAGGTCTTCCGGATGGCGCGGGGCGCCGCGCGCCTGCAGGTACTGCGGCGAGGCGCACAGCACCATCCGGGTGGACGCCAGCTTGCGGCCGACCAGCGAAGACGCCGGCAGCTGGCCGATGCGCACCGCCAGATCGAAGCCTTCCTCGACCAGGTCCGCGACGCGGTCGGACAGGGTGATGTCGATCGACAGCTTCGGATGCCGCGCCAGGAAGACCGGCCACAGCGGCGCCAGGTGCATCAGTCCGAAACTCACCGGCACGTTCACCTTCAGCAGGCCGGTCGCCTCGCCGCTGCGCGAAGCCGCTTCGGCCTCGGCCTCCGAAAGCCTGTCCAGCAGCTCGCGGCAGCGCGTGTAGAAGATCTCGCCCTCGGTGGTCGGCGACAGCTTGCGCGTGGTCCGGTGCAGCAGACGGACGCCGAGCCGCTCTTCCAGCTCGCCCACGTAGCGCGACACCGCGGCCTTGGACATGTCCAGCGCCCGCGTCGCGCCGACGAAGCTGCCCGCCTCGACGACGGCGGCGAATACCCTCATTTCCTGGAACCGGTCCATTGCCCTCCCTTGCTATACTCAAGCCCATGACCCCTCGCATCCTCTCCGCTTTCACGCCGGCCGGCAAGCTGCGCGCCGCCGTCAACCTCGGCAATCCGATCCTCGCCAGCAAAGGCGAAGACGGCGGCGTGCGCGGCGTCTCGGTCGACCTGGCCGGCGAATTCGCGCGCCTGCTGGGGGTGGAACTGGAACTCGTGGTGGTGGATGCGGCGGGCAAGTCGGTCGACGTGGTCGCCGCCGAACAGGCGGACATCGGCTTCTTCGCCATCGATCCGGTGCGCGGCGCGAACATCGCCTTCAGTGCGCCCTATGTGCTGATCGAGGGCTGCTACCTGGTCAAGGACGATTCGCCGATCAGGGCCAACGAGCAAGTCGACCAGGCCGCCAACCGCGTCGTGGTCGGCAAGGGCAGCGCCTACGACCTGTACCTGACGCGCAGCCTGCAGCATGCGCGGATCGAACGCTCGCCGACCTCGCCGACCGTGGTCGACACCTTCCTGGCACTGGGCGCGGAGGTCGCGGCGGGCGTCAGGCAGCAGCTGGAAGCGGATGCGCGGCGCTTCGGCGGCCTGCGCCTGCTCGATGGCCGCTTCATGGTCATCCAGCAGGCCATGGGTACGCCGAAGAGCCGCGGCGGGGAAGCCGCCGCCTTCCTGGCCGACTTCGTCGAGCGCATGAAGGCGAGCGGCTTCGTCGCCGACGCCCTCGCCCGCCACGGCATCGAGGGAGCGTCGGTGGCGCCGGCCGCCGCCTGAGGCTACAGCGCTTCCTTGACGTGCGGGATGCCGTGGTCCTCGTAGACCGAATACACGGCCGCCAGCATGTTCTGCAGTTCCGGCGAGCGGTCCATGTAGCGCACGCTGAACAGGATCGGCGAGAACGCGTGCTTGTCCTCCAGCGTCCGGTAGAAGACATTCCGGTGCCGCATCCCCTGCACGCTCTCGGGCACGATCGAGATGCCCTGCCCGGCGGCCACCAGGCCGATCGCGATCTGCAGTTCGCGCACCTCCGTCACGTGGTCGGGCGTCAGGTTGGCCTCGTTGAAGGCCGCCAGCACCTGGTCGGCAAAGCTCGGGCGCGGCGCCTTCGGATACACCAGCAGCGGCTCGTGGATCAGCTCCGTCAGCCGGATCCCGCCCTCCCTTTCCCCCAGCCGGTGGCCGGCTGACAGCGCCACCACCATCCTTTCCTCGCGCAGCAGGATGCGGCGGATGCTCGGGTCCTCGCTCTTCAGGCGCCCGAAGCCGACGTCGATCCGGCCTTCCTTCAGCGCCTTCAGCTGATCGACCGTCGTCATCTCCTGCAGCGTGACCTCGACTTCCGGATGCTGCTCGCGGTAGCGCCGGATGATGTCCGGCAGCAGGCCGTACAGGGTCGAGGCGACGAAGCCGACCGACAGCGTGCGCTCCAGCTTCCCGACCCGCTGGGTCATCGCCTTCAGGTCGCGCACCTGGTCGAGCAAGGGCCTGGCATGCGCCAGGAAGAACTGGCCGGCCTCGGTCAGGCGCAGGGGCCGCGACCCCTTTTCGATCAGCTCGACCCCCAGGGTTTCTTCCAGTTGCTGCATCTGGCGGCTCAGCGGCGGCTGGGCGATGTGCAGGCGCTCGGCCGCCCGCGTGAAGTTTCTTTCTTCCGCTACCGCAACGAAGTAACGAAGATGTCTCAGCTCCATATCTATACCTTTTGAGTATTGAGGTGATACCAAAACGGTGTTGGACGACCGTCGTTTGGGGGAATATCGTGTTATCACCGTAACGCATTATATGCAGAAAATATGATTCAACATATCGAAACCTTTCTGGTCGACGTGCCGACGATCCGGCCCCACAAGCTGTCCGTCGCGACCATGAATACGCAGACCCTGGTGCTGGTACGGGTCCGCTGCGCAGACGGCATCCAGGGCTGGGGCGAAGCCACCACGATCGGCGGCCTGAACTACGGCGAAGAGAGCCCGGAAAGCATCAAGGTCAACATCGACACCCATATCGCTCCGCTGCTGATCGGCATGGACGCGACCCGGCCGGCCAAAGCCATGGCGAAGATCCGCAAGATCATCCAGGGCAACCGCTTCGCCAAGTGCGCGCTCGAGACCGCCCTGCTGGATGCCCAGGCGCGCCGCCTGAACGTCCCGCTGTCGGAACTGCTGGGCGGCCGGGTGCGCGACGCGCTGCCGGTGGCCTGGACCCTGGCCAGCGGCGACACCGCCAAGGACATCGCGGAAGCCGAGCACATGCTGGAGATCCGGCGCCACCGCATCTTCAAGCTGAAGATCGGCCTGCGCAGCGTCGACGACGACGTCCGGCACGTACTGGAAATCAAGCGTGCGCTCGGCGACCGCGCCAGCGTGCGGGTCGACGTCAACCAGGCCTGGAACGAATCGGACTCGGTGCGCGGCATCGCCCGGCTCGAAGACGGCGGCATCGACCTGATCGAGCAGCCGGTCAAGGCGTACAACACCGCCGCGCTGGCCCGCCTCAAGCAGCGCTTCGACGTCGCCATCATGGCCGACGAAGCCCTGCACGGCCCCGACGATGCGATGGCGCTGGCGCGCACCGACGCCGCCGACGTCTTCGCGGTCAAGATCGCCCAGTCCGGCGGCCTGCTGCCGGCGCTGGAAGTCGCGACCGTCGCCCGCCTGGCCGGCGTCGGCCTGTACGGCGGGACCATGCTCGAAGGCGGCATCGGCACCGCGGCCACCGCCCACGTCTGCGCGACCTTCGCCGAGCTGGCCTGGGACACCGAACTGTTCGGCCCCCTGCTGCTGACCCAGGAAGTGCTGCGCGAACCCCTGGTCTACCGCGACTTCATGCTCGAAGTGCCGAGCGGTCCGGGCCTGGGCGTCGAAATCGATACCGACAAGCTGCGCAGTCTGCAGCGTCAATAAGGCAGGGCTAGTAAAGGAAACCACCATGTTGTTCCATGTACGAATGAACGTCAATTTGCCGGTATCGATGCCGGCCGACCAGGCGGCGCGCCTGAAGCAGGACGAGAAGGCTCTCGCCCAGCAGCTGCAATACGATGGCAAGTGGCGCCACCTGTGGCGCATCGCCGGGCAGTACGCCAACGTCAGCATCTTCGACGTCGACAGCGTCGACGAGCTGCACACGCTGCTGACCTCTCTTCCGCTGTTCCCCTACATGCAGATCGAAGTGATGCCGCTGTGCCGCCATCCGTCCTCGATCCGCAGCACCGACCAATAAGCCAACACAAAGGAGACCTGAAATGAATCACGCAGATATCGAAACCCTGGCCAAAAACTGGGTCGTGGACGCCGCCGACCGCCCCGCCAACCCGCGCGTGCAGCAAGTCGTGCTGCGCCTGCTGGGCGACCTTTGCAAGGCGATCGAAGACCTCGACATCAGCCCGACCGAATTCTGGCACGGCGTCTCGTACATGTCGGCCGCCGGCGCCGCCGGCGAACTGGGCCTGCTGGCCGCCGGCCTGGGCCTGGAGCGCTTCCTCGACATCCGCGCCGACGAGGCCGAGCAGAAGGCCGGCCTGGAAGGCGGCACGCCGCGCACCATCGAAGGCCCGCTGTACGTGGCCGGCGCACCGGAAAGCGTGGGCTTCGCCCGCCTCGACGACGGCAGCGAAGAAGACAAGGGCGAAGTCCTGTTCATGCAGGGCACCGTGTTCGACCAGGACGGCAAGCCGATGCCGGGCGCCAAGGTCGAGGTCTGGCACGCCAACCTGCTGGGCAACTACTCCTTCTTCGACCAGACCCAGTCGCCGTTCAACCTGCGCCGCAGCATCGTCACCGACGACCAGGGCCGCTACCAGTTCCGCTCGATCATCCCGGTCGGCTACGGTTGCCCGCCGGACGGCACCACCCAGGCGCTGCTGAACCAACTGGGCCGCCACGGCCAGCGCCCGGCGCACATCCACTTCTTCGTCAGCGCGCCGGGTCACCGCAAGCTGACCACCCAGATCAATATCGACGGCGACGAATACCTGTGGGACGACTTCGCCTTCGCCAGCCGCGAAGGCCTGGTGCCGCCGATCGCCCGCATCGACGATCCGGCCCAGCTCGACGCCAAGCGCGTCGCCAAGCCCTTCGCCTCGATCGACTTCGACTTCCGCCTGTACCGCGAGACCGAAGCCGCGCCGAGCACCCTGGTCGACCGCGTGCGCGCCGCCGCCTGAGGAGCCATCATGACGACCATCCCCATCGTTCCGGTCGACGCCTTCAAGCCGAAAAGCCTCGACGACTACCTGGTCGAGGATGCGGCCACCGGCGACCACCGCCTGCACCGCAGCGCCTTCACCGACGAGGCCCTGTTCGAACTCGAGATGAAGCACATCTTCGAGGGCAACTGGGTCTACCTGGCGCACGAGAGCCAGGTCGCGAATGTCAACGATTACTACACGACCCACATCGGCCGCCAGCCGGTGTTCATCGCCCGTAACCGCAACGGCGAACTGAACGCCTTCGTGAATGCCTGCAGCCACCGCGGCGCCCAGCTGTGCCGCCACAAGCGCGGCAACAAGGCGAGCTTCACCTGCCCCTTCCACGGCTGGACCTTCAACAACAGCGGCAAGCTGCTGAAGGTGAAGGACCCCGCGGAGGCCGGCTATCCGGAGTGCTTCAACAAGGAAGGCTCGCACGACCTCAAGAAGCTGGCGCGCTTCGGCAGCTACAAGGGCTTCCTGTTCGGCAGCCTGAACCCGGACGTGGCGCCGCTCGAGGAATTCCTGGGCGAGGCCGGCAAGATCATCGACATGATCGTCAACCAGTCGCCCGAAGGCCTGGAAGTGCTGCGCGGCTCCTCGACCTACACCTACGAGGGCAACTGGAAGCTGCAGGCCGAGAACGGCGCCGACGGCTACCACGTGACCGCGGTGCACTGGAACTACGCGGCCACCACCAACCGCCGCAAGGAAGAGCACTCGCACGGCGAGGACAAGATCCGCGCCATGGACGCCGGCAACTGGGGACGCCAGGGCGGCGGCTTCTACGCCTTCGAGCAGGGCCACATGCTGCTGTGGTCGCAGTGGGCGAATCCCGAAGACCGGCCGAACTTTGCACGCCATGCGGAATACGCCGAGAAGTACGGCAAGCCGACCGCCGACTGGATGGTGGGACGCTCGCGCAACCTGTGCCTGTACCCGAACGTCTACCTGATGGACCAGTTCAGCTCCCAGATCCGCGTGTTGCGCCCGCTGGCGGTCGACAAGACCGAGGTGACGATCTACTGCATCGCACCGAAAGGCGAGTCGGCGGAGGCGCGCGCCCACCGCATCCGCCAGTACGAGGACTTCTTCAACGTCAGCGGCATGGCGACGCCGGACGACCTGGAAGAATTCCGCGCCTGCCAGCAGGGCTACCAGGGCGGGGCCATGCAGTGGAACGATATGTGCCGCGGCGCCGGCCACTGGATCCAGGGCGCGGACGAGGCGGCCAAGGACATCGGCCTGGCGCCCGTGATGAGCGGCGTACGCACCGAGGACGAAGGCCTGTACACGGTGCAACACCGCTACTGGCTGGACGTGATGAAGCAGGCCTTCGCGCACAAGCAGGCATCGGCAGCACAAGCACAAGCGCAGGGAGAAACGAAATGAACGCCGCCGTGAACGTGATCGCGATGCAGGACATCCTCGCCTTCCTCTACCGTGAGGCGCGCCTGCTGGACGACGAGCAGTGGGACGACTGGCTGGAGTGCTACGCGCCGGACGCGCGCTTCTGGATGCCGTCCTGGGACGACGACGGCACCCTGGTGCAGGACCCTGAGCGCGAGATCTCGCTGATCTTCTATCCGAGCCGCCAGGGACTGGAAGACCGCGTGTTCCGCATCAAGACCGAGCGCTCCAGCGCGACCATTCCGGACACCCGCACCAGCCACAACATCGCCAACGTCGAGCTGGAAAAGGTCGAGGGGGCGGTCCACACGGTGCGCTTCAACTGGCACACGCTGAGCCACCGTTACCACACGAATTACAGCTATTTCGGCATGTCGCGCTACGTGATCGATTTTTCCGGTCCGCAGCCGAAGATCCTGGACAAGTATGTCGTACTGAAGAACGACTACATCAACCAGGTCATCGACATCTATCACATTTAAGTACAGGAAGCAGGAGCCGGTCATGAGCCATACGATCGCACTGCAGTTCGAAGACGGCGTCACGCGCTTCATCAGCTGCAATCCCAACGAAAAACTGTCCGACGCGGCATACCGCCAGAAGGTCAACATCCCCCTGGACTGCCGCGACGGCGCCTGCGGCACCTGCCGCGGCCACTGCGAGTCCGGGCAATACGATATGCCGCCCGACAGCTACATCGAGGATGCGCTGGAAGAGAAGGACGCGGCCGCCGGCTATGTCCTGGCCTGTCAGATGCGTCCCACCTCGGACTGCGTGGTCCGCATCCCGGCGACCTCCGCCGCCTGCAAGACCGGCGTGAACGACTTCCCCGGCAAGCTCGCCGGGGTCGAGCAGCTGTCGTCCTCGACCATCCGCTTCTCGGTGGCGCTGGACGACCCCGAGCAGCTGGACTTCCTGCCGGGCCAGTACGTGAACGTGACGGTGCCCGGCACCGACCAGACCCGCTCCTACTCGTTCAGCTCCGCCCCCGGCGCCCCGCATGCCAGCTTCGTGGTGCGCAACGTGCCGAACGGCCTGATGAGCAGCTGGCTGAGCGGCCAGGCGCAGCCGGGCCAGCCGATCTCCTTCACGGGTCCCTACGGCAGCTTCTACCTGCGCCCCGTGCAGCGTCCGGTCCTGATGCTGGCGGGCGGCACCGGCATCGCGCCCTTCCTGGCCATGCTGGACGTGCTTGCCGCTAAGGGCTTCGCCCATCCGGTGCGCCTGGTGTACGCGGTCACCCACGACCACGACCTGGTCGGGCTGGAGCAGCTGGATCGCATCGCGGCCAGCCATCCGCAGTTCGAGTACGTGACCTGCGTGTCGAGCGAGGCCAGCAGCCATCCGCGCAAGGGCTACGCCACCGCCCACGTCGATCCGGCCTGGATGAACGGCGGCGACGTCGACGTCTACCTGTGCGGCCCGGTGCCGATGGTCGAGGCGGTGCGCGGCTGGCTGGGCAGCACCGGCATGAGTCCCCACAGCTTCCTCTTCGAGAAGTTTTCCGCCACCAGCACAGCAGGAGCCGCAGCATGATCCATCCCGACCGCTTCAAGAATCAGGTGATGATCGTCACCGGCGCCGCCCAGGGCATCGGGCGCGGCGTGGCGCTGGCCGCCGCGCGCGAAGGCGCCCAGCTGGTGCTGGCCGACCGCTCGGCGCTGGTGCACGAGGTGGCCGAGGAAGCCGCTGCCTTCGGCGCCCAGGTGGTGACGGTCGAAGCCGACCTCGAAACCTGGGCCGGCGCCGCCGCCGTCGTCGAGCGTGCGCTCGATGACTACGGCCGCGTCGATATCCTGGTCAACAATGTCGGCGGCACGATCTGGGCCAAGCCCTACCAGGAATACGAAGAGGCGCAGATCGAAGCCGAGATCCGGCGCTCGCTGTTCCCGACGCTGTGGTGCTGCCGCGCCGTGCTGCCGGCCATGATCGAGCGCCGAAGCGGGGCCATCGTCAACGTCTCCTCGATCGCCACGCGCGGCATCTACCGCATCCCCTACTCGGCGGCGAAAGGCGGCGTCAACGCGCTGACCGCCAGCCTGGCGATGGAGCACGCCGGCGACGGCATCCGCGTGAATGCGGTCGCCACCGGCGGCACCGAAGCGCCGCCGCGGCGGGTAGCACGTAATCCGGCGCCGCTGAGCGAACAGGAACAGGTGTGGTACCAGGGCATCGTCGACCAGACCAGGGCGTCGAGCCTGATGCAGCGCTACGGCAGCATCGACGAGCAGGTTGCCGCGATCCTGTTCCTGGCCTCCGGCGAGGCTTCGTACATCACCGGTACCGTGCTGCCTGTCGGTGGCGGCGACCAGGGTTGAGGAGACGACATGCCATTTGTACGCATCAATGACGCACGCCTGCACTACCGTACCGACGGCGATCCGGCGCGCCCCTGCCTGGTGTTCTCGAACTCCCTCGGCACCGACCTGGGCATGTGGGACGCCCAGGCGGCGGCCCTTGCCCGCGACTTTTTCGTGCTGCGCTACGACACCCGCGGCCATGGCGAGTCGGAACGGGGCCGGGCCCCGCTCGGCCTCGCCGACCTTGGACGTGACGTCGTCGGCCTGCTGGATGCGCTCGGAATCGACGAAGCCCATTTCTGCGGCATTTCGATGGGCGGCCTGACCGGGCAGTGGCTGGGCATCCACCAGCCCGGGCGCATCGGCAAGCTGGTGCTGGCGAATACCGCCGCCTGCATCGGCACGGCCGAGGGCTGGAACGCACGCGCCGAACTGGTGCGGCGCGAAGGCATGGCGGGCGTGGCCGACGGCGCCGCGGCGCGCTGGTTCACGCCGGCCTTCATCGAGCGCGCACCGCGGCTGGTGGACAGCATGACGGCAAGCCTGCGCGCGCAGGACCCCGAGGGCTATGCGCGCTGCTGCGAGGCGCTGGCGCAGGCGGACCTGCGCGCGGCGGTGAGCGCGATTCCGGTGCCGACGCTGGTCGTGGCCGGCGCCCAGGATCCGGTCACGACCGTCGCGGATGGGGAGTGGTTGTGCCGCCAGATCCCCGGCGCGCGGCTCGAGACCGTGCCGGCATCCCATATCTCGAACGTCGAAGCCGAATCGGCATTCACGCGCGTCCTTTCGGCCTTCCTGGGCGCCTGAACCGGCGCCCTGTCATCAAACCCCTTGACGCGGCAGCGAGGCGCACAGCCTCCTTGCCGCTTTTTTTGCGCGTGCTTCAGAAGCTGTGGCGCAAGCCCGTCATCACGCCGTTCTGGACCTTGCCCGGCGCGGTCGTGCCGCCGGCGTCGAGCGCCACCGCCGCGGCGCCATGGTTGTCCATGCGCCCCACGCCCGCGTAGACGGCGCTGCGCTTCGACAGCGCATACATCAGGCGCGCCACCAGCATGTTCGTATCGTCCGCCGAACCCTTGAGGTTGCGGCGCGCCGCCTGCGCATCCAGCGTCAGGCGCCCCGTCAGCGGCACGCTCGCGCCCAGGTAGTAGAGATCGGACTCACTGACGCCGGCGGCGGCGAAGGTCTTGCGATCGATGACGCCGGCGCCCAGCTTGACCGTGCCCAGCAGGGCATAGCCGTTGACGGTCGCCCGGCGGTCGTAGTTGTCGCTGCTGGTGAGGCCGCCGGCGGCGCCCGTGTTCCCGTACAGCTTGTCGTAGGTCGCGTTGATGCCGATACCGTTTCCGTCATAGCCGAGCAGCGCGGTGGTCTGGCGGCAGGCCCTGGCATTGCCCGGCACTTCGCCGGCGCAGCCGGTAGCCGACGGGCCGCCCGCCGCCGAGCCGTCGCGCCCGAAGCTCCAGGTTGCGCCGACACTGAACCCATGGAAGCTGCCGAGATAGCCGATGGCGTTGTCGCTGCGGGCGTTCGGCAGGTAAAGGTCGATGCTGTTGATCGAAAACAGGTTCGGCCCGAGCACGTCGCTTTTCGCCGTCGCCAGGTAAGTCATGTTCAGGATGCGGCCCAGCTGCAGCGTACCCCATTGCCCGCGCAGCCCGATCCAGGCCTGGCGCCCGAAGACGCGGCCGCCCTGCCCCAGCACGCCGGTGTCGGGGTTGAAGCCGCTCTCCAGCGTGAACACCGCCGCCAGCCCGCCGCCCAGGTCTTCGCTGCCGCGAAAGCCGATGCGCGAGGGCAGGCTGCCGGTCAGCGAAGGCATCTTCGTCACCGAGTGGCCGGCGGCATCGACCTTGCTCATGTGCGCCAGCGCCGCATCGACCAGGCCGTACACCGTTACCTGGCTCTGGGCCCGGGCGCCGCCGGCCGCGAAAGCCGATGCCAGCGCCATCGCGATTGCCGTGCCGCGCACACTGTTTGCTGCATTGTTCATCCATGTCTCCTTGTGACTGTTCAGGCTTCGGACGGATCGGCCAGCGCGCCTTTGCCGATGGCGGGCACGGCGGAGGCGGACTTGCCATGACTGATCAGGGCGACCGATACCGCGGCGATGAGCGCCGGGATCGCCATCGCAATGAAGTTCTGCTGCAGCGGCAGCGCCATGCCGACCAGGGTGCCGATCACGATCGGCGCCAGGATCGCGCCGCTGCGGCCGACGCCGGACGCCCAGCCGATGCCGGTGGAGCGGATCGCGGTCGGGTAGAACTGGCCGGCGTAGGCATAGGTGACGATCTGGGTGCCGATGGTCGACGCGCCCGCCAGGCCGACCAGCAGGAACAGCACCGGGGTCGGCACCGGGTAACCGAGCAGCGAGATCGACACCGCGGCCAGCGCATACATCCCGACCAGCACGTGCTTGATGTGGAAGCGGTCGGCCAGCCAGCCGCCGCCCACCGCGCCGATCACCGCGCCGAAGTTCAGCACCAGCACGAAGGTCAGCGCCGAGCCAAGGCTGTAGCCGGCGCCGGCCATCAGCTTGGCGAGCCAGGAGCTGAGCGCGTACACCATGAACAGGCACATGAAGAAGGCGATCCAGAACATGGCGGTCGAGAAGCCGCGGCCTTCCTGGAACAGCTTGCCGATCGGCGCGCCCTCGGCGCGGTCGGCCTGCGCGACCTCGAAGCGGTCGCCCGGCGCCGCACGGTAGCCGGGCTCCATGCGCGCCAGGGTCTGCTGCAGTTCCGCGAAGCGCTGCCGCTTGACCAGGAAGGGCATCGATTCCGGCAGGTTTTTCAGGATGAAGGGAATCAGCAGCACCGGCACGCCGGCCGCCAGGAACACCGACTGCCAGCCATGGTGCTCGATCAGGCCCTTGCCCAGCAGCGCCGCCAGCATCCCGCCCACCGCGTAGCCGCTGAACATCAGCGTCACCATGGTGGCGCGGATCTTCTTCGGCGAGTACTCGGTCATCTGGGCCACCACGTTCGGCATCACCCCGCCGATGCCGAGCCCCGCCAGGAAGCGCATGAGGCCGAATACATAGGGGTCGCTGCTCATGCCGGCGCCCGCGGTGAACACGCTGAACAGCGCCAGGCAGATGACGATGGCGAGGCGCCGGCCGATACGATCGGCGATGGTGCCGAGGAAGATCGCGCCGAACATCATGCCGAACAGCGCCGAGCTGACCATGAAGCCGGCATTCTGGGCGGTGACGCCCATCTCCTTCATGATCGAAGGCAGCGCGATGCCGGCCACCGCGAGGTCGTAGCCGTCGCAGATGATGATGAGGGCGCACCAGGCCAGAATGCCGGCGTGGAAGCGGTTGAACCTGGCCCCGTCGGCCAGTTTGTGAATGTCGATCTGTCGCATGCTTGCTGTCTCCTTGTGGTTGATGTTTTAGGTCTTGTGCAGGATCCGGTAGGCCGCCAGCCCGATGACGATGCCCCAGAAGGCAGCGCCCAGGCCGAGGAAGCTCATGCCCGAGGCCGTGGCGAGGAAGGTGATGAGGGAGGCTTCGCGGTGGTCCTCGGCCGCCATCACGCCGGCCAGGTTGGTGCCGATCGCGCCCAGCAGCGCCAGGCCGGCGAGGCAGGCGATCAGTTCCGCGGGCAGGGCCGCGAACAGCATCACGATCGAGCCGCCGAACAGGCCCGCCACCAGGTAGAACAGGCCGTTGGCGATGCCGGCCACGTAGCGCCGGCCCGGATCCTCGTGGGCGTCGCGGCCCGTGCACATGGCCGCCGTGATGGCGGCGATGGCGATCGTGATGCCGCCCGCGAAGGCCACCAGCAGCGACACCAGGCTGCTGGCCACGATCACCGGGCGCACCGGCGTCGCGTAGCCGGAAGTCCTCAGCACCGCGATGCCCGGCAGGTACTGGCCGGTCAGGGTGACCAGGACCAGCGGCAGCGCCAGGCTGAAGGTCGAGCGCCAGCTCCAGGCCGGCGCGATGAAATGCGGGACCACGAGTTCGACTTGCATCGCGGAGAAATGGGTCGCGCCGAGCAGCCAGGCGAGCAGCGCACCCGCGGCCATCAGCAGCACCACGCTGTAGCGCGGCAGGCAGCGCTTGAACACCAGGTAGGCCGCGATCATGCCGAAGGCCAGCGCGGGCAGCGAGCCGGCGGCCCTGAAGGCGTTCAGCCCGAACGGAACCAGGATCCCGGCCATCATGCCGCTGGCGATGCCCTTGGGGACATGGGCCATGATGCGCTCGAGGGAACCCGACAGGCCGATCAGCAGCAGGATCAGCGCCGCGCTGAGGTAGGCGCCCACGGCCTCGTTCAGCGAGAGCCCGGGAAACAGCGTGATCAGGAGCGCCGTCCCCGGCGCCGACCAGGCGGTGATGATGGGCGTGCGCAAGCGCCAGCTGAGGAAGATGCCGGCTGCGGCCGCGCCGATCGAGATGCCCCAGACCCAGGACGCGAACATGGCGTTCGGCATATGGGCCGCCTGGGCCGCCTGGAAGAAGATCGCGAGCGGTCCGGCGAAGGACACCAGGACCGCGAGGAAGCCGGCGGCCACCGCCGTCAGCGACCAGTCCGACCACGGCCGGCCAGGCGTCCGCCCGATGGCAACAGGGTGATGCATATTGTCTCCACTCTTGTAATGTCGCTGTCCGGCTGATGCCGGCTTCTGCGTCATTGCAGAGTAGATAAGACCCACGGTGGCGTCCAACACCGAATTGGTATCCCGTCAATACCCAGGAGGTATCAGGCAAAGCTATACTGGATCCTTTTGACCGAAGCAGCGATGAACACCAACCCAGCACTGGAGGCGATCGAGCGTCTCGACCGGATCGCCGTACGCCACGACATCGAACACGAGGGACGCGTCATCCGCTGGCGCGAATTCGGGACCGGCGAGCCGCTGGTGCTGCTGCACGGCGGCCACGGCTCGTGGATGCACTGGATCAGGAACATCGAGGCGCTGTCCGCCTCGCACCGCGTGCTGGCGCCCGACCTGCCCGGCTATGGGGATTCCGACGCCCTGTCCACGGAGCTCGACTTCGACGGCCTGCTCGATACGCTGCAGGGCTCGCTCGGCAAGCTGCTCGGTCCCGGCGCGCGCTTCGACCTGGCGGGGTTTTCCTTCGGCGGCGTGGTCGCCGGTTGCCTGGCGCAGCGGCACCGGGGCGTGCGCAGGCTGGCCCTGCTGGGCGCGGTCGGCCATGGCCTGCGCCGCCGCCAGAGCGCCGCCATGCTGGCCTGGCAAGGCATCGCCGATGAAGAAACCGTGCTCGCGCACATGCGCCACAACATGGGCGTGCTGATGCTGCACGGCCCCATCGATCCGCTCGCGCTCGAGGTCCACTACCGCTCCTGCCTGCGCACGCGTTTCCACAGCAAGAAGACCTCGCTCGGTCCTGCCCTGGGCAAGGCCCTGGAACAGCTGGCGATCCCGGTGCTGATGGTATGGGGCGAACACGACACGACCGGCGATCCGGCCGAAGTCGGCCCCATGTGGCAGGCCGGCCGCGCCGAACGCCCCTTCGAGATCATCCCCGCAGCCGGGCATTGGGTGCAGTACGAGGCGGCGGATGCGATCAACCGCCGCCTGCTCGACTGGTTCGCGCCGCGCTGAAAGAAATTACCGGGACAAGACAGCCGGCACGCTGTCCAAGCTTTCTGCAGGCACCTTTGCCAATGCCGACAGAAAGGAAGAGATCATGAAAACCAGGCGTGTTCTTCGCTTGCAGCTTGCCGCCGCGATGGCGATCGCCTCCGGCGCCGCGCCGGCCTGGACCTGCGAGCAGCCGCTCAGCTTTCTTGGAACGATCGTGCCGGCGCAGAGCCCGGCCGACGAGGTGATCGTCATCACCGATGGGACCCGTTATGTGAACGTGACCGGCGGCACGACGGTGCGCTTCCTGTCGAACGGGCAGGCCTTCACCTGGAGTTTCCAGACCGGCGGCGCGCGCATCATGCCATTCGACCTGGGAAGGATCGCCCCACGCGGTTTCCTGAACCACCGCGTGGTGACGTATGTGGCGGATGATCCGCTCTACCTTGGCTGAACGATATCAGCCCAGCAGGCCCCACTCCTGGACGGTCCTGCGTTCGATGATCCGGAAGACGAGGTTTTCGGCCAACAGGACGGCCTTCCCTGAGGACGCCTCATACGCCGGTTCGGCCGTGATCCCGATCATGCAATAACAACAAGACATCAGATCACTTTCTTGATATGTGGGACAGAGCGGTGCCATTTCCCACCGCTGGTTCGCACTTCCGCTACCACGTCCCCATGAACAGGCAGCGACTCGGGCTGTCCTCTGCCCGGCTCGACAAAAAATCTGCGCAACTACGGCTTGCCAAAGTCGATAAGCAGTTGTAGGATGTCTGACGACTTGACGGGAAACCGTCGTAGCACTGACCCACACCCCCATCAATATTGGAGCCGCCATGAATCCGCAAGAGTTGAAACAAGTTATGTCCTCGGGCCTGCTGTCCTTCCCGGTCACCGACTTCGACGCCGAGGGCAACTTCCGTCCCTCGACCTATGCGGAGCGCCTCGAGTGGCTGGCTCCTTACGGCGCCAGCGCCCTGTTCGCGGCAGGCGGCACCGGTGAGTTCTTCTCGCTGACCCCGCAGGAGTTTTCGCAAGTGATCAAGGTTGCCGTCGACACCTGCGAGAATTCGGTGCCCATCCTGGCCGGCGCCGGCGGTCCGACCCGCATGGCCATCCAGTACGCCCAGGAAGCCGAACGCCTTGGCGCCAAAGGCCTGCTGCTGCTGCCGCACTACCTGACCGAAGCCAGCCAGGAAGGCCTGATCTCCCACATCGAACAGGTCTGCAAATCGACCAGCCTCGGCGTGGTCGTCTACAACCGCGCGCAGTGCCAATTGACCCCGGCTTCGCTGGAAATCGTGGCCGACCGCTGCCCGAACCTGATCGGCTTCAAGGACGGCCTCGGCCAGATCGAGCTGATGACCCAGATCTGGCGCCGTCTCGGCGACCGCCTGACCTACCTGGGCGGCCTGCCGACCGCGGAAGTGTATGCATCGGCCTACAAGGCCTTGGGCGTGCCGGTCTACTCCTCGGCCGTCTTCAACTTCATGCCGAAGCTGGCGATGGACTTCTACCACGCGGTCGCCAACGACGACCACGCCGCCTGCAACCGCATGCTCGACGAGTTCTTCCTGCCCTATCTGGAAATCCGCAACCGCAAGCATGGCTACGCGGTCAGCATCGTCAAGGCCGGCGCCCGCCTGGTCGGCCGCGACGCCGGTCCGGTGCGCGCGCCGCTGAGCGACCTGAACCCGGCCGAATGCGACATGCTGCACAAGCTGATCGTTGCGCAAGGCGCGCAATAAGGAGCCCGGCATGACGATTCAAGGTGAAATGATCATCGGCCGCCGCGTCGTGCGCGGCAGCGCCGGCAGCCTGCGCGCCTTCAACCCGGCCACGCGCGCCGAGATGGAACCGGCCTTCGGCCTGGCCACCGCTCTGGAGGTCGAGGCCGCCTGCGCGCTGGCCGAGCAGGCCTTCGATGCCTACCGCAACGTGTCGCTGGAGCGCCGCGCGCGCTTCCTGGAAACCATCGCCGACCGCATCATGGACATCGGCCCGGCGCTGGTGGAGCGCGCCAGCCAGGAATCCGGCCTGCCCGCCGCCCGCATCGAGGGCGAACGCGGCCGCACCTGCAACCAGCTGCGCCTGTTCGCCAAGGTCGTCCGCGACGGCCACTTCCTGGAAGCGACGCTGGACTCCGCCCTGCCCCAGCGCACGCCGCCGCGTCCGGACCTGCGCATGCGCAAGATCGCGCTCGGCCCGGTCGCCGTGTTCGGCGCCTCCAACTTCCCGCTCGCCTTCTCGGTGGCCGGCGGCGATACCGCATCCGCGCTGGCGGCCGGCTGCCCGGTCGTGGTCAAGGCCCACAGCGCCCACCCGGGCACCTCGGAACTGGTCGGCAAGGCCGTGCTTGCCGCCGCCATCGAATGCGACATGCCGGAAGGCGTGTTCTCGATGCTGATCGGCGAAGGCCGCCAGGTCGGCCAGGCCCTGGTCGCCAACCCGGCGATCAAGGCGGTCGGCTTCACCGGCTCGCGCCAGGGCGGCATGGCCCTCGTGCACACGGCGAGCGCACGCAAGGAACCGATCCCGGTGTACGCCGAGATGAGCTCGATCAACCCCTTCTACCTGCTGCCGGGCGCACTGGCGGGCAACACCGCCAAACTGGGCCAGGGCTTCATCGACTCGCTGACCATGGGCGTGGGCCAGTTCTGCACCAACCCGGGCCTGGTGATCGGCCTGGCCGGCGCCGACTTCGACGCCTTCCGCGCCGCCGCCGCGCAGGCGCTGCAGGCCAAGAGCGCCGGCACCATGCTGACCGCCGGCATCCACAAGGCTTATACCAGCGCAATCGAGAAGCGTTCCGGCATCGTCGGCGTGGAACTGGTCGGACAGGGTTCGGCCGAAGGCCAGGGCTGCGCCGCCCAGGGCGCGCTGTACCAGACCAATGCCTCGACCTTCCTCGCGAATCCGGACCTGGAAGAAGAGATCTTCGGCCCGGCCTCGCTGATGATCGCCTGCCGCGACGAAGCCGAACTGCTGGCCGTGACGAATCACGTCGAAGGCCAGCTGACGGCGACCGTGCATGCCTCCGCCGCCGACCGGCTGCTTGCCGCGAAGCTGCTGCCGGTCCTGGAACGCAAGGCCGGCCGCATCCTGTTCAACGGCTACCCGACCGGCGTCGAAGTCTGCCACGCGATGGTGCACGGCGGCCCCTTCCCGGCGACCTCCGATACGCGCTCGACCAGCGTCGGCGCGACCGCGATCGAGCGCTTCCTGCGCCCGGTGTGCTACCAGGACCTGCCGGCGGACCTGCTGCCGGAAGCCCTGCGCGACGACAATCCGCTCGGCCTGACCCGCATGGTCGACGGCCAGCTGCAGGTGGCCGGCTAAGGCCAGTCAACCAGTCTCCAACTATCTTCCTCCAAAAGATAGCTCTTTGCCCGCCTCCCGGCGGGCTTTTTTTGGGCTGTGCCGCAGCGCGCGCCAAAGCCCGCCTGCCGCCAGCCCGGCCAGCAACATCGGCAGGCTGTTCGGCTCGGGCACCGGCGGCGCGCCAATCGGGTCCAGCAGCACGGGCCGGCACAGGTCCTTCGTGCGGCAGGCGTAGCCGAAGATCTGCTGCGCGTCGTTGATGCCGATGGCCACGGCGACGGTCCAGCCCAGCGCGGGATCGAGCAGCGCGTTTATGTCGAGCAGCTTCCCATCCGTGTACAGGAAGCCGTGCCTGGAATCGATGTCGTCGCTGAAGGTCGAGTAGCCGACCACTTGCCCGAGATTGTTGATGTCCCAGGCCCCGGTGTAGCGTCCGCCGAAATCGCCGAGCATGTTCACGACGCCGTTCGTGTAGAGGAACGAGTGGGCGACCTCGGCGGCGTCCACGATGGCGCCGATGATCTGGTCATGGTCATTGATGCCCTCGGCCACGCTGCGCACGCCGCCCAGATCGCCGAGATCGGTCATCACGCCGTCCCGATAGAAAAAAGCGTGCCGCTGCGACTCGTCGCCGCCGAGGTTCGAGGCGCCCACCACATGCCCTGCCTGGTTGATGCCGCTGCCATACGAGAAATTGCCGCCCAAGGTGCCCAGGTCGCGCATTCCGCGATCGTCGGCCAACATGGCGTGGGTCTGCCCGGTGCCGGTGGTCGCCGATCCGGTCACCTGCCCGGCGTTGTTGATGCCGAGCCCAATGCTGGAACTGCCACCGGGAAGCGTGCCGAGGTCGCGCATCGTGCCCTTGGCGTAGACGAAAGCGTGACCGGCGCCGGAAGCCGGCGACGCGTCGCCGGTGACCATGCCCCTGTCGTTCAATGCATAGCCAAAGCTGCGCGTGCCGCCCAGGGTGCCGAGATCGCGCACATCGCCGTTCGTGTAGAGAAAGGCGTGCGAGCCGCCAGGGACCGGCATCACGCCGGTGAGCTGCCCGGCGTTGTTGATGGCGCTGCCGTTGAGCCACTCGGGCAGGATGGTGATGGTGTACAAGGGCCCGGCTTTTGCCGAGAGCGGACTTCCCATGAGCACGGCCAGGAATGGGATGGCGAACCAGGTGCGCAGGTGCATGGCGGTCTCCCGATAAAACCTGCCTGCCATTTTCTTCTCATCGCCGGTGGACCGCCAGCGCTTTCTTTTACCCCCTGGCTGTGCCTTTATAATTTCCGACATGTTCGAGCTTACCCAACTTCGTTGTTTCGTCGCCGTGGCCGAGGAACTGAATTTCAGCCGGGCCGCGGAGCGCCTCGGCATGACGCAGCCGCCGCTGAGCCGCCAGATCCGGCTGCTCGAGCATCACGTCGGCGCCCAACTGCTCGAGCGGAACAGCCGTATGGTCCGCCTGACCAGCGCCGGCAAGTCGTTCTTCAACGAGGCAACGCGCATCCTGCGCATATCGGAAGAAGCGGCGTTCTCGGCGCGCCGCGCCGCCAAGGGCGAACAGGGAACGCTGGCGATCGGCTTCACCTCGGCGTCGGGCTACAGCCTGCTGCCGGAAGTCGTGCAGCGCCTGCGCGAGCGCTCGCCGGGCATCTCGCTGACCCTCAAGGAGCTGGTCAGCACGGCGCAGGTCGAGGCCCTGAACGCCGGGGAGCTCGACCTGGGCCTGATGCGCCCGCATACCGTGAACGGCGAACTCGAAAGCGTGCTGCTGGCGACCGAATCGCTGATGCTGGCGATCCGCGAACGCGACGCCGGCCAGTGGCCGCTCGAGCCCAGCTTCCAGGACCTGCACGGCAAGCCCTTCATCATGTATTCGCCTTACGAAGCGCGTCCCTTCTACCAGATGCTGAGCGAGCGCTTCGCCAGTGCCGGCGTGGCGCCGGAGTTCGTCGAACACATCGGCCAGGTCCACACCATGCTGGCCCTGGTGCGCGCGGGCGTCGGCGTGGCGCTGATCGCCGAAGGCGCGGCGCGGCTGAAATTCGACGGCATCGTGATGCGCAAGATCCCGACCGCGCCGGTGCAGATGGTGTGCGCCTAGCGGCGCGACAACGACAATCCCGTGCTGGACCTGTTCAAGCGCGAGATCATGCCCGGCTTCCACCCTGCCGATCCATTCAATTATTGAATAGGCCGCGTCACTCTTTGGTTTGGTTATGAATCGCTGACGACATATGATTTGTCGAGCAATTCAACAACCATAATCACAGGAGACCCTTGTGGAACAAGCACAAGCCATCAGGACCGCGGCAGCGGCCAAAGTCCAGACCCGCACCCGCTGGACGATCCTCGCCATGCTGTTCGTGATCACCACCATCAACTACGCCGACCGCGCCACGATCTCGATCGCCGCCCCGGGCATCAAGAAGGAACTCGGCCTCGACGCCATCCAGATGGGCTTCGTGTTCTCGGCCTTCGCCTGGTCCTATGTGCTGGCCCAGCTGCCGGGCGGCTGGCTGCTCGACCGCTTCGGTTCGAAGATCACCTACTTCTTCAGCATCTTCCTGTGGTCGGTCTTCACCATGCTGACCGGGACCGCCGGCTTCTTCGCCGGCGGCGCCGCGGTGTTCATGCTGTTCGCGCTGCGCCTGCTGGTCGGCGCCGCCGAAGCGCCCTCCTTCCCCGGCAACAGCCGCATCGCATCAAGCTGGTTCCCGACCAACGAGCGCGGCCTGGCCGCCGCCATCTTCAACTCGGCCCAGTACTTCGCCACCGTGCTGTTCGCGCCGATCATGGGCTGGCTGGTCCACTCCTACGGCTGGCACAGCGTGTTCTTCGTGATGGGCGGCCTGGGCATCGTGATGGCCTTCGTGTGGCTCAAGGTCATCTACGGCCCGAAGGACCACCCCTCGGTCAGCCAGAGCGAACTGAAATACATCCAGGACGGCGGCGCCCTGGTCGACCTCGACGGCGCCTCGAAGGCCCCGGCGCAGGTCAACACCTTCGCCGCCATCAAGGAACTGCTGGGCAACCGCATGCTGCTGGGCGTGTACATCGGCCAGTACGCCATCACCACGCTCACCTACTTCTTCCTGACCTGGTTCCCGGTCTACCTGGTGCAGGAGCGCCACATGACGATCCTGAAGGCCGGCTTCGTGGCGTCGGTGCCGGCGATCGCGGGCTTCCTCGGCGGCGTCGCCGGCGGCTGGCTGTCGGACCGCCTGGCCAAGCGCGGCTACTCGCTGTCGGTGTCGCGCAAGGTGCCGATCGTGCTGGGCATGCTGATGTCGATGAGCATGATCGCCTGTAACTACATCGAGACCGACATGCTGGTCGTGGCCGTGATGTCGCTGGCCTTCTTCGGCAAGGGCGTCGGCGCGCTGGGCTGGGCGGTGGTGTCGGACACCTCGCCGAAGGAAGCCGGCGGCCTGTCGGGCGCCTTGTTCAACACCTTCGGCAACACCGCCGGCATCACCACCCCGATCGTCATCGGCTACATCGTGCAGGCCACCGGCTCCTTCTCCGGCGCGCTGGTCTTCGTCGGCGCCAACGCGGCCCTGGCGATCGCCTGCTACCTGTTCATCGTCGGCGACATCAAGCGCTTCAGCCTCTCCAAATCGCTGATCGCGAAGTAAAGCAATCCTCATAGCTATCAAGGAAGTACACATGACACCCTACGTATCCGGCGCTCCCGTCGTCACCGCGCTGCGCGTCGTTCCCGTGGCTGGCCGGGACAGCATGCTGCTGAACCTCTCCGGCGCCCACGGCCCCTGGTTCACCCGCAATATCGTGATCCTCAAGGACAGCGCCGGCAATACCGGCCTGGGCGAAGTGCCGGGCGGCGAGAAGATCCGCCAGACCATCGAGGACGCCAAGCCGCTCATCGTCGGCAAGACGCTGGGCGAGTACAACAACATCCTGAATGCGATGCGCCGGACCTTCGCCGACCGCGATGCGGGCGGGCGCGGCAACCAGACCTTCGATTTGCGCACCACCATCCACGCCGTCACCGCGGTGGAGTCGGCCCTGCTCGACCTGCTGGGCCAGTTCATGAACGTGCCGGTCGCCGCCCTGCTGGGCGAAGGCCAGCAACGCGACGCCGTCGAGATGCTGGGCTACCTGTTCTACGTGGGCGACCGCAGGAAGACCGATCTGGACTACCGCAGCGAGCCGGACGCCGGCAGCAGCTGGTTCCGCCTGCGCAACGAAGAAGCGCTCACGCCCGAGGCCGTGGTGCGCCTGTGCGAAGCGGCGCGCGAGCGCTACGGCTTCAACGACTTCAAGCTGAAGGGCGGCGTGCTGAGTGCGGACGAAGAGATGGAAGCCATTGTCGCGATGCACGAGCGCTTCCCGGACGCGCGCATCACGCTGGACCCGAACGGCGCCTGGTCGCTGAAGGACGCGATCCGCGTGTGCCGCGACAAGCACGGCGTGCTGGCCTATGCCGAAGACCCCTGCGGCGCGGAGAACGGCTTCTCGGGCCGTGAAGTGATGGCCGAGTTCCGCCGCGCCACCGGCCTGCCGACCGCGACCAACATGATCGCCACCGACTGGCGCCAGATGGCGCACTCGATCCAGCTGCAGTCGGTCGACATCCCGCTGGCCGACCCGCACTTCTGGACCATGCAGGGTTCGGTGCGCGTGGCCCAGCTGTGCGAGATGTTCGGCCTGACCTGGGGCTCGCATTCGAACAACCACTTCGACATCTCGCTGGCGATGTTCACCCACGTCGTCGCCGCCGCGCCCGGCAAGGTCACCGCGATCGACACCCACTGGATCTGGCAGGACGGCCAGCGCCTGACGAAGGAGCCGATGAAGATCGAGGGCGGCAAGATCCGCATTCCGTCGAGGCCGGGCCTGGGTATCGAGATCGACGAGGCCGAGCTGGAAAAGGCGCACCAGGCGTATAAAAACATGGGCCTCGGCGCCCGCGACGACGCCGCCGCGATGCAGTTCCTTATCCCGAACTGGACCTTCGATAACAAGAAGCCCTGCCTGGTGCGCTGAACCGGCCGCCCGACTTCCCGCGCTATGCCTGCCACGGCGTCTTCGCAGCCTGCGAAGACGCCGTACTCACATCTCCTCCGCAATCCCTCAATGTTTTTCCGCATCCAATGAAGAAGCTCACCGTCCGGTTCAGCCTCATGGCGACCCTCGCCCTGTTTTCCGTCATGCTCCTGCTGGGCGCGTTCGCCGGCATCGTCACGCTGCAGCGCGCCGACCAGGCGATGTCGCTGATGCATCGCCTCGGCGCCGAAACGCAGGCCATCAACGACGTCTACAAGGACACCACCCGCACGCGCTCGGCCATGATCCGCGCCTATGCCGAGGCCAAGGAACAGGGCAAGCCGACCTCCACGAGCACGGCGATCGACAGCGCGCTGGCCAGCCACACCCGCTCGACCAGGGCTTTACAGGCCTTCATCGCGGGCGAGCCGGCCGGCGCGACCGGGCTGCAGCTGCGCAAGGACCTGGGCGAGGCCGCCCTGCGCCTGACCGGATCGCTGGACCAGGCCATCGCGGCCCTGAAATCGGACGACACCGCGGCCTATGCCGAGATCAACGCCAGACAATTGACGCCCGAGGGCGCGGCCTTCTCCACCCTGCTGGACAAGTTCCAGAAGCGCCAGACGGCGCTCGCCGAGGGCCTGGTGGCGCAACGCCGCGCCGAGTACGGCCTGGTCCTGTGGCTGGTCGGCGCCGGCATGCTGGTGTCGCTCGCCCTGGTGCTGGGCGCCCACCTGTTCCTGAAGCGCGCCGTCATCGCGCCGCTGGAAGACGCGGTGGAACTGCTGGGCCGGGTGGCGCGCGGCGACCTGACGGCGGACGTGGGTGTCCGCGGCGAGAATGAAATCGGCCGACTGATGCGCAGTATCGCGCAGATGCAGCAGAGCCTGGCCGCCATCGTGTCCAGCGTGCGCAGCAGCGCGCAATCGATCGGGACCACGGCGCGCGAAGTCGCCGACGGCAACGCCGACCTGTCGGCCCGGACCGAAAGCCAGGCCAGCGCGCTGCAGCAGTCCGCCGCGTCCATGGAAGAACTCACCGGCACAGTCCTGCAAACGGCCGGGAACACGCTGCAAGCCAGGGCGCTGGTGGAAGCGGCATCGGAAGCCGCCACCGCGAGCGGCGCCTTCATGCGCCAGATGATCGAGACGATGGGCGCCATCGACGCCTCGTCGCACAAGGTCGCCGACATCATCGAGGTCATCGACGGCATCGCATTCCAGACCAATATCCTGGCCTTGAATGCGGCGGTGGAAGCGGCCCGCGCCGGCGAGCAGGGCCGCGGCTTTGCGGTGGTGGCGGCGGAGGTGCGCACCCTCGCCCATCGCAGCGCCGGCGCGGCCAAGGAAATCAAGCGCCTGATCGATGCCTCGGCCGAGAAGATCGCCTCCGGCGGCCAGCTGGCCAGGGAAGCCGGCAAGTCGACGGGCCACATGGTCGAACGCGTGCACCAGGTCGCCGGCATCGTGGTCGGGATCGCCGACGCCAGCCGCGAGCAGAGCACGGGGATCGCCGAGGTGAACCGGGCGATCTCGCAGATGGACGAGGCGACCCAGCGCAACGCGGCGCTGGTGGAACAGTCGGCCGCCGCCACCGAGGCGATGCAGGCGGAAGCCGATCAGCTGCTGGACGCGGTGAGCGTGTTCAGCCTGGCGGCCCGGCACGGCCGCGACCAGCTGCGGCTGCCCTATCAGCGCGTTGCCTGAGGAGCGGCCACGACCCGCTCCTTGATGATGCCGCGGTACACGAGGAAGGTGGCGATCAGGCTGATGGCGCCGGCGGCCGCCATCCAGAAGCCCGGGGCCGCCTTGTCGCCGGTGGCTTCGATCAGCCAGGTCGACACCAGCGGCGTCATGCCGCCGAACAGCGCCGTCGCCAGGCTGTAGGCCAGCGAGAAGCCGGTGGTGCGCACCTGGACCGGGATGATCTCGGTGAGCGCGACGATGCAGGCGCCGTTGTAGCTGCCGTACAGGAAGGACAGCCAAAGTTCGATCATCACCATGTTGCCGAAGCTCGGGTTGGCGATCAGCCAGGACAGCGCCGGATAGGCGGTGAGCGCCGCCAGCGCCGAGCAGACCGCCATCACCGGCCAGCGTCCGATGCGGTCCGAGAGCGCGCCCATGACCGGCAGCCAGATGAAATTCGAGACCCCGACGCACAGCGTCACCAGCAGGCTCTCGCCGGTGCTCAGCTTGAGCACGCTCTTGCCGAAGGTCGGCGTGTACACCGTGATCAGGTAGAAGGCGACGGTGGTCATCACCACCAGCATGGTGCCGACCGTGACCAGCGGCCAGTTCAGCGCCATGGTGCGCATCATCTGGCGGAAGGTCGGATGGCTTTTCCGCGCCAGGAAGGCCTCGGTCTCCTGCAGCGAACGGCGGATATAGAACACTACCGGGATGATCGAGCAGCCGATGAAGAAGGGAATGCGCCAGCCCCAGTCCGCAATCGCATCCTTGGGCAAGGCGTTATTCAGGCCGTAGCCCAGCGCCGCGGCGAATATGACCGCGACCTGCTGGCTTGCCGACTGCCAGCTGACGTAGAAGCCCTTGTTGCCCGGGATCGCCATCTCCGACAGGTAAACCGAGACGCCGCCCAGTTCCACGCCCGCGGAAAAGCCCTGCAGCAGGCGCCCGACCAGCACCAGCAGCGGCGCCATCAGGCCAATCGTGGCGTAGCCGGGGACGAAGGCGATCAGCGCCGTGCCCGAGGCCATGATCCCGAGCGTCAGCACGAGGCCCTTGCGGCGGCCGATGCGGTCGATGTAGCTGCCCAGGAAGATCGCGCCCAGCGGACGCATGAAGAATCCGGCGCCGAAGGTGGCGAAGGTCATCATCAGCGCGGCGTATTCGCTCGTCGCCGGGAAGAAGGCCTTGGCGATCTGGTGAGCGTAGAAGCCGAACAGGAAGAAATCGTACATCTCGATGAAGTTCCCGCTCGTCACCCGGATGACGGCGCCGAGCTTCGACGGCGCGCGCGCCGGCGCGGATCCGGAATCGGATGTGGATGCCGCGGCGGCGGGCGCCATCTGGTGGACCTTGGCGGTGGATTGGCTGGACATGATGACCTCTCAGGTAAATCTCAGGTAAATCTCGGTAAATCAGTGGGTGGCCGTCACCGGCTCCAGGCCGGTGGCCTCGATCGCGCCCGCGTTGGCGGGCGACGCCAGGTAGCGCAGCAGTTCGCGCGCCGCTTCCGGATGCCTGGCGCCGCGTACCACGGCGCCGGAAAACTCCGTCTTCAGCTGTACTTCCTGCGGCAGCAGGCCGACGATGTCGATGCCTTGCACCGGCTTCAGTTCGCTGCGCTGCTGGCAGCCGAAATCGGCGTCGCCGTGGGCGACGATCTCGCCGACCGGCGTGGCCGGGATCTGCGCCGCCTTGCCTTCCATCTGCTGCCGGATGCCGAGCTTGTCCAGCAGCTGGTGCTTGATGTACTCGCCGCTCGCGCTGTCGGAATACGCCACTTTCTGCGCATGCAGGAAGGCGCTGCGCAGGCCGTCGACGGTGCCGATGTCCGGCTTCGCGCTGCCATGCCGGACCGCGCAGGCGATCGGCGAGTTGGCGAGGATGACCTTGCTGCCGGGTTCGAGCTTGCCCTCGGCCATCAGCTTGTCCAGCGCGTCGCCGACCATGATGACGACGTCGATCGGCTCGCCGCGCGCCAGGCGCGCCGGGATCGCGTTCTTGGTCATGCCCATCGACGGGCCCCATTCGGACACCAGGTGGTTGCCGCTCGTATGCTCATAGGGACCGGCCAGGTCCTTGTAGGCCTGGGCGAAGCCGCCCGAGCTGACGACGCGCAGGTCGGTGGCGTGGGCTGCGGCGCCGGCCAGCGCCAGCGCGCCGATTGCCGCCATGGCTGCGTGTTTGAAGGAAGGTGCTTGCATCGTGTTCTCCTTTGTCTTTGGTCTTTAGAATTTTTCCATCAGGCCGAGCGTCAGGCCCGAGCCGTGCCGGTCGTTGGGGCGCGACGCCGTCAGCCCGGCGGCGTCGCCGCGCCAGGTGGTGTAGTCGGCTTCCGCATAGGCGGTGGTGCGCGGCGCCAGCGTCTTTTCGATGAACAGGAAGGCGCGGTCGAAGCCGTCGTCGCCGAAGCCGGTCGCTTCGCGCCGGACACTGTACAAGGCCGTGGTGACCAGGACGTCGGACCAGGCCTTGCGGCTCACGCCGGCGGACAGCACGCGCTGGTGCACGGTCTTGTTCGGCCCGGTGTCGGCCACGTTGCGGGCGATGTTGGCCTTCAACTGCCAGGCCGCGAGCCGCAGCGCGGCGCCGAGCGTCCAGGCGTCGAGCGGCAAGCCCTCGCGGCTGCGGAACTGCATGGTGGCGCCGGAGACGGCCCAGTCAGGGCGCCGGTAGGCCAGCGCCACGCCGTGACTCGACGAGGCCGCCGCGTCGCCCGGCACTTCGCCGAAGGAATACGCGGCGCGCGCCTGCCAGGGGCCGGCTTCGGTGCTCAGCTTGACGGTGTTGTCGAGGCGGTAGAAATTGTCGGCGTAGCCGCTGGGACCGTATTCGCGGCCGAAGGCGTGCGTGCCGAAGGCGGTATTGCTCAGGCCCGCCACGTTGATGTTCGGGTTGAAGCTGGCGTAACGCTTGCCGAGCGGGTCGACCGGGACCAGGGCATCGGACAGCAGGTTCGCCTGGCGCCCCACCGCCAGCGTGCCGTAGGCGTTGGCAAGGCCGACCAGGGCCTGGCGGTCGAACAGACGGTCCTTCTTGGCCGAGGCGCCGGTGTCGGCGTTGATGCCGCCTTCGAGCCGGAACAGCGCTTTCCAGCCGCCGCCCAGCGACTCCTGGCCCTTGATGCCCCAGCGGCTGGTGTTGTCGATGCCGCTGTTCACGGCGGCCGCATGGTCGGACGAGGGGGTATTGTTGGGGCTCAGGCCCGTGGTGATGCGCAGGCCGGCATCGACGATGCCGTACAGGTCGACGCTGCTCTGGGCAAGGCAGCTTCCGCTCGCGATGAGCGAGGCCGCAAGGACGCTTAATTGGCGCACATTGTCTCCTTTGGTTTTTTATGCGCCAATCATCGGTCAAATTGTATAATCTGAGAATTGCAATTTTTCCGCCGATTATTGCGTCATGCGCATCAATTACGACATTCATGACTTGCAGGCATTTGTCGCGGTCGCCGAACGCGGCAGCTTCCGCCAGGCAGCCAACGACCTGTTCCTGTCGCAGTCCGCGCTCAGCCGGCGGGTCGAGAAGCTGGAGGAAGCCCTGGGCGTGAAGCTGTTCGAGCGCACCACCCGCCGCGTCCAGTTGACCAACGTCGGCCAGACCTTCCTGGTGAACGTGCGTACGGCGCTCGACGGCCTGGAGGACGCGGTGCTGGGCGTGGCCGATCTGGCCGCGCACCGTACCGGCTCCGTCACGCTCGCCTGCGTGCCCTCCGCCGTCTGGCATTTCCTGCCGGACGTGCTGACGCGCTTCAGCGCGCGCTTCCCGCGCATCCGCGTGCGCGTGCATGACGAGAGCGCGCAGGACGTGCTGAACCTGGTGCTGGCCGGCGAAGCGGACTTCGGGATCAACTTCACGGGCGCGGAAAACCCGGAGATCGAGTTCCAGCCGATCTACGTGGAGAACTATGTGATGGCGATGCGGCGCGACCACCCGCTGGCGAAGCGCAAGTCGCTGAGCTGGAAGGAGACGGTCGAGGAACGGTATATCTCGGTCGCCAAGTCGAGCGGCAACCGCAGCGTGATCGACGCCGCCCTGGCCGGGGTCGAGAAGCACCCCCTCATCCTGTGCGAGGTCAACCACGTCTCCGGCGTGCTGGCCCTGGTCGATGCGGGCATGGGCGTGGCCGCGGTACCCGGCCTGTCGGTGCTGCCCGGCGGCCCGGACGGCATCGTCGGCGTGCCGCTGGTGAACCCGGAAATCAAGCGCACGCTCGGACTGATCAGCAAGCGCGGGCACAGCATGCCGCCCGCCGCGCGCACGCTGTTCGAGATGCTGGCGGAAGCGCTGTTGAAGCGGGCTTAGAAAGGAGTAATACAGTGAAGTACCTTGGACAGGCGAGCATCACCAGGCTCGCGCTTGCCAGTACGTGTCTGGTGTTATCGACCCCGGCCGTCTCGGCGGAAGACGGGCCGCAAGCGACCGTCAGCAGCTTCAAGTTGGATGGCGCAGTGCGATTCTGGCTCGAGTCGCTCAGCTGGAACGACCAGCGCAAGGGCGCGTTCGAATTCGACACCGCCCGCCTCGGCTTCAAATACGACGACGGCCGCCTGCTTGCCGCGGGACGCGAGCGCTACTACCACTACACGAGCCGCCAGACCGGCGCCGACAAGGGCGCCGACATGCTGTTCAACGAATACCTGTGGGCGGGCTACCGCTTCGCCGACAAGAGCGAGTTGCACCTCGGACAGGATCGCATGTCCTTCGGTCTGCTGCCCTACGCCTCGCATAATTTCTTCTTCTCGATGGCGTATTACGCCGGCTATGAAGACACCTACGCCACGGGCGTCGGTTACACGCGCAAGGACGGCGGCCTGAGCACGAGCCTGGCCTTTTATCCGTCGGACGGCCGCCATCTGCTGTCGTGGGCCTCGGATACCACGGTGCTGGACGGTCTCGATTCCGTCCGCTACAGCAACCATCTGATGCGTAGCTACGGCCGGGAGGAGAAGGATACGGCGGTCGCCCGCCTTGCCTATGCCTTGCCGCTGGCGGGCGGCAAGGCCGAAATCGGCGCGTCCCTGCTGCGCGGACGCCTGGCCGCGGCCAATCCGGCACTGGCCAGCGGCGTGCGCGATGCCGGGGCCCTGCACTTCTCGGGAGAATTCGGCAGGCTCGGGCTGCAGCTGGAAACGATCCGGTACCGGAACAAATTCGCCGGCAATGGCTCGGCCGCGGGCGCCTGGTCGGGCGCCTGCGACAATGACTGCGTCATCATCGGCGCCTTCGGCTTCACGAACCGCCTGGCAGCCAGGGGAAATATCGACATCGCCAACCTGAGCTACAAGATTCCCGGCTCGCTCGGCCCCTTCACCGATTTCGTGCTCTATAACGACTGGAGCCGCCTGCGCAAATCCGCTGCCGGCTACGCCGACAGCTACCAGAACGTGACCGGCCTGCAGCTCGTTTCAGGAAAATGGGTGGTCCTGCTCGACCTTGCACGCGGCACGAATCAGCCCTACCTGTCGCCGGTTTTCGGCGATGCGCTGGCGGCCGGCGGCGGCGCCAGATCGTCGGGGCGCCGTTTCGATATCACCTTCGGCTACTATTTCTAGGCGATGCGCTGGCCGATGCGCTAGCCGAGCCGCTTGAGGCGCTGGCCGAGGATGCCCCAGCGGCATTCGACGCCGTCGACGCTGCCGCACAGCGCCCAGCCGGTGCCGATCTTCTCGACCGTGACCGGGCTTTCGATTTCGCGCGCCAGCTTCTCGGCCCAGACGCTGGCCGCGCCGCGGCCCTTGAACAGTTCATTGCCTTCGTAGATGACCGTGGCGTCGAACACGGGGGTGGCGAAAATCGTCATTGCTTGGCCCTTGCCTTGTGTAGTTTCTTGTAGCTGTCCATCAGGCGATGATGCCTGTCGAGGCCTTCGAGTTTCATGCTGGTCGGCGTCAGGCCGTGGAAGCGGACGCTGCCGTCCACCGATCCCAGCACCGCATCCATGCGCGGATTGCCGAACATGCGGCGGAAATTCGGCTCGTAATCGCTCAGTTCCATCTCGTCGTCGAGCACCACTTCCAGCACCGCGCTCAAGGCCTGGTAGAACAGGCGGCGCTCGACGGTGTTGTCGTTGTACTGCAGGAAGGCGCCGACCAGTTCCTGCGTTTCCTCGAACTGCTGCAGCGCGAGATTGATCAGCAGCCGCAGTTCGAGCACGGTCAACTGGCCCCAGTCGGTGTTCTCGTCGAACTCGATGCCGATCAGGCTGGCGATGTCGCCGTATTCGTCCAGCTCATTGTTTTCCAGGCGCTCCAGCAATGCGGCCAGGGCGTCGTCGTCGAGGCGGTGCAGGTTCAGAATGTCTTCGCGGAACAGCAGCGACTTGTTGGTGTTATCCCAGACCAGGTCTTCGACCGGATACACCTCCGAATAACCCGGCACCAGGATGCGGCAGGCCGTGGCGCCCAGCTCGTCGTACACGGCCATGTACACTTCCTTGCCCATGTCTTCGAGAATGCCGAGCAGGCTTGCCGCTTCCTCCGCGTTCGCGTTCTCGCCCTGCGCGCTGAAATCCCACTCGACGAAATCGTAGTCGGATTTCGCGCTGAAGAAGCGCCACGACACCACGCCGCTGGAATCGATGAAGTGCTCGACGAAGTTGTACGGCTCGGTCACGGCTTCGCTGGCGAAGGTCGGCGGCGGCAGGTCGTTCAGGCCTTCGAAGCTGCGGCCCTGCAGCAGCTCCGTCAGGCTGCGCTCCAGCGCCACCTCGAAGCTCGGATGGGCGCCGAAGGACGCGAACACGCCGCCGGTGCGCGGATTCATCAGGGTCACGCACATCACCGGATACTGCCCGCCCAGCGAGGCGTCCTTGACCAGCACCGGGAAACCCTGCTCTTCCAGGGCCTGGATGCCGGCCACGATGCCCGGGTATTTCGCCAGCACTTCCTGGGGCACGTCGGGCAGCGCCAGCTCGCCTTCCAGGATCTCGCGCTTGACGGCCCGCTCGAAGATCTCGGACAGGCACTGCACCTGGGCTTCGGCCAGCGTATTCCCGGCGCTCATGCCATTGCTGGCGTAGAGGTTTTCGATCAGGTTGGACGGGAAATACACGGTCTCGCCATCCGACTGCCGCACATAGGGCAGCGCGACGATGCCGCGCTCCACGTTGCCCGAGTTGGTGTCATACAGATGCGAGCCGCGCAGTTCGCCCTCGGGGTCGTAGACCGCCAGGCAGTACTCGTCGAGGATCCCGGGCGGCAGCGCATCGCCAGGCCCGGGCTGGAACCAGCGCTCGTCCGGGTAATGCACGAAAGGCGCGTTGGCGATCTCTTCGCCCCAGTAGGCGCCGGCATAGAAGTGGTTATTGCTGATCCGCTCCAGGTACTCTCCCAGCGCCGAGGCCAGCGCGCTTTCCTTGGTCGCGCCCTTGCCGTTCGTGAAACACATCGGCGAATGCGCATCGCGGATATGCAGCGACCACACATTCGGCACGATATTGCGCCACGACGCGATTTCGATCTTGATGCCCAGGTCCGCCAGCAGGCCGGACATGTTCGCGATGGTCTGCTCCAGCGGCAGGTCCTTGCCGGGGATATAGGTGCGCGTGTCGGCGGAGGGCTGCAGGGTCAGCAGGGCCTGCGCATCGGCGTCCAGGTTCTCGACCTCCTCGATCACGAACTCGGGGCCCTGCTGCACCACTTTCTTGACCGTGCAGCGCTCGATCGAGCGCAGGATGCCCTGGCGGTCCTTCTCGGAGATATCCGGCGGCAGCTCGACCTGGATCTTGAAGATCTGCTGGTAGCGGTTTTCGGGGTCGACGATATTGTTCTGCGAGAGGCGGATATTCTCGGTCGTGATATCTCGTGTATTGCAGTACAACTTCACGAAGTAGGCTGCGCACAGCGCCGACGAGGCCAGGAAGTAGTCGAAAGGGCCCGGCGCCGAGCCGTCGCCCTTGTAGCGGATCGGCTGGTCGGCGATGACCGTGAAGTCGTCGAACTTGGCTTCGAGACGCAGCTTGTCGAGAAAGTTGACTTTAATTTCCATCGAAGAAACTCTTGCTTGATTTAAGTAGCCGCTATTATCCGTTGTTTCGGAGGTGCGGCATAGGCCGGCGTCCGCCGCCGAAATGTGGCAGGATTCTCCAACACTTAGCGTTTGTGCAAGCGGAGCGGAACGAGCCATGAGCCAGATCACCCACCTTGTCGGCAGCCGGACCTATACCTTCGCCGGCCTGCGCGACTTGCTGGCGAAGGCCTCGCCGGCGCGCGCGGGCGACTACCTGGCCGGCGTCGCCGCCGGCAGCGCCGAGGAAAGGGTGGCGGCGCAGATGGCCCTGGCCGACCTGCCGCTCACGACTTTCCTGAACGAGTTGGTGGTCCCATACGAGACGGACGAGGTGACGCGCCTGATCGTCGACGGGCTCGATCCCGTGGCTTTCGCGCGGATCCGCCACCTGACCGTCGGCGCCTTCCGCGACTGGCTGCTGGGCGACGACGCCGACGGGCACGCGCTGGCGGCGATCGCCCCCGGCGTCACGCCCGAAATGGCGGCCGCCGTCTCGAAGATCATGCGGATCCAGGACCTGGTGCTGGTCGCAAGCAAGTGCCGCGTGCTCACGCGCTTTCGCAATACCATCGGCCTGCCCGGCACCCTGTCGACGCGGCTGCAGCCCAACCATCCGCTCGACGACGCTTCCGGCATCGCGGCCAGCCTGTTCGACGGCCTGATGTACGGCAGCGGCGACGCCGTCATCGGCATCAATCCGGCCACCGACAACGTAGAACAGGTGATCACGCTGGTCGGGATGCTCGACGAGATCATCGCCCGCTACGCGATTCCGACCCAGTCCTGCGTGCTCACGCATGTGACCAACACCATGGCCGCCATCGAACGGGGGGCGCCGGTGGATCTCGTGTTCCAGTCGATTGCCGGGACCCAGGCCGCGAACGCCAGCTTCGGCATCGACCTGGCGCTGCTGCGCGAAGCGCGCGAGGCCGCCCTGTCGCTGCGCCGCGGCACGCTGGGCGACAACGTGATGTACTTCGAGACCGGCCAGGGCAGCGCGCTGTCGAGCAACGCCAACCACGGCGTCGACCAGCAGACCGTCGAAGCGCGCGCCTACGCGGTGGCGCGCGCCTTCCAGCCGCTGCTGGTGAATTCGGTGGTCGGTTTCATCGGCCCGGAGTACCTGTACGACGGCAAGCAGATCATCCGCGCCGGCCTCGAAGACCATTTCTGCGCCAAGCTGCTCGGCCTGCCGATGGGCGTCGACGTCTGCTACACCAACCACGCCGAGGCCGACCAGGACGACATGGACGTGCTGCTGACGATGCTGGGCGCGGCCGGCTGCACCTACGTGATGGGCGTTCCCGGCGCGGACGACATCATGCTGAACTACCAGACCACATCCTTCCATGACGCCCTGTACGCGCGCCGCGCGCTCGGCCTGACGCCGGCGCCGGAATTCCACGCCTGGCTGCGCGACATGGGAATCTTTACTGGCGACGGGCCGGCCACGCTGGGGCGCTCGGTGCCGGCGGCGTTCCAGCGCGCGCTGCAGCTTCCCTGAAGGAGACGACATGCAGGACCTGGACCCATGGCAGGCCTTGCGGCAGCTCACCGCCGCCCGCATCGGCCTCGGGCACACCGGCATCAGCCAGCCCACCCGCGCCCAGCTCGAATTCCAGCTGGCGCATGCGCGTGCGCGCGATGCCGTGCACGAGACCCTCGATACCGGGACCCTGCATGCGGCCCTGACGGAAGCGCTGGCGCAGGCCTGGCCGGACCAGCCCGCCCCGCTGCTGCTGCACAGCGCGGCGGCGGACCGCCATGTCTACCTGCAGCGGCCCGATCTCGGGCGCCGCCTGAATGCGCCATCGCGCGAGCGCCTCTGCGCCCTGGGCGACGACACGGCGCAGGAAGCGCCCCCTGACCTGGCGCTGGTGGTCGCGGACGGCCTGTCGGCCCTCGCCATCAGCCGGAACGCCGCGCCCTTCCTGCAGGCGCTGGGGATGCGCCTGGACCGGTCGGCATGGCGGCTCGCGCCCCTGGCGATCGTCGAGCAGGGCCGCGTGGCGATCGGCGACGAGATCGGCGAACTGCTGGGCGCGAAGATGGTGGTGGTCCTGATCGGCGAACGGCCGGGCCTGAGCGCGCCCGACAGCATGGGGCTGTACATCAGCTGGGCGCCGCGGGTCGGGCTGACCGACGAGCGCCGCAACTGTATCTCGAACGTCAGGCCGGCGGGCCTGGGCGTCACTGAAGCGGCCGACAAGCTTTGCTGGCTGCTCGGCGAGGCGCGCCGGCTGCAGCTGACCGGCGTCCGGCTCAAGGATGAGACGGGGGCCGGCAGCCCGCCGCTGGCTGCCGAGCGGCGGCCTTTCCTGCTTTGACGATGCCTCTCCCGGTAGACGCCCGGCCGGCAAACCTCAGTCCATCTCCTCAGTACATCTCCACCGCCGCCGCCTTCACCGCACGCAGCAGCAGGTCGGCGCCCGGCGACAGCAGGTGGTCGCGCTGGCGGATGATGCCGAAGGCGTCCATCTTGCAGGGCAGCTCGATGGGCAGGATGCGCATCACGTTCAGGGAGGCGTAGTACTGGGCCACCTCGAGCGGCATCACGTGCAGCGAATCGGTCTGCTGCAGCAGCGCAGTGATGATCAGGAGCGCCGTGGTGTCGACCACGTTGGCCGGCGGCTCCAGTCCCGCCCTGCGGAACATCATGTCGAAACGGTAGCGCAGGATGCTGCCGTGCGGCGGCAGGATCCAGGGCAGCGGCGCGATGTCCTTCAGCGCCAGCGTCCCGCTTGCCTGGAGCAGCGGATGGCCGGGGCGCACGACCGCGCAGGCCGGCTCCTCGGTCAGCTCTTCGTAGATCAGGCCCGTCGTGTCGATAGTGTCGAAGATGCGGCCGATCATGAAGTCGAGGGTGCCGTGCTGGAGCTTGTCGAGCAGGACGTTGCTGGCCTCGAGCTGCACGCCGATGCGCAGCAGGGGCGCCTCTTCCTTGACCCGCGCGATGGCGCGCGGCAGCAGGGCCATCGCCGGCGTCATGATCACGCCCACCTCGACCTGGCCCGTCAGGCCGGCCTTCAGGGTGACGATGTCGTCGTGCGCCAGCGCCAGGCTGGTGAGCGCCATGCGCGCGTGGCGGATCATGGTCTCGCCGTAGATGGTCGGCTCCATGCCGCGCGGCAGGCGCTCGAACAGCTTCACGTCCAGCATCTCCTCCAGGTCCTTGATCTGCTTGGACGCGGCGGGCTGGGTCATGTGCAGCTCGTCGGCCGCACGGTGGATGTTGCGGTAGTCGTCGAGGGCGATCAGCAGCAGGAGTTGGCGCGTCTTCAGGCGCGCCTTGAGGAACCAGTTGGGGTTGGGCGTATCCATCAATACATCATATCATTCTGGATAGCATCACTTGCACATCGGCGAGGGGTTGGCGGCCGGGCCCTGTGCGGTCTGCGCAACCGGCAGGATGCTGCCGTCCGGCCCGTAGTGCAGCTCCTCGACCGCCACCGAACGGCGGAACTCGCCGCCGCCGGGCAGCTTGCCGTTGTGGTAGAAGATGTAGGACTTGCCGTTGAAGTCGACGATCGCCTGGTGGATGGTCTTGACATTGCTGTTCTGCTCCATGATCACGCCGCCGAAGGACCAGGGTCCGGTCGCACTCGGGCCGCTCATGTACACCGTCTCTTCCGGGAATTTGCGCGAATACGAGAGGTAATACTTGCCGGCGTGCTTGTGCAGGTAGGAGGCTTCGGTAAAGGCTTCCAGGCCCACCGTGTGGATCGGGCCGTCCAGCTCGATCATGTTGGCCTTCAGCTTCGCGTACTTCATCACCGTGTTCCCCCAGTACAGGTAGGCCTGGCCGTCGTCGTCGACGAACACGGCGGGGTCGATGTCGTCCCAGGCGATCGGGGTCTCGCGGGTCATGTCGTTGGTGACCAGGGCAGAGCCGCGCGCATCGACGAAGGGGCCGGTCGGGCTGCTCGACACCGCCACGCCGATCGCCTTGCCGGGAATGGTCTTGTGGTCGACCGTGGTGTAGAGGTAGTACTTGCCGTTGCGCTTCGTGATGTCGCTCGCCCAGGCATCGCGGCCGGCCCAGGCGAAGATCGTGTACGGCACCGGGTCCGGATGCTCGGTCCAGTGCTTCATGTCGCAACTCGAAAAGACGCGCCACTCGTTCATCAGGTAGTCCTTGCCGCCCTCCCTGGCTTCGTCGTGGCCGACATACAGGTAGACGCGGCCATTGTCGACCAGGGCCGCGGGATCGGCAGTATAGATCTTGCTGGTGATGGGATTCGCGGCCTGGGCGAGCGCGCTCACGGCCAGCAGCAGTGTTGGCAAAAGCGCCGGCAAGGCATGTTTCAACATAGGGTCTCCAATTTCTTCATTATTTTGCGCGTCCGCCCATCACCCGCTGCACCACGCAGAAGACGAACAGCAGCGCGCCGATCACGATCCTGGTCCACCACGAACTGAGCGTGCCGTCGAAGGCGATCAGGGTCTGGATCGCGCCCAGCACCAGCACGCCCGACAGGCTGCCTGCGATATAGCCGTAGCCGCCGCTCAGCAGCGTGCCGCCGATGACGACCGCGGCGATCGCATCCAGCTCGATCCCCTGCCCGTGCAGGCCGTAGCCGGACAGCATATAGAAGGAGAACAGCAGGCCGCCCAGGGCCGCGCAGAATCCGCTCAGGGCATACACCGCCACGCGGGTGGCGCCGACATTCAGTCCCATCATCGCCGCCGACTGCTCGTTGCCGCCGACCGCATACACTGCCCTGCCGAAGGCCGTGAAATGGGCCAGCCAGACCGCCAGCAGCAGCACCACCAGCGCGATGATGGCGCCCGGCGACAGGAAGCCGCCCAGGAAGGGCACCTGGGTTTGCGAGAGCGCCACGAAGAAGGGCTGGTCGATGGTGATCGACTGGATGCTGATCAGGTAGCACAGCCCGCGCGCCAAGAACATGCCCGCCAGGGTGACGATGAAGGGCTGCAGCCGGAACAGGTGGATCACCAGGCCCTGCGCGGCCCCGAAACCGGCGCCCATCAACAGCACCGCGGCGATCGCCAGCGCCGGGTGCCAGTGCGCGCTCTGCAGCAGCCAGGCCGTCACCATGGTCGACAGGGCCAGCACCGAGCCCACCGACAGGTCGATGCCGCCCAGCAGGATCACGAAGCCCATGCCGATCGCCAGCACCAGCAGGAAGGCATTATCGATCAGCAGGTTGAAGATCACCTGCAGCGACAGGAAGCCCGGATAGGCCGCGCCGCCGATCCCCAGCATGGCCAGCAACAGGACCACCGTCACCATCGAGGTGAACCAGGGCGCCGACGAGATCCCGCGGGCGCCGCTTGCCATGCCATTCATGCCGGCCTCCTTTTGATGAGCTGCTTAAATTCCCCCGACTGCGAGATGCAGACGACGAACACGACGATGGATTTGACGACCATGTTCACCTCGGGCGGCACGCCCAGCGAGTAGATGGTGTAGGTGAGCGTCTGGATGATCAGCGCGCCGACCATGCTGCCCACCAGGCTGAATTTGCCGCCCGCGAGCGAGGTGCCGCCCAGCGTCACGGCCAGGATCGCATCCAGCTCCAGCAGCAGGCCGGCGTTGTTGGCGTCCGCGCTCTTGATGTTGGAGGTAATCAGCATTCCCGCCAGCCCGGCGCAGGCGCTGCAGAACACGTACACGAAGACGATCAGCGTGGCGGTGCGCAGGCCGGCCAGGCGCGCCGCCACCGGATTGATGCCGACCGCCTGGATGAACAGCCCGAGCGCAGTCTTCTTCATCAGGATCATCGTCAGCGCGAACACCGCCGCCACCACGTACAGCGAGAACGGCAGGCCCGCCAGGTAGCCGCTGCCCAGGAAGAAGAAGGGTTTGTAATAGACGGTGACGATCTGGCCGTCGGTCAGCAGCTGCGCCAGGCCGCGCCCGGCCACCATCAGGATCAGGGTCGCGACGATGGGCTGCAGCTTGACGCCCGCCACCAGCACGCCGTTCCACAGGCCGCACAGCAGCGCCACGCCCAGGCCCGCCGCCAGCGCCATGCCCATCGGCGCGTCGACGGTCGCGCCGCCGATCAGCATCGCCGCGACGGTGCCGGACAGCGCGACCACCGCGCCCACCGAGATGTCGATGCCGCGGGTGGCGATCACCAGCGTCATGCCGAGCGCCGCCAGCATCAGCGGCGCCGCGCGGTTCAGGATATCGACCAGGGCGCCGTACAGGTGACCATCCTTGAGTTCGAGACGGAAGAAGCCCGGCACCAGGATGCTGTCGACGAGCAGCAGCACCAGCAGCGCGGCGACGGGGCGCAGCAGCGGGTGCTGGAGCAGGACGGTCTTCATCGATACGGCGGGTTCTGCTGCCGGCTTGGCGAGCGTGGGATCGACACGTGCGTTCATGCTGCCTCCCCTGCGGCTTCTCCCGCCGTGTCTCCCGCGATCACGCGCAGCACCGAGGTCTCGTCGAGCTCACCGCGCCGGTATTCGCCGCAGGCCCTGCGGTCGCGCATGACGACCATCCGGTCGGACACGCGCAGCACTTCCGGCAGCTCGGACGAAATGAACAGAATCGACATGCCCTTGCGGCACAACTTGCTGACGTAATCCATGATCTCCTGCTTGGCGCGCACGTCGATGCCGCGCGTCGGTTCGTCGAGGATGAGCAGGCCCGGCTCGGTGGCCAGCCAGCGCGCCAGAAGCACCTTCTGCTGGTTGCCGCCCGAGAGCGAGCCGATGGGCGTCTCGATGCTGGCGGTCTTGATGCCCAGCCAGCTGACATAGTCGGTGGCCAGCTGCTGCTGGCGTTTGAGCGGAATCGCGCGCCACAGGCCGAGGCGCGCCTGCAGCGCGAGGATCAGGTTCTCGCGTACCGACAGCGGCAGGATCGCGCCCTCGTGCTTGCGGTCTTCCGAGCAGAAAGCGATGCCCTCGGCGATCGCGTCGCGCGGATTGGCGAAGCCGACCTGCCGGCCGTTCACCTCGATATTGCCGCCGTCCGCCTTGTCGGCGCCGAACAGCAGGCGCGCGGTTTCGGTGCGGCCCGAGCCGAGCAGGCCGGCAAGGCCCAGCAGCTCGCCGCGGTGAAGGTCCAGGTCGACCGGCGCCAGCACGCCCTTGCGCGCGATCCCGCGGGCGCGCAGGAAGACCTCGCCGATCTCGGCCGGCCCGTTTGCCTGCGCGCCGCCGTCCGCATTGTCGGCATCGGCATCGGCCGGCGCGCCGATCATCCTGTTCACCAGACTGAGGCGCGACAGCGCGGCACAGGGATATTCGCCTTCGCGCTCGCCATTGCGCATCACGGTGATGCGGTCCGAGATCGCATACGTCTGGTCGAGGAAGTGCGTGACGAACAGGATCGCCATCCCCTCCTCGCGCAGCCGGCGCAGGACGCCGAACAGGGTCTGCACCTCGGCCTCGTCCAGGCTGGAAGTCGGTTCGTCCAGGATCAGCACCTTCGACTTGCCGAGCAGCGCGCGCGCGATCGCGACCATCTGCTGGATCGCCAGCGGATACTCGCCCAGCGGCCTGGCGACGTCGACGTCGATCTGCAGTCGCTGCAGCAGATCGAGGGCCTGGCTGCGCATCGCGCGCCAGTCGACCATGCCGAAGCGGCGCGGATAGCGGCCGATGAAGATGTTCTCCGCCACCGACAGGTTCGGGCACAGGTTCACTTCCTGGTAGACGGTGCTGATGCCCAGGTTCTGCGCTTCCTGCGTGGAGCGCGGGCGGATTGCCCGGCCGTCCAGCAGGATGCTGCCGCCGTCGGGCTGGTAGACGCCGGTGAGGACCTTGATCAGCGTGGACTTGCCCGCGCCGTTCTGGCCCATCAGCGTGTGGACTTCGCCCGAAAAAAGGCGCAAGCCTGCGTCCGACAGCGCCTTCACCCCCGGGAACTGCTTGTGAATGCCCGTCACCTCGAGGACGGGCGTCCGCATTGTTGAACTGAGGTCGACCATGGCCGACTCAGTATTTGCGGGTCGGGAACACCTTGGCCGCGAGCTCGGCCGGGAACACGCCTTCCTCGACCGTGATGCGCTTGGCGACCGGCTTGCCGGCGGCGACCGCCTGCGCGGTCTGCATCAGGGTCGGGCCGAGCAGCGGATTGCACTCGACGGTCACGTTCAGCTTGCCCTGCTTCATGGCCTCGAACGCGCCGCGCACGCCGTCGATCGAGACGACGACGATGTCCTTGCCCGGCTTCAGGCCGGCCTCCTCGATCGCCTGGATCGCGCCGATGGCCATGTCGTCGTTGTGCGCGAACAGCACGTTGATGTTCTTGCCCTCGGACTTGAGGAAGGCTTCCATCACTTCCTTGCCCTTGGCGCGGGTGAAGTCGCCGGTCTGCGAGCGGATCACCTTCAGCTTCGGATTGCCGGCGATGGCCTCGGCGAAGCCGGTCTTTCGGTCGGTGGCCGGCGCCGAGCCGACGGTGCCCTGCAGCTCCACGATGTTGAGCGGCTTGTCGCCGTTCTTCTTCGCATACTCCAGCAGCCAGCGCCCGGCCCGGCGGCCCTCTTCCACGAAGTCGGAGCCGATGAAGCTGACGTACAGCGAGGGATCGCTGACCTTGACCGCGCGGTCGGTCAGGATCACGGGAATCTTCGCATTCTTCGCTTCGCGGAGCACGGTCTCCCAGCCGGTTTCGACCACCGGCGAGAACGCGATCACGTCGACGCGTTGGGCGATGAAGGAGCGGATCGCCTTGACCTGGTTCTGTTGCTGCTGCTGGGCGTCGGCGAATTTCAGGGTGACGCCGGCCTGTTTGGCGGCGTCCTTGATCGAGGCGGTGTTCGCGGTGCGCCATTCGCTTTCGGCGCCGACCTGGGAGAAGCCGATGGTCAGAGGCTTCGCGGCCTGGACGGGGATGATGACGGCGGCGCATGCGGCGGCTGCGACCGCGGCCAGGAGTGTCCTGCGGGTTGGGAGGGGCATCACTTGTCTCCGGTATTGTTTTGTGTGCCCATGGTATGACGGATGAGGGATGCTCATCCAATCAATTTTTTGGCGGTTGCGATACGCGTTTTGACATCAAAACTCCGAGACCGACGAGCAGGGAGTTAATTACCTGTTAGAAATTCGGTAAAATCGCTGTCCCCGATACCTCGACCGTGAATCGCAGGACCTCTAGCGCAAATGGCAACACAAACACACAAGGGCATGCTTCACCTGATTTGCTCCACCCTGACTTCCTACGGCGCCGGCCGCGGTCCACGGAAGGATGAGCCCATACTCATCAATGACCCTGATTGCAAACTGGCACTCAACTATCTTTTGAGGCATTACGGCATTTTCTTTTTACATCCTGAGCCCGAATATTGCTCGCCACGAGCCAAGGCCGAAAAAGATCCGTCCTTACGCACGCGCGAACACGTGATACCGATAGCGGAACTGATGAAGGTACTCATGCGTAGAGCCGCCGCTGGGCAGGACGTATCGCCTGCCTATCTCGTCAGGTTCCTGAGCAAGTACCTGATCACCTGTCGCATCCACAAAGAGGAAAACAAACGCTTGACCCAAGCCAAGTTTGCAGAGGCAATGCCGCCCGATGCCGTGCTGGCTAACGATGAATTCGAAGTCTGGGCGCGCTACGACCACGCCAAATGCCGGATAGAGCGCGATAAAGCCGACGCTTGGATACGCATTACCAAAAATGGCAAACAAAAGCAGATCGAGCGGCCAGACATGTCTCTGTAGCCGGCCGGACGATCGGCGCAACGAACAAAGGCGGCGACATGGCCGCCGAGCTGTCAGCGCAGCAGACGAAGGCCGTACAGGCCACCCGCCACTGAGCCGGCTTTCGCGACGAATTTAACGTCCAGCTTGGCACTACCGGTCTGTATCAAGGCTGGCGGCAGCGCATAGTCACGGGTGTAGAACTCCTGCGCCTCGTCGCGCGGCAGTTCAAGCTCCGCAATGCGCTCTCCGTTCACGACAATATCGAACTTGCGCCCACCATCCGCCCGCGCAAAGCTGAGCCTCAGGACCCTGGCCTCACGCTTCGGATCGTTCAGCTGGTAGCTGAACCACCGGGTCGCATGCCGCCAATGTCGCCCGGCGTTGACGCCAGCCTCCGCCCCCTCCCCCTTGAAGAAGTGATCCGACTCCGGCTGCTGCTCCCCCGGCGCCACCTGGTCGATGGTCCGCGCATCCAGCGCCAGCCGTTCGGTTTCCCTGGCGGCCGTCTCCGACCGCATGCGCGCGTAATCGCCCGGCGTCGACTGTGGAAAGTAGACCGCATAGCGCGCGTCGTGCAGGCGGAAGAAGGGAATGAACTCGGTCATCGGCCCCGCCCCGCCCTGCACCAGCCCCGGCGCCGTGAAGGTCAGCGGCTTGCCCTTCACCGGCCTGAAGCGCCGCATGAAGTCCTTGCGGTCCGAGACGAAGGTCGGCGCCGACTCCAGCGGGCAGACCTGGCCGGAGGCGATGTGGCCCATGCGCGAATCGTCGGCCAGGAAGTTGAGCTTTTCACCGGCGAAGGGATTGGTCTTCGCTGCCAGCACGATGGGGCCGTGCATGACGGCGTAATAGTTCGATTTGTCCGGCATCTGTTCCAGGTGCGTGCGCATTGGCAGGCTGACCTCGACCCGGTCGCCCTTGCGCCAGGCGCGGGCTATGCTGACGTAATCGCCCGGCTTGCCCGACGCCTTCACCAGGCGGCCGTTCACGCGCAAGACGAGCTTGCCGCCCTCCACCCAGGCCGGATACCGGATTTTCATCGTGAAGCGCGCATCGCCGTCCACGGTGATGCGCGTGTCCGCCTGATCGGGAAAGTTGTTGGCCTGTGTGATTTGCACACCCTTCTCGCGCCACTGCAGCGTCGAGGGGATGAACAGGTTCACGAACAGCGCATCCCTGTCGTGCGCATAGATGAATTCGCCGTACTTGGCGTGGCTCTCGATGCCCGAGCCGACGCAGCACCACATCGCCTGGTCCACCTGCGAATACACGCGGTAGTGATTCGGCCGCATCGGCGTGAAGTAGACGAAGCCGCCCGTGCCCGGATGCTGCGAGCCGAGGATGTGGTTGTAGAGGGCGCGCTCGTAGTAGTCCGCGTACTGCGCCTTCTCGCTGGAGGCGAACAGCATTTCGGTCAGCTTCAGCATGTTATAGGTGTTGCAGGTCTCCGGCCCCTCGACCTCGTTGATCATGGGGCTGAAGTCCTGGGCGTCGTGGAAGTGCTCCTTGACGCTGTTGCCGCCGATGGCGACCGTGCGGTGCTCGACCACCGTCTGCCAGAAGAACTCGGCCGCCTGTTCCATGTCCCGATTGCCCGACAGGTCGGCGATGCGCTTGAAGCCGATCACCTTCGGGATCTGGGTGTTGGCGTGCAGGCCGCTCAGCCTGTCCTCGCTTTTTTCCAGCGGCTGCAGGATCCGCTGGTCGGAGAACTTCAATGCCAGCCCGAGGTAGCGGGCGTCGCCGGTCATCTGGTAAACGTCGGCCAGCACCTCGTTCATGCCGCCATGCTCGCTCTTCAGCATGGTCTGCATCTGCTCGTCGCCGAGCTTAGCCGTCAGCCGCAGCGCCCAGTCGGACAGCTCGACCAGCATGGCGCGCGCGTCCTCGTTGCCGCCGTAGCGCCAGGCGTCGCGCAGGCCGGCGTAGATCTTGTGCAGGTTGTACCAGGGGACCCACTTGCCGTTGACCGAGAAGTTATCGGCATGGAGCTTGCCGGCGGCGACCTCGCGCCAGGCGGCGCGGCCGCCGGGGATGCCGCCCAGGTAGCCGCGCATCTCACCTTCATTGTTCGCCTGCTGCGCACGTTTCAGCTCGGCGACGAAGTAGTCGAGCTGCCGCTTCACCTCGGCGTCGCCGGTCGACGCATACATCAATGCGAGCGCGGACAGGTAGTGGCCGCCCATGTGGCCGTCCAGCCCCGTCGATTCCCAGTTGCCGTAGCTGGGCTGCTTCGGCGCCAGGCCGGCTTCGCGCAGGAAGGGCGCCAGCAGGCGGTCCGGTTCCATCGCCATCAGGTAGTGCAGGTCCGTCGCCTGCGCCTCGAGGAAGGGACTGGGCCCGAGGCGCACGTCGCGCAGCGGGAACAGGTCGGCGGCCTGCGCGGATACTGCGCCGAAAACCAGTAGCAGCGCTGCGATCCGCGTCATGTTCATGGGACTTGCTTGCTGACGTAGCGGTTCAAATCCGCCGGGTCGACGATCGGCCAGCCAGCCTTGTCCCACTTCATCTCGAGCAGCTTCAGCTTCTGCTTGTACTTGTCGGCAGTCTCGTAGGCGTGCAGCACCAGCCAGTCGCGGCCAGAGAAGGTGTAGGCGCTGTTGTGGCCGAGGCCGTGCCAGTCCTTGTCGCCTTCGATCACGAGCGAGCCGCCGCCCTGCGCCATGTCCTTGCCCTGGCGGTCGAGGTAGGGCCCGGTAACCTCCTTCGCCCGCCCCACCACCACGTGATAGGTGCTCTTCGGCCCCTGGCAGCACAGGCCCCAGGACGTGAACAGGTAGTACCAGCCGTTCTTCCTGAAGATGAAGGGGCCTTCGATCTGCGCCGGGCCGGCTTCCTCGTCGGGCGTGAAGGCCGGGCGCTCGCGGCGCGCGATGGTGCGCCATTCCTGCGGTTCGGCGATCTTCGTCCAGCTCGGGTCGAGCTTCACCAGCTTGATGCCGGTCCAGAACGAACCGAAGGCCATCCAGCCGTTGCCCTTGTCGTCCTCGGCGACGTTGGGGTCGATCGCGTTCCACAGGTCGCGGCCCGGCACCGACTGCAGCACCATGCCCTGGTCTTCCCAGCGGTAGTCGGGCGCGCGCGGATCCAGCGTGGCGTTGCTCGTGACGCCGATGCCGGAGGTGTTCTTGCCGAAGCCGGACACCGAGTAGTACAGCAGGTATTTACCCTTGTGGTACTGGATGTCCGGCGCCCAGATATGGTCGTTGAAGGTCGGCGCGGCCTTCTTCGCCCAGCTGGGCTGGCCGGCGAACACGCGGCCTTCGGGTTTCCAGTTCAGCATGTCGGCCGAGCTGTAGAAGCTGATGCCGGGGCCGGTGCTGAACAGGTAGTACTTGTTGCCTTCCTTTGCCATGACTGGGTCGTGGACGCTGACCTGGGCCGCTTGCGCCGCGCCGCACAGCGCGAGCGCGGCCAGGCAGGAGGCGTGTAATGACACGCGCGCCATGTCAGCCCTCCACCGCGAACACCATCACGGCCTTGGCCGGCACCTTGACGGTCAGCTTGCCGCCGGCGGCCTGCGCGCTGAACGGCGCCGGCTTGATGGCCTGCGGCTTGTCGAAGGTGTTGTGCGCGTCCATCGCCTCCGCGGTCAGCACCTGGCCGGCGACCTTGCCGATGGCCTGGCCCGGCACGTCCAGCGTCACATCGGTCGCTTCATGCGGGTTGGTGTTGACCAGGGCGACGTAGACCTTGCCGTCCCTGGCGCGCGCGGCCGAGGCGCTGATGCCGGGGACACCCTTGCCGTTCACGCTGTAGGTCGTGTTGTTGGCCAGGGTGAGCGGCAGCGCGGTCGCGTCCTGGAAGGGCACGTACATCTTGTAGGCGTAGTAGGTCGGCGTCAGCAGCATCCGGTCCTTGTCGGTGATGATCATGGCCTGCAGCACGTTGACCATCTGCGCGATGTTGGTCATGCGGACGCGGTCGGCGTGCGCATGGAAGATGTTGAAGTTGAGGGCCGCGACCACCGCGTCGCGCAGGGTGTTACGCTGGAACAGGAAGCCCGGATTGGTGCCTGGCTCGACGTCGTACCAGGTACCCCATTCGTCGACGTAGAAGCCGATTTTCTTCTGCGGGTCGTTCTTGTCGAGGATGGCGACGTTGCGCTTGATGTGGTCGTCGATGCGCAGGGTATTCGACATGGTCGAGAACCACTCGCTTTCCGGGAAGCCTGTCGCGGCGCCCTTCTTCTCCCATTTGTCGGTCGGCAGCGTGTAGTAGTGGAAGCTGATGCCGTCGGTGCCCTGGCCGGCTTCGCGGCTCAGCGTCTCGGTCCAGCTGCTGTCGTTGTCGTTGCCGCCGCTGGCGATGAATTTCGGGAGCCTTTCCGGCGGCGCCTTCAGGAAGGCCTTGTAATGGTTATAGAGATTGGCGTAGTAGGCCGGCTTCATGTTCCCGCCGCAGCCCCAGGCTTCGTTGCCGATGGCGAAATAGGCGACCTTGAAAGGCTGCGGATGGCCGTTCTTCGCGCGCAGCTCGGCCAGTGTCGACTTGCCTTCCGAGGTCATGTACTCGATCCACTCGGCCATCTCCTGCGGCGTGCCGGTGCCCAGGTTGCCGTTGACGTAGGCGTCCGCACCCAGCAGCTCGACCAGGTCGAAGAACTCGTGGGTGCCGACCGCATTGTTTTCCGGGACGCCTCCCCAATTGGTGTTCACCTTCACCGGACGCTTGCCGCGCGGGCCGATGCCGTCCTTCCAGTGGTACTCGTCGGCGAAGCAGCCGCCCGGCCAGCGCACCAGCGGCACGTGCAGCTCCTTCAGCGCGCCGACCACGTCCTTGCGCCAGCCCTTGGTGTTCGGGATCTTCGATTCCGGACCGACCCACAGGCCCTCGTAGATGCCGGTGCCGAGGTGCTCGGCAAACTGGCCGTAGACGTTCTTGTTGATGACGGCGCCGGGTTTGGACGTGTCGACGGTCAGGCTCACCTGCGCAAGGGCCGGCAACGCGGCGAGCATGGCGAGCGCGAGGATCGAGGGTTTGAACACTTTCATGCGGGTCTCCATTTTTTATTCGATGTCTGGATGGGTGATGCGGGCTGCCAGGATTGGCTGTCAGGTCCAGCCGGCATCCACCACGAAGTCCTGCGCCGTGCACATCCTGCTGTCATCCGCCGCCAGGAACAGCACCATGGCAGCGACATCTTCCGACATCAGCTTGCCCGGCAGGCACTGGGCGCGCCGGATCTCGGCTTCGCCGTGCTCGTCCAGCCACAGCTCGATCTGGCGCTGGGTCATCACCCAGCCGGGCGTGACGGTGTTCACGCGGATGTTGAACGGTCCCAGGTCGCGCGCCAGGCAGCGGGTCAGGCCGGTGACGGCCGCCTTGGTGGCGGCGTAGATCGGGTAGCCCGGGTTCTTGGCGTGGAAGGACATCGAGCTGAAATTGATGACCGAGCCGCCGCCGCGGCGCTTCATGCCTTCCAGCGCCGCCTGGACCGTGAAGAACATCGGGCGCTGGTTGATGGCGATGCGTTCGTCGTAGTAGCCGACGCTGACATCGCCGATCTGGTGGCGCTGGTCGTTGGCGGCATTGTTGACGATCACATCGAAGTCGCCCAGCAGGGACGCCAGCTCGGCCATGGTCTGCTGCAGCGCCGGGATGTCGGTGATGTCGCAGCGGCGGAACAGCGGCGCCGTCTGCCCCGCTTTCAGCGACTGCGAAAGACGCGCCACCAGCGCCTCGCTGGCGTCGACCACGATGTCGACGAAAGCCACCGCCGCGCCCTGCTCCACGAAGGCGGCGACGATCGCTTCGCCGATCCCGCTGCCGCCGCCCGTCACGAATACCCGCTTGCCTTCCAGGCTGCCATACTTGGCCAACTTGCTCATACCCTCTCCCTTCATTTGCCGAGCGCGCCGTCGATGCGCCGCCAGATACCACGCGGATTATCGTCCCGCAGCACCGCCGGCAGCAAGGACTGCGGCAGGTTCTGGTAGCAGACCGGACGCAGGAAACGGTAGATCGCGCCGGTCCCGACCGAAGTGCTGCGGCCGTCGGCGGTGGCCGGGAACGGGCCGCCGTGCACCATCGCGTGCGTCACTTCGACGCCGGTGCCGAAACCGTTGACCAGGATGCGGCCGGCCTTGCGCTCCAGCGTCGGCAGCAGGGTTCGCGCCGCGTCGACGTCGCCGCTGCCGTCGACCATGTGCAGGGCCGCGGTCAGCTGGCCTTCGAGGCGCTCGGCCACGGCGCGCATGTCGGCGACGTCGCGGCAGACCACCAGCAGCGAAGCCGGGCCGAAGATCTCTTCATGCAGTTCGCCGCGCGCCAGGAACTCGCTGCTGGAGACGCGGAACAGCGCGGCGTGGCCCTGGTGCTCTTCGTGCTCCAGGCGCAGCAGGGTCGTCACCGCGTCGTGGCCGTGCAGCGCATCGACGCCGCGGCGGTAGCTCGACGCGATGCCGGCCGAGAGCATGGTGGCCGGCTGGGTCTCGTTCAGCGCGGCGGTGGCGGCGGCGCAGAACTGCTCCAGGCCCTCGCCTTCGATCGCCAGCACCAGGCCGGGGTTGGTGCAGAACTGGCCCACACCCAGCACCAGCGAGGCGGCGAAGTCCTTGCCGATCTGGGCGGCCTGCGACTTCAGCGCTTCCGGCAGCAGGAACACCGGATTGATGCTGCTCATCTCGGCATACACGGGAATCGGCTGCGGACGCTGCGCCGCCACCGCCATCAGCGCGGTGCCGCCGGAACGCGAACCGGTGAAGCCGACCGCCTGGATTGCCGGATGCGCCACCAGGGCCTGGCCGATGCCGTTGCCGGTGCCGGTCAGCAGCGCGAACACGCCGGCCGGCAGGCCGCACTGCTGCACCGCCCTGACCACGGCGCGCGCCACCAGCTCCGAGGTGCCGGGATGGGCCGAGTGGGCCTTCAGCACGACCGGGCAGCCGGCGGCGAAGGCGGAGGCGGTGTCGCCGCCGGCCACCGAGAAGGCCAGCGGAAAGTTGGAGGCCGCGAACACGGCGACCGGGCCGACGCCGATCAGGCGGCTGCGCAGGTCGGCGCGCGGCGGCGTGCGCTGCGGCAGCGCCGGGTCGATGCGCGGATCCTGCCACGAGCCTTCGCGCAGCAGCGCGCCGAACAGGCGCAGCTGGCCCACGGTGCGTCCGCGCTCGCCCTCGATGCGGCCGCGCGGCAGGCCGGTCTCGAGCATCGCGCGCTCGACCAGTTCGTCGCCCAGCGCCAGGATCTGCTCGGCGCAGGCGTCGAGGAAATCGGCGCGCTCGCTGTCCGAGGTGGCGCGGAAGCTGTCGAAGGCGGCGCCGGCCAGCTGGCAGGCGCGGTCGATCTGTTCGTGGTCGACCATGTGGAAGGCCGGTTCCAGGTGCGCGCGCAAGCCCGGGTTCCAGGCCTTGAAGGAGCCGCCCGCGCCCTGCTCGGGCTGGCCGCCGATCAGTGCTTCGCCGGTGATTGTGGTGCTCATAAGGTCTTCACTTTCGCAAACTGGGTGTCGTGCACCGCCAGCCGGTTGCGCAGCGCCGGGCCGAACTGGGGCGAGGCGATCTCGAAGGTCTCGCCGGCCGCGACCTGCACCTTGTCGGCGAAGCTCAGCGTCGCGGTGCCGAAGAAATGGATGTGGATGTCGCCCGGGCGCTTGAACAGCCCGTACTTGAAGTGGTGGTATTCGAGGTTGGCGATGGTATGCGACATGTTCTGCTCGCCGGAGACGAAGGCCTTCTCCCAGCGCACCTTGCCGCCCGCGTCCAGCACGCGCGAGACGCCTTCGACGTGCTGCGGCAGCTCGCCCACCAGCAGGGCCGGGCCGAGGCCGCAGTTGCGCAGCTTCGAGTGCGCCAGGTAGAGGTAGTTCTGGCGCTCGGTCACGTGGTCCGAGAACTCGTTACCGAGCGCGAAGCCGAGGCGCCACGGCTGGCCGTCGTCGCCGATCACGTACAGGCCGGCGATCTCCGGCTCCTCGCCGCCGTCCAGCGAGAAGTCCGGCATCTCGAGGTCCTGGCCGCCGGCGCGCACGATCGAGCCGTCGCCCTTGTAGAACCATTCCGGCTGCACGCCCGGCGTGCCCGCTTCCGGCTTGCCGCCTTCGAGACCGAGGCGGAACATCTTCATGCTGTCGGACAGCGATTCGACCTCGCCGCCGATCTTCTTGTGCATGGCGTCGCGGGTGTCGGCGCTGCCCAGGTGGGTCAGGCCGGTGCCGGTGACATAGCAGTGGGCCGCGTCCGGATGGTCGAGCGGCGCCAGCAGGCGGCCCTCAATGGCGATGGCGTCGAAGGATTCGGCCTCGCCGACGGCGGCGGAGGCGTCGGCCAGTGCAGCCAGGCCGTGGCCGCGGGCGATCGCGGCGCAGGCCAGCTCGAGGGTCGAGGCGAAGCCCTGGATCGGGGTGACGGTGTCGTCGTTCAGGATGCCGACGCGGCGTGCGCCGGCGGCGGTGGTGTACTGGATGAGCAGCATATTCTTTGTCTCCTTCGTTTATGGTGCAACGCAGTGATCAATGCGAGTGTTTTGGCACGGCCGAGCCGCGGCAGCCGACCAGGAAGTCGAAGTCGCAGCCTTCGTCCGCCTGCAGCACGTGGTCGAGGTAGAGCCCCTGGTAGCCGGTCCGTGCAGGCGGCTTGTGGCTTTCGGCGCGGTCCGCCAGGCGGCTCTTGATCTCTTCGTCCGGCACGTCCAGGTGCAGGCGGCCGTTGGCGCAATCGAGCTCGATGAAGTCGCCGTCCCGGACGATGCCCAGCGGGCCGCCGGCCATCGCTTCCGGCGCCACGTGCAGCACCACGGTGCCGTAGGCGGTGCCGCTCATGCGGGCGTCCGAGATGCGCACCATGTCGGTGATGCCGCGCGCCAGCAGCTTGGGCGGCAGGCCCATGTTGCCGACTTCCGCCATGCCCGGATAGCCCTTCGGTCCGCAGTTCTTCATCACCATCACCGAGTTTTCGTCCACCTCCAGGTCGGGGTCGACGATGCGCTGCTTGTAGTGGTCGAAGTCTTCGAACACGACGGCCTTGCCGCGGTGCTGCATCAGGTGCGGCGATGCGGCCGAGGGCTTCAGCACGGCGCCGCGCGGCGACAGGTTGCCGCGCAGGATGCAGATGCCGCCGTCGTCGATCAGCGGGTTGTCCAGCTTGCGGATCACCTCGTCGTTGTAGATCGGCGCATCCTGGTTGTTCTCCCACAGGGTCCTGCCGTTGGCGGTGAGCGCGTCCTTGTGCGGCAGCAGGCCGGCTTCGCCCAGGCGGCGGATCACGCCCGGCAGGCCGCCCGCGTAATAAAACTCTTCCATCAGGTAGCGGCCCGATGGCAGCAGGTCGACGATGGTCGGGGTGCCCTTGCCGATCGCGGTCCAGTCTTCCAGCTCGAGCGGCACGCCGACGCGGCCGGCGATCGCCTTCAGGTGGATCACCGCATTGGTCGAGCCGCCGATCGCGGCGTTCACGCGGATCGCGTTCTCGAAATTCTCGCGCGTCAGGATCTTCGACAGCTTCAGGTCTTCGTTGACCATCTCGACGATGCGCATGCCGGACATGTGGGCCAGCACGTAGCGGCGCGCGTCCACTGCCGGGATCGCGGCGTTGTGCGGCAGCGAGGTGCCCAGGGATTCGGCCATGCAGGCCATGGTCGAGGCGGTGCCCATGGTGTTGCAGGTGCCGGCCGAGCGCGAGTGGCCGGCTTCGGCGGCCAGGAAGTCGTGCATCGTGATCTGGCCGCCCTTGGCCTGCTCGTGCAGCTGCCAGACGGCGGTGCCGGAGCCGATGTCCTTGCCGTTCAGCTTACCGTTCAACATCGGGCCGCCGGTAACCACGATGGTCGGCAGGTCGACGCTGGCGGCGCCCATCAGCAGCGCCGGGGTGGTCTTGTCGCAGCCGACCAGCAGCACCACGCCGTCCATCGGATTGCCGCGGATCGACTCTTCGACGTCCATGCTGGCCAGGTTACGGGTCAGCATGGCGGTCGGGCGCAGGTTCGATTCGCCGTTCGAGAACACCGGGAATTCGACCGGGAAGCCGCCGGCCTCCAGGATACCGCGCTTGACGTGCTCCGCCAGCTTGCGGAAATGGGCGTTGCAGGGGGTGAGTTCGGACCAGGTATTGCAGATGCCGATGATCGGCTTGCCCTGGAATTCGTGATCGGGGATGCCCTGGTTCTTCATCCAGCTCCGGTACATGAAGCCGTTCTTGTCCTGGGTGCCGAACCACGCCGCGGAGCGCAGCGTGGGCTTCTTTTTTGTATCGGACATGGTGTCTTTCCTCCGTGTTATATGGAAGAAAGTCTAAGGTGCTGCCAGATAACTTTCCAATCAATTTTTAGCGCTTATCGATATCGTTTCAGGTATCGATATAGGCGCCGCCAAAGCGCTGTTCGGGCAGGCCGCGCACGTCCAGCGCATGGGCGAACACGCCGCCCGAGCCGGGCGCCGCCGCCAGCGCCTGCGGCGCCAGGCCGGTCGTGGCCGAGCTCACGTACAGTACGTTCAGGGCCGGGCCGCCGAAGGCCGGGCAGGTCGGCTGCGGGGCCGGCAGCGCCAGCACGCGGTCGACGCGGCCGTCGGGCGTGAAGCGCACCACCTGCCCGCCGCCCCAGCGCGCGTTCCACAGGCAGCCTTCGGCGTCGACGGTGGAGCCGTCCGGGTCGCCCGGCGCGGCGTCTGCCGGCGCAAAGACACGCAGGTTCGCCACGCCGCCGCCGTCGGCCGGATCGTAATCGCAGCAGCGGATTTCGCGCGTGGCCGAATCGCAGTAGTACATGGTGCGGCCGTCCGGGCTGAAGCAGATGCTGTTGGCGATGGCGACGTCGCCCAGCGGCAGGCGTTCCAGCCGCAGGTCGCGGTTCAGGCGGTAGAAGCCGCCGATCGGCGCCTTCGGATTCTCGGCCTGGTTGAAGACGCCGAACACGAAGCGGCCCTGGCGGTCCACGCGGCCGTCGTTCAGGCGGGTTCCCGGAAGGTGGGCCTCGACCTCGCAGATGCGCGCCAGTTCGCCGGTCGCCAGGTCGAAGAAGGACAGGCCGGACGCCAGCGCCAGCAGCAGGCGCCCGTCGTCTGGCGTCAGGGCCATCGAGCACAGGCGCTCGGGCAGCGGCCAGCGCTCGAGCAGGCCGCTGCCCGGGTCGTGCGACCACAGCTCGCTGTTTTCGATATCGGTCCACAGCAGGCGTCCGCTGCGCTCGTTCCAGATGATCCCTTCGCCCAGCACATTGCGGCCGTCCACCACCAGTTGCATCATCGTCTTTATGGTTCCACTGAAAATTTGAAGCGCGATTCGGTCGCGTAGGTCCGGCCCGGACGCAGGATCGTGTCCGGGTAGGCAGGCTGGTTCGGCGAATCCGGGAAGTGCTGGGGCTCGATGCAGAAACCGCTGCGCAAGGCGTAGCGGCGGCCGCCCTTCCCCGCCAGCGAGCCGTCCAGGAAGTTCCCGCTGTAGAACTGCACGCCCGGCTCCTGGGTGAACAACTCCAGCACGCGGCCGCTCTCCGGGTCGCGCACCCGCACCGCGCGCCGCATTGCGCCACGACCAGCGCCGCCGTTCAGCACCCAGCAATGGTCGTAGCCGCTGCCGTGGCGCAGCTGTTTGTCCGGCTGGCCGATGCGCTCGCCGATGGGGCGCGGCTGGCGGAAGTCGAAGGGGGTGCCGGTGACCGGGACCAGGGGGCCGAGCGGGATCAGGCCGGCGTCGACCGGCACGAAGCGGTCGGCGTCGATGAGGATCTCGTGCTGCAGGATGCCGACGTCGTCCGGTACCGGGTCGCCGGCGGCGCCGCGCAGGTTGAAGTAGCTGTGCTGGGTCAGGTTGACCGGGGTCGGCCGGTCGGCCGTGGCATGGAAGCGCACCACGATCTCGTTGTCTTCGCTCAGGCTGTAGCGGACGGTGGTATCCAGATTGCCCGGGTAACCCTGCTCGCCATCGGCGCTGCGGTGGCGCAGGACCAGGCTGTCGCCTTCGATGGCGGACGCCCACAACAGCCGGTCGAAGCCGGGCGCGCCGCCGTGCAGGTGGTTCTCGCCATCGTTGCACGCCAGTCGGACCGGTTTGCCGTCGAGGACAAAACGACCCTTGCCGATGCGGTTGCCGTAGCGGCCGATCAGCGCGCCGAAGTACGGGCTGTCCTTCAGGTAGGGCTCGAGCGTGTCGAAGCCGAGCGCGACGTCGTCGAGGCGGCCGTCACGGTCGGGCACGTGGATCGCGCGGATGATGCCGCCGAAATCCAGGATCTTCACGACCATGCCGCTGCCGTTGGACAGCGTGAATTCGCTGACCGGGGCGCCGCCGGGCAAGCTGCCGAAGGGCGCCTGGCTGATTTGCGTGCTCACGTAAGAGCCGCCTCAGAGAGTGGAAGGACGGCCGAACACCGGCATGCCGCCCTCGTCCCAGCGCAGCGGCTTGACGAAGGTGTGGCGGTCGGGATTCCACAGCGGATCGCCGACGATCTCGGTATAGGTGCGCGCGTGGTAGACCAGCATCACGGTATCGCCGTCCTCGGCGTAGGTGAAGCTGTTGTGGCCCGGTCCGTAGATGCCGTGCTCGTAGCAGGTGCGGAATACCGGTTCCCTTGCCTTGGTCCAGGACGCGGGGTCGAGCAGGTCGGCGTCTTCGCTGGCGTAGAGCAGGCCCATGGCGTAGTTCTCGTCGGTCGCGCTGGCCGAGTAGGAAATGAAGATCTTGCCGTTCCGACGCAGCACCGACGGTCCTTCGTTGACCCGGAAGCCGCGGGTCTCCCAGTCGAACTCCGGCTTCGACAGCAGCACCGGCTCGCCGTCGATCTGCCAGGGCGTCTTCATCTTGGCGATGTAGAGGTTGGAATTGCCCTCGATCGCCCTGTCCTTCTGGGCCCACAGGTAGTACAGCTCGCCCTTGTGCTGGAAGGTGGTGGCGTCCAGGCAGAAGCTGTCGATGCCGGTATCGACCTGGCCCATGAACTCCCAGCTGCCCTCCAGCGGATTCGCATTCGTATTGCGGATCGCGTACATGCGGTGCTGGAACAGCTTGTCCTTGATCTCGCGGCTCGGCGCGGCGGCGAAGTAGACGTACCAGGCGCCCATGTTGAAGTGCAGCTCGGGGGCCCAGATCAATTCGCTGTAAGGGCCCGAGTCCGGCTTCACCCAGGCGTCGACCGTGGGCGCCGTGGCCAGGCCCTCGATGGTGGCGGCCCGGCGCAGCTCGATGCGGTCGTATTGCGGGACCGACGCGGTGAAGTAGTAGTAACCGTCCGTGTGCTTGTAGATGTACGGGTCGGCGCGTTGTTCGATGAGGGGAGTAATCAAGGTTTCCATCATTTTTTCCAGGGTGGGCACACCGTGCCCACCAATGCATGCGGTTTATCGGAGTCAGGTGTGCGCGGCCAGGCGCAGTTCTTCCTTCACGGTCCCGTAATAGGCATCGCTGATCCGGTACTTGAACATCAGCGCCCCCATCAGGAAGTGGAAGAAGCCCGGGATCACGGACAGCATCAGCGCGATGCCCTGCAGCGCGAGCTGGCTTTGTTCCTGGTTGGGCTGGTAGCCGAAGTAGCTGAGCAGGATGCCGACCATGCCGCCCGCGACCGCCATGCCGGCCTTCTGCGCCACCGAGATGCCGCCGAAGGCGAAGCCGGAGACGCGCTTGCCGGTCTTGACCTGGCCATAGTCGATGGTCTCGGCGATGGCGGACCAGAACACCGGCGCGTGCAGGTCGACCACCAGCGAGAGCGCGAAGTACAGCGCGAATGCCGTCACGGTATCGCCGGGCTTGACCAGCAAGAAGATCATCACCGACAGGACGGCCACCACCAGCTGGGTGTAGCGGAACAGCTTGACCTTGCAGTAGAACTTGGTGACCCAGGTCGACACCACCATCGCCAGGATCGCCGCCGCGACGCCGGTCGACAGGAAGGCCGAGACCACCGCGGTGTCCCCGTGCAGGTAGTACTTGGCGTAGTAGACCGCGACCGAGCCGCGGATCACGTAGCCGACGGTGCCGGTCACGCAGGCGCCGCACAGGACCAGCCACTGGTCGTTCTTCAGCAGCACGCGGACCTGCTCGCCGAGCGGCTGGCGCACGACCTTGTGCACCACGCGCTCGGTGGTGGTGAAGAAGCAGAACAGGAACAGGACCACGCCCAGCACGGCCATCAGCGCCATCGCCGCCTGGTAGCCGGCGGCCGGGTTGCCGTTGCCCCAGCGGTTCGCCAGCAGCGGCACCACGATCGTCACCATGAAGGCGCCCACCTTGGCCAGGAACAGGCGGTAGCCATTGGCCGACAGGCGTTCCTGCGGGTCGGCGGTCAGGGCGCTGGGCAGCGAAATGTAGGCCACACCCACGCCCGAGGTCATCACGGTCATCAGGATGTAGGTCGAATAGGCCCAGACCATCTTCGCGTGGTAGCTCCAGTCCGGGGTGCTGAACACCATGAACACCGAGATCCCGTAGGGCACGGCGAGCAGCAGCAGCCAGGGGCGGTAGCGTCCCCAGCGCGTGAGGAAGGCGTCGGTCATCTGCCCCACCGCCAGGTCGGAGATCGCGCCGATGATCTTGACGACCACGAACAGCAGCGCCAGGTCGGTCGTCTTCAGGCCGTAGATGTCGGTGTAGAAGAAGGTAATGATCAGCATCATCGACGAGATCACCACATTGAGCGCCATGTCGCCGGCGCCGAAGCCCACCTTTTCGAGGGTGGAGAGTTTCTGGGTTTGGGTTTGCATACGGACTTCCTTCAACGGCAAGGGCGCCGCCCGCTCGTCACCCGCGCGGCACCCTGTCTCCTAGGTCTTTGTTATGTTTTTTACGTCGATCCGGCATGACTTTTTCACATGCTCGGCGGTATCTTAGGAGCTGGACCGAGATTAATCCAATCATATTTCTTGGGGCTTCGATATCGTTTTCCGTATGGGTCCAATCCCGTATCCAGCCGCCCCTTTCTCCCGCCTGTCCCGACACCGTCTTCCCTTTGCGAAACGGGCTTTTGCAGCAGTTCATGGCACGCGGCACCTTGTCGGCCTGCCTGTCAGGCGCCCTGGCTGATACCGAAACTGATATGGAAAACCCAGAAAAAATCATTGGATTGATTATCGGGGGATCTCTACCATGCTTTCAGAGCAATACAGTTTTAGAAGAAAATTCCCATAACTAGAAACACAGGAGATGTATGAAATCGCAACTACCTGCACGTCCTTTGGCCTTGAAGCTGACCGTGACTGCGCTGATGGGCGCCGGGGTGCTCAGCAGCGCCTCGGTGTGGGCGCAAGCCGCGGCCGAAACGACGGCGCTGCCGGAGGCCTCGACCGTGGTCGTCACGGGCGTCAAGGCATCGCTGATCAAGAGCCTGGCGATCAAGCGCACCAGCGACCAGGTCGTGGAATCGGTCGTTGCCGAAGACATCGGCAAGCTGCCCGATAATAACGTCGTCGAAGCGCTGCAGCGCGTGACGGGCATCCAGGTCACCAACCGCGCCGGCGGCGAAGTCGGGACCCTGTCCATCCGTGGCCTCCCCGACGTCGAAACCACCTGGAACGGCCGCAATATCTTTACCGCGTCCGGCACGCAGGTCGCGCTGCAAGACATTCCCTCGACCCTGGTTCGCCAGATCGACGTTTACAAGACGCGCGACGCCAGCCAGTTGGAAACCGGGATTGCAGGCCAGATCGACGTCAAGTCGCTGCGGCCCTTCGATTTCAAGGGTCCGAAAGTATCGCTGTCGGCGCGCGAAACCTATCTCGATCCCGCGAAAAAGGCCAATCCGCAGCTCAGCGCCATGTTCAGCAACCGCTGGCAAACCGGCATCGGCGAAGTCGGCGCCCTGGTGAATCTGGCCGATACCAGGACAAAGTACCGCAATGAAAGCGTGACGCCGGGCGCCATGGTGCCGTTTGCCAGCCCGAACGCCGCCGAAGATGCCCCAGGTTATACGCCCTTGCAGCGCATCTTCGACAACAGTATCTGGACCCCCGGCACCCATACCGGCTTGCCGATGGCAGCGGGTTCGACGCTGAATTTCAACGGCAAGCCTTATCCCTATTACCTGGCGCGTGACGCCGTCTTCCAGAGCGACGTCGAGGGGGAGCGAAAGCGTCCTGCCGCCAATATTGCCCTGCAGTGGAAACCGAACATCGATTCGGTTTATACCTTCGAATCGATGTACAACGGTTATCGTGATAAATCCTTCAACCGCCTGCTGTTCAGCTTCGTCGACTGGTGGGGGGATCTCGGCAGCAACCCTGCGGGGACGATGACGACCTTCCCGGGAACGAACGTCATCAAGTCCCGCCAAGTCAATAACGTCTATGGCTTCAACAGCGGCGACTACACGACGTCGGCAACCGACTCCCGTATTTACGCCCTGAACGGCAAATGGAACCTTGGCGATCGCCTGAAGCTGGACGGCGATCTGTCCTACCAATCCAGCAGCTATCACTCGGAATTCACCGCCACCCGGATCGATCGCGTCGCACCGTCCATCAACGTCGACTTCAATGACGGCGGCAACAACACGGCCTTCCATTTCAACAACGATGCCGACCTGGCCAACCCGGCCAAGTGGAATGTGGCGCAGTTCTACGATAACGCCAACCGCAACCAGGGCAGCGCCACGACGGCCAACCTGACGGGCGTCTTCGATGCCGACTGGGGTGCGCTGCAGACGCTGCACTTCGGCGTGCGCTTCGACGACCGCAAGGCCTCGGAGGCCAACCGGACGCAATCGAGCGCCTTGAACCGCAACCTCGCCTCGCTGGGTCCGGAATACTCCTCCACCAACGCCAACTTCGGCAAGGCCATCTCGGACGTTCCGCGCTCGTGGGTGGAACCGAATGCCTACTACATCCGCGACCATATCGACGACTGGCGCAAGCTCTTCAACTCGGTCGATCCGAACTTCATGACGACGGACCAGCTGAGCCTGCAGAAGACCTTCGAGGTCGATGAAAAGACGACCAACCTCTTCCTGATGGGGAATACCCAAAACGAGCTGTTTGGCCATCGCCTGCGCGGCAACTTCGGCGTGCGCTACGTCAAGGTCAAGACCGACATGACCTTCTACAAGGTTGATGCCAGCACCAAGGCGGTCACGCCGTCCAGTGCCAGCAAATCGACCGGCAAGTTCCTGCCCAGCCTGACCCTGATTTACGACCCATCCAGGGACATCGTGACGCGCTTCAACTATGGTGAAACCCTGCGCCGTCCGAACTTCGGTGACCTGAATCCTGTCCTGCAGCTCGGTGACGACGTGTCGAAGGTCGGTTATGGTTCGGGCGGCGGCGGCAATCCGGACCTGAAACCGACACGCTCCAAGAACTTCGACCTGACGGCCGAGTGGTATTTCCAGAAGGACAGCGCACTCTACGGCACTTTATTCAAGCGCAACATCGACGGACTGGTCGTGGGCTTGCGTCACAGGGTCCACGTCGATCCGGCGAACGACCCGTTCCGCAACTCGACCTCGGGCGGCGACCATACGAACGGCTACGACTACGTGGTCAACTCGCCGGTCAATGCCTCCAACGGCAAGATCAGTGGCGCCGAGCTCGGCTTGATCTACTTCCCGAAGGGGCTGCCGGGCCTGCTGGACGGTCTGGGCTTCCAGGGCAGCTTTACGCACCTCCACTCGTCGCAGAATGTGCCCGACGCCAACGACGCTGGCGTCATCGTCTCCCAGCTCGAGACACCGTTCTTCGGCGTATCCGACAACTCGTACAACGCCACCCTGGCTTACGAAAAGGGTCCGGTCAGCGCACGCTTGTCCTATGTCTGGCGCTCCGGCTTCCTGGCGGGCAATGAAGCCGCCCTGTTTGCAAATCCGATTGGTATCTGGCGTCATCCGGAAAAGAGTATCGACATGCAGATCTCTTACAAGATCAACGAAAACATGACGGTCGATATCAGTGGCGTCAACCTGACCAACGAGATGCAGCAGCAGTACTACCACTTCGGCGACGCGGGTAACGCACAGGTGAGCAATTTCGGTACGGTCCAGATCGGACGTTCGGTCTCGGCTGCCTTGCACTGGAAGATGTAAGCCTCGACGGCCAGGAAGTCCCCGCTGAACGCAAAAGCCCCGGTCTCGGTATGAGAACCGGGGCTTTTGCGTTTCCAGATATACGAAAAATCGATATCCGAAGCCTTCAACAGCTGATTGGCTTTGCGCCACCGCCGACTGCTAATATGAGCTTTCCTGAACGGCCCCGAGCACCCATGACGACGAATGCAAGCCTGAACCACGCCCAGCGCATTCCGCTGGCCGCCGAGATCCATTCACGCCCCTTCCTGAAACTGGAGGCGCCCGAGGCGCTCACCCACCTGGCGATCTTCCCGGCCGGCGAGTCCGGCTCGCGCAGCAGCCACTACCCCAGCCAGCACGCGCTGCTTGCCCAGCTGTGCGGGCACTTCGGGGTGGCGCCGCCGCATGCCGGGGCCAATCACTTCTTCCACGACTTCGGACGCTTCCGCCTGAAGTGGGAATGCCATACCGAGTTCGCCACCTACACCTTCACCGAAAAGCGCGTCCCCGATCCCGGGACGACGGCGGCGGACAGCTTCGACCGCGTGCCGCTCGCGCACCTGCCGCAAGCCTGGATCGCGGCCCTGCGCGGATCGCTGATGGCGGCCGCGCACGTGGTGCTGGAACGCGGCGCCGCCGATCCGGCCACGCTGCAGCAGAACTTCACCGGCATGCTGGCCGGCGCCCGCGTGATGCAGGGCGGCGAGCTGTGGACCGATTTCGCGATCCAGCCCGACGGCTTTTCGCGCTTCGTGCTGCGCGACGTCGACATGCGCGCCCAGCAAGCCGGCCGCCTGGCCCAGCGCGTGCTGGAAATCGAGACCTACCGCATGATGGCGCTGCTCGGCCTGCCCGTCGCGCGCACGGTGGCGGCGGCGCTCGACGACGTCGAGGCCGAACTGGCCACGCTGGCCGAGCGCATGGTGGCGGGCGGCGCCTCCGCCGCCGCCGAGCAGGACCTGCTGGGGCAGATCACCCGCCTGGCGGCGCGCCTGGAAAAGCTGTCGCTGAATAACGGCTACCGGCTGTCGGCATCGAAAGCCTACTACCGGCTGGTCAGGGCGCGCATCGAGGAGCTGCGCGAGACCCGCATCGAGGGCGTGCCGACGGTGGACGAGTTCATGGAACGGCGCCTGACGCCGGCGATGAACACCTGCGAAGCGGTGACGGCGCGCCAGGAAGCGCTCGGGCGCCGCATCGCCAACGTCAACGACCTGCTGCGCACGCGGGTGAGCATCGTGCAGGAGGAGCAGAACCGCCAGATCCTGCAGTCGATGGACCGGCGCACGGCCCAGCAGCTGCGCCTGCAGCAGGCCGTCGAAGGACTGTCGGTCGCGGCAATCTCGTATTACGTGGTCGGTTTGCTGGGCTATGCGGGCAAGGCCGCCAAGGCACTGGGCCTGCCGCTCAATCCCGACCTGGCGACGGGCGCGCTGGTGCCGCTGGTGGCGGCCGCGGTCTGGCTAGGGCTGCGCCGGATGCACAAGCGCATGCACCGGCCCGTGGTCGGCGACCGGCACGCCGAAATCGGGCATGCCGTCCTGCCGCCATGAGATCGGCTGCGCACGCACGGCGCGGTTCGGATCGCGCAGCGGGTCACCCACGATATCGCGGTAGTTGCGCGCGTGGTAGACCAGGATGTCGGTCCGGCCGTCCGGGGTGGTCGTGAACGAATTGTGGCCCGGTCCGTACTGGCCGTTGGCCGCGCTGCTCGCGAAAACCGGCGCACGCGACTTCGTCCACGAGGCCGGATCGAGCAGGTCGGCGCCATCCTGCGCGACCAGCATGCCGAGGGCGTAGTTCGCATCGGTGGCGCTGGCGGAATAGGTCATGAACACGCGGCCATGCTTCAGCAGCACGGCCGGCGCTTCGTTGACGTCGAATCCTGCTTTCTCCCACGCGTACTCCGGCGCGGTCAGCAAGGCCGCCCGGCCGGCGATCGACAACGGCGTATCCATCCGGGCAATGTAGACCGCCGTCATGTGCCTGGCCGCGCCGGGGGGACGCTGCGCCCACGCCAGGTAGCGCTGCCCTTTCGAGGCAAAGGTCGTCGCGTCCAGTGCGAACGACTCCCATCCGGTCCTGAGCTGTCCGCGCTCGACCCACTTTCCTTCCATCGGATTCGCGGCGGCGTTCTCGAGCACGTACAGGCGCACATCGAAAGGCGCGTCGGCGCGGCCGGCGGTGAAGTAGAGATACCATCTGCCCTCGATCCGGTGCAGCTCGGGCGCCCAGATGTTCGCGCTCATCGGCCCATCTAGGTGCTTGCGCCACACGGTTTTCGCTTCGGCTTTGCCAAGGCCGTCGAGATCGCGCGCGCGGCGCAGCTCGATGCGGTCGTATTCGGGGACGGTGGCGGTGAAGTAGTAATAGCCATCGGCGTCCAGCGTGACCTGCGGGTCGGCGCGCCGGGGGACGAGCGGATTGGCGAAGTCCGGGGATGCGGCGGCGGAGAAGCACACGGCCAGCAGGAGCGGCGCGGCGCGGGAGGCAATCGTCATCGGGTGGTCCGGGAAAGAGTGATCGATCCGTCATGGTAGGAAGACGCGGCGGATCCGGCCAATCACTTTTCAGCGGCTTGCGATACCGTTTGAGGCATGGCTGATAAAATGCCGGTTGAAGACAGATCACGAACGGCACAGTGCCGACAGCAGGGAGTGCACATGAGCGACTTTGGGCCAACCGACGAACGATTGCGCAGGGTCGCCACCCGGATGCCGGGCTTTGCCCTCGAACCGATGCGGCTGGTCCGGATGAGCTATCAATTGCAGAAGGGCCTGCGCGACACGACCAACGCGGTCTTGAAGAAGTACGACCTCGTCGACACCAGCTATACCGTGCTCGCGATTCTTTACGGCAGTGCCGACGAAACCTCGACCGCCACGGAGCTGAGCGAGGCCTGCCATGAAAAACCCGCCAACCTGACCCGTGTCTGCGACGAGCTTGTCGCAAGAGACCTGATCCGGCGCAGCCCGAAGCCGGGCGACCGGCGCGCCGTCATGATTTCCCTGAGCGAGCGCGGACGCGCCCTTGTCGAACAGGCCTTGCCCGAGGTATCCGCGAAGCTCGCCGCGATCTACGCCGATTTTCCGGCGTCCGACCTGGAACGAATGGGTGTCCTCTCCTTGCAACTGCTCGGCAGGCTGAACGACCAGGCCTGAGCCGGACGCCAATGCCCGGCAGGCAGCGTCATCAGTTTTATCTATCGCGGACATCACCAACAACCATTGGACGAATTTGCTGCGACGCAGCAACATAGCTCCTGTCTCCTCTATTCTCCTCCAAGAATAGATTCAGCCCGCTCCTGCAGCGGGCTTTTTTTTTGCGCGCGCTGGCTCCGGGCGCGCATGGTCCAAGCCACCCTTTCCCTGTAATTGCACGCGCTATTACAAATGGTTTCGACTGAAACGTTTACAAACTTTCGCGTGCGCGCCTCAGCAAGTAGTCTAATGGGCTCGGCAGCAGTCAGCGTTCTTGGCGGCATCATCACGGCCGGCCGATCGCACAATTTCACACGGAGTCTTCCTTGTCCGAATCAAAAGTTCCCCAACCGGAGACGGTCATCAAAATCATCGGCGTAGGCGGTGCGGGCGGCAACGCCATCAGCCATATGGCCTCCTCCGGACTGTCCTCCTTCGAATTCATCTGCGCGAATACGGACGCGCAAGCACTGTCGAACACCCAGGCCGAGAAACGAATCCAGCTTGGCGAAAGCGGTCTTGGCGCCGGCAGCGACCCGATCGTCGGCCGCGAAAGCGCGACGCGCGAGCGCAGCCTCATCGCCGATGTGCTGAAGGGCGCCGACATGGTCTTCATCACCGCCGGCATGGGCGGCGGCACCGGCACCGGCGCCGCACCCGTGGTCGCCGAAGTGGCGCGCGAGCTGGGCATCCTGACCGTCGGCGTGGTGTCGAAGCCCTTCGATTTCGAAGGTCCGCGGCGCATGCGCGTGGCCGAGGAAGGCATCGCGACGCTGGCGCGCTGCGTGGACTCGCTCATCATCGTCCTGAATAGCCGCCTCGAAGAAGTGCTCGGTGAGGACATCACGCAAAAGCAGGCCTTCGCCGCAGCCGACGAGGTGCTGAGCAAGGCGGTGACCGGCATCGCGGAAATCATCACCGTGCCCGGCATGATCAACGTCGATTTCGAGGACGTCCGCACCGTGATGCGCCAGACCGGCATGGCGATGATGGGCACTGCCCAGCACACCGGCGACGACCGCGCCGTCAAGGCGGCCGAAGAGGCCATCTCCTGTCCCCTGCTCGACGGCTCGAACCTGCGCGCCGCGCGCGGGGTGCTGGTCAACATCGCCGCTTCGGAGGAGACGCTGAAACTGCGTGAAACCAAGCTGGTAATGAACACGATCTGCACGCAGACCAACGACGAGGCCATCATCAAGTTCGGCGCGGTCTTCGACGAGTCGCTGGGCGACGCGATGCGCGTGACCGTGGTGGCCACCGGCCTGAACCGCCCCAGCGACTTCGCGCTCGGCTCGCGGCGCACATCGGTGTCGCGGCTGGGAACCCAGGCGCAGTCGGTGCTGCGCCAGAGCGGTTCGCAGGGGCCCGTGCGGCCGGGTACGGCGACGCGGCAGCTGGCCTCCTAGACCGGGTTCACGCCTTGTCCTGCGAGACCGCTGCGCGCACGGTCTCGCGAAACGCGCGCGGCGACCTGCCGTAGCACTGGCGGAAGCGCCGCGTGAAATAGCCCTCGTCGGCGAAGCCGGTCGCGTGGGCGACCTCGGCGATCCGCATCCGGGTGTTGGTCAGCAGCTCCTGCGCCCGCTCCATCCGCCGTTCGGTGACCAGCTCGGTAAAACTCTTGCCGATTTCCTTTTTCAGCAGGTGCGCCAGGTAATTGGGCGACAGATAGGCTGCGGCGGCCGCGTCGGTCAGGCACATTTCCTGGGACAGGTGATCGCGAATGTAGCGCGAGACGCGTAACAACGCATCGCGTCTTCCGCTCGAATTGGTGCGCGCGGTCGCCAGGCGCAGGAGTTCGGTCTCGTGGCGGCGGCAGGTCAGGCCGATCAGCTGCAACAACTTCCCGCGCAGGATTTCCAGCGAACCGAAGCGCCGTTCGCGGTTCTCCGCGATCATCTGGTCGAGCAGGCCAAGCAGATGGTCGCGGTCCCGCCCTTCCTCGACCACGAAATCGAGGTACTCCTGGTACAGGAAGGGCGCCAGCTCCGGCACGCGCGAGACCGGCACGTCTTCCAGGTCAAGCGGATCGACGTCCAGTTCCGGGCGCAGGAAGCGCTGCGCGAAGTTGAGAACGACGAAGCGCGATCCTGCCGGCAGCGGCACCAGGTGCACGCGGTAGGGCAGCACGAAGGTCAGCGTCCCGGGACGCAGCGGACGCACGGAACCGCCGATGGTCTGCTGCGCCGTGCCCTCGAGCGTCACCATGATCTGGAAATAGTCGTGGCGATGCGGTTGCGTCAGCGGCGCCCGCACGTTCTGGTCGCGGATGTCGAACTCGCGGTGCGCGCTGCGTTCCTCCATCGCATAGGTTTGCACCGCGCCCGGCGCCACCACTCTCTGGTCCATGGTATCTCCCTGGAGGCCGCTTACTGGGCTGTCGCCTGTTCGGGCCAGTCGGCGATGTAGGCCTTGAGCATCGCATTCTCGAACTTCTGCAACTCGTTCTGGCTGCGCATCACGTCGTGATACGACACCACGCCGAGCAGCTCCTTCCCGTCGAGCACCGGAATGTAGCGCTGGTGCTGCTCCAGCATCAGGTCGCGCAATTCGTCGATGTCCATGCCGGGCCAGGCCACCGCCGGGCGCTTGACCATCACGTCCGCGGCGCGCAGTTCCGCAACCGGCGGCGTCGGGCCGGTCCGCGATTCGATCTGGCGCCGCGCCAGCACCTGCAGCACCTCGCGGAACGTGATGATTCCCGCCAGCTCGCGGCCGGCCATGACGACGACCGAACCGATGTCTTCCTGCGCCATCGTGATGACGCATGCGGACAGGCGGGTATCGGGGGTCACGGTGAACAGGGCGTGGCCCTTGGATTTCAGTACAGAGGCGACTTCCATGATCGATCACTCCTTCGACGACGATAAACAACGATGAAGCGGCGCGGGCTCAGGCCGGGCATGTTCCCGGTGTGCGCGCCGCCGCCACTGCCGATCCTTCCTTCTTCTGCGTCAGCGGCACGCCGTGGCGCACCGCCGTCATCTCGGCCAGGATCGAGACCGCGATCTCGGCCGGGGTGCGGCTGCCGATGTGCAGCCCGATCGGCCCGTGCAGGCGGCCGATCTCGTCCTGCGACAGGTCGAACAGCGCCAGGCGCTGGCGACGCTGCGCCGTGTGGGCGCGCGAACCCAGCGCGCCGACGTAGAACGCCGGCGACTTGAGCGCCTCGATCAGCGCCATGTCGTCCAGCTTGGGATCGTGGGTCAGCGCCACGACGGCCGTGTGGGCGTCGGGTTGCAGCGCCAGCACCGCGTCGTCGGGCATGCCGGACAGGTATCGCACGCCGGCGGGCAAGGCCTGCGCCGCGTATTCGTCGCGCGGGTCGCACACCAGCACCTGGTAGTCGAGCGCCTGCGCCATCTGGGCGAACGCGCGCGAGAGCTGGCCGGCGCCGATCACCAGCACCCGCCAGCGCGGTCCGAACAGCGTCACCAGGCGGCCGCCGTCGAACTGCATCACGTCGCCGCGGCTGGCATCGGCCAGCGTGACCGCGCCGCTCTCCATGTCGAGGGTGCGCGCCACCAGCCGCTGGGCGGCGGTACGGGCCAGCAGCTCGGCAATCCAGCCGGGATCGCCGAGCGGCTCCGCCACCAGGCGCAGCGTGCCGCCGCAAGGCAGGCCGAAACGCGCCGCCTCCTCCTTGCTCACGCCATAGGTGAGCAGGGCCGGGCGGGCCGGACGGTCGCCGGCGCGCATGCGCGCGATCAGGTCATCCTCGACGCAGCCGCCCGACACCGAGCCCGCCACCAGGCCGTCGTCGCGCAGCGCCAGCAGCGCGCCGGGCGGACGCGGGGCCGAACCCCAGGTGGCGACGACCGTGTACAGGGACACCGCATGACCGGCCCGGCGCCACGCCAGCGCGCTTTCGAATACTTCCATGTCAAGGCTTTCCATCTGCCCGCCCTCCTCTAGTCGACCGCCTTGACCATGTCCTCGATCACCTTCTTGGCGTCGCCGAACACCATCATGGTCTTGTCCATGTAGAACAGCTCGTTATCCAGGCCGGCATAGCCGGATGCCATCGAGCGCTTGTTGACGATGACCGTGCGCGCCTTGTAGGCCTCGAGGATCGGCATGCCGGCGATCGGCGATTTCGGATCCTTGGCGGCCGGGTTCACCACATCGTTGGCCCCCAGCACCAGCACCACGTCGGCCTGGCCGAACTCGCTGTTGACGTCTTCCATTTCGAACACCTGGTCGTAAGGCACTTCGGCCTCGGCCAGCAGGACATTCATATGCCCCGGCATGCGCCCGGCAACCGGATGGATCGCGTACTTGACGCTGACCCCCTTGTGCGCCAGCTTCTCGGTCAGCTCCTTGAGGACGTGCTGTGCGCGCGCCACCGCCAGGCCGTAGCCCGGCACGATGATCACGCTCTCCGCATTGCCCATCACGAAAGCGGCATCGTCGGCCGATCCCGACTTGACCGGCCGCTGCTGGACGCCGCCGGCGACGGCCGCGGCGGCTTCGCCACCGAAGCCGCCCAGGATCACCGAGAAGAAGGAGCGGTTCATTGCCTTGCACATGATGTACGAGAGGATCGCGCCGCTCGAGCCGACCAGCGAGCCGGCGATGATCAGCATCGAGTTGTTCAGCGAGAAGCCGATGCCGGCCGCCGCCCAGCCCGAGTAGGAGTTCAGCATCGACACCACCACCGGCATGTCGGCGCCGCCGATCGGGATGATGATCAGCACCCCCAGCACGAAGGCGATGGCCGTCATCAGCACGAAGGGCATCCAGGCCGGCTGCTCGCCCGGCGCGAGCACGAAGGCCAGCCCGGCGCCGAGCATGACCACCGCCAGCGCCAGGTTGAGCATGTGCTGGCCCGGGTAGCGCACTGGCGCGCCCTGGAACAGGCGGAATTCGTACTTTCCCGACAGCTTGCCGAACGCGATCACCGAGCCGGAGAACGTGACCGCGCCCACGAAGGTGCCGATGAACAGTTCGATGCGGTTGCCCAGCGGGACCGCCGCGGCGTGGCCGGCGATCCCGAAGGCCCAGGGCTCGGCGACCGCCGCCACCGCGATGCACACCGCGGCCAGGCCGATCAGCGAGTGCATCGCCGCCACCAGTTCGGGCATCTTGGTCATCTCGACGCGCCGGGCGAGGGTGGCGCCGATGCCGCCGCCCGCCAGTACGCCCAGCAGCACGAGCCACAGGCCGCGCCCGCTGCCGCCCGCGTCGAGCTGCAGCTTCATCATCAGAACCACGGTCGTGACGGCGGCGATCGCCATCCCGCCCATGCCGAAGGCATTGCCGCGCCGCGCGCTGGCCGGGTGCGACAGTCCCTTGAGCGCCTGAATAAAGCACACCGAAGCAATCAGGTAGAGCATGGTCACCAGGTTCATGCTCACGAAAGCGAGATTGAAGGCCGGGTTCATGCTTTCGCTCCCGCCGCGGCGCCGGCCGGCGCGCCCGCCCCGGCTTCGGTCTTCGCGACTGCCTTCGGCTCCTTCTTGCGGAACATCGCCAGCATGCGCTGGGTTACCAGGAATCCCCCGAACACGTTCACCGCGGCCAGCGTCACGGCCAGCGTGCCCATGGCCTGGCCGAGCGCCCCTTCGGTCAACCCGGCCGCCAGCATGGCGCCGACGATGACGATCGCCGAGATCGCATTCGTGACCGCCATCAGCGGCGTGTGCAGCGCCGGGGTGACGGTCCAGACCACGTGGTAGCCGACGTAGACCGCCAGCACGAAGATGATGAGGTTGATGATCGTGTGACTGATTTCCATGATGGCCTCCTAGTGTGGTTCGACCGTGCCGTCCGCGCACAACAGGCAGGCGGCGACGATGTCGTCGTCGCGGTTCAGGGCGAAGCGCCCTTCCTTGTCGAGCACGAGCTTGAGAAAATCGAGGACATTGCGCGCGTACAGCGAGGAAGCGTCGGCCGCGAGCAGCGCCGCCAGGTTCGGCTCGCCGACGATGTGCACGCCGTACTCGGTCACGGTCCGGTTCAGCTGCGACAGCGCGCAGTTGCCGCCCTGCTCGACCGCCATGTCGACGATCACCGAGCCCGGCTTCATCGATTCGACCATCGCCTGCGTGACCAGCAGGGGCGCCTTGCGTCCCGGGATCAGGGCGGTGGTGATCACGATATCGGCCTGCCTGATGCGTTCAGCCACCAGCGCCGACTGGCGCGCCAGCCAGGACGGCGGCATCGGGCGCGCATAGCCGCCCGCACCTTGCGCGATGTCCCTCTCCTCGTCGGTCTCGAAAGGCACATCGATGAATCTTGCGCCGAGCGACTCGACCTGCTCCTTGACGGCCGGGCGCACGTCGGAGGCTTCGATCACCGCGCCCAGGCGCTTTGCCGTGGCGATCGCCTGCAGGCCGGCCACGCCGGCCCCCATCACCAGCACGCGCGCCGCCTTGACGGTGCCGGCGGCGGTCATCAGCATCGGCATGAAGCGCTGGTACAGGTTGGCGGCCAGCATGACGGCCTTGTAGCCGGCGATGTTCGCCTGGGAGGACAGGACGTCCATCGACTGCGCCCGGGTGGTGCGCGGCGCCGCCTCGAGCGCAAACGCGGTCAGGCGGGCATCGGCCAGGCGCGCGACGTTCTCCTCGTCGAAGCGGCCGAGCATCCCGACCAGCACCGCACCCGGCCGCATCATGCGCAGCTCGGCCGGGCTCGGGGACACCACCGTCAGCACCAGGCCGGCGCCGTAGGCCTCATGCGGCTCGCCTATGCGCGCGCCGGCCTGCCGGTACATCTCGTCGGTGACGCTGCTGGCCAGCCCCGCGTGCGACTCGACCACCACCTCATGTCCGGCGGCCACCAGCTTCTTGACGGTTTCCGGCGTCGCGGCAACACGCCGCTCTCCCGGCCGCGTGGCGGCAGGAATACCTATCATCATGTCTGTCTCCCGATTGTTCGAGCGGTGCTACCGATCGTTGCGCTTATCCTCGCCCCGCAGGAAGTCGAAGTCGCAGCCCTGGTCGGCCTGCAGCACGTGTTCCATGTACAGCTTGGCGTAGCCGCGCGCCGGCTTCGTCGGCGCCGCCTGTCCGGCATTCGCCGCGCGGCGTCGCGCCAGCTCCGCTTCGTCGACCAGCAGGTCGATGCAGCGGTCCTTCACCGACAGCCGGATACGGTCGCCGTTGCGCACCAGGCCGAGCGGCCCGCCCTGGCAGGCTTCCGGCGTCACGTGCAGGACGATGGTGCCGAACGCGGTGCCGCTCATGCGCGCGTCCGAGATGCGCACCATGTCCTTGACGCCGGCGCGCGCCAGCTTCAGTGGAATCGGCAGGTAGCCGGCTTCCGGCATCCCGCTGCCGCTGGTCGGGCCGGCGTTCTGCAGCACCAGGATGTCGTCGGCGCTCACGTCCAGGTCGGGCGAGTCGATGCGGTCGGCCAGGTCCTGCAGCGAGGAGAACACGACCGCCCGTCCTTCCTTCTCGAACAGCTTCTTGTCGGCCGCCGAGCGCTTCAGGATCGCGCCGCCAGGCGCGAGCGACCCGAACAGCGCCACCAGGCCGCCCTCCGGCTCGATCGGCTCTTCGCAGGTGCGGATCACCCGGCGGTCGGTCCACAGCTCGCGCTCGGCGTCCAGGCGCTGTTCCAGCGTTTCGCCGGTGACGGACAGCGTGTCCAGGTGCAGCAGCGGACGCAGTTCGCGCAGCACGGCCGACATGCCGCCGGCGGCGTGGAAGTCTTCCATGTAGTTTTCGCCGGTCGGCTTCAGGTTGACCAGCACCGGTGTGGTGTCGGACAGTTCGTTCAGGCGGCGCAGCGGGATCTTGATGCCGAGCCGGCCGGCGACCGCGGTCAGGTGAATGATGGCGTTGGTCGAGCCGCCCAGCGCCAGCAGCACGCGCAGCGCATTCTCGACCGACTTTTCGGTGATGATCTGCGATGGCCTGATCGGCTTGTGGATCAGCTGCACCGCCAGCGCGCCGCTGGCTTCGGCGGCGCGCAGGCGGTCGGCGTGCACCGCCGGAATCGCCGCGGTGCCGGGCAGCGACATGCCCAGCGTCTCGGCGATGCAGGCCATGGTGCTGGCCGTGCCCATCACCGCGCAGGTGCCGGAGGTGGTGGCCAGGCGACCCTCGACCTGGTCGATCTGCTGGCGGCTGATGCGGTCGCCGCGGAAATCGGCCCAGTAGCGGCGGCAGTCGGTGCAGGCGCCCAGGCGCTCGCCCTGGTGGCGGCCGGTCATCATCGGTCCGGTCACCAGCTGCACCGCAGGCAGGTCGACCGAGGCCGCCCCCATCAGTTGCGCGGGCACGGTCTTGTCGCAGCCGCCGATCAGCACGACCGCATCCATCGGCTGGGCGCGCACCATTTCCTCGACGTCCATCGACATCAGGTTACGGAACATCATGCTGGTCGGATTCAGGTACACCTCGCCCAGGGAAATGGTGGGGAAGTCGATCGGCAGCGCGCCCGCCGCCAGCACCCCGCGCTTGACCGCCTCGACCAGCTCGGGCATCGAGCGGTGGCAGTTGTTGTAGCCGGACGGGCTGGTGGCGATGCCGATGATCGGCTTCTTCAGCAAGTCGGTCGAATAGCCCATCGACTTGAAGAACGAGCGGCGCAGGTAGAGTGCGAAGCCGCGGTCGCCGTAGTTGGTCAGGCCACGCCCCAGTCCATGCTGCTGGTCTTCGGCGCCGGGATTGATCTTTTCATCCATCTTTGTCTCCTTTTACAGCAGCCGGGTCTTGATGAACTTGGGTTCCAGGTAGTCCCTGATCCCGAGCGCGCCGCCTTCGCGACCCATGCCGCTTTCCTTGACGCCGCCGAAGGGCATCTCGGCGCTGGCGATCGCCATGTCGTTGATGCCGACCATGCCGGCCTCGATCGCTTCGCTGGCCAGGGTGGCCGTCTTGAGCGAGCGCGAGAACAGGTAGCTGGCCAGGCCGTAGGGCGTCGAGTTGGCCAGTTCGATGGCCTGGTCGAAGCTCGAGAACGGCGCGATCGGCGCGATCGGCGCGAATGGCTCGTGCTGCATGATGGCCGCGTGCTGCGGTACATCCTTCAGGACGGTCGGGCTGAAGAAGAAGCCCCTGTCCATGCCCGCGGGGCGGCCGCCGCCGGTCATCAGCGTCGCGCCATGGCCGAGCGCGTCCTCGACCAGGCGCGCGGCATTGTCGAAGCCGCGCCGGTTGGCCAGTGGCCCCATCTGGGTGGCCGGGTCGAGGCCCGGGCCCAGCCTGAGCCGGCTGGCCGCGGCCGCGAAGCCTTCGCAGAAGCGTTCATAGAGGCTGTCGTGGACGTAGTAGCGGGTCGGCGATGCGCACACCTGTCCGCAATTGCGGAACTTGAAGGCGGCGCAGGTGCGGATCGCGTGCTCGACGTCGGCGTCCTCGAAGACCAGCACCGGCGCATGGCCGCCCAGCTCCATCGACACCTTCTTGATGCCCTGCGCGGCCAGTTCCAGCAGGCGCCGTCCGACCGGCGTGGAGCCGGTCAGCGAGGCCTTGCGCACCACCGGCGAGCGCAGCAGGTATTCGGAAATGAAACCGGAGTCGCCGGTGACCAGGTTGAGGGCGCCGGCGGGCAGGCCGGCATCGATGCAGGCCTGTACCAGCGCCATGCAGGAGCCGGCAGCTTCGCTGGCGGGCTTGACGATCACGGTGCAGCCGGCCGCCAGCGCCGCCGCAATCTTGCGCGCGGGGAGCAGCGCCGGGAAGTTCCAGGCCGTGAAGGCGGCGACCACGCCGACCGGCTGGTAGCGCACCGCCATCCGCACGTCCGGTTCACGCGCCTCGATCGACTGGCCGTAGATGCGCTTGGCTTCCTCGGCGTACCACTCGAACTGCTCGGCCGCCGCGCCCACTTCCCCTTGCGCCTCGGCCACCGGCTTGCCGGTCTCGGACGACATCAGCACGGCGATCTGCGCGGCGCGGGCGCGCAGGTGCCCGGCCGCGCCGCGCAGGATGGCCGAGCGCTCCCATGGCGAGGTCGCGGCCCAGCTGCGGAAGGCGCGCCGGGCCGCGTCCAGGGCGGCGTCCAGGTCTTCCTGCCGCGCCACCGGAATCACCCCGACCGCCGTCTCGGTGGCAGGATCCAGCACCTCGCGTACGCCGCCGCCGGTGGCGGCGCGCCAGACTCCATCGATGTACAGGCCGTAATCGGCATACAGGCCAAGCTGCTCGCGCTTCATGCGTCGTCTCCTCTTTTCTGGTGACTCCATTAAACCGCGCCGGCCCAGCCGCAACAATGTCGCCAAATGTGAAACTCTGGGACTATCCACCGATCCGCCGGGCACGCGTTCCGCCCGCCGCAAAACGAAAAAGCCGCCTCGAAAGGCGGCCCGGACGGCGACGCGGCAACCGGCGACCGGCTACAGGCCCAGCGTGTGGTAGCGCGCCTGTACCTCGTCCACCCAGTTGCCGACGTTCCAGGAACCATAGGCCCCCATCCCCGCAAGCGGATCCTCGCCGGCATACACCGGCACGTGGACCACCGACAGGCCCGGATGCGCATGCGCCGCGCGCAGCGCCGCCGCCAGCTCCTCGCGCGTGGCGCCGCCCCACAGCGCGCATACGCCCTGCACGCTCGAGCACAGCCGCACGTAGTCGACCGCGACCGAGTCGCTGGTGCGGAACTCGCGCCCGTACTGGGCATGCTGCAGGCTGCTGATCGCGGCCATGCGCCGGTTGTCGAAGATGACGATCATGCCGCGGGTGCCGTGCTCCACCGCGTCGATCAGGGCTTGCGGATTCATCATGAACGAGCCGTCGCCGGTGAAGGCGATCGGATACGCGGGCCGCTGCGCCAGGCCCGCCGCCACCATGCCGCTGGTCGCGAAGCCCATGTAGGAGGCGCCGGTTTCCGTGAAGGTCTGGAACGGCGCGTCGTCCTCGACGATCTGGAAGCCGTTGGCCTGGACGTCGCCGGCGTCGAAGTACTTGACGGCGCCGACTTCCCTGGCGAAGTCGTCCACGGTCTTGATCGCCACCGGCTGGGTCAGCACCGGACGCTGCCAGGCGGCGTCGGCCAGCGGCGGCGCGTCGAAGCGCTGTTTCGAGAACGCCAGCCATTCGGCCTTGCTGGCGGCGCAGGCCTGCAGCCATGGCGCGTGCTGTTCCGGCGGCACCGCGCCCACCGCCTCGGCGAGCTGCCGGACGACCGCGCCGATGTCGCCGATCAGCGCCAGCGTGCGGTTGTAGTGGGTGGCGTCGAGCGGGTCGCCATTGATGTTGACGACCGCCCGGACCTGCGGGTAGCCGGTGCCGGAGCAGTCGGCCTGGCAGACGGCGCGGGTGCCGATGGCGATCAGGAGGTCGGCGTTCTGCATCGCGAAGTTGCCGCTGATCGAGCCCTTGCTGCCGCCGACGTGCATATTCTGCGGATGCCGGTGCGGCAGCACCCCGGTCGAGCCGGGCGACAGCACCACCGCCGCGCCGATGCGCTCCGCCAGCGCCCGCAGCTCGGCTGCGAAACGGCGCGAACCGCCGCCGGCCTTGATGACGATCCGGCGCGCGTCGCGGATCAGCGCGGCGGCCTGTTCCAGGTCCTGGCTGTCGGCCAGCGCCTGGCGCGGCAGCTTCATCCGCTCGGGCAAGGCGGCCAGGTTGAGCGCCAGCGTGGCCGGCTGGGTGTTGATCGGCGCCAGCAGGAAGAAGGGACCGGCCTTGTAGGGGTCGTGCACGGTCTGGGTGCCGCGGCGCAGCGCGTCGCGCAATGCCTCGGGCGTGTGCAGCACGTAGGATTCGCCCAGCAGCGCGGCCATCTGCCCGTAGATGCCCTGGCGGCGGCGCGGAACCTGCTGCATGTTGTAGCCCTCGCCATGGGTGGTCTCGTCGCCATAGATGTGATAGACGCCCACGCCGTTCGACGCGGCCGCCAGCGCGCCGGCCATCGCCTGCAAGCCGCCCGGCCCGATCGAGGTGACCACCGCCGGTGTCTCGCCGTACTGCCAGGCCAGTGCGGTGGCCACGTGGGCCATCGCCACTTCGTTGCGGAAGTTGAAGGTACGCGTCACGCCGGCTTCGTCGTACTGGCGCAGCACCTCGCCGATGTGGGTCGAGCCGTGCCCGAAGATCGCCAGGTACTTGGTGACGCCCTGCTTGAGCAGGCCAAGGACCAGGCCTTCGGCCAGGGTCACCTGCATGCGCGCCGGCAGGGTCCCGGTCGCGAGCGCCGCTTCCAGACCGCCGGCGGCCGCGATGGCCCGGGCGCGCTCGAGGGTCGCGTCGATTTCCGCCAGCCGCGCCGTGCTCGCGCCGCCTACACTGAATGGTTTGTTCATGCTGGTGCCCGCTCCGTAATTTTCAGGGTCTGTTGACGGCCTTTGTGACGCAGCGCCTCCAGCACGCGTTCCGGCGTGGCCGGCAGCGTCCTGATGCGCACGCCGACGGCGTCGTAGATAGCGTTGACGATCGCCGGCGCGGTCGGCACCATGGCCGGCTCGCCAATGCCCTTCACGCCCAGCGGGTTGTTGGGATCGACCTCCTGGATCAGCACCGAGGTCACGTGCGGGACGTCGAGCGCGGTCGGCAGGATGTACTTGGCGAAGCTCGGGGTGGTGGTGACGCCATCCTTCTGGCTGTACTCCTCCATCAGCGCGTGCCCGACCGCCATCACCACGCCGCCTTCGATCTGGCCTTCGACGCCGCGCGGATTGATCACCCGGCCGATGTCGTGCGCGGCCCAGACGCCCAGCACCTGCACCTCGCCGGAATCGGTGTCGACTTCGACCTCGGCGATCTGGGCGCCCCAGACATAGGACTTCCATGGCGTCGCATGGCCGTCGGCCGGATCGAGCGCCGTGTGCTGCGACGAGTACAGGCCGCTGCCGACGATCACGATGCCGTGCTCGAACTTGAGCGCGTGCACCGCCGCCGACATCGTGCACTCGTGGCGATTGTGCGGATCGTCCGCCCAGCAGCGTCCGTGGCGGGCGTGGATGCGCTCCGGCGCCACCTCCCAGCGCCTGGCCATCGCCTCCCTGAACTTGGCCATCGCGTCGCGGCAGGCCAGCGCCACCGCATTCGAGATCATGTAGGTCTGGCGGGTCGCGCCCGCGTGCGCGGCCTCCGGCACGCGCGCCGTGTCGTTGTCGCCCAGCGTGACGTCCTCGGGCGTGACGCCCATCTCGTCGGCGGCGACCTGGCACAGCACCGTCAGGATGCCTTCGCCCAGTTCCGTCACGCCGGTCATCACCTTGACCGTGCCGCCGTCATCCAGTTCGACCCAGGCGGCGGCCCGGTCCATCGCCGCCGTGCGCGCGATGCCGTACCAGCCGCAGGCCATGCCGCGTCCACGCTTCTTCATTGCTCCACCTCCTGCGCCTGCTGTTGCTGGACCTGCGGCCCGGCCGCCCTGGCCTCGTGTTTCGGCAGGCGGGCGCCCAGTTCGCATGGTGCGCGGGCGCCGGCCAGCCCGAGGTCGCGGCGCTGCTGCCCGAGCGCCTCGCGGTGCGGGACGCCCGGCTCCCATTGCGCGGCCTCGGCCGCGCCATCGATGCACTTCAGGAGCGCGACCGAACGGACGATATCCTGCTGCGTGTGCGTGTTGGCGCCGTCGCGCATCGCGTTGACGCGGCGCAGCTCGATCGGATCCATCTTCAGGTGTTCGGCCACCTGGTCGAGCATCGCCTCGGTCGCGAACTCGGACTGGAAGGCGCCAAAGCTGCGGAACGCGCCGCTCGGGGTGTTGTTGGTATAGACGGCGATCGCGTCGACCCAGACATTCGGGATCCGGTATGGACCGGGGCCGAGGATCGAGGCCTTGTTCATCACCGCCGGACTGGACATCGCGTAGGCGCCGCCGTCGGCCAGCATCTTCATTTCGCTGGCGACGATGCGGCCATCCTTCATGACGCCCATCCGATACCGGATCGTGAACGGGTGGCGCTTGGCCGATACGGCGAGCGATTCCTCGCGCGTGAACACCAGCTTGACCGGGCGCCGGGTCTTGATCGCGGCCAGCGCCAGCATGCCCTGGTAGATCATGTCTTCCTTGCCGCCGAAGCCGCCGCCGATCGCGCTCATCACCATGCGCACCTTGTTGATCGGCCGGTTCAGGATCGTGGCAAGCATGTGGCGATGGTGGGTGATGTTCTGGCTCGGCGAATGCACCACGACCGTGCCGTCCGGATCCAGCCAGGCGACGCCCGCCTCCGGCTCGAGGTAGGCGTGCTCGATCGCCTGGGTGCGGAACACGTCTTCGAACACATAGTCGGCCTGCTGGAAGCCCTGCTCGACGTCGCCCTTGCGGATCCTGGTGTGCTTGCACAGGTTGCCCGGGTAGGCCTCGTGTAGCTGCGGTGCGCCCGGACCGATGGCTTCCTCGGGGTCGAACACGCCCGGCAGCGGCGCGATGCGCAGCTTGATCTTCCTGATCGCCGCGCGCGCGATGGCCGGACTCCCGGCCACCACCGCGCAGATCTGTTCGCCGGTATGGCGCACCACGCCGCGCGCCAGCACCGGCTGGTCGTGGTAGAACACGCCGAAGCCGTCCTTGCCTGGCACGTCGTCGCAGGTGATCACGGCTTCCACGCCCGGCATCGCGCGCGCCTCGGACACGTCGAGCAGCTCGATGCGCCCGTGCGGCACGGGGCTCCTCAGCACCTGCATGTGCAGCATGTTCGTGAGCGACATGTCGGCGGCGTACTGCAGCCGGCCGGCGACCTTGGAAGGCGCGTCGAGCCGGCGATAGCTGGCCCCCATGAAGTCGCCCTCGACTTTTTCCTCGTCCAGCGCGGCCGGCGGCCTGCTGCCGTTCAGGACGTCGCGCGCCAGTTCGACCGCCTCGAAGATCTTCTGGTAGCCGGTGCAACGGCAAATATTGCCGGACAGGCCCTCCTTGATCTCGTCCAGGCTGGCGTGGGGATTGCGGCGCAGCGTCGAGGTCGCGGCCATCACCATGCCCGGGATGCAGAAGCCGCATTGCGAGGCGCCGGTGCGATGAAAGGCCTTCTGCAGCACGGTCAGCTCGCCGCTTTCGTGGTCGGCCAGGCCCTCGACGGTGTCGACCTTGCAGCCTTGCGCCTTGGCGGCCGGGGTCAGGCAGCTCTTGATCAGCTTGCCGTCGACGAACATCGAGCAGGTGCCGCATTCGCCGGCCCCGCAGCCTTCCTTGTTGCCGGTCAGGTGCAGCTCGTCGCGCACGAAATCGAGCAGGCGCAAATGCGGCTCGCAGCGCTTTTCGACCAGACGGCCATTGACCGTCATGCTTATTCTTGCTTCATGCATGGGATACCTCCTCGCCGTGTCCGGCATCGCGCGCGACCGCGAAGCCGCACTCCTGCAGGGCGTTGACGATGCCCCGCTCGACAAAGTTGACCAGCACCTCGCGCCGGTATTCGACCCGGCTGCGCGAACGCACATGGTGTTCGGCCATCTGCGCCGCATCCGCGATCAGCTCGGCGCCGATCTCGCGCCCCGCCAGCAGGCGCTCGACTTCCGGCAGGCGCATGGCCACGGGACCGACCGCGCCGATCGCGATCCGCACGTCGTGGAAGCGGACGCCGCTCGCATCCAGCCGCGCCAGCACGGCCAGGCAAACCGTCGAGATCACCAGCGAGCGGCGGTGCCCGACCTTCTCGAACGCGGTGCCGTAGGCGCCCGCGGGCTCGAGCTCGATGTGGCCCAGCAGCTCGCCCGGCGCCATCGCGGTCTTGCCGGGGCCCTGCAGGTAGTCGGCCAGCGCCAGCGTGCGCGACCTCGGCTCGCCCGCCTCGTGGCGCCACAGCGTCACGCTCGCGTTCTGGGTGAGCAGCGGCGGCATCGCGTCGCCGGCCGGCGAGGCGTTCACCAGGTTGCCGCCGACCGTCGCCTGCTCGCGGATCTGGTCGTCCGCGAACCAGATCGCGCAACGGCGCAGCACCGGTGCGTGCTGCAACAGCAGCGGGTGGCGCAGGAACTCGGCGATCGTCGTGTTGGCGCCGATCCGCAGGCGTCCCTGCTCCATCCGCACGCCGGACAGCGGAGCGATGCGGGTGACGTCGACCAGGGCCTCGTAGTGCACGTCGCCGGCCCGCCCCTCGCGCGCCCAGGTGAACAGGTCGGTCCCGCCCGCGATCACCCGGGCCCTGTCGCCGTAGCGCGCCAGGTGCGCGAACGCTTCGTCCAGGCTCGCCGCCGAAATGTAGTTGTCCCAACTAAGCATAGTCTCCGCCATCCTCTCCGTTGCCAGCCCTGTTGCCTGCCTTAGTGCTTCATCGTGACCACGACCTTGATCGCATCGTCGATGCGCTCGCGCGCGTACCGGAGCGCAGTCGGCACCTCGTCCAGCGGGAAGGTGTGCGTGTGGATCAGCTTGGCCGGGAAGCGGTTCATGCCCATCAGCGAGGCGGCGCGGTGGGTGGCGCTCTTGCCCTCGCCGCGGATGCCGAACACGTAGATGTTGTTGCGCACCAGGTAGGCCACGTCCACCGGCACCGGCTGCTGCGGGAAGGCGGCCAGGCAGATGCGTCCGCCGCGCTTGAGCATGCGCGCGGCGTCGTTCATGGCGTTCGGCGCGCCCGAGCATTCGAGCACGTAATGGGCGCCGCCGCCGGTGATTTCGCGCACGCGCTCGACCGCGTCCTCGTGCGTGACGTTGATGGTGTGGTCGGCGCCCAGCTTGCGGCCCATCTCGAGGCGGTTGTCGCGGGTGCCGGTCAGGATCACCTGGTCGGCGCCCAGCGCCTTGGCCACGCCCACCCCCATCAGGCCGATCGGACCGGGGCCGGTGACCACCACCGATTGGCCGGCGATCAGGCCGCCCAGCACATCGAGTCCGTACATCGCGGTGCCGGCGGTGACGATCAGCGTCGCTTCCTCGTCGCTCATGTGGTGCGGCACGTGCACCATGGTGTTGATGTGATTGATCGCGTACTCGGCAAAGCCGCCGTCGGTCGTGAAGCCGTTGGCGCGATGCCCCTTGTCGACCTCGCCGTAGTTCTTGCCGTAGTTGAGGCAGGAGGTGTACATCCCTTCGCGGCAGCGTTCGCAGCGGCCGCAGCCGGCATGCACTTCGACCGCGACCCGGTCGCCGATCTTGTACTCGTCGACGCCGTGCCCCAGCTTGACCACGGTGCCCATGTACTCGTGACCAGGAGTGAAGCCCTTGTTGAACGGCAGCCCGCCCCGGATCTGCGCCGGCGGCCCATGCTTGATGATCTCGAGGTCGGTGGCGCACACCGCGATCGCATCGATACGCACCAGCACCTCGGCGGGACCCGGCTCCGGCACCGGTTTCTCGACCAGGGTCAGTTCGTCGGGGGCGCCGAGCACCCACGCCTTCATCGTTGCCGGAATCTGGTAACGGTCATCGTGCCCGGCCTTCGCCTGGGTCGCTGCGGTTTGCTGGGGCGATTCCAATACTGCTGCCATGATCATGCTCCTCTATTGATGTGAAATGTCGTCTCCGTCCGTCAGGCGCAGCTTCGCATGTCCGGTAACGTCATTAAATCCCGGGCGGCATATCCCCGACAATGCAGGCAAGTGTGCAAGTCTGGGACAATCCACCGATGTGATTCCCGGGTGGCCGTGCCGCGGCGCATGCATTGCACCGGCACGAAAAAAAACCGCCTCGTGTGGAGGCGGCTGTCGAACACGGCGCGGACTCGCCGCCACCGTTCAATGGTGCTGCGCGGCGGAGACGGCGTGGGCCGGCACGGGCTTGGCCGTCACCTGCCCTTCCGGCATCCCGAACAGGACCAGCCCGGCCGCGATGATCACGGCACTGAGCACGGTGAGGATGCTGCCGATCTTGAACAGGTCCTTGAAGCTGAAATAGCCGTACGCATAGGGCAGCACGAACGACGGGCTTTCGGTGACCAGGATGAAGTGGGTGGAGGCCGCGAAGCCGGACGCCATCGCCAGGGCCAGCACCGGGAAGTTGTGCTGCTGCGCATAAGCGATGACGAAGGGTGCATTCACGGCCGCCGAAGCGCCGAAGCTGGAGAAGCCGAGCGAATCGATGGCGACCAGCACCGTGACGGCGAAGGGCTGCAGCCACAGCGGCAGCTCGGCCATCGGTCCGAGCGCGCTCTGCGCCACCCAGGTCGCCAGGCCGCTCTCCTTGGCCGCCATGCCGAGCGTGAAGCCGCCCACCACCAGCAGCAGCGCGCCCCACTCGATCCCCTTCTCGATCGGGCTCCAGGACTCGAAGGCGCCCAGCCGCGGCACCGACAGCAGGCCGAGGATGATGAGCGAGACCAGGGAGATCGGAAGCTTGTTCCAGTCGCCGCTCAGCCAGAGGCCGGCGCCGAGCACGAACACCACCATCGTCGTGACCTCCGCGCTGCTCCAGCGGCCCATCTCGCGCAGCTCCTCCCTGATGCGCTCCTTACCGAAGGGCAGTTCCTTCATTTCGGGCTTGAACATCTTCAGGATCAGGAAATAGGCCACCGCCGTGATCGCCACCGCGATCGGCGTTCCCAGCAGGACCCAGTCGAGGAAGGAAACGTGAATGCCGGCGTTCTTCGTCAGGAAGCTCATCGTGATGATGTTGGCCGTGACGCCCGAGGGCGTGGCGATCCCGCCGAGCGTCGAGCCCAGCATGATCGTCATCATCAGGCCCCGGCCGAAATTGCTCTCGCCCGGCTTCACGTTGGCCGAACGCAGCAGGCCGACGCTGATCGGCAGCATCATCGCGACCACGGCCACGTCGCTGAGGAACATCGAGGCGATGAAGGAGACGCCCATGTAGATCGCGAGGACCGGCTTGACGCAGGTGCCGGACAAGGACAGCAGCAGGTAGGTTACGCGTTTGCCCAGGCCCGAGCGGGTAAATGCCACGGAGAGCGCGAGCACACCGATGAGGAAGGGAACGAAACTGTCGCCGAAGGCCTGGCTCATCGACTTGTTCAGGTCGATGATGCCGACTGCGTGCAAGAGCACCGGCAACATCATCGCCGTGACCGGTACCGGCATGGCTTCCGTGACCCACCACACCACGGCGACGCTCATCACGCCGAGGGTCAGCATCGCCTGGTGCGGCATGCCCTCGGGCGCCGGCAGGAAAAAGGATAAGGCAAGCAGCGCCCACCCCAGCATGAAAAACAGGCATTTGCGGTTCGCTGGGCGGTGCCCGGCTTCACCGCTGAGCGAACTTACTCCGGGCTCCGTTGCAGTCAGCATGTTGTCTCCTAATGTTTTATTTCCTCAGGCAGCGAATTCTTTCTTGAATTCGTGCGTTTCCGGCATCGCATCTGCAGTGCTTTTTATCCGGGGATGCAGCGAATCCAAAGTATCACTGCTGTCGACGCAGTGAACAGGGACAGGATTGTCGAGTATCGGGAGTTTCAGGCTTTTTGGCCGACGCGCTGACCTATGGTGAGTAGAGACATTGCCTACCTTCAGTTTTCTCTGTCTGAAGACAACTTTTACCTTGAAATTCGGACCTCATGGCCGTGGCAGTCGGCGCCGGGCCGCGGTGATGTCAGGATTCGAGGTGGACGGCTGCGCGCACGCTTTCACGGTACTGGCGGGGCGTCGTGCCGAACCATTGCCGGAATCGGCGTGTGAAGTAGCCTTCGTCGGCGAATCCGGATGCGTGGGCGACGTCTGCGATGCGCATTGGCGTATTGGCGAGCAGTTCCTGCGCGCGCTCCATGCGCCGTTCCGTGACCATGTCGGTGAAGGTCTTGCCGACCTCGTTCTTGAGCAAATGCGCCAGGTAGTTCGGAGACAGGAATGCCGCCGCTGCCGCTTCCGTCAGGCTCAGTTCGCGGGACAGGTTGTCGCGAATATAGCGCGCCACGCGCAGCAATGCCTCGCGGCGGCCGGCCGAGCGGGTCTTCTGGCTGGAGAGCTGCAGCAACTGATCGCCATGACGGCGGCAGGTCAGGCCGATCACCTGGAGAAGCATGCCGCGCAGAATTTCAAGCGAGCCAAAACCGCGCCGCGAGTTTTCCTCAATCATTTGCGCGAGCAGTGCCTCGGTATCGGCAAGGTCTTTCCCCTCCAGCAGGAAGTCCGTGTACTCCTGGTACAGGAAAGGCGCCAGCTCCGGCACCCGCGACACCGGGACATCCTCCAGGTCGAGCGGATCGACGTCGAGGTCGGGACGCAGGAAGCGTTGGGAAAAATTGATGACGATAAAACGCGAACCGGCCGGCAATGGCACCAAGTGGACGCGGTAAGGCAGCACGAAGGTCAGCGTGCCGCGCCCGACCGGACGCACCGCGCCGCCGACCGTCTGCTGTGTTTCGCCCTCGAGCGTGACCATGATCTGGAAAAATTCATGGCGATGCGGCCGCGCGAGGGGCGTTCGAACGCTCTGGTCGCGAATATCGAATTCGAGATAATCCGCACGCTCACCCATTGCGTAGGTGTGCACCGTGTCGTTTGCGTGGGGAGATCCGTACGTGTCCGGCATGGATGAGTTCCGAAACGGCAGTGGCGAGCTGGCCTGCTATGCCGGCATTCCTGCGTCCGCTGTGCCGGTAAAGCATGCCTCATCGTTCATGTTAATTCCATATCGATGCTACAACATGTGTGATGGGACTGCAATCCGATCCTTGCAACTATGTGTTTCCACGGCACAGAAACCGAAGCTTACCGTACCGCAGTGTTGCTGGCGCTGCCAGCGCATCTTGACCTTTCTCTGGCATGACGTCCTACGCGCAGACGGCCCAGTGATCCCTTTGCTGCGGCGCACCATCGTGTGACACTGGCGCAAAGGGTCAAAGACTCAGCGCTTACAAGGAGTCGCATATGCTAAGTACGATGTTGGACGCATGGTCGTCCCTCGCCCTCACGCCATTCGTTCCCGCCGCCTCACAGGACGCCGGCGATTTCATTTCAGGCCGTTACGACGGCGACGCCAGATCCCTGCGCTACAAGCTGTTCATCCCCAGCGGCTACGTCGGCGCCCCGCTGCCGCTGCTCGTCATGCTCCATGGCGGCGGGCAGGACGCAAACGACTTCGCCCTCGGCACCGGCATGAACGAATTGGCAGAAGAATATGGATGTATCGTGGCCTATCCCGAACAGTCGTCCGACGCCAACTGGAGCCGATGCTGGAACTGGTTCGACGACGCCCACCATCATCGCGGCCGCGGAGAACCCGCCCTGATCGCCGGCCTTACGCTAAAAGTCATGGCGGACTACGCGGTCGACAAGAGGCGCGTGTACGTTGCCGGCCTGTCCGCGGGAGGCGCGATGGCGATCATCCTCGGCAGGACCTATCCCGAGCTGTTCGCCGCCGTGGGCTGCCATTCCGGCCTGGCCCATGGCAGCGCCACCGATCGTTATGCCGCGGTGCTGGCCATGCGCGACGGCGGCATTCCGCAAGCGCCGGTACATGAAGCGCCCCAGCCCAGCGTGCCGATCATCGTCTTCCATGGTGACCTGGACTTCACCGTGCACCCGAAAAACAGTGCCGCCGTGGTGCAGCAAAGCGTCGACTGCTATTCGGCGCAGATGCCGCACAGGCAGGCAGCGCTGTCGTCATCGACAGAAACCGGCAACGCCGCCGGGCGCGGGTTCACCCGGCACGTTCACAAGGGACACGGCGGGCGCATCCTGGCCGAACACTGGACCGTCCACGGTGTCGGACATGCCTGGTGCGGCGGCAACCGGCGCGGCAGCTATACCGAGCCGACCGGTCCCGATGCCAGCAGGGAAATGCTGCGGTTTTTCCTGCGGCAGCGGAGGAGCGAGAATGCGCCAGGGGTTCGCGCCTGCGGCATGCTTTCCTAGCGGGCGCAGACATGCGCTTGCTGTACCAGGCTCGGGAGTATCCGACAAATGGCTTAAACGAAAGATGACCCTCCTCGATGGAAGATCATCCGGTTTATGCCAGGCTCATGATGCTTTGATGATGCCGATCTCGGCGAGGAGCCCGGCCGCAGTAGCATAGGTCTCTCTCGATGTATCTCTTCCGCGAACCAGGCCTGGACTCTCCGACAAATCATCAGGACCCGAAAAATGCAGGCCCAGCACATCGGCGGGTCGCCTCGTGAAGCGGGCAACACGGTCGAGGGAGGCACCGGAGACGTTTGCTACCAGAACCGCGCTTGGTTTGCCAATTTCGTCCAGCCATCGAAAGAACTTTTCCCGAACTTCCGCTTCGATATGCATCACTTCGATGATGAGATCGCAGTCTTTCAGGTGATGAAACTTCACGGTGGCGGAAAACAGCGCAAGGCGCCTATCGCGCTTGTCTTCAGCCAGCGTCCCGCTCTTCACCGAGGTTTCATAAGCCGAGCGAAGCAGCGCCAGCCCCTGATCAAGCGTATCCCTCTTGTCAAAAACCGTTACCGGGATGTCGGCATTGAGCACGCCTCTGGCGATGCCGATGCCGATGCTGTTCGCGCCGATGATCCCTACGCGTCCAACCGAGCGCATGATGTCATTGGCAGGGTGCTCGCCATGAACTGCGGTTTCGCGTACGGGCCGGATATGCAGGTCGGCGTGGATATGGTGATGATCGCCCGAACCGCCGCCCGTCACGTCATCGCTTGCCGGGACAAGCGCGTGACTGCTTCCCGGGATCGTATTTGCATTATTCATTTTCACTCCAGGATTTGGTTGAGGATGTGGACGCCGCGATCGGCCGACGTCCAATCTCGCGTGCCGTCAGAACTGATTCATGGTGTTGTGTTTTCCTCCGGCCTTCAGCGCCGCTTCCCCGCTGAAATAGTCCTTGTGATCGTCGCCAATGTCCGAACCCGACATATTCTGGTGTTTGACACACGCAATTCCCTCCCGGATTTCCTTGCGCTGCACACCCGCCACATAGCCCAGCATGCCCTGGTCACCGAAATAATCCTTTGCGAGCTTATCCGTCAACAATGCAGCGGTATGGTAGGTCGGCAGCGTAATCAGGTGATGGAAGATGCCGGCTTCGCGCGACGAGTCGGCCTGGAAAGTGCGGATCTTCTCGTCCGCAATTCGCGCCAGCTCCGAATCATCGTATTCAGCGCTCATCAGCTTGCTTCGCTCGTAGGCACCGACATCCTTGCCGTCGGCTTCCATGCCGTCGAACACCTGCTGACGGAAGTTCAAGGTCCAGTTGAACGATGGGCTGTTGTTATAGACCAGCTTTGCGTTTGGAATGGCTCTGCGGATCTCCTTGACCATGCCGCCGATCTGGCCGATATGAGGTTTTTCGGTTTCAATCCATAACAGGTCGGCGCCATTTTCGAGGGAAGTAATGCAGTCCAGGACACAGCGCGCTTCACCCGTTCCCTCCCGGAACTGGAACAGATTGCTCGCAAGGCGCTTGGGGCGCACGAGCTTCCCTCCCCTGTTGATGAGCACGTCGCCATTTTTCGTCGACTCCGGCCTTACTTCTTCAGCGTCCAGAAAGGCGTTGTACTGGTCGCCGAGATCGCCGGGTTCGCGCGTATAAGCGATCTGCTTCGTCAGGCCTGCGCCGAGAGAGTCGGTGCGGGCGACGATCACGCCGTCGTCCACGCCCAATTCGAGAAAGGCGTAACGGACGGCGCGGATCTTGGCAAGGAAGTCTTCGTGCGGTACGGTGACTTTGCCGTCCTGGTGACCACACTGCTTCTCATCGGACACCTGGTTTTCAAGTTGAATACAGCAGGCGCCCGCCTCGATCATTTGTTTGGCCAATAAGTAGGTGGCCTCAGCGTTACCAAAACCGGCATCGATGTCCGCGATGATGGGCACCACGTGGGTTATATGATTGTCGATCTTTTGCTGGATGGCTTCGCGGTCGGCGCCTGAAGCATCATCCAAGCGGCGGAATAGATCGCCGAGCTCGCGCGCATCGGCTTGGCGCAAGAAGGTATACAGCTCCTCGATCAGTGCCGGGACCGCGGTCTTTTCATGCATCGACTGATCCGGCAGCGGGCCAAACTCCGAACGCAGGGCCGCAATCATCCATCCTGACAGGTAGAGGTAGCGACGATCGGTACTGTTGAAATGTTTTTTGATCGAGATGAGTTTTTGTTGACCGATAAATCCGTGCCAACATCCAAGGGACTGCGTGTACTTCGATGGATCGGCGTCATAAGCAGCCATATCTGCACGCATGATCGCGGCGGTATAACGCGCAATGTCGAGGCCAGTCTTGAATCGGTTCTGGGCGCGCATCCGCGCTACAGACTCGGGATTGATTGCGTTCCAGGCACTCCCATATTTTGCTTTCATACTGGAAATTGCTTCGATATCGTTTTGAAACTGAGGCATTTATTACTCCTGATAGGCGAAAAAAAGCGTAGTCGGCACAGGTATCTTGCGCAAACCTTATGCATTAATAATACGCAGCTGTGCTGCGTCGCCCCACGTCAATGCGCGGAGAACAATTGAAAATAATCCCTATTATTTTCAAGGAGTTGAGTCATTCATTGCACAATGCGAAAACGCTTATCGCAGAGCAGCATATTTTATTTGCTGCTTCGCAGCGTGGATTTTGTAATGTGGAATCCGATTTATGCTCGTGAAAAGCAATGTTCTGCCCTTCAGTAAGTTTCTGGAAAAAATCGGATATCGTCGCGCACCTCTACCTTGCAGAGGAGGGCATCGTTAGCGGCGCCAACCGCGTGTGCTCGACAGTCGCTCCGTTGTGATCCAGGCAAGCGACAGGGACGCCGAAGACACGCGTGGCCTAACCCACAATTTCGGACTTCACATGTATAGAAAAGGCATGTCGCAGCTGTCTTGCGCTCGATCAGCCGGCCGGCGTTACCGGAACTGCCCAGTCCAATGGCGCAGGCCATCCGACATCGTGCATTACTGACGGCGCACGAGGTGGACGACCTGTCATGCCTGGCGTTCGCCGGGGGCATGTTGGGCGTCGCGCGGCATGCTGAACCTGTGGGCGCCCGCCTGCGCTGCCGCATCCATGCACGGGACGTCGCATCATCAACCTGTTTCCCGCGCAAGTCACGGCGCTTACGCCTGCCGATACTGCAGCCGATGTGCTGGTCCGCTTATGGGTTGGCCCGACAGCGACCCTGGCGCGCATTAGCGCACGGTTCAACCGCGAACTCTGCATCGCGTCAGCGCGTCGGGTCCGGGTCCAGCTCAAAACTGTTGCATTGCTGGGGTAACCAGAACCCGTCGTGGCGACGATGAAGGCAGCAGGATCGCGGTCATGAAGACATGGGCGCTGTCATTGACACTCCTGCCGCATCATGTCCATGCGATGCTGGCGCATCCCAGGCGACATGCCTTGCATGTTCCGGTCCATCATCGCCTGGCGCGCCTGCTCGTTCGGCGCATCGCGCAGGCTTCGGTACATCGCACACATCGACTCCTTGTCCATGTGCTGCATTCCGCCAGCTGCCTTGCTATCCCCCATCATCGGGCAGCCCGCCTGGCTCGCTGCCATGCCCGCGCCCATCATTCCGCAACCTGCATCGCTACCGGTCATTGCGCTGCCCGCCATCCCGCCCTGTGCGGAAGACGAGCCAGGCACGCCTGGGGCCGCCGCGCTCGCGGACTGCCGCGAGTAATGCCGTGCGGGATCCTGGTCGCTGGGGGGCGTCGCACAGGCGACAAGGCTGGCTGCCGTCATCAGCCCGACAAGACTGCGGATCGACGGGAGAGTTCTGCTTGACATGATTGCGTTCCTTTCTCGAGCACCGGTACCTTGACCTGCGTGCGTGCGTGCGTGCGTGCGTGCGTTAGCGGATTGTTTCATCAGCGCGCCCAGCTGACCGGGTCATCGGTGACGTTCATGTCGGTCCTGGCGCCGCATAATACCGGCGACCCATGCGAGCATTCTTTCGAGCGTCATTCTGGCCTCGTCAAGGTTTTCGCTCAGCTGGCTCGGCTGGCTCGGCAGTCCGGGGCTTTACGACGACCGGGCCGGCGCAAGACCCAGCGTGATGCGAGCAGCAGAAGCCCTCCGCTCCAGAGCAAGCGCGCGGCCGGTTCGGGCACCGGGCTGAGCAGCGCCCACTCGCACGCGTACTGGATATCGGTTCGGCAAGCCAGGGATACGATCTGGCGCTCTTCGTTGATGGCGCTGGCGCCCGTGATCTCCCAGCCATCGGGCTCTACGAGCAGGGTATTCACGTCGACCAGTTTACCGTCGATGTAGATGAAGCCGTGGACCGTATCGCCCCGCCCGGTGGTACCGGAGCCGACGATGTCGCCGCGCTCGTTGATCGACAGCGCGGAGGTGACGTCGCCGCCCAGATTGCCGAGGTCCTGCAATCGGCCATCCTGGTAGACGAAGGCGTGGACGCCGCCCTCGCTCGAAGGGGCCCATTCTCCCACGACCTGGTCGGCATTGTTGATGTCCCAGGCGATACTGTTGGCGCCGCCGATCTCCAGCGCATGCATGGTGCCCTTGCTGTACTCGAAGGCATGCGGACTATTTGTCACGCCCCCGGCGTCGAGCACCCTCGAGGCGCCGACTACATGGCCGGCATCGTTGATGCCGTAAGCGTCGCTGCTGTCGCCGCTGAAAGCGCCAAGGTCCGTCATCTTGCCGTTTGCATACAGGAAAGCACGCGGCTTTAGAGGGTCATTGCCAAAGGATCCCGCCACTTGGCCGCTTGCATTGATGGCGCGACCGATGCTGGGAACGCCGTCCGGCCCGCCAAGGTCCTGGATCTGGCCATTGTGGAATATCGCGGCGCGCGACTGGCCCGGCCCAAACTGGTGCTCGCCGGTGACCTGGCCCGCGTTGTTAATGGCGGACGCGAAATCGCCCGGCGTGCCCAGATAGCGAAAAGCTTCCGGCGCGCCCGGCGTCCACACGGTCGCTAAACGATTGTGGTTGGCGTCGAAGATGTTGCCGGTTATCTGGCCAAGGTCGTTGACGCCGCCGACATGATCGAAGCGCGGAAGCAAAGTCATCTCGTAGGCCAGATGCTGGGCGTCCGCGGCCGGGGCCGCGAGCAGCAGCGGCACGATCAGGAGCGTGAACATTGAATGGCGCAACATGGTCGCTCCCTGTCGTCTGATCATTGGCAGCGCTTGTGCAAAACCTCAAGCCATGCGCAGTCGGCTTTCCCGTATCTCCCAATCTAGCAAATCGCGGAAGTATTGCGAGGTTCATGCGATCTCTTGTCTCGCACGAGCAACTCGACATCGCCACGATCCACGCCATTTTGCTGGATTGAAGACATCAGCGTGAGGACAAGTCGATCACACAGCCAGCTAGAGCCAGCCTTCGTGAGTGCGAGGTACATGATGTCCGTGACCCAGACTTTGTTTGGCTCGGTCGCATCGAATTTGCGCTGCACATGGTTGGACGCCACGACAGCAGGCGCGCCATCGCTCTTGTACTTGCGCTTGGCGCAGCCGGTTCGAGATCGAATTCCTTCGCTGCGCATCAGGCGATCGACCCGGTTGATCCCGCAAGAAAAAAGCCCCTGAAATCAGGGGCTTGGATTAGTTGATTTGCGTGGGCTTGCCAGCTGCTGCCGGGCTGGGAATCATTCCCACTCAATCGTCGCCGGCGGCTTCCCCGAAATATCATAGACAACGCGATTCAAGCCGCGAACCTCGTTGATGATGCGATTCGACACCCGTCCCAGCAGGTCGTGCGGCAGATGCGCCCATTGCGCCGTCATGAAGTCCAGGGTCTGCACCGCGCGCAGCGCCACGACGTACTCGTAGGTGCGCCCGTCGCCCATCACGCCCACCGATTTCACCGGCAGGAACACGGCAAACGCCTGCGACGTCGCCTCGTACCAGTTCACAGGCGCCTTGCCGGCGTCGATGCCCGGCACCATCGGCGCCACGAACGGCGTATTGCGCAGCTCTTCGATGAAGATCGCATCCGCTTCACGCAGCAGGTCCGCATACTCGCGCTTCACTTCGCCGAGGATGCGCACGCCCAGGCCCGGACCCGGGAACGGGTGGCGGTAGACCATGTCGTGCGGCAGGCCCAGGGCCACGCCCAGCTTGCGCACCTCGTCCTTGAACAGTTCGCGCAGCGGCTCCAGCAGCTTCAGGTTCAGGGTTTCCGGCAGGCCGCCCACGTTGTGGTGGCTCTTGATGGTCTGGCCCTTCTTGCCCTTGCCGGCCGATTCGATCACGTCCGGATAGATCGTGCCCTGCGCCAGCCACTTCGCGCTGGTCAGCTTCTGCGACTCGGCCTGGAACACCTCGACGAATTCGCGGCCGATGATCTTGCGCTTCTGCTCCGGATCGGTCACGCCGGCCAGGTGGCCCATGAACTGCTCGGAGGCGTCGATGCGCAGCACCTTCACGCCGAGGTTCTTGGCGAACATGTCCATCACCATCTTGCCCTCGTCCTTGCGCAGAAGGCCGTGGTCGACGAAGACGCAGGTCAGCTGGTCGCCGATGGCGCGGTGGATCAGGGCCGCGGCCACGCTCGAGTCGACGCCGCCGGACAGGCCGAGGATGACCTCGTCGGTGCCGACCTGGGCGCGGATCTTCTCGACCGCTTCGCCGATGTAGTCCGGCATGTTCCAGTCGCTCTTGCAGCCGCAGATCTCGTGCACGAAGCGGCCGATGATGGCTTCGCCCTGGGTCGTGTGGGTGACTTCCGGGTGGAACTGCAGGGCGTAGAAACGGCGCTCTTCGTCGGCCATCGCGGCGACCGGGCAGGAATCCGTCGAGCCCATCAGCTTGAAGCCTTCCGGCATTTCCAGGACCTTGTCGCCGTGGCTCATCCAGACCTTCAGCATGCCGTGGCCTTCGTCGGTGACGAAGTCGTTGATACCGTTCAGCAGCCTGGTATGGCCGCGGGCGCGCACTTCGGCGTAACCGAATTCGCGCACCTTGCCGTTCTCGACCTTGCCGCCCAGCTGGGCCGCCATGGTCTGCATGCCGTAGCAGATGCCGAGCACCGGCACGCCCAGTTCGAACACGGCCTGTGGCGCGCGCGGCGAGTCGCCCTCGAGGGTCGAGTTGTGGCTGCCCGACAGGATCACGCCGGAGGCGCCGTAGTTGCGGACGAAATCGTCGCCGATATCGTAGGGATAGACTTCGGAGAACACGCCGGCATCGCGCACGCGGCGCGCGATCAGCTGGGTAACCTGGGAACCGAAGTCGAGAATGAGGATTTTGGAATGCATAGGGTCTTCTGATGGCGAATACAAAAACGCGGCCTTTAGTATCAACTGCGGGCCGCGTCTTGGGGATCTTTTACTCGGAGCGGTAGTTCGGCGCTTCCTTCGTGATCTGCACGTCGTGCACGTGCGATTCACGCATGCCGGCCGAGGTGATCTCGACGAACTCGGCTTTCGCGCGCAGCTCTTCGATGGTCGCGCAGCCGCAGTAGCCCATCGACTGGCGCACGCCGCCGACCAGCTGGTAGATGATGGCCAGCACGCTGCCCTTGTAGGCGACGCGGCCTTCGATGCCTTCCGGGACGAACTTGTCGGCCTTGCTCGAGGCTTCCTGGAAGTAGCGGTCGGCCGAACCTTCGGCCATCGCGCCCAGCGAACCCATGCCGCGGTAGCCCTTGTAGCTGCGGCCCTGGTACAGGATCACTTCGCCCGGCGCTTCTTCGGTGCCGGCGAACATCGAGCCCATCATGACGGTGTGGGCGCCGGCGGCCAGCGCCTTCGAGATGTCGCCCGAGAAGCGGATGCCGCCGTCGGCGATGCAGGGCACGCCCGTGCCTTCGAGGGCTTCGGCGACGTTCGAGATCGCGGTGATCTGCGGCACGCCGACGCCGGCGACGATACGGGTGGTGCAGATCGAGCCCGGGCCGATGCCGACTTTCACCGCGTCGGCGCCGGCTTCGACCAGCGCACGCGCTGCCGCCGCCGTGGCGATGTTGCCGCCGATGACGTCGACTTGCGGATAGGTGTCCTTGATCCATTTCACGCGGTCCAGGATGCCCTGCGAATGGCCGTGGGCGGTGTCGACCACCAGCACGTCCACGCCAGCCTTCACCAGCAGTTCCACGCGTTCCTTGTCCTTGTCGCCCACGCCCACTGCCGCGCCCACCAGCAGCTTGCCCTGCGCATCCTTGGATGCGTTCGGGTGTTCATGCGACTTCAGGATGTCCTTCACGGTGATCAGGCCGCGCAGTTCGAAGTCGTCGCCCACCACCAGCACGCGCTCGAGGCGGTGCTTGTTCATCAGGCGCTTGGCTTCGTCGAGGTCGGCGTCGTCCTTCACGTAGACCAGCTTTTCGCGCGGGGTCATCTTGCTGCGCACTTCGGCGTCCAGGTCTTCCTCGAAGCGCAGGTCGCGGTTGGTGATGATGCCGACCACCTGCTTGCCTTCCACCACCGGGAAGCCGCTGAAGCCATGCTGGTGCTGGAGCGCGGTCACGTCGCGGATCTTCATCGTCGGCGGCACCGTGATCGGGTCGCGCAGCACGCCGGCCTCGAAACGCTTGACGCGCGCCACTTCGCGAGCCTGGTCGGCGGGACGCAGGTTCTTGTGGATGATGCCGATGCCGCCCTCCTGCGCCATCGCGATTGCGAGGCGGGCTTCGGTCACGGTGTCCATCGCGGCGGACAGCAGCGGAATGTTCAGCGAGATATTCCGGGTCAGCTTGGTGCGCAGGGACGTGTTGGCCGGGAGGATGTTGGAGTAGGCCGGGACGAGCAGCACATCATCGAACGTGAGTGCTTTCTGAAGAAGACGCATAGTTTTATTTCCTATAGGCGCAAAAGCGAATTATACAGAAACTCCAATAAAACTTCTTCAGGCGGCCAAAAAAAGGCCGGAATGGTCTCGAAACCCATCCATTTGGCGAAAAACCACGGCGATTGACAGCGCCTGCGAATCATGGCGAAATCAGGTAAGTGATTACGCAAGGAAATACGATGAAACGACAATGGCCGCGCCTGCTGTGCGCGGGCGCCCTGGCCCTGACCTCCCTCTTCGCCCATGCCCAGTACAGCTGGATCGACGACAAGGGTACGCGCGTGTTCTCGGACCGCCCGCCGCCGCCCGGCACGCCGCCGGCGCGCATCCTGAAGACACCGCGCGGGCTGGAACCGCGCGAACCGCAGCCCGAGCCGGCAGCGCCGGCCGAGAAACAGGCTGCGCCGGACTGGAAGCAGCGCGAGACGGACTACCGGAAGCGCGCCGAGAAACGGAGCAAGGAAGAGGAGGAAGCGCTTGCCGCGAACAAGGCGCGGGCCGCCGAATGCGATACGGCGCGCGTCGAGCTGGCGCGCTTGAATTCAGGCGCGCGCCTGGTGCGCATCGACAAGAACGGCGAGCACGACTACTTGTCGGACGAGGAACGCGCGCAGCGCCAGGAAAAGGCGCGCCGCCGGCTGGCGCAATGCCCTTGATGTAGGGTGGCATCCTATGCCCACGCGTGGGCGCCGGCGATGTGCAGACGTCACGCGTGGGCACGCGGTGCCCACCCTACGCGTTCTGCTTCTTCGCCGCGCGCTTGCGCCGCGAATCCTTCGGATCGGCCACCAGCGGCCGGTAGAGTTCGATGCGGTCGCGGTCGCGCAGCACCGTGTCCAGCGTCTTCTTCTTGCCGTAGATGCCGACCGGCTGGGTCACCAGGTTGATCTCCGGGAAGCGCGCCAGCACGCCGCTGCCTTCGATCGCCTGGCCGATGGTGGCGCCGGGCGCGACGCGCATCGGATGGATGAATTCGTCCTGCGGCGTGGCGTACACGACGTAGACCTGCAGCGCATCCGCCAACTGAGCCATATCAGACGCCATATACCTGCTCGGCACGCTTGCAGAAGGAATCGACCATGGTGTTGGCGATCATGCCGAACACCGGTCCCACGATCTGTTCCAGGATCACGCTCGAGAACTCGTACTGCATGTCGAAGTCGATCTTGCAGGCGTCGGCGCGCAGGGCCTTGAAGGACCACACCGCTTCCAGCATCTTGAAAGGTCCGTCGACCAGGTGCATCTTCATCTGGGTCGGACGCTGGTTGTGGTTGGAGGTGGTAAAGCTCTGCTTCACGCCATGGAAGTTGATTTGCAGGGACGCGGTCAAGTTGTCCTCGGTCCGTTCCAGGAGCTTCACGCCGCTGCACCAGGGAAGAAACTTCGGATAATCTTCAACCTTCGCAACGAGGTCGAACATTTGCTCGGCGCTATAGCCCAAGAAAACTGATTTGTGCACTACTGCCATTTGTCAGCCGTTTGTTATGATGTTGGATTAACAGTAGTTTAACCGACGCGCGCATTTTAGCTATTTCATGAGCATTATTGATAATAAGAAAGCCTTTTTCGACTACTTCATCGAAGACCGCTACGAGGCCGGCCTGGTCCTGCAAGGCTGGGAAATCAAGGCGATCCGCGAGGGCCGCGTCCAGATCAAGGAAGCCTACGTCGTCGTACGCAACGGCGAGCTGTTCCTGTTCGGCGCCCACATCAGCGCCCTGACCGCCACCTCCGCCTGGAGCCATCCGGAAGCCCTTCGCACCCGCAAGCTGCTGCTGCACAAGGCCGAGATCGAGAAGCTGGTCGGCAAGGTCGAGCGCTCCGGCTACACCCTGGTGCCGCTGAACCTGCACTTCAAGGGCGGCCGCGTGAAGTGCGAAGTCGGCCTGGCCAAGGGCAAGAAGCAGCACGACAAGCGCGACACCGAGCGCGACCGCGACGCCAAGCGCGAGATCGAAAAGGCGATGAAGAACAACCGCCGCTGAGCCGCGGACGGGCGCGCGCCGGCCGGGCCGCCGGCGTGCAGGAATCCCAACATTTCCTGGCCCGGCATGTGTGGATGCACTACACTGGCGATCAAAACATTTTTGACACTGCCGCGCATGCACGACCCCGCCAATTCGCCCAGCACCCCTCCGACCGAACCCGGTGTCGTGCCGAGCACGATCGACTTCCCGGTCGTCGGCATCGGCGCTTCGGCCGGCGGATTGCCGGCGCTGCTGCGCTTCTTCGAGAACATGCCGCGCCATACCGGCATGGCCTACGTGGTCATCCTGCACCTCTCGCCCAAGCACAAGAGCTCGGCCGACCAGGTGCTGCAGCGCGCCACCCGCATGCCGGTGCTCCAGGTCCTCAATCCGGTGCAGGTCCGGCCCGACCACGTGTACGTGATCCCGCCCAACCGCCACCTGACGATGGTCGACAGCTACCTCGGCCTGACCGACCTGGAGCGGCCGCGCGGCAGCCACATCGCGATCGACATCTTCTTCCGTACCCTGGCCGAGGTCCACCGCGAGCGCGCGGTGGCGATCGTCATGTCGGGCACCGGTGCCGACGGCGCGGTCGGCCTCACGAGGATCAAGGAACAGGGCGGCCTGACGATCGCGCAGTCGCCGGCCGACGCCGAGCACGAGGACATGCCGGACGCCGCGATCCGCACCGGCGCGGTCGACTTCGTGCTGCCGGTGGTCGACATGCCGCAGAAGCTGATCGAGCTGTGGGAGAACGCGCGCGTCATCGAGATGCCGGCCGTTGGCGACGGCGAGGAGCAGATCGCGCACACGGTGCGTGCGGAGCTTGCGGAACAGGCGGAGGAAGCGCTGCAGCGGGTGATCTCGCTGCTGCTGAACCGCACCGGCCACGACTTCAAGCAGTACAAGCGCGCCACCGTGCTGCGCCGGATCGAGCGCCGCATGCAGGTGCGCGGCGTGCACACCCTGCCCGACTACCGCTCCCTGCTCGAGGGCGACGGACGCGAATGCAGCGCGCTGCTCGACGACATGCTGATCGGCGTGACCAACTTCTTCCGCGACCGCGAAGCCTTCGAAGCCCTCGAGCGCGAGATCATCCCCGAACTGTTCAAGGACAAGGGCCCCCTGGATGAGGTCAGGGTCTGGACGGCGGCCTGCTCCACCGGCGAGGAAGCCTATTCGCTGGCGATGCTGCTGGCCGACCACGCCGCCGACATGCCCCAGCCGCCGCCCTTCCAGGTGTTCGCCTCCGACATCGACAGCGGCGCCATCGCCCAGGCCAGGGCCGGCAACTATCCGTCCTCGATCATCACCGACGTCGCGCCCAGCCACCTGCGCCGCCATTTCACCAAGGACAACGACCGCTACCAGATCCGCAAGCCGATCCGCGACCGCATCCTGTTCGCCGCCCACAACGTGCTGCGCGACCCGCCGTTCTCGCGCCTCGACCTGGTCTCCTGCCGCAATTTGCTGATCTACCTGAACCGCGAGGTCCAGGCGCGCGTGCTGGAAATGTTCCACTTCGCGCTGAAGCCGGGCGGCTACCTGTTCCTGGGCGGCTCCGAGTCCGCCGATTCGGTAGCGGACTACTTCGTCCCGGTGGACAAGAAGAACCGCATCTACCGCGCGCGCCAGACCGCGCGCACGCCGGGCTCGGGCACCCACCTGCCGAGCCATGTCAGCCGCCTGCCGGAATCGATCCAGCGCCCGCCGGTGCGGCGCCAGTTCTCCTACGCCGAGGTGCACCAGCGCGCGCTGGCGCGGTCGGCCCCGCCCTCGGTGGTGCTCGACAAGGATTTGAACATCGTCCACATGACGCAGCAGGCCGGCCAGTTCCTGCGCATGGGCGGCGGCGAACCGTCGCGCAACGTGCTGGCGCTGGTGCTGCCGGCGCTGCGCCTCGAACTGCGCGGCGCGCTGTACCAGGTCCAGCACGGCAGCCCGGCCGTCGAATGCCGCCCGATCCCGGTCGAGATGCACGACCGTGCGCCGGTCATCGGCATGAAGCTGCGCGCCTTCCATGACGACGACAGCGCGGAAGATTTCGTGCTGGTCCTGTTCGACGAAGCGGCGCCGAATGCCGAGCCGGGGACGGCCGGGGCGCCGCGCGACGACCTGGTCCTGACCCAGCTCGAGGCCGAGCTGCAGCGCACCAAGGAGCAGCTGCAGGAAACGATCGAGCATTCCGAGATCTCGACCGAGGAGCTGCGCGCCTCGAACGAGGAACTCCAGGCAATCAACGAAGAGCTGCGCTCCGCCACCGAGGAACTCGAGACCAGCAAGGAAGAGCTGCAGTCGGTGAACGAGGAGCTCATCACCGTCAACTACGAGCTCAAGGTGAAGGTCGAGGAGACCGGCAAGGCCAACGACGACCTGAACAACCTGATCGCCTCGACCGACATCGCCACCATCTTCGTCGACAGCATGCTGCGCATCAAGCGCTTCACGCCGCGCGCGACCGACATCTTCAGCATCATCGCCTCCGACCTCGGGCGCTCGCTGCTGGACCTGACCCACCGGCTCGACTACGAGCAACTGGCCGACGACGTCAACGCCACCTTCGTGACCCTGCGCCCGGTCGAGCGCGAAGTGCGCAGCGACGACGGCAGCTGGTACATCGTGCGCCTGCTGCCCTACCGCACCACCGAGGACCGGATCGAAGGCGCGATCCTGACCTTCTTCGACATCAGCGCACGGCGCCAGGCCGAGGAGCTGGCGCGCGCCAGCGAGGCGCGCATGCGCATGGTGGCTGAAAGCGCCAGCGACTACGCCATCATCACGATGGATGCCGAGGGCCGCGCCACCAGCTGGAACCGGGGCGCCGAACGGATGTTCGGCCACACCGAGACGGAAATGCTGGGCCAGACGCTGGAGCGCCTGTTCACGCCGGAAGACCTGGCGGCCGGTGCGCGCGAGCAGGAGATGGAGCGCGCGCGGAAAGACGGTCGCGCCGAGGACGAGCGCTGGCACCTGCGCAAGGACGGCAGCCGCTTCTACGCCAGCGGCGTCACCAGCCCGCTCGGCGCGAACGCGGAATACGGCTACGCCAAGATCGCCCGCGACGAGACCGAACGCCAGCGCCAGACCAGCGAGCGCGACGAGGCGCTCAGCCACGAACACCAGGAGCGTACCGGCGCCGAGCACGCCGCGGCGATGAAGGACCAGTTCCTGGCCATCATGTCGCACGAGCTGCGCCAGCCGCTCAACATGATCAGCATTAATGCCGACCTCTTGTCGCGCATGGCCGAGGTGCGCGCTGCCGCCACCGCCCTGCGCTGCACCGAAGCGATCCGCACCTCGGTTCTCAGCCAGGCCAAGATCATCGAAGACCTGCTCGACCTGTCGCGCATCCGCACCGGCAAGCTGGCGCTGCACGTGGCGCCGCTCGACGCCGGCAAGACGGTCGGCGCGATCGTCGACGTCGCGCGCGCCGACCCGTCCGCGCGCGGGCTCGAGATCGCGGCCATCGGCCTGGATGCCGGGCTGGTCGTGATGGCGGACGCGGTGCGCTTCGAGCAGGTCGTCATGAACCTGCTCAGCAACGCGGTCAAGTTCACGCCCCAGGGCGGGCGCATCGAAGTCCGGCTCGGCCAGGAAGACGGCGCCCTGCGCCTGGACGTGATCGATACCGGCCAGGGCATCGCCCAGGGCGCCCTGTCGAAGGTGTTCGAGATGTTCGGCCAGCCGAATTCCGTCACCACCCGCGCCAAGGGCGGCCTCGGGATCGGCCTGGCGCTGGTGCGCGAGCTGGTCGCCCTGCACGGCGGCCGCATCGAGGTGCGCTCGGACGGCATCGGCAAGGGCGCCTGCTTCTCGGTCTGGCTGCCGCTGCTGGAACAAGGGCATGGCCAGCCGGCCGGCGCGCCCGCCGAACACCAGCGCGACGTCGCCGGCCTGCGCATCCTGCTGGTCGACGACGTCGAGGACGCGGTACTGGTCATGAAATCGCTGCTGGACATGTACGGCGCCGAGGTGCTGGTCGCGACCAGCGCGCGCCAGGCGCTCGAGATCCTCGCCCGCGCCGAGGTCGACCTGCTGGTCTCGGACATCTCGATGCCCGAGATGGACGGCTATGCGCTGCTGCGCGAAGTGCGCAAGCTGCCGCCCCACGCCGAGCTGCCGGCGGTGGCCGTGACCGGACTGGCGCGCGAGCAGGACATCGCGATGGCGCGCCAGGCGGGCTTCTCGGCCCACCTCGGCAAGCCGCTCTCGGTGGACCGCCTGCTGTCCATCATTCCGGGACTGATGCGGCGCCCCGCGGCGCAGTGAAGGCCGCGTCCGGCGTCCTCCGTCTCAGCGGAAGTACGGCGGGACGTTGGCGGCGATCTGCGCGAATTCCTTGTCGCTCAGCGGCAGCTTCCTGAACGCTTCCCAGGATTCGCGCGGGCGCAGGTTGTCGCCCTGGGCCGCGTCGGTCCCGTACAGCACCCTGCCCGTCCCGACCTGGCGGATGGTGTCCGCCACCAGTTGCGCCAGCTCCGGCCCGATGTCGCGGTCGACGATCGAGGCGACGTCGAACACCAGCTTGCGGGTGCGCGGGTCGCGCCGGGCGACCGCCGCGGCCAGTTCGGCCATCGCCGCGCGCGCCGGCGGATCCTCGTAGCCCGGACCGCTGCCGGCGAAGTGCGCCACCTGCACCGTCACGTCGGGCGCGGCCGGCAGCAGCTGTTCAATGAAGATCTTCGCCTGGCGCGCGCCGTAGGGCCGGCCCTTGCCGATGCTCGCGCGCAGGTGCACCACGATCGCCATGTGCGCCGCGTTGGCGGCGGCGAACACCTCGCGCAGGCGCGCCACATGGGCGGGGTCGTCGAGCTGCACGTCCGAATTCCCGAAGTGGAGCTTGATGCCGCGCGCCGTGCCGGCCTGGCCGCCGCAGCGTTTCAGTTCCCGCAGCGCGTAATCCTTCAGCGGATTGAAGCTGCAGAAGGCGAGCAGGCGGTCCGGATAACGCGCCGCCTGCGCCGCGGTCCAGTCGTTTTCCGCGCGCACCATGCCGGCTTCGTCCGCCACCTGCACGCCCGGCTTGCCGAACTGGTAGGCGATCGACAGCAGGGTCGCCTTGCGGATGCCGGCCGCGTCCAGCAGGGCGATCAGGTCTTTCGCGTCGAGCGGCCGCAGCGTGGTCGCCGGACCGGCGAAGGCGATGTCGCGGGCGCTGAAGATGTGCTGGTGGTAATCGCCGACCGGCGCCTGCGCCGCGCTTTGCACCTGGGCGGCGGCGCCGCACATCATGGCGGCCAGGACAAGACTGCGTGCAAGCGACTGCATGGCGGACTCCGGTCGGGAAAAGTCCAGTCTACCGGGAGCGCCGCCGCTCCGCCAGGCCCGCCAGCAACAGCGCCAGCCAGCTGCCGGCCAGGCCGACCGTGACGCCGCAGGCCAGCCTGAAGGCGCTGCCGAACAGCAGCGGCGCGACCAGGCCCGAGACCAGGGCGAAGGCCATCATCTGGATGAAGGCCAGCATCGACGCGGCCAGGCCGCGGTTGTCCGGGAACAGGCCCAGCGCGCCGACCTGGATCGCCGGCATCGCCACCGCCAGGCCGAAGGTATACACCATCAGCGGCAGCACGGCCCAGGGCACCGCGACCGCGGCGCCGGCCCAGGCGGTATAGCCGACGTTCAGCACGCAGGCGAGCAGCATCAGGCCGAAGCCGATCGCGCGCATGCGGGCGGGCGCGTGGCTGGCGGCACGCTTGCCGCCCCAGGCCGAGCCGATCACCATGCCGCTGATCAGCGGGATGAACATCCAGGCGAAGGCGGTCTCCGGCAGGTGCAGGATCTCCATCACGAAGTTGGCGGCCGAGCCGATGTACAGGGACAGGCCGCCGAAGGCCAAGCCCACCGACAGCGACAGCAGCAGGAACTGCGGATGGCCCAGCACCTTCAGGTAGTTGCGGGCGATGGCGCCGCCGTGGAAGGCATGGCGTTTCTCGGGCGGCAGGCTTTCCGGCAGCAGGCGCCAGCACAGCAGCAGCATCGTCGCGCCGAACAGGGCCAGGAACACGAAGGTGGCGCGCCAGCCGAAGCTCACGTGCAGCCAGCCGCCCAGCACCGGGGCGATGGCCGGCGCCAGGCCGAACACCATCATGATGTGGGACATCATCTTCTGCGCCTGGGCGCCGCTGAAGCGGTCCTGCACGATGGCCTGGCCGATCACCGAGCCGGCGCCGGCCGACAGGCCCTGCAGCGCGCGGAAGGCCAGCAGCCAGCCGAAGCTGGGCGCCAGCGAAGCGCCGACCGAACCGAGGGTGTACAGGGCCAGCGCCACCAGGATCACGGGCCGACGGCCGAAGGAATCGGACAGGGTCCCGTAGAACAGCATCATGAAGGCGAACGTGAACAGGAACACGCTCAGGGTCTGCTGCACCGCGACCGGCCCGACCTCGAAGGCGCGCCCGATCGCGGGAATGGAAGGCAGGTAGGTATCGATCGCCAGCGCACCCACCATACCCAGGCAGGCCAGGATCACCGTCAACAGTCTTTGCATCTACATCGCCTTCCGTTTGCTTGAAAAAACCGAAAGGCGGATTGTAGCGACAAACGCTCAGGGTCGGTACAGGGACATCCCGAAGCGCTCGGTGCGCGGCATCCAGTTGCCCTGGTAGTCGGCCGACACCAGCACCCGCTCGGCGCGGCCGATCAGCAGCTTGCGCGGCACCAGGCCGATCATGCGCGAGTCGGCGCTGTTGTCGCGGTTATCGCCCAGCATCAGGTACTGGCCTTGCGGAATCCGCAGCGGCCCGAAGGTGCGCGGCGCCACCAGGTCCGGCAGCACCTGGATGTGGCGGCGTCCGCCCTTGCCGCCGGCGATCGTCTCGGACAGTTGCAGCGCGCGCAGCGTGGAACCCTGCACCGAGTCCAGCGATTCCGCCACCATGTCGTAGTCGGCGCCCTTGCCGTTGATATACAGGCGCTCGTTGCGCATCTCGACGGTGTCGCCGGGCAGCGCGACCAGGCGCTTGATCAGCAGGGTGCCGTCCTTCGGCGAACGGAAGGTGACGATGTCGCCGCGCGCCGGCTCGCCCATGTGGGCCAGCACCACGTCGGTCAGCGGCACCTTCAGGTCGAAGGCCATGCGGTTGACCAGCACCACGTCGCCTTCCAGCAGGTTCGGATGCATCGACGCCGAGGGAATCGGATTCCAGTCCGCCACGGCCGTACGGAAGACGCCGAACAGGACCAGGAAAGCCAGAAAGCCTTTATTGTTGCGCACGAAGTTCTTCACAGCGGGACTCCTCGGTTTGATGTCATCTGCTTTATACGCCGTATTGATTGGCAGAAGCTTAATAGAAGATTAAAGGGGATGTATGCATGCGGCGCTCGTGTGGGCACGGGCGCTACGAATGTGGCGAACGGGCGGGCTTGACCATGTGCCAGGCGCCGACCAGCACCGGCACGCCCAGCGCGGCCACCGACACCAGGTCCCACCAGCCGTCGCCCAGCAGCCCGGCCACCAGTCCGATCGCGGTCAGGACGCCGAGCAGGATCGGCATGCCCCACAGGGCGCGGAAGGCGGGCGTCATCGGCGCTCTCCTTCGCCGGCCAGCGCCGGCCGCGGCGCGGACTTCGGTGCAGTTGCCGCCTTGGTCCTGGCGGCGCGGCCGCGCTTGAACCACAGGTACAGGCCGCTGCCCAGCACGGCGATCGTCGCCAGGTCGAGCAGCGCCCACAGGAACTTCATGCCGGCGCCACCGTAATCGCCGAAATGCAGCGGCTGCGACAGCAGCAGCGTGCTCAGGTACCAGGGCAGCGTGCGCTGGTCGGTGACCTGGCCGCTGCCGGCGTCGATCAGCACCGGCTTGTACAGGCGCGAGGTCAGCGCCTGGTCGCCGTGCATGTACACGCCGTAATGGTGGGCGCTCGCGAAGGGCGTGCCGGGGAAGGCGATGAAGCCGACCCGCATGCCCGGCTGCAGCGCCTGGGCGCGCGCCACCGACTGCTCCATCGAGGCCAGTGTTTTCAACGGCGGCCGGCCCCGCATCTGCTCTTCCTTGGGCTTGACCATCGCCGCGATCTCGGTCGACTGCCAGTATTGCAGCAGCACGTCGGCCAGCGTGTTGACGACGCCGGTCGCGCCCACTACCAGGGTCCATACCAGGGTCACGATGCCGAGCAGGTTGTGCAGGTCCAGCCATTTCAGGCGCGCGGTGCGGCCGTGGCGGACGTCGCCGAAGGCCAGCTTGCGCATGAAGGGCGCGTACAGCACCACGCCGGAAACGACCGCCACCAGCAGCAGCACGCCCATGAATCCGAGGAAGAGCTTGCCCGCCACGCCGGCGAACAGGTCGACGTGCAGGTGGAACAGGAAAGCCATCAGCGCCCCGCCCTCGATCGGCGGCTCGGCCACGTATTGCGCGGTGCGCGCGTCGATCGCGATCGAGACGAACTGGGGATCGGTCGGATTCGCGCCCATCGTCAGGAACCAGAGCGCCGGCTCATCCAGCTCCTGCGACATGTACATCATGATCTTGTCCGGGTAGCGCGCCTGGCCGGCGGCGATGACCTCGTCGAGACTCGCGCGCGGCGCCGCAACGGCGGCCTGCGCGGCCGGCAGCGTCGGCGCTTGGACCTCGTTGCCCAGCAGCTGGCCGATCTCGTGGTGGTAGATCAGCGGCAGTCCGGTCAGGCAGAGCAGGAGCATGAAGGCGGTGCAGACCAGGCTGCTCCATTTGTGGATCCAGGACCAGCGGCGGAGGGAGACGGGAGACATGGCCCAGATAGTAATAGTTCTCATTTACGAAATCAAGCACGATGGATATAATGAGAATTATTCTCATCAATAGTCGACGCACCATGACCATGAAACTGACCCCGCCCGCCCTCGGCGCCCTGCTGTTCGCCGCCTCCTTCGCCCAGGCCCAGGAGGCCCAGTCCGGCGCGCAGCCGGCCATGCCGACCGTCGTGGTGAGCGCCTCGGCCGACGCTTCGGCCCAGGGCCTGCCGGCGGCCTACGCCGGCGGCCAGGTGGCGCGCGGCGGCCGCCTTGGCCTGCTGGGCAATGTCGACATCATGGACACGCCCTTCAACGGCACCAACTACACCCAGGCCCTGATCCAGGACCAGCAGGCGCGCAGCGTGGCCGACGTGGTCCAGAACGACCCCTCGGTGCGGGTGGCGCGCGGCTTCGGCAACTTCCAGGAACTGTATGTGATCCGCGGCTTTGCCGTGAATTCCGACGACATGGCCTACAACGGCCTGTACGGCCTCCTGCCGCGCCAGTTCGTGGCCTCCGAGCTGCTCGAGCGCGTCGAGATCTTCCGCGGCGCGAACAGCTTCATCAACGGCGCGGCGCCGGGCGGCGGCGGCATCGGCGGCTCGGTCAACCTGGTGCCGAAGCGCGCCCCGAACCGCGACCTGAGCCAGGTGACGGTGGGCGTGGAATCCGGCGGCCAGGCCTACGGCGCCTTCGACGTCGCACGCCGCTTCGGCGACGGCGACCGCGCCGGCATCCGCGTCAACGCCGTGCGCCGCGACGGCGACACCGCGGTGGACCGCGAATCGCGCGAACTGAACGTGCTGTCGGTGGGGATGGACTACCGCGGCGACAACTACCGCCTGTCGGCCGACGTCGGCTTCCAGGAACACCAGCTGGACCGCGCCCGCCCGAGCGTCACGGTCGGCGCCGGCCTCGCCGTCCCGAGCGCGCCGGATGCGAGCCACAATTTCGCCCAGCCCTGGACCCGCTCGCTCGAGCGCGACACCTTCGGCACGCTGCGCTTTGAGGCCGACCTGGCCCCGAACGTGGTCGGATGGGCCGCCTTCGGCGCCCGCAACGGCAGCGAATTCAACGCCCTGACCACGACCACCACCACGGATAATGCCGGCGGCCTGAACATGGGCCGCTTCGACAACCAGCGCAACGACCGCACCCGCACCGGCGAGATCGGCGTGCGCGGCGAGCTGCGCACCGGCCCCGTCAAGCACACGATCAGCGCCAGCGCCTCGGCCTTCGAGATGAAGTCCTTCAACGCCTACGGCCTGAGCGACTTCGCCGGCTGGTCGACCAACCTGTACCGCCCGGTCGACGTGGCCGCGCCCTCGCCCACCTTCTTCACCGGCGGCTCGATGGCGAACCCGCTGCTGACGCACAAGGCGATCCTGGGCAGCTACGCCATCGCCGACACCATGGCGCTGCTGGACGACGCGCTGCGCGTGACGGTCGGCGTACGCCGCCAGCGCATCAAGGACACCAGCTACGACTACAACACCGGCGCACAGAACGCCGGCTACGACGAAAGCGCGAACACCCCGGTGGCCGGCATCGTCTACAAGCCCTTGACAAACCTGTCGCTGTACGCGAACTACGCCGAAGCCCTGCAGCAGGGCCCGACCGCGTCCGGCTTCCCCGTGGTGCCGGTCAACCAGGGCCAGGTCTTCGCGCCCTACACCTCGCGCCAGAAGGAAGTCGGCGTCAAGGTCGACAGCGGCAAGCTGGGCATGAGCGCGGCCGTGTTCACCACGTCGCAGCCGCTGAGCGGCATCCAGGATCGCGTCTTCGGCATCTTCGGCGAGCAGCGCAACCGCGGTCTGGAACTGTCGGTGTTCGGCATGCCGATGCACGGCCTGCGCGTGCTGGGCGGCCTGACCCTGCTGGACGCCGAACAGCGTCGCACCGCCGGCGGCGTCAACCAGGGCAAGGATGCGATCGGCGTGCCGCAGACCCAGCTGAACCTGGGCGCGGAATGGGATATCGCGCGGGTTCCGGGCCTGTCGCTGAACGCGCGCGTGCTGAGCACCTCGAAGCAGTATGCCGACGCCGCCAACACCCAGCGGCTGCCGTCCTGGACCCGTCTCGACCTCGGGGCCAACTACCTGACCCGCGTCATGGACCGCGACCTCACCTTGCGCGCCCGCGTCGACAATGCCTTCGACCGCAACTACTGGGCCTCGGCCGGCGGCTATCCGGGCGCCGGCTACCTGGTGCTGGGGGCGCCGCGTACGGTGAGCGTGTCGGCGACGGTGGATTTCTAAGGCCGGAGCTCGTCCTTCAGCGCGGCCATCGCCATCTTCTCCACCAACCCTGGGGCGAGCAGTTTCATCAGCCGCCCCAGCTTGCCCTTCGCCGTCATCACGACCTCGCGCTTGCGCCGCTCCATCCCGTCGGCGATCAGGCGTGCGCATTCCCGGACCGTCATCGCGCCCTCCTCGCGCAGGCCGCTGCTGCCCGCCTCCCGGCCCAGCGCATTGAAGCCGCGGTAGCGGATCCGGGTATCGACCACGCCCGGATAGGCGATCGTCACCGACACCCCGGCGCCCTTCAGTTCCGCGCGCAGGGCCTCGAAGAAGCCGGTCATCGCGAACTTGCTGGCGCTGTAGGCGGTGCGCCCCGGCACGCCGACCAGGCCGGCCAGCGAAGACACCGCGACGATCCGCCCCCGCGCCGCTTTCAGCCAGGGCAAGGCCGCCTGCGTGCACCACACGCTGCCCCACAGGTTGATGCGCATGAGCTCTTCGTACCAGCCGAGATCCGGCACCTCCTCGAACAGCGCGTGCGCCGAGCGGCCGGCATTGTTGACCAGCATGTCGATGCGGCCGAAGCGCCCGGCCGCGGCGGCGATGAGATGCCGGCACTGCTGCTGGTCGGCGACATCGGTGGGCACCGCCAGCGCCTGCGCGCCGAGGGCCGCGCACTCGCCGGCGACCTGCTCCAGCTTGTCGCGGTCGCGCGCGGCCAGCACCAGCGCGAGGCCCGCCCCGTCGCGGGCGGCCAGCTGGCGCGCGAGCTCGGCGCCGATCCCGTCCGAGCCGCCGGTGATCACCACCACCCGCATCAGCGCTCGGCCTTCACGATCTGCAGCGCGCTGGCGATCAGGCCGCTCATATTGCCCAGGTCGGCCGGTACGATGATGGAGTTGTTGGTCTTGGCCAGGTTGCCGAAGGCGCGCACATACTCTTCGGCCACGCGCAGGTTGACCGCGTCGATGCCACCGGGGCTGCGGATCGCCTCGCCCACCTGGCGCAGGGCGGTCGCGCTGGCGTCGGCCAGGGCCACGATGGCGGTCGCCTCGCCCTGGGCGCGGTTGATCGACGCCTGCTTCTCGCCTTCGGAACGGGCGATCGCCGCCTCGCGCTCGCCGCTGGCGATATTGATCTGTTCCTGGCGCCGGCCTTCGGAGGCGGCGATCAGCGCGCGCTTCTCGCGCTCGGCGGTGATCTGGCGCTGCATCGCGTGCAGGATCTCGGCCGGCGGGGTCAGGTCCTTGATCTCGTAGCGCAGCACCTTCACGCCCCAGTTGGCCGCCGATTCGTCGATCGCGTTCACCACCGTCGTGTTGATGTGGTCGCGCTCCTCGAAGGTTTTATCCAGCTCCATGCGGCCGATCACGGAACGCAGCGTGGTCTGGGCCAGCTGCGTGATGGCCTGGATGTAGTTCGAGGAACCATACGACGCCCGCATGGCGTCGGTCACCTGGAAGTACAGGATGCCGTCCACCTGCAGCTGCGTGTTGTCCTTGGTGATGCAGACCTGGGGCGGCACGTCGAGCGGGATCTCCTTCAGGCTGTGCTTGTAGGCGATGCGGTCGATGAAGGGCACGACGATGTTCAGGCCGGGCGCCAGCGTCGCATGGTACTTGCCGAGCCGCTCGACCACCCAGGCATGCTGCTGGGGCACCACGTTGATGGTCTTGATGACGAACACCAAGGCAATGATGAAGATGACCAGCGCCACGGTACCGAAAGAGAATTCCATGAGCATCCCTTATAGATGAGTTGTTATGTGAAGCAAATCTTATGGATGGGACGCCGCATTGGCCACCACCAGCCGGCTGCCCAGCACCTCGACGATGCGGAACTCCCCGGCCTGCGGCGTCGCGCCCTGGCCCAGCTCGACATCCCACAGCGCGCCGCGGTACATCACGCGCGCGCGGCCGTTGTCCCAGCCCGGCACGGTGACGCGCTGGCCGATGTCCATGTTCACGTTGCGGTCGCGCGAGGCGTCGTGCTTCGCCGGACGGCCGAAGCGCGAGCGGTGCAGCAGCGCGGTCGCCAGCACGCCGATGGCGGCCGCGGCGATGGTCTGCACCGGCCCGCCGGCCCCGGCCAGCGCCACGACCCCGCCGACCGCCAGTCCGATGGCAATCATCAACAGGTAGAAGGTCCCGGTGAACAGCTCCAGGATCACGAGCACGCCGGCTGCCACGAGCCAGCCCATCCAGTCAGCCATGGTTTTCTCCCAAAAAGTCAAAAACCCCCGCCTCCCGGGACGGGTGACGAGGGTCAAACCTGTTCTGTGTCGTATCGATGATAAATGACTTGAATAGACAATTCTCTACATCCAGTCTACCGTTTCTGGACAGAGAGTCAACATCGAGTGCTAAAACCAAGATGGGAGTAGGGTTTTTCACCGATTTTTGATACCATAAGGCAATCTTCCGTTTCCTTCCCGTCTTCTTTCCATGTTGATCGTCGTAAGCCTGCTGCTGGTGACGATGGCTTTGTCCGCCGTCATGCTGCTCGTGCTGTCCTCGCTGCGCGATAGCGGGGCCCGCGGCATCCGCGAATGGTTCGCGGCGAACGCGATGGCGGTGGTGGCGATGCCGCTGTTCGCGGCGCGCGGCGCGCTGCCCGACGTGTGGTCGATCGAGGTCGCGAACACCCTGCTGCTCGGCACCACGGTGACGATGCTGGCCGGCTACCGGCGCCACCTGGCGCTGCCGGTGCCCTGGCGGCGCCTGGGCGCCACCGTCGTGCTGGGCCTGTTCCTGATCCTCGTGCTGCACCATGGCGTCGATTCGGTGGGCGGCCGCGTCGTCGCGATGTCGCTGCTGCACGCGACCCTGTGCCTGGAAATGGGATTGCTGCTGTCGCCGCAGCTGGGGCGCACCAAGCGCCGCTACCCGGTCCTGTTCACCGTCTGCGCCGCCTATGCCAACGCCGGCCTGCAGATCGTGCGTGCGCTGGTCTACGGCGCCCAGCTGGGCGGCGCTTCGATGCCATGGGAAGATGCGATCCTCAGCATGGTCTTCTTCTCGGCGGGCGCCCTGTCGCTGCCGGCGCTGACCCTGGGCGCGGTCATGATGGCGAACGGCGACCTGATCGCCCGCGCCCGGCATGCGGCCGACCACGATCACCTCACCGGGGCCTGCTCGCGCCGCGCCTTCTTCGAGCTGGCCGCGCGCGAGCAGGCGCGCACGCTGCGCCGCCGCAGCCCGCTGTCGCTGCTGCTGTTCGACGTCGACCACTTCAAGCGCATCAACGATACCCACGGCCACGCCACCGGCGACCGCGTGCTGGTCGATATCGTCGAGCGCACCGGCGCGGTGGTGCGCAGCATCGACATCGTCGCCCGCCTGGGCGGCGAGGAATTCGCGGTGCTGCTGCCCGACACCGGCGCCGACACCGCGCTGCCGGTGGCCGAGCGCCTGCGCCACGGCCTGGACCGTTCGGCGGGCGACGGCGGCATCGGCTATACGGTCAGCATCGGCGTCGCCACCCTGCTCGCCGGAGAGACCATCGAAGGCATGCTGTCGCGCGCCGATGCCGCCCTGTACGCGGCCAAGGCCGGCGGACGCAACCTGGTGGTCGACGCCCGCGCGCTGCCGGCGCCGGCGCAAATGGCATAAACGGTATATCGGAAACGACCCATGCCCACGCTCGTCAAATACGCGGCGCTGTTCGCCCTCACGGCGCTGGCCGAAATCGTCGGCTGCTACCTGCCCTGGCTGGTGTTGAAGGCGGGCAGGAGCGCCTGGCTGCTGGTGCCGGCCTGCGTCTCGCTGGCGCTGTTCGCCTGGCTGCTGACCCTGCATCCCAGCGCCGCCGGCCGCACCTATGCGGCCTACGGCGGCATGTACATCGCGGCGGCCCTGCTGTGGCTGCGCTTCGTCGACGGGGTCGCCCTGAGCCGCTACGACCTGCTCGGGGCCGGCCTGGCGCTGGCGGGGATGGCGGTGATCGCGCTGCAGCCGCAGGGCTGAGGCAAAAAGAAAAACCCCCGCGGGCCCGAAAGCCGGCGGGGGTTCCTTGCTCAGGCGCCGATTACATCGCCGCCAGCTTCTTCCAGGTATCGATGACCGAGTCAGGGTTCAGCGACATCGACTCGATGCCCTGCTCCACCAGCCACTGCGCGAAGTCCGGGTTGTCCGAAGGACCCTGACCGCAGATGCCGATGTACTTGCCCTGCGCGCGGCACGCCTTGATCGCCAGCGAGAGCATGGCTTTCACGGCCGGGTCGCGCTCGTCGAAGTCCTTGGCCAGCAGCTCCATGCCGGAGTCGCGGTCCAGGCCCAGGGTCAGCTGGGTCAGGTCGTTCGAGCCGATCGAGAAACCGTCGAAGTACTGCAGGAACTGCTCGGCCAGGATGGCGTTGGACGGCACTTCGCACATCATGATGACGCGCAGGCCGCCTTCGCCCCCACCTTCGCCGCGCTTGAGGCCGTACTTCGCCAGCAGGGCGATGACCTTCTCGGCCTGGCCCAGGGTGCGCACGAAGGGAATCATCAGCTCGACGTTGGTCAGGCCCATCTCTTCGCGCACGCGCTTCATGGCCATGCATTCCATCTCGAAGGACTCGGCGAAGTCCTCGGCCAGGTAGCGCGCCGCGCCGCGGAAGCCCAGCATCGGGTTTTCCTCGTCCGGCTCGTAGCGCGAGCCGCCGATCAGCTTCTTGTACTCGTTCGACTTGAAGTCGGACAGGCGCACGATGACGGGCTTGGGCCAGAACGCGGCGGCGATGGTCGCCACGCCTTCGGCCAGCTTGTCGACGTAGAAGGCTTTCGGCGAAGCGTGGCCGCGCGCAACCGACTCGACCGCCTTCTTCAGGTCGTTGTCGATGTTCGGGTACTCGAGGATGGCCTTCGGGTGCACGCCGATGTTGTTGTTGATGATGAACTCGAGACGCGCCAGGCCGACGCCGCCGTTCGGCACCGACTGGAAGTCGAAGGCCAGCTGCGGGTTGCCGACGTTGAGCATGATCTTGGTCTTCAGCGGCGGCAATTCGCCGCGCACTTCTTCCGACACCTCGGTTTCCAGCAGGCCGTCGTAGATCTTGCCCTCGTCGCCTTCGGCGCAGGACACGGTCACGAAAGTGCCGTCCTTCAGGACATCGGTGGCGTCGCCGCAGCCGACCACCGCCGGCACGCCCAGCTCACGGGCGATGATCGCCGCGTGGCAGGTACGGCCGCCGCGGTTGGTGACGATCGCGGATGCGCGCTTCATGACCGGCTCCCAGTTCGGGTCGGTCATGTCGGCCACCAGCACGTCGCCCGGCTGCACGCGTTCCATCTCGGACGGGTCGTTGATGACGCGGACCGGACCGGCACCGATCTTCTGGCCGATCGCGCGGCCGCTCGTCAATACGGTGCCGGTGCCCTTCAGCTTGAAGCGCTGCTGGGCGTCGCCGGCCTTCTGCTGCGACTTCACGGTTTCCGGCCTAGCCTGCAGGATGTACAGCTTGCCGTCGCGGCCGTCCTTGCCCCACTCGATGTCCATCGGGCGGCCGTAGTGCTTCTCGATGATCACCGCGTATTTCGCCAGCTCGACCACTTCCTCGTCGTTCAGCGAGTAGCGGTTGCGCAGCTCGACCGGCACGTCGACGGTCTGCACCGAACGGCCAGCCTTGGCTTCCTTGGTGAACTCCATCTTGATCAGCTTGGAGCCGATGTTCTTGCGGATGACCGGCTTCTTGCCCAGCTCGAGCATCGGCTTGTGCACGTAGTACTCGTCCGGGTTGACGGCGCCCTGCACCACGGTCTCGCCCAGGCCGTAGCTGGAGGTGATGAAGACCACGTCCTTGAAGCCCGACTCGGTGTCGATGGTGAACATCACGCCGGCCGCGCCGGTGTCCGAACGGACCATGCGCTGCACGCCTGCCGACAGCGCGACCTCGGCGTGGGTGAAGCCCTTGTGCACGCGATAGGAGATGGCGCGGTCGTTGTACAGCGACGCGAACACGTGCTTCATGGCTTCCAGCACGTTGTCGATGCCGACCACGTTCAGGAAGGTCTCCTGCTGGCCGGCGAAGGAAGCGTCCGGCAGGTCCTCGGCGGTGGCCGAGGAACGCACGGCGAACGACACTTCGGTGTCCGAATCGGCGACCAGGCGGTCGTAGAAGGCCTCGATTTCCTGCTGCAGGCGCGGCTGGAACGGGGTCTCGACGATCCACTGGCGGATTTCGGCGCCGGCCGCGGCCAGGGCGCGCACGTCGTCGACGTCCAGGCTTTCCAGTCGCGTGGCGATGCGCTGGCCCAGCGAAGGGCCACCGTCGGCGCTGTGGCGCAGGAAGTCACGGAAGGCGTCGGCCGTGGTGGCGAAGCCGCCCGGCACGCGCACGCCGGCTTCGGCCAGCTGGCTGATCATCTCGCCGAGCGAAGCGTTCTTGCCGCCGACCGACTCGACGTCGGTCATGCGCAGGTTTTCGAAAGAAGCAACGTAGACGCTCTCGCCGCTTGCTGCCGGGTCGTGTGTCTTCAATGCTGCAGTAGACAGGTTAGTCATGATGAAACACCTTTTTTGATGATAGGGAACCTTTCGTGGCTTGTCTGGCCGGCGGGGCTTTCTTGTTATTCTGGCCGCCGTGCAGCACAATCCGTACATCCGTTGCCGAGCATTTTAACCTGCGTTTGTGCATCGCACCGTGCAACGGCTGCAACTTCGTCATCATATTAGCAAAAAGGCACCATGACTCCCTTGAGCACCCCCGTCAATCCGAATGCCGCGCGCACCGTGTTCTTCGTGTCCGACGGCACCGGCATCACCGCCGAAACCTTCGGTCACGCGGTGCTGAGCCAGTTCGAAATGCGGTTCCGGCAGATCCGCCTGCCCTTCATCGATACCATGGAGAAAGCGTACGATGCGGCGCGCCGCATCAACGACGTCGCCCTGTCCGACAACCAGCGCCCGATCGTGTTCTCGACCCTGGTCAAGCACGACCTGTCGGCCGTGATCCGCGCCGCCCAGGGCATGCACATGGACCTGTTCCAGACCTTCGTCGCGCCGCTGGAGCAGGAACTGGGCGTGAAATCGACCCACACCATCGGCCGCATCCACAACGTGGTCGACAGCGAGGAATACAAGAGCCGGATCGAGGCGATCAACTTCTCGCTGGCCCACGACGACGGCCAGTCGCACAAGAACCTGGCCGATGCCGACGTGATCCTGGTCGGCGTGTCGCGCTCGGGCAAGACCCCGACCAGCCTTTATCTTGCAATGCAATATGGAATCAAGGCCGCCAACTATCCGCTGATTCCGGACGACTTCGAGCGCGGCAGGCTGCCCTCGGCCCTGCCGCAGTTCAAGCACAAGCTGTTCGGCCTGACGATCACGCCGGAGCGCCTGGCCGAGATCCGCAACGAGCGGCGCGCCGGCAGCAAATATGCGTCACTGGAAAACTGCCGCTACGAGGTCAACGAGGCAGAGACGCTGATGCGGCGCGAGGGGATCCGCTGGCTGTCGTCGACGACCAAGTCGATCGAGGAGATCTCGACCACGATCCTGCAGGAGATCAAGCCGGATCGGCGGGAGTATTAAGAGAGGGGTCAGAGTCCGGTGTTGGTTTTAGAGGGACTCTGACCCCGGTGGTCAGTGGCGGCTTGACGGCGGCACGCGGCGGCCGCGTAGCGAAGTTGAGCCGCCACTACCCACCGGGGTCAGAGTCCCTTTAAAAGCAACACCGGACTCTGACCCCTCGTTAACCCCTATTAAAAGAAATGCCGCCAGTCTTCCAGCCACCCCGGAAACGCGCTCGCCTCCATCGGGTTGGCAATGTGGTAGCCCTGCGCATAGGTGCAGCCCAGCCCCTGCAGGAAGTCCCAGTCCTGGCGCGTCTCGACGCCGACCGCGACCGACATGCGGTCCAGGCTGTGCGCCAGGCCGAGGCAGGATTTCAGCACCGTGCCGAGCGGGCGCTTCTTCGAGGCGCCGTCGACGAAGGAGCGGTCGATCTTCAGCTCCGAGAACGGAATCCGCGCCAGCAGCTGCAGGTTGGAACGGCCGGTGCCGTAGTCGTCGATCGCCAGGCCGAATCCCATCATGCGCAGGCGCACCAGGCGTTCGATGAAGTCGACATCGAATTTCAGGATCGACGATTCAGTGATCTCGAAGCTCAGGTAATCCGGCAGCACGCCGTGGCGCTTCATGCAGGATTGAACCTGGCGGATGAAGTTCGGATTCGCCAGCGTCTCGGCCGCCAGGTTCAGCGAGATCGAGATCGGGATCCCCTGGTCGTGGTACTGGCGGCAGCGTTCGACCGACAGCTCGATCATGGTCCAGTCGAGGAAATCGATCCGGTTGTTCTGCTCCAGCGCGTCGATGAAGGCGGCCGGGCCCAGCACGCCGTGCTCCGGATGGCGCCAGCGCGCGAAGGTCTCCAGGCCCTTCACCTGGCCGGTGGCCAGCTCGATCTTGGGCTGGAAGAAGGGTTCGAACTGGCGCTGCTGGAGGCCGACGCCGACTTCGGCGAAGCTGAAGGCCGGCGAGCTCGCGCCCGCGCGCGGACGTGCGGGCGGCTGGAAGTTGTCGAGCACGGCCTTGAGCTTGGCGCTGGTGACCGGCTTGGCCACGGTACCCAGCAGGTCGACGCCATAGGCCTGGGCCAGGGTCTCGACCGAGAACAGGACGCCGGCCGGCTGGGCGCCGATCACGATCAGGCGCACGCTCGACTTGAGCGCGGCGATCGCGCGCAGCAGCTCCAGGCCGTCCATGCCGCCCAGGGCCAGGTCGACGACGGCGACGTCGATCTTCGGCGTGAAGCCGGCCTGCAGGGTGCGCAGCGCGGTCGGGCCGTCGGGCACGTCGGTGACGCGGCTGGCGCCGAGCTGGCCGAGCGCCTCGATCAGCGCGCGGCGCTGCACCGGTTCGGCTTCCGCCACCAGAAAATGTAGGTTCTGTAACGCTGACTGCATCGTGTCCATCTTGACTCCCTTGCCCAAACGCAAGAGTAACCCGTGCGGCCGGTGCCGTCTATGCCCGTTGCTGCCGTTGCTGCCGCAACTGCTCGAAAAAACACACTGCGGCGCAGGCGGCGACGTTCAGGGACTCGACCTGGCCGGCGTGCGGCACCGCCACGCGGCGGCTGGCCAGGTTCAGCAGGGTATCGGACACGCCCTGCCCTTCGTGGCCCAGCACCCAGGCCACCGGGCCGGCCAGTTCCACGTCGTACAGGCATTCGGCGGCATAGCCGCTGGTCGCCAGCACCGGGATGGCGGCCCCGCGCACCAGGGCCGCGAGGTCCACGTTCTCGTAGATCTCCAGCACGAAATGGGCGCCCATCGCCGCGCGCAGCACCTTGGGCGACCAGCAGAAGGCGGTGCCCGGGCTGCACCAGACCTGGCGGATCCCGGCTGCGCCGGCGCTGCGCAGGATCGAGCCGACGTTGCCCGGGTCCTGGACGCCGTCCAGCAGCACCGCCGATTCGGCCAGCACTTGCGGCGCCTGCGGCGACGGCGTATCGACCACGAACACCAGGCTGACGCCGTGCTCGACCTGGCTGATGGCGCCGAACAGCGCCTCCGGCAGCGCCGTCACGGGACCGCGCGCCGCTTCGACGCGCTCGACGATGGCGGCGACTTCCGGATTGGCCAGGGCGTCCTCGGACACCACGCAGTGCGCCGGCAGGCCACGCAGGTCCAGCCACGACTGGCACAGGTGCACGCCGTCCAGCAGCGAGCGGCCGGCCTTGCGGCGCGCCTGCGAGCTGGTGGCGAGCTGTTTCAGGTCCTTGTAGAAGGGGTTGTCGCGCGAGCTGACGGTCTTCATGCAAAATCCAGAAGATCAGCCTGCAGCAACGCGCGCACCGGCGCGAAGGAACGGCGGTGCACCGGGCACGGGCCGTGCAGGCGCAGGCGCTCCAGGTGCAGCGCGGTCGAATAGCCCTTGTGCTGGTCGAAGGCGTACTGCGGATAGGCGTCGTGCAGCGCCACCAGGGCGGCGTCGCGCGCGGTCTTGGCCAGGATCGAGGCGGCCGAGATGGCATGCACCTTGTCGTCGCCCTCGACCACGGCGTGGGCGCGGATCGGCGCCATGAGCTGCGGACAGCGGTTGCCGTCGATCAGGGCGATGGTCGGCATGGTGGCCAGCTGCTCGACCGCGCGACGCATCGCCAGCATGGTCGCCTGCAGGATGTTCAGGGTGTCGATCTCGAGGTGCGAGCACTCGGCGACGGCCCAGGCCAGCGCCCGCTCCCTGATGATCGGCGCCAGCTCGTCGCGGCGCGCCTCGGTCAGCTTCTTGGAATCGCGCAGTCCCTCGATCGGCCGTTTCGGGTCGAGGATCACGGCGGCGGCATAGACCGGGCCGGCCAGCGGACCGCGCCCGGCCTCGTCCACGCCGCAGACGATGTCGACGGTGGTGAACGGGCGGCCGCGGGTGGGCAGGCCGGGATAAAAATCGAACTTCTTCTTGCTCATCTCTTCAATCCAATGACTTCGAGGACCGCACGGCTGCTCTCCTCGGCACTGTTGCGCAGCAGGCTGTGGTGCATGTCCAGGAAGCGCTGCTGCAGGCGCGTCCGGTTGGCCTCGTCCGTCAGCTGGAACCAGACCGCATCGGCCAGCTTGTCGGGCGTGGCCGCGTGCTGCAGGAATTCCGGCACCACGAACTCGCGCGCCAGGATGTTCGGCAGCCCGATCCACGGCAGGTAGCCCATGTGACGCATGATCTCCCAGGAGGCGCGCATGACCTTGTACGCGATCACCATCGGCTTCTTGTACAGCGCCACTTCCAGGGTCGCCGTGCCGGAGGCCGCCAGCACCGCGTCCGCCGCGGCGATCGCCGCGTGCGACTGGCCGTCGATCAGCTCGAGGGGGACGTCGGACAGCCCGGCTTTCGCCACCAGGTCCATAAAATACGCCTTCTGGCGTTCGCCCGCCATCGGCGCGATGAAGCGGACGCCCGGGTCGCGCCGGGCCAGCAGCTTCACGGCGCCGGCGAAGGGCTCGGCCAGGTACTTGATCTCGGCCATGCGGCTGCCCGGCATCACGGTCACGAGCTTCGCATCGGCCGGAATGCCGAGCTGGCGGCGCGCGCCTTCGACGTCGGGCGCCAGCGGGATCTGCTCGGCCAGCGGATGGCCGATATAGGTCGCCGGTACGCCGGCCTTGCGGTAGATCTCTTCTTCGAACGGGAAGATCAGCAGCATGTGCGAGACCGCGCGCTGGATCTTCTTGATGCGCCCGCCGCGCCAGGCCCAGATCTGCGGGCCGACGAAGTGCAGGGTCGGAATCCCGGCGGCGCGCAGCTGCTCTTCCAGCCCGAGGTTGAAGCCGGGGTAGTCGGCGCCGATGAAGGCGGCCGGCCGCTCGGCGATCAGGCGGTCGCGCAGGCGGTTCTGGATGCCCTTCAGTTCGCGGTAGCGGGGAATCACTTCGAACAGGCCGCGCACGGTGAGGGTGTCCATCGGCACGCTTGAGACCAGCCCCTGCTCCAGCATGCGCGGTCCGCCGATGCCGCTGAAGCGTACCTCCGGCAGGTGCGCATGCAGGCCCGCCATCAAACGCGCGGCCAGCATGTCGCCGGAGACCTCGCCGGCCACCAGCGACAAGTGGACCGGGGCGCTGTTCTCAGCGGACGATGCCACGGGTGGAGGTAACGAGGAAGTCGAGCATGGCCTGGATCTGCGCGGCGCCCTCGCCGCCCTCGGCCGCCTCCTCCGCCATCTGCGCCTTGGCTTCTTCCAGCGTCTTGCCGGAACGGTAGATGGTCTTGTAGGCCGCGCGGACGGCGTTGATCTGCTCGCGCGTGAAGCCGCGGCGCTTCAGGCCTTCGATGTTCACGCCGTGCGCCTCGGCCGGGTTGCCCGACACCAGCACATAGGGCGGCACGTCCTGGGTCAGGCTGGTGTACATGCCGATGAAGGCGTGCGCGCCGATCTTGCAGAACTGGTGCACGCCGCAGTAGCCCGACAGGATCGCCCAGTCGCCCACGTGGACGTGGCCGGCCAGCTGTGCATTGTTCGAGAAGATCGTGTTGCTGCCGACCTGGCAGTCGTGCGCCAGGTGGACGTAGGCCGAGATCCAGTTGTCGTCGCCCAGGCGGGTCACGCCGGCGTCCTGGGTCGTGCCCAGGTTGAAGGTGACGAACTCGCGGATGGTGTTGCGGTCGCCGACTTCGAGGCGGGTCGGCTCGCCGGCCCACTTCTTGTCCTGCGGCGCCGCGCCCAGCGAGGCGAACTGGAAGATCCGGTTTTCCTTGCCGATCGTGGTGTGCCCTTCGATGACGACGTGCGGGCCGACCACGGTGCCGGCGCCGATCTGCACGTGCGGACCGATGATCGAATACGGGCCGACCTCGACCGAGCTGTCCAGCCGGGCCTTCGGATCGACGATCGCGGTCGAGTGAATCCTGCTCATCACTGCCCCGCGCCCGCTTGACCGGATTCGTTCGCGCGGATCGTGCACATCAGTTCCGCTTCCACCGCAACCTTGCCGTCGACGCTGGCCTGGGCCTTGTACTTCCAGATGCCGCGCGAGCTGCGCAGGATCTCGACGTCCATCTTCAGCTGGTCGCCAGGCCCGACCGGACGCTTGAAGCGGCAATTGTCGATGCCGACGAAGTACACCACCGAGTTCTCGTCCGGCTTCACGTTCATGGTCATGAAGGACAGGATCGCCGCGGTCTGGGCCAGCGCCTCGACCATCAGCACGCCCGGCATCACCGGCTGGTGCGGGAAGTGGCCGTTGAAGAACTCCTCGTTCACGGTGACGTTCTTGATGGCGGTGATGGTCTTGCCCAGTTCATAGTCGACCACGCGGTCGACCAGCAGCAGCGGATAGCGGTGCGGCAGGTATTCCTTGATCTGGGTAATGTTCAGGGTCTTGGAAGTGGTGAGCGATTCAGTCATTTTTGTTCTGTGTTGTCTGTCAGGGTTTTGATTTGCTTTTCCAGCGTGCGGATCTTCTCGCGCATCGAAGACAGGTTGCGCACGATCGCCGCGCTGCGCTCCCACTCCGAATTCTTGGCCAGCGGGTAGAAGCCGGTGTACTGGCCCGGCTCGAGCACCGAGCGCGACACCATGCTGCCCGAGGAAATATGGACATTGTCCGCGATTTCCAGGTGGCCCAGCACCATCGCGGCGCCGCCGAAGGTGCAGTTCTTGCCGATCTTCGCGCTGCCCGCCACGCCCACGCAGCCGGCCATCGCCGTGTTGGCGCCGATATGGCAGTTGTGGCCGATCTGGATCTGGTTGTCGAGCTTGACCCCGTTCTCGATGATGGTGTCGGCCAGCGCGCCGCGGTCGATCGTGGTATTGGCGCCGACGTCGACGTCGTCGCCCAGGATCACGCGCCCGGTCTGCGGAATCTTGATGTAGACGCCGTTCTCGCGCGCGAAGCCGAAGCCGTCGGTGCCGATCACGGATCCCGAATGCAGGATGCCGCGCTTGCCGATCCTGCAGCGCGCGTGGAAGGTCACGTTCGCGAACAGGTGGCAGTCCTCGCCGATCTCGGCGTCGGCGCCGACGAAGCAGCCGGCGTCGATCACGGCGCCCGCCGCGATCGTGGCGCCCGCCTCGACCGTCACATGCGGGCCGATGTGGGCGCCCGGGTCGACGCGCGCGCTCTCGTGCACGCTCGCGGACGGGTGCACGCCCGGCGGCTTCGGCGTTTCTTCCAGCGCGGCGAAGTACTGAGCGACGCGGGCGAAGTAGGCGTAGGGGTTGGTGGTGACGATGCGCGCGCCCTCGTAGGTGGCGGCGACGGTGGCGTCGTCCAGCGGGGCGACGATCAGCGCCGCCGCCCGGCTTTGCGCCGCCAGTGCGCGCAGTTTGCTATTGCTGAGAAAGCTGATGTGCGAAGCGTCGGCGCTGTCGAGGGGTGCGATGCCCTGGACCGCGAGGTCCGGGCTTCCCACCAGCTGTCCACCGAAGCGTTCGACCAATTCACCCAGTCGAGTGCCCATCTGGTCGTTCCGTTAAAAAATGAGAGGTAAAGGCATAATGATACGCCGGCCGGGCGCATCCGTCCGGCCGGCGTTCGATTGAAATCCTGGCGCTTATTTGTCGAGCAGCTTGAGGATCTTGTCGGTGATGTCGATGCGCGGGCTGGACCAGATGGCCTCCTGCAGCACGACGTCGAGGTGTTCCTGCTCGGCCACCTGTTCGATCAGCTTGAAGGCTTTCTGGGCGATCGCCGAGCGCTCTTCGTTCTTCCGCTGCAGCAGGTCTTCATTGAATTCGCGCTGCATGCGCTGGACGTCCTTTTCCATGTCCAGCAGCTCGCGGGTGCGGCGGGTGCGGTCGATGTCGTTCAGCTTCGGCGCATCCTCGTCGAACTTCTCGCGGGCGCTCTTGAAGCGCTTGACCATGTCGTCGACCTGCTTCTGGCGCTTGGAGAATTCGGCCTGGATCTTCTCGTCCGCCGCCTTCGCCAGCCTCGATTCGGTCATCAGCCTTTCGGTGTAGATGAAACCGATCCGGCCGGTCGGCGCCTGGGCCTGCGCCTGCGCACTCGCGTGCAGCAGCGCACCCGCGCAGACGGCGGCCAGCGCCAGGGTCCTTGGCAACGAGACTAACGATTTATTCAACATGATTCTCCGAAATCCTTGTCAGAAGCCGGTGCCCATCTGGAACTGGAAGCGTTCCAGGCGGTCGCCCGGCTTGGCGTTCAAGGGCTTAGCATAACTCAACTTGAGCGGACCCACCGGGGAAATCCACGACAGGCCGATACCCGCCGAGTAGCGCAGCTGGTCGAGGCGCATGCGCTGGCCTTCCTGGTAGACCTGGCCGCCGTCGGCGAAGGTGAACCAGCGCAGCGAGCGGTCGGTGCCGCTGCCCGGGAACGGGAACTGCAGCTCGGCGTTGCCGATCACGCGGCGCGCGCCGCCCAGGGCGTCCAGGGTGAACGGGTCGACCAGGCCCAGCGAGGAACTCTCGTAGCCGCGCACCGAACCGATGCCGCCGCCGTAGAAGTTCTTGAAGACCGGGTAGGCATGGCCCTGCAGGCCGCCGCCGATGTCCAGCTCGCCCTTCAGGGCCAGCGTCATCCAGCGCGTCAGCGGACGGTACCACTGGTGTTCGTAGATGGCGCGGTAGTACTTGGCGTCGCCCAGCAGGTCGATCTCGAGGTTGGCGCGCTGGTAGCGGCCGCGGGTCGGCGTGACGGCGCTGTCGCGCGAATCGCGGCCCCAGGCCACGGTCAGCGGGATCGCGTTGGTGGTCGCGCTGCCGATACCGGTGCCCTTGGTCGCCGGGTCGGCCGCGTTCTGCTTGACGAATTCCTTGTACAGGGTCGGCGAGCTGCTGTCGGTTTCCAGCTTGGTGCGTTCGAGGCCGGCGCCGAAGTACACGGTGTCGGTCTCGGAGAACGGCACGCCGAAGGTCAGGTTGCCGCCCATCTGGCGCACGGTGTAGGAACCGATGTTCAGCGCCGGCGGACGCGAGGTGCGCAGGTAGAGCTGGAAGGCGCGCGACACGCCTTCGTCGGTGAAGTACGGGTTGGTCTGCGCGAACGAGATCGTGCGGTTGTACTTGCTGGTGTTCAGCTCGACGCCGACCGTGTTGCCGCTGCCGGCGAAGTTAGCCTGGGTGACCGAGGCCGTGAAGGTGAACTTCTCGGCCTGCGAGAACGCGCCGCCGATCATGAAGTTACCGGTCGGTTTTTCGGTGACCGCGATGTTGACGTCGACCTGGTCGGTGGTGCCCTGGGATTCCGGGGTCTCGACGGTCACGTCCTTGAAGTAGCCGAGGCGGTCGACGCGGTCGCGCGACAGCTTCACGCGGTTCGGGTCGTACCACGAGCTCTCGAACTGGCGGAATTCGCGGCGGATCACTTCGTCGCGGGTAATGGTATTGCCCGAGATCGTCATGTGGCGCACGTAGGCGCGCTTGCCCGGGTCGACCATGAAGGTGAACGCGACTTCGTGCTTGGCCTGGTTGATGTCCGGGTTGGCGTTGACGTTCGCGAAGGCGTAGCCGAAGCTCGCCAGGCGCTCGGAGATGCGCTTGTTCGAGGCTTCCAGCAGTTCGCCCGAATAAGTCTGGCCCGGACGCAGCAGGATCAGCTGCTTCAGTTCTTCGGCGCGGCCGAAGGTCTCGCCTTCCAGCTTGATGCCGGTGACGGTGTACTTCTCGCCCTCGGTGATGTTGATCGTGAGGTAGATTTCCTTCTTGTCCGGGGTGATCGCGACCTGGGTCGATTCGACCGTCGCTTCCAGGTAGCCGTGGTTGGCGTACCAGGACTTGATCGCTTCCAGGTCGCCGGTCAGCTTCTGCTTGGAATACTGGTCGGCCTTCGAGTACCAGGTGAACCAGCCCGAGGTGTTCAGCTGCAGCAGTTCGCGCAGCTGCTTGTCGGAGAAGGCCTTGTTGCCGATGATGTTGATGCCCTTGATCTTGGCGACATCGCCTTCGTCGACGTTGAACATGATCGTCACGCGGTTGCGCTCGATCGGGGTCACGGTGGTGGTGATCTTCACGCCGTACAGGCCGTGCGACAGGTACTGGCGCTTCAGCTCCTGCTCGGCGCGGTCGACCGATGCCTTGTCGAAGATCTTGGTTTCGCCGACGCCGATTTCCTTCAGCGCCTTGACCAGCATATCCTTCTCGAATTCCTTGGTGCCGGTGAAGTCGACGCTCGAAATCGCCGGACGCTCTTCGACCAGCACCACCAGCACGCCGTTCTCTTCTTCCAGGCGCACGTCCTTGAAGAAGCCGGTTGCATACAGGGCCTTGATCGCTGCGGTGCCCTTGTCGTCGTCGAAGGTTTCGCCGACGCGTACCGGCAGGTAGCTGAACACCGTGCCTGCCTCGGTGCGCTGGATGCCTTCGACCCGGATGTCCTTCACCACGAAAGGAGCCACGGCGGAAGCGTGGCCGGCGCACAGGGCCAGCACGGCGGCGCCGATCAGACTGCGGCGGGAAGGCATGGCGAAGCGGGGCAAGGCAGGACGATCAGAGTGTAATTTCATTGCTTAGGTCAATGGGTCAGTCATTTGGACGAACTTCGTATTCTGCGCCGGGTATCAGAACAGCCGCACCAGGTCGTTGAAGACGGCGAGCGCCATCAGCATGAGCATCAGGCCGAACCCCGCGATCTGCGCGATCTCGCCGATACGTGCGGACAGGGGGCGCCCGGTTAAAACTTCCAGCGAATAATACAGCAATTGGCCGCCATCCAGAACGGGAATTGGTAACAGATTCATTACACCCAGGCTCAGGCTGATGAAGGCCAGCATCTCGATATAGGTCGCAAAGCCGGCGCCGGCGGCCTGTCCGGCGACGCCGGCGATGGTGATCGGACCCGACACGTTCTTCAGCGAGACTTCGCCGGTCAGCATCTTGCCGATCATCTTGAGGGTCGTCACGCTGCCGTCCCAGGCCCGTCCGGCGCCCTTGGCGACGGCCTCGAGCGGACCGGCCTTGACCGTCACCATCTCGGGCGCCTGCGCCACCATCAGCTTGACGATGCCGGCGCCGCTTGCCGGATCGCGCTCCGGCGTGATCGGCAGGCGCAGCAGCTGGCCGGCGCGCAGCACGTCCAGCTGCAGGGTGCGTCCGGCGGCGCCGCGCACGGCCTCGATGAAGTCGATGCCGTCCGTGACCGGCTTGCCGTCGATCGCCACCGCCAGGTCGCCCGGCTGCAGGCCGGCGCGGGCCGCGGCGCCGCCCGGGATCACCTTGTCGACCGCCGGCCGCGGGCGCCACATCTGCATGCCGAGCTGCTTCATCACATCGACGTCGCCGTCCGGATTCAGGCGCGCCATGGCGGCGGCCGGGATCACGGCGCGGTAGCTGCCGCCGCCCTGCCCGTGCAGGGTCAGTTCGGCGTCGCGCTTGTCGAGGGCGGCGCGCACGATCTCCCAGCGCAGGTCGCCCCAGGCCGTTACCGGCTGGCCATTGACCGCGCTGACGCTGTCGCCGCCGCGCACGCCGGCCAGGTAGACCGGGGTGTCCGGCTGCATGGCGCGCAGGCGCGTGCCCGGCTCTTCCTTGCCGGCCATGAACAGGCCCGCCATCAGCAGGATCGCCAGCAGGAAGTTGACTGCCGGCCCGGCGGCGATGATGGCGATGCGCTTCCACACGTTCTGGCGCGTGAACTCGCGCGCTTCCTCGCTGGCGTCGACCGGGGAGGTAGCAGGGTCGCGGCTGTCGACCAGCTTGACGTAGCCGCCCAGCGGCAGCATCGAGACCGCCCATTCGGTCTGGTCGCGGCCGATACGGCGCGACCACACCACCCTGCCCATGCCGATCGAGAAGCGGCGCACCTTGACGCCGCACAGGCGCGCCACGAAGTAGTGGCCCAGTTCGTGGATGATGATCAGCGGTCCCAGGCCAAGCAGGAAACCGATCAGGATATGGGCGAGCATGGCGTCAGGTCCGCGCGAGGGTAGCGACGATCCGGCCGGCGGCCTGGCGCGCATGCGCGTCCTGGGCCAGCACCGCCTCGATGCTGGAGGCGGCGCCGTGCGGCTCCTCGTCCATCACGCGGCGCAGCACGCGGTCGATGTCGCGGAAACCGATGCGGCGATCGAGGAAAGCCTGCACCGCGACTTCGTTGGCGGCGTTCAGCAGCGCCGGTGCGGTGCCGCCCGCGCGCAGGGCGTCGAAGGCCAGGCCCAGGCAGGGGAAGCGTTCCAGGCTGGGCGCGTGGAACTCCAGCGCCGCCATGGCGGTGAGATCGAGCTGCGCCACGCCGGAGGCGATCCGTTTGGGGAAGGCCAGCGCGTGGGCGATCGGGGTGCGCATGTCGGGGTTGCCGAGCTGGGCCAGCACCGAACCGTCCACGTAGGACACCATCGAATGGATCACGCTTTGCGGATGGATCACCACCTCGATCAGTTCGGCAGGCGCGCCGAACAGCCAGTGGGCCTCGATCACTTCCAGGCCCTTGTTCATCATGGTGGCGGAGTCGACCGAGATCTTGCGGCCCATCGACCAGTTCGGGTGCTTGCAGGCTTCTTCCGGCGTCACCTGCTCCAGGGTCGCCACCTCGCGCTTGAGGAAGGGGCCGCCGGAAGCGGTGAGCAGGATCTTGGCCACGCCGGCCGCGCCGGGCTGGCGGGCGTAATGGCTCGGGAGCGACTGGAAGATCGCGTTGTGCTCGCTGTCGATCGGCAGCAGGGTCGCCTTGTGCTCGCGCACCGCGTCCATGAAGAGCTGGCCGGACATCACCAGCGCTTCCTTGTTGGCCAGCAGGACCTTCTTGCCGGCGCGGGCGGCGGCCAGGGTCGGCGCCAGGCCGGCGGCGCCGACGATGGCGGCCATCACGGTGTCGGTGGCGCTGCTCGCCGAAATCTCGCACAGGGCCTGTTCGCCCCAGGAGACGTCGGTCGGCAGGTCGGCGATCAGGCCGGCCAGGCGCGCGGCGGCCTCGGGCGAGCCGACCACGGCGCGCGCCGGGCGGTGAATGCGGCACTGGGCCGCAAGCTCGTCGACGCGGCTGTGCGCGCTCAGCGCGTGGACTTCGTATTTGTCGGGGTGGCGCCCGAGCACGTCGAGGGTCGAGGCGCCGATCGAGCCGGTGGCGCCCAGGATGGTTACGCGTTGCATGGGGAACCTCTTAAAGCCTGGAGCCGATCAAGGCTGCGAGCGGCAAGACAGGGATCAGGGCGTCGATCCGGTCGAGGACGCCACCGTGGCCGGGCAGCAGGTTGCTGCTGTCCTTCATGCCGGCGCGGCGCTTGAGCTGGGATTCGAACAGGTCGCCGACGACGCTGGCGGCGACCATCAGGACCAGGATGGCCAGCAGCGCCGGCCAGCCGAAGCTGGCGGCGACGCGCGCGGCGAAGGTGTCGGCGAAGGCCGCGCCGCCGAAGCGCACCGAGAGTGCGCCCAGCACCAGCACGGCGATGCCGCCGCCGATCGCGCCCTCCCAGGATTTGCCCGGCGAGATCGAGGGCGCCAGCTTGCGCTTGCCGAAGGCCTTGCCGGAGAAATAGGCGCCGATGTCGGCCACCCAGACGATCGCCATCACCGACAGCAGGAACAGGGGCGAGTGCGAGAACAGCACCACGATGGCGACGAAGCAGCCGAAGATCGCGAAGCCGTAGACCAGGCTCAGCAGGGTATTCGAGGGACTGCCCAGCGGCGGCAGGCCGAACTTCAGCGAGGGCGCGAAGCGGGCGATCCACAGCGCCAGGCTGAGCGCGGCCCAGAAGGCGGCATTCATGTGCCCGCTCAGCATCGAGGTGGCGAACACCGCGGTCCAGACCAGGGCGATGATGTGGGCGCTGGCGGTGCCGGGATTGAACAGCCGCACGCATTCCCAGACCGCGGCGCCGAAGAACACCGTCGCCACCACCGCGAACGCCGCGAAGTTATTGAAATACAGGACCGGCAGCAGGACTGCCAGCAGGACGATTGCGGTGATGACGCGGGTTTTCAGCATCAGCTTTTCTTTGCCTTGTTGGCGACCTGCTCGCCGGTGCGGCCGAAGCGGCGTTCCCGGTTCTGGTAGGACGCGATCGCGGTATCGAGGGACTCTGGCGAGAAATCGGGCCAGAACGCGTCGGTGAAATACAGCTCCGAATACGCCAGCTGCCACAACAGGAAATTCGAGATGCGCTCCTCGCCGCCGGTGCGGATGAACAGGTCCGGCTCCGGCGCATAGGCCATCGCCAGGTGCGGCGCCAGCATCTCTTCGGTGTACTCGGTGACGCCCGGATTGGCCGCCACCATCTTGCCGGTCGCCTGCATGATGTCCCAGCGGCCGCCATAGTTGGCGCACACGGTCACGGTCAGGCGGGTATTGTTGGCGGTCTTGCGTTCGGCGTTGGCGATCATGTCCTGCAGCTTGGGATCGAAGCGCGACAGGTCGCCCACCACCTTCAGGCGGATGTTATTGGCGTGCATCTTCGCGACTTCGCGCTCGAGCGCGGTGACGAACAGGCCCATCAGGTAGGACACCTCTTCGGCCGGACGGCGCCAGTTTTCCGAGGAAAAAGCGAACAGCGTCAGGTACTCGACGCCGCGCTCCACGCAGGCCTCGACGATCTTGCGCACGGCATCGACGCCCTTGACGTGACCGGCCACGCGCGGCAGCAGGCGCTTGGTCGCCCAGCGGCCATTGCCGTCCATGATGATGGCGATATGGCGCGGCACCGCCGGCGCGTCGGGAACTGCGGTGGTCGAACTTTTGAAAATCATAAATCTGGCCGGAATCGGCGGTAAAAACGAGGCGCCGGCACGGGCGAACCCGGCCGGCGTGCACGGTAGCAAAGGCAGGCGCAAGGGCGCCCTGCCCGCGGCTTACACCGTCATGATTTCCTTCTCTTTGTCGGCAACGAGCTTGTCGATGTCGACGACGGCTTTGTCGGTCAGCTTCTGGATCTCGTCCTGGGCGCGGCGCTCGTCATCTTCCGAGATGGCCTTGTCCTTGATCAGCTTCTTCAACTGTTCATTGGCGTCGCGGCGCACGTTACGCACGGCGATCTTGGCGTCTTCGGCTTCCGACTTGGCCAGTTTGACCATTTCCTTGCGGCGCTCTTCGGTCAGGGCCGGGGTCGGCACGCGGACCATGTCGCCGAAGGTCGACGGGTTCAGGCCGAGGTCGGAGTCGCGGATCGCTTTCTCGACGGTGCTCAGCATCTTCTTTTCGTAGGGCTGGACACCGATGGTGCGGGCGTCGATCAGCGTCAGGTTGGCAACCATCGGCAGCGCGGTGGGGGAACCGTAGTAATCCACCATCACATGGTCGAGGATGCCGGTGTGGGCGCGGCCGGTGCGGACCTTGGCCAGGTCGGCCTTCAGGGTTTCGATGGACTTGGCCATCTTGTCCTGGGCATTTTTCTTCACGTCAGCGACGGACATGCTGCTCTCCTGTTTTTGCTAAATAACGAATTTTAAACGTGTACCAGTGTACCCTCGTCTTCACCCATGATCACGCGCTTGAGCGCGCCGGGCTTGACGATCGAGAACACCTTGATCGGCAGCTTCTGGTCGCGGCACAGGGCGAACGCGGTGGCGTCCATCACCTGCAGGTGCTTGGCGATCGCTTCATCGAAGGTGATCGACTCGTAGCGCGTAGCGTGCGGATCCTTCTTCGGATCGGCAGTATATACGCCATCGACCTTGGTTGCCTTCAAAACAATCTCGGCCGAGATTTCGGAACCACGCAGCGCGGCTGCGGTGTCGGTGGTGAAGAAGGGATTGCCGGTACCGGCGGCGAACACGACCACCTTGCCTTCCTCGAGGTACTGCAGGGCTTTCGGGCGCACATAGGGCTCGACCACCTGCTCGATGCCGATCGCCGACATCACGCGCGCGGTGATGCCCTGCTGGCGCATGGCGTCGGCCAGGGCCAGCGCATTCATGACGGTGGCCAGCATGCCCATGTAGTCGGCGGTCGCGCGGTCCATGCCCTGCGCGCCCGGCGCCACGCCGCGGAAGATGTTGCCGCCGCCAATCACGACTGCCAGTTCCACGCCCAGCTTCGACACTTCCGCGACGTCGGCGACCATGCGCTCGATGGTGGCGCGGTTGATGCCGAACTGATCGTCGCCCATCAGCGCTTCGCCAGACAGTTTGAGAAGGACTCGTTGGTAGGCGGGTTTGGTCATGAATGGGCTCCTGGATGTTAGATGATTCGAATTCGGGTACAACTGATGCGGCGGCGTCCGGGCTCATGACCTGGACGCCCCTGCAAAAACGGGCCTTTCGGCCCGTCTTCTTTATCTACTGCTGATTACTGCTTGGCTGCGGCCATCTGGGCTGCAACTTCCGCTGCAAAGTCGTCGACTTTCTTCTCGATGCCTTCGCCCACCACGTACATGGTGAATGCCTTGACGCTGGCGTTGTTCGCCTTCAGCATCTGCTCGATGCTCTGCTTGTCGTTCTTCACGAAAGCCTGGTTGAACAGCGACACTTCCTTCAGGTACTTCTGCACCGAGCCGTCGATACGCTTGGCGACGATCTCTTCCGATTGCGGCTGCTTGCCCGCGGCGACAGCGGCGTCCGCGTCTTCCTTGGCTTTCAGCTGGGCAACCGAACGCTCTTTCTCGATCAGTTCGGCCGGCACTTGCTCGGACGACAGGGCGACCGGCTTCATCGCGGCGATGTGCATGGCGACGTCCTTGCCCACTTGCTCGTCGGCGCCGTCGTAGTCGACGATCACGCCGATGCGCGCGCCGTGCAGGTAGGAAGCCAGCTTGCCGGTGGTTTCGAAGCGCTGGAAACGACGCACGGTCATATTCTCGCCGATTTTACCGATCAGTGCCGTACGCACGTCGTCGAAGGTCTTGCCGTCGACCGGCAGGGCGGCCAGGGCAGCGACGTCGGCCGGGTTGTTCTCGGCGACCAGCTTGGCAGCCAGGTTGGCCATGGCCATGAATTCGTCGTTCTTGGCGACGAAGTCGGTTTCGCTGTTGATTTCCACCAGCGCGCCGATGTTGCCGGCAACGTAAGCCGTCACCACGCCTTCGGCGGTGATGCGCGACGCTGCCTTCGAAGCCTTGCCGCCCAGCTTGACGCGCAGGATCTCTTCGGCACGGGCCATGTCGCCTTCGGCTTCGTTCAGTGCCTTCTTGCACTCCATCATCGGGGCATCGGTCTTGGCGCGCAGTTCGCCAACCATCGCTGCAGTAATCGCTGCCATGTCATTTCTCCTAAATAGGTTTGTTCTTGCTGAATCTGCTTGCAAAAAAGGGCGCTCGATACAGGCTCGGCGCCCCTTTTCTTACTCCGACGGGCTCAACACCCGTCAGGCATTATGCTTGCTCGGAAACTTCGACGAAGTCGTCGCCAGCCTTGGCCGCCTCGACGACCTCGTTGGTGGCGTTGGCGCGGCCTTCCAGGATCGCATCGGCGACGCCGCGTGCGTACAGGGTGATGGCCTTCGAGGAGTCGTCGTTACCCGGGATCACGTGGGTGACGCCTTCCGGCGAGTGGTTGGTGTCGACCACGCCGATGACCGGGATGCCCAGCTTGCCGGCTTCGGTGATGGCGCCCTTGTGGTAGCCGACGTCGACGACGAAGATCGCGTCCGGCACGCCGCCCAGGTCCTTGATGCCGCCGATCGACTTCTGCAGCTTTTCCATTTCGCGCGAGAACATCAGGGCTTCTTTCTTCGACATCTTCTCGACGTCGCCCGCTTCGATCATGGCTTCCATGTCCTTCAGGCGCTTGATCGAGGTCTTGATGGTCTTGAAGTTGGTCAGCATGCCGCCCAGCCAGCGCTGGTCGACGTACGGCACACCAGCGCGCTGGGCTTCAGCGGCGATGATGTCGCGGGCCTGGCGCTTGGTGCCGACCAGCAGGATGGTGCCGCGGTTGGCAGCGATCTGCTTGATGGTTTTCATCGCATCCTGGTACATCGCCATGGTTTTTTCCAGGTTGATGATGTGGATCTTGTTGCGATGACCGAAGATGAACGGTGCCATTTTCGGGTTCCAGAAACGGGTCTGGTGGCCGAAGTGAACACCGGCTTCCAGCATTTCGCGCATAGTAACGGACATTTGATTCTCCAGGGTTATGTCTTGAATAACGGCCAGTACACCTGTGACAGGCACCCTTGCAGGCCGCATTCGCGATTCAATAAAAAGAGGTTTTTGACAACCTTTGCTCGATACGAACACGAGCAACCCGAGATTCTAGCGGGATTCGCCCCCGATTTCAAGTTCATACGTGCCGCGCGATCACATATAATGAATAGATATCCAATCGCAGAATCCAGAATCCGCATCACAGGAATATCATGTCCATCACCATCAAGACCCAAGAAGAGATCGAAGGCATGCGCATCGCCGGCCGCCTCGGCGCCGAAGTGCTCGACTACATCACGCCTTTCGTCAAGCCGGGCGTCACCACCGGCGAGCTCGATCGCCTCTGCCACGAATACATGGTCCAGGTACAGGGCACCGTGCCGGCGCCGCTGAACTACGCGCCGCCGGGCTACCCGCCGTTCCCGAAGGCGGTCTGCACCTCGGTCAACGACGTGATCTGCCACGGCATCCCGGGCGACAAGGTGCTGAAGGCCGGCGACGCCGTGAATATCGACGTCACCGTCATCACCAAGGACGGCTACCACGGCGACAACAGCCGCATGTTCCTGCTCGGCGAACCCTCGATCCAGGCGCGCCGCCTGTCGGAAGTCACCTATGAATGCATGTGGCTGGGCATCAGCAAGGTCAAGCCGGGCGCGCACCTGGGCGACATCGGCCACGTGATCCAGCAGCACGCCGAGAAGAACGGCTTTTCGGTGGTGCGCGAATTCTGCGGCCACGGCATCGGCAAGGTGTTCCACGAAGAGCCCCAGGTGCTGCACTACGGCCGTCCGGGCACCGGCGAGGAACTGGTGGCGGGCATGATCTTCACGATCGAACCGATGATCAACGCCGGCAAGCGCGACATCCGCGAGATGCCGGACGGCTGGACCATCAAGACCAAGGACCGCAGCCTGTCGGCCCAGTGGGAGCACATGATCCTGGTGACGGAAACCGGCTACGAAGTGCTGACCACCTCGGCCGGCACGCCGCCGCCGCCGGCGATCGTGCTGAACACGGACGCCATCCCCGCCTGATCCGCACGCCCATGTCCCGCGCCGCCATCGACCAGCCCCACGTCCAGCACCAGGTGCAGCTGCGCCAGCGCCTGAAGGACGAGCGCCAGCACATCATCGACGACTTCCGTGCGAACGGCAAACCCGAGAAACTGCTGCGCGGCCTGCGCCACAGCGTCGACGGGGTGCTGGCCGACGCCTGGCAGGCCGCCGGCCTGCCGGCCGGGACGGCGCTGGTCGGGGTCGGCGGCTACGGCCGCGGCGAGCTTTTCCCCTACTCCGACGTCGACCTCCTGATCCTGCTGGGCGATCCGCCCGATGCGCTGACCCAGGCCAAACTGGAGCAGTTCGTCCAGCTGCTGTGGGACCTCGGCCTGGAAATCGGGCACAGCATCCGCACCGTCGACGAGTGCATGAGCGAGTCGGCGGCCGACATCACCGTGCAGACCAGCCTGCTGGAAGCGCGCCTGGTGAGCGGCAGCCAGCCGCTGTTCGCCGAACTGCAGCGGCGCTACGCCGAGGCGATGGATGCCCAGGCCTTCTTCCACGCCAAGACCGCCGAGATGCGGCTGCGCCACGCCAAGTACGAATTCACGCCCTACAGCCTGGAGCCGAACGTCAAGGAAAGCCCGGGCGCGCTGCGCGACCTGCAGGTGATCCTGTGGGTGGCCAAGGCCGCGGGACTCGGCAACTCCTGGACCCAGCTGGCGATCCGCGGCCTGATCACGCGCCAGGAAGCGCGCCAGCTGATGGAGAAGGAATACGCCTTCAAGGACATCCGCATCCGCCTGCACCTGCAGACCCGGCGCCGCGAAGACCGCCTGGTGTTCGACGTCCAGACCGCGATCGCCGAGACCTTCGGCCTCAGCTCGACCGGCCAGGGACTGGAAGCGCGCCGCGCCAGCGAATACCTGATGCAGCGCTACTACTGGGCCGCGAAGGTCGTGACCCAGATGAACACCATCCTGCTGCAGAACATCGAGGCCCAGCTGTTCCCGCAGGATTCCCGGCCGATGCCGATCAACCCGCGCTTCAACGAAGTCGGCGGCTTCATCGACATCGCGCTGGATGACACCTTCCAGGCCGAGCCGTCGACGGTGCTGGAGATCTTCGTGCTGATGACCGAGCGGCCCGACATCAAGGGCATGACGGCGCGCACCATCCGCGCGCTGTGGCATGCGCGCACCTTGATCGACGAATCCTTCCGCGCCAACCCGGTCCACCGCGCGCTGTTCCTGCGCATCCTGCAGGCGCCCCGCGGCATCGTGCACGCGCTGCGCCGCATGAACGACATGGGCATCCTCGGCCGCTACCTGCCGAACTTCCGCCGCATCATCGGCCAGATGCAGCACGACCTGTTCCACGTCTACACCGTCGACCAGCACATCATGATGGTGGTGCGGAACATGCGCCGCTTCACGATGACGGAGCACGCCCACGAATACCCGTTCTGCAGCCAGCTGATGGCCAACTTCCGCGACCGCTGGCTGCTGTACGTCGCCGCGCTGTTCCACGACATCGCGAAGGGCCGCGGCGGCGACCATTCCGAACTCGGCAAGCAGGACGTGCTGGAGTTCTGCCGCGACCACGGCGTCTCGCAGGGCGATACCGAGCTGGTGGTGTTCCTGGTCGAGCAGCACCTGACCATGTCCCAGGTCGCGCAGAAGCAGGACCTGTCGGATCCGGACGTGGTCAAGGCTTTCGCCGGCCTGGTGCGCGACGAGCGCCACCTGACCGCGCTGTACCTGCTGACCGTCGCGGACATCCGCGGCACCAGCCCGAAAGTGTGGAACGCCTGGAAGGCCAAGCTGCTGGAAGACCTGTACAAGATGACGCTGCGGGTGCTGGGCGGCGAGCCGCACTCGGCCGACCGCGAGCTGCGCGCGCGCCAGCAGGAGGCGCTGGCCACGCTGCGCCTGTTCGGGCTCGGCCCGCAGGCCCACGAAGCGCTGTGGAAGCAGCTCGACATGGCCTACTTCCTGCGCCACGACGCCTCCGACATCGCCTGGCAGACCCGCTCCCTGCACGACAAGCTGGGACGCGACACGCCGGTCGTGAAATCGCGCCTGGCGCCGATCGGCGAAGGCCTGCAGGTGACGGTGTACGTGAAAGACCAGCCCGACCTGTTCGCGCGCATCTGCAGCTATTTCGACCGCAAGAATTTTTCGATCCTGGACGCCAAGATCCACACGACCCGGGACGGCTACGCGCTCGACACCTTCCTGATCACGGACGAGCACTTCGCCAACAGCTACCGCGACATCATCAGCCTGATCGAGCACGAGCTGTGCCAGGTGCTGACGCACCAGGAAGCGCTCAGCCCTCCCCTGCGCGCGCGCCTGTCGCGCATGTCGCGCAGCTTCCCGATCGTGCCGACCGTCGAGCTGCGCCCGGACGAACGCGGCCAGTTCTGGCTGCTGTCGATCGCCGCCAACGACCGCAATGGCCTGCTGTACGCGATCGCCAGCGTCCTGGCGCGCTACCGCATCAACCTGCACACCGCCAAGATCATGACCCTGGGCGAGCGCGTCGAGGACGTGTTCCTGATCGATGGGCAGGCGCTCAACAACCAGCGGGTGCAGGTGCAGCTCGAGACCGAGCTGCTCGACGCGCTGAAAATTTAACCAACGTCGTCCCCGCGAAGGCGGGACCCAAGTTTGTCGGCGTTCACATGGCGCGCGCAGAACCTGGGTCCCGCCTGCGCGGGGACGTCGGCTTTTACGCTTTGAATCATGACCGAACCCGTACGCCTTTCCAAACGCATGTCCGAAATGGGCCTGTCCTCCCGCCGCGAAGCCGATGACTGGATTGCGAAAGGCTGGGTCCGGGTCGACGGCAAGGTCGTCAGCGAACTGGGCAGCAAAGTGCTCCCGCACCAGAAGATCACGGTGGAGCGCCAGGCCGCGGCCGAACAGTCGAAACGCGTGACGGTGCTGATCAACAAGCCGGTCGGCTACGTCAGCGGCCAGGCCGAGGATGGCTACAAGCCGGCCGTGGTCTTGGTCAAACCGGAGAACCGCTGGAAGGACGATCCCTCGCCCGAGCAGTTCCATCCCACCCAGCTGCGCTCCCTGGTGCCGGCCGGGCGCCTCGACATCGATTCGGTCGGCCTGCTGGTGCTGACCCAGGACGGCCGCATTGCGCGCCAGCTGATCGGCGAGGACACGGCGATCGAAAAGGAATACCTGGTGCGCGTGCAGTACACGAAGCCGGGCAAGCTGCCGGACGCCGAGCTGAAGAAGCTGAACCACGGCCTGTGGATGGACGGCAAGCCGCTGCTGCCGGCCAAGGTGCGCTGGCAGAACGAAGACCAGCTCAGCTTCACGCTGAAGGAAGGCCGCAAACGGCAGATCCGGCGCATGTGCGACATGGTCGGGCTGAAGGTGATCGGCCTGAAGCGGGTGCGGATCGGCCGCGTCAAGCTGGGCGACCTGCCGCCGGGGCAGTGGCGCTACCTCGGGGCGGACGAAGGTTTTTGACCTAGGGCGGCCCCCGCCCACCCCAGGTCAATGCGGCCGTGCCTGCATCCGCGTCCACGGATCCAGCACCCGCAACTCGTCCAGCACCGTGCGCGGCCCTTCGATGCTGCCGCCGCTGTCCTGGTCCCATTCGAGCTTGAGCTTGGAGCGGCCCTTGCGCAGGTCGACGCGGGCGTATTCGATCCAGGCGTCTTCGCCGCTGTATTCGTAGGTCGTGATCCAGCCTGCGCCCAACAGCGCCTCGACCGTCTGGCGCAGCGCGAAGGGGGGCAGCCCCTCGATCGTACCGGGCTCCAGCTTGGGATCGCCCAACACGGACAAATACCTGACAAATTGTGAAATCCACGTCATCGCTGCCTCCCAACACGGGTTGACGTGATTTCAGTCTATCAGCGGGATTCCGGCTTTGACGTTAGCTAACGCACCATGCATAAAAAATGCAGGGCGAATGAAAACTCCTGGAAATTCTTTCCATCTGCAATTAATTTGCATTAAATCAGGATCCCGTGCAGCTCCTCCAGGCTCACCGGCTTGGTCAAATGGTGGGTAAAACCGCGGTTGCGGGTCTGGCGCCGGTCCGAATCCTGGCCCCAGCCGGTCAGCGCGATGATGCGCATGCTGGCGAAACGTTCGTCCTGGCGCAGGCGGCGCGCGACCTCGTAGCCGTCCATGCCCGGCATGCCGATGTCGAGCAGGACGCTGGACGGCAGGAAGCTTTCCGCCATCGACAGCGCGGTGCGGCCGTCGTAGACCACGCGCACCTCGGCGCCGTCGGCCTCCAGCAACAGGCCGAGGGTATCGGCGGCGTCGCGGTTGTCGTCCACCACCAGGATGCGCTGGCCGGCGAACGGCGCGTTCGGCCGCGACTGGTCGATGCCGCCGCGCTCCATGCGCGCATCGTCCTGCGGCGCCAGCGGCAGGCGCACCAGGAATTCGCTGCCCATGCCGCTGCCGCCGCTGTGCGCTTCCACGCTCCCGTGGTGCATCTCGACCAGGCTGCGCACCATGGTCAGGCCGATCCCCAGCCCGCCCTGCCCGCGCCCGACCGCACGGTGGGCCTGGGCGAACATGTCGAACACCCGCCCCAGCGATTCCTCGGGGATGCCGATCCCGGTGTCGCGCACCGAGGCCAATACCATCCCATCCTCGCGCCAGACGTCGACCCAGATGCGGCCGCCCGCATCGGTGTACTTGGCGGCGTTGTTCAGCAGGTTGGCGAACACCTGGGTCAGGCGCACGCGGTCGGCCAGCAGCACCAGCGGCTCCTCGGGCAGGGCCACCGCCAGCTGGTGCCCGGCGCGCTCGATCGCCAGCTGGCTGGTCTCGACCGCGCTGTGCACGATCTCGGCGATGGACACGCGTTCCAGCCGCAGGTCGATCTTGCCGCGCGTGATGCGCGAGACTTCCATCAGGTCGTCGACCAGGGTGACGATCTGGCGCACCTGGCGCCCGACCATCTCCACCACGCGATCGGACTGGCGCCGTCCGTCCGGCCGGCGCATCAGCTGTACCGCATTGCTGATCGGCGCCAGCGGATTGCGCAGCTCGTGCGCCAGGGTCGCCAGGAACTCGTCCTTGCGGCGGTCGGCCTCGCGCAGCGCTTCCTCTGCCTGCACGGCGCCGGTGATGTCGAGCGAGATGCCGACATAGCCGCGGTGCTGGCCATCGCCGGAATACCAGGGCGCGGCATGCGATTCGAACCAGCGCGCGCTGCCGTCGCGCGCCGGCACGCGGATCCGCTGGTTGTAGGCGGCGCGTTCGCGGACGCCTTCCGACACCGCGTACAGGTAGGCGTTCATGTCGTCCGGTTGGACGATCGCGCGCCAGCCGCCGGCCTCGCCGGCCGGGCCGCCATCGTCGGGGCCGCGCTGGTTCAGGTACATCAGGTCACCAATCGGGTCGAACTGGTAGATCAGCGCCGGCGAGGCGTCCGCCAGCGCGCGGAACCGCGCCTCGCTCTCGCGCAGCGCATCCTCGGCGCGCTTGCGCACGGTGATGTCGTGGAACAGGATGGCCACGCGCGGCGCGCCGCTGTCGCCGCCGACCGGATACACGAAGAAATCGAACCAGCTGTTCAATGCATCGGCGAAGCACTGCGAGCGGCTGCTGACGCCGGTGCGCGCGACCTGGGCGCAGGCCTCCATCCAGCACGGCTCGTGCTCGGGACGGACCTTCAGCTGTCCCGGCCCGACGTAATGGATGCTGGTCATGCGCACCGCCGCCGGATTCGCCTCCGAATACGCCAGCCCGACCGCGTGTCCGTGCTCGTCGAACTGCACGGTGGCCAGCAGGAAGCCTTCGTCCATGGCCTCGAACAGCATGCGGTAGCGGCGCTCGCTCTCGGCCAGCGCGGCCTGGGTGCGGCGCCGCTCGTCGATGTCGATGTTCATGCCGAACCACTTGCGCAGGCTGCCGTCCGCATGGAACAGCGGCGCGGCGCGCACATTGGTCCAGCGCCAGCCGCCCATCGCCACGTGCACGCGGAATTCCATATTGATCGCGCGCCGCATCGCCAGCGCCGCGCGCCACTCGCGCTGCACGTACTCGCGGTCGTCCGGATGGACGGCGTCGAGCCAGCCGCGGCCCAGCGAGGCCGCCTCGCGCTGCCCCGTGTAGGCGCACCAGCTGGGCGACGGCACGACGAAATTGCCGTCCGCATCGGTCTCCCAGACCGCCTGGCCGAAACCCTCGACCAGGGCACGGAAGCGTTCCTCGCTGTCGGCCAGCCGCGATTCGGCATCCTTCAGTTCGCTGACGTCGAGGATGAAGCAGACGCAGCGCGCATGCACGCCCTCGCCCGAGATGCGGGCCGGCGCATACAATCCCCACCAGCGGCTGCCGTCCTTGCGCACCATCTGCTTGGTGTAGGGGCGCGTGACACCGATCTCGCGCAGCTCGTAGATCGAACGCAGGGTCGCGTCCCAGAATTCCGGCACCGTGATCTTCTTCCAGTGATCGACCACGCGCAGCTCGTCTTCGCTATAGCCGGTCATGCGCTGGTAGGCCTGGTTGACGTCCTGGACGGTGCCGTCGAGGTCGAAATACAGCACCCCGACCGTGCTGATGCTCAGCGTGGCGTCGATCAGGGCCTTGTGCTCGCGCAGCAGGCGCTCGGCGGCGCGGCTTTCCTCGACCTCGCGCTCGAGCGACTCCTTGCTTTCGAGGACGGGACGCAGGCGCTGCTGGAGCTCGCGTTCGAGCCGCTCCGGATCGGGGTTGCGCAGCGCCCCGCGCGTCTGGTGCGCGGCGGCGGCGAAGCCGGCCAGTTCGCGCAGCAGCTGCAGGTCATGGGCGTCGAAGTTCGCGCCGTCGCCGTCGAGCATGGCCATCAGCGCGCCGGCCGGATGGCCGCGCACCCGCCACGGCACGCCGAGAGCTTCGCCGACCCGGGCGCCGGCCGCGCGGACCGACTCGAATTCCAGTTCCGGGCGCGTGAACAGCACCGCGCCGTTCGCGAGCACGCTGGCGCCGCAGGGGCAGGCCTGGATCGGAAAGCGCTTTCCCACGTGGCCTGCCAGACCTCCCGCCACCGCGCACCAGCAGACTTCGTCGCCATCCGGCCCCGGTTCGCGCACCGCGATCACCACCGAACTGGCGCCGCACAGCACGCGCACCGCCTCGGCCACCCGCGGCAGCTGCAGCTCGGGCTCGTCGGCAAGGGACTGGGCCAGGCTGGCCAGCGCGGCGCGCTCGGCGACGGGGTCGCGTTTCTGCAGATGCATCCCGCGCCTCTGTAACAGCGCCGTAATGACGGCGTCGTCGCGGTATCCGACAGCGGTATCTGTGCTGGAATCGGCCATAAGCACCTTTGTGGAAATTCTGTGAGAATTGGTAGTCCACGTGCGAAGCCCAAGATTACTTTACATTCCGATAATCTCCAACGGATTTCTGTCGTGCCCGCGCCCGCCTGTCCGCCGGCAGGCGCGCGGCGCGGCGGCCGCCAGGAATGCGCCGACGCCGCCGTAAGCGGGTGGCATTGTCCACGACAAATGGGAGCGATACCAAGAGAATGAAACAGCGGGATCTTTTCCGCGCCGGAGCGAGCGCATTCTTTCGTTGCAAATAAGCACTCAACGCACCAGGTCCAGCTCCCCGACCGCGCGTTCAAGATCTTCCAGGCGCACCGGCTTCTTCAGGTGGCGGTCGAAGCCGGCCGCCAGCGCGCGCCGTACATCCTCGGCCTGGCCGTAGCCGGTCACCGCGACCAGCCGGATCCCGCCCTGCTCCGCCAGCGCGCGCGCCACCTCGTGGCCCGAGATGTCGGGCAGGTCGATGTCGATGAAGGCCACCTGCGGCAGGCAGCGCCCGGCCAGCCGGATCGCGCTGCGCCCATCGGCCGCGCTGCTCACCGCGCAGCCGCTCGAGCCCAACAGCGCGCACATCATCTCGCGCAAGTCCTCGTTGTCCTCGACCACCAGCACGCGCAGGCCCTCCAGGGACCTTGGCGCGAGCGGCGCGGCGTCAGGCACCGGCGGCGCCTCGGCAGCGAGCGGCAGGCGGATCGTGAAGGTGCTGCCGCATTGCGCGCCGCCGCTGTGCACCGCGACCGTCCCATGCTGCTGCTCGACCAGGGACTTGACCACGGCGAGGCCGATCCCGAGCCCGCCCTTGGTCCGGTTGACCACTTTGCCCTGCACGAACACGTCCCAGATGCGCGGCAGCAGTTCGGCGTCGATGCCCTTGCCATCGTCCGCGACCACCAGTTCCGCCATGCCGTCCCGCTTGCGCGTGCTGACGCGGATATGGCCGCCGGCCTGGGTGTACTTGGCGGCGTTCTCGACCAGGTTGCCGATCACCTGCTGCAGCCGGGTCGGATCGCAGCAGGCCCACACCGGTTCGAGGTCGAGCTCGACGTGATGCTCGGCGGTCGCGCCCTGGGTCTGCAGGGTCAGCGCGGCCTCGCGCACGGCGCCGGCGAGGTCCAGCGGCGTCAGCGCCAGCACCACCTTGCCGCTCAATACGCGGTTCGCGTCGAGCAGCTCGTCGACCAGGTGCGCCAGGTGGCGGCTCTGGCGCCCGATGATCTGGTGCGCGCGCTCGGCGGCGGTCCCGCCCGCGCCCATCTGGATCAGGGCGATGGCGGAGCTGATCGCGCCCAGCGGATTGCGCAGCTCGTGGCCGAGCATGGCCAGGAATTCATCCTTGGCGCGGTTCTGGGCTTCGGCCACGCTGCGCGCGGCCTGCACCTCGGCCAGGTGCTTGCGGCGCCCGGTCTCGGCCTTCTGCAGACGCCGCGAGACCGCGTGCAGCACCTGCTGCAGGCTGTTCAGTTCTGCGATGCGCAGGTCGGCCGGCGGCGGCAGCCAGCCTTCGGCCATGCCCTCGGTGGCGGCGCCAAGGTATTCGGTGGCGGCCAGCAGGCGGCGCGCGAACAGGATCGCCCCGGCCAGCGCCAGCACCACCGCGCACAGCAGGGTCGCGGCGATCAGCGAGACGGCGTGCGCGGCGGTGGTTTCGAGTTCGCCGACCGGCACGGCGATCACGGCGGTCCAGCCGGACAGCGCGGAGCGGGCCAGCACGGCCGCCGTCGGCACGCCATCGTGCCCGACGACGTCGGTGCGGGATGCGCCCGCGCGCACGGCGCGCAGCAGTTCCGGCTGGGCGCGCAGGCCCACCTGGGTGTCCCAGGACTGGTTGCGGGCGAGGGTTGCGCCCTCGCGGTCGAACACCGCCACTTGCCAGCCCGGCGCCACGTCGCGCGGCAGCAGGCTGTTCAGGTGGCGCGCGTCGAACCACTGGTCGAGCAGGACCCGGCGGCCGTCGTCGAGGGTCAGCGGCAGCTCGACCGAGATCACGTACTTGTGGGTGCTGCTGCCGACAATCAGGTTCGACACGGTCGGGCGGTTCCGTTCGAACACGGCGCGCACGCGCTGCAGCGTGCCGGGCGCCGGCGCGGGGATCGGCTGGCCGAGGGGCAGCGCCGTATTGAACAGCTGCCGGCCGTCCTCGCTCAGCACCGCGGTCTCGCGGCGGGTGCCGGCATTGGCGGCGCGCGCCTGCCTGTAGAAGTCCGGGAAATTCGCCTGCGTCAGGCGGCCCGAGGTCTGCAGCGCCTGGCCGGTGGCGATCGCGGCCGTCAATTCCTGGTCCATCGCCAGTACCGAGGCGCGCGCCAGCTCCTGCATGCCGCGCAGCACGGCGTGGCGTTCGGCGTCCAGCAGCAGCTTGATGGCGACGCCGGCGCCGACGATCATCGGCAGGAAGACCGCGGCGGCGAGCAGGCTCAGGTGGGTGCGCACTCTCATGGTGTCGATTGGTCCTTGGTTGAAGGAAGCGTCTTCGAAGCAACGTTCCATTTTATATTCAGCAAGTTTTTTCATGCCGCACGACAGGCGCCAACACGGCGGAGCCTGTCTTGACAGTTGCCGCGGCCTGTTTTTCGAGATTGCGCGATGGGCCGGGCTCGCGTAGCATCCCGGCATTGCTGTGCCCACAAGGCGAGCATCCGAGAATCCGGGAGACCCATGAAAACCGAAACCCTACCCCTACGCTACACACAAACCCGTTCCTTCCTCACCGTCGCTCTGATCGAGCTGTGGGAGCGCTTCGGCTACTACGGCATGCAGGCGCTGATCGTCTATTACATGGTCGAGCGCCTCGGCTTCGAGGACAGCCGCGCCAACCTGGTCTGGAGCGCGGCGGCCGCCCTGATCTACGTGGCCCCGGCAATCGGCGGCTGGATCGGCGACAAGGTGCTGGGCACCAAGCGCTCGATGTACCTCGGCGCCATGGTCCTGACCGTCGGCTACGCGCTGATGGCGGTGCCGACCGAGAGCACCCGCTTCCTGTTCTGCGCCCTCGGCGTGGTGGTGGTCGGCAACGGCCTGTTCAAACCGAATACCGCGAACCTGGTGCGCAAGATCTATGAAGGCGACGATTCCAAGATCGACAGCGCCTTCACCCTGTATTACATGGCGGTGAACGTCGGCTCGACCGTCTCGATGCTGGCCACGCCGTGGATCAAGGATTACGTGAACGCCACCTACGGCAACAACCTGGGCTGGCACGCCGCCTTCGCGGTGTGCAGCGTCGGCCTGGTGCTGGGCCTGCTGAACGTGGCCCTGATGCGCGCCACCATCGCCCACGTCGGCAGCCTGCCGGACGAGCGCCCGCTCCAGGTCGGCAAGCTGCTGGCCGTGCTGGGCGGCGCGGTGGTGGTGGTGTTCGGCTCGGCCGCGATCCTGGAAAACCAGGCCCTGGCCCGCGCCTTCGTCTACGTCGCCGGCCTGGTCGTGCTCGGCATCTTCGTGCACCTGATCCGCAAGAGCGAGCCGAGCGAGCGCGCCGGCCTGATCGCGGCCCTGGTGCTGACCCTGCAGACCGTGTTCTTCTTCATCTTCTACCAGCAGATGTCGACCTCGCTGTCGCTGTTCGCCCTGCGTAACGTCGACCTCGATTTCAGCGTTTTCGGCGCCCACCTGTGGACCTGGTCCCCGGCCCAGTTCCAGGCCCTGAACGCGATCTGGATCATGGTGCTCAGCCCGGTACTGGCCTGGGCCTACTCCTTCGCCGGCCGCACCGGCAAGGACCTGTCGATCGCCGGCAAGTTCGCGCTCGGCTTCGCCGCGGTGGCGGCCGGCTTCTTCGCCTACGGCGTGGCCGGCGTGTTCGCGGTGAACGGCATGACCTCGTCGTGGGTGATGATCGCCGGCTACGGGCTGTACTCGCTGGGCGAGCTGCTGGTGTCGGGCCTGGGCCTGGCGATGGTGGCGCGCTACGTGCCGGCGCGCATGAGCGGCTTCATGATGGGCGCCTACTTCGTCGCCACCGGCATCTCGCAATACCTGGGCGGCGTGGTCGCCAACCTGGCCAGCGTGCCGAAGGACGTGGTCGACCCGGTCCAGACCCTGCCGATCTACACCAGCCTGTTCAACAAGCTGGGCATGGGCGCCGTTGCCTGCACCGTCATTGCGCTGATCGCCCTGCCGCTGATGCGCAAGCTGACCGCGAGCCATCAGTCGCACCAGTAAGCGGCCGGTTCCGGCCACCAGAGCGCGCCCTTGTGGCGCGCTTTTTCGTTGCACGAACGAAACAAGGCCTTTACAGGCATTCTGTTGCACACGGGAAATCTGCTATAGTTCGCAGCACTACCGGGCCCAGCACCAGCCCCGCTTCAACCACCGGCCCGCGCTCCCGGCCCTTACAGTTCCGATCCATGCCAATCTTCGACAAACGCGGATTCGTCCTGCTTGCGTGCGCCCTTGCCTTCCATGCGCGCGCCGAGACGCGCAGCTACAACTTCTCGCCGGTTAACCAGTACAACCTGAAGGTCTCGGCCGGCTTCTGGAATCCGATCATCCGCTACGTGTCGGCGAAGAGCGGCGTGCGCCTGAACCTGAAGCTGGGCCGCACCTCGGCCGACACCACCAGCTACGTGCTGGCGCGCGAGGTCGATTTCGCCTTCACCAATCACCTGTTCAGCCCGGACCGCGAAAAGATGGGCTGGACCGTGTTCGGCCGCCGCGACGCGCCGCCGGTGGCGGGCCAGATCGTGGTGCCGGCCGGCTCTTCGGTGAAGAGCCTGGCCGACCTGGCCGGCGCGACCGTGGTCTTCCCCGGCCCGGAAGCCCTGGTCGCCTACAAGGCGCCCTACGCCGAGCTGCTGCATCGTAAAATCCCGGTCAATGTGGTATTCGCCGGCAATATGGATGCCGCCTTTACCCAGCTGCTCGCCGGCAAGGCCCGCGCGGCCGGTGCGAATTCACAGCTGGTCGGGAACTACAGCGGACGCGAACACAAGGACTTCCGCGTGCTATGGAGTTCGGCGCCATTCAACGACCTGGCGCTGATGGCTTCGCCGCGCGTCCCGGCCGCCGACCTGCGTGCCGTCGCCAAGGCCTTCCTCGGCATGCACCGCGATCCGGAAGGCCGCCGCATCCTCGACGCCGCTTCCGAACTGGTGAGCGCGCCGCAACCGGTCGGCTTCGTGCCGGCCAGCGACGCCGACTACGCCAGCTACCGCGCCTTCTACGCCGGCGCCCCGATCAACCTGCGCTGAACCGCCACGTGCCCACCATGCCCGCGCGCCTGCCGGATTTGCGTCCGCCCCTCCTGCGACTGCTCCCGACCTCGCTGCTGCCGCGTTCCCTGGTCGGCCGCGTGTTCGCCGTGTTCAGCCTGACCATGCTGGTCTTCCTCGGCACCGGCATGGGCCTGTTCTTCCGCTACCAGTTCCTGCAGCACGTCGACGAGACCCAGGATGTCGCCCTCACCCTGATCGAGGTGGCGGCCCAGAACATCGAGGACAGCGTAGTGATCGGCGATTACGACACGGTCCAGCGCACCCTCGGCAAGATGTTGTTCCAGTCGCCGTTCAAGAGCGCCGCCTTCATCGACGTTTCCGGCGGCGCCCTGCGCGTGCAAGCGCCGCCGGTCGAGCGCGCGCCTGCGCCCGGCTGGCTGAGCGCACTGATCGCCTCCAAACTGTACGAGGTCAACCGCGTCGCCAGCGTCGGCGGCCGCGACTACGGCGTGATCCGCCTCGAATTCGACGCCGACAAGATCGCCTCCCAGCTGTGGGCGCTGGCGGTCGAGACCGCGACCTTCGCCTTCGTCGCCTTCGCGCTCGGCCTGGCGCTGATGCGCACGCTCCTGAAACGCTGGTTGGCCAACCTGGGCCGCCTGCGCTCCTTCGAGGACGACGTCGCCGCCGGCCGCATCACCGCCGAAGCGGACCTGCACGCCGACGCCCCGACCGAGATCCAGGAAGCGATCCGCGCCGTCAACCGCGGCGCCGCCAGCCTGCGCGTGCAGTTCGGGCAGCGCATCGATTCGCTGACCAACTCCCTCATGCAGCACAAGAACGCGGTCGACCAGGCCGCCATCGTGAGCGAGGTCGATACCGCCGGGCGCATCCTCGGCGTCAACGAACTGTTCGAGCGCAGCTGCGGCTATTCGCGCGCGCAGGCGCTGGGCCGCGAACTGGCCGAGTTCGGCCGCCCGGCCGGCAACGGCGCGCCCTGGAGCCCGTCGCCGCAGGTCTGGAACGGCGAGGTCGTGGTGCGCGGCCGCGCCGGCCAGCTGCAGTGGTACCGCACCATCGTCCCGATCTTCGACGCCGGCGGCAGCATCGAGCGCTACCTGTGCATCGACATCGACATCACCGCGCGCAAGGAATTCGAGCGCGCGATCGTCGAGAACGCCAAGCGCCAGACCCTGATCGCGGAACTCGGCCGCAAGGCGCTGGCCGCCAACGGCCTCGAGGAGCTGTTCGACGACGCCGTCCAGGCCGCGGCGCACGGCCTCGGCACGCCTTGCGCGGCGCTGTTCGAATCCGGCGCGGACCGCCAGCTCACGCTGCGCACCGGCGCCGGCCGCCTGACCCAGGCCGCCGGCCTGCAGATCGGCTGCCCCGGCGATCCGCTCGCCGGCGTCACCGCCTCGGCCCTGCGGCCCTGGTTCGCACCGCTGGCGGCGATGCATGGCCTGCGCGCCGGCCTGGACGCCGGCGTCGGCAAGTTCGGCGTGCTGGGCGCCTACACCGACCTCCCGCGCCGCTTCGAAGACGAAGATGCGGTGTTCCTGCGCGGGATCGCCAACATCCTGGCCACCGCGGTGGAGCGCCAGGACGCCAGGGATCGCCTGACCTACCTGGCCCAGTACGATTCCCTGACCAACCTGCCGAACCGGCGCCGCCTCGGCGCCTGCCTCGAAGACGCGATCGCCAGGGCCGGCCGCCACGGCCACCGCGCGGCCGTGATGTTCATCGACCTGGACCGCTTCAAGAACGTCAACGACATGCTCGGCCACAGCGTCGGCGACCAGCTGCTGGTGCAGGCGGCGGCGCGCCTGGAAGCCTGCGCGGGCAGCGACAACGTGGTGGCGCGCCTCGGCGGCGACGAGTTCGCGGTGGTGCTGCCTTACCTGGCCAGCAACACCGACGCGACCCACATCGCAGGCCGCATCATCGAGGCGCTGGCCCAGCCCTTCCACCTGCAGGGCCAGCAGCTGTTCGTCTCGGCCAGCATCGGCATCGCCAGCTATCCGGAGAACGGCGCCAGCGCCGAGCAGCTGCTGAAGAGCGCCGACACCGCCATGTACGGCGCCAAGAACGGCGGCCGGAATACCTACCAGTTCTACTCGAAGGCCCTGCACGAAAGCGCGGCGCAGCGCCTGCAGCTCGAGTCGCAGCTGCGCCAGGCGCTGGAACGCGGCGAATTCCTGCTGCACTACCAGCCCAAGCTCGACCTGGCGAGCGGCGCCATCAGCGGCTTCGAAGCCCTGCTGCGCTGGAAGCATCCGCAGCGCGGCCTGGTGCCGCCGCTCGAGTTCATCTCGATCCTCGAAGATACCGGCCTGATCCTGCCGGTCGGCGAATGGGTGATCGCCGAAGTCTGCCGCCAGCTGCGCAGCTGGGAAGCGGCCGGCCTGCCGGCGCCGCCGGTGGCGATCAACCTGTCGGCGCGCCAGCTCCAGCACGCCGACCTGGCCGCCGCCGTCGAGCGCATCGTCGGCGATGCCGGCGTCGATCCGGCCCTGCTCGAATTCGAACTGACCGAATCGATGCTGATGGCCGACCCGGAAGCCGCGGTGACGATCCTGAAACGCATCAAGGCGCTCGGCATGCGCCTGTCGGTGGACGACTTCGGCACCGGCTACTCCAGCCTGGCCTACCTGAAGCGCTTCCCGCTGGACGCGCTGAAGATCGACCGCACCTTCGTGCGCGACCTGCCGGACGACCTTGATGACGCCGCCATCACCAAGGCCGTGATCCGATTGGCGCACAGTCTGAGCCTGAAGGTGGTGGCCGAAGGCGTCGAGAATATTGAACAGCTGCGCGAACTGGAGAACTACGACTGCGACGAGATCCAGGGCTATTACGTGAGCCGTCCGCTGCCGGCGGCGGACTGCGCGGGCCTGCTGCTGCGCGAGCAGCCGGCCGCCGCTTAATTTAGAATAGCGGGATGCCAGAACATCAGAACCCCAGCGCGCTCGCTGCCCGCGCACTCCAGGTAGCCTCCCGTGTCGACGCCATCGAGCCCTTCCGCGTCATGGAAATGGTCAAGCAGGCCGCGGCCATGAGCCGCGCCGGCATCGACGTCATCAGCATGAGCGTCGGCGAGCCCGACTTCACTGCGCCCGAGATGGTCACCAGCGCCGCCATCGAAGCGATCCGCGGCGGCGCCACCCAGTACACCGAATCGCTCGGCCTGCCGGCCTTGCGCGAGGCGATCGCCGGCCACTACGACCGCGCCTACGGCCTGAAGGTCGATCCGCGCCGCATCGTGGTCACCGCCGGCGCCTCGGCCGGCCTGCTGCTGGCCTGCGCCGCCCTGGTGGCCGAAGGCGACGAAGTCCTGATGCCGGATCCCTGCTATCCCTGCAACCGCCACTTCGTCAGCGCCTTCGGCGGCAAGCCGGTGCTCCTGTATTCGAGCGCCGCGGAACGCTACCAGCTCACGGCGGCCCACGTGGCCGAGCATTGGACCGACAGGACCCGCGGCGTGCTGGTGGCCTCGCCCTCGAACCCGACCGGCACGTCGATGACCGTGCCGCAGGCGCGCGAACTGCTGGGCGCCGTGAAGCAGCGCGGCGGCTTCGCCATCGTCGACGAGATCTACCAGGGCCTGTCCTACGACGACAAACCGGTCAGCGCCCTGGCGCTGGACGACAATGTCATCACCGTGAACAGCTTCTCCAAGTACTTCAGCATGACCGGCTGGCGCCTGGGCTGGCTGGTGGTGCCGGAGGCCCTGGTGCCGGTGATCGAGAAGCTGGCCCAGAACCTGTTCATCTGCGCGCCCACGATCGCCCAGCATGCCGCCCTGGCCTGCTTCCGCGACGACGCCATACAGATCTTCGAAGAGCGCCGCCTGGAATTCCAGCGCCGCCGCGACTTCCTGGTGCCGGCCCTGCGCGAACTGGGCTTTGCCGTACCGGTGATGCCGGACGGCGCCTTCTACGTGTACGCGGATATTTCGCACCTGCCGCACCGGCATGCGCGCGACAGCACGGCCTTCGGCAAGGCGGTGCTGGAAGACGCGCATGTGGCGATCGTGCCGGGCGACGACTTCGGCTTCGCGGCGCCGGCGCGGCACGTACGCTTTTCCTACGCCACCAAGTACGAACGCATCGAAGAAGCGGTGCAGCGCCTGGCGCGGCTGCTCGGCAAATAACCCTTCCTCAGGAGCGCTGGACGCCGGCGCCTGAACCGATCAGGGGCAGCAGCGCCTCCAGCCCGACCGGCTTGACCAGGTAATGGTCGAAGCCGGCTTCGATGCCGCGCGCCTGGTCTTCGGCCTGGCCGTAGCCGGTCAGCGCGATCGCCAGCGGCCGGGTGCCCCCCATCGCTCCGCGCACCGCGCGGATCAGTCCCAGGCCATCGAGGCCCGGCAGGCCGATGTCGCACAGGATCACGTCGTAGGGCCGCTCGAGCGCCGCCGCCAGGCCGCTGCGGCCGTCCAGTGCCGTGACCACTTCATGCCCCTCGTCGCGCAGGCAGGCCGCCAGCGTGGCGCAGGTGTCGGGATTGTCTTCCACCAGCAGCACCCGCTTGCGGCCGCCGGTGACGGCCACCCGGGCAGGGCCGCGGTCGACGCTGCGCGCGCCGGAGCGCGGCAGGCGCACCGTGAAGCAGCTGCCCTGGCCGGCGCCGCGGCTCTCCGCCGTCACCGTGCCGGCGTGCATATTGACCAGGTTGCGCACCACGTTCAGGCCCACGCCCAGCCCACCCTCGGAGCGCGCCAGCGAGCGCGGGCCCTGGGTGAACAGGTCGAAGATATAGGGGATGATCTCGGGCGCGATGCCGTTGCCGTTGTCCTCGATCATGACCTCGACCTCGTCGGCGCGGGCGCGGGCCGCCACGCGCAGCATGCCGCCGTCGCCGGTGTACTTGGAGGCATTCGCCAGCAGGTTGGTGAACACCTGGGTCAGGCGCACCTGGTCGCCCTCGACCACCACTGATTCCGGCGGCGACTCCACCTGCAGGGTCTGGCGGCGCTCCTGGATGCAGGGCTGCATGGTCTCGACCGCCTGCTGCAGCACCTCGGCCAACAGCAGCGGCTGGGTTTTCAGGGTGATCTTGCCGCTGCTGATGCGGGCGGCGTCGAGCAGGTCGTCGAGCAGCTTGGCCATGTGCTCGACCTGGCGCCCGATCACGCGCGCCAGCTTGTGCGACTGGGGCGTGGCGTCCGGGCTGCGGCCCAGCAGCGACGCCGCCATGCCGATCGGCGACAGCGGATTGCGCAGCTCGTGCGCCAGCATCGCCAGGAATTCGTTCTGGCGCCGGTTGGCGGCCTCGGCGTCTTCCTGCAGATGCTGGGCCTGGACCGCCGCCACCACCAGGTGCTCGTTGGCCTCGCGCAGCTCGGCGAGCTGCTCCTCGAGGCGCCGCTTGCCGGCGGCGGCGGCGCGCAAGGCGTCGACTTCGCCTTCCAGCATCCGGATGCGGCGCAGCAGGTATTCCTCAGGCAGGGCGGCGTGCAGCGCTTCGTGCGTACTGGCGCGCTGTTGCGAGGCCGTCATGTCGTCGTCTTGCGGTTCCATTTCGTCCTCATCCATACGCCAGCCGTCAGTCGCGCCGCTTGGCGTGCCCGGTCAGCAGACCGTCGTATTCGCTCGGCCGGGCGTCGACCTCGATGCCGGCGTCGGTGATCCGGTATTCGCGCAGGTCGCAGCTGTGGTCGCAGCCGCGCACCTTCACTACCGTCATGATCTTGTGCAGCGCGCCCTCGAGTTCGACAAAGCGCAGGGCCACCACCGCGTCGGTCAGGAAGGACAGCGCACTGGGGCTGAAGCGCAGCCCGGAAAAGTCATCCTCGAAGCCGACCGTGACCAGCGCCGTCACGCCGCGCTTGGCCAGCGCGGACAGGGTCCGGAACACGGCCAGGCGCAGGTCGGCGCGCACCTCGGGGGCAAGGTAGAGCTCGATCTCGGACAGCGAATCGATCACCACCCGGGTGGCGCCGGTGCGCTCGATCGCACACAGCAGCGCGTCCAGCAATTCCTCGACGCTCAGCGACAGCGAACGGCTCTCGACCACCACGACCTGGCCGGACTGCGCCAGCGCGGCCAGTTCGGCATTGCGCAGGCGCGAGGTGCCTTTTTCGAAGAACACGGCGACGCCCTTCTCGCCCAGCGCGGCGCCGGCCAGCAGGAAGCGGGTCGCGAGGATGGTCTTGCCGACCCCGGTCGGGCCGCTCACCAGCATCGTGTGGCCCTGCGGCAAGCCGCCATGCAGCATCGCGTCCAGGCCGGCGGTGCCGGTCGGGATGCGGCGCGGATTGGTGTCGACCGGCGCCCCCGGCAGGCGGTCGTCGGCCAGCGGCGGCAAGATGCGCGGATAGACCCGGATGCCGTCGTCGGTGATGCGCATGGTGTGCAAGCCCGTCATATGGGCCTGGCCGCGCATCTTGTTGATGCGGGCCTTGCGCAGCACCGCGTCATCCTCGCTCGCCTGGATCAGCGTGATCATGCCGTCGGCCACGGTGATGATCGGATTCGCCTCGACGTCGGCCTGCGAATACTCGCCGATCAGGAAGGTCGTGGCCTGCCAGGTCGCCATCCGCGAACCGAGCTCCTGGATGAACTGCTGCAGGTCGGACAGGCCTTCGTTGCCGCTGCGCGCGGCCTGCATCACCGAGCGGAAGGAATCGACGAACACGAGGCCGGGGCCGAAGTCCTCGACCTCGCGCATGATGCGCTCCAGCACGCCGTTGAAATGGCCGGCGCGCAGGTCGTCCGCCAGGTTGACGTAGCGGATGCAGGGGCCGACCTTGGCCATCTCGAAGAAGGAGAACTGCTGCTGGTAGCGCAGCATCTTCAGCGGCGGTTCGCCCAGCACGGTGAAGAACAGCGCGCGCCGTTCGGGACCGGCCAGCGCGAACATGATCTGGTGCGCCAGCGTGGTCTTGCCGCTGCCGGGCGCGCCTGCGATCAGGGTGAAGGAATATTCGGTCAGGCCGCCGCCGAGGAGGACATCGAGGCCGGGAACCCCGGTCGCCAGCATTCCCAGGCGTACTTTGTCGGTCATTTACTTGTGCTCCTGTACATCTTCCGGTCCGTCCTGCTCCGGGGCTGTTGCATGTGCGAGGAGCCGGGCCGTGAGCGCCTCGCCGATCAGCGTCGACAGCTGTCGGGTGAATGTGTTCAGCAATTCCGCGTTGGCGATGTCGGCCATGGCGCGTTCGGCGCCGGCCAGGTCGCGCTCGAGCTCGCTCAGCAGTCCGTCGATCGACTTGCGCGCGGCATTCACGCTCAGCCATTCGTAACGGACCGCCATCGTACGCAAGGCACGGCCAAACAGCGCGCAAAACCCGCTCTCGCCGATCAGGGCCACCAGTTGGCTACTGATCCGGCGCCACGGGCGCAGCCGATCAACGGACGAGCCTGCTTGGCCCGCCGGACCGTCATTGCTGGATGGTTGCCGCTTGTTCTCGTCTCTTTCCATGCAGGTCAACTGGATTTATCTTGTGCGGCACCGCCGAGGCGGCCAAGGCATGTGGACACATTATAAACGGGATCGTGTCATGAAACCTTGTAATGTCGTGACAATATTTTCTTGTCACGTGCGGCGCTGCGGGCTGCTACCATCGGTATTTCCTACAACAAAAATCGAGCCGCATCATGCCAGACCGCCGATTCCATGCCGCCAGCCTGCTGGCAGCGACCCTGATTGCCGCCGTCCCCACCGTCCATGGCGCACCAGCAAGCGCCTCAGCAAGCGCAGCGTCCGCCGCCCCGGCGGTGCGCGAAGCGCCCCTGCGCGCCCACCTGGCCTTCCTCGCCGACGACCTGCTCGAGGGGCGCGGCACCGGCCAGCGCGGCGGCGAACTCACCGTGCGCTACCTGGAGACCCAGGCCGCCGCCATCGGCCTGCAGCCGGCGGCCGGCAAGGGCTACCGCCAGAAGGTCGAGCTGGTTGGCCAGAAGACCCAGCCCGGCAGCGTGCTGCGCTTCGAGGCCGGCGGCAAGACCATCGAGACCGCCTTCGGCAGCGACGCCGTGTACGCCAACGCCGATGGCCAGCCTGAAACGCGCCTGGATGCGCCGGTCGTCTTCGTCGGCTACGGCATCGATGCGCCGGAAGAAGGCTGGAACGATTTCCAGGGTGCCGACGTGAAGGGCAAGCTGCTGGTGGCGATGGTCAATGACCCGCAGCCGACCGGCGCCGAGCCGAACCGCTTCGGCGGCAAATCGCTGACCTGGTACGGCCGCTGGGCCTACAAGTTCGAGGAAGCGCTGCGCCAGGGAGCGGCCGGCATCCTGCTGATCCATACCACGCCCTCCGCGTCCTATCCGTGGAGCGTGCCGGTGAACAGCTTTTCGCACGAGCAGTTCCACCTGGCCGGACCGGGCAACGCCCTGCAGGGCTGGATCAGCGAAGACATGGCGCGCACCCTGTTCAAGGCCGCCGGCCAGGACCTCGACGTCCTGCGCGCCCGCGCCGAGGTCAAGGGCTTCCGGCCGGTGCTGCTGTCCGCCAGCGCCCACGCCCAGGTGAAGAGCACGGTGCGCCAGGTGGCCGAGTACAACGTGGCCGGCATCGTGCCGGGCAGCGACCCGAAGCTGCGCGACGAGGCCGTGATCTATTCGGCGCACTGGGACCACCTCGGCATCGACACCGAAAACGGCCAGCCCGACCACATCTGGAACGGCGCCATCGACAACGGCTCCGGCACCGCCGCCATGCTGGCGATGGCCCAGGCCGCGGTGGGGCATCCGGCGCGCCGCACCCAGATCTTCCTGTGGCCCTGCGCCGAGGAGCAGGGCCTGCTCGGCAGCCTGGCCTACACCCGCGCGCCGCTGTGGCCGCTGGCGAAGACGGCCGCCGACCTGAATCTCGACAGCATGAATTTCGTCGGCCCGACGCGCGACATCGGCGTGCCCGGCGCCGAGCGCAGCTCGCTGTTCGGCACCTCGCGCCAGGTGGCGCAGGCGATGGGGCTGAGCCTGGCCCCGAGCGTGCCGGACCTGGGCGGCGCCTACTTCCGCGCCGACCACTTCAGCTTCGCCAAGGCCGGCGTTCCGGCCTTCAACGTCGGCTCGGCCGTGTTCTCCGGCGACGGCAGCTTCGCCTTCGTCCACGATCCGGCCGCTTCCTCCAGCCGCATGCACGCCTTCACCAAGGACTACCACCAGGTCAGCGACCAGTACGACCCGGCCTGGGACCTGTCGGGCATGGTGCAGCAGGCCCAGTTCACGCTGAACCTGGGCTATGCGGTGGCGAATGCGCCGGCGATGCCCAGCTGGCGCGCGGGTGAGGCCTGGGCTAAAGTAAAACGCTGAGCAACATGAAAACAGTGCCCATCATATTTCCCCGCCCGGCCGCCCTGCCGCTCCTGTTCGCCCTCGCCGCCCTGGCGCCCGGCGCGGTGGCGGCCACCACCGCCGACGCCCGCTTCCAGGCCATCTACCAGCAGGAATGGCAATGGCGCATCGCCCAGCGCCTGGCAGACGACGAGGACCTGCCGAAAGGCGTGCACCCCGAACTGCCGCACGTCGACGCCGCCACCCAGGAAGTCCGGCGGCAGTACTGGGAGGGCGTGCTGAAGCGCCTCGACGGCATCGATCCGGGCGCGCTGTCGAAGCCCGAGCGCATCAACTACGCCGTCTACCGCGCACAGATCCAGGCCCTGCATGAAGCCCAGCGCTTCCGCGAATACGAGCAGCCGGTCAACGCCGACAGCGCCTTCTGGACCGACATCACCTACGCCGCGCGGCGGCCGTTCAAGTCGGCGCAGGAATACCGCGACTACATCGCCGAGCTGCGCGACATGCCGCGCTACTTCCGCGAGCAGCTGGCGAACATGCGCGCCGGCCTGGCGCGCGGCTTCACGCCGCCGCGCGTGACACTCAGCGGGCGCGATGCCCCGCTGGTCTCGGTCGCCGAAGCGAAAGCGCCGCAGGACACCATCTTCTACACGCCCTTCAAGGAGATGCCGGCGGCGATCCCTGCGGACGAACAGGCGCGCCTGCGCGAGGCGGGCGTGGCCGCGATCCGCGACAGCGTGCAGCCGGCCCACGCCGAGGTGCTGGCTTTCGTCCGCAGCGACTACTTCCCGAAGGCGCGCACCGCCTTGGCCGCCGAGAGCCTCCCGGACGGCAAGGCCTACTACCAGTCGAAGATCGTCGAGTACACGACCACCTCGATGACGCCCGAGGAAATCCACCGCATCGGGCTGTCGGAAATGGCGAAGATCCGCGCCGAGATGCAGCAGGCCATGGTCGACGCCGGCTTCAAGGGCGAGCTGCCGGCCTTCCTGGCTTTCCTGCGCAGCGATCCCCGCTTCTATGCAAAGACCCCGGACGAGCTCCTGATGCGCGCGGCCTGGATCGCCAAGAAGTTCGACGCCAAGGCCGGCCAGTTCTTCGGCTACCTGCCGCGCCGCCGCTTCGCGATCGTGCCGGTGCCGCCCGACCAGGCGCCCTACTACACCTCGGCGCGCGGCGGTCCCGGCGTCTACCTGGTGAACACCTACAACCTGCCGGCCCGCGCCCTGTACAGCCTGCCCGCGCTGACCCTGCACGAGTCGGCGCCGGGCCACGCCTTCCAGATGCCGGTGGCGCAGGAACAGAAAGGCGTGCCGCCCTTCCGCAGGGCCTATATTTCGGCCTACGGCGAAGGCTGGGCGCTGTACTCGGAACGCCTGGGCAGCGAGATGGGCATCTACGAGACGCCCTATGAAGTGTTCGGCATGCTGAGCTACCAGGCCTGGCGCGCCGCGCGCCTGGTGGTCGACACCGGCATCCATGCCAAGGGCTGGACCCGCGCGCAGGCGCAAGCCTACATGCACGACAACACCGCCCTGTCCGAGCACGAGATCGAAACCGAAGTCGACCGCTACATCTCCTGGCCGGGCCAGGCCCTGTCGTACTACCTGGGCGAGATGGCGATCATGAACGCGCGCCGGAAGGCCGAGGCGGCGCTCGGGCCGAAGTTCGACATCCGCGCCTTCCACGATACCGTGCTGCAGCTCGGCTCGGTGCCGCTGCCGGTGCTGGAGGCGCGGATCGACGCCTTCATTGCGGAGGGTGGGAAGTCGCCCTACGCGGGCCTGTGAAGCTCAGGCGGCCTCGCCCACCATGCGCCTGAGCACCTGGGCGTAGCCGCGTTCCAGCGGCGCGCCGTGCGCATACGCTCCCTGCTCGCGCAGCCAGCGGTGGAAACGCGGCAGCTGCCAGGCCGGCACCGCCGGCACCAGGTGGTGTTCGAAGTGGTAATTGACGTAGTTCGGCGCCACCGTCAGCCGTTCCCACCACGAGGCCAGCACGGTGCGCGTGTTGCGCCAGATGTCGGCCTCGCGCGTGCCCGGCAGCGCGCCGTGCTCGGCGGCGTTGCGGATGCGGCTGTACAGCATGTAGGTGCTCAGCCAGGCGACGGGCCACACCAGATACACCACCCCATGCCCGGCCGCCGCGCAGGCCGCGAGCATCAGGCCGTTGGCCAAGACGCAGCGCCAGCTGTTGCGCAGCAGCGTGCGCGCACTCAGCACCCGCCGCGCGCCGGCGTCGCCGGCACGGTAGCTGTAACCGCTGCGCTGGTCGGCGCTCGCATACAGCACCACCAGCGCGGCGAAGGCGCGCAAGCCCGAGCGGCCGCTCAGGTCACGCAGCAGCTTGCGCCGCAACGAGGCGCGGCTGACCGGATAGTGTTCGTAGTTCGGCAGGTCCGGATCGGCCGCCGTGCCCGCATTCTGGTGATGGGTGAAGTGATAGCGCCGGTAGATCCCGAGCTCGACGAACATCGGCGCGGCGCACAGCCACTGGCCGAGCCATTCGTTGAGCGCCGCGGTCCTGAACAGCGAACGGTGCGCGGTCTCGTGCATCAGGATGCCGAGGCCGAGCTGGCGGCCGCCCAGGACCAGCAAGGCGACCGCAACCGTCAGCGGATTCGCCCGCCACATCACCAGCCCGAAGCAGGCCGCGATCAGGGCCCAGTTAAAGGCCAGCATGCGCCATCCCGCCAGGTCGGACTTCGCCAGGAAGGGACGGATCTGTTCGCGCGGCAGCGGCTGGCGCCAGTCGAGGGCCATGGCGCGTCCCGTTACTCGAACAGCTTGAGTTTCAGCTGCACCGAAATGCCGCCATACAGCCGGTCCTTGTAGCTCGGGATAATGCCGACATTGACGCCCACGCGCTTGTATTCATAGGTGACGGTCGGGACCACGGCCGGGAACCAGCCGCCTTCGCGCATGTGCGGATAGCCGTTGAAACCGGCGATCGCCGCGCCCAGGCGCAGCGGACCCAGCGCATACGGCTGCCAGATCACGCCGGCATAGTTCGAGTACGCGCGGTCGCTGTTGACGAAGCGGCCGGCGGCGGCGGACAGGGTGTCCGTGAAGCGGTATTCGAGGCCGAGGCCGCGGTTGCCGCCGTTCAGGTCGCGGTTGCGGTTGAAGTGGTAAGTCGCGAAGCCGCTGTCGATCCACAGCTCGCGCTTGGGTACGGCCTCGATCCGGTGGAACAGCGGCTCGCCGGCGGCTGCGTCCTGGGCCCGGGCCGCGCCGATGGCGGAAAACGCCAGCGCCAGCCCGGCGCTAATGACAAGCTTGTTCAATCGTCTGCCTTCGGATCGAGATAGGGGAACATCACTTCGGTGAAGCCGAAGCGGGAAAAATCCTTGATACGCATCGGGTAGAGGATGCCCAGCAGGTGGTCGACCTCGTGCTGCACGACGCGCGCGTGGAAACCGTCGACGTCGCGGCTGATCGTCTTGCCGTATTGATCGACGCCTTCGTAATGCAGGCGCGTATGGCGGGGCACGCTGCCGCGCAGGCCGGGCACCGACAGGCAGCCTTCGAAGCCCTCTTCCATCTCGTCGGACAGCGGCGTCAACACCGGGTTGATCAGCACCGTCTCAGGCACCGCCGGCGCATCCGGGTAGCGCTGGTTACTGCCGAAGCCGAAGATCACCAGCTGCAGGTTGACGCCGATCTGCGGCGCGGCCAGGCCGGCGCCGTCGACCGCGTGCATGGTCTCGAACAGGTCGGCGACCAGGGCATGCAGCGCGGGGGTGTCGAATTCGTCTACCTTCTCGGCCACCCGCAGCAGGCGCGGGTCGCCCATCTTCAGGATTTCGCGGATCGTCATCTCATCACCTTACGGGTTCTGTCCACGCAACTCGGCCAGGAACTCGGCGAAGCCGGCGGCGGTTTCCGGGTGCTTCAGGCCCATCGCCGTGGTCGCCTTCAGGTAACCGAGCTTGGAACCGCAATCATAACGCTGGCCGGCGTAGCGGTAGGCCAGCACGCGTTCGTGCGCCATCAGCGAAGCGATGCCGTCGGTCAGCTGGATCTCGCCGCCGGCGCCGGTGCCGATGTTTTCCAGGTGCTCGAAGATCGAACCGGACAGCACATAGCGGCCGACCACGGCCAGCGTCGACGGCGCCTCGTCCGGCTGCGGCTTCTCGACGATGCCCGAGACCAGTTCGAGATCCGGACGATAGGGGCTGGCGCTGACGATGCCGTACTGGCGCGTATTCGCGCGCGGCACGTCCTGCACCGCCAGCACGCTGCACTTCTCGTAGGTGTACAGGTCGGTCATCTGGGCCAGCACCGGCTTGTGGCCGGGCGCGCTGTCCATGAAGTCGTCGGCCAGCAGCACCGCGAAGGCTTCGTTGCCGACCACCGGACGCGCGCACAGCACGGCATGGCCCAGGCCCAGCGGCTCGGACTGGCGGATGTAGATGCAGTTGACGCTCTTCGGGATCACGCCTCGCACCAGCTTCAGCAGTTCTTCCTTGCCATGCGCCTCCAGCTCGGCCTCGAGCTCGTAGGCCTTGTCGAAGTGGTCCTCGATCGCGCGCTTGTTGCGGCCGGTGATGAAGATCATCTCGGTGATGCCGGCGGCGACCGCCTCCTCGACCGCGTACTGGATCAGCGGCTTGTCGACGATCGGCAGCATCTCCTTCGGCTGCGCCTTGGTGGCCGGCAGGAAGCGGCTGCCCAGGCCGGCGACCGGAAATACGGCCTTCTTGATTCCATTCATCTGTTACTCCAATCTGTTTACTTCGGCAGCAGCGCCAGCAGGCCTGCCTCGTCGAGCACGGCGACGCCGAGACTTTCGGCTTTCTCCAGCTTGCTCCCGGCTTCGGCGCCGGCCACCACATACGAGGTCTTCTTCGACACCGAGCCCGACACCTTGCCGCCCGCGGCTTCGATCAGGGCGCCGGCTTGGTCGCGCGACATGGTCGGCAGCGTGCCGGTCAGGACGAAGGTCTTGCCGGCCAGCGGCCCTTCGTCGCCGGCGGCGGCCTGTTCCGGCAGCAGCGCCAGCAGCTCGCGGCGCAGGTCGGCCAGCGCCTGCACGGTCGCGCGGTGGCCCGGCGCCGCCATCCACTCTTCGAGCGAGGCCACGATGCTGTCCGGCAGGCCGAACACGCTGAAGATCTTCAGGTGCGCGAGCTCGTCGAGCGTGCGACCGTCCGCCAGCAGCTGGCGCGCGCGCGGCTCGGTCAGTTTCGGGATGTCGAGCGCGGCCAGCAGCTTGACCTCGTCGAGGCGCTCGCGCAGCTGGGCTTTCGGCGCATGTTCGCCCTGGGGTTCGACGCCGGCCGCCAGCAGCGCATCGAGCGCGACCTGGTTCTTCGGTTCGGCGAAGAACTCGGCGATCGCCTCGGCCACGGTGCCGCCGATGTCGGGCAGCACGCGCAGCAGCGCGGCCGGCGCGCGGCGCACCAACGCCAGGCTGCCGAGCCAGTCGGCAAGGGTCTTGCCGGTGGATTCGCCGACGTGGCGGATGCCGAGCGCGAACAGCAGTCGCTCGAGCGGCGGCCGCCTGCTGGCGGCGATCGCGGCCAGCAGGTTGTCGGCCCACTTGGTGGCCACCTTGCCGTTCTTGACAGTTTCGGGCGTAGTGCCGTCGCGCTCGTCGGCCAGGCGCTTCATCTGCAGCAGGTCGTCGAGCGTCAGGCGGTACAGGTCGGCCACGCCGTGGATCAGGTTCGCTTCGACCAGGCTGTCGATGTAGCGGTCGCCCAGGCCTTCGATGTCCATCATGCGGCGGCCGGCAAAGTGGCGGATCGCTTCCTTGCGCTGGGCCGCGCAGGTCAGGCCGCCGGAGCAGCGCGCCACCGCCTCGCCCTCTTCGCGCACGACGTGCGAGCCGCACACCGGGCAGGTCTTCGGCAGTTCGTAGGCGGCGGGTTCGGGCTGCGGACGGCGCTCCAGCACCACCGCCAGCACCTCCGGGATCACGTCGCCGGCGCGGCGTACGATCACGGTGTCGCCCACGCGCACGTCCTTGCGGCGCACTTCGTCCTCGTTGTGCAGGGTGGCGTTGGTGACGGTCACGCCGCCGACCGACACCGGCGTCAGGCGCGCCACCGGCGTGATCGCGCCGGTGCGTCCCACCTGCACGTCGATCGCCTGCACGGTCGTCAGCGCTTCCTCGGCCGGGAACTTGTGCGCCAGCGCGAAACGCGGGGCGCGCGAGACGAAGCCGAGCCGCGCCTGGTCGGCGATGCGGTCGACCTTGTAGACCACGCCGTCGATGTTTTCATATGTTTTTTTTCGGGAAACTACGGGCGCCGCGAGCGTTGACGCGCTATTGCGCACCCGATAGTGACCCGTTTCCAAAAGCACTGACCCCTGCATTACGGATAACTTCTTCCAAAGAAATACAACGAAAGGTACGCCAACCGGATCGAACCGCCGAAGGCGGCTCGTTTTGCGAAGCAAAATTCGACCGGAGACAAGCGCCGTATGGCGCGCGTCAGAGCGAACCAACGGCTGTGAACAGATCCACTAGAGCAACGCATTCTATCATCTACTACTTGATGTAAGAAATCATCGAGCAACATCTACAAGCATATTTATTGAGCCCCCGTCCCTATCTTCCCCTCTGATTTAGGTTTTATCATATCGAGCCATTGTTCTTCGGTCAGCACAGTTAATCCGAGTTCTCGCGCCTTTTTCTCTTTAGAACCTGCCCCGGGCCCCGCAATTACTAAATCCGTTTTTTTCGAGATTGAGCCTACTACGTTGGCGCCTAGCGCCTCGGCTTGAGCCTTCGCTTCGCTACGCCCCATGCTTTCTAAGGAACCAGTAAATACTACCGTTTTACCCGACACTGCAGACGATGCTGATGCAGGTGCTATATCTAAAACCGTCACTAATGGGTCTTTATCGCCGATCAGCTTGTTTAGAATTTCTTTATTATGTGGCTCTGCTATAAATCCGAGTATATCATCGACCATGCTGGCTCCTAGACCGTGAATCGAAACTAACTCTTCATAGGCCTCTGACTCAGCTGAAACTGAAGCGTCTTCTAGAGATTGCCTCCAACGCCCGACTGACTTATAGTGTTTTGCAAGGGCATGGGCGGTAGCCTGACCGACCTGATGAATTCCGAGGGAGTAAATAAAGCGATCAAGCGAGATCGACCTCGACCTTTTGATTGACTCAAAAAGTTTTGATGCTGAGATGTCACCCCATCCCGCCCAATCGCTGAGCGATGGGAAATCGCTGCCATTACGTTCTTCCAATGTGAAAATGTCGACAGGCGTCCTTACGACGCTTTTACGGTAGAACAACTCGACATTCTTTTCCCCGAACCCCTCGATATCGAATGCGTTCCTCGACGCAAAATGTCGTAGTCGCTCGATTGCTTGAGCAGAACACACTAGCCCTCCTGTACAGTAGCTATCGGCTTCGTCGGCTTCCCTTATAATGAGACTGTCGCAGACGGGGCAATGGCTGGGGAAACGATACGGCGAACTTTGTTCGGGCCGAAGTTCTCGGACAATAGAGACGATTTGCGGGATCACGTCGCCTGCCCGTTGGACGACAACCGTATCACCTATCCTAACATCTTTTCGCTCAATCTCGTCAGCATTATGCAGTGTTGCGCGTTGAACGATAACTCCACCAACGTTTATCGGTTTCAAGTGAGCGACGGGGGTTACTTTGCCGGAGCGACCTACCTGGCACTCGATATTCTCGACTACCGTTTTCGCTTTTTCTGGCGGAAACTTCCATGCCACTGCCCAGCGAGGCGACCTGCTAACGAATCCTAATCTGCTTTGTAAATCTAAGCGGTTCAACTTTAGGACTGTCCCGTCGATTGAAAACCCAAGCGACGATCGTGTCTGCTCCACCTCCTCATAGTAATCAAATAGATCCTTTAGTGATGCGTCTGTTATTGTGACTAATCTACTCGGTTCGTTTAGCAGAAACCCCCATTGCTTGAACTTGTTACGAGCTTCCCACTGGGTATTTGCGAATGCGTCCGAGACTTCGCCCCAAGTATATGCAAAAAAATGCAGTGGGCGCTCTCTTACGATGGTCGAGTCGAGTAGACGTACGCTCCCTGCCGCCGCGTTCCTAGGATTTGCGAAGACTTTTCCGCCAACGTTTTTCTGTTGCTCATTGAGTTGAAGGAAACCTTGGTCGGTCATGTATATCTCACCTCTGACCTCTAGTACTTCGGGCCAGTCGGTACCTGCTAGCACTTGGGGTATGTCGGCTATTGTCTTGACGTTTTCGGTGATGTCCTCGCCGACTTGGCCATTGCCGCGTGTGGCCGCTGAGATAAGGCGCCCTTGCTCGTACCTAAGTGAACATGACATCCCGTCAATCTTTAATTCGCAGACTACGTCAATTGGAACGTCTGGACTTCTCAGTTCGATAAGGAAGTTACGTAAGCTTTCGACCCATTCCTCGATGTCATTCGTGGTGAAGGCGTTGGCAAGGGATAACATAGCGACGCGGTGGGATACTTTTTTTGCTGTTGCGGCTGGTTCGACGCCGACCTTTTGGGATGGGCTGTCGCTCCGTACGAGCTCCGGGAACCTCGCTTCAATCGCATTGTTGCGATTCCTCAACGCGTCGTATTCAGCGTCTGTCAGCTCAGGATCGTCTGCTTCGTAGTATTTTTGGTCGTGATAAGCAAGCAGCTCTGCGAGCTCTCGTAATTCGCTTACAGCCTCTTCTTCAGTTAATGCGGCCACTGCGCGTTCGTAAAGAGAAGTACGGTCTCTTGCCATTTTTTATTCCTGTTAGCTTTGGTCAGTCTTGGTATTTAGGCGACGTATGCGCTCTCTGATGTTCTGGTTACGTTTTAAACATATAGGGATGCTGGCGATACGAGTCGATAGTCACGTACTAGTACGTGCATTCTTGTTTGTTTGGTTTATCCGGAAATGTCCAAATGTTCGTGGGCATCGAGTAGATCGGGTTCGGTGTCCTGCTGACGTGTCGTGGTGGCGGGAACGAACTGTCGCATATGATACCTTAGACGGTTAACTTCGCCGAATTAGCTAACATATGGCCTAATCCAGCGCACTCAGCATTTCCTACTTTGCGGGGCGTTATCAAACGTCTAACCAAACGCCTTACCTCGGGTATTCGACGTCAAGATGCTTACGCCGAGGCGGTCGGCAACATCGTAAGCCGCATGACCGCATTCGGTCACTTGCTTGACCGGTGCAATGTTGAATTGGTCCGCGTACCTGTTTCCACTCATAATTTCTCCTTAAGCCTAGAATTATGGCTCAGGATTGTCTATGAAACCGTAGTGGATTCAGGACTAGGTATCCAGTGACTCGCTCCACTCACTTCCCAAAACCCAGCTAAGCGCAGACAAACGACCACTTAGCAAACCCCATTCAAAGTCGTTCCAGCCGAGATTTTCCATGTCAAACTTATCTTCAATACGCTTAGCTGCCTTTTTCGCATCAGCTAGGATTTTTTCCTGACCAGGCCGTAGTGCCTCCTCACCTGTCTCAAGCCGGTAAAGCCAGTTCTGGTGACGATTCCACCAAACCTTCTCCCAGAGGTCATTGTATTCGTGAAGAATCGCAGAGTCGTTACGACGAAGAATCATTGGCCAAAAGTCGCCGTCTTCCTCGTCAGAAGGTATCCACTCAACCTTGTCGCCCTCCTCGGTGTAACCAATCCGATGCCCATTCGGACCTGTTTCTCCTGGCTTCACTGGATCAACCGTCTGAGCAGCGTCGCGTTGAATGCCCCGGACAGGGTGCTGGGCCGAAAATTCCTTGTTTAACTCACGCAGTTTTAAAACGAAGTCATGGTCAAATCGAGCGATTTCAATGCCAGCCTCTTGAAGTCGTAGCTCGCCAAGTCCACGAATGGTCTGGTTCGGATCGAGCGTACCGATTACTACCCGCTTCAGCTGACGTGCAATCACCCTATCCGTACATGAAATCTTCGGGTGGTTCCGATGAGTACATGGCTCAAGAGTGGAATACAACGTTGCACCTGTCAGATCCACATCAGCGAGCTTGCGCTCAAGCAACGTATATTCTGCATGCTCACCGCCGTTAAGCTCACCCCGGTAGGCAGTTGCTAACACTATCCCGTCCCGTACTACGACCGCGGCAACCTTTGGCGAAATCTTACCCTCTTCACTTACACACTTGCCGGCAAGTTCAACAGCAAGCTGCATCAAAGCTCGCTCTAGAGACTGACGTACAAAGGTTCCCTCTACCATTTGATTACCCTAGCCCAATCTTTTTCAACCACACAGACGCACCCTCTAGCTGCTGCCAAAACTGCATCAAAGACATTTAGTGGTGGGATTTTACCGTATTGGTGGCGCCGTCACTTTTGTAAGGGAGCACGTCAGGATCGGGACCCCCATTACGAGCGTGCCAAGTAAGCCAATTAGCTTGGGCCAGCTACCTACCGCCAAGCAGTCCGCAGGGGCCAGCGGCAATCCACCGAACTTAAGAGCAGAGGTCATCAGCATGGTTTCTGAGTCATCGATTTGTGCGGCTTTGGTCGCATGAGCCTGGGCCTGGATTTCACGATTCCTGGGCGATGCGAATAGGTCCGGCTGGCGATCAATTGTAGGGCCTGGAGCAGTCGTGCTCCGATGTTGGTGCCGAGCAGCAGCGCGGGCAGCAATGGTTTCAGGATCGAGTGCGCGGCGGCACGGTTGATGCGCCGTGTCGGCGCCAGCGACGCTGCGCGCAGGGCCGATTCCGAGGCCAGGGACTGCAGGTTGTCGCAGACGATTTTCGCCGCGAAATCGTGCATCGCGGCCTGCTGCGACAGGCCGGAGACGTGCTCGAGGTTGAGGCGATGCTTGAGGCGTTTGAAGGCTTCTTCGATACGCCAGCGTTGATGGTAGAGATCGCCGAATTCGGCGCGCGGGAATTCGTCCCGGTCGAGCAAATTGGTCATCAGCACGCGTACCTTGCCGGTGCTGGAGACATGCCGGATCAGGCGCACCGTTTGCGCCGTTGCCGGACATTCGTAGTCGATGGCGTCGCGCCGGTCCGGCGCCGCCAGCGCGACGATCCGCTCGTCCTCGCTTGATCGCAGGAAGTCGCGCACGCATGCGAAGCCGGCGTTGCCGGCCTTCTCGACGCGCATGCAGAAACCGATGCCGTGGGCGTTGAGCGCGGACACCAGCCAGCGTGATGGATAGCCGCGATCCATCAGCAGGACGTCCTTGTCGGACAGGCGGTCGAGGTGCTGGAACAGCATCTGGCGCTCGCCTTCGTGGACGCTGTGCAGGGACGCGGCGAGCATCATCTCGGCGCCGGGCAGGTACAGTCCGAAGGCGATCTGGTCGGTGCTGGCGGCGCGCGACGTGGCTGGCGCGGCGCGCGAAACGCAAGGTCGAGGCGTCGGCGGCGACCAGTCGCCGGCCGTGCCAGCGCGGCACGAAGCCATCGGCGTCGGCGCGCTCGACGAGCCAGTCGTTGAGCGCCGGAATGGCCGTCGTGGACAGCTTCGCGCGGGCCTTGGCGAAGGCCTGTTCGGAGACGTGGTGCACGAGTTGAGCCTGTTCCTTGAGGTGGGCGAAGAATTCGTCGAGCTCGGTCTGGACACCCTTGCGCATGCCGCTGAGCATGACGGCGACCAGCGTCGGCAGCGGCAGCTTGCGTCTGCGAACGAAGGCGTCGCCAGCGTCGGCGTGGCAGGCCAGGTTGCGAAATTGTGGCGAGTGCAGGAACAGGGAAAACGCGGAGAATAAGGACGGTAACGACATGGCGGCCAATGAAGATCAAAACGATCTTCATTGGCCGCCGCCCTGCTCGAGAAACCCCTCGCAACCAGGGCGGCGGCCGCGCGAAGCGGCTGTCGTGTCAAGAACTAATTGAAGCCGGCGGCGGCGGAATGAGCCGGACGCTTAAGTTCGGTGGATTGGGGCCAGCGGCGCCGGCGCTCGTGCATGGCAAGAAGGCCAAAAAGCAGGAGCTTGGCTTGACGAGATGATGTCTTGTTCAGCTAAGGCGACTAGGATGTTATCGGGATTGCAACACTGATAGCAAAGGGACCGCATGGAAAACCGTTCGCGCAGGGCGTCAATGTCGGCCCGAATAGCGGCCGTAGTCTGAGCATTGTCGAGCATGGTGGCCTCCCGAGTGCTAACGTAATACTACGTAAAGCGTAGGGACCTGGGCGCCCTGCTCCTGAATTCTGACATTACTTCTATAATGTCAGCTATTCAAAGCTGAGGTCGCCTCTGGCTATCTGGCATCACTCGGCATCGTAATTTTCTCGATGACCGGCCTTAGACCTTTACCGAACGAAGGCAGCATCGCGCTGCACGAAAGGCTGGGATTCCGCAAGGCCGCCCATTTCTCGGAGGTCGGCATGAAGTTCAGGTGCTGGATCGACGTGGGCTACTGGGAGCTCAGGCTCAGCAAGTAAGAGCACGGGGCACGTTCTCCCCTACCCTACAGCTCTCCGATCACAAGCTTCAGTTGCTGCAGCCGCTCCTGATTGACACAGTAGCAGATCCGCTGCACATCCGACGAGCCCTCAATCAACCCTGCTTCCTTCAAGATTGAGACATGCTGGGAAATCGTCGACGGCGCCAGGGGCAATACATCCGTCAGCTTCCCGAAGTAGCATTCGCCATAATCGATCAGGTGGCGGAGCAGCTGGATACGTGCAGGATGCGCGAGTGCCTTGCACATGCGTGCCAGGTCATCGGCATCGATGTCGGTATCACGCACGCGAGGCGTAGTTGGGGGACAGCAGGACTTTGACATAGATTTGTTCGTTGTTTGACGAACGCAGAATAGACCTCAGGAGATACCTTTGTCAAAAGCTTCGACGTACTGCCCCGGTGGTTCAGTGGCCACCGCTCGAAGGTAGAAGGCAAGCGAAGCCACAGACATGGCTAGCAGCACGAACAGCAGTATCAAAGGACCGCTGTCGTAACGCAGGATTGCTGCCGCAGCGAGCGGCCCAGCCGCCTTCGAGAGGAGCGACGGACCTGCGATCGCGCCGGAGATTGCGCCGTAGTTCTCGCGGCCGAACAGCGCCTGAGGGACCGAACCACGCACGATGGTCAGGATGCCGTTGCTCAAGCCGTAAAGCACGCAGAAAGAGGCCGCCGCCCAGGCCTGCGAACCAAACAGCACGAGGACGAGCAGGGCTGCCGGGAGCATGGAAAACGTCAGCTTGCCGACCGTTTGCGGCGGCGTATTCCGCCCGAGCGTCATCTCTCCAATACGCCCCGCAACCTGCATTGGGCCGATCAACGTGGCCAGCATGACCGCCAGCGTCGCAGATGCGCCCAAGTGGCCGAGCAGTGGGATCAGGTGGACCGACATGGCCGAGAAAATGAATGCATTGGCCGAGAATGCCAGTGCCAGCATCCAGAACGCTTGGTGCCGCAAAGCTTCCGCCAGGGTGTGGCTCCGGGGCGCACCGACTGGATCCCTCAACTTGCTGCGGGCCGGATCGGTGCCTAGCCAGAGATGAAGCGGCACACAGATCAGAAGCTGTATGAGCCCGTACAAAAGGTAGGTGTCGCGCCAGCCGAGCATCGTATGCAGTTTGGCGCTTAATGGCCAGAACACCGTGCTGGCAAAACCGCCGAACAGCGTCAAGGTCGAAATCGCTTTTCTGGAGCCAATCTCGAGCTTGCGGTTGATCGTTGCGAAAGCGGCCTCGTACAGCGTGAGTGCCATCGCGACGCCGATGAGCGTCCAGGCGACATAGTAGGACGCGACACTGGTGCAGCGGCTGAGCCAAACCAGCCCAAGAGTACACAGCAACGAACCTGTCGCCATCACGTAGCGCCCGCCGTAGCGGTCCAGCAGGATGCCCGTTGGCGTAGAAGCCAATCCTGCAACGAGCAAGGCCCATGAAAAGGCGCCGAACACCAGTTCCGGCGCGAGCGCCAGATCACGCTCGATATCGGGGGCCACTATGGTGAAGGCATAGTAAAGCGATCCCCAGGACAGGATCTGGGTGACGGCGAGGATGCCAATGGTCTTCGATGGCTGTTGCACGCGAGGCTCCAGGTTCGCACCGCCGGCTCGCACCGGCGGCAGTTCATTCGATCAGGCGCAGCAGCTCGTCTTGGCCGCCGCACTGCAGCCGCAAGCGTCGGACGGAGACTGTGCTGGAACGCAGCAGCTCGCGGCCTGCGCCGCCGGGACTCCGCAACAGGAAACCACCGGCTCGGATGCAGCATCGTCGTAAGCCAGCCGCGTATTGCACACGCCCGTTTCCGGCAGGTCGAGCTGCACGTCGTCGGCCGCGGCCATATCGCCAACAAGAGCTGCGACCACGGACCGCACCTGCTCGTACCCTGTCGCCATCAAGAAATTAGGGGCGCGGCCATAGCTCATCGCACCGACGGCGTAGTAGCCGGGTTCCGGGTGGGCTAGCTCGTTGTGTCCGTGCGGACGAACGGTGCCGCAGCTGTGCTCGTTCGGATCGATCAGGGGCGCCAGCGCATCGGTGCTCTCGAGCCACGGGTCATGGCGCACGCGCAGTTCGCGGGTCAGCGCGAGGTCGGGTCGCGCCCCGGCCGTGCAGACAATGCGGTCGATCGCGTCGATCATCGGCGCGGCTCCGCCGACCGGCTCTCCGGTCACGCGAATACGGCCGTCGACTTCTTCCAGCTGTTCGATCCGGAAGTTCTGGCACAATTCTAGTCCACCGGAGTCACGCAGGGCCTTCAAGCGCAGCCCGAGCTGGCCGCGTGCCTGCAAGCCATCGGCTTCGCCGCCGCCGAACACCCGGGTCAGGTTGCTGCCGCGGGTTGCCCACACGATGCTGGTTTTCGGAGTTTCCTCGGCTAGTTGCGCGAGCGCGAGCAGACTTCCAGCTGCGGAGTGCCCTGCCCCCACGACCAGCACTCGCCGGCCCGCGAAGCGTTCGCGCGCGCTTCCAAGGACGTCAGGCATGCCGTAGTCAATCCGCGCTGCCAGTGCCGCCTCACCTAACGCGGGGATGCCATCGGCACCCAGGGGATTCTGGTGCGACCAGGTGCCGGTAGCGTCGATCACGGCACTGGCCAGGTACTGCCGTGTCCCGTCCGCCGTTTCTGTGCGGATCAAGAAGGGTGCGGCCTCACGGCGCTTGGTCTTGACCTTGTCGAAGCCGACGCGTGTGACGGCAATGACGCGCTGCCCCAGCAGCAGCTTGGCCGCAATTGCAGGCGTCGCTGCGAGCGGAGCGAGGTAAGCGTCAAGTAGTTCGCCGGCGGTCGGCAGCCCGTCGTCCGGCGGCGCAGTCCAACCGTGCTGCTGCAGGAGGCGGCGGGCCGCCTTGTCGACGTTGTATTGCCAGGGCGAGAACAGGCGCACGTGGCGGTAGGTGGCCAGGTTGGCGCCTACCTCGGAGCCAGCTTCCAGAATGAGCGGCGTCAGGCCTCGCTCGATCAGGTGCGCAGCCGCCGCCAGGCCTACGGGACCGGCTCCGAGCACCGCCACCGGCAGTTGTTGTTCTTCCTTACTATTCATTCTTGCTCTCCTCGTCTAGTCAGGCAAAGTTCTGTTGGGCCGCAGCCAAACCTCGGCATTTCCTATTTCGTCGAATTACGAATGCATGGGCGCAGCGATAAATCCGGACGCGCTCCTCAACCGCTTATTCGTTAATCGACGAATATAGAATATCGTCGTTGTCATCAAACGGTCAAGATGTTTCGATATATTTGGAAGTGTCGTATCAACCAACCGAACAGGTCGAGACCGCCATGACTGACAACAGGGTTTTCAACGTACTATTTCTTTGCACCGGCAACTCCTCGCGCAGCATTATTGCCGAGGCCATTCTCAACGCCACCAGCGCTGGCCGGTTTCGCGCCTACAGCGCAGGAAGCCATCCTGGCAGCTCGGTGCATCCCTTTGCGATCGAACAGATTGAACGGCTCGGCTTCCCCGTCGAGGGCCTGCGCAGCAAAAGCTGGAATGAGTACGCAGTTGCCGATGCTCCGCACATGGACTTCGTGATCACGGTATGCGACAAGGCCGCTGGCGAGGCGTGTCCCCGCTGGCCAGGGCACCCGATCACGGCGCATTGGAGCTTCGAAGATCCAGCAGCATTCGTGGGGAGCGACCAGGAGCATCGCCAAGTCTTTGCCCGCACATGCCGCGAGATCAAGAATCGCCTCGACATCTTTTCGATGCTTCCATTTGCGACCCTGTCGCGCCTGGCGATCCAGAACGAACTGACCGCCATCGGTCGCTCGGACGTCCCGCTCTTGTGAAGGCTTGCCGCCCAGGCATCAATTCCACTATACTGGAATTATCAAATATTTGGATGAGATCATGGATACGAAACCCGCACTTGCCGCGCTTGCCGCCCTCGCCCAGGAATCAAGGCTGGCAACCTTCCGCTTGCTTGTGCAGGCCGGCCCTGCAGGACTTTCAGCAACGAAGATTGCCGAAGCACTCGGCACGCCTCCCTCATCGCTTTCCTTTCATCTGAAAGAACTTACCCACGCCAATCTGGTGATTCCGCGCCAGGAAGGCCGTTTCATCATTTACGCAGCGAACTTCGACACGATGAATCAGTTGCTGGGCTTCCTTACCGAGAACTGCTGTGGCGGCAATCCTTGTTCGCCAACGAATGGCTTGGGATGTGAGCCCATCGCTTCCAGCCAGACAAGCTAATTTCTACGCTTATTTCTTCTCAACCAAAGGTCTACCGTGAACGTACTTTTTCTTTGCACCGGCAATTCGTGCCGCTCGCTCATCAGTGAAGCCGTCTTCAATCATCTGGCGCCCGCCGGCTGGCACGCCATCAGCGCAGGCAGCCAACCGACCGGCAAGTTGAACGACAAGGCGCTCGCCCTGCTCGCCAGCAAAGGCATCTCCACGGAGGGCTATTACAGCAAGTCCTGGGATAAGCTTCCCGTCACTCCTGACCTCGTGGTAACGGTGTGCGCCAGCGCCGCCGGCGAAACCTGCCCGGCCTACCTCGGCCCCGTGCTTCGTACGCATTGGGGTGTCGAAGACCCGAGCCACGTCGTTGGCACCGAAGAGGAAATCGACGCCGCCTTCGAAAAGGCCTACGCGATCCTCCGCGCGCGTATCGAAGCCTTCCTCGCCCTGCCGCTCGAGGAGTTGAAATCCGACCGCGCGAAGTTCAAGACCGAACTCGACCGCATCGGCCATATCGGCGCCTGAACGCCACCTTCCGTTACGTCAGCCGGGCCATTGCCCGGCTTGTCCATGTGCCCGTCGCTCCCTGAAAGACTTCCGTGCTGATCGCATTTCTCATTTTCCTAATAACCCTCACCTTCGTCATCTGGCAGCCTCGCGGCCTCGGTATTGGCTGGAGCGCCGCCGCGGGCGCAGCCGTGGCCCTGCTCGCGGGCGTCATCCACGTCAGCGACATCCCGACCGTCTGGCATATCGTCTGGAATGCCACCGGTGCGTTCGTGGCCGTCATCATCATCAGCCTCCTGCTCGACAAGGCAGGCTTCTTCGAGTGGGCTGCGCTGCACGTGGCGCGTTGGGGCGGCGGCAGCGGCCGGCGCCTGTTTGTGCTTCTTGTCTTGCTGGGCGCGGCCGTGGCCGCGCTGTTCGCCAACGATGGCGCGGCGCTGATCCTGACGCCCATCGTCATCGCCATGCTGGTCGCCTTGCGGTTTTCGCCGAAAGCCACGCTGGCCTTCGTAATGGCGGCCGGTTTCATCGCCGACACTGCCAGCCTGCCGCTGGTCGTGTCGAACCTCGTGAATATCGTCTCGGCCGACTATTTCAATATCGGCTTTGCGCGCTATGCCGCAGTGATGGTGCCAGTCAACCTGGTGTCGGTAGCTGCGACGCTTGCCGCGCTTGTCTGGTTCTTCCGAAAGGACATCCCCGCCGACTACGACCTGGCGCAGCTGAAACGCCCGGAGGAGGCCATCCACGACCGCGCCACCTTCGTCACCGGCTGGTGGGTGCTGGGCATGCTGCTCGTCGGTTTCTTCTGGCTTGACGAAGCCGGCATCCCGATCAGCGCCGTGGCCGCGGTTGGCGCAGTGCTGCTGCTGGCTGTCGCTGCGCGCGGGCACCGGATCTCGACCCGCGAGGTGCTGCGCGGCGCCCCATGGCAGGTCGTCGTGTTCTCGCTAGGGATGTACTTGGTGGTCTACGGACTGCGCAATGCCGGGTTGACGGACTACCTGACCGCCCTGCTCAACCGCTGCGCCGAGCATGGCGTGTGGGGCGCAGCGCTCGGCACCGGCTTCATCACTGCCATCCTGTCGTCGATCATGAATAATATGCCGACCGTGCTAGTGGGCGCGCTGGCAATCGACGCCACCACTGCACAGGGCGTTGTGCGCGAAGCGATGGTGTATGCAAACGTGATTGGCGCTGACCTCGGGCCAAAGATCACGCCCATCGGCAGCCTCGCCACGCTGTTGTGGCTGCACGTGCTGTCGGCAAAGAATATCCAGATCTCCTGGGGCTACTACTTCCGGATCGGTATCCTGCTGACCCTGCCGATCCTTCTGGTGACCCTGAGCGCGCTCGCCCTGCGCCTGAGCTGAGAAAGGACCGAACATGGACAATGCACTGGACGTCACGATCTATCACAACCCCGATTGCGGCACCTCGCGCAACACGCTGGCACTCATCCGCAATGCCGGCATCGAGCCAACCGTGATCGAATACCTGAAGAACCCGCCCGACCGCGCAACACTGGTGGACCTGATTCAGCGCGCAGGCCTGCAGGTTCGCGGCGCCGTACGCGAGAAAGGCACGCCATTCCTGGAGCTCGGCCTGGATAATCCAGGGACGACGGACGAGCAACTGATCGACGCGATGCTCGCGCATACGATTCTCATCAACAGGCCTTTTGTCGTCACGCCGGTTGGTGTCCGTCTGTGCCGTCCGTCGGAAGTCGTGCTGGACATCCTGCCTGTGCCTCAGCGTGCTGCGTTCTCGAAAGAGGACGGCGAAGCTGTCGTCGACGAACAAGGAAGCCGAATCAAATGAGCAAAATCCCGAATCTCCCCAATATCAAGCCGGAGCTGCTGGACCAGCCTACGCTCGAGAAGCTCGCCCCGGTTGGCGACCTGAGCCACCCTCCTCGCATCCTGATGCTATACGGCTCGCTGCGCGAACGCTCTTTCAGCCGCTTCCTGACCGAGGAGGCGGCGCGCATTCTGGAGCAATTCGGCGCAGAGGTGAAGATCTTCGATCCGATGGAACTACCGATGGTCGGCAGCGTACCCGAGACGCATCCGAAAGTGGTCGAGCTGCGCGAGCTGTGCCTGTGGTCTGAAGGCCAGGTCTGGTGCAGCCCCGAGCGCCATGGCGCGATCACCGCGGTGATGAAGAACCAGATCGACTGGATCCCGCTGGAGATGGGTGCGGTCCGGCCGAGCCAGGGCCGCACGCTGGCGGTGATGCAGGTCTGCGGCGGTTCGCAGTCCTTCAACGTAGTGAACACCCTGCGCCTGCTGGGGCGCTGGATGCGCATGTTCACGATCCCGAACCAGTCCTCGGTGCCGATGGCCTACAAGGAATTCGACGACGAAGGCCGCATGCGGCCGTCCGCATACTACGATCGCGTTGTCGACGTGATGGAGGAGCTCTTTAAAATCACGCTGCTGATGCGGGGCCGCACCGATTACCTGACGGACCGCTACAGCGAGCGGAACGAGCGTGCGCTCAACGCGATCAACCGCCAGATCGAAAAAATTTGAACGGCAGGGCTAGCTTGGCGCCGGCAGAGCTCTTACCGGCGGCGAAGCATCACCCTCTTGACCAGCCGGAGACGATAATCGCCATGCCGCACAAGGCGATCGCTGCGCCGGCCCAGTCCATAGTCGACAGCTTCACGCCGTCGACCACGCGTAGCCATACCAGTGCGGTCGCAACGTAGACGCCGCCATATGCCGCATATACGCGACCGCTGGCTGCCGGGTGCAAAGTAAGCAGCCATACGAAGAGCGCTAGGCTTGCTGCAGCCGGGGCCAGTAGCCAGATCGAGCCGTTCTTACGTAACCATAGATATGGCAGAAAACAGCCGACGATTTCTGCAATTGCTGTGGCAATGAATAACAGGCCGGTCTTCCAAATCATTGATATTTCCTTTCGTTTATCTGGACTCTTCAGCCTTGCATGCCCTGTACTAAGCAAGCTCGCAGTGTCCTTTCAGCAAATGTCGAGCCTCGGCAAAGACGCGTAAGCCTCGCCGCAGCACCGTGGTCGGCTTCCAACTGATTTCAGCAGAAATCAGTCATCGATCAGTGCCTGGATTATTGGGCAACTTGCACCGGGATGCTCACTGTCACAGCGGGATACCATCGTTGCGAGTGCTGTTTTCATTGCAAGTAGATCACTTAATTTAGCTTCTACCATAGCGAGCTTCTTTGCTGCCAGGTCGCGGGTACTGGCACAGGCCTGCGAGCCTTCCAGCTTGAGCAGGCTCGCGATTTCATCGAGCGTAAAGCCAAGGAGCTGTGCCCGTTTGATGAATCGAATCCGGCGTACATCCTCGCTGCCATAGGTGCGGTAGCCGCTGTACGGCCGCGCCGGCTCATCGATCAGTCCACTTCGCTGATAGAACCGGACCGTCTCCACATTCACACCGGCGGCGCCTGCCAATCGGCTGATCGTCATTTTCTCTGTCATGCACTTGACTCCGTATATGTGTACGGAGTTTATCCTGTTTTTTGAGTAAAACCTGTTTGGAGCGAGCATGGCAATTGGAACGAAGGGATCGTTGGCTGCAGGAGTGTTGGCGGCACTTGGCGCCTCGGCATGTTGCGCCGGTCCGCTCATCTTCCTGCTGCTCGGCATCGGCGGCGGCTGGGCATCTAGCCTGATAGCGTTCGAGCCCTATAGCCCCTACCTCACCGCGCTGACAGTAGTTTTTTTAGGAGCTGCCTTCTACAACTTGTACCTGCGTCGGCGCGCTTGCGCACCTGGCGACGCCTGCGCCGCTGACCGTGTCCTCAGGAACCAGCGCATCATGCTCTGGCTCGTTGCCTCCCCCATAGTACTACTGCTGACCTTTCCCCTGTACGCCCCACTGTTCTATTAAAAGGATTTCCCGATGCGTATTTCTACATTCGTCGTGTCCGTGTTGCTGAGCGGAGCGGCTTTCGCCGGCACCTCCGAAATGCTTACCCTTAACGTGCAAAACATGACCTGTGCCGGCTGCCCCATCACGGTCAAGAAAGCGCTTGAACAAGTTCCTGGCGTGAGCGAGGTGAAAATCGATTTCGAGCACAAGACGGCTACCGTGCACATGGATACGGACAAAGCCAACGTCTCTATGCTGACCAAAGCGACGGCTGACGCGGGATTCCCTTCGACTGTCAGGAAGTGATGCAATGAGCGAGGCAATTTTAGAGTCGACGCTGACCTGTCCGCACTGCGGGCACAGCAAACGAGAAACCATGCCGACTGATGCATGCCAGTTCTACTACGAGTGCGAAGACTGTGCCGTCGTTCTGCGGCCAAAGGCTGGTGACTGTTGCGTCTTTTGCTCATACGGCACGGTGAAGTGTCCGCCGATTCAACTGGAGCGCCCCTGCTGTGGCTAACGTACGGCTTTTTGAGCTTCGGTATTGCTGAATTGCAGTACTTTCCTGCAGTTCCGAGTTGGTGCGAGTACGAGCGGGGCTTGCACCAGAATCACCATCAGCCGCGGATTCATCCGGTCGGATAGGATTATGTCGGCGACAAGCGAGGATGCCGCGCTAGGAAAGCCGGCCACACCGGCACCAGGTGCATGATCCCGAAAGTGACAAGCACGTTCACCTTTCACGCTGTGCGGCGCCACAGGTATACGGCGAGCTACTAATCGAGCTCGCCGACGTCGCGCGAGATGGCCGCCTTAGGGCATGTCCAGCCCATCGGCGGCGCCTGTGAAGCTGCAAAGTCAGCAGCCATACGAAGACTGCCGGGCTTGCCGCGGCCGCGAAAAATAGCTAGATCGGGCCATTCTTGCGGAGCCGTAAATATGGCCGAAACAGCCAACGATTTCCACCATAGCTGCGGCAATGAACAACAGGCCGATATTCCAGATCATAAATTATCTTTCGTCTACCAGATTCATCACCTTACATACATGCTCGAACTACGTAGCTGCGTCTTTTGATAAGCATTGACTCAGGAGTTTCTACTGAATTCGTGGCGATCCACTCTCATAATTTTTAGGTTGCAACGCACGTTCTACAAGCTCGATCAGAATGTGGATGACCTTAATATGGAGCTCTTGTACACGGTCGGCGTATTGGCCCGCACTGGTGCATATGCAGATGTCGGCATGGTGTTCCAATTGCGACTGAGTGCGTCCAGTCAAACCAATCACCTTCATCCCCTTGGCTCTCGCCGCCTGGGCCGCAAGGACCACTGAAGGGCTGTTGCCGCTCGTACTGATGGCAAAAAGAATATCTCCCGCGCTACCGTTACCCTGGACGAAACGGGCGAAAACCTGCTCATAGCCGTAGTCGTTGGCAACGCAACTGATATAGCTCGGATCACTGATCGCGACTGCCGCCATTGCAGGACGGTCATCACGGAATCGCCCGGATAACTCTTCCGCCAAGTGCATGGCGTCACACATCGAGCCGCCATTTCCACACGAAATCACGCGGCGTCCATGCTCCAACGCTTCGATCAGAAGGCTGGCGCTGGCCTCGATATTGCCTAGTTGCGTAGTGTTATTGATGAGGCGGTCCAGCGCATCGCGTGCCTCGACGAGATTGCCCTTGATGTAGTCGATCATTCCTTCTCCTTCGGTGTTCGATAGACGTTTCGGGTACCGTCAAATCAGCATGTCGATGATAAACAGTAGGATGAAGCCCAGAAAAAACATTGCAGTCTGCACCGGTGTCTCGATTTCCTCGTGAGCCTCGACCAACAGTTCTTCAGTCACCAAATACAGCAATGCGGCCACGCCAAAAGCGAGCATGGCGTCTACATAGACCGGCGTGACGGAACTTAATAGAATTGCGCCGGCTGCAGCACCGATCAGTAGTGCCACAACGAGCATTGCGGTCGTTCGTATGATCATGGACCTGGCTCTTCCCGCGCTGCGAAGCGAGGTCGCACAGGAGACACCCAAGAAAAGCAGCTCGAGTACCAGCCCCACCGTCAGCAGCAACCCCTGTTTTTCTCCTGCCGCAAAGGATAAGCCAATCAGTGTGCCATCCAAACCGACGTCCACACCCATGGCCGTGACCAGGCCGCGCGTACTGCGCTCGCCTTCCGCCTTTTCCGCGCGGTCGCCAATCCATTTCAGCGTCAGCATCAATGCCACGCCGAGCGAGAAGCCAATCAAGGTTGGCCACGGCATCCGGCGATGCATCAGGTCGGGAAGCAGTTCGACCGCGAGAACACTGAACACCGTGCCGGCTGCAAAATGCTGCACACTACTGCGCAAGCCTGCGCTGGGCTCGCGTATGGCCGCGATGACGGAGCCGACCACGATGGCGACAGCCGGAAACGCTGCATACGTCAACACCTTCAGTAGCAGCCCAGTCATGACGAAACCTTAGGAGATTCCGACGACTTCGTGCCAGGAAAGGTGTCGGCATTTCGCTCGGCGTGTGCCGCGGGTTCCGGCCCATCGCTTGTTTTAGGCGTTCCCGGATAGGCCAGCAGGCGCAGCGCATTGATTACGACGAGCAAGGTCGACCCCTCGTGAAAGAGAACCGCGGTGCCGATGTTAAGGCCGAAAATCGTCGCGGGGATCAATACCGCGACTACGCCAAGGCTCACCCAAAGGTTCTGTTTGATCACCCTTCTTGTACGCCTCGATAGCCCGACAGCGAACGGCAACTGGCTGAGGTCATCGCCCATGAGTGCGACGTCGGCCGCCTCGAGCGCGACGTCCGAACCGGCGGCGCCCATGGCGATGCCGACTGTTGCGTTGGCCATTGCCGGGGCGTCGTTGACGCCATCGCCAACCATCGCGACCTTGCCGTGGCGCTCACGCAAGGCCTTGATGGTCTCGACCTTTTGCTCCGGCATCAGGTCGCCTTTGGCCTCGGTCAGGCCAACCGTGCGTGCGACGGCGTCGGCGACCTGCTGGTTGTCACCGGAGATCATCACCAGGCGTTCGATTCCCAGCTCACGTAGCTGGGCCATCACAGCGGTCGCGGCCGGGCGCGGCGTATCCATTACGCCAATCACACCGAGGAATCGGTCCCCTTTTAGCACAACCATCGTGGTCCGGCCTGACTTGACCAGGCTGTCGTTGGCGTCGACTAGCTCAGTTGGCAATTTCATGCCATCCATTTCGCTGAAAAACACCGGCTTGGCGATGTACGTCTTCTCGCCATCGACCACCGCCTCGACACCCCGGCCGGTGATACTGCGGACGTCGTCGGCTTGTACAACCTGGCCGCCAGCCTGCAGCCGTTGCTGTCCGCCTTCCACCAGTGCCGTGGCCAGTGGGTGGTCACTATGCGATTCGACGGCCACGACCACGGATAGCAACTCGGCTTCGCTCGCCCCACCAGCCGTCGTCACATCGGTGAGCTTGGGACGTCCCTCGGTGAGGGTCCCGGTCTTGTCGAAGGCGATCGAACTAAGACTGCCGAGATTTTCCAGGGGACCGCCACCCTTTACCAGGACACCGCTGCGCCCTGCTCTCGCGACGCCGGACAGGACGGCACTCGGCACCGAGATAGCAAGGGCACACGGACTGGCCGCCACCAGCACCGCCATCGCCCGATAAAAACTGTCCGAAAATGATTCGTCGACGACGAGGAATGCGAGCATCAGCAGCGCTACCAGCGTCAGGACGACGGGGACGAAAATGCGTTCGAACTTGTCGGTAAACTGCTGGGTGGGCGAGCGCTGGGCTTCGGCTTCGGCAACCATCTGGACGACCCGCGCCATGGTCGATTGCGACGCCAGTCGCGCCACCATCACTTCGATCGCGCCGGCCCCATTGATGGTACCGGCAAACACCCTGTTGCTTGCGTCCACGCGGTCGAACGCAGCGATCGCCGCCTGCCCATCCTTTACGGCGACTTTATCGACCGGAACGCTTTCACCGGTTACCGGCGCCTGATTCACGCTGGACGTACCCTTCACCACGACGCCATCCGCCGGCAGCCGTTCGTTTGGCTTTACCAGCACGACGTCACCGGGCTTGAGCGTTTCGACCGGAACCTCCTCAGTGCCTTCGCCACGCTTGACCAGAGCTTTCTCGGGTGCGAGTTCCGCCAAGGCTTCGATTGCGCGGCGCGCACGCCCCATGGCGAAGTGTTCCAGCGAGTGGCCGAGGCTGAACAGGAAGAGCAGTAGGCCACCTTCGGCCCATTTACCCAAGGCCGCCGCGCCGACTGCCGCTACCAGCATCAGCGTATCGATTTCAAAACGGCGCTCACGGATGTTCTCGATGGCTTCTTTCGCGGTAAAAAAGCCTCCGCAGAGGTAGGCCCCGACATACAGCGCCAGCGATACCCAATCCGGAGCGGATCCGCTCCGCTCGACCAGCCAGCCCGCCAGGACGAAGACGCCGGCAAGGACAGCAAAAATTAATTCGGTATGTTCGCCAAATATCCCGCCGTGTGAATGCGCATGTCCCGCGTGTCCATCCTGATCGCCATGAGCATGTCCCTTCCCTTCTTTTTCGTCATGCTCATGATCGTGGCCGGCATGGTCGCCATGCTCGTGTCGATGGCCACCATGCGTGGGCAGTTCGGTAGTGCTATTCGATTGAGTGATTTTTTCGGTAGGTGCAGCGTCGCTGGCCAGCGCCGCGCCGAGCGACCGTATCCGTTCTTCCAACGCCTTCTGCGTGATCGCAGAGCGCTCGTACTCGATACGAACAGCCCCAGACGGAGATACTTCCGCTTCCAACACACCTGATATCCGGCGCAACCGATCAGCGAATAGCCTGGCGCTCCGGGCATGCAGCGGCACTGGTGTGCGACCGATGTAATGCGCAAACTGTTCCGTCAAGCGCGCTCCGATCGCGCTCACCAGTTCGCGTAATCTCGACACGTTGATCACTGCGGGATCGTAATGCAGGCAGAGAACAGGTCGCGCATTCTCAAGCGTTTTCATATGGACGTGCTCGACACCCGGGCGCCCCTCAAGCAGACCGATCAGCCGATCAATGCATGGGTCGTTCGGATCGTCTATCTCTGGGAGTACCAAAGGCAGCTCCAGTCGTACTCGCTCGGCAGTTTTCATATCGTCACCTTTTGTCGATGCTAGAAGTATGGCGTCCAGCTGTTGCCCGGTCCGTGCAGAAGCGCACCCAATCGTACTCATGAATTTGGTCGATGCATTACCTCTTTCCAGGCGGCAGGGATGTTTCTAACTACCGCGCTTGAAGTTGGACGTTTACGTTAATGTGCATTCTTCATGACGATAATTTCGGGGGCAATGACGTCTAGCCTGGCTAAACGCGGGAAAGGCAATGAGACTACTGCGAAAACGCGCTCAAGCTGTATGGGCGCTTGGCAACATAACAGTTGCGATTGGACTGGCAGCGCTACCGGGCGCGGCAAGGTCGGCGCCTCCACCCTCTGCGCCACCGATTATTGCCCTCGCGTTCGATGATGCTAGCGGTGGGCTTTGGAAGGCAACGTCCAGATCTCTTGCTTTTAGCCCGGACGAGGGGCGCACATAGAAGCCTGTGGCTCTGCCAGCTACGGCGCAAGGTAATATCGTCTCACTCACGATTTCGGCGGGCCGCGCCAAAACGATCTATGCCGCAGTCGTGGGTTCGGGTGTGTTCCACAGCCACGATGGCGGACGCACTTGGCTGGCGCGCAATCAAGGGCTGTCCAACGGCGACGTTGCGACCTTGGCCGCGCACTCTACCCAAGCCCGAACCGTATATGCCTACGTTGTTGGGAAAGGCATTTTCACTAGCCGGGATGCCGGCGCAAGCTGGAACCTGGTTGATCACGGCCCCGGCGAATCGGTCGCACAACTTGCACACTCGAGAACGCCAGGCGGAACCGGGACCGGATGGATGTTTGCGGCGACACGCAAGGGAGTGCGTCGCGCGATGGATTGTTTTTGTGGATGGCACAAGGCCGGCAAAGTCGAACTGAACTTCCACCTTGTGGCCAGCGATACTGGCTGACGGGAACGTGTGTACGCCGCCGCGCGCGAAGGATTTTTCATTAGCCAGGATGGCGGCGACCATTGGATCCGGATGCGGTCACCAGTTGCACCGATTACCGCGCTCGCCAGCACACCGTCCGGCCGGCTGTACGGGGCCATCAACGGTATATTGATCCGAAGCGAAGACCGCGGCGTCACCTGGGAATTTATTGCCAAGTGACCTGCGCAGGCCGCGTTTCCTTGTATTGAACCTACGTCTGTTACTTTCGCCTTTTCTTGCGTACTGGCCGCACTACTTTTCCGCGGCTGCCGCCGGTTCTGGAGCCGCGCTTGTTGCGGCGTTCAATCCAAAGAAAGAAAATCAGCAATGCCAGCACACCGCACAATGAAACTGCAATCGCAATAAGAATCGTCAGGCCATGAAAATCCGCGTGCGGATCCATACTGTGTTTCCTCTACAGGTTCAGCTGAGTTTCAGGAAGCTTGGTTGTGCGCCGCAAGCAAAGAGCCAGCGACGCACACTCTATATGCCCTTACACCGGTACCCGAACCGGCTCCGCCTTGATGTCCGCCACGTCATCACTTCGGTGCGTCAGCCGGTACAAGAGTGGCAGCACCAGAAGCGTCAGCGCGGTCGACGACAGAATGCCGCCGATAACGACTGTAGCCAGAGGACGCTGCACCTCGGCACCGGTACCGGTGGCCAGAGCCATCGGCACGAACCCCAGTGAAGCGACCAAGGCCGTCATCAATACAGGCCTGAGCCTGGTCAGGGCGCCATGGCGAATCGCCTCCTCAAGTGGCATGCCGCCCTCTCGCAGCGACCGGATGAAGGAGATCATCACCAGGCCGTTGAGCACTGCGACTCCGGACAGCGCGATAAATCCAACCGCTGCCGAGATAGACATCGGGATGCCACGTAGCGTCAAAGCAAGCACACCGCCGGTCAGCGCGAACGGAATGCCCGTAAATACCAGCAACCCATCCTTGACGTTATTAAACATAACGAAGAGAAGCGTGAAGACCAGGAACAGCGCCAGGGGCACCACAACCTGAAGGCGTTGCGTGGCCGACTGCAACTGCTCGAACGTACCGCCCCAGGTCGTCCAGTAGCCGGACGGGATCTTCACGCTCTTTTGAATCGCGGCCTCTGCCTCCGGCACAAAGCTGCCAATGTCGCGGCCCTGCACGTTCGCGCTGACCACCACCCGGCGCTTGCCGTTTTCGCGGCTGATCTGGTTCGGTCCCGGGGCAAACGACAGCGTGGCAACCTCGCCCAGCGGGATGAAGGAAGCTGTTCCGTCGGGTGAACTTGACGGACGCGAGATCGGCAGCCGCTTGAGCGCATCGAGGTCGGCGCGCAGCGTTTCCGGCAGGCGCACCGTAATGTCGAAGCGGCGGTCGCCCTCGAATACGGTTCCCGCTTCACGGCCACCGGTGGCAATGGTGAGCGTTTCCTGGACATCGTTGATGTTCAGGCCGTACCTGGCCGTCTTCTCGCGATCGATCTGGACCGTCAGCATCGGCAGGCCTCCGGTCTGCTCGACCTTGACTTCGGTTGCACCCGGCACGCGTCCGAGCACCTCGGCGATCCGCTGACCCGTGTCGGCGAGTACGTCCATGTCGTCGCCGAACACCTTGACAGCCACGTCGCTGCGCACGCCCGAGATCAGCTCATTGAAGCGGAGCTGGATCGGCTGCGAGAACTCATAGCCATTGCCTGGATACTTCTCGGCCTCTTCCTTGATTGCGGCAATCAGCTCGTTGCGGCTCTTCTTCGGCGCCGGCCACTTGTCTTCGGGCTTAAGCATGACGTAGCCGTCCGAAATATTCTGAGGCATCGGGTCCGATGCGATCTCCGCCGTACCTGTTCGCGCAAAGACCCGGTCGATCTCCGGGAACTTGGCTTTCAGCCCAGCCTCGAGGCGCTTCTGCATGTCCAGCGACTGCGTGAGGCTGGTCGCAGGGATGCGCAGCGACTGCAGTGCGATATCGCCTTCGTTCAGGCTAGGCACGAACTCGCTGCCCAGACGCACCGCCAGCAAACCCGACAGCACGACAAGCACGATTGCGCTCGTGACGACCAGGGCGCCGTTGCCCAGCACTCTCTCGAGCATTGGCGCATAGCCTTGGCGCGCCCAACCCATCAGCCGGTTCTCCTTCTCGGCAACGCGTTTGCCGATGAAGAGCGCGACCGCGGCAGGAACGAAGGTAATCGACAGGATCATCGCGCCGAGCAGCGCCGCCACGACGGCGAAAGCCATCGGGTGGAACATCTTGCCTTCCACGCCGGACAGGGCAAAGATCGGCAGGTAGACGACCATGATGATCAGCTGCCCGAACAACAACGGACGGCGCGATTCGCCAGCCGCCGCGAACACCTCATGGAAGCGCTCACTCAGTGTCAATTCGCGCCGATGGTGTTCCTGGGCGTGGGCCAGGCGGCGCACGCAGTTCTCGACGATGACCACGGCGCCATCGATGATGATGCCGAAGTCCAGTGCGCCAAGGCTCATCAGGTTCGCACTCACCTTGTACGTGACCATGCCGGTAAAGGTGAACAGCATCGCCAATGGGATGACCATCGCGGTAATCAGCGCCGCACGGAAGTTACCGAGGAAAAGGAACAGGATGACGATAACCAGCACCGCACCTTCGAGCAGGTTTTTCTTCACCGTCGCGATCGCCTTGTCGACGAGTACGGTCCGGTCGTACACCGGCACCGCGTGAACGCCCGTCGGCAGTGTGCGGTTGACCTGGACCATCTTGTTCGCAACCGCCTGCGCGACAACCCGGCTGTTCTCGCCGATCAGCATGAACACCGTACCGAGCACGACTTCCCTACCGTTCTCGGTCGCGGCGCCAGTGCGCAGCTCGGCGCCCAGGCCTACCTCGGCGACGTCGCGCACGCGGATCGGCACACCGCGAACGTTGTTCAGTATCGTGTTGCGAATGTCGTCGAGAGTACGCACCTGGCCGGGCGCGCGAATCAGCAGCTGCTCTCCGCTTCGCTCGATATAGCCGGCGCCGACGTTGCCGTTGTTCTGCTCAATGGCCGCGACGACGTCCTTGAGCGTCAGGCCGTAGGAACTCAGCTTCGCAGGATCCGGCGTGATGTGATACTCCTTGGCGAAACCGCCGATGGAGTTGATCTCGGTGACGCCGGGCACCTGGCGCAACTGCGGCTTGATGATCCAGTCCTGGACTTCGCGCAGGTCGGTCGGCGTGTACGGCGTGCCGTCCGGCTTTTTCGCACCCGGTTCACTCTCGACCGTCCACAGATAGATTTCGCCCAGGCCGGTCGAGATCGGTCCCATCATCGGCGAAACACCCTGCGGAAGATTTTCCCTGGCCTCCTGGATGCGCTGGTTGACCAGCTGACGGGCAAAATAGATGTCGGTGCCATCCTTGAAGATTACGGTCACCTGGGACAGGCCGTAGCGCGAGAGCGAACGCGTCTGTTCCAGGCCCGGCAAGCCGGCCATGACGGTTTCGATCGGGAAAGTGACGCGCTGCTCGACCTCGAGCGGCGAATAACCGGACGCCGAGGTGTTGATCTGGACCTGGACGTTGGTGATATCAGGCACTGCGTCGATGGGCAGCTTCTGGTAACTGTAGACGCCGATTGCGGCCATGCCGAACACGCCCAGCATGACAAGCCATCGGTGCTCGATGGCGAAGCGAATAATGCGATCAAACATGGGGCAGCCTCCTGTCAGTCTTCATGCTCGGCGCTGCCCTTGCCCTGCTCAGCTTTCAATACGAAGCTGCCGGTCGTGGCATACTCAGCTCCCGGCTCCAGCCCGGAAACGATCTCGACGAACTTACCGTCGCTGGCGCCCAGGCTCACGTTTTTCTCCTGAAAGCCCTGGGGAACGCGCACGTAGACGATCGATTTGCCATTCTCCGTCTGAACGGCGTCCGCGGCGACTGCCACGGGAACCTCACGCGTGCCGCGTGCCATGTTGACGTTGACGAAGAGTCCCGGACGCCACGCCAGCTTGGGGTTAGGCAGAACCACGCGCGCATTCGCCGAGCGGGTTTCTTCGCCAAGCAGCGCACCAACGTAGCTCACCTTGCCGGTTGCCGAAGAGTCCGATGCGGTCGATTTCACGGTGGCGATTTCGCCAACGCGGATCGCTTCCAGATCCTTTGCCGTCACCACAATGTTGACCCACACCGTGGAGAGGTCGGACAGCAGGAAGACATTGGTATCCTCTTTGACCATTTCCCCTTGCGTGATGTGCTTCTCGACGACGACGCCGTCGAAGGGCGCACGCAGGACATACCGGTTCAGCTGGCCACCCGAATTACCGGCGCCCAGCGCGGTAAGTTTCGAGTTCGCCGTCTGGGCAGCGATTTCCGCTTCGCGAAGAGCCTGTTGAGCCTGCAGGTAATCCTGCTCGGCCGAGATCTTGTCCTCCCACAGCTTCTTTTCGCGCTCGTACGTCACCTTCGCCAGACCGAGGCGCTTTTGCGCCGCCAGCGCGGTGCTGCGCAGATCGGCAAGCTCCGGGCTCGAGATCACGGCCAGTACCTGGCCCTTCCTGACGGTCTGCCCGAGGTCGGCAGAGACAGACTCGGCCACACCTGCCACCCGAGGCACCACGTGTGCCGTCCGGTCTTCATTGAAACGTACTTCGCCAGGCAACTGGACGACGTTGCCGATGGTCGCAGGCGCCGCCTTGGCAGTGGCGACGCCTGCGGTACGAATCTGTTGCTCGGACAGCACGATCAGGCCGCTACTGGCTTCCGCGTGCTCTTCTTTCTTTTCTTCTTTCGAAGCGCCGGCCTGCTCGGTATGCGCTTCCTGCACGCCTTCAGTCTGCCCGTCTTTTTTCCAGAAAATGATGGCGGCGCCGAGCAGAATGCCGACGAGTACGACGCCCAGAATGGACTTCCGGGACTTTTTATCGATATTGAACTTCATGTTGAGATTCCTGTGGAATTACTTGCTCTGGTCCGGCCTGAGCTGGACATAGCGCCCGAGGTCGGCTACCGAGCGGTAGCGATCGGACAGCGCTCGCAAATATTGGGCGCGCGTCTGGAACAGGGTTCGCTGGGCATCGAGCACATCGAGGAAGCTGAATTTGCCGGCCTCGAAGCCTGTTACCGCGGCGTCATAGGTGGTTTGCGCGACTGGAAGGATGTCGGCCGTAATGCTGGCGATTTCCTGCTGCGCCAACTGGGCACGCTGATAGGCCTCGCCTAGCGCCTGGCTCACACGCAGGCGTTCGGCATCAAGATCGCTGCGCGCTTTGTCGGTGCGGCGCAAGGCGGCCAGCATGTTGCCCTGATTACGGTTGAATAGCGGCAGTGGAACCGATACGCCGAGGACGGCCTGGTTATGGCCGATCTGGTTATCGCGCTGGCTGCCAACGGTAACCGTGACATCCGGCACACGCTGGGCGCGTTCAAGCCGCACCTGGGCCTCTTCACGCTCGACCTGCTCCCGGGCCCGGCGCAGTTGCGGTCCTGCTTCAAGCTGCTGGCGTAGCGCGTCCAAGGGTGGCAATGCCTGGACGTCACCAGCCGGCCGCTCCAGCGACAGCTGCCCTGCTTCGGTGCGGCCCCAGAGTGCGCCAAGCCGCTGCTTGGCCAGGCTTAACTCGGATGACGCTTGCGCCAGTTCGAGCCGCACGCCCGCTTCTGCGACCCTTGATCGCGATTCTTCGATGGGTGAAATGCGGCCCGCGGTGACGCGCTTGGACGCAACGAGGGTGGCCTTTTCGGCGACCTGCACCGATGCCCGTGCGAGCTCCCGGCGTTCCTGGGCGATGAGCGCATCGAAATAGGCGGAGGTGACATCGGCACGTAACTGCGCTTGCGCAACCGCGACGTCCTGAAGAGCCACCTGCCGCTCCCGCTCCGCCACATCGACGCGCGCCGAGCGTTTGCCACCCAATTCGAGACGCTGGTTGATCTGAACGGTTTGTGTCCGGTTAGCACGATCCATGCCCTCGCGTAGAACGGAGAGTTCGGGATTGGCGATGAGACCGGCCTGCGACTTGGAAGCGTCCGCGATCGCGACACTTTGCGTAGCAGAACGCAGCGTCGGATTCGACGTCAAAGCCAGGCGTATTGCCTCGTCCAGGGTGGTGACTGTCGCCGTGGCCGATGGCGCCGGCGCATAGGGACGTGCGCTTACTGAAATTGTTTGCTGATCACTTTGCTGTGCAGCAGCTGCGAGCAACGGCATGGACAATGCCGCGGCCCCCAACAGGATGAAACTGGGTCGCATGGATAACTCCGAAAATGAAAACGAAGGTCATCCGGCGGCGGCATGGCAGGACCAGGGCTGCATCAAGCGCCCAAAGTCAGTCTGTCAAATCATGGAAAATATGGCTCCGCCGGATCTACGCGGCGGAATTCCATTGGGGCCGTTCAGGCGGAGAAGTGCAGATGGAGGACAGCGGGACGATATCCGTATCCGGAGGAGCGCTCGCCCATTGCAGATAGAGCGGCGCATCATGCCATGTATCGATCGCTACCGTAGCGTGGTGACACGATGCGCAGTGCGCGTGCACAGCGAACTTTTTCACCACGGATGGAGCATCCTTGGCAGCGACTGGGAACTCGTCACCATCCTCGATGTGCTGGTGGTGGCCGAAGTGCTGCGCTGCGCGGCCTGTCTCGTGCATGCAATACGCAGCCACCGTCGTCCAGCTGAACTGGAGGGCGATAACTGCGGCAATGATGTACACGAGGCGACGGACCATGGCCGGAATATAGCATGGACTGGCAATGGCCTGCCAGCCGGTCCGCGTGCCGCCGTCACGTGTCACCCTGTGCAACATGCTGATTAGGCCCCCTTGGACGAGCCTGCAGCCTGGCGAAACCGCAGCAGCCTGAGCCCGTTGAATACGACTAGCAGACTCGCGCCGACATCGGCAAAAACCGCCATCCACAGCGCAGCCAGCCCGAACAGCGCAAGCGCAAAAAAGACCGCTTTGATCCCAAGCGCAAGAACGATGTTCTGTACCAGGACGTGGCGCGTCTGCTTGCTCAGGCTGACAAAGGCCGGCAGCTTTTGAAGGTTGTCGTCCATCAGCGCGACATCGGCTGTCTCGATCGCGGTATCGCTTCCGGCCGCGCCCATTGCGAATCCGATCTTTGCCCGGGCAAGCGCCGGAGCGTCGTTGATGCCGTCGCCGATCATGCCGACCGCGCCATATTTCGCTTCCAGTGCCTCGACAGCTTCGAGCTTTTGCTCAGGCAGCAAATCAGCATGCACCTGGTCGATTCCCACCTGGCGCCCGATCTGCTGCGCGGTCGCAAGGTTATCGCCAGTGAGCATGACAGGCGTAACCCCGAGCGCCTTCAGCCGCTCGATCGCGGGGATGGCACTGCCGCGCAGGACGTCCGCGATCGCGATCACGCCGATCAGGCCGCTTTCGCTGGCCAGCAGCACGGCGGTGCGCCCGGCAGCTTCCTGTTCCGCCAGGTCCTCGCGCACGGCATCGACATCTACCCCATGCTCGGTCATCAGGCGTTGGTTGCCCAGGTAATACTGGACGCCGCCGATGACCCCGCGCACGCCGCGGCCGCCCACAGATTGGAACCCCTGCACACGATGCAACTGCGTACCTGGCCTGACCGCGGCCACGACGGCCCGCGCCAGCGGATGGTCGGAATTGGCATCGAGACTCGCAGCGATTTCCAAGAGTTCGTCGCGCGAATGGTTGGACACCGTGGCAACGGCGACCACCGCTGGTCGACCTTGTGTCAAGGTACCGGTCTTGTCGAGCGCGATCGCCTTGAGCTTGTAGCCGGCCTCAAGAAACTGTCCGCCCTTGATGAGGATGCCCTGCTTCGCTGCCGCCGTAAGCCCGCTCACCACGGTCACCGGCGTCGAGATCACCAGCGCACACGGACAGGCAATCACGAGCATCACCAGGGCCTTGTACAACCATTCATGTACCGGCTGATGCCACAGCAATGGCGGCAACATGGCGACCAGCAGCGCGGCCACGACGACTGCCGGCGTGTAGTACTTGGCGAAAGTATCGACGAAGCGCTGCGTCGGGGCTTGGTTCTGCTGCGTCTCCTCGATGACGCGAACGATTTTCGCGAGCGTACTGTTGCGGCGCTGCATCGTGACGCGGACTTCGAGCAAGCCGTGCTCGTTGATAGTGCCGGCGTAGACAGCGTCGCCGGGCTTTTTGGCCACTGGCATGCTTTCGCCAGTGATGGGGGCCTGGTTCACCGACGACTCGCCTTCGATGACTTCGCCGTCGACCGCGATCCGCTCGCCCGGCTTGACCAGCACGATGGCGCCCACATCGATGCGATCTGCCTCGGTGAGCCGCCACTGCCCATGCTCGTCGCGTACATTGGCCTCATCCGGTGCCAGGCGTAACAGGCCGTGAACCGTGCCCCGGGCACGATCTAGCGACATGGCCTCGATCAGCTCGGCAATCGCGAACAGGAAAATCACCATCGCCGCTTCCGGCCACTGGCCGATCAGGACGGCGCCGACGACTGCGAGGCACATCAAGAAATTGATGTTGAGGGTAAGCGTCTTGAGCGCTACCCACCCTTTGCGCAGCGTTGGAATGCCTGCCGTGAGGATGGATATCAGGGACAAAGCAATTACAGGCGGGGAGGATTCGGCCGTGCCTTGCCACGCGAGCACCTCCGCCGCGACGGCGCACAGGCCAGCCACTCCCAGTCCCGCCTTCTGCAAAGGACTGAGTGCCGCCTCCTCTGCGACGACCGGCGCCGGCGCGCTCTCATCTACGACAACCGCTTTCATGCCGATGCTGTGTAGAGCTTCGGTAACCGGTTGTACGGATCGCAGTTCGTGCATGACGTCCAGCGAGCGGCCCATCAGGTTAAAACGCAAGTCCAGGATCCCTTGCATGCCGTGCAGCTTTCGGCGGATCAGGCCTTCTTCCGACGGACAGTCCATGTTGGCGATACGGTAGGTGACGGTCTTTCCTTCAGAGGCCGGCACAGCGGACGGCATAGGAGCAGACGGCGAGCATCCGGATGCCTTGCCGGCGGCGTTACATGTCGTTTGGCTAGGTTCACTCATAGGCGTATCAATCAATAAAGCGATATTGCGATCGGATTGGGACATGGCTTCTGCCGCGTCTTCCCTTATGCCTGGCAGTTGACACCCTGTAGCAGCTACAGAGTCAAGGGAAAATTCGTGAAAAACGGTGGGGATGGGTCAATTTGAAAAGCTGATGAAATGCGCTGTTAACCCGGCTTCGACAAAAAGGTCTCTTGCATCAGCTTAGCAAGCCGGAATTTTGATGATATGGTGCTCTACTCCCCTAAGAAACGCTTGGGCTCAGCGGGATAGCTCATTCAACTGCTTCAGGATCTCGCAATCCTTGGCCTCGCGTGCGGAATCGCAGGAACTACGCAAGCTGGAAAGTTGTTGCCGCAAAGATTGCATATCTGCAATCTGGCGATCAACCTCCCGAAGATGTTCATCGACCAAGTCATTAACTCCGTCGCATGATTTTTCCGGATGATCTTGGAAGCCGAGCAGGATCTGCACCTCATCCAAGGACATGCCAAGTGCTCGACAGCGCCGGATGAACTGTAAGCGCTCCGCATGAATGGTATCGTACAGGCGATAGTTTGCCTCCGACCTGATCGGTGCCGGAAGCAGTCCTTTTTGCTCATAGAAGCGTATCGTTTCAGGCTGGCAGCCAGCTCGCCTCGCGAGTTCACCAATTCGCATACCCATTCAGACTCCCGCAAACCTTGTAGTAAGTATAGGCATACTAACTCATACCGCCATTGTGGGTGTCAGACGCAACGGAACGAAAAACTTGGTTAGGGACGGAGGGTGTCAGGTTGAGGTCATAGGTGTGGCTGCAAGGGCGTCAGGAAATTCTCCAATGGATTCTATGCTGACGCTGTTTGAGCGGCATGCCTGACGCCGGGCTGAAGCGTACTTCAACTGGACAATCCAAACCCGGCGATGGCTTAGCGTGCTGTTTTTTCCTTTTTCCGCGCCTTCGCTCTGCCCTTCGTGGGGGTATAAGCCGGAACCGCCGAAAATTCCGTGAGGTAGATTTACGTCGATTTCGAAGTAACGGGAAACCTCTTTCGAAGGTCGGCGCGCCGCTGGGAGCCGTCGAGCTGGTCCCTTTGTAGCCTGGCCGTACCGGCTCATGCGGGGTTCGATTACCCCAGCATGCCGTGAATCCGCCGCAGCCATCCGGACACCTCCCCAGCGGCGTCGATATGCGCGAGCCGCTCCGAGGTCATCCTTGAAGCCGCCTCGCGATTGAGGCGCTTCTTGGCAAGGCCCACCTTTTTGTCAAGCGCCTTCGCGTCGGCTAGGACCTGGGCCCATGGCTTCGTACTTTCGGACGCGCGGTGGACGGCCTCAGCCACTTTCAGGGGAACGTCGCAGGTGTCAGTGAAGGCGATGGCGATCCCGTCCAGTCCTTCCGTGATGGCGTCGGCGTGCAGGTAGTTCTCGAGCTCCCGCTTCGCGGTGATTGCAGCCCATGACCCATCCTTCCGGGCGTTCACCGCGTCACATTCGAGCTGATATTTCGGCGGTACATCGTCGTCGCGGTCGTAGAGATGGACCTCGGGGATGCCTAGCTTGCTCAGGTAGTGTTTGGCCACCCAGTGCTTGAGGGAGCCCCCCCCGAGCGGCACGAGAGCCACCCGGTTGTCGGCAGTGAAGTCCACGGCGTCGGGCACGCTGGGCTTGAGCATGGCGCTGACGCGTTCCAGGAACTCGACGTCGTTCGATCCCTCGACGAAGACCAGGGCCTTCACGCGCTGGTCCGGCAGTACGCCCAGCTCGTTGGCGATGGCGGCCAGCTCACTGTCGTCGCACTCGGAAACGGATGCCGTCCCGTCCTCCTGCCTGCGTACGCAACGGAGGCTGTCGCTTGGAAGGAGGCCGGCTAGGCCGGGCGTGTGTGACGTTACCAGAACCTGCGTATTCTCCTCGATGGCGAGTTCCTTGAGCGCTCGGACGAGTAGTCGTTGGTTTTCGGGATGCTGTGAAGTCTCTGGCTCCTCGATGGCGTATATGACGCTCAGCGCCCCCTTCTCCCTCCGCCGCCGCTCCGCTTCGGCTCGGAAGAAGTTGAGCAGGATGAGGCGGCGCACGCCGCTTCCGCGCTTGTTGATCGGGATGCCGTTGTCACCGATGAGGCCGAACTTGAAGGCATTATTCAACTTCGGGTCTGCCTTGAAGAACGGCTTGAGCTCGCTCGCAAGTCGGCTGTCCATCTCGTTGAGCTTCGAGAGCGTTCGGCTTGCCACGTCCTCTGCCCTTGCGCGTACAGCGTTCTCGATCTTCTTGAGGTCGGCCTCCATTTCCTTCAGGGCTTGCGCAATGGCGAAGCCAAGCGGGTTTTGGACTTCTTCGTCCCCGTCCTGGCTCGCCCGGTCGGAACGGAAGAGGGCGTACATCGGCAACTGCGGCTTGATTTGCTCCCATACCTTCTTGGCCTCTTCCTTGTCGAGGGGGACGAGCTTGCGCTCCGGGGCCAACGGGCTGCAGGTATCGCGTATGGCCTGCCGCATACTCCCGTTGACCGAGAGGTTTACGGTCGTATCGCTAATGCCCAGCTTCTTGATGCGAGCCTTTAGGTCAGAATTCTTGAGCGAAAGAATGTCGGCCGCGTCCGCATGGGTCGGATGTAGCGCCGCCGCGAAGACGGCCTCTTTCGGCGTCTTCGCCGATGAGTCCCATACCTTGATGATCTCGAGCTCGCCAGCCTCGTTCAGCAAATGTTCGGCAGCGAGTGAGGTGTTGGCCGCCGAATCAAGGACCAGGGCAGCGGGAAGCTCCGTAAACGCGCAGCCGATGCGAATGTCCGCCGCATTTCCGTGCACGCAGGCGTCGCCCTGTTCGGGCTTCCCGTCGTTGAAGAATATCTCGAGGGCTTCCAGGATGGTCGATTTGCCGGCGTCGTTCTTCCCGATAAACGCGGTCAGGTCCTCGTCGATCTCGATCCTTGTTGGCTGGCAGTAGCCACGGAAGTTCTCAAGAATCACTGCTGCAAGTTTCATGGCACCCCCCTTATTTATTTGATATTCCGTAGATTACCGGAATATTGACGAAGTGCAATTACTAAAATGATGCTGCGCCGAGAGACACCCATCGGGAAATCAGGGGAAACGGAAAACTCGGGGCCGGCTTACAACCCTTCATGACTTAACCCGGTTTTGCGCTCCGTTGCACCTGAAACCCCATTGTCTGCGTGAGTTCACCTTGGCCCGTTAGCCAAGGACCACCAGAGGACCTAGCCGGTCCTATTCGCGACGACAAGGCCAACGGCGACGTCGACGCGACAACAATCCGGGCAATCATTGTTCTTCGACAGAAAAGTTAAAGTATAATGATTCTCATTTAGCGTTACTTCCGTTTATACTTATTATGCGTTTGTCTACAAAGTTATTCCGTTGGCTTCTTACGGTGCTAATGGTCGTTGGATCTGGCCTATCGCTAGCAGAAAATGCTCCATCGACGAGCCAAGACCAAGCCAAGCAGATCTGGCAACTGCTCGACTACCTCGCGGTAGACTATGGTAAAGCTGTCCAGAATGGGCAAATCGCCAGCGCAGACGAATACCGAGAAATGCAGGAATTTGCCCGGGAAGCTTCGCGTCAACTGGAAGGCTTACCGCCGACATCGTCGACGAAAGCTTTGCGTGACGGGACTGGGGAGTTACGCACAGCCATTGCGAACAAGGCCCAGGCGAGTGTCGTCGCTGAGCAGGCGCGCCACCTTGCCGATGCTCTATTGCTTGCTTATCCGGTGCAGACGACACCGACGAACACCCCCGACATCAAACTTGGAGGGCGGCTCTACGCAAATCAATGCGCCGCTTGTCACGGCATTAGTGGTCGCGCCGATGGCCCGTTAGCGTCGCAACTGAACCCGCCTCCGATCGCATTCGCGGACCACACCCGTGCCCGCGAGCGCAGCGTCTTCGCTCTGCAGCAAATTATTACCCGCGGCGTTCCCGGTACATCAATGCCCAGTTTTGCAAAACTCACGGATGACGATCGCTGGGCACTTGCCTATTTCGTCTCGACGATGTCGTACACCAAGGCCGACCGTGACGCAGGCGCAAAGCTTTGGGCGGAACAGCCTGCATTGCATGCGGCCGTGCCAACACTTGGCGCCTTGGGCCAAAGTTCGGAAGCGGGACTGGCCAAGCACTTGGGCGATGACACGGCACGTTCCTTGTTGGCCTTTCTGCGCAATTCGCCAGAACTCATGACTGCTTCATCTGCTGATTCCTTAGCACTGGCTAAGGCACACTTGAAGCAAAGCGTTACAGCGCTTGGTGCCGGGAATCGCGCGGAGGCTTCACGGTTGGCATTGTCAGCGTACCTCGACGGCTTCGAACCTGTCGAACCTGCGCTTGCGGCGAAGAACGCAGAACTGTTTCACGAAGTCGAGAACTTGATGGGGCAGTTCCGCAATGCAGCCGCCGCCGGGCAACTGGAGCAAGCCCGTCAGATCGAGTCCAAATTGCAGAACCGACTGGATACCGCCAACGAAGCGCTCTCCGGGACCAATGATCCGATGTCGACGTTCCTCGGTGCCCTGACTATTTTGTTGCGAGAAGGCCTGGAAGCACTGCTGGTCGTAGTCGCGATGCTTGCGTTTCTCAAGAAAGCGAACCGGAAGGACGCCCTACCCTATGTGCACGCTGGCTGGATAACGGCGTTGGCCATGGGTGGATTCACCTGGGCAGTCGCAACCTATCTCGTCAATGTTAGCGGCGCCAGCCGTGAAATGACCGAAGGGTTTTCTGCAATTTTCGCTGCGGTCGTGCTGCTGGCAGTTGGTATCTGGATGCACCAGAAGAGTCTCGCGGGACGGTGGCAAGCCTATGTCCAGCAAAAGCTGTCAGCAGCATTGAACGGAAAATCGATGCTGATGCTATTTTTGCTTGCGTTTGTAACGGTCTATCGCGAGGTTTTCGAAACAGTTCTCTTCTATGCAGCTTTGTGGACGGAGGAAAACGGAGGCTACCTGCTGGCCGGCCTGGGGTTGGGCATTGCCATTTTGGCCGGCATCGCCGCAATCCTGCTGCGTAGTTCAGCCCGGCTCCCAATCAGTCAATTCTTTGCTGCTAGTTCGGCACTTGTCGGCATCCTTGCGGTTGTGTTGATCGGCAAAGGTGCCGCAGCACTGCAAAAGGTCGGCCTGATTCCGGATACGCCGGTATCGCTGCCACGCATCGAGGTACTGGGGGTCTACCCGTCACTGCAGCCTATCGCTGCGCAACTACTCATCCTGGTGGTCATCATTGCCAGCATCACCTACAACCTGAGGTCACAGCCACGCCGTGCTTAAGGGGGCGATCAATTCCGCTTGGATACCAAGTCAACGGTAAGCCCAAGTCTGCACAGTGCGTGGACTGTCTTGATATTCGCCTGACAATTTGCTTGATCTAGGAGCCGCAGGTTGGCCTTCCCCCACCACGACGGACACTTTCGATAGGTATGATGTCCCTATCGGAGGTATTACATGGCACGTGAAAGACGAGTATTTTCAGAAGAGTTCAAGCGCGAAGCAGTCAAGTTGGTAGGCCAGCCTGGTGCGAGCAAGGCGGCAATAGCCCGTGACCTTGGCATCGGCGCCAACTTGCTGGGACGGTGGTGCCGAGATGCTAACGTTGATGTAGAGGTCGCAGTCGGGCACGAGAAGGTATCGGCTCAAGAATACGAGCGTATGCGGCGCGAGCTGGCGAAGGTCAAGACGGAGCGCGACATATTAAAAAACCGCCCCACACGGTCGCCCGTGGCCCTCATGAATAGAAACTTCAGAGGCGTACACTGGATGCACGCAGAGACCGTGACCGAACGCTTTTTGGAGGCATAGACCCCGTCAAAAAACCTGGTCCAGGGGAAGCTGCGGACTCATATGTGGCGGCACCACTTGGCGACCCCGTTTAGGAAGTTGATCAAATCCGAGTCCCCGTCCTGCGCCTGACTAACCAGGAGGTGGTCCATGTCCGATGAGCGCTCACGATCCAAGCCCAGCGGGCTGCCGATCATTCATCCCTTCGCGGCCGGTATCGATATCGGTTCACGATTCCACGTCGCCGCCGTCAGCCCGGATCTGTGCGATGAGCCGGTCCAGACATTCCAGGCTTTCACCAGCGATCTGGAACGCATGGCCAACTGGCTAGTCGCAACCGGAACGAAAACGGTTGTGATGGAATCGACCGGCGTGTATTGGGTTGCGGCCTATGAGGTACTTGAGTCGCATGGGCTGGAAGTTATCTTGGCCAACGCCCGCGAAGCGCGTGCCGTCCCTGGCCGAAAGAGCGACGTCAACGATGCCCAGTGGTTGCAGCGTCTCCATGCCTGCGGACTGCTGCGTGCCAGCTTCCGTCCCGGCCGCGATATCGCGGAATTGCGTGCTTACCTTCGCGCGCGCGAAAAGCACACCGACTATGCCGCCGCGCATATCCAGCACATGCAGAAGGCGCTGACCTTCATGAACATCCAGCTCCATCACGTCATTGCCACGATTACCGGCGTCACAGGCATGAGGATCATCCGTGCCATTGTCGCGGGCGAGCGTAATCCCGATGCGTTGGCTGCGATGCGCGATGTGCGCTGCAAGGAAAGCCTGGAAACCATCCGCAGTGCCCTAGTTGGAAATTACCAGCCCGAGCACGTGTTCGCGCTGAAGCAGGCGCTTGCCCTCTACGATTTCTACCAGCAGTGCATCGACGAATGCGACGCTGAAATTGAACGCACCGTGGCTGGTCTGAATATCGGAAAACCAATACCGGATGCGCCACTGCCCAAGGCCAAGCACCGCAGCAAATTGCCGAGCGATCCAAAGTTTGACGCGCGGGCCGCCTTGTACCAGCTTACTGGCACTGACCTGACACAAATCCACGGTGTCGGCCCATTTTTGGCACTACGCTTCATTGGCGAATGCGGCACGGACATGAGCCGATGGCGCACCGCGAAACACTTCACCTCATGGCTGACACTGTCACCCGGCTGTAAAATCAGCGGCGGCAAGGTGCTGTCGGCGCAAACGCGTAAGACCAGCAGCCGGCTCACCGTTGCGATTCGGCTGGCAGCTGTGACCGTCGGGCGCAGCAACACCGCACTCGGCGCATTCTACCGACGCCTCGCGGGACGCATTGGCACGGCCAAAGCGGTGACAGCTACCGCCCGCAAAATTGCGGTCCTGTTTTATAACGCGATGCGATATGGGATGGATTACCGGGACCCGGGAGCGGACCACTACGAACAGCAGTATCGTGACCGCGTCATCAAGCAGCTGCATCGTCGTGCCGCGCAGTTCGGCTTTGCTCTGCAACAGCAGGAATCGACAGCCAACGGGTGAGTTTCTTAGGAAGGCGCTCGGCTACTTCGCAGCCGACCTCAAGTGAAGTACGGCTTCATCGCCAAATATCGAACCATCTGGCCAACGCGAACGATGTGCCGACTATTCGGCGTATCAAGCAGTGGTTTTTACGATTGGCTTGGACGGCCGACGAGTGCTCATGAGCGCGAAAATGCCGAACTCCTCAAGGCAATCAAGGATAGCCACGAAACCAGCGATGGCACGTATGGTTCGCCGCGCGTAGTGCGGGACCTCATCGATGCTGGTTTCTCCTGCAGTGAGAATCGTGTGGCGCGGCTGATGAAAGCTGCTTTCATCAAGGCCCGTCATAAGCGACGTCGAGCACCAGGACAGCTTGACTCCCCTGTCCACGCCATCGCGCCGAATCTGCTGGACCGGCAGTTTGAAGCCACAGGGCCGAATCAAAAATGGGCCGCGGATTTTACCTACGTGTGGACTGGCGAAGGCTGGTTATTCGTCGCTGTAGTCCTCGACCTGTACTCGCGGCGTGTAGTAGGTTGGTCGATGCAATCGACGATGACGGCGCAGCTCGTAATGGATGCACTGATGATGGCTATTTTCCGTCGCGGCCGTCCTCGTGCCGTGCTGCATCATTCAGACCAGGGAGCGCAATACACCAGCGAAAATTTTCAGCGGCTACTCGAATCCCACGGCATCGTTTGCAGCATGAGCCGTCGCGGTAACTGCTGGGACAACGCTGCAATGGAAAGCTTCTTCTCGACGCTAAAGACCGAGCGCCTTAGCAAAAAGCACTACCAGACCAGAGATGATTTACGGGCAGATGTGTTCGACTACATCGAAAGGTTCTACAATCCACGCCGGCGTCATTCCACTATCGGCTACATCAGCCCGATACAGTTTGAAAATCTAAAATGCGCCTAACGGAAGTGTCCGTGACGATGGGGGAAGGCCAGGTCGAATTCACTTAGGCTTGGACAGAATCTGCTGAATAACCGGAATCTTCCCGTCCTTACAGTCAGCCGGAGAAACTTCGACCTTATCGTGCAGTGCCAGTTTTAGGCCAGGAGGGACGATGGCACTCACATAACGGTAACTCCGATAATGCGAGATCTGGACCTCTACAAAGCCCCCGGTCGAAAGCTGGTCCGGAGGTAGTCCTTTAAGACATTTTGGTGTATCTGCATTCAGCCTCTGAACTGAATAGAGGTCTGTCACGTACCCGGATCTCCCGTCTGGCTTTATCAAAGGCGGAGACGCTGTACAACCGACGACTCCAAACACGAAGATTGGCGCTAGGGACAACAAGGCAAAATTTTGTTTCATGTTTTTCTCCGGTTACGCCTTTATCAATGAAGAAAGCGGTCCCACCTCAGGCATTTCGATGTTCAGCGCAGTTGCAAGATGCGGCGGGCGCCATTTAAAACGAACAGGCCGATGGCAATGCCGATGACCAGGTCTGGATAGGACGAACCAGTCCAATTCACCAGAGCGCCGGCAACGATCACCCCAAGGTTAGCCAGCACATCGTTCGCGGAAAAAAATATAGCTCGCCTTCATATGAGCGCCGCGGTCACGCTTCTTCGCGATGAGTACCAGGCAAGTTACGTTCGCCGCCAGAGCAACCAGACCGATACCCATCATCAGGACGGACTGCGGTTCGCTACCGTAAAAAAAGCGCCGGGCGACTTCGCTGATCGCGCCGATCGCCAGAGCTATCTGCAGCCAGCCAGCGATATGAGCCGAACGGGTCTTCAAATGGGCAGCCCGGCCAACGGCATACAAGGCCAAGCCATAGACGGCCGCGTCAGCGAACATATCGAGTGAGTCGGCGATGAGACCCGTCGACTGCGCGATCAACCCGACCAACAGCTCGACAACAAACATGACGCCATTAATCGCCAACAGCAGGCGCAATGTCCGGGCCTCGGCAGCATCTTCGTCAGTCGACTGCCGTGATTGGCCCCGACCTTCCGTGGCCTGGCTGGTACCGCGCAAGCAGGCTCCCAGCTTGAGTGGCACGAGGCGATTTAGAATCTGATCTGCCGAACCGGTATGCACAACCTTCAGCTCCCTGTTCTGCAAATCGAACGACATCGACTCTACCTGTCCATCATCGCCGAGTGCCATCCGGATCAGGTTCTCTTCCGAGGCGCAGTCCATCTTCGGGATAGAAAAAACGCTTTCCGATCGGGTTTCGTTCGCGGGCGGAGCATCGATACCTACCGATGGCCGGGAATCATGCAGCACAGCCCCCAGGTTCAAGGGCCGCAGGCGACTCAATATCGTGTCCGGCTCCCCTTGGTGGATCACGGTGAGCTTTCGCTTGCCCAGGTCGAACGCCAACGATCGGATTCCGACCACATTGCCGAGAGCCATACGGATCAGGTTCTCTTCGGACGGGCAATCCATCTTAGGAACAGAAAAGGTACTTTCCAGGTTAGGCGTTGTGTTGGTCGACATCGCTTACTCTTCTTTCAACAGGTTATCCTGGGCTCTGAAAATAGAGCCTTATGTGAATGTGCCGCTATCGGTCCGCTCCCGAGGCCATCATTCCTTTTGCGAAATAGCCGGGTTGGACGCTTCCGTCACCGCATGCGCAGCTGCAGGACGGGCAAACCGAGCACAAAGGGCTGGCAAGACGAACAGGGTCAGCAGGGTCGCGGAAACGAGGCCGCCGATCACCACCGTGGCGAGCGGTCGCTGGACCTCCGCGCCTGCCCCGGTGGCCAGTGCCATCGGCACGAACCCGAGGGACGCGACCAGCGCAGTCATCATGACCGGGCGCAGACGCCTTATCGCCCCCTCGCGTACCGCACGGTCCCACGGCATACGTGCCGCAAGGTCATCGATTGCGCTCACCATCACAAGGCCATTCAATACCGCCACGCCCGACAGCGCGATGAAGCCCACCGCAGCCGTGATCGAAAATGGCAGCCCTCGCAGCCACAGCGCGGCCACGCCGCCAACCAGGGCCAGCGGGATCCCTGTGAAGATAATTGCCGTCTTGCGCCAGGAACCGACCGCCGAGTACAGCAGGGCCACGATGAGTGCGAAACAGAGCGGAACGACGACCGCCAGGCGCGAGCGTGCACGTTCGAGGTTTTCGAACTGCCCTCCCCACTCCAGCCAGACCCCTGCCGGAAGACGCACTTTCGATGCGATCCGGGCCTGCGCCTCTTGCACGACGCCAGCGATGTCGCGGCCACGCACGTTGGCCTGGACGACCACGCGGCGCTTGCCGTTCTCGCGGCTGATCTGGTTCGGTCCCTTGGCCGTCACCAGCGATGCGACCGATCCGAGCGGGACGAACCCTCCCGCAGGCGTCGGAATCGGCAGCTGACTCAACGAGTTCAGGTCCTGCCTGGCCGCATCCGGGAGTCTTACGACGACCTCGAAGCGTCGGTCACCTTCATACACCACGCCAGCATCCTGTCCGGCGAGCGCCGCCGACAGCGTGCCATACACGTCCTGGGCGCTCAAGCCAACCCGTGCCATGGCGTCCCGGTCCAGCCTTGCATCCAGAAGCGGAAGGCCGGCGACCTGTTCGACGCGCACATCGGCTGCACCTTGCGTCGCCCTTAGCTGGGCGGCGATCTGCTCGGCGGTTTGCGTCATCGTCGCGAAGTCGTCACCGTACACCTTGATGGCGATGTCGCCGCGGACACCGGCCAGCAGTTCGTTAAAGCGCATCTGGATGGGCTGCGTCAGCTCATAAGTCTGGCCCGGCAGGCTTGCGACGGCGTGTTCGATCTTCTCGACCAGCTCTGCCTTCGGCATGCGCGGGTTCGGCCATTGCGACCGATCCTTCAAGATGATGAAGGTGTCGGTGCCGTTCGGAGGCATCGGGTCGGCGGCCAGTTCGGCGGTGCCGGTCCGGGAAAAGACCAGTTTGACCTCGGGCAGCTTCGCGACCGTCTTCTCGATGGCGAATTGCATCGACTGGCTCTGGTCCAAGGACGTGCCAGGAATACGCCAGGCTTGCAGCAGGACGTCTTTTTCGTCCAGCGTCGGAAGGAATTCCTGCCCGAGGGTCGTGAACAGCAGCAGGGCCAATCCAAACGCGCCAATGCCGACGCCCCCCGTCAGTTTCGGCCGGGCCAAAGCGCGGTCCAGCGAGGACGCATAGCGCGTGGTCGCGGCGGCCACAAACCGGTTTTCCCGCTCTTCGACCTTTTTGGACAGCCATAGCGCGATGACGGCCGGTACAAAGGTCAGAGACAGCACGAATGCAAACGCGAGCGCCAGGATGACGGTCACCGCCATGGGCATGAACATCCGGCCTTCGACACCCTGGAAGGTCAGCAAGGGGACGTACACCAGCATGATGATGGCCTGGCCGTAGACGCTGGGGCGGATCATTTCACGTGCAGCGACAGCGACCGTCTCCAGCCGCTCGGCTTTGTTCAGCACGCGGCCGGCCTGATGCTGCTGCTCGGACAAGCGCCGCAGGGCATTCTCGACAATAATGACTGCGCCGTCGACGATCAGCCCGAAGTCGAGCGCGCCGAGGCTCATCAGGTTCGCGGTCACACCGGCACGCAGCATGCCCATCGAAGTCAGCAGCATCGTCACCGGAATGACTGCCGCCGCGATCAGCGCCGCGCGGATATTGCCGAGCAATGCGAACAGCACCGCGATGACAAGCAGCGCACCTTCGGCCAGGTTGGTCGCGACGGTCGTGATTGTGGCGTCGACGAGCCGCGTTCGGTCGAGGACCGGCCTGACGACCACGTCGGCCGGCAAGGACCGGGCGATCTCCTTGAGACGTGCATCGACTGCAGCGGCGACCGTACGGCTGTTTTCCCCGATGCGCATCACGGCGGTTCCGATCACGACCTCCCGGCCAGCCTCCGAGGCAGAGCCAAAACGTACCGCATGACCGACACCGACCTGCGCGACCTGGGAAACCAGGATGGGCGTGCCGTTGCGTGTGGCGACGACGATCTTGCCCAGTTCTTCGAGCGTGGTTACCCGCGCGTCGGCGCGCACCGTCAACGCCTCGCCGTTACGTTCGACGACGCCAGCGCCCGAGCTGGTATTGTTGCGCTCCAGTGTCTCGGCCAGGGTGCCCAGGTTCAGGCCCGCGGCAGCGAGCCGCTGCGGATCGGGCATAACCACGTACTGCTTCACATAGCCGCCCAGCACATCGACACCAGCGAGGCCCTTGGTTGTCTTGAGCTGCGGTGCCACGATCCAGTCCTGGACCGTTCGCAGATACGTCGCCTTCTCGATGTCGCTGCGCAGCCGCGTTCCCTCTGGCGTCACGTAGCTGCCATCGGCCTGCAAACCGCTCTTGGCTCCCGCCTCATGCTTGTCCGCGAATTCAACGGTCCACATGTAGATGTCTCCAAGGCCAGTGGCCACCGGTCCAATTTGCGGCGATACGCCAGCAGGCAAGTCCCGCTCTGCAGATCGCAAGCGCTCTGCGACTTGCTGCCGGGCGAAGTAGATATCCGTCTTGTCCGCAAACACTGCCGTCACCTGGGCAAAGCCATGGCGCGTCAGCGAGCGGGTCGATTCCAGTCCCGGGATTCCCGCGAGTGCCGTCTCGATCGGGAAGGTCACCTGCCGTTCCACATCGGCAGGCGAAAGCGCCGGCGCAGACGTGTTGATCTGTACCTGGACATTGGTAATGTCGGGCACCGCGTCAATCGGCAGGCGCGTCAGGGCGACCGCGCCGACCAGTGCTGCCAGCAGGGTCGCAAACAGGACCAGCCAGCGGCGGGTGACGGAGAATGTAACGATGCGAGCGATCATTGCAGGCGCTCTCCCCAGGGGTTTGGTGACCTCGTATCAATCGTCATCGCCGGCACCTTCACCCTTGCCCAGCTCCGCCTTCAACACATAGCTGTTAGCCACGGCGACACGCTCCTCCCCGGCCAGCCCGGACAGGACCGTGACGTAGTTGCCGTTGGCAGGACCGAGCACGACATGCTTGACGGCGAAACCTTCGTTCGTGCGCACGAAGACCGAAGGCTTGTCCTCGATCGTCTGGACTGCATTCTGCGGTACGGCAAGCGCAGCTTTACCGCTCGCATGTTTCATTACCACCGACGCACGTACCGTCTCGCCGACACGCCAGACGCCCTGCGGGTTTGGTAATGTCGCCAGGGCTTGTACCTGCCGGGTCGTGGCATCGATCACCCGCGAGACAAAAGCAATGCGCCCGGTGCCATTACGCGTGGAAGTCACGACATCGACCGGCGCACCTACCTGGACACGACTTGCATCGTCGGGAGACAAGGCCAGCTCGACCGACACTTCGGACAGGTCGGCAACCCGGAAGAGTTCGGTATTCGGGCCAACCACATTGCCAAGCGCAGCCTGGCGAGCGATCACGTAACCTTTGATGGGCGAGCGCACGACCAGGCGGTTCAACGGTCCGCTGCCGCTGCCTCCCACAGCCGCCAGGCGCTGCTCAGCAAGGCGCAAGCGCGCCTGCCCATCGGCAGCCGCAGCCTTGGCGGCGATATAGTCCTGCTCCGCCGATACCTTCTCGCGGTACAGGCGCTCTTCACGCTGCAGGGTTGTTCGCGCCAGGTCGCGTTCCCGTCTTGCCGCTTCCAGGTCTGCCTTGAGCTGGGCCGCGTCTCCGCTTTCAATGACCGCGAGCACGTCGCCACGTTGCACCGGCTCCCCGAGATTCCGGTGCAGCGCCGTGATCCGTCCGCCGACCGACACCGCCACCACCTCGGCACGAGACGGGCTGGCTTCAATCGTCGCCGGCACCTCGATCGAATCGGCGAAGATCTGGCGTACCGGTGCGACCTCGATGTTAGATGCGGCGATCTGCGCATTGGACAGGCGCACGACGTCAGACTCGCGTTTCTCACCCGCCTCGCCTTTCTCGGCCTGTTCGCCTTTTTCTGCCGCCTCGTCCTTGCCGGCCGCTTCGGCTTTCTCCGGCTTTTTCTGCCCGCTCGGGCGTTCCGCTTGCGCACGCGGCTCGGCGCGCTCCCGAGGTGCCTCAGGCGTCTTTGAGCAAGCGGTCAGGCATAGCAGGCTGGCGTAAATCAGGGGACGGTAAAACGTGGGCATCAATCAGTCCTTAGAGATGGGGTCGAAGCGGCCGACCAGTCGGGCGAGGCGGGCACGAGCATCATGGAAGGCGGCCAGTGCATCGATGGCGGCTTCTTGTGTTTGCGATAATGAGCGCTCAGCCTCGATCAGGTCGAGTTGCGAGAACTTGCCCTCGGCGTAACCGATGCGGGCAATACGCGCAGCTTCACGTGCAGCAGCCAGCTCGGGGCCATTGGCAGAGGCGGCGCTTGCCCTGGCATTGGCGACGTCAGCGCGGGCAGCATCCAGGCTCTCGGCGATTTCCAGCTCAACCGCTTGACGATCGGCTTCTGCCTTTGTCAGCTCGGCGCGGGCACGGGCTACCTCGGCATTGCCGCGGTTGAACAGCGGAAGCGGAACCGACAGCGCGAGCACCGCCGCGGTGTCGTTGGTCTCCTTCAGCCGACGTGCGCCGGCGCTGACCGTCAGGTCGGGAATGCGAGCACGGCGTGCGGCATCCACTCGCGCGTTGGCGGCGGCCACCTGGGCATCGGCTGCGGCCAGAGATAAGGACGCTCCCGACACTTCGCCCCCGGCCTGGGCGCTGGTGTCATCGAACCAAGGCGCCACGACCACCAGCGGCTCTGTCGCACCGATCAGCCGTGCCAGAACAGCTTGCGCCACCTTTGCCGCTCGCTGTGCGCGTTCCGCCTCAACGTCGGCTCTGATCCGCTGGGCGGACGCGCGCTGTTCGTCGATCGGGGAAACCTTGCCGGCGCCGACGCGCAGGCGAGCAACGCGTTCAGCCTGCGCGGCCAAGTCGCGCCGTTCCTCTGCGGCCTTGGCGCGGCGTTCGCCTGCCACCGCAGCGATGAATGCCTGGGTAATTCGTAAGGTCAGATCCACTCTGGCAGCGTTTACCCCAACCCGCGCCGTGGCTTCTTCAGCCTGCGCAACTCGAGTACGGGCCGCGCGTTTGCCACCCAGCTCCAGGGGCATCGAGACGGAGAAGGTGGTTTCGCTCTCACCGAATCGAGCGTACCGGCCGGTGCCGAGTACGTTTTCGGCCTCGACCGATAAAGTCGGGTTTGGTAGCAACCGGGCAGCCTGTACCGCCGCCTCGGACGCACCGACGCTGGCTTCCGCGCTACGAAGGCCAGGCGCGGTTTCCAAAGCACGGGCAATCGCTTGGCTTAACGTAAGCGTGCCTGCGGATGTACTCAGTCCGGAAGAATTCTGAGCGTACAACGGCGTTACGGGCGCAAGCGACGCCGTGAAGAGCACTACGGCAGCGAGATAGGCACTGTGTGGAAAGCGGATGGCCATGCAAAACCTTTTGCATACGTGTATCTCCACTTTATAAACGCTGTAGTAGCTAGAAGGTCAAGTGATCCGCCCTAAATCTTCTAGACACCAGACAGCCGTTGAGGTCAGGATTTGTCTAGCGAACTGGAGAATTCCACCCATCAAATCGCTCCCTGAAATATTGAAACGCTCGTTTATCAACAAGACGCTTGACCCTCTCATCATGGAAAGGTTTAGAGTGAAAACTCACTTTATCAGGAGGTAAATTATGTACGAGCTTCAAGTCGAAGGGATGAGCTGCGGCGGTTGCGTTCGGAGCGTGACGAAATCCGTGCAAACGGTAGATGGCAACGCCAAGGTCGAAGTCGACCTTGCAAGTAAAACTGTACGTGTCGACAGCCAAGCGAGTCTCGACGAGGTGAGGTCGGCAATTGCAGATGCTGGTTATCCCGTCAGCGCAAGTGTAGCCATCTAACAGTCAGGCGAGGCGGGCCATTGAGCTCCGCCTCGCCTGAAGCAGCAGGGATAAGCAGTCACGCAGACATGTGCTTGCAAGCCAGATCATCGAGAATCGGGCAATCCGGTCGCTCGTCGCCATGGCAATTGTTGGCGACGTGCCGTAACTGGTCCCGGATCGACTGCAGCTTCCGGATGTCGTCCTCCAACTCGGCAATATATCCCTGCGCCAGCTGCTTCACGTCCGCACTATGCCTGCCGCGGTCCTGCCACAGGCTCAGCAACGTTTTAATTCGCTCTATCGAAAACCCGAGGTCCCGCGAGCGTTTGATGAACCGGAGCGTTTGCACGTCCTTGTCCGTGTATTGCCGATAACCGGAGCCGGTCCTACTCGCGGCGGAGATCAGGTCGATACTCTCGTAGTACCGAATCATCTTCGCGGTCACCCCCGACGCCTCCGCAGCCTGCCCGATATTCATTGCTTTGCTCCCTTTGCAAACGCCGGCTGCCACCGGCGTAGCAATAGCGCGTTCGACACGACAGAGACGCTGGAAAACGCCATCGCGGCGCCGGCAATCACCGGGTTGAGGTATCCCATCGCCGCCAGCGGGATCCCGATCAGGTTGTAGATGAAGGCCCAGCCGAGGTTCTGCTGAATCTTGCGATAGGTCTTCTTCGAGATGTCGATAGCGTCGGCCACGAGCGCGGGATCCCCGCGCATCAACGTGATACCGGCGCTGTGCATCGCCACGTCGGTTCCGGTCGACATTGCGATGCCGACGTCCGCCGAGGCGAGCGCGGGCGCGTCATTAATACCGTCCCCCACCATCGCCACCCTCTTCCCGCCCGCCTTCATCGAAGCGACGATATCCGCCTTGTCCGCCGGGAGCACCTCTGCGTGGAAATCATCGATCCCGACAGCCGCGGCGACCGATCGGGCGCTGCCGGCATTGTCACCCGTCAGCATGACCGCTGAGACACCCATGTCGCGCAGCCGCTGGACGGCTGTCGCGGCAGATGACTTTACGGTGTCGCCGAAGGCCAGCAAACCCATCAATTCGAATGCGGTTCCCTTTTCTACTGCGAGCCAGGAAACCGTGCGGCCCGAATCTTCATGGCGCTTCGCAACGTCCTCCATACCAGTAGTCTGCAGTCCGATTTCTTGTAGTAGTCGTCGGTTACCGAGAAACACGGTTGCCCCATCGACGTCCGCGAACACCCCGCGTCCTGGCAGCGCCTGTGCGCCCGACGCGGCAAGCGGCTGGATGTCCTGACGTTTGGCTTCGGCCTGGACCGCGCGTGCCAGCGGGTGGTCGCTGTACTGCTGGACCGCGCTCGCGAGCGCGAGCACTTCACGCTGGTGCCGCGCGCCAGTCTCAATCGCCACGATGGCTGGCTTTCCTTCCGTGAGCGTACCGGTCTTGTCGAACGCCACGACATCGAGCGCATGGGCGGTCTCGAGTGCTTCAGCGTCCTTGATGAGGATGCCGTAACGTGCCGCGACTCCCGTCCCAGCCATGATCGATGTCGGCGTGGCCAGGCCAAGCGCGCAAGGGCAGGCGATCACTTGGACGGCGACCGCGTTGAGCAAGGCCTGCTGCCAGTCACCGGTCAGCAGTCCCCAGGAGAGGAAAGTCGCCACAGAGATCAACAGCACGACGGGCACGAACACGGCGCTCACCCTGTCGACAAGGCGCTGTATGGGTGCTTTCACAGCCTGTGCGTCCTCGACCAGTTTGATGATATGCGACAGCATCGTGTCGCTGCCGACGGCACTTGCAAGCAGGACGAGCATTCCCTCTGCGTTGACTGCGCCACCGGTGACCACGTCACCGACGGTTTTGGTCACGGGGAGGCTTTCGCCCGTCAACAGTGATTCGTCGAGGTGGCTGCTGCCTTCGACGACGGTGCCGTCGACCGGCACGCGATCGCCCGGCCGCACGACCACTTGGTCGCCAACGCGCACCTGGGCGAGCGGCACGACAAGGTCGCGCCCATCCCTTCTGACGATCGCTTCCGTCGCGCGCAGCGATTCCAGGGCCCGGAGCGCGGCGACCGTCTGGTGTTTAGCGCGCGCTTCCAGCCATTTGCCGAGAAGAACCAAGGTGATGACGACCGCGGAGGATTCGAAATACAAGTGTTCCATGCCGCCGTGGTTGCGATGCGCGACGAGCAGGTAGACCGACAACGCAAAAGCGGCGCTGGTTCCCAAGGCGACCAGCAGGTCCATATTGCCTGACCGGGCGAGCAATGCCCTCCAGCCTGCCTTATAGAAGCGGGCACCGAGCCAGAACTGCACGGGCGTCGCCAGCAGCAGTTGGAGCCAACCCGGCAGGCTCCAGTCGTAGCCGAATGGCATGCCGAACATCGGCACGATCAAAGGGAGACTCAGCAGCGCAGACGCAGCGACGGGCCACCAACCAGGCAACCGGCTGTAGGGCTCTGGCTTGGTTACGGCGATATCATTGAGTAGTGCCGCCTCGTAGCCGGCTTTCGCCACTGCGGCAATGAGGCGATCGGTCGGAACGCCGACGGCCGTCACCTGTGCCCTTTCGGTAGCCAGGTTGACCGAAACCCCTGTTACGCCGGGCACCTTGTTCAGCGCCCGTTCGACCCGGCCCACGCACGAGGCACAGGTCATGCCGGAAATCGAGAGCGATACGGTATCGCTGGGCACCTCGTATCCCGCTTTCTCGACGGCGGCGTACAGCGCAGTGGCGCCGACCTCCGGGGCAACGCGCACACTCGCCTTTTCGGTGGCCAGGTTGATGGAGGCGCTGTCCACCCCCGGGACGGACTTCAGCGCCTTCTCGACACGGCCCGCGCACGAGGCGCATGTCATGCCCTCGACCTTGAACGTGATGTCGATAAGGCTGGCCTTTTCTTCGATGCTTGTATTCATCAGGTTTCTCCAGTAGTGAATACAGGATAAACCTTCCAACGATGTCAAGGTCAAGCACGATTTTTGACGTTCATGAGCAAGCTAATATTGAGGTGTAGCGTGAGACTGGCTACCTGGTACACCGTGATCAAATCGACAGCTTAATTCTTGCCAATCAGCTTATAAGAACCTCTACCGCGTATGCCTCAAATAGCCTAATCACACCAAAAGTGTGGCAAAAAAGCGAACAGCTTTTGTACCAACTGGATATTTACAATGTTTAAGATATTCTAGCCGAGCAGTATCTCGATGTATGTATTTTCAATTCGTCTAAATAATGAGAGGGAATTGTTATGCGGAAAAAGATATTCAAGCGCCTGGCACTCGCGGCTGCCATTGGCGTAGCAGTGCCTCAATCGCTAATGTCGCATTGGCGAATCATGCGTGGGGCACCTACCACTGGGCGCGCACAACGCCCCAGTTCACGCTGAAGCTCGGCAACAATCTGACGACTACTGCCTGGTCGGCGCGCTTGACGCAAACAGCCAGTGACTGGAACGCGGGCAATACTCCAGTCCTCACAGCGATCTTCGCCGGTAGCACTAGTGCCCGGACTTGCAAAATGGTTGCGGGCACGACCCAAGTCTGCAATGCATCGTACGGTAATAACGGCTGGCTTGGCCTTGCATCCATTAACCTTAGCGGCGACCATATCACGCAAGGTACGGCCAAGATGAACGACACATACTTCAACACGGCTACCTACAACAACGTCAACGAACGCGAGCACGTGATGTGCCAGGAAGTGGCGCACACCTTCGGCTTGGGACACCAGTCTGAGGATGGTAGCTCGCAGAACTCATGTATGGACTATTTCTCCAACACGGGCTCGAATGCCGGCAGCACCGTGAGCACCAAGCCGAACGCTCACGATTTCTCCGTTCTGAACACGATCTACGCCCACCTCGATTCCACTACCACCGTCGCGGCGACACCGGGACCGGTCGTCGCCGCGGCAAAAGGTGGTGTCGACGTAGACATCAGCGACGACCCTGCCAGCTGGGGAGCGCTCATTAAGCAGTCCGCCAACGGCCGCAGTTCTATCTATCAACGCTTCAATCAGGACGGGTCGGTTACTCTCACCCACGTGTTCTGGACTAACGAAGCGGCAGCAAACTGTCCAAGTTGCGACCATCGTCGCAATTTCCGGTAATGCGCGTCGATTCTCCGAAGGCCTGAAACCAAGGTTAGGGTGAGGCTCGCCTCACCCTTTTTTTCGTTCGAAAATACGGCGCACTTTTCCACGGCGGAAAGCTAGGACCGTTCGCTGCCGTGAGGTCCTACTTCACCTTCCGCGACGACCAATGGAAGTGTGTGACGACCCACCCATCACCTTTCTTCTCGAGAACGGCAGTCTCTGTTCCAAGCATGTGAATCGCAGCGCCGTTATATGTGCCTTGCGTTTCAGTCTCCTGAATAACGACCGCGAGATCGCCAGCGATATGCTCGTTGCCTTTCAAAACTTTTCTGCTCGCGCCCTTCGCGAAGGCAATATCGGCTGGAAGATGATGCCCCGCGTATTCGTCCTTGGACTGCTCGACATGGCCGCTCTCGAAAATAAGCACCGTCGGGCTGAGCAGCGATAGCGCTTTGGCCGTTTCACCATGCGCGACAGCTGCGTGATACGCGCTGACGACCTCGGTCGGACTGGCAGCGAAGACAGGAAGTGAGACCGCAGCGAAAAAGGCGAGGCAGAACAGCTGGCGCATTAAAGCTCCTTGAAGGGTAGATTGCAGTTGTGACATTACACCAGAGAAGAGGCCGCATCTCAAGCGCTGCGGCTGCCCGTCCCTGTGAATGTAGCGCCTTCACACCGCCAGCCTCCCGCAGACCATCAAGGCCGTACTATGCCAACGCGCGCAAAAAGCTGCGCCTTCAGCCACTGCCGCACGCGAGGCGTGTTTGATTCAAAAGGCAGATAGAACAGGTAAGCGCCCACTACAAGCATCAGATACATTCCGGCGTAGATGAGGTAGTGAAGCATGCTATGAGGCGACAGTTGGCCGATGCCGAACACCGACCGGAGGGCATATCCCATTACAAGGATCATCGGCACATGCAGCACGTACAGGGTGAAGGAGAAGTTTGCGAAGAACCGGCCGGTGCGGTCGATGGCGTAATGCTGGAAGGCGCGCTCCGAATTTAATTTGTTGAGAAAGCTTCCGCCGACGAGCCAACCACTGAGCACGAAAAAGACGATCACCGCCAGATAGGCGAAACCACTGCTGAACGCCAGACCCAAGAACAGCAAGGGAGGCTTTTCGACTGCGGAGAAGCCTGGGTATTGCAGGGCACGTAGGTGCGCTGCGGCCACCTGAAGTGCAGCAAAGCCTCTCAGCAGCGAAATCACCATGGAATGCCAATGGTCCTCCTTCAGATTGGTTTTCTCGAGAATCGTAATCTTCGGCATGACAGCCCTCACTTTGTGAACGGATCCGGGTAACGATATAACCCGGCCGTTAAGGGCATCATGACCAGTCCCAAGCCGGATTGCAGCTACAGTACCGCTTGAGCTCGACCTGTCCGCCAAAGGCAGTGCCTTGATGCATTCTCTTGATTTGCGGTACCATATGAAGATCATGCGTTCACTCTTCCGCCTTCTCCTGTGGCTCTCGATCACGGTGCTGTCCCTTCAGGGCAGCGCCGGGATGGCCGCTGGGAAGCTTGAGCGGCCTGCGCATGAAACGATGGTCATGACCGGTCACCACCACCAAAGCGCCGGGCAGACCGACGCGGAGCATTGCAGTGAGTCCGGCTCGAAGGTGGCCTCGTCACACGCGAAGTGCGCTACCTGCGTAAGCTGCTGCGTTGGCGCCGCTGCGCCGCCAGCTCTGCTGCCGCCTCTCCATGTACCGCCATCCGCTTCCTCGATCCATGCTATTGCGGAAGCCGCGATGACCTCCATCGTCCCCTCGGCCCTCGAGAGACCGCCACGTTTCGATTTCGTCTGATTTTTCGGGCGCGCTAGGGGCGCGCATCCAGGGCTGTTGGTCCGGCCCTCAATTCAATACGAAACAATCCATGAAATTTTCACACCTGCTGCTCCTCGCGGCTGGCGTGCCGCTGCTCGCTTCCGCACAAGCGCAGCAGGCGATGCCGGCCGCAGCGGACGCGAATGCGCCTGTTACACCGTTGCAGTACCAATCCGTCTTCGCCGGTAGCGTCAGGTCGAAGGAGGCTCCGCAGCCGCCCGAAAAAGGCTGGGTTCGCGCAAACCGCGCGCTCCTCGACGAGGAAGCGACATTCCCCATGTCGGGCGAGCAGTCCACAGCCCCCGTACCGCAGAAGACCACTAAAACGGTACCAGCGCACGACAAGCACAAACACGAAGGAGTGCACCAATGAACCCAGCTGTACGACCAGGCCTGCGCAGATTGGCCGTTGTGGTTGGCGCCACACTGCTCGCAGGCTGCGCGAGTTTTTCCCAGGATGGCGGACTCGACGACGTCGCCCGGATGACGCAAGAACGCATCGCCCAGTCGGCGCCGCTAAAACGCAACCAAGACGCGCGTGCCGAAGTATCTGCTCTGCTCTCCAAGCCGCTCTCCGCCGATGCCGCAGTACGCATCGCCCTGCTCAACAACCAGGGCTTACAGGCATCTCTGGCCGAGCTCGCAATCAGCGAAGCGGACTTCGTCCAGGCCGGCCGCCTGCCCAACCCTGGTTTCAGTTTCGGCCGAGTGAGTGGCGGCGGCGAAACAGAAATCGATCGTGGCCTGTTTTTCAACCTGGCTGCGCTCGTTACTTTGCCAGCCCGTAGCCGGATCGAGAGCCAACGCTTCGAACAAGCCAAGCTGCAGGCAGCAATGCAGGCCGTGTCATTGGCCACCGACACGCTTAAGGCGTATTACTCGGCAGTGGCGGCGGCCCAGGCATCGGCCTTCGCAGACAAGGTGCGAGGATCGGCCGAGGCGGCGGCCGAGCTTGCCGCGCGCATGCGGTCCACAGGCAACTGGAGCGCGTTGGACGCTGCGCGTGAACGCGCCTTCTACCAGGACGCGCTGACGCAGCAGGCGCAGGCGCATCTGCAGGCGACGACTGCACGCGAGGAGTTGATCCGCCTGCTGGGCCTGTGGGGGCCGTCCCTCGACTTCACCTTGCCAGATCGGTTACCCGACCTGCCTCCCCAGCCGCGCCAGCCCGCAAACGCCGAAACCGATGCGCTGTCGCAGCGTCTCGATGTCCTTATCGCGCGCCAGGATGCACGGGCAACGGCCCAGGCGCTCGGGTTGACCCGTGCGACCGGCTTCATCAATGTTTTCGATGTCGGGTATGCCAACAAGAGTACGACCGGCGCGCCGCGCGAAAAAGGTTATGAGGTTTCACTGGAGCTGCCGCTGTTCGACTGGGGCGGCGCGCGCGTGGCGCGTGCGCAGGCGTCTTACATGCAGGCGGTCCACCGTACCGGCGACATTGCTGTCAAAGCGCGATCCGAGGTGCGTCAGGCATATGCCAGCTACCGCACCACCTACGACATCGCCCGCCATTACCGCGACGAGGTCGTCCCCTTGCGAAAGCAGATCGCCGATGAAGTACTGCTCCGGTACAACGGCATGCTTGCCAGTACTTTCGAGCTGCTCATCGAGTCACGCGAGCAGCTTGCTGCGGTCAACGCCTCGATCGCAGCGCAGCGCGATTTCTGGATCGCCGAAACTAATCTTCAGTCCGCCATGAATGCTGGCGGCAGTATTGAATCGAGGACAGCACAATGATTTCCCGTCGAGATTTTTTTAAGGGTGCCGGCGCCGTCGCGGTGAGCACCGCCGCAGTCAGCCGTGTGGGCGCAGCTTCGCTGCCCGAGGCGATGGTTATGGACAATGCGAAGACTCATGTGCCGCCATTGCCCGCGACCGGCCGCCCATTCAACCCGGTCGTGACCCTGAACGGATGGTCCCTGCCTTGGCGAATGAACAATGGCGTGAAGGAGTTCCACCTAGTGGCCGAACCGGTCGTGCGCGAGTTCGCTCCCGGCATGAAGGTCAACCTGTGGGGCTACAACGGCCAGTCTCCGGGCCCGACGATCGAAGTGGTCGAGGGTGATCGCGTACGCATTTTCGTGACAAATAAACTGCCGGAGCACACCAGCGTGCACTGGCATGGGCAACGCCTGCCGAATGGCATGGATGGTGTGACCGGGCTCACCCAGCCAGGTATCCCGCCAGGCAAGACCTTCGTCTACGAGTTCGTGGCGAAACGTCCAGGCACCTTCATGTACCACCCGCACGCCGATGAGATGACCCAGATGGCGATGGGCATGATGGGCTTTTGGGTGACCCACCCGAAAGACATTGCGCGCTTTGCCGTCGACCGCGACTTCGTGTTCCTGCTCAGCGCCTACGACGTCGAACCCGGCAGCTATACGCCAAAGGTCAACACCATGCTGGATTTTAATCTCTGGACGTTCAACAGCCGGGTATTTCCAGGCATTGACACCATGCCGGTTCGCCAGGGCGACCGCGTGCGTATCCGGGTGGGAAACCTGACGATGACGAACCATCCTATCCACCTCCACGGCCACGAGTTCGAAGTCACGGGTACCGACGGCGGCTGGACGGCGCCCGGATCACGCTGGCCAGAGGTCACGACCGATGTGGCGGTCGGCCAGATGCGGGCAATCGAGTTTATCGCTACCGATCCTGGCGACTGGGCTTTCCATTGCCACAAGTCGCACCATACGATGAATGCGATGGGCCACAACGTGCCGACGTTGATCGGCGTCGACCATCGCGGCATCGCCGAAAAGATCAACAAGATCGTGCCGGACTATATGGTTATGGGTGACAAGGGCGGCTCGATGGGCGGTATGGAAATGCCGATCCCAGAGAATACCTTACCGATGATGACGGGTGACGGTCCGTTCGGCGGCGTCGAGATGGGCGGCATGTTCACCGTGCTGAAGGTGCGCAAGGACCAGAAGCGTGGTGATTACACCGATCCCGGCTGGTACAAGCACCCGGCTGGAGCGGTCGCCTACGAATGGACTGGTCAGCTGCCCGAGCCTGTGCGCAGCAGCAATGCTGGACGCAGTCTGATGCCAGCGACAAGTAAGCCTAACGTTGAACTGCAGGTGCGTAAACCCTCTGGGAATATGGAGCACTAAGCAGCACGACGTTGTTTTCGCATGTACTAGCGGCGTTCCAGTTCCATGGAACGCCTCGTGCTGCGGCGCTATTTGGCCAATTGTTTTACGGCCAAAAGTGGATCTTTGGACGTGTTTTTGTTGCAGAGCGACGAATTTCCTTCGCGTCCTTGAGCGTCTCAGGTTTTGTTCTGGACTCGACTTCGTCTTTGCCGAGCGAGAATCGGCGGTACATTTAGAGCGTGTAGACAAAATCAACTTTGATAAGCGAGTCTGTTGAGTAGCATGCGCGCCTTTATCAGCCAAACCCAAGCGGCCGAGACAGCGAGTTTGCAATCGTGATGCATCACCGTACGACGCCAGCGTTCAGTCCACGCGTGGGTTCGTTCGACGACCCAGCACACGGACAGGACCATGAACCCGACTTTGATAACCGCAGTTGGCTCAGGTGCCGTCTTGGGATCATGCAGCGTTCCGATCGCGCTGTTATCTAAGAACCTTCCATGATCCACAGCAAGCGGTTATAACGGCCGTCCAAAATAATGCGGTGTCGCTGATCAAGCCAAAGAGATGGGTCAAGATCGTTCAGGACAACAGCTACTTTGGCCGCTTCTTCGCTATCGGCCGTACACCTTTTACACGCTTAGTGGCGTTGCGAGACTTGCGCTTTCTCTCCCGTCGAAGCCACAAAAGAAAAATAAGCACCGTCGCCAAAACGCAAGCTGACACAGCTAGTCCAAGAAGAATCGTTAGATTGTCGAAATCCTCCGGCGAGTGCATACTGGTCTCCCTTCTACTTACTTCCACTGCACTTTACAGCGTCGATCGGACGTGATGTAGGGTCACGTCACCAAATGACCTGCGCTGGCACCTAGGCTGCCCCAGTCAAACGATTGTCAGGTCGGCAGCTGCAATTCGAAGGCGGTTTCACCGTCAGCCGACTTGACGCTTGTGCCCCCGCCGTGGGCACGCATGATCGAACGCGTGATCGCCAGTCCCAGTCCGGCCCCTTCCGCGTCCCGCTTACGGGAGGCATCGGCACGGTAAAAGCGTTCAAAGAGGTGTGGCAGATGCTCCGACGGAATGGTCTCGCCGGTATTGCGGACGATAATGCTTGCCACACCTGCTTTCGGCCCAGCCAGTTCAATGGTAACGCGCCCTCCTGCAGGAGTGTGGCGACAAGCATTCGACAAGAGGTTGCCGATCGCTCTCCTGAGCATGAGGCGGTCACAGGTCGCGTGCACTGCTCCTTCCACCTCGAGTGCAATTGACTTTTCTTCTGCCAGCGCCCCGTAAAACTCGATGAGCGCCTCCGCCTCCGCACGCAGGTCGACGCGCTCTCGTTCGGGAACCAGCAGGTCGTTGTCAGCCTTTGCCAGGAACAGCATGTCGGCAATTGTGCGTGACAGCCGTTCATACTCTTCAGCGTTAGAAGCGAGAACGTCTCGGTAATCGTCACCGCTCCTCGGCTGCGCGAGAACCACCTGGGTCTGGGTTAGGAGATTGCTGACCGGGGTGCGCAGTTCGTGTGCAAGGTCCGATGAGAACTCGGTCAAACGGCGGAAGGAATCTTGTAGCCGCTCCAACATCTGGTTCACTGCTTGTGCGACTTCCGCCAGCTCTACCGGAATAGCGGCGACCGGCACGCGACGGTCCAGGCGCTCCGCCGTAATCTTCGCCGCATCACGACTGATCCTGCGCAGCGGCGCCAGCCCGCTGCGCGCGGCAGCCCAGCCCAAGACGCCGCTGGCAAATGCCGCGATGCCGACTGTGATCCACAGAGCGTCTTGGAATGAAGCCATGAACGCCTGATGGTGGTGCAGGCTGGTAGCGACCTCCACGACGACGCTTGGCCCACCTGCCCCTCCGAGAGCAGCGTGACCTGATAACAGGCGCAAAGAGCGTCCATCGCTCCCCGTCACCAGCCGCAGCGCATCCGGCGTGGCGCCGACCGTTCGTTGCCCAAGCAAGTCGGCCTCGTCGCTCCCATACAGGAGCTGGCCATCGGCACTGCTGAGACGGACAATCAGTTCATGCTCCCCGATCAACGCCGCGTCGAGCCGCTGCCGTAGTCCATTCACCTCGGCCGGAGAGCGTATCTCGGCCAGCGCGTGTCTTACAAGTTCAAGTTTCCCGTTGAGCTGTTCCTTGTCCAGCTCAACGAAGTGCTGCTCGACCAAACGGCCAACGACGACGCCGAGGACCAGTAGGACCGCGCCGGAAACGGTCGCGAATAGAAGCGTCAAGCGGAGAGTAAGCGACTTGCTTGCCAAGAGCGTCACGCGTTTGTCTCCAGCACATACCCCATGCCGCGCACAGTACGAATCAGCTTGAGCTCGAACCCATCGTCGACCTTTGCTCGCAGGCGTCGTATCGCGACCTCGATCACGTTGGTGTCGCTGTCGAAGTTCATGTCCCAAACTTGGGAAGCGATCAAGGAACGGGGCAATACTTCGCCCTGCCTGCGCAGCAGCAGCTCGAGGAGCGAAAACTCTTTCGAAGTGAGGTCGATCTTCTGCCCCGCACGCGTGGCGCGCCGGCGCAACAAATCCAGTTCGAGGTCGGCCGCGCGCAGCGCTTCCGCTTCCTTGCCTTTTGCACCGCGCCGAAGCAGCGTGCGGACGCGCGCCAGCAGTTCTGAAAAAGCGAAAGGCTTGACCAGGTAGTCATCGGCGCCCAGCTCGAGCCCCTTGACGCGATCCTCGACGTCGTCCTTTGCGGTTAGAAAGAGCACGGGCATCTCTTTGCCCGCCTGGCGAATGCCATGAATGATCTGCCACCCGTTCATCCTGGGCAGCATCACGTCGAGGATCGCCAGGTCATACGGCTGCGTGAGCGCCAGATGCAGGCCATCCGTTCCGTCTCGCGCAAGGTCAACGACAAAGCCCGCTTCGGTCAGGCCCTGCCGAAGGTAGTCTCCCATTTTCAGCTCGTCTTCGACGATCAAAAGCTTCATTTGAATACCGCATCAGTTAAAGGGAATGGCAGTGCATTTTGCCTGTGGCGCGGCGGCCCCTCTGATCCTGACAAAAATGTAATCCGCGTGTCAGGATCAGGTTAGGGGCGCCCCACCCCTTGGATTATGGCGCGTCCATTACGAAACTGTAAGGATCGGGTCACCTTGGCGTTGGGTAGGGGGCGATACGATGGCTGCATCTGTTGACGAACCTGGACTTAAACAAAAGGAGTTTGAAATGAAGAAGTTGATCGCCACCGCTGTTCTTGCCACCGTGTCGGCCACGGTTTTCGCATTTGGTCTCGACGGCGTTAAACAGTCAATTCCGCTGAAAGAAGGTTCCACCGTACACGTCTTTGAGAACGGTAAGATGGCGATGGAGGACAAGTTTGGCCGCGCAGTCTATATGTCGGATGGAGAAGTCATGGAAACCAACGATGGCCAGAAGATTACCATGCACGGCAATGAAGTGGCGCGCCTGTACCTGCTGCTGAACGACGACTACCACAATTAAGGGCCGGTTGCCGTCCACATCAGTAATCCGTTGATCGATTTTTTTAAGGAGCTGAAATGACTCGCTATTTCAATTTGCTTGCTTCGGTTGCCGTTTCCTCGGCGCTCTTCATGGCCGGAGCCAACGTCAACGCCCAAGCGCAAGAACATGCCGGCCACGACATGGCAAGCGCTACCCCGAATTCCGCCGATACGGCGTTGTCCGTTGGCGAGATCAAGAAAGTCGACAGGGACACCGGGAAACTAACGATCAAGCACGGGGCGTTGACTAACCTGAACATGCCTGGGATGACAATGGCGTTCAAGGTCCAGGACCCCTCGATGCTCGATCAGGTCAAGGCCGGTGACAACATCCACTTCCGTGTAGAAAATCTGAACGGAAGCCTGACCGTAACCAAGCTCGAGACCGCTAAGTAAACCCGGCTAACGCTGCGGCGGCCCCGCCCAACCACCGGGGCCGCCTCTCAATAACTCACTTCTTTCGACCGACACCTAAATGCCCATCAAACATATCCTGCTTGCCAGTACCTTCGCGATCGCCGCCGTCACCACCGCCGGCGCCCAGGCGCACGCGAAACTTGAATCCTCCGAGCCGCAAGCGGCCGCCACGCTGGACAATGCGCCGAAGGAGATTAGGCTCAAGTTCAACGAGGCACTCGAGCCCGCGTTCAGCAAGATCAAGCTGACCGACGCCAGCAATACTGATGTGCCTTTGGCGGCCGCGAAGGTCGATGGGGCCGATGCCAGAACGATGATGGCCCCGGCGCCGGCCCTGCGTGCCGGCGTGTACCACATCCAATGGTCGACCATGACCCATGACGGTCACAAGGCAAAAGGCGAGTTCGCCTTTACCGTCAAATAACGCTTGCACTTGACCTGAAATTCTCCGTAGGCCTGTATTGTTGGGTCAGGCGAGGCAATTTTGCCTCGCCTTTTTGACTCTTCGCCGCGTCTTACTGCAAGTCCGACCGCATAACGCTTGAACTGACCAAGCGCTCCCACCGAGGGGGGATTCCACGGTTCGTCGGGCGGCACGAAAACGTTCATTGTGGCCAAAGTTCTGCCGAAGAATAACCGCGTTCCAGTTCCCGTGGCAGCGCCTGCTTCGCGAACAGCGGCTACTTGTTCGGGTGCTTTTGCAGCCAGGAGTCGAACTTCTGGATGTCCTTCTGTTGCGATGCGATGATTTTCTTCGCTTCCTTGACCATCTCTGGGTTTTTGCCGGATTCAGCTTCGACTTTTGCCATGTCGATGCCAGCCTGATGGTGGGCACGCATCATCATCGCGAAATCGCGGTCGATGTCGCCGGACATCTGCATGTCGTTCATCTTCTTTTGGTTTTCTTGCATAGTCATATGCATTTTCATGGAACTATCAGAAGCCGTCGACTTCATATCGTGTTGCATGCCTGCCATCGATTGAGCAGACGCTGCTGTCGCGCTAGCCAAAGCAGCCGAGGCTACCAGGATGCCGGTAACCAGTAAGCCGATGAGGGAGTTTGTGCGGGAAACGGGTTTAGTTTTCATGTTGCCTCCGATGGTTGATAAGGAATGGTGCACTACAAACAGAGCACGATAGTCCGCGAACTTACCGGCGTACCTAACACAAATCACAACGTGCAATGTCTACAGGATATGTTACTTGGGCTTTTCGTCTGTGCGCTAGCAACCAGAACCAGAAATGACACGGTGCCAAGTTTCCTATGTCTCCACAACATCTCAAGACCATGCCGCGGCAAGCAGTACCGTTTGTCGTTACCGGTGCCTCGTTTTCTCAGGGGTAAAACTTGCGACAACGACGTTGCAGAGGAGGATATTTAACCAATGGAATTTATCTCGCCTGAAGTTTTAAAAATGCCACTCTCGCAGAAAAAGCACTAGTAGGCCGCCAGCGTCTTAATGCGACATTGTGCGCATCCTCAAATGAAGCAGTCGCTGAAGAATTTACAATTTCCTACGCAGCGACGAGCACATTATTGCAGTTCTCGGAGGCTAAGCTGCGATCCCGACCATTGGTTTAGGTGTGTGATTCGTAAATCACGCGCGCTCTTGTCAGACGCGGAGACCATGAGGACACTGGATATGAAGGGCCGGTTCGCCACCTTTTTGCTTTGCTCACAGTGGACAAGTGCCATCATTGCGTTAATGTATCACGTCAGGTTTCTGCTGTTTGTCCCGTATGATGCCGTGGAGGCCAAAAACGTTCTCTCAAAGGCCTTTTATTTCATTACTGGGCTAGATCATGAATCGTTCGCAGTTTTTTTTCTTGTCGATGGAATCGTGACCGGACTCATCATGCTCGATAACCGATCAGAGAAAATAATAAACCACGTAGTCGTTCCGCACCGGTTAGCTGAAATCTATCGAGTTGCCCTACCGGGCATCATGCTTGGAGCGGTCTTGGACGTAATTGGCGTTCGTTTCTTTAATTGTTCCGCCGTGTACACGGGCTTTCCCCAATTAAGCAAACTATCGCTTACCTACTCTTCAATGCTTGGAAAGCTGTTCCTGCTACAACCCTTTATTGTTCCTACCTTTGGAAGCAACAGCACGCTCTACCTGCTGTCCTACCTTTTTTGGTTCCTTGTTTTGTTCATCATTTTCTTATATACAGTACGGCTTCGCAGGCCGTACGGACAATACACGCGCGGATTGCTGTTCGTTGCGACGGTCGCGGTCATGTCCAACAAATTTCTAATGTGGTTTTCTATTTGGCTGCTTGGCATTGCAGTTGTCGTGCTAAGCGGGGTGCGTCGTTTAAAACCGTCTGTCCTTGGATCGATTGCGTTGTTTCTCGGTGCATTAATCACTTCAAGGCTTATCGTTTTCCATATGGATGCGATTCTTCCACCCGGCGCTCACTGGGTCGTTGAGTATCCCTACTTTCTTGTCGCTGTAAGTTTCGCTATTGTTGCCTGTGCATTGTATCCCGTGACAAAACAGGAAGAAAATCCAGACGTTTTTTCATCACCATCATGGCCGGCGGTGTCAGCCGGGTCAGAGAAGCAGCTTCATTCACCTTTTTTTGCCATCTTCCAGTAGCCATGCTGCTTGTTGGAGCCTGTACGTCGCTATTGCATATGCCGCTCATGCAGCAACCGAATTTGCTGCTGTATCTTGAATTCACTGGGCTCATCATTATCTGCATAGGCGTTATTACGCTAATCTCATGTGGAATATCGGTCATCACAGCTGTACTCCCATTCAAACGTCGGCGAACGCTCGGGCCGAACTAACACGTGCTGCGTCAGTTCGCCATCGACATCATTTCGTCGTGGACCGGCTCACCTCGTGAAATCGTAATTGCCGATGACTTTTGACTCTGTTAATGTTTGAAAGTCAGCCCTCGCGAATGACATGCCATAACGCCGGGCTCCGCGGTTATTTTTCCCCACCATGTTGATGCGCTGTCGACTCACCACCCGTCAGTAACTGCTGAGTGTTGACCAGGGGAGTTTTTGGCATCGTGTTCCATCGATTCCATTTCCTCATCTGGCGGGGCTTTGGCCACGATTTCGCGGTAGGCTTGCGCATCCAGGTCGGGCAATTTGGTCACAAATGCGACTATGCTCCAGATCGTCGCGTCGTCATGACCGGTACCCCAAGCTGGCATTGCACTCATCTTGATCCCATGCTTGGTTACCCAAAAAGCGACGCGTGGATCGATACGGACCTTGGAAAGGTCGGGCGGACGAGGATACAGTCCGGGCCTGATCTCAGAACTGCTATTGCCAGGTGCCAGATGGCACTGCGTGCACATGGCCGCGTACTGACCAGCGCCTTTTAGAATCAGCTGCTGATCGGTGAGGTTGGGCACCTTTATCTCGGCCGCACGTCGCTCGATAGAACGTTCACGCAAAGTTTCGATGACTGCTGTGGTCAAGCTCCAGTGCGGGCGATCGGCACCGATGTTATACCAGCCAGCGTAGATATAGATTGCTGCGATCATGAGGCCGAATACTGCAGCGCCAACCAACAATGCAATGGGTCGGGCTAAACTTTTCATAGTAATCATAAGTCGATCAGGTATGCTCAATTGCGTTACTTCTGCAATTTTTCAGGTTGAGGATAATTACAAATATGGCGCCGGTTTCTAGTCAAACGGCGCCACACGCCTCGCTACTACAGGCTTGGCGGATCAGAAGTCCTGGTCCTTGCGCTTGTCCCCGGTGGCCGGCACGAAGCCGCAGTCCGAATATTTTTTACAGAGCATTTCACGCATGTCATTGATACCATTCTTCTGGGTCACGACGATGTCCTCGCAATAGCGCTGCAGCTCTCCGTGCGAGATGTCGCTCTTCACCTGGCAGGACAAGCTCGGCGACAGCGCGCTAAGGTGATGGTTGCTGAACGAGCGCAGGAAAGTCTGATTGAACTGGGCGCCGGCCGGAGTACTTTCGAGCATCGCAATCATGCGCTGACCGTCAGGTGTCAGCTGAGGCTCGTGCTGCATTCCGTACCACTCGCGCAGCATGCGCTGCGCTTTCATGATCTCTTCCCGCTGGGTACGATTCGCCTGGCGCGACATCGAGCGGATCTGATCGTCGCTAGCCTTGGCCATGGTTGCGGCGTAGCCCGGAGTGGGCGACGTGCCCTCGCCCGGGTTGTTGACTGGCGCGTTACGTTGCGTGTCCGTCCCGGCCGCCAGTTCGGTCATCCGCAGTGCCGAGTAATGGTGATCGATGATGAAAACGAGGTAGTTCTTTTCAAACGTGGCGGTCGCGCCGCGGCCCGGGCCGTTGGCGGATGCCGCGCCAGCGATCGCTGCCAGCGCCAAACCGGCGACGGCGCGCGTGGCGAAGGTGCGGAAGCGCGAGGCCGGCGCTGCGGCTTGCGTGAAATCCAGATAGGGTCGGTTCATTTTTCTCTCCTGTTTGGTTGTCATGCCAGTTTTACGCCACAGTCGTCGTCTGCCGCGATCGCCCCTTGCGTCGCCGTGCCAGCACCGCAATCCCAAGTCCCCCCACCAGCATCGACCAGGTTGCCGGCTCGGGCACCGCAAGTACGACGTTGTTGGCGGTTGCCCAGTACACAGTGCCGTCGTTTTCCATGTTCTGGAAAGACACCGAGCTGAGCGGGTGGTCGGACAGAAACGCGACGAACGAGTTCTGTGAAGCATTCGACAACGTAAACGTCTCGCTGTCCGCACCCGACACGGCACTCAGCACGACGGTGCGGTCCGGCATGAAAGCGCCGAACGAGTCGGTACCGAAGAAGTTCCCGCCGAAGCCGAAGACGCCGGACGAGAACCCGTTGAAGGTGATGACGTCGCTGGACATCGTCCCGCTCAGCCAGATGTCACTACCAGCTCCCGACGGATAGAAGCCACCATCGCTGGTAGCCGCGCTTACTTGGTAGCCGTAGGGACCCGCCATGCGCTTCAAGGGGCCGGCCGTTTCCGTCATCGTCAGGTCGTCGAAGGTGTCGGTGGCGGAGCCCGACACCGCCTTGAGAAAGGCCGCCCGGTCCGTAAAGACCGTGATGTCTGCGTGTGCGGCGGTTGCCGCCATCGTGACGGCACAACCGGCAACCAGCTTACGTGTGAAGGCTAGTGTGGATTTCATGTTGCAGTTCCTTTCGTATTCGCCATACCCGCTTCCTGCGGGACCGGCGTTGTTATTGCGAACGCAAACTCAACGAGGTTCCTGCCGCGAATGTTCAGGCTGCGGTACCCGCCCTCATTTTCCGGCACTCTTCCGCACAGCGCCGGCATGCGGCGGCACAGTCCTGGCAATGCTGCATCTGGTGTTTGGCGCACTCGTCGCCGCATGCCTGGCAGACTTGGGCGCAGAGCTGGCAAAGTGCGCCGGCAAATTCACTGCCCCGTGCCATGAAGGCGGCAGCCAGACGGCAGATCTGGGCACAGTCCATATCGAGCGCTATGCAGCGTGCCATCATCTTGACGTCGTCTTCCTGCAGGCAGGCCGTGGAACACATATCGCAGGCGTCGGCGCAGGCATTGCAGGCTTCGATACACGATTGATACTGTTGTTGCATGATGTTCTCCTTGAATGGTTTGGAATTGCCCCTTGAAGACACCCTTTGGAAAGCGCAGGACGGATCATGGCCGCCCTGCTTTTTGATCAGAACCAGGCGCGTACGCCAGCGACGATCTGCGTGCTCTTGTTTCGCTCTCCTTGCGCCCGTGCGTAATCAGCGGTGCCGCCGAAATTGCGGGACCAGGTCACGCCAATGTACGGCGCGAACTGGCGCCGGATCTCGTAGCGCAGGCGCAGTCCAAGCTCCATATCGGACAGGCCGCTGCCCAGTCCCCTGGCCGGGTCCGCCTTGCTGTAGAGGTTGGCCTCGATCTCGGGCTCGAGAATCAGCCGTTGTGTGAACAACAGTTCGTATCGAACATCAAAGCGCCCGGCGAGTCTTCCACCGGACCAGTAGGCGGTGGCCGTCGTGTCGAACCAGTAAGGCGCCAGGCCACGGACACCGAAGGCCAGCCAGTTGCGTGAATCGCCGCCGCCGGTGTCATGGCGAACCCCAAGCTGGGTGCTCCAAAAGGTGGCGAAGGTACGGTCCCACAGGGCCTCCGTGCGCATGGACTGCAGCTGGCCGCCACGCCGCTCGCCTTCGGCTTTGAACCATGCCTTGTTATAGTCGTTCCCGTACCATGCTTCGGCGTCGAGGTTCTGGCCCTGCTCGCCGTCGCCCTTGGCGTATTCGAACTTGTCGAGCAGGACCCGGCCGAAGGGCATCTCGTCGTGCATTTCGTTGCCGGGCAGGTTCCTGAAGGTCGTTCCTTCGGCATAGGCGTCCGGGTTACGTGCGTCCGGCGGTGGACTGCCTCCCTGCATCGGGCCCATCTTCATGCCCTGATCCGTGCCGCTCATCGAATGCGCCATGCCGGCCATACCCTGTTGAGGCGACGTCGTTGCGCTTTGGGTCGGCTGACCGCTCGCATGGTTCATCTGAGAGTGGTCCATCTGCGACATGTCCATTTGGGGCGGCCCTGCCTTGGGCTGGTTCGTTTGGGTCTGGCCCATCTTCGAATGGTCCATTTGCGCATGGTCCATCTGCGACATGTCCGTTTGAGGCTGCTCCGGCTTCGGCTGGGTCGTTTGAGGCTGGTCCATCTTCGAGTGGTCCATTTGCGAATGGTCCATCTGCGACATGTCCATTTGGGGCGGCCCTGCCTTGGGCTGGTTCGTTTGGGTCTGGCCCATCTTCGAGTGGTCCATTTGCGCATGGTCCATCTGCGACATGTCCATTTGGGCCTGCTCCGCCTTGGACTGCTCCGCTTTGGATTTCGCCTTCTTCGGCTTTTTCGTCTTAGCCTTGTTTGTCTTAGGCTTATCGATCTGGGACTGGTCCATTTGTGAATGTCCCATCTGCGAATGATCCATTCCCTCCATTGACCCGGACTGACTCGTGCTCGATGTTTGGCCAGTCCCAGCATTTTTCGATGGGTCGCTTGCCTGAGCAGACGCAATGCCTCCCGTCGCGAGGCTCAGGATTAGCAGCGCGCCGATTGAATGTCTTTTTGTCATTCCGGTTTTCATGAGACGACTACCTCCCTGAACATGCCTGCTTCCATGTGGTACAGCAGATGGCAGTGATACGCCCAGTGACCAGGGGCGTCGGCCGTCACGCGATAGGTAACGCGCTGGGCTGGCTGCACGTTAATGGTGTGCTTGCGGACCAGGAACTCGCCGGTTGGAGATTCGAGCTCGCTCCACATGCCATGGAGATGGATCGGGTGGGTCATCATCGTATCGTTCACCAGCACGATGCGCAGCCGCTCGCCCTGCCGAAAGTGGATGGGCTTCGATTCCGAAAACTTCTGGCCGTCGAACGACCACATGAAACGGTCCATGTTGCCCGTCAGGTGCAGTTCGATGTCGCGCGTCGGCGCCCGGTCGTCGATCGGCCCCCCGATGGTGCGAAGGTCGGCATAGGTGAGCACCCGCCTGCCGTTATTCCGAAGGTTGACCCCTGGATCGTCCAGGTTGGTCCTCGGCATGTCGACGTGCATGTCGACGCCGGGCCCATATTCTGTACGCGCGTGCGTGACCTTGGGCGGCATGCCTTGCGCCATCGGCATAGTACCGGCATCCCCGTGACCAGCGTGCTGCATCGGCATTTGCATTTGTCCACCGTTCATCGAGCCATGGGACATTCCCTGCATGTTCTTCATGCCATCCATCGACTGCATGTCGTGTTGTGACTTTGATTCCTTTCCCTGACCAGATACGGCTGCGCTCTGGTCCATACCGGACATCTGTCCCATGCCCTGCGTATGGCTCATACCCTGCATGTCACCCTGTCCCTGCATTTGGCTCATGTCCATGCCGCCCATGCCCGGCATCGACATCGCGCCCATCATGTCCTGCATGGCCAGCCATTGCGGCGGATCCATTTCCGGCACCGGGGCCGACATGCCCGATCGCGGTGCCAGCGTCGCCCGCACGAAGCCGGAGCGCCCGATCGACTGGGCGAAAATGGTGTACGCCTGGTCCATGGATGGCTCGACCAATACATCGTAGGTCTCGGCGACAGATATCCGGAACTCGTCCACCGCCACCGGCTCGACGTCCTGTCCGTCCGCCGAAATGACCGTCATCTTCAGACCTGGAATCCGCACGTCGAAGATCGTCGTTGCCGCTCCGTTGATGAAGCGAAGCCTGACCTTCTCGCCTGGCCGGAACAGCGCGGTCCAGTTCTTGTCGGCAGGCGCCCCGTTGATCAGGTAAGCCATCGACACGCCCAGGTTGCGGCTTGCGGCGACATCGCTGAAGTCGGTTGGCAACATCCGCATCCGGTTCCACATCTTCCGCTTGTCGACAGCAGCTGCCAGGCCGTTCTGGCGAACGTCGCTGAGGAACTGGTCAACGGTCGGCTGATTGGTGTTGAAGAAGTCGCTCATCTTCTTGAGCTTACGGAAGACCTTGGCTGGGTCGCCATCGACCCAGTCCGACAGCATAACGACGTATTCTCGGTCGGCCTTGACCCGCTCACCATTTTTCGGCTCGATCACAATCGCCCCATACAGGCCGCTCTGCTCCTGGAAGCCGGAATGACTGTGGTACCAGTAAGTGCCGCTCTGCTTCACCGGGAAGCGATAGACAAAAGTCTGCCCAGGAGGAATGCCAGCGAAGTTGATGCCGGGCACCCCGTCCATTTCGTTCGGCACCAGAATACCGTGCCAATGGATCGAACTCGTGACCGGCAATCGGTTCGTCACGCGCAGCGTGACCGTGTCGCCCTCGCGCCAGTACAGGATAGGCGCTGGTACCTGGCCGTTGACGGCGGTAGCGACCTGGTCCGAACCTGTGAAATTGACCGGTGTGGGCCCGATTTCCAGGTCGAATTCGGTGCCGCGTAAAATCGGCTGTGGCGTCTGGCTAGCGGCCAGTAGCCTCGCAGGCGCTAGGCCGCCCAGTGCTGCGGCGGCCCCTGCACCCTGCAAGATCCGCCGTCGCCAGCGATTCACAGCGTTCTCCCCAACAACATATTGCTGCATGAAGTTTCCCCTTTAATGATGTGACGAATTCGTTGCTGCCCTGGTTCGCATGTCAGCTTCCATGCCAACCATAGGGCGTTCTTTTGATGCCTCACTGTCCATTGTTCCCGCGCTCATGGAAAAATCCCCGTAGACGGCGGCGATCAGGATGCCGATGGCCAGCACCAGCAAACTCAAAATGGACACGATGACTTTGCTGCTGGCAGGCACTGGGGGCTGGTGTTCCGACCCACGACCGCTTCCGTGCGTGGGTCCCATGCCAGTATTGCCCGGCGACGTACCCATGCGATGACCCATTGGCATCTGGTCCACGGACGCCTTGTGTTGCGCATGTCCGGCGTGCACCATATCCCGCTCGGCCCCTTCCGGCTCTGGCACAGGTGCGCCGCCGCGGCCGAGTACTCGCTCGGTGCCCATGCCATGTTTCAACCCTTTGCTGACCAGCCACCAGTTGATTGGATAGGCCGGGATCGCGCCGACCAGGGTCGCGAGCGACATGATTCCCCAGAAGCGAATGGAGGTTGGATGCATCGCGGCCATGTCGTGCGACATGAGGATGACCATGGTAGGAATCATGCCCGCCATCACACCATTCATCGACAGCCATTCCGGCAGCACAGTCGCACGCACGGCTCCCCAGTAACTTCCACCCAGCATGTCCTTCATGAACAGCGCCTGGAAAATAAATAGGCCGAAGAAAAAGCCGGCCAGATATTCAACCAGGGAGTCCAGCCACATCGGCGTATGCAGCAGACTCGTGAGGGCCGCCGCGATGATGACGCCGGTCGCGTCTCCTGCCATACAGTGGATGGTTGAACCCACGGTCTGCTTCCACTGCGGCGACACGAATTTTTCATGTGTACCCGGTTCCGGCTCGCGGCAGGAGAACCAATAAACGATAAAGGCGACAGGACCGGTATAAACAGCGACCAGCAGCCAGCCCCACTTCATGACTTTCATCGCTGGCGTGCGGGTGAACAGATCCCACGCGAGGTATGCCATGGTCAGGCCAGTCAGTACGAACCACACGACGAGTAGCTTGTCGACCCCGTCTGAAGATGGGGACTGCATCGTGGCCTCTGCCTGAGCGAACGCAGAAGGGGCAAACGCCGCAAGCATGAAGCCTGATACCGCCAGCGCCCGCCCGGCGGATACTAGGGAAGTGCCGGCATCCTGCAGGCGCCTCTGTCTGTCGGCGGTGTGCGTTGAAAAAACACGCTGGTGCATGAAATCTTCCTCAATGTTGCGACGAAATCCTAACTGTCCACGGATGGCGCGGACGGGGGAACCCGTCAGGCGATCGGTACGCCGCTTGGCTTAGGCGCGTTCGCGTTCCAGGCAGCGCTTTTCAATTCCCGGCGCATGCACGCGACCAAAAGCGAACCGAGTGACCGGCCAGCCCGCATGCACTGCGCTGACGTTAGATTAGATGGAGCGGCTAGCTGGCTTCGCCGACCGCCAACCGCAGCGGCGACGTACCTCAGCCGAGGCGAGGAAAGGCGTTTCGTTCAGCCAGCCTGAGGGTCACAGGCGAGGTGGTCGATCTAGGCGAGACGGAATCCAGCCCGTAATGGAAGGGGGGAGGGAAATATAAGCGTACTCGAAGTGCTCCATTGCAGGAGCGGGCACCTCGAACGGCGGCGGCGCTGACGCTCCTACGCAGCAGGCACTGCAGGCCCGGCACGACGGGTGTTTCTGATGCGAGCCCTGATCGCAGGGCATATCCTGATGGGCAACAGCGTTGCTGGCATGCTGGGATGCCCTCGCCATCATCATTGCGGGCTCATCGCAATCGTCCATCACATCGGCGTTCTGACTTGTGATGGAGCTATGCGCCATCGTGCATGGCAATTTGACCGAAGCAGCGCTGCCTTGTAGGGGCAGCGATACGATCAGTATCCACAGCATGATGAGTCGGGCTAGAGGGCGCATGTTGACGAATCTAACATATACAAATAAGGCATGTGCACACGATACAGCTATTCAATACGCTTCGACCCCTTAATGCTTAGGTCACAACAACGCCGAGACTTATTTAAGTCTTAAAGAGGCTTGTCGGGTATGCTCACGGAAACCGTTGCGCATGCTAAAATCAGAGTGTGAAAGCCATTCTGAAAGTCCTGATCGTCTGGATCACGTTGCTAGCGGTGCCGCTCCATGGTTTCGCTTCCTCAACGATGTCCGCATGCGCGCCGCTGCCAGCTGCGGCGCTGCACGATCATGACCACGATGGGATGACCGACAATGGGGGCTCGGCCAATGTCGACGCACATAACGGTCACGCTGCACCGGACGCGCATTCCGACCATGCCCGCTCGGCTCATCATCACGCCGGCAAATGTGCTGCCTGCGCGACATGCGGCTCCTGCGTCGCCATGGCGCCGTCGTTTATTGCCGTGCTGCCTGTATCCGCAGCTCCCTTAATCACCGTGCCGTTCAACCAGCATCTCCTGCAGTCGGTCGATCTTGCGCTGCCAGAGCGACCTCCCCGCGCCTGACCTTCCACACCGCTGAACGCATCGTTCGTGCCTGGCGCGAACATGTCCGGCCATGCCTTGGCCGCTACCAGTTCCGCGCGTGCTGCTAAACGTACCTATAAATGAAATGGACCGCGACAGGCCGACGAGCTGCGTCGCGCGTCCAAAGCATCCAACAATCCTTGATTTTTCTGGAGCCCCAAATGACTCGTTTTTCCACTTTGTTCCGCACCGTCATCGTTTCCGCTGGTCTTTCGCTGGCAGCCGTCAATGCATTCGCACAGACCCACGACCACAGCCACCAGCACGACGCAATGCCTGCGACTTCGCAGGATGATGCCAATGCCCTGGCCGAGGGCGAGGTCAAGAAGGTCGACAAGGAGGCCGGTAAACTGACCGTTCAGCACGGCCCGCTGGTCAACCTCAACATGGCTGGGATGACCATGTCCTTCAAGGTGCAGGATCCGGCGATGCTCGACCAGGTGAAAGCCGGAGACAAGATCCGTCTGCGTGTCGAGCGCGTCAACGGCGCATTTACCGTGACCAAGCTGCAAGCGGCCAACTAAATTGCGGTCGATCCGCACCTTTACCAATCAAGCAAATCAGGAGTAAAAACATGTCCATCAAACGCGTTCTGGCCGTAGCCACCTTTGCCCTCGCAAGTGCCGTCACCTCGTCCGCCTTCGCGCACGCCAAGCTGCAGTCGTCCGACCCCCAAGCCGGCAGCACGCTCGACACTGCACCGAAACAGGTTCGCCTCAAATTCAATGAAGCGCTTGAGCCGGCCTTCAGCAAGATCAAGCTCACCGGTCCGACGAATAACGAAGTTCCCGTGACTGGTACCGCCGTCGACAAGGCAGACTCCACCGTCATAACTGCCCAGCTGCCTCCTCTGCAAGCAGGGGAATATCACGTGGAGTGGTCGACAATGACCCACGACGGGCACAAGGCGAAAGGTGCGTTCTCGTTCAAGGTCAAGTAATGGGCGTGGAACTGCAATCGGCCCAGCACCTTGTCACGGCCCTTCTGAACTTGGCAGTGGCTGTTCTTACAGGTGCAAGCATGGGTCGCCTGTGGCTCGGCCGCGAGCTTTCGGATTGGTCCGAGAGACGCCGAGGGCCTGCGCTCCGGATCGCGCGCGCAGGAGCCATGGCCGCGCTGGCCGCGAATCTCGTGGTCCTGTGGCTTGAGTCCGCCGCGATGGCCGAGGTTCCGTTCATTGAAGCTGGCGGCGCAGTCTTCTCGATGCTGACCTCAACGCATCTTGGATTCGCGTGGATGATCGGGATGGCCGGATTGATCGTGGCCACCTTCGCTGTCTTCCTGGACATGGACCGAAGTGCGGCCCCCCCAATACTGACCTTGATTTCGCTCGCCGTGTTCTGGTACACGCGTAGTATGGTCAGCCACGCGGCAAGCGACGGCGATTTCAGCGTACGCCTGGTGGCTGACTGGGTCCACCTGGGCCTGATCAGCCTGTGGGTGGGTGAGGTGATTCTGGCGGGTGTCGTCACACTAAAAACGTCTGTCAACATGAATGCCCTGGACCGGCGCGCCAGGGCAGCGTATGTCGAATCACTGTCCAGTTCCGCAACCATCGCACTGACTGGGATTTTTATCACTGGTGCCTACGCCGTGTGGCGTAGTCTGGGAAGCCTCGAAAACGTTTTCGGCAATCCATATGGGAACACCTTGATAGCGAAGCTGCTACTTGTAGGCGTCGCTGCTGCACTGGGTGGATACAACCGGTTTTTGGTGATGCCGCCATGGCTGACCTTGGAACGTTCTGGTAATGCTGCCCCTGCAGTCCTGCCAGAGCGTTTCAGGCGCATATTGTGGGTCGAAGCTTTGGTCTTGCTAGTTGTCGTGATGCTTGCCGCGATACTGGCTTCGACGTCGCCACCTGGTGCGGAAATGTGACCGACGTGCTCTGCTGAAGTGTTTAATGCCGGGCGGTTGCGTTATTGTGAACTGCTCGGCTATTTTAAAGAAAGTAAAATGGCGAGGTTGTATAAGTATGTTCACAATGATCGCCGTCGGAAATACCGTTGAGTCGGTACACAGCGTTAAGTGCCGGTTCCTTCATCTAGAAATAGGCAATGAAAGGAAACAAACATGGAAAATGTGAGACGCCCTTCGCTAACCGTAACCGAAGGCTCTAAACTCCAGCCATCAAAGTCGAGCGCGAGTACGTCAAATAGCCGGGCAGCATTTGAAAACGTACTTAATAACCTACCGCCAGCCGAGAATGCTCATGTGTCGACTAGTCAAGTCACGCCGGCCTCGCGTGTTGCCGGGCCAGCAGGGGGATTGTTCGACCTTTTTTCTGGTCAGGCAAAACCCCGTTTCCATGAGCGTGCATTGGGTTTAAGGGCATATCGTCAGGAGTTGCTTGCATCGAACATTGCGAACGCGGACACGCCAGGGTACAAGGCCGTAGACATCGATATTAACGGTGCTATCAAGAACGGGGCTAACGTGGACTCCGGCGTTGAACTCAAATATGAGGTGCAATCGCAAGGCAACATTGACGGTAATACGGTTGATATGGATATCGCAAGGCAGAAATTCGCAGAGAATGCGCTGCTGTACGAGTTTGAAGTGGATCGGGTCAAGGGATTCTACAAGAGTATGGACGATCTATTGAAGAACACACCCTATTGATGACATCACAAGTTTCTATGCCAGTTGAAGAAACCGTGCACTTTTCTTCAGAGGTCGTCTACTTATTTGGAGAAGACTTTAATTTGATGCATAGAAGTCTGCGAGTGAAAGCTGTAGTGAATTACTCCTCAACCTTTTGGAATCGAAAATGTTTAATAAGGCAACTAAAAAACTGGTTTTCGGTGCTTTCCTGATTTTTCCAATGCTCGCCAGCGCCGCAACCCAAGCCGTCGAGGTCTACAAGACAGCCACCTGCGGCTGCTGTGAAGAGTGGGTCAAGCATCTGCAAGCCAAGGGATTCAAGGTCAATGCGCACAATGTCGCCAACCCGTCCGACACGCGCGAGAAAATGGGTATTCCCGACCGGCTCGGTTCATGCCACACCGCGGTCGTCGGCGGCTATGCGCTCGAGGGACACGTACCTGCCGCCGAGATCAAGCGCCTCCTCACTGAGAAGCCCAAGGCGAAAGGTTTGGCTGTGCCTGCCATGCCGCCCGGCTCCCCGGGGATGGAGGGGCTGACGCACATGCCGTACGATGTGCTGCTGGTCCGCAATGACGGGAGTACAGTAGTCTACAAGCACTACAAGTAAGCAATCGAATCAATCTCGCCATTCTTCAAGCGTTCAGGTGAAGCCTTTCGCAACAGGGAGCGAGCGAAGTGCCAATTTTCTGCTTGCCTCAAGCACAGGACCGAGGCCGCAATCGTTCCTGACACTGGCGAGCACGGCAATCATGCGGTCGGCCGGACGGTGTCATGAGTGGTCAATGAGGATTCCGCTTGAAGGCTACTTCCCTGTGCCCCGTAGCCGAAGCGCGTTGGTGATGACAGATACGGAGCTCAGACTCATCGCCAGCGCCGCAATCATCGGTGACAGGAGCCGACCCGAGAACGGATAAAGTAGTCCCGCGGCCAGCGGGATTCCGAGTGCGTTGTAGACAAAGGCAAAGCCGAGGTTCTGCCGCATATTGCGCACCGTTTCCAGCGACAGCAGGCGCGCCCGCGCAATGCCGCGCAGGTCGCCCTTGACCAGGGTAACGTGTGCCGAGTTGATAGCGACATCGGTGCCGGTCCCCATCGCGATGCCGACATTGGCTTTGGCCAGCGCCGGGGAGTCATTGATACCGTCACCGGCCATCGCCACCGTCTTGCCTTGCGCCTGCAGGCGTTCGACCAATGCCAGCTTGTCCTGCGGCTTGACCTCGCCATAGACCTCCGCGATGCCGAGCTTTGCACCGACCGATTTCGCGGTGGTGAGACCGTCGCCGGTCGCCATCACGACCGTGATGCCGGCCTCCTTCAATGTAGCTAACGCTTCCGGGGTGGTCTGCTTGACCGGGTCGGATACCGCGACAAGGCCCAGGAGCTGGCGGTCGGCTGCCAGGTACATGACACTTGCGCCTTCGAGACGCAAGCTTTCCGCCTGTCTTGCAAGCGGCTTCCAGTCGACCTTTTCCATATCCATGAGTGCGGTGTTGCCAAGGGCAATATGCTTGCCATCGACGATGCCGCGCACACCGATACCGCTGGACGACTCGAAGGTCTCGGGCTTGGCCAGGGGCAGACCGCGGCTGCGCGCCTCGGCGACGATCGCGTGGGCCAGCGGGTGCTCGCTGCCCTGGTCGATACTGGCGGCAACTCGCAATACTTCCTGTTCGCTCCCACCCGCCGCCGCCGCGGCAGCCGAATGGAAGGCGGGCTTGCCTTCGGTGAGGGTACCTGTCTTGTCGACGATCAGGGTATCGATCTTGCGCATACCCTCGATGGCCGCTGCATCGCGGAACAGGATCCCCTGCGTGGCGCCACGGCCGGTGGCTGCCATGATGGACATCGGCGTGGCCAGCCCCAGCGCGCACGGACAGGCAATGATCAGTACGGACACGGCATTGACGAATCCGTACACCCAGCTCGGCTCCGGGCCAAGGAAGCCCCAGCCGAGCAGCGTCAGCAATGCGATAGCCACCACGATCGTCACGAAGTAACCGGCAACCACGTCAGCCAGGCGCTGCATCGGCGCACGCGATCGCTGTGCCTGCGCGACCATCTGGACGATCTGCGACAGCATGGTCTGCGCGCCAACCTTTTCCGACCGGACGATCAGGCTGCCGCTGGAATTGATGGTGGCGCCAATGACCTTGTCGCCCGGACGCTTGGTCACGGGAACCGGCTCGCCGGTCAGCATCGATTCGTCGACCGCGCTCTCTCCTTCCAGGACGACGCCGTCGACCGGCACCTTTTCACCGGGGCGCACACGCAGCGCATCGCCGACGTGCACATGGGTCAGCTGGATGTCTTCTTCCGTGCCATCGGCATTGATCCGACGCGCCGCCTTCGGCGCCAGGCCCAACAGCGATTTGATGGCAGCGGATGTCTGTGAGCGGGCACGCAGTTCCAGGATCTGGCCCAGTAGGGTCAGCGAAATGATGACGGCGGCCGCTTCGTAGTACACCCCGATGCGCCCGTGCATGAGAAAGGTTTGCGGAAAGAGGCTGGGCGTAACGGTCGCAACCACGCTGTAGCCGTAGGCTGCGGCGACGCCGAGTCCGATCAGCGTCCACATGTTCGGGCTACGATTCCTGATCGATTGCACGCCGCGTGTGAAGAAAGGCCACCCGGCCCACAATACGACCGGAGTGCTCAGCACGAGCTCGATCCAGCTCTGCCTTGGCAAGCCGCCTGCGAAAATCCGATGCCCTGCCATTGCCAGAACGGTGACGATGACCGTCAAAGGTAGGGTCCACCAGAAACGGCGTTTGAAATCGACCAGTTCCGGGTTTTCCTCTTCTTCCAGCGACGGCAGCATGGGCTCGAGCGTCATCCCGCAGATCGGGCAGTTGCCGGGCTGCGGCTGCCGGATTTCAGGGTGCATCGGGCAGGTGTAGATCGCCCCTTCCGGTGCAGCTGGTGCTGGTTCGGGTTTGCCGCTGTCGACGTACTGCTCGGGTGCCACCCGGAACTTGTCCATGCACTTTGTGCTGCAGAAGTGGTAGATCTCCCCTGCGTACCGGATTTCCTTGGTGGAGTCGGCGCCAACCTTCATTCCACAGACCGGATCGGTGAAGGGCTTGTCGCCGCCCCCGCCCTCTTGATGATGGCCGTGGCCGGTTCCATGGTCGTGATGACGTTCGTGTCCGTCGTGATCGTGATGCGACAGGTCGTTCATATCGGAACCTTTCCTGGACTCGTGAATGGCAGTTTACGTTCATTATCGTACGCCCGAAGTTCGCGATCGATCCGGAACCGTCCTGCCTGGACAAACGCACCGTCGGCGTGTGCCGGCCCTTCTCCGGCACACGCCCTGGTTTAGACTTGCGTTGCCTGTGTCGCCGGATACCCAGCAGACGTGATCGCGTGAGCGATCGCATCCGGTGCTTCCGCACTCTCCACCTTGACCAGACGGTCTTTCAACAGCACCTCAACTTTTGCCTGCGAATCCACTGTCTGGACGGCACGGGTAACCCGGGCGGCACAACCGCCGCAGGACATTTTTTCTACCTTGAGCGTGTACATCGCGTACCTCCTGTTTGATTGCTCTGACGGTACTCTAGCCCTTCCCACTATTGGAAGGTCAAGCCTTGTCTGTGGCGATGTGGGGTAAGCAATTCATGACCAGCCAGATGGCGATTGCCGACAGCTGAAGAGGCGGCTACACTTATCTTTCCATAAAGATATGTGCAGCGTATGAACTCTTTTTCAGCGGCAGTTGTCACCGGCAGCCTGTCCGATCTTATTTCCCAGTACAAGCAGGACGCCGAGTCAGTCTACAACACCTGGTTTATCGGCAGCGACGAGCGCATGAAGGCCTTCCGGTCGATCCGGCGCGGCGTGGGCCACACGGTCAAGGCGATCTCCGATGGCACTTTCGGGAACGATTTCCGGGGCTCGCCTCTTGAAGACGTGCTGTACGCAATCACCGAGCAGAAGCAGATGTTCGAAGGCGCAGCCCATCCGTTCTACTGGAAGCCCAAGCTGCGCATTCCCGACATCTATGAGAGCGAAGCGAACCAGCGCAAGTTCGGCAGCTTCCTGTCGGCCTGCCTGAACGCGACGCGAGAGGAACAGCTGCTTGCCGAGATGAGCCGGCTCGCCGAAGCGGGCATCAAGGGGCTCGGCCCCGCGGCGGCCACGATCCTCTACTTTCTCCACCCTACTCTGGTTCCGCCCTTCAACACGGCGATCATCAACGGGTTCAACGCGCTGTTTGGCACAAAGCTCAAGCTGGGCTGCTGGCACAGCTACCTGGCCATGCGGGAATCGATCGTCCAGGCCAATAATCAGCACCGTTCCTTGCTGTCGAAGGACCTGGGTGCATTTGCCGGGCTCCTGTTCGAGATAGGTTCCGGACGAATCACCACGACCGGCAACGCCGACGCTACCTTGGCCGCACTGCAGGAAAAAGCCGCCAAGGCCAACAAGCGCCGGCACAAACAGGTCCTCGCCGACCAGGCTGGCGCCACCGAACATACCCGAATACAGCATCTTCTGATCCGCCTCGGTCGCGCCCTGAAGTATCGCGTCCATGTCGCTCGCAACGACCGCCACCGTTCCTTTGCGGGCGAGGCATTCACCCTGGCGACCACCGACAAGCTGCCAGACATCGGCGCCCCAGACGACGTCATGAATACGATCGGTCTGATCGACGTGTTGTGGCTGAGTGAGGATGGCAAACACATCGTTTGCGCCTTCGAAATCGAAAAGAGTACATCGATCTACTCGGGCATCCTGAGGATGAAGGATCTGGCGCAGTCACTGCCACAGCAGGCGTGCCACTACTATATCGTTGCGCCCGACAGCCGCGAACAAGAGGTGCTTGCCCAGATCAGCCGGCCATCTTTCAAGCAGGAAGCCGGCGATGTGCCGGTGATGTACATTCCCTTCGGCCTGCTCGACCAGCACTGTGAAGCCCTCTGCATGTTTGGCAGCGATCTGCACGTGTTGCGGAAGATTGCCCGCGGCCGGGCTGTCGTTTGACCCAACATGGCGTTCCAGATTTGCACGGTCTGCCAGCGATAACCTCAAGAGGCGTTGCTTCCTATGCCTCTTGAGGTTATCAAATCTTGAAGTCGTCGTAGGCGATGTTCGTGTCGTCCACAGCAAGACTGCGCAGCATTGCGCGGGTTGCTTCCAGCATCGCCGGCGGGCCACAGACATAAAACTCGAGGGAAGAGATGTCGGGGTGCTTACGCAGGAGGCCATCCAGTACCGCCTCATGCACAAACCTTGGCACTCCAACCGGGCCGCCCTCCTCTGACAGCACGAGGTGCCAGTGGAAGTTGGGATGTAACGCCGCGAACCCGCGCATCTCGTCCACGTAGGGAGCGTCACGCAGGGTACGGGCGCCATACCAGAAATGCAGCGGCTCGCTCGCGTTGTTCGCAAGAAGCTCATGAATCATCGCACGCAGCGGCGCCATTCCGGCGCCACCACCGATAAACACTTTCTCCCTTCCACCGGGCTTCAATGCGAAGTCGCCAAACGGACCGCTGAACCGCACCGCATCGCCGACCTTTAGCGTATACATGTATCCCGATCCCCTGCCCGGCCGTGCCCCTGGCATGAAACGGACAAGAAAGGTCAGCTGCCCGTCCACCCGCTCCACCGGAACCGCGATCGAGTACGAGCGCCGTAAAGCCGCGCTGCTCGAAAGTTCGGTCAGCGGCCCTGCAGCATTCCAATCCGCACGATGGTCAGGCGGAACATCGACGTGGCTCGCCTCACGCACGTAGGCCGGCACATGCACCTGGACATAGGCTCCTGAACGACACTCGAACGGAGCGTCGGGACGTATCGTTATCTCGCGCAGGAATGGCGTAACGGGCTTCACGCCGGTCACCACACCTGCCCGCTCCGACGATAACGTCAAGGTGTCTCCGACATCGATATCGAGGTTTCGTTTCACGGAAAGACCGCAGGCCAGCCTGAAGCCGGCGTCGAGCTTCTGGGAGGACAGCAGGGCCCTGTCGGCACTGGTCGGTTCCGGAGCCTTGCCAACACAGCGGACTTCACAAAGCCCACAGCTCTGGCCACCACCGCAGTTCGACGGAAGCTGGAGGCCGGAGCGGGCCAGCGCAAGAAAGACGGTGTCGCCCTGCGCCGCATCGATAGAACGCTGCTTCGCCCCCTGCTTGTCGACCAGGTTCACGATACCGCCGCCGCGCCAGCGGCGCGGGACGAACTCCGCGAGGCGGACGCTGGCGAGCAACAGCCAGACACCGGTCAGTGCCATCCATAACCCGCCGATCGCACTGGACACGAGCAAGGGATTGTTGAAGTTGGTCCGCTCGCTGTAGTCCATGATGTGGAGCATCCAGAACAGGTCGAACAGACGCCATGTGCTGTTCCTGTGTTCGAGCACCGCGCCCGACACGCTGGATACGTACACAGAGGTTTCGTCCGCATCGTCGAAGTCCACGCGCCAGACAGCTTCCTTGTGAGCGCGTGTTTCGAGCGTGAAGCTCAGCAGGCGCGGCGTGCCGGCGTTACCGGGCCCGGAATACGAAGCGTGAGCGATCTGCGCGGCAACGCCAGCGTTGATCGCAACGGGCCCTCCGTCCATCGCATTCACCAGCCAGCTGCGCTTGTCGTTCTGCAACCGGTATACCGGCCGCCCGAGCAGCCATCCCGACGCGATCGCCATAACGTTATCCGAACTGGCGGCCAGAACGGCGTCCGCAGTCAGCACGCCACGCGGCCATTCGGGCGGTAGCGGCGGCTTGACACGGAATTCGCGACCATTCACCTTGTTTGCGTCGAGCAGGCTCATGACGACACCGCTCGACATCCACAGGACGAACTGGATCGCCAGAATCAAGCCCACCCATTTATGGAGACGTCGCATCCAGGGACTCATGCTTGCCTCCGACGATTGAAACTATAGATGAGCAGCCAGGCTCCACTGAGGGCGAATACCAGACCGGATATCGCGGCCACGCGCAGCAGCATGTTGTTCACGTTCTCGCGCTCCTCGTAGTCCATGATATGGAACATCCAGAGGAAGTCGAACCACCTCCAGAGTTCGTGGCGCCTTGCAACCAGGTCGCCGGTATATGGCGAGAAATACAATGTCGTCCGGCCCGGCTCGTCATAGTGAACGGCCCATAAAGGCACCGGCCGCGAACCAACCTCCCGCGGCGCCTTCGTTATCCATTCAACGCCACGGATACTGCCTTCACCCGCATAGGCTGCGTCGGCAAGAGCGACGATGTCCTGGCGATCGAGTGGGCTGATCTTTGCCCCGGTCGTCGCATCCACCAGTGTAGCCTGCGTCCCCTGCTTGATTTCATAGACCTCTTTTCCAAGCAGGCTCTTTATCCGGATGGCAGTGATGGCTGGATAACGCTCATGCAGGTGCGCCTGCGTGATGCGAGTGTTGGTAGGATTCAGTCGTTCGGTCGGGACATGGGCCAGATGGTCGCCATGGATGACCTCCAGCGGCACCACGACCATATAGAGGCCGCTGATCATCCAGAGCAGCGCCTGCACGCCGATGACGAGCCCGATCCATTTGTGGGCGCGCCGCACCCAGAAAGCTAATTGCATAGTTGTCGTTAATGATGTGAATTACCCGGTGCCGGACCGGTCGCTCGCGCGGAAAGACTGGTGGAAAGACCAGTTCGGCACCATCGGACTTAGAACTTGTAGCCTAGGCGAACATGCCAACGGCGACCGAGCAAGTCATAGGTCATTGTATCGGTGTTGCCGTCTGTCCAGCTCTGGATGTAGGGCGCGCCTTTGTCGAACAAGTTATCGACGCCGAAGGAGACAGTCATCGCCTTGTTGAACGCATACTTCACGCTCGCATTGTGATACGCGATGCCCGGTGCACGCGAGCCGATGTCAGCCGGTGCGGCGTTGATGTCGTCCGCGGAACCGATGTACTGGACCGTCCAGGAACCCGACCATGGCCCGTTGGACGTCGTCAGCGAAGCAGTCGACCTCCACTTGGCGTAGCTACCCCGGCCGCCCGTGATCTTGCCCGCGTATTCGATCGTCTCCCCTCCCGGGAATGGCTGCACGTCGAACCGGTTGAGGCGCGAGACGTCCGCAACGAATGACGAGGCCCACCCGAACACATTGAAGTCGACCAAAGCGCCAAAGTCCAGCCCACTCACCCGCTGTGTTGCGGCGTTTTCCGGTTGCGACGAAAGGAAGTTGATTTCTCCGGTGCGCGGATCGCGCGTGAAGCTCGAAGGACCGCAGAAGATGTGGCTCAACCCCGTCGAGTTGTAGCAAACCGCCAGCTTGGTCGAACCCGGAACCGTCTCGATCGCGTTATCGATCCGGATGTTGAAGTAGTCGAGGGTCAGCGTCAGCGATTTCGATGGCGTCCACACAGCGCCAACCGTAAAAGTGTCCGCCTCTTCCGGCTTCAAATTGGGGTTGCCGCCGCCGGTCGTCAGGATCGAGGGGCCAAACTGCTTGAAGCCGGCTGGCACGCCGGAGACCTTGCAGTTCTTGTAGACGTTCGAATTCGGATCGAGCGCGTTCCAGTTGTTGCACGGATCGGTCGTGGTCAGGTTACCCTCAGAAACGCCCCCAAACAGTTCGGGAACATTCGGGACGCGGAAGGCCGTCGACCTGTTCGCGCGCATCTTCAGTGCCGGGATCACCTGCCAGTCGAGTCCCAGCTTGTAAGTGGCCTGCGATCCGAACAGGCTGTAGTCGGAATACCGGGCGGCGGCGTTCGCAGTCAGCGATTGCATCATGGGCAGCTTTGCCACCAGAGGCATGGACAGCTCTGCGAATACCTCCCGCGCGCTGTACTGCCCTGCGATCGGATCCTGGGCATTCGTGTTCGCTGCCCCCGACACAATCAGACTGTCCGGGTCGCGCCATCCCTGCTCCCGTCGGTATTCGAAGCCAGAGGCGAAGCCCACTGGACCGGCCGGCAACGAGAACAGTTCACCGCTGATGCTTGCGTTAAAGCTTTTCTGGTCGTTGCCGCCGTTATCACGAGTGGTGAAGTGTATGTATTCCAGGACCGCCGGGCTAAGGTTTCCATAACCGAGATAATTCCCGCACGGTGCAGCGGTCGGACTCGTTCCGCACGTCGCGGCGTTGAGTGTCGCATCTACACGGTCGAGGTTGATAATGTTCGTCATGCCATCGACGCCGGTGTTGCGGCCCCAGTTCAGCGAAGCCGACCAATCCCATTTGCCCCCTAGCGCCCCCTTCAGTCCGGCGACGATGCGGAACGTGTTCGTCTCCTGGAAGAAGTAGCGCGGCCCCACCTCGGCAACCCTGCGACGCTCCAATGTCAGATCCTGCCCGGTCGGATTCGTCGGATGGTTGGCGGCAATCGTGATAGGCCGATAGACGCCGATCGCCCCCGGCGTGGCTAACTGCTCGGACTGACGATTGGTAAACATGAGTTCACTGAACAGGTCAACCTTGTCACTTAACCTCATGTTGCCAAAGGCGCTGACGCCGACGCGCTTTATTGGATTCACCGCGTTTAGGAAGGGATTACTGTTGTAGGCGTGTTTTGCTGCGCTGTAGGTTTCGTAACCACGTGGATTGCCGTTCGGGTCCTGGTTAAAGTTGATCCGTCGTCCATCTGCCAGACGCGCACGGCCGCCGATGGTAGAAGAGCTACCGGAACACACCAATTCGCCATCGTCTTCAAACAATGCGCAAGGTGCACGCGAGGCCAGATTGACCGCATCGCTCTCGGAATAGTTCAACGAAGCCATCAGGCTTCCGCGCTCGCTGCGTGTACCCCAGACGATATCTGCCGACTTCTCGGCGCCATCACCACGCTCGGTCTTTCCGTACCGGACGGAGGCCTCCACGCCGTCGATCGCCTTCTTCGTGATGATGTTGACGACGCCCGCAACCGCGTCCGCCCCGTAGATCGCTGAAGCGCCATCTTTCAACACCTCGATCCGCTCGATCATCGCAACCGGTATCATGTTCAGGTCGACCGAGCTGTTGGCGCCCGTGCCTCCGGAAACCACCCTGCGCCCATTCAACAGGACCAAGGTGCGATCGATCCCGAGACCGCGCAGATTGACTTGCGTCGTGCCGTAGCCATTACTGGTCCAGTACGCACTGGTCTGGTTCCCCGCCGTACCTGCGGACGATGGCAACCGCTGAAGAAGCGTCTCGATGGAGATTGCTCCGGAGCGTTGGATGGTGTCTGCATCGATCACGGTGACCGGCCCGACGCCTGAGACCTGTTCCTGTCGAAGGTTGATGCGACTGCCAGTGATCTGGACCCGCTGCATGTCTGCCGCTTGCGTGTTGTCGCCAGTGGCCGGCTGCTGTGCGTGAGCGCCGGGTTGCAGGGCCATTAATGCGAGCACCGCTGTCGTTGTTGGGATGTACTTGTGAACCATTTACCCTCCAGGTATGTTCTTGTAAGAGCCATGGGACCGAAACCCTTACAGGTTCAGTCCGCAGAGACGCCGACCACGGGACGGTGTGCCGCAGGACGGCGAATGCAAATGTGTACGTGCCTTTCGGCTGGTTCTGCTACCAGCTTCCGGCCATGGTGGCGCGCGAGCACAGGCATCGGCACTGGCCGCAGCCGTCAATCAAGACGCAATTGCGCTGGTAGCTCGTGGAGGACGTTCGATCCGGGCAGGGATATGCCCGATGAACGAGGAGGAAGGAATTTGCTGTACGCCCCATGCCGCTTCATTAAGGACAGTCAGGGCAACGCCAGGGGGTGGTCCAAACGCGCCAATATAGCAGTCTGCACATGTGCCGCAGGCCGATCGTGCCTGAGCATCGGTGCCTTCGCAGTCTGCGTCATCAGAACTGCTACCTTGCTCGGCCACGCCAGTATGCTCATGTTCATGCTCATCTTCATGGGCAGCGCGGCTCATCGTCCCATGCATCGACAAGCCCTCATGCACGGCGTCATCCACGATGAGTGGATGATGCGACATGCAGCACTCGAACTTCGCTACCCCCGCAATGCTTTGCATTGGCAGGGAGGCGATGAGCAGGTAAAGCAAGAAATGTCGTAGCCTATAGGACATATGAACAATGTAGCATGCTCATGCGTATTTTGGATAATTTGTGTATACAAATTCATCCGGATCGGGATTTCTCCAAACTTACTTGGGGATGACGACTGTGCGCTAAGTGGCGGCGTCGCAACAGCAGATAGACCGTTGGCACCACGAACATCGATAGCAGTGGCGCCGTAATCACCCCCCAACCATTGGTGCCGCGATCCGCTGCAGTATGCCGCCAAAGATTAGCTGCACAGCTAATCCTCCGTTTTTAGCTAAGTTAGACGCCTGCGTCATATTAGCTGCGCAGCTAATATAGTACGCATGAATAACGTCGATATTTCCTTGTTGCATGATTTTACCGGTGCGCTCCAGGGTGTTACCGGTTTCTTCGCGGAACATGAAGAGGTAGAAGTGCCATTTGGTGATCACCGTCGAAATGCGCGGCTAGACGCGTTGGTGGAAACAAAGACTCCGGACGGGCGCTCCTGCATATTGGCAGTCGAGATGAAACGCGTAGCCTATCCACGAGATGCCCGTATGGCGATCAACCACCTGATGGAGTATCGAGCCACGGTCCCTCCCGGCACTCACATTGAACTATGTTTGGTCGCCGATACGATCAGTCCAGGTTCGCGCGAGGAACTGCGGAACGCGGGAATCAACTACTATGATCAGAGCGGAACACTGTACTTTAGACATCACACATGGTTAGTCGATATCGAGCGCGCACCTATTCGCCCAGCCCGTAAAAAGGATATCGCGCTGTTTAGCGGGGCACGTGAACAGGTTGTCCATGCCTTGCTCTACCATTGGTATAAAAATCCTGATGACGGGTACATCTCTGGAGGGGAGCTCTCTCTTCTCTCGCATACATCGACCTTTACTGTGTCGAGCATGATGCAGGCCCTTGAGCAACATGACTTCGTCGAATCCAAGGGCAGCGGCCCGAGTCAGCGCCGCCGCCTGCGTGATCCTGCAGCGCTGCTCGACGCATGGGCTGAGGAGTGGATACGGCGGCGGGAAGTTAAAACCCGCTGGTATACGTATGCTCCCAGCGGGCGCATCACCGATCGGATCATTGAAGGATTCGTCAGACATGCACGGCAAGAATGGGCCCTCACCGGAGCCGCTGCTGCCAACGCCATCGTTCCGCGATTAACCAACGTTGATCGTGTGGAAGTCATCGTTCAGCCAGGCGAGGCAGAGCAGCTGGCTTCTGCAATGGATCTGTCTCAAGCGGATAAAGGCTCCAATGTAGTCCTGATCGAACGAACCGGCGCGTCGTTCCTGTTCCTGGACGAGCATCCTGAACGCCCACACTCCCGCTTTGCCAGCCGATTCATACAGTATCTGGATCTTCTCAACGGCTACGGTCGCAACAAAGAGCTCGCGGAAGAGTTCCGCAAACATGCGCTCAAGATAGGAAGCAGCAAATGAACACGAAACATAAGACCGCCGCGGAATACAACACCGATCATACCAAGGCGTGTGAGATCGCACTCATCGCACTGCTGCGAGCATTTGGCTCATTGAAGGATGATTTGCGGCTCGTGGGTGGATTGGTTCCGCGCTATTTGACACCGTCACGGCCGCCGGAAGTCCCGGAGCACGCCGGCACGACCGACGTCGACGTCGTTCTCAACATTACGGTACTCGCCGCGAAAGGAACTGATGCTGGCTATCGCCTATACGATTAGCCAAATCGCCACTTCACATAGACGCGTATTCAGAGCCTTTGGCGCTGACGCGGCGATATGGCTATCGGCAAGTCGACAGCGCCCGTCGAATGTCGAAAAAACGTGGCGATTCAAGCTTTAACAGATCCGGAGTGCGCGCTTTTACTGAGGCCGCCTTCAATATTTTTCGAGCTTTTCGGGAAATGAAGTGTAAAGCTGGTTATACCAGCTTCATCGCTTTCCATCGTCACATGGCCGCCATGAAGTGTCATAATGGCCCTCACGATCGAAAGCCCCAGTCCTGTACCTCCTGAATCCCGTGACCTTGCAGAATCGGTCCTGTAAAATCGGTCGAAAAGCCGTTCGCGGTGTTCGAATGAGATTCGCTCTCCTTTATTCATGACAGTTAGGTCAACTGTTTCGTTTTCGTCTTTTATTCGAATTTCCACGGAGCTGTTCGCTTCGCCGTAGCGTGCGGCATTGGAAAGCAGATTTGTAATTGCTCGTCCAACAAGTGTCCTGTCCGCTAATATCTTACCGTGACCTGATACATGAAAGGAAATGTCGCGTTCATGGGCCAAAAGTTCTACATATTCAGCGCTTTTAATAGCCTCATCTCCAAGCTCTACCGTCGTTGAATTAAGAACTTCCGTGGTATTGTCGGCACGAGCTAAAAAAAGCATGTCTGCGACTACTCGGCCGAGGCGTTCCAATTCGTCGACATTTCCCTCAAGTAACTCTATTAACTCGCCATGTGTGCGCGATTGCGACAACGCTACTTGAGTCCTTCCCAGAAGAATTGAAATTGGTGTTCGCATTTCGTGCGCGAGATCGCCGGAAAATTGAGAGAGCCGGCGAATGCCGTCGTCCAGGCGATCTAACATGGCGTTGAACGCGAGACATAATGTTAGCAATTCTTGCGGCATCTCGTCCGGTGAAATCCGTCCAGACATGTTTTTTGCCGTGACTCGCATCGCTGCAGCGCGGAAGCGACTCAATGGCCTCAATCCAATACTCACAATCGTCCAGGCTCCGAGCGAAACAATCACCAACGCAAATGGAGCAGCGGTAAGTGCTGTAAATAGAAGCTTTGACAGTAATTCTTCGTCGTTGCTCCGGTCCGAGGTTAGCAAGAGCACATATCCCTCGCCGCTGACGACCTCGCTTGACACAACGATCGAGAGCATTGGGGCATCTGACTGTGGCATACGCCAATCAAGGAACGCATCTGCTCCCCACGTGTCGGTATGAAGCCTGCGGACAGATTCCACCCCGATAGGACTGAACGCTACTAGCGCTGTACTGCTACCTGGTCTCGCTACAGCGACGTGCAGTCCCTCATGTCCTGATAACAAGTCCGAAAGTCGATAGGCTGCGCTACTGAGCGCGGCAAGGTTCGTTTCCTTGTCAAGCAGGTGCCGCGCCTCAACTACATTTCCTTTAAGTAAATCTCGCTTTTGCTGGGCCAAGTTCGCCGACATCGTGCTATACGAGAAACCAAGCACTGCAAGGCTTTGGAGCAAGCCAAGTGTCCCGACCAGTAATGCCAGCTTGAGCGCAAGACTACGTATTTTCATGTGCGCAGCTCAAAAACATAGCCGACACCTCGCACGGTGTGAATGAGTTTGACGTCGAAAGGGTCATCAACCTTGGCGCGTAAGCGCTTTATCGCGACATCTATAATGTTCGTATCGGAATCAAAGTTAATATCCCATACCAAGGACGCAATTTGCGTTCGGGAGAGCACTTCTCCGGCTCGCCGCATCAGCAGTACAAGCAACGCAAATTCCTTTGCCGTCAGGTCGATAGGGCTACCGCCGCGTATCGCCCGGTGTCTGACAGAATCGACCTGGAGGTTGCCTACGCACAGGACACTGTCCAATGGCGCGGCATTCCCGCGCTTTACTATCGCGCGTACTCGGGCCAAAAGTTCGGAAAAATCGAATGGCTTGACCAAATAGTCGTCTGCTCCTAAATCGAATCCCCTGATTTTATCGTCCATGCTTCCTCTGGCGGTTAGCATCAGCACTGGCGTTTGCTTTCCGCTTCGTAAGGCAGACAACACGGCAAAGCCATCAAAGCCGGGAAGCATGATATCAAGCAACACCAAGTCATAATCCGTTTCGAGGGCTTTGTGCAGTCCATCAGCGCCGCTAATAGCCGTATCGACAACGTAACCGTGCTCGGACAAACCTTGTCTCAGGTATTCGGCAGCACGCGGCTCATCTTCAATAACGAGAATTTTCATGGCGATGTGATAAAACTGAAACGAAAAAGATGCAATATACACGGGTTGGAAGGACCGGATGTAGGCTGGTCTCAACCGCTTAAGGACGGCTCACTCTAGGACAATGTTGCTTCCCTATTCCGTATGCTGGTGAGGCCACGATCCATCACTCAACCGCCCTGACCGTGCGGTGAGCAGGGGCACGAATGCGTTACCCTGACGCTCCGACGAGCAGTCATCCTTCCGACACCGAGTTTGCAGCGACGAGAAGTGTTTACGCGAGGTGTGCGTTTCTTGGCCACGGTTGGGGACACAACGTCTAGGACGATGGTTACGTTGATACCATACGTCGACCGCGGCTTGAGCTGCCACCGGTGGGATCGCAACGTGCGCCAGACACATGTGGTGAAGTACTTCGCTTGTTCGAGCGGGAATTCGGATTTGCTCTAAAATACGGCCGCCGTCGAAGCGCCGGCGGCGTAGCATGGAGCACAAGTCAGCCCCGGCTTTAGCGACACAAGCTTGCTGGAGAAGCACAAGTGGCACGGGAGGTTTCACAATTTGGACACCTCCCGCCTTCTGCTCTAGCCGACTATTTGAACTTCTCGTGTGTACCCGAGGTAGGGCTTTGCTCAACGGCCGGCGTCATGAAAAGCACACGACGGGCGAGCAAAGTAGCATCGGGCTGGCCGCCGAGTGATACCTCACCGCGGCGCAGCACGAAATTCCGCATACTTACTTAGCAGTTTAACTCCGTTGGCGTCTGTCATACACGCCATCCCTCGTGCCAAAAAATGCCGGACCGAGTACCTCTAAAAAGCTTGGGTCAGCTTTTAATCCTACGGCCCGGCGGTCGCATAAGAACCAGCTGTCGGTCTCCTCTTCAAAGGATAAGCGTGGACCTTATCGCCGTCCACCGTTATCTATTTGCAGCTGCATGTCGAGACGAGCCGTTTCGTTACCGCGCATGATCATTTTCTGGCCATCCTTGGTTTCCATGATCTGACCTGGTTTCATGCCTGTAGGGTGGCCGTACTTGTCCTCCATTGCCATCTTTCCGTCTGCATAGACGTGAAGAGTCTCTCCACTCTTGAGTGGAACCAGTTTTTCGTCCTGTGCTGACGCGAACGAGGCAGCCGAGGCAGCAAACAGCATAGAAGCAACTAACAGTTTTTTCATGACAAATACTCCTTATAACAAATGTTCTGAAAATCAAATCCTTCCCAACTACGCAAACATCTTAATATCTGAGCCGAAACATAAGAATGACAGGGGAGTTACATTTCTGTAATTTTCAGATAGCGCCGCAATTTAGCAGACAGTCAATACTGTTCCGTACCACCAGAGCGCAGTCTAGGGCAAGGGTCATCGCAGCGCTGCCTTAAGCGCCAGGAGCAAGAACGGGATGATGGTTGCTGTACCGTTAAAAAGCGGAGCTCAGCTGGCTAGCGTGGCGGCAAAGTTCCAATGGCTACATGACGCGCTGGATGATGCGTAAGTACAAGCACCTCGCTCGGCATAAAACCCGAGCAGGCCGCGCCCTCCGGCGACTTGCGCGTCAGTTTGAAAGTGCCTTCGTGCACTGGAAATCGGATATGTCCCATCGGCTGGATGATGGAAGCCGGATGAGCTGAGAGGTTCACATCCGGTTCTGAGAGGGGCCGTGGGTGAAATTCCCACGGTCTACTCACCCGTACGTCTCGACGTGGCAGGGCTTCGTCTACGTGACCTTCGTCATCGACGTTTTGCTCGGCGGATCGTTGGCTGGTGGGTGAGCAGCTCGATGCGGACCGATTTCGCCCTCGACGCCCTGGAGCAGGCGCTGTAAGCGCGCCAGCCGGAACGCAACGCAACGCGTTGGTACATCACAGCGACAGCGGGTCGCAATAGGTATCGATAAGGGTAACTGGTACGCTCGATTGCAGCGATTAGGTCGCGGATGCCGACACGCGCGGCGTCGTATTCGACGGTCGCCCGGGCGCTGGCTAAATTGAGCCCGGCGCGCTTCACGCCCAGAATGCCACCGAGCTGCTTTTCCACGCGCCGGGCGCAGGCTTGATCAGGGACAATGGATTCGTCATGGTTTTCTCGTCCATCAATGCTTGTGTTTTCCGTCGCAAGTCCGTGCCAGATGATTAAGAGCGTCGCGCATGGCGACCGCTTGCTCGATGCGACGGTCCAATTCTCCGATGCACGCCTGCACCAGCACGCGGGCCTCCGCTGTTCTTTGCGCCGGATTCGCCAGAGGCGAAAGCAGTTCCCGAATTTCCTCGATCGAAAAGCCGACGTTGCGCGCGCGCCTGAGAAAGCGCAGGATGCGCAAATCGCTCTCGCAATAGATCCGGTAGCCGGACTCCGACCGTTGGCCGCGCTGGACAAGCCCGATGCCTTCGTAGTAGCGAATCATTTTGGCCGACACACCCGAGTGTTTGGCCGCCTCACCAATATTCATCGCATGATCCTGAGAAGCCGTTGAACGTCTTTGCTGCATTCAATGAAGGAAACGGCGTTGGCAAATTAAACACGCGGATCCGTCATACCCTGATTGCTTCGAATAGCCGGCCCCACTCGCCACGACGCGGAAAGAACCGCGGAACCTGCCGCATATACTCCTGGTACGCCGCGCCGAAGCGCGCGATCATGTCTTGTTCCTCCTTGCGCGCGAGCCGGACATACACAAGCACAATTGCAGGAAAGAGCGCCAAGGTAATGACGGTCGGCCAATGCACGATCTGACCGAATACGGCCAGCATGATGCCGGTATATTGCGGATGGCGAACCACGCCATAGAGGCCATCTCTGGCAAAGCGTCCTTCCTGCCTTGCCCGGTACACGCTTCTCCAGCCGACGATCAGCAGCAACAATCCGAACAGGATAAAGACGCCGCCGAGAAGCATTTCAATCATGCCGCCGACCATGCCGTAGCCGAGCAGCGCGCTCCACAGATGTCCGGGCATGGCGTCAAGCGGAATGTCGATACCGAGGAAGCCGGTCAACAGATAGATGGTCAACGGAAAACCGTACATCTCCGCATAGAGTGCGATGATGAACGCCTGGAGCAGGCCGGTGCCGGCCCACTCGCGCCAGCCTCGTGGCGCAGCGAATCGATACAGTATCCAGGACACCGCCACGACGATCACGACGACCAATCCCCAGTGGCCATAGTGGCGGGCAAATCCGTTCATGTCTTCCATGACATCTCCTTCACCGCCTTTGCGGGCGGCACATGGTTGAAGCGTCGGACACTGTCTCCCGATCGCTCACTTCCCGTCGCGCTCCGGTTCCCTTTCTTCCGGCGTATTCTTGTCCTTCATCATGAAGTACATCCCCAGCGGGCATGCCAGTATTAGCAGATACGGCGCCGCAGCCGCGATCAATGCTCGCGATTCCGGAAACAGCAGATATCCGAGGATAAGTAACGCTCCTATCCCGAGCGCGACCTTGACTATGGTCTTTACGCTGCACATGATTGCTACTCCTTTTGTCTGACAGGCAGGGCGACATATGCCGATGACTCTTGCCACCCCTTCGCGGCGCTCGTTACTGCACGGCAGTCACGACGTAGTCCGATCCTTCCTGCTTTCGACCGCTCCTGTTGACCGCGAGCTTGTCGAACAGCGTCAAGTCCTTGACCGAGATGCCCACCGTCATGGCCGGCCACTTTTGATAGCAGTGTTAATGTCGATGTCTACAGTTTTGTACCCCGGCGTGTCAGAATTTTCAATATTCGAAGCAAGCAATTCCTGACGATATGCCCTCAGACCTAATGCGCGCTCATGGAACTTGGGTTTCGCCTGACCAGAAAAAGGTCCAATAATCTCCCTATTGGATTGACTCCTATAATGATTACAAAAATGTTAATTAGAACGCGACAATTGGCGTGAACGTCTTAACCCAGTCTCTCAAGCATTCCTGAAACCTGTACGACTCGTGCTATCCCGTCGTCGTAACTCATGTATTTTCATGAACAGCCTCGTTGGCTTCAGCTTTCCGGACATTCTCTAATTGTAGCTCCCGACGGCGCATCAACATGTACACCACTGGCACCATAAACATCGACAGCAATAGGGCGGATAGCAACTCACCGACCATTGGCGCCGCAATACGCTGCATGATTTCCGATCCTGTGATTTCATCACCCGCCTGCCAGAGCCGCAGGCTCTATATCGGCCGCGCTCTCGGTTCACACAGCGCGGCCGAACCTCACCGCTCAAGATAAATTAACTTTTTGGTAATTCGAGCCCAATAGTCAGCGTCTGGAAGAGGAGGTCTCGGCCTCACGATCACTTTCCATTTACCCGCCAGATCACAGTTCAGCTGAATAAATACGTTCTGTTCTTCGGGCACATGACTATCTGGAAAAATAGCCTCTACGGGACATTCGGGCACACACAGACTGCAATCGATACACGTATCGGGGTCGATCGCAAGGAAATTCGGCCCCTCTCTGAATGCATCCACAGGACAAACCTCAACACAATCAGTGTACTTGCATCTGATGCACGCTTCGGTAACTATGTAGGTCATACGAACCATCCAACATGCTTGCTCCGTGTTCTCTGAGCAATAAGAAACTGCTTTAGCGGCGCCACGCTACCCCGTTGCAATTTTTCTCGTTAATAACTGCTGCAGCGTTGCCGATGTTGATCGCCACCATCTCGACCAGTCTGCCAATTTAACTTCGCTCAGCAACCGAGAACTTGATCTGTGACCTTGGTCACTTTAAATCTTCTTTCAGCAACGCTGTGTTGATCCCGATAGCTGCCTGAGCTCCCTCAGCTGCTGCAACGATCACCTGCAAAACATCACGCGATGCATCGCCAGCAACGTAAAGCCCCGGAACAGGCGTCATTTGCTGATCGTTGTCAATTTCACATCCTTTCGGGTCGAACATGTCACAACCAAGGCGCTTTGCCAGATCGGTCGACTGCTGTCGGCCGGTATTGAAAAAGAATGCTGAGCGGCGCAGTGTTGATCCCGACGAAAACACGATATCGAACGAGGCGGAATACGGTGTATTAGCGAGAATTTCTAAACGTAGAATCGGCTCTTCTCGCAGTTCGACACCGTTGGCGATAAGACGCTGACGGAATTGGTTGCTCAGCTCGGAATCGCCGTCGGTGCACAGTACAATGTCTCGACTCCAATGAGTCATCTCAAGTGCAAGACCGCCTCCCTTCTGATCTCCGCGGCCATACACTGCAAGAGGTTGGTCGCGCATCTCCCATCCATCACAATAAGGGCAATGAAACAGCCCTACCCCGTAAAGCTCGCGAAACCCTGGCTGCTGTGGCAGTTCGTCGACAACACCGCCTGCGAGTAGCAGTTTGCGTGCGAAGAAAACTCGGCCATCTCGACTAGTTACTGAAAAACCGATATCCGTACGTATTGCGTCAACTATCCGGTCATCGTCAACCTTAACCGAAGGATATTCTTTTAGCTCTTGCCGGGCTATTGCACGAAGTTCCGACGGGTGAATGCCATCCCGGCTCAAAAAACCATGCAAGGCATGAGATACAGCATTGCGTGGAACACCTTCATCAAACATCAACACTTTTCGCCGACATCTGCCGAGAACCAAGGCGGCGTTCATTCCAGCCGGCCCTCCGCCGACTATAATGACATCCCAAAGTGGAACATTTTCGTTATTGGCGTGCATTCATACCTTTCATCGCTTTGCGTACAATGTGAATTCGATCTATGATGCTAATTTCCGGAAGTGTTGATCTTTCTATAATGCGCAAGCCGTCCAGAAGGACGGCTGTGTTGCAATACGTCGAAACCGAGGCCGTAAATAATTACCGATTCCCAATTGCTTGATTGCTTGATTGCTACCACGCTTTAAAGAAACCTTCACGGTAGTTCCTTCGCATGATTTATCGAATATCTCGGTATTTCGATAACCAAGTCAGTAGTCCTGGCGGCCGCTTGGCATGAGAGCCGGGATGTCGGCTCAAGCCCCCATGCACGGTCGAGCATGTCCTCCTCTTTATCGGTTGCCACGGGAAGCGAACTTGCGCCCGCCCTTACGATCACATGGCATGTCGTACACGCGCCGACTTTACCACAGGCATGTTCAATCTCGATCCCATGCTCGAGGAGCGCATCACACAGCGACTTTCCAGATTGAACTTCGAAAGATGCACCTTCGGGAGCATAGTCTGGATTTGCATAAACTTCTATTTTCGGCATTGCAGGTCCTTCCCATCAGGTAGACATAGTGGTCGTCCTGACGCTTTTTACACGATGACTGCTTCGAAAATTATCACAGAAGAGGCTTAGCCGATGAAGAAAACTGCAGAAGGAACTGCATCAATGTGAAAGCAAGGATGCCCATGCAGGCTTACCGCTTAAATTCACCCAAGGCCGGCTCGCGCTTGTCAATAGACACCAGAGAGGCAGCTTTTTGCTGTTCTGCTTCGCGAGATTCGCATCCTTTACCTCCCATTAGCCTCATTCCCAAGAACATGGAAATAGGACACAGGAGAAAAACAAGTGTAGGCGCAGCCGTAAGAATCAACGACCGTATTTCTGGTACCGATATATACAGGAGACCTGTGATGGCTGACATCATTACACCGATCTTAAGCATGGTTTTTAAGCTACACATTACAAACACCTCCAAATTCACTGACTGTGTACTTCTTGACTAATCGACTTTCAAGAATGGAAGTGCGAAAAATCATGTATGTTCGCTTAAGGCCTATCGTAGACGCTAGAAAGTATAAGAAGAGTGACGAACGGATTACAAAAATGTAATCTTCATTCTGATTAGCGTTGCCTTTTTCGCATCGCGTTTGCGGTGCTCACGCGGCCGGCGGCGAATATGAGCGCCTGAGCTGCACAGTTTTAAATCCTTTCGAGCCATCATGTCTCCAATGGAATCGATTCGTGCGGCCCTTGGGAGCTCTCTGCTGTACGATTTTGCCAACTGATTATGTACACGCCCATGCTGTGAGCCCTATTCGCAGCAGGATGTCAGCGTGTTTCCTCGCACCACGTCGGACGGGAGAACGGAATGCTTGAACAGAGTGTATCGGCCTACGGCATGGCTGGCCTCATCGTGCTCATTGCTGCGGGCATGGGACTCCTGGCGTTCGCGATCTCGGGCAAGAGTCGAGAGCCGCAACGCGAACCCAGTCCGCCAGCTGCCTGGGCCCAATTCCACATCGGCTTTCCCGTGTATGCGCTGATCTTTCTCGCTTTCGATATGGAAATGATCTTCATGTACCCTTGGGCCGTCGTGTTCGCCGACCTCGGCATTTCCGCCTTCCTCGACATGCTGGTTTTTATCGCCTTGCTCTCGACCGGCATCCTGTATGCCTGGGCAATGGGTGGCCTTAAATGGGAATAGCCGGCAAAACCCTTCTGGTCACGTTGGCGCTGCTCGCAGGGGCCTGGGTGAGCGGACGCATTGAACGGGTGCTGATGCGCGGGGAGCCGGGGGCCATGCATCAGGCGGGAACCGCGGCCGTCCACCTGGGTCGACGGGACCGCTGGCTGTATCCGATCGGTCCCGCGGTCGCGCTGGCCGCGGTCTTGCTCGGCGCCGTCGTGATGCCGTTTGGACCGGCACTGGTCGGCGAGGACTTGCAGATTGGCGTGTTTTATTTCATCGTCGTGATCGACTTCGCCGTGCTCGGCATTGCCCTGTCCGGCTGGGGTGCCAACACAGGCCACGCGGTCGAGGCTTGCTATCGCGCGGTGGCCCAGCTCGTGGCTTACGTCGTGCCTCTCGGTATGGCCGTGGTCGGTACGATCATGATGGCAAAGTCCCTGTCCACGACACGCATCGTCGAGGCGCAGCAGGGAGTATGGTTCATCGTACTGCAGCCGCTCGGTTTCGCGCTATACCTCGTGACAGGGCTGATGCAGTGTTATCGGGCACCGTTCCTGGAACCGTTCGCGGATAGCGTGGTAGGTGGCGTGCTCGGCGTCAGCACCGGGCCAGAAGCCTTGATTTGGCGGCTTGCGCTGTCGGGCCTACTGCTGCTGGTAGCCGCCATGGGCGCGGTGCTGTTCCTCGGCGGATGGTCGGGCCCATGGCTTCCGGCCCCATTATGGATGGCGCTGAAGACGCTGGGACTAATGATCCTGATGCTCGCCGGCGGGCGAATGGTCCGGCCCTTGAGTGTGGCCAGAATGCTGGGGCTGTCATGGAAGGTGCTGATTCCCCTGGGCTTGGCAAATGTGCTGCTGGTCGGCGGTCTCATTTTGTTGAAGATCGGACCCACTGGATGAATGTGGAACAGACAGCAGTGCTGGTTGCCTTCGGCTTATGTGCCTTCCTCGCGCTCGCCGGTGCGCTCGGCATGGCGACCACGATGAGCATGTTCCGCAGCGGCATATTCCTGATGGCATCGTTCATTGGCGTGGGCGGCTTATTCATCCTGCTCGCCGCCGACTTGATGGGGCTGCTTCAAATCATGATGTACATCGGCGGCATGCTGGTCATGATCCTGTTCATGGTGCTGTTCATGCACGATCCCGGCGGGTCCATGATGGCGGGCATGCCGGACATGATGAGCCCGATCGAGCGCTTCTTCAGTCGGGGTCTCCAACCGGAGCCGGAGCCGGACGAGAAGGCCGATGACGATACTGGCAGCAGTCTGAAGGAGGACGCGGGTCACGACGCGATGAATCGTGACGAGATGGACCATGCAGACAAGGCGGCCGGCCACGGCTCGCACGGTGGCATGGACCACGCCCATATGGACCATGGCAGTACGTCATGCGGCGACATGGACAAGATGGGGGACATGGGCGGCATGGACATGGACATGTCGATGGTGACGCCGGTGCGCCCCGTCGCCGCTTGGGGTGCGGCGGCCATCGGAATCGGCCTGTTCGCGCTGTTGCTGCTGCGTCCCGACTGGCCGGTGGCAGGGCAACACCCCAATCCCGACTCGGCCCGTGCGGTCGGCATGATGCTGATGCACAAATACATGATCGCGTTCGAGGGCGCCGGCTTCCTGATCCTGCTCGGCATCTTTGGCGCCGTGTTTCTTGCGCGCACCAACCAGCATGCCGAGGCGCCCGGACGCGCACTGCCGGTCGCGCGCCCAGAAGATCCGCCGCCAGCAGAGTCTGGCCCCGCCCCCGGCCACGAGGAAGGAAAGTGGTCATGACAATACCGCCGACTGCCTACCTGCTGGTCAGCGCTGCGCTATTCGCGATCGGCGTATATACCGTGGTCGCACAACGCTCGGCCGTGATGATCCTGATGGGAATCGAGCTGCTGCTCAATGCCGCTGGCCTGAACGTCATCGCATTCTGGCGCTTCGTGCAGCCGGACGACTATTCCGGGCAGATTTTCCTCATCATGCTGGTGACCGTCGGCGCCGTCGAAATGGCTGTCGGCCTGGCGATCATGCTTCTGCTTTACCGCCAGCGCAAGGATGTCCAGGTCGACAGCTATACGGAGCTCAAGGGATGAGCGCGCTGCTCCTGGCGGTGCCGCTGTTGCCGCTGATAGCCAGCCTCGTCGTGTGGTCGCTGCCGCAGGGCGTTGCGCAACACTATCCGCGCTTGCCGCCCATACTCGTGATCGGCGCAACGGGGGCCGCGCTCGGTGCACTGCTGCTTTTGCACGGCACGCGGACCACAGTGCGCGCTGTCTGGTTTAAAAGTGGCGGGCGAGTGCTGCAGGCGGGCCTCGAGCTTGGCGGCCTGAGCTGGTCGATGGCGGTACTGGTGGCTGCGGTCGCGCTCGCGGTGCTGGTCTACGGCGCCGGCTACATGCGCGGTGAGCCCTTGCGCGCGCGCTTCTTTGCCGAACTCGGTCTGTTCGTCGGCGCCATGCTCGCACTGGTGCTGGCCAGTTCCTTCGTCCTGCTGTTTGCGGCATGGGAGCTGGTCGGGGTGGCATCGTGGCTGCTGATCGGCTTCCACCATCGGGAGCCGGGCTCGGCATCAGCAGCCGCCAAGGCCTTCCTGATGACACGCATCGGCGACGTCGGCTTCCTGCTCGGCTGGCTGCTGGTGCTTGACGCTACCGGCACCACGGATATCGCCCGCTTCCTCGAACTGGCCAGTGCCGGGGCCCTGCCGCCGGCGTTCGCCACCTTGCTAGCGCTGCTGTTCTTCAGTGCCGCTGTCGGCAAGAGTGCTCAGCTGCCGCTGTCGCTCTGGCTGCCGGACGCAATGGTCGCGCCAACCCCGGTATCGGCGCTACTGCACTCGGCCACGATGGTAGCGGCTGGCGTCTACCTGATGCTGCGCCTGTACCCGCTGCTGGCAGCGACGGCGGACGCGCGCGCGGTCATTTTCTGGCTCGGCCTCCTGAGCGCCGCCACTGGCGCCCTGCTGGCCACCGCACAGACTGACCTCAAGCGCCTTCTTGCCTGGTCGACCATCTCGCAGCTGGGCGAGATGCTGCTTGCTGTCGGACTCGGGGCGCCGTACGCTGCCGCGTTGCACCTGGTCGCACATGGCCTGTTCAAGTCGACGCTGTTCATGTGCGCTGGCAGCATCGACAAACATGCGGGCACGCGCGACCTGCGCGAGCTCGGCGGGATCTGGCGGGTATTGCCTGTCACTGCGGCCTGTTTTGCCGTCGGCGCGCTGGCACTGGCCGGCATCGAACCCTTGTTCACCGAAACCAGCCACGACGCCATCCTCGGCGCCGCCTGGCGTACGGGCCCGGCTCAAGGGCTTGCTGTGCTGGCGCTGCTGCTGCTGGCCGGCATGTACATCGGCCGCGCCGCGGCGCTGCTTCTGTGGGGACCGACCAGGGCGGGCGAAGGCAATACAGGCGCGGTCGGCCGCACCATGCGACTGGGCATGCTGGGGACGGCATTTGGCGCGGCCCTGATCACGCCGCTTCTCAAGGGTATGGGGCCGCTGTTGCCTTTTTCTCCCGTCGCGTCCTCCTCTCTCGCGGTTCACCTGGGCGCGCTGGGTGCCGGCGCCGGCGGCCTGCTGCTGGGCGCGGCCAGCGCCTGGCGGCGCGGCGCCGCGCCAGTACTCGGGACGGCGGTGTTGAGGCTGCAAAGCCCCCTCGTGGGCCTGGTGAGCGCGGCCTGCGCATTGGTCTGGAATATGGCAGCCGCCGCCGAGACCCTGGAACGCTGGCTGGACGGCGTGGTCCGCCATCTGGTGGCCGCCGCCTACACGATTTCAGGCAGCGGTCGCAGGGGCCTAGCCGGCATTGAGTCCGCACTCGACGCCAGCGCAGGCGGCCTGGCACGAACCGCCCGCTCCCTGGCCGACGGCACCGAACAAGCAGAAAGTTCGGCCTTCGCCGCCGCGGCCGATGCGCTTGCAGGTCTGTTGCAGGCCGGTGGCGGCCGGATGCGCGCCGTGCAGACCGGCAAACTGTACCTGTACACCTTGGGACTTTTCGCCTGGACCATGGTGGTGCTGGTGGCCGCAGCGCTGCTCTACCTCAAATAGCCTGTCATCAACAAAAACAAAGGGTCGTACCATGCTCAGTCTCACCATCTTTCTTCCCTTGTTCAGCGGCCTGGTGCTGCTGGTGCTGCCCGGCTTGCGTCCATCGCTGGTACGCCGCCTCGCGCTGGCAGGAGCGCTTGCGACCCTGGTGCTGGCGGTGCTGCTGTGGTCCGGCTTCGATCCCGCGACGAAGAGCCTGCAGTGGCGCGAGACGTTGCCCTGGATCCCGAGCATCGGCGCCAGCTACGATGTTGCACTGGACGGTATTTCCCTCGCGTTGCTGATGCTCACGGCAGTGCTCCTTGTTGCCGTGATGGTGTACGTCCTTCCTGAACACGGCGAACGGACACGCCTGCACGCCTTCCTGTTCCTGCTGCTGGGGACCGGCCTGATGGGGGTGTTCGCTTCACGCGACCTGCTGCTGTTCTACCTGTTCTTCGAGATCGGCCTGGTGCCGATGTATTTCATTATCGGCATCTGGGGCGGCGAACGCCGGTCCTACGCCGCCATGAAATTTTTCCTATATACCCGTGCGGGTAGCCTGGCGATGCTGCTTGGCTTTCTGGCGCTGTATTTATCGATGACGCCGCATACCTTTTCCCTGCCGGCGATCATCGCGGCCCGGCCCTTGGCCAGCTCACCGGGTGCGGCAGCGGCTGTCTTTTTCGCTCTGCTATTTGGCTTCGGGGTCAAGCTGCCGGCCTTCCCGCTACATAACTGGTTGCCCGACGCCCACGTCGAGGCGCCCACCGAGGGCAGCGTCGTGCTCGCGGGCCTTCAACTGAAGATGGGGGGATATGGCATGCTGGCAATTCTGTTGCCGACAATGCCGGGTACGGTGGCGCGCTTTGCCTGGCTCGTCATTCCGCTGGCGCTGGTCTCGCTTCTGTACGGCTCGCTCGCCGCGCTGGGCCAGCGCGACCTCAAGCGGCTGGTAGCCTACACCTCGGTCAACCACATGGCCTTCGTGCTGCTGGCATTGCCGGTCGCAGGGCTCGGCATAGTCGGCGGCAACCCCGACCTGGCGCACCTCGCCGTGAATGGGGCCGCGGTCCAGATGGTCAGTCACGGCCTGCTGACCGGGGCAATGTTCTTAATGATAGGCATGCTTCAGCATCGCGCCGGCACCCGCGACATCGACCGCTTCGGCGACCTTCTGGGTCGCTTGCCGGGCTACGCCGGGCTGTTTGCCGTACTGTCGTTCGGCTCGCTAGGCCTGCCGGGGCTGTCAGGATTCATCGCCGAGTTCCAGGTGATCGGCGCCACCCTGCTAATAAGTATGTGGATCGGCGCCATCGCCGTGCTGGGCCTGGTCATCACCACCGGCCTCTACCTGCACATGCTCGGCAGGCTGTTATTGGGCAAACCGCCGGAAGCAATGCCGGATCTGCCCCCAATGTCCATGCACGAGTCGTGGAGCGCCGGTACGCTGGCGGCCCTGTCGGTACTGATCGGCGTGCTGCCCGGCACGATCATGCCAATGATCGCGGCCGCGTCCTCCGCCTTGGCGGGCTCCTGATGCGCCTGCCGATGCCAAGCGCCGGCTGCATGGACCTGTGGGCCGTGGTCCCGGAAATGCTGCTGGCTGCGCTTACGCTGGCACTGGTGCCAGTGGCCGGCTTCGCGCGTGGTCGCTGGCGCGGTTTGCCGGCGCTCGTCGCGGGGGCCGGGCTGGTAGCCAGCATGGTGCTCACCGCGCGCACGTGGAACTACCCGGCCGCCGCGGCATTTTGCGGCACCTGGGCCGTGGACCGCTTTGCTGTACTCTACAAGCTCCTGATCGAAGCCGCAGCCTTGCTATCGCTGCTGATGCTGGCGTCCCATTTTCGCGGGCGGCGCGCGCAGGCACAGGTCGCGATGCCACTGCTGTTTGCGACGGTCGGCGGGCTAGGCCTGGTTTCCGGCCTGGACCTGGCGCTGATCGTGCTGTTTCTTGAAATACTCAGCATAGCCTCCTATCTGCTGGCGCTGCTGATGCGCACCGACCTCAAGGCGCAGGAAGCCACCCTCAAGTATTTTATCTACGCCAGCGCCGCGCTGGCGATCATGTCGTATGGCATGACCTTCCTGTATGGCTTGACCGGCAGCCTCGACCTGCCCGGTATCGCGCGCGGCCTCCATCGCGCGGATCCGGTGTGGCTTCTGGTGGCTGCGGGCATTGTGCTGGTCGGCTATGGGTTCGAGATCACCTTGGTGCCGTTCCAGTTCTGGGCACCCGACGTCTACCAGGGCGCCAGCGCGCCGGCCACCGGCTTTATCTCGGTGGTGCCGAAGATTGCCGCCTTCGCCGCGCTACTGCGTTTCCTGCTGGAGGCTTTGCCGGCCTATGCTCCACAGTGGTCGCCGCTGATCGGCGTGCTCGCAGTAGGTACCATGACGCTCGGCAATCTTGCGGCGCTGCGCCAGCAAAGCCTGAAACGGCTCCTGGCCTACTCCAGCATCGCCCAGGCAGGCTATGTGCTGATCGGCGTGGCGGTGGCAAACCGCAGCCCGGGAGGAGTGCCGGCGGCAAGCTTTTACCTGCTGACCTACCTGGCGATGAACCTGGGCGCATTCGCGGTCATCGGCGTGCTGGAGCGCCACACCGGAAGCGACGCGCGCGACGTCGTACGCGGACTGGCACGTCGCGCTCCCTGGCTGGCCGCCGTGCTGACGCTGGCCTTGCTGTCGCTTGCCGGTATCCCACCGCTCGCCGGTTTTGCCGGCAAGATACTGCTGCTGACGCAAGCCATCGACGGCGGCATGGCGTGGCTCGCCATCGCTGGCGCAATTAATATGGCGGTCGGGCTGTATTACTATGCGCTCGTCGTGGCCGACATGTTCATGGAGGCGACGTCGCAGGCCCCCCCGCAGTCAGCCCGCATCCCGGTCGGCGCCGGCTACGCGGCGGCCGCAGCGATCGCCACGGCCGGCACCCTCGCTCTCGGAATTTCGCCCGATAGCGTGTTATCGGCGGTGATGGCAGTGGGATGGCTGCGCTGAACGAAGCCATCGCGCGTCCAAGGCCTACGTAGCGCCTTCATTTAAGGTCTGCGTAATTGACAAAGATATGTGGCGGTTTTAAACTTCACTGTAATTATGAGAATTCCGCGCACATCCCGACTGTTAGCCGCAACAATATTGCTGTTTAGCATATTGTTCATGCAGCTTGCCGTCTCGGCATATGCGTGCCCGGCATTCAACCTGGGGCATGACGACCAGCTGACCTCGTCCATGCAGGCGAAGCCAGCTGACATGAGCTCATGTCACGACGTGGATATGGAACAGCCCAGTCTGTGCCATGCGTCCCACCAGACAGACAAGCAATCGCTCGACAAGCCTGCGACGCCCCCCCTGTCGCCTTTCGTGGCCGTCGGATACGGGCTTCCGATAAGCCTTATCACATTGACCTACCAGCGGCCTCTCGGCTCGCCTATTCCCGCCTTCCTCACCTATGCGACGGCACCGCCTATAGCCATTCGCAACTGCTGTTTCCGCATTTGATTTTCCAGTTTGCTTGATTCCTCATCGCTGCGCCTTTGCGCGAGCGGTGTTACTCAATGCATTCTGGAGGTTCAATGTTGTCCCCAAGTTTCATTGCGCCACGCTTGGCGCATCATTCGGCTGCCCGGTCTTTCCGCGCAATCTTGCTTGTTGTCGTGGTTGCCATTGGCAACCGTGCGTTTGCCGCCGAAACGCCATTGACGCTGGCTGGCGCTCAACAGCTCGCTGTCGAGCGATCGCGAATGGTAGCGGCAAAAGACTACGCAGCCCAATCGTCACGGGAGATGTCAGTCGCTGCCGGTCAGCTCCCCGATCCGGTTTTGAAGGTCGGTATCGATAACCTGCCGATCAATGGGCAAGATCGCTTCAGCCTGACGCGAGATTTCATGACAATGCGACGCATCGGCGTGATGCAAGAGCTGACGCGCTCTGACAAACGTCGCCTGCGTGCCGAACGCTTTGAACGCGAAGCGGAAAAATCCATTGCGGAGAAAGCGGCTACGGCCGCGACAGTCGAACGCGAAACCGCCCTCGCCTGGCTGGACCGTTACTACGCCGAAGCCATGTCGACCGCAATAGCCGAACAGATAGATCAGGCGAAGCTGGAAATCCAGGCGGCCGAGTCCGCGTATCGGGCCGGCCGCGGCAGCCAGGCTGACATCTTCAGTTCGCGCAGCGCACTCGCGGCTTTGGAAGACAAGGCCAGCGATATCGACCGCCGCATCGGGAACGCCAAGATCGCACTGGCGCGCTGGATCGGTGACGCAGCGCAGCAGCCGTTGGGCGCCAAGCCGGCGGTCGATACCATCCGCCTCGACGAAGCCACACTCGACACCCAGCTTAACCACCACCCGGAGCTTGCCGTGCTCGCAAGGCAGGAAGACATCGCAGTCGCAGAAGCCCAACTTGCAAAAGCCAACAAGAAAGCGGACTGGAGCGTTGAGGTCGCAGTGCAACAACGCGGCCCAGGGTATTCGGACATGGTGTCGGTTGGCCTGTCGGTGCCGCTGCAGTGGGACCAGAAAAACCGCCAGGACCGCGAACTGTCTTCCAAGCTGGCTCAAGTCGAACAGGCGAGGGCCGAGCGCGAAGATATGCTGCGTGCCCATGTCGCCGAAGTGCGTGCCATGTTAAACGAGTGGCATACGGACAGACAGCGACAAACCCGGTTTGAGAAAGAACTGACTCCTCTGGCCAACTCGAGAACAACCGCGATCGCTGCCGCCTACCGGGGCGGAAAAGCCACGCTGGCGGACGTCATCGCCGCCCGGCGCAGTGAAATCGACGTGCGCCTGCAGGCATTACAACTCGAGCAGGAAACCGACCGCCTGTGGGCGCAACTGAATTTTCTCTTTCCGCAAAACGGCGGCTACGGCCACTGAAAAGTCGGGCGAACAAGGATTTTAAATGAATGCAAAAAAAGCAACAATTGCCCTGCTGGTGGCTGCTGCACTGGGCGCCGGCGGGTATGGTGTGTACAAGCTCGGCATGCATCGAGGGATGGGGATGTCGACCGTTCCACAAACGGCGTCCTCCACCCACGGAACAGGTGTGAATCAATCCAGCGGACGCAAGGTACTTTACTGGCACGACCCGATGGTCCCGGGCCAGAAATTCGACAAGCCGGGCAAATCACCGTTCATGGACATGGAACTGGTGCCCGTGTATGCGGATGAGGCTGGCGACGAGGGCAAGATCAGCATCAGTCCTCGCGTCGAACAAAACCTGGGCGTGCGTACCGCCGAAGTCACGAAAGCCAGGTTTGCCGCCAACGTGGAAGCTGTCGGCAACGTCGCGTACAACGAGCGTGACGTTGCCGTGGTGCAAGCACGTAGCAACGGCTACGTCGAGCGGCTATTCGTGCGTGCACCGCTCGACCCGGTAAAAAAAGGCCAGCCGCTGGCTGCACTGTATGTGCCCGACTGGGTAGCGGCGCAGGAGGAATACCTCACCGCAAGGAAAATGAACGGTCCCGGGACGGACGGACTGGCGGAAGGGGCGCGACAGCGCATGCGCCTGGCGGGCATGACGGATGCGCAAATCCGTGGCGTCGAGTCCAGCGGCAAGGTGCAGCCCCGCTTGACCGTCAGCTCGCCTATCAATGGCGTGGTCGGAGAACTCACAGTCCGTGAAGGGATGACGATCGCATCGGGCGCGCCTATGTTCCGGATCAATGGGCTCAGCACGGTCTGGGTCAACGCCGAGCTACCTGAAGCCGCGTCGGCCGAGGTACGCCCAGGCACACGGGTGGAAGCCCGTGCACCTGCCCTGCCCGGCACGGTATTGAAGGGCAAGGTCAGCGCGATCCTGCCTGAAGTCGAGGCGGCAACGCGCACATTGAAAGCGCGTGTCGAACTGGCCAATCCCGGACAGCGACTGGTACCGGGCATGTTTGCGACCGTGAACTTTACGCCCGCGGCGAGCGCGGAGACCTTGACGGTGCCGACGGAAGCAGTGATCCAGACCGGTACGCGCAGTGTCGTGATGCTTGAACAAGGCCAGGGCAAATTCATGCCCGTCGATGTCCAGATCGGCCGCGAGAGCAATGGACAGACCGAAATCCTCAAAGGTCTCGACGTCGGGCAAAAAGTTGTTGTCTCAGGCCAGTTCCTGATCGATTCCGAAGCCAGCCTGCGAGGCACCACGAACCGGCTGAGCGGTCCGGCGCCGGCGGGCGGCGCCAAGCAAACCTCGGGGCCGACGACGCATCATGCCCATGGCAAGGTGGAGAATATCAACAAGGATGAAATCACGTTTTCGCACGATCCGATCCCGAGCATGCAGTGGCCGGCAATGACAATGGGCTTCAAGGTCCCGGCAGGAGGTGTGCCGAAAGATCTGGCGGTCGGCGACACGGTGAACTTCGAATTCCAGCAGACCAAGGACGGAGCGTTCCAGATCACCAGCATTTCCCCTGCCGGCCCGGCGATGCAGGGCATGAGTGGAATGGGAGACACCAGGAAATGATCGCCAAACTCATTCGCTGGTCGATCCTCAATCGCTTCCTGGTGCTGCTTGCGACAGTCGGCATCACGGCCTGGGGCATCTACGCGCTGCAGCGTACGCCTCTGGACGCATTGCCCGACTTGTCCGACGTGCAGGTCATCATCCGCACGTCCTATCCTGGCCAGGCGCCGCAAATCGTCGAGAACCAGGTCACCTATCCGCTGACGACGACGATGCTGTCGGTACCCGGCGCGAAAACGGTGCGCGGCTATTCATTCTTTGGCGATTCCTTCGTCTATATCCTGTTCGAGGACGGCACCGACCCTTACTGGGCACGCTCGCGCGTCTTGGAATATTTGAACCAGGTCCAGTCGCGCCTGCCACCACAGGCAAAGACCGCGCTCGGGCCGGACGCCAGTGGCGTTGGCTGGGTGTACGAGTATGCCCTGGTCGACCGCAGCGGCAGGATGGACCTGTCGCAGCTGCGCGCCTTCCAGGACTGGTTCCTCAAGTACGAACTCAAGACGGTGCCCAATGTGTCGGAAGTCGCGAGCCTTGGCGGCATGGTTCGTCAATACCAGATTGTCCTCGATCCTGACAAGCTGCGAGCCTACAACATCCCGCATAACGTGATCATCGATGCCGTACAAAAGGCAAACCAGGAGGCCGGCGGTTCGGTGCTCGAGTTGGGCGAAGCTGAATACATGGTCCGTGCAAGCGGTTATCTGCAATCGCTCGACGACTTCCGCAAGATTCCACTGATGACCTCCCAGGCTGGTGTTCCCGTGCTGCTGGGTGACGTCGCGCGAATCCAGCTGGGGCCGGAAATGCGGCGCGGCATCTCTGAGCTGAATGGCGAAGGCGAAGTGGCCGGTGGCGTCATCGTCATGCGCTCAGGGAAGAATGCACTGGAGACCATCGATGCGGTGAAAGCCAAGCTGACGTCGCTCAAGTCGAGCTTGCCCGCAGGGGTCGAGATCGTCCCGACCTATGACCGCTCGAATCTCATCCAACGGGCTGTCGACAACCTGCGGGATAAGCTGGTCGAGGAATTCATCGTTGTTGCGGTGGTGTGCGCAATCTTCCTGTTCCATCTGCGGTCCGCGCTGGTCGCGATTGTGACATTGCCGATCGGGATTCTGATCGCTTTCATCGTCATGCATTACCAGGGGGTGAATGCGAACATCATGTCGCTCGGCGGTATCGCGATCGCGGTGGGCGCCATGGTGGACGCCGCCGTCGTCATGATCGAGAACGCGCACAAGCATATCGAGGCGTGGAATCACACGCATCCCGGCGCAAGACTCGAGGGAGAAGCGCGCTGGCGGGTCATTGGGGACGCCGCCGCCGAAGTCGGTCCGGCACTGTTCTTTTCGCTGTTGATCATCGTGCTGTCGTTCATTCCGGTGTTCACGCTGGAAGCGCAGGAAGGACGGCTGTTCTCGCCGCTTGCCTTCACCAAGACCTATTCCATGGCAGCGGCCGCGGGGCTGGCCGTGACTTTGATCCCGGTGCTGATGGGTTACCTGATCCGCGGGCGGATTCCCGATGAACAGAAGAATCCACTGAATCGCTTCCTGATCGTCCTGTACCGGCCGTTACTCGATGGCGTGCTGCGCTTTCCCAAGTCGACCCTGGCCGCTGCCGCCGTGATTGCCCTCATCACCGTTTGGCCGATGACCCGGCTCGGCGGAGAATTCATGCCGCCTCTCGACGAAGGCGACCTTCTGTACATGCCCTCGGCGCTACCGGGGCTGTCGGCGGGCAAGGTGTCGCAGCTGCTTCAGCAGACGGACCGCCTGATCAAGACGGTCCCGGAAGTGCAAAGCGTCTTCGGCAAGGCTGGACGGGCCGAGACGGCGACCGATCCTGCTCCACTCGAGATGTTCGAAACCACGATCCAGTTCAAGCCAAGGGATCAATGGCGGCCGGGGATGACCACGGATAAGCTGGTGGAAGAACTGGACCGCGTGGTCAAGGTGCCTGGGCTTTCCAACATCTGGGTGCCACCTATCCGGAACCGCATCGACATGCTGGCCACCGGTATCAAGAGTCCGGTCGGCGTCAAGGTGGCCGGTACCAGCCTGCAGGAGATCGACCGCGTTGCCGGAGAGATTGAACGGATCGTCAAGACAGTGCCAGGCGTGTCTTCGGCACTCGCCGAACGTCTCAACGGTGGACGTTATGTCGACGTCAATATCAACCGTGACCAGGCGGCGCGCTACGGCTTGAATATCGCCGATGTGCAGAGCGTCGTATCGGCGGCAATTGGGGGCGACAACATCGGCGAGACCGTCGAGGGCCTGCAGCGATTCCCGATCAATGTCCGCTATCCGCGCGAGATCAGGGACTCAGTCGAAAACCTCCGTCAATTGCCGGTCCTGACGCCGCGCGGCGCACAGATTCGCTTGGGAGATGTAGCGGCGATCCGCATCAATGACGGCCCGCCCATGCTCAGGAGCGAAAATGCACGCCTGTCCGGCTGGGTGTACGTCGACATCCGGGGGCGCGACATGAGCTCGGTGGTGCGGGACATGCAGCAGGCTGTCGCCAGGCAGGTCAAGCTGCAGCCGGGCTACTCGATTTCCTGGTCCGGTCAGTTCGAATACCTGGAACGCGCCAGCGCGAAGCTCAAGCTTGTCGTACCGGCGACGCTCCTGGTGATCTTTGTCCTGCTCTACCTGACATTCAAGCGCTTTGACGAAGCCATCCTGATCATGGCCACCTTGCCGTTCGCACTGGCTGGCGGCATCTGGCTGCTCTGGATACTCGGACATCACCTGTCTGTCGCCAGCGCGGTCGGCTTCATTGCCCTTGCCGGCGTCGCGGCCGAGTTCGGGGTGATCATGCTGCTCTACCTGAAGCAGGCCTGGGAGGCTCGCGTCACTGTCGGAAAGTCATCCGAGGCCGATTTGTTGGACGCCATTCGGGAAGGGGCGGTACAGCGCGTCCGGCCAAAGGCCATGACCGTGGCGGTGATCATTGCAGGCCTTGTTCCCATCATGATCGCGTCCGGCACCGGCTCGGAAATCATGCAACGTATTGCTGCGCCCATGGTTGGCGGCATGTTGTCCGCGCCGTTGTTGTCCATGTTTGTGGTTCCGGTTGTCTACCTGTTGATGCGCCGTCGTCAGTTAAGAAAGGAGAATTTGCGGAAACCTGTACACCAAGAGGCCAACTATGAAACTACATGAGTTGCCACTGCACGGTGGCTCAAGGGTCCGGCTCTTTTGGCCGGGCCGGAGCGTAGACGGCTTATAACATGCCGCAGGAAGGTTTGGCCGAGTTCGCTTTTTTGCAGTCGTTAAAGGAGTCAATCATGAAAAAATTTCTTTTCACCTTACTCAGCGTAGCGTCATTCGCTACCGCTTTGCCGGCGTTCGCAGGTCCTGATTGGCAAATCATCGAGCATGGACGCAAGGTCAAGGCGGAGCGCATGCGACAGGAACAGGCTCAGCGCGCCCAGGAGGAGCAGCAGAGAAACGTGCAACATCCGGATAACCAAGCCGAAAAGGAACGGATGATGAAGGCGTGCATGGAAATGATGAACAAGTCACAGCAGCAGAGTGATCATTAATGAACCCGTAACGGCTAACTTAGCCACAACGACTTGGCGTCCCGTCGTGGACTCAAGACTTTACTTTTATTCACTTGAGGAGAACTCTCATGAAACGTTTTGCCCAACTGGCCTTTATTTCTGCAGTGACCATTTCGGGAACCGCCTTCGGTCAGACAGGCGATATGAAGGGTATGGAAATGAAAAAGGGTTGCATGGACATGAAGGAGATGAAAGGCATGGACATGAACAATATGAAAGGCATGAATATGGAGGGATGTAAGGATATGATGAAGGAGAACACTGCCGACAGCAAAGTCCAGGGTACCTCCAAGGAAGACACAGTACACAAGACGTCAGCCGTGGTGAAATCGGTAGACCCGACCAATGGCAAGGTGACACTCGCCCATGACCAGGTAAAGTCCCTGAATTGGCCGGCAATGACAATGACTTTCGGCGTCAAGGACAAGTCTTTGCTCGACAAGCTCGCAGTCGGAAAGAAAGTGGACGTTGAGTTCACGCAGCAAGGATCGAACTACGTCGTTTCAGCAGTTAAATAAGCGGAATACGGGTCTTCAGCTCGGGTTCTATTCGTCAGCACAGTGACAATCCGGGTAGCCGCGACGGTAGATCCGCCATCGCCGCTGTGCTGATTCTAATTGCTCGCGAGTTTTAGCTAATAACGCCCCGGAACGCGTAGCGTGTCGTTATTTACAGTTTCTGAAACGCTTCCTTCAATCTGTCGAGAAGTCACACGTTTTCTTCACCGGGCTGCGGTCGCGCACCCCGGTGTCGTGTCGTGGGCGAACTAACTGCCGAGGGAGGCCGGATCGAGCGTGAACTCGTTGATACCCCGAAAGCTCGCAGTCACGACGTCGATATCAAAACCCAACCTAACACGCAGGACAGTTTGCGACGTATTCCGCCGAGTGTCGGACTCGTTTGCCTGTCTTGGCTTGAGGTCAGAGGAAGGTTCTATTCGTCCGCTACCCCACGGCGATCAGCTGAACTGGGCGTCGAACTCCTTGGACGCGATCCTTGGTCCTCTTTGGTCCAGGCCTTGGGCGATAACCCGACAAATCACCGAAGGTCCTGCCCATACTCAACGCCCTGCATTGCTAAAGCCGCTCTTCGCATCAACGGTGCGGCCGAGAGGACATTATTCCCATAATGTCTGGAAAATACGGGCGCAGTGTAAGCGCATCGTTTGGCCTGTACTGCGCCAAGTCCTCAGCAATAAGAGTGGCTCAAGTGGTAAAGTTCTGTTAAAATCAACCATACAGAATTTACCAGTAACGCTATCTTATTGTTTCAAAAGGATTGTAGTGGAAAGCTTCCCGCGAAAAGAACTCGTTAATATTGTGCAGTCCGGCATGACCGGCTCGCGTAGCGCCTTCGCGCTCGCCGTCGGCCGGTTCGCGACCAAGCTGAAACAGACAGACCTAGCCCTGGCGCAGGAAATTGCACAGTTTCTCTCGTCCGAGAACGTCATGCGCGGCGCAGGCGACTTCGTGCCGGCACCTGTCGACGCGGACTCGCGCATGGAGCTGGTCGAGACCGTCTATCCGGTCGTCGTGCCGAAAAGACCGGTCTTCAACGGTACCGTGCAGGACGTGCTCGACGATGTACTCAAGGAATGGCGCAGCCTCGACGTGCTCATCCAGGAAGGACTCGCTCCGGCGCGCATGCTGCTGTTTTGTGGCCAGCCTGGCGTCGGCAAGACCCTGGCCGCGTACTGGCTCGCCCAGGAACTCAAACTTCCCCTGCTTACCCTTAATCTTGCAACCGTCATGAGCAGCTTCCTGGGCAAGACCGGGAACAATGTGCGCGCAGTGTTCGATCACGCCATGTCCAGGCCGTGTGTCCTGCTGCTCGATGAATTCGACGCCATTGCCAAGCGCCGCGACGACGACAGTGATGTGGGCGAATTGAAACGACTGGTCAACGTCTTGCTGCAGGCGCTGGACGACTGGCCGGCCAACGCCCTGCTGATCGCTGCCACTAACCATGGAGAATTGCTCGATCCCGCCGTCTGGCGCCGGTTCGACCACGTCATCCAGTTCGAGCCGCCCTCCGCTGAGCTTATCGAAACCTACCTTGCAGACCTGGCCATGGAAGAGAAGGTTCGTAAGAACTTGGCTGCGCTGCTACACGGGGAATCGTTCAGCGGTATCGGCCAGATCGTGAACGCTTCGCGCAAGACCGCGCTGCTGGAGAAAGCCGAGCTCGTGCCCACACTGGTCAAGAACGCCGTTAGGTTGCGAATAAGTAAAGGAGATATGGCCAAGCCCCATGAGGGCGAGATGTTGCTCATGTACCTGGCCGGTCACTCGCGCAGGGAAATTGCCACAAGCCTGGGCAAGACCCATCCAACAGTCAGCAGTGTCATCAAACGTTACCTCGGGGAGTAATCAGGAATGGCGGCAACGAACATCATCTTGGGCTATGGCGAAACACTGACGCATCCGTTCAAGCTCGATCGCGGTTCGGGTAACAAGAAATACCCGTATCACATCGCAGAGCAGCGAGAGTCGCTCGGCAAGCAGCTCGGAAGGCTCATGGAGGCGCAGCAGTCCCAACCGGCCATCGTCAAGCCGCGCGGCGAGTCCGTTGCCAAGTTCACCCTCCACCCTGCCTTCCTGGCCAAGACGCATCACCCGAACGGCCTACTAAAGGCGAGCGGCCTGCGCTGCGTCGGCAGCCGGTCGGCCTATGTCGTGCCGCGCAAGGTCGCCAGCACCCGCCAGAAGAGCGGTCAGTCGCTCTTCACGGCTGCGCTGTACGTGGCGGGCCCGGATGAAGCCTTCCGACGCCTGACCGACATGCTGTTTTCGACCAAGATCGCACAAACGCACCAGAAGGCGTTTTGCCGCTTTGAACTGATGCAGCCATTTGCAGCCTCCGACAAGAATTTCGTTGACGAGGCTACCCTAAACCAGCCAACACTTGAGGTTGTGCTCCATGCGTCGGCACAGGATGGCGACATCGTCAAGGCGTTTGCCCGCTACGCCGAATCGCTCGGCGGAGTGGCTGACATCGCGCGTGCGTTAAATGTCTCTGGCCTGACCTTTGTGCCGGTGCGCCTGCCGGCGGCGAAAGCGCATGGCTTGTCCGCCTTCCAGTTCGTCCGCGCCGTGCGGGTGATGCCATCGCTACGCATCGGCGGCAGGGAGATGCGCGCCTCGAGCATCGCTGCGCCTGCCTTGCCTGCCTTGCCGGCGATCGACACTTCGCTCAAGGTGGCAGTATTTGACGGCGGGATCGGTCACTCCGACCTGAGTTCCTGGGTTCAGGAGACGGTGATGCCGGGTGCAGAGTCGACATCCGCAGCCTACCTGCATCACGGGAATGGCGTGACCAGTTCAGTCCTGTTCGGGCCGCTCGATGAGGCGGCGGAGACCTTCCCGCGCCCTTACGCGAATGTGCACCACTACCGCTGCATCAGTCCTGCGTTGGCGACGCCCGACGGGATTCCCGACGCAGACCTGTACGACGTCCTTAAACATATCGATAGCGTCCTCAAAAGCGAGCAACCGGAGTTCGTCAACTTGAGCATCGGGCCGTACATGCCTATGAACGATGACGAAGTCCACCCCTGGACTGCCTTGATCGACAGTCACCTGGCCTCGGGGAAGACCCTCGCCGCTGTCGCGGTAGGCAATGACGGCGAAAAGGCATGGCCCGAATCGCGCGTCCAACCCCCTTCCGACATGGTCAACGCCCTGGCGGTGGGCGCGTGCGACGTCACCGAATTAGGCTGGGACCGCTCCCCGTACAGCTCGCACGGGCCAGGACGGAGCCCGGGCATGGTCAAGCCGGACGGTGTCGGCTTCGGAGGATCGGAAAAGCAGCCGTTTGTCGTCTACAACGCGCTCACGGGGCAATACGCCCACACGAGCGGCACGAGCTTCAGCTCGCCCGCGACCCTGCGCACTGCCATTGGCGTGAAGGTGTCCCTCAATTCGCCACTCAGCCTCCTCGCGGTACGGGCGTTGATGTCGCACCACGCGACGCGACCTAAAACCATGCTGATGAGCCATGTTGGGCACGGCCGCTTCCCTCAGAGTGTCGATGAGGTCCTGACCTGCGACGACAACGAAGTACGGGTGATCTACCAGGGCACCTTGCAGGCGGGGCAAAACCTCCGCGCCCTGATTCCCTTCCCGACCCTGCCCCTGAATGGCAGCGTGACGCTACGCGCCACGCTGTGCTTCGCGAGCCACACCGACCCCGAACATGCGGTGAACTACACCCGCGCCGGCTTGACGGTGATGCTGCGGCCGAAAAAATCGCAGAAAAAGACGACCACGTTCTTCTCCTCGTCGAAAATGTACACGAGCGAGCTCGAAGCGCGCATGGACGACCAGAAGTGGGAAACGACGCTCAAGCACGAGCAGCGCTTCAACGCCGACACCCTAGACGACCCCTTGTTCGATATCACTTACGGCGCCCGCGAAGACGGACAAAGCGTCGATAACGAAACACTGCCACCGCTCCCCTACGCCATGGTGGTGACGATTTCGGCCGAAGACACACCAGGCGTCTATAACAATATCAGGCAACGCTACCAGACGCTCCAGCCCGTCGAGGTACGTCAGGAGGTCCGGATCCAGAGCGGCACCGGTCGACCGTGACACGCAAAGGCCTTTGGCAGGGCAATGCATCCGCAACGCTGACAAAGGCCTAGCCGCGCAGCAGGCTTTCCTCGCCCTCGGCGAGCCGCCTGTGGCCAAGGTGTCAGTGCCGATTTCGGTGACGAACTCGTAGAGCGAGGCAATGCTCGGCGCCGTGCTAAATTCTACTGCGCAGTGCACACAGGCCATGCTCGATGGCGACAGACCGCGCCCTGACCATGCCTGATTTACCTATCTCCCTGGAGCACGAACGCGAGGTCGCTCCGATAGAAGCGCTGCACGTGCCTCATGAACTCGATGGCTCACGTGGAACGAACCGCGAGTGGAACGTGCCGCGACAAATCGCAGCCAACACAGACGTCGAGGCTGTGCGCGCATGGCTGGCGAACTTCGTCGGTACCAAGACGACATTCGACGCCTATCGAAAGGAGGCCGAGCGCCTGCTGGTGTGGTCGATATGGGAAGCCGGCAAGCCACTTTCCTCGCTGACCCACGAGGATTGGCTGGTCTACCAGCGCTTCCTGGCATCACCCGGGCCTCGCGAGAAGTGGGTGGCGGACAAGGGGCGCAAGCACCCCCGCAGCGACAACCGCTGGCGGCCCTTTGCTGGCCCACTCTCTACCGCAAGCCAACGACAGGCGGGCGTGATCCTCAATTCGACGTTCGCCTGGCTTGTCAACGCAGGCTACCTTGCTGGCAATCCGCTGTCGCTCTCGCGCCATCGCAAGCCTCGCTAGGCCCCGCGCATTGAGCGCTATCTTGACGAGGACCTGTGGCTACAGGTCAAGACCACAATCGATGCCCTGCCCCGCGAGACCCCGCGTGAACGCGAGCACTATTTCCGCCTGCGCTGGCTCATCACGCTGTGTTACGTCTGCGGCCTGCATATCTCAGAGGTTGCGAAAACAGCATGGGCAATTTCTTTTGCCGGCGCGACCAGGGCGGCACGGAACGCTGGTGGCTCGAGATCCTCGGAAAGGGGAGCAAGGTGCGGATCGTGCCGGCCACGAACGAACTCATGGTAGAGCTTGGCCGTTACCTGCGCGAATTGAGCTACCCGCCTATGCCGGTCCCGGGAGAGTCGACGCCCCTGTTGCTACACATTGGCGGCAACCCAAAGGCCCTCGTCGCTCCACATAGTCATGCCACATATGTCCCTTTTAGATTGCGCGCGGCTTTTATCACGTCATTGGTCCGGTCCAGTGCATCTTTCGGGGCCACAGACACGGCCTCGCTATCTGTTTCTTTCGTGATCCAGCCATTTGGAAAGTGGAACCACGTTGCGATTGACCAGGTATCCGCGCATTCGCCATACGCCTTCAGGATATTCCTGACGACCGGCAAAGGTTGAAACATCGGGTCGAATTGATAACGAGGATAATATTCTTCTCCATTATACAAGACACTGAAGATCCGCCCATGGCGCTTCCAAGCACTCGCTGGAAATGACTTTTTCCGTGGGGGCCTAATTTGTAGCTTGTTGATCTCTTCTGCTGTCAGCCATTCACCATCATCGAACACCTTTTTGACTGTAGCCATCTGATCAATCCGATCTTCAAGCATGATGCCGTCCTCCTTTTCAACACCATATTGATGGCTTTCACGGAAGTGAGTTCCAAGCTAAGCAAATCAGATGCTATCCGTCAGCCTGCCTGCGAACCATATTTTCGATAACCGCCTCAGGCATCGCCCTCACGAGCAAGCCACCAAATTTGCGAAAACTTTAAAGCCTACAAACTTGCTAGCAATCGCAATCAGCATAATTATTCACACTTAGGCTAATGTGCTCGCCACCAATACAACGACCCGAAGTATTAGGAAATTCCTTCGCTATCATTACATACTCCTTTCGCGCGCCGCCAGTATGCCGTAATTACTCATTGATTCTTCCTCATTCTCTTAATATCATGTATAGACACCAAATTCTACTCTAGTTAGATAGTCTAGTAAAATCTGGACGTTTGCAGATTTTGCCAAATCCACAGGGCGTCTGCCACCAAGGCCTATTGCTGGGGCAATAAACCAATTTAAAGCAGACCTTTTATCGCAACCAAGCGCACGAACGATGCTGGGCTCAATAGCATGCCATTCACTCAATAGCCCAAGCATTTTTAAACGCTTTTTTTGACCATTTGGCGCAGAGTAATGAAACGAGTAGCTGTAAAGTTGCGTTTTTCGCGACCTAACTCTCATAATTAAGATTTCTACAAAATAGTTAATTAATTATTTAAAAAATCGTTTTGCAGAGCTAAATCGAAAATTTCTACTTGAGACGACGTAACACTTCCTCATTGATCCATTGCGCTTCAGCCTTCGATATCAGGCCGCCTTCAAAAAATGCGTCGAGATAATGATCCAGTACTTTCTCTTCGCTCAGCCCTACGATTTTTCCTTCCTTGGCAGCGTGCGCCCTTCCCGTCAAGTCGGCCACATATTCTAAGCACATGGTCCAACGTTCATAGATTTCAGGTGGCGTACAGCCGGCCACATAAAATTTTCCTTTGTACTTTGACATTATTAGTTTTGGCTGCGTTCCAGGAATCGTGGCCGGGTAGTCAGGGCGAGGAAAACTCACCGGGACCTTCAAAAATTCATTCTCATCAATCTCGCGCATTTGATTAAACTTTTAATATTTTCGGAAATTCACTTTGGTGCTTTGAAAAGGTCCTGCTGCGTGGCAAATATCAGCAATGAACTGAAAATTTACGAACTTGTTTGAGCGGCCGCTTCAAATTCGGTTGAATACGCAAAATAAAACTTCTTACGAATAAAAAACGACACGGTATTAAAATTTTCGCCAACAACATAAAATCCCGGCGGCCCACAATAACCGGACTCTTCAACAATTTGGCAATCGCCGAATAATAACTAGGTATCAAGGACAACCATTATCGTTCCAATTCAGTAAACGCGCCCATCACATAACTGCATATCATATTTTGAAGTCTGGCTCAGCCCATACCAATGATACCTTCCGCAAATTATCTTTATCGACTTCGTCTAATGCGTTGTGTTCCATTGCCCCATCAGATAGCTCAAATACGTGAACAATATTGCCGTCCGGACTATTGCCAACGAACACTCGCTTAACCGATCTTATTTTATAATCGCGCTCGTCTACCCTCCGCGACTGCAATGATATCTTATAGAATTTTATATTTTCGGATTGAGCAAATAAAAAAACTTTTTCTATCGAATCAAATATGAAACGTTGCCAGCGGCTTTCCATAGAAACAGGCGCTACGTCAACATGAAAAATCTGGCCGTTAAATGGTATTTCAACAAACGAAAAAATATTAATACTTGGTTGATCAAATAACTCACGCAACACATCGATTTGCTCAGAACTATATGAGCTTTGATAGGCATAAAACACTTTTCCGTCCTCAAACGTCAAAAAATGAATGACTGGCTTGAGCAATCAAGCGGCAAAATAGATGGCTAGTAGACGTTAACATAATTCATCGTTACCTTAGCATAATTCATCGTTACCTTAGGAATACATTAGGGCCTGCTGTGCCGACGATTTCATCAATTCAAGCGCTGCAGCGTTACCGGTAAGCTCGACTGTCAAGGCCGAAAATAGTGCCAAATAAAAACTTCGCTTGGGCCAAAGCGCATCTATCGGCACATGAAGCTCTTCGCGATAATTTTCAAAAAAATACCACAAGCCAAAACTCAAATTCCGTCGAATCATATATACCTGACCTCGCAAGGTAAGTGCGAGAACGCTCGGCCGGTCATTCCGTATTGACGAACATTTTTTACAGTCCGCTTCAACTTGATGCAGGCTCTTAAGTAAGCACACAGGCCGACGTGAACCCCATCGCGACGGACACTAACGCGGGTTCAGACTAAGCGAGACCCTGGAACTTTAAGCCGAAAATCATTTTACATCAAGTGAATAGGCATTTTATGTCATTTTCTTCGAACTGCGCGCAGTTGAACATGACGGATTTTCAAGAGGAAACGCATGCCAAGAAAGCCAAAAGCGCCCCGCGGAGCGGCTCTTGGCGCTCAGGTGGGGCGCAACATTAGGACTGCGAGAACCCAGCGCGGAATGACACAAGGGCAGCTAGCCGAGGCTATTGATATCGAAACGGCAACATTATCTCGCATCGAAATTGGCGCCCAACTTCCCTCGCTCGACCGACTTCAGCATATCTCGGAGGTCCTGCAGGTGCACCTGCGATCATTGGTAGCAGAGGAGAACACCCCAAGCCTATTCATCGAATCAATAGCAGAGGCGCTCAGCGGCCTTCCGACACGGGAGCAAGTATTTTTACGCGATTTCGTGCTCAGCTATTCTCTTCACTGGAAGCGTGGTCAGACGAGCTAAGGATAACAAGACCATGCCTTTTACGATCGGAATTGGTGTAAACGCAATTTGACTAACAGGGTGTAGACGAAATCAATAAACATAGCTGTGGCATGCTATCGCGGTGTAGAAGGAGCATGCCATGGCGACGAAACGTTCACTCGACGACTCTACCCCGTCGGTCCACACTGGCGACAGGCCGCCAGCGTCGAACTCTGACCATATCGCAGCTTTGTACGATATCGTGACAGAGCATGCCCGGGCTGGTCTGCAAGAGATTGCTGAGGACTTACATCGCCGCTGTGGCGCACGCGTCTGTGCGGCGACGATTCGTCGCGCGTTACGTGCTCAAGGCATCGTACGACTCAAGCCGGTACGACGGGCGTACGCTGCAACCGCGGCCAAGGGGCCCAAGCGCTATGGCTACACGGCAGCCCATCGCCGCAAGGACGTGTCACCGTACAGTACCAATCTGACGGACGCGGAATGGGATCTGGTCGCCGATTTGTTCGAGCCTGCGCCGGGGCAACAAGGTACGCCTGTGCACTACAGTCGGAGAGAGAGCTCGTGAATGCATGTTCGTACGGACTACGTACAAGCTGCGCCTGGCGGCTCTTACCCGAGACGTTCCCGCTCTGGCAGGCAATCTACAAAGCATTCGCGCGCTGGGTTGGGGCGGGCGTGTTCGAGCAGATACAAGACCGGCTGCGCGAACAATGGCGTGCACCGGTACAACAAAACCGCATTGTCCTGACCAAACGATCATGACGGTAGCGTCACCCTTGCAGATGAAAGAGACTTGAGGGTGGAAGGTGACGGGTAGAGGTCGTGCTTAAACTTTGGCGGGCTCGCACCCCGTACCCAACGTGACCCGCCGAGCTGACTCGCACCCAGGATTGCACCTGCAAGGGCGTACGCTAAATTGGCCGTTGGCGAATTATCACCATCAGGCATCTTCAGTCTCGGCTCCCGCACCTTCCATTTTTGAGTCTAGCTCAAAGGGAGGGGCGATGGAACTGGTGACGATCCATAAAAGCGTGATTGGCCTGGATGTCCATCAGGCGCAGATCACGGCCTGTGCGCTGATTGAAATGCCCGATGGATCAACCCGGGTCGAACAGCGCCAGTTCGGTGGGTTCAAGCGTGATCGACGAGAATTGGCTGAATGGGCGTTGGCCCTCAAGCCAGACGAAGTGGTCATGGAAAGCACGGGCATCTATTGGAAGAGCCCTCATGCAGCGCTTGAAGCGGTCGGCATTCTTGCCAAGGTCGTCAATGCGCGGCATGTTAAAAACGTTCCAGGGCGCAAGACCGACATTGGCGACGCGCAGTGGCTGGCGATGCTGTCACGGGCCGGTTTGCTACGTGGATCATTCATTCCACCCGCTGTCCTGAGGGAGCTGAGGCTGATCGCCCGTCAGCGACAAAAACTGGTCAGCCAGCTCACGGGTGAAAAAAACCGACTCCACAAGATCCTGGCCGATGGCGGCGTGCGTCTGAGCGTTGTGGTCAGCGATCTTCACGGACAGTCCGCGCGGATCCTGGTCAAAGCCATCATCAGAGGATGTTCGCCTCAAGAAGTTCTGGATCAAGCGAGCAAACGCCTTCGCGCCAGTAGAGAAGTGCTCTACGATGCGGTACAGGGGGAATTGACCGATAGCCATCGGTTTGCGTTGGGCGAAATAATGCAGCACATCGAGGAGATCGAAGCGCGCCTTGCGCGCTTCGAGGCCCGTTTGCTCAATGGCCTCCAACCTGAACACAACGCGTTGGCGTTGCTGCAAACGGTACCCGGTATCGACCTTGTGGGCGCGGCCATGCTGCTTGTCGAAATCGGCTCTGACATGACTTCATTTGGCAGCGCTGACCGATTGGCATCGTGGATCGGCATTTGTCCGGGCAATCACGAATCTGCGGGCAAGCGTAAATCCGGTCGAGCGCGCAAAGGCAATCCCTACGTGCGTCGGCTGCTTTGCGAGTTTGCACATGCCGCCTGCCGTTCAAACTGTGCCTTTAAACCGAAATTTGATGCCTTGATGCCGCGTCGAGGTTACAAGCGCAGCATCGTTGCAATCGGCCACAGCATCATCCGCACCATCTTTTTCATGCTCCAGCGCCGCGAACATTACCGCGACCGCCTGGTCGATTACGAAGCCATGGCGGTCAAGCGTAATGCCCCCCGATGGATCAAGGCACTGACTAAATTCGGCTACCTCGATTCAGCCAGCGCCTGATCTAACGGCGTCGTCCCCGAGTATGGCTACTCACAGGCCAGGGGTACGCACGTCTCGATGGTTCTCTCTTTCACGCTAAATTCGGCTACCTCGATTCAGCCAGCGCCTGATCTAACGGCGTCGTCCCCGAGTATGGCTACTCACAGGCCAGGGGTACGCACGTCTCGATGGTTCTCTCTTTCACGCTAAGTTTACAGAAAGCCGAGAGAGCTAAGTCTTGCCGTGATAGGTCGCGCGGGCGCTCGCCACGAGCTCGGAAAAATCGAGCTTCCTGACTCGCTGAATGACGCAAAAAGTCGTTTAGCACGCGTAGACCCATTTGGTCTTAAGCGTCTCTACGACAACTTACGCGAGAAGATCGAAGAAGGCAGGATTTCCGAGTTGCTGCCTATGAACCCGAAGGACGCCCCTTCAGGTTTCTATGAATCGCTGTTTGGCCGAATCGTAGAACAGGTGAATGGGGGATCAAGGAAGTTTGGGGCGCTAGCAGGAAGGCTGGCCGTGGACTGGATGAAGGCCATCCCCTACCTCGAGATGTTAGGTCGTTGGATTTCAAGGCAGCGCAAGAGCGAGCGTAAGAAAGCCGAGCAAGCTTTAAATGATGGCATGACTCCTGCGAAGCCCAAAACGCTAGACGCTCTCATACGAGACGCCTTCGACCTTATTGAAGAAATCGTACGTTTCCAATGTTTGCAGCTTGGGAAGGCCTGTCGAGACCTTCTGCTACAGGCACTACGACAAACAGGGAAACGCCGATCTAGTACTAAAGGTGTTCGACTCTGCCCTGGCGCTGGAACTCGGAATTTCATAAAAGGCCGCAACAGCCTATGTTGAACTCGACCTGTCGCGAATAGCTGCGTCCGCCCTCCAGCGTCTTTCGCCTGAGGAAGGCCCTCTCACAACGGAAGCCTCACGGCAACTCCTTCGCGATTTGAAGGTGGAAAGCCTTAACCTAAGCCCAATAATCGTCACCGAGTTGCTTAGACTGGGCCTGAGTAAAGAAGCGAATAATTCATCACCATCCCAGCAAGGCTAGCTAGCCAAATTAATCCTAGGAGCCTACTGCATGCTTTACCCTATGCGACTCGTTTCTTTGCCTAACTAGGGGGTTGTCGTTTTGATACTCTCATTAAATCAGTACAAAGCCTTAAAAAAAGGAAAAACTTCGCTCGTCAGATTCAGTGGCCTACAGATGAGCGATATTACACCAAGAAGTTGGAAACCGAATTAGTTGAAATTGTTTCAGACTTTCCGGCAAAAAAATCGAGCATTTTTATCTCTTCAACCGCTTCAGGCGGCAATCCTTCGTCAATCTGCTGACGATTCCCTGGCAATGCAAAAGGAACTACAATCTCCGCTCTCTTCCGAGTAATGGTTTTGATGTAATGACGTGTCGTCTCAATGGAAACATGCCCGAGCTGAAACTGCAAAAACGTTTGAAACTGGGCTGCCATTCTTTCATCTAACTCAATTCCTTTTAGTCGACAATAGTTCCATAAAAGATGCGTCGCGCCGGTATGGCGTAGGTAGTGAGGTTTAACTTTTAAGCCTGTCTGACGAAATGCCTCTTCCACCATGTATGGTTTTACTGGAACCCCGCTTTCCGTAAGCCAGAGTAACTGTCCCGCTTGTGGTAGCTCAAGCTGCCCCTGACGTAGACTAGCATTTTTGCGAACACTATAACTCTGGTCAAATAGTTTCTTGCGACTCTCGAAACATTTCGATATATAGTCACGGTAAATAGCCTCAACAGTTTCTGGCCAAATATAACACCAAGCGGGCTTGCGTCCTTTAGCGATATGGTGAAACTTAAGAAATTCCGTGTCAGTGGCCCTCATTTCCGGCCATAACATCCAATGCGGATTTAATTTTCCTCGCGATCGAGGCAATTGGCATGCATTACTTACCCGAAGGCAAGTTTGCATCATTGTTTGCGCTAGTACCGCATATACAATGTCAATTTTCGCTAGGCGACGATATAGTTCCCCGTAAGTCGCCATGCTAATTACACGACCGACGTAATCATCAACTATTGGAGTTCTTTTCTGTCCGTCATCTTGGGCATAATGATGAACGTACCTACTATGGACATCACCAACCTCATCACGATGCCCGGCCCGTGTGGCTGCTCGCTTTTCCGGGAAGATCGCCGCATGAGAGATTCCTTTCATGGTTAGAAACTCGAAAAACTCGCGTATCCGAAGGTATTTAGTGTTGTACGTTGAATTACCCCATCCGTGAACGTTCTGCTGCGCATCAAGTAGACGCGTTACCTGCTCATAAGTCACTGACGTAAAATGAAACCCATTTGCAAACAGCGCCTCTAAGAACTGCTTGATGTCATAAGCTATATTTCTTAGTGAACTTACGTCCACAGTCTTCATCCCGACCAAGATACGCGACGGCCAATAGAAGCGATATATCAAAAACTCGCACATCTCCCTTTGCAGAATTCCGTCAACAAAAGGAATAAGCAAGCCTGAGTCAAGATCTTTATACAGTTCTATTTCCATTTGCCCAACAGATGCTTTATTTATCAAACCAAAGCAGATTCCCGGACGAGTAATTGCCGCGCCCGAGCGACCGCCCTCTTCACCAACCTGCTTCCGCACGCAAACAGCGAAACGCGCTATAGCAGAAGTTCTTACATTGTGATTATGACGAGGCGTGTTTGTTTCGCACAACGATCATTTCGTCGATCCAGGTTTCCTTATAAGGATCCGGCAACGTCAACTTTTTATACATTAAATCTAAGTCCTCATAACTAAGCATCTTGCCAGAGGCGTGACGATTGGCGTTCCGTTCCTTTACGATCTCATTTGGTGTATCAAAAAATACGCAACATTTTGTTACATCCTTGGCGCGTTTAGCGTACTGTACTAGATTTTCACGTTCATATCGCGTCAGGTTTGTCGCATCAAATATTACTGAATGGCGATCAGTGTATAGTTGGGCGTTGGCAGCCCAGGTCGACTTGCCCGAACAAGGCAGTCCGACTAATACATAAAGTCGCTTTGGATGCGCTCGGCTTAGTGCCTCATCTAATTCGTCGTAACACTTCAGCCATGCATCATGGCGGGCGCCCTCGTCACTGAATCTGTAAATCGCATTGCCAAACAAATATTTGTCGGGACAGATTACGGTTCTTATCGCACGATCAATTCCAACGACTTGTCCTGAGCCTTGTCCTTTAGTCGACACCGGATCTGATAATTTGGCTTGCAAGAGCAAGATCGTTTTACGCGCTTCGTCAAGTTCTCGCAACCAATTTGACGATACATTTTTGGCGGTTTCCAACTCCATAATAATTGGTCGAACTGATGACTTTACGCGATCTAGTTCTTGTTCCAAATCCGCAATTTCGCTATTCTCATGAACAACAGCCTTGCAATTTTGAAATTCTTCTCGAAAAGCAATGATTTCCACACCGATTTTTCGATAGTCCTCTGCGACACCATTTTCGGCAAATGGCTTATTTCCAGTAAGATAAGATTTAGCGACGCATGCTTTCTCAGCTATTTTTGTGATACTACATTCATTTACTTTATTCATTCTCTTTGCGCGCTCCTTGCACTCTTTGAACGCCTGTCGGATATCTAAGAGTCGTTCCTGATGAGTTCTCGCGTCACGTTTCCTTTTCGAGCCAAAATCAGACTCCATTTCATTCACCCACCAATTCGCTTGGAAATATCTTTTCAATATCCGAGGCATATTGTTTGACAAAAGCTCGCGCTTGAATACGCAACTCCTCTGTAGCAAGAGGTTGTCCGACTCTCGATTCTAAAAATCCGATATACCAATAAAAGGAATCTCGGAGAGCGGTTGACCAAGGGCCAAGCATCGCATGCTCACAGCGTTTACCAACGCACTGCGCAGGGTTTGGTGCCGCTTGCATATAGCGCCACAATTCTTGATCTATCGCATATTGCTTGATGTTGTCTCGCTCAGTTCGTATTGCACATGGTGGAGGAGACGAGTCATGGGGATTCCTCGTACACAGAACACCGAACGGCGTCATCATTGCCAACATTGAACCGCTAACAATTCGCTCTCTAACGCGTTCTTCAAAAGACGTCAATAGCTCTGAATCCGACATTGATTCGGAATTCGCATTTTGAACAGATCGATGAGATTCATAACCCCTAATGAGTTCTTCTCCTCTTCCACCTGCGAGCCGGCCAGTTGACGCCGCTTTACTCATTCTCTTGGCCATTGCGCTTGCAGCTTCCTCAATTGCATCTTTTCTGGCTTTAAGGAAAATAGGATTGTGATGAAGGTAGGCAAGAGGCATCAAGTTGCTACCGTGACCAAACAAACGCCTCACCAAAAGTATCGACAGACTACTTGCGGAGTCTAGCCAACCGGCAACTGTAGCACGGTAACAATGAGCGGTGTATTCATCATCGTCACCATAAGGCGTGACAAAGGGAATGTCGAACCATTGCGCGAATTTCCGTAGCCATCGATTGACCGTGGATTTACAAACCCTTGCCTTATCTAGTTCTTGTATTCGCCTATAGTTTTTCCCGAAAGGAGCTATAACGTAAGGACTATCGTCATTCCATCGCAATTTTTCTAGAATCGAAATAGCATGGTTAGTTTGCTCTGGAACTGGCAGACGGAGGTGTATCGCGGTTTTATTCACATAGGCGTCGACATAGTAGAGCATGTCGGCTCTACCAGAAGGCCTACAACAGCCTGTTCGGACGAAGGTGAGATCAAGGTTTCTTAGTCCAGTAGTTAAGAAAATAATATTAACGCACGCAGCCCTCAACAAATTGACCATCGAGAGAAAGATCTTGAACGGCAGCGGCCCTTCTTTGGAGAAACCCGCGTGATTGCGCGGCGATGAGCACGCAAGTTTTTTTATCGATGTGGCAAACTTGATTCCAGCTTCAGATCGAAGATATGGAGTATAGCTTTCCGAACTCATGGTCACCGCTTCCCGATGAGCCGCTAATATCAACTCGGAATATTCCTCGATTATCCACATTGACCGTTCAATGACGGGCTGGGTGGTTTGTGGAGGCATAGCCAAATATGGCCTCACTTCAAAAGCTGGCTCTTTTAAATTTGCATAACGCTTGTTAATCCATTTCTCAAATGAAGTATCTTTCCATGGATATTCAAATGTAGGCAGAAGAAAATATAAACCGTCCACCGCATGCCGGGGCAAGTCCTTCAGAAGATTCAGGCATGTCGGCAACCTTCTGACTTCTGCACGTAAAACGATCTTCTGATCGATTAAGGGAACAAGCTCATCGGTTCCGATTTCATTGAGTCCAATTAAATATTCTCCGGCACATCCTTGAAGGATGGATTTTTCCTCTAAAGTCTGCTTTAAAAAGCCTAACAACATATTGAGATAACCCGCTACCGTAGATAGGCTAACCCGTTTCAACTCAATATAATTGAGTATAGCAATTTTTAAAAGTAGAACAAACGCAGGACGTTTGTTGGCTGGATCAACCGACATCCAGCGGATACCGGATTGAGGTATTGTCTCATCTCGCCACTCTAGATCCTTAAAAATGTTCGTCGAGCCTGGAATTTTTTTTTCCGAGTACCTATCGGCTAACTGTCGGATACAAATCCACTGTGCGTTTGCCAGATCCGCTAGCTCTTCAAAATTTTTAGACCGCGCTTCAAAAACGATATTTTCCATAGCATCAATGGTGATCCGAACTAAACGTTTATTAAACTTTAGTTTGTATGATTGGAGGCAAGGACACCGCTCCCGATCTCGCGTCCTCCCACGCACGCTGAACTAAAGCCTCACCGTCCCTTGAATTTTTCTTTTTGTACTTATTTAATGCATCGTTAGCAATCAACCAACGATCTTCATATACGGCGTTCCAAGTAACACCCATTATCAGTCGTTGCTCTTCATATTGAAGAATTCTCAAGCAGATGTATGGCAGGTGTTTTTGACAAATGATACTACGCCTACAACCGAGACATAGGTCGTAATAGGTGCATTCTTTTGCGATCGCCATGCCATGGGTAGGGTTAGCTGGATCTTTGCACTCGCACAAGTATAGGGATTTTCGCGCTTCAGGTTTATCCTCCAAAGATACTTCGCCAGCGAATTCCAACGCTTGATTAATATTTTTGGAAGTGATTGTAGCTATAGCAATATCGAGAACCGCTGTGGCGTTTTGCGAACGCATTATATAATTAGATAGAGTAACGTCTAGCGTATTGTGGTCTAGGTCTGATTGAAGCCGGTCCGCAAGCTCCTGAGAATTCACGACACCAGATAGGTGCTCCAACATTTTTGTTGTCGCAAATACCTTTCTGAATCTTTTTGTTTCCAAGCTCTGTAAGAGCTCCCCGTTTTCTAGAGTTACGGGATAACGTTGATTCAAATCCCGACCCCATTGACTTACGACAGTTTCTGCCATTTCAAAGAACGGGCCGTCAAAATTTGTTTTCGCATGCCTTTCATACTCCTCCAACATCTGATATAAAGGACTATCGATCACTATAGCAACGGCAATTGGCTTGTCTTTTGTGAGCGAACCGGTTTTTCTTTTCCATCCGATAATCTCGACTTCTTTAGGCGCACCCTCTTTTCTAACGAACAAGGTGTCGCCTTGGGACAATATGCTTTTCCCATCAATACGCGACGACCAACTTAGCACAACCTCTTTATTGAGCCCAGTATAAATCATTACTATATTAACCAGGCAGAATGCAAGTTGCGATAGAGCCCCCGTTTTATCGTCTTTCACTGAACGTTTAGCATAAAGTCCGAAAACATTATGTCTTGGCGCAGTAGAGTGTAGAAGATGGGTCTTCCTTTCCCAGACTACATATGCCTCATATTTTTTTGCCAAATCAGGACAGTACTTCGCATAACCAAGAATCAGTTTAGTAAATTGCTTCTTTGAATGAAAATTAAGCTTAAACCATAGAAGTTTATGATTTAATATTTTTCCGTAGCCAATCTCGGTCGATAGCCAAAGATGCAAGAAATTATAAATATCGGCCCTTCCGTTACTTGCTCGCCTGGGTTTACGTCCATGGAATATCCAATCTTCGCCAAGAGACTCCAATGTCAACTCTTCATAATGCTTCAAGTAAGCTATCTGGCGCTTGAACCGATAGAGAAATTGCGCTAGCAATTGATACATAATTGCATCGGAATATGCCCCGTCTATATCATCACCGGAATGATTATGCGGCTCAGGAGCATTATTCCGACGTGGATTTGGCCAAGCTATCTTTTGCAAGTTTCCGTCAAAACTCGTCGCATGATATGATGAAAATATAGATCTGGGATCACCGAATGCTCTCTTATAACCTTTGACGTTTCCCGTCTCAAGGAAGCTTCTGTAATCCAGCCAGTCCTGATATTCGATACTGTAAATGTTGAAACCATCTAATTTTTCTAAACGAGAGGTGGAGATGAACTCGATCCAAATCTTCACGCTGGTAACGATATTCGTCAGCGTGCTATATGATTTGTATTTTCCCGTTAGGAAATGAATCATTAGCCGTGCTAATTGGTGGCCGAATCCGGGCGTGATCTTTTGAGAAGCGAAATCGGGGAGTGCAAGTGACGATAAGCCGCGATTACCGCTGTTCCCGCCGATGACATATTTGATGCCATTTGCTTTGGCCGCTATGACCTCTGCAGATGAAGGCGTTTGAAGGTAGAACCGGGTAAGTTTTTGTTCAGAACGACTGCCGCCGTCTGATATATCGATAAACCGCTTGAGCGGCGGTAAACCGTCATCTTGCAACTGGGCGCGATTGGCGTCAGGCAATAACTGAATGTGTACGGGAGGTTTCGACCGACGGCCCATGGTTGTCTTAACACAAAGTTATGTGTCTTGACACTCTACGCCGGAATGCGTGCGTTGTAAACCGATTCTCAGAAGTTAGTAAATTCGATCTCGTAGGGCAGCGTCTTGCGCTTTTCGCCGATCGAACGGAAGTAGGCGAGGATGCCTTCGCAACCGGTGACCACGGCGCGTTCCTTCGACACCGGCAGGCCGAGGCGCTCGAACCAGTCCAGCACCGCGGAGTGCGATCCGGGCATGTCGGCCCCTTCGAGCACGCCGATGCCGTAGGCGAAGAAGCGCAGCTTGCGCTGGGCGGTGATGCGGGCGTCGAGCTGGCGCAGGCTGCCGGCGGCGGCGTTGCGCGGATTCGCGAATTCCTTCTGGCCGGCGTCGCGCTGGCGCTGGTTCAGGCGTTCGAAGTCCTGCTTGAACATCAGGACTTCGCCGCGCACTTCCAGCACTTCGGGCGCCTTTTCTCCATTGGCACTGCCCTGCAGGCGCAGCGGTATCACCTTGATCGTGCGGATGTTGGCGCTGACGTCCTCGCCGGTATAGCCGTCGCCGCGGGTCGCGGCCTGCACGAACACGCCGTTCTCGTAGCGCAGGCTGATCGCCAGGCCGTCGAACTTCAGCTCGGCGGCGTAGTCCACTTGGGTTCGGCCGAGAGCTTCGCGCACACGGCGGTCGAAGTTGTCGATGTCCTCGTCCGAGAAGCCGTTGTTCAGCGAAAGCATCGGCATTGCATGCGTCACCTGGCTGAATTCCGGGATCGGTGCGCCGCCCACGCGCGAGGTCGGGGTATCGTTCGATACCGCTTCCGGATGCGCCGCTTCGAGTTCCTGCAGTTCGCGGAACAGCCTGTCGTACTCGGCGTCCGGAATGGTCGGGGCGTCGAGCACGTGGTAGTTGTAGATGTGGTGGTTCAGCTCCCTGACCAGCCACGCCATGCGCTCGAGGTAATCCTGCTGTTCAGCCATGGACGCTCCTTCAGCTGAACAGGCGCAGCGCGCGGGTCGAGCCGGCCGGGATGTCGGCCGCTTCCATCTCCTGGTAGAACTCGCCGACCTGGCCGGCGATCTCGCCCAGGGCTTCGTCCGACAGCGGCTGGTCGAAATCGTCGACGATGGCGGCGTCCAGGCGCAGCTCCAGCGACTTGGCGCAGGCGACCATCTTGCCGAAGCCGTCCTTGGCCGGCGCCACGCAGGGCACGTCGAGCAGCAGGGTCAGGCGCGAAGTGGTGTCGGCGCCCAGGTTGACGTTGGTCGACAGGGTGAACAGCACGCCGCCCGCGGGTCCGTCTTCCTTGTCGAGCATGGCGAAGCGACCGTCCGGGCGCACGTCGAAGCCCTGGTTCTCGAGCGCGCCGATCAGGGTCGACATCGCCCACGGCGCGCCTTTCGAGGCCAGGTTCACGCCCAGTTGCGCGTCATGCCCGGCGACGAAGCGGTGCAGGTTCTTCGCCTCGCTCATCACCTCGATCATGTCCGGCACTTCCGGCTCGGCGGCGATTTCGTCGGCCACCGCGCGCAAGCGCGTGACCATCTCCGAGTATTCGAGTTCGTTCAGGGCCGTGCTGCGGGTGGCCAGCTGCACGCCGGCCTGCAGCCTGGTGTAGACGCCGCCATGCACGATCGGCTCCCAGTCGCCGTTGACGGCCAGGCCGACGAAGTGCACCGGCTTGTTGCCGACGCGGCGCAGCTTCAGCAGCGCGGGCAGGATCTTGTCGCCGCGCAGGGCGCCTTCGATGTTCAGCGGGATCAGGCAATCGATCAGCGGGTCGACCAGGTTTTCGGCCAGCTCGGCGGGCGGCGTGTCCGGCTTGGCGCCCGGCAGGCCGGCCAGCGGATCGAGGGCAGCGGCGGCGCTGCCTGCGGCCGGCGCGGCGGCGTGGACGGCGGGCGGCGCCGAAGGATGCGCGGGAGCGGGCTCACGGACGACCGGCTCGGCCAGGGCGTCGGCGCCGGCCAGTTCCGCAAACGGCGCGTCGACATTCGCGTCCAGCACCGGTTCCTGGCGCGGGGCCGGCGCGGGTTCGTCGAAGCTGGGCTCCACCGGTGCGGCCGGCGCGGCGCCGCTCTTCATCAGCACGTCGTCATGGTCGGTGGAGAAGGCGCGTTCGACGCTCTTCCTGGCCTTGTACTCCTGCCACTTGTTGTAACTAATGACGCCGACGACGAAGATGCCGCCTGCGGCGATCAGGCTCATTTGGAAATCTGTCATGCTGCTTGTGCCTCAGTAGCGAAATTCGCGGCGGACTCCATGTCCACCGCCACGATGCGCGATACGCCCTGCTCCTGCATCGTCACACCGATCAGTTGGTTGGCCATCTCCATCGCGATCTTGTTGTGCGAGATGAAGAGGAATTGGGTATGGTCCGACATGCGCTTGACCATGCGGCAGAAGCGCTCGGTATTCGCGTCGTCCAGGGGCGCGTCCACCTCGTCGAGGAGGCAGAACGGCGCGGGATTCAGGCGGAACATCGAGAATACCAGCGCGGTCGCGGTCAGCGCCTTTTCGCCGCCGGACAGCAGGTGGATCGTGGCGTTCTTCTTGCCCGGCGGCTGGGCCATGACCTGCACGCCGGCGTCCAGGATTTCTTCGCCCGTCATCACCAGCCTGGCGGTGCCGCCGCCGAACAGGATCGGGAACAGTTCCGAGAAGTTGGCGTTGACGCGGTCGAAGGTGTCCTGCAGCAGGTCGCGCGATTCGCGGTCGATGCGCGCGATCGCGCCCTCCAGCGTGGCGATCGCTTCCTGCAGGTCGGCGTTCTGGGAATCGAGGAAGCGCTTCCTTTCGGTGGCCTGGGCCAGCTCCTCGACCGCCGCCAGGTTCACCGCGCCGAGCGCCGTGATCGCGTTGGTCAGGCGCGTCACCTCGCCCTGCAGGTATTGCGGCTTCATTTCCGGATTCAGCTTGCTGGTCAGCTCGGCCTCGTCGGCGCCGGTGGCGCTCAGGGCTTCGGCAAACTGTTCCTGGTTCAGGCGCGCGGCCTGCTCCTTCAGCTGCATCTCGGTGATGCGCTCGCGCTGCGGCTGCAGGCTGCGTTCGGCGCCCATGCGCGCTTCTTCGGCGCTGCGCAGCTGCTGCGTCAGCTGGTCGAGTTCGTGACGCGCGTCGGCCAGCGCCTGCTCCTGCGCGGTGCGGCGCGCCAGCAGTTCCTGCAGGCCTTCGGCGGCGGTGCCGGATTCCAGCGCTTCCAGCTCCATCTTGCCGGCGCCGATGCTCTCCAGGACCTGGGCCGCCTGCTGGTTGGCGGTGGCGATGGTGCGGCGCAGCTCTTCGATGCGGGTGCGCTGGGTCTTCTCGGCGAATACCGCTTCCTGGGCCGCCCGTTCCAGCTCGCGCAGCCTGTCGCGCGCCTCGCTCAAGGCGCGTTCCTTGTCCTGGAATGCGAGCTGGCCGTCCTCGTGCGAACCCTGCAGCTCGGCCAGCTCCATGTCGAGCTCCTCGAACCGGGCCTCGGCCTCCGCCTTGACCTGGCGCTGCTCGGACTCCTGGGCCGCGATCTCGTCGAGGTCGGCGGAAATCTGGCCGCTCCTCTGGTTGAAGCGGGCCTCGACCTCGGCCTGCCTGACCACCTCGATCTGCAGGGCGTGGGTTTCGCGCTGCAGGGTGGCGACCTTCTGGCGGCCGTCCTGCAGGCGGCGCTGCAGCTCCGTGACGGCGGCGTCGGCGCGGGTGGCGCGGCTGCGCGCCTCGTCCAGCAGCAGGGCCTGGGCGCGCAGCTGTTTGCCGATGTTGTCGATCTCGTGCTGGCGCGCCAGCACGCCGTCCTGCTCGGCGTCGGCGGCGTAGAAGCGTACGCTGGAGCGGCTGACGATGTGACCGTGCGGCGTGACGAAACAGCCTCCTGGCGGCAGGCGATCGCGCTGGGCCAGGGCCGTGCCCGGATCGTCGGCCACATACACCTCGTGCAGCCAGTCGTCCAGCAGGCCGCGCAGGCCGGGGTCGTTCAGTTTCAGCAGGCTGGCGAAGGATTTCAGACCGTGCGCCGCCGGCGCGGGGGCGGCGGTCGAGGGCGTGTAGACGGCCATGCGCGCCGGCGGCGCATCGCCGAAGAAGCCGCGCGCCCAGTCCAGGTTCGAGATCTCGAGCGCGCCCGTGCGTTCGCGCAGCACCGACTCCAGCGCGGTCTCCCAGCCGGCCTCGATATCGAGCTTCTGCCACAGGCGCGGCAGCTTGTCGAGTTCGTGCTTCTGCAGCCAGGGCTGGACCTTGCCCTGGGTCTGGACCCGGTCCTGCAGCTGGCGCAGGGCCGACAGGCGCGCTTCCAGCCTGGCGTTCGCCGCGCTCTCCTGCTGGACCTGGGCGTGGGCTTCGCGCCGCTCCTGCTCGCTGGATTCCTGGCGGCTGGCGGCTTCCTCCAGCAACAGGTTCTGTTCTTCCAGTTGCAGTTGCTTCTCTTCCTGCTGCATCCGCAGCTTGTCGAGGTGGCCGGCGTCCGGCAGGTTCAGGTTGCCGCGTTCCTGCTGCAGGCGCTCGCGGCGCGTCGCCAGGGTCGCGAGGATGTTGGAGGCATTGCGCTGGTGCGCCGACGAGAGTTCGATGCGCTGCTGGACCTGCATGATGCGGGCGCGCGATTCGGTCGATTTTTCCTGGGCCGCGCGCCAGGCGGCGTCCAGTTCCGGCAGGCGCTCGTTCTGCGCCTCGACCGCGATCTGCGCGCCTTCGACGCGGGCCGCCAGTTCCTCCAGCCGGTATTCCGCTTCCTCGATCTGCTCCTGGGTCTCGTTCGCCTGGTTCAGCCACTGCTCGCGCTGGGCGGTGAGCGTACCGATCTGGTTCTGCAGCCGGGTGCGCGACTCGACCACGAACTTGATCTGCGCTTCCAGGCTGCCGATCTCGGAGTTGGTCTGGTACAGCGCGCCTTGCGCCGCATGCAGGCGGTCGCCGGTTTCATAATGCGCCTGGCGCATGCGCTCCAGTTCCAGCTCCAGGTGGCGCATCTTCGCGTTCTGTTCTTCGAGGCCGGTCTGGGCCTGTTCCATCTCGAGGAACCAGCGCGCCTGCTCGGCCTTGGCTTCGTTCTTGCGCAGCAGCCAGAGCAGCTTCTGCTTTTCTTCCTGGTCGGCCTGCAACTGGTGGAAGCGGTTCGCGACCGCGGCCTGGGCCTCGAGTTTCTCGAGGTTGGCGTTCAGCTCGCGCAGGATGTCCTCGACGCGGACCAGGTTCTCGCGCGTGTCGGACAGGCGGTTCTCGGTCTCGCGGCGCCGCTCCTTGTATTTGGAAACGCCGGCCGCCTCTTCCAGGAATACGCGCAGCTCCTCGGGCCGCGACTCGATGATCCGCGAGATCATGCCCTGGCCGATGATGGCATAGGCGCGCGGGCCGAGGCCGGTGCCGAGGAAGATGTCCTGGATGTCGCGCCGGCGCACCGGCTGGCCGTTGATGTAGTAGGTCGAGGTCCCGTCGCGCGTGAGCGTGCGCTTGACGGCGATCTCGGCGTACTGGCCCCACTGCCCGGCCGCCTTGCCCGCGCTGTTGTCGAACACCAGTTCGACCGAGGCGCGCCCGGCCGGCTTGCGGTAGGTGGAGCCGTTGAAGATCACATCCTGCATCGACTCGCCGCGCAGCTCGGAGGCTTTCGATTCGCCCAGCACCCAGCGTACGGCATCGATGATGTTCGACTTGCCGCATCCGTTCGGGCCGACCACGCCGACCAGTTGCCCCGGCACCTGGAAATTGGTGGGATCGACGAAAGACTTAAATCCCGACAATTTGATGGAGGATAGACGCACGTTTGCTCAGGGTGGAGGGGTATCTGTCAAAAGCTGAATCATACCACCTGTTCCTTGCTTTACGGCCAAGATTTGGCGTCGCTTCCCACTCTGGGCGCCCGCGCTGTCCCGATCAATTTCACTCCCTGTAGCGTCATCGATCCTCCCTTGGGCGCATGCGAAACGCATGCTCACCAAAATAGCAATTGGAATTGCTATTCAATGGCATTTTTAGTGCTATGCTCAGGTCGTAATATTGCCGGACAGCCGAAGGCAATGCTGCTGACGAGACCATTGCCAGCCATTTACGAGAGGACACAATATGAAAAAGAAATGGATTGCCATACCTTCTTTATTATTGCTGGCAGGTATCGGCGTGTTTGCCGCCATGCCGGTATGGCGCCCGGCATGGGAAGCGTACCGCCCCCGCCCCAAGGTCGTGGTCGACGGGGCCATGCGCGCAGAAGCGATCGATAACCTGGTAGCTGGCCTGAACCGGTACTACGTTTTTCCCGACAAGGCAAAACAGATCGAGACCCTGCTGCGGCAGCGGCGGCAAGACGGCGCTTACGATGGCGCCCGCAGCGGCGTGAAACTGGCCGCGCTGCTTGAAGCGGACCTGGCGTTCGTTGCCCATGACCTGCATATGCGAGTCAGGTTCAGCCCCGAACGCTTGCCGCCCCAGCCGCCCCCGCCTTCCATGAAACGGCTGGCATCGCTGCAGGCGCCACCCGAGGACAGCAATGTCGCCATGCGCTGGATCAACCGGATCGGGCGCAGCATGGCGACATTCGGCGTCGAGAAGGTCTCACATCTGACGCCGAACATCGGCTATCTGAAAGTGTCGGGATTTCCGCCACCCTATCTCACGGCCGAAAAATATGCTGCTGCGATGGACGAGCTCGCCGATACCGATGCCCTTGTCATCGACGTGCGCGACAACCGCGGCGGCACGCCCCTATCGGTGGCCCTGCTGGTCAGCTATTTCGTCGACCAGCGCACCCGCCTGAACGACATCTGGGACCGCGCATCCGGGGAAACGGCGCAGTTCTGGACAGAAGACAAACTCGACGGCAAACGCTATGGCGGCAAGAAGCCGGTCGTGATCCTGGCCGGCCCCGGCACAGCGTCCGCCGGCGAAGATTTCACCTACACCATGCAGGCCCTGAAACGCGCCACCGTGATCGGCGCACGGACTTGGGGAGGCGCGCATCCGACCATGCCCTGGCGGCTTGGCGATCACCTGTATGCCATGATACCGAGCGCGCGCAGCATCAGCCCGATCACCCACGGCAACTGGGAAGGCACGGGTGTGATTCCGGATGTCGCGGCGCCGCCGGCCGAGGCGCTCGCGGTGGCGAAGGCGCTGCTGCAAGGTCGACCCGGCGGCGCCATAGCCGTCGACAGCAGGAAGTGATCAGGTGCAGAGGAGGTCGAAACGGCGCCTGTACGGCGCGCACGGCGGTACGTAGGCGTTCCTCGCCGGCTGCCAATCGTCGCGCAGCCAGACGCGGTCGCTGCCGGACAGCTTGAGCGCCGCCGCCGTCAGCCACTGGTGGGAATTCATGGGGTCGGCGCGCGGCAGCAGCACGGTTGCCGCCAGCAGGCCGAGCAACAGTGGCTGGGGCGTCCAGTCGCGCGCGGCGCGGCAGCGCACGATGAACAGGCCGGCCGCGCCCAGGCCCAGCAGGCAGCCTGCAATGGCTTCGCTGGGCGTGTGGGCGTGAACCTTGACGCGGGCCACCGCCACCGCCGCCGCCAGGATCGCGCCCGCCAGCACGGCGGCGCGCTGCCAGCCTTCCTTGCGGCGCTCGGGCTGCCCGTCCGCCCGTCCTTCCTTGCGCCGTTCGACGCGCCGCCTGCCCTGGCGATCCAGCAGCAGGAACAGCGCGACCGGGAACACGGCCGCGGCGCGGGTGGCGTGGCCTGAGAAGCCCGTAAAGCCCAGCGAGCGCACGCCGATGCCCCAGCCGAGGAAGGCCACCTGGCTGGCCGCCGCAATGAGGATCGCCGCGCCGAACAGCAGGCACCAGGCCAGCGCCAGCCGCCAGCAGCGCGCGCCGACCAGCCAGGCGGCGATGGCGAGGGCGAGCAATGCGGTGACGTTCAGGCCGCCCAGGGCGGAGAGATGGGACCACCAGATCATGATTGGAAATCGTCGAGAATGCGTGCGGCTCGACTATAGCGCACTTCAGGCGGCCGCCTGCATTGCCTCCGACAGCACCTGCCCCACCACGCCATCGATGGCCAGCACGCGTGCGGCGCCGGCGTGCAGCAGCCCGGCGAATTTTTCGGCGGACAGCGAGAAGGCTTCGCGCCGTCCCGCCCCCGAGAAGATGAACAGGGTGCGCAGCGGGCTCACCCAGGCCAGCTTGACCTTGCGCGCCCCCTCGGCGCCGCGGAACTCGAACCACATGCCGCGCTCCAGGCCGTCCACCGGCGAAATCATCTGCTGGCGCGCCGCTTCCTGCTCGGCCGCAGCCTGTTCCAGTTCGACCCGGCGCAGCGCATCCTGCTGGGCCGCCTCGACCGCCAGTTCCAGCTGGCGCTCCGGCGACAGTTCGATCGGCGCCCGCACGATCGAGGCGTGGCACTCGGCCAGGCGGGCGAAGAATTGCAGGCGCTCGGCGTCCTGCCACTTGATCGCATCGAGCCATTTGTTCAGCGTGGTCAGCAGCTTCGGCAGCTTGGCGATCAGGGACTTGCGCTGTTCCTGGGTCGGCTTCGGCTTGACACTCCAGATCAGCTCATCCATCGCGCGGGTGGCATTGCCGACCGCGCCCGGCTTGTCCGCTTCGATGCTGTAGGCGAAGGTCATCACCGTGGTCCAGCGCTGCTCGAGGAAACCGCTGACCACCTGCTCGACCTCGCCGGCCTCGACCCGCAGGGCGACCGCGTCGCGCGCGGCGCGGGTCGCGACCTGCAGCTTTTCCTGTCTCAGGGCGATGGCGACCGGGCCCGCCATCGCCTGTTCCTGGGCGCTTTCCTCGGCGGCGATGCCGGCCTCGAGCTCGGCCACCGCTTCGGCGAAGGCTTCGGGATGCGCTTCGCCGCCCGCGCCGACCCGTTCGACGCTGCGCTGCATCACCTGGAACAGCGGATCGTCCCGGTCCTTGCGCTGCTCCCAGCCCATGCGCGACAGCAGGTCGACAAGGCGCCGCGCCGGGTGCGCTTCCTCGTAGAAGAAACTCTTGTCGAGCAGCGCCGCCTTCAGCACCGGCACCTGCAGCACATGCAGCAGTTCGCGCGTCTGCGGCGGGATGCTGTCGTCCAGCAGGACCGTCTCGAACACGCGCGACAACAGGCCCAGCGTGCTTTCATCGCCGCGCGACAGGCTGCCCTTCGGCAGACTCTGGGCGAAGCGCGGCAAATAGAAGACGTTATGCGGCAGCGCGCCGCCTGCCGCGGGGAAGGCGCCGACCGGCTGGGCCTGGCCCTCCCCTTGCCCCCGGGCCTGAGCCTGGGCTTGGGCCTGCAGCGCCGGCTCGATGCGCGCCAGGAAGTCGAGCAGCGGCGCGGCCTGGCCCGGGCTCAGCAGCGCGGCATCGTGCGGCAGGCCGGGGATGGGAGGCAGGCCGGCGGCGGCCAGGCTGCCGGACGGAGCGGCGCCGGCGACGCTGCCGGCCGGCGCCACGCCGGATGCGGCCGCAGCGAAGAAGCCCGCGGCGCCGGCGCCCGGATAGTGGAAGCCGGGCGCCGCAACGCCGCTTGCCGGCGCGCCCGGCACCGGCACAGACACGCCGGCGCCGGCCGCTGCAAGGAATCCGCCCGCCGGCCGGGCCGTGCCCGGCGGCGCATCCAACGCGCCGGCGGCCTCCTGCGGCTCGCCCTGCTCCGCCGCCGCCGAGGCAAACCCGGCCGCGGCGCTGGGCCGCCAGCCGCCGGTTCCCGCGGGCATCTCGGGAAGCTCGGGAATCAGGGGCGCGTCATCGCCGAACAGCTTGCGCAACTGCTCGGCCAGCGCGGCCTTGCCGCTGGCGCGCGCGGCGCGGGCCGCGGCGGCATCGTCGGTCTTCTGGATGCGACAAGCCTCGACCGCGCCCGCCTGGCCATCCTTGCGCACCAGCGCCTCGACCAGGGCCTCGTACAAGGGCGCGAAGTCGAATACCAGTGCGGGCCGCAGCAGTTCGAGGATCAGGTCGTGCGATTCTTCTTCCGGCTCGAATTCGCGCCAGGCTTCTTCCAGGGCTTTCAGGAAGACTTCGGGCCGGAAGGGATTGGCATCGGCGCGCAGCACGCCCTTGCCCAGGAAGAGGCCGAGGCGGACCGACAGCGCCGCCAGCTGCTCCGAATGCTGGATGTCGAAGGGCCGGGTGATGGCGCCGAAGGCGACCTTGCTGTCCATGACCTCGAGCGGGACCAGGCTGAGGGTGGCCGGTACGTCCCTGGCGGCATCGCCGGGCAGCAGGCGCTCGAGTTCCTGGCGCAGGGCGCGTTCGAGGCCGGTAGCGGCCAGGTGGAAGTAGGCGTAGCCGTTGTCCTTCAGGAGTTTGCCGGAGCGGACGCGCCGGTACACCTCGCGGGTATCCATGCCCGGCTGGCCGACGTCCGCCAGTGCGGCGCCAAACCGGCCCGCCATGGACGTGAGTTGCTCCTTGAAGCGCGCCGCTGCGATACCGACGAGCGCATCCAGCGTCGCCTGCTGCTGCAAGGCGGCCTGGCGCGCTGCCGGACGCTGGATTCGGCTCGATGACATTGGTGGACGGCGGTATATTTGGCTTGCTTGCTGCTATTGTGGCACATAATTTCCATATGGCAATCACATTCTGCGGATCGCCATGCCGCTGGGGCCGCCGGGTGTCCTCCGACAGGCACCGGCTAGTCATTGCAGAAAAGAATGTTTATGCTATTGATGAGCTAACATGATCCGCATATCAAAGACTTCACAAAATCTTCACGCATCGAGATAGAATGACTTTCTCAGCGCAGCAAATTTTATAGAGAGATTGTTTTCTATAGCTAGGCCATCTCCTACAAGACCGCACGCTGTGTTCCGATACCACATCAACTGCCGGGCTCGCATTATTGACCTACCGGAAACGCTACTGATTTCCAATGTTTCAGGACGCTACGGTAAAGCAGAACATTTCCAATATTTTGAAAGGAATGATCATGGCGAACAACAGCAAATCGGGCAACCAGGGCGGCTCCCACGAGCAGCACGTGAAGGCCGGCCAGCAGAGCCACAAGAACGACGGCAACAAGCAGTCGGGTTCGGGTTCGGGCTCGCGTTCGGGCGGCTCGGGCGGCACCCGCGGCGGCACGCCGGAGCAGCATGCGGAAGCAGGCCGTCAGAGCCACAAGAACGACGGCAACAAGCAGTCGGGTTCGGGCTCGGGCTCGCGTTCGGGCAGCACCCGTGGCGGCACGCCGGAGCAGCATGCCGCTGCCGGCCGTCAAAGCCACAAGAACGACGGCAACCGCTAAATCCGCCTGAGGTCGAAGGCGACGCCGCAGCATCCGCCGCAGCGCCCCCTTCGGCCTTCAAGGACGGCAACAGGGCCCGGGACGGGAAACCGTTCCGGGCCCTGTTTTATCGGTGCGCCGGGAAAGCGCAGGTGCGCGGCCGGCGCCGCGCAGGCTGGATCAGATGTTCTGCAGGCGGGCGCCCTTGGGCGGCGCGAAGTCGATGACGTCGTTGACCAGGCCGGCAGTCCTGGCGTCGCGCGCGTTGAGGTGCAGGTCGCCATATTGGTGGATGCCCCATTGCTCCGGCGAGAGTTCGATATGCTTGCGCAGGATCGACTCGGTGCGGGCATCGTCGGCACGCAGGCCTTCGACGATGATGTTGAGGGCGTCCGGACGCGAGCCGGGCGAGGCCGTCGCATGCGATTTGTGGATCATGAAGCGGGCCGTCTCGCTGGCGTAGCGCCGGGTCCCGGACAGGAACAGGATCACGGCGATCGAAGCCACCGCGCCGCCGTTGTACATCACGAACTCGACCGGGGAGTTGGCCAGGAAGTTGTACAGGCACAGGCCGTCGCTGACGTAGCCGCCGTTCGACTGCAGCAGCACGTGGGCGGTCTCGATGCCGTCCTCGGCCATCTCGGAGACGGCTTCGAAAACGCGATGCACCATGTCGCTGTTGACGTCACCGGACAGGGTGAACCAGGCCTCCTTTTGCTGTTTTGCTTGATCTTCGCTCATAGTCGCTCTCTTCTTTCGGAAGGGTCATAGGGCGAGTGTAACAAAACACGGCTTTTCCCCCTTGTAGACGCACTGCAATAGTGCGCGCCTACCGGGCTGGCCCGAACAGGGCTTCCTCGATTGACTTCCCGTCACGGCTCGCATATCCTTCGCAGTCTTGACCGGGAGAGCGCAGAAACCAGCTGCCGCCGAAGGGGCATCACCCGAAAACTCTCAGGCAACCGGACCGGTCGGGGGACGCACGCTTCTGCTTGTATAGGCAGGCGCGGCGGACCAACTCTGGAGAGCGGCCCCAGGCGGGCCCACCGAAGGGGCAGGCGGATTCAAGCCGCTATCTCTCAGGTATCGAGGACAGAGGGGTGCAGGAAGCACGCGGACATACCGCGTGCTCGACCCCTATTTCACTGCCCGAGGACCTCACGCCATGACGCTCAAAGCGACCCCGCTCAATTCCGCACACCGCTCCCTCGGAGCCAAGATGGTCGACTTTGGCGGCTGGGACATGCCCGTCAACTACGGTTCCCAGATCGAGGAACACCACGCAGTCCGTACCGACGCCGGCATGTTCGACGTCTCCCACATGTGCGTGGTCGACCTGCAGGGCGCGAACGTGCGCCCTTTCCTGCGCGGCCTGCTGGCGAATAACGTCGACAAGCTGCAGACCGCGGGCAAGGCCCTGTACTCCTGCATGCTGAATCCGGAAGGCGGCGTGATCGACGACCTGATCGTCTACTTCTTCCGCGAAGACTGGTTCCGCCTGGTCGTCAACGCCGGCACCGCCGAGAAGGACATCGCCTGGATCCGCCAGCAGAACGATGCCACCGGAAGCGGCCTGACCATCACGCCCCGCCGCGCGGACCTGAGCGACGACGGCATCGCCCTGATCGCCGTGCAGGGCCCGAACGCCCGCGCCAGGGTCTGGCAGGTGCTGCCGGCCACGCAGGCCGCTTCGGAAGCCATGAAGCCCTTCAACGTCGTCATCGTGAACGACACCCCGTTCGGCGAAGTGATGGTGGCGCGCACCGGCTACACCGGCGAGGATGGCTTCGAGATCGGCGTCCCGGCCACGCAGGCCGAAGCACTGTGGAATGCCCTGATCGGCGCCGGCGTGAAGCCGGCCGGCCTGGGCGCGCGCGACACCCTGCGCCTGGAAGCCGGCATGAACCTGTACGGCCAGGACATGGACGACAGCGTCTCGCCGCTCGACGCCGGCCTGGCCTGGACCGTCGACCTGGTAGCCGAGCGCGATTTCATCGGCAAGGCCGCCCTGCAGCAGAAGGGCCAGCAGCAGAACTTCGTCGGCCTGATCCTGCGCGAAAAAGGCGGCATCCTGCGCGCCCACCAGAAAGTCGTGGCCGCCAGCGGCAATGCCGGCGAGATCACCAGCGGCACCTTCAGCCCGAGCATGCAGCAGGCGATCGCGCTGGCGCGCGTCCCGGCCGAGGTGCAGGTCGGCGACACCGTGCACGTCGAAATCCGCGACAAGAAACTGGCCGCTTCCGTCGTCAAGCTGCCGTTCGTGCGCAACGGCAAGGTGCTGGCCGCCTGAAGCGCGTCCGCAGACAAGAACAACCTATACTTAACGCCCTCTCTCTCTATCCATTAGGAGCCATGCATGAACATCCCAGCCGACCTGAAATACACCGAATCCCACGAGTGGGTCCGTCAAGAAGCTGACGGCACCGTCACCGTCGGCATCACCGAATACGCACAGGACGCGCTGGGCGACATCGTGTTCGTCGAACTGCCGCAGGTCGGCAAGACCTTCGCCGCCGGCGACGACGCCGCCGTGGTCGAGTCGGTCAAGGCCGCCAGCGACATCTACGCCCCGGTCTCGGGCACCGTCACCGCCGTCAACCAGGCCACCGCCGACGCCCCGGACTCGATCAACGCCGACGCCTACGGCGCCTGGCTGTTCAAGCTGCAGCCGAGCGACCCGGCCGCGATCAACGGCCTGCTGGATGCAGCGGCTTACGGCAAGACCACCGAAGCTTAACCAGCACCACCCCGAAAGCAGCACGTCGCCCCCGCGCAGGCGGGGGTCCAAGTTTCCCGATCTGCCCGCAACCTGGATTCCCGCCTCCGCGGGGACGACGTTGATCCTTCCCGCCTCGATTCCTCTTTTTCGACTTCCGCCATGACCCGCACCAGCCTGACCCAACTCGAAGCACGCGATGGTTTCATCCCGCGCCACATCGGCCCGTCCGACGCCGAACAGGCAGCCATGCTGTCCGTCCTCGGCTACCAGAGCCGCGCCGCCCTGATCGATGCCGTCGTTCCCGCCAACATCCGCCGCAAGGACAAGCTGGACCTGGTCCAGTTCTTCGATCCGCTGCCCGAGCAGGCCGCGCTGGCCAAGCTGAAGGGCATCGCCTCGCAGAACAAGGTCATGAAGTCGATGATCGGCCAGGGCTACTACGGCACCTTCACCCCGCCTGTCATCCTGCGCAACATCTTCGAAAACCCGGCCTGGTACACCGCCTACACCCCGTACCAGCCCGAGATCTCGCAGGGCCGCCTGGAAGCGATCCTGAACTTCCAGCAGGTGATCACCGACCTGACCGGCATGGGCATCGCGAACGCCTCGATGCTGGACGAAGGCACCGCCGCCGCCGAAGCCATGACGCTGATCCAGCGCGTCGGCAAGTCGGCCTCGAAAGTCTTCTACGTCGCCGACGACGTGCTGCCGCAGACCCGTGAAGTGATCGAGACCCGCGCCAAGCCGATCGGCGTCGAGGTGCGCAGCATCGCAGCAAGCGACATCGAAAACCTCACGGAAAGCTGCTTCGGCGTCCTGCTGCAGTACCCGGGCGTGAACGGCGACGTGCGCGACTACCGCGCCGCCTGCGAGAAGCTGCACGCGACCGGCGCGATGGTCGTGGTCGCGGCCGACCTGCTGGCCCTGACCGTGCTGACCCCGCCGGGCGAATGGGGCGCCGACGTCGTGGTCGGCAACAGCCAGCGCTTCGGTGTGCCGCTCGGTTTCGGCGGCCCGCACGCCGGCTACCTGGCCACCCGCGACGACTACAAGCGCAGCATGGCGGGCCGCCTGGCCGGCGTCACCGTCGACGCCCAGGGCAACAAGGCGTTCCGCCTGGCGCTGCAGACCCGCGAACAGCACATCCGCCGCGAAAAAGCGACCTCGAACATCTGCACCGCGCAGGTGCTGCTGGCCGTGATGGCCTCGATGTACGCGATCTACCACGGCCCGAAAGGCCTCGAGCAGATCGCCCGCCGCGTGCACCGCTACACCGGCATCCTGGCCGCCTCGCTGCAGCAGCTCGGCTTCCAGCTGGCCAACGAGACCTATTTCGACACCCTGACCGTCATCGCCGACAACGCCGATGAGGTGCACCGCATCGCGGTCGAGAACGGCGTCAACCTGCGCCGCGTCGATGCGCGCCACGTCGGCCTGTCGCTGGACGAGACCACCGGCCGCGACGAGATCGCCCTGCTGGCGAAGATCTTCGCCGAAGCCGCCGGCAAGGGTCTGGAAAACTGCGCCAGCGTCGACTTCGACAGCCTGGACAGCGATGCCCAGGACGCCTTCCCGGCCGCCCTGTCGCGCACCAGCGCCTACCTGACGCACCCGACCTTCCACCGCTACCACGCCGAGCACGAGATGCTGCGCTACCTGCGCACCCTGGCCGACAAGGACCTGGCGCTGGACCGCACCATGATCCCGCTGGGTTCGTGCACGATGAAGCTGAACTCGACCTCGGAAATGATCCCGGTCACCTGGCCCGAGTTCTCGAACATCCACCCGTTCGCACCGGACGACCAGACCGTCGGCTACCGCGAAATGATCGGCCAGCTGGAAGCCATGCTGTGCGCCGTGACCGGCTACGCGGGTGTGTCGCTGCAGCCGAACGCCGGCTCGCAGGGCGAGTACGCCGGTCTGCTGATCATCAAGAAGTACCACGAGTCGCGCGGCGAAGGCCACCGCAACATCTGCCTGATCCCGTCGTCGGCGCACGGCACCAACCCGGCATCGGCGAGCATGGTCGGCATGCAGGTCGTCGTCACCGCCTGCGACGAGAACGGCAACGTCGACCTGGAGGACCTGAAGAAGAAGGCCGAGCAGCACAGCGCCAACCTGGCCTGCGTGATGGTCACCTACCCGTCGACCCACGGCGTGTTCGAGGAAGGCATCAAGGAACTGTGCGAGATCGTGCACGCGCATGGCGGCCAGGTCTACGTGGACGGCGCCAACATGAACGCGCTGGTCGGCGTGGCCGGCCCGGGCCTGTTCGGCGGCGACGTCAGCCACCTGAACCTGCACAAGACCTTCTGCATCCCGCACGGCGGCGGCGGTCCGGGCGTCGGTCCGGTGGCGGTGGGCGCACACCTGGTGCCCTTCCTGCCGAACCAGGCCTCGACCGGCTACCAGCGGAACGAAGCCGGCATCGGCGCGGTGAGCGCGGCGCCGTACGGCTCGGCCTCGATCCTGCCGATCTCGTGGATGTACATCGCGATGATGGGCGCGGAAGGCCTGACCGCCGCCACCGAGACGGCGATCCTCAACGCGAACTACATCGCGCGCCGCCTGGCGCCGCACTATCCGGTGCTGTACACCGGCCACGACGGCCTGGTCGCGCACGAGTGCATCATCGACCTGCGCCCGCTGCAGGACAAGACCGGCATCAGCAACGAAGACGTGGCCAAGCGCCTGATGGACTTCGGCTTCCACGCCCCGACCATGAGCTTCCCGGTGCCGGGCACGCTCATGATCGAGCCGACCGAGTCCGAGTCGAAGGCCGAACTGGACCGCTTCATCGAGGCGATGATCACCATTCACGCCGAGATCGTGAAGGTCGAGCGCGGCGAGTACGACCGCATGGACAACCCGCTGAAGGGCGCGCCGCACACCGCCGAAGTGGTCACCGCCGACGACTGGCAGCACAGCTACACCCGTGAAGTCGCCGCCTTCCCGGTACCGTCGCTGCGCCGCAAGAAGTACTGGCCGCCGGTCGGCCGCGCCGACAACGTCTACGGCGACCGTAATCTCTTCTGCGGTTGCGCCCCCATCGAAGATTACGAATAATCGCTAACTTCAAGGGGCCTCGAGAAACCGTAGCGAGCGGCCGCAGTTGGCGTCGAGAAGCGCAGCTGTACGAGTAGTACAGCGAGCATCGCAGACGCCAACTGCAACGCGCAGTAGGTTTATCGGGGCCCCGGCCTGCGGCTGCTTGCCAGCCGGAGATAGGGATGCCCGGGGCTGCCGGGGCGCTTGTCAGGCGCTCCGGCAGCCCCGTTTTCATTCCCGGCGTCCGAAGGGGCCTGCGCCGCCTCGTCGAGCCGGAACGCCGCCACCGCCTGCGACAGGCTGAGCGCCTGCTGCTGCAGGGTGCGCGCGGCCATCGCGGCTTCCTCCACCATGCGGGTGCCCTGCTGGTTCAGCTCGTCCATGCGCACGATGGCCTGGTTCACGCCCGCCAGGTTCTCGGCGCGCGCCGCGCTGGCGCATTCGATGCGGTTGACGATATTCCCCACTTCCTGCACCGAGCTGGTAAGAATGGCCATGCTGGAACCGGCGTCCAGCGCGATGCCGGTGCCGCCTTCGATCGCATCCATCGCCTCGCGCGCCAACTCGCGCGCCTCGCGCGCGTCGGCCGCCGCGCGGCCGGCCAGGGCCCGCACCTCGCAGGCGACCTGGGCGAAGTTCAGGGCCTGCGGGCCGCTGCGGGCCGCCTCGACCGCCGCGCTCAGGGCCAGGCTGCCGGCGCGGCCGCAGGCGGTCTCGATCGCTTCCCCGACCTCGTCCAGGCGCGCCGCCGAGCGCCGCACCCGCTCCAGGGTCGCCACCAGCCGGTGCACCACGCTGCCGCCCTGCTGGGCCGCGACGGTGGCCGATTCGGCCAGCCGGTTGGCCTGGCGCGCCGAGTCGGCGGTCTCCATCATCGCCGCCGCCAGGTCCTGCATCGAGGTCGCGGTCTGCTCCAGCGAAGCGCGCACGCCGGCGCGCGCGGGCAGGCCGGCGCGTCCGAGGGCGATCTCGCGCGAAGCCGTACCGATCGAACGCGCCGAGTCGAGGATCGTGCGCAGCGACAGGTTCAGGTTGCGGATGCTGTCGTCCAGCGCGCGCGAGGTGGCGGCGATCTCGTCGTCGCCGTCGACCCGGGCGCGCACCGTGAGGTCGCCGCTGGCCAGGCTGCTGGCGGCCGCCCCGATGGCGCCGATCTCGCCCAGCAGCGAGCGCCGCACCGCCATCGAGATCATCAGCGAGGCCGCGATCGACAGGATGATCACGATCGGCATCAGGGTCGCGACCGACTTGAAGTCGTCCGCGGCCTGCTCGGAGGCTTCTTCCGACATCTCCTGCTCGCGGCGCGCCAGTTCGTTCAGGCGCTCGGCGACCACGCCGAAGGCGCGCTCCGCCTTGGCCATCGCGGTGGCGCTGACCGACTGGTCTTCGCGCGCCAGCTCGATCACGTCGCGCACCGCGGCCACGTACAGGCGCCAGGCGGAGGCGGCCTGCTCGACGTAGCGCAGCTCGGCCTCGCGGTGCCTGGCCGGGGTTTCCCGGCCCAGCCGGCTCAGGCTGGCGAAGCCGCCCTCGACCTTCGTCTGCTGCTGCTGGACGTCGCGCACCAGCGGATCGATGCGCGAACGGGGGAAGCTGCCGCTGATCCAGGCGAGGATCTGGTAGGCTTGGGCATTCGCACGCTGCGCGGACGCCACCAGCTCGGACGCGGTGCGCATATGGGTGGCGCGCTGCTGGACGATGGCGTCGAGCGAAGCATTCTGGCGCACCATCGCGACGTAGGCACCGCAGGACAGGAGCACCAGCAGCATCAGCACCACGCCTGGCGCCAGCAGCAGTTTCGGGCCGATCCGGAGCCGCGCCAGCATCTCAGCGGCTCCGTGGATAATGGATTACAAACGGGATTGCAAGCGTCATGGTCTTCTCCCTGTCAACGATGTCGCTCAGCTATTTCTGACAAGCACGAAATAGACGTGCATTGAGGCAATCTACGCTGTCCGGCACAATGGCTTTTGTGCCCGATCAAAAACGGAAAGGAAGTACATGAAGCGTTCGAATGGAGCCGCGGCCCTGCTGTCGGCCCTGGTGTTCCCCGGCGTCGGCCAGTGGTATCAGCGGCGCCGCCGCCTGGCCCTGCTGTTCGCGCTGCCGGCCCTGGTGGCGGGCTTCGTCTACCTGAACTTCGCGCTGGACGAGGCGAGCGCCGTCGCCGACCAGGTGCTGTCCGGCGCGGTGGCGCTCGATCCCGCGGCGATCGCCGCGAAGGTGGAGGCGCAGCCGAGCTCGTGGATCGTCACGCTGAGCGGCTGGGTGTTCGTGGTTTGCTGGGTGGGCAGCGTGGTGGAGACGCTGGTGGGGAAAAAGCAGTTGTGACGGATGTGCATGGTGGGCGCAGGCCGCCCACCCTACGGTGACGGCAGGGTGGGCATCACATGCCCACCACCGCGCGCCAGCGTTCAGTCCAACTTTGCCGCGTGTTCGCGGGTCGCGTGGAACTGCAGCTTGGGCCAGCGTTCCTGCGTCAGGCGCAGATTGACGCCGGAGGTGGCGAGGAAGGCCAGGTTGCCGGCCGCATCGTAGGCCACCTGGGGCGCCAGCGCCGTTTCGAAGTCGGCCAGCGCCTTCTTGTCGTCGCTGGAGACCCAGCGCGCGCTGCTGATGCTGGAGCCTTCGAAGACGGCGTCGACGCCGTACTCGTTCAGCAGGCGGCTGGCGACCACCTCGAACTGCAGCACGCCGACCGCGCCCAGGATCAGTTCGCTGCCCATGACCGGCTTGAACACTTGCACGGCACCCTCTTCGCCGAGCTGCTGCAGGCCCTTGTGCAGCTGCTTCATCTTCAGCGGATTACGGATCCGCACGGTGCGGAACAGGTCCGGCGCGAAGTACGGGATGCCGGTGAAGGTCAGCAGCTCCCCTTCCGAGAAGCTGTCGCCGATCTGCATGTTGCCATGATTCGGCAGGCCGATGATGTCGCCGGCGTACGCTTCCTCGACCTGTTCGCGGCTCGAGGCCATGAAGGTCACCACCGAGGACAGCTTGACGTCGCGGCCCAGGCGCAGGTGCTTCACCTTCATGCCTTTGTCAAAGCGTCCCGAGCACACGCGCAGGAAGGCGATACGGTCGCGGTGGGCCGGGTCCATGTTGGCCTGGATCTTGAAGACGAAGCCGGAGAACGGCAGCTCTTCGGGCTTCACGGCGCGCACGGTGGCGTCGCGCTCGCGCGGGGCCGGGGCCCAGTCGATCAGGGCCGACAGGATCTCGCGCACGCCGAAGTTGTTGATCGCGGAACCGAAGAACACCGGGGTCTGCACGCCGGCCAGGAAGCGCTCGAGGTCGAACACGTGCGAAGCGCCGTGGACCAGCTCGACTTCCATCTTCAGCTGCTCGATCTCCATCGGGAACATCTCGGCCAGGCGCGGATTGTCGATGCCCTTGATGATCTCGTAGTCGCCGTCGGCCTTTTCCTCGCCGGCCTTGAACAGCATGATCTCATCCTTGATCAGGTGATACACGCCGCGGAAGTTCTTGCCCATGCCGATCGGCCAGGTCACCGGCGCGCACTCGATCTTCAGCACCGACTCGACCTCGTCGAGCAGCTCGAGGGGATCGCGGGTTTCGCGGTCCATCTTGTTCATGAAGGTGACGATCGGGGTCGCGCGCATGCGGCAGACGTCGAGCAGCTTGATGGTCTGCTCTTCCACGCCCTTGGCGGCGTCGATCACCATCAGGGCCGAGTCGACCGCGGTCAGCACGCGGTAGGTGTCTTCCGAGAAGTCCTGGTGGCCCGGGGTGTCCAGCAGGTTGATCACGTGGTCGCGGAACTCGAACTGCATCACCGAGGACGCGACCGAGATGCCGCGCTGCTTTTCGATGTCCATCCAGTCGGAGGTCGCGTGGCGCCCGCTCTTGCGGCCCTTGACGGTGCCGGCCATCTGGATCGCGCCCGAGAACAGCAGCAGCTTTTCGGTGAGCGTGGTCTTGCCGGCGTCGGGGTGGGAAATGATGCCGAAGGTACGGCGGCGCTGGACCTCGCGCGCGATCTGCGCGGCGGTCTTGGCCGAGGGAGCGGCGCCGACTTCGTCGACGCTATCTGGAGTGCTTGCTGCGGTTTCGTTGGACATGATCTCGCCTTCTCGGCGCTTTGCATAAACGCTCGATTTTACCGAGTCTTGCCCGCTTTGTGTGAATTGCTTCGGGCCGCGCACCTTTGCCGGCACTGTAGGACAAGTCGGGCTTGCACTGCAGCGGGGACACGGGAAGAGGCTTACGGATGGCAAGACTATGAGTCCGCGCTATGTTCCCCATGAACGTAATGTAGAGAACATTGTGGCGAAAACTGCCTGTATGGCTGAGCGCGAAATCGTTTTAATGCCCCTTCACCATTTCTGAGCAGCTAACAATTCCCTTTTTTGAATGTTTCTCCCTAGTAGGACTGGACTGACAAAACATCATGCATAGAGCCTACATAGGGGCGTCGACTAGTCTTATGTTCGCCAAGTGACTATGGCAATAAAGTACACACATCGCGATGAGGAAACCCATCCAAGCATTCGCCCCCCACGAAGTACGTGATGTAAGTCAGAGATAACGAGGACAATATGAATAACGCTCAACTTGGTGTTGCCGCTCAGAAAGCCCAGTCGGTCAGCCAGATTCCCGCTATGGCCGAGGAATTCAAAGTGGCGTCCCGTCCGGTCGTCAGCTACAGCGGCACCCAACAAAATGAGTTACTTGCGGCCCTGCCGCGCCAAGACCTGGAAACCCTGTTTGAGCATCTGGAACTGGTTCCCCTGCCCTTCGGCAAGGAACTGTTCGAATTCGGCAGCAAACTCGAATACGTCTACTTCCCCACCACCGCCATCGTCTCCCTGCTGTACGTGATGGAAGACGGCGCCACCACCGAAATCGCCGTGGTCGGCCATGAAGGCGCGGTCGGCGTGTCGCTGTTCATGGGCGAGCGCGCCACCTGCAGCGCCGTGGTCCAGAGCGCCGGCTACGGCTACCGCCTGAAGACGCAGTACCTGCGCGACGCCTTCAACAAGGGCGGCGCCCTGCCCCAGCTCCTGATGCGCTACACCAACGCGCTGTTCGCCCAGATGGCCCAGAACGCCGTCGGCGGCCGCCACAGCTCGATCGAACAGAAACTGTGCCGCTGGCTGCTGGACCGCCTGGACCGCTCGGCCAGCAACGAGCTGAAAGTGACCCAGGAACTGATCTCGATCATGCTGGGCGTGCGCCGCGAAAGCATCACCGCCGCTGCCGGCAAGCTGCAGGACGAAGGCCTGATCCAGTACCGCCGCGGCAACATCACCGTGCTGAACCGCCAGGGCCTGGAAGACTACGCCGGCGAATGCTACAAGGTCGCTAAAAGCGAGTATGACCGTCTGCTGATGGACGTTGCACGCGCATAAGGTCGCCACCGAGTTCCACACGGCGTGACGTACCGCCGCCGAGCGCCACCGGCGTCTCGGCGGAAGATTGATCCGATTTTACCTCCATTTCCAGCGCCGGCGAGGCCAGCGGCACCCAGGCTTGTACGCAAGTTCCCACCCCGTTCACCCCACGTTCCACCTTCAGCGTCCCGCCCAGCAGCAGCGCACGTTCGCGCATGCCCAGCAGGCCGTGCGATTTCGGCCGCCGCATCGCATCGGGCGGAATGCCGACGCCGTCGTCGCTGACTTCGAGCGCCACCGCATCGCCCTCGCGCGCCAGGTGCAGCACCACATGGCGGGCCTGCGCATACTTGGCGACATTGTTCAGCGCTTCCTGCGCGATGCGGAACAGGGCAATTGCCTGCATCGGGCCGGCGCCGTCGACATCGCCCTCGACCAGCGCTTCGCAGTCCAGGCGGGTGGCGCGCGCGAAATCCTCGCAATAACTCTGCAGCGCGGCCGCGAGGCCCATATTGTCCAGCAGGCTGGGCCGCAGGTCTTCGACGATGCGGCGCTTCAGCTGCACCGTCTCGACCAGGGTCGCGCGCGCACAGCCGAGCGCTGCCGCCTGTTCCGGATGCGAGGCCCTGATCTGCTCGCCGACGGTCGCCAGATACATGCCGATCGCCGTCAGGTTGGCGCCCATCTCGTCGTGCAACTCGCGCGCGAGACGCGCCTTTTCTTCTTCCGACACGCTGATCAGGTGACGCGACAGCACCGACAGCTGCTCGGTACGGTCCGCCACCAGGGTTTCGAGATGGTCATTGCTGTCCTGCAGGGCGCGCTCGGCGGCCAGGCGCAGGCGGAAACCGCGCCGGATCAGGTTATAGAACAGCACCAGCACCGCGATGGCGGCCATGTTGATGCCGACGCCCAGCAGCGCCGTGTGGCGGTACTGGTCATAGAAGGCGGCGCCGCCGGCGGCCAGCGTGTCGTTCTGCTCGCCCATCATCACCACGACCTGCAGGCGGATCTCGTCCATGCGGACCTGGTCTTCCTGGGTGCGCGAAATCGCCACGATATCGTCCAGGCCGCCACGGCGGTAGACTTCCAGCGCCTCGTGCATCAAGCCCATGCGGCGCCGCGCCAGGGTCTGCAGCTGGCTCAGGTTCTTCAGTTGGGAGGGATTGTCGGCCAGCAGGGTCTGCAGCGCGCCGAACTGGCCGTCCAGCTCGCGCTCGGCAGTGCGCAAGGGGCCGAGATAGGTGTCCGAACCGGACAGGAAATAGCTGCGCAGGCCGCTGTCGGCATCGGTCACGAGCAGGTTCACGTACTGCAGCCTGGCGGACACGCGGTCGGCCTGGGCCTGCCTTGCGTTGGTGGCCTTCAGGCTGTCGAGGTTGCGCACCAGGCTGACACCGTTGAGCACCAGGATGAAGATGCATATTGCGCACAGCAAGGTCTGGTACACGGGAAGGCTACGGCCCGGCCTGGGCGCGGCGTCGGTGCTGAAATACATCCTGGAACCTTCCTCTCACGCGGCGGACGATGTGCGCGATTATAGACTGAGAGAAATTGCTGTGCAGAGGAGCGCGGCTGGCGTGCGAGGGGGCGGGGAGCGAAAGGACGACGCGGCGGGCGCGTCGTCCGGAAGGACTTGATCGCTCAGTCGAGCAGATTGTTCTTCATGGCGTAGTAGGTCAGGTCGCTGTTCGACTGCAGACCCATCTTTTCCATGATGCGGGTGCGATAGGTCGACACGGTCTTGATCGACAGCGACAGGGCGTTGCCGATGTCCGACACGGTCGCGCCCTTGGCCAGGCGCAGGAAGACCTGGAACTCGCGGTCCGACAGCTCCGTGTGCAGGGCCGTGTTGGGGTCGCGGTCGAAGCTCTGGGCCAGCAGTTCGCCGACCTGGGAGCTGACGTAGCGGCGGCCCTGGAACACGGTACGCACGGCGGTCTTGAGCTCGTCGGCGTCGCATTCCTTGTTCAGGTAGCCGTTCGCGCCCATCTTGAACAGGTTGAGCGCATACTGTTGGGCCGGATAACCCGACAGGATCAGCACCGGCAGGTTGGGCTGGCCCTGGCGGATGGTGCGCAGGATATCGATGCCGCTCTGGTCGGGCATTGCGATATCCAATAGCAGCACGTCGCAGATCTCGCGACGTGCGATGTCGAGGGCTTCGCGCCCGGTCGCGCCTTCGGCAACGACTTCGAATTCGCCGGATGACGAAAAAATCTGCTTGAAACCTGCTCGAACTATCTGGTGATCGTCACAAATGGCAACGCGTATCATTGTCTTCCCTTAGATTTTTCCTGAGGCAGGAAAGAGCCGAGGCTGACACCTCACGCCCTGAACCGGCATGCGTTTGAGTCAGCAAAATAAGCAAGTGACATTCTAGCACCTCCTAGGTGCAGAACAACAGGAGCACGAATGCTTGAGCCCGTCTCTCGAACCCTGGCCGGATCAGGCTGTCGGCGATCCGTGTTTCAGGATGGCGAGAATGGCATGCAATTCCTCGCGCAGCAGCTCCGGCGCGATGGTCGGCTGCTGCGGCGCGGGTGGCGCCACTGGCGCTGCTTCGACCTGCTCGACCTGCCCGCCGCGGCCATCGAGGCGGTTGCGGGCGCCGCTGATCGTGAAGCCCTGCTCATACAACAGCTCGCGAATCCGCCGGATCAACAACACTTCGTGGTGCTGGTAATAACGGCGATTTCCACGTCGTTTGACCGGCTTTAGCTGGGTAAATTCCTGCTCCCAGTAACGCAGCACATGCGGCTTGACCCCGCACAATTCGCTGACTTCCCCGATCGTGAAATAGCGCTTGGCCGGAATCGGCGGCAATATAGTCAGTTCCGTCTTGTTGGGTCGGTCGTTCATTGGCTTATTGGTTTGCTACTCAGGCTGCCTGCGCCAGCGAAGCCTCGTCGGAGCTGACCGGATTGGCCTCCTCGACCATGCTCTTGAGCTTCTGGCTTGCGTGAAAGGTCACGACGCGGCGCGCAGTGATGGGGATCTCTTCCCCGGTTTTCGGGTTGCGGCCAGGACGCTGCGGCTTGTCGCGCAACTGGAAGTTGCCGAAGCCGGACAGCTTCACCGCCTCGCCGCGCTCGAGCGCATTGCGGATCTCGTCGAAGAAAGTCTCGACCATATCCTTGGCTTCGCGCTTGTTCAGGCCGACCTGCTCGAACAGCAGCTCGGCCAGCTCCGCCTTGGTCAGGGTCGGCAACTCCTTTTCGGCTGCCTGCCGTACCCGGTGGGCGGCCAGCGCTTCCTCGAGTACGACGGAGTCTAAGTCGTTGTTGTTAATTTTGAAGCCCTCAAGTTCTGGATGGGAACCCGGCCCCGGGTTCCCGTTAGGCGTGTCGCCCTTTTATCAGGCGCGCAGTCTGGCGCCGTGTTGTTGTGCCGCTGCCGTTGCCAAGGCAGCCATGATGGCCTCGACGGCATCGTCCTGCAGCGTCGATTGAGTATCTTGCAAGCTAAAGCGGAAAGCAAGACTTTTTTCATCCTGCTCCAAACCTTTGCCGCGATATTCATCAAATAAAACAACGGCTTGCACGAGTTTACCATGCGCGTTCGACGCCAGCTCGGCCTTGAATGCATCGAGCAGCGCCTGGGCCGGAACGTCCTGCTTGACGACCAGCGCGAGGTCGCGGGTGGCGCCCGGGAACTTCGAGATCTCGACATAGCTCGGCACGATGCGCTCGCGCAGGGCCTCGGCATCCACCTCGAACAGCACCGGCGCCTGCGGCAGGTCGTACTTCTGCAGCCAGCGCGGATGCAGCTCGCCGACGAAGCCGATCACGCGGCCGTCCAGCTCGACCTGGGCCGAGCGGCCCGGGTGCAGGGCCGGATGCTCGAGTTTGCTGAAGCGCAGGCTGCGCGGCGCGAACAGCGCTTCCAGGTCGCCCTTGACGTCGAAGTAGTCGACCGCGCGGGTCGGCATGTCCCACTGCTCGTCGAAAGCCGGGCCGTAGGCCATGGCGGCGACGCGCTTGGGCTGGTCGAAACCGGCGATCGCCAGCGGGCCGTCCTTGGCTTCCGGATTGCGGTGGAACACGGCGCCCACTTCGAACACGCGCACGCGGCCGGCCTTGCGGTTGAGGTTGTAGCGCACATTGGCGATCAGGCTGCCGATCAGGTTCGAGCGCATCACGCTCATCTGGCTGGCGATCGGGTTCTGCAGGCGGATCGGATCCCGGTTGCCGGCAAAGTCGGCTTCCCACTGGCTTTCCACGAAGCTCATGTTGACGACTTCCTGGTAGCCGAGGTCGGCCAGCTGGTGGCGGATCGCAAACAGCGAACGGGTGTTTTCCGGCTCGATCAGCATGGCGGACGGCGCGCTAGGGGGCAGCGCCGGGATGTTCTCGAAGCCGTACACGCGCGCGATTTCCTCGATCAGGTCTTCCTCGATCTCGATGTCGAAACGGTAGGACGGCGCGGTGACGGTGAAGCGGCCCGGCTCGCGCTCGAACGGCAGGCCCAGGCGGGTGAAGATGTCGGCGACGGTGTCGTCGTCGATCGCCACGCCGATCACTTTCTGGGCGCGCGCGGTGCGCAGCATGACCGGCTGGCGCTGCGGCAGGTTGACGATCTGGTCGTCGACCGGACCGACCCTGGTCTCGGGCGTGCCGCAGATCTCGTTGATCAGCGAAGTGATGCGCTCGATGCGCTCGACGGTGGCGGCGTAGTCGACGCCGCGCTCGAAGCGGTGCGCCGCATCGGTCGAGAAGTTGAAGCGGCGCGCGCGGCCCTGGATGGCGCCCGGCCACCAGAAGGCGGCTTCCAGGTAGATATCGGTCGTGTCGAGCGTCACGGCGGTCGAGTCGCCGCCCATGATGCCGGCCAGCGATTCGATTTCCTTGTCGTCGGCGATCACGCCGACCCATTCGTCGACCTCGACGGTATTGCCGTTCAGGAGCTTGAGCGATTCGCCCTTCTTGCCCCAGCGTACGTCGATGCTGCCGTGGATCCTGGCCAGGTCGAACACGTGCGAAGGCTGGCCGGTTTCCAGCATCACGTAGTTGGAGATGTCGACCAGGGCCGACACCGAGCGCTGGCCGCTGCGTTCCAGGCGGCGCTTCATCCACTCGGGGGTGGCGGCGCGCGCGTTCAGGCCACGGATCACGCGGCCGGTAAAGCGGCCGCACAGGTCCGGCGCCGAGACTTTCACCGGCAGGATCTCGTCGCTGCTCACCGGCACGATGCGTGCGGCCGGGAAGCTCAGCGGCGAGCCGGTCAGGGCCGACACTTCGCGCGCCACGCCCAGCACCGACAGGCAGTCCGCCTTGTTCGGGGTCAGCTTGATGGTGAACTTCTGGTCATTCAGGCCCAGGTAGTCGCGGATGTTCTGGCCGACCGGCGCATCGGCCGGCAGTTCCATCAGGCCGCTGCTCTCTTCCGAGATCTTCAGTTCCTTGGCCGAGCACATCATGCCCTGCGACTCGACCCCGCGCAGCTTGCCGACCTTGATTTCGAAGGGCTTGCCGTCGGCGCCCGGCGGCAGCACGGCGCCGGCCTTGGCGCAGATCGCCTTCATGCCCGCGCGCACGTTGGGCGCGCCGCAGACGATGTTCAGCAGCGTACCGCTACCCACGTCGACCTGGCAGACGTTCAGGCGGTCGGCGTTCGGGTGCTTGGCCACTTCCTTGACTTCGGCCACCACCACGTTCGAGAACGGCGGCGCGACCGCCTCGACCTCTTCGACCTCGAGGCCGGACATCGTGAGCAGGTGGGAGAGTTCGTCCGAAGTCATCTTCGGATCGACCATGGAACGGAGCCAGCTTTCAGAGAATTGCATATCAGTTTGCCTTTTGGCTGATCTTTAGTTTTCGCGTCAAATGGTCTCAGAAACCGTAGCGAGCGCGCTCAGTTCCGTGGGAGAAGCGCAGCCGTACTCAAGTACGGCGAGCATCGCAGCACGGAAATGTGCCCGCGCAGTAGGTTTATGAGCCCATTTTTTAGTTGAACTGTTTCAGGAAGCGGAGATCGCCTTCGTAGAAGAGACGCAGGTCGTTGATCCCATAGCGCAGCATCGTCAGGCGCTCGAGGCCGGAGCCGAACGCGAAGCCGACGTACTTTTCCGGATCCAGGCCGAAATTGCGCACGACGATAGGGTGGACCTGGCCGGCGCCCGAGACTTCCAGCCAGCGGCCCTTCAGCGGACCGGAGCCGAAGGCGATGTCGATCTCGGCCGAAGGTTCGGTGAAGGGGAAGTAGGACGGACGGAAGCGCACCTGCAGGTCGTCGGTCTCGAAGAAGGCCTTCACGAAGTTCAGGTACACGCCCTTGAGGTCCGCAAAGCTGATGTTTTCGCCGATCCACAAGCCTTCGACCTGGTGGAACATCGGCGAGTGGGTGGCGTCGCTGTCGACGCGGTAGGTGCGGCCCGGCGCGATCACCTTGATCGGCGGCGTGTGGGTGCGGGCATAACGCACCTGCATCGGGCTGGTGTGGGTGCGCAGCAGCAGCGGCTTGCCGGTGCTGTCCTGGCCTTCAATATAGAAGGTGTCCTGCATCGAACGCGCCGGGTGGTTTTCCGGGCTGTTCAGCGCCGTGAAGTTGGTCCAGTCGGTCTCGATTTCCGGGCCGTCGGCGACGTCGAAACCGATCGAGCGGAAGATCTGTTCGACCCGTTCCCAGGTCCGCATGACCGGGTGGATGCCGCCCGGCGAGCGGCCGCGGCCCGGCAGGGTGACGTCGATGCTCTCGGCGTTCAGGCGCGCCATCAGCTGGGCATTCGCCAGGTCCTCGCGGCGGGCCGTCAACGCCTGTTCGATTTTTTCTTTGGCGGCGTTGATCAGGGCGCCCTGGGCCTTGCGCTGTTCCGGGTCGAGCTTGCCGAGGCCCTTCATCAGTTCGGTCACCTGGCCGGTCTTGCCCAGGTATTTCGCTTTTGCGTTTTCCAGCGCGGCAGCGTCTTGTGCGGCACCAAAGTCACTTTGAGCCGAGACGACGAGTTCTTCCAGCGCGACGTTTGCGAGATCCATGCGTATTCTTTTCCTGTTTTTGGATGGCGGGGAACGCCAGAATCAAAAACGGGGCATCGGTCCTTCAACCTTTGCCCCGTCCTTTATGCGCTCTTCGGCTATTCACCGTCGAGCGCGTACTTCTGTTTGCTGTGCCGAGATCAGGCAGCCAGCTTGGTCTTGACGGTGTTCACGATAGCGGCAAATGCCGGCTTGTCGTTCACAGCCATGTCGGCCAGGACTTTACGGTCCAGTTCAATCGCGGCTTTCTTCAGGCCGTTCATGAATGCGCTGTAGGTCATGCCGTGCGAACGCGAAGCCGCGTTGATACGGGTGATCCACAGTGCGCGGAAGACGCGCTTCTTGTTGCGGCGGTCGCGGTATGCGTACTGGCCAGCGCGCATGACTGCTTGCTTGGCAATACGGAATACTTTGCTGCGGCGGCCACGATAGCCTTTGGCAAGCTCAAGAACCTTCTTATGACGGGCACGTGCAGTAACCCCACGTTTTACTCGAGGCATATTAGCTCCTTAGTGTGAGATTAAACAGCAGACGGCATCATGCGGTAGACGCTCTGGACGTCCGACGCATTGATGTTGCGGGTGCCACGCAGTTGGCGCTTGTTCTTGGTGGTCTTCTTGGTCAGGATGTGACGCTTGAACGCCATACCCGATTTAACGGTACCACCCGGGCGCACGCGAAAACGCTTTTTCGCGGAGCTTTTGGTTTTCATTTTCGGCATAGTCTTCTGCCCTCTTAGAGGCAGCCTCATATGTAACAGGATTGCAGGTGGCAGCAACGCTGCTCTTGGATGCCTGCTTTCACTTGTTTCTGCAGCAGAAGCGAGTCCACTACAGTATTGCATTCCCGCATCTAGCAATACGGGAACCGCAGATTCTAGCACAGGATCAGGCCTTGGTGGGCATGCGATCGCCACCCACCGACAATTCGTAGGGCGGGCGCCACGCGCCGCGCGCGGATGGCCAAACAGAATGGGCCACGCCCGGACCGCAGGCGCACCTGGGTCCGGGCATGGCCCGGCTTGACTGCCACAGCGAGAAAAAGCCCGTGAAGCTGGAGAAGAATTACTTCTTCTTCTTCGGCGCCACGACCATGATCATCTGGCGGCCTTCCATCTTCGGGAACTGCTCGACCTGGCCATAGGGCTCGAGGTCGCCGCGCAGGCGTTCCAGCATGCGCGCACCGATATCCTGGTGGGCCATCTCACGGCCGCGGAAGCGCAGCGTGATCTTGGTCTTGTCGCCCTCTTCCAGGAATTTGACCAGGTTACGCAGCTTGATGGTGTAGTCACCCTCGTCCGTACCCGGGCGGAATTTGACTTCCTTGACCTGGATGATCTTCTGCTTCAGCTTCGCTTCGTGCGCTTTCTTCTGCTCCGAGTACTTGAACTTGCCGTAGTCCATCAGGCGGCAGACGGGCGGAACCGCGTTTGGCGCGATCTCCACCAGGTCCACGTTCGCTTCCTCGGCCATACGGAATGCGTCAGCCAGGCTTACGATGCCCAGCGGCTCATTTTCTACGCCATTCAGACGCATTTCCGGATAGGTGATTTCGCCATTGATGCGATGCGACGACTTGTCAGTAGCTATGGTGTTTCCTTTTAAAGTTAAATAGTTTGGACCGTCTCAAGGCGTTTATTTCGCCTTGGTTGCCACCTCGCCAAGGAGGCGTTCCAGCAGCGCATCGACGGACATGACGCCCAGGTCGACATTGCCGCGCGCGCGAACGGCCACAGTGTTGGCATCCCGCTCTTTATCGCCGACAACTAAGATGTACGGCAGTTTTTGGACGGAATGCTCCCGGATTTTATAGGTAATCTTCTCGTTCCGCAAATCAGCGTGAACGCGCAGGCCGGCAGCCTTCAGGCGGGCCTCCACTTCTTTCACATAGGAAGCTTGCGCATCAGAAATGTTCAGAATCGCAACCTGGACCGGCGCCAGCCACAGCGGCAGGGCGCCGGCATAGTTCTCGATCAGGATGCCGATGAAGCGCTCCATCGAGCCCACGATGGCGCGGTGCAGCATCACCGGGACCTTGCGGGTATTGTCTTCTGCGACATATTCCGCGCCAAGGCGGCCCGGCATCGAGAAGTCGACCTGCATGGTGCCGACCTGCCACGGGCGTCCGAGGCTGTCCTTCAGGTGGTACTCGATCTTCGGGCCGTAGAAGGCGCCCTCGCCCGGCAGCTCGGTCCACTCCACGCCGCAGCCGCGCAGGGCCGAGCGCAGTGCCTCCTCGGCCTGGTCCCAGACTTCGTCGGAGCCGATGCGGTTTTCCGGGCGCAGGGCGATCTTGACGTCGATGTTCGCGAAGCCGAAGTCCTCGTACACCTTCATCGCCTGGGCGTGGAAGGCCACCACTTCCGGCGCGATCTGCTCTTCGGTGCAGAACACGTGGCCGTCGTCCTGGGTGAAGCCGCGCACGCGCATCAGGCCATGCAGCGCGCCCGAGGACTCGTTGCGGTGGCACTGGCCGAATTCGCCGTAGCGCAGCGGCAGGTCGCGGTAGGAGCGCAGGCCGGCGTTGTAGATCTGCACGTGGCCCGGGCAGTTCATCGGCTTCAGCGCATAGGTGCGGTTTTCCGACTCGGTCGTGAACATGTTTTCACGATAATTGTCCCAGTGGCCGGTCTTCTGCCACAGGGTTACGTCGATGATCTGCGGCGCCTTGACTTCGTTGTAGCCGGTGGCCTGGTAGGTCTTGCGCATGTACTGCTCGACCTGCTGCCAGATGGTCCAGCCCTTCGGGTGCCAGAAGATCAGGCCCGGGGCCTCGTCCTGGAAGTGGAACAGGTCCAGTTGCTTGCCCAGTTTCCTGTGGTCGCGCTTCTCGGCCTCTTCCAGCATGTGCAGGTACTGCTCCTGCTCTTCCTTCTTGGCCCAGGCGGTGCCGTAGACGCGCTGCAGCATCTCGTTCTTGGAGTCGCCGCGCCAGTAGGCGCCTGCCAGCTTCATCAGCTTGAACACTTTCAGCTTGCCGGTCGACGGCACGTGCGGGCCACGGCACAGGTCGGTGAAGCCGCCTTCCGAATACAGCGACACGTCTTCGTTCGCCGGGATCGACGCGATGATCTCGGCCTTGTAGTTCTCGCCGATCGATTTGAAGTAGGCGACCGCCTCGTCGCGCGGCAGGACCTTGCGGGTCACCGGCTCATCCTTCTTGGCCAGCTCGGCCATTTTCTTTTCGATCGCGGCCAGGTCGTCCGGGGTGAACGGGCGCTTGTAGGAGAAGTCGTAGTAGAAACCGTTGTCGATCACCGGGCCGATGGTGACCTGGGCTTCCGGAAACAGTTCCTTGACCGCGTACGCCAGCAGGTGGGCGGTCGAGTGACGGATCACGTCCAGGCCTTCGGGATCCTTGTCGGTGACGATCGCCAGGTCGGCGTCGGATTCGATCAGGAAGGAGGTATCGACCACCTTGCCGTTGACCTTGCCGGCCAGGGCAGCCTTGGCCAGGCTGGGAGCGATATTCTGCGCCACCTGGGCCACGGTCACGGGGCCTTCGAATTGACGGTTGGAGCCGTCCGGAAGTCGCACATTCAGCATCTTGATCTCCTGTTCGGCGCCGGTCGCGCCCGCAAAGATTGGTAAATTTGAAATTGAAAAATTTTGGACGAAAAAAAACGCGCACCAGGCGCGTTTCTTTTAGTGTCGTAGAGCTTTTAAAAAGGCAAAAGCACACCAAACCGCGTCTAGCGATTCCCCCACAACCAGGTTGTAGTTCGCGGTGTCATAACCGTTGCTGCCTTTCTCGCTCTTACTGAAGAGTATTCTGGTGGGCGGTGCAGAATTCGAATCTGCGACCCCTTGGATGTCGACCAAGTATTCTAACCAGCTGAACTAACCGCCCGTGTCCGACCATTATAGGGCCTCGGCCGCAGTTGTGCAAGGCAGCACGGAATTCGCACGCAAATGGTGGGCATGGCGTGCACGCCCTACTATACTCCCGGCTGTTCCCATCGATGCGTCTTTACCATGTCCGACCACTCCATCTCGTCCGCCCACCTGCACGCCCACCTCGACGGCGACGCCCGCCACGCCCACGTCATCGAAGGCCGCAGCCAGGCTGCGATGGGGCTGGCGCTGGGCCTGACCCTGCTGTTCGCCGTGATCGAAGCCGTCACCGGCTGGTTCTCGAACTCGCTGGCCCTGATCTCGGACGCCGGCCACATGGTCACCGACGCCGCCGCCCTCGGCCTGGCGCTGATGGCCCAGCTGATCGCGCGGCGCCCGCCGTCGGCGCGCCACTCCTTCGGCTTCGTGCGCGCGGAGGCGCTGGCGGCCTTCGTGAACAGCCTGGCGATGCTGCTGCTGGTGGCCTGGATCGTCTACGAGGCCTCGCAGCGCCTGGTCAAGCCCGAGGCCGTGCAGGGCGGCACCGTCTTCGTGGTCGCCGCGATCGGCGCCTGCATCAACATCCTGGTGGCCTGGGTGCTGTCGCGCGGCGAGCAGAGCATCAACACCCGCGCCGCCCTGGTGAATGTGCTGGGCGACCTGCTCGGCTCGGTGGCCGCGATCGCCGCCGGCGCCATCATCCATTTCACGGGCTGGGTGCGGATCGACCCGATCCTGTCGATCTTCGTGTCGCTGCTGATCCTGAAGTCCACCGTCGACGTGCTGCGCGAGTCCTACCATTTCCTGATGGAGGGCGTGCCGCAGCAGATCGACTACCTGGGCGTCGGCGCCGACCTGGCCGCCGTGCCGGGCGTACTGTCGGTGCACGACCTGCACGTGTGGGACATGTCGCCGGGCGAGCCGGCCCTGATCGGCCACCTCGAGATCGCCGACCTGAACGCCTGGCCGGAAGTGATGCGCGCCGTGAAGGAAATGCTGCTCGACAAGCACGGCATCGATCACATCACGCTGCAGCCGGAAGTCCACGAGAACTAAGGTCTTCCGAGTGCTTGTCAGCGGCCTCCGACCCCGCTCCGGCGCGCGCGCCGATAGGCCGCCCGTGCCGGGCATGTCGATAATCGGGACATGCCTACCCAAGATCAAGTCTACGACACCCTCATCGTCGGCGGCGGCCCCGCCGGCCTGACTGCCGCCATCTACCTGCGCCGCTTCACCCGCTCGGTCGCCCTGGTCGACAAGGGCAACAGCCGGCTGCGCCTGATTCCCGTTTCGCACAACTACCCGGGTTTTCCGGAAGGCGTGCCGGGCCACGTCCTGCTCGGCAACCTGACGGTGCAGCTGGAACGCTACGGCGGTACGGTGATGCCCGGCGAAATCGTCGACTTGCGCATCGAGGACGGCCTGTTCGTCGCCGATTACGCGGCCGCGGACGCGCCGGAAGGAGAGTGCACGCAGTTGCGCGCCCACACCGTGCTGCTGGCCACCGGCGTGGCCGATGCCGGCCTGCCGATCGAGAACTGGCGCGAGGCGATCGCCTTCGGCTCGGTGCGCCTGTGCCCCGTGTGCGACGGCTTCGACGTGATGGACAAGCGCATCGCCGTCGCCACCGCCGACACCAACCCGGTCGGCCACGCGCTGTTCATGCGCACCTTCAGCAGCGACGTCACGCTGTTCGAGCGCGGCTCGCCCACGATGCTGGACGACGCGGACCGGCGCCGCCTGGAGGCCGCCGGCGTGCGCCTGGTGGAGTCGCCGCTGTGCTCCGTGACCATGGACGCGGCGATGAAGCCGGTGATGCACACCGAGGATGGCGAGAACTATTCGGCCGACGTGTTCTACCCGATGCTGGGCGAGCAGGCGCGCTCCGGCCTGGCCACGAAGCTGGGCGCCCGTACCGCCCAGTGCGACGAGCTGGTGGTGGACGAGCACTACGCCACCTCGGTGCCCGGGCTGTACGCGATCGGCGACGTGGTCGTCGGCCTGAACCAGATCGCGGTGGCGACCGGCGGCGCCGCGCGGGCGGCGGTGCACATCCACAACCGGCTGCCGCCGGCATTGCGGCAGGCGCCGGCGCGGCCTGCGCAGGCGGGGTGGTCGGCGACCTGAACCCGCCCTACTCCGACGCCAGCGCGATCCGTCGACGGATCTGCTGCACGGCCGCGCTGTCGCCGGCTGCCTGCGCGCGCTGTTCCTGCACGCCCAGCCAGGCCAGCAGCGGCCGCCGCCAGCCCTGGCTGGAGGCCGTGTCGACGGCGTTACCGATATCGGGCGGCGTGATCCGGCCCGCCTTCATCAGGGCGCCGGCCGCCACCAGGCGCGCCAGCGGATCCTGGACCCCGGCCAGGGTGCCGCCGCCGACCACGCCGCGGTGCTGCTCGGGCAGCAGGCTGGCGTCCAGGCCCTGCCACTGGCCGGACAGGTAAGCCGCGTAGACCTGCTGGGCCGGCGTGGCGTCGCCGGCCAGCGCGGCATAGCCGGGGCAATCGTAGACGAGGGACGCGACGCGCGCGGCGCAGCGCGCCAGCTCGGCCTGGGCCACGCGGTCGAAACGGCCGGTGCTGGCGGTCTCGCGGCGCGCGCGCGCGAACTCGGCGTCGGCGGCCAGGGTGTCGCCGTCCAGCCAGGCGCTCGTGAAGCCGTCCAGGGCGCTCTTCGCATTCGGCTGCCAGGCGGGCGGCTGGGGTTTGCTGGCGCAGCCGGCCAGGATCATCGCAAACAGCAAGACGCTCTTTTTCATGGCAGCTTGATCTCCTCGTCGCGCTTGAACGGCCACTTGCGGTTGATCTCGTCGACCAGGCGGTTCACCTTGCGCAGGCTGGCGTCGACCTCGCCGCGCAGGCGTCCCAGGTCCTGGGTCGCGACCTTGGCGTTGGCGCCGACGGCCTGGGCTTCGACCAGCACCGCATCGACCTTCTGCAGCGTCGCGCGGGCGTCGCCCAGCACGCCGTTCAGTTGCCGGACCGCGGCCTGGGTGTCGTCCATCACGCCGTTCTTGCCGAACACGCGCTGGTCGGTCTTGGCCAGCAGGCCGTCCACGCGCTGCAGGGTCTGCAGCAGCTTGCGCGCTTCTTCGTCGCCGCCCAGGGCAGTGCCCAGCACGCCGTATTTGCCGGTCAGGCGGCCGCTGAGGGTCTCGACGTTGGTGAGCGTGTTGCCGATCGCGGAATCGGGACGCGTCATGTTCTCGAGGTTTTCGAGCAGGGTGCGCGCGGTCGACAGCAGGCGCGGGATCTCGGCGGCGGCATCGCCGCGCAGCACCGGGCGCTGCGCATTGTCCGGCAGCGGCGGATCGGTGAGGATGCCGCTGTAGGCGCGCAGCCGGGTCTGTCCCACCACGCTGCTCTCGAGCGTGAAGACGCTGGTGGTGCGCAGCCATTTGGCGTCGTGCTTCGGGATGTCGACCACGATATTGACCTTGCCGTCCTGGCCGAGATCGACCTGCCGCACGCGCCCGATCGGAAAGCCGGCGAAGCTCATGTCCATGCCGGGGATGACGCCTTCGGAGTTGTCGGTCACCAGCACCAGGCGCTGGGTCTTCTCGAACACGCCGCGCGCATACATCACGTAGAGGAAGAAGGCGACGATCAGGGCGCCGATCACGACCAGCAGGATCAGCGCCTTCGCTTCGACGTGTTTCGGCTCATCGGGTAAGTTAGCAGGAAAGGTGTCCGCCATGCGCAGTCCTCAATCAGGTGGTTCAGATGTATTTGACAGCCAGCGAACTGGCCTCGATCATCAGCAGCACGAACAGCAGGCGCAGCGCGCCCGGCTGCACGTTCGAGCGGTGCCGGCGGCGGTGGCGCAGCATGTCCAAGATCGCGGCGCTCGGGATCACCGCGACGGCCAGTCCGAACAGCACGGTCTTGAAGACGAAGCCCAGGGTCACGGTCGGATCGAACACGCGTCCCACCGTGCGGGTGTAGTCGCCCAGGCCCCAGGGCGAGATCCCGTACACGTTCAGGTAGGCCAGCACCAGCACGATCACGCTGCTGACCATGGCCAGGCTCAGCACCGAAAAGGCATTCGCGATCACCTGCGGCACCAGGTCGCGGCGCACGCGGCGCAGGGTGGCCTCGGCGGCGTCGCCGGGCGCCACGCCGCGCGCCGCCAGGCCCATGGCGCCGGCGTCGAAGGCCATGCCGGCGCGCAGCGCCGCGAACATCGCCGCCGACAAGGGAATCAGCTCCAGCACCAGCACCCGCACCATCATCTCCAGCGCGAAGCCCGACAGGCCGTAGCTCTGCGCCGTCACCAGCACGATGCGGATGATGACCAGGCTGACCAGGGCCGTCAGCAGCGTGAACCAGGGCAGCACCGCCCAGGTGCTGGCGTAGATATAGGCCGAGGTGGTCAGCCGGTTGGCGCGGTGCCAGGTCGAGGGCGACATCGCCATCACCAGCGCCACGGCGCCGAGATGCAGCATGGCCCACCAGCTTCCCAGGTAGCGCCCGATGCGGGCGCCCCAGTCGCGCGGCTTGATATAGATGAGCGAAGAGATCGGCATATTTACATATTGTAGGGTGGGCACGTGGCGCCCACCTTACGTCCGCCGCGCCTGCTGCACGCCCGACACCTCGCCGATCGCCGCCAGCGCCTTCTGCAACTGCCCGGTCGCCCCGATCTCGGCGGTGAAGACCATGCGCGCGAAGCCCTTGGCGCTTTGCGTGTTCACGCCGATCACGTTGATCTTCTCGCGCGCCAGCACCTCGGAGATGTCGCGCAGCAGGCCCTGGCGGTCGGAGGCCAGGATGAAGATGTCGATCGGGTAGACCGTGTCCCTGTCGGCGCGGCCCCATTCGGTCTCGATCACGCGTTCCGGCGCCTTGGCCGCCATCTCGCCGAAGTTCTTGCAACTGGCGCGGTGGATCGACACGCCCTTGCCGCGCGTGACGAAGCCGACGATCGGGTCCGGCGGCGCCGGCTTGCAGCACTTGGCCAGCATGGTCAGCATGCCTTCGGTGCCGACCACCAGCACGCCGGACTTGGCGCCCTGCTCCACGCTGGAGGCGCGGCTCTTGTTGACGACGGCCGTGTCTTCCTGCGGCGGCGGGGTATCGCCCGGATCGTGCAGGGCCGCCTCGACGTGGCGCAGGCTGAACTTCTCCTTGCCCACCGCGATGAACAGGTCGTCCACTTTCGCGAAGCCGAGTTTATGGGCCAGCAGCTCCAGGTTGACCGCGGTCTTGCCCTCGCGCTGCAGCGACTTCTCGACCAGCGCGCGCCCGTGCGCCAGGGTCTCGGCCAGTTCCTGGGCGTGGAACCAGGCGCGGATCTTGGCGCGGGTCCGGCTCGACACCGTGTAGCCGGGGCTGAGCCAGTCGCGCGAGGGACCGGCGCTGCCGGCCGGCCCTTTCGCCGTGATGATCTCGCAGGTCTGGCCGTTCTTCAGCGGGGTATTCAGCGGCACCATCACGCCGTCGATCTTGGCGCCGCGGCAGCGCTGGCCAACCTCGCTGTGCAGGTGGTAGGCGAAGTCGATCGGGGTCGCGCCCTGCGGCAGCTCGAGCACGCGCGCCTGCGGCGTCAGCACGAAGATGCGGTCGTCGAGGGTGGTCGATTTCAGCTTTTCGACCCACTCGCGCTGCAGCTCCTCCTGGCCGGCGACGGATTCGGCGACGACGTCGCTCTTCCAGGCCAGCAGCTGGCGCAGCCAGGCGATCTTCTCGTCGTACTGCTGGCTCTTGAAGTTGGAGCCGCCCTCCTCCTTGTAGCGCCAGTGCGCGGCCACGCCGTATTCGGCGAAGTTGTGCATTTCCTGGGTGCGGATCTGCACCTCGAGCGGACGCCCGTCCTCGGCGGTGACGACCGTGTGCAGCGACTGGTAGCCGTTCGGCTTCGGGCGCGAGATATAGTCGTCGAATTCCTTCGGGATCGGGGTCCAGATGTTATGGACCAGGCCCAGCACCGTGTAGCAGGTCTTGGCGTCCGCCACGATGACGCGGAAGGCGCGCACGTCGTACAGTTCGGTGAAATCGAGCTGCTTGCCGCGCATCTTCTTCCAGATGCTGTAGATATGCTTCGGCCGGCCGCTGACCTCGGCCTTGATGCCGGCATTCGCCAGCTCCGCCTGCAAGCGTTCGATCGAGGACTGCACGAAGCTCTCGCGCAGCATGCGCTTCTCTTCGAGCATCTTGGCGATGCGCTTGTAGGTTTCCGGCTCCATCATCCGGAACGACAGGTCTTCCAGCTCCCATTTCAGCTGGAAGATGCCGAGCCGGTTCGCCAGCGGCGCGTACAGGTCCAGCACTTCGCTGCCGTAGTTGCGGGTCAGGTCGTCGAAACGCTTCTGCTCCGCGAAATAGCGCAGCGTCGTGACGCAGGAGGCAAGACGCACCAGCACCACGCGCATGTCGCTGGCCATCGCCAGCAGCATCTTGCGCAGGGTTTCGACCTGGGCCAGCGCCTGCTGGGCCGCGTTCTTGCCGCGCCCGACCGTCAGGTTGGCAGCCGAGTGGCTCGCGGTCAGGTCGCGCAGCCGGATCAGCTGGTGCACGCCGTGCACCATGTCGGCCACCTCCTTGCCGAAGCGCTCTTCCAGCGATTCGGCAATCAGCGGCTCGACCAGGCACAGCTCGAACAGCAGGCCGGCGATACGGGTCTCGGCATCGCTGCGCAGCACGGCGAGCGTGCCCGCCACCCCGAGCGAGAACTCGAAGGCGCTCTGGCCGCTCGATGCGTGACGGTCGCCATAGGCCTCAAGGGCGAAGTCCAGCGCCGCCTGCACCCGCGCGTGGTCTTCCGGCCCGAGGCCGTGGACGAGCTGGGTGGTGGCGTCGCCAAGCGCTGCAATCGATACCATGCGGTGCGTCTTCCTGCGTATTACGCCAGTGCGGCGACGACCACGACCTCGACCAGGCAGGCCGGGTTCGCCAGCTTCGCTTCGACGGTGGCGCGCGGCGGGGTGTGGCCCGGCACGACCCAGGCGTCCCAGACTTCATTCATGCCGGGGAAGTTCGCCATGTCGGAGATGAAGATCTGGCAGCTCAGGATGTTGGCCTTGCTGCTGCCGGCCTCGACCAGCAGGCGGTCGACGTGGCCCAGCACTTCGCGGGTCTGGCCGACGATGTCCTGGGTGGTGTCGTTGGCGATCTGGCCGGCCAGGTAGACGGTGCCGCCATGGACCGCGATTTCGGACAGGCGCTTGCCGACGTGCAGACGTTTGATTTCCATATTGTTTCTATCCCTAGGGTTGGTTGATTAAAAAATCGCGCACGATCGCAATCTGCGATGCGTGCATCAGGGTCGGCGCATGGCCGACCCCGGGTATTTCCGCCAGTTGCGGCTTCGGCCCGCGGCGCGTCATTTCTTCCGCCGTCGCGCGCGACAGCAGGTCGGACTGTTCGCCGCGGATCAGCAGCGTCGGACAGCGGATCGCATCGAAGGCGGCCCACAGCGCGGCCTGGTCCTGTTCGGCGCGCTGGGGCGTGATCGCGGCGAAGGGCTTGGCCAGGCCAAGGTCGTAGTGGCGCACCCAGTCGCCGCCGTCTTCCTGGACCAGCACGTCGCTGGCCAGCTTGCGCCATTCCTCGTCGCTGTGCGGACCGAAGGAGCCCGATACATCCTTCACGAAGCGCGCGCCGGCCTCGAAGTCCGGAAAGCGCACGTCCTGGCCGATGTACTCGCCGATGCGCGCCATCGCGGCCGGGTCCAGCACCGGGCCGATATCGTTCAGCACCAGGCGGCGGATCGGGCTGTCCTCGAAGGACGCCAGGATCATGCCGATCAGGCCGCCCATCGAGGTGCCGACCCAGTGGACGGCCTCGTCTTCGTTATTCGCCGTGACGCGAGCGATCAGGGTCACCATGTCGGCCACGTACTGCGGCACGACGTAATGCGCGGGGTCGCGCAGGCGCCCGGAACGGCCGCGGCCCACCACGTCCGGGCAGACCACGCGGTAATGCCCGCTCAGGTCGCTGGCCAGCGCATCGAAGTCGCCGCCCACGCGGGTCACGCCGTGTACGCACACCAGCACGCGCGGATTGGCGGGGTCGCCCCATTCCTTGTAGGCCATGCGGTGCAGGCCGGCCGGCGAACTGCACTGCACGCTCTTCAGCCTCGCTTCGCCCATGCCTTATCCCCTTCTCACAATCCATGTCTTGAACGCCAGCCAACATTTTAACCGGCGGAGCGATTAGAATTCTACCAAGTCCGGCGGAGTTAGACCGACACAGCTCTCGTGAACGACTCTACGAACACTTTTTCCTGACAAGAGGACCCAATGAAATCCACTATGCTAAGCGGCAAGACCGCACTCGTGACCGGCTCGACTTCGGGCATCGGCCTCGGCATCGCCCGCGCGCTGGCCGAACAGGGTGCGAATATCGTGTTCAACGGCTTCGGCGACGCCCAGCAGATCGAAAAGCTGCACACCGACATCGGCCAGGAATTCGGCGTGCGCACCGCCTACCACAACGCCGACATGTCCAAGCCGGACCAGATCGAAGCCATGATGGCCTTCGCCACCGAAAAATTCGGCGGGGTCGACATCCTCGTCAACAATGCCGGCATCCAGCACGTCGCCAACGTCGACGAATTCCCGACCGAGAAGTGGGACGCCATCATCGCTATCAACCTGACCTCGGCCTTCCACACCTCGCGCCTGGCCCTGCCCGGCATGAAGCAGAAGAACTGGGGCCGCATCATCAACCTGGCCTCGGTACACGGCCTGGTCGGCTCGGCCGGCAAGTCGGCCTATGTGGCCGCCAAGCACGGACTGGTCGGCTTCACCAAGGTCACCGCGCTGGAAAACGCCCATACCGGCGTCACCTGCAATGCGATCTGCCCGGGCTGGGTGCTGACCCCGCTGGTGCAGAAGCAGGTCGACGACCGCGCCGCGCGCGAAAACATTCCCGTCGAGCAGGCCAAGAAAGCCCTGCTGAGCGAGAAGCAGCCGTCCGGCGAGTTCGTCACCCCCGAAGAACTGGGCGCGCTGGCGGTCTTCTTCTGCTCGCCCGCGGGCGACCAGGTGCGCGGCGTGGCCTGGAACATGGACGGCGGCTGGGCCGCGCAATAATCCCCTCCGCCTGCCGGCGGGGAATCGCGATTCATGGCATGCTGGCGATCTTCGCAACACAAGAAAGCAGCAAGACCATGACGCAGCGCCTCGACGAACAGGAATTGCAGGACGCCTGCCTGGACCTGGCCCGGGTCGTGCTGGCCGCCGGCCAGCCCCAGGTATCGAACGACATCCTGGAGACCCTGGCCGACCGCTTCCACCGCGAGGTGGTCGACTTCGCGCCCGGCATCGCGCGCGCGGGCCGCGACCCGAACCTGCTCACGCGCGCCGTCTACTACCTGATCGACGCCCACGCCCTGCCCCTGATGGGCACCGACACGGAATGGTTCCGCCAGGCCCTGGTGTGCCTGGTCGAGCTGGCGGCGCCGGGGATCGCGCTGTCCGACAAGGGCGGCGCCTTCTTGCGCGACGTGCAGCTCGGGATCGAGCAGTCGCTGGGGGATCTGGAGCGTTGACGAGCGCTCCGCTATGATGCTGTCTTTCCATCCCATAAAGACAACAGGAAGACACCCATGCGGATCCGCGCCAAGCAGCTCGCCCTTTCCATCGTCACGGTCCTGGCGTCCTCCATCGGAGCGCTGGGCCAGGCCGCGCCCCAGCTCCCGCCCGCCGGCCCGGTACTGATCACGGCCGACCAGGTCTGGACCGGCGACGGCGCGCCGCATGCCGGCTGGAGCGTGCTGGTGGCCCAGGGCCGCATCCAGGCAGTCGGCCCGGCGGAGAAGATGACGCTGCCGGCCGACGTCGAACGCGTCGCCCTGCCCGGCAAGACCCTGATCCCCGGCCTGATCGACCTGCATTCGCACGTGCTGCTGCACCCGTATAACGAGACCACCTGGGACGACCAGGTGCTCAAGGAGGCGCCGGCCTACCGCATCGCGCTGGCCGTGCGCCACGCGCTTGACACCCTGCAGGCCGGCTTCACCACCCTGCGCGACCTCGGCACCGAAGGCGCCGGCTACGCCGACGTCGGCATCAAGCGCGCCATCGAGGAAGGCCAGGTGCCGGGCCCGCGCCTGCTGGTGGCGACCCGCGCCATCGTCGCCACCGCCAGCTACGGTCCGGCCGAGCGCAGCTACCGTCCGGACATGGACCTCCCCTACGGCGCGCAGCAGGCCACCGGCGTCGTTGAAGCGACCAAAGCCGTGCGCGAGCAGTCCTCGCACGGCGCCGACTGGATCAAGTTCTACGCCGACTACCGCACCGGCATCGACGGCAGCACCCGCCCCACCTTCACGCTGGAGGAAATGAAGGCGATCGTGGCGGCGGCCCACGTCACGGGACGCAAGGTGGCGGCGCACGCCAGCAGCGACGATGCGATCCGCCTGGCCGTGCTGGCCGGCGTCGACACGATCGAGCACGGCTACGGCGCCAGCGAAGCCACCTTCAAACTGATGCTGGAACGCCATACCGCCTATGTGCCGACGCTCACCGCGCCGGAAGCGATCGGCGAATATTTCCAGAAGTACGTGCGCGGCGGCACGCCCACGGCCGGCATGCAGGAAGCGGCGCGCGCCTTCCGGCTGGCGCACAGGCTGGGCGTCACGATCGGCAACGGCAGCGATGTCGGCGTGTTCGCCCATGGCACCAACGAGCGCGAGCTGGAGTGGATGGTGCGCCTGGGCATGAGCCCGACGGAAGCGCTGCGCGCCGCCACCGTGGTCGCCGCGCATATCCTCGGCAAGAACGACCTGGGCGCGCTCCAGACCGGCAACCTGGCCGACGTGATCGCGGTCGAGGGCGACCCGACCGCCGACATCGCGGCGCTGCGCAAGGTCGGCTTCGTGATGAAGGGCGGCACCATCTATCGGCGTAACTGAACACCGCCCTTGAGTGCGCCCCCTGACATTCAGGAAGCGTAGGATCGGTTATAGGCGCCGGTGTTGCGGTTTTCCACAATAGCTGGCGCAGATATTTTCAGTAATGATGACGGCACTATCATTAGCGCATGAAGCCTGATCATGAAAAAACCATTCTATAAAGTGCTGTACATCCAGGTGCTGTTCGCGATTATCGTGGGCGTCCTGCTTGGCATCTACGATCCCGGCCTGGCCACCGCGATGAAGCCGCTGGGAGACGGCTTCGTCAAGCTGATCAAGATGATCATCGCACCGGTGATCTTCTGTACCGTCGTCGCCGGTATCGCCGGCATGCAGGACATGAAGAAGGTCGGCCGCGTCGGCGGCAAGGCCCTGCTCTACTTCGAGGTCGTGTCGACCTTCGCGCTGGCGATCGGCCTGATCGTCGCCAATGTCATCAAGCCGGGCGCCGGCTTCAACGTCAACCCGGCCACCATCGACACCCACTCGATCGCCCAGTACACCGACAAGACCAAGGCGCTGACGACCACCGACTTCCTGATGAACATCATCCCGAACACCTTCGTGGATGCGTTCGCCAAGGGCGAGATCCTGCAGGTCCTGCTGATCGCGATCCTGTGCGGCATCGCGCTGTCGATGATGGGCGAGCGCGGCCGTCCCATCACCCGCGGCATCGAAACCCTGTCGCACATGATCTTCGGCGTGGTGAACATCATCATGAAGGCCGCCCCGATCGGCGCCTTCGGTGCGATGGCCTTCACCATCGGCAAATACGGCGTCAAGTCGCTGATCCCGCTGGCTTCGCTGGTCGGTTCCTTCTACCTGACCTGCGCCCTGTTCGTGTTCCTCGTGCTCGGCTTCATCGCCCGCATGACCGGCTTCTCGATCCTGCGCTACCTCGCCTACATCAAGGAAGAGCTGCTGGTCGTGCTGGGCACCAGCTCGTCGGAAAGCGCGCTGCCGGCCATCATGCGCAAGCTGGAAAAGCTGGGTTGCCCGAAATCGGTGGTGGGCCTGGTGGTCCCGACCGGCTACTCCTTCAACCTGGACGGCACCAACATCTACATGACGATGGCCGCCCTGTTCGTGGCCCAGGCCACCAACACCGAGCTGACCCTGACCCAGGAACTGACCATCCTGTTCGTGGCCATGCTGACCTCGAAGGGCGCGTCCGGCATCACCGGCGCCGGCTTCATCACCCTGGCGGCGACGCTGGCCGTGGTGCCGACCATCCCGGTGGCGGGCATGACCCTGATCCTGGGCATCGACAAGTTCATGAGCGAATGCCGCGCCCTGACCAACATCATCGGGAACGGCGTCGCGACCATCGTCGTGTCGAAGTGGGAAGGCGAGCTCGACAAGGAGCGCCTGGCCGCCGAGCTGAAGCATCCAAGCGTCGATGACGGTACGCTGCGCGAGCAGGCAGCACACGAGACCGCCTGATCGACAGGTCTGCGCCATCCTCGTTCCGACGCCGGGTTCGCCCGGCGTTTTTTTTTGCTGTTCGACCCTGGGCGATGCATATAGAATCCTTCCTATGAAGAACTGGATTAATCGCCTGCGTGGCGCTTCGGACACCGCGCCCGCCGCGCCCGCCGCTCCGGCGGAAGCAGCCGACGAGCAGGCCGCCGACCTGGCGGCCGAGATCGAAGCGACCTATTACCGCTGGCTGACGGCCGCGCATGGCTATGCGGCCCCGCCCGAAGTCGAAACCCGCATCCTCGACGAGGTCCGGATCCTGGGCCTGCAGCCCTTTGATGCCGCCGGCCTGGTGCCGCGCGTGCCGGAAGCGATTCCGAAACTGCTGGCCAGCCTGAACGACGAGGACGCGTCGGTGGCGGAACTGGCGCGCCAGGTGGCGCAGGACGTGGTGCTGACCGCGGAAGTGATCCGCGAAGCGAACAGCGCCTATTACCGCCCGATCGCCCCCGTCAAGAACCTCGAAGCCGCCATCATGATGCTGGGCCAGAACGGCTTGCGCATGCTGCTGGCGCGCGTCGCCTTCCGCCCCCTCGTCAACATGCAGGCCGACGGCTTTGCGCGCGTTGCCGCGCCCCGGGTCTGGAACCAGTCGATCAGCTGCGCGCTGGCCGCCAGCCTGATGGCGCCGGGCCTGAGCACCAGCGTGTTCGAAGCCTACCTGGCCGGCCTGATGCAGAACGTGGGCCTGGTGGTGGCCTTCCGCCTCGCCGACCGCGTCTGCACCGGCGGCAGGGTGCCCGGCGCCGGCAGCTTCGGCGCCCGCCTGCTGGCCGGCAGCCGCCAGCTGTCCGCCGCCATCGCCGCGCACTGGAACTTCCCCGAACAGGTCATCGCCGCCATCGCCCATGCCGGCGCCCCGGGCAGCGACCACCTGGCCGAAGCCCTGGCCCTCGGCGACCGCATCGCCAAGCTGCGCCTGCTGATCGACGACGAGGTGCTGGGCGAGGACGATGCGCTGGTGACGGACGGGCTGGACAATTTCCAGCGGCGTTGCCTGGGCAAGCTGGCCAAGCTGGAAGGCTGATCGCAGCGATACGTCGTTCCCGCGCAGGTGGGGACGACGTGACATTTATTCTGGCCTCTGCTGCTGCAGCCACAGCTGCGCATACGCCCTTCGCTGCGCAGCAGTTCCGCATGCGTGCCCTGCTCGACGATGCGTCCATGTTCCATGACGATGATGGCGTCGGCGTTCACGATGGTCGACAGCCGGTGCGCGATGATCAGGATGCTGCGCTTGCGCGCCAGCCTTTCCAGTTCGCGCGCGATCGCGCGTTCCGATACCGAATCCAGGGCCGAGGTCGCCTCGTCGAAGACCAGGATCGGCGGGTTCTTCAGGATCGCGCGGGCGACGCCGATGCGCTGCCTTTCGCCGCCCGAGAACATCACGCCGCGCTCGCCGACCGGGCTGCGGTGGTCGAGGCGAAACGCAGCAGCGCCGAGGCGGCGATGCGCCCGCGGTAGTGCCGCGTCACACCCCACAGCTCGGCCGAAAAGGGGCGGCGCGGGGTGGATGCGTCGGTATCGCCTGCGCTGTCCGTGGAATCCACCATGCGCGCAACGGACTCGGTTCGGGATGCCAAGCATTGGACCGGACAAGGCCAATTTGGATCGGCTCGACCCCGCCAAAGACAAGCTTGTCTATGACGCTTCCCTCATGACAACCGGGCTATGACTCGGCCATTCCCACGCAATCGAATTTTTGTAGACAAGTCAATCTAGACAAGCTAGTCTAGGCTTACCTACCGATTGCATTCAAGGATGAACGATGGCCAAGCCCCCTGCCCCTTTCAAGCCGACCCCGGCCGAACTCGACCTGCTGCAGGTCCTGTGGCCCATGGGCTCCGGCACCGCCCGCCAGGTGCACGACGAGATCATGAAGACCCGGCCGGAGGTGACTTATGCAACCGTGCTGCGCCTGATGCAGATCATGCACGCGAAGGGCCTCCTGATCCGCGACGAGCGCGAGCGCTCGCATGTGTATGCGCCCGCCCACGCGCAGGAATCGCTGCAGACCAACCTGCTGAAGGACTTGATGCAGCGCGCCTTCTCGGGCTCGGCCAAGGCGCTGGTGCTGGCCGCCCTCAAGACCGGCATCTCGAAGAAGGAGCGCGAGGAGATCGAGCAGCTGCTGAAGGACGAAGCGCACGGCAGCGAGGACAAGGAATGAGCGCCGCCGCCCTGGTCGCCGCGCTCGGCTGGACCCTGGTCCATTTCGTCTGGCAGGGCGCCCTGCTCGGCTGCGCCGTCGCGGTACTGCTCACCTTCCTGCGCAATGCTCGGCCGGAAACCCGCTATGCGGTCGCCTGCCTCGGCCTGTTGCTGTGCATGGCATGGCCGATGGCCGACCTGGCGCTGCTGCTCAGCGCCGGCGACGCCGAGCCCGCCGCCCGCCTGCTGCCGGCCTCGGGCGCAGCCCGCAGCCGCGCCATGGACCCAATCGGCCTCCTGCCGTGGATCCAGTCCAGGCTGGACTGGATCGTCGTCCTGTGGGCCGCCTGTGCCGGCGCGCTCGGCCTGCGCATGGTGGCCGGGCTGCTGTGGATCGGGCGCGCCGTGCGCCTGGAGGCTTGCGACCCGGCCTGGCAGGCGCGCCTCACCCGGATGGCGCGGGACTTCGGCCTGGACCGCGAGGTGCGGCTGCGCGTCATCGACGGCCTGGCCAGTCCGATCACGGCCGGCTGGTGGCGCCCGGTGGTGCTGGTGCCGGCCAGCCTGGTAACAGGCATGCCGCCGCAGCTGCTGGAAGCCCTGCTGGCGCACGAACTCGGCCATGTGCGCCGCCACGACTACCTGGTCAACCTGGGCCAGAACGTCATCGAAACCCTCTTCTTCTACCACCCGGCGGTCTGGTGGATATCGCACCGGATCCGCATCGAGCGCGAACAGATCGCAGACGATTACGCAGCAAGGAAACTCGGCGAACCGCGGCGCCTGGCCCTTGCACTATCCGAACTGGAGCGCCTCCAGTTCTCAACCCACCACCTGGCCCAGGCGGCCAACGGAGGAGATCTCATGTCACGCATCAAACGATTGCTTCGCCCCGACACACAATCGCTGAATTGGAAAGCAGCCATCCCGGTACTCGGCCTTGCGGCCATGAGCATGGCCCTGTTTGCCCAGGCGGCAGCGGATCCGGGGCCGGTCACGGGCGCAGCCGGGACCCAGACCCCAGTTCTCGATTTCAGGAGCTGCGCCAAGCCGCATTACCCCAAGGATGAGTTGCAGCGGAACCATGAGGGGACCGTCATCATGCGCTTCCGAGTGGCGCCGGACGGCAAGGTGAAAGAGGCACTGGTCAGCGGTTCGAGCGGTTTCCCGGCGCTGGACGAAGCCGCCCGCAGCGCCCTGGAAAAATGCAGCTTCATGGCGGGCACCTCGGCTGGCAAGCCGGTCGAGTCGTGGGCGACCGTCCAGTACGTCTGGACCACGAAATAAAGGGCGACAACGACAAAGCCCGGCGAGGACGCTCGCCGGGCTTTTGCTTGCCGCCCGTACGGAATTACAGGCCCGACACGTCCAGCTCGGCGCTGGTCGCGGCCAGCACCTGTTCCCTGGTCACGCCCGGCGCCAGTTCCACCAGCTTCAGGCCGGTATCGGTGACGTCGATCACGCCGAGGTCGGTGATGATGCGGTCGACCACGCCCACGCCGGTCAGCGGCAGGTCGCACTTCTTGAGGATCTTGTGGCTGACCGAGCCGTCCTTGGCGGTGGCGACGTGCTCCATCAGCACCACCACGCGCTTGACGCCGGCCACCAGGTCCATCGCACCGCCCATGCCCTTCACCATCTTGCCCGGGATCATCCAGTTGGCCAGGTCGCCCTTTTCCGAGACCTGCATCGCGCCCAGGATCGCCAGGTTGATCTTGCCGCCGCGGATCATGCCGAAGGAATCGGCCGAGCTGAAGTAGGCCGAGCCCGGCAGCGCGGTCACGGTCTGCTTGCCGGCGTTGATCAGGTCGGCGTCGACTTCGGCGTCGGTAGGGAACGGGCCGATGCCCAGCAGGCCGTTTTCGGACTGCAGGAACACTTCGACATCCTGCGGGACGTAGTTCGCCACCAGGGTCGGCAAGCCGATGCCCAGGTTCACGTAGAAGCCGTCCTGCAGTTCCTTTGCCGCGCGCGCGGCCATTTCATCACGAGTCCATGCCATGTTATCTGTCTCCTGGTCTTAGGCTTGGCGCACGGTGCGCTGTTCGATGCGCTTTTCCGGCGTCGGGTTATGCACGATGCGGTGCACGAAGATGCTCGGCAGGTGCACCTGGTCCGGATCGATCTCGCCGGTCTCGACCAGTTGTTCGACTTCCACGATGCAGATCTTGCCCGAGGAGGCGACGTTCGGGTTGAAGTTGCGCGCGGTCTTGCGGAACACCAGGTTGCCCGCGCGGTCGGCCTTCCAGGCCTTGACCAGCGCGACGTCCGGATTCAGCGAGCGTTCCATCACGTACATCTCGCCGTCGAACTCGCGGGTTTCCTTGCCCTCGGCGACGATGGTGCCGTAGCCGGTCTTGGTGAAGAAGGCCGGGATGCCGGCGCCGCCGGCGCGCAGCTTCTCGGCCAGCGTGCCCTGCGGCGTGAATTCGAGCTCGAGCTCGCCGGCCAGGTACTGGCGCGCGAACTCCTTGTTTTCGCCGACGTAGGACGCGATCATCTTCTTGATCTGGCGCGTGGCCAGCAGCTGGCCGAGACCGAAGTCGTCGACGCCGGCATTATTCGAGATGGCCGTCAGGTTGGTGACGCCGGAATCGCGCAGCGCGGCGATCAGCGCCTCCGGGATCCCGCACAGGCCGAAGCCGCCCACGGCGATGGTCTGGCCATCCTTGACGACACCCTCGAGCGCGGACCGCGCATCTGGATAAACTTTATTCATACCCGTCCCTTTAGTAAGTGATCTGTACAGCAGAGTAGAATTCGAGAATAAAATAGCCCCCCGCAAAGCACAATACCGTAGAAATACCGGCAAGCCCGGACCGGGAGACAAAGAAGTGGAGAACTAAGCTTGCATCAAACGACAGCATCATACGCCATCGATTACGAGATGATTTTCCAGCATGCCCCGGTCGGCATGTGCATCTCGGTCAACCGCATCATCCAGGCCTGCAACGAGGCGCTGGCGGCGATGTTCGGCTACGACTGCGCCCAGCTGAACGGCAAGTCCTTCGAGGTCCTGTATCCGACCCATGACGAGTTCCTGCGCACCGGCGACCGCATCGTCCCCATCATGAACGCCCGCGGCCGCTACTCGGACGAGCGCATCATGCGCCGCGCGGACGGCGAGCTGTTCTGGTGCCACGTGACCGGCCGCGCGCTGGACCCGCAACAGCCGCTGGGCGCCGGGGTCTGGACCTTCGAGGACGTGAGCGAAAAGCGCCCGGTGACGGCCGCCCTCACCCCGCGCGAACGCGAGATCGCGGCCCTGCTGGTGGAAGGCAAGACCAGCAAGGTGATCGCGCGCGAGACCGACCTGTCGCCGCGTACGGTGGAGATGCACCGGGCCAAGCTGATGAAGAAGTTTTCGGCGTCCACATCGTCGGAACTGGTGCACAAGCTGGTGGGGGTGGCGCGCTAGTCCCACCAGTCCCACAGTTTGCTGACAGCGTAGACGGCCGCCACGCCGGCAAGCAAAGGTGCACCGACTGTCGCCAGCGCGCCCGCACCGGCCGCGCCCACGAGCGTGGCCGCCGATGCGCCGCCGTAGGTGGCTGCCACGCTTGCCGCAGCTCCACCGCCCAGCGAACTCACCACGCCGCGCGCAACACTCGAGCTTGCGGCGGCGCCGACACTGTGCGCCAGCCCTGCCCCGAGGGCCGGCGCGACCGGTGCGAGCACAGCCGAACCGCCTTGGCCCAGCAAGATGGACGACAGGGCATCTACCGCGCGCCCGAGGGTCGCCGACGAGGTCGACGAACCCAGGCGGCGCAAGGCGTCCGCCAGGTAGCGCGAAGCCTGCGGATTGCCCCTCAGGTAGGCCATGGCGCCGGCACTGAACAGCGGTGTCGTTACTTTCCTGACCTGCGGACTCGTGTGCGCTCCCTCGATACACCAGTTCACAAAATGCTCGCAATTGTTCAGCAGCAGGCTGTACCAGTCTTCCCCCAGCCGCTGGCAGGCACGGTCGACACTGGCCTCCCTGCCATATTTACGGTCGGGATGGCGCACGAGCTTGATCTCGTTACCGCAGGCGAATTCGTCGAGCGTAGCGAACTCGACCGCTCCCGACTGCATGCTCCGGGCGAAGCCGGAATAATGGATGACCAGCCCATTGCCGACATACAGTCCGTGATGGGAATAACCCAGGCGCGGCGACGACAGATGGTCGCCGCTCGCGAAATCGCGGGAAGAAGAAGTGGGCGTTTCGTCGAAGGATAAAGATAGCCACATGCTGGATGTCTCCGTTGAACTTCAGGCAAAACATCAGCTTAGCGAAATCATTTCCTCATGGCAACTAAATGTTCAACATCCCTTCATCCCGGTCAAGCTGCTCATGCCGCCGGCAGCGCGCTCCTGAGATGCGCCGGCAGCGGCACCGACTTCTCGGCCTTGAAATCGATCCACACCACCTTGCCGCCGCCTTCCGCGTAGACGACGTCGGCCTTGCCGTCGGCGTCCACCAGGCTGATCTCGTGCGTGACCTCGAAGCTGGAGCGGCCCGGCGCGCCGGCATAGGTGCGCACTTCGATCTCTCCCGGGTACTTCAGCTGCTTGAGGAAGGTGCAGTAGGCGGTGACGATCACCGGTCCCTCGCCCTGCATGCTGAACTCGCCCGCCACCTCTTCCAGGAAGCAGATGCGGCCGCTTTCCATGTAGCGGAAATAGACGGTGTTGTTGACGTGACCCAGCACGTCCATGTCGCCCCAGCGGATCGCCTGGCGCATGGTGTGCATTAATTTGCGGGTGGACTTCTCGTTGCTCATTCTTGCCTGACGTTTTGGAAAAGCAGGCATTGTAGTGCCTCAGCAGGGAGCCTGTCCCCGCACGATTCGGCCGACGATGCCGCAAAAGGCCGCCGGATCCTCCAGCATCATCATGTGTCCGGCGCCCGGCTGCACCAGGCTTCCCTGGGCCAGCGCCAGCACCCATTCGGGGATGTCCCAGCCGGCGGCCGAGAGTTCGCCGCCCAGCAGCCACAGCGGCACGCCGCTGCCGAGCACGTGTCGCACGCCATCCAGGTAGGCCGGCTGTCCGGTCACCTCCACCACCGAACGCGCCATCGCCTGGATGGTTTCGAAAGGCTGGTTGGACAGGATCGCGCGTGCCCAGGCGATGCGCTGGTCGCTGGCTTCGATGCCGGTCCGCTCCAGCCAGGCGGCCGGATCGTCTTCCATGGCGCCGTATTCGGCCGCCCAGTCGGCGTCAAGCATGGCGGCGATGCGCGAACACCAGTATGCATCCTTCAGCGTGAAATTGCCTTCCACGCTGATCAGGCCCGCTACCCGCTCCGGCGCCTGGCGGGCAGCCAGCATCATCACGGCGCCGCCGACGCTGTGGCCGAGCAGCCAGGCCGGCCGCTCCACTTCCTCGCGCAGGATGCGCACCAGCTCGCAGGCCTGGGCCTGCAGATCGATGCCGCGGTCGATACTGCGATTGCCGCCGTAGCCGAGCAGGTCGGGCGTGCGCACGTCGAGATCCGGCAGCAGGGCCTGCGGGTCGTAGTAAGCGCTGGAACCCAGCAGGCCATGGACCATGACCAGTGTGCGCATTGCGCCCTTCACTGCGCCGTCATGCCGTCGTCAGCCGTGATGATGGCGCCGTTGATGAAGTGGGCTTCCTCGGCGGCCAGCAGCAGCAGCAGGCCATCGAGATCTTCCGGCCGGCCGGTGCGGCGGCGCGGCAGCATCTCGATCAGCTTTTTTCCCTGCTCGGTGTCGAAGTAATCCTCGTTCATCTCGGTGGCGATGTAGCCGGGGCAGATCGCGTTGACGTTGATGCCGTAGCGGCCCCATTCGACCGCCATCGCCTTGGTCATCTGCACCACGCCGGCCTTGCTCATGCAGTAGACGCCGATCTGCGGCAGCACGCGCAAGCCCGCCACCGAGGCGATGTTGACGATCCTGTGCTGCTTCTTGGGGTCGCCCTTGGCGCGCTGGATCATGCGCTTGGCGGTCTGCTGGGCCATGAAGAAGGCGCCGCGCAGGTTGGTGTCCATGATGTAGCCGTAGTCGTCCTCGGTCACGTCCAGCAGGCGCTGGGTGGTCGACACGCCGGAATTGTTCACCAGGATGTCGATCGGGCCCGCCTCGGTCTCGGCGTGGGCGATCGCCGACTTGATGCTGGCGAGGTCGGTGACGTCCAGCGCCACCACGTGGGCGGCGCCGCCGTCCGCCTCGATCTCGGCGCGCAGCTCCTTCAGGCGCTCGATGCGGCGCGAAGCCAGCACCACCTGCGCCCCGGCCCCGGCCAGGGCCTTCGCGAAGCGCGCCCCCAGCCCGCTGGAAGCGCCCGTCACCATTGCGATCTTTCCTTCGAAATTGACTTCAATGCCCACTTTCCGCTCCTGTTCCCAAGCACCACCGAACTATATTCTGTTGCGACGACATAATCATTACATACTTCACCTAATTCGCCGCGTTTAGATTGCTGCATCTAATATCTGCCCTACAATACCCCCCTGCGTTGCAATCATGAGCAAAAAAGTGCACACTCGTGCTTAAATTTTTCATACACCTATAAGACATGACTCAGCCCAACAACCTCATCGAACAATACGGTCCGCGCGAAGCGATGGAATACGACGTCGTCATCGTCGGCGGCGGCCCTGCCGGTCTCTCGGCGGCAATCCGCCTGAAGCAGCTGGCATCGGAACAGGGCCGCGAGGTGTCCGTCTGCGTGCTCGAAAAAGGCGGCGAGGTGGGTGCGCACATCCTGTCGGGCGCGGTCATGGACCCGCGTGCGCTGAACGAACTCTTCCCGAACTGGAAGGAACTCGGCGCCCCGCTGAACACCGCCGTCACCGAAGACCGCGTGCTGTTCCTGACCGAGACCAAATCCTACGCCACCCCGTCCTTCATGGTGCCGAAGGCCCTGACCAACCACGGCAACTACGTGATTTCGCTGGGTAATGTGACGCGCTGGCTGGGCCAGCAGGCGGAAAGCCTGGGCGTCGAGATCTTCCCGGGCTTCCCGGCCGCCGAGGTGCTGTACAACGAGGACGGCTCGGTCAAGGGCGTCGCCACCGGCAACATGGGCGTCAAGCGCGATGGCGAACCCGGCCCGGATTTCCAGCTCGGGATGGAACTGCACGCGAAGTACACGCTGTTCGCGGAAGGCTCGCGCGGCCACCTGGGCCGGCAGCTGATCGCGAAATACGACCTGAACAAGGGCAAGGATCCGCAGACCTACGGCATCGGCATCAAGGAACTGTGGGAAATCGACCCGGCCAAGCACCAGCCGGGCCTGGTGATCCACAGCGCCGGCTGGCCGCTGCCCTCCGATACCTATGGCGGCTCCTTCCTGTACCACCTGGAGAACAACCAGGTCGCGGTCGGCTTCGTGGTCGGCCTGGCCTACCAGAACCCGTATCTGTCGCCGTACGAGGAATTCCAGCGTTATAAAACCCACCCGGCGATCCGCCACTTCTTCGAAGGCGGCAAGCGCATCTCCTACGGCGCGCGCGCGATCACGGCCGGTGGCCTGCAATCGCTGCCGAAGACCGTGTTCCCGGGCGGCGCCCTGATCGGCTGCGACGCCGGCTTCCTGAACGTGTCCCGCATCAAGGGCAGCCACGCCGCGATCAAGACCGGCATGCTGGCCGCCGACGCCGCCTTTGCCGCACTGGGCGAGGGCCGCCAGCACGACGAGCTGGCGAGCTACCCGGCCGCCTTCGAGCAGTCCTGGCTGCACGAGGAACTGCACGTGGCGCGCAACTTCAAGCCGTGGATGAGCAAGGGCCTGTATCTGGGCACCATCATGACCGGCATCGACCAGATCCTGTTCAAGGGCAAGGCGCCGTGGACCCTGCACCACCAGCACGCCGACCACGAATGCCTGCGTCCCGCCTCGGACTTCAAGCCCATCGTGTACCCGAAGCCGGACGGCAAGCTGACTTTTGACCGCCTGTCCTCGGTGTTCATCTCGAACACCAACCACGCCGAAGACCAGCCGGTGCACCTGACCCTGAAGAACCCGAACGTGCCGGTCGAGATCAACCTGGCCAAGTACGCCGGTCCGGAACAGCGCTACTGCCCGGCCGGCGTGTACGAGTTCGTGAAGACCGACGAAGGCAAGGACCGCCTGCAGATCAACGCGCAGAACTGCGTGCACTGCAAGACCTGCGACATCAAGGATCCGACCCAGAACATCGTCTGGGTCACGCCGGAAGGCGGCGGCGGGCCGAATTACCCGAACATGTAATCAGGCGATGGAGCGCAGGGCCAGCCGTTCCAGGTCCTGCGCGCTCATCGGATGCCCGAACATGTACCCCTGCGCATAATCGCAGCCGGCGTCGAGCAGCAGCCTGCGCTGCGCCGGCGCCTCCACCCCTTCCGCCACCACCTTCAGCCCCAGCTTGTGCGCCATGGCGACGATCGCCTCGTACAGCGCCAGCTCGCCGCCCTCCCCCTCCAGCGTCTGCGCCAGCGAGGGATCGATCTTCACGAAGTCGATGTCGTAGCGCTTCAGGTAAGCCAGCGAGGCATGACCGGTGCCGAAATGGTCGAGCGCCACCTGCAGCCCGAGCATGCGGTACTGGGCCAGGCGGCCCAGCAGCGCGTCGGCGCCGCCGGCAAGCGCGCCCTCGCTGATCTCGACCACGATGCTCTGCGGCGGCAGCTTCAGTTCGCGCAGGTAGTCGAGCCATCCCTGATACTGGCCACCGTCGCGGCGGAACTGCACCGGTGACTTGTTCACGCTGACCTGGAAGTCCGGGGCGATGCTGCGCTGCCAGCGCTGGACCTGGCGCGCCGCCTCGCGGAACACCCAGTCGCCGATCTCGACGATCAGGCCATTGCTCTCGGCGAAAGGAATGAACTGGGCCGGGGCCAGCAGGCCGCGGGTCGGATGGCGCCAACGCAGCAGGGCCTCGGCCTTGTGCACGGCGCCGGTCCGCAGCGAGACGATGGGCTGGTAGAGAATTTCGAACTGGCGCCCCTCGATCGCCGCGCGCAGGTCGGACGTGATGAGCTGGCGCGCCAGCGCCGCTTCCTGGAGGTCCCGGGTGAAGTAGCTGTAGCGGTTGCGGCCGGCGTTCTTGGAGGCGTACATGGCCTGGTCGGCATGCGACAGCAGTTCCGGCAGCTCGCGCGCGTCGGCCGGATACAGGGCGATGCCGATCGAGGCCGAGACCTCGGCGCGCTCCTGGCCGATGGCCCCGGCCAGCTCGAAGGGCAGCGCCAGCGCGTCGACGATGGACTGGGCGATGCGGTCGACGCTGCCGACCCGCTCCATGCCGGCCAGGATCACCGTGAACTCGTCGCCGCCCAGGCGCGCCAGGGTATCGGTGACGCGCACGCAGGCCTTGACCCGGCGCGCGGCCTCGGCCAGCAGCGCGTCGCCGACCGCATGGCCGAGGTGGTCGTTGACTTGCTTGAAGTGGTCGAGGTCGATGTACAGCAGGGCCACGAAGTTGGCGCTGCGGTCGGCCTTGCGCATTTCCTGGGCCAGGCGGTCGCGGAACATGTGGCGGTTCGGCAGGCCGGTCAGCTCGTCGAAGTTGGCCTGGTGCCAGATCCGCTCGGCCGAGGCGCGGCTGCGCGTGATGTCGGTGACCAGGGCCAGGGTGCCGAGATAGTTGCCGGCGACGTCGAAGATCGGCGTGGTGGCGGCGCTGGTCCACAGCTCGGCGCCATCGGTGCGGATGAACTTCAGTTCGGCGCGTTCGCCGCGCGCATGCTGGCGGCGCACGTCATGGGTCTCGAAACGGGCCTTGCCCTCCTCGTCCATGAAGCGCACCAGCGGCTGCTCCAGCAGGTCCTCGATCTCGCAGCCCAGCAGCGCCGCCATTTTCGGGTTCACGAAGGTAATGAAGCCGAGCGCGTCGATCTCCCAGATGCCCTCGTCGGCGCAGTGGACGATGCGGCGGAAGCGCTCTTCGCTGCGCTCCAGCGCGGCCAGCTTGCCGTCGACCGGCTCGACCACGATGCGGCAGGCCTGGCCGCTGCCGTCGGCGCTGGCCAGCAGCACCACCGGTCCGGGCGCACCCTGGTCGGCGCAGGTCATCTCGATGCGCTGGCGGCGCGGCGCGCGGCTGTTGATGGCGGCCTCGAAGAAGGCGTCGAATTCCTCGCGCCAGGCGCGCCGCACGAAGTCGCGGAAGCGGTGCGCGCCGAGCGCGCCGCGCGCAACGCCGATCAGCTGCGCGCCGGCGACATTGGCCTGCAGGATGCGGCCGTCGAAGGCCACCACGAAGTAGCCGCTGGGGGCCAGCAGGTACAGTTCGTTGAAGTGCGCCTGTTCCTGCTCGTGGCGCAGCCGCTCCGGCTTGAGCCCGCTGTCGAGCTGTTGCCTGGCCAGCAGCGCCGCCGGCACGTGCACGTCCTTGTCCATCGCACCCCGCATTGTGGTTGATGACGCGTGTTACTGATGAGCCCGGTTCAGGCGCCGCTCGGCACGGCGCTGCAGCCCTTCGAAGAACAGGCTCAAGACCCAGTAGATGATGGCTGCTGCAACATAAAGCGGCAATGGACGGAACGTGACGGAGATCAACTCTTTGGTCACCAGCATCAATTCGGTCATGGTGATCACCGAGACCAGCGAGGTGTCCTTGATCAGGCTGATCAGGGTGTTGCTCATGGAGGGCACCGCCACCCGCAGCGCCTGCGGCAGCACCACGTAGCGCAGGGTCTGGCCCCAGCCGAGGCCGAGGCTGAAGGCGGCGCGCCACTGGCCCTGGGCGACCGCGTTGACCGCGCCGCGCAGGCTCTCGGACAGGTAGGCGCCCGCATTCAGCGACAGGGTCAGCACCGCGGCCGCGAGCGGCGTGAATTCGATGCCGATGCCTGGCAGGCCATAGTAGACCACGAACAGCTGCACCAGCAGCGGGGTGCCGCGGAACAGGCTGACGTAGAGCGCGGCCGGCCAGCGCAGCGGCGCCCAGGGCGCGATCCGCATCAGGGCGGTCGGCAGGCCCAGCACCAGGCCGCCGAGCATGGCGGCCAGCGCCAGCAGCAGGGTGATGCCGGCGCCGCGCAGCATCAGCGGCGCCGACTCCCGCAGCAGCGCCAGCAGGGCCTGGAAGTCCATCGAAATCAGGCTTGCTTCATTGCGGCGGGCGGGTGGCGTCGATGCCGAACCATTTCATCGACGCCGCCTTCAGGCTGCCATCGGCGCGCAGCGCCTCGAGCGCCTTGTCGACCGCGGCGCGGAATCGGGGATTGCCCTTCCGCAGGGCGATGCCGGTGCGCTCGACCGCGCCCACGCGTGCCCCGGCGCGGATCGGCAGCTGCGAGGATTTCAGCAGCCAGGCCACCATCAGGCTGTCGTTCAGGGCCGCGTCGACGCGCCCGAAGGCCAGATCCTGCAGGTTTTCCGGCGCCGCCGGATAGCTCTTCACGTCGATGCCGGGCATGGACCTGGCCTGCTGCTCGAACACGCTGCCCTGCCCGACCCCGAGCTTCCTGCCCTTCAGGTCTTCCAGCTTGTTGTACTCGATGCGCTCGTTGCGGCGCACGATCAGCTGCGGGGTCGAATAGGTGTACGCCTGCGAGAAATCGAAGGCCTGCTCGCGCTTCGGGGTGATGTTCACCTGGCTGATGATCACGTCGTACTTGCCGGCGCCCAGGCCAGCCAGGATGGAGGGCCATTCGGTGGTCACGAATTCCGGCTTCAGGCCGAGCCTGGCGGCCACCAGGCGGGCGACGTCCACGTCGTAGCCGGTCAGCTGGCCGGTCTTCGCATCCTTGAAATTGAATGGCGGATAAGTCCCCTCGAGGGCAATGCGCAGCGTGCCGCGCGCCTTGACGGTGTCGAGCAGATCGGCGGCGTGGACAGGCAGCGCGAGCGCGGCCACGGCCAGCGCCAGGCCGCTCGCGATGGCCTTCGCCATCGCCTTCCTGCGGAATTTGATCGGGGAACCCATTGGCATCGCATCGCACTCCCATCAAGCAGTAGAGCCTGATTTATAACCGAAAACGCAATGATGCGAAAAGGAATTATCCGTCAGTCAGTATAGCCTGCGGCTATGCTTGAAATTGTGGCCGGTGACGATCAGGGTGCTCTCGACCAGGGTGGACAGGCCCAGCAGCAGCTGGACCAGCCGGTCCTCCGGCAGTATCCAGACCTGCCCGGCCGGCTGCTCGGCCCCGGTGGCGGCCATGATCAGGGGCGCGATCCAGCCCGCGTCCGGCTCGACGTCCAGCAGGATGGCGTCGCCGGTGGTCTGCAGGTAGATATCGCCGCCTGGCGCCAGGGTGAAGCGCACCCCGACCCCGGTCTCCTGCGGCCGGATCATCTCCTGCATGGTGCGGTTGTGCTCATCGATCCAGAGCTCGACGTCCTGCGGGGTTTCCAGCGGGGTCCAGGGCACCGGACGGAAACGGGGGCGCTCGGCGCTGTCCTTGGTCGAATCTTGGCTCATGAGGGGCTCGGTAGGTGTGGGCTTGGTTATGGGGTCGAACGGCGCGTATGCTAAGGCATGGATGACCGGGCGCGCAAGCCGGGCCTCTAAACGTCCAGGGTGACCAGCCGCGCGCGCACCTGCCCGTCCTCGACCAGCAGCTCGCCGGCCGCGATCGGCAGGCTGAAGCGGCGCCGGCCGGCGCTGCCCGGGTTCACGTACAGCACCCCGCCGCGCTCGGCACAGGAGGGTTTGTGGGAGTGGCCGGACACCACCACGCGCACACCGGCCGCGCCCGGCTCCAGCTTCAACTCCTTGAGGTCGTGGATGACGTAGATGGACACGCCGCCCGCGTCCAGGCGCGCGGTCTCGGGAATCGAGGCCGTCCAGGGCGCGGTATCGTTATTCCCGCGCACCACCGTCAGCGGCGCGATCGCGGCCAGGCGCTCGAGGATGTCCGGATTGCCGATGTCGCCGCCATGCACGATATGGTCGCTGCCGGCCAGGAAGGCCAGCGCTTCCGGACGCAGCAGGCCATGGGTATCCGAGATCAGCCCGATCCGCATGGCCCGCCGCGCCGACCCGGCGACCCGGCTCAAGCGGCGTGCCCGTGGCGGCCCATCCTCGTCGCCATCCAGATCGAATACAGGGCGGCGATGCCGACCACGACATAGACCAGGCGGGTGGCCGGGCTGCCGGCCCCGAACAGGCTGGCGACGACGTCGACGTCGAGCAGGCCGACCATGGCCCAGTTCAGGCCGCCGATGATCAGCAGCGCCATCGCGATGTAATCGATCGCCGACATGGCCGAATGCCCTTCGCGCGCGGCAGCCCGCCGTTCGGGCAGGTGCCGCCGCTCCATGGTGGGTGCGTTGATGCTAGCCATCTTGTCCTCCTTCGGAAAGCGTGATCCGAACATCCAAGATAGCAAAAATGCGGCGCGGCGTGCGCCGCCTATCCGGCCAGGAACTAGCCCTTCCAGGTACGGTTCAAGCCGGTGTCCGCATGGATCCAGCCGCCCTTCGGACCGGAACGGTAATAGAAACCGACCCCGCCCTGGCGGAAGCTGCGCACCAGGCCGCCCAGCACCTCTTCGGTCAGGCCGGCGATGCGGATGTCGGCCGCCTTGCCGGACATGTGCAGGGACTGGCGCGCGGCCGGCACGCCCTGCTCGATCAGGTGCCTGTTGGAGGCCGGGGTCCGGTAGCCGGACAGGATTTCCAGCGGCTTGTCGAGGCCATAGCGGGCGACGAAGGCCTGCGACGCCCACAGGGTCTCGAGCAGCTTGGGGTCGATCGCCATGCTGGCCTTGCCGTTCACGTCGCGCAGCATGTGGCACAGTTCCTGGTAGGCCGAATCGATCATCTCGCCGTCCTTCCAGTACAGGACCCTGGTGCGTTCGCCGCTGGCGGGACGGATCACGGACAGGGTGCGCGGCTTGACCCAGAAGTCGAGGTCGACCACCTGGGCGTCGAACAGGTCGGGCGGCGGGGCGATGTCGATGCCGGGAGCGTCCGGCGCGGCGGCCGGGCTGGTGCGGGCGTTGCGCTCGGCTGCCTCGGCGCCGATCAGCGGGGTCGCGACCAGGCCGAGTGCGGTGAGGCGCAACCCGTGGTGAAGGAAATCTCTGCGGGAAGCCATAACAAACTCATCATTGGAACTTCCGAACTATATCTCAATAGACAAGCGGAAAGAAGATGAGCGCGTGTTACAGCATGTTTCACGCAACACTCTATAAACATGAGCGCCTGAGAAAGCCCGCAGGGCAAGGGATGCGGCCGACCGACGCATCGGCGAAGACAGTACGATGAGTACGGCGAGACGATGCAAGGCCGCCATGCGGGCTTTCTCAGGTGCTCATTTTCCGGTGCAGTTGCAGAAGCGCTTGCCGGCCGGCGGCACGACAGCATTCAGCTGCTTCCAGAGGAAATCGCATTCCAGGCCAAAACAGGCCTTGTCCTTGCCCGCATTCACATAACCGAGCCGCTCGAAGAAAGGGCTGGCGGACGCCGGGCTGTGCATGTGCAGCTTGGCGATGTCCCAGGTCCGGGCCTGGGCTTCGACGGCGCGCATCATGGCGCTGCCAATGCCGTGGCGCCATTGGCCTGGCATCACATAGCACAGCGCCAGCTTGCCGGCCTGGGTCAGCAGGGCCAGCCCGGCCAGCTCGTGGCCCTGCAGCGCGACCACGGCGTAGTTGCTGGGGGAGGAAAACCAGGCGCCGACGGTCTGCGGCGTCTTGTTGCTCAGCCAGGGTTCAAGGATCTCGACGCGCCGGCCGTGATCGGCCGAGCACCCCTCTTCGATCGAGCGGCGCAGCAGTGCGCACGCCGCTGGCGCGTCACCCGGTGTTGCCTGGCGAATGTCAATACCCATGGTCTTCCGACATGAAAAACGATCTGCAAAAAAGCTGTGGTTCAGCAGGCCGGACTATAACCCAAAGTCTCCGATCCTGCTGCCGGGGCCATGCGCCGCCATCGAACTTCTAAGCATATGATGAAAATGTACTTTTGTTCCCGTATGTCTTCATGGATGATGCACCTGGTTTCCACAGGTCTTAAGAAGGAAGAACAAAACATGGTCCAAACACTCTCCCCGCTGCGCCGCCGTCTGCTGGCGCTGACCCTGGCGCTTGGCAGCGCCGCTTTCCCGCTGGCGTCCCAGGCCGCCCCCGTCGAGCTGCTGAACGTCTCGTATGACGTCGCGCGCGAACTGTACAAGGACGTGAACCCGGCCTTCACCGCCGAATGGAAGAAGAGCACCGGCGAAGACATCACGATCAAGCAGTCGCACGGCGGCTCCAGCAAGCAGGCGCGCGCCGTCGCCGACGGCCTCGAAGCCTCGGTGGTGACCCTGAACCAGGCCAACGACATCGACATGCTGGCCGACCGCGGCCTGGTCGCCAAGGACTGGACCAAGAAGTTCCCGAACAATGCCTCGCCGTATTACTCGACCATGGTGTTCCTGGTCCGCAAGGGCAATCCGAAGGGCATCCACGACTGGGCCGACCTGGCCAAGCCGGGCGTCAAGGTCGTGATCCCGAACCCGAAGACCGCCGGCAACGGCCGCTACACCTACCTGGCGGCCTGGGGCTCGGTCATCAAGAAAGGCGGCAACGAAGCCCAGGCGCGTGAACTGGTCGGCAAGATCTTCAAGAACGTGCCCGTGCTCGACGCCGGCGGCCGCGCGGCCACCACCACCTTCACCCAGCGCCAGATCGGCGATGCCTTGGTGACGTTCGAGAACGAGGTGAGCCTGGTGCGCGCCGAGTTCGGCGACAACTTCGAGGTGGTCTACCCGTCGATCTCCGTGCTGGCCGAGACGCCGGTCGCGATCGTCGACAAGGTGGTGGACCGCAAGGGCGTGCGCAAGCAGGCCACCGCCTACCTGAACTTCCTGTACTCGGAAGCCGGCCAGACGATCGGCGCCAAGCATTACCTGCGCGTGCGCAACGAAAAAGTCATGAAACAGTTCTCCGCGAATTACAAGCCGATCCAGCTGTTCACGGTCGACGATGTGTTCGGTGGCTGGCGCACTGCCCAGAAACGCCATTTCGACGATGGCGGCGAATTCGACAAGATCTATCAGTCGAAATAATAATATTAATTAATGCTGTATAGGCATACAGCATTAACAAGCGGAAATTAAAGCTGAGTCGTTTTTTAGAGATTTCTTTTAACAAAAATCGAATTTTCCGTTCACAAAGAAGGCCTTGCGACAACGCGAGGCCTTTTTTTCTTGTAGAATCTTTCCGTTGGTTTCGATTTTCCATCGATGACATTGATTCCGATCAGTTTATCGATAATCTGCCAATAAAAAGTTCCCATGTAGCTCGACGCTACTGGTCTAAAGAACGCTCCACCTGACGTTTTGATGCTCCGCCGCCGTCCGGCGCCCGACCATTAACCGTACATACACACACAAATGATCAAAAAATTTATCGCTGCCGTGCTGATGACGATTTCCAGCGCGGCCGCCCTCGCTGTGCCTTTTGGATCGCAATCGGTGCTGGTGGTCGAAGACGACACCGGCAAGGTCCTGTTCGAGAAGAACGCCTCGACCGTGGCGCCGATCGCCTCGCTGACCAAGCTGATGACCGCCATGGTCGTGCTCGATGCCCACCAGGACATGAACGAGCCGATCGAGATCGAAAAGCAGGACGTCGACATGCTCAAGCACAGCGCCTCGCGGGTGCCCGTGGGCGCGACCATTCCGCGCCGCGACGTGCTGCAACTGGCCCTGATGTCCTCGGACAACCGCGCCGCCGCCGCCCTCGGCCGTACCTATCCGGGCGGCATGGACGCCTTCCGCGCCGCCGTCAAGCGCAAGATCGCCGCGCTGGGCATGACCCAGACCGTGATCGAAGAGCCGACCGGCCTGAGCCCGCATAACCAGTCGTCCGCGACCGACCTGGTCAAGATGGCGACCGCCGCCGCGAACTACCCGGAGATCACCCGCATCACCACCTCGTCCAAGGACCTGATCAACATCAAGGGCCGCGACGTCGAGTACCACAACACCAACCGCCTGGTCGGCGCCAAGGGCTGGGACATCGGCCTGTCGAAGACCGGCTATACCCAGGAAGCGGGCCGCTGCCTGATCATGCGCATCAAGGCCGCCGGCAAGAACGCGACCCTGGTGCTGCTGAATGCCGGCGCCAATTCGGTGCGCGTGCTGGACGCCCTGAACATCCGCCGCCACGTGCTGGGCGACGAAGCCCCGGTGGCGACCTCCCGCGCGCCGCGCATGCGCGCCGCGGTCGGTGGCCCGCGCATCAAAGCGTCGGTCGGCGGCGTCCGCGTGAAAGCTTCTGCCGGCCACAGCCGCTACAAGCACGCGCCGGTGTCGCGCCATCGCCGTCACCACTGATCGGCTGCACAGCTTCAAATAAGAAGGCCGCAGCGGGCATACCGCTGCGGCCTTTCTCATTGCTGCGCCGGGATCAGATCGCCGCCGCGATCGCCTTGCCGCATTCGGTGGTGTTCGCGCTGCCGCCCAGGTCCGGGGTCTTCGGCCCGTCCGCCAGCACCTTCTCGATCGCCTTCATGATGGCGTCGCTGGCCGCCTGGTAGCTGGCGTCGCCGTTGCCGAGGAATTCCAGCATCATCGCGCCGGACCAGATCATGCCGATCGGGTTGGCGATGTTCTTGCCGTAGATGTCGGGCGCCGAACCGTGCACCGGCTCGAACAGCGAGGGGAAGTTGCGCTCCGGGTTCAGGTTGGCCGACGGCGCGATGCCGATCGTGCCGGTACAGGCCGGGCCGAGGTCGGACAGGATGTCGCCGAACAGGTTGGAGGCGACCACCACGTCGAAGCGTTCCGGCGACAGCACGAAGCGCGCGCACAGGATGTCGATGTGGTACTTGTCCCATTTGACGTCGGCGTAGGAGCCGGCCATCGCTTCGACGCGCTGGTCCCAGTACGGCATGCTGATCGAGATGCCGTTCGACTTGGTGGCCGAGGTCAGGTGCTTCTTCGGACGGCTCCGGGCCAGGTCGAAGGCGTACTTCAGGATGCGGTCGGTGCCCTTGCGGGTGAAAACCGACTCCTGCAGCACGAATTCGCGGTCGGTGCCTTCGAACATCTTGCCGCCCACCGAGGAGTACTCGCCTTCGGTGTTCTCACGGACGACGTAGAAATCGATGTCGCCGGGCTTGCGGTTGGCCAGCGGGCTGGGCACGCCGGGCATCAGGCGCACCGGGCGCAGGTTCACGTACTGGTCGAAGTCGCGGCGGAACTTCAGCAGCGAGCCCCACAGCGAGATATGGTCTGGCACCTGGTGCGGCATGCCGACCGCGCCGAAGTAAATGGCGTCGAAACCTTCGAGCTGCTGGCGCCAGTCGTCCGGCATCATCTGGCCATGCTTCAGGTAATAGTCGCAGTTGGCCCATTCGAAGGTGGTGAATTCGATGTCGAGGCCGAAGCGCTTGACGACGGTCTCCAGCGAGCGCATGCCTTCCGGCATCACCTCATTGCCGATGCCGTCGCCGGCGATGACTGCGATTCTTTGTTTTTTCATGGCGGTATACCTTCTGTGAAGAAATGTTGACGTGACAGGCATATCTTACCGAATACGCAGTGACATATAATTATCGGATTCGTGAATCGAAAGAACACAAATCGTGAATAATAAAACGCCTCTGCTGGAAGACCTGAAACTCTTCTGCGTGGTCGCACGCAAGCAGAGCTTCGCCGCGACGGCGCTGGAGCTCGGGGTGTCGAATGCCTTCGTCAGCAAGCGCATCGCGGTGCTGGAACAGACGCTCGGGGTGCGGCTGCTGCACCGGACCACGCGCAAGGTCGCCCTCACGGATCATGGCACGGTCGTCCACCAGTGGGCGCAGCGTATCCGTGAAGACGTGGACCAGCTCGGGGAAGCGATTTCGCAGAAAGGCGCGGCGCCGCACGGCCTGCTGCGCCTGTGCACCAGTTCGGGCTTCGGCCGCAACCGGATCGCGCCGGCGATCTCGAAGCTGGCGCTCGACTATCCGGAACTGGAGGTGCAGCTCGAGCTGCTCGACCGCCCGGTCGACCTGATCGCCGAAGGCTTCCAGCTCGACATCCGCGTCGGCCAGGTCCAGGAGCCGCACCTGATCGCGCGGCGCATCGCCGGCAACCAGCGCGTGCTGTGCGCGGCGCCGGCCTACCTGGCACGGCACGGCACGCCGCGCCGGCTGGGCGAGCTGGCGCAGCACCGCTGCATCGCGATCCGCGAGCGCGACCAGGATGTCGGACGCTGGAAGCTGAGCGGTCCCGAGGGCGAGGAGACGGTGCGGGTGAAGGGGCCGCTGTCGACCAACAACGGCGAACTGGTGCACCAGTGGGCCATCGACGGCCACGGCATCATCCTGCGTTCGATCTGGGATGTGGGTCGCAGCCTGGCCGACGGCAGCCTGGTGAGGGTGCTGCCGGCCTACCACCAGCAGGCCGATGTCTGGGCGATCTATCCGGACCGGCTGGCGACCTCCGCGAACGTGCGCGTGTGCGTGCAGTTTCTGGAAGCCTGGCTGATCGAGCACGCCAGCCCCTGAGGGACAGGCTCAGCGCGACTTCAGCTGCCGCACATGGCCTTCCAGCTCGGCGAAGGTCGGGCGCTCGGTGGCGGAGATGACCTTGCGGCCGAACTCCACCGCGATGGTCGGCGCATAGCCGTTCATGCTGGCCAACAGGGTCACCTTCACGCACTGCAGCGCCTTGACCACTTCCTGGTGGCGACGGTGCAGCAGGCTGGCGAGCGGCGCCACCAGGCCATAGGACAGCAGGATGCCGAGGAAGGTGCCGACCAGGGCGGCCGCGATCAGGCTGCCCAGTTCCGCCGGCGGGCGCCCGATCGCGCCCATCGTGTGCACCACGCCCATCACCGCGGCGACGATGCCGAAGGCCGGCATGCCGTCGGCCAGCTTGTTGATCGCCTGCACCGGGATATCCGAGTCTTCCTGGTAGGTCTCGATCTCGTTGTCCATCAGGTTCTCGAGCTGGTAGGCATTGATGGTGCCGGACACCAGCAGGCGCAGGTAGTCGGTGATGAAGTCGAGCAGGTGCTCGTCCGCCGCGACCAGGCGGTATCTGGTGAAGATCGGGCTCTCCCAGGGCGCGTCGATGTCGTCCTCGAGCGACATCAGGCCTTCGCGGCGCACCTTGGTCAGCACGTCGAACATCAGCGCCATCAGCTGCATGTACAGCGCCCGCGTGTAGCGCGAGCCGTGGAACAGGGTCGGGATGCTGTGCCAGGTGAGGGAGATCGCCTTGCGGTCGTTACCGATCACGAAGGCGCCGAGGGCGCCGCCGAAGATCATCAGCAGCTCGTAGGGCTGGAACAGCGCGGCCAGGTGGCCGTCCTGCAGCACGAAGCCGCCGAACACGGCCATGAGCACGACGACGAAACCGACAACGATCAACATGGCGCAATCTCCATAGTTCCCAAGCGGCAACTTTAACATTGTTGCCGTATGGAAAGCAAAGATTGGTGCAAAGAATCCTTACATCGCCGGCTATTTTTCGATCATCCCCCGCAAGCCGCTGGCCCGATGCGTCCGCCGCGCAATCGCCTCGCCCAGCACCCCGGGCGCCGGCGTCAGCAATGTGAACTCCCGGCTGGCGCGGGTGATGCCGGTGTAGACCAGTTCGCGCGCCAGCACCGCGCCGCCCTCCTTCGGCAGCGCCAGCACCGTGTGCGCGAATTCGGAGCCCTGCGATTTGTGGACCGTCATCGCATACGCCGTCTCCACATGGCGCAGCCGGGTGGCCAGTACGCTGCGCACCTTGTCGCCTTCCAGGAACCAGACCCGCAGCGAGCCGGGGCGCGCCGGATCAGGCAGGGTCAGGCCGATGTCGCCGTTGAACACATTGGTGGCGTAATCGTTGCGGGTCACCATCACCGGCCGGCCGACATACCAGTCGCCGCTGCGGCGGATCAGGCCGACCTGGTCGAGGCGCTGCTCGATCGCCGTGTTCAGGCCTTCGACGCCCCACTCGCCTTCGCGGACCGCGCACAGGATGCGGAAGGCCTCGAAGCGCTGCAGCACGGCGCGCACCCATTCTTCATGCGCTTCCCGGGGTCCCTCGCCCAGCAGGCGCAGATAGGGCCGGTAGCCTTCCAGCGCCAGCCCGATCGCATGCGGCTGCTGGGCGTGCTCGATCCAGCGCAGGGCGTGGGCCGCCTCGACCTCCTGGGCGCCGCGCGCGCGCAGCACCGCCGCCGCGCCTTCGACATCGCCGGCGTTCACGGCCAGCGCCAGCTGCCCGATCGGGCCGCCGAAGCGGCGGCTGTGGCGCAGCATCACGGTCTGCTGGGCCAGTGCGCCGCCGGCATGCACGTATTCCGGCGGGATTTCCTCGCCGCTGGCCTCGCGCACGAAGGTGACGGTGGCCTCGTCGTAGTTGCCGGACTGGGCGTCGTGGCACAGGTCGCCCAGCACCGCGCCGGCCTCCACCGAGGCCAGCTGGTCCTTGTCGCCCAGCAGGATCAGGGTCGCCGAGGGCGGCAGCGCGTCCAGCAGCGAGGCCATCATCTCCAGGTGCACCATCGAGGCTTCGTCGACGATCAGCACGTCGACGTCGAGCGGATTGCCGCGGTGGTGGGCAAACGCGCGGCTGTCCGGACGCGCGCCCAGCAGGCTGTGCAGGGTACGCGCGGCGCCCATGCGCGCGGTCAGCTCGCGCAGCGGCAGCTTGCCGTCGACCTTGTCGGCCAGCTCGCCCAGCGCCTTGTCGATCGACTGTTTCAGGCGCGCGGCCGCCTTGCCGGTCGGTGCGGCCAGGGCAATGCGCTGGCGGGCGGCGTCCGGCGCGGTGGCGAACAGCAGCGCCAGCAGGCGCGCCACGGTATAGGTCTTGCCGGTGCCGGGGCCGCCGGTGATGATCGCCATCCTGCCGCGCAGGGCGATCGCGCAGGCCAGCTTCTGCCAGTCCGGCTTCTCGGCGGCGCGCTGGGACGCGAACAGCAGGTCCAGCCAGGTGCGCACGGCGGGCGCGTCGACAGCCTGGCGCTCCCTGGCGCGCGCGCTCACGGACTTCGCGACCAGGGTCTCGTCGCGCCAGTAGCGGCGCAGATAAAACCGGTCGCCATCGAGCACCAGCGGCTGCCCGTAATCGAACTCGCCGGCCTGCCACACCTGCTCGCAGCCGGCCAGCTGGGTGATCCAGCCCCTGGTGTTCTTCGGCAGCGGCTTGATGGCGGCGGCCAGTTCGGTCCACTCCTCGGCGGGCAGGCCGAGCAGCGCGGCCGCGTCCTCGGCCAGGTCGGACAGCAGCAGGCAGCTGTGGCCGCGCCCTTCCAGCTCGGACAGCACCAGCGATGCCAGCAGCAGCGGCCCCGGCGCCAGGCCGAGCGAGGCGATGAAGCGGGCAAAGGCGCCGGACAGGCGGCGCAGCTCGCCGGCCTCGGTCAGGCGCTCCACCTCGAACCAGAAGATATCGATCTTGTCGGCGTCGATGGAATCAGTCATTTGCAAGCAGCCTATCGAGTCCATCGAGCAGGACCATGTCCGGCTCGATCAGGTAGCAGCCGCGGGTGGCCTCGTTGCCGATCCCGCGCAGGAACAGGAACACCGCGCCGCCCAGCTGTTCGCGCGGGTCGTAGGCTTCGCCCAGGCGCGCGCGCAGCAGCCGGTGCAGGGCGAGCAGGTAGATCGCGCCCTGGATGTCGTAGCGGTGCCCGGCCATCGCCGCCGCCATCGCCCGCTCGGTGTACGCGGCGTCGTTCGGGCCCAGGGCGTTCGATTTGTAGTCCAGCACCCAGTAGCGGCCATGGCACTCGAACACCAGGTCCGTGAAACCCTTCAGCATGCCGTGCAGCTGGCGCTCCGGCACGGTCGGGCGCTCCACGTCGCCCAGCAGGCGCTGGCGGCACAGGCGGTCCAGCGCGCCCACGTCCAGGGCGCGGCTGGGGAACCAGAATTCCATCTCCGGCACCACTTCCTCGAGCTCGGCCAGCGCGCAGCCGACCGGCGGCAGCGGCAGGCTCACCAGCGCATCGAGCCATTCCATTGCGTCGTCCACCCGGTTGCCCCAGCCGGCGCGCTGGATGCGCTGGACCCGGCGCGCATACAGCTCGTCCTCGTCCATGCGGCCGAAGCCTTCCTGCGCCATCCACTCCAGTTGCTCGTGCAGGAAGTTGCCGGGCGTGGCGCCGCGCGGAAAGCGGTGCCACGGCGCGTCGTCCGCGCGCTGCACTTCGACCGTGCCCGGTTCGTCCTCTTCCATCAGGTTTTCTTCCTGCGGCCGGGTCGGCGGCGCGACGGTGTTCCGGGTCAGCGAGGTGAAGGAGCCGACCGCCCAGTTGCGTTCGAACTGGCCGGTGAAGGCCGGGGCCTCGAGCAGTTCGGGACGCACGTCGGCGCGCACCAGCTGCGTGCAGCCTTCGGGCGCCTCGAGCGTGTGCAGCTCGATCGCATTGAGGCCGCCGCGCAGGCCTTCCCAGCGCTCGCGCATGGCCGCGGCCTGGACCGGTTCGCCGCCGGTCAGCAGGTAGCCGAGCGCCGATTCGTGCAGCCGGTTCTCGCCCTTGCGGCCGGCCGCCACGGCCGCCACGCCCAGCCACAGGAAGTGGCGCGCGCGGGTCAGGGCCACGTACAGCAGGCGCAGGTCTTCTTCGAGGCGCGCACGGTCGACGGCTTTCAGCGCGTCCTCGCTCAGGGCCAGGTCGATGCGGCGCCCGCCGTCCTCATGCACGTATTCGAAGAAGGCGCGGTTGCGGCGGTCGGTCTTGCGCGCGGTGACGGCGAAGGGCAGGTAGACCAGCGGGTATTCCAGGCCCTTCGACTTGTGGACCGTGACCACCTTGACCAGCTCGGCGTCGCTTTCCAGGCGCAGCACCCGTTCATCGCCGCCCTCGCCCAGTCCCTCGATCTGTTCGGCGAACCAGCGGATCAGGGCCTGTTCGCCATCCAGCTCGCGGCTGGCTTCCTGCAGCAGTTCGGCCAGGTGCAGCAGGTTCGTCAGGCGCCGCTCGCCGCCGGAGACAGCCAGCAGCTTGGCCGGCAGCCCGAGTTCGTGGATGAAGCGGCGCAGCATCGCCAGCACGCCCTGGCGCTGCCAGGTCTGGTGCAGGCCTTTCAGCTGCTCGACCCGCTCTTCCCAGGCCAGTTCGTCGCTCGACAGGCGGGCCAGCTCGGGAAGCGGCAGCGCGCAGGTGGCGGTGGCGAAGGCGGTGCGCGCCAGCATGCCGTCGAGCGGGCTGGCCACCGCCTGCAGCCAGCGCAGCACGTCCACCGCTTCCTGGCTTTCGACCACCGAATCCTGGTCGGACAGGTAGACGCTGGCCACCTTCCTCTGCGCCAGCGCGCGCCGGATCGCCGCGGCTTCGCGGCGGTCGCGCACCAGCACCGCAATATCGGCCGGCATCAGGCGCTTGAAGCCGCCGTCGCGGTCCGCGAAGCCCACCTTCGGATCATTCAGCAGTGTGACGATGTGCTCGGCGCAGTGGTGGGCGAAGAAGTCGCGGTAGTCGTCGGCGCGCAGGTCTTCGCGATCGGTCGTGGCCACCGCCAGCGCCTGGAAGGGCCCGTCCACGCCGACCAGCTCCTGGGCGCGTCCCGCCGCCCCGACCGGCTCGAAGGGCAGCGGATTCTCGCCCTCCTTGCGGAAGCGGAAGGCGCCGGCCGCATAGCCGGGATGCGCCTTGCCGCCTTCGGCATATTCGAACAGCCGGTTGACGGCCGCCACCAGCTGCTTGGTCGAGCGGTAGTTGGTGCCGAGCTGGTAGTGGCGCCCGGCGGTGGCGCGGCGCGCGGACAGGTAGCTGTGGATATCGGCGCCGCGGAAGCCGTAGATCGACTGCTTCGGGTCGCCGATCAGGAACAGGCCGTGCGTCGGATCGTTATCGGCCACGCGGTACAGCAGGTCGAAGATGCGGTACTGGTCCGGCGAGGTGTCCTGGAATTCGTCGACCATCGCCACCGGGAACTGGTCGAGGATACGCTTGCGCAGCGCTTCGCCGTTCGCGCCTTCCAGCGCGGCCTTCAGGCGCGCCAGCATGTCGGCGAAGCCGAACTGGCGGTTGCGGCGCTTCAGGTCGATCATGCGGCGCGCGATATTGCAGGCGGCATGGCGCAGCAGCGCATGCGCCATCGGCTCGATCTCGTCCAACGCTTCCTTCAGCGCTTCGGTATGCTCGAAGCATTCCGGCAGCGCCGTGCTGAAGCCCTTGGCGAAGGCATCGATGATGCCGTCCGGCGTCAGGCGGCGCCAGGCGGTATCGCCGAGGTCCGGCTGCACGAGCGCCGGATCCAGGGCCCAGGCGCGCAGGGCCTCGAACCACTTCGCCAGCGAGTCCGGCTTCATCTTGGTGCCGTTGAAGCACTTCGGATTCGCTGCGCGGTGTCCGCCGATCCAGGCTTCCATCGCATCGGCGCGCGCCCGCCAGCCTTCCTTCAGGTGCGCCAGCCTGGCCTGCTGGGCGCGCTCGACGCCGGCGATGACGGCGCCGAGGGGCGCCATGTCGTTCGGATTGCCGTTCTCGTCGACGCAGTCCGGACCCAGCAGCTCGGCGCGCCTGACCAGTTCGCGCGCGGCGCCCTTCAGGGCCTCGACGTCGGGCCAGACGGCCAGCAGGGATGTCAAGGCGTGTCCGTTCAGCGGATACACGTGCTGGCGCCAGTAGTCGTTGGCGGCGTCCTCGAACAGGGCGCGCTCGTCGCTGACCAGCTCTTCGTCGAACAGGCTGCCGCTGTCGAAGGCGTGCTCGCGCAGCATGCGCTGGCACCAGGCGTCGATGGTGAAGATCGCCGCCTCGTCCATGGTCTCGGCGGCCAGCACCAGGCGGTGCGCGGCGACCAGGCGCGCGGCCTCGTCCTCGTAGCTTTCGGCCAGCGCTTCGAGGTAGGGATCGTCGACAAAGTCGTCGCCACCGAGTTCGCCGCGGAAGTAGCCGGCCGCCTGCACCAGGCGCTCGCGCACGCGGTTCGACAGCTCGCGGGTGGCGGCGCGGGTGAAGGTCATCACCAGGATCTCGGGCGGCATCAGCGGGCGCGGGAAACCGGCTTCCTGCCCTTGCGCATTGCCGTGCCCGAGCACCAGGCGCAGGTACAGCGCGGCGATGGTCCAGGTCTTGCCGGTACCGGCGCTGGCCTCGATCAGGCGCGAGCCGTGCAGCGGGAAGCCCAGGGGTTCGAGCAACTGGCTCATGCGCCCTCCCCTTCCTTGTCGCCGAACCTGGTGACGTTCACGCTGTCGCGCAGCCAGGCCGCCAGCGGGCCGTACAGCGCTTCGGCCGTGCGCGGCCAGTCGCCCGACGCGCGCAGCAGCGCGAATTCCGGCCACAGGCGCGCGAGCACGGGGTCGTCGACCTCGCCCTTGAGCTCGAAGCCGCCGTCGTAGACCTCGCGCGGGTCCTCGCCGGCGATCTGCGCCAGCGCGGTCTTGCAGGCCACGGCCAGCGGACGGTCCAGGTTGGCGCGCCACAGCGCCGCCAGGTTTTCCAGCACGGCGTACGCGGCGCCGCCATCCAGCGGCGGCATCCGCAGGGTGGCGTCGCGCGCCACCAGGTAGCCGGTGATGCTGGCGCCGCTGGCAGCGGCGGCCAGCTGGCGCAGCCAGGGGCCGATCAGCTTGTCGCCGCGCGGCGCGCCCTTGCGGTCCAGGACCTTGGACGAGATCTGCAGCAGCCAGACGGTTTCGCCGTCGTTGCTGCGCAGCTTGTCGATCCAGTCATCGAGCAAAAGACCTTTCAGTTCCAGGCTGACCACCAGCTTCGGCGCCGCCGTCGGATAGCGCGCGCCCAGCGCCAGCCAGGAACGCCGCACCGGCACCAGGTCCTCGACCAGCTGCTGCTGCCACTGCTTGCCGAGCAGCCCGATCGGCAGCCTGCCTTCGCGCACCAGGCGTCCCGCGCGCGCGTCGAGCACCTGGCGCACCTCGTCCTGGGCTTCCGGCGAACTGCTGTCGTCGAGCAGGGCGTCTTCCAGGAAGTAGCGTTCGAGGGCATCCAGCGAGAACGGTTCCTCGTCCTCGCCGACCACCTCGTTGCTGCCGAAGTTGACGCCCAGGCGGCGCCGGAAGAAGTAGCGCGCCGGCTGGCGCAGGAAAGACACCAGCTCGCCCAGCTTGAGGCGGTAATCCGCTTCCAGCTCGTAGGGCGGGAGCGCCTCGTCGCTGTCCGCCGCCTGCGCGTCGTCGCGATAGGCCGAGCGCCACTCGCCGGCATAGGTGAGCAGGCCGCCGCGCTCGAAGTAGCGGCGCGAGAAGGGCTGCAGCGCGTGCACGGTGGTCCGGTCGGGCAGGCCCTCCTCCATGTCCCAGCCGGCCTTCAGGTAGTCGCGCAGCTGCGAGACCAGCACCGAGGACGGCTGCTCGGTGTTGTCGCGCACGTTGCGCCCGACCCAGCTCACGTACAGCTTGTCGCGCGCGGCCAGCAGCGCTTCCAGCATCAGGTAGCGGTCGTCGTCGCGGCGCGAACGGTCGCCCGGGCGCTGCAGGCCCGGCAGCGCCAGCAGGTCGAAATCCGACTGGTGGCCGCGGCGCGGGAAGTCGCCGTCGTTCATGCCCAGCAGGCAAACGACCTTGAAGGGCACCGCGCGCATCGGCATCAGGGTGCAGAAGGTCACGCCGCCGGACACGAACTGGTGGCTCAGGGCCGGCTGGTCGAGTTCCGACAGCCAGGCTTCGCGCATCACGCCGAGCGGCACCGGCTCGTCGAACAGCGCGTTCTCGCAGATCTCGAGCCAGCACTGCAGCGCTTCCTCGAGCTGGTTCAGCATCATGCGGTCCTGGTCGTCGCGGGCGCGGAAGAAGCGCGCCATCAGGGCGCGCGCGCGCTGGCCCCACTCGGCGGGCGTAAGCACGGCGTCGAGCTGCTCGCGCCAGGCCAGCAGGCTTTCCACCAGCTCGGCCAGGGCGCCGGCCAGGGCGGCGTCGAGGCCGCCGACTTCCGCATACGGTTCGATATCGCCAAAGCTGGGGCCGGCGCCGGTGGCGTAGCCCAATAACATGCGCCGGATCCCGAACAGCCAGGAATTCTGCTCGCCGGCCGAGCCCAGGCCCAGGCCGGCGCGATGGCGCTGGTCCAGGCCCCAGCGCACGCTGGCGCCTTCGATCCAGCGGCCCAGGGTCGGCAGGTCGTCCTCCTCCACGCCGAAGCGCGCCGCCAGCGCCGGCACGTCCAGCAGGTCGCGCACCTCGCTCTGGCGGCAGCGCTGCTGCGGCAGGCGCAATAGCCACTCCATCGCCACCAGCAGCGGATTCACGCTGCGGTCCTTGACGTCGCCGATCTCGAAGGGGATGTAGCGCGGGTCGCTGCGCTTGTGCTGGTCGAACACCGCATGCACGGCGGCCGAGAAGGTGTCGATGTCCGGCACCATCACGACGATCTCGCGCGGGCGCAAGCCGCTGTCCTGCGCGAACCAGGACAGCAGCTGGTCGTGCAGCACCTCGACCTCGCGCTGGGGGCTGTGGGCGATGTGGAATTCGATCGAGCGGTCGGCCGGATCGGGCGGTACATGTGGATGCTCGGACAGCGGCAGCAGGTCGCGCACCGCCGCCTGCACCTGCGACAGCAGCGTGCCGTCGTCGCCCTCGTTGAACAGGTCGACCCGCAGGTTGCCGAACTTCGCGCCCTGGCCGCCGTCGAACTCGTCCAGCATGCGCACGAAGTCGCGGCCCTGGCGCCCCCAGCTGGCCAGCAGCGGATGGCTGTGGGCGTGCAGTTCCTCGACCGGCACCTCGGCCAGGTTGCTGCCGTTGCGGGCCTGCTGGCGGCGGTAGGCGGCGGTCAGCAGTTCGCGGCCCTCGATGATGTCGCCCCAGTAGAACTGGCAGGGATTTGGCACCGCCAGCAGCACCTGGGCGTGGCGCGACAGGCCGGCCATCGCCTCGATGGTCTGGTAAGGCAGGGTCGACATCCCGAACAGCACCACGCGGCGCGGCAGCCGCTGGGCCGGCTGGCGGTCTTCCTCGACCGCGGCCATGAACTGCTGGTGGATGGTGGCGCGGCCCGACCAGCGCCGCTCGGGCGGCAGGCTTTCGTGGACTTCGCGCCAGAGCTGGGCCTGCCAGCACTGGTCGGGCGCCAGCGGCACCGGCTCGCCGCCCGGCCGGCGCAGCTGGTCGATGCCCTGGGCCCAGTCGGTCAGCCAGTCGGCGCGGTAGACCTGGTACTGGTCGTAGAGGTCGGCCAGGCGCTCGGCCAGCTGCAGGCGGCGCTCGGGGTCGCCGTCCAGCAGGAAGTGGCGCAGCGGCGCGAATTTCTCCTTGGGCAGGACCTCGGGCAGCAGGCGCATCAGGCGCCAGGTCAGCGCGTCCTTGTCGAAGGGCGAGCGGCGCGGCACACGCTCCGGGCCCAGCATGCCGCGGTAGGCCTCCCACTGGAAGCGCGCCGGCAGCGCCACCCGGGTCGCCGCGCACACGCCCAGCTCCTCCGCCAGCGAGATTTTCAGCCATTCGGCCACGCCGTTCGACTGCACGAGGATGATTTCCTCCTCGAGCGGGCCGAGCGGGTTGGCGCGCAGCCAGTCGAAGACGGCGGCGCGCAGCAATTCCATCTGGTTGCCGTGCAGGATGAGGAGGCCGGGGGAGATCGGGGAGCGCATGGTGGACTGCTTCTGTTGGACCCCCGCAGCATACTACCAAGGAGCCGCCCGAAACAAGTTAATGGAAGAGCTCAGGCCTTCTGATCCTGCTGGCGCGCCCCGAGTTCGGCGGCAATGTGGCGTTCCAGCCGCGCCAGCAGCGCGCGCAGGCGCGCCGCCAGCGAACGCGCCTGCGCGATCGAGCCACGCTCGCGCTGGGCTTCGAGGTCGGCGCAGACGTCGCCAAAGCCCATCGCCCCCACCGTGCGCGCCGAGGACTTGATCCGGTGCGCGACATTCGCGGCGCGCCCGATTTCGCCGGAAACCAGTGCGCGGTCGATCTCCAGCAGCCCCTCGCGCGCCGTTTCCAGGAACATGAAGGCATATTTACGCATCTTTTCCGGATTGCCGCCGAAGGTATCGGCCAGCACCGCGAGGTCCAGCAGCGCCGGCCCCTGCGCGGCCGCCGGCGCCGGTGCCGGGACCACCGGGCGCTGCACGCTGCGGCCCAGGGCGCGGGCGACGGTGGCGATCAGGTTCTCGGGCGCCACCGGCTTGGTCACGAATTCGTCCATCCCGGCCGCCAGGCAGCGCGCCTGGTCCTCGAGGCCGGCGTTGGCCGTCATCGCGATCACGCGCGTGTCCTTCAGCCGGACGTCGGCGCGGATGCGGCGGGTCGCTTCGAAACCGTCCATCACCGGCATCTGGACGTCCATCAGGACGCAGCCGAAGGGTTCGTCCGGTCCGCGCGCATGCATCAGCGCCAGGGCTTCGGCGCCGTTGCCGGCCACGACCACGCTGGCGCCGGCGTCTTCCAGCAGTTCGCGCGCGACCTGCTGGTTGAAGGCATTGTCCTCGACCAGCAGGATGGCGCTGCCCGCCAGCGCGCCCGGCGCGCCCGGTGCGAGGACGGGAGCGGCCGCCGGGGACAGCGCGCGCCGCGCCGGCTCGGCCGGCGTGGCCAGGCGGGCCGTGAACCAGAAGGTGCTGCCCTCGCCCGGCGCGCTGTCGACGCCGACCTCGCCGCCCATCAGTTCGGCGAGCTGCTTGCTGATCACCAGTCCCAGGCCGGTGCCGCCATAGCGGCGCGTGGTCGATGGGTCGGCCTGGTGGAAAGGCGCGAACAGGCGCGGCAATTCCTCGGCGGCGATGCCGATGCCGCGGTCGATCACCTCGAAGCGCACCAGGGTGTCGGTGCCGAGGGTGCGCTCGGCGCGCGCCCGCACCACGATCGGCCCCCGGTCCGAGAACTTGATCGCGTTCGAGGTGAAGTTCAGCAGCACCTGCTCGAGCCGCAGCGGATCGCCGCGCAGCGGACGCTGCAGCTCCGGCGCGATGTCGAAGTCCAGTACCAGGCCCTTCGCGCCGGCTTCCTCGCCGAGCTGGCTGGCGAGGTTGCGCATCAGTGCGTCCAGGGTGAAGTCGAGCAGGTCCAGTTCGATGCGCCCGGCCTCGATCTTGGAAAAGTCGAGGATGTGGTTGATGATGCCCAGCAGGTGCTGGGCCGAGTGGTGGATCTTCTGCAGGTAGTCGCGCTGGCGCGGGTCGGCCGCCTGCTTCAGCGCCAGGTAGGACATCCCGATGATGCTGTTCATCGGCGTGCGGATCTCGTGGCTCATGTTCGACAGGAAGTCGCTCTTGGCCTGGCTGGCGGCGTCGGCGCGGGCCTTCAGCTGGTACAGGTCGGTGACGTCGGTCGACACGCACAGCACCGCCACCACCTCGCCTTCGGCGCGCACCGGCACCTTCACGCTCCACAGCTGGCGCACGCTGCCGTCGGCCAGCGTGATCTCGGTCTGCACGGAGCGGCCCTGCCCGGTCTCCAGCACCGGACGGTCCAGCTCCCACGCGGCCTCGGCGCGATCGGGCGGCATGAGCTCGCGGTCGCGCCGGCCGATCATCTCCTCGGCGCGCAGGCCGGCGGCGGCGGCCGTCTTCGCGTTCACGTAGCGGAAGCGCCCCTCGTGGTCCTTCATGTCGACGTAGGCGTCGACGTTGTCCAGCACCAGGTCGAGCAGCACGCGCTGCTCGACCGCCGCGCGGCGCGACCAGTACAGCTTCAGGAACAGCGCGTAGATGATGAGGGTCGCGCCAAAACCGGACGCAAAGGCCATGCGCGGAAACCAGGTGCCGAAGCCGTCGACCAGGTCGGCCCGGCTGGCGACGAAGCGCGCCTTCCACAGGTAGCCCTGGAAGCGCACCGGCAGCACCGTTTCATACAGGGCGCGGGCGCCGCGCTGCGCCCGCGGCTCGCGCGCCTCCCCGCCGGCGCTGTCGTAGAGCAGGGTGTCGGCCTGCGTCACCGCAAGGACCCGCCTGCCGGCGGACTGCTCGGCGTTCGCCAGATACAGTTGCAGCGCCACCGGATGCTGCCCCACGCCCTCCAGCGCGCGCTGCACCAGGGTCGGTATCGAGAAGCCCATCCCGACCGAGCCGAGGTAGGCGGCACGGCGCCCTTCCACGCTGTCCGGCACGGCGCCGCCCCGGTAGACCGGCAAGCGCAGGGTCAGGGCGAGGATGGGGCGCGGGGCCGCGATCTTCAACGGCAGGGCGGAAGCGATCGGCTCCGCGCGGTCGCGCGCCTGGTCCAGCGCGCGCGCCACCGACGGCCCGTTGGCCAGCATGTCGACTCCGAGCCGGGGCCGCATCATCGGCTCCAGGTAGGTCAGCACCAGGTAGGCCGGACGGTGTCCGGGCGGCCGGATGTCGAAATCCGGATAGCCGCGCGGATCGAGGCTGCGGTCGGCCCGCACCGCGGCCACGAAGGCATCGCGCTGCGCATCGGGCACGTGGGCGCCGTAGTTGACGGATTCGATCGCCGGGTAGTTCTCGCGCACATCCAGCGATTCGACGTAGCGGTGGAACTGCAGGCGCGAGACCTCGCCGCCGTTCGCGTTGAACAGGCCGGACAGGTTGCGCACCACCTGGGCATAGGACTGCACTGCGCTGTCCAGGCGCTGGCGGGCGCCCTGGGCGATGCTGTCGAAACGGCGCTGGGCGGCATCGTCGACGGTGCGCAGCGCGCCCAGGTACAAGCCGGCGCCCACCAGCAGCGCGAGCCACAAGCCGCCGGCCCACAGGGCGATGCGCACCGGGCCGCGGGCGCCGACGGTCTTGCCCATGTTGCGCGTACTCGCTTCAGCCATGTCAGTGTTGGGTGTGCGGCGGGAATTCGGATAGTTGCTAGTATTACGCAATCGGCCTCAAATGGCGAGAGCCCAACAGTCAAACAGCGGCGCTTAAGGAACAGGCATATGCAATCGATGGAACAGGATCCCTACCTCTGGCTGGAAGAGGTCGACTCCGAGCGCGCGCTCGGCTGGGTCGCCGGCCACAATGCCGGCGCCGAGGCCGAGCTGACCGCGGCGCCCGGCTACGCGCCGCTGCGCACGCGCCTGAAGGACATCCTCGATTCGAAGGACCGGATCCCCTACGTGGGCCGGCATGGCGGCTGGTTCTACAATTTCTGGCGCGACGCCGACCACCCGCGCGGCCTCTGGCGCCGCACCACCCTCGATGAATACCGCAAGCCGGCCCCGCAATGGCAGACCGTGCTGGATCTCGACCGGCTGGCGCGCGACGAGGACGAGAACTGGGTCTGGGCCGGGGCGTCGCACCTGAAACCGCAGGGCGGACGCGCGCTCGTCTCGCTGTCGCGCGGCGGCGGCGATGCCCACGTGGTGCGCGAATTCGACCTCGACAGCCTGGCCTTTGTCGAGGATGGCTTCAGGCTTCCCGAAGCCAAGGCCAGCACCGGCTGGATCGACCGCGACACCATCTTCGTGGCCACCGATTTCGGCCCCGGCTCGATGACCAGCTCCGGCTATCCGCGCGTGGTCAGGGAATGGAAGCGCGGCGACCCGCTCGAAGCCGCGCGGCCGGTCTACGAAGCGCAGCCGGACGACCTCTCGGCCTCGGCCTGGTACGACTACACACCCGGGTACGAGCGCCAGTTCGTGCAGCGCCAGATCGGCTTCTACAGCAGCGAACTGTTCGTGCGCGACCCGGCCGGCGGCGCGCTGACCCGCGTCGACAAGCCCGAGGACGCCGACGCCTTCACGGTGCGCGACCAGCTGCTGGTCCAGCTGCGCTCCGACTGGCAGGCCGGCGGCGCGTCGTTCCCGCAGGGCGCGCTGCTGGCGATCGACTTCGCGCGCTTCCTCGACGGCGAGCGCGATTTCAGCACCCTGTTCACGCCCACCGAGACGACCTCGCTGGACGGCATCGCCGTGACCCGCGACGCGATCCTGCTGACGGTGCTGGACAAGGTCAAGAACCGGATCGTCGAACTGCGCCACGAGGACGGCGGCTGGCAGCGGCGCGAAGTCCTGGCGCCCGGCATGGGCGCGCTGGGCGTGTCCGGCGTCGACGAGATCGAATCGGACGACTACTTCCTGACCGTGACCGACTTCCTGACCCCGAGCACGCTCTACCTGGGCCACGCCGGCAGCGACGAGCGCGAACTGCTGAAGGCGATGCCGGCCTTCTTCGACGCCAGCCCCTACACGGTGAGCCAGTTCGATGTGGTGTCGCGCGACGGCGCGCGCATCCCCTACTTTGTCGTGATGCGCAGGGACACGCCGATGGACGGCGCCAATCCGACCCTGCTCTACGGGTACGGCGGCTTCGAAGTGTCGCTCACGCCCTTCTACAGCGGCATCACCGGCGAGGCCTGGCTGGCGCGCGGCGGCGTCTACGTGCTCGCGAACATTCGCGGCGGCGGCGAGTTCGGCCCGCGCTGGCACCAGGCTGCGCTCAAGCACCAGCGCCAGAAGGCCTTCGACGATTTCCTGGCGGTGGCCGAAGACTTGGTCGCGCGCCGTCTCACCAGCCCGCCCCACCTGGGCATCATGGGCGGCAGCAACGGCGGCCTGCTGGTAGGGGCCGCGCTGACCCAGCGTCCGGAGCTGTTCGGCGCCGTGGTCTGCCAGGTGCCGCTGCTGGACATGCGCCGCTACCACCAGTTGCTGGCCGGCGCATCCTGGATGGGCGAGTACGGCGATCCGGACGACCCCGAGGAATGGGCCTACATCGGCAAATACTCCCCCTATCACCAGGTATCGCGGGAGCGCCGCTATCCGCGCGTGCTGTTCACCACCTCCACCCGCGACGACCGTGTCCATCCGGGCCATGCACGCAAGATGGCGGCCCTGATGCGGGAACAGGGTCACGAGGTGCTGTACTGGGAAAACACGGAGGGCGGCCACGCCGGCGCAGCGAACAACGAGCAGACGGCGACGATGTGGGCCTTGACCTATACCTTCCTCTGGCAAGAACTGGCCCGGAAATCAAGCCCGGAAACACCAAGCTTGCGGTAGCTCAACTAGCGCAACAACAGTTTCCTGTGTTTACGAGGGATTCCTGTCGGAACTATCAATATTGCTAGGTCGCCGGATGAATGATGCATGGAATACTTGTCTTGTCTTCCATACATCTTTACAACCCTTTCCAGAGAGGAGCGGCGATGGCTAATGATTTCGTTACCGAAGCAAGCCTGCGGGAGCCCGAGGCGGTCAATGCAAAATTCCAGGCAGCGCTGGCTCCGACCGTCAGCGAGCTGAAGAAATACCGCATCAGCAAGCGGGAAAGCCAGGAAAAATTCTGGGGACGCTTCGGCGTGACGCAGTCGAGCGGCAGCCGCTTCGAAACGGGCCTGGCCATTCCTGCGCCGGTGGCCCTGCTGTTGAAGCTCTATGTAAATGGCAAGCTCAACGATGGTGATCTTCTGGGCTGATCAGCCCCAGCGAGATCGCCCTCACCACCGCCTGCTGCCGGGTGTTGACGTTGAATTTCTGGCGAATGTTGCCCATATGGAAATTCACCGTCGCCTCGGAGCAGCCGGTGATCTTTGAAATCTCCCACGACGATTTCCCCGCCATCACCCAGTTCAAGACTTCGAGTTCGCGCGGCGTGAGCCGTGGCGCAGCTTCCTGCGTGGGCGGCGGGCAGAAGCGGACGCCGGAAGCGAAGGCATGGTCGCGCACCAGGGCCAGTTCCGGCAGCAGCGGCTGCGCCTCGGTGGCAAAGCTCCGCTCCGGACCGGGATCGCAGGCAAAGGTCAGCATGCCGAACTCGCCGTTCGGGCCGTGGATCGGAAAGGTGACGCCGGCGCGGATGCCCTGCTTGCAACCGTCTTCATACATGGCGCGCTGGGCCGGGCTGCGAAAGGTGTCGGCCTGCCACACCAGCGGTAAAGTGCTCGACAGGCAATGGCTGACCGTCGGGTCGACATAGGCGAGGCGCTCGGCCTCGTAACGTTCCCGCCACTTGCGCGGGTAATTGGTCTGGAAAAATGCATGCTCCAGGCGGGCATGGCGCGAGCCCGACATCGCAAACAAGACTTTCTCGAAACCATAGTGCCGGCCCAGGGAAAACAGCGCTTCTCCCCAGCTCGACGCCGTGTCGCTATGCATCAGCTCGTCAAGATCGACGGTCATCATGGTTCACTCCGCGCGCTGTTGATGTAACACCCGTATGCTAGTTGAGTTGTAACCAAAAAGCACGAAAAATTATTCTTTTAATCACTTTCACTACGACAATTATTTAAAATTAGTTGTCGCCTTACTACAACTACTCCCCAAGCGGGCTGTCAATCGTGCGCCGCCTCCCGCCAGAGTCCGTTAAGCTCGCGCGAATCGTCTCTTCAAAATTGCTTGTTCGCAAGTTTATAACACGATTCACAGTGTTGTTATTTTTGCTTGCCGTAGACTTGACTTGATAAGACACAAGAGTATCTTTACGTCTTTCCAAACATTTAACAAAACTGCCCTGGCGATGCTCCCCGCGCGCGCTCTACCTTCTCTACCTCGAGGAACCCTGGTCAATGAATAACATGACTGACATGGCTGAACAGCTGGATGTCAAGCTGCTGCTTTCGACGCTGATGGCGCTGAAAAAAGGCGACTTCTCCGTGCGCATGCCCTCCGACTGGACCGGCGTGTCCGGCAAGATCGCCGACACCCTGAACGACATCATCGAGACCAAGCAGAAAATGGTCGAGACGGTGACCGAGGTATCGCGCGTGGTCGGCCGCGAAGGCCACCTGACCCAGCGCGCCGACGTGCCGGGCGTGGTCGGCGGCTGGTCGACCATCATCAGCTCCGTGAACACCCTGATCGACGACCTGGTGCGTCCGACCACCGAGATGGCGCGCGTCATCGGCGCGGTGGCGAAGGGCGACCTGTCGCAGACGATGGCGCTGGAGGTCGACGGGCACCCGCTGAAGGGCCAGTACCTGCGCGCGGCGACCACCGCGAACACCATGGTGGAACAGCTCTCCTCCTTCTCCTCCGAAGTGACGCGCGTGGCGCGCGAGGTCGGTACCGAGGGCAAGCTGGGCGGCCAGGCCTACGTGCCGGGCGTCGCGGGTACCTGGAAGGACTTGACCGACTCGGTGAACTCGATGGCGGGTAACCTGACCTCGCAGGTGCGTAACATCGCCGAGGTGACCACCGCGGTGGCGAACGGCGACCTGTCGAAGAAGATCACGGTGGACGTGCGCGGCGAGATCCTGCAGCTGAAGGACACCATCAACGTGATGGTGGACCAGCTGCGTTCCTTCGCTTCCGAGGTGACCCGGGTGGCGCGCGAGGTGGGTACCGAGGGCAAGCTGGGCGGCCAGGCCTATGTGCCGGGCGTCGGCGGCACCTGGAAGGACTTGACCGACAACGTGAACTTCATGGCGTCCAACCTGACGGGCCAGGTGCGTAACATCGCGGCGGTGACGACCGCGGTGGCGAACGGCGACCTGTCCAAGAAGATTACCGTCGACGTGAAGGGCGAGATCCTGGAACTGAAGAACACCATCAACGTGATGGTGGACCAGCTGTCCTCGTTCGCATCCGAGGTGACCCGGGTGGCGCGCGAGGTGGGTACCGAGGGCAAGCTGGGCGGCCAGGCGCAGGTGAAGGGCGTGGCCGGCACCTGGAAGGACTTGACCGACTCGGTGAACTCGATGGCGGGTAACCTGACCGGCCAGGTGCGTAACATCGCGGACGTGACGACCGCGGTGGCGAACGGCGACCTGTCGAAGAAGATTACCGTGGACGTGAAGGGCGAGATTCTCGAACTGAAGAACACCATCAACGTCATGGTGGACCAGCTGAACTCCTTCGCTTCCGAGGTGACGCGCGTGGCGCGCGAGGTGGGTACCGAAGGCCGTCTGGGCGGCCAGGCGAACGTGCCGGGCGTGGCCGGCACCTGGAAGGACCTGACCGACGGCGTGAACTCGATGGCGGGTAACCTCACGGGTCAGGTGCGTAACATCGCGGACGTGACGACCGCGGTGGCGAACGGTGACCTGTCCAAGAAGATCACCGTGGACGTGAAGGGCGAGATTCTCGAACTGAAGAACACCATCAACGTGATGGTGGACCAGCTGTCCTCGTTCGCTTCCGAAGTGACCCGGGTGGCGCGCGAGGTCGGTACCGAGGGCAAGCTGGGCGGCCAGGCCTATGTGCCGGGCGTCGGCGGCACCTGGAAGGACTTGACCGACAACGTGAACTTCATGGCGTCCAACCTGACGGGCCAGGTGCGTAACATCGCGGCGGTGACCACCGCGGTGGCGCGCGGCGACCTGTCCAAGAAGATTACCTTGGACGTGAAGGGCGAGATTCTCGAACTGAAGGACACCATCAACGTGATGGTGGACCAGCTGTCCTCGTTCGCTTCCGAGGTGACCCGCGTGGCGCGTGAGGTGGGTACCGAGGGCAAGCTGGGCGGCCAGGCGAACGTGTCCGGCGTGGCGGGCACCTGGAAGGACTTGACCGAGAACGTGAACCAGCTGGCGGCAAACCTGACCAACCAGATGCGTGCGATCGGTGAAGTCGCGACGGCGGTGACCCGCGGCGACCTTTCGCGTTCGATTCAGGTGGAAGCCCGTGGCGAGATGTCCTACCTGAAGGACAACATCAACGAGATGATCCGTAACCTGAAGGAGACCACGCAGAAGAACGCGCAGCAGGACTGGCTGAAGACCAACCTGGCGCGCTTCACCCGCCTGCTGCAGGGCCAGCGCGACCTGGGCGCGGTGACCAAGCTGATCCTGTCGGAACTGGCGCCCCTGATCACTGCCCACCACGGCGTGTTCTACATGATGGACTCCGAGGGGGTCGACGCGCGCCTGCGCCTGATCGCCTCCTACGGCTACCGTTCGAGCCGCAAGCTGCCGACCTCCTTCCTGCCCGGCGAAGGCCTGGTGGGCCAGTGCGCGCTGGAGAAGACCCGCATCTGGCTGACCGACGTCCCGCGCGACTACATCCAGGTCTCGTCCGGCCTGGGCGCGGCGCCGCCGACCAACATCGTGGTGCTGCCGATCCTGTTCGAACAGCAGGTCAAGGCCGTCATCGAGATCGCCTCGCTGGACCGCTTCACCGAGACCCACCTGTCCTTCCTCGACCAGCTGATGGAATCGATCGGCGTGGTGCTGAACACCATCGAGGCGAACAGCCGTACCGAATCGCTGCTGACCCAGTCGCAGTCGCTGGCGCAGGAACTCCAGCAGACCAACCAGGAACTGGCGGAAAAGGCGCGCCTGCTGTCCGAGCAGAACATCGAGGTGGAACGCAAGAACCGCGAGGTGGAACAGGCCAAGCTGGCGCTGGAAGAAAAGGCGACCCAGCTGGCGCTGTCCTCGAAGTACAAGTCCGAGTTCCTGGCGAATATGTCGCACGAACTGCGTACGCCATTGAACTCGCTGCTGATCCTGGCGCAGCAGCTCTCGGACAACCCGGAAGGCAACCTGTCGATGAAGCAGGTGGAATTCGCGAAGACCATCCACGGCTCCGGTTCCGACCTGCTGACCCTGATTAACGACATTCTCGACCTGTCGAAGATCGAGTCCGGCACCGTCACGCTGGACGTGTCCGAGTACCGCTTCTCGGCCCTGCGCAACTACGTGGACCGCACCTTCCGCCACATGGCCGAAGCCAAGCACCTCGGCTTCCAGGTCGACCTGGCCGACAACCTGCCGACCGCGCTGATGACCGACACCACGCGCCTGCAGCAGGTCCTGAAGAACCTGCTGTCGAACGCGTTCAAGTTCACCAGCCACGGCAAGGTCGACCTGACCATCAGCCTGGTGACCAGCGGCTGGACCTCCGACCACCCGCACCTGCTGCATGCGGACGCCGTGCTGGCCTTCTCGGTGCGCGACACCGGCGTCGGCATCCCGTCCGACAAGCTGCAGCTGATCTTCGAAGCCTTCCAGCAGGCCGACGGCTCGACCGCGCGTAAATACGGCGGCACCGGCCTGGGCCTGTCGATCTCGCGCGAACTGGCGCGCCTGCTGGGCGGCGAGATCCGCGTCGAGTCGACGGTGAACCTCGGTTCCACGTTCACCCTGTACCTGCCCTACAACCGCGCGGGCTTCATCAACTACGAGCAGACCCGCCAGCCGCAACCGCCGCGCTTCGCGGCGCCGCTGGCCCTGCCTTCCGTGACCGCGCTGCCCAAGGCCCAGCTCGAAGCGGAAGCCGAGGCCGAGACCGAAACCGTGGTCACCACCACCTCGGTCGCGGTGCCCGATCCCTCGGGCGGCCTGGTCGAGTACGCAAGCATGCTGGACGACCGCGGCCTGATCGTCCCGGGCGACCCGTCGGTGCTGATCGTCGAGGATGACGAGCGCTTCGCCAAGACCCTGCTCGACTTCGCCCGCGAGAAGAACTTCAAGGGCATCGTCACCCACCGCGGCGATTCGGCGCTGTCGCTGGCGCGCGACTTCCAGCCGGCCGCGATCCTGCTCGACATCGACCTGCCCGACATCGACGGCCTGACCGTGCTGGAACGCCTGAAGCGCGACCCGGGCACCCGCCATATCCCGGTGCACGTGCTGTCGGCGATGCGCGAGCGCGAGCGCGCGCTGCGCTCGGGCGCGATCTCCTACATCAACAAGCCGGTCAGCCGCGAGATGCTGCAGGAAGAATTCACGCGCATCCAGAAGTTCCTGATGGGCGGCAAGCGCTCGCTGCTGGTGGTCGAGGACGACATGGCCCAGCGCGAATCGATCATTTCGCTGATCGGCGATTCCGACGTGCGCATCGTGACCGCCGAGACCGGGGCCGCGGCGCTCGAGGCCCTGGGCAGCCAGCACTTCGACTGCATGGTGCTGGACCTGACCCTGCCCGACGTCTCCGGTTTCGACCTGCTCGACCAGATCGGCAAGCTGCCGGCCCTGCGCGACCTGCCGATCGTGATCTACACGGCCCAGGAACTGAACCGCAAGGAAGTCACGAAGCTGAAGCGCTACGCCAAGACCATCGTGGTCAAGGATGCCCGCTCGCCGGAGCGCCTGCTGGACGAGACCGCGCTGTTCCTGCACCGCTCGCACGCCAGCCTGCCGGATGCGCAGCGCCGGATCCTGGAAGAGATTCATGCGGCCGACGGCGGCCTGGCCGGACGCAAGGTGCTGATCGTCGACGACGATCTGCGCAACATCTTCGCGCTGTCCTCGCTGCTCGAGCGCCAACAGATGCAGGTCCTGTTTGCCGAGAACGGCCGCGACGGCATCGAGGTGCTCGAGAAGGACCCGAGCATCGAGATCGTCCTGATGGACATCATGATGCCGGAGATGGACGGCTACGACACGATGCGGGCGATCCGCCGCATCCCGAAGTTCAAGTCGCTGCCCATCATCACCCTGACCGCGAAAGCGATGAAGGGCGACCGCGACAAGTGCATCGCCGCCGGCGCCTCGGACTACATCACCAAGCCGGTCGATGTGGCCCAGCTGCTGTCGATGATGCGCGTTTGGCTCCATTAATGGCTGCATTGAGGAGCGAAGCATGAATGCGTGGACCGGCCTGGCCGCCGGGCTCGCGGTCGAGGAACTGGAGACGGAGCTGCTGCTGGAAGCGATCTTCCAGCGCTTCGGCTACGACTTCCGCGCCTATGACCGCGCGGCCCTGCGCGCCAAACTGAACCAGGCGACGCGCGAGCTTGGCGCCGCCACCCTGTCCGGCCTGCAGGAGCGCGCGCTGCACGGCGCCGATGCCGCATCGAGCCTGCTGCGTGCGCTGTCGCCGGCCCCGGCGCCCCTGTTCGACTGCGTCGGCCATGCGGCGCGGCTGCGCAGCGTGCTGGCGCCCTCGCTGCGCGGCTGGCCGGTGCCGCGGGTCTGGCTGGCCGAATGCACCGGCGTGGGCGAAGCCTGGACCCTGGCGATCGTGCTGGCCGAGGAAGGCGTGCTGGGCAAGCTCGACATCCACGCCACCCTCGCCAACGAAGAGCTGGCGGGCGGCATGCAGGATGCCTGCCTGCCGCTGGCCGAGCTGGAAGCGGCGCGCCAGCGCCATCTGGACAGCGGCGGGCGCGGCGACCTGGGAGCCTTCTTCGAGATCGAGGAAGGGCCAGAGGGCCAATGCGCACGCCTGCGCGCCGACCTGCGGCGGCGCATCACCTGGTCGCAGTACAGCCTGGTGACGGACGCCTCCTTCAACGAGTTCCAGGCGATCCTGTGCTGCCACGCGCTGGGCGATTTCGGCCCGGTGCTGCGCCAGCGCGTGCTGCGCCTGTTCCACGACAGCCTGGCGCGCTTCGGCGTGCTGTGCCTGGACAGCCAGCTGTCGGTGGCGGATGCGCATGCAGGAACCTACCAGGCGATCGAGGGGGATCGGCCATGGTACAAACGGGTGGGTTGACGCAAGAACAGCATGTCATTCGAGAGGCCGTATGGATGCGCAGCGCTTCGACAGTCTGGTCCGTTCCATCTACGAAGGGGTGCTCGCGCCGTCCGGCTGGCATCCCGTCCTCGCCGAGCTGCGGCGCGAACTCGGCGCCGAACAATCGGCCTACCTGGTCCATGACCGCAACACCCGGCGCACCCTGATCGCCGAAGTCGCCCAGCTCGACCTCGATTTCGTGCGCCAGTACGAAACCCGCTACGTGGACCTCGACCCGGTCCGTCCCGTCGTCGACGCCATGCCGGAGGGCGGCTGGTTCATCGACGAGCGCGAGCTGGGCGCCAGCACCAGGCGCACCAGCGAGTTCTACCAGGATTTCCTGCGCCCTTACGGCCTCGGCGCCATTATCTGCACCCCCCTCATCAACGAAGGCCCGACCCTGGCCGGCCTCTCTTTCCAGTCGCACCTGCGCGACCGCGAGCCCGGCGACGCCAAGTTGCGCCGCCTCCGGCCCCTGGTTCCGCACCTGCGCTGCGCTGCCCGGCTGCGCGCCCGCTTCGGCGAACTGGCGCGCCATGCGGACCTCGGCAGGCGCATGCTGGACCGCTTCAGCATGCCGCTGATGGTCATCGACGCCCACGCGCGGGTGCTGATCGCGAATGCCGCCGCCGAGCAGTGGTTGAGTGAAGAAGGCCATTTGTTCAGCCGCGTCTGCGCGGCCGGCTGCGGCGTCAGGCGGCTCCAGCTCGAACGCCTGGCCAGGACCGTATGCGCCGGCAGCGGCCCGGCAATGCCCGCCGCGCTGCAACTGACGGAAGCCGGCGCCGCCGCGATCCTGGTCGGCCTGCCGCTGGCGCCCGCGCATGCGCTGTCCGGCGTGTTCCACGAGCCGGTCGGCATGCTGGCCGTCCTGCGGCCGCATAAGCCCCAGCAGGCCAGCCTCGGCCTGCTGCGCGAACTCTACGGCCTGAGCAAGGCGGAAGTGCGGCTGGTGCTGGCCTGGTCCAGCGCCGGCAGCCTGGCCGACGCCGCCGCCGCGCTGAACCTCGGCCTCGAAACCGCGCGCACCCAGATCAAGTCGGTGTTCCGCAAGACCGGCTGCGCCAGCCAGACCGCGCTGACGCGGCTGGTGGCCAGCCTTGGCGCGCTGCACTGATTGCAGGCGCTTTTCACCCATGCGGGTGATTCAAGCGAGCGCGACTGTATTTACAATGGGTCGATGCCAGTCTTTTTCCACCAGGAGGGACCCATCATGAAGACCATGCCGGCCGTTTTGATTCCGCTACTGGCCGCCGGTGCGCTCGGCGCCGCGGGCGCCGCGCCGCCCGCGAAGGACATCGTTGCCACCAAGGAAGCGCCGGCCGCGGTCGGCCCGTATTCGCAGGCCGTACGGTCCGGCAACCTGGTGTTCCTGGCGGGCCAGCTGCCGATCGACCCGAAGACCAACCAGGCGCGCACCGGGCCGATCGAGGAACAGGCCGCCCAGGTGCTGGACAACCTGAAGGCGGTGCTGGCGGCGGACGGCATGTCGATGGATAACGTGGTGTCGACCACGGTGTACGTGAAGAACCTGGACGATTTTCCGAAACTGAACGCGGTCTACGGCAAGTATTTCACCGACAAGCCGCCTGCCCGCGCGACGGTGCAGGTCGACCGCCTGCCGAAGGATGTGGCGGTCGAGATCTCGGCGATCGCGGTGCGCTGATCGTCGCTCAGAAGGCCTGCGCGCTCGGCCGCTCCGCCACCCGGTCGCGCCAGGCCTGCAGGTGCCCAAAGCCCTCCTCGCCCGGCCGGAACTTCATCAGCCCGCGCGCGAACTCCAGCGCGCAGAAGGCCGTGATGTCGGCGATCGTGAAGCGGTCGCCGGCCACGAAGGCCTGCTGCGCCAATACGCCGTCCAGCCAGCGCGCCGTATCGCGCATCTTCTGGCCTTGCGTGGCGCCGAACTCGGCGAACTGCGGCTGCTCCAGCGGCGCCAGGCCCGGGTGGGTGTGGCGGATGCAGTTGGCGATCCTCAGGAACAGCTGCAGCTCGCAGCGCCGGTCGGCCATCTCGATGAAGGCGCGCTCCTCGAAGCCTTCGCCCATCAGGTTGGGTTGCGGGTACAGCCCTTCCAGGTAGGTGCAGATGGCGCGGGTCTCGGCCAGCTGCCGGCCGTCGTCCAGTTCCAGCACCGGGATCTGGGCCATCGGGTTCATGCCGGTGAAGGACTCGCTCCTGTGCTCGCCCTTGAACAGGTCGACCGGAACCAGCTCGATGCCGGTGATGCCCTTTTCGGCGATGAACATCAGCACGCGGCGCGGGTTCGGGGTGCGGTGGCTGGTGAACAGCTTCATGGTTCTCCTCCAGGTTGTGATTGTGTCCACGATGATAGCGCATCGCTTCATATACTTTTCCATACAATTGACCGTTTGACAGCGCTGTCCGGTAATCGTAGATTCGTGGACTAATTCAAACCAAATAGGTACACCATGCACCGCAGCCTGATCTCCGCCGCAGTAGCCCTTGCCTTCGCCGCCCTGCCCGTCCACCACGCCGCCGCCGCGCCCAGGTCCATCGCCGCGCCGGCCAAGGAAGCGACCACCCAGCTGCCGCGCGGCGTGATCCCGAGCCACTACGAGATCTCGCTGACGCCGGACGCCGCCGCCGGCCGTTTCGCCGCCCAGGCCACCATTACCGTCAACGTCACCAGGGCCACCGACCGCATCACCCTGAACGCGGCCGACCTCAGCTTCCACAGTGCGAGCCTGGCCCCGGCCGCCGGCGGCGCTTCGCAAACCGCCAGGGTGAGCGTCGATGCCGCGGCCCAGACCGCGAGCTTCGCCTTCGAACGCCCGCTCGCGCCCGGCCTCTACAAGCTGGCCCTCGACTACAGCGGCGTGATCGGCACCCAGGCGGTCGGCCTGTTTTCGCTCGACTACCCCGGCGCGGACGGCAAGCAGCAGCGCGCCCTCTACACCCAGTTCGAGAACTCGGACGCGCGCCGCATGATCCCTTCCTGGGACGAGCCGGCCTACAAGGCGAGCTTCTCGCTGCAAGTCACCATCCCGGCCGGCCAGATGGCGGTCAGTAACATGCCGGCGGCGAGCACCAGCACCCTGCCGGACGGCCGCCGGAAGGTCGTCTTCGCCGAGACGCCGAAGATGTCGACCTACCTGCTGTTCTTCGCGCTGGGCGACTTCGAGCGCGCCACCACGAAGGTCGAGGGCACCGAACTGGGCGTGGTGACGCGCCGCGGCGCGATCGACCAGGCCAGCTTCGCGCTCGACTCCTCGAAGGAGATCCTGCGCGAGTACAACGACTACTTCGGCGTGCGCTACCCGCTGCCGAAGCTCGACAACATCGCCGGCGCCGGCCGCAGCCAGTTCTTCGGCGCGATGGAGAACTGGGGCGCGATCTTCACCTTCGAGTACGCGCTGCTGTTCGATCCGGCCAACTCGACCCAGCACGACCGCCAGGAAATCTTCGCCACCGCGGCCCACGAGATGGCGCACCAGTGGTTCGGCGACCTGGTCACGATGCGCTGGTGGGACGACCTCTGGCTCAACGAAGGCTTCGCCTCCTGGATGGAGAGCCGGATGACGGCGCGCCTGCACCCGGAGTGGAATACGCGCCTGGGCGCGGTCAACAGCCGCGACGGCGCGATGTTCCGCGACTCGGTCGCCGCCACCCACCCTGTGGTCCAGCACATCGAGACCGTCGAACAGGCCAACCAGGCCTTCGACGAGATCACCTACCAGAAGGGCGAAGCGGTGATCCGCATGCTGGAAGCCTATGTGGGCGAGAACGCCTGGCGCAGCGGCGTGCGCAGCTACATGAAGGCCCACGCCTACGGCAACACCGTCTCCGACGACCTGTGGAAGCAGATCGAAAAGGCGGCCGGCAAGCCGGTCACGGCGATCGCCCACGACTTCACGCTGCAGCCCGGCGTGCCGCTGATCCGTGTCGGCGCACCGGTGTGCAGGAACGGCATGAGCAGCGTCCCGCTGACCCAGGAAGAATTCTCGCGCGACCAGCCGAACCGGAAACCGCTGGCCTGGCGCGTGCCGGTGATCGCGCAGGTCGCGGGCAATGCGAAGCAGGCGACCACGCTGGTCTCCGGCGGCAAGGGCGTCATCGCCGTCCCGGGCTGCGGCGCGGTGATCGTCAACGCCGGCCAGAGCGGCTACTACCGCACCCTGTACGCGCCCAAGGAATTCGCGCAGCTGGCGCAATCCTTCGCCACGCTGGCGCCGATCGACCAGCTCGGCCTGCTGTCGGACAGCACCGCGCTGGGCCTGGCCGGGCTGCAGCCGGCGACCAGCGCGCTGGAGCTCATCAAGGCCACCCCGGTCAGCGCCGATCCGCAGGTCTGGAGCCGCATCGCCGGCGTGTTCGAGGGCCTGCACTGGCGTCTTGAGAGTGAAATGCGAGGCGACGCCGCGCGCCGGCACCGCCTGGACGCCTTCGCGATCGCACGCCTGGCGCCGGTGATGGCGCAGACCGGCTGGGAAGCGCATGGCGGCGAGCTGTCCGCCGTCGCCAACCTGCGCGAGCAGCTGATCGAGACCCTGAGCGAACTTGGCGACACCACCGTGGTCGCCGAGGCGCGCCGCCGCTATGCCGCGATGGACAAGGATCCGTCCAGCGTGCCGGGGCCGCTGCGCAAGACCGTGCTGTCGGTGGTCGCCCAGCATGCCGACGCCGCCACCTGGGATGCGCTGCGCAGCCGCGCCCGCGCCGAAACCAACCCGCTGCTGCGCGACCGCCTGTACACGCTGCTCGCCAGCAGCCGCGACCGCGCCCTCGCCGAGCGCGCCCTGCAGCTGGCGCTGACGGACGAGCCGGGCGTGACCAACAGCGCGGCGATGATCTCGATGGTGGCCCAGCGCTATCCGGACATGGCGGTCGACTTCGCGCTGGCCCACGTCGACAAGATCAACGAGCGGGTCGACGCCAGCTCGCGCAGCCGCTATTTCGCGCGGCTCGGCCACACGTCCGCGAATCCGGCCATGATCGACAAGCTGAAGAACTACGCCCAGGCCAACCTGGCGCCGAGCTCGCGCGGCGACGTCGATGCCGCCATCGCGGCAATCCAGGACCGCATCAAGACGAATGCCGCACGGCTGCCGGAGATCGATGCCTGGCTGCAACAGCAAGGCAGCTAAACAAAAGCGCCTGCAACGCAGCCATGAGGGCGTTGCCCCAGGGCAAGGCGCGTGGGCGAAGACAGTACGCCAGTACGGCAAGGCCATGCAACGCAGCCATGAGGGCGTTGCAGGTGCTTTACGGCTGACTCAGGCGGCGGGGACGGACACGCCCCGCCGCGCCGCCAGCCATCCCTCCAGCCGGCGCGCGCCGCCCGGCGGCACATGCAGTCCCAGCTTGGTGCGGCGCCACAGGATGTCCTCGGCGGCCTGCGCCCATTCCTGCCGCACCAGGAAATCCGCTTCCACCTCGAACAGCCCGGGCACGATCTCCTCGCCGAGATCGGCGCGGCTGCGGCAAGGTCCCAGCATGGCGCCGAGCCGGGTGCCGTAGGCGCGCACATAGCGGGCCACCAGTTCGGGCGGCAGCCAGGCATACTGCTGCTGGCGGGTGCGGGTCCAGGCCTCGAATTCGAGCACCGCGCGCGCCAGCGGCTGGCGGCCGAACAGGTCGCCGCCCGGCAGGCAGGCGCGGTCGGTCCAGCCGGGCACGCGCCGGCCCAGCGCAGGTGCGATCCAGTCCACCGCCTGCTCGGCCAGCTTGCGGAAGGTCGTGACCTTGCCGCCGAAGACCGAGAGCAGCGGCGCACCGTCCAGGCCGGTCTCCAGCCGGTAGTCGCGGCTGGCGCTGGCGGCGCTCATTGCATCCTGACTGCCTTGCTCGCCGATCAGGGGCCGCACCCCGGCATAGCTCCACACCACGTCGTCCGGGCCGATCGGCCGGGCAAACACCCGGTTCACCGCCGCGCACAGGTACGCCGTCTCGTCCGCGCCGATGGCGACGCGGTCGAGGTCGCCCTGGTAATCGACGTCGGTGGTGCCGACCAGGGTGAACACGCCCTCGTAGGGAATCGCGAACACCACCCGGCCATCCGGCTGCTGCAGCAGATAGGCGCTATCGTGCCCGAACAGGCGCGGCACCACGATGTGGCTGCCCTTCACCAGGCGCAGCGGACGCGCGCCGGCGCCGGGCGCGGCCATGCCGAGGAAGCCGGCGGCCCACGGTCCGGCGGCATTCACGAGGCAGCGCGCATGCACCCTGAGCTCGCCGTCCGGGCCCTGCAGGGTCGCGACCCAGCGCTGCGCCTCGCGCGCCAGGCCGGTGCAGCGGGTGCGGGTCAGCACGGCCGCCCCGCGTTCGCGGGCGTCGATGGCGGCCAGCACCACCAGGCGGGCATCGTCGACCCAGGCGTCGGAATAGGCGAACGCGCGGGTAAATTCCGGCCGCAGCGGCGCGCCGTAGGGGTGGCCGGCCAGCGACAGGCTCTCGGAGCCCGGCAGGAAATCGCGCCGCGCCAGGTGATCGTATAGGAACAGGCCGGCGCGCACCAGCCAGCCCGGGCGCTGGCCGGCGCCGCCGTCGGTCGCCTGCGGCATCACGAAGCGCAGCGGACGCATGATGTGCGGGCCGCTCTTCAGGAGCAGCTCGCGCTCGGCCAGGGCCTTGCGTACCAGACCGAAATGGTATTGCTCGAGATAGCGCAGCCCGCCGTGGATCAGCTTGCTCGAAGCCGAGGAGGTGTGCTGGGCCAGGTCGTCCTTTTCGCACAGGACCACACGCAGCCCGCGCCCGCTGGCGTCGCGCGCGATGCCGGCGCCGTTGATGCCGCCGCCGACCACCAGTACGTCGCAATCGATCCGTCGGCCAGCCGCAGCTCGTGAATGTTCGCTCATCGCTTCTCCGTCGCCTCCGAATTTGTCCTGCGCAGCGATCCAGTGTAGGGGGCTGCCCCGCAGCCGGTGTTCAGCCATATCAAGATGGACAATGTAGAATTTGCCCATGACTAATCGCGCATGGGTTCGCATGCCGTCCGGCAAGCGGCTCGACCTTCTCAATCCTACCCCTTTCGACTGGGACGATGCCGACCTGGCCCTCGGCCTGGCCCGCACCTACCGCTGGGGCGGCCATTCGGCCTGGCCGCTGCCCCTGTCGGTGGCCCAGCACTCGATCAGCGTGATGCTGCTGCGCCGCGCCGCTTCCCCGGTGCCGCTCGCCCCCGTCGTCGAATTGCGCGAACTGCTGCACGACGCCGAGGAAGGCCTGCTCGGTTTCGACGCCGTCTCGCCCTTGAAACCCTTCCTCGGCGAGGGCTTCATGGCCCTGACCAGGCGCCTCGAACAGATGGTGTTCCTGCGCTACGGCCTGCCGGCCTGGACGCCCACCGAGCACGCGCGGCACAAGCAGGCCGACCGCCTGGCCGCCGCCAGCGAAGCCGTTCACGTGGTCGGCTGGAAGGAAGAGGAAGTGCGCAACACCCTGCGGATCCGTGCGGCGGTGCTGGACGAAGACCCGCTGGCGGCGCGCTACCCCTGCCGGCCCTGGGAGCCGTGGGCGCCGACCATCGCGGCGGAGCGCTTCCTGATCGAACTCGATCACCTGAAACGCCGCATCGACGCCGGACAGTCCCATGACTGAGCCCCTGGACGCCGCCATCGCCCGCGCCGCCGCCCTGCTGCGCGAGGCCGATGCCCTCCTCATTGGCGCCGGCGCCGGCATCGGCGTCGATTCCGGCCTGCCCGACTTCCGCGGCGACCATGGCTTCTGGCGCGCCTACCCGCCGCTGGCCAGACTCGGCATCCGCTTCGTCGAGATCGCCAATCCGCGCAGCTTCGCCCGCCACCCGGAACTGGCATGGGGCTTTTACGGACACCGGCTCGCGCTGTACCGCGCCACCATCCCGCACGAGGGTTTCACGATCCTGCGCGAACTGGGCGCGCGGCTGGCGCATGGCGCCTTCGTCTTCACCAGCAATGTCGACGGCCAGTTCCAGCGCGCCGGCTTCGACGACGGACAGGTGGTCGAATGCCACGGCTCGATCCATCACCTGCAATGCAGCCGGCCTTGCAGCGGCGACATCTGGCCGGCCGATGCGGTGCAGCCCGATATCGACCCGGGCGACTGCCTGATGCGCCCGCCCCTGCCGGCCTGCCCGCACTGCGGCGCGCTGGCGCGGCCAAACGTCCTGATGTTCAACGACGGACGCTGGCTGGATGCGCGCACCGAAGCCCGGTACCAGGGCTTCGAAGCCTGGCGCGCGCGCGTGCGGCGCCCGGTCGTGATTGAACTCGGGGCCGGCACCGACGTGCCCTCGGTGCGGCGCACGTGCGAAGCACAGGGCGCGCCGCTCATCCGCATCAATCCGCGCGCGCCGCAGGTGCCGTCGGCGGACGATGTCGGAATCGCCATGGGCGCGCTGGAGACGCTGCGACGCCTGCGCGAAGCCTTGCCTTAATGAAATATCCTTTCACCCTGCAGCGCGTGGTGAAATTTTCTGTCGGCAATTAGTTGTTGTCGATTACTAGCTTGGCCTCAGAATTGGCCTTACGAAAATGCTAAGACATTTCTCAACATCATGTGCTAAATCCTTGATTCGTCAGCCTTTATTTTCATATCCACAGGAAATGTGGATAACTGTGTGGACAAGCGCCTCTTGACAAGCCGGGAGCTCAGTATCGATGCGGGTTTCAACAAATTGCCCGTTCAAGAGGCAAAATTTAATTCCTTAAGAATCAAGGACTTGCCTACGCACTCGTTTTGTGCGAAACATGGATATGCGGCAAATTCCTACAAGGGTAGGACACGGGGGATAACTCGCCTGAATTACCCCTTGTTCATGTTCTATTTCCACGCATTTCGCGCCCTTTCCCGCACCAGCATGCGCACCGCATCCGGCATCGGCTTGCGGCTGTGCGGCGTGTCCGCATTCACCCAGACGCACTCCTCGTAGTGCTTCAGCATGGCGGGCGTGATGAAGCGGCTGCGCTGGGCATACACATGGCGGTCGCCCATCTGGGCCTGCTGCTTGATGAAGAAGCGGTTCGGCACGACCAGGTGCAGCTGCTCCCTGGCGCGCGTCATGGCCACGTACAGCAGGCGGCGCTCTTCCTCGATGTCGTCCGCGCTGCCGGTCGCCATGTCGGACGGGATGCAGCCGTCCACCACGTTCAGCACATGCACCGACTTCCACTCCTGGCCCTTGGCCGAGTGGATGGTCGACAGGATCAGGTAGTCTTCATCGAGCAGCGGCGGCCCGGCGCGGTCGCTGGTTGCGTCCGGCGGGTCCAGGGTCAGCTCGGTCAGGAAGCTTTCGCGCGACCCGTAGCCGCCGGCCAGCTGCACCAGCTGGTCGAGGTCGGCCGCGCGCACCGGGGCGTCGTCGTACAGGCGCTCCAGGTGCGGCAAGTACCAGTTGCGCACCAGCTCGACGTCCATCGGCCAGCGCAGCCCCGGCGTGCGCAATTGGCGGAACAGCTCGACGAAGGGCGCCCAGTCGCCCTGGGCGCGCGCCGGCGCCTCGAAGGCTTCGACCGCGGCCAGCGGCTCGGCGGCCTCGCCGACCGCATCCAGCAGGCGCGCCGCGGTGGCCGGGCCGATTCCGGGAACCAGCTGGGCGACGCGAAAGCCCGCCAGGCGCCCGCTCGGGTTCTGGGCGAAGCGCAGCACCGCCAGCAGGTCCTTGATGTGGGCCGCCTCCAGGAACTTCAGGCCGCCGAACTTCACGAAGGGGATGTTCCGCCGCACCAGCTCGAGCTCCAGCGCGGCGCTGTGGCTGGCGGCGCGGAACAGCACCGCCTGCTGGGTCAGCCGGGTACCGCTTTCCCGCTGCTCCAGCACCCGGTTGCAGACCCAGCGCGCCTGCTCGGCCTCGTCCGGGATCAGCACCAGCTGCGGCTTCGCGGTCGAGACCTTGTCCGTCCACAGCGTCTTCGCATGGCGTTCCAGCGCCGCCGCGATCACGGCGTTCGAGGCGTCCAGGATCGGCTGGGTCGAGCGGTAGTTGCGGTCGAGCGTGATGACCTGCGCCGGCTGCGAGAAGGCCTGCGGGAAGTCGAGGATGTTGCGCACCGTCGCGCCGCGGAAGGAATAGATGCTCTGGGCGTCGTCGCCGACCACCATCACGCCCCGCCCGTCCGGCTTCATGCCCTGGATGATGGCGGCCTGCAGGCGGTTCGTGTCCTGGTACTCGTCGACCAGCACGTGGTCGAACAGGGCGCCCAGTTCCGGCCCGAGTTCCGGGTCGGCGGCCATCTCGGCCCAGAACAGCAGCAGGTCGTCGTAATCGAGCACGTTCTGCTCCTGCTTGGCGTCGACGTAGGCGCCGAACAGGCGCTTCAGTTCCTCTTCCCACTCGCTGCACCAGGGGAAGGTCGACTGCAGCACCTCGCCAAGGGCGTCGCGGCTGTTCACCACCCGCGAATAGATCGCCAGGCAGGTGCCCTTCAAGGGGAAGCGCTTCTGCCCGCCCGTGAGCCCGATTTCCTGGCGCACCATGCCCATCAGGTCTTCGGAATCGCCGCGGTCGTGGATGGTGAACGAGGACTCGAGGCCGATCCGTCCCGCGTACTCGCGCAGAAGGCGCGCGCCGATGCTGTGGAAGGTGCCGGCCCAGGGCAGCGCGGCGACGGCCTGGCTCGAGGTCTTGAGGATGCGCTGCAGGACGCCGCCGGCGCGCTGCACCATCTCGTTGGCGGCGCGCCGCGAAAAGGTCAGCAGCAGGATCCGCTGCGGATCGGCGCCGGACTGGATCAGCCGCGCGACCCGGTGCGCCAGCGTATTCGTCTTGCCCGAACCGGCGCCGGCCACGACCAGCAGCGGCCGGGAGACCGCGGCGCCGACATCGTGTTCGACGGCCGCGCGCTGTTCGGGATTCAGGGACGCATAAGGATCCTGCAGCGGCTCATGCAGCGCGGGTCTGGAAACGCTGGGGTCGACGGTATCGGGCATAATGCGGTGGAGCGGGAAGATGACGGAACTGTACATTTATCCAGTAGAGTTCCGCAAGTACCGTTTGCATTCGCCCTTGTACAGATATCCACAAAAACTGTGAATAACCATGTGGAAAAGCACCCCCTTGACATGCGGGAAGCAAGAAAGAATGCGGCTTTCAACAACTTGCCCATTGCACAGGCAGCGTCTGAACTACGCAAAATCAAGGGCTTACGAAGTCAAGTGGCGCACGATTCGAATATTTTTGCAAGATGCCTTGCGGAAAAATTTGTGCATAAGAATGGCGCCGGAAATAGCCGGTCACGCCATGGGCATGCGCCGGCGGTCCGGCTCGCCCAGCACCCGCTGGATCACGGCGGCGGCGATATCCTGAGAGCGCAGGAACTCGACCGCCGACACGGTGCCGGCATCGCGCTGCATGGCGATACCGGTATCGACGATGACGCGGCGGCGCTGGTCCTGGCGCTGGGTCGGGACGGCGAGCGCGTCGCCCGCGCGGCCGGGGGAAAGTCGGTCCATTGCTGCTCCTGTGTGATCGAACGCGGCCGGTTGCCGCAGATGCAGTATCGGCGAGCACCGGCCCAAGTCAAGAATTAATTTCGCATCCGCACATGACACGGCGATGACACGGCCGCCGTTTCCCGCGGCGCGTGCGCGTGCGCCATGCCCGCGCGCCCAAGCCTAGAATGGTCCCGTCAACCACCATCAGCGAGGACCCCATGACCATGACTCCCGATCCCGACCTGGAGCCGGGCGACGAAGCAAAACCGGGCACCCCGGGCACCGGCGAGGACCTGTGCGAAATGTGCGGCGGCAGCGGCAAGCTGGACGGCAAGACCTGTCCGGAATGCGAGGGTACCGGCCGGGTCGTGCGCGGCATCGGCGGCGGCTGAGCGCCACCCGCATGGACAGGACCGGGGCGGCGGCGCGATAATCGCGTGCATGACCTCTTCGCCCCAAGCGCTTCCGGGAGAGCCCGCCTCCCCTGCCCGTCCGCAGTCCCTGTCCGATCTGTTCGTCTCCTTCACGCTGCTGGCCCTGCAGGGCTTCGGCGGCGTGCTCGCCGTCGTCCAGCGCGAACTCGTCGACCGCAAGCGCTGGCTGACCCAGGAGGAATTCATCGAAGACTGGGCCGTGGCCCAGATCATGCCCGGGCCGAACGTGGTCAACCTGTCGATGATGATCGGCGACCGCTATTTCGGCCTGCGCGGGGCCCTGACGGCGCTCGCCGGCCTGCTGGCCGTGCCGCTGCTGCTGGTGCTCGGCCTGGCCGTGCTGCATGACCGCTTCGCCGCCGACCCGCACGTGGCCGGCGCGCTGCGCGGCATGGCCGCCGTCTCGGCCGGCCTCATCGGCGCCGCCGGCCTCAAGCTGGCGGTGGCCCTGAAGCGCAGCCCGCTGCCGCTGTCCTGGTGCATCGGCATCGCCGCGCTCGGCTTCGTACTGGTGGCGCTGCTGCAGTGCCCGCTGCTCTACGTGCTGGCCGGGCTGGGCGGACTGGGCTGCATCCTCACCTGGCGCAGGCTGAAGCCATGAGCGCGGCGCCCGAGACCCTGCACCTGGTCCTGGCCGCGTCGGACTGGCTGAACCTGTTCGCCCACTTCCTGCTGCTGTCGATGATGTCGATCGGCGGCGCGATCTCGACCTCGTCCGAGATGCACCGCTTCCTGGTCGAACAGCACCACTGGCTGACCCAGGAGCAGTTCAACGCCGCGATCGCCCTGGCCCAGGCCGCGCCCGGCCCGAACGTGCTGTTCGTGGCCCTGATGGGCTGGCACGTCGGCATGAACGCCGGCAGCCTCGGCGCGGCGATGTTCGGGGTGCTGGTCACCATGGTCGGCATCATGACGCCCTCGACCATCATCACCTACACCGCGGCGCGCTGGGGCCACCGCAACCGCGAGCTGCGCGCCGTGCGCGCCTTCAAGCAGGGCATGGCGCCGGTGGTGATCGCCCTGCTGCTGTCGACCGCCTGGATCCTCGGCAGCTCGGTCGGCGAGGCCGGCTGGCGCCTGCCCCTGCTGGCGGTGGCCGCCGGCCTGGTGATCTGGCGCACCCGCCTGCACCTGCTGTGGGTCCTGGCGGCCGGCGCCCTGCTCGGCGCGCTCGGCGTGGTCTGAGCCTCCCGACCATCGGCATGCAAGAGTGTGGCGCAGCAGGCATACTTGCCGTATTGCTCACCTGATTTTGGAACGACGATGACCGATCTTGCCCAACCTAATGTACTCAGTGAACACGCCTGCTTCGGCGGCGTCCAGCGTTTCTACCAGCATGATGCCAAGGCCATCGGCCTGCCGATGCGCTTTTCGGTTTACCTGCCGCCCGGGGCCGAAGGCGGGAAGCTGCCGGTGCTGTTCTACCTGGCCGGCCTGACCTGCACCGAAGAGACCTTCATGGTCAAGGCCGGCGCCCAGCGCGTGGCCGCCGAGCTTGGCCTGATCCTGGTGACGCCCGACACCAGCCCGCGCGGCGCGAACGTCCCCGGAGAACTCGATGCCTGGGACTTCGGCGCGGGCGCCGGCTTCTACCTCGACGCCACCCAGGAACCGTGGTCGCACCACTACCGCATGGAAAGCTACATCCTGGAGCTGCGCGAACTCGTATCGGGCCTGCTGCCGGCCGATCGGGAGCGGGTCGGCATCTTCGGCCACTCGATGGGCGGCCACGGCGCGCTGACGCTGGCGCTGCGCCATCCGGACCTGTTCCGCTCGGTGTCCGCCTTCGCGCCGATCGCCGCGCCGAGCCGATGCCCCTGGGGCAGGAAGGCCTTCGGCGGCTACCTCGGCCCGGATGAAGCGGCCTGGCGCGGCCACGACGCGACCGAGCTGATGAAGGACGCCGGCCGCACGGTCTTCCCCCAGGGGATCCTGATCGACCAGGGCCTGGCCGACAAGTTCCTGGCCGAGCAGCTGTATCCGGAAGCCTTCGAGGAAGCCTGCCGCGCCGCCGGCCAGCCGCTCGAACTGCGCCGCCACGCCGGCTACGACCACGGCTACTACTTCATCTCGACTTTCGTGGAAGACCATCTGCGCTTCCACCGTCAGACCCTCGCCTGACACCGCAAATTCCCGCCGCGGGCCCGCCGACTGGCGGGTGTCAAACTTGCTTGCGCCTCCCTTGAAATCGATTTTCGACAGCCCTATAAATGGTAATACATCCATCACAAAGGGAGGTCATCATGAACCTGATCAGAAGAGGCAACAGCCCGCTGTCCACTCTGCGCGGCGGCCCGATGGACGACCAGTTCGGCCGCCTGGTCGAGAGCATGTTCCAGGATTTCTTCGCACCCATGGCCCAGGCCGGACGCTGGGCCGACGAGGGGCTGGCGATGCCGCGCCTGGATGTCAGCGAGAACGACAAGGCCTTTGAAGTGAAGGCTGAACTTCCGGGCGTCAAGAAGGACGACGTCAAGGTCTCGATCGACGGCCAGCGGGTCACGATCGAGGGTGAATGCCAGGAGGCAAACGAACAGCGTGAGGGCGAACAGGTGGTGTATTCTGAACGCTCGACACGCCGGTACCAGCGCAGCTTCACGCTGCCCGCCGAGGTCGATGACGCCGGCGCCCAGGCCAGGCTCGAAGATGGCATCCTCATGCTCACGCTGCCGAAACGACAGGGCGGCGCGGCCAAGCGGCTGACCATCCAGTAGCCAGGGCAAGCGCCGGGAAAACCGCGGGAGAGCAGCGCAGCATGGCCGAGTTCCGACGTTTCAAGGACCGCGAGCAGGCCGGCAAGATGCTGGCGCGCGAGTTGCGGGCCTATGCTGGCCGCGCGGATGCGGTCGTGCTGGCGCTGCCGCGCGGCGGTGTGCCGGTTGGGTTCGCTATCGCACAGCGGCTCGGTATCGCGCTCGATATTCTTATCGTGCGCAAGCTGGGCATGCCGCACCATGAAGAATATGCGATGGGTGCGGTCGGCAGCGGCGGCGTGCGCGTGCTGCAGCCGGGCGTACCGGGCCTGATGGGCGTAAGCGCCGCGCAGGTCGAGGCCGTGACGCAGCGCGAACTGGCCGAACTGGAGCGGCGCGAGCGCGCTTACCGCGGTGCGCGCGGGCCGCTGACGCTGGCCGGACGCACCGCGATCCTGGTCGACGACGGCATCGCCACCGGCTCGACGATGCTGGCGGCGATCCGGGTGGCGCGCGGCCTGGGCGCGGCCAGGCTGGTGCTGGCGGTGCCGGTGGCGCCGCCGCAAACCCTGGCGGCGCTGGAAAACGATGTCGACGAGCTGGTCTGCCTGTCGGCGCCGCCGCTGTTCCGCTCCGTCGGCCAGTGGTACGACGCCTTCGACCAGACCAGCGATGAGGAAGTACAGGATCTGCTGGCCGCCGCCTGGCATGCGCGGACGGCCGACCAACAACAACCAGAGGAGGACCCACATCATGCAACGACTGCCGACGCAAAGCACGACGACGACGGACACCGGGCTTGAACTTGCCAAATGGCTGGGCGGCGCCGCCGCCGGCGCCCTGTTGATGTACATGCTCGACCCCGACCGCGGCGGCGCCCGCCGCGCCCAGTCGGCCGCCGCCGTGCGCTACGCCGGCACACGCACCTCCAGCGCCATCGGCAATGTCTGGCGCGGCGCCGGCGAACGCCTGGGCGCCGCCGCCGACGACGCCATCGACGCTTCCCGGCCGGACGGCAGCATCGGCTCGGCGATCTCGCGCATGGGCCGCGCCGCCGGCGAGATGCTCGACGACACCGTCTCGAAGGCGAAGGACGTCATGGGCCGCGCCTCCAGCAACGCCGGCGACCTGGCCGACGATGCGATCTCGAAGGCGAAGAGCGGCGCCAGGCAGGCCCAGAACAGCGATACCTATTCGAGCGCACTCGGCGCAGTCGGCAACACCGTCAGCCGCGCCGCCGACAGCGTTTCCGAGTTCTACGACGACACCCGCAAGAGCGCCGGCCGCCTCGGCCAGCGCGTGGCGCAGGAGGTGCGGGGCGACAGCGAAGGCGCCTGGAACCCGGGCATGCGCAACACCGCCCTGGTCGGCGGCGGCCTGCTGGTCCTGATGGGCCTGGTGCGCCGCTCGCCGATCGCCGCGGTGCTGGGCCTGGCCGGCGGCGCCCTGCTGGCGCGCGGCGCCGCCAACCAGCCGCTGCGCAGCCTGGTGAACCGCGGCGCAGCCGGCCTCGGCATGGCCAAGGGACTGGGCATGGCCAAGGGCCTTGGCACGGCCATGGACCAGACCATCGACTTCGAGAAGACGATCCATATCGACGCCTCGCCGGACGAAGTCTACGAGCAGTTCGCGAATTACGAGAACTTCCCGCACTTCATGTCGCACGTGGCCGAGGTCCGCGACCTGGGCCGCCGCCGCTCGCACTGGATCGTGAAGGGTCCGGGCGGTTCCCGCTTCGAATGGAACTCGGTGCTGACCGAGCAAAGCCGGCCGAACCGCCTGGCATGGCGCAGCGAACCGGGCGCCGAGATCCCGAACAGCGGCTCGATCCAGTTCGAACGCCACCGCGGCGGCACCCTGGTCACGGTGCGCATGGCCTACACGCCGCCGGCCGGCGCCCTCGGCCACGCCTTCGCACTGCTGCTCGGCTCGGATCCGAAGTCGAAGATGGAAGAGGACCTGGGCCGCATGCGGGCCCTCATCGAGCGCGGATCGATGCCGCGCGAAGCTGCCCAGTCCAGCTGGGTCAGCCGCCTGCTGCACTGAGTCGATCATGGCGAGCTCCGATCCGGTTGCCGCCATCCGCGCCGCCGCCATCCCCCTGGGGGGCGGCCCGCGCGACTACGACGAGCTGCTCGACCTGGTCGGCGACGCCCGCTTCGTCCTGCTGGGCGAAGCGACCCATGGCACCCACGAGTTCTACGAGGAGCGCGCGCGCATCACCCGCCGCCTGATCGAGGAAAAAGGCTTCCATGCCGTGGCCGTCGAGGCCGACTGGCCGGATGCCTACCGGGTCAACCGCTATGTGCGCGGCCAGGGCGACGACGGCGACGCCAACGCGGCGCTGTCCGGCTTCCAGCGTTTCCCGAACTGGATGTGGCGGAACACCGATGTCGAAGGATTCGTCGAGTGGCTGCGCGCGCACAACCGGCAGCAGGCCGGCGGCAGGCAGGTCGGCTTCTACGGTCTCGACCTGTACAGCCTGTTTACCTCGCTGCGTGAAGTGCTGGCCTACCTCGACAAGGTCGATCCGCAGGCGGCCAGGGTGGCCCGCGAACGCTACGCCTGCTTCGACCACTATTATGAAGACAGCCAGCACTACGGCTATTCGGCCAGCCTCGACATGTCCGCTTCCTGCGAAGAGGGCGTGATCGAGCAGCTGAACCAGATGCAGCAGCGCGCCTACGAATATTCGCAGAAGGACGGCAGCGCCGACGCCTTCTTTCATGCCCAGCAGAATGCGCGCCTCGTCAAGAATGCCGAGGAATACTACCGCACCATGTTCCGCGGCCGCATCTCGTCCTGGAACCTGCGCGACAGCCATATGGCCGAGACCCTGGAAGCCCTGGCGCAGCACCTGTCGAAAGATGGCGAGCCGGCCAGGATCGTGGTCTGGGAGCACAATTCCCATATCGGCGATGCACGCGCCACCGAGGTCGGCCAGCTCGGCGAGTGGAATGTGGGCGAACTGGCGCGCAAGGCCTACGACGGCCAGACCCGTTTGATCGGCTTCTCGACCTACGAAGGTTTCGTGACCGCCGCCTCCGAGTGGGATGGCCCGGCCGAGCACAAGCGGGTACGTCCCGGCATGCCCGGCAGCTACGAGGAATTGCTGCACCAAACGGGCGTCGAACGTTTCCTGCTGCCCCTCAGCGGGAAAGATGCGGGCGACAGCCCTGCCCGCGAAGCCTTGATGCAGCGCCGCCTGGAACGGGCGATCGGCGTCATCTACCTGCCGCGCACGGAACGCCAGAGCCATTATTTCCAGGCCCAGATGGCGGTCCAGTTCGATGCCGTCATCCACATCGACCGCACCACGGCCGTCACGCCGCTCGATCCGGGCGGCGGCTGGCATTCCGAGGAGCCCCCGGAAACCTATCCGGAAGGATTCTGAACGCGGGCGCCCCGCCCGCCTACATTTTTCCAAAAGTCCTTGGTCCGGATGGCCCGCTTTGGTTTACGATTGCGTTGTTCTGTTCTGGCAACAACACAAACAACACATGAGTAAATACACTCTGAGCGTCAACGGCAAGGCGCAGCCCGTCGACGTCGAAGCCGACACGCCCCTGCTGTGGGCCCTGCGCGACACCCTCGGCCTGGTCGGCACCAAGTACGGCTGCGGCGTCGGCGCCTGCGGTGCCTGCACCGTGCACGTGGACGGCCAGCCGGCGCGCGCCTGCCAGTTGCCGGTGTCGTCGATCGGCAAGCGCAAGATCACGACCATCGAGGGTCTCGACGCCAACGCCGCGCATCCGCTGCAGCAGGCCTGGCAGGAACTCGACGTGCCGCAGTGCGGTTATTGCCAGTCAGGACAGATCATGAGCGCCTGCGCCCTGCTCAAGCAGCATCCGCGCCCGACCGCCGCCCAGATCGACGAGGCCATGGCCGGCAACCTGTGCCGCTGCGCCACCTACGTCCGTATCCGCGCCGGCATCCAGCGCGCGGCCGATATTGCATCGGGCGCCCCGAGCGGAAAGGGCAAGAAATGAGCACCCGCCCCGCTAGCGTGCCATCCGCGCCGGCTTCGGCTTCGCGCCGCAGCTTCCTGCGCCAGTCCGCCGCCGGCGGCTCCCTGCTGGCCCTCGGCCTGTACGGCGGCGGCGCGATTGCCGCCGTGGCCCAGGCCCAGGCAGGCAGCGCCAATGCCGCCGCGGCCGCGGCCGGCGAATTCTCGCCCAACGTCTTCATCCGCATCGCCCAGGACGGCGTCGTCACCCTGGTGTCCAAGCAGCCGGAGATCGGCCAGGGCATCAAGACCTCGCTGCCGATGGTGATCGCGGAAGAGCTGGAAGTCGACTGGAAGGATGTGCGCGTGGTCCAGGGCGACCTGAACCCGGCCTACGGCCCGCAGGGCGCCGGCGGCTCGACCTCGACCCCCACCAATTACGAGAACTTCCACCGCCTGGGCGCGACTGCGCGCACGATGCTGGTCCAGGCCGCAAGCCAGGCCTGGGGCGTGCCGGCGCGCGAATGCCGCGCCGAACGCGGCGCCGTGCTGCACGACGCCTCGAAGCGCCGCCTCGGCTACGGCGAACTGGTCAAGGCCGCGTCCGCGCTGCCGGTGCCGGACCCGAAGAGCGTGCGGCTCAAGGACCCGTCCACCTACCGCCTGCTCGGCACCCGCGTGGGTGGGGTCGACAACGACAAGGTCGTGGCCGGCAAGCCGCTGTTCGGCATCGACGTCCAGCTGCCCGGCATGCTGTACGCGGTCTACGTCAAGTGCCCGGTGCCGGGCGGCCGCCCGGTGTCGGCCAACCTGGCCGCCATCAAGGCGATGCCGGGCGTGAAGGACGCCTTCATCGTCGAGGGCACCGAGAACCTGAACGGCCTGCGTCCGGGCGTGGCGATCGTCGCCAACTCGACCTGGAATGCGATCCGCGCGCGCAGGAAGCTGGTGGTCCAGTGGGACGAAGGCGAAGGCGCGCGCCATAGCTGGGCGGGCTTCCTGGCCCAGGCCCAGGCCGCCGTCAGGCAGCCGGGCGTGGCCACCATGCGCCGCGACGGCGACGTCGAGACCGCGCTGGCCGGCGCCGCCCGCACCGTCGAAGCCGCCTATACCTACCCCTTCATCTCGCACGCGAGCATGGAGCCGCAGAACTGCACCGCCTCGTTCGATCCGAAGGACGGCAGCATCGAGCTGTGGGCGCCGACCCAGAATCCGGGCGCCGGCCAGGCCCTGGTGGCCAGCACCTTCAATATCCCGAAAGAGAAGATCACGCTGCACATCACGCGCAGCGGCGGCGGCTTCGGGCGCCGCCTGTCGTCCGACTTCATCGTCGACGCGGTGGCGATCGCGCAGAAGCTCAAGGCGCCGGTCAAGCTGACCTGGATGCGCGAAGACGACCTGCAGCACGACCACTTCCGCGCCGGCGGCTTCCACTTCCTGCGCGGCGGCGTCGACGAGCAGGGCAAGCTGGTGGCCTGGCACAACCATTTCGTGACCTTCGCCAACCGCGTCGAGCAGAAGGAAGGCGACGGCAGCAGCAATAGCGTGCTGCGGCCGGGCAGCGGCGGCAGCCTGTCGGGCGACGAATTCCCCGGCCGCTGGGTTCCCAACTGCCTGCTCGAACAGACCCCGCTGGAGTGCCGCATCCCGATGGGACCATGGCGCGCGCCCGGCTCGAACGTGTTTGCCTGGGTCTTCCACAGCTTCATCGACGAGCTGGCGCATGCCGCCCGGCGCGATCCGATCGCGTTCCGCCTCGACGTCCTGGGCGACCGCGACATGGTGGCCGGCACCGGCGAGCGCGGCGTGCCCTACAACGTGGCGCGCATGCGCAATGTCTTGCTGGCGGTGGCGGAGAAGTCCGGCTGGGGCAAGCGCAAGTTCGCGCGCGGGCAAGGCGCCGGCGTGGCCTTCCACTTCAGCCACCGCGGCTATGTGGCGGAGGTGGCCGAGGTCACGGTCTCGAAGGAAGGCCAGCTGCGGGTCGACCGCGTGGTGGTGGTGACCGATATCGGTGCCCAGGTCGTCAACCTGTCCGGTGCCGAGAACCAGGTGCAGGGTTCGGTGATCGACGGTCTCTCGACGCTGATGTACCCGTCGCTGAACATCGAGAACGGCCGCATCGTGCAGAGTAATTTCCACGACTATCCGCTGCTGCGCATGCCGGACACGCCCACCAGGATCGAGGCCCATTTCCTGAAGACCGACTACCCGGTCACGGGCCTGGGCGAACCGGTGTTCCCGCCGCTGGCGCCGGCCGTCTGCAACGCGATCTTCGCCGCCACCGGCAAGCGCGTGCGCGAGCTCCCGCTCAGCAAGACGGACCTCAGCTGGACTTGATGCCGGTGCCGGACCCTGCCGCCCTGCTCCAGCAAGCCGTCGCCCTGCACCAGCAGGGACGGCTGGAGCAGGCGCAGGCGCTGTACAGCCAGGTGCTCGCGGTGCAGCCGCGCCAGTTCGACGCCCTGCACCTGAGCGGCGTGATTGCGCGCCAGCGCGGCGATGCGGCGCGCGCCGCCGCGCTGATCTGCGAGGCGCTGCAGGTCGACGCCAGCCAGGCGCGCGCCCACTGCAACCTCGGCGCCGCCCTGCAGGACCTGGGCCAGGCCGAGGCGGCGCTCCAGAGTTACGAGACCGCGCTGCGCCTCGACCCGCGCTATGCGCTGGCCTGGAACAACCGCGGCAACACCCTGCGCCGCATCAAGCGCCTGCCCGAGGCGCTGGACAGCTATGAACGCGCGCTGGCGCAGCAGGCGAATTACCCGGAAGCCTGGTGCCACCGCGCCATCGTCCTGAACGACCTGGGGCGCCATGCCGACGCCGCCGCCAGCGCCGAGCAGGCTTTGCATGGCCGCCCCGGCTACGCGGACGCCCTGCAGGCGCTCGGCAACGCCTTCCAGGCGCTGGAACGGTTTGGCGACGCCGTGCAGGCCTACGACCGCGCGCTGGCGGGCGCGACGCCCGAGCGGCAGGCCGAGATCTGGTGCGCGCGCGGCGCCGCGCTCAAGAAATCCGGCGAACTGTCCGCGGCGCTGGACAGCTACGACCGCGCGCTGCGCATCCGCCCGGACTATGGGATGGCCGAACACTACCGCGCCAACGTGCTGCGCGCGCTGGGACGGCGCGAGGACGCGATCGCGGCCTATCATCGTGCGCGCGCGCTGGGCGCGGACCCGGCCGGCATCGGCTTTGCGCTGGCCGCGCTGGGCGAAGGCGCGCCGCCGACGGCCGCCCCGGCCGATTACGTGAAAGGCCTGTTCGACCAGTACGCCGGCCACTTCGACCGTCACCTGGTCGGCGTGCTGGGCTACCGCACCCCGGAGCTGCTGGTGTCCCTGCTGCGGGCCGGGCTGGATACGCAGGTGGCATCGGCCCTCGACCTGGGCTGCGGCACCGGCCTGTGCGCGCCCCTCCTGCGTCCGCTGGCGCGGCGCCTGGCCGGGGTCGACCTGTCGGAAAAGATGCTGGACAAGGCCCGCGAGACCGGCCTCTACGACGAACTGGCCTGCGCCGACATCCTCGCCTGGCTGGAAGGCCGGCACGGGGAATGGGAGCTGGTGCTGGCGGCCGACGTGCTGGTGTACTTCGGCGAACTGGCGCCGCTGTTCGGACGCGTGGCCCGCGCCTTGCGGCCGGGCGGCCGCTTCGCGTTCTCGGTGGAGGCGCTGGCGCCGGCGCGGGAGAATGCGGCCGGCTATGCGATCACGGCCTCGAACCGCTTCGCCCACGCCCCCGCGTATGTGGGGGCCTGCGCGGCGCAGGCCGGCTTCACGGTCATGGCGCAGCTCGACGCGGCGCTGCGCAAGGAGCACGGCGCGGATGTCGCCGGCATGCTCTTCCTGCTGCGCCTGGCGTAGGGCGGGCACTCCCGTGCCCACCCTACCTGTCAGGCGACCGACAAGGCGGTCATTCCCAGTTCACCCAGGCGCACCGGCACCGCACCGCGCGCCACCATGCGGTCGAGCGCGCGCGTGCCGTCGCCCGGCTTGACGTCCACCGCGCGCATCGCTTCCGGCACCAGGATGGCGTCGAAGCCCTCCTCCAGCGCATCGGTCACGGTATTCAGCACGCAGTAATCGGTGGCCAGCCCGCAGACGGTGACCCGCTCCACGCCGAGCGCGCGCAGCCGGGCCGCCAGGTCGGTGCCGGCGAAGGCGGAATAGGCGTCGACCGCCGCGGTGTCGGCCTTGGAGACGACGATGGCCTCGTCCGGCAGCGCCAGCTCGGCGGTGAATTCGGCGCCCGGCGTACCGGCCACGCAATGCGGCGGCCAGGGCCCGCCCTGGGCCGCGAACGAGCAGTGGTCCCGCGGATGCCAGTCGCGCGAGGCGACGATCGGCAGGCCCTGCGCGCGGAACAGCTCGATCAGGTGATTGATCGGCGCGACCACTTCGTGCCCGCCGGCGACGCCGAGCGCACCGCCGGGCAGGAAGTCGTTCTGCAGGTCGATGATCAGGAGGGCGTCGGTTTCATCGAGGTGGATGGCGCTCATGTTTGCGTTCCTATACGACGGGTTAGTGCCGCTGCTGCGCCCTGTGCGCCGGATCCGGATCCAGCGCCCCCAGCCGGTCGAGGATCGCCATCGCGCGCTCGGCCTGGGCCGGGTCGCCGGCGTTCACCGTGATCTGGCAGTCGCGCACGTCGTCCTGCGCCACCGGCGCATAGGTGTGGGTGTAGGCGGTCTTGCCCGTGACCGCGGGGCTGTCGCCGACCGTGAAATTGCCCTGCACGGGACCGGTTTCGTCGATGCGGACCGTGACCTCGACGTCGTCCGCGGCGATGCCGGCGGCCAGCAATTCCTCACGCGCCTGCTCCGCCGCCCCGGTGTGCTTGAAGGTTCGCACAATTACATTTTCCATAGCCATGGCTTTACTCCAACGAATGATGCACTTGTGTCCACCGTATCAGAAACGGCCGCGGCGCGGCGCTCGCGCCGGGCAGCACCCCGGTCGAAACCTGCCCGGGCTTGCCATTCCGTTACATATGTGTCCCGTGCGTCACATTTTTTTGAAACTAGTACAATCGGGAAACAATTTACCTTGATCGGGTAAATATTCCTGAGTTATCAGTCACTTACGGAGACAATAAGAATGCAGACATCGGCCAGGATCGCATCGTCCCGCCCCCTCGCGACCACCGCCATGCACGGGCGCGTCGAAAGCATGCGCAACGCGGGGCAGCCCGTCATCGACTTCTCGATCGCGATTTCGCACTTCCCGGCCCCGCGTCCGGTGCTGGACGCGGTTGCCGAGGCCGTCGAACGCGAACGCACCATGCCCTATACCAGCGTGGTCGGGGCGCTCGACGTGCGGGCGCGCCTGGCCGCCAAGCTGAGCAAGGAAAACGGCATCGAGGCCAAAGCCGACGAGATCATCGTCACCAACGGCGCCAAGCAGGCCCTGTACGAGGCCTTGTATGCGATCACGGATCCGGGCGACAGCGTGCTGGTCTTCAAGCCGCACTGGCCGGCATATGTTGCCACGTCACAACTACTGGGGTTGCGTCCGATCCTGGTCGATCTGCCCGACGCCATCACGCCGGAACTGCTGGACAGCCTGGAAAGCCCGAAGGTCGTGATCATTAATAACCCGCACAATCCGACCGGCAAGGTGTACACTCGCCGGGAACTGGAACATATTCGTGCCTGGGTGGAACGCATCGGGGCCCAGGTGATTGTCGACGAAAGCTACGAGCACCTGATCTTCGATGGCGAACACACCAGCCTGGCTGCCTTGTGCGACTGGCGGAAGATCGGCGTCGTTACCATCTTCTCGGCTTCGCAAAGCTACGCCATGATGGGTTGGCGGGTCGGCTTCGCGCTGGCCCCGGCCGAAGTGGTCAACGCGATGCAGACGCTGCAGGGTCCCATCACGGCCGCCGCACCCCACCTGTCGCAGGTGGCGGCGGTCGCCGCCTTCGCTACCGGCGCGCCCCACGAGATGATGGCGGACTACCGCCAGCGGCGCGACCTGGCGGTGAGGCTGTTTGCCGAGGTCCCCTGGATCGTCATGCACGCGCCGGCATCCGGTCCGTACCTGTGGGGAGACGTGCGCAGCCTGACGATGGACACCGTCGGCTTCGCCGAACGGCTGATCGAAGAGAAGAAAGTGGCCATCATGCCCGGCGACGCGCTGGGTGTACCGGGCTTTATCCGCTTGGGCTACATTTCGGACGACGTGGCGACGCTGCGCGACGGCATTCGCAGGATTGTAGAATTTGGTGATTTAAAGAAAAAATAATGACATCTGGGTTGGGCCGGTTCCGGTTGAACAGCCTCCGCAGCCGGCTCATGCTGCTGGTGGCACTGGCGATGATGCCGCTCGCAGTGATGACGATCCTGTCGGGCATACGCGAGCGCGAACACGCCATCAAGGCATCCGAGGAAAACCTGCGCCGCCTGACCGGCATGGCGGCGGCCAACGAGGCGCAGTCGATCGAAGGCGCGCGCCAGATCCTGGTCGACCTGGCCAGCGTGCCCGACCTGATGGGCGATACCGCGAAATGCACGTCGCTGCTGTCGGATGTCCTCGACCGCAACGAGGGCTTCGTCAACTTCGGCCTGATCCAGCTGAACGGCGACGTCACCTGCTCCGCCGTGCCGCTGCTGCACCCGGTCAACCTGGGCGACCGCAGCCACTTCCGCCGCGCCATCACGGAGCGCCGCTTCATCGCCGGCGACTACGTGTTCGGCCGCGTGATCAAGAAGCACACGATCAACCTGACCTATCCGGTCATCGACCGCACCGGCAAGGTCCTTGCGGTGGTATTCGCGGCGATGGACCTGGAAGGCCTGGACACCTTCATCAACGACATCAACCTGCCGCCCGGCTCGGTGCTGGCGACCGCCGACGCGCGCGGCACCATCATCTCGCGCCGTCCGGACCCGGAGCGCTATTTCGGCTCGCGGCTGTCGTCGGCCACGCTGGAGGCGATGGGGACCGCCGGCCAGCGCGCGGTGACGATCCGCGGCGACGACGGGGTCGAGCGCCTGCACACCTTCGCCCGCGTCGGCGCCCCGGCCCTGACCGACTACACCGTCACGATCGGCATCCCGACCGACACCATCACCTCGGCCGCGCGCCACGACCAGCTGATGTCGCTGCTGGGCCTGGCCGCCACCACCCTGCTGGCCCTGCTGGCCGCCTGGCTGGTCGGCGACGTCCTGATCGTGCAGCGGGTGCGCAAGCTGATGGGCACTGCCGAGCGCATCGCCGCCGGCGACCTCGATGCCCGTTCCGGCATCGACTACGCCCACGAGGAGATCGGCAACCTGGCCCAGGCCCTGGACCGCATGGCCGCCTCGCTGCAGAAGAAGGAATCGGCGCGTTCGCTGGCCGAGCGCGAGCTGCGCGCCGCCGACCAGAGGAAGGACGAGTTCCTGGCGATGCTGGCGCACGAGCTGCGCAATCCGCTGGCGCCGATCAGCACCGGCGCGCACCTGCTCAAGCTGCTGCACTCCGACAACGCCCAGATCACCCAGACCTGCTCGATCATCGTGCGCCAGGTCGACCACATGACCAGCCTGGTGGACGACCTGCTGGACGTCTCGCGGGTGACGCGCGGCCTGGTCTCGCTGTCGACCCAGGTGCTGGACCTGAACCGCGTGGTCGACGACGCCGCCGAGCAGATCCGCCCGCTCGTCACCGCGCGCCGGCACCGCCTGGTGATCGACCTGCCGTCCGCGCCGGCCCACGTCAAGGGCGACCACAAGCGCCTGGTGCAGGTGATCGCCAACCTGCTCGGCAACTCGACCAAGTACACGCCGGAGGGCGGCTCGCTCCAGCTGCGCCTCGAAAGCGACGGCGACGCTGACGTTGAGAATTATGTGCTGACCGTGTCCGACGACGGCATCGGCATGGAGCCGGCGCTGGTGGAGCGCGTGTTCGACCTGTTCACCCAGGCCGAGCGCACCCCGGACCGCTCGCAGGGCGGCCTCGGCCTGGGCCTGGCCCTGGTCAAGAGCCTGGTCGAGCTGCACGGCGGCAGCGTGTCCGCCTACAGCCCGGGCCTCGGCAAGGGCTCGACCTTCACGGTGCGCCTGCCGCGCTACAACCAGGACGTGGCGCTGGCCCCGCAGCCGGCCGGCGAACATGCACTCGACGGCGCCGTCCCGCTGCGCATCCTGCTGGTGGACGACAACGTCGACGCGGTCCACACCCTGCAGCTGTTCCTGCACTCGGCCGGGCACCAGGTCGAGGTCGCGTATTCGGCCGGCGACGCGCTGGAGCTGGCCAAGACCATGTCGCCGGAAGTCTGCCTGCTCGACATCGGCCTGCCCGACTTCGACGGCAACGAGCTGGCGCGCCGCCTGCGGCAGCTGGCCCAGACCAGCAACGCGACCCTGATCGCGATGACCGGCTACGGCCGCCAGCAGGACCGCGACGCCTCGATGGCGGCCGGCTTCGACCACTACCTGGTCAAGCCGGTCAACACCACCCAGCTGTCCGACATCCTCGCCGCAGCCGCCGAAGCCGGAGTCCGGCGCTAAGCGCGCAACGCGCTATTGGATTCGCACTCATCCGCTGCATCCCTTATCATCGGGATTTGACAAGGAGGCAGCGGATGGAATCGGTCGAAGTGGTCCTGGCGATGCTGCTCGCGGTCGTCGCAAGTGGCTGGATGGGACGGATGCTGCCTTTCGCGGTGCCGCTGCCGCTGATCCAGATCGCGCTGGGCGCCGTGATCTCGGGCGTGTTCGGCCACGGCGTCACGCTCGAACCGGACATCTTCTTCCTGCTGTTCCTGCCGCCGCTGCTGTTCCTGGACGGCTGGCGCATCCCGAAGGTCGGCCTGTTCCGCGACAAGGGCACCATCATCGAGCTGGCGCTCGGCCTGGTGCTGTTCACCGTGCTCGGTGCGGGCTACCTGGTGCACTGGCTGATTCCCGGGCTGCCGCTGCCGGTCGCATTCGCGCTGGCGGCCATCGTCGCGCCGACCGATCCGGTGGCGGTGTCGGCGATCACCAGCCGGATCCCGGTGCCGCCGCGCCTGATGCACATTATCGAAGGCGAATCGCTGCTCAACGATGCCAGTGGCCTGGTGTGCTTCCGCTTCGCCGTCGCCGCCGCGGTGACCGGGGTGTTCTCCCCCACCAGGGCCGGCCTGACCTTCCTGTGGGTGGCGCTGGCCGGCATCGGCGCCGGCGTCGCCGTCACCTGGCTGATCTCGCGCGCCCACGGCATCCTGCAGCGCCGCTTCGGCGAGGACGACGGCATGCCGATCCTGGTCAACCTGCTGACGCCCTTCGGCGCCTACCTCGCGGCCGAGCATATCGGCGCCTCCGGCATCCTCGGCGCGGTGGCGGCCGGCGTCACCATGAGCTATGTGGAGCTCAGCGGCTCGGCCTCGGCTTCCACCCGCATCCGCCGCAACGTGATCTGGGACGCCCTGCAATTCACGCTGAACGGCGTGATGTTCGTGCTGCTGGGCGAGCAGCTGCCGGACATCGCGCGCGAAGCCCTGCACCCCTTCGACGGCGGCCAGCCCTTCGATCCCTGGTGGCTGGCCGGGAATGCGCTGGCCCTGAGCCTGGGCCTGGTGCTGCTGCGCTTCGTCTGGGTCTGGGTCTCGCTGCGCCTGACCATCCTGAACCAGCGGCGGCTCGGCCAGCAGGAGTTCAAGCCGCGCATGCGGCTGATCCTGGCGACTTCCTTCGCCGGCGTGCGCGGCGCCCTGACCATGGCCGGCGTAATGACGCTGCCGCTGACGCTGGAGAACGGCGCGCCCTTCCCCGGCCGCCAGCTGGCGATCCTGCTGGCCAGCGCCGTGATCGTGGTCTCGCTGCTGCTCGCCAGCGTGGCCCTGCCGCGCCTGCTGCGCGGGCTGGAGGTGCCGCCCGAGACCTCCGCCGAGCAGGAGGAGGACCGCGCCCGCCAGGCCGCCGTGGAAGCCGCGGTGGCGGCGGTGGAACGGGCCGGCCGCGCGCACGAGGGCGAAGCCGACGCCGAGATGCACGCCAACGCCTACGGCACGATCGCCGGCCTGTACACCAACCGGCTGCGCAACATCCAGCTCAACGACAGCGCCAGCCCGAACGCCCAGGCAGCGCGCAACATCGAGCGCGAATACCGCCTGACCGCGCTGCGCGCCGAGCGCAATACCATCCTGCGCCTGGGGCGGCGCGGCGACATCTCGGACGAGACGGCGCGCAAGCTGCTGCGCGAGATCGACCTGGTGGAGGCGCGCTACCGCGAGTCCTAGCACACTCCGGGCATCATGTGGGCATGCAGGATGGATTATTGGTAAACCATGGTTTTTGCCGAAAAGTTTATATAGAATGGGTCAGGCCTCACGCGATGAGTGATCCCATCTAAAAAAACTGACTCGGGGATGGAGCATGAAGTACGCACTGGTTCTAGAAAATAGTACAAATACCTGCAACGAGACTTCCAGAATTCTGGCTTCCATGGGTTATTTGATAACGCCGGTATTCAGCCCAAAGAAGGCGCTGCATGCCGCTCATATGATCCAGTTCGACCTGATCGTGACCTGCACGACGACTATTCCGGATGACCGGCGCTCTCTCACCGGCGAACTGGCGCGCTGTTCGCCGGACGCCACACTGATATTGTTGGCGGAATGCGACGCAATGCCCGCCAACGACCAGCTCGACGGTGTCAACTCGGTTCTGTACAGGCCGCTCACGGCTGAGGATATCGACTCGGTTGTCGAGTCAACGCTGAAGGGCTTCGCGGCGCATCTTCCACCTCCACGGACGGACCGGGAGCGACGAAGAAAATCGGTCGATTGATTGTCGATTTGATTGTCGATTGCATCGCCGGATATTCCCCGGAATTTGTTTGGCTCGAGAACGACGTTTGTGAGGCTTATCATGCAAATCAGCTCGGATGGACCCAGTAGTGGAAAGGCGCAGCAACTGCCGGTAGGAAGCGGAGAGGGAGACGCCGTTTCCGGCGCCTTGTTGGGCAAGCTTCTTCTTGTCGACGATGAACCCGATGGCGCGGACAGCGCTGCCACATTGTTCCGCATGCATGGCTTGCAGGTAAAGGTGGTGCACTCCGCCGCGGAGGCATTGCAAGCCCTTCAGGACGACAAGGAAATCGGTGCCGTTTTGACGGACATAATGATGCCGGGCATGACGGGCCTGGAGCTTGCGGAAGCCGTTCGGCACATGTATCCCACCGTTAAAATCGTCTTGGTGTCGGGCTATGTATTGCCCGAGCTGCTAAAAGACCGTGAGCGAAACTACTTGTTCGTGGAAAAGCCTTATAGAATAGATACCATGATGAAGGTGCTTTGCAGCTAGGAGATTGGCATGCCAAGTTATCGGGTGTGGTACCGCGATATCGCCGAGCCTTTGGTATTCGACGCGGCGAGTCGCTGTAGTGAGATGGAGATCCTCGAGCATATTTTTGCTCACGAACATATTAACTCGTCCACGGATCTGGCCGCCCAGGCAAGGGATCCGGCCCAGCCAGCACCGACGGTGCAGTACCTCATCGCCAGCAATCATCTGGCGCCGGTGAGGTACACCGAGGATGAAAGCGAAATCAATATAATCGAATAGCCGGGCCGTCTGCACGATCCGGTGGTCTCGTGCGCGGCGGCGCCTGCCGCAGCGCTCAGCAGCTCCCCCCTTATCCGCTCTGCCGCCCCTTGGGCTCGCCAGTTCCAAGCTGGGCGCGGTCCGCCCGGCTACGCACGGCTCGGACAGTACAAAGCTCCTGTAATACCTCAGGCGAGGCAGGACAATCGTACTACAAGAAAGGACGGCGATCCTATGGAAAAACCGGAACCTTATCTATAGCGTAAGCACAACGAAATTCAATCCAGCGCAACGAGCAGATACGGTGCTTGAAAAAGAAGGAGTGATTCGATGAGCTTGGCTTTACGGCTTGAACCTGGCAGGAAACTAGTCAATGCAAGGAAAGCCGCTCCGCTTTTCACCCTGCTTTTGCTCGCAAGTATAAATGCTGTCCTGGCAACGATATTCAAAGTGCGTTTCACCGGCACAGAATATGTTTTCCTTGCAGTAAGCGGATTATTGGCGCTTAGCGCTACCTACAGCATGGTTCGAAAAGACAGGCGGATAGCCGAGGCCGCTTATTACGCGGCCCTTTGGGTGTCCATCACAGCCATTCTGGGGCCGCTGACTTATATCTCGGCCGCGTTGAAGTTTCCGCTTTATGACGAAGAACTGCTTGCATTCGACTGGATGCTGGGATTCGACTGGTTGAGTTACTACGGCTTCTTCGCGCAGCACGCCCTTGTCACCCTTGTCTTTCTGGTGGCCTATCACAGCCTGCTGCCGCAAATCGTTTTTTCATTGATTTTCCTGTCGAACAATTGCGAGGGCGACAGAAATGAGGAATTTTTCTGGGCAGCACTAATCTCTCTTGTAATTACGGTCATCGCTTCAGGAATATTTCCTGCTGCCGGGACGTTTTATCATTTCAACATACACCTGGATCAGGCCGTTCACCTTCACGATTTTTTCGAACTCAGGAACGCTAGCGTGTCGGAATTTAAGCTCGGAGAAATGAAAGGCATCGTGACTTTCCCATCGTTTCACACATCAGCCGCCCTGCTCCTGATTTACGTCTACCGCCGCACCAGGCTTTTTCCTTTTGCTTTCATGCTCAATATCATGATGCTTTTGTCGACGCCAGTTTTTGGAGGGCATTATCTTACTGACATGCTGGGCGGTGGCATTGTGGCGCTTCTAGCTGTTTTTTTGGGCAATCGTATCAAGCTGTATCTGGGCGAGATAGACGCCATCGAAAAAACACGAAAGGTCCCGGCTTCGGCTTTCAAGCGCAAGGAAGGATAAGTTTGTGAAGAAAGAAGAAGAGATGGTACTGGAACTTCCCGCTTACGCAATCCACAAGTCCAGGACAAGCAGCGCGGCAGCCAAATCAGCCAACAGAATCCTGTTCAAGGAAATATTCAAGTCACCTCGACAAATGGGCGCCATTTGCCCAAGCTCGAGACGCCTGGCAAACCGCATGGCGGCGTCGATCGACGTCGAAGCGGATGGATTTGTCGTCGAGCTCGGTGCGGGAACGGGCGTGGTGACCGAATCGCTGCTACGGCGAGGCATTACGCCAGAGCGCCTGATCGTGATCGAGAAATCCGCGCTGCTGGCCGCCCATCTATCCCAGCGCTTCCCCGACGTTCACGTCCTGCATTCGGATGCCGCCGACATTCCTGCCCTGCTCTCCAGGAATGGCCTCGTCAAGGCAGTGGTATCCTCCCTGCCGCTTCGCTCGCTCCCGAAACACCAGGTCGATACGATATCGCTCGCATGGGCGCAATGCCTGGCCGTACATGGCCGGGTGGTCCAGTTCACTTATGCGCCATTCAGGGCATCCGCATGGCTGCGTGCCGGGCTGAGACGAACGGCACATGCCACGGAGTGGGGAAACATGCCACCCGCACTGGTCGAGGTGTTTTCCAGGGTTTGAGCGGGAATGAAGACGAGATCGATACGGCCGCCTCCACATCCCTTCGATCTGGGACAGATATTTACATCGGCGGCTGCCCGTTGGATGCCCTCAAGCCCGCATCCACCGGCAGGTTGACGCCCGTGATCAGGCGCGCATCCTCGCTCGCCAGGAATGCGATCGCTGCCGCAATGCCCTCCGGGTCCTCGGGTGCGCCGAGCGGCATGCGTTCCTTGAACTTGGCGACCAATTCAGGATCCTTCATCATATCCTCGGTCATCCCGGTTTTCGTAAAGCTCGGATTAACGGCGTTCACCCGCACGCCGTCCTTTCCCGCATCCAGCGCCATCGCGCGCACCATGTTGGTAACGGCGCCCTTCGACGTGTTGTAGGCGAAGGTATTCCAGTCGCCGCCGAGCCCCGAGACCGAAGAGGTCATGACGATCGAACCGCGGACTTTCACGAGTTCCGGCATCGCCGCCTTCGCCATGTGGAAATAACCGGCCACATTGACTTCCATGACGCGCGCGAAGTCCTCTTCGCTCGTTTGCATGATGTCGCCTTCGGTAGCCACGCCGGCGTTGTTGACCAGGATATGGAGTCCGCCGAAGCGGTCGACGGCGGCCTTCACCGCGGCGGCGGCGGTTTCCTTGCTGGCGGTATCGCCGACCTGCATGAGAACCCGGTCTTGCGGCAGGCCGGCAAGGGCTTTCTTGAGGCCGGGTTCGTCGATATCGAGCATGAGGACACGCGCGCCTTCATCCAGAAAGCGGCGCGCAGTCGCCAGGCCGATGCCTGAAGCTGCGCCGGTCACGAGTACGGTTTTTTCCTTGAAACGGTTCATCCTGTTTCCTTTGATGAGCGAAAGCGGCAGCGGTCTGCTTGTGCAAACGAAGCCTGGGAGTGAGCCAAACCGTATCACAGCCGTGCAAACACGGCTGTTCCGTACTGTTGGACAATCCCCTGCGTCTCGAGTCAGTGCTTCCCTTGCGCCGCATCGCTTACCTCGAGCAGCTCATTGAAGAGAACCCGATAATGCACCACCGCATTGCGCAGGTCTTCAGTGGTGGCTTCACCGCGCGCATCGCGCGCGGCGATGACTTGCGCGGCGCGGTAATTCTCCACCACTGCCGGGTGGTCGACCGAGATGTCGGCCGCGCGATGTTCAAAATCGGCCACGGGATACCCGCGTTTCGCCATCAGTTCGCGAACCAGCTGGTCGGCCATCGCGACGACGCCCTTCGGATTATCGACAAAACTGGCCTGCACATTCGCCCACGCCTGGCTGAATCGGGACGCTTCGGATGGCGCCAGGGGGACGATAGTCAGCTTTCCGACACGATCCTCGCGCGCCTTGAGTTCGGCTTCCGCCTTGGTCCGGCTTCCAAGTTCGTCCACGGTGCGGCCGTATTCCGGTCCGAAGCGTTGCTGCAGTCTTTCGGACTGCCTTTTTTGAATGAAGTACCATGCGGCCAGCGCAACCAGAACGAGAACCACAACAACGGCCAGCATGGTGGATGTGTGCGAATCGAGGTTAGCCATGTCAATCTCCTGTGTGCCTGGACGGCGAGTTATTCTTGGCGAGCGCTACTTATTAACGCAGGCCGGGCGGCCACAGTCAGTTCGGAAGCGCACGTATTGACACATGCCGGGTTCCCACTCTCCCTGAAAGCGCCTAAGTGCGCTCCCGTACGGTGCGTGCGTCCGCGCCCGTCGTAGACTTGGCCCGCCTCGAACTCGAACGGGTGAACCAATGAAGAGCGATAACTGCGGCGATAACTGCGGCGACAACAGCGGCGACACCGCGGCGGAAGCGCGCGTATCCGGCGCCGAGCCGATCCCGAACAGCGATCCCCCGACCGCCGCCAAGGCGGCCGGCCTGCGCTACGTTCATGACGACCGGCCCGGCATCCGCCGCGAGCCCGACAAGGACGGCTTTCGCTACGTCGATGCGCATGATGAACCCATCGACGACGACGCGACCCTGAAGCGCATCCGCTCGCTGGCGATTCCACCGGCCTGGACCGAGGTCTGGATCTGCCCCCAGGCCAACGGCCACCTGCAGGCCACCGGGCGCGATGCGCGCGGGCGCAAGCAGTACCGTTACCACCCGAAATGGCGCGAGGTGCGCGACGAGGTGAAATACGAGCGCATGATCAAGTTCGGCAAGGCCCTTCCACAGATCCGCAAGGAAGTCGACCGCGCCCTGGGCCTGCCCGGCCTGCCGCGCGAGAAGGTGCTGGCGACCATCGTCTACCTGCTCGAAGCGACCATGATGCGCATCGGGAACGACGAGTATGCGCGCGAGAACAAGTCGTATGGCCTGACCACGCTGCGCAACCGCCACGTCAAGATCGAGGGCAACGAGGTCGAGTTCCGTTTCCGCGGCAAGAGCGGCGTCTTCCACGACGTCAAGGTCCACGACCGGCGCCTGGCGCGCATCATCCAGCGCACCCGCGACCTGCCGGGCCAGGACCTGTTCGAGTACCTGGACGAGAACAAGGAGCCGCACACGATCGATTCGGCCGACGTCAACGACTACCTGCGCGAGATCACCGGCGAGGACTACACCGCCAAGGACTTCCGCACCTGGTCGGGCACGGTGCTGGCCGCGATCGCCCTGCAGGAATTCGAGAAGTTCGACTCCGAAGCCCAGGCCAAGAAGAATGTCGTGCGCGCCATCGAGACGGTGGCCGAAAAGCTCGGCAATACGCCCTCGGTTTGCCGCAAGTGCTATGTCCACCCGGCCGTGCTCGATTCCTATATGGACGGCACGATGGTCGAGGGCCTGCTGGCGCGCGCCGAGGAGACGCTGGCCGAGGACTTGCAGGACCTCGAACCCGAGGAAGCGGCGGTCCTGGTGATGCTGCAGCAACGCCTGTCCCGCGAGGCGCCGGCGGAACCGAAGAAAGTGCAAAGCCGGCGCAAGGCCGCTTGATCCACCACTCAGGAAAGGAAGCACAATGGCAGGCAAAGCAAGAATCGAACTGGTCGCCGACTTCGGCCACCAGGTGACCGGCGTCTCGGTGTCGGAGGACGGGCGCATCTTCGTGAACTTCCCGCGCTGGACCGAGGACACCGCCGTCTCGGTGGCGGAACTGAAGGACGGCAAGCTCAAGCCCTATCCCGACGAGGAATGGAACGCCTGGCGCAACGCGAAAAAGGACGAGATCACGCCGGACGACCACTGGGTCTGCGTGCAGAGCGTGGTGGCCGACCAGCGCGGCAGCCTGTGGGTGCTGGACCCGGCGGCCCCGGCCCAGGCCCACATGGTGTCGAAAGGACCGAAGCTGGTGAAGATCGACCTGGCGACCGACAAGGTGGCCCAGGTGATCGCCTTCGACGAGGACGCCGCGCCGCAGGGCTCCTACCTGAACGACGTGCGCTTCTCGAGCGACGGCAAGCATGCCTTCATCACCGATTCCGGCGTCCAGGGCGCGATCCTGGTGGTCGACATCGCGGCCGGCAAGGCGGTGCGCGTGCTGGACGGCGATCCGTCCACGCAGATGAAGAAGGGCCTGAACGTGAAGGCCGACGGCAAGGTGCTGCGCCGCCCGGACGGCCGCGGCGTCGAATTTTCCGCCGACGGCATCGAGCTGTCGAAAGACGGCGACTACCTGTACTGGCAGGCGATCAAGGGCGATCAGCTGTACCGCATCCCGACCGCGGCGCTTGTCGGCGACGGCGTGGAAGGCAAGGACGTGTCAGCCCAGGTCGAGCACTACGGCACGAACGGCGTCAACGACGGCCTGCTGATCGCACGCGGCACCGAGGACATGTACCTGAGCTCGGTGCAGGACAATGCCATCAAGATGCGCAGGCTGTCCGAAGGACCGCAGGCGCAGGTGCAGACCGTGGTGCAGGACGAGCGCCTGCGCTGGCCCGACACCTTCAGCCAGGGTCCGGACGGCACGATCTACGTGAGCACCTCGCACATCCAGGATTCGGCTTTCTTCAAGCCGGACGCACCGCCGGCGCTGCCGACGCAGTTGTGGAAGTTGAACTTCGGAAGCTGACCGGCGCGCTTAGCGTACGGCCCCGGCCTGGCTCTGCGCCGGCGCCGAGGGTTCGGCGTGCACGGACAGTCCAAACGAGGCGGCGGCGACCAGCGCGGCGAGCGCGGCCAGGACGCCAAGACGGCGGATTCGGGTGGAAGGAAGGGAGCGTCTCATGATCATTATCCTAGTTGCGATGTTCAAGCGCTCTTTGGCGCTCTAGTTCTGTCCTTCCAGCATACCAAGGCTTTCGCGGCAAATATACGCGAATTGTAACGAGTCGCTGCCGCACAACACTTAGGTATTAAGCGCCGGCTCCGCCACGCTGCGCTCCCGGTGCGCCGTCGCGCAGCTCAGCACACCCGCGACCAGCAGCGCCATCGCCAGCCATTCCAGGCCGGTGGGCAGGCGCTGTTCCCAGATGAAGCCGTACAGCAGCGCGAACAGGGTCTCGAAGACGATCATCTGTCCGGTCATGGTCAGCGGCAGCAGGCGGCTGGCATGGTTCCACAGCGCGTTGCCGACTACCGAGCACAGGACCGCGACCGTGGTCACGAGGCCGCCGAAGAACAGCCACGCCGACGAGGCATGGGCGCCCGGGTGCAGGATAAAGGCCGGCACCGCCAGCAGCAGCGCCTGGGCGCCGGTGACGACGCCGACCAGCAGGCTCCAGTCGTGCGCCGAGATGTCCTTCAGCCGGGCCAGGGCGCGGCTGTTGCCGACCGCGTACAGGGTCCACGACACCAGCGCGCCTACTGCGCACAGCAGTCCGAGGAGCGAAGCCTGCATCGAACCGTGCTGCGGCGCCGACAGCGACTGCCAGCTGATGCACACTAGTCCGGCGACGCCCAGCGCCAGCGAAGGCAGCAGGCGCAGCATGGGCGCCGCGTCGACGTCGCGCCGGCCGGCCAGCGTGACCGTCACCGGCAGCAGGCCGATGATCAGCGAGGTCATCGCCACGCCGCCCAGCTGCACCGCATTCGCCAGGAACACGTAATAGATGATGTTGCCGGCAAAGCCGAGCCAGGCCAGGGTGCGCCACTCGCGCCAGGACAGCGACCGCGCAAGCGCGCGCCACCCGCGCGCCAGCAGGGCCGCCGCGATCGCGCCGTAGGCCAGGTAGCGCCCTGCCGACAGCTGGATCGGCGTGAAGCCGCGCGTCAGTTCCGGCGTAAGAAAGACCAGGCCCCAGAAGGCGCCGGCCAGGATGCCCGCGCCGAGGCCGAGCCAGTGATTTCGTGTAAGCATGTAAGTGAACCTCCCGAGCCCGGAATGATCTCCGGTACCCCCGGGATTGTCTTGACCGGCCCTGTTCCTGTTTTGACTAATTCTCCAGGCCATCGATCCGGTGCTGGCGCCGGTAGGCCGCCGGCGTCATCCCGGTCGCCTTGCGCAGCGCCCGCGTCAGCGCGCTCTGCTCCGAGAAACCGGCGCGCAGGGCGATCCCGGCGATCGGCGCATCGGTATCGGCCAGCCACCCGCGCACCCGGCCCAGGCGGTGCGCGAGCAGCCAGGCGTGCGGTGTGGTGTCGTGTTCTTCCCGGAACAGCGTGTGCAGCCGGCTGACACTGCAGCCGACCGCCTTCGCCATCGATTCGGTGGTCCAGGCCAGGCCCGGCTCGGCCTCGATGCGGGAAAGCAGCGCGGCCAGGCGCGAAGCGGGGCGCGGTGCGTCCAGTGCCAGGGTGTCGACCAGCAGCGGCACCCAGCCCTGCACCACCGACGGCGCGGCGCCGCTGTCCGCCCTCAGCATGAGCGCCATGAACTCGACCAGCTTGCGCGCCGCCGGGCCGAGCGGCGCGAAGGGCCGCTCGAACAGGCGCCCGGCGGTGTCGGGCGCCAGCGCCTCTGCGCCGATGTCGACGATGACCGAGCGGTTGCCGGCGTCGCCATGCTGGGCATGCCAGGCGCCCGGCGCGACGAAGCCGGCGCGCTGCGGATCGAGCACGCCCTGCCGCCCTTCGACCTCGAGCAGCAGCGCGCCGTTCAGCGGCAGCACCAACTGGCCGAAGTCGTGGCGGTCCGGCGCGGTGAGTTCGCCGTAGCTGCGCAGGTGGAGGTCGACGGTGGAAAGCATCCGTCTAGTGTAACAGGGCCCGATGCGGCGGGCCCCGGAGCGCCGCCGTGGAAGGCGACGCCCCGGGCATCCTCCGACGCGTCATGCGTCAGGACGGATGTTGTGGTTGAAGCGGAACAGGTTGTCCGGGTCGTAGCGCTGCTTGATCTCGACCAGGCGAGCGTAGTTGGGGCCATAGGCCTCGTGGATGCGCGCCCCCTCCTCCTGGGTCAGGAAGTTGATGTAGACGCTGCCGGCCGCGTAGGGCGCGGCGGCGGCGAAGAACTCGCGCGCCCAGCCGACGATCTTCGCATCGTCGCCGGCATCCAGCCAGCGTCCGTGCACGTTCATCGCGAACTGCACGTTGCGGTGCGGGTAGGCGGTGGCCTCCGGCGGACGCTGGTTCGCCTTGCCGCCGATCAGGCCGAGGAAGATCTCGCAGTGCGGCGACGGCAGGCTGCCGGCATAGCGCAGCACTACGTCGATGGCCTCGTCGGACAGGTGGGTGAAGTTGTGCGACTTCCAGTAGTTGCGCGCGCCGGGCGCCAGCAGCGGATCGAAGATCTTCTGCCAGGCCTCGTAGGGCATCGCGCCGACGTGTTCGCCGAGCGGCTGGCCAAAGCCGCGCACCCGCTCCAGCAGCGGCAGCACCGCGTCGGGCGCCTGCGGCGAAAACAGCGCCAGCGCCACGATGTCGCTGCCGTGGCTTTCCGGCGGCAGGAAAGGCAAGGGCGGCGCCTGGCGCAGCACCGCCCACACGCTCAGCTCGTCCGGCAAGGTGTCGACCAGGTCGCGGTAGCGGCGCATCACTTCGCGCCCCTGCGCGGCCGGGAACACGACCAGCCCGGCCGTGACCTCGGGTCCGACCGGGTGCAGGGCGAACTGGAACAGCGTCACCACGCCAAAATTGCCGCCGCCGCCGCGGAGCGCCCAGAACAGGTCGGGCTCTTCCTGCAGGCCGGCCCAGCGCCGCTGTCCGTCCGCGGTGACGATCTCGGCGCCGACCAGGTTGTCGACGGCCAGCCCGTACATTCGGCTGAGCCAGCCGAAGCCCCCGCCCAGCGTCAGGCCGCCGGCGCCGGTGGTGGAGTTGATCCCGAGCGGAACCGCCAGGCCGCAAGCCTGGGTTTCATGGTCGACGTCGCCCAGGGTGGCGCCGCCGCTGACCCAGGCCTGGCGCGCACGCGGATCGACGTGGACCGCGCGCATGGCGGACAGGTCGATCACCAGGCCGTCGTCGCACAGCGCGCTGCCGGCGATGCTGTGGCCGCCCCCGCGCACCGCCAGCGGCAGGCCATTGGCGCGCGCAAACTTCACCGCCGCGATCACGTCGGCGGTGCCGGAACAGCGCGCGATGAACGCCGGACGCTTGTCGATCATGGCGTTCCAGACCGCCCGCGCGTCGTCGTAGCCGGGGTCGCCCGGCTGCATCACCGGCCCCCGCAGCGTGGCCTTGAATGCATCGACCACGTCGTTCTTCATATTGGTCACTTTTGCACCTCCGCAAGCCAGGGCGCCGGCTGGCGCCATCCTATGCAGGATAGGTGCTATGCGGGGATTGACAAGCGCTGTCGTTGTCGGGCGATCAAAGCCGGCCAAGGCGCCTGCCGTCCATGACGATGGCGGCGTGCGGGAGAAGGCCGGATGTCATCCGGGCCGGCACAGCGGAATCGGCGCATTCGAAGCGCCCGCACTGCATCGGAATGGCTGGTCGTTTTGTACTGGGTGTGCGCGCAGAATCAGGTCCTTTGCCTATGCCGGTCGGGACCGCGCGTGGATGTTCATGGGTAGGAATTTTCCGAATGCCCCTGCCATACTCTAGCGCCATCTTTTGCCGCTGGGATTGTGCCGCCGGGTTGTTGCCATCGGGTGCACGGTAGCGCTCGTTCCCAGGCCGTGGAATTCACTTCCCGCGCACGCTTTTCGCGGAGGATAAAGCACGACATTTGTACTGTATCGCTCCGCAGAAAAGGGGGCAAACGTCCATCGCGAGAAAGTACATCTGCATGATGTGCCGGTGTCAGAAAATGCCTACAGTGTGTACGTCAGCGCTGACATAGCAGCCTGAATGAAGTCGCGGATCGCGTGCCGCAGCGGAACTGAATCCGGCACTGCGCTGAGCTTTGTGAGCTCTATCCAAACCACTTACTCCTGGGAGAAATCGTCATGGAACTGATCAAGAACTTCATGCAAGAAGAAGAGGGTGTCACCGCAATCGAATACGGCCTGATCGCGGCCCTGATTGCTATCGTTATCATCACGGCGGTCACGACCGTGGGTTCGGAATTGAACGTTACGTTCACCAAAATCGGCACCGCGCTGTCGACAGCGAACGCCAAGGGCTGACAGCAAGTAACGATCGAAGCATCCCACCCTAAAATGGGGTGGGACCTAGCGAAGCATAACCAGGTGCACTATGACAAACTTCGTCGAACCCGGCGCCGGGCAGCTCGTCATGCTCGTGGTGTTACTGCTGGTCGCCACGGTACTCGACGTGCGGCAAGGCCGCATCCCGAACTGGCTCGTCGGCTCCGGCATGCTGGGCGCCCTTGTCTTTCACGGGATCTCGCCGCAGGGAGAAGGCATCGCTTTCGCCCTGGCCGGGCTGGCGCTCGGCATGGCCGCCCTGCTTCCCCTGTATATGCTGCGCGTGATGGGCGCGGGCGACGTCAAGCTGATGGGTATGACGGGCGCCTTCCTCGGCATGAGCGGCGTCCTCGGTGCAATCCTCGCCAGCCTGGCGGCGGGCGGCATCCTCGCGATCGCGATGGCTGCCGGCAAGCGCATGCTGCCCCAGCTGCTCGCCAACCTGCGCGGCATCGTCGTGCAATACCATATCGGCCATATCACACGCGACCTGTCCGGCATCGTGCGCCCCGCCGCCTCGGTCGGCAGCATGCCGTATGCCGCCGCGATCACCGCCGGCACGCTGGCCCAGCTCCTTTTCCTGCGTTACTGAGGCCGCCGTCATCATGGACACCCTCGCCCAGCCCCTCGATAGCGCCTCCGGTGTCGACCCCGTGGCGCCGCGCCCAGCGCCAACCGTGCTTCCCCCGATACCGCGCACGGTCGCCGGTACCGGCCTGCCCTTCCTGTTCCTGGTCGAACTCGCCGTCAAGACCCTATTCCTCGGTGGTTTGCTGCGCATGACCGAGCTGGCCGGGCGCATGAAGCTCAGTGTGAGCGTGATCGACCCCGTCCTCTCCTACCTGCGCGCCGAGCGGCTGTGCGAGACCAGCCGCGCCGGCGGCGCTACGGGCACCGATGCCGACGTCTGCTACCGGCTGACGGACCTGGGCCGCGCACGCGGCGCCGAGTACCTCGCGCGCTGCGGCTATACCGGTGCGGCGCCGGTCACCCTGGAGAGCTACAGCGCCGCCATCGCCGCGCGCAGCGTCATCACGATGCGCATCGCACGCGAGACCGTGCAGGCAAGCTTCAAGGATATCGTGGTGGCGCCCGGCATCCTCGACCAGCTGGGGGTGGGCATGAATTCCGGACGCGCCATGTTCATCCACGGCCCGGCCGGCAGCGGCAAGACCTTCCTGTCCGAGCGCCTGGCGCACCTGCTGCAGGGCGAGGTCGCGGTGCCGCATGCCATCTACGTGGGCGGCGAAGTGGTACAGGTATTCGACCCCGTGGTGCACGAGGTCCGGAGCCATGACGCCGGCGGCGAGGCGCCGTTCCGGCGTCCCGACGGCGACGCCCGCTGGGTCAGCTGCCGGCGCCCGGCCGTGCTGACCGGCGGCGAACTCTCGCTCGACATGCTCGACCTGAAGTTCGACCACACCACCCGCTATTACCAGGCGCCGCCGCACCTGAAGGCCAACAACGGCATCTTCATCATCGACGACCTCGGGCGCCAGCGCTGCTCCCCGGAAGACCTGCTGAACCGCTGGATCGTGCCGATGGACCGCCGGATCGATTTCCTCGGCCTGCACACCGGCTACAAGTTCGAAGTGCCCTTCGACGTGATCGTCATCTTCTCCTCCAACCTGCCGCCGGAGGAGCTCGGCGATGGCGCCTTCCTGCGCCGGATCGGCTACAAGATCCACATCGGCGCGCTGACCGAAAGCGATTACCGCAGGATTTTCATGGCCGCCTGCGCGGACTTCGGCATCGCCTGGGAGTCGGAGGCTTTCGACTGGCTGCTGCGCGAGCGCCACCTTCGCGAGGAGCGCCCGCTGCTGGCCTGCTATCCGCGCGACCTCCTGTCCCAGGTGCGCGACCGCGCCGCCTACGAAGGCGTGGCGCCGGCGCTGACCCCGGAAGCCCTCGACTGGGCGTGGAACAACTTCTTCACCGGCCACCAGGTTCACGGCGCCGGCGCTTACCTTCAAAGGTGAATGACATGAAAAACACACGCGGATTATTGATGCTGGGCCTTGCCCTGCTGCTGGCGCTGGCTGCGGTGTTCGCCGCCGTCGGCTGGATCAAGGGGAGAGCCTCGAGCCAGACGACCATGGTGGCCGTGGCCATGTCTGACATCAGCCTCGGCGCGCGCCTGTCGCCGGAGATGATCCGCATGGTCGACTGGCCGGCGGCCGTCGTGCCGCCCGGCTCGTTCTCGGACCCGAAGGCGCTCGCCAGCCGGGTCGCCCGCTCGGCCCTCCAGCGCGGCGAACCGATCATGGAAGCCAAGCTCGCCCCGCCGGGCACCCAGGGCGGCCTGTCGGCGGTGGTGGCCAACGGCAAGCGCGCGATGACGGTGCGCGTGAACGACGTGGTCGGCGTGGCCGGCTTCGCCCTGCCCGGCAACTTCGTCGACGTCCTGGTCAACACCGAGGGCGACGCGGCCCATGGCGACCGCGGCAACGCATCGATCTCGAAGATCGTCCTCGAACGGATCCTGGTGCTGGCGATCGCGCAGGACCCGAACCGGGACGACACCAAACCGAAGGTCGTGAATGCCGTCACGCTGGAGCTCACGCCCGAGCAGACGGAAAAGCTCGACCTTGCGCGCAGCGTGGGCACGCTCTCGCTGGTGCTGCGCAACCAGATCGATCCCGACCCGACCAGCACCCGCGGGGCGACCAAGCAGGCCCTGCTCGGCCTGGCCCGCCCGGCGGCCGCTCCGGCGCCGGTACGCAAGGTGACGCTGGCACGCCCGGCAATGGTACGCGTCGACGTCATCAAGGGACTCGAACGCACGACCCAACAATTCTAGCGAGAGGCCATACGAACATGGGACCATTGAGCACACAGGCAGTCGCGACGATCGCGGCATTGACCGCGCTGGCAGCCGCCGCGCCGGCGGCCGCCCAGGCCACGCAGGAAAAGAGCGTGAAGGCGAAGAACGTGCAGGCGGCCCTGCGCGTGCCGGCGGCGGCGGCGGCCCGGCCCAGCGGCGCGGTCACGATGGCGCCGAAGGTCACGCTGGCCGAAGGCAAATCCACCCTGCTGCGCCTGCCCTACCCGGCAACCCGCCTGTCGGTGGGCGACGCCCGCGTGGCCGACGTCATCCTGCTCAACCCCAGCGAACTCTACATGCTCGGTAAATCGGTCGGCACCACCAACCTCATCCTCTGGAACAAGAACAACGACGCCACCATCATTGACCTGGCGGTGGACCTCGACACCAGCGCGCTGGGCGCCCGCTTCGAACAGCTTCTGTCCGGGGAAAAGGACGTCAGGATCACCACCGCGGCGAATACCCTGGTGCTGTCGGGCGTGGTGTCGGACGCCGTCAAGCTGGACCAGATGCTGGCGCTGGCAAATGCCTATGTCCAGCGCAGCGCGGCCGCCGGCAGCGCCGGCGGCGCGGCTGACGGCGCCGCCGGCGGCGGGGCGGCCGGCGGCCAGGCCGGAAACAGTCCGCGGGTGATCAACATGGCCTCGGTCGCGGCGCCGCAACAGGTCATGCTCGAAGTGCGGGTGGCCGAAATTTCGAAAACCCTGGTCGACCAGCTTGGCGTGAGCATTGGGGCCAGCCACACCAACGGCAGCTGGACCTACAGCTTCCTGTCCAACCTGCTCACCAATAACCCGAGCGTGCTCGACGCCTTCAACAAGAAGAACGGGAATTTCCTGACGATCGATGCGCAAAAGCGCGACGGGCTGATCAAGGTGCTGGCGGAACCGACGATCATGGCCATCAGCGGCCAGGAAGCCAGCTTCCTGGCGGGCGGCAAGATCTTCATCCCGGTCAGCCAGAACAACAACGGCGGCATCCCGACCATCACCCTGGAAGAAAAGGAATTCGGCGTGGCCGTCAAGTTTACCCCGACGGTACTGGAAGGCGGCCGCATCAACCTGAAAGTGGCGCCGGAAGTGTCCGACCTGAACCGCGAGGGCATCGGCATCACGGCGACCGGGGTGTCGACGACCGCGGTACTGCCCTCGTTCACCACCCGGCGCGCCACCACTACGGTGCAACTGTTCGACGGCCAGAGCTTCGCCATCGGCGGCCTGATCAAGAATAACGTCACCACCAACGTGAAGGCCTTCCCGGTGCTGGGCGAAGTGCCCGTGCTGGGCGCGCTGTTCCGCAGCAGCGACTTCCAGACCGATCGCTCCGAACTGGTGTTCATCATCACCCCGCATTTGGTGAAACCGCTGCCGGCCGACTACAAACTGCCGACCGACAACTATGTGGAGCCGAGCCGCAGCGAGTTCTTCCTCGGCGGTAAGCACGAGGGCCAAGCGCCGGCCGAACCGGTCCGCAGTGCCGCCGCCGCTGCGCCGACCGGGTTCGATCTCAAATAGGAGTCAAGCATGAGTCTGCATCCCATATTGCGTGCCAGTCTGTACGGCCTGAGCCTGCTGAGCGCCGGTTGCGTGACCCAGCCGGTCGCGGCGCCTTTCGGCGCCAGCGTGAGCCTGGCGATGGCGCAGCAAGTGCTCGACCCGATGGCCGGCGCGAAACACGCAGGCGTCGAGGGCATGGGCGCCCAGGAAGCGAAAAGCGCCTACGACGCCTACCAGAAAACCTTCCGTGCACCGCAACCGCAGCCGAATGTGTTCACCATCGGCGTGGGCGGTACGCGCTAGGCGGCATTATGGTTTTCCGAGTCATTCCCCGGCCAACCATTCGCGCACCCGGCCGCGAAGGCGGCGCCGTGGCGATCATCGTCGCAGTGACGCTTGCCGTCCTGGTCGGCTTCGCAGGCATCGTGCTCGACCTGGGACGCCTGTTCGTCAACAAGACCGAACTGCAGAATGCGGCCGATGCCTGCGCGCTGGCAGCGGCCAGTGAGCTGGTGTGCAACCCCGCCGCGGGTCCTTGCCCGGCGGCGTTCCTGGCCGACGCCCAGGCCGCCGGCATCGCCGTGGCCTCGCGCAATGCCAGCGATTTCCGTTCCGCCGCGGTGACGATCGCACCGGCGGATGTGCGCTTCAATACGGCGATCGGACCGAACGACGCTTACCTGTCGCTCGCAGCCGGCGCCAGTCCGAATTCGAGATTCGCTATGTGCATCGCCCGCTCGGCGGCGATATCGCCCCGGTTCATGGAGGTACTCAAACACTTCGACGCGTTCGTCGTACAGGCGCAGGCGGTGGCGACCCTGGCGCCGGGCCAGAGCGCCTGCAATGCCGCACCGATCGGTGTTTGTGCCGATATGACGAAGCCTGCACCGGACTACGGCCACAAGCCTGGAGACTGGATCAAATCGACCTTCAACAACGGCGCCGGTCCCGACGACGCCGACGTGCAAGGAGACTTCCGCTGGGTCGACTTCACGCCCAGCGCCGGGGGCACGAACGAGGTGCGCGATCAACTGCTCGGCAACGCCGCTGTCTGCGGCATCAAGGTTGGCGGCGACGTGAGCGAACAGGGGGTCAAGCAAGGTGCGAAGAGTGCCTGGAACACGCGTTTTGGCTTCTATCCGAATGGCGCCAACGGGTACACGCCCCAGTCAGTCGCACCGGACAAGACCGGCTACGCCTTCCCCAGCAAGGCTCCCGGTCCGGTGATCCCGATCGGGACGTCAGCCTATGCTGCCTACCGCCAGAAGCAGGCCGAACATGCGGTTTTCGTTACAAACGAGTACGACGGCGCAAACAAGAACATTGCTGGAAAGGGCATTTCCTCAAGCGATTACCAGACCTATGGTGCCGAGCGTCGCCTGGTGGTCGCCCCCATCCTGGAGTGCGGTAAATCGCCCAGTTCGGTGAAGATTCTCGGCATGGCCTGCGTCCTCATGCTCAATCCCATGTCGAACGGCTCAAAAGGCGATCTTTACCTGGAATGGCTCGGCATGGCGAACGTCCCCGGCAGCCCCTGTCGCACGATGGGAGCAGCAGGTGGCACGACTGGCGCCCTGGTACCGACCCTGGTGCAATAGGAGATCCCATGCGCATAGCCAAAAATGAATCCGGCACCGTCCTTGTCGAACTGGCCCTGCTGCTCGTGCCACTCATGGTGCTGGCCTTCGGCATCACCGAATTCGGCCGTGCCGTCTACCAGTACAACGCACTCGCCAAGGGCGTGCGCGACGCGGCGCGTTACCTGTCGCAATATGCCCCGGGCGATGCCGCGAGCCAGGACGCTGCCAAGTCGCTGGTCGTATGCGGGCGCACGGATTGCACCAAGGTGCCGCCCCTTGTGCCCGGCATGTCTTCCAGCCTGGTCAAGGTGCGCGACCGCATTTCGGACCCGGCACAGTTCAACCTGCAACCGACCGGGCGCGGCGTCGTGAACCTGGTCCGTGTTGAAGTCGTCGGCTTTACCTTCGCCAGCGCAGTGCCCGGTTTTGTCCGGAATATCGTTTTCGGGCCGATCCAGGCCACGATGGTGCAGGCGCTATGAGCATCCGCACCCCACCCCTTCTGCGCACCCAAGCCGGCGCCGCTGCCGTCGAATTCGCGCTGGTCGCGGCCACGATCCTGCTGCCGCTACTGTTCGCCATGATGGAATTCGGCCGGGTCGGCTTCTACTGGAACGCGGCTACCGAGGCCACCCGCCTCGGCGCACGGCTGGCCGTCGTGTGCAACCTCGACGACGCCTCCATCCGCAGCCGCATGACCGCACTGTTCCCCGTCATCACGACGGCCGACATCAAGGTCGTTTACGAGCCAGGTGGCTGCACCGTCAATTCCTGCCTTCAGGTCACGGTATCGATCGCCAAACCGACCGAAGTACAGACTTACAACCCTTTTTTCAACTTCTCGTCTTTGTTTCCGCCCTTTAGCACCACACTGCCCAGGGAAAGCATGCGCAGTGCCTTCGGGCCCGCGGGCGCAGAAGTGTCGAACCCGGTATGCAGTGGATAAATCTCCGTCGTGTGCAGCAAAGTAATTAACAAGGAGTCACCGTGAAAATCGCCGCCGTATCACGCAATGAAAAGCACCTGCTCGAGATCGCCAGGCTGGTGCGGGAGCGCAGCCCCGGCGACGAACTGAACCTGTCCGCCGGTTCGCTCGAACGCTTCAGCAGCCATGCCGGGTCCAACATGCCGGACCTGCTGCTGCTCGACCAGCCGCAGGTCGGGGAACTGGCGCGCCTCGAAGCGCTCGGGGCCGCCCATCCGCGCATGATCACGATGATCCTGTCGGCCGAACAGACGGTGGAGTTCATGATGGAGGCCATGCGCGCCGGGGTGCGCGAGGTGCTGCCGGCGCCCGTCTCCGCCGCCACCCTGTTCCCGGCACTGGCGCGGATGCGCGAAAAGCTGGAACAGCACGAGCATGTCAACGGCAAGGTCCTCGCCTTCGTGTCCTGCAAGGGCGGCAGCGGCGCGACCTTCCTCGCCACCAATCTCGCTTATGCGCTGGCGACCGAGTGCAAGCAGCGCGTCGCCCTGATCGACCTTAACCTGCAATTCGGCGACGCCTCGCTGTTCGTGGCCGACCACAAGCCGCCCGCCACCCTGGCCGACGCGGCGCTGCAGATCCATCGCCTCGACGCCTCGCTGCTGGCCTCGATCATGATGCCGATCACCTCCACCTTCTCGGTGCTGGCGGCGCCCGACGATCCGGTGCACGCCGGCGACATCACGCCGACCCACATCGACAAGCTGCTGAGCCTGGCGCGCCGCCACTACGACTTCGTGGTGCTCGACGTCGGGCGCAGCCTCGACCCGGTCGGGGTGCGCGCGCTCGACCTGGCCGACACCATCTTCCCGGTGCTGCAGACCACCCTGCCCTACGTGCGCGACGGCAAGCGCCTGCTCGACGTGTTCCGCTCGCTCGGTTATTCGCCGGACAAGGTGCAGGTGATCGTCAACCGCCACCAGAAGAACGCCCACGTCAAGCTGCAGGACCTGGAAGCGGCCTGCGGCACGCCCATCTGGCGCCTGGTACCGAACCACTTCGAGACCGCCGCCGCCTCGGTCAACCAGGGCATCCCGGTGCTCAAGCTGTCGGCAAAGAACCCGATTGCCAAATCGCTCAAGGGGTTGGCGCGCGGCCTCGTCGGGGATGCCATCCCGGCGCACGCGAACTGGCTCGGGCGCCTCCTGAACAAGCCCGCCAGGGAAGCGCCGCCGGCAGCGCCCGCCGTCAAGCAGGCTGCCATTGAGGAGAAACAGGTATGGATGCAGAAATCCTGACACTGCGTGACCGCCTGGCAGGCGTCACCGGCCGGGGTCTTGCGCAACCCAGCCCGCGCGCCGTACACAGCGCCGGCTACGCGCAGCTCAAGCACCGGATCCACCAGGGCCTGCTCGACCGGGTCGACCTGGAAAGCCTGCAGCAGCTGACACAGGACCAGATCCGCGACGAACTGCGCTTCATGGTCGAGCAGATGCTCGACGAGGAAGTCGTGCCGATCAACGAGGTCGAGCGCGGCAACCTGGTGCGCGACATCCAGGACGAGATGCTCGGCTTCGGTCCGCTCGAACTGCTGCTCGCCGACCCCTCCGTCTCCGACATCCTGGTCAACACGCACAGCCAGGTATATGTCGAGCGGCGCGGCAAGCTCGAGCTGACCGAGGTGCGCTTCGCCAACGAGGCGCACCTGATGAAGATCATCGACAAGATCGTGTCGCGGGTCGGGCGCCGCATCGACGAATCCTGTCCGATGGTCGACGCGCGCCTGCCGGACGGTTCGCGCGTGAACGCGATCATCCCGCCACTGGCCATCGACGGCGCCATCGTGTCGATCCGGCGCTTTTCGGCCGATCCGCTGCGCCTGTCGGACCTGGTCGCCTACAACAGCATGACGGCCGGCATGGCCGAGATCCTGCAGGGGCTGGGCAAGGCCGAGGTCAACATCCTGATCTCGGGCGGCACGGGCAGCGGCAAGACCACCATGCTCAACGTGATCTCCGGTTTCATCGGCCAGGAAGAGCGGATCGTCACGATCGAGGACGCGGCCGAACTGCAACTTCAGCAGCCGCACGTGGTGCGCCTCGAAACCCGCCCGCCCAACATCGAGGGCCAGGGCGAAGTGACCCAGCGCGCGCTGGTGAGGAACGCGCTGCGGATGCGCCCCGACCGCATCATCCTGGGCGAGGTGCGCGGCGGCGAGGCGCTCGACATGCTGCAGGCGATGAACACCGGCCACGAGGGCTCGATGGCGACCATCCACGCGAACAGCCCGCGCGACGCCCTCACCCGCCTGGAAAACATGATCAGCATGGCCGCGGCGTCCTTACCGACCAAGGCCATGCGCCAGCAGATCAGCTCGGCGATCGGGGTGGTCATCCAGGTATCGCGCCTGAACGACGGTAAGCGCAAGCTGGTGTCGCTGCAGGAAGTGACCGGCATGGAGGGCGACATCATCACCATGCAGGAGATCTTCCAGTTCAAGCAGACCGGCCTCGGCGAAAACGGCGCCATCATCGGCCACTTCTGCGCCACTGGCATCCGCCCCCGCTTCCTCGAGCGCCTGCGCAACTACGGGGTGACGGTCGCGGACGAGCTGTTCGATCCCTCACGCAAGTTCGCATAGGGGACGTCATGGACTACCTTTATTTCGTCTTCGCGACCCTGATCTTCCTGGCCGTGGTGCTGCTGATCGAGGGCGCCTACATGGCGTGGCACGCGACGCGAGGCGCGGAAGCGCAGCGCCTGACGCAGCGCATGCGCACGATGTCCGCCAGCGACACGGCGAAGCCGGTCTCGATTACCAAGAAGCGCGTGATGAGCACCCATCCGCTGGTACAGGACATGCTTACTGCCCTGCCCTTCACGGCGGCGCTCGACCGCCTGCTGGCGCAGTCCGGCAAGAACTGGACCGTGGCGGGCCTGCTCGGCTGCTCGCTGGGCGCGGGACTTGCAGCCTGGGCAGCCGCCTACTGGTGGGCATGGCCGGCCCGGCTCGCGCTCAGCCTCGGCCTTGCCCTGCTGCCCCTGCAACTGGTGCTGCGCGCACGCGCCAAGCGCCTGGACCGCATCGAAAACCAGCTGGCGGACGCGCTCGAGCTGATCAGCCGCGCGCTGCGCGCCGGCCATGCCTTCCCGACCGCCCTGAAGATGGTGGGCGATGAAATGAAGGATCCCATCGCCGGCGAGTTCGGCATCGTCTTCGACGAGATCAACTTCGGGATCTCGATGAGCGACGCGCTGGGCAACCTGGTGAACCGGGTGCCCAGCACCGACCTGCGCTACTTCGTCGTGGCCCTGATGATCCAGCGCGAGACCGGCGGCAACCTGTCCGAACTGCTCGACAATATCGGCAGGATCATCCGCGATCGCATCAAGCTGCTGGGCCAGGTACGGGTGCTGTCGGCCGAGGGCAAGATGTCGGCCTGGGTGCTCGGGCTGCTGCCCTTCGGCGCGGCCGGCATGATACAGCTGACCAATCCGCAATTTCTCGCGCTCCTGTTAACCGATTCGGCCGGGCAGAAAATGGTCGGCTTCGCGCTGGGGATGATGGCGGTCGGCTTTTTTGTGATGCGAAAGATCATCCGGATTCGCGTATGAAGCGCGTTCCAGCGAGGAGAATCCCATGAGCCTCATCGAAATCGGCTTCCTGCTGCTGGTGTTCTGCAGCGTATTCGGCCTGGCACTCGCCGCCCTGCGCATGGTCGCCGGCGGGACGGTGCGCGCGCGGCTCGATGCGATCGGCGTGAGCGAGACCAAGCCCGTGGGCGGGGCGCCATCCTGGCTGCCGCGCTTCGTCGCCGTGGCCGCGCCGGTCGCAAAATTGTCGCTGCCGGAAAATGACGAGGAAATCTCGGCCGTGCGCGTGCGCTTCATGAATGCGGGCTTCCGCCAGGCCTCGGCCCCGATCGTGTTTTTCGCCATCAAGACCGTGCTGACGCTGGTGCTGCCGATGTGCGTGTTTACCGTACTCAGCCTGCGCAGCACCGCTCCCGGCACCACGGCCATGCTGGCCTATGTGCTGTGCGGCGCCGCGGCAGGCTACTACCTGCCGAATATGCTGTTGCGCAACGCCACGCAGCGGCGCCAGCGCGAGATCTTCGAAAGCTTTCCCGATGCGCTCGACCTGATGACCATCTGCGTCGAGGCGGGCCTGGGCATGGATGCGGCGCTGGCGCGCGTGGCGGGCGAGATCAGCCTGAAGAGCGCCGTGCTGGCCGAAGAACTCAACCTCGTCACGCTCGCGCTGCGCGCCGGCAGCAGCAAGGAAAAGGCGCTGCGCGACCTCGGCACGCGCACCGGGGTCGAGGACGTCGACGCCCTGGTGGCCCTGCTGATCCAGGCCGAACGCTTCGGCACCAGCATCGCCGCCTCGCTGCGCGTGCAGTCGGAGCAGCTGCGCACGAAACGGCGCCAGCGCGCCGAGGAACAGGCCGCCAAGATCGCACTGAAGCTGCTGTTTCCACTGATCTTCTTCATCTTCCCGTCGCTGCTGGTGGTGCTGATGGGCCCCGCCTTCATCCAGATCTACCGGGTGCTGCTGCCGACGTTTTCCGGAGCCCACTGAAAGGAGACCCCATGCCGATCCGTCCCGCCGGGCTGGCCGTGCTGTCAGCCGTCATGCTGTCCTCGTGCACCAGCGTTCCCGCGCCGGTGCAGGCGCTGTTCCAGCCGGTGCAGGAGGTACGCCACGGCGCGAGCGCCCTCGCCGCGGCCTATTACCGGCTCGGCCGCCTGCACCAGGAGCGCGGCGAACTGGAACAGGCGCTGGCAGCCTACAACCACGCCATCGCGCGCGATCCAAAGGCCCCGGACGCGCGCATCGCGGCGGCCGTCATCCACGCGCAACAGGGACGGCTGGCGCAGGCCAGGGCGATGCTGCTGGCGGTGTGCACCGATTACCCGGCGCTGGACCAGGCGCTCAACAACCTGGGCTATGTCTACTACCTCGAGGGCGACTACCAGGCGGCGACCCAGGCCTTCCGCGCTGTGCTGGCGCGCGACCCGGCCAGCGAACGCGCCCGCAACAATCTGCGCCTGGCACAGGGCGCGGGCGTGCACGGCGCCGCGGCGCTGGCCGCCATCGCGCCCGTTCCCGAACGAACCGCGACGGAAGCGGCCGTGCCGGCGGCGCCGCGCGCCACGCCAGGCGCGACGACGCCGGCAGTGATTGCCAGTCCTTCCACCGGCGGCGGCATGCAACTGGTCCAGCTCGGGCCAAACGTGTATGAACTGAAGGCCGCCGCCGCCGAGGTCGCGCCGCATCCGCTGGCTGCAGCCGCGCCCGCACGCGCGGCGACGGCCCCTGCTGCAGCGGGGCGGCTGGAAATCGCGAACGGCAACGGCGATACGGGCCTGGCGAAGCGCTTCCGCGACATGCTCGCCGAGCGCGGCATCCGGGCCAGGCGCCTGACCAATGCCAGGCCTTTCGGCGAAGCCGTGACCAGGATCGAGTTCCGCCCCGGCTACGAAGCCGCCGCGCATGCCCTGCATGCCGCGCTGGGCGGCAAGGTCGTCCTGCGCCAGCAGGCCCGGCTGGCCGACCCCACCGACATCCGCCTCCTGCTCGGCAAGGACGCCGCCGTGGCGCTGGCGCAGTTGCGCACGCCGGATGGGGCCCTGCTCGCGGCCGCGACTCCTTCTTCCCGTCCTTCGTTTACCCTCACCCAGGAGCGTCCATGAGAAAAAAAACCCTTCACCGCGCAAGCATCCTGGCCACGGCCGGCGCCCTCGCCGGCACGCTGGCGGCATGCGGCGGCGGATCGGACAGCGGTTGCCAGAACCTCGATCCATCGCGCAGCGGCAGCCTGCCCTCGTGCAGCGCAGCCGCGGCGCCGGGCATCCCTTCCGCGCAGGCCTCGCTGGCGATCTCGCTGAGCGATGCAAGCGGCGCGCCGGTCACGACGGTTTCGTCGACTGCGCCGGGCACGGCGAAGGCGGTGGTGAAGGACAGCAGCGGCCGGGCCCTCGCCGGCGTGGCCGTGAGATTCACGAGCAGCGACAAGACGGCGGTGCTGACGCCCGCTTCCGGCAGCGCCCTGACCGATTCGAATGGCGTGGCCAGCATCGGCGTGGCGCCCGGCACCGAGGCGGGCGCCTTCACGCTGAGCGCAAGCGCCACCGTGGGCAGCGCCGCCGTCACCGGCAGCACGAGCTACGCGGTCGCCTTCCCGGTGCTGACGATGAGCGCCCTGAGCAGCAATCCATCGCCGCTGCCCGCCGGCGGCACCGCCAGCCTCTCGGTCACGGTGCTGGACGGCGGCAAGCCCTTTGCGCCGGCGCAATCGGTCAGCTTCAGTTCCCCCTGCGCCACCGCCGGCAAAGCCGTCATCAGCTCGCCGGTGACGACCGTCAACGGCGTCGCCACGACCTCGTATATCGACAAGGGTTGCGGCGCGCCCGATCTCGTGACGGCCTCCACCACGCTGGCCGGCGCCACCACAAGCCAGACCGGGACGGTGAATGTGGAACGCGCGCTGCCGGGCCAGCTCGCCTTCGTCTCGGCCCTGCCCCAGAATATCTCGCTGAAGGGCACCGGCGGCGCCGGACGGCAGGAATCCTCGGTCGTGGTCTTCAAGCTGCGCGACCCCAACGGCAACCCGGTGTCGGGACAGCCGATCTCCTTCGCCCTGAGCACGACCGTCGGCGGCCTGAGGCTGAGCGCGGACACCGCCACCACCGGCGCCGACGGTACGGCGAGCACCATCGTTTTCGGCGGCACCGTCAATACGCCGGTACGCGTCATCGCCAGCATTCCGGGCAGCAAGGACAGTGCCGCCCAGATCATCACAACAGTGTCCGACCAGCTCGTGGTGTCGACCGGCGTGCCGGACCAGAACAGCTTCAGCCTGTCGACAGCCATCTATAACGTCGAAGGCATGGAGTACGACGGTTGCCCGGCGCCGTTCGGATCGAACGTGACGGTCAGGCTGGCCGACCACTTCAACAATCCCGCGCCGGACGGCACGGCCGTCAGTTTCACCGCCGAGGGCGGCTCGATCGACGCCTCCTGCCTGACCGGCCTGGTCAGCACGACACTCACGGATGGCTCGTTGATCCAGCAGAAAGGCATCCCTGGCGCCTGCACGGTGCGCTTCTGTGCCGCCAACCCACGGCCGGCGGATGGCCGGGTGACCGTGCTGGCCTACGCCTTGGGCGAGGAGAGCTTCTTCGATACCAACGGCGACAATTTGTATTCGGTCGGCGAGCCTTTCCAGGATCTTGGCGAGCCTTTCCGCAACGACCGCGCCATCACCAACCGGCATGCGAATGCCAACTGGGGTGTCGACCCCACGCCGGGCGCACCGTTCAATCCCCGCTCGCCGGACGACCGGTGGTACAAGAACAACGGGCAGCGGGTAGACGGGGAAACCTTTATCGACTCGAATGGCGTTCAGGGCTGGAATCCTGCGGGTGACGGCCAGTACAACGGTGTACTCAGGCTGGACGCTGCTTCCACCCGGCCAGTAACCCATGTGCGCGGCGCCCTGGTACAGGTCCTGTCCACCAGCACCGCCGCGGTTACTTCCTTGGATGCGCAGCAATTCTCCTTAAGCCATTGCGTTTCGGGTACGCCGTTCGTTAATACGCCGGTCACGCTGCGCCTGGCGATCCGCGACACCAACCCGACAGTGTTCCTGATGAACCGGGCGGGTGCGGATGGCTCCCTGGACCTGCCTTTCGATCTGCCGGGTAATATCCTACCGGCTGGCACGAAGATCGAATTCACGGCCAGCAACGGTACATTGCTGAGTCCGGCATCCATCGTGGTTCCCAACACAAACGAACCCAGCGCCGCAGTGTGGATCTACCCCGTCCAGATGCAGAGCGACGCCGTACAGGACCAGTTCCTCAAGTGCAGCAACACGGTCAGCAGCGCATCGCTGACCGTGAAAGTGACGTCGCCATCGGGCGTCGTCACTCTGCGCTCCTATCCGGTCACCGACTGAAGACGGGAGAACGAAAAATCGCGACCAGGATGTTCCATGGTCGCGATTTTTTTAATGCGGAGGTAAAAACCGTATTTTCAGCCTCAAGCAGAAATTTCCATTTTCAAACGCGACTTTCTGACGGAAGAATTATCTTCCACGCCCACGCTCAGGTGGCTCTGCGCATAGACATACAAATCGAGCCGATTGCCAACGCCCAGCTTCTGGTAAATCGAAGAAAGATGATTCCGCAAAGTCGATTCCGAAATAAAGAGTTCTTTCGCCAAATCCTTATTGGTGCGAACTTTGTTATCGACGACAGCGCGCAATACCTTGCGCTCCCGCGGGGTCAACAAGCCAAAGTGAGCTTTGGGCTCGGCGACGGACGGCTCTTCGCGCGCGCGCCGCATGACCTGCAAGGCGATGCCGGTCGCTTCGCGGCCGAACCACAACTCGCCTTCATGGGTCTTTTCGATGGCCTTGATGACCTCGTCGGCGCTGGAGCGCCGGGTCAGCAAGCCGTGTGCGCCGCAGCGGACGCTCGATGCCAGGCTTTCTTCCGTGACCTCTTCCATGAACAGCAGTGTGCGGCGCCCGCTGATGAGCGCCTCCGGCAGCAGGCCGTCCACCGTCAACTTCGCGAGGTCGCTGCGCATCAGGACGAGGTCGGGCGTCACGCCGGGAATCTGCAGGAGCGCATCGGTTTGATTGCTCGCGATGCTGACCACTTCCATCAGGGGCCTGTGGCCGTTGATCAACTTGGTCAGCGCCCATAGCATCAGCTGATGATTCTCGACGACCAGGACACGAATGGGTTTATTCAACAGATTATGTATATTGGACATTATATTTTCTTTTTAGAAAAATAAGAACATCCGCTGAACGTTTTACTCACTTCATGTCAGCGCTCTTGGTGATGTTTTCTTACGTACCAATGTCCGTACTTCTACTTGATGAGACATGTAAATACTATAATCCAAGTCCTTACTGAAAGTCTATATTTATGAATAATTTGACGGCCAAAAACGACATCTTGAACTCATTCATTAATAAAAATAACGTTCAATATCTCTAAAGAAAATAATGAAATCGTACAAATGGAAATAATGTGAATTAATGCATTCTGTATTAAATATGTTGATCGAAGACCTGCCTTAAATAAGCGATAAAGGTCTCGTCCGTCCCCATACCCTTGCCCGGGCTGTCGGACAGCTTGGCTACCGGCTGGCCGTTGCAGCGCGTGAGTTTCATGACGATGTTCAGCGGCTCGAACTGGGTGTCGTTGGTGAGCTTGGTGCCGATGCCGAAACCGAGCTGCACGCGGTCGGCGAAGTGGCGGTACAGGTCCAGGGCCTTCGGCACCGTCAGCGCGTCCGAAAACACCAGGCGCTTGGTGCGGGCATCGATGCGCAGCTTCGTGTAATGGGCCAGCGCCTTCTCGCCCCACTCGACCGGATCGCCGGAATCGTGCCGCAGGCCATCGAAGAGCTTGGCGAAATACAGGTCGAAATCGCGCAGGAAGGCGTCCATGCCGACCACGTCGGTCAGCGCGGTGCCGAGGTCGCCGCGGTATTCCTGGACCCAGTCCTCCAGCGCCTTCTTCTGGAAGTCGCGCAGGCGCACGTCGAAGGATTGGAAGGCCTGCATGTATTCGTGGGCCATGGTGCCGATCGGCACCAGGTTGAATTTCTTCGCCAGGTAGACGTTCGAGGTGCCCCGGAAATACTGGGGCAGCTCGCGCGCCATGGTTTCGACCACCTCTTCGTGCCATTCGCCGGAAAAGCGGCGGCGCACGCCGAAGTCGAAGAAATCGAAGGGGTTCAGGCGCTTCGGCTCCAGGTCGAAGGCGCGGAATTCGTCGATCTTCTGCCGCAGGCGGCGCCGAGCCTCTTCCAGCGCCGCCGCCTGGTCGACACGACGGAAATACAGTTCGTTGACGATGTAGAGCACGAAGATCTCGAAACCCATCACGTGCACGATCGGGCCGGAGGCGCGGATGCGCAGGTGCGGGCCGTCGGTCTCGACGCGGATGAACTTGCGCTGGAAGCGGAACAGGGTCAGGAAGTCGGCGAAGTCGCTCTTGATGAAACGCAGCGAGCGCAGGTACGCCACCTCCTCTTCGCTGAACATCATTTCGCACAGATGGTCCAGCTCGCGATCGATTTCGTCCTTCAGTTCGGCCAGCGGAAAGGCCGGCGTGTTGCGGCACTTGAATTCGTATTCGCCGATGGCGCCCGGGTGCATGTGCAGGAAGGCCTGCCACATCGTGAATTTGTACAGATCGGTTTCGAGCAGGCTGCGGACGACAGGTTTCATTGAAGGGCTTTCTTTTTCGCGCGGCGCTTCGGCGCCAGCATGGTGCCGCTGCAGGCCGGGGTGCCGCAGCGGCAGGCGAACAGGCGCTTGAGCGCGGGCGTATGGCGTTCGTCGTAGATGAGCGCGTAATTGTAGTTCAGCTCCTCGCCCTCGTCGATGTCGCGCAGGGCGTGGATATAGACCCGGCCGTCTTCCTCGTAGGCTTCGCAGTTCGGCTCGCAGGCGTGGTTGATCCAGCGCGCATCGTTGCCGCGCCGGCCGCCGTCGATCACGTTACCGTCGGCCAGGCTGAAGTAGAAGGTATGGTTGACCGGGCCGCCCTGCTGCGCGGCGCGCTCGGTGGCGGCGTCCCAGCTGATGCGCTCGCCGCGGTATTCGATGATGCGCTCGCCGGCTGCGATCGGACGGATGGCGAACACGCCGTTGCCGTGGACCGGCGACTTCCTGACTTCGTAGTTTTTTTCCTTGCTCATTGCGGATTCATGGACGATGGGTGAACGAAGAGGATGCCTATTATTGACCGAAATGCACGAGCCGTGTCACACGCGCCTCATTACAACCGTGTACTGGTGCGAGCCGCAAGCCGCCGGGCCGCCTGCCGCGGCGGCGTATCTCCCAGCGGCAGCAGCATGCCGCTGCGCGCCAGCAGCCGCACCACGGCGGCCTCACCGATGCGCAGGCCGCGTCCGCGCAGCTGCGGCAGCGAACGCAGCGGCTCGGGCGCGATGTCGACCGCGGCGCGCACCAGCAGGCGCTGCAGGGGACGCAGCGGCGCGGGCAGGATCGCCGCCTCGCCCATGATGCGCATGAAGTCGTCGAGGATGCCTGACCCCTCCAGGCCGGGCGCGGTGGCGGCGAGCAGCGCTTCCCACGCGGCCCAGGAGTCCGGTGTGCCGGTCGCGCCATACAGCAGCGCGGAGGCGCCGGATTCGGCAAACGCGCGGTCCTTCTCCCGCGCGGACAAAGCCCAGGCATAGCGATGGTAGGCCTGGGTGAAGCCGAAGGTGGCGCTCGCATGCACCCAGTCGAGCAGGCGCGGATCGTTGGCGCGATAAGCGAGGCCATCGGGCGTACGCCCTTCCACCTGCTCGTGCAGGCGCACCACGCGCGCGATCAGTCTTTCCGCCGCCGAACGCGGCCCATAGACCGTCATCATGGCCGCGAAGCCGGTACGGCGCAGGCGCAGGCCCGGGTCGCGCCGGAAGCTGCTGTGGTCCCAGACGCCCGAGCGCACCGAGGGTTCGGCCAGCTCGAGCAGGACCGCCGCGACCCCGCCGACGAACAGCACGACCGGATTGGCAAACACCCGCCAGGAGACGCCGTCCGCCGGCATCAGGGCCGGCTCGCCGGGCGGCTGGCTGAAGTCGAAGGCCATGCCCGGGGGCGGCCGCAGCAGCTCCTGCAGCGCGTTCAGCACCGGCGCCGCTCCTGGCATCGCATCCCGGGCCGCGATTCCGCCCCCAACTGAGCCCGCAACTGAGCCCGCAACTCAGCCCGCAAAGTCCTCCTCGCGGAATTCGGCGCCGGCCCGCGCGCCTGCCTGCTCGGCCTTGCGCAGCTCGACCCGGCGGATCTTGCCGGAGATGGTCTTCGGCAGCTCGGTGAACTCCAGGCGGCGGATCCGCTTGTAGGGCGACAGGCGTTCGCGCGCGAAGGCGAAGATGGCGCCGGCCAGGTCGCGGGTCGGCTCGACGCCGGGACGCAGCGTGATGAAGGCCTTCGGCACCGACAGGCGCAGCGGATCTGGGCTGGGCACGATCGCCGCCTCCAGCACGTCCGGGTGCTCGATCAGCACGCTCTCCAGTTCGAAGGGGCTGATGCGGTAGTCCGAGGACTTGAACACGTCGTCGTTGCGGCCGACGTAGAAATAGTAGCCGTCCGCGTCGATGCTGGCGGTGTCGCCAGTGTGGTAATGGCCGCCGCGCATGACGTCCGCGGTCTTGGCCTCGTCGCCCTCGTAGCACAGCATCAGGCCGAGCGGGGCCGGGTCGAGCGTCAACGCGATCTCGCCCTCTTCGGCCGGCTGCTCGTCGATGTCGAGCAGGGTCACGCGGTAGCCCGGCAGCGGCCGTCCCATCGAGCCCGGCTTGACCAGCTGCCCCGGCGGATTGCCGATCTGGCAGGTGGTTTCGGACTGGCCGAAGCCATCGCGGATGCGGATGCCCCAGGCGCGCTCGACCTGTTCGATCACTTCCGGATTCAGCGGCTCGCCGGCGCCGACCAGCTCGCGCAGCGGCGGCTTCCAGGCCGTCAGGTCTTCCTTGATCATCATGCGCCACACGGTCGGCGGCGCGCACAGCGACGTCACGCCGCAGCGGCAGATCACATCCAGGCAGGCGCGTGCCGAGAAGCGCTCATAGTTGTAGACGAAGATGGTGGCGCCGGCATTCCATGGCGCGAAGAAGCAGCTCCAGGCATGCTTGGCCCAACCGGGCGAGCTGATGTTCCAGTGGACGTCGCCCTGCTTCAGGCCGATCCAGTACATGGTCGACAGGTGGCCGACCGGATAGCTCTGCTGGCTGTGCAGCACCAGCTTGGGTTTGGCGGTGGTGCCGGAGGTGAAGTACAGCAGCAGCGGGTCGGTGGCCATCGTGACGCCATCCGCGGCGAACTGCGCGTCCGCGGCGGCGCTGTCGGCGAAGTCGGCCCATCCGTCCGGCCTGCCGCCGACCGCGATGCGGGTGTAGTCGCCGGCCAGTTCCCCGAACTTGTGGGTTTCCGATGCCTGGGCGATCACGTGGCGGATGTGGCCGCGCTGCAGGCGGTCTTCGAGGTCGGCGGGCGAGACCAGCATCGTGGTCGGCACCAGCACGGCGCCCAGCTTGATCCCGGCCAGCATGATCTCCCACAGCTCGACGCGGTTCGGCAGCATCAGCAGGACGCGGTCGCCGCGCACCACGCCCCGTTCGCGCAGCCAGTTGGCCACCCGGTTCGAGCGCGCGGCCATGTCGGCATAGCTGATCTTCTTCTCGCCGCCGTCTTCCTCGACCACCCACAGGGCCGGGGCCTGGTTATCGCGCGCCTGGACGTCGAAGAAGTCGAGCGCCCAGTTGAATTCATGGAGTTCGGGCGCCCGGTAGTCGCGGTAGGCGGTGTCGTAGTCGACGCGATGCTCTTGCAGGAAGTCGCGCGCCTGGATGAAGCGCTCGTAGGGTGTTGCGGCCATGGCTGTCTCCTTGTTCGCGGAAATTTATTTTCTAGTGCGAACATTCTGCCATGATTATTACCGCCGCAACTCCTTCACGTCGCCGATGCTGACCTCGTCCCGCGGCGTCATCATGTCGATCACGCGGCAGTCGCCGCACATGCGCATGCGGTCGATGTTCCCCGCGAAGGCCGGATGCGAGGCCAGGCGCGCCAGCATCATCTCCACCATGCGCAGGGTGCCGAAGGGCTTGCTGCAGCGGATGCAGTGGAAGGGCTGGGTTTCGTTCAGCACCACGGTCTGCTTGCGCGTCTCCGTCAGGTTCATGCGCGGCACCAGGCGAATCGCATCTTCGGGACAGGTGGTGGCGCACAGGCCGCACTGCACGCAGTTCTTCTCGACGAAGCGCAGCTGGGGCGCGTTCTGGCCATCCATCAGCGCGGAACTCGGGCAGGCGCCGACACAGGACATGCACAGGCTGCAGGCGGCCGAATCCACCGCCAGCGTGCCGAAGGGTGCCTTGGGGGGCAGCGCGATTTCCGCGACCTGCGCGGGCGCGTGGCGCACCAGGTGGTCGAGGGCGTAGTCGAGCGTGTTGCGCTTGTCCTGGGCGACGTTGAAGCCGGCGCGCTGGGCCGGCGCCTGGCCGCGCGGGGCGTGCTGCAGGGCGAGCGCCAGCTCGTCCGGGCTGCTCGCGCGCAGCAGCTGCAGGTGCGGACCGGCGTAACCGAGGCCGTCCAGGATCGCCTGGGCGATTTCCATCTGCTGCGCCAGCGCGGCCGCGTACTGCGGCGCCTCGGCTTCCGTCATCAGGACCGTGACGCCGGCCGCGCCATAGGCCAGCGCGCTGAACCAGAGGTCGATGCCGGTCGAGGCGGTATGGTGCAGGCCGAGCGGCAGCAGGCGTCCCGGGATGGCGCTGCCCTGCCCGGCCTCGGCCTGGGCCAGCAGGGCCGCCCCTTCCACGCCGTGCAGCAGCAGGACCGGCTCGAGCCCGCCCGCGTCCGCATAGGCCTGCAGCGCGGTCTTGATGCGGCCGCCCGTATGGCTTGCGCTCGGGTAGGCATAGGACATGGCCCCGGTCGGGCAGACCGTGGTGCAGGCGCCGCAACCGGCGCACAGGTAGGGGTTCACCTTGACCAGGTCGCCCGCGCCTTCGATCGCGCCGGCCGAGCAGATCTCGACGCAGGCGTTGCAGCCGACCAGCTGGTTGCGGCTGTGGGCGCACAGGCGCTCCTTGTAGCTGAAGTATTTCGGCTTCTCGAATTCGCCGACCATGTCCAGCAGCTGCTCGACCGCTTGCGCACGGGCGGCCTCATCCGGACCCGGCGCGTGGTAGCCGTGCGGATGCTGGTGGGTGCTGATCTGGGGGCTGGCGCCGAGGTCCAGCACCAGGTCGAACTTGCCGTGTTCCGGCGCCTTGCCGGGCGCCTGCCAGGTCGCCTGGAAGGCGCCCAGCCAGCCGCTCAGCACCACCGCACGGGCCTGGAAGACGGGATAGATGCGCAGCGGGGGCCGGTTTTCCCCCTGCGCTTCCTCGTCCAGCAGCAGTACGGTCACGTTCAGGCCGCCGGCGAGGCGGTCGGCCCAGGGCAGCGCATGAAAGCTGCTGCCGATGACCAGGGTGCGGCCGGCGGAGCGGTAGCCGACCGTGTCCAGCGCCTCGACCGGCTCGATGCCGGCGATCGCGGCGATGGCGGCCGTGCGGGCGAGCAGGTTGCGCGCTTCCCCAGCCGGATCGGCGCCCTGTCCTTCGATGAAACGGATATTCATTGTGTCTCTTGTTCAGGTGGTTGTTGTGGTGCTGCGTGTGGTGCTGCGTGTGGTTCTACGTCTTGTTCTGCTTTCGCGTCTTCCGGCTCGTCCCCGATCATCTTCATGAACACGCTCTTCGCATGCTCGAGCGAGGCCAGCATCGCTTCGGACATGGGGCTGGGCTTGGTGTAGTCGTCGATGTAGACGTCCAGCCCGTCCATCACATTGAAGTGCGGGTCCGCGAACAGTTTTTTCAGCGCGCTGCGGCGCACGGCCTGGTCGACGCCGCGGGCCACGAAGGCGGAAAAATCGGCGTCCGCGTCCAGCGCGGCCACATCCTCCAGGGTGGGCGGCGGGCGCGGCGCATCGGGCTCGGGCGCCGTCCGCAGCGGCTGCGGAACGGGCAGCGCAACCGCATCGTCCTGCGTTGCCTCGGCCAGGGGCGCGGGCGCCGGCTCGCGTCCCTCGCGGACCTCGGTCTTGCGGCGCGCCCAGCGGCGCAGGAATCCTTCTTCGGGCATGGCGCGCTCGGTCATCCGCGCATCATCCGTGCTGGCGGCCGCGGCGCGGCTTGGGCTGGTAATGCTCGCGCAGGTAGCTCGCCACCCAGGCGTAGATATCGGCCGGCATGGTCACGCCGTCGGCGTTTTCGCCGGAGTCGAACATGCGCGTGCCTTCGACATAGCTGACCGAAGCCCGCACCGGCATCGCCCGCCCGTCCTCCATGCGCCACAGCACGAAGACCTTGGATTCGGGCGCCAGCACGTTCTCGTAGTAGCCTTCGTTCTCGTCGGTGTAGAGCTCGAGTTCGAGCCCGGAGACGAGGTAGTAGTCGCGCTCCGGCGTCTGGCTCAGCATCTGCACCTGCGCCAGGTTGCCGCGGTCGGGCACCACGCCCACCGCTTCCCAGGCTTCGTCGGCCCAGATGTGCTTGACGCTGCGGCGCTGCATCAGCACCGCGATCGGCATGCTGCCCATTTTCATCGCTTGTCCGCTTCCTTTTTCACTTCTTGCTCACGTCCGTCGGCGTCCCTTTCTGGACGGTCGGCGGCATATCCTTCGGCTGGGGCCTGGTCTGCCCCTTCTTGACGTCCTGGCTCGGCGGCGCCGTTCCCAGCTTTTCGCTCTTGATCGCGGGATTCGGGGACGCCTGGCCGGCGGCGGTCGTGTTGCCCGCGCCCAGCGATCCCGGCGGCGGCGGGCTGGCAGCCCCGGCCGCGGTCACTGGCGCGGCAGCGGCGCCGGCAGCCGGGGCGGCTGCCGCGATGGCGACCGCGGGATGGCTCTTCCAACCCTGCTGGGCGGCGCGCGAACGCCAGTGTGCGGTGACGGCGTCCATCGAAGCCGCCAGGCTTTCCTTGTCCTTGGCGGCCTGGGCGTCGGCCTTGGCCTTTTTCTCGGCGGCGGCCTGCTGCTGGGCCGGGGTCGGCGGCGGCAGCGCCGCCCAGGCGACGCTCGCCAGCAGCAGCCCCGCGATCAGCAAGGCGGTCTTGATCGCAGGATGCCGTCCGCTATGCCTGCGCCTGAAATGATGCGTCCTCATGGCATGGTCCTCCTTCTGTCAGCGTCCCGGCGCGGCGCTGTTTGCACCGGGGTCGCGGTGGGCGGCGGCCGGCTGCGGCGCCGGCGCGGCATCCGGCTTGACCGGGTTGGTGCCGCTGTCGCCGGACGGCTTATCGGTGGCGCCCATCTGCGCGCTACCCTTGGCCGGCGTCGACACGCCCTTGCTCGGTCCCTGGCCGGTTTCGGTCACACTGCCGCCGGTACCCGCGCCCGCGGTATTGCCGCCGGCGCCGCCGGCGATGCCCGGGGTGCCGCCCGCATAGGTCGCGTCGGTCTTGCGTTTGTCGTTGCGCGCCATCACCTGGCCGCTGGTGCCGCCGCCGGCCGTGACCATGCCCGGGAACTTGGTCTCGCGCATGGCCTGGTCACCGTGGCGCGTGCAGGCGGCCGCGGCCAGCAACAGCGCCACGGTCGTTGCATGCATAAGAAAAATTGATGCTTTCATGGGCGGACTCCGGGCGGCAGATTGCCGGGCGCACTGCCGGATGGCGGATGGTCGGGCGGCGGCACGTGTTTGTCGAAGGTGCCGACCGGTACGCCGGCCTTCACCTCGTCGTACCACACGCCGTGGTGGGCCTTGGCCCAGGACTCGTCGACGTCGCCATGGCGCATGGCGTGGTAGGCGCCCGGCGTACCCCAGGTGCCGATATAGATGTGGCCCATGGCGGCGGCGATGTAGAAGGTGGCGCCGAGCAGGTGCAGGTAGTTGGCGATCTGCAGCACGTAGCGGGTCTGGCCGAAGGTGATGAAGTCCAGGACCAGGCCGCTGATCGACATCACCAGGCCCAGCAGGGTCACGCCGAACCAGAACCAGCTCTTTTCGCCGGCGTTGAAGAAGCCGGCCGGCACATGCTCATGGGTCAGCATGCCGCCGCCCTTGCGGAACCACAGCCAGTCGATGCGGCGGAAGAAATTCCGGTGCAGGAAGGTGAAGAACATCGCCACCGAGCACAGGATGAACAGCGGGCCGATGAAGTTGTGCAGGTATTTGAAGATGTAGGCGATGAAGGCGAAGATGTCGTGCCCCAGCAGCGGAATCAGGATCTTCTTGCCGAACAGGATCACCAGGCCGGTGACGGCCAGGATGATGAAGCTGATCGCCGTGGCCCAGTGGATGAAGCGCTCCCAGTCCGTGAAGCGGCGGATGCGCCGTCCCGTATCCGGCTCGTCGGCCTTGATCTTGCCGACCACCTTCGCGACCACCAACACCCCCAGCAGCGCCAGCACCAGCACGACGCCGGACAGCATCGCCAGCGGCCCGTTGCGCAGCACGCGCCATTCGTTGCCGCCGCGCTGGACGATCACCGTGCCTTCCTTCTGGCCGTACTGGCCGAGGTAGTGTCGGTCGATGTGCACGCGGCCGGAATCCTTCGAGGCGAGACCCGGTTCGGGCGAGCGCGAATCCTTCTCGGCCTGGAGGATGGTCTGTTCCTCGGCGTAGGCCGGCTGCGCGCGATTGTTCGGCACCCCGGCCCAGGCCGTCGACAGGCTCAGCGCCATGAAGAACGCCATCAGCAGGGACGCACACCAGTGGAATGATCGCATGGTCGGCTCCTCAGGGATTGGCCCGGTTGTATTCGTTCTGGTGCTGGTTGCGGTTGCTGATCGTGCCCCACCAGGACAGGCGGTCGTTGTGGAACCAGGTGGCGAAGGGGCGGTTGTCCTTCTTGCCGGCGTACTGGCCCTTCACCCACTTCGGATGCTGGTCGACCTCGAGGCAGCCGGACAGCAGCGCCAGCGGCAGGAGAATGAGGAATAGTCGCTTCATGTCGGCAGCCTCCCCGGATCGTTCTGCGTATCCTTCAGGTTCTGGTTCGGGCGCGGGCCTTCGCCGGTGGCCTTGATCTCGCCGCCGCGCTTCGGCTTGCCGTAGGCGATATCCCAGCCCCACAGTTCCGGACCGTAGCCGCGGGTCTCGACGCGCTGGCGGTAGATGTCCGAGATGATGCCGGCGTCGCCGGCGATCAGGGCCTTGGTGCCGCACATCTCGGCGCAGGCCGGCAGCTTGCCTTCGGCGATGCGGTTGCGGCCGTATTTCTTGAACTCGGCTTCCGAGGTGTCCGGTTCCGGGCCGCCCGAGCAGAAGGTGCACTTGTCCATCTTGCCGCGGTGGTTGAACAGGCCGCTTTCCGGGAACTGCGGCGCGCCGAACGGGCAGGCGTAATAGCAATAGCCGCAGCCGATGCACTGGTCCTTCGAGTGCAGCACGATGCCGTCCTCGGTGTGGTAAATGCAGTTGACCGGACACACCGCCAGGCAGGGGGCGTCGGTGCAGTGCATGCAGGCCATCGAGATCGAGCGCTCGCCGGGGACGCCGTCGTTGATGGTCACCACGCGGCGCCGGTTCACGCCCCACGGCGTCTCGTTCTCGTTCTTGCACGCCGTCACGCAGCCGTTGCAGTCGATGCAGCGCTCGGTGTCGCAAATAAACTTCATCCTTGCGGCCATGGCAAAACTCCTAAACTTGGGTCCCCGCCTGCGCGGGGACGACGTTACCCGGTTATGCGCGCACCAGGCGGCACATCGACACTTTCGTTTCCTGCATCATCGTCACGGCGTCATAGCCATAGGTCCAGCCGGTGTTGACGGCCTCGCCGCGCACGGCCGGTGCGCCGCCTTCGGGATAATGCTTTTCCAGGTCCTCGCCCATCCACCAGCCGCCGAAGTGGAACGGCATCCAGACCAGGCCTTCGGGCACGCGCTGGGTCACCATCGCCATCACTTTCAGGTTGGCCCCGGTCGGGGTCTGGACCCAGATGAAATCGCCCAGCTTGACGCCGATCTGGGCCGCATCGTTCGGATTCACCTCGCAGAACATGTTCTGCTGCAGCTCGGCCAGCCAGGGGTTCGAACGGGTTTCCTCGCCGCCGCCCTCGAACTCGACCAGGCGGCCGGAGGTCATGATGAGCGGGTAATCCTTCGAGAAGTCGACCTGCTGGACCGACTTGTACAGGGTCGGCAGGCGCCAGAACGCGGCCTTGTCGTCGTAGGTCGGGTACTTCGCGACCAGGTCGCGGCGCGGCGAGACGAGCGGTTCGCGGTGGACCGGCACCGGGTCCGGGAAGTTCCAGACGTTGCAGCGTGCCCGCGCATTGCCCCAGGGCGCGCAGCCGTGGGCGATGACGACCCGGATGATGCCGCCCGACAGGTCGGTCTTCCAGTTCTTGCCCTCGGCCGCCTTCTGCTCTTCCGGCGTGAGATCGGCCCACCAGCCGAGCTTCTTCATGAACACGTGGTCGAATTCCGGATAACCGACGTCGAGCTCGCTGTCCTTGTTGGTCGAGCCGTCGGCCGCCAGCAGGCTCTCGCCGCCGTGCTCGACGCCCCAGTTGGCGCGGAACGGCAGGCCGCCCTCGGCGACCGACTTGTGCAGGTCGTACAGGATCGGCGTGCCCGGGTGCTTCATCTCCGGCGTGCCCCAGCACGGCCACGGCAGGCCGTAGTAGTCGCCCTTGCAGGGACCGTCGTCGGCGCGCATGGTGGTCGGATTGAAGGTGTGCTTGTTCTGCATGTGCAGCTTGAGCCGCTCCGGCGAGCAGCCGGTGTAGCCGATGGTCCAGCAGGAGCGGTTGATCTCGCGGAGGATGTCCTCGATCACCGGCTCGTTGTTGACCACCTTGATGTTCTTGACCAGCTCGTCGCCGAAGCCCAGCTTGCGCGCGAACAGGTACATGATCTCGTGGTCGGTCTTGCACTCGAACAGCGGCTGGATCACCCGCTCGCGCCACTGGATCGAGCGGTTCGATGCCGTGACCGAACCCTGGCACTCGAACTGCGAGGCCGCCGGCAGCAGGTAGACGCCATTCTCGCGCCCGTGCATCGAGGCCGTCATGCTCGGGTACGGGTCGATCACGACCAGCATGTCGAGCTTCTGCATCGCCCTCTTCATGTCCGGCAGGCGGGTCTGGCTGTTCGGCGCGTGGCCCCAGTAGATCACGGCGCGCAGGTTGCTCGGCTGGTCGACGTACTGGTTGTCTTCGTTGACGGCGTCGAACCAGCGCGACACCGTGATGCCGGGCTTCTCCATCAGTTCCTTGGAGCCGAAGCGCGACTTGATCCACTCGTAGTCGACGCCCCAGACCGCGGCGAAGTGCTTCCAGGCGCCCTCGGCGATGCCGTAATAGCCCGGCAGCGAATCGCCGTTCGGGCCGACGTCGGTCGCGCCCTGCACATTGTCGTGGCCCCGGTAGATGTTGGCGCCGCCGCCCTGCACGCCGATATTCCCCAGCGCCAGCTGCAGGATGCACAGGGCGCGCACGTTGGCGGTGCCGACGTGGTGCTGGGTGATGCCCATGCACCAGACCACCGAGGACGGCTTGTTCTTGGCCAGCATTTCGGCCGCCATCCGCACCGCGGACTCGGGCACGCCGGTCACGTCGCTGACCTTGTCCGGGGTCCACTTGGCGACTTCCTTGCGCACCTCGTCCATGCCGTTGGTGCGGGCGGCGATGTATTCCTTGTCTTCCCAGCCGTTCTCGAAGATGTGCCACAGCATGCCCCACACCAGCGCGATGTCGGTGCCCGGACGGACCCGCACATAGTGGTGGGCGAAGCGCGCGGTGCGCGTGAAGCGCGGATCGATCACGATCATCTTCGCGCCCAGTTCCTTCGCGTGCAGGAAATGCAGCATCGAGATCGGGTGGGCCTCGGCCGGATTCGAGCCGATGAACAGGACGGCCTTGCTGTAGTGCAGGTCGTTGAAGGAGTTCGTCATCGCCCCGTAGCCGAAGGTCTGGGCCACGCCCGCCACCGTGGTCGAGTGGCAGATGCGCGCCTGGTGGTCGCAGTTGTTGCTGCCCCAGAAGGAGACCCACTTGCGCAGCAGGTAGGACTGCTCGTTGTTGTGCTTCGAGCTGCCGATCAGCATCAGCGCGTCCGGGCCGGATTTCTGGCGCAGCTCGAGCAGCTTGTCGCCGATCTCGTTGATGGCCTGGTCCCAGGAGATGCGCTCATACTTGCCGTTGACCAGCTTCATCGGATAGCGCAGCCGGTGCTCGCCGAAGCCGTGCTCGCGCACCGAAGCGCCCTTGGCGCAGTGGGCGCCCATGTTGATCGGCGAGTCGAAGGCCGCTTCCTGGCGTACCCAGACCCCGTTCTGCACCACCGCCTCCACCGAGCAGCCGACCGAGCAGTGGCTGCAGACGGTGTGCTTGATCTCGGTCTTCGCGGCCGGCGCCGGCGCCGGGTCGGCGGCGGCCGGTTCGATGACGTTCAGCGGCAGGTGGCGCGCGACCGCGGCGGCGCCGGCCGTGACGCCCGCGCCAACCAGGAATTTGCGCCGTTTCAGTCCGCTGTCGCGCGAAGTCTTCACCAGGGTCATGGCTGCTCCTCTTTCCTTCTTACCAGTAAGCCGCCGTACTGTAGTAACGGCGGATGTGTTCGGTCTCGTGGTAGCCCTTCGGCTTGGCCGGTTCCTCAGGCGCCGGTGCGGGCGGCGCGGTCTCGGCGGCGCCGGCGCGGGCCGCCACCACGGCCAGGGCGCCCAGCGGCGCGGCCTTCAGCAGGCTGCGGCGGGCGGGATCGGGAGCTTTGTCGTCGTTGGCCATCGTTGTCCTCATCAAGCGGCAAGGGGTGCATCGGCCGGCTCCCACACCGCGAAGGCATGGGCTTCGACCGCCAGGAAGGCGCCGGCGAACGCGGCGACGACCTTGTAGAAATTCGCCGGTCCGGCCGCGGCAACGTCGCGCAGGCAGGCCGCGTACCAGGGCTGGATGTGCGCCACGAACAGCCGCTTCTGCTCGGCCAGCGGCTGGCGCGCGATGCCCGGCGCGCCGGTGATCAGCACGCGCATGGTCTCGCACAGGGCGCTCAGGTGGTCCTCGAACTCGCCCACGCCGCGCGCCCGCGCAATGCGCAGGCGGGCCAGGTCCTGGCGCAGTTCGGCCAGCGGAAAGTCGTTCAGGTGGCCGGCCAGGTAGACCGAACCGTAGGGGTTCAGCAGCGGATCGCCGGTGCTGATGAAGAGCGCGTCGAATTCCTCGGCCAGCGCGCCGGCATCCATCACGCTGGCGGCCTGGGTCAGCTTCAGCCACGCCTCCTGGAGCGCCCGTCCGTCTTCGTCGATGCCGTCGGCGTCGAGCGGCTCGGCCTCGGCCAGGGCGGCCAGCAGGCCGGCGTTGGGCGGCGCCAGCATAAGGCGCGCGATCAGTGCGTAAAAATCGGCCCTGGCCTGGTCTTCATCGGACAAGGGCAAGGCCATCGTTTGTATAGGCGCGGATTCCTGAGGCACTGAGCGACACTCCCGTTAGCAAATCTATACTGAAAGTGTAGTACCAGGCTCCCCGGAGGGCGCGCACGGTTGAACTTCCTGGCCTGTCTACTTCATGCCGGCCGCATGCATCAGCACCCGGATCAGCCAGGCGACCACGCCCAGCGCCGCCACCCCGCCCAGCCACAGGGCAAGCATCCAGCCGAGGCGCCGCAGCCATAGCGACGCCATCAGTGATAACCCTCGCTGTCCACGACCTTGCCGCGGAATACGTAATAGGACCAGGCCGTGTAGGCCAGGATCAGCGGCAGCACGATCAGCGTGCCGACCAGCGCGAAGCCCTGGGTGGCGGGCGGCGCCGCCGCCTCCCAGATCGTGATCGCGGGCGGCACGATGTGCGGCCAGATGCTGATCGCCATGCCGACAAAGCCCAGCAGCGTCAGGGCCAGCGCCGCGGCGAAAGGCTGGCGGTGCGGATGCCGTTTCAGCGACCACAGCAGCCAGAACGCCGAGGCCGCCACCAGCAGCGGCACCGGCGACAGGATCAGGAGGTTGGGGAAGCTGAACCAGCGCTCGGCCACCTGGTGCTGGGACAGCGGCGTCCACACGCTGACCACCGCCACCGCCGCCAGCAGCAGCAGGGTGAAGGTCCGCGCCAGCCTGACCATGCGCTGGTGGAGCTCGCCCTCGGTCTTCATCACCAGCCAGGTCGCGCCCAGCAGCGTGTAGGCGATCATCACCCCGCAGCCGGCCACCAGCGGGAAAGGCGCGAACCAGTCGAGCGGCCCGCCGGCGTAGCTGCGTCCCGACACCGGGATCCCGGACAGGAAGGCGCCCAGCGACACGCCCTGGAAGAAGGCCGCCGTCATCGAACCGCAGATGAAGGCCAGGTCCCAGACCGGGCGTTCGCGGTCGTTCGCCTTGAAGCGGAATTCGAAGGCCACGCCGCGGAAGATCAGGCCCACCAGCATAAAGATCAGCGGCAGGTAGAGGCCCGGCAGGATCACCGCGTAGGCGACCGGGAAGGCCGCCAGCAGCCCCTCGCCGCCCAGCACCAGCCAGGTCTCGTTGCCGTCCCAGATCGGCGCCACCGAGTTCATCATCACGTCGCGCTCGCGCCTGCCCGGCACGAAGGGGTACAGCATGCCGATGCCGAGGTCGAAGCCGTCCAGCACCACGTACATGAAGACGGAAAAGAAGATGATGCCGGCCCAGACTGCGGTGATGTCGATGTCCATATCAGGTCATGTTGTCTTCGTTGACGGAAGCGTCCGGCTCGGGCACCGACAGCGGCCGCGCCGGCGTGCGTCCCCTGCCCGGCCCGCCCTGCGGCGCGCGGGCCAGGTCGAAGGCCTGCGGGCCCTTGCGCACCAGCCGCAGCACATAGGCGATGCCGACCCCGAACACGAACAGGTAGGCCACCACGAATACGGCCAGGCTCAGCGCCAGCGGGCCGACGGAAATCTTCGATGCGGCGTCCGCGGTGCGCAGCACGCCGTAGACGATCCAGGGCTGGCGTCCGACCTCGGTGGTGATCCAGCCGGCCAGCACCGCCAGCAGGCCGGCCGGCCCCATCCACATCGCCATGCGCAGGAACAGGCGCTGCTCGAACAGCCGTTTTTTCACCCGCAGCCACAGGCTCCAGGAGCCCAGCGCGATCATCAGGAGACCCAGCCCGACCATCACGCGGAAGCTCCAGAAGAGAATCAGGGAATTCGGCCGCTCGTCCTTCGGGAATTCCTTCAGGCCCTTGATCTGGCCGCCCCAGCTATGGGTCAGGATCAGGCTGCCGAGGCGCGGGATGCCGACGGCAAATTTCGTTTCCTCGTCCTTCATCGACGGAATGCCGAACAGCAGCAGCGGCAGCGGCTTGTCGCCCTCGTTCTGCCAGTGGCCCTCGAGCGCGGCGATTTTGGCCGGCTGGTGCTGCAGGGTGTTCAGGCCGTGCATGTCGCCCACAACGGCCTGGACCGGCGCCACGATCAGGACCAGCCACATCGCCATCGACAGCATGGTGCGCACCGCATCGTTGCCCCGCCCTTTCAGCAGGTGCCAGGCGGCCGAGCTGCCGACGAACAGCGCGGTCGACAGGAAGGCGGCGATCGACATGTGCACCAGCCGGTAGGGAAAGGAGGGATTGAAGACGATCTTCAGCCAGTCGACCGGCACCATGCGGCCCTCGACGATGGCATAGCCCTGCGGGGTCTGCATCCAGCTGTTCGAGCCGAGGATCCAGGTGGCGGAAATCAGCGTGCCGAGCGCGACCATGCAGGTGGCGAGGAAGTGCAGCCCGGGTCCGACCCGGGTCCAGCCGAACAGCATCACGCCCAGGAAGCCGGCTTCCAGGAAGAAGGCGGTCAGCACCTCGTAGGCCAGCAGGGGTCCGGTGATGGACCCGGCGTAGTCGGAAAAATAGCTCCAGTTGGTGCCGAACTGGTAGGCCATCACGATGCCGGAGACGACACCCATGCCGAAGGTGACGGCGAAGATCCTCAGCCAGAAGTGGTACAGGTCGACGAAGACCCGGCGCTTCGTCTTCAGCCAGCACAGTTCCAGCACGGCAAGGTAGCTGGCCAGGCCGATGGTAATGGCCGGGAACAGGATGTGGAACGACATCGTAAACGCGAACTGCACGCGCGCCAGGTCCAATGCCGCCAGTCCGAACATGAAAGTCCTCCCGTGATGTCGTGTCCCGAATCTAGCATGGGCCAGTGTGCGCACGATTGGCAGGATGACAATGCTCGCCCCCGCCGGGCTGTTGGAAATGACACGAAGTACAAACAAGTCCTTGACTAAAAGCCAAGGAGACGGCCCCGTGCGTGGCGACGGGCCGTATAATCCGGTATCGACCGCCATCCGACTCTTCACTTCCGATGATCCAGGCTATTTCCATCCAGAATGACAGCAGGCCCCTGAACGTCTCGGCGCTGAAGGCCAGCTGCGCAGCCTGCAGCATGCACCAGCTGTGCCTGCCGATGGGCCTGGAAAATGCGGATATCGACCGCCTCGACAAGATCATCGGCCGCCGCCGCCGGCTCGAGCGCGACGAGGCGCTGTACAAGATGGGCGAGCCCTTCCGTAACCTGTACGCCGTGCGCTTCGGGCATTTCAAGACCTACCAGGTGAACGCGGCCGGCGAAGCCCAGATCACGGGCTTCCAGATGGCCGGCGAGCTGCTCGGCATGGATGCGATCAGCGGCGACCGCTATCGCTGCGATGCGGTGGCGCTCGAGGACAGCGAAGTCTGCGAGATCCCCTTCGCCAACCTGGAAGAGCTGTTCGGCCAAGTCCCCGCCCTGCTGCGCCATTTCCACCGCATCATGAGCAACGAGATCACGCGCGAGCAGAATGTCATGCTCTTGCTCGGCAATATGCGCGCCGAGCAGCGCTTCGCCGTTTTCCTCGTCAACAAATCGGCCCGCTACGCCGCACGCGGCTATTCGCCCACCCAGTTCGCCCTGCGCATGTCGCGCGAAGACATCGGCAACTACCTGGGGCTCACCATCGAAAGCATCAGCCGGCTGCTGTCGCGCTTCAAGAAAATGGGACTGGTGGCGATCGACAAGCGCGAAGTGAGCCTGCTCGACCTGCCGCGCCTGAAGGCGATGGCGGCCGGCACCGAGCAGTGCAGTCCGATGGCGTGAGCCCGGCATGGCGTCCGGCTGCCGCCCAGGCCGCGCAAACCCCAGGCAAGTCAACCTACTTGACGCTGGGAATTGGCGTCGCAACAACTCGGCCTGACTGCATTTCTCCTTTTTCGACAAAGAGTCGTTGCGGCTTTGCGACCGCAAAGCTTACCATCGGCCAGGCGGACAGAGCAGTGTCCACCATCTTTGTCGGTTTCTGGAGAAACAGTCATGACCAAGCGAAGAAACTTCCTTCGGATTGCCTCCCGCGTGGGCGTCTCCGTATGCGCCGGCGCGGCGCTTCCATGGCTCACGAGGGCCCAGGCCGCGACCAGCGCGAACGTGCATTACATCGATCCGACAGTCGCCGGCCCGGGCGACGGCACGCTTGCCAGCCCGTTCCGCTCCTGGACCAGCGTTTCCTGGACGCCCGGCCACACCTATCTGCAGAAACGGGGCACGACCTATTCCGGTGTCTTCCAGCTGTCGGCGAGCGGCGTGCCGTCCCAGCGCATCACGATCGGCGCCTATTACCGATCCGACGGCAGCGACGATGCGTCAAGGCCAAAACCGGTCATTGTCCTGCCGGCCGCGCCCACCGCGCCGGCCGACGGCGCCTCGATCGCGGTGTTGAAGCAGGAGCGCGATTTCGTCACCTACCGCAACCTGGACATCCGGAACAGCGCCTTGCCGGAAGCCAGCGACGCGGCGATCATCTGGCTGGGCAATAACTGCGTGTTCGACAACTGCAGGCTGACATCGAACTGCGCCGGCGTGTATATGTTCAATAAAAGCCACACGACCGTCTCCAACTGCGTGCTCGACGTCATCAGTAACAGCGCCACATATGCCAACCACGGGATCCTGGTGGCCGCGAACCTCACCGTCGACGACATCCGCCTGCTCAACAATACCGTCCGCCACCACGGCGGCGGCACCGGGAGCTCGCACGGCATCCGCTGCGAAACCTACAGCAGCGACACCTTCCTCACGCATCTCGTGATTCGCGGGAACCGCGTTTCTCCGCCGACCGGCGTCGCCTACAGCACGAACCCCAGGGCGATCGGCGTCTACCTGGTCCAGGGGGCCGGCGCCACCTTGGACAAGAATACCGTAAGCGGGATGCTCACCGGCATCCTCATCAACAGCGGCGATGGCAACTACGTCGGCAACAATAACTGCAGCAACAATATGAATTTCGGCATTCATATCAGCGGGCTCGCCAGGAATTACATGATCGAGAACAACGTCTGCAATGCGAATGGCGGGGATTTTGGTCCGAGCTGGTACGGACGCGGCATCGAGCTGACCTCGGCGGGGCCGGATGCCGTATCGGGGCACACGATCCGCTACAACACCTGCAAATCCAACCGCAACTACGGCGGCCCGCTGGACAATGGTTCGGAAGGGGTCGGCATCGGCCTGGATAACGGGACCAGCAAGTGTTCGATCTACGGCAACGTCATCTCGAAGAACGAGGGAAACGGCATTCAGGTGTACGGCGGCGGCGATCCGGCCAGGTGGCCCGACACGGGCGGCCATACGATCAGTTCCAACAAGATGGATTCGAACTGCAGCTTCTCCAGGCTGAACCGGCGCAGCGGAGGAACGACGCCCAGTTCATTCCAGGCGCACATCGCGCTGGTCTATGTCTACGGCAGCCCTACCCTCGTTGCCAAAAACGCTTTCTCGGGAAGCACCAGCATGAAGGTCTACACGGATGGCTCGGACTCGAACGTTACCGTCGCCTGATATGCATGGAAACTTGCCAAGCGCCGGACATCGGCGCACGATGAGTTCATCGGCTTTAACCACCCACGAGAAGGAGACTGGCGATGATCAAGGTGAGCGTGATGTATCCGAATGGCCCCGAGGCCCGTTTCGACGACGCCTACTACCGTGAGCAGCACATGCCCATGGTGAAGAAGCTGATGGGCGACTACTGCAAGTACTACACGGTCGACAAGGCGATCGCCGCCGGCCCGTCCGCCCCGGATGCACCCTACATCGCCATGGGCCACCTGTTCTGCGATTCCGTCGACGCCTTCCAGGCCGGCTTCGGGCCGCACACGAAGGAGATCATGGCCGACATCCCCAACTACACCAACCAGACGCCGGTGATCCAGATGAGCGAGGTGGTGGTCGGCTAAGCGACAGCCTCAGCCGCCGTCGCTTCCGGCAATGCCGGGAACGACGGCGCAAGCTTGCAAGGTCAAGCCTTCTTCTGCCGGGCGATCCAGCGATCGACGATCTGCCCCAGCACGTCCAGCGGCACCGACCCGTTTTTCAGCACCACGTCATGGAAGGCCGGCAGCGAGAACCTGTCGCCCAGCTCCTGCTTCGCTTTATCGCGCAGTTCGATAATGCGCAGCATGCCGATCATGTAGGCGCAGGCCTGGCCCGGCCAGGCGACATAGCGCTCGACTTCCTGGGCGCCGATGCCGTAGTCGATCGCCTGCTGGCGCGTCCATCCCTTGCTGTGCAGGCCGGTGTCGACCACCAGGCGCCGGGCGCGGAACAGCTCCGAGCCGAGCGCGCCGAGCAGGCCCGGGACATCCCCCTGCTTTTCATCTCCGTACCAGCCCTGCTCCACCGCCAGCCGTTCGGCGTACAGGCCCCAGCCTTCGCTGTGGGCGCTGCCGCCGCCGAAGATGCGCTGGGCGCGGAACTTCGGCAGGTCGGTCCGCTCCTGCTGGATCGCCAGCTGGAAGTGGTGGCCCGGCACCGCCTCGTGGTAGGACAGGCTGCGCATGCGGATCACGTCGAAGCTCGGGCCGCGCAGCGGCACCCAGAAGATGCCGGGGCGGCTGCCGTCCGGCGCCGGCAGCGAATAATGCGCGGCGGCCGAGGCTTCGGTCAGCGCCGGCTCGCGGCGCACCTCGACCGGCGCGCGCGGCTTCAGGTTGAACAGGGCATTGCTGCGCTGCTCGGCGTCGGCCACCATCGCCGCGTACTTCTGCAGCAGCTCGGGACGCGGATCCGCTTCTCCCTTCGGCTCGAAGCTGGCGTCCAGCTTCTTCATGCGCTCCTCGATCGAGCCTTCGGTGTAGCCGAGCGAGCGCAGGTGGCGGTCCATCTCGCCCTCGATGCGCGCGACTTCGCGCAGGCCGATCTCGTGGATCTGCGCGGCCGTGAGGTTCGTGCTGGTGTAGGTCTTCAGGGCCTGCTGGTAGGCGTCCAGTCCGCCCGGCAGGCGCGCGATGCCGGCGGTATCGGAGGTAGCCGGGTGGATCTCGGCCATGAAGGCCTGTACGCGCCGGTAGGCCGGGCGGATCTTCTCCTCGACGATGCGGGCGGCGCTCGACACGGCCTTGGCGCGCACCGGCTCGGCCACGTCGGACAGCTTGGCGAGGCGCTGGTCGAGCGTGGTGACCAGCACGTTCTGGTCCGCCGCCGGTTTCAGGAACAGGTCGACCTGGTACTGGGCGCGCTCGAGGATGAAGCGCGGCGGCAGGAAGCCTTTCGCGGCCGCTTCCCTGGCGCGTTCCAGGGCCTCGTCCATGCGCTGTCCGACCTGCTCCAGGCGCGCCATGTAGCTGCTCAGGTCCGCGGCCCGGCGCAGCGGATGGGTGGTGGTCATGAAGTTGACCAGCCCGACCTGCACGCCGCCGAACTGGTTGAACACGAAGCGGTAATCCTCGAAGGGCTCGCTGGCGATGGTGTTCGCCAGGCTCCAGCGCATCACCGAGGCCGAGGTGCGCTGCTCCTCGCTCAGCGGACCCGCCAGGAAGGCGTCCAGGCGCGCCACGCCGGTCTTCGCCATGTCGACCATCTGCTGGCGCTGCGCGCGGGTCTGCGGCGTCAGCTGGCGGTCGAGGGCCGCCTGTTCGGCGCCGTCGAAGTACTGGGTCGAGGTGGCGGTCTGCGGATTGGCGCGGACCCAGTCTGCGGCGAAGCGGTCGGCCCAGCTGTCGAAGGCCTTGTCGGGCTTGTCGGCGGCCTGCCTGGCGGCAGACTTGGCGGGTTTGGCGTGCTTGTCGGCCGCGGTGGCCGCGGTGGCCGGATGCATGGCGGCGAGGGCCAGCGGCAGGAACAGCGACGCAATGGCGGTGCGCAGGAGGCGCGAACGGGTCTGGGGCATGTGTCTCTCTTGTTTATGTTTTTACTTGCGGAAATCTATCACGCTCCCCTGTCCTGTGGAAAGATGAGCACGAAGCGGGTGCCGCCGGCGCCGCTCTCGACCCGGACCTCGCCGCCGTGCAACTGCAGGATGCTGCGCACGATGGCCAGGCCGAGGCCGCCCGATTCGCCGGCGCCGTGGCGCGCCGGATCGGCGCGGTAGAAACGCTCGAACAGGTGCGGCAGGTGTTCGGGCGGAATCGGCGCGCCGAGGTTGTGGACCGAGATCTCGACGCTGCCGGCGCCGGCCGCAGCGGCCGCAGTGGCGACCGTGATCGCGGTGCCCGGCGCCCCGTAGCGCACGGCATTGCCCAGCAGGTTGGCCAGGGCCCGGCGCAGCAGCTCGCGGTCGGCGGCGAGCGTGCCCTGCGCCCCGTTCAGCAGGCGCATGCCGCGCTCCTCGGCCATGCCCTCGAAGTACTCGCACAGCTGGGCGGCCAGGCCATGCAGGTCGACGGCCTCGCGCACGACCGCGGCCGATGCCTGTTCGGAGCGCGCCAGGAACAGCATGCTGTCGATCATCCGCGCCAGCCGCTCGTACTCTTCCTGGTTCGACACCAGCAGGTTCTGGTAGTCCTCCACCGTGCGCGACCGGCTCAGGGCCTGCTGGGTCTGGCCCATCAGGTTGCCCAGCGGCGTGCGCATCTCGTGGGCCAGGTCTTCCGAAAAGCGCGCCAGCTGGACGAAGCCGGCCTCGAGCCGCGCCAGCATCCCGTTGAGGGCCGTGCGCAGCTCGCTCAGCTCGCGCAGCTCGCTGGCGTCGTCGAGCCGCAGCGACAGGTGCCGGACATCGATGGCGGCGGCGCGCGCGGCCAGGCGCCGCACCGGCCGCAGGCCGCGCACGCCGATCGCCAGGCCGAGCAGGTATGCCAGTCCGGAACCGGCCACCAGCGCCCCCCACAGCGTGCGGCGATAGGCCCCCAGCATGTGTTCGCGCCCGGCCAGCAGCGTGCCGGCGACCAGGGTCAGCCCGCCGCCGCCGGGGCCGGGCACGTGCATCCAGGCCAGCCGCAGCGGCTGCGCGCCGTCCAGCGTGCGCAGGGCGATCCTGCCGTCGCCGTGCGGCAGGCGCGGCGCCGGCACCCCAACCGGGTCGATCGCGATCCGTACCTGGCCGGCGTCGTCGACGATCCACAGCAGGCTGTCCCGGTTGCCCATCATGTTCTCGTACAGGCGCGGGCGGCGGCGCAGCGCCTCGAGATCGGCGCTGTCCTCGAGCAGGACGCGCATGCGGTCGACCCGTCCCGCCAGCGCCTGGTCGTCGCGCCATGCGATCTCGCGCTCCAGCGATGCGTACAGGAAGGCGCCGATCGCGCCCAGCAGCAGGGCGCTGCTGAGCGCGAACATCAGGGCCAGGCGCTGGCTGAGCGCCCGCGGCCACCCCATCAGGCCTGCGCCTCGAGCACGTAGCCTACCCCGCGCACGGCGTGGATCAGCTTGCGCGGATACGGATCGTCGATCTTGGCGCGCAGGCGGCGCACGGCGACATCGACGACGTTGGTATCGCTGTCGAAGTTCATCTGCCAGACCTGGGATGCGATATAGGTGCGCGACAGCACCTCGCCCTGGCGGCTGAGCAGCAGGTGCAGCAGCGCGAATTCCTTGTTGGTCAGGTCCACGCGTTCGCCCTGGCGGATCGCGCGGCGGCGCAGCAGGTCGAGCTCGAGGTCGGCCGCCTGCAGGCGCTCGGCCTCGCGCCCGGTCCGGCGCCGCAGCAGCGTCCTGACCCGCGCCAGGAATTCGGCATACGAGAAGGGCTTGACCAGGTAGTCGTCGGCGCCGAGTTCCAGGCCCTTGACGCGGTCCTCGACGGCGTCGCGCGCGGTCAGGAACATCACCGGGGTGGCCGAATCGCGGCGGATCAGCCGGAGCAGCTCCCAGCCGTCGACGCCGGGCAGCATCACGTCCAGCACCACCAGCTCATAAGGGTTGCTTTCGATGAGGCGCCGCCCCTGGTCGCCGGTGACCGCCACCTGCACCAGGTAGCCGGCCTCCTGCAGTCCTTTGCGCAGGTAGCCGGCGGTCTTCTCTTCGTCTTCCACAATCAGGATCGTCATGGCCGCTAGCTTACCGCGCCGAAGGACTTTTCCGCTTACAAATCTGTAATCCAACTGTCATCCGGGCGACGGCGGCGGCCGGCTAGCATGGCGGCATGAAAACATTGATCCAACTGCTGGCCGCCGCCGCGCTGGCCGGCGCCGCCCCCGCCCCGCATGCCGCAACACCGAATCCGCTGAGCGTGCACGTCCTGAACCTGCAGGACGGCCTGCCCTCGCCCGGCGTCGAAGTGGTGCTCGAAAAACAGGAAGACGGCCGCTGGACGCTGCTGAACAGCGCCGTCACCAACGAACAGGGCCGCATCCCCGCCCTTTTCCCGGATGGCCGCGCCTGGTCGGCCGGCACCTACAAGGTCACCTTCAGGACCGGCAAGTGGTTCGCCGAGCGCAAGGCCGACAGCTTCTTCCCCGAGATCCCGGTCATCTTCAAGGCCGACGGCAGGCAGCCGCATTACCATATCCCGCTGCTGCTCAGTCCTTACGGATTTTCGACCTACCGCGGCAACTGATCGGCTTCGATCGCCAGTTCCCCTTGCCGCGGCCAGCTCCAGCCCTTCGCCAGGCGCCAGTCGCGCCGGTCGCCTTCGGCAAGCAGCTGCCAGTGGGTGTGCTCCAGCACCGGCAACGGAATCGAGAAGGCGCCGTCCGCATCCGGCCGCACCAGCAGCGCCAGGTCCCGTTCGGGCAGGGTCGGGTGCGCGAGGCGGATCGTGAACGGGCCGGCGAAGGGCTTGCCGGCGCTCTCGATCCGGCCGCTCAGCCGGCCGCCTTCGTAGCGCAGCTGCAGGGCCAGGCGCATGGCGCTGGCGACGCGGTCGCGGCGCAGGTCCTGGTTGATCGCCTTGCCCTGCTTGTAGTAGTCGTCGACCACCATGGCGTCCGGGTGGCCGAGCGCCAGCCAGGTGACGAAGCCGCCGCCGACCAGCACCGTGGCCGGGCCCAGCATCAGGAGCCAGGGCCAGCGGTGGGTGTACCAGGGCGCCGCCGGCGCCGTGTTCGAAGTGAGGTGCATGTTGCTTGCTCCTTGGCTTATTTCGGGACGATGAACACGGCCTTCTCGCTCACGCGCAGCGAGGGCTCGTCGAGGGCGCTCACGGTGAAGCGGATCGGGTGCGAACCGCCCGGCGCCTGGCCCGGTTTGACGCGCACCCGCACCGGCACCGCGCGCGAGGACGCGCCCGCCAGTTCGACCGTGTCCTCGTCGGCGATGGCGCTGGTGGGGATGCCGGCTACCTCGATGCGGTAGATGTGGGCCCGCTCGGCCGTATTCATCACCTGCAGGCGGTAGACGTTCTCGATCATGCCGTCCTCGACCTCGCGCCCCATGGCGCCGCGGTCGCGGATCACGTCGAGCTTGAGCGGGGTGCGCAGGGCCAGCGAGGTGGACAGCGCGCCGGCGATGGCCAGGAACACCAGGCCGTAGCCGATCACGCGCGGGCGCAGGATGCGCCGCTTGATCTGCGCCGCGTTCCAGCGCCCGGCCAGGGCGTTCTCGGTGGCGTAGCGGATCAGGCCGCGCGGCTTGTCCACCTTGTCCATCACGCTGTCGCAGGCGTCGATGCAGGCGGCGCAGCCGATGCACTCGTACTGCAGGCCCTTGCGGATATCGATGCCGGTCGGGCAGACCTGCACGCACATGCTGCAGTCGATGCAGTCGCGCTCGCCGCGCGCCGCGTCGTAGCTGACGATCAGTGTGTCGCGGTCGAACATCGCGCTCTGGAAGCGCGCGTAGGGGCACATGTACTTGCAGACCTGCTCGCGCATCCAGCCGGCGTTCCCATACGTCGCGAAACCGTAGAACAGCACCCAGAACAGCTCCCAGGGCCCGAGCGCGAAGCCCAGCGCCTCGTGGGCCAACTGGCGCACCGGCGTGAAGTAGCCGACGAAGCTGAAGCCGGTCCACAGCGCGACCAGTCCCCAGGCCAGGTGCTTGGCGCCGCGCTTGCCGAACTTTGCCGGCGTCCATGGCTGGCGGTCGAGGCGGATGCGCGCGCTGCGGTTGCCTTCGATGCGGCGTTCGATCCACAGGAAGATCTCGGTGTAGACCGTCTGCGGGCAGGCATAGCCGCACCAGACGCGGCCGGCCACCGTCGTCACCAGGAACAGGCCGTAGGCGCAGACGATGAGCAATGCCGCCAGGTAGATGAAGTCCTGCGGCCACAGGGTCAGGCCGAACAGGTGGAACTGGCGCGCGCCCAGGTCGAACAGCACCGCCTGGCGTCCGTGCACCTGAAGCCAGGGCAGTCCGTAGAACAGCACCTGGGTCAGCCAGACGCAGGCCCAGCGCATCGAGGCGTAGCGGCCCTTCACCTCGCGCGGGTGGATCTCCTCGCGCGCGGCGTACATCTTGATGACCGCTTCCTTGACCTCGGGTTGGGGCGCATTCATTTCAGCTCGTCCTCGTGCGACAGGCTCCAGACATAGGCCGCCAGCACCTGCACCTTGCCCTCGCCCAGGAACTCGCCCCAGGCCGGCATGGTGTTGTTGCGGCCCTTGCGGATGGTTTCCATCACGGTCTCGGCACTGCCGCCGTACAGCCAGACCTTGTCGGTCAGGTTCGGCGCGCCCAGCGCCGGGTTGCCGTGCGCGTCGGCGCCATGGCAGGCGGCGCAGGCGCCGAACTTCGGCTTGCCGAAGGCGACCTTGACGGGGTCGGCGGTCAGGCCCGACAGGCTGCGCACGTAGTGGGCGACGTTCTCGATGTCCTTGTCGGAACCGAGGGCCGCGCCCATCGGCGGCATCTGGCCATTGCGGCCCTTCATGATGGTTTCCTTGATCGTCGAGGGTTCGCCGCCGTACAGCCAGTCGCTGTCGGTCAGGTTCGGGTAGCCCTTGTTGCCGCGCGCATCCGAGCCGTGGCACTGCGCGCAGTAGTTCAGGAACAGGCGCTCGCCGATCGCGTGCGCCTGCGGGTCGCGCGCGACCACCTTGATATCCTGCGTCAGGTATTTGTCGAACAGCGGACCGTAGTCGGCGTTCGCCTGCTTCACCTCCGCCTTGTAGGCGCCGGCCGACTGCCACCCCAGCTTGCCGGCATAGCTGCCCAGGCCCGGGTACAGCACCAGGTAGGCGATCGCGAACACGATGGTCAGGTAGAACAAACCCATCCACCAGCGCGGCATCGGAGTGTTCAGTTCGGTCAGGTCCTCGTCCCAGACGTGGCCGGTGGTCTTTTCGGGCTGGCCGTCCACGCCGATCCTGACCTTGTGCATCGACTGCGACCACAGCAGGATCGCGCAGCCGGCGATGCCCAGCACCGTGATCAGGACGATGTACCAGTTCCAGAAACCGCTGGTGAAGTCAGACATGATCTTCTCCCGGGCCGTTGTCCGCATCCGCGGCGTCGTCGGCGAAGGGCAGCCCGGCCGCCGGTGCGAAGTCCTGCTCCTTGCGCAGCACATAGGTCCAGGCCAGGATGCCGGCGAAGGTGGCGAAGCTGATCACGGTCATGATGCGGCTGGCGTGATCGAAAAGGTATTGGAGTTCCATATCGGTTCCTTGCTCAGTTCCGTGTCTTGATCTGGGTGCCCAGCCCCTGGAGGTAGGCGACCAGCGCGTCCTGCTCGGTCCTGTTGTCGAGTTCCGCGGGGCCGTCCTTCACCTCCTGGTCGGAGTACGGCACGCCCAGGCGCTGCATCGCGCGCATCTTCGGCACGATCGATTGGGGGTCGAGTTTGGTTTTCGCCAGCCAGGGGTAGCCCGGCATGTTGGATTCGGGGACCACGTCGCGCGGGTTGTCCAGGTGGGTGCGGTGCCACTCGTCCGAGTAGCGGCCGCCCACCCGCGCCAGGTCCGGGCCGGTGCGCTTCGAGCCCCACTGGAACGGATGGTCGTAGACGAATTCGCCGGCCACCGAGTAGTGGCCATAGCGTTCGGTCTCGGCGCGGAAGGGACGGATCATCTGCGAATGGCAGTTGTAGCAGCCCTCGCGGATGTAGATGTCGCGCCCGGCCAGGCGCAGCGGCGAATAGGGTTTCAGGCCGGCGACCGGTTCGGTGGTCGACTTCTGGAAGAACAGCGGCACGATCTCGACCAGGCCGCCGAAGGAGATCACGACCAGCACCAGGCCGATCAGCAGCCAGGGGTTCTTCTCGATCCACTCGTGGGTGAATTTCATGATGGTTTCCTGTTTTCTTTATGCGTGTTCGGGGTTGGCCGAGGCGGCCGGCGCGTGCGGCTGCAGCGCGGGGATGCGCGCGTCCACGTTGACGGTGCCGCGCATCGTCAGCCAGGTGTTGTACGCCATGGTCAGCATGCCGGTCAGGTACATCAGGCCGCCGCCGAAGCGGATCACGTAGTAGGGATAGGTGGCCTTGACGCCTTCGACGAAGGTATAGGTCAGGGTGCCGTCCGGGTTCACGGCGCGCCACATCAGGCCCTGCATCACGCCGGCGATCCACATCGCGGCGATGTACAGCACGATGCCGATGGTGCCGAGCCAGAAGTGGGCCTCGATCAGCGCCACGCTGGCCATCTGCTTCTTGCCGGCCAGGCGCGGGATCAGGTAGTACAGCGAGCCCATGGTGATGAATCCGACCCAGCCCAGCGCGCCGCCATGGACGTGGGCGATGCCCCAGTCGGTGTAGTGGGACAGCGAGTTGATGGTCTTGATCGACATCATCGGGCCCTCGAAGGTGGCCATGCCGTAGAAGGACAGCGAGACGATCATGAACTTCAGGATCGGGTCCGAGCGCAGCTTGTGCCAGGCGCCCGACAGGGTCATCATCCCGTTGATCATGCCGCCCCAGGACGGCGCCAGCAGGATCAGCGAGAACACCATGCCCAGCGACTGGGTCCAGTCGGGCAGCGCGGTGTAGTGCAGGTGGTGCGGTCCGGCCCACATGTAGGTGAAGATCAGGGCCCAGAAGTGCACGATCGACAGGCGATACGAATACACCGGGCGCTCGGCCTGCTTGGGGATGAAGTAGTAGACCATGCCCAGGTAGCCGGCGGTGAGGATGAAGCCGACCGCGTTATGGCCGTACCACCACTGGATCATCGCATCCTGGACGCCGGCGTACATCGAGTAGGATTTCCACAGCGAGGCCGGCATCGACATGCCGTTGACGATGTGCAGGACCGCGACCGCGATGATGTAGCCGCCGAAGAACCAGTTGGCGACATAGATGTGCTGCACGCGGCGCTTGACGATGGTGCCGAAGAACACGACCGCATAGGCCACCCAGACGATGGCGATCAGGACCGCGATCGGCCATTCCAGCTCGGCGTATTCCTTGCCGCGCGTGAAGCCCATCGGCAGCGTGATCGCGGCCGCGACCAGCACCGCCTGCCAGCCCCAGAAGGTAAAGGCGGCGAGCCGGTCCGAGAACAGGCGGACCTGGCAGGTGCGCTGCACCACGTAGTAGGAGGTGGCGAACAGGCCGCAGATGCCGAAGGCGAAGATGACCGCATTCGTGTGCAGCGGCCGCAGCCGGCCATAGGTCAACCACGGGATGTCGAAGTTCAGCGCCGGCCAGGCCAGCTGGGCCGCGATCCACACACCGGCCGCCATGCCGATCACGCCCCAGATCACGGTCGCGATGGCAAACTGGCGCACGATTTTGTAGTTGTAGTTTAGACTGGTGCCCAAGATGCACTCCCTAGAAGAAAAGAAAGGACGACATCAGGAGCGTAAGTTTCTGAACGCGGAAAATCCTTGATGTGAATCAAAATGTTCAGAACGGGTTGAGGTAGGAAACAAAAGCGTCCAGCAAAAGCCTCAGGGCAAGGCGCATCGTCGAAGACAGTACGCTTAGTACGGCGAGACGAATGCAACGCCGCCATTGGGCTTTTGCTAGACGCGCGTGTTGCTGAAAGCGGACGAACGACGACCGACGAATCAACGATTGATAGGACTTCCCATGCCGCCCATCTCATCCGAACTGCACGAACAAATCGGCTCCCGCCTGCGCAAGGACCGCGAGGACATGCTCGCCACCGTCCGCGCACGCACCGCCGGCGATACCGACGACCGCCCGGCGATTTCGCCGATGGCCCACATGGGCTCGAACGACGACGCCCCGGCCGGCGAAATGCTGAGCCACAACGAAGAACACCTGGCCGAACACGAAGCCAATCTCCTGCACGAGATCGACGCCGCCATCGGCCGGCTCGAATCGGGCGGCTATGGCATCTGCGTGTCCTGCGGCCGCGACATCCCGGAAGCGCGCCTTCTGGCGACGCCGACGGTGCAGACCTGCGTCGCCTGCCAGGAGCTGATCGAGAAGGAACAGCGGACGGGTCGCGGGCCGACGATGTAACGGAGGAGGTCTCGCATCGCTCCAGGGGTCAGAGTCCGGCGCTCCAGGGGTCAGAGTCCGGTGTTGGTTTCAAAGGGACTCTGACCCCGGTGTTCCGCCGCACAGCATGGTCTCGCATCGCCACTAAGCACCGGGGTCAGAGTCCTTTTAAAAAGCAAAACCGGACTCTGACCCCTAGTCGTCATCACTCAGTATCCTCAACGCCGGCCCATCCAGGTCCTCGAACTGCCCGCTCTCCGCGGCGCCGAAGAAGATCCAGACCGCGAACGCCACCAGGATCAGGCTCAGCGGAATCAAGAGATACAAGGCTTCCATCACCCTTCCCTTCTCAGTCTCAAGGCGTTCAGCACCACCAGCGCCGAGCTGCCCGCCATGCCCAGGCCGGACAGCCAGGGGTTCAGCAGGCCGCCGACCGCCAGCGGGATCGCCACCAGGTTGTAGAGCATCGCCCAGCCCAGGTTCTGGCGGATGATGCGCATGCAGGCGTTTGCCGTGCGCAGCGCCTCGCCCAGCGGGGCCAGGCTGCCCTGCTCCATGCCTTCGCCGCAGCCCGCCAGCACGCAGTCGGCATGCAGCTGCGCGAGCTGGGCGCCGTGGCCCATCGCGAAGGAGACGTCGGCGCCGCCCAGCACGGCGGCGTCGTTGATGCCGTCGCCGACCATCGCCACCACCGCGCCTCCCGCCTGCAGGGCGCGCACCGCATCCAGCTTGTCCTGCGGGAGCTGGCGGCCGCGCGCGTCGCGGATGCCGAGTTCCGCGGCCACCGCACGCACCGCTTCCTCGTCGTCGCCGGACAGCAGCAGCACGGTCTTCCCCATCTGCTGCAGCGTTCGCACCAGGGCAGACGCTTCGGGTCGCAGGGCGTCGGCCAGGTCGAAGCGCGCCAGCCAGCGTCCGCGGCTGCCCAGCCAGACCGCGGTGGCGCCCTTGCCCGGCGGGGCCGCCGGCGCCGCCGCGCCGCCGGCCAGTCCGGCGACGAAGGCGGCGCTGCCCAGGCGGTAGCGCCGGCCGCCCACCTCGCCCTCGACGCCCTGCCCGACCAGGTTCTCTATCCTGTACGCCGCCGGCGCCGGCGCCCCGGTGGCGGCGAGCGCTTCGCGCAGGGCCTGCGCCAGCGGATGCGCGCTGTTCGCTTCCAGCGCCGCCGCGATGCGCAGGCAATCCACGCCATCCGCCGCGCACAGCGGGATCGTGGCGCGCAGCACCGGCCGGCCGCGACTCAGGGTGCCGGTCTTGTCGAACACGACGTGGGTGGCGCGCGCCAGGGTCTCCAGCACGTGCGGCTTCACGGCCAGCACGCCGTGGCGCAGCAGGCGCTCCGTGGCGGCGGCCAGTGCGGTCGGCGTCGCCAGCGACAGCGCGCAGGGGCAGGACACGACCAGCACCGCAATCGCCGCCGGCCAGGCGCGCGCCGGATCGACCGCCTGCCAGAACGCGAACACCGCCACCGTCAAGGCCAGCAGCGCCAGCACGAACCAGGCGCCGACGCGGTCGGCCCAGAGCGCCAACGCGGGTTTGTCCTGGCCGGCGCGCTCGCTCAGGCGCACCAGCATCGCCAGGGTACTGTCGGCGGCGCTGCTGCCGATGCGCACCGTTACCGCCTGCGTCACGTTGACGGCGCCACCGGGCAGCGCATCGCCGGGCCCCATGGCGCGGGTGCGGCTCTCGCCGGTGAGCAGGGCCAGGTCGACCTCGGTGTCGCCCTCGACGATCGCGCCGTCCGCCGCCACCGTCTGTCCCGGCGGCACCAGGATCACGTCGCCGGGCCGCAGCGCAGTCGCTGCGACGGTCTCCAGGTCGCGCGTGGCCGGCCAGTCCGGCAGCCGCAGGGCGGTGGCCGGGGCCGCGCGCCGCAGGCGCTCCATCGCGCGCGCCGCCTTGCGGCGGGCATCGAGTTCGAGCCAGCGGCTGCCCAGCAGCAGGAACACGAACATGGTGATCGAATCGAACCAGACCTCGCCTTGTCCCCGCACCAGGGAGAGCGCACTGCCGGCGAAGGCCGCGAGGATGCCCAGCGCCACCGGCACGTCCATGCCGGGCAGGCCGCGCCGCAGATCCTGCCAGGCGCCCCGCAGAAACGGCCAGGCGCAGTAGCTGACCGCCGGCAGGGTCAGGAAGAAGGAGGCCCAGCCCATCAGGGCCTTCATGTCGGCATCCATGGTCCCATCGGTGGCCATGTAGACCGGGAAGGCGTACATCATCACCTGCATCATCGAGAGCCCGGCCACGAACAGGCGCCGCAGCAGCGCCTTGCGGGCGCGCTCGAGCTGGGCGGCATGGCGGGTGGCGTCGTAGGGATAGGCGGTGTAGCCGATGGCGCGCAGGGCCTTGAGGATGTCGCTGGGGCGGCACGCGTTCACGTCCCAGCGCACCTGCAGGCGCTCGGTGGCGACGTTCAGCACGGCCGACCGCACCCCCGGCAGCGCCGCCACGCGCCGCTCGATCAGCCAGACGCAGGCGGCGCAGCGCAAGCCTTCGACGGTGAACACGGCGTCGCCATCCAGCCCCGCTTCGTCGTACAGAAGAAGCGCCGGGTCATCGCCGGCCTCGTCGATGCGCGCCGCGAATCCGGTGCGGCTGGCGTAATAGCCGTCCAGGCCGGCGGTGGCGATGGCCTCGGCCGCCGCCATGCAGCCGGGGCAGCACAGGATGCGCTCCTCGCCGTTGACAAGGGCGCGCCAGCGCGCGCCCTCGACGGCCGGCTGGCCGCAGTGGTAGCAGGCGGCGAAGTCCGCCACCGCATTCATGCCGCCGCTCCCGGCGTCACGCAGATGGTCTCGAGCCAGCTGTGCGGCAGTCCGCCGGCCGCACGCACCAGGCCGAGCAGGCCGAAACCCAGCACCAGCGCGCCGCAGGCCAGGCGCACGCCGCGCACGCGCAGGCCGGCGCGCAGGCGCGCGCCCAGCAGCCCGAGGCCGAGCAGCATCGGCAGCGTGCCGAGCCCGAAGGCCAGCATCGTCAGCGCGCCGCCCGCGGCGGAGCCCGACAGCATCGCCGTCACCAGCACGCTGTACACCATCCCGCACGGCAGCCAGCCCCACAGGGCGCCGGCGGCCAGCATGCGTCCCGGCCCGAAGCGGACGCCCTGCCCGGGCTGCAGGCGGCGCAGCATGGGCTGGACCCGGCGCCACAGCAGCTGGCCGCCCTGCTCCAGCCGCGCCAGGCCGCGCCAGGCATCCATCAGGTAGAGGCCGAGCATGGCCAGCATCAGGTTGGCCATCCAGTAGCCGCCCGCCTGCAGGGCCGGCAGCCGCGCCAGCGAGACGGCGCCCGCACCGATCCCGCCCGCCAGCGCCCCGGCCAGCATATAGCTGCCGATGCGCCCGAGGTTATACGCCAGCGTGTTCGCCAGCGCCGGACGCACGGCAGCCCCCACCGTCACCATCACGGGCACCGGACGCCCCGGCGCCAGCGACAGCGCGCCGACGATCCCGCCGCACATGCCGGCGCAGTGCACGCTGCCGAGCAGGCCGACCACGAACACGGGAAGCAGGCCGATGCCGGTCATGCCCGCCTCACACCGTCTTCGAATAGCGCGGGCCGGCGCTGGGCTTGGCGAGATAGCGGTCGAACACCATGCACACATTGCGGATCAGCAGGCGCCCCTTCGCGCTGACGCCGATCCAGTCGCCGTCCATGCTCACCAGGCCATCCTCTTCCATCGCCCGCAGCTGCGCCAGTTCGGCCGCGAAGTACTGGCGGAACACGACCGGAAACGCCTGCTCGATGGCGGAGACCGACAGCTCGAACTGGCACATCAGCTTCTGGATGATGGTGCGGCGCAGGACGTCGTCCATGCCCAGGCGCGCCCCGCGCGACACCGGCAGTTCGTTGCGGTCGAGCGCGTCGTAGTAGGCGTCCAGGGTCTTGACGTTCTGGCTGTAGGTGGCGCCGACCGCGCCGATCGCCGACACGCCGCAGGACACCAGGTCGGTGTCCGCATGGGTCGAATAGCCCTGGAAGTTGCGGTGCAGGCGGCCCTGGCGCTGGGCGACGGCGAGATCGTCGTCCGGCCTGGCGAAATGGTCCATGCCGATGTAGACGTAGCCGGCGCCGGTGAGGCGTTCGATGCACAGCTGGAGCATCTGCAGCTTGGTTTCGCTGTCGGGCATGTCGGCCTCGAGGATGCGGCGCTGCGGCTTGAACAGGTGCGGCAGGTGGGCATAGTGGTAGACGGCGATGCGGTCCGGGCTGGCCGCCACCACCTTGTCCAGCGTCTCGGCCATGGTCGCCGGGGTCTGCTTCGGCAGGCCGTAGATCAGGTCGATGCTGACCGAGCGGAAGCCCGCCTCGCGCGCGGCGGCGATGACGGCGCGCGTCTCTTCCTCGGGCTGGATGCGGTTGACGGCCTTCTGCACCTCGGCATCGAAGTCCTGCACGCCAAGGCTGATGCGGTTGAAGCCCTGGGCGCGCAGGCTGTGCACACGCTCGACGGACACGGTGCGCGGATCCACCTCGATCGAATACTCGCCGGCCTCGTCGGGCGCGAAAAAGAAGCAGCGCCGCAGGTGCGCCATCAGCTCGCCCATCTGTGCATCCGACAGGTAGGTCGGAGTGCCGCCGCCGAAGTGCAGCTGCGCGACCTCGTTCATGCCGATGAACAGGCCGGCCTGTATGCCGATTTCGCGCTTCAGGTAGGCCAGGTAGGTCGCGGCCTTCTCGCGGTTCTTCGTGACGATCTTGTTGCAGGCGCAGTAGTAGCAGACCGTGTCGCAGAAAGGAATGTGCAGGTACAGCGACAGCGGGCGCAGATTGCCGCGGGTGCGGCGGTCGGCCACCGCGTGCAGGTAGTCGCGGTAGCCGAAGGCGTCCGAGAAGCGGTCGGCGGTCGGGTAGGAGGTGTAGCGCGGGCCGGACTTGCTCAGGCGGGAGATCAGATCGGCGTCGAAGTCGACCGTCGGTTGAAAGGCCATCGGGATGGCCTGGGCTGCTTGCATGATGAAGACTCCTTGACTCTATGCAAGGAGTCTATTGATCCGGGTCAGTAAAATCCTTGATTTGCATCAAAAATGGCCGAAGGGGTCATCGCTGGGGTCATTGCTGGGGTCATCGCTGGGGTCATCGCTGGGGTCAGAGTCCGGTGTTGCTTTTCAAAGGACTCTGACCCCGAAGTTCGCGGCGCTTGCAGGGCTGAGAATTGGCGTTGCCACTGACCACCGGGGTCAGAGTCCCTCGAAAATCAACACCGGACTCTGACCCCTCTATCTGCCCCCCTCCTAGACTTTGAAAACCGACAGCGCCTGCGACAGATGGCTGGCCTGTTCCGCCACGTTGCTCGATGCCGCCGCCGCCTCCTCGACCAGGGCCGCGTTCTGGCGCGTGATGCCGTCCAGCGCGCGCATGGCGGCGTCGGCCTGGGCGATGCCCTCGTGCTGCTCGCGCGAGGCGTCGGTGATGCCGTGCATGATGCGCGCGGCTTCCTGCACCGAGGCCACCACTTCGCGCATGGTCTGGCCGGCGGCGCCGACCAGCGCCGTGCCCTGCCCGACCTGCTCGACCGAATCCTCGATCAGGCCCTTGATCTCCTTGGCGGCGGAGGCCGAGCGCTGGGCCAGCGAGCGCACCTCGCCCGCCACCACCGCGAAGCCGCGGCCCTGCTCGCCCGCCCGCGCCGCTTCCACCGCCGCGTTCAGCGCCAGGATATTCGTCTGGAAGGCGATGCCGTCGATCAGGCCGATGATGTCGACGATGCGGGTGGCCGAACCGCTGATCTGGCCCATCGTCGCGCCGACCTGCTGGACGGCGATGCCGCCGCGGTCGGCCACGCTGGAGGCGGCGCCGACCAGGCCGTCGGCGCGCACTGCGCTGTCGGTGTTGTGGCCGGCCGCCGTCGCGACCTGGGCCAGGCTGGCCGCGGTCTGCTCCAGGCTCGCGGCCTGGGATTCGGTGCGGCGCGCCAGGTCCTGGTTGCCGGCGGCGATGCCGCGCGTGGCCGCCTCGATCGAGGCGACGTTGGCGCGCACGTCGCCGACGATGGCGGTCAGGTTGACGTTCAGCTGGCGCAGCGCCAGCAGCAGGCGGCCGACCTCGTCGTCGCGGCCCGGCGGCGGCAGGCGCGACAGGTCGCCGCCGGCCAGCGCATATACCGCGTCCTCGGCCTGCCGCAGCGGACCGACGATGGAGCGCTGCAGCTCCGCCCAGGCCAGCAGCGTCAGGCCGGCGCCGGCGCCCGCCGCCACGCGCCACCACGCGCCGTCCACGGCCGCGCACAGCCCCGCCAGCAGGGCCGATTGGGCGCCCAGCATCAGGCCCAGGCGGCGGCCCAGCGGCAGCTTGCGCAGCGCCAGCAGGGGCGCGCGCCAGCCGGTCCGGACGGCGGCGCCGCGGCGGATCGCGAGCCCGGCGGCCTTTCCTTCGCGGATACGCCGGTACAGGTCTTCGGCCTCGCGCACCTGTTCGCGCGCAGGCTTGGTGCGCACCGACATGTAGCCGATCGTGGCGCCGTTCTCCTTGATCGGCACCACGTTCGCGACCACCCAGTAGAAGTCGCCGTTCTTGCGGCGGTTCTTGACCATGCCGGTCCACGGCAGGCCGGCCTTGAGGGTCTGCCAGAGGTCGGCGAAGGCCTCGGCCGGCATGTCCGGATGGCGCACGACGTTGTGGGCCTTGCCGATCAGCTCGTCGAGGGCGAAGCCGCTGACTTCGACGAAGGTCGGGTTGACGTAGGTGATGCGTCCCTTGGTATCGGTTTTGGAAACGATGGACTGGCCATCCTGGAAGATGTATTCGATGCCGGTGACGAGCAGATTGGTACGCACTGCGGAACCCCTTAGATTTCTACAAAGCAACATTTGTTAATGGATTGTATGAATTCGGGGTGGCAATAGTCCTTGATGCAGATCAAAAATCGAGGTGATTCGATTACGGAAGAGAAAAAAATCGGACGTACCGCTGCGTTCCCTCAAAATGATGTACGCTGCGCCCATGTGCTCGCTCTTGTATGCCCGTTTGTTTGCCCTCATCTGCCGTCGATGAATGACATTTCCTCTTTGACACGGCATCCCGATGTCCTTTACGGTCCGCACCAGCCGGAGCTGCTGCGCGACGAAATCCTGGCCGACCTGCTGGAAGCGAGCGCCCGCCGCACGCCCGACCGGACAGCCCTGGTCGCCGGCCAGCGCCGGCTCAGCTACCGCGAACTGGACGAACTGGCCAGCCTGGCCTGCTCGCGCCTGATCGAGGCCGGCATCGGGCCCGGCGACATCGTCGGCCTGTGGATGCCGCGCGGGATCGAACTGCTGCTGATGCAGGCCGCCATCGCCAAGGCCGGCGCGGCCTGGCTGCCGGTCGACGAAGACACGCCGGTCGAACGCCTGCTGGTCTGCATGGAAGATGCCGGTTCGCCGGCCCTGGTCAGCAGCGAACGCATGGGCGAGCGCCTGGCTTCGGTCGACCGCCCGATCCTGCGCGCGGAAAGCCTGCTGGCGCCGGCGCCGTCCGGCTACGACCTGAAGCGCCGCGGCAAAGTGCCGGGCAGCGCGCCCGCCTACGTCATCTACACCTCGGGGTCGACCGGCAAGCCGAAGGGCATCCTGATCGACCAGCGCAGCATCTGCCACTTCCTGCGCAGCGAGAACGAGGTGCTGGGCGTGCGGGCCGACGACACCGTCTACCAGGGCTTCTCGGTCGCCTTCGACATGTCCTTCGAGGAGATCTGGATCTCCTACCTGGTGGGCGCCACGCTCTGGCTGGGGCCCAAGGAAACGGCCGGCGATCCGGAAGCCCTGCCGCGCCTGCTGCAGGAAAACGGGGTCACGGTGCTGCACGCGGTGCCGACCCTGCTGGCCCTGTTTGCCGAAGACGTGCCCGGCCTGCGCATCATCAACCTGGGCGGCGAGATGTGCCCGGAAACCGTGGTCGAGCGCTTCTCCAAGCCCGGCCGCCAGATGTTCAACACCTATGGCCCGACCGAAGCGACGGTCTCGGCCAGCCTGGCGCGCCTGGAGCCCGGCAAGCTGATCACGATCGGTCGTCCGCTGCCGAACTACGGTTTATTGGTGATCTCCACCGAGACCGAAAAAGGCCTGCAGATCCTGCCGCGCGGCGACACGGGAGAGCTGTGCATCATCGGTCCGGGCCTGTCGAGCGGCTACCTCGGCCGCCCCGACCTGAGCGCCGAAAAATTCCAGCCCAACCCCTGGGCCGCCGGCGTCGAAGACGCGCGCCTGTACCGTACCGGCGACCTGGCGCGCATCGAGCCGGACGGCCAGGTGGTCTGCCTGGGCCGCACCGACGACCAGGTCAAGATCCGCGGCTTTCGCGTCGAACTGGGCGAGATCGAAGCCGTGCTGGCGCAGCAGGACGGCATCGGCACCACCGCGGTCCTGCTGCGCAAGGACGACGGCATCGATCGCCTGGTGGCCTACCTGGTGCCGGCCCTCGGGGCCAGCGCCGAGCAGCTGGCCGCGTCGACGCTTCGCAAAGCCCTGGCCGGGCGCCTGCCTCCCTATATGGTGCCGAGCCGCTTCGAGGTGCTGGGCGTGATGCCGCGCCTGACCTCGGGCAAGATCGACCGCAAGGCCCTGAAGGCGATGGCGCTGAGCGCCCCGCTGCCCAGCGAGGCCTTGGACTCCGACATCGCCGAGACCCCGGCCGAGGAAGCCCTGTTCGCCGCCCTGGCCCAGCTGTTCCCGGGCCAGCCGGTCCGCCGCGAACTCGACTTTTTCAGCGACCTCGGTGGCCACTCCTTCTTCGCCGCGCGCCTGGCCACGGCCCTGCGCGCCGACCCGCGCTTCGCTCACATGACGGTGCGCGACATCTACCAGCACCGCCAGATCGGCGCGATCGCCTCCAGCCTCGACCAGGCGGCCGGCACCGCCCACGTCGAGCAGGACTGGACGCCGCCGCCGGCCGCGCGGCGCTGGCTGTGCGGCCTGGGCCAGCTGGCCGCGGTGCCGGTGCTGGTCACCCTGCGCATGGCGCAATGGCTGGCGCCCTTCTTCACCTACCACTTCATGACCGGCGACCCGGGCGACTCGATCCCGCGCGCGGTCGCGGCCTCGATCGGCGTGTTCCTGCTCGCCACCGTGATGGAATTCGCGTTCGCGGCCGCCGGCAAGTGGCTGGTCGCGGGGCGGCTCCGGCCCGGCAGCTATCCGCTGTGGGGCATCACCTATTACCGCTGGTGGCTGGCCGACCGCCTGGTCGAGGCGGCGCCGACCTACCTGCTGGCCGGCTCGTCGCTGTACGGCTGGTGGCTGCGCCTGCTCGGCGCCAGGGTCGGCAAGGACGTCGTCATCGGCTCGATGACGCTGCGTACGCCGGACCTCTTCAGCCTCGGCGACAATGTCAGCATCGGCAACGGCGTCAACTTCGAGAACGCGCGTGTCGAGCGCGGCCGCCTGATCCTCGGCCACATCGCCCTCGACGACGACGCCTGCGTCTCTTCCTACGCGATCCTGGAGGGGAATACCCGGGTCGGCCGGCGCGGCCACCTGGAAGGCCAGTCGGCGCTGGCGGATGGCGCCGAGGTGCCCGACGGCCGCGTGTGGGCCGGCTCGCCCGCGCGCGACACCGGCGCCTTCGATCCCTCGACCCTGCCGCCGCGGCCCAGGGCGTCGCGCGCGCGCCTGGCCGGCGAAGCCCTGTTCTTCGTGTTCGGCATCCTGCTGGTGGCGACGCTGTTCTTCATGCCGGTCTTCCCGAGCTTCGTGCTGATCGACTGGTTCGACGAACGCGGCACCCTGGCCTGGATGCAGGCCAACACCATCCACGGCCAGTTGATCCGCTACTTCGTGCTGGCGCTGCCGGCCAGCGCGGTGCTGATCTTCCTGACGATGCTGGTGTCGGCGGCGATCCGCTGGGGCTTCCTGCCGCGCATGCAGCCGGGGCGCTCGGCGGTGCACTCCAACACCTATTGCAAGAAGTGGCTGGTCAGCCACATCCAGGAATCCAGCCTGAACGTCCTGCACGGCATCTACGCGACCGTGTTCGCGCCTTTCTGGTACCGCCTGCTGGGCGCCAAGGTCGGCCGCGACGCCGAGATCTCGACCGCGCTGGGCGTGGTGCCCGACATGCTGACCCTGGGCGACGAGACCTTCATCGCCGACGCCGTGATGCTGGGCGACGAGCAGATCGACGGCGGCTGGATGACGATGGAGCCGACCGTGGTGTCGAACCGCTCCTTCGTCGGCAACGGCAGCTACATCCCGGACGGTACGGTGCTGCCGGAAGGCGTGCTGGTGGGCGTGCACACGCATGCGCCGGCCAACGAGCGCATGACCGGCGGCGACACCTGGCTCGGCTCGCCGCCGATCCACCTGCCGGCGCGCGAACAGGCCAGCGGCTATCCGGAACACCTGACCTACCGCCCGTCGCTGGCGCGGCGCCTGGGCCGCACCCTGGTCGAAGCCTTCCGCATCGTCGCCCCGCACGCAGTCGTGATCGCGGTCGGCTACACCGTGGTGCTGGACCTGATGCCGCTCGCCGGCGCCGGCCGCTGGGGCGAAGTGATCTGGGACCTGGCCCTGGTCGGCCTGGCCTACGGCATCGGGAACTACCTGTTCGTGCTGGCCTTCAAATGGCTGCTGCTGGGCCGTTACAAGAAGCGTGCTGAACCGATGTGGACGCCCTTCGTCTGGCTGTCCGAAGGCGTGACCAATATGTACGAGGGCATCGCCGTGCCCAACTTCATGCGCTACCTGCGCGGCACGCCCTGGCTGCCGCTGGCCTTCAACCTGCTCGGCTGCCGCATCGGCAAGGGCGTGTACATGGATACCACCGACATCACCGAATTCGACTGCGTGCACATCGGCGACCACAGCGAGCTGAACGCCCTGTCCTGCCCGCAGACGCACCTGTTCGAGGACCGCGTGATGAAGATCGACCGCGTCGACATCGGCAGCAAGGTGTACGTGGGCCCGCGCAGCGCGGTGCTGTACAGCGCGAAGGTCGGCGACAACGCCCGCATCGGGCCGCTGACGCTGGTGATGAAGGGCGAGCACATCCCCGGCGCAAGCGCCTGGAGCGGCCTGCCGGCGGCGCCGCGGAGGGACTGAGCATGACGGCCGCCTCTTCCCCGCTCGACGCCGTGCCGGTCCGCTGGTGGCCGGCGGCCGGCGGCGCTGGAGACGGGGTGCCGGGCGGCGCCGGCTCTCGTCGGTTAGTTGCAAATTTCGATGCCGGCGACGACGCCGTCGTGCTCGGCGTCCAGGGCCAGGCCGAGCGCGAGCTGGCGCGCGGGGCGATCCGCGACGCCATCGCCGCCGAACTGGCCTCGCTGAGCGGCCTGGCGCCCGCGCAGGTCGCCCTGTACACCCCTGCCGGCCAGGTGCCGTGGGCCGAACTCGGCTACCCTGCCGGTCCGCGGCGCGCCTGGCTCGCCATCAGCCATGACGGCGTACTGTCGGTCGCCGCGATCTCCCTGCGCGGCCCGGTCGGCATCGACGTCTCCTGCATCGTCGACATTCCCGACTGGGAAGCGGTGGCGCGCGACTACCTCGGTCCGGACGTGACGGCGAGGCTGGCCGCGCTGGCGCCCGACGCGCGTCCGGCCGCCTTCGCGCGCGCCTGGAGCGAGCGCGAGGCGCGCCTGAAATACCTGGGCCGTGAACTGGTGGAATGGAGCCTCGAGGGCGACCGCGAACTGTCCGCCTGCCGCTGCCTGCCGCTGGCCCTGCCCGAGGGCTATGCCGGCGTGCTCGCCCTGCCGCCCTGACACGCCTCCGTCCGACTTGCAATCCGGGTAAGATTGCAGGATGGATAATCTTACCCACTCCGTCGTCGGGCTCGGGCTTGGCGCCCTGATCGACCGCAGCCTGGCCGCCGAGCCGAACCCCAACGATGGCCGCCTGCGCTCGCGCATGCTGCTGCTCATCGGCTGCCTGGCCAGCAATTTTCCGGACCTCGACCTGGTCCTCACGCCCCTGCTGCGGCCGCCGCTCGGTTATCTGCTGCACCACCGCGGCCACACGCACACCCTGCTGGCCGCGGTCGGCGAAGCCCTGCTCCTGCTGGTCCTGGTCTGGCTGCTGTGGCCGGCCGCGCGGCGCCTGTTGTGCGACAGCGCGGTGGCGCGGCGCGGCGCCGTCCTCGCCGCCGGCGTGGGCCTGCTGCTGCATATCGGCATGGACAGCCTGAACGTCTACGGCGTCCACCCCTTCTGGCCGCTCGACCCCGACTGGTATTACGGCGACCTGGTCTTCATCGTCGAGCCGGTGTTCTGGATCGGCTTCGGCGTGCCGCTGGCGGCCCTGGTGCGCAGCCGTCCGCTGCGCTGGCTGTGGCTGGCCGTGATCGCCGGGGTGCCGCTCGGCGCGACCCTGCTCGGTTTCCTGCACTGGGGTTCGCTGGCCGGACTACTGGTGCTGGGGCTGCTGCTGGCCTGGCTCCAGCGCAGCATGGATACACTGCGCGGCGCGCAGCACGGTGAATCCCGTTCCGCGCGCGGACGCAACGCGCTGGCGGCCGGCCTGGCCGCTTCGCTGGCCCTGGTCGGCGTGCAGGCCCTGGCCCTGCAGCAGGCCCGCACCGTCGTCAAGGCCGAGCTGGCCCGCATCGATGCGGGCGAACGCCTGCTCGACACGGCGCTGTCGGCCTATCCCGCGAATCCCCTGTGCTGGTCCTTCGTGACCGTGGCCCGCAGCGGCGAGGCCGGCACGGGCAGCGTCCACCTGCGGCGCGGCCTGCTGAGCCTGGCGCCCGCCATCCTGCCGGTCTCGCACTGCCCTGCCCGCATTGCCGGCCCGGCGCTCGAAGATGCGCCGCCGCAGATCGCCTGGCAGCTCGAAGACCGCCAGCCGCTGGCCACGCTGCGCCGGCTCGCCGCCGACTGCCATGTGAACGCCTGGCTGCGCTTCGCGCGCGCGCCCTCGCTGGCCGACGGCGTCGCTACCGACCTGCGCTGGGGCGAGCCGGGCAGCCTCAACTTTTCGAGCATGGCGCTGGACCGGCTGGGCGGGCAGCCCTGCCCGCATCCGGTGCCGGGCTGGGGCTATCCGCGCGCCGATCTGTTATTCGGCCGCTGAGCGACCCGACGTTCAAAAGCGGCTCGACGGCGGCCTTGCCAGCGAAGCCCGCAGGCTGACGCTGACCGGAAACGTGCGCGTCAGCGGACGCCTGTGGCCGTAGCAGAGGTTCAGGAGCGCGGCCACGCCGCTGCGGGTCATCTCGCGCCAGGGTATGTGAACCGAGGTCAGGCGCGGCGCCGAGTAGGCCGCGCTCGGCACGTCGTCGTAGCCGATCACGGACACGTCCTGCGGCACGCGCAGGCCAGCCTCATGAAAGCAGGCCAGCGCGCCCAGCGCCATCTCGTCGTTGGCGCAGAACACGGCGGAAAACGGCTGCTTCGACGCCAGCAGCTCTTGCGCAGCCGACCAGCCGCCGCCCGACGAAAAGTCGCGCTCCGCCATCCACAGCTTGCCGGTGTCGATACCGGCCGCCGCCAGCTCGTGCATGAAGCCCTCGATACGTTCGACGTTGTCGGCCACATCGGCGGGCCCGGAGACGATGGCGATCTCGCGGTGCTGGTGATCGAGCAGCGCGCGCGCCGCCAGGCGGCCGCCGAGGCGGTGGTCGACCGTGAAGCATTGTTCGGGGATGCTGCCGAAACTGTGGTTCAGCAGCACCAGGCGCTCGCGCTGCGGGCCCAGCGCCGCCAGGTCTTCTTCGAGCAGGGGGCTGGTCAGGACGATCACGCCGTCGCAGCCGCGCTCCAGCAGGAAGCCGACGCCGTCGATGGCCTGCCGGCGCGCCTCCTGCCGCGCGACGCCGAAGGCCACCATCATGTGCAGGCCGGCTCCGCGCAGCTCGCTGTCGACGATCTGCAGCATGGCGGTGTAGAAGGTGCCGGACATCAGCGGGATATACACCCCGATCATGCGGCTGCTGCCGTACAGGAGCGAGCGCGCAGCGTGCGAGGGCTGGTAGCCCAGCGCGGCCACGGCCTGGCGCACCCGTTCCAGCTTGGCCTGCGATACCGAACCCTGGCCACGCACCACGCGCGACGCGGTGCTCAGTCCCACGCCGGCGAGGCGAGCCACATCCTTGATAGTCGACACTGACGGTTTCCTCCCGGGCCCAAGCATACTGCAAGCCGGGCCCGGGTGCAGCAGCTTTTCAGGCGCCCTGTCAACGAACGGCGGTCTGGATCGCGTGGGCCGGGATGTCGACCGCGACGTCGAGACCGTCGACGACCAGGCGGTAGCGCTGCGCCTTGTCGCTCGGGTTCATGACGACCACCGCCAGGCTGCCGTCGGCGTTGCGGAAGGCGGTCGCGTCCAGCGTGCTGCGGCTGGTGGCGACGCTGACGCGGCGCGCCTTCGGCCTGATCCAGCGGCTGAAGTGAGCCATGTAGGCGTAGGCCGGCGTGTACACCAGCTGGCCGTCGTCGCTCGCGTGCAGCAGCGCGAAGCAGTAGTTGCCGACGTGGTTGGGACCGCCGCGGCTGTCGAGCAGCATGTTCCAGTCGACCCAGCCCGCCGAGCCGGCGTTCAGGTCGGCCAGGATCTCGCTGCCGTAACGCTCGCCGTTGGCCCAGGACTGCAGCTGCGCCGGGTCGAAGTGTTCGATCGACGATTCGGTCAGCAGCAGGGGCACGTCGGGATAGGCTTCACGCACGGCGGCCACGTTGCGGTGCATCGGCAAGCCCTTGGTCCAGGTTTCGTACCAGTGGTAGCCGACGCCCCAGACATACGGGCGCGCCTTCGGATCCGACAGGATGTGGCTGGCGCGCTGCGGCAGCAGGTCACGGTTGTGGTCCCAGACGATGACCTTCTTGTCGCCCAGGCCGGCGGCCTTCAGGGCCGGGCCGAGGTGGTCGCCGAGGAAGCGGGTCTCGTCTTCGGCAGTGTAGATCATCGATTCCCAGGTTTGCGTGGCCATCGGCTCGTTCTGGATCGACAGGCCCCACAACGGAATGCCGGCCTTCTCGTACGCCTTCACGAACCTGACGATGTACTGGGCCCAGGTGTCGCGGTACTCGGGCAGCAGCGAACCGCCCTTCAGCATGCTGCCGTTGGTCTTCATCCAGCCCGGCGCGCTCCACGGCGAAGCGAACACGCGCATGCCGGTGCCATATCTGGCGCCGGCCGCCAGCGCCTGGCGCAGCAGCGGCACGCGGTACTGCATGTCGTGCTCGATGCTGAACGACGCCAGCGAGCGGTCGCCCTCCTTCACGTAGGTGTAGCTGGCGCTGCTGAAGTCCGAGCTGTGGATGGTGGTGCGCAGCACGCTGTAGCCCAGTCCCTGTTTCGGATCGAAGTAGGCGCTCAGGAAGGCCTGCTGCTGGGCCGGGGTCAGCTTCGCATAGGTCTCGGCGGCGGCGTCGGTGATGGCGCCGCCGAAGCCGAACACTTCCTGGAAGCGGTGGCGGGTATCCACGAACACCGCGGTCTCCGTCTCCAGCGGCTGGCCGGCGGGGCGCGCGGCGCCCAGCGTCTGCGGGGCGAAGCGTTCGCCCGCTCCCTGGGCCGTGGTATAGACCTGCCAGTGCGGCGCGGCCGGCGCGGCCAGCGCCGCGCTGCCGCCCGCCGCGCTCATCAGGGCGGTGCACAGCAGGCGCACCGCTTGTCGTCTCTTCATCATCTTTCTTCCTTCGCTGTTACAGCTTGTAGTTCAGACCGAACAGGATCTGGCGTCCATAGGTCGTGTAGCGCTCGGGCGCGTAGGCGCCGCTGGAGAACGGGCTGCCCTGCATGGTCTGGTAGGGCGTGTTCTTCAGGTTGTTCGCCTGGACCAGCAGGCCAAGGTTCTTGAAGGGGCCTTCCTGGAACTCGTAGCCGATCTGGACGTCGATCTGGCGTTCGGCGCGGATCTCGCTGAAGGCGCGCTGGGCGAACAGGCCGGTGACCTCGCCGCGGAAGGCCGAGCGGTAACGTTCGCTGATGCGGGCCGAGAAGCCGTTCTTCTCGTAGAACGCGGTCAGGTTGGCCACCACGCCGGACAGGCCGGGCAGTTTTTCCGTGGTGCCCGGGCCGTTCGGGTGGATCGAGCTCTCGGTGCCGGAGGCGCTGGCCTGGATGCCGAAGCCGTCGAGGCGGTTCCACAGCATGTTCAGCTGCATCGACGCGGTCAGCTCGACGCCGCGCACGAAGCCGCCCTGGCCGTTGGCCGGCTGGTTGATGGTGCCGACGCTTTGCAGCGGGACCACCGCGCTCGAATTCGGGAAGCCGGTGTAGTCGAACTCGCGCTGCTGGTTGTAGATGTAGCTCTTCAGGTCCTTGAAGAAGTAGGCCGCCGACACATAGCTGCCCTTGCTGATGTAGTGCTCCAGCGAGAGGTCGTAGGAGTTGGCGCGCCACGGTTCCAGCTTGACGTTGCCGCCGCTGCCGTTCCACATGCGGGTGGTGGCGTCGACGCCGGCCGCGACACCGGCGCGCATGTCCGACATGCGCGGGCGCGCCACGGTCTTGGCGGCGCCGAAGCGCAGGTAGGTATCGCCCAGGTAGTTGCCGAGGTCGAAGTTCAGGTTCAGGCTGGGCAGGACGTCATGGTAGGAGGCGCCGCCGTGGATGTCGGTGACCACGCCGTCGTTGACCGCCTTGCCGTCGGCCTGCTGGTTCACGTGCACGTACTGGACGCCGGCGTTGCCGCGCACCGGTACCTTGCCGAGCTCGGCGTCGATGCCGAAGCGAAGGTAGCCGATCGACTGCTTCTCGCTGACCGACCAGTCCTGCTGCGCGACGTCGGTGTCGATCGGCATCTTGTCGTAGTAACGGTTGATGGCCGCGATCGGGTCGAAGCTCAGCACGCCCGGAATGCCGGCCCAGGCCAGCGAGGTGGTCGGCTGGATGATGTCCGAACCGACGGTGGTCATCGCGCGGTCGTTCTTCAGGGCGTACAGCTGCGAGATGTCCTCGTGCGACTTCTCGCGCTTCGAGTAGCTCAGGCCCGCCTGGAAGTCGCGCAGGAAGCCGAAGGTCGAGTCCAGTTCGCGCTTCACGCTGAACTTGGCAGCGCCCAGGGTATCTTCGACACGCGGGTGGTGCATGGTGGCGTCGTGGCCCCAGCCGCCGACGTCGGTCAGCTTGATGATGGCCGGATTCGTGAAGTCGACGCTCGGGGTGAATTGCGGCAGGCCGGCGCCGACCGGGATCTGGAACTGGAAATTATTGTCGGTGACGCCCGAATTGGCCGGGCCCAGGCCGGCGTAGGTTTCCGACGTGGTTTCCTTGCGCTTGGCCGAGGAATAGGACAGGTCGCCGTCGGCCGACCAGCGGTTGGCCAGCTTCACCCTGGTGTTCCAGCCGGCCGCGAACAGCGTGTCCTTGCGGGTGTTGTAGTCGTTGCGAACGATCGGCTCGAGATTGACCAGCGCGCCGCCGGTGAGCAGGCGGGTGCCGTTGATGGTCTCGATCTGCGGGTTGTTGTAGGTGACGGCGCTCCACTGGTGCGAGTTCCACATCATGCCGCGCATGATTTCCTTCTGGTCGAACTGCGAGTAGTACAGGTCGAGGGTCGAGCGCACATCGCGGTTCGGCTTGAAGTCGATGACCGCCATCAGGCCGTCGCGCACCTGCTTGCGCGAGGTCGCCGTCACTTCCGCGCCCTTCAGGCCGACCACGTCCTCGTTCCCCGGCGGCAGGTTGTTCTGGTCGCCCCACCACCAGGACTTGTATTCCTTTTGCTGGCCCGGCGAATCCAGGTGGGCGTAGCCGATCGCGACACCCAGGGTGTTGTCCAGGAACTGGTCGAGGTAGGACACCGAGACCCGGCTGCCATTGTCCGACCAGCCGGAGTTCAGCTTGCCGTTGCCGTTATGCTCGCCGCGCACGTTGAACGCGATGGTACGGCCGCGGCGGTCCAGCGGGCGCACCGCCAGCAGGTCGATGGTGCCGGACAGGCCGGCCGCCGTCATCGCCGCATCCGGCGTCTTGTAGACGGTGACGCCGCCCAGCAGCTCGGAAGGATACTGGTCGAACTCGGCGCTGCGGTCGTTGCTGGTGCTGGCCTGCTCGCGGCCGTTCAGCAGGGTCACCCCGAAGTCGGGCGCCAGGCCGCGCAGCGAGATCACCTGGGCGCGGCCGGCCACGCGCTGGGCAGTCAGGCCCGGCAGGCGCGCGATCGATTCGGCGATCGAGACGTCCGGCAGCTTGCCGATGTCTTCCGCAGTAATCGCCTCGACGATGTTGTCCGAGTCCTTCTTGATCGCGATCGAGCTCTCGATACTGCCGCGGATGCCGGTGACGACCACCTGCGAAGCCGGGGCGCCGTCCTGCACGCGCTCCTGCGCCGCGGCGCCGGCGCCCCACAGCAAGGCCATGCAGGCGGCCGCGATCGGGGTGATGGAAAGGGGGTGGCGGGCATGCCGGCCGGTGCTTGGGTTAGCCATGTTCAGGTCTCCGGTGTCGTTATAGGGGAAGTGTGGAAACGTTGCCAAATTCATGCATTAAAAATGGAAACGCTGCCAGATCAAGAGCAAGGCGTTTCCTTCGGTGCACTTTTGTTCGTCGCATCAGCTTTCGGAAACCATTTGGAAACGTTGCCAAACGTCCGTACGTATTATCTGCTTGCGTGAAATTTAATGTCAATAGAGAACTAGCGTGTGCGCAACACTTGCAAACGCAAATTATTTCCAGGTGAAGCTGGCGACACTCGACGCCGGCAGCGTATAGCGGAAGGATTCCTTGCCCACCTTGACCACGAAGCTGCGCGCCTCGTCCTCGCCATTCGCGACCAGCAGCGCGATCGCGCCGTCCGGGTTGCGGAAGGCGACGTTGGCGAGCTTGCCGGCGGCTTCGCTGGATTTGATGCGCCGCGCGCCCGGCAGCACGAAGCGGCTGGCGTGGGCCAGCGCGTAATACTCGACGTTGCGGGTCACGGCGCCGCTCGCCGCATCGATGGTGACGACGCCGCGGCAGTCGCCGCAGCCGCCAAGATGCGGGCCGTCCTTCTCGTCCAGCGCCAGGTTCCAGAACAGCACTCCCCTCGCCCAGCCGCGCGTGGTGTCGATCAGCAGCGTCTTCGTGAAGTACTGCAGGTTGTTCGCCCAGTCCGGCGACCAGCGTCCGCCCGAACACTCGGTGAACCAGGTGTCCTTGGACGGGAATTTGTCGTGCAGGGTGGCCTGCACGCCGGACTGGCCGGCGTAGCAGTGCCAGGCGACGCCGCTGACGTATTTCGCGGCCCGCGGGTCCGCCAGCACGGTGGCCGGGGAATCCGGCTGGTCCCAGTTGTGGTCCCAGTCGAAGATGGCGGTGCCGGGATTCGCGCGCGCCAGCAACGGGCCCAGATGCTCGCCGATGAAGGCCGCGCGCGCGGCGGGATCGACCCGCATGCCAGGATAGTCGCCGGGTTCGAAGTGCGGTTCGTTCTGCACGGTCAGCGCAGTGACCGGCACGCCCTCGCGCTGCATCGCGTCGACATAGCGCTGCAGGTAGCGCGCGAAAGCGTCGAACGCCTCGGGCTTCAGGGAGCCCTTGACCAGGCTGTCGGTGGACTTCATCCAGCCCGGCGCGCTCCACGGCGAGGCCATCACCTTCAGCTGCGGGTTGATCGCCAGTGCCGCCTTCACCGTCGGCAGCACGGTGCCACGCTGTGCGTCGATCGAGAAGCGCTGCAGTTGCGGGTCGGTCTCGCCGGGCGCCATGTCGTCGAAGCTGTAATGGCTGCGCGAGAAGTCCGAGGCGCCGATCGTCAGGCGGGTGAAGGACAGGCCGATGCCCTTGCCGTCCGCCCTGCCGAACAGCTCGCGCAGCAGCGCGTCACGCTGCTGCGCCGTCATGCGCTGCTGGATCAGGTAAGCCGAGGCATCGGTGATGGCGGCGCCGAAGCCGGCCATCGCCTGGTAGCGGACGGCGGGATCGATGTCGATCACGGGCGTCCCGGCGGCCATCTTCACCATCGCGCCGTCGAAGCGGGCGCCGGCTTCGTGCGACAGCAGTTTCGCCTGGTCGCCGGTGGTGATCCAGGCCTGGACGGCGGCGTGCGGGGCCGCCATGACGGCGCAGGGGAAGCAGGCGGCCAGCAGCGCCAGCATGGCGCCGCGACGGCGCAATCGGTGGGACATCGACATCGGGTGGGTCTCCTTTGTTATGACCCGGCGGTGGCCGGGACGGAAATTGGAAACGTTGCCAATTTCCTGTGGCCACTATAGCAGCAGGAATTTACCGATGTCAAAGCAATCGCGGAGGGATTACCTGGCGTCCAGCTCCACCCCGGTCGCCGCCAGGATGATCGACAGGCAGGTCGTCATCGCCTTCACCATCGGGCCCTTCTCGACATCGATCCACTCGTCGAGCGAGTGCATGCGGCCGAACTTGTCCGGTCCCATGCGCCCGATCGTGAGGGCCGGGATGCCCAGGCTCATCGGCATGTTCGAATCGGTGGAGCTGCTCTTGGTCGCGAACTTGTAGCCGCCGGCTTCGATCGCGGCCTTGGCGCTCTGTACGAAGGGCGTGTCCACCTCGACCCGGCCGGCCGGGCGGTCGCCGGTCAGCTTGGCGTCGACCGTGATCTTGCCTTCCTTGGTCGAGCGGGCGAAGTTTTCGCCGTCGGCCGCTTCCTGGACGATCTTCAGCAGGCGGTCTTCCACGCGCTTGAGTTCCGTCACGGATTCGGAGCGCATGTCGACGTCCATCCAGCCGGACACGGGAATCGAGTTGACCGAGGTGCCGCCGCCGATCAGGCCGATGCTGTAGGTCGTCTTCGGCGAGGCCGGCACCTGGATGCGCGAGAACTCGGTCGCCGCCTGGCCCAGCGCGAACATGGGATTCACCAGGCCGAAGGCGCCGAAGCTGTGGCCGCCCGGACCGTTGAAGCTGACGTGGTAGCGCTTGGAGCCGACGCCGGCATTGGTGACGGTGGCCACGTCGGCCGACTCGACCGAGAAGAAGCTCTTGATATGGTCCTTGTACTGCCCTTTGGTGAACAGGTAGCGCACGCCGCGCAGGTTGCCCGGGCCCTCTTCGCCGACGGTGCCGACGAACAGGATGTCGTCGCGGGTCTGGATGTGGGCGGCGTTCATCGCGCGGACGAAGCCCAGCAGCACGGACAGGCTCATGGTGTCGTCGCCGATGCCCGGCGCGCGCAGCTTGTTGCCTTCGCGTTTCACCTTGACGTCGGTCCCGGCGGGGAACACGGTGTCCATGTGGGCCGAGACCACGACGAACTTGCCGTCGCCATGGGCGCCCTTGCGCACGCCGAGCACGTTGCCCTCCTCGTCCATTTTGACGTCGGCCAGGCCGGCCTCGCGGAACATCTTTTCGTAGACCCTGGCGCGCGCCGCTTCCTTCAGCGGCGGCGACGGGATTTCGGCCAGCTTGATGCCATCCTCGACGATGCGCCCGTGTTCCTTGTCGAGGGTCGCCGCGGCGGCCTTGAAGGCCGGGCTGGACACGATGCGCTCGACCTCGGCGGCGGGGTTGGAAGCCTGGGCGATGGCGCCGGGAGCGCCGAAGGCGGCACCGAGCGCGAAGGCCAGTGCGGAAAGACGTGCTGCGGACTGCATGGGAGTCTCCGAATCCTTGCTGGGGTTGCAAAAATGAAACTATGCAATCCTAGCATACGTGCATGATTCGGCAGGAAAGGAAACGGGCCCGAGCGGGCCCGTTGAAGAATTTCAGGCGAGGACAGGAATCGAACCTGTCTACGCGGCTTTGCAAGCCGCTGCATAACCTCTTTGCTACCTCGCCGAAGACCATCGTAGCGCGACCGGCGAAGCGGGCCATGCGCTAGCTCAAGCGATAAAAGGCCAGGCAAGAATCCGTTTGATGTGCAGCACCGGGCGCGCGACCAGGTAGGCGATCGCGAAGCCCAGGGGCAGCAGGCAGAGGGCATTGCCCAGCACGGCGAGCCAGACGCCGGCGACGCTGGCGAAGGCAACCAGGACCATCAGCAGGAGCTCGATGCTGAGGAAGAAAGGCGCCGCTGCGCGCCATGCCTGCAGGATGGCCGCGCCGGCTTCTTTGATGCTCTTGATACCTTGATCCATGGAATGTTCGCTAATAAAAGGAAGGCCAGAAATGCAAAATCGCCGGCGAGCGGCGATTGTTGGCGAAGCATTGTTGCTTTGAGTCTCGTATTTTAGCACGCCTAGCCGGCCGGGCTTGCGCCCAGCTCGGCCGCCACCAGGCGATCCATGTCGGCCGCCGACAGCGGTGGACTGAGCAGATAGCCCTGGCCATGGTTGACGCCGAGGCTCCTGACCACCGCCAGCTGCTCGGCCGTTTCGATGCCGTCGGCGCAGACCGTGATCCTGGCGTCGCGCGCGACCCCGACCAGCGCCGACAGGATCGCCGACTCGTTCTCGTCGTGCGACAGGCGGCGGACCAGTTCCTGGCCCGGCTTGACTATATCCAGCGGAAATTTTTGCAGGGATGACAGGGCCGCCAGCTCGGCGCCGAAATCGTCCAGGCCCAGCCGCACGCCGCGCTTGTGCATGTCGCCCAGCATGTTGGCGGAAAACTTTGGGTCCAGCAGCACGCTTTCACGCATCTCCAGGCGCAGCAGCGAGGGCGGCAGGCCGGTGTCTTCCAGTATCTTGTTCAGCAAGGTCAGGAAGCGCGGGTGCCGCACCTGCTTCGAGGACACGTTCAGCGTCAGCGGCACCACCAGTCCCGCGCGTACCCAGCCAGCCTGGGCCGTACAAGCGGTGCGCAGCGCCCATTCGCCGACCGGCAGCATCAGGTTGGCATTTTCCACTTCCTGGATGAAGCTGGCGGCGGTCAACAGCCCGCGGTCCGGGTGATGCCAGCGGATCAGCGCATCGATGCCGACGATGCGGCCGCTGTCGAGGTCGTATTGCGGCTGGTAGTGCAGGCAGAGTTCTTCCTCGCGCAAGGCGCGCTGCAGCTCGCGTTCGAAGCGCTTCGCTTCCTGGGCCGCCGTGCCGAGCGATTCGCGGTACATCTGGTAGTTCAGCCGCCCCTGGTTCTTGGCTTCATACAGGGCCAGGTCCGCCAGCTTCACCAGCTGGCCCGGCTCATGCGCATCGCTCGGATACAGGGCGATGCCGATGCTGGTGCCGCTGTAGACTTCGTGGCCATCCAGCAGGTAGGGAAGACTCATCTCGACCACGATCTTTTCGGCCAGCACTTCGGCCGCCGCGGCGTCGGCCAGGTGGGTCTGGACCACCACGAACTCGTCGCCGCCAAGGCGCGCGGCGAGGTCGGTTTCGCGGATCAGCGAGCCAAGGCGCCGCGCCACCTCCTTCAACAGCAGGTCGCCGGCGTGGTGGCCGAGGGTATCGTTGATCGACTTGAAGCGGTCCAGGTCGAGCACGTGCACCGCCACCAGGTGCTGGTCGCGCTGCGCGTACTTGAGCGCATCCTTGAGCCGCTCGTTGAAATGGGCGCGGTTGGCCAGGCCGGTCAGGGTGTCGTGGCTGGCCAGGTGGTAGGAGTACTCGACGGCGCCGCGCAAGGCTTCCTCGGCCTTCTTGCGCGCCGTGACGTCCTCGACGATCGCCAGCAGGTGCGGGCCGTCGCCGCTGCCGCGCAGCGAGACCGTGACGTTCACCCACAACTGCGAGCGGTCCTTGCGCAGGTAGCGCTGCTCCGCCACCGCCACCGCCTGCTGGCCGGTCAACAGCTTGTGGAAATTCTGGATCGCCACTTCCTGGTCGGCGGGATGGGTGATGTCCTGGTTCGACAAGGTTTCCAGCTCGGCCATGGAATAGCCGAGCATCGCCAGCAGGGTGGTATTCGCGGCGACGAAGCGGCCGTCGGCGGCGCATTCGGCGATCCCGAGCGGCGCATGCTCGAAAGTGCTGCGGAACCGCTCCTCGCTCTGGCGCAGCGCTTCCTCCGCGTGCTTGGCGTCGGTAATGTCGAGGAACAGGATGATGCCGTACAGCGGCTGGCCGGCATCGTCGCGCAGCATCTTCGCGGTCAGGCGGATCCAGCGCGTGCTGCCGTCCTTGCGCAACAGGCGCCGGTCGCGCTGGATTTCGATGGCGCCCGCCAGCAGCTGCTCGGTGAAGTGGCGGCTGCGCTCGCGCTCGCCGGGCGGCGCCAGTTCGAGATTGCTGCGGCCGATCAGTTCCTCCGGCGGATAGCCGGCGATTTCCACGAAGGCCCGGTTGACATAGATCCAGTTGCCGTCCAGGTCGATGTGGCCGATGCCGATCGGCGCATTCTCGTACAGCAGCCGGAAGCGCTGTTCGCTCTCGCGCAGCTGCGCTTCGGCATGCTTGCGGTCGCTGATGTCGTGCACGATCATGCTGGCCATCTGCTGGCCGCCGTCGTCCTGGAACAGCTTCGAGGCGAGGCGCGCGTCGAAGTGCGCACCGCCGCGCCGCACGAAGCACAGCTCGGCCGTCATCTCGCCGTTGGCCGCGCGCCGCGCGAGTGCCGGCGCCAGGTCCGGGTCCTTCGCGTCGAGCAGCTGGAAAACATTTCTAGTCAGCAATTCCTGCGCCGTATAGCCGAACAGCTGGCAGGCGGCCGTGTTGACGGACAGGATGCGTCCATCCAGGGCCGTCAGGAGCATGGCGTCGGTGCAATGCTCGAACACCGCGCGATAGCGGGCTTCGCTTGCCGTACCGCCGGGCATCCCGGCGTGATCGGAGGGGGTCTTTTCGTCTGGCATGGCGAGGCTGGTTCGAACATGCGAGCGCGCACTGGCGCGAAGTCAGGATGCCACATCGTGCCATGACTAACTTGACAACACAAGGTTCACACTGCCATTGAACCGAAATTCAGCGCCAGGCCGGCCGCCGGCCAGCCCGGACCCTCAGCGCAGCACCGGCAGCTCGATATAGCTCGCCGCTTCCGGCGCGTGGTACACGGCATTGTCCGCGACCACGCCCTCCTTCTCGCTCTCGTTCGGACCGCCCGTGTTCAGGTTGCGGACGAATTTAGGGAAGTTCGACGAAGTCACCTCGACGCGGATGCGGTGGCCCACGCCGAACTGGATCGCGGTGGCGATCGGCGTCGGGCGGATGGTCACGACCTCGCCCGGGTTCAGGGGCGCGGGCTGGTCGTAGCCATTGCGGTAGCGGGCGCGGAAGATCGTGTCGCCGACGATCCAGGCGGTGCCGTCGGGCGCGACGTCGACCAGTTTCAGCGCGAAGTCCGTGTCTTTGGCGCTCGAGGAGACCTTCAGCACCGCATCCACGAAGCCGGCCACGTCGACCGCCCTGGCGAGCGGCTCGCTGCTGTAGACCAGCACGTCGCCGCGCGCCTCGACCTGGCGCTGGTCGAAGGCGCCCGGCACCACCACGCCGCCGTTGCAGCAATCGCCGCCGCCGATCGTCTGCACCGGATTCATCGGGTCGTAGCGGTAGCGGTCCGGCGCTTCGCCGGCCGGCGGCGCATCCGCCAGCAGGCGGCCATCGCCGTTCAGGGTGTTCGCATTGCCTTTCGAGCGCAGGTAGAGCCGCATCGGCCGGGCGTTCTCCGGCGGCCACTGGGCCGCGCTCTGCCAGCGGTTCGCGCCCATCATGTAGTAGCGCACGTGCGGCGTGGCGGCCGGAAAGGCCTTGGGCGCGCCCTTCAGCCAGCGGTCGAACCAGCCGTAGACCGCGCCGTCGACGTCGAAGCTGGTGTCGCCCATGGCGCGCTCGCCGACCGTGGTATCGGGCCCGAGACGCGCGTACTGGCAGTGCGGCACCGGCGCCACCACCGCATACTGGTTCGCGCTCGCCTCCTTGTCGGTGCCGGCCGCGCGCGCCACGTTGAACAGTTCCAGGTTCGGGCCGATCGAGACGTCGTACCAGCTGTTGAACCAGAGCGCCGGCACGCCCCAGCCCATGCCTTCGTGATACAGGCCGCCCTGGCGCCAGCCCGGGTCGGCCGGGGTGCGCTTGATGAACTCTTCGAAGGTGGACGGCGGCTCGCCGAGCGAGCTCAGCATCTGGTCGACCGGCAGGTGCCTGATCTGCCGGTTCCAGTCGACCTTGGGCTTGCTCGCATCCAGGTCGTTGTAGGCCTCGATGCGGGCGCGCAGCTTTTCGTCGGTCAGCGCGGCGGACGGCAGTTCGGCGCGCAGCGGATTCTCGACGCCATACAGCCAGACGAAGAACAGGTTGCGCGGCACCCCGCCGGTGTACCAGTTGCCCTGCTCCTGGAAGCGTCCGACCTTGCCGATGCCGGCCCCGGCGGACATCGGCACCATGGCCGCATGCGCCGGGTGGTTCATGCCCGCCAGGGCCAGCTGCCATTCGGCCGAGGACGAGCAGCCGAGCGTGCCGACCTTGCCGTTCGACCAGGGCTGCTGCGCGATCCAGCTCAGGGTGTCGTAGCCGTCGGTCTGCGGGTGGCCGAGAATCTCCCATCTGCCCTGCGAAAAATAGCGTCCGCGTTCGTTCTGCACGATGAACACATAGCCGCGCTTGACCGATTCGAGCACGTAGCGCAGGGTCCCGCCGCGCAGCTTGTGTTCGTTGTACGGCGTCTTCCAGAGGATGGTCGGGAGCGGGCCTTTCGCATTCTTCGGCGTGTAGACATCGGTCGACAGCGCGACCCCATCGCGCATCGGCACCATCACGCCCAGCCGCGCCACCGCGGTACGGGCCAGCTCCTTGTCGAGCGCTTCCTGGCTGTACTTCGAATAGTCCTGCGCCAGGACCAGGGTCGAGGCATCGGATGCGATCAGGCTAATGGCAAGGCAACTGGCGATGATGCGTTTCACGTCGGCTCCTTCGATGGGATGGGTTGGAATCTGAGCAGCATTTCGAGCGACTCGGGCGTCACGGGCTTGACCAGGTGATCGTCGAAGCCGGACGCCAGGGCCCGCTCACGGTCTTCCTGTTGTCCATAGCCGGTGACGGCGACCAGGCGCAAGGCCGAGGTTTCCTGCTGCGAACGCAGGCGGCGCGCGACTTCGTAGCCGTCCATGATGGGCAGGCCGATGTCGAGGAACAGCATATCGGGCTGCATGCGCGCCGCCGCCTCGAGCGCCGCGGCGGCGCTGTAGACGGTGCTGACGCTGTGGCCGTCGAGCTCCAGCAGCATCGCCAGCGAATCCGCGGCATCGGCATTGTCGTCGACGATGAGGATGCGGCGCGGCGCCGGGCCGCGGTCCGCGGATGCGTCGTCCGGCGGCGCCTGCGGCCGCGCAACCCGCGGCAGGCGGATCGTGAACGTCGATCCCTGGCCGACGCCCCTGCTGGCCGCCCGCACCGACCCCCGGTGCATCTCGATCAGGCGCTTCACCACCGACAGGCCGATCCCGAGTCCGCCCTGCGAGCGATCGAGCGTACGCTCGCTCTGCACGAACAGGTCGAACAGGGAAGGCAGGATGTCGGCGGGGATGCCCGCGCCGTTGTCCCTTACCCTGATGCCGACTTCCTCGTCCGAATCGAAGATCTCGAGGTCGATCTCTCCGCCCCTGTCCGTGTACTTGGCGGCGTTGTGGACGACGTTCGAGATGGCCTGCACCAGCCGCGTCCTGTCGCCGTGGACATAGAGGGCGTGGGCCGGCTTCGTCACCAGCAGGCGATGCGCTTTCTCCTGGACGAAGCTCTGCACCGTCTCCACGGCCTGCTGCACCAGTTCGCCGATCTCGACCGGCGCCTCTTCGAGCGTGATGCGCCCGCGCGAAATGCGGGAGAGGTCCAGCAGATCGTCGACCAGGCGGGTCAATTGCCGGGTCTGCCGCTTGAGCAGCGCGGACAGCGCGTCCGCCCGGGCGCCGCCGGCGCCGGTGCGCGCCATGAGTTCGCTCGCATTGCTGATCGAGGCAAGCGGATTGCGCAGTTCATGCGCAAGCATCGCCAGGAAGTCGTCTTTCTGGCGGTCGGCTTCGCGCAGCGCCGCCTCGGCGCGGGCGCGCTCGGACGCGATCAGGGTCCGCGCGGCGACCTCCCGGATCAGGTCCACCTCGTCGCCGGTCCACGGATGCGGCCGGGTGTCGTGCGCGCCGATACCGGTCACGATGCCGCCGCCGTTCGTTGCAGGCACCTCGACGACTGCCGCAATGCCGAGGGCGCGCGCAGTAGCGCGCTGGTGCGCGCTCAGTCCGGGGACGGCCTGGAGGTCCGCGATCGCGACCGTCTCCCCGCGCGCCAGGCCGCCGGACACGGCGTCGCCAAAGACCGGCAGCGCGCAGGCGCCGGCAAATGCGGGCAAGGCCGGGTCCTGCGCATACGCGTGTTCGATGCGCTGCACGGTCTGGCCGTCGACATCGCGCTCCACCGTGAAATGGAAGGCGCGCGCCAGGCCGGCATGCTCGGCCAGAAGCCGCACGGCGGTCTGGCGGATCGCGTCGACGTCGGTGAGCGGACGCAGCGCATCGGTCAGCCTGAGCAGCAGCGCCTGGCGGGCTTCGGCGGCTTTCAGGCCCATTTCCGCCTTGTCGCGCGCCGCAATCTCGTCGGTCAGTTGCCGCGTCCGGCCGGCCACGCGCTCTTCCAGCTCGCCGGTCAGCTGCTGCATCCTCTTCAGGAGGCTGCTGTTTTCGAGCGAGATGACCGCCTGCGCCGCCAGCACCTTCCCGACTTCCACCAGCTCGGCCGCGAATGCGCCCGCCATGGCATTGTTTTCAAGGTAGATCAGCCCCACCAGCGAGGATTGCTTCAACAGGGGCACACACAAGACCGAGCGCACCTGCCGCCGCCGCACCACCGGATCGCGTGCGAACAGGCCGGCGGCGCCGGCATCGAGCAGCAGCAGGAATTCATTGGTCCGCTGCACGTAGCGGAGGATCGCCGACGGCACGTCGGCGCAGTCTTCCAGCGGCAGCTCGGCGAGCGACATCGGCGCGTCGCCGTCCGCCCCGATCTGCGCATGAATCTTCAGTGCGCCGTCGGCGGCAAGCGCCAGCACGCCGCGCTGGGCGCCTGCCACCTCGATCAGGACCCGCAGGATCTGCTCGAACAGGCGCTCGGGCGTGGTCTCGATCGAGATGGCCTGCGAGGCCTTGATCAGCGCCATCTGGTCGATCGAATTCGGCGCGCGCGGCGCCAGCGCGTCAAGCCGGACCGCCTGCGGGAATTCCGCTTCGATCGCACGGACCTTTGCCGTCGCGCCCCAGAGGCGATAACGATCGAGCGCCAGCTGGACATGCACGGCCGCAAACGCGGGCTCCTGCTCGCCGAGCAGGAAGCGCGCGCGCAGCTCATGGGCCAATGCCTCGTCCTGGACGAAGCGCTGGCCCTCTGCCCCGGCAATGGCGGTCCGGTAGAGCGCGGACGCGTCGGCAGTCCTTCCTTCGAGCCGGGCAATCTCCGCTCCCAGCAGGGATGCCTGGTGCGAGAAGTTCGCCGGGCAGTGGCGGGCCCAGTTGACCAGCTGGCCGTGCAGGTCGCGCAGGCGGGCAATGACCGGCGCGCGCTCCGCAGCCGGGCCAGCCGGCGCCGTGGCCGCAATCGCGAGCGCCGTGTAGAAGACATGCCCGGCCGACGTGATCATGCCGACGATGCCGGCGGCGATCCGCTTCTCGGCCTCCGCCGAGCACATGAGGGCCTGCGCATGGTCGCCCATCAGGTAGGCAAGCTGGAGCCGGGTCGACCAATAGTGGCCGGTCGCGGTCGCATGATGCGCCGCATCCGCCAGGAAGCGCGCCTCGTCGAACTCCCCGTCCTCGAAGCTGCCTGGGCTCGGGGTCGCGCCCGTCAGCGCACGCGCGATTTGCCGGTAGGGGATGGCGATCTCGACGCTGGCCCGGTTCTTCTGCGTGCTCGCGAAATCGAGGGCGACCTCGGCCTCCTCCAGCAGCTCGCTCAATGGCAGGCCGGCGGGCAGCGCGTTGATGAGGACGGAGTTGAGATTGAAGGCCGCGAAGGCGAGCTCGCCGGATTCGACGCCGGCCCGGAAGCCTTCCTTCAGCAGCGGCAGCCCATCGCGCAGCGGCGCTTTCCAGTGGTGGATCAGCACACCGTAGACCTCGACCGTCCGGCACTCCTCGGCGCGGTTGCCGAAGCGCTGCGCCAGCGCCAGCGCCAGATTGCCGAAGGCGTAGCCGACGTCGTACTGGCCGGTCAGCGCATTGTGCGTGCCGCCGTACAGCACGAAGGCGAACGCGGAGTAAAGCGACGGGCCGTGCATCAGCGTCAGGTTCACGGCGCGGCTGAGGATGAAGGGCATGACCGGCGTGCCGCTGAAATAGGCGGGCGCGCCGAGCAGGGACAGCAGGCGCATGCTCGCGCGGATGTCGGCATCCTCCACGTCGGGCTCGGCGATCACGTCCTCGACGTTCCGCCCGCCCAGGTTCTCCATGACTGCGGCGACTTCGGCCCGGACCGCTTCCTCCAGGCCGTCCAGGGGCCACGCCTGGCCGAAGACGGACAGCCCTTCCCGTCCCCAGTGCAGGGCGCGCTCCCAGTCGCTGGCGACGGTGGCCGCCAGCACCCGCAGGCCGTAGAGCTCTGCCTTGGCCAGCCGGGAGGGCGCGTGCTCCAGGGAGGTCTCGACCACCTCCTCCGCCGTGACGTGTTCGCCCGCGAGATAGGCGCTTTCGGCCAGCTCGCGATGCACCGTGAAGGCGGCGTCCGGGCGCTCGGCCCAGGCCTGTGCGCCCAGCAGACGCCTGGCGACCGACAGGTACTCGAAGGCGGCGCGATAGGCGGCCGACTCCTTGGCCTTCCTGCCTGCCGCCAGATTGAGTCCGGCCAGGGCCTCGCGCTCGGCGGCGTCGACGACGCGCGATTCCCCGAGGTTGAACTGGTCGACGATCTCGAACAGCTTGTCCTCGAGGTGGGCGCCGGACCGGTCCAGCAGGCGGCGGCCGATGGAATGGTGCAGGGCTTGCCTCTCCTCGTCATCGAGCAGGCCATACGCCGCCTGCTGGACGCGGTCGTGCGCGAACTGCAAGGCGTCAGGCGCCTGCAGCAGCAGTCCGTCCGCGATCGCCGGCCACAGCTGCCCGGCCAGGACCGCGGGGGCCAGGTCGGTCAGTTCCGAGAGCGTCGCGAGGTCGAAGCGGTGCCCGATGCAGGCGCCGATTTCGAGCAGGCGCCTGGCTTGCGGCGGCAACCGGTCGATCGCCAGCACCATCACCTCGAGCACATTGTCCGATATCGGCGCCGCCTCGATGTCGGCGTCGTTCCAGGACCAGCTCTGGGAATCCGCGTCGAAGCGGACCAGGCCCCGCGCATGCATCAGGTGCAGGAGGCGGCGGACGAAGAAGGGATTGCCGGCCGATTTGCGGATGAGGAGCTCGGCCAGGCGACCCAGCCGCGCGGCGTCGTCGCCGAAGGTGCCGGCGGCGAGCTGCGCGACGGCGTTCGCGCGCAGCGGCTCCAGGTGGATCGTGTGGCTGTCGCATCCCGCCTCGCGCAGCGCGGCGAGGGCAAGCGTCAGGGCGTGGGACGGGCCGACCTCCGCGTCGCGGTAGGCGCCGACGATCAGCATGTGGCGAGTGGCGGCGTCGCCGGCGCACTGCACGATGAGCTGCAGCGATGCCGCGTCGACCCATTGCAGGTCGTCCAGGAAAAGGACGAAGGGATGTCCGGGCCGGGCGAAGACCCGCAGGAAGCGCGCGATCAGCAGCCCGAAGCGATTCCGCGCTTCGACGGGGCCGACCTCGGGCACGTCCGGCTGCGGTCCCAGGATGCGCTCGAGCTCCGGCACGATGGCGAGCAGCAGCTGTCCGTTCGGCGCCACCGCCTGCTCGATGCGCTCGCGCCAGCCCTCGAGGGCCGTCTCGGACTCCGTCAGCAACTGCCGCACCAGGCTGCGCAGCGCTTCCGCCAGGCCCGAAAAGGGGATGCTGCGCTGCAGCTGATCGAATTTTCCCGCGGCGTAGTAGCCGTGGGCGTCGCCGACGGCGGGGACAAGGCGCTCCACCAGGGCCGACTTGCCGATGCCGGGGCCGCCGGTCACGAGCACCAGCTCGCGGCCACCCGCGGCCGCACGCGCGAGCGCGCCGCCCAGCGCCTCCAGCTCGTCCTCGCGGCCATACAGGCGGCCGGGGATCGTGAGCGCGCGCGGGATCTCGTGCACGGCGAGCGGAAAGGCCTGGATCGTCCCGCTCTGCAACCACTGCCGCCTTGCTTCGCGCAGATCCGCCGCCAGCGCCTGCGCGGTCTGGTAGCGGTCGGCCGGTTCCTTTTCGAGCAGCCGCAGCACGAGCTGCGACAGCATGGGCGGGACCTGTGGGTCGAGTTCGTGCGGCGGCCGGGCGCGGCGCGCAATCTGGGCATGGGCCAGGGCCACCGCGTCGTCTTCGGCAAACGGCGGCGCACCCGTCAGCATCGCGTAGAAAGTGGCGCCGAGGGAGTAGAGATCGGCCCGCCCGTCGACCGAGCGGCCGGTGCGGCCGGTCCGCTCCGGCGACATGTAGGCAAGCGTCCCTTCGAGCTCATTCGGACTCGGACTGTCCGGCGCCGGCAAGCTTCGGGCAAGCGCAAAATCGCACAGCGTCGCCAGCCCGGATGCCGGGTTCCAGACAATGTTCCCGGGGTGGATGTCGCAGTGGATGAGGCGCGCGTCATGCAGCCGCGAGACTCCGTCGGCCAACTGGACCGCAATATCCAGGAACAGCGCAAGGGAGAGCGGAGCCGACCGAAGGGTTCGTGCAAGATCGCTGCCGCCGAGGTCTTCCATCACGAGGCCGGTCCCGGCCCCCGTCTCGACCAGCCCGCGCACCCTGACGATACCGGGCAGCTGCAGATCGCGGAGCATCCGGGCTTCGTGTCTCAGGGAAGCGCCTGCGCCCGGGCCCGGCGCGGCGTCCACCTTGATCAGCAGGGCCGCATCGCCTCTTCCGTCACGGTACAGTGCGTGCCGCGGTCCTGCATGGATGAGTTCGAGTTTCGCCAGGTCATCGTAGCGGCCTGGCGCCGGGTCCAGGCGCTCACATTGCTCAACATCATCCATCGCGATCCTTTGTAAGGCGTCGGCTCGGCCGGCATGCCGTGGCATTACTGCAACAACCGGCTAGTATATAGTGGTTCGGAATCAGGCAGCCGAATCGGATGCCGCCGGCTTTGGCGCTGCGGCCTGGTGCCGATCGTCCTGCCACCCGCCGCCGAGCGCCTTGTACAGGGACACGGTCGCCTGCAGGCGCTTCAGCTTCAACATCCCCATATCGTTCTGCACGTCCGACAGGGCGCGCTGGGTATCGAGCACCGTCATCAAGTCCTCGGCGCCCGCCTTGTAGCGGATTTCCGCCAGCTCGTAGGCCTGGCGCGCCTGTTCGAGTTCCGTGGTCTTCAGGCGCCGCTGCTCGTCCAGGCTGCGGATCTGGCCCAGCGCGGTATCCACTTCCGACAGCGCGGAGATCACGGTCGCGCGGTACACCTGGACCAGTTCCTGTTTGCGGGCGATGGCGAGCTCGCGTTCCCGCTTCAGGCGGCCGCCATCGAAAATCGGCGCCATCAGCGAGGTACTGACATTGGCGACCAGGTTGGGGGCGTTCAGCAGCGACAGCAAGGCGCTGCTTTGCGCGCCCATCGCCCCGGTCAGGTTAATGCTGGGGAACAGGTTGGCCCGGGCGACGGCGACGTCGGCATTGGCGGCGGCCAGGCTGGCCTCGGCGCGGCGGATATCGGGCCGGCGCGACAGCAGCTCGGACGGCAGGCCCGGCGAGACCTCCGGCAGGGTGACCGTGTCCAGCCCCTGCGGGCCGACGGAGAATGCCTGCGGCGTCTTGCCGAGCAGGATGGCCAGCGCCGACTGCGCCTCGCGCTCCTGCTGCATCAGGCCCGGTATGTCCGACTTCTGCTGCGCCACGGCGGAGCGCTGGCGCGCCAGGTCGAGCGTCGAGGCGGCGCCCGCGCTCTTCTGTGCTTCCACCAGCCTCAGCACATGCTCGGCATTCGCGACATGCTCGCGCGCGACGGCAAGCCGGTCATGCAGCGACAGCACTTGCAGATAGGTCGAGACGATGCCGCTGGTGACCGTCAGGGCCACGGTCTGGCGGTCGAAGCGATTGGCTTCGAGCGACGCTTCCGCCGACGCCAAGCTCGCCTTGTTCTTGCCCCAGAAATCGACTTCGTAGGACACCTGCAGGGTACTGCCGGCGGAGGTGCTCGCGCTGCCGCTGCCGATCGGCATGGCGCGGTTGGCGTCGCTGTAGAAGTTCGCCGTGGGCAGCAGCGACACGCCGGCGATGCGGGCCCCGGCCTCGGCCTGCCTGACGCGCGCCAGTGCGCCGGCCAGCTCCAGGTTGCCGGACCGGCCTTCATCGACCAGGCGCGTCAGTTCGGGGCTGCCGAAGCGCTGCCACCAGTTCTTGTCGGGCGAGGCCTGGTGCGCCGGCGTTCCGGCCTCGGTCCAGGCGGCAGGCAGGTCGACCTTCGGCGGCGGCTCCGCGATCGGGGCATGGCTGGCGCATCCCGCCAGCGTCGCGCAAGCCAGACTGAACAGAAGAGAAGACAGTTTCAGAGCGCGCTGCATCATGGGTCCTGCCTCAAGCGCCTGCCGCCACGAGCGGCTTCGGCGCGGCATCGGACGGCGCCTTGGGCGCCGGTCCGAGCAGCACCTTGTCGCCCGCCGCCAGCCCGGACAGGACCTGCACCTGTTGCGCGGTGCGCAATCCGATTTTGATCTTGCGGGCGCTGACGTGCTGGTCGGCGTCGACCACATTGACCTTGACCAGGCCGTCCTCGTCCGGCGCGCCCAGGGCGCTTGCCGGCAGCAGCAGCGCGTCGCGCGCCTGCGCCACGACGAACTGCACCTGCGCACTCATGCCGCTCATCAGTTCGTGATCCGGATTCCTGACTTCGAACAGGACGATATAAAAGGCCTGCTTGCCCTGCTCGCCGCTGCCGTCGGCCGGGATGGGGATGACCTGGCGCAGCTTTCCCGACCAGCGTTTGCCGGGATAGCCGGGGGTCGTGAAGCTCGCCGCCATGCCCGGCCGCAAGCGCGTCACGTCGCTTTCCGCAACGCGCGCGGCCACCGTCATCTCCGACAGGTCGGCAATCCGCAGCAGCGGCGCCGCGGCTTGCGCGGCGCTCAGCATCTGCCCCGTGCGCGCGGCCAGCGACACCACGCTGCCGGACATCGGCGCCCTGACCAGCGTCTTCTGGCGCGCTTCCTCGTCGATTTTCAAGGTCGCTTCGAGTTCGTGGATCTGCGCCGTGATCGCGTCGACCCGCGCGCTTGCCGACGAGGCGTTCATCCGCGCCGATTCGAAGGCTTCCTCGCGGGTCGCGTTCTGCGCTTTCAACTGGGTCTGGCGCTTGAACTGGAGCTGGGCGAAATCGAGCTGTGCGCGCTGGTCGGCGAGATCCGCCTGCAGCCGGGCCATCTGGGCGCGGCTGCTTTCGGCCTTGGCGGGTTGCTGGGTCGGGGTGATCTCGACCAGGGGCTGGTCGGCCTTGACCGTATCGCCGATGGCGACCAGCACCTCTTTCACCTGCCCGCCGATCTGGGCATAGGTATCGGCCCATTTGTGGAGCTGGAGCTTGCCTGCGGCCTCGACCGTTTGCTGGAGGTCGCCGCGCAGCGCGGTGACGGTGTCGAGCTTGACCGGTGCGGCCGCGGGCGCGGGCGCAGGCGCCGACGGCCTGGTCGCTTGCGCCGATACGGGACCGGCGCCCAGCACCGCGCTCAGTGACAGCAGGGCTGCGGCCATGTTGCGGGAAGCGGCGCGGCGCGTGCAGCGGGCCAGGGAGGAGCTTCGGTCGTGTTGATCAGCAGCCATGAAACAAAATCACAAAAATGCCGAGTATACACACATACCGGCAAGCGGCTGACGGGTTTGTAAAACGGGCGCCACAATTTACGTCACATGCGCTTGCTAAGACGCGCCATACAGGTGCTCGAACTCGGCCATCGGCAGCGGGCGCCCCAGCAGGAAGCCCTGCATGGAGGAACAACCTCCCTGGATCAGGAAGCGGCGCTGCGCCTCGTGCTCCACGCCTTCGGCGACGATGTCGAGCCCAAGCTTGTTCGCAAGGGCGATGATGGCCTCGACGATCGGCGCCGAGTCCGGATCGACACCGACGTCGCGCACGAAGGAGCGGTCGATCTTCAGCGCTGCCAGGGGGAAATGCTTGAGATAGGCCAGCGAGGAATAACCGGTGCCGAAATCGTCCAGCGCAAAGCAGATGCCCTGCGCGCGCAGCTCAAGCATCTTGCGCGTAATCTCGTGCGGGTCTTCGGCAAACACGCTTTCGGTCAGCTCCAGGCACAGCCGCTGCGCAAAGGCGCCGGTGTCGTCGAGGATCCCGGTGACCGCCGCCGGAAACCCGGGGTCGCGCATCTGGTGCACGCTGACATTCACCGACAGCTTCAGCCGCCGCAGCGTGGCGTCGCGCTGCCAGCGCACCAGCGCACGACAGCTCTCCTCGAGTACGTGAAAGCCGAGCGGACGGATGAGACCCGACTCTTCGGCAAAGCCGATGAACTGGTCCGGTCCGAGCAAATCCTGGCCGTCGCGCTGCCAGCGAACCAGCACTTCGGCCCCGACCAGGTCCCCGCGGCGATCGAACTGCGGCTGGCAGAACAGGCGGAACTGGCCCAGGGAAAGGCCGTCGCGCATTGCCGACTCGAAGGCTGCGCGGCGGTCAGCCGCGTCCTGCATGCTGGGATCGAAGAAACGGGCATTGTTGCGTCCGTCCGCCTTGGCGCGATACATGGCAAGGTCGGCCTGCTTGAGCAGGGTGTCGATATTGATGCCATTCCCGTCGAACAAGGTGATGCCGATACTGGCCGAGCTCTTGAACACCGCCGAGCCGAGCTGGTATGGCTGGCTCAGCTCCGACAGGATCTTGGCCACCACCCGGTCGGCCTCGGCTGCCGCATCGTAGGGCGAGCTGCCCAGTCCTTCCAGCACGACGACGAACTCGTCGCCGCCGAGCCGGGCCAGCTGGTCGCTGTCGCGCACGGTAGCGCGCAAGCGATGCGCCACCTGGCGCAAGAGCATGTCGCCCATGTCGTGGCCGAGTGTATCGTTGAGCAACTTGAAGTTGTCCAGGTCGAGGTAGAGCAGCGCGCTGTAGTGGCGCGAGCGCCTGCCACGCGCCACGACGTGCCCGAGCTCTTCGATCAGGAAGCGGCGGTTGGGCAGGCCGGTCAGGTGATCGAAGTAAGCCAGTTCGTAGATGTGCCGTTCGGTGCGCTTCTGCTCCGTCAGATCGGTATTCACGCCGGAGATCCGCACGGCCTTGCCGGCATCGTCGCGCAGCACGTAACCCCTCGACAGTACCGGGACATAATGTCCGTCGCGATGGCGCAGCCGGAACTCGAGACTGTAGCCGTCGCGCGCGCTGGGCAGCAGGTCGCCAAGATACTCGGCGATCATCACCTCGTCGGCCGGATGCAACAGGCGGCGCCAGGCGCCGGAATCCTCGATGCCCTCGCCGCTGGCGTAGCCAAGCATATTCCACCAGCGCTCCGAGTAATACACCTCATTGGTGACCAGGTTCCAGTCCCAGGGAGCATCGGTCGACCCCTTGAGCACCAGCCGCAATCGTTCTTCGGACTTCTCCAGTGACTGCTGGGTATTCTTCAGCGCCGTGCAATCGGTAAAGCACACCACCACCTGCTGGACCCTGCCGGCTTCGTCGCACTCGGGGTAAGCATTGGTCAACACCCAGCGTGGCGGACCGGAACCGACGATGCCGGCGATCAGGCCGGACAGCTTTTGCCCTGTCCTCAGCACGACATTTGCAGGAAATTCCTCCGGCGGCATCGCCGAGCCGTCTTCGCGCAGCAAGGTCCAGGCGTCCGTGGTCGGGCTCATGCCTCGCAGCGGGGCTTCTCCAAGGCCGAGCAATTCATGGGCCTGGCGGTTGGCGGAGACGATCCGTCCGTCCGCATCATGGACGACCACGCCAGCCGGCAGGTGATCGTACAGGACGTGCGGATAGCGTAATACCTCGGCTGGGGAAGCGGGCAGCATGACACTCGACATTTGACGATTTTGAGTAACTGACTGTAGCACACTAGCGGCATCGCTTCGGATGGCGCAAGTCCAGCAGTGCGCACGACTCATGTGCGCCGCGCCGCCGCCGTTGCCGATATTCTTCGGACAAGATCATCGAGACGGCATGCCAAGCCCTGCAAGGCGCACATGAACAGTTTGCTGGCCTACGACTATGAGACCACCGGGACCGACCCGGTCCGCGACCGCCCCGTGCAGTTCGCATGCCTGCGCCTGGACATGGAGCTGAACGTCATCGGCCGGCCGACCGCCCTGTACTGCCAGCCTTCGCCCGATCACCTGCCCGACCCGCTGGCCTGCCTGCTGACCGGGATCACCCCCCAGCGCTGCCAGGAGATCGGACTGCCGGAGCTGCGCTTTGTCGAAGCGGTCCATCGCGAGCTCGCGGCGCCGGGGACGATCGCCTTTGGCTACAACTCCATCGCCTTCGACGACGAGTTCACGCGCTTCATGTTCTGGCGAAACCTCATCGACCCGTATGCCCGCGAATGGAAGGACGGCTGCGGCCGCTGGGACTTGCTCGGCCTGGTGCGCGCCACCTACGCGCTGCGCCCGGAAACGCTGGAGTGGCCAGGCGATGGACTGGGCGGCGTGTCGTTCGCGCTGCAGCGGATCAGCGCCGCGAACGGCCTGCCGCACGAAGCGGCGCACGACGCCTTGTCCGACGTGGTCGCCACGGTTGCGCTGGCGCGGCGCCTGCGCGAACGCCAGCCGCAGCTGTTTGCCCATTGCCTGTCGATGCTGGACAAGAACCTGGCGCTGCAGGAAATGGATGTGGCGTCGAAAAGCCCCTTCATCCACATCGGCAGCGGCAACGCGAAGGCGGCAGGCATCCGTATCATGATGCCGATTGCTTCCCACCCGACCAACCGCAACGAGCTCATCGCCTGGGACCTGTCGAAAGATCCGCGCCAGTTGCTGGACATCGATGCCGAAACCATGCGCCGACGGCTGTTCACCGAGCCGGAAGAGCGTCCCGGCGAATTCGATCCGATGCCGGTCTGCCGCATCGCCGCGAACAAATCACCGCCGGTCTTCCGGAACCTGCATGTCCTGTCGCGCGAACGGGCCGCCGAACTGGACATCGATGTCGACGCGGCGCTGGCCAACGTGCCCGTCCTGCGGGGTGTACTCGAGACCGTCGACCTCGCGCGGCTGCTGCAGGTCGTGTTTGCCCGCGATCCGGCCGGGTACGACGCGGAGCAGGCGCTCTACGCCGGCTTCATCGGCAATGTCGACAGGCGCCTGCTCGACCAGCTGCGGAGCATGGATCCGGCCACCTTCGCGACGTCCCAGCCGGGCTTCGTCGACCCCAGGCTCGACGAGCTGTTCCTGCGCTACAAGGCGCGCCATTATCCGGCCACCCTGTCGCAGCGCGAGGAGGACAAGTGGGAAGAGTACCGTTTCCGCAAGCTGATCGAAGGGGCTGCGGACAACCGCACGGTATCGACGGTGCGCGAGGCGGTAAGCCGCTGCCGGGAATCGCTGGCCGCCTCCAGCGCGCCGGCCGACCCGGACCAGTACCAGGTGCTCGACGATGTGCTGGCCTACACGAATGCCATGGCGGCCGTGATCGATCCTTTCGGGACCGTGCCGCCGGCGCCGGCGCCGGCAAGGCCGGACGCGCCCGTCGCCCCGCAGCCAGGGCCGGCGCCGGTCCAGCCCGACCTCTTCGGCGGCGCGAACGTGACGCCGGGCAAGCGCCGGGTCAGGGCGCGCCGTCCTTGAGCAGGCGTCCGACCACGTCCGCCGGGGCGATGCCTTCCTCGAAGTCGAAGCGCTGTCCGGCCGCACGGTATTCGCCGCCGGCTTTTTCCAGCAGGCGCCGGATATCGGCGAAGCGGCTCAGCGCCTGGATCGGCAGCTTCAGGCTCCGCCCTTCCGGCTGGAGCATGGCCAGTTGCTCGCGCAGTTCCTCGATGCTGCCCGGGGCCGGTGCGAACGGGGTCGGCGGCACCGCCGGCATGCCGGCTGTACCGGCTGGGCGGGCGCTGCGCAGCTGGGCGAGTTCGGGGTCGGCGGCGTAGACGGAGGCCAGCTTCGCGCCCAGTTGCCCGAGGTCGAAGCGGCCGGCGTAGCGCCCGCCGGCCAGGAGCTGGTAGCGGACCGTGAGGCGGCCATCCTCGCCGGCGTCCAGCAGGTAATGGTCGGCCAGGCGCAGGCCGGCCGAGGGGCGGTGGATGCCGATGCGGTCGATGACGCTTTTCAGCTCGTCGTTGGCCCGTACCCGCACCGCGAAGCTGCGCGCAAGCACGCGCGGATCCTGCGGATCGAAGCCCGCGGCCCCGAGTGCCTGTACGGCGATCCCCTGCCCGATGCGCAGTGTCAGCTCGTCGACGGCATGCGCCGGCAGGCCGGTCGCATAGCGCACCGCATCCGGTCCTGCCCTGAGCGGCAGGGCGATGGACGCGAACAGGTCGGCGATGCCGGTATCAAGCAGCACGGTGCGATAGCGCGGGTCCAGCGCTTCCAGGCTCACGCCATCCGGCATGCCATCCAGCAGGCAACGCTCGCGGAGGGCCTGGTACTCGGGATCGGCCTCCAGCGCCGGCGCCGGAAAATGCAGTTCCCGCTCGATGCGCCGGCCATCGACCTCGCGCACCCGCGCCGCGCGGAACTCGTCGCGGCTCGCATCGGCGGTCGGCCAACGCTTGTGGTAGGCGGCAAACACCTTGCAGACGCCGATGTAATAGGCCAGGTCATGCACCGCGCCCGGCCCGCCGAGCGGCAGTTCGAGCTGGGAAGCCGAGACCTGGGTCCGATGCGCTTTCGGTTTCATGGTAGTCGAACGATACCGGATAGTTCCGTGCTCGAACGTTAGCGCACCAACATACGGGCCGGATCGATGCGCACTGCGATTCCCAAGTGCAAAAGTGCGCGTTCATGGCGCGATGCCTTGTAAAGTCGACCATATTGAACAGGCGGATTTGCCACCAGCTATCCGGTGAACTGGTGGCTGCTGAAATCGGGCATCAAGGAAAAAATGTAAAGCTGCCGGTGATGCACGGGCATGCCACTTGTATTACAAAAGAAATCCGTCTTTGCATATACGCTACTGTACGCAAGCGAACGGACAGGAATCGGGCTCCGCCCCAGGCTGATGAACAATCATGCGAGAACGACTCCGATTCCTGCTCAGCCGGCTGCGCGAACGGCTCTGGATAAAGCCCTTGATCGCCTGCTTCCTGTCGGTTGCGGGCGTGCTGCTGGCCCATCTTGCGGACCGCATGGCGGTCGACGGGTCGGTGCCCGAGGTGACGCAATCCTCGGTCATCGAACTGCTGAAGATCATCGCGGCGAGCATGCTGGCCATCGCCACCTTCGCAGTCGCATCGATGGTGTCGGCCTATGCCTCGGCCGGACAGATCGCCACCGCTCGCGCGTTTCCGCTGATCGTCGCCGACGACGTGTCGCAGAACGCCCTGTCGACCTTCATCGGCGCGTTCATCTTCAGCGTTGTCGGCATCAGCGCCGCGATGAACGGCTATTACGGGCGGGCCGGACGATTCACCCTGTTCGTGCTGATGGTGGTGGTCCTCGTGATCGTGGTCCTGACCTTCGTGCGCTGGGTCGACCGGATCGCGCGCCTTGGCCGCATCGGCGCCATCGTCGGCAAGGTGGAACAGGCAACGGCATCGGCGCTGGCGCGGCGGCAGCGCCAGCCGTGGCTCGGCGGCGTGGCCGCCAGGCTCCCCGCCGCCGGCATCGCGGTGCATGGCAAGGAAATCGGCTATGTGCAGCACGTCGACATGGCGCGCCTGCAGCGCCTCGCGGCCGAACACGCCGCGCGCGTCAGCGTCGCGGTGCTGCCCGGCGCCTACGTGAGTCCGGCGCGGCCGCTGTGCTACCTGGAGCGCGAGGACAGCCGAGATGCCTTCGGCGCGAACGACGCGTTCGCAAAGGCGTTCACGATTGGCCACCAGCGCCAGTTCGACGACGACCCGCGGTTCGGCATGCTGGTGCTGGCGGAAATCGCCGGGCGCGCCCTATCGCCCGGCATCAACGACCCGGGCACCGCGATCGGCGTGCTGGGCTCGCTCCAGCGGCTGTTCGCCGGCCTCGCGCGCGAGGACGCGCCGGAACCGCCGACTTGCGAACGCGTGGCCGTTCCCACCCTGGCGCTGGACGACCTGTTCGACGATGCCCTGAATGCCATCGCCCGGGACGGTGCAGGCACCGTCGAGGTGGCGATGCGGCTGCAGCGTCATCTTGGCGAACTGGGCCGGGAGCACCCTGCGCTGCGCGCCAACGCGCGCCGCCATGCCGACCTGGCCCTGGCGCGCGCTGAACGGGCGCTGGATTTTCCTCACGATATCGAGCAGGTCCGCGAACGCCACGCCGGCTACTGGCGCCGGTGCTGACCGGCGGCGCTCCGGGAACCGGACGGGCGGCAGGCCGGGGCCGGTCCTGCCGCGTCTACGCCTGCACGACCCCGGTCTTCTTCAAGGATCGCACGAAGACATACGAGGCCAGCCAGGTGGCGAATCCGACTGCCAGCACCCCGCTCGACGGCTGGGACTCCTGCCCGAGAATCACATATTCGCTCCACAGCTTCAGCACCGCCAGGGACAGGACCAGCACGAACACCGTGTTGTATTCCTTGACCAGCACCCTCCTCCAGTTGAAGCGCATGTTCCCCATGGTGTCCCGCCAGCCTTGCAGCCGCGGCCACCATCGGTTGACTTGCCGGCAATAGCGCTCGTATTCCGTTCCGAACTTCCTGCCCAGGAAAGCCTCTTCGGCCGTGACGATGCAACTGTAGGCAAACAGTACCAATGGCAGCACGCCCAGGTAGAACGCGGAGGAATGGAAGATCAGTGCGAAGCCGACCGCCATCAGGATATTCCCGACGTAAAGCGGATTGCGGCTGTGCGCAAAGACGCCACCCTGCACGAGTTTGCTGGCATAGACCTGTCGGTTCTTCCCGCCGCGTTCGATGTAGTCGTAGCCGATGGTGACGATCCGCAGCAGTTGGCCGAGCATCGCGCACAGGACCCCCGCCACGTCGAACAGGATATTCCAGGCGGCGCTGCCGAAGGGGTAAGCAGGCCGTCCCAGATACAGGGCGGCGAGGAACAGGGAGGGGCCAAGCGCGTTCCGGTATTTGAACAGGAAGTCGCCGATATTCTTTTTCATGTGTAACACCAAGTGAGCGCGTGATCGGATTTACTTGACGGCCAGGAAGCCCTCGAAGCAGACGTATTTTTGTACCGTCATGATGTCGGCGAAACCGGCGCGCCGCAGCATGTCGATGTTGCCCTGGGTCGAGAACGGTTCCATGACGCCCTTGATGCTCCTGGATTTATTGATGATTTCCGCTTCGTTGAATCCCTTGTCCAGCTTGTACTCGATATACACCTGGTTCGCGTAGTCCTGGAAACGGCCGTCGGGCGCGCGTACTTTTTCGAACATGAAGAATGCGCCGCCCCAGTTCAGCGCCCGGTAGATCTTGTCGATGAGTTCCTGCCTGGCGCGCGGCGGCATGAACTGTATCGTGTAGTTGGAAATGATCATGTCGGACTGCTCGAGCTCGAGGTCCAGCACGTTCGCATGCACGAAGGAAATACGCTGGTCGAAGGCCGTCGCACTCCTCGCCTTCTCGACCATGTCATGCACGTTGTCGATGCCGACCAGCTTCAATTCCTTCTTGTGCAGGTGGTGCTGGGCAAGCCTGGCGAGCATCTGCCCCGTCGAGCAGCCAATGTCGTGGACGACACTGTCGGCCTTGAGGAAGAAGTCGCTGTAGTGGCAGACCAGCCGGTGTCCGCTTTCATACAAAGGAATGGAGCGCTGGATATGCGAGTCGAAATCCTCGCTGATATGTTCGAACGACCATCCGGCATTGTGCTGGTTGATATTCTTGTCGACAGCTGCCATTTTATGAGTCCTCATGAGTGTGAATGTGATGCGCCGGCCCGCCGCTTATTTCAGGACACGCTGCGCAAGCATGACGATCGCGCCGGCCACCCCGATCCAGCCGAGCATCCGGAAATAGTCGAGGCCCGCCAGCAGCGTCGCCTGCTGCGCCAGCGCCTGCGCCAGGCTGGCCGCGGCCATCGCCGTCGGCTGCGCGGCGCCGTGCCTGGCCAGCGACTCGGCCAGCGCCTGAACGGCCTGGGCATACGCCGGGTCGCCGGCGACGAAGCGGCCGTTGAGCGCTGCGTAATGCATCGCGCTGCGCCCCTGCAGTCCCGCCGTCGCCGCCGCGATGCCCAGGCTGGCCCCGAACTGCGCCAGCATGTTCTTCACCTGCTGGGCATGCGAGAACACCGTCTCGTGATGCTGGACTTCGCGGAAGGTATGCATGGCCGTCGTCGCCAGCACCAGCATCACGAATACGCCATAGCAGGCCAGCGCCGGCATGAAGTCGGTCCACAGATCGGCCTGCGGGCTCAGGCTGCCGACGCGCCAGCCGAACACGGCCAGCGCCAGGAAACCGGCCAGGTAATACTTCTTCGCCGCGGGACGCCGCGGCAGGATCGCCTGCATCAGCGCCCAGGTCAGCACCGTGGCCGCCAGGCCGGCGGCCTGCACCGGGCCGATGGCTTCCCAGGCAAAGCCCAGCCCGCGCTGCAGGATGGCCGGCAGCATGTAGTTGGTGGCGCCCATCAGCGTGTAGCACAGGGTGAACAGGCTGACCCCGCTCCAGTAGCGGGCATTGCGCAGCTCGCGCAGGTGCAGCAGCGGCCGCTCGCCCCGGTGCATGGCATGCACGAAGCAGCCCAGCGCCAGCGCGCCGAGCGAGCCCGCCGCGACGAGCATCGTCAGGTCGCTGTAAAAATCGTAGTACGAGCGCTGGAAGGCATACAGCATGAAGAAGCTGCCTGTCACCAGCGCCATCAGCAGCACCGGATGCGACTGGGTGCGCAGTTCGTGCGGCGGCACCCCGGCAGGCAGGCACACCAGGGCGAGCACGGCAATCAGGAGCGCGAGGACGACCAGGATCGCGAAAATCCACTGCCAGCCGCCGTTCGACACCGCCGCCGATGCCAGGAACGCGCCGCCGGCGCTGCCTGCCGCCAGCGCGGTGGCGAAGAAACGGATGCCGGTGAAACGCGCCGGGCTGGGCGGGAACAGGTTGACCAGCACCCTGGACGATGTCATGAAGGTGCCGCCGCCGAGCGCCATCACGAGGCGGCCGGCCGTGAACTGCCCGGTCGTTGCGCTCGACGCGCAGATGGCCGCCCCGCCGATGAAGACGAACAGGGAGCACAGCATGAAGCGCCGCCAGCCGAGGCGCTCGGCCAGCCAGCGCTGCTTGCTGATCACGGCGATCGCGACGCAGGCATACATGGCGCTGACCAGGCTGAATTCCTCGGGCCCGGCGCCGATCCCGCCCATGATCGGCGCTGCCGCGAAGGCGATCATGCCGCTCTGCAGGTACTCGGTCGCAGTGAGCAGGAAGATCGTCAGCAGGAGCAGGCGCGGATGCGGCGGCGGTGCGATGTGCATGGCGGTCCTACCTGGGGGCGCGCGTCCGGCCGCCCGCCGTGTTGGCGGCGATGATTTCCGCCACCAGCCTGTCCGCCGCCCCGCTCTCCCGCTCGAACACGCCGGTATGGTAGGACTGCGCTGCGGCCCGGCCGGCCGCCAGGCGCGGCCAGTCGCGCTTGTGCGTATCCACGCTGACCCGCATCGACAGGCCCAGCTGGAGCGGGTGGCGCGCCAGCTCGCGCGGGTCGAGCGCGATGCGAACCGGAACACGCTGGACGACCTTGATCCAGTTGCCGGTGGCATTCTGCGCCGGCATCAGCGAAAACGCATTCCCGGTGCCGGCCTCCTCCCCGACCACGGCGCCGTGGTAGACCACGTCCCTGCCATAGGCGTCCGCGGTGAGCGTGACCGGCTGGCCGCTGCGGATATGCCGGAGCTGGGACTCCTTGAAGTTTGCCGTGACCCAGACGGTATCCACCGGCACGATCGCCATCAGGACCGCGCCGGCGGCCACCCGCTGCCCGACCTGGACGTTGCGCTTCGCGACAATCCCCGACACCGGCGCCGGGACCGAAGTGCGCGCCATCGCGACGTGGGCTTCCTTCAGCTGGGCCGCGGCGCCCATCACGTCCGGATGGGTGGCGATCGAGGTGCTGTCGACGTGCGCATGGTTGGCCTCGAACTGCTGCTCGCTCGACGCCAGCGCAGCCTGCGCGCTGCGCACGGCCTCGCGCGCATGGGCGAGGTCTTCGCCGGAGATCGCGCCGGAGTCGGCGAGCAGCGCGCGACGGTCGAAGTCCGACTGCACCTTGCTCAGCTCGGCCCGCCGCAGGTCGGCATTGGCCTGCATCTGCGCCGCCGACGCATACTGCGCCCGCACCTGGCGCACCGTCTTCGCCAGCAGCGCCGCGCTGCGCTCGAACGCAAGCCGGGAGTCGACCGCGTTCAGCCTGACGAGTTCCTTGCCGGCCGCGACGCGGTCGGTATTGTCGGCGCCGATCGCGGTCACGGTGCCCGTGATCTGGGTCGTGACCTGCACCAGGTTACCCTCCACGTAGGCGTCTTCCGTCACCTCGCGGTACTGCAGGTGCGACGACCAATAGGCGCCGTAGCCCGCTGCGGCCAGCAGCAAGGCGCCGGCCAGGCCGGCCGCCAGCAGCCTGTTGCGGCGCGGCGCCGGTCCGGCTGCGTTGGGCGGCGTTGCCGTTTTCTTGTCTTGTCGAGTCATGCTTTTATCCGGTTCGCGATCGCTCAGGAACCCTCGCCGATGCCGTCGTCGAAGGAACTGAGGTCGGCCTCCAGCACCGGCAGCGCCAGCGCAAAGCGGATCGCGAGCAGGCGCAGGGCGAAGCCGACCCCGATCGCGACGGCGGTGGCCAGACCGGCGCCGACACCCGCATGCAGCAGGCCGACGTACAGCATGCCGGCGACCAGCGAGACCGTCGCGTACAGGTCGCGCCGCAGCACCAGCGGCACCTGGTTGCACAGGACGTCGCGCAACAGGCCGCCGAACACCCCCGTCGTCATGCCCATCAGGATCACGACGACCACGCTGGCGCCGGTGCCGGCCGCGATATCGCAGCCGATGACGGTGAATGCCACCAGCCCGAGCGCGTCCATCCACAGGAACGCGGTCTTGAGCCGGTGCAGCCGGCGCGCCAGCAGCGCGGCGGCGATCGCGGCGCCGACCGTGAAGGCGAGGTATTCCGGGTGCGCCACCCAGCCGAGCGGATAGTGGCCGAGGATCATGTCGCGGACGGTTCCCCCGCCGAGCGCAGTCACCGTGCCCACCACGCACAGGCCGAACAGGTCCATGCGCCGCCGCATGCCCATCAGGGCGCCCGACGCCGCTTCGGCGGCAATGGCAATCAGGTAGATCGTGTGGAGTAAGCTCATTCGGACAGGGGAGGATCGGTAGGCTTGCCTTGCCCCGGCGCGCGCCGTCGCGTGCCGGGGAGTAGCTCAGCCATGTTAAGATTCCACCGTTAATGTGTCCAATGCATTATTTTTGTTAATATCATTCTTTTTACGAATACATTGAACATCAAGCAACTGGAACACCTGCTGGCCGTCGCCCGGACGGGCTCCTTCAGCCGCGCCGCCGAACGCCTGTTCATCACCCAGTCGGCGCTGAGCCGCAGCATCCAGAGCCTCGAAGAAGACCTGGGTGCGCCGCTGTTCGACAGGATCGGCAAGCGCAATGAACTGACCCCGCTGGGGAAGGACGTGGTCGCGCGCGCCGGCCGGCTGGTGCGCGATGCCGACGAGCTGCGCCGCAGCGTGGAGCTGTTCAAGCAGGGAGACGGCGGCGCCATGCGCATCGGGATGGGCCCGGGGCCCGCCGCCGTCCTGATGACGCCGCTGCTATGCCATATGGCGGAGCAGCATCCGAAAGTCCAGGTCGGCATCACGCGCGGGTCGACCGAACTGCAATTGATGCAACTGCGCGCGAACCAGCTGGACGCACTGGTCGTCGACGCGCGCAGCATCGTCCCGGCGGCCGACCTGCTGGTCGAATCCCTGGGCGAATTGCGCACCTGTTTCGTGTGCCGTGCCGGCCATCCGCTGGCCGGACTGGCGAGCGTGACACTGGCGCAGGCGCTCGCCTACCCCATTGCGTCCGCGCCCTTGTCGGATGAGATCGCGCGCCTGCTGGTCGACCTCTACGGCCCCGGCGCCAATCCGGAACACATGACGACCCTGCAGTGCGAGGACGTGGCCAGCCTGATCACCGCGGTGGAGCGTTCGCAGGCGGTGTTCCTGGGCCTGGCCGCGGCGGCGCGCGAGGGTATCGAGGCCGGGAGGCTGGTCGAACTGCCGGTGCGGCCCAGGCTCGAAGCGAATGCGCGGTTTGCGCATGTCACGCTGGCCGGGCGCACCGAGGCGCCCGTGATGGCGGTATTCCGCCGGTTCGCTGCGCGGGTCCTGCATGATTGAATCAGACGAAGGCCATACATGAAACAGCAGAAGTTATGGGTGGAGCCCGTGGGCGACATCATCATTGCCCGCATCCGCGGGACGTGCACGGAAGACTTGCTGAAGGCGTGCCAGGAGCGGGTCATCGAGCTGACGAAGGATACGCGGCAGGTAAAGGTGCTGTACGACACGCTGGAAATGGACGTGCCGAGCGTCGAGGTCACCCTGGTCCAGCAGGGCCTGGAGTCGGATGCATGGCGGCGCTTCGGCCCGCTCCCTTTGCGCCGCGCGATCCTGGTGTCGAATACCCGTGTCGCCTACTTGTCGCGTATTGCGTTCGGCGAGCACGGCGAGGGAGCGTACCGCGTGTTTTATAAGGATATGGCCGGCGCGATGCGATGGCTGGACGAACCGGTGCAGGCGGCTGTCCAGTCCTGATTCCGGCGAGCCTGAGAGCCCTGACAAAACCTCCATGGCTGCGTTGCAGCGCCTCGCTCCGGAGGTTTTGTCAGGGGCTCCAAGGATGCCGCTCGCAGAAGGCCTTCACCGTGCTGAAATTCGCATCGATGTGCGCCTCCAATGCCCGCACGGCGCCGTCCACGTCCCGTTCCAGCGCCGATTTGAATATCGCCGCATGTTCGTCATGGACCCTGCCCGGCCTGGCGGAATGCGTGATCGTCAGGTAGCGATACCGTTCCGCCTGCCGGTACAACAGCCCGATCATGTAGCGTAGCCAGCGCGACGGGCAGGCGCCGATCAAGGCCTCATGGAACTCCCGGTTGCGTGCGTCCCACTCTGCCGCGCTGTCCTTTTTCACGCTGCCCCGGCTCCTCTCCATCTGGTCCAGGCTGTGATACGCAGCGACCACGCCGGCCTCCCATGCCGCATCGCCTTCCGCGATCGATTGCCTGAGCGCTTCGCACTCGAGCAGGATGCGCTGCCGTGTGATGTCGCCGAGGTCGTCCAGTGAAATCGGCGTGACGTAGAAGCCGCGCTGGCCTTCACTGACCACCAGCGCATCCGACAACAACAGGGACAAGGCCTCGCGCAGCGTTCCCGCGCCGATGCCATAGTCGCCCTTCAGGTGCTCGACGCGCAGCTTGGTGCCGGGCGCCAGCCTGCCTTCGATGATGTCGCGGCGCAGCCGCAGGTAGCTTGCTTCGACCAGGGTGCGCGGCTGCGCCGGGCATTCCGTGAACGCGTACTCAAACTTGCGCATGGTGCTCGCGGCTGTCGCAGGCGCCCGGCTCGCAGCGCTTCATGCGGTAGCTGAGCTGCGGCCGGGTCATCCCGAGCAGGCGCGCCGCCCCGGAGAGATTGCCTTTGCAGCGCGCGACCGCTTCGCGCAACACCATGTTTTCCACCTCCTCCAGCGATAGTCCGCTGGCCAGGATCTGCTCGCACAGCGCCGCTTCCTGCACCTGGCCGCAGTCTTCGAGCGCTCCGCTCCCGTCGATCCCGACCGGCTCATCCGCAAGCGGCACGAAATTCGGAAACAGGTCGTCGCATTCGATCGAGTCCCCCTGCGTCGCCAGAATCACGCCGCGCTCGATCATGTTCTCCAGTTCGCGCACGTTGCCCGGCCAGTTGTGCGCCAGCAGCGCCTGCATCGCGCGATCGGTAAGGCCCGAGACACGCTTCTGGTGCAGCGCGCAGAACTTCTCGACCATCGTCGTCACCATCGACGGAATGTCGCTGCGCCGCTCGCGCAGGGGCGGAATCTCGATCGGATAGACGTTCAGCCGGTAGTACAGGTCGGCCCGGAAGCGCCCGGCCTTGACTGCTTCCGGCAGGTCCACGTTGGTGGCCGCGACGATCCTGACATCGACCTTGCGCGGCCGGTCGTCGCCAAGACGCTCGATTTCCCCTTCCTGCAGCGCGCGCAGGAGCTTGGCCTGCGAGGCCAGCGGCAGTTCCCCCAGCTCGTCCAGGAACAGGGTGCCGCCGTCGGCGCGTTCGAACTTGCCCGCCCGCGAACTCGCAGCGCCGGTGTAGGCCCCCTTCTCCACCCCGAACAGCTCGGCCTCGATCAGGTCGTGCGGCAGCGCCGCGCAGTTGATGGCGACAAAGGGCTTGTCGGCGCGCCGGCTGCGCTGATGGATCGCGCGCGCGAAGCGCTCCTTGCCGACCCCGGTCTCGCCGGACAACAGCACCGTGACGCTGGTCTCCGCCGCTTTCTCGACCAGGCGAGAGGCCCGGCGGAAGGCGGGCGATTCGCCGATCATGTCTTCCCAGTTCCGGCAGGTCTTGAGGCTGCTGCGCAGCACCTCGACCTGGGACGACAGTTCCAGCAACTGGGAGACGATCGACTCGGGCTCGAAGTACCGCATGTACAGCTCGGCGTCGGGCCACTCCTCGACCGGCTTGCCGACGATGCGGCACTCGTCGTGCGAGCAGGCGATGCACTTGGTTTCCTTGAACAGGATGAAGCGGCCCATGAACGCGGAGGTGTATCCGGAGGCATAGCCGGTCAGGCTCCAGCACACGGGATCGTGCTGGAGCCCGAAGGCTTTCATGTGGGCGTCGGCCTCCCAGGAATTGCGCCAAATGAATTCGCCGCGCAACTCGCCCTTTTCGGCATCCATCTCGACCTGCACCGGAATCACCTGCACCCCGCCCTCCAGCATGTGCATTTGGGGGCCGGTGGCAAAGGCTTCTTCCAGTGACATCGTGCCGCGGATCTTGCGGGCCAGCTCCGCATCGCGCTTGCCCGACGCATAGCCCATCCGCGTGAACATCCGGCGCGTGTATTCCTCCCCCACCGTATTCATCATTTCCTCGCGCAGGCTCGCGAGGGAGGCCGCATGCAGCAGCAGCATGCGGCTCTCCGACAGCCAGATCGAACCGTCTTCCGCCGAAAAACGGATCAGGCGGCGCAGGTCCAGGTCCTGGGGATACTTGATCATCTTGTCTCCTCACGCGAGTCCCCAAGGCACCCGCAAAAATCTCGATATTTTTTGTTTTCCTGATTTTAACCATTTCATCAGCCCATCAGGCAAGCGAAAAGTGTGAAATCACCAAATGGTTAACATTCCCCCAGCGAAACATTTGACGCTGCATCGCAGCATCCAGCGCCCTTCCAGACGCCCTATTCCATAGGCGGTCTTCCCCTGTTGCGGCGCATGAGACGGTGATCGTTTTCACGCCTGGCGAGGCCTGGCAACGGGCTGGCACGCGGCTTGCAAATATCCCATGCAAAACACACACACAGGAGACAGGCATGCACCCGGATACCCACCCCGGGCCCGTGATGGACGTCGGCAAGCGCTACGTCCGCATCACCGGCGCCCACGACGGATTCGTCGAATTCGACTTCGCCATCGGCGATCCCGACATCACCGTCGAACTGATCCTGCCCCGGACAGCCTTTGACGAGTTCTGCCGCGCGAACCAGGCCGTGCAGCTTCAGACGATGACCCACAACAGTCCGCAACAGACGAGGACGACCAGCGAGGAGATGACATGACGATCGAACTCAAGACCCAGAGCATCAAGCCACTGCGCCATACCTTTGCGCACGTGGCGCGCGAGATCGGCGGCGACAAGCCGGCCTCGCGCTACCAGGAGGCGACGCTGGGAACCCAGCCCACCGGCCCCTTCCATTACCGCCCGATCTGGGCGCCCGAGCACGAGATCTTCGACCCCGGCCGCACCGCGCTGAAGATGAAGAACTGGTATGCGTTCAAGGATCCGCGCCAGTACTACTACGGGAACTGGACCCAGACCCGGGCCCGCCAGCAGGAAACCATGGAAGCGAACTTCGCCTTCGTCGAGTCGCGCGGCCTGGTGTCGCAGTTGCCGGGCACGGTCAGCGCCGCCGCGCTGGACCTCCTGATGCCGCTGCGGCACGTGGCATGGGGCGCCAACATGAACAATTCCAGCATCTGCGCCTATGGCTACGGCAGCACCAGCACCGCACCGGCCATGTTTTGCGCGATGGACCAGCTGGGCATTGCGCAATACCTGACCCGCATCGGCCTGCTGCTGGCGGATACGGAAGCGCTGGACCAGGGCAAGCGCGACTGGCTGGAAGCGCCGCGCTGGCAGGAACTGCGCCGCTACGTCGAAGACACTTTCGTCGTGCAGGACTGGTTCGAACTTTTCGTCGCCCAGAACTTCGTGCTCGACGGCCTGTTGTACCCCTTGGTCTACGGCGCCGTGATCAACGACTGGCTGTCGCAAAAGAACGGCACCGCGGTCGCGATCCTGACGTCCTTCATGAGCGACTGGACCCTCGAGCAGGCCAAGTGGGTCGATGCCCAGGTCAAGACTGCTTGCGCCGAGTCCGAGGAAAACCGCGCCCTGGTCGCGGGCTGGACAGACGCATGGCGCGACCGCGCCCTCACTGCCCTGCGGCCCATCGTCGAGCACGCGTTCGAGGATCCGGCGCATACCGGCGCCGTGCTGGAAGAAGTCACCGAACAATTCAACGCCCGCGCCGCCAGGCTCGGGCTGCCCCGATAAGGACACCCCATGTCGACCGTATTCATCGCATTCCAGGCCAACGAAGACACCCGCCCGATCGTCAACGCCATCCTGCGCGACAACCCGGGGGCCGTGCTGGAAGAAGCGCCGGCCCTGGTCAAGATCAACGCCGAAGGCCGCCTGACGGTCCGCCGCGAAACCGTCGAGGAAGAACTGGGACGCCCCTTCAACCTGCAGGAAATGCACGTCAACCTGATCACCATCACCGGGAACATCGAGGAAGACGACGACCAATTCACGCTCACCTGGGCGCACTGAGACGCATCGAGGATAAAGGAGAACGCCATGGATATGAAAGCCACCGCCAAGAAGCTGGGCCTGAAGGAACGTTATGCCTGCATGACCCGCGGCCTGGACTGGGAAACCAGCTACCAGCCGATGGACAAGGTCTACCCTTTCGACAAATTCGAGGGGATCAGGATCCACGACTGGGACAAGTGGGAAGACCCGTTCCGCCTGACGATGGACGCCTACTGGAAATACCAGGGCGAGAAAGAAAAGAAGCTGTACGCCGTAATCGACGCGTTCGCGCAGAACAACGGGCACCTGAACGTGACCGACGCGCGCTACCTGAACGCGGTCAAGCTGTTCATCCAGGCCGTCAGCCCGCTCGAGTACATGGCCCATCGCGGCTTCGCGCACGTGGGCCGCCAGTTCCGCGGGGCCGGCGCGCGCGTGGCCTGCCAGATGCAGGCGGTCGACGAGCTGCGTCACGCCCAGACCCAGATCCATACGATCTCGAACTACAACAAGTACTACAACGGCATGCATTCGTGGCGCGACTGGTACGAGAACGTCTGGTACCTGTCGGTGCCGAAGTCCTTCTTCGACGACGCCATCACCGCCGGGCCCTTCGAATACATCGTCGCCGTCAGCTTCGCCTTCGAATACGTGCTGACCAACCTGCTGTTCGTGCCCTTCATGTCCGGCGCCGCCTATAACGGCGACATGTCGACCGTGACCTTCGGCTTCTCGGCCCAGTCCGACGAATCCCGCCACATGACGCTCGGCCTGGAAGCCATCAAGTTCCTGCTCGAGCAGGATGCCGCCAACGTCCCGATCGTGCAGGGCTGGCTCGACAAGTGGTTCTGGCGCGGCTACCGGCTGCTGACCCTGGTCGGCATGATGATGGACTACATGCTGCCCAAGCGCGTGATGAGCTGGAAGGAAGCCTGGGAGATCTACGCGGAGCAGAACGGCGGCGCGCTGTTCAAGGACCTGGCGCGCTACGGCATCCGGCTGCCGATGGGCTGGGAGCAGGCCTGCAAGGAGAAGGACCACATCAGCCACCAGGCCTGGGGCACCTTCTACAACTACACCGGGGCGGCCGCCTTCCACACCTGGATCCCGGGCCAGGACGAGATGGCGTGGCTGTCGGAAAAGTACCCGGACAGCTTCGACAAGCTCTATCGCCCGCGCCTGGAGCACTGGGACGCGCAGGAAAAGGCCGGCAATCGCTTCTACAACCGCACCCTGCCGATGCTGTGCACGACCTGCACCATCCCGATGCTGTTCACCGAACCGGACGACCCGACAAAGATCTGCTACCGCCACTCGGAGTACAAGGGCAACCAGTACCACTTCTGCTCGGACGGCTGCAAACACATCTTCGACAACGAACCGGAGAAATACGTGCAGGCCTTGCTGCCCCCGCACCAGATCTTCAAGGGCCGCAACTTCAAGCCCGGCGTCGACCCGGGCGCTCCCGGCTTCGACCCGCTCGCCGCCGTGCTCGACTTCTACGGCGTCGAGGTCGGCCGCGACAACTTCGATTTCAAGGGCTCGGAAGACCAGAAGAATTTCGCCCAGTGGAGCGGCAAGGGCGCCGATCCCGGCCAGTCGCGCTAACAGGCTAACCGCTAACAGGAGGAGACCATCATGCCAGTCAAGGCCATCAAACCCTATGAATTCGCCCCGCAGGACGCGCTCGAGCACTTCCACGGCAAGCAGCTGCTGTACGTCGGCTGGGACGAGCACCTGATGTTCTGCTCGCCGCACACCCTGCCGCTGGCGCCCGAGATGCCGTTCGCGGCCCTGGTCGGCGAGGTCCTGCCGGCGGTCTACGGCTACCACCCCGACTTCGCACGGATCGACTGGAACACGGTCGAGTGGCTGAAATCCGGCCAGCCCTGGCGTCCGGAGATGGACAAGAGCCTGGCCGGCAACGGCCTGCGCCACAAGGACGTCCTGCGCTTGCGTACGCCGGGCCTGAACGGCCTGCAGGGCAGCTGCAACTGAACGCCGGGAACGAAAGGAGAACGCGATGGCTTACGAACTTACCATCGAGCCGCTGGGCGTGACCATCGACGTCGAGGAAGGACAGAACATCCTCGACGCCGCCCTGCGCAATGGCATCTACCTGCCGCATGCCTGCTGCCATGGCCTGTGCGCGACCTGCAAGATCCAGGTGGTGGATGGCGATATCGAGCATGGCGACGCCTCGCCGTTCGCGCTGATGGACTTCGAACGCGACGAAGGCAAGGCCCTCGCCTGCTGCGCCACCCTGTGCAGCGACGCCACCCTGGAGGCCGAGATCGACGAAGAGCCCGACGCCGAAACCATTCCGGTGCGGGACCTGCTGGGCAGCGTCGTCGCCCTGGAGCAGCTCACGCCCACCGTGAAGGGCGTGTTCATCCGGCTGGACGAGCCGCTGCGCTTCCAGGCCGGCCAGTACGTCAACCTGCACATCCCCGGCGCCGGCTGCACCCGCGCGTTCTCGATCGCCAGCCATGGCGGCGATCCGACGCTCATCGAGCTGAACGTGCGCATCGTCCCGGGCGGCGTCGGCACCACCTATGTGCACGAGAAGCTGGCCGTCGGCGAGCGCGTGACCATCTCGGGGCCTTACGGGCGCTTCTTCGTCCGCAAGTCGGCGCGCGCGCCGATGCTGTTCATGGCCGGCGGTTCGGGCCTGTCCAGCCCGCGCGCAATGATCCACGAGCTGCTGCGCGAGGATTGCACGCTGCCGATCACGCTGGTCTATGGCCAGCGCAGCCGCCAGGAGCTGTACTACCACGACGAGTTCCTCGAGCTGGCCCGGCGCCATCCGAATTTCACCTATGTGCCGGCGCTGTCGGATGCGTCCGGGGATGCCGGCTGGGATGGCTACCTCGGCTTCGTGCACGAGGCGGCAAGAGAGCACTTCGACAACGACTTCCGCGGCCACAAGGCCTACCTGTGCGGCCCACCGCCGATGATCGAAGCCTGCCTCGCCGCCTTGATGCAGGGCCAGTTGTACGAGCGCGACATCTATACCGAGAAGTTTATCTCGGCCGCAGATGCGCAGCAGGTCCGGAGTCCCCTGTTCAAGCGTGTCTAGGAGCGCCCATGGAGACCAAGATCGGACTGCAGGCGAACGCGCTGACGGTCAGCCTGGTGGAGACGAGCGAAAGCTTCCAGTGCCGCGACGGCGAGACCCTGCTGCAGGGCCTGGCGCGCCTGGGACGCAAGGGTATTCCGGTCGGCTGCCTGAACGGCGGATGCGGCATCTGCAAGGTGCACATCCTGTCCGGCGATGTCGAGTGCGGGGCGATGAGCCGCGCCCACGTCGGCGAGGACGAGGTCTGCCGCGGTGTGGTGCTCGCATGCAGGGCACGGCCGCGCACGGACGTGCAGTTGAAGGTAGTCGGAAAGATGTGCAACTCGGTATTCCGTTGCACGGGCAAGCAACACCCATAAAACACAACAAGGAGGAGTCATGGGAGTCATGAGAATCGGCCATATCAGCCTGCGGGTCATGGATATGGAAGCCGCCGTCAGGCATTACGAAAACGTCCTGGGCATGCGGGTCGTGCACCGCGACGGGAACGAAACGGTCTACCTGAAGTGCTGGGACGAATGGGACAAGTATTCCGTCCAGCTGACCGCTTCGGATTCCGCGGGCATGAACCATGTGGCCTACAAGGTCGAGCGCGACGCCGACCTCGACGCCATCAAACAGCGCATCGAAGCCTATGGCATGCAGGCCGAGCTGCTACCCGAGGGCCAGCTGCCCTTCTGCGGCCGCTCGCTGCGCTTCACGATCCCGAGCGGGCACCTGATGCACCTGTTCGCGCAGAAGGACTTCGTCGGCAAGGATGTCGGCACGGTCGACCCCGAACCCTGGCCGGATGGCCTGAATGGGGTCGGCGCGCACTGGCTCGACCACTGCCTTCTGATGTGCGAGCTGAATCCGGAAACGGGCGTCAACAAGGTGGCGGAGAACGTGAGCTTCTTCAAGGAGACCATGGATTTCCACCTGGCCGAACAGGTCGTGGCCGGTCCCGAAGGCGAGATCCAGGCCGCCGCCTTCATGTTCCGCACCTCGACGCCGCACGACATCGCCTTTGCCGGCGGCCCCAGGGCCGGGCTGCACCACATCTCCTTTTTCCTCGACAGCTGGCACGACATCCTGAAATGCGGCGACATCCTGGCGAAGAGCCGTACCAGGATCGACGTGCCGCCCACCCGCCACGGCATCACGCGCGGCGAGACGATCTACTTCTTCGACCCGTCGGGCAACCGCAACGAGACCTTCGCCGGCCTCGGCTACCTCGCCCAACCCGACATGCCGACGATCACCTGGACCGATCCGGCCCGCGGCATCTTCTACCACACGGGAACGATGGACGAGAACTTCCTGGCGGTGCACACCTGAGCGGCCGCCGAACCGTTTTGAATCGAAAAACCCTCACTCTGGAGCAGGAAATGGCTGAAGCAAACAATCGTGAACAGAACAATCCGGAAATCGCGCACAGCGTGGTCGCGAACGGCATCCGCACGAATTACCACGACGTCGGCGCCGGCGAACCGGTCCTGATGATCCACGGCTCGGGTCCGGGCGTGAGCGCCTGGGCGAACTGGCGGCTGCCGATGCCCGAGCTGGCGAAGCGCTTCCGGGTGATCGCCCCGGACATGACCGGTTTCGGGTATTCGCAGCGGCCCGAGGGCATCCGCTACGACCTCGATACCTGGGTCGGCCAGGCGGTCGGCCTGCTGGACGCGCTGGGCATCGCGCAGGCCAGCGTGGTCGGCAACTCCTTCGGCGGCGCGATCGCGCTGGCGCTCGCGATCCGCCACCCGGAGCGCGTCAAGCGCCTGGTGCTGATGGGCAGCGTCGGCGTCTCCTTCCCGATCACCGAGGGCCTGGACGCGGTCTGGGGCTACCAGCCAAGCGTGGAGAACATGCGCGCCCTGCTCGACATCTTCGCCCATGACCGCAACCTGGTGAACGACGAGCTGGCGCAGCTGCGCTACAAGGCCAGCATCCAGCCCGGCTTCCAGGAATCGTTCTCGGCGATGTTCCCGGCGCCGCGCCAGGACGGCGTCGAGATGATGGCCAGCCCGATCGAGGACATCCGCAGGATCGGGCACGAGACCCTCGTCATCCATGGCCGCGAGGACAAGGTGATCCCGCTGCAGAACTCCTACGAGCTGCTGCAGGCGATCCCGAACGCCCAGCTGCACGTGTTCGGCAAGTGCGGACACTGGACCCAGATCGAACACGCCGCGCGCTTCTCGCGCCTGGTCGGCGACTTCCTGGCGGAGGGCTGAAGCATGGACAAGCACAGCATCACCCGGCTCGGCGACGAGCTCTACGAGGCCCTGGCCGCCAGGAGCATGGTGGCGCCCCTCACCGAACGCGAGCCTGGCATCACCATCGACGATGCCTACGCCGTCCAGCAGCAGCTGCTGCGGCGCCGCCAGGCATCCGGCGCCCGCGTGATCGGCAAGAAGGTCGGCGTGACCAGCAAGGCGGTGATGAACATGCTGGAGGTCTACCAGCCGGACTTCGGTTACCTGCTGGACGACATGCTGTACAACGACGGCGACTCGATCCCGCGCGACAGCCTGATCCAGCCGCGCGCCGAAGGCGAGATCGCCTTCGTCCTGAAACACGACCTGAACGGACCAGGCGTCAGCGCAGCCGACGTGCTGCGCGCCACCGACTTCGTCATGCCCTGCTTCGAGATCGTCGATTCGCGCATCCGCGACTGGAAGATCCGGATCCAGGACACGGTGGCCGACAACGCTTCCTGCGGCGTGTTCGTGCTCGGCAATGGCGCCGTCGATCCGCGCCGCATCGACCTCGCGACCTGCGGCATGGTGCTCGAAAAGAACGGCGAGATCGTCGCCACCGGGGCCGGCGCCGCCGCCCTGGGCAACCCGCTGAATGCGGTGGCGTGGCTCGCCAACACCATGGGCCGCCTCGGCGTGCCGCTGCGCGCCGGCGAAGTCGTGCTGTCCGGCGCGCTGGCGGCGATGTTCCCGGCCGCGGCCGGCGACCACTTCCGCGTCACCATCGGCGGCATCGGCGGCTGCGGCATCCGCTTTCATTGAATCGACAGGGAGAACCAGATGAACAAGATTCGTTGTGCGGTGATCGGGCCGGGGAATATCGGCACCGACCTGCTGTATAAACTCAAGCGCAGCCAGGTCCTCGAACCGGCATGGATGGTCGGGGTCGACCCCGCCTCCGAGGGCCTGGCAAGGGCCGCGGCGATGGGCATCAAGACCACCGCCGACGGTGTCGACGGCCTGCTGCCCTTCCTCGAACAGGACGCGGTGCGGATCGCCTTCGACGCCACCTCGGCCTACGCGCATCCCGAGAATTCGCGCAAGCTGGTGGCTGCCGGCGTCAAGGTCATCGACCTGACCCCGGCCGCCATCGGACCGTATTGCGTGCCGCCGGTGAACCTCGACTCCCAGCTGTCGAACGGCGCCATGAACGTCAACATGGTGACCTGCGGCGGCCAGGCGACCATCCCGATGGTGGCCGCGGTGTCGCGCGTGCAGGCGGTTGCCTACGGCGAGATCGTCGCCACCGTGTCGTCCCGCTCGGTGGGCCCCGGCACGCGCAAGAACATCGACGAATTCACGCGCACCACGGCCGGCGCGGTGGAACAGGTCGGCGGCGCAAGGAGCGGCAAGGCGATCATCATCATCAACCCGGCCGAGCCGCCGCTGATCATGCGCGACACCGTGCACTGCCTGCTCGACGCCGAGCCGGACCGGGACGCCATCACGGCCTCGGTGCAGGCGATGATCCGCGACGTGCAGAAGTACGTCCCCGGCTACAAGCTGGTCAACGGCCCGGTTTTCGACGGCAAGCGGGTCTCGATCTTCATCGAAGTCGAGGGACTCGGGGACTATCTGCCGAAATATGCGGGGAACCTGGACATCATGACCGCGGCTTCGGCCCGCACCGCCGAACTGTTCGCCCAGCAGATGCTGGACCAAGCCCACGCCGCCGCGGCGGCCTGAAGGAGGACACACCATGACATTCTCGAATCAACGCATCACGCTGCATGACATGACGCTGCGCGACGGCATGCACCCGAAGCGCCACCAGATGACGCTGCAGCAGATGAAGGACGTGGCGCAGGGACTGGACCGCGCCGGCGTGCCGCTCATCGAAGTAACCCACGGCGATGGTCTCGGCGGCGCTTCGGTCAACTACGGCTTCCCGCGCCATACCGATGCGGAATACCTGATGGCTGTGATTCCGCTGCTGCAGCAGGCCAGGGTATCGGCCCTGCTGATCCCCGGGATCGGCACCGTCGACCACCTCCTGAGCGCGCGCGAACTGGGCGTGCACACGATCCGCGTGGCCACCCACTGCACCGAGGCCGACGTCTCCGAGCAGCACATCACGCTGGCGCGCAAGCTGGGCATGGACACCGTCGGCTTCCTGATGATGAGCCACATGGCGTCGCCGGACAAGATCGTCGAGCAGGCCAGGCTCATGGAAAGCTACGGCGCCAACTGCGTCTACTGCACCGATTCAGCCGGCTACATGCTGCCCGAAGACGTCCGGCAGCGCATCGGGCGCCTGCGCGAGAGCCTGAAGCCGGAAACCGAGATCGGCTTCCACGGCCACCACAACCTCGCCATGGGCGTCACCAATTCGATTACCGCGGTCGAATACGGCGCGACCCGCATCGATGCCGCCGCCGCGGGCCTGGGCGCCGGCGCCGGCAACACCCCGATGGAGGTGTTCGTCGCGGTCTGCAAGCGCATGGGCATCGAGACCGGGGTTGACCTGTTCTCCATCACCGACGTCGCCGAGGACCTGGTGGTGCCGATGATGGACCAGCTGGTGCGCATCGACCGCGATTCGCTCACGCTCGGCTATGCCGGCGTGTATTCGTCCTTCCTGCTGTTCGCCAAGCGCGCCGAAGCCAAGTACAAGGTCCCCGCGCGCGACATCCTGGTCGAGCTGGGCCGCAAGGGCATGGTGGGCGGCCAGGAAGACATGATCGAGGACACGGCGCTGACGCTGGCGCGCGAGCGCGCGCTGCAGGCATAGCGCTGCGGCCGACACAAGAACATCGAGGAGACAAGCATGAAGCAAGTCCATGCGGCCACACTGGCCGCCGCGCTGCTGCTCACGGCGCCTGCCTTCGCCACCGAAGGCGGCGGCGGCATCTATCCGAACGGCGCAGAGAATTTCCTGTCCGGCGCCATGCCGCCGCCGGGCTTTTACAGCCTCGTCTACGCCACCCGCTACCGCGCCACCGAACTGCGGGACGACGCGGGCAGAGACCTCGCGCCGGCGCTGGGCGGTTTCCGGGCCGAGGTCGATGCGGTCGTGCCGCGCCTTATCTGGGTGACGCCGCAACAGGTGCTGGGCGGCCAGCTGGCTTTCCACGCGATGCTGCCGCTGGTGGACGTGGACGTGCGGATCGGCCCGGTCCGCCAAAGCGAGCGCGGGATCGGCGACCTGAACCTGGCCGTGGCGCTGGGCTATCACGCGTCCGCGAAGTTCCATTACGTGCTCGCACTGGAAGCCAACGCGCCGACCGGCAGCTACGACAGCAAGCGCATCGCCAACACCGGACGCAATTACTGGAACATCGAACCGGTGCTCGCGCTGACCTACACCCAGCCGGCCGGCATCAACGCCGACCTCAAGATCATGGCCGACCATAACTTCCGCAACCGCGACACCGGTTACAGGTCCGGCAGCGAACTGCATGCCGACTATGCGCTCGGCTGGGGCTTCGGGAAGGGCTGGGTCGCCGGCGTTGGCGGCTATGTCTACCGGCAGCTCACCGACGACCGCGTCGCCGGCGCCACGCTTGCCGGGAACAAGGGACGGGCATTCGCCTTCGGGCCGTCGCTCAAGTACCAGGGCAAGGGCGGCTGGTTCCTGACCGCGAAGTTCGAGCGCCAGTACGGCGTGCGCAACCGTCCGGACGGCTCGGCATTCTGGATCAAGACCATCCTGCCGTTCTGAGTCAGGACGGCGGGCCGCCCGCCAGCCACGCCAGCGCTGCCACCACCATGGTTTCGATCCCGGTCTCGAGCGTCGGGTGCAGCACCGGCGCGAAGAACGGACTATGGTTGCTCGGGATCTTGTTGACTTCGCCCGCCGCCTTGGCCTTGGCATGGACCGCCGGATCGGTGCCGCCGACGAACCAGAACACCGCCGGCACCTTCCATTCGAGTCCGAAGGAGCCGAAATCCTCGCTGGCCGAGGTCGGACCGGTCTGGTGCACCCGCTCGGCGGCGAAGTATTGGCGGAACACCGCGCCCACGCGTCCGCTCGCGTCGCCGTCGTTGACGCCCATCGGGTAGCTGTCGAGCATCGTGAACTCGGGCGGCTTCGGCGCGCCCGAGGCGGCCGCCTCGGCGTTGACGATGCGCTCGATGGCATCCAGCACGCGCTTGCGCACCTGGGGATCGTAGCTGCGGACGTTCAGCTTGATGATCGCCTCGTCGGGAATCACGTTTTCCTTGGTGCCGGCCTGCAGCGAACCGACGGTGACGACCGCGGCCTCGTTCGGCGACAGTTCGCGCGACACGATGGTCTGCAGGCGCATGACCGTGGCTGCCGCCATCACCACTGGATCGATGGCCGCCTGCGGCATCGAGCCGTGCGCGCCGCGCCCGAACAGGCGGATCTGCATGCTGTCGGCGGCAGAGGTGATGGTGCCGGTGCGGCCGCCGACCTCGCCCGCCGAAGCGACCATGACGTGCTGGCCGAGCACCACGTCGGGCTTCGGAAAGTATTTGTACAGGCCGTCATCGAGCATGGCGCGCGCGCCTTCGGCGGTTTCCTCGCCCGGCTGGAACACCGCCGCCAGCGTGCCGCTCCAGGCCTGGCGCGCCTGCGCCAGCAGGGTCGCCGCGCCGGCGAGCCAGGCCACGTGCATGTCGTGCCCGCAAGCATGCATCACCGGCACCGTCTTGCCCTCGCGGTCGGTGGCCGTGACCGTGCTCGCATACGGCAGTCCGGTCGCCTCGGCGATCGGCAGCGCATCCATGTCGGCGCGCAGCATGACGGTCGGGCCGGGGCCGTTGCGCAGCACCCCCACCACCCCGGTGCCGCCCACGCCGGTCGTGACTTCGTAGCCCGCCGCGCGCAGGCGCTCGGCAGCCAGCCCGGCCGTCCGGTGCTCCTGCATGGACAACTCCGGGTGCGCGTGCACGTCGGTGTACAGCGCCTCGAGCGCCGGCAGCAATCCGCCTAGCGGCGCAAGCACCTGGCTTGCGGCTTGCCTCAGCTGGTCGTTCATATGCCCTCCCGCCTGATTGTTCGGCGAGTATAGATCCACGCGTAGCGGCGCGGCGCGCGCACAAGGCCGCCGGTCCGCGCGCAGCCCCCGCCCAGTCTCTCCATACCTTTTCAGCATGGAAGCGATACCAAAACGGTGTTGGACACCCGTCACCCGCGGGAATATCGTCTCGACACCGCAATGCATCATGCCTATTGCATATGGTGCGGACGTCGACAAAAACAACAGGCAGCCTTGGAGCAGACAATGGAAACGAGACTGATGATCATCGGTGCGATCACGGCGGGCTACTTCGCCCTCATGTCGTACATCACCTACAGCGTGCGCAGGCACGCCAACAGCAGCGACGGCATGACCGCCGGCGGTCGCAACTACCCCGCTTACCTGATCGGCGCGCTCCTGCTGTCCGAATTCATCGGCAGCTCGGTCAGCATCGGCACCGCGCAGAAAGGTTTCGAGCTGGGCATCTCCGCGGTCTGGAACCTGGTCGCGCTGGCGGTCGGCTTCCTGCTGCTGGCGCTGGTCCTGGTCCGCAAGTACAAGGAGAGCGGCAAGTCGACCATTTCCGGCATCCTGGCCGATGCCTACGGCGAGCCGATCCGCTATGCCGCTTCGGTGCTGACCATCGTCGCCCTGTCGATCGTCGCGGTCGCGCTGTACGCCGGCGGCGGCGCCGTGCTCGCCGCGGTCCTGCACATCGACAAGACCGTCGCGATCCTGCTGGTCGGCGCCATCACCGTGGCCTACGTCAGCCTCGGCGGCATGCGTTCCGTCGTCTACACCAACTTCGCCCACTCGATCATGAAGTACCTCGGCATGATCCTGGCGCTCGCGTACGCCCTCGAAGCGAGCGGCGGCATCGGTACGCTGCAGGCCCGCCTGCCGGCGGCGATGTTCGACTGGACCGCGATCGGCTGGGGCCAGATCTGCGCCTGGATGATCGGCGGCATCGGCTCGATCTTCGCGACCCAGTACGTGATCCAGGCCCTGGTGAGCACCGACAACCCGGCCGTCGCCAAGCGGGCCTGCTTCTACGTCGCCTCGCTGATGATCCCGTTCGGACTGATGGCGGCGCTGGTCGGCATGTGCAGCGCCGTGCTGTATCCGGGCGTGAAATCGATCGACGCCTTCCCGACCCTGATCGCCCACATGCCCGCGTTCTCGGCCAGCGTCATGGTGGTCGGCCTGGCCGGCGCGCTGTTCGGCGGCATCGCGGCGACGACCCTCGCCTCGGCCACCCTGGCCATGAAGGATTTCTACGACCCGATGTTCAACAGGGAGAAGAACGACCGCAAGTCGGTGCGCTTCATCCGCATCGCGATCCTGGTGGCGGGCCTGCTGCCGCTGGTGCTGGCCCTGTCCGCCGAAAAACTGCTGATGATCGCCTTCCTCGGCAAGGCCCTGCGCGCCACCCTGGCGGTGCTGGTCCTGATGGCCTTCTACGCGCCGACCTTCGGGACCCCGCGCGGCGCCTTCAGCGGCGTGATCCTGTCGGTGATCGCGACCATCGGCTGGTTCCTCGCAGGGAATCCATACGGTGTCGACAGCTCCTACCTGGCGCTGGGCGTTCCTCTGCTGACCATGGGTATCAGCCATGTGTTCAAGCAGCCTCCGGCCCAGGCGCCCAACGTGCCTGCCGGGCGGTCGACGGCTTCCCTGCCCTAGCATCATGTGGCTTTGGCGCGAGCTCGCGTCATCCCTCTCTGCAGACCAACTCCGGGCACTGGTACGCCGCCAGGCAGACAGGCTGGCGCTGCTCGAACACCGCAACCGGAAGCTGGAGGCGGAATTGCTGGAGCAGCGCCGCCGGAGCGAAGAATGGGACTGGGTGTTCGAGCACTCGGTCGACCTGATCGTCGTACGCAACGAGGACGGCAAGGTCGTGCGCGTGAGTCCTTCGGTGGAGCGCATCCTCGGCTATACGCCGGAAGAATACATCGGCTTCGACCTGGATGCGCTCATCCATCCGCAGGACTTCGCCGAGACGCTGGAGCACCTGGACGAGGTCAGGCAGGGCACCGATGTCACCAATTCCGTTACCCGCCTGCGGCACAAGAACGGTGACTGGCGCTGGTTGGCGTGGGCCGCGCCGGCGCACACCGGCTCCGAGGCGAGACCACGCCCCTCGTATGTGCTGGGCCGCGATATCACGGCAAGCAAATTGAACGAGCTGCAGCTGCTGCATCGGGCCCAGCACGACGGACTCACAGGGCTGGCCAACCGCGCCAGCTTCGAGCCGGCCCTGCAGGCGGCGGTGGAACGGGCGCGCGCCGGCGGCGCGACCGTCGCGCTCATGCTGCTGGATCTCGATGGATTCAAGCAGGTCAACGATACCTACGGCCACCAGGCCGGCGACGCCGTGCTCAAGACCGTCGCCGAGCGCCTGTGCGCCGCCCAGCGCAAGGCCGACCTGATCGCGCGCCTCGGAGGCGATGAGTTCGCGTGCCTGATGGAAGGCGCCGACGTGAATGCCACCACCGCGGTCGCCAAGAGGATTCTTGCCGCAATCCGGCAACCGATTTCCTACGGCGATGTCGAATTATCGGTCGGCTGCAGCATCGGCATTGCCGATACCGCCGGAGACCGACTCGCTGCCGCAGTCCTGTACGAACGCGCCGACCTGGCCATGTACGAAGTCAAGGCCGGCGGCAAGTTCGGCTACCGGCACTACCAGGCACGACCGCCGCAGCGATGACGGCGCCGGCCGGCCTCGCCGCCTGGGGCCCTTCCAGCCAGACCGCGCCAGGCCGCCACGAAAGGCACCCGCGATAGCCGGAACAGGGATGCAGGTTCCAGTACCATGATGATGATCGCGATCACCGCCGACGCCGGGCTGGCGCGGGCGCGCTGGTGTTGACCATCCGGGACAATGGCAGCGGCATGGGCGCCGGCGCCGGGTGCGGGGACGACCTGGCGGATCGAGATCAAGGCAACGCAGGCAGCGGATCGCTTAGCGAACTGGATGGCGGAGGCGAGGACGGGCGTCGAGCCATGGGTTCGCCCCTTCCCTTGCCAAGGCCCAGCTCGTCTCCGATATCATTTGCTCAAACGTTCGATATTCGGCATGAACACGATTTTCGGATATTGTTACTTGGTACAATTGCTGCCTGCATACAGCCGTCGTACCCTCGGCTGATACTTTTCGGGTACGCCACGACGACGTCATGAGTTTTTCGCCCTGCCACTCCGTTCTGCGCCTGCTGCTTCTGCTTGTCTTATGCTGCAGCGCGATGCCAGGCCAGGGCGCAGTGCGGCCGAGAGTATTGCTGCTGATGCCGGGGGGCGCCACCTCGCCCTGGTCCATGTTGCTGACCGACGCCCTGCGCGCCGAGCTGCTCCGCAAGCACCCACGGGCTGAACTCTATCTGGAGGTCCTGCAACAATTACCGGCGAACGCGGACAGGCCTCTGCCACACTGGCTCACGGAAAAATTTGCCGGCCTGGCGTATGACGCGATTGTCCCGCTATCCCGCGAACAGGTACCGATGGCGCTGGCCTTGCGTGATCGCCTCTGGCCAATGGCAGCGGTGGTAGCGCCGGACCTCGATACGGCCCGCGCCGCGGCCTTGGCGCGGGTGCCGCGCTTGACCGGCTTGCTGAGGCACGACCTGGTTTCACGCAACCTGGCGCTGATATTCACCCTGTTGCCCAGGACACGACATATCGCCGTCATCAGCGCAGGACTCGACCAGGACCGGATACGGCCGAACTGGCGCGCAGCGCTGGCGCCATGGCTGCAGCGCGCCGAGTTGATCGACTTGAGCGGCATGGATCCTGGCGCCTTGATGCAGCATGTCCAGCGACTACCTCCTTACACCGTGTTGTACTTCGCCGCCCCCGTTACGATCGACAACACGGCGGTGATGAATTCGGACGACCTGATGCGTGCCCTGGCCCTGAAGACAAACACACCCATCGTCGTCGACGTCAGCACCTTGATCGGCGCCGGTGATATCGGCGGGTGGGTGAGTTCACCTGCGGCATACGCGCACGACATTGCTTCGCAATTGAATAGATTGCTGGATGGTGTACCGCCCGATCGCATCGGCTTCGAACCGCACAGCGCACCGCATCTGCAGCTCGACTGGCGAGCGCTGCAACGGACAGGGATTCGCGGCGCCGCCCTGCCGGCAGGCGGTGAGCTGCTGTTTCAGCCTCCCGGGCTGTGGGACGCGTATCGCAACGTGGTGTTGGGTACGGCGCTCGTGCTGGCGATCCAGAGCGCCCTGATCGGCGCCCTGTTGCTGGAGCGGCGTCGCCGCAGGAACGCCGAACGCCAGACCCGGCAGCATCTGAGCGAGCTTGCCCGACTCGACCGCATCGGCACCATCGGCGCCTTGTCGGCAGCCCTGGCCCATGAAATCAACCAGCCGCTTGGCGCGATCCTGAGTAATGCGGAGACTGCCGAACTGCTGCTCGAACTCCCCGATCCTCCGAACGACGAACTGCGCGAATTGATATCCACCATCCGTGCGGATGACCAGCGCGCCGCGGCGGTGCTGGTTCGGCTGCGCGCATGGATCGCCGACAGCGCCAGCGAACCGCAGCGCGTAGCGCTCAACCCGCTGCTGAACGAAGTGGCGAGCATTCTGCGTGTGGAAGTCCGCATCCGCGATACTGAATTGCGGCTGCAGTTGAGCGATGCGGTGCCCGACGTCGTGGCGGATGGCGTGCAGATCCAGCAGGTCACGCTGAACCTGGTCCTGAATGCGCTCGACGCATTGCAGCAAGTGGCGCCCGAGCAGCGCCGCGTCACCATCACCAGTGCCCGAAACGCGAGCGGCGGCGCCGACGTCTGCGTCACCGACAGCGGGCCAGGCTTGTCAGGCGTTGCCCCCGAGCGCCTGTTCGAACCGTTTTTCAGCACCAAACCGAATGGCCTGGGTGTCGGCCTGTCGATCAGCCGCAGCATCGTGGAGCGGCATGGCGGCACGCTACAGGCTGAAGAACCAGGCAGCGGCGGTGCACTGTTCCGCTTCAGCCTGCCGGCTGCGGCGGGGTTCCCGTCATGACGCCGGTCCTGCACCTGGTCGACGATGACCTTGGTTTCCGCAGTGCGCTGGCCCGATTGCTGCGTACGCTCGGGCATACGGTCCAGGAGTATGACAATGCCAAGGAGTTCCTGGCGACGCCGGCACCGGCGGCAGGATGCCTGCTGCTCGATGTGCACATGCCGGAGCTGTCGGGTCTGGAGTTGCAGGCGCACCTTGCAACGCTCGACAATTGCCTGCCCGTGATCTTCATTACCGGGCATGGCGATATTCCGATGAGCGTGCGTGCGATCAAGGCCGGCGCAGAAGACTTTCTGACCAAACCAGTCAGCCGGGTGGTCCTGAGCGAGGCCATCGAACGCGCCCTGGCGCGCGGCGCCCAGGCCATGGCCGATGCCGCACGACGCCAGGCGCGTGAACAACAGCTCGGACGGCTCAGCAGCCGGGAGCGCGAGGTGGCATTGCTGCTTGCCAAAGGCCAGCTCAACAAGCAGGTAGCGGCGGCGCTCGGCACCACCGAACGTACCATCAAGGCGCACCGGAGCCGGATCATGGAAAAGCTGGAAATACGCTCAGCCGTGGAGCTGGCGCGCCTGCTGGACCAGGCTGCTCCCGCAGTAAAACGCGATACTTCCGCGTAGACTGCGGGATTTCAGCGTGCAGGCTTCAAGGGCGCTTGCAGCCCGCTTTTCGTCGCGGACTAGAAGCGGTCCAGATCGCGCGCCAGCTTGACGGGACCGCGGTACGTGGGGCTGATCCCTTTGGTGTAGCCGCCGGAATCCCGCTCGCCATCCTCGCCGGGCACGACGTGGGTGAGCACGACGGCCTTGACGCCTGCCGACGCCGCGATCTTGCCGATTTCGGCCGGGGTCAGGTGATCTTCTTCCATGTGCTTGATCATTGGCGGCAGCATCGCGGGCGGCAGGTTGCCTGCGCGTTGCAGGATCTGCCTCATCTTGTCCAGGTCGATGACTTCGCTGACCAGGACATCGGCGCCCTTCGCGAGTTCTTCCAGGTGCGTCGACGGTCCGGTGTCGCCGGTGTACACATAGACCCGGTCGGGCGTCTCGATCCTGAACGAATACGAACGCGAAAACGCCGCCGCCGGACTGCCCACGGCAAAGTGGTAATGCTCGTTTGTCACCGCCAGCACACGGATATTGTCGTCCTTGTACACCTCGGTCGGCCGGTCCATCGTCGCAGCCAGGTCCCGCGCGTCGACGGTCCTGGCGATCGCGATCTTGCCCCGGGGTCCCGCGCTGCCGATCGGCGACAGCTCGACGGGACGCGAGGCCTGCGCCAGCGCCCCCACCATCTCCACCGTCCCCGGCGGACCGATCACGGGCAGCGCTTGCACACTGTTGAACATCCACCGGCTGTCGATCAGCTGGCCGAGATCGGCGTTATGGTCGATGTGGTGATGCGAGATGAAGACGGCGCGCACGTTCGCAAGCGCCAGGCCGGCGCCGACCATCTGGCGCTCGACGCCCGACCCCGTATCGAACAGATACACGTCCTTCCCGACGACGATGGCGTTGGCGGGTTCGGCCCGTTCGCGCCGGATCACCGGTCCCCCGCCCGTCCCCAGGGTCACGAATTCGGAGCGCGGCGCGGCGGGTGCGCCGGGCGCCTGGGCGAAGGCTGCCGCGCACGACATCGTGGCAAGCGCTGCGATCATTGGATTCTTCATGGTCTCTCCGTTAAAAGCTGTCCAGGTCATGGGCAACGCGTACTTCGGCGCCGAAGGCCTGGCGTGCGCCGGCTACCAGCACCGGCGCGACCTTGTCGGTCGGCCCGTCGATCGCCAGGTGGGTCAACACCAGGCGTTTCGCGCCGGCCTGCTGCGCGAGGGCGCCGGCCTGTTGCGGCGTCAGATGCTGGGTTTTCAGGTGCTCGATCAGACCCTTGCGCATCTCCGGCGGCATCGGGGAATGCGGGCCGTTGATGTTGGCGATCGTGCCATCGAGGTCGATCACTTCGCTCACCACCATGCCGACGCCCTTGAACAAGCCCGTCACGGCCGGGCTCACCCCGGTATCGCCGGTATAGCCGATCGCATCGGCGGCGCCGTCGAAGCGATACGACAGCGAATCGGTGCTCGAGGTCGCGGGCACGCCTGCCTGAGTGTCGAAGTGGGAATTGCGAACGGTGCGGACACGAACATCGTCGACACGAATATCGCTGCCATCCTCGAGGATGACGACCTTGACGGTGTCTTCCGGCCGGCGGTGCGCTTTCCCGCCTTGCAGCGCAACCGTGACGCCGGCCGACGGCTGCATGGAATGCACGATGCCCGCCACCAGGGCATCCGTCCCGCGTGGCCCGTATATCGTCAAGATGCCGGGTGCATTGGTCATCCAGCGCAAGCCGATCAGTCCCTGCAGTCCTCCGATGTGATCCATGTGCAGATGGCTGATGAAGACATGGCTCACCTTCGCCGCCTGCAGGCCGGCCGCGGACAGGCGCTCGACCGCGCCGTCGCCGCAATCGACCAGCCACGACGCCGCATGCACCTTCAGCAAGTTGGCCGGCTGCGAACGCTCCGCATGCGCGACCGGTCCACCGGCCGTGCCCAGCGTGGTCCAGGTCATGGCACTTCCCGGCGTCATATTGTCGGCATGCGCCAGATTCGCCGTTGCCGCGGCACACAGCAGCAAGACAGCATTTGCAATGCTTTTATAGTTCATCATTTTCTCCAGTTCATATTTTTAGATATCGCCGTTCCACGCCTCTAGAACGAATGGCGCAGTCCGAGCATGACGCCCCTTACGGAACCGTCGACCGGCACCGCCACACCCTCGCGTGCGCTCGGCGATACCGCCGCCGGCCGTCCGTTAAAACCGGCATGTTCATCGCTCACGCGGCCTGCACGCACATAGGCGACGGTTCGCCGCGAAAAGTCGTAATTGACGCCGACATTGAAATAATCATTAGTGCCGCGCGCCTTTCGATTCCCGGTCGAATACTGCAGGCTGTTATCCCTGGCACGCCCCAGTTCGAGATTCAAGCGGATCACGGGCACCACGCGCCACGCGCCGCCGACTGCCAGCACCGTCACGGTCGGCTCGGTATCGTTCGGGAGCCTGTTCCGATGCGTCCAGAGAATCGAGCCCAGTTCGAATGCGTCGAATCGGTAATTCGCGCCGGCGGAAAATATCTTTTGGGTGGCGCTGCCGCCGGCATTCAGGTTCTGGCCGCCGCCCTGATAAGCGAGCGAGCCTTTGAAGCCGCCAAGCTGGTATTGCAGCATTGCCGATGTGCTGTTCCTGACGGTACCGGCGCCGGCATATTGCGGATTCGTCAGATTCGGTGCGACGCTGGCGCCTTCGGCCAATGCGCCGCCGAGTGCCAGCGACCATCCTGCCCATTCCGGCGACCAGTAAGTGATCGCATTGTCCAGGCTGGTCTGCTCGAAGTTCGCCAGTTGCATCGCCAGCGCAGGCGAATAGGGCGAAAAGTGATCCGGATCGTAGACGGCGAGCGCGGTCTGCATGAACGAGTACTGGCGCCCGATCCGCAGATCGCCATAGCGCGCCGAGCCGATGCTGACGAAAGCCTGGCGTCCGAACAGACGGCCGTCCGGCGGCAGGCTGCCCGAATCGACGAAAATCGGCGCTTCCAGCACGAATTTGGCCCGCATGTCATTGCCGAGATCTTCGGTGCCGGCAAAGCCGATCCGCGAAGGCACATGCGCCGTCTTCATCATCAGCGTCAGGCTGGTACCGTTGCTTGCACTTAAGTGTTCCAGTCCGGTATCGAGTACGCCGTAGATCTTGACGGATGATTCGGCATGCGCGGCGCCGGCAATAAGCGCGGCACCGGCAGCCGCTGCAATGCGATATTTATTCATTTTTTGTCTCCAATATTTTTTTCAGGTCCGCTGTTTTTTGTTTTGCGGCATAACCCGGCTTCCGGCACCTCGCGGCGATGACAATAAAAGGCCGTTTCCCTCGAACCGGACTCTTCGAAAGGATGGGGCGAATTCATTCCCGACGAATGCGCAATCCCGTCGAGCGCGCCTTCTTCGAGATGAAGAAATCAATCGGATTCGAGAACGCTGCTGTAACCCAGCGGAAGTTAGTGTCCGTTCATGGAACTGATGCCGTGCCGACTGGATGCAATCCGTCGGCAGGATGGGTTGAAACCTTCGATGCCATGCATGTCTCCGTTATTGTTTTGGAGCTCTCATCATCGGCATGAATGCAGCGGGCGGCTATTGTCTCTTGGTACAGTATCGCCGCGATGACGGCCGGCTGAGAAAGCCGCCACTGTGCCGGATGTCCGAGCGCTACGCGCCCGGGTGTCCCGGCGATTCCGGCTCCGTTCCCGGGTCGTCCCCGAGCACCGCGCGCACGACACCGCGCAACCAGCGGTTGGCCGGGTCGCGATGACTGCGCTCGTGCCAGTACATCGCCAGCTGGAGCGGCGGCAGCGTGACCGGTGTGTCGACGGCCTCGAGACCGAGGTCGTCGGCCAGCGAATGCGCCAGGCGCAGCGGCAGGGTCGCCACCGCATCGGTATGCAGGACGATATGCGCGGCCGCCGTGAAGCTCGGAACGTGGCACAGCACGGACGACGGCGGCAGCAAGGCGTCGAGTATGCGTCCGGCTGCCGCATACTGATGGTTCACGTCGCCCATCGCCACCAGCACATGGCGCTGCATCGCGAACGTGGCCCGGTCCAGGGTTCGGACGCAGGGGTGATTGCGGCGCATGACGGTGGCGTAACTTTCCGTCCATAGCGGCCGCTGGTGCATGTTGTTCAGCAGATGGGGAAAGGAACCCAGGGCGAGGTCGATCCTGCCGTGTTCCAGCTGCTGTTCCAGCTCCTGCGGGTCGCACTGGACGGTGCGGATGGCCACCCGGGGCGCGATCCCCTGCATGGCCTGCAGTACGCGCGGCAGGACGTGAACGACGCCGCCGTCCACCATGTAGAGACGAAAGCTGCGCTCCGAGCTTGCCGGCTCGAAGGCTGCCGACCCGGCCTGCAGCTGGCGCACCCCCGCGAGTATCGCCGTCAGTGGTTCGGCCAGCTCCAGCGCCCGCGCCGTCGGCTGCATCCCCTGCCCCACGCGCACGAACAGCGGATCGCCGAAATGCTGACGCAAGCGCGCGAGGATCCGGCTTACCGTCGGCTGCGACATGCCCAGCAGGTCGGCCGTGCGGGTCAGGCTGAGCTCGCGCAAAAGGCTGTCGAGCACCTGCAGTTGCATCAGGTCGAGCATCATGCCGTCTGCTCCATCCTGGTCAGGATATCCGCCAGCCGGTCGAGCGCCGTGTCGATGTCGATGCTGTCGATGGCGCCGAAGCCGAAGAACAGTCCCTGGCGCTGCGGCTGCGCCGCGTAGAAGTTCGATAGCGGGTAGATGCCTACCTCGACGCGTCGGGCAAGCCGGCACAGCAGGTCGACATCGATTTCCCTGCGCAGCCAGGCGCTGAGGTGGAAGCCGACCGTGGTCGGGATCGCTTCGAGCCAGGGCGCGAGATCGGCGCCCAGCCGCTGCAGCAGGCGCTCGCGGCGGCCGGCATACACGTCGTGGCAGCGCCGGATGTGGCGCGTCAGGCCGCCGTTCTCGATGAACAGGCCCAGGGCGCGCTGGTTGAGCGTCGCGTTGTGCCAGTCGCTCAGGTGCTTCGCGGTGACGACCGCGTTCATGAGTGTCGGCGGCACCACCAGATAGCCGATCCGCAGCTCGGGCATCAACACCTTGGAAAAGGTCCCGACGTAGGCGACGCACCCGGTCCGGTCGATCCGCTGCAGGCTGTCCTGGGCCTGGCCCGCATAGCGGAAAGCGCTGTCGTAATCGTCTTCGATCACGAAGGCGCCCTGCGCATGGGCTCGCTCCAGCAGCGCCTGGCGACGCGCGCCGCTCATCGGCATACCAAGCGGAAACTGGTGCGAAGGCGTCACGTAGACCAGGCGCGCTTCCGGCGGAATCGCGTCGACCACCATCCCTTCGCCGTCGACCGGCACCAGGGCCACGCGCGCTCCCTGGCTTTCGAACAGCAGGCGCGCCGGCGGATAACCCGGCTCCTCGACCGCCACCACGTCGCCGGGCGCGACCAGGATCCGCGACATCAGGTCCAGCGCCTGCTGGGCGCCGTTCGTCACGACGATGTCGGCGGCCGTGCAGCGCACGCCGCGGCTGAAGCCGGCAAATTGCGCGATCGCCTGGCGCAGGGCCGGCACCCCTTCCGTGTCGGCGTAGCGCCCGTGCGTTTGCGCTTCCGCGCGCAGTGCGGCCAGCAGGCAGCGCCGCCATTCGTCGTGCGGGAATGGCGTCCGGCTGGCGTAACCGCCGATGAATTCATAGCGCGACGCGCCTTCGGGCATGGGATGCCGCAGCGGCGTCGGCAGCTCGCTCCAGCGCCGCACCAGGCCCGCGCCCGCCGGCATGGTCGCTTTCGGCGCCAGGGCGACCGCCGTCCTCACATCGGCGACAAAGGTGCCGCGACCGACCCGGCTGACCAGCAGGCCATCGAGTGTCAGCCGCCCATAGGCTTCGGCCACGGTCTTGCGCGCCAGCCCAAGCTGGTCGGACAGCAGGCGCGAAGGCGGCAGCTGTTCGCCGGCGCCCAGCCGGCCGCCGCGGATTGCGTCGCGCAGCTGGCGGTACAGCTGGCCGGACAAGTCCTTGCGTCCGTCCAGCACGATATGCAGTTCCATCTGAGTGGACTCCTCGAATAAGCTGAGCGGACTCGTGCAAAGCAGTGCCCGATCATATCATTTGGTAGGCGCCGTGGAAGCGCCAGGCCCGCCGAAATGCGCCTATACTGCGCTCAACTGCCTGTAGTCTAGTTGCCGCAGTCCGTCGTCATCCCGAAGGGCCGTCATCATGTCCAGCCAAGCCGATACGCGTCCACGCTTCGTCAGCCGGTCTGAGTTCGATCAGCTCGTGCCCGAGCGCCTGACGCCCGGCCATCCCGCCGCGTTCTGCATCGTCAACCTGGTCCATTTTCGCGACATAAACTACGCCCTGGGTCACGTGATCGGCGATGCTTTCCTGGCCCAGGTCGAGGCGCGCCTCACCGCCCTGCTCCCGCCCTCGGCCCTGGCGGCCCGGGTCGGTTCACGCTTTCCGGTGCTGCTGCCCGAGCACGACCGCGCGCAGGCGCTCGCCTTTGCCGCCAGCTTGCGCAGCGATTTCGAAAAACCCTTCCAGGTACAGGATTTCGGCTGCGAGCTCAGCGCCCACGTCGGCATCGCACTTGCCCCTGAGCACGGTGACGGCTACCGTATCTTGTTGCGCAAGGCGGACGTCGCGCTCTACCAGACGCAGGAGCTGGGCATCGCGGTTGGCGTGTACGATCCCCGGCGCGATCCGCACACGCCGGCCCGCCTGGCCCTGCTGACCGAGCTGCGCGGGGCGATCGGGCGCGGCGAGCTGCAACTGTATTGCCAGCCGAAGGTCGACATGCGCAGCGGCGAACTGGCCGGCGCGGAGTCGCTCGTGCGCTGGCATCACCCGCAACGCGGCGTCATTCCGCCGGTCGACTTCGTACCCCTGCTCGAGAACACGGACTTGATGATGCTGCTCACCGAGCACATGCTGCGCGCCAGTGCGCAGCAAAACGCCGCCTGGACCGCGCAGGGGCTCGACATCCCGCTTGCGGTGAACCTGTCCAGCCGCGATGTCTCGACCCTCCGGCTGTCGCAGATCCTGCCGGGCATCCTGGATACCGAGGGCGTCGACAGCACCGCCCTGGGTCTGGAAGTGACCGAGAGCGCCTTGCTGCACAATCCCCAGGACAGCATCGCCGAGCTGGAACGATTGCACGCGCTTGGCTTCGAACTCTACGTCGACGACTTCGGCACCGGCTTTTCGTCCCTGTCCTACCTGGCCGACCTGCCGGTGCAGGTGCTGAAGATCGACCACGGTTTTACCAGCCGCATGCTGCACGACAAGCGCTCGGCCAGCATCGTGCGCGCCACCATCGGCCTGGCCCATGAGCTCGGGCTGACCGTCGTGGCCGAAGGCACGGCAGACCGCCCGATCTGGGACGCACTATACGAACTCAAGTGCGATATCGCCCAAGGCTATTTCGTCGCCAAGCCTTTCCCGGCGCAGCAGATGCGCGACTGGCTCGCCGCCTCGCCGTACGCGCCGTCGCGCCCGAGCTGAGGCCCCCGCCTCAATCGAAGCTGCGCTGCATGGCGAGCACGACCGCTCCCGCGAAGCCGATCCAGGCCATCATCCAGAACAGGTCCAGACTCCCCAACAAGCCCGCCTGCTGGGACTGGACGGCAAACGTCGCCGACGCCACCTCGGCCAGCCTGGCCGCATGCACCGCCGTACGTTCCTGCATCAGGACGCTTGCGCCGCCGGCCCCCAGCGCGATGCCCACCTGGCCGAGCATGTTCTTCAGCTGCTGCGCATGCGAAAACAGGACGTTGTCGCCCTGCAGATCCTTGAACGAGTGCAGTGCGGTCGTGGCCATGCCGAGAATCACGAAGGCGCCGAACAGGCCCAGCCAGGGGACAATCCCGGACCAGGCCGGCGCCGCGGGATCGAAATGCGCGAAGTGCCATCCGAAGGCGCACAACAACAGGAAGGCGGTGACATGGAATTTCGTCGCATGCGGATGCGTGCGCACGATCAGCAGCATCACGGCGAATACCGGCAGTGCAGCCGCCAGGCCGACCGCCTGGAGCGTGCCGGCGGACGCCAGGGGGACGCCAAGCACGCGCTGTACCAGTTGCGGGAGCACGGTGTTGAATGCGCCCAGCAGCGCATAGCACAGTGAAAAGACCAGCAGCCCCGTCACGAAACGCCTGCTGCGCAGCATTTCCAGTTTCAGGAACGGCAGCTTGCGCCGTGCGTGGGCGCCCAGGAACCACGCAACGGAGCCCAGACCGGCCAACAGCCCGGCGAGCACCCTGTGGCGTTCGCCATGCCAGTCGTAGCCGAGACGCTGCAGGGTGTACAGCACCAGGAAGGCCGCCATCGCCAGCGCGATGCCGTCGCCCAGCTGGAAGCCGCTGGACGTGCCGTCGAGGGTCGCGGCGTCGGCCGGCAGGTAGCGCCAGGCCAGCACGCCTGCAAGCGCAGCCGGCACCGCCAGCACCAGGAACAGCGCGCTCCAGGCTTCCCGCCCGACCAGGGCGCCCGCGAGCCACGGCGCCACGCTCATCCCGCTGGCGAGCGCGGCCCCGAACGCGGCGATGCCGGCGATGCGCTGCGGGGACGGTGGAACGAGGTTGACCAGCATGCGCGCCGCCGTCATGAATACCCCGCCGCCCGCGGCCATCAGTACCCTGCCCGCACCGAAGCCGAGCACCGTCGTGCTGGCGGCGCAGGTCCAGGTGCCGATCAGGAACAGCAGCACGGATCCCAGCAGGTAGTCGCGCCAGCCCAGGCGCTGGATCAGGACGGTCATCTGCGATATCGACAGCACGGCGACGCTGGCGTACAGGGCGCTGACGAGGGTGTATTGCTCGGGCGATGCACCAATTTTCCCCATGGTCGGGGCTGCCGCGAAGACGACCATCCCGGACTGCAGGAACTCGATCAGGTTGAACAGAAAGATGGTGGCCAGCAGGGCTGGACGGGGTACGGTGTTGGCAGTCATGGCATCCTCATCGCTCGCCGGTTTTCAACGCGCGGCCGTTTCGCGCCCGCTGTCATTGCCCAATACCCGCGCAACGACGGCCTCCGCCCCCGCATCCTCGCGCTCGAATACCCGGGTGTCGTATTGCTGACGGTGGTTGCCGCCCTGCATCAGGCCCGGGCCGCTGCGCGTGCTGGTGTCGATCTCGGCGCGCATCGACAGGCCGAGGCGCAGTGGATGGCGCGCCACCTCGGCGGGGTCGAGCGCGATGCGGACCGGCACCCGCTGGACCACCTTGATCCAGTTCCCGGTCGCGTTCTGGGCCGGTGCGGCCGCGAAGGCGCTGCCGGTGCCCGCCTCCTGCCCCACCACCCGGCCATGGAACACCACGCGATCGCCGTAGACATCCGTGGTCATCGCCACCGGCTGCCCCAGCCGCACATCCTTCAACTGGTTTTCCTTGAGGTTGGCGGTCACCCACAACTGGTTGAGCGGTACGATCGCCATCAGGGGCGCTCCTTGCGCGACACGTTGGCCGATCTGCACGTTACGCCGCGCGACGATGCCGCCGACCGGCGCCGCCAGCGAGGTGCGCGACAGGGCGACGGTGGCATCGCGTACCTGCGCAATCGCGGCCAGGACGTCCGGATGATTGTTCACCGACGTGCCTTCCACCAGCGACTGCGCCGCGCTGACCTGCTCCCGGGCGGCGGACAGCGCCGCGCGCGCCGCGGCCGCGGCGTCCTCGGCGTGGCGCAGGTCTTCTCCGGATACCGCCCCGCTCTCGACCAGGCCACGCCGGCGTGCCAGGTCGGATTCGGCCCTGGTCAGATCCGCCTGGCGCAGCACGACGTTGGCGCGCAGCTGGGCGACATTGGCGAACTGGGCGCGCACCTGGCGCGCCGCTTTCGACAGCGATGCCTCGGCACGGTCCAGCGCGAGCTGGGCGTCGAGGCGGTCGAGCTGCACCAGGGTTTCGCCGGCGGTGACGACGTCGGTGTTATCCGCCGCGATACGCGTCACGGTGCCGGAGGTCTGCGGGGTCACCTGGACCAGATTGCCTTCGACAAAAGCGTCTTCGGTGGCCTGGCCGTTCGCCTGGTAGTGCAGCAGGCCCGGCGCGGAGACGGCAATGCCGACCACGATGAGGGGAATCGCGGCCTTCAAGCCCAGCTGCAGGACAAGACGGGTGCGGGTGGCGGGCTGGACTTTCGTATCGGATGTAGGCTGGGTGCTCATGAGCTGCTCCATGGATCAGTGGGCTGAGGATTCGGATGCCGGCGGCGGGGCGTAGCCGCCGCCCAGCGCCCGGACCAGGTTCAGGTCGAGTTCATTGGCCCGGGCGTCCACCTCGGCACGGCTGCGCCGCTGCGCGATGACCTGGGTATCGGCGATGAGCACTTGCAGGAAGTTGCCCAGGCCCGAGCGGTAGCGCAGTTCGGCCAAGTGGTAAGCCTGTTCCGCGGCGTCGAGTGCGGCATCCTGCTCACGTCGCTGCTCGTCCAGCCAGTGCAGGGACGTCAACTGGGCGACAACATCGCGCATGGCCTCGATCACGGCCGCGTTGTATTGCGCAACCGCGACGTCGAAATCCGCGTGGCGCAGCGCCAGGTTGCTGCGCAGGCGGCCGCCGTCGAGCAGGGGTAGCGTGACCAGGGGCCCTGCCGCCATGGTCCGGCTGCTGCCCTCCAGCAGGTGGCTGAAACCCAGGCTTTGCAAGCCGATCAGTGCAGTCAGATTGATCGTCGGGTAGAACTGCGCCTTGGCGACGTCGATGTCGCCGCTCGCCGCTTCCACGCGCCAGCGCAGCGCCACCAGTTCCGGACGCCGGCCCAACAGCGCGGACGACAAATCGGCCGGCACGCCGGGCGCCCGTTGCAGGGACAGGCGCGGGCGGGCAATCGCGGCGCCCGCATCCGGGCCTGCGCCTTCGAGCGCGGCGAGTTGCCCACGGGTCAGCGCGATCGCCTCCTCCAGCGATGCGAGCTGTGCACGCGCCAGCGGGACGGCGATTTCGACCTGCTTGAGGTCGGCGTTCGAATCGATGCGCGCCGCGACCCGCCGCGCCACCAGGTCGCGCAGCTGCTCGCGCTGGTGCAGCGCCTGCCCGGCCAGGTCGCGCTGTACGAACAGCTGGTCGAGCTTCAGGTAAGCCTGTACGACGGCAACCGACAGGGCGAGCGTTGCCGCCTGCTCTTCCGCCAGCTGCGCATTCACCCTGCCCGCAGCCGCGCGCACCGCGGCGCCGTTCTTGTCCCAGAAGTCGACTTCGTAACTCAAGCCGACGCTGGCGTCGTTGAACCAGGCCCAGTTGCCGGCCAGCGGCTTCGGCACGTTGCTGTTGGCGCTGAAATGCTGGCGCGTGCTGCGCACCCCGAGGTTGGCCTGCGGAGCAAGCGCTGCCTCGGCCAAGCCTTCCAGGGCGGCGGCCTGGCGTACTCTTGCCTGCGCCAGCGCGACGGTCGGGCTGCCGGCGCGCGCACGCTCGACCAGGGTCGTCAGCTGCGCATCGCCATACGCCTTCCACCAGTCCTGCCGAGGCCAGGCGGCCTGTCGGACGGCCAGCGCGGCCAGCGTGTCCTGGGCGGGCAGCGCTGCGCCATCGATGACATGCGCCGGCGCCCGTTGCTGGCCCATGCTGGCGCAGCCGGCCAGCAGCAGCGCGGCTGCCAGCGCCGACAGCCTGGCCATGGCAACACGCGGCGGGCGGGAATCTGACTTATACATTGTCTGCCTCGAACAGGTAATGGATTGAGCGCAAGCTTAGGATTCCGTGACGCAGCTGGCGATGACGGGGCAGACATATGCCTCATTCGGAATCTGCATGTCCGAATAAGGGAGCGATTTCCTACCGCCGGTTGAAAGACTTGATGCGAATTGCCGGCTAGTACGGGGGTCTGCGGCGGCACATACTGGCTTCGTCGCAATCACCACTTCACCCATCCTCATCAAGGAGAAACATCATGAGCAAGGCACTCAACGGCAAGATCGCATTCATCAACGGCGGCTCGCGTGGCATTGGCGCGGCCACTGCCCGGCGCCTGGCAAGCGAAGGCGCCACCGTCGCCATCGGTTACCAAAGCTCGGCCGCGGCAGCCAGCGCGCTGGTCGACGAGATCCGCGCCGCCGGCGGCAGTGCGATCGCGGTGCCGGCGGACGCGACCGATTCGGCCGCGCTCAAGCTGGCGATCGACGGCGTCGCCGAACGCTTCGGCCGCATCGATATCCTGGTCAACAGCGCGGGCGTGCTGCTCATGGGTCCGATCGACCAGTTCTCGCTCGCCGACTTCGACAAGACGGTGGCGGTCAACGTGCGCTCGGTGTTCGTCGCGACCAAGGCAGCCGTGGCACACATGGGACAGGGCGGCCGCATCATCAACATCGGCAGCACCAACGCCGGCCGCATGCCCTTCGCCGGCGGCGCCGCCTACGCGATGAGCAAGTCCGCCCTGGTCGGCCTGGTCAAGGGCCTGGCGCGCGACCTGGGCCCGAAAGGCATCACCGTCAACAACGTGAGCCCGGGCCCGGTCGACACCGACATGAATCCGGAAACCGGCGACTTCGCAGCCGCCCTGCACGGCCTGATGGCACTGCAGCGCCACGCACGTCCGGAAGAAATCGCCGGCATGGTCGCCTACCTGGCGGGGCCCGAGGCCGGCTTCGTGACCGGCGCCGACCTGCTGATCGACGGCGGCTTTGCAGCCTGATGACGGTGCCGACATGGTCCTCATTCGGATTCCGCATGTCCTTCACGACACGGTAATGATCTAATAGACCCCGGAGGCTGGCCCTCGTCGATCACAACCGATTCATTCAGGCGCTTCGCCTATTGCGCACCATGGCCCCACTTGACGGCAACCTGACACTTGCAACGGCCGAGACCCGGCATGGACCCGGCCGGCCGCGTATCGATTCGCTCGGCGGGCGGAGAAAGCGCCTGCTCGACACCGCGCGCCGGCTGTTGATCGAACGCGGCCTCGGCGGCGTAGCCATGGCGGAGATCGCCAGAACCGCCGGCGTGGCGCTGCGCACGATCTACCTGCAATACGAAAGCAAGGAAGGGCTGCTTCGTGCATTGATCGACGACGAGAAGGAACGCCATGAGGCCGAACTGGCGGCCCTGCAACTGGACGAAATACCCTGGCGCGAGCAACTTGCCCGTCTTGCCTCGCATGTGGCCCGTCGTACCGCCCGGCCGGACTTGATGAGGCTGTGCGACATCGTCATGGCGTCCGGAGAGGCGGCAATGGTCAGGGCGCTCAAGGATGCGGGGCCGGGCAAGGCCAGGGAAGCACTCAAGCGCGCGCTGGCCGGCGTGGTGGGCCCAGAACCGCTGCACGGGCTGCACTTGAGCGAGGACGTATGCGAACACTTCATGGCGTGTATCGCGGGAGGGCGGTTCGGAACGGGCACGCACCCGGCCGAACCCGACGAACGCGCCCGTCGCGGACTCGACCTTTTCCTGCGCCTGCTGCAGGCCCGCGCTGAGAGCCCCTAACAAAACGTTCAGAGCAAGGCGCGGCGCTGAAGACAGTACGAACGTACGGCGAGGCGCTGCAACGCAGCTATGGACGTTTTGTTAGGGGCTCTTGGCGCCCGAGAAGCGTTGGGCGTTGCCGCTGCTTCGAAACGCCTCGACGATGTAATCGACGAAAACCCGGGTCTTTGCCGGCAGCAGCTTGCGGCTCGAATAATAGACCGACAGCGGTCGCGTTTCCGCATACCAGTCCGGCAGGACGCGAACCAGCTCGCCGCTATCGAGCATTGGCGCCGCGTGCGGCAGCGGCAGCATCGCGATGCCGATGTTGCAGGCCGCCGCGCGCGCGATCGCTTCCGGATCATCGAATACGGCCACCGGGCGGATCTCCGCCACCATCTCCTTGCCGGTTTCGTCCCTGAGTGTCCAGGCCACCAGGCGGCCCGAACCGAGGGAGCGCCGAAGCAATCCGCGGTGGCGCGAAAGTTCATGGGGCGATTGCGGCGACCCATGCCGCGCCAGGTAATCAGGTGATGCGGCAAGGACGATGCGCACGCGCGCCAGTTCGCGCGCGACGAGGCCTTCGGACAGATCCAGGCCGCCGCCGATGGCGACGTCGTAGCCCTCGGCGATCAGGTCGACCTGCCGGTTCTCGAAGTACAGGTCGGGCACGATGTCGGGATACCGGCGCAGGAATTCATCGAGCAAGGGCACGAAATAATTACGCCCGACCGCCAGCGCCATCGATATCTTGAGCGTGCCGGCGGGCTTGCCTGCTCCCTGGCGGATGCCGACCAGCGCTTCATTGATCTCGTTCCACGGGTGCCGGATCTGCTTGTAAAGAAGCTCGCCGTCCTCCGTCAGGCTCAGGCTGCGTGTACTGCGCTGGAACAGCCGCACACCGAGCCCGGACTCGAGACGCGCCACGCTCTTGCTGACCGCAGCCGGTGTCAGGCCGAGTTTGCGGGCAGCCGCCGAGAAGCTGGCTTCCTCGGCAGAAATCACGAAGGCGTCGATGTGGATGCGCAATTCGGCCTGCATACGTATTCCCGGAATACTGCCTCGAAGATCGGACCTTCATTCTATCTCAGCCCTTGCCGCCTGCCGGCATGTCGGCGTCCGCTTCCGTCACAAGCGTCGCGGCGCGGATGACATCGCCCAGGAAGCGCATGAAGCGCGCCACGTTCTCCGCCTCGCCCTGCTGCACCAGACGATCGTGCACACGTCCCACGCTGGCCTGCAGCGCCGGAACAAGTTCCTGGGCCCGCTCGGTGAGCAGGACGCGCACCGAGCGCCTGTCCTTCTCGTCGGGACTACGCACCAGCAGGCCTTTTTCCGCCAGCCGGTCCAGGAGCCTCGTCATGGCCCCGCTGTCGACGCCGGAAAAGCGCGACAGGGCGCCTGCGGTATTCCGGCTGCCGCCATGCAATCGCAGGATGATCATGCATTGGACGGTCGATACGCCAAGCGACGCCAGTTCCGCCTCCAGCATCCGCAACACGGCATGCCGTGCCCGTGCAATCAGCAGCGGCAGGCTTTCTTCGGTGCTTGTCGGGTTTCCCGCTTCCTTCGATGGATACATGGCTGCCTCGGCAGAATTTGATCGATACAGGGGAGATTAGCCATCGGCGATACGTCCAGCCATGTCGGCGTTGCCATGTGCTCCATGCAGAAACCGAATGGCGCGCGGCCCCGCAGCTTGCAGGCCGGGCCTGAGTCCGACTTTCGATGGGAACGGGACCTTGCCGCCGGATCTGATCGCGGCGGTTGAAACTCTCGATGCCGGCGACTGGCTACCGGATCGCGGTGCGCGATTCCATACTGCTTCCGTTGCCTCACCAACCCACTTACGAAAGGACACATCATGAGCAAGCAACTGAACGGAAAAGTCGCATTCATCAACGGTGGCTCGCGCGGCATCGGCGCCGCCACCGCACGGCGCCTGGCAAGCGAAGGCGCGGTCGTCGCGATCGGCTACCAATCGTCCGCGATCGCGGCGGAGGCCCTGGTCGCCGCGATCGAAGCGTCCGGCGGCAAGGCGCTTGCGATCCATGCCGACGCGACCGATGCCGGCGCGTTAAAGCGCGCCATCGACCATGTCGCCGAACGCTTCGGCCGCATCGATATCCTGGTCAACAGCGCGGGCGTGCTGCTCATGGGTCCGATCGACCAGTTCTCGCTCGCCGACTTCGACAAGACGGTGGCGGTCAACGTGCGCTCGGTGTTCGTCGCGGCCAAGGCGGCCGTGGCGCACATGGGACAGGGCGGCCGCATCATCAACATCGGCAGCACCAACGCCGGCCGCATGCCCTTCGCCGGCGGCGCCGCCTACGCGATGAGCAAGTCCGCCCTGGTCGGCCTGGTCAAGGGCCTGGCGCGCGACCTGGGCCCGAAAGGCATCACCGTCAACAACGTGAGCCCGGGCCCGGTCGACACCGACATGAATCCGGAAACCGGCGATTTCGCAGCCGCCCTGCACGGCCTGATGGCACTGCAGCGCCACGCACGTCCGGAAGAAATCGCCGGCATGGTCGCCTACCTGGCGGGGCCCGAGGCCGGCTTCGTGACCGGCGCCGACCTGCTGATCGATGGCGGCTTCGCTGCCTGACCCCGGGAAGAGTCGTGCTCGCCGGTCATCCGTGAGCCTGAGCTGGTCTCCGGTTGTCCGATGCGACAGCCCCAGCCCCTCCCACCATTTCATCATACATAGGAAGACACTCATGAAACAACGTACCTACCTGATTACGGGCGCGACCAAAGGAATCGGGCGCGCACTCTCCGAGAATCTTGCCGCTCAGGGTCATCTGGTCATCGGCCTGGCGCGCAACATTGACGATACGGATTTTCCGGGAATCCTTGTAAGCGCCGACCTCGGCGACGAGCGCGCAACGGAGAGCGTTCTCGAGAGACTATGCCGCGATTACACCATCGACGGCGTGGTCAATAACGTCGGCTTCGTTCGTCTTGCGAAGCTCGGCGACATCGATCTCGACGACCTGGACGAGAGTTTCAGGCTCAACCTGCGTCCGACCGTCCAGATCGTGCAAGCTGTGCTCCCCGGCATGCGTGAACGCGGCTGGGGCCGTATCCTCAACATGTCCAGCCTGGTCGTCCTGGGGATGAGCGACCGCACGGCCTACGCGGGGTCAAAAAGCGCCATCATCAGCTTTACACGTACATGGGCGCTCGAACTCGCGCGGACTGGCATCACCGTGAACGGCGTGGCCCCAGGGCCAACTGAAACCGAACTGTTCCGCAAGAACACGATCCCCGGCAGCGAAGCCGAACAGCGCTTCCTTTCCGTCGTTCCGATGGGACGCTTTGGCAAACCGGAGGAAATCGCTGCGGCAGCTGCCTTTCTGTTGTCGGAAGATGCGGGTTTCATCACCGGCCAGACCCTGTTTGCCGATGGCGGCGCGTCCGTTGGCAGAATGCCGGCTTGATCGAAGGCCCCTCCCCACCCGATGAACCGCTCAAACCCGGGGCATGCCCGGCAAGGCCGGGTGTGATCGAACAACAAAAGCGATTGCCTCTACCGGTGTCGAGAACGCGCAGCCGACGCCAGCGCAAGGTCCAGAAACGCATCGGGGCCGAGCGCCGGGCTGAACAGATAGCCCTGGAAGACCTTGCACCCTGCGCTTCGCAGCCATGCGTGTTGCGCCGCATTCTCGACGCCCTCGGCGACCACTTCGATCCCCAGGCGCCCGCCGAGCGCGAGGATGGCCTCGGCGATCAGCCTGTCCCGCGGCTCGCTCGGCAATCCCCCCACAAAGGCCTTGTCGATCTTGATCTGGTCGAAGGGCAGCTGACGCAGATACTCGAGCGAAGCATGTCCCACGCCAAAATCGTCGAGCGCCAGTCTGACGCCGGCATGCTTGATCTGCTGTAGCTTGTCGAAGGCGTCGCGCAAATCGCCCAGGCCTGCGGTCTCGGTGATTTCCAGAGTCAATCGACGCGGATCGATACCATAATTGCCGAGCAGCTCCAGGGTGCGCGGCACGAACGCGCGGTCACGCACCTGTACTGCGCTGACGTTGATTCCCAGGGAATCCAGCACGAGACCGCGACGGTCCCACTCGATCAGTTGCTTGCAGGCCTGCTCGATGACCATTGCGCCAAGCTCGACGATCAGGCTGTTGCGCTCCGCAAGCGGAATGAATTCTGCTGGCGGCACCAGGCCACGCGTGGGATGCCGCCACCGGAGCAGCGCCTCGCCGGCACATATCCTGCCGTCGGCGCAGATCTGCGCCTGGTACTCGAGGAAGAACGCGCCGGTGCGCATTCCTTCGCGCATCGCTTGCGAGAGTGCGCGCCGCGACAGCACGGGATGCTGCATGCCCGGCACATAGGCGCGCACGACGTTACGTCCCTCGGCCTTGGCATGGTACATCGCCACGTCGGCATGCTTGAGCAAATCCTCGAAACCACTCAGTTCCGCGCCAAAAACGACCAGCCCGATGCTCGGCGTACAGGAATGTTCCCAATTCTGGATCGCGAACGGCACATTCAGGCTGGACTGGACCTTGGCGGCGGCGCCCCTGGCCTGTTCCTGCGCACGTTGGTAATCCGGGTCGAGATCTTCGAGCACGATCACGAACTCGTCGCCGGCCAGGCGCGCTACCGTGTCGGATGCGCGCATGCAGGCCAGCAGGCGCTCGCCCACGCCCTGCAGGAGAAGGTCGCCGGCTTCGTGGCCGAGACTGTCGTTCAGGCTCTTGAAATTATCGAGGTCGAGGAACAGCAAGGCATTGTGGCGCCCGCTGCGTTCGGCGCGCCGCAAGGCATGCTGCACCCGCTCGGCAAGCAGGCGGCGGTTCGGAAGTCCGGTCAGCGAATCATAGTAGGCCAGACGGACCGCCTCCTCTTCGGCCTGCTTCTGAAGTGTGATATCGGTCTCGATGCCGACATAGCTGGCGACATGGCCGTCGGGCCGCGTCACGGCGGTCAGCATCACGCGCGCCAGGTAGATTTCCCCGTTCTTGCGCGTCGAGTAGATCTCACCGGTCCAGTGTCCATCCTGCCGCAAGGATCGCCACATCTGGGACAGCCAGGATGCGTCGTGCAGTCCGGGGCGCAGCGCCGGCGGCAGGCGTCCGATGATCTCTTCAGCGGAGAACCCGGTGTTCCGGGTGTAAGCCAGGTTGACCTTGACCACGCGCCGTACCGGATCCATGATGAACATGCTTTCCTTCGAGGAGAACGCCGTCGCCGTGACCCGCAACTCATCCTCGATGCGCTTGCGATGGCTGATATCCCGGCTCGACGCGCAGACATAGACAGTTCCCTCGTGGCGACTGGACGCGGCCAGCACCTCGACAGGGACCGGGCGGCCATCCCGGCGCAGGTGTACTGCCTCGAACACCACCGGACTGCCATCCGTCGCCGCCAGCCGTGCCCAGCGACGATCCGCCGACCAGTTCGGATCCCAGGACGATACGTGCATGCCCAGCATCTCTGCGCGTGCGTAGCCGAGCATCCGGCAAAATGCGTCGCTGGCATCGACCAGGACACCCTCGTGGTCAAGGACATGCAGGCCGTCGGACGTCGTGCGCATGAGTAAGCGCTTGCGGATGCTCGACGACTCCAGGGCGAGCGCAGTCAGCTTCTCCTGCGTGATATCGACCACAAACCCGGACCACGCAGGACTGGTGTCCCCACGCGGCATGACGCTCGCACGCAGCCAGGCCAGCGCTTCCGGGCGTCGAAGCGGGTACTCGTATTGCCATGGCAGCCCGGCGTCCATTGCGGCAAGCAGGGACCGGCGATACGCCTCGCCGTGGGGAGCGTCGACGCGTTCGAGCAGACGGTCGATGGCGAACGGCCCTGCCGCTTCGAGTCCGTGCAGTTCGAACCAGTCCCGGTGCGCGGAATCGACGAGCACGGCCCCGTCTGCGCGGCGCACCATGGTAAAGGTCGCACGAGCGAACCGGTGTTCTGCAGGCGCCGGCACAGGCTGCGCCGCCAGGCGTAAAACGTCCTCGCGGCTCGCTTTTTCGTTGTTCATGATGTTGACTATCCGTTCGAAGGACGCTGGCCGTCTCGAGCTGGCCGATGCCAAGCTCTGCAGGCCTGCCGCGGAGGCGGCGCGTATTCAGATTGGCCGGATCAGGCCAGGCGGATGCGACTCGCTTGTCAGACAAGCCCCCCGCGCGGCACCGGCACGCCTTGCATGATACGTACGGCCAGGCCGAGTCGAGGATGCCAATTCGAGAGATTTGCTGTAGTCCACGCCCATCGATTCAGACCCCGCAAGGATCGGTCTCGAAGCTTGCCGTCCCTGGCCTCCTGAAAAATGCGGGAATTGGCCTCCTGCGGCAGAACCACTGGCCCCTAACATGTGGACTTCTATCCACCAACGAGGAGCACCACCATGAATGCACGCGCCGATTTCTACACCGCTTCCAAGGAAGCCGTTTCCGCCATGATCGCCCTGGAAAAGGCGGGCTCCGGCCTGGGTATCGATCCGCGACTGCTCGACCTGATCAAGCTGCGCGCCTCGCAGATCAACGGCTGCGCCTTCTGCATGGACCTGCACACCAGCGATGCACGCAAGGCCGGCGAAAGCGAGCGCCGCCTGGCCACCGTCTCGGCCTGGCGCGAAACCCCGTTCTTCACCGAGCGCGAGCGCGCAGCCCTGGCCTGGACCGAGAGCCTCACCAACATCGCCCAGACCCATGCGCCGGACGCCGACTACGACATACTCGCCGCCCAGTTCAGCGCCAAGGAAATGGCCGACCTGACGCTGGCCATCGTCACGATCAACGCCTGGAACCGCTTCGCGATCGGCTTCCGCAAGATGCCGGCCGCCTGAGAGAAAATCCATGAAGACCATATTCACGGCAGCGGCTTTCGTCGCAATGGCCGGCCTGGCCGCAGCGGCCTGCGCACATGGGCCCGCAGGACACGAGGAGTCCCTCGACGTTCTCCAGCATCAATCCCTGCCCGGCTCGCCCGGCAAGCAGGCGGTCATGCTGAAGGTCAGCTATGGCCCGGGCCAGAAATCGGCGGGGCACATGCACCCGGGACCGGTGTTCGCCTATGTCCTCGAGGGCGAGGTCGAATCGCAGCTGCAGGGAGAACGGCCGGTCGTGTACAAGGCCGGCCAGTCCTGGTACGAGGCGCCGGGCGCGCATCACCTGATTTCGCGTAACGCCAGCACCACGAAACCGGCCACCTTGCTGGTCTGGATGGTGAAGGGTGAGCGGGACGCGCCGGTGCTGCCCCTATCGGGAGAGGCGCGATGAACAAGGCGAACCTGAGCTTCATCGTGCACCTGCCGGGTCGCCCCGGGCAGCGTGAGCAACTCGAGACGCGCGTGCGCGATGTCCTCGTCGCGATGTCGGCCGAACCCGATTTCGTCCACTGCACGCTGCATCGCTCGCAGGATGCAGCCGACACGCTGGTCGTGTACGAAACCTGGCGCTGCAGCCGCGCCGACTTCCTTGCCAATCATCTGGGGAAGCCCTACCGGCAGGTCTTCGAGCAGACGCTGCCCGACATGCTGGCCGGTCCGCGCCGTATCGAGTTCCTGGACGAGGTCGATCCGCCGCTGTCGCTTGGCGCGGCCAGCGCCGCGCAGGCCGCCACCTGATCAGTTGTCGGCAGGGAGCTCTCAATAAGGAGGCCTGCCGAACGCCTCCTGCAGCCAGCCCACGAGCGCGCGCAGCTTCGCCGAGGGATTGCGGCCATCGGGATGCGCCATGCGGCCACGAACGTCACCGAACTGGTCATTCCCGATGCCGGACACTGGCTGATGGAGGAGGCGCCGGCGGCAAGCATGGCTGCCATCCAGTCGTTCATCGGACGGGCGGAGTGAGCCCGTCAAAACCGGGGACGGTTCGATTCGAGTCGCCACTCAGGCATACCGATGGTGCTGGCGCTGAAAAAGTTCGCGAAGGGCGGGAACGCGGCAAACGATATTCTCGCGTCCGGTCCCGACAGCCCTACAAGCCTGGATTGTGCTGGGTGGCGGGGAAGCAGCTCATCAAGCGCGCCGGCTGTTCGTCAAACGCGCTTGCGATCAAATGGGGATTCGGCAGGTACAAAGCACATCATTTCGCCACGCGAAGCGACATTATTGCTGTCGCATCTTCTCGGCCTTTTTGACTTTCTTGTCCGCCTTCTTTTCCTTCGGCGTTTTTGCCGGTTCTTTTTTCGCGGATTTCTTCGCGTCTTGGCTTTTACTCATGATTTCCTCGAATTAATACAGATTAGATTGCAATGTCCGATGGCAAGCTAATGAATGGAATATCCGCGCAGGGTTGGCAGCGGCACGAGCGAAACGGCCACTTCGCCCTCGGGCGCTTCATCGGTTTTCCACTGGATCCACCCGAGCACTTCGGCGATGCTCGCCAGACCGCTGTGCAAGGCCGCGCGTGCCACGTGGTATTCGTGCAGGTCGGCCTCGTCTTCAACCGGCGCGGCGGTCATGGAGCGCGTCGCTGAACGCATCTTCGTTTCGAGGTCTTCCAGGTCGTCCGTCAAGGCCGAATGAAGGGCATGCAGGGCTGCCTCCACATCGTCCACATCATGGGTTTCTCGATCGTATGTTGGCATTTTGTTTCCAGACTCCTGATTTATATAAACAGCTGGAAATGGGTAATGGAAAAGACACAATGCCCGGATCACACCAGCAAGATACAGCAATTCGCAAAACGCTGCCTGGCGATTCAGGAACAGGATTGTCACAAGCAGTTCTCGAAAATCACTTTTAAAAAAATCGCGAAATATCCACGCAAAAGCGTAGAACCGTGTATATTGAATGCCGCACTACATCAAGTCGTTGTTATTGTTGGTCTTTCTTTCCCGTCTCGCCTGTCGGCGGTCCTGTTTGATTTCCTTCGTTATGCTCCCCTTGGTCGAACGTGCGTTTCGGGCACTTGCCCATGCATTTAAATAGGACTAAAAATGACTACTCAAACCGGCACCGTAAAATGGTTCAATGACTCCAAAGGCTTCGGCTTCATCACGCCTGACGCAGGCGGCGCTGACCTCTTTGCCCATTTCCAGGATATTCAATCGCAGGGCTTCAAAAGCCTGGCCGAAAACCAGCGCGTTTCCTTTGTGCGCTCGACTGGCCCCAAAGGCGAGAAAGCCGGAGAAATCCGCGCGATCTAAGCACTCGATCCGATAGCGTGCTTGCCCCATGCAGCTGGCATGGGCGCACCACCGCTGCGGCGCATTGCTGAAAAAAAACGGATTCGCGTTCAACGTGAATCCGTTTTTTGCATGGAAGCTCCAGATCCGGCAGGCCGTTTGATCACGGCCACTACCGGCAATTCAACCTTGATCAGAAGCGATACGTCAAACTGGCCCGGATCGTCCGGCCGAACAGCGGCCGCGCCACGCCGCGGTTGCGCGTACCGTCCGGCGACAGCAGGTCGTTGTACAGGGGGTCGCCTTCCGTGAACGTGATCGAGTTGCTCAGGTTCGCCACGTGCAGCTGCGCCATCAAGCGTGGAGTCACCTCATACTGCGCTCCCAGGTTGATGATGTGGTATGCCGGCAGCAGCGTCACGTTGGTGTCGGTGGCTTCGGAAAAACGGTCGCCGATGTACTGGTACTGGCCATAGATCGTCAGCGGCAGGCCGGTGGCCGCCCGCAGATCGTATGATGGCATGAAGTTGGCCATCAGCTTGGCCAGGCGGCGCGGCCGGCGCCCGTCTTCGCTGACCGGCACATAGTGGTAGCCGGTGATTACACCGTCAGGCGTTTTGTCCTCCTGGGTGACGGTGTAGTTCGCGCCCTCGACCTTCGGTTGCTGGACCAGGAAATTCCCCTTCAGTTCCAGTCCCTCGATGAGCGCCGGCCGATAACTGAGCTCGACCTCGGCACCGACGTTCTTCACGCCGCGCTTGTACAGTTGCGCCACCTCCGGACAGGAATTGATCTGGGTAATACCGCCCAGGGTGGCGCACTGCGCCGATTCGATATCCCGGTACACGTTGACCGCGCTGCGTGGCGAGAATTTATTGTAGAACACCGCCACCGAGGCGCCGACGCCGCGCGCCTGGTAGCGTACCCCGCCTTCATACTGGCGAATGCGTTCGACGGCGTCGATATCGACCGCCCGCCCATTCACGATCTGCGTGCTGGCGGCAGCCAGGTCGATCAGGTCGCCCACGCTCGGCAAGCGGAACGAGCTCGATGCCAGCGCATACACTGCAAGCGGCTTGCTGATCGCATAGTTGGTGCCCACCGACCAGCCAAGCGCATGGAACTTCTTGTCCAGCAGGCGTGCCTCGGCGAGGAAATAGATTTCGTTATCCGCCGTGGTGTCCTGGGTCGACCCGACCACGACATTGGCGGGTGTCAGGGCGACCACCGTATCGCGGTTGCGGCGCACGACGTTGGCGTCCAGGTTCTGCCAGCGCACCCCGGCATCGATCCTGAGCCGCTTCTGCAGGGTTTCCCAATGGTCGAGCAGGTAGACCGCCTTGCCGTTGCCCTGGAAGTGGCTGTCATGCCCGCCCCAGCCAGGAAGGATGGCGCCGTCCAGCGTCAGCGACGGCCCGACCTGGTTGCCTGCCGCATCGACCGCGTACAGGTCGGCCAGGCGCCCATGACCGGCGCTTTCGCCGACCAGCAGCGAATTCTGCAGGTTCAGGTCGAAGGTATAGTGGCTGCCGTACACCCGAACGTGAGGTCGTGGCGACCGCCGGCGATGAAGCTCTTTTCCGCCTGCAGGTCCAGCACGTCGCTGCGGGCGTTCATCCGCGCGATATAGGGAATCAGGAAATTCATGTAGGCGCCGGTGCCTTCAGGTGGCGACCAGCCTCCGGGCCGAACTTGAGATATTGCGCAGGATAAGGAGGCGCAACCATCTTCATCGGCAGGTCCATGTCCATGTCGGAATTGAGCAGCAAGTTCTCAAGCGCTGGCGTCGTTTCAATGACCGTCCCTTTCTGTAGTTCGTACTTCAGGTTTGCGCTGATCGATATGGCCTGCATCCGCGCGTCGGCTTGCGCCGTGCTTCGGCTTTGATGCTGTCATGCCTGCCCGCACGCATGCCGTTGAGCTGCTGCTGGATCTCCTGACGGATGCTCCAGCATGTTGCCTCCGGGTCCGCCCACCGCGTCCATTCCGGACCGCTGCCAAGTGCCTGCTACCAGGCCTCGAATGCGCCCTTATTTCGGAACTGGACCGGGTACGGGCGGCCATGCAGCCTGCCGACGCGGCTCTTCGTCAAGGCCGGGCCGACTTCTATGCGCTCCACCGCGGGGGCGTTCGGGTAACTACTGTTTGCGGGCCTGAAAACGATGTCCATTCCCGCAGGCTTTTCGTTGGATACGTGCTTGCGCATGCTCTTCCCTTTTTTGCCCTGTCTGCTGGCAACCAAAGGGAAAATTTAGAACCCGCTCGTCAGTTCACATTGAGATTAGTCAAGCTGAGCAAAATCAGCACATGCACAGAAAGTTGTTCGCCCTGGCGCTACCCGTCAAGGTAACAGCAGAGCCTGGTTCTTGCTCATTATCAAGGTCGTCTGAAAGTACATGGTTACCTTAACCGATGGAAAATTTGATAGCAGTTACATCATCGGAGGCAATACATGGACGGAACCCAAGCGATCGCGGCGGGCGCTGCGCTATCGGCGTTCGGTCTGGATGCGCAGCACGATCGCCTGATGCGCCTGGGCTTCCCCCGCAACGACGGTCCGGAACGCATCCTCCTGCCGAACCGACTCAAGGCGCACGAGGAAGTCTCGCGCTGCTTCCGCTTCGAGGTCGAACTCCTGTCGGACGACGCGCGGATTCCCCTGAAGGCGATGATGGCCAGGATGGTCACGATCTCTCTCGTGCGCGAGGACGGATCACTGCGCTACTTCAACGGCTACGTCACCGAATTCCGTTTTCTGCGTGCCGATGGCGGCTTCGCGTTCTACCACATGGTGCTCGAGCCATGGGTGGCCTTCACCAAGCTGCGCAAGGACAACCGTTCGTTCCTTGGCAAGAGTGTCATCGAAATTACCGAACTCACCTTTGCCCAGTACCGCCAGAACGACTGGCACCCAGTCATCGTCGGCGACTATCCGCGGCTGACCTGCGCCAACCAGTACGACGAGACCGACTACAACCACTTGCACCGGCGCTGGGAAGAGCTCGGGCTGCACTATTACTACGAGCACCGGGCGGACGGGCACACGCTCTTTCTCAGGGACAGGAGCACGCTGGCCCAGCCCATCGACCCGACCGGCATTGACGATTCGGGCGAAATCCCGTTCCGCGACAAGGCTGGCTCGCTCGAAGACGACGGCATCCGTGAATGGATTCCCATGCGCCGCCTCGGCTCCGGCCAGACAACGCTGGTCAGCTTCGACTATAAGAACCCGGTCGCGCAGCGCTCGACCGCCGAGTCTCTGAATAACCAGGGCGACGTCTATCCCTACGAAATCTACGAAGACACGGGCGCGTACGGTTTCCGCACGCACGATGAGGGCGAACAGCTCGCGCAGCAGCGCATGGGCGAGCGCGATGCGAACACGCAGACTTTTGAAGCCCACGGCAACGATCGCACCGCCCAGCCGGGCCGGTGCTTCAAGCTTGCCGACCACTTCAGCGCCGAGCTGATAGTTCCCAAGCGCGGCGAGCCGGCCAAGCCCAGCATCCGCGACCGCGACTACCTGATCCTTTCCGTCGACCACGAAGCCAGCAATAACTACCAGGCCAGGCCGGGTGCGCCATCGAACTACGAGAACACGTTCCGCTGCGTGCGCAGGGATATCCAGTGGCGCCCGGGTCGCCACTACAACAGTCAGCCCTGCACCTATCACGGCATCCAGACCGCCATCGTGGTCGGGCCGGCCGGCGCCGAGATCCATACCGATGGCTACGGGCGGGTCAAGATTCAGTTCCACTGGGACCGGCTGGGCAAGCGCGACGAGAACAGCTCGGCCTGGGTGCGCGTGATGTCGCCCGGTGCCGGCGTCGAGTTCGGGAACATCCGCCTGCCGCGCGTTGGCGAGGAAGTGGGGGTGGTCTTTGTCAACGGGAACATCGACCATCCGCTGATTCTGGGTGTGCTGTACAACTACACACACATGCCGCCGTGGCAGCTACCGGAGCAGCAGGCCCTGAGCGGCCTGCGCAGCCGCGAGTTGCAGTCGGGTGAAGCGAGTGGGCGCGGCAATCACTTGGTGCTGGACGATACGCCCGGAAAGATCCAGGCGCAGCTGAAGAGCGATCATCAGTGTAGCCAACTGTCGCTTGGTCATATCACTCGCATTGAAGATCACCAAGGGCGCCAGGATGAACGAGGTGAAGGCTGGGAAATCGCTACCGATGCTTGGGGTGTTGCCCGGGCAGGCCAAGGCCTCCTAATCACCACTGAAGCGCGCTGCAACGCGACCTCCGCGGTCAAGGACATGGGCGAAGCCGTTCAACGTCTCGTCTCCGCCCAAGGAAGACAAAAGAATCATGCGGAAGTAGCGGAACAAAACCGAGCGCAAGAAAACGACCAGCAATCACGTGTAGCGGCGTCGATCAAGGCGCAAAACGACGCGGTTCGGGGTGCAGGCGCCAGTTCCACAAAACGTAGCTTTCCGGAACTCTCCGAGCCTCACTTAATTCTGGCGAGCGCCGCTGGAATCGCTACTACCACGGCTCAGTCTACGCACATCGCAAGCGAAGGCGACACCGCGATCACAACGGGGAAAAGCGTCGCGATTGCAGCCGGTGACGGTTTTTTCGCGAGTATCGTCACTACGCTCCGCCTGTTCGTTCAAAGAGCTGGCATGAAACTGATTGCTGTGGCAGGCGATATCGACGTGCAGACCCTCTCCGACAGTATCAATTTACTCGCGAAATTGAACATTACACAAACGGGAAACCGAATTGTTATCAATGCCAAGGAAGACATCGTCATCAACGGCGGTGGCAGCTATGTCAAGTTCAGTAAGGCCGGGATTGAACACGGCACAACCGGTACATTTGTGGCTCATGCCGCTACCCATAGCTTCATCGATCCAAAGAGCCTTGCGCTTGCCTCAAACGAAATGGAAAAGGGTCACTTCGATCAGACCCCGATCTTGCGCGATCTCGACGGGCCGTTAGCAAATCGCAAGTTCGAGCTGACGCGCGAAGATGGAACGATCATCAAGGGCGTTACTGATGCCGAGGGTCGTATGCCGGTGCAAAAAGGCATTGCGATGGCGACGGCAAAACTACGGATACTGAGCGACTAATATGACCGACAGTACTAAAGATGTTAAAAAGATGACGCAGAGTGTGGGTGGGGCGATGGAGGGTGAATTTGACCTAACACCAAGTCACACCGAACAGCGCGAAACTATATTCATGATGCCGCCGAGCAGAGTGATTCCAATTATTTTCTTGCCGGGGGTTATGGGGAGTAACCTTCGTATGAGCAGGGCTCGCACTGCGAAGGTTGGTGACCAAAACGATATTGCTTGGCGGCCGGATACGCTGGGTGCAACAACACTATTCACCAATGTCAAAACAGCCTCATTTTTGACACCTGAAGAACGGCAATTAAAACTCGATCCAGATGAGACCGAGGTTGACTACTATCGATTTACCGAAAACCAGGGAAGCTTCGACCCAATCGGCGATCAAACCCAAACGTCGGATAATCGGCACAGTAATGTTCCCGATTCTCTCCGAAACGTCGGCATGTTAACCACCGACCGCGCTGCGTGGGGCGCCGACAGTGCAAAGAAAAAGGCGGGCGCGGCTACCGCAGCACAAAAAGCACGCTGGCGTGGCTGGAGCGAAATCGGGTTTAACGATTACCGGGACGCACTTGAGATCCTAGAAGCCCGACTCTATCACATCACGGACCCCTATTATGCGCAGATTTCGCATAATCCATTGCATGAAGTCTGGGTGTCTGGGAAAGATTTTGGCAAATCGGTCACAGGTGTCAATCTCGCTAAATGGGGCGCCCCTGCTGGCAAGGCATTGGAAGAGACCGAAGTTTTGCGCATAGCGAATTGTCTCTACCCTGTTCATGCGATGGGGTACAACTGGCTGCAGAGTAATGCAGTATCCGCTCGGAAAACGGCGGCGCGGATCAGGGCGTTAATCAAGTCCTATCAAGATCATGGACAAAAATGCGATAAAGTCATATTGGTTACGCATTCGATGGGAGGCATACTGGCGCGTGCAATTATTCATCCGGAAATGGGTGGGCTGAACGACGCCGTACTGGGAATCTATCACAGCGTTCAGCCCGTGCACGGCGCAGGCGCCGCTTACAAGCGCGTTCGCAGCGGCGTTACGGGTCATTCGCCAGCTGCGCTCGTCATTGGCAATACGGGCCAGGACGTCACCGCCGTTTTTGCCAACGCACCTGGTCCTCTCGAGCTGCTGCCAACTTCTGCATATGGCCAAGGCTGGCTGAAGGTAGTCGATCAAAATGACAGAGTGCTTGCACAATGGCCATCAAGTACTAAGGATGTTGGTGGCCAACTAGGAACATCGGATGCCGCGCAAACGGATGGTTTGTCGCTCAAAGATATATACCTCCAAGGCGACGGCAAATGGTGGCGTTTGTTTAACCCAGACTGGATCAATCCAGCCGGCAAGAAGTTTAAAAAAAGCTCCGCTTGGGAAATGGTGAAAAAACGAGTTTTTAACGCGCAACATTTTCACGATAAGATTAAGGACACATTTCACGAAAATACTTATGCGAGCTATGGCACAGACGCCGCTGACAATAACCTGACCCATGGAAACGTCGTATATAAAGTGGATTCGCTATCGAGCGACTTCGACGATATTGCGTCCTCCATATCGCCAGGACGTGGCGCGCCATCGACTTGGAAAATCATCAACGAAGATGGAAAAGGCGATTTAATTGTTATGTCGGCGGAAAAGCGAAAATTCAAGCTCAAGTTACTATCTCCAAAAGATCCTGGAGACGGAACAGTTCCAGCCGATTACTCAGCTGCAAAAGTTAAGGCCAAGATACACTTCAAACAAACTGGCTACGATCACCAAGGCAGCTATCACAACGACTTTGTGTTAGCGTCAATGCTGTATTCTGTGGTCAAAATTGCCAACACAGCGGAAGGTTGGAAAAAATAGCATAGTCCGCATTAAGCCGCTACGCGCCCGGCAAACTGAGTGTTTTCCATTATTCTTGCGAACATTTCTATTCTCATCAAACCAAATGGCCATATTCAATAGACGAGGCTCCGGAAAAGCGGGCGTCCGTATCGCAGCGATCGCATTTATCGCCTTCTTAATTCTACTATTTTTGTTCAATTACCAGAAATATTCGTATAAGGAGCGGGGCGTGCCAAATAGAATTGAACCATCTCGAAAGCTGTGCGAACTGTTTTCCAAAACTAAATATGTTTGTTTCGGCCGTTATGTATTGACCGTGCCGGCCGAAGCGCGTCTTGTTTTTGGCTATCAGGAATTCCCGGCTGAAATTACTACTCACAAGAATGCAGCAGGACAAGCAAAACATTTAGCTGATGCATTTATTGCCGATTTAAAAAAGGAGGACGATGACACAGAGGTGACGTACTTCGGTCCCGGACCAGTCCCTTCGAGCGTCCAAATTCGCTTCTTTGCTGGTGCGTTCTTAAAGCAGGAAGGCGCCCAAGGGATCAGAAACTTCGATCAAATCGGCGATCATGTCTTTGAATATGGTTGGGGTTCAGGCGAAGAGGAGTCAGCGAACCAAATCATGAAGCGCATGGCTGAGATTGCCCGTAATCTTCGTGTCCGCGACAACGCAGAGGTCCCGAAAGAGCCGGGAGTATGCATTGACGAAGGATTTATTGCCGACAACACGAGCAACGATCAGGAGATCTTCGGCGCGGGGATCTCTCTGCCAAGCATCCCGGATGTGAGATTCTCGATCAGGTCGAACAAGAATGCGAGTACCGAGGGGCCGAACGGTGTCGGCCTTATTGAACGCCATAAGGGCGCAATGACAGCTCAGGGCATTGTCTTCCCCGTAGTCGCGGACTTGGCGAGGTTGCGAATGGGCAGGCACATGGTGAATACCTGGGATGGTGAGGAGGTATTACTTCGGCATAATGGGGAGGAAGGCGCGATTGCGCACGAATTCTTATGGGCATTCGTGGGGAAAACCGGGGACAGGGCCAAGCCAGCCAGCGTTGACATTCGTCTGGACACCGGGGTTGCCCACGACACGAAATTTGCGACTAGGGGTTCACTGTCAGATGATGAGGCCGTAGCTTTATGGGACAAACTTCTTAGCGGCCTGCGCTTCCGGAATTGAGCCTGGGGCGTGGTCGAAATAATGAAACCGCTGCGGAGAGGGTACGAAGCATGTCAATGAAAATCATCGTCGTGGGCGATTCTACCGATCATGGCGGCAAAGTGATCAGCGGCTCGCCACAGCACGACGTAGACGGGAAGCCCATCGCGCGGCTTGGCGACCAGGTGGATTGCCCTCAGCATTACCCAGGTGGGAAACCACACGGAGTCAACAAGATCATTACCGGCCACTCCAGCGTGACTGTGGGAGGTATAGCGGTAGCCGTGGAAGGCTGTGTCACGGAATGTGGATGCAAGTTGATCGGCTCGCACCGGGCCAGCGTGGGCTGACGGGCTCGATCACTATGCCGCCAGCTCGCCATGTGACGTACTTGTAACGTGACTCCCGCACAAGTACGTGCCCTGCGCATCGGAAACAACAACGCCGAAAGCGATCCGTAGGACCGAGCCCCCCTACTTAGTGCGCACCTGCTAGTCCTTCGTGGCCAGCGCTGTAGCCACTGCTTCTGCGTACGGGCTGTCTGCTCTGCTCAGACTTCTTCTGGTGGCCTTGATCAACGTCAGGTTCGCGTTCGGTTAACTCCAAGAAATACCCAGGTTTTCGGCGTTAGGGCCTGCCTGCGCGACAGATTGAATTGCTCCGCCTACTCCGCCGTCGCGCTGAAACCCAGGCGGTCGGTCGCGAGCGCCTTATCTACGCGTTCAACAACTAACCCAGTGGGCGACCGTATGGTAGCTATTGCTCAGACAAACTGATCAGTGTCGATTAGTTGCATATTATGCCGTCCCTTTGTCGTTTCTCACCCAACTGGTTTACGGTAATGCATGCAGTGCGGACAAATTGCTGTGCGTTACAGCTATGCCAAGGCCAAACTGATTGATCCTGGTCGAGCTACACCAGGATGTAGACGGCGATTTGGCCGTCTACAGCGGCGGTGCACCGCGAATTTCGTGCGGTTTGAAACCAGACTGAACCGGTCTTGAAACGCTGTCTTACTAGGGAGTAGTGGAGGCGAGGACGGGAGTCGAACCCGTCTAGACGGCTTTGCAGGCCGCTGCATAACCGCTTTGCTACCTCGCCCGAGGAGACTTGACGATGCTGGCGTGGCGGGTTATCGAACCACATCAGCACGGGAAGACGGGCTTCCCTGAATTCTGGAGCGGGAGAAGAGTCTCGAACTCTCGACCTCAACCTTGGCAAGGTTGCGCTCTACCAACTGAGCTACTCCCGCATGGAGTTACTGCTTGTCGTGAATTACCTGGAGCGGGAGAAGAGTCTCGAACTCTCGACCTCAACCTTGGCAAGGTTGCGCTCTACCAACTGAGCTACTCCCGCATGGAGTTTTTTCACATCATCCGTAAAACACTGGAGCGGGAGAAGAGTCTCGAACTCTCGACCTCAACCTTGGCAAGGTTGCGCTCTACCAACTGAGCTACTCCCGCATGGAGTCTTACTTTTACTACTTACTGCTGCCCCAGCCTCGGCTTGCGCTGACTGGAGCGGGAGAAGAGTCTCGAACTCTCGACCTCAACCTTGGCAAGGTTGCGCTCTACCAACTGAGCTACTCCCGCATCGCTGGAAGCTGCGATTATAACTTATTGCAATCAACACTAGCAAACTTTGGAGCGGGAGAAGAGTCTCGAACTCTCGACCTCAACCTTGGCAAGGTTGCGCTCTACCAACTGAGCTACTCCCGCTTCGTTTCGTTTGCTGCAATGTCGTTCGCAACAGGCAGGCATTATAGAGATGCTGAGCTATGTGTCAAGGATGGCTCAATAGAAATCTCTATAGAAATTTTACAGCGCACCCGATTTTTCCTTGATCAGCGGCCAGGCGCGGCGCAGATAGTAGAACATCGACCAGACCGTCAGCACGCCGGCGATCCACAACAGGATCCCTCCTGCCGTCTGCATGTCGAGTACGACGAACAGCGGATCGTGGAACAGCAGCATGGGGATGGCGACCATCTGCACCGCGGTCTTGATCTTGCCGAGCGAGCTGACCGCCACCGACTTGCGCGCGCCGATCTCGGCCATCCATTCACGCAGGGCCGAGATGGTGATCTCGCGGCCGACGATGATGAAGGCGATGATGGCGTTGACCCGGTCCAGCTGCACCAGCACCAGCAGCGCGCCGGCCACCATCAGCTTGTCCGCAACCGGATCGAGAAAGGCGCCGAAGGCCGAGGTCTGGTTCCAGCGGCGCGCCAGGTAGCCGTCGAACCAGTCGGTAACGGCGGCGACGATGAAAACCAGGGTCGAGGCCAGGTTGCGGTCGGCGAGAGGCAGCCAGGGTTCGGGCAGGTAATAGACGCCGACGACCAGCGGGATCAGGGCGACGCGTAACCAGGTCAGGAGAATCGGGATGTTAAAAGGCATAGTGCGGCGTGGTGGACATAGCGCCGCTAGTCTACATGGCTCTTGCCATTTGAACCAGTTGAACTCATCCGGAACCGCCGCCGCCCGCGACTTTGTTCGTCGTCCCCGCGCTTTATTCGTCGTCCCCGCGCAGGCGGGGACCCAAGTCAATGCAGCTGGCGATAAATCTCTTCCGCCAGCGTGCTCGATATGCCTTCCACCGACATCAGGTCCTCGACGCTGGCGTCGATCACGCCGCGCAGGCCGCCAAAGCGCGCCAGCAGCTTCTGGCGGCGCTTGGCGCCGATGCCCTCGATCTCTTCCAGGCGCGAGGCCTGGCGGGCCTTGGCGCGCTTGGCGCGCATGCCGGTGATGGCGAAGCGGTGCGCCTCGTCGCGGATCATCGCCACCAGCATCAGCGCCGCCGATTCCTTGCCCAGTTCCTGCGGATCGCGGCCGTCGGCAAAGATCAGGGTTTCGAGGCCGACCCGGCGCCCCTCCCCTTTCGCCACGCCGACGATGCTGCTGACGTCCAGGCCCAGTTCGGAGAATACCTGGCGCGCCATCTCGACCTGCCCCTTGCCGCCGTCGATCAGGGCGATGTCCGGCATCACGCCGTCGCCGCCCGCGACCTTCTCGTAGCGCCGCATCAGCACCTGGCGCATGGCGGCGTAGTCGTCGCCCGGCGTGATGTCGTTGATGTTGTAGCGCCGGTATTCGCCGTTCTGCATCTGGTGGTGGTGGAACACCACGCAGGAGGCCTGGGTCGCCTCGCCGGCCGTGTGGCTGATGTCGAAGCACTCGATGCGCAGGTTTTCCAAACTCGCCAGGTCTTCGCTGTCCAGGCCCAGGACGTCAACCAGCGCGCGCGTGCGCGCCTGCTGCGAGCCCTGCTCCGAGAGCAGGCGCGCCAGCGAGATCTCGGCGTTCTTCTGCGCGAGTTCGAGCCATTGGCGGCGCTGGCCCTGCGGCTGGAACACCATGTTGATGCGGTGCCCGCACTGCTCGGTCAGGGCATTCACCAGCTCCGGCATGTCGAAGAAGGTGTTCAGGATGAAGGTGCCGGGAATGAACTTGTCCGCGTAGTGCTGGGCCAGGAAGGCGGCCAGCACCTCGACCTCGATCGCGTTCTCGCCCAGGTCGTCGCCCAGGGCCTCGCCGATCGACTCGCCGACCTGGGTCGGGAAGTAGGCGCGGTCGCCCAAATGGCGCCCGCCGCGCACCATCGCCAGGTTGACGCAGGCGCGCCCGCCCTGCACCACCACCGCGATGATGTCGACGTCGGCGTCGCCGACCGTCTCCATGCTCTGCGCGTGCAGCACCTTCGAGAGCGCCTGGATCTGGTTGCGCACGCTGGCGGCCTGCTCGAACTTCAGGTCTTCGGCAAAGGCCAGCATCTTCGCGTTCAGGTCTTCCAGCACCTCGGTCTGGCGCCCGCGCAGGAACTTGGCGGCGTTGTCGACGTCGCGCCGATAGTCCTCGGGGGCGATCAGGTCCACGCAGGGACCGCTGCAGCGGCCGATCTGGTGCAGCAGGCAGGGCCGCGTGCGGTTGTGGAACACGCTGTCTTCGCAGGTGCGCAGCTTGAACACCTTCTGCAGCAGCTGCATCGATTCCTTCACCGCCCAGGCGCTCGGGAAGGGTCCGAAGTACTGGTTCTTCTTGTCCAGCGCGCCGCGGTAATAGGCCATGCGCGGCGCGTCGCCGGCCGTGATCTTCAGGTAGGGATAGGACTTGTCGTCCCTGAAGAGGATGTTGTAGCGCGGCTTGAGGGTCTTGATCAGGTTGTTTTCCAGGATCAGGGCCTCGGCCTCGCTGTGCGTGACGGTGGTCTCCAGGCGTGCGATCTGCGAGACCATCATCGCGATGCGCGGGCTCGACAGGTTTTTCTGGAAGTAGCTGGAGACGCGGTTCTTCAGGTTGCGCGCCTTGCCGACGTAGAGGACCTTGTCCTCGGCGTCGAAATAGCGGTACACGCCGGGCAGGCCGGGCAGCTTGGCGACCGTGGCCAGCACCTGCTCGCGCATCGCGGCATCCGGCCGCGCCGTGCCCTGCGCATCCTTCTGGATGGTGGCGTTGAGCTCTTCCTTCATCGCCTGCCAGGCGTCCGGACGGGCGCGCGGCGAGCCTTCCGGCTGGCCCTCGGCCTTGGCGCGGTTGCTGGCGGCGCGCGTGCGCCTGGACGGCGCCACCGGGGCCGGGGCCGGCATCGCGGCGCCGCCGGCGGCAACGTAGGCGACGTGCGTCTCCTGTACTTCCGGAGCGGCCGGGCTTTCCGGCTGCTCGTCTGGTCGAACTTCCTTGGTCACTTGGGTCCTGCTAGATAGGTTCGGGCGCCTGGGTCACGATCACGAAGGCGACGCCATAGTCGGCTTCGTCGCTGATCGTCACCTGCGCCGTGAGACGGTGTTCACGCATGAATTCCTCGAGCGCCCCGCTGCAGACGATGACGGGCTTGCCGCTGGGCGCGTTGAGCATCTGGGCCGAGCGCCAGGTCATGGGCATGCGCATGCCCAGCCCGATCGCCTTCGAGAACGCCTCCTTGGCCGAGAAGCGCGTGGCCAGGAAGCGCAGCCCGCGCACTTCGTGCTTGGCGCGGCGGGCGTGGTATTTGACGAGTTCCTGCGGTCCGAGGATCTTTTCGGCGAAGCGGTCGCCGTTGCGCGCGAGGGCAGCCTCCACGCGCGAGATCTGGACGATGTCGGTGCCGATTCCGTAGATCATGCGCACGAATCTCCTGTGACCCTGCTCAGGTCTCCGACGAGGGATTGCCGAGCGAGACGCCCAGTCGCGCATCGACCATGATCGCCTTCATCTCGCGCACCGCGTGCTCCCAGCCGACGAACAGGGCATGGGCAACGATCGCGTGGCCGATGTTCAGCTCGTGGATCTCGGGGATGGCGGCGATCGGCTGCACGTTCGTGTAATGCAGGCCGTGGCCGGCGTTCACGCGCAGGCCATGCTTGATGCCGGCGCGCACGCCCAGCTTGATGCGGGCCAGCTCGCGCGCGACCTCTTCTTCCTCTTCGGCCTCGGCATAGCGGCCGGTGTGCAGCTCGATCACCGGCGCACCGACCGCGGCGGCGGCGGCGATCTGCTGCTCGTCGGCGTCGATGAACAGCGAGACGCGGATGCCCTCGCCGGCCAGCTGCTTCACCGCGGCTTCGACTTCCTTGTAGTAGCGGATCACGTCCAGGCCGCCTTCGGTGGTCACCTCTTCGCGGCGCTCGGGCACCAGGCAGACGTCCTGCGGCCGGACCTGGCAGGCGAAGTCGACCATCTCCCGGGTGACGGCGGCTTCGAGGTTCATGCGGGTCAGCAGCTGCGGACGGATCGCCAGCACGTCGGCATCCTTGATGTGGCGGCGGTCTTCACGCAGGTGCAGCGTGATCAGGTCGGCGCCGGCCTGTTCGGCCAGCAGGGCCGCGCGCAGCGGATCCGGGTAGACGGTCCCGCGCGCATTGCGGACGGTGGCGACGTGGTCGATGTTCACGCCAAGGTCGATGACCTGGCCTTTCGGTTGCAGGAAGCTCATGGTTTTTTTCTTAAAGCTGCATCAAGTCGATGAGAATCTGGCGCGTATTCAGCGGCGCGCCACCCAGGTGATAGGCCAGCAGGAAACGCATCAGCTGCTTGCTCTGCGCCTGCGTCTGCAGGTCGCCGTAGTGTTCCTTCTCCATGTCGATCAGGGTCTTGCCGCTCACCACGGGCCAGGTATCCCCCGCCTGCGCACGGCGCGCACCGCGCTCCGGATCGACGACATACAGGCCGCCGGCGTCGACCGGGGCCCGGGTACCGGTGTCGCGCGTCAGGTCGGCGGCGACCCCGGTCTCCTTAAGTAAGGCCCGTTCGAACTTTCGCAAGACGATCTGCACGGGTTCATTGTGCGCCAATTCGTTGAGCGTCGCCACGTAATGGTCGAACAGCGCCGGGTGCGGGTCGTCCCGCGCCAGCAGCTTGACCAGCAGCTCGTTCAGGTAAAACCCGCACAGCAGCGCCGTCTTCTCGATCGGCAGCATGCCGCCGACCCAATCGGCGTCGATCAGGGTGCGCAGCTCGGACTTGCCGGAGAAGGAAATCGACAGCGGCTGGAAGGTCTGCAGCACGCCGCGCAGCTTGGACAGCGGCCGCTTGGCCCCTTTCGCGACCACGCCGATACGCCCATGGTCGCGCGTAAACATGTCGACGATGAGGCTGGTTTCCTTGTACGGATAGCTGTGCAGCACGAAGCCGGGCTGGCCCAGCACGCGGCTGTCGCGCGCCAGGGCGCGGCGGCGTTCGGGCTTGGGCGCGGGGGCCGGCGGTGGTGCCACAGGCGCAGGCGCCGCCGGCGCCGCAACGGCGGGCTGCACCGCATACGGCGCGGCGGCTTCCTGCGCCTGCTCGGGGTGCTTGTCCTGCTGGTCGTCGTCCTGGCCGTGCATGCGCGCGGGTGTCGTCGTCGAGGGCTTATTCGTAGCCGTAGGCGCGCAGGCCGGCTTCGTTGTCGGCCCAGCCCGACTTCACCTTGACCCAGATCTCCAGGTACACGGGGCCGCCGAACAGCTTTTCCATGTCCAGGCGCGACTGGGTCGAGATCTCTTTCAGGCGCGCGCCCTTGTTACCGATGATCATGGCCTTGTGCGTGTCGCGCTCCACCAGGATGGCGGCGAAGACGCGGCGCAGATTGCCTTCCTGCTCGAATTTTTCGATCAGCACCGTGCTGGTGTAGGGCAGCTCGTCGCCCAGCAGGCGGAACACCTTTTCGCGGACGATCTCGGCGGCCAGGAATTTCTCGCTGCGGTCGGTGATGTCGTCCGGGCCGAACACCGGCGGATTTTCCGGCAGGTGGCTGCGGATTTCCTTTTCCAGCGCATCGACCTGGAAGCGCAGCTTGGCCGACACCGGCACCACGGCCGTGAAGTCGCGCAGGCCGGCGACCTTGGCCGCGAAGGGCATCAGCTCGGCCTTGTCCTTCATGCGGTCGGACTTGTTGATCACCAGGATCACCGGGACATTCTTCGGCAGCATGTCCAGCACCTGCTGGTCGGCCGGGCCGAAGGCGCCGGCTTCGACCAGGAACAGGATCACGTCGGAGGCGGTCAGGGTGTTCGAGACCGTCTTGTTGAGCGTCTTGTTCAGCGCGTTCGCATGGCGGGTCTGGAAGCCCGGGGTGTCGACGTAGATGAACTGGGCGTCGTCGCGGGTCTGGATGCCGGTGATGCGGTGGCGCGTGGTCTGGGCCTTGCGCGAGGTGATCGACACCTTCGCGCCGATCAGCACGTTCATCAGGGTCGACTTGCCCACGTTGGGACGGCCGACGATGGCGATGTAGCCGCAGCGGAAATCTGCGGGAGTGCTGTCGTCCTGGGTGGTCTCGATGTTCATGCTGCTGTTTTCCTGGTTTGATTCATGGATGCCGGCTTTGCGGCTGGGCCTGCTTTGCTTCGGCGACGTCGCCGTCCGCCGGCACGCCGGTCTGGGTGGCGCTTTGGTCCGCGCTCTGGTCCGTCGCGATGCCGGCCAGCTTCAACTGGGCCGAACGCGGACGGCTCTTGCGCCCGCCGCCGGAGCCCTTCTGCACCGCCTGCTCCGCGACTTCGAGGGCGAGGCGCGCCGCCGCCTGCTCGCCGGCGCGGCGGCTGCCGCCGCGTCCGAAGACCTGGATGCCGAGCTTGGGCACCAGGCATTCGATCTCGAATTCCTGGCTGTGGGCGGCGCCGTGGGTCGCCACCACGTTATAGGTCGGCAGCGAAATCTTTTTGCTCTGCAGGAATTCCTGCAGCAGCGTCTTGGCATCCTTGCCGAGGGTGCGCGGATCGACCGAGTCCAGCAGCGGGATGTAGAAGGCGCGGATCGCGTCGCGCGCGCTGTCGAAGCCGCTGTCGAGGAAGATGGCGCCCAGCAGGGCTTCGAGGGTGTCGGCCAGGATCGAAGGGCGGCGGAAACCGCCCGACTTGAGTTCCCCCTCGCCCAGGCGCAGGAATTGCGACAGTTCGATCTTCTGGGCAATCTCGTACAGCGATTGCTGCTTGACCAGGTTGGCGCGCAGGCGCGACAGGTCGCCTTCGGGCAGGTCCTTGAAGCGTTCGTACAGGACCGAGGCCACCACGCAGTTGAGGATCGAATCTCCGAGGAACTCCAGGCGCTCGTTATGCAGGCTGCTGTGGCTACGGTGGGTCAGCGCCTGCTGGAGCAGGCTGGGGTCCCGGAACGTATAACCGAGGCGAGTTTGCAATAACTGAAGATTCATTGTCGTTTCATTTTGCGTGAGTCCGGCAGAGCGGACTCATGCCCGACCCTGCCCGGTTTATTACTTGGCAGCCGCGTCGGCCTTGGCTGCCACTTCTCCGCTCGGATCGGTGGTGCCGGCGAAATCGAGCAGCAGGCTGACGTTGCCGGCCAGCGGAATCCGTTTTTCGTAGGCGAAGCTGACTTCGGCCTGGCCGTTGTCGCGGGTAATCACCAGGTCACGGCTGGAGATGGCGGTGATGTTGTTGATCTCCGCATTCCGTTCGAAGGCCTGCTGCATCTCGCGGGTCCCGCCGCCGGCCGCCTTGGCTTGCACGATGGCATTCTTGATCGAACGGTATTCGGCCCAGGCCGGAAATACCTTCATCGCCACCAGCGCCACCGCGCCGAGCACCACCAGCACCACAATCAGGCCGGACAGCGAAACGCCGGCCTCCCTACCCATTCCTGCCTGTCGCATCCGCGCCTCCGCCTGTCAGTGGATACCGCCGATGCGCTTCGGGTTACTGAAGTTCATCCAAACAAGCACAGCCTTGCCGACGATGTTCTGGTCCGGCACGAAGCCCCAGTAGCGGCTGTCTGCACTGTTGTCGCGGTTATCGCCCATCATGAAATAATTGCCTTCCGGTACGATACAGGTAAATTTATCGTAGGAATAGGTGCAATTTTCGTGATGCGGAAAGTCCGGGTCGACCGCAGCCAGGTTGATCGAGCGCTGTCCGTCCATGTTCAGGATACGGTGCGGCGCATTCGGGAGCTTCTCCACGAACTGCTTGTGGTACACGGGACGCTCGTCGTCGAGGTAATCGTCCATCGGCTCGTACTGGACAGCAACCCCGTTGACGGTCAGGCGCTTGTTCTCGTAAACGATTTTATCACCCGGCACGCCGATGACGCGCTTGATGTAGTCCTGGCTCATGTCTTTCGGGTATTTGAAGACCATGACGTCGCCGCGCTGCGGGTTGCCGACTTCGACGATCTTCTTGTTGATCACCGGCAGGCGGATACCGTAGTCGAACTTGTTCACCAGGATCAGGTCGCCCACCAGCAGGGTCGGCACCATCGACGAGGATGGGATCTTGAAGGGCTCGAACAGGAAGGAGCGCAGGAAGAACACCAGCGCGATCACCGGGAAAAAGCTGCCCGAGTACTCGACCCAGGTCGGCTGGCGCAGGATCGACGCTTCCAGCGCCGCGCGGTTGCCGTTGTCGACCTTGATGCCGTCGGCGGTCAGCTTGGCGCGGTGCGAGTCGTACTCGGCCAGGGCGGCGTCGGCTTTCGCGCGGCGCTGCTTGGACAGCACGAAGACATCGAGGAACCAGATGACGCCCGTGACCACCATCGCCACGAACAGGATCAGCGCAAAATTTCCCAGGATCGGTTGCAGATTCATCGCTTGTCAGTCTTTCCTTCTTATTTGTCTTCTACCTGCAGGATGGCCAGGAAGGCCTCTTGCGGGATCTCCACCGAGCCCACCTGCTTCATGCGCTTCTTGCCGGCCTTCTGCTTTTCCAGCAGTTTCTTCTTGCGCGAGATGTCGCCGCCGTAGCACTTGGCCAGCACGTTCTTGCGCAGCGCCTTGACGTTTTCACGCGAGATGATGGTCGCCCCGATCGCGGCCTGGATCGCCACGTCGAACATCTGGCGCGGGATCAGTTCGCGCATCTTCGCCGCCACCTGGCGGCCGCGGTAAGGCGCGTTGGCGCGGTGCACGATGATCGCCAGCGCATCGACCTTCTCGCTGTTGATCAGCATGTCGACCTTGACGACGTCGGCGGCGCGGTATTCCTTGAACTCGTAGTCCATCGAGGCATAGCCGCGCGAGGTCGACTTCAGGCGGTCGAAGAAGTCCAGCACGATCTCCGCCATCGGGATTTCGTAGTGCAGCTTGACCTGGCGGCCGTGGTAGGCCATGTCCATCTGGACGCCGCGCTTGCCGTTACACAGGGTCATCACCGAACCCACGTATTCCTGCGGCATGTAGAGATTGACGTCGACGATCGGCTCGCGCACCTCGTTGATCTTGGACGGCTCCGGCATCTTCGACGGATTGTCGACGCGGATGATCGAACCGTCGCGCATCTCGACCTCGTACACCACCGTCGGCGCGGTCGTGATCAGGTCCATGTCGAATTCGCGCTCCAGGCGCTCCTGCACGATTTCCATGTGCAGCAGGCCCAGGAAGCCGCAGCGGAAGCCGAAGCCCAGCGCCTGCGACACTTCCGGCTCGTACATCAGGGCGGCGTCGTTCAGCTTCAGCTTTTCCAGCGAGTCGCGCAGGGCGTCGTACTGGTTGGCCTCGACCGGGAACAGGCCGGCGAAGACCTGCGGCTGGACTTCCTTGAAGCCCGGCAGCGGCGCCGGGGCCGGCTTCTGCGCCAGGGTCACGGTATCGCCGACCTTGGCGGCCTTCAGTTCCTTGATGCCGGCGATCACGAAGCCGACCTGGCCTGCGCTCAGCTCGTTCAGCTGCACCGAACGCGGGCTGAACACGCCGACCTGCTCGACCAGCTGCTGGGAGCCGGTCGCCATCAGCAGGATCTTGTCCTTCGGGCGCAGGGTGCCGTTGACCACGCGCACCAGCATCACGACGCCGACATAGCTGTCATACCAGGAGTCGACGATCAGGGCCTGCAGCGGCGCCTCCGGATCGCCTTGCGGCGGCGGGACTTTCGCGATCAGGGTTTCCAGCACGTCTTCCACGCCCAGGCCGGTCTTGGCCGAGCAGACCGTGGCGTCGCTGGCGTCGATGCCGATCACGTCCTCGATCTCTTTCTTCGCATTGTCCGGATCGGCGTGCGGCAGGTCGATCTTGTTCAGGATCGGCACCACTTCCACGCCCAGGTCGAGCGCGGTGTAGCAGTTGGCGACGGTCTGCGCCTCCACGCCCTGCGAGGCGTCGACCACCAGCAGCGCGCCCTCGCAGGCCGACAGCGAACGCGAGACTTCATAGGAGAAGTCGACGTGGCCCGGGGTGTCGATCAGGTTCAGGTTGTAGATCTGGCCGTCGCGCGCCTTGTACTGCAGCGCCGCGGTCTGGGCCTTGATGGTAATGCCGCGCTCGCGCTCCAGGTCCATCGAGTCGAGCACCTGCGCGTCCATTTCACGTTCGGACAGGCCGCCGCACATCTGGATGATGCGGTCAGCCAGCGTCGACTTGCCGTGATCGATGTGGGCGATGATGGAGAAGTTACGTATGTTTTTCATTAACATGCAGTGTCGGGGACAATACGAAAAAAGCGCTCAGTCGGGGCTCCAAGCCGCCCCAGGCGAGCGCTTTCGTCAAGCGGGAGAATTCAAACCGTGCATTTTACCGGATTTCGGGTCAGAAAGCCGGGTTTCCGGCGGGGCTCTTAACTACCTCGCATCAATTGCAGCTCATCAAGTATTCATCCTTCCTGCCGTAAAAGAGGCAAGACCTCGAGCTTCCCTATTTCCGACGCGGACCAACCATGATTATCGCCTCAGACCCCCAGGCCTGGAAAGCGCGCCAGCGCCTGCCGTTCCACGAACGCATCCTCGCGCTCCCGCCGGAGGTGTGCGCGCTGGTACACCAGGTCAACGTGGCCTCGGGGCTGGACGCGGTGCCGGTGCCGGTCGCGCCCACCTCCGGCCTGCGCCGCGAACTGGGCGAGGCCATCTGCGGCATGCCGGCCGGCGTGCGCGAGCTGGTCGATCCGCTGCTGCTCGGCATCTGCCTGGGACAGGGGCTGGGCTCCTCGGGCATCACCGACGTCGTCGCCGACGCGCAGGGCCGGCTCCTCGGCTGCGTGGTCCTGCTCGACATCGGCCTGCTGGCCCCGCACGGCGCCAATTCCTGGGCCACGTGGAAGGAAAACCTGCCCTTCCTGTCCGGCGGCGAGTACACGCTGGCGGCGACGATCGCCAGCCCGGACCGGGACACGCGCGCCGGCGCCATGCAATACCTGCTGCTGCACGAGTTCGGCCATGTGCTGAGCGCCGGCCATCGTTTCCTGCCCGCGTGGTGGGAAGCCGTGCCCGCGCGCCCCTTCGCCTTCCTCGACCTGAGCTGGCGCATGGGCCCCGATGCGCGCTTCGTGCCGCATCCCGGTGCGGACTTCGACTTGCGCGGGGTGGTGGATTTCTATGGCGACAGGAAGCTCGACAGCGACGCCCTGCTGGCCGCCTGCGCCGGCCTGGAAGGCAGCGAGTTCGCCAGCCTGTACGGCGCCACCAATCCCTACGACGATTTTGCCGAGTGTTTCGCGAGCTATGTCCATTGCGAATTGCTGGACCGCCCGCAGACACTCGCGGTGGAAGCCGGCGGCAGTCCGGCGGCCTGGCTGGAACCCTTCTGGGACAGCCCGCGCAGCCTGCGCAAGCGCCGCTTCATGGAATGCCTGATGGGATCGGCGCAGACGGCGCCGGCGCCGGTGGCGCTCGCCGCCTGAGGAGGCTCAGGCGGCTTGTTCGATCCCGAGCTGACGTCGCAGCGCTGCTTCGTCGAGGAAATAGTGGCACAGCTCGGGACCGTCCGGATCGGCGCCGACCAGCACCGGCACCAGCTCGTCGTAGCGCGCGACCAGGCGCGGGTCGGCATCCACATCCACGACATCGACGCTGAAGGCCAGCCCTTCGCGCGCCATGAAGGCGCGCAGGGCCTCGAGCATGTCCTCGCACAAGTGGCAGTAGCTGCGTGAATACAGGGTGAAACGCGGCGTGCTCATTGCATCCCTTACTGGCGCGGCTTGATCACGACATAGCGCGTGACGTTGTCGCGCCGTACCAGCAGCGCCACGGTCTTCTTCGCATCCAGCTTGGCGACCAGGCCGTTGAACTGGGCGACGTTGCTGACCTCGGCATTGTTGATCTGCAGGATCAGGTCGCCCGGCTCGATGCCGGCGGCGGCGGCGCGACCGTCCGCGAAGTCGACCAGCACACCGGACTCCAGCTTCAACTCGCGCTTCTGGGCCGGGGTCAGGTCCGACACCTGCAGGCCGAGGGCATTGGTGGACTGCTCGGGCGTCTTCTTCTTCGGCTGGGGCTTGGCGCCGGGCGCCTGCTCGTCCTGCAGCTCGACGATGGTGACCGGCAGGTCGATCTGGCTGCCGCGGCGCCAGACGGTGACGCTGGCGCGGCTGCCGACGGCGCTGCCGCCGACCTGGCGCGGCAGGTCCGAACTCTTCTCGATGTCCTTGCCGTTGAATTTCAGGATGATGTCGCCGACCTTGACGCCGCCCTTGTCGGCAGGACCGCCCGGCTCGACCATCGCGACCTCGGCGCCGCGCGCGCGGCCCAGGCCCAGCGACTCGGCGACGTCGCGCGTGACTTCGCTGATCTGCACGCCGAGGCGTCCACGCGTGACCTTGCCGGTCTTCTTGATCTGGTCGGCCACCCGCATCACTTCGTCGATCGGCACCGCGAAGGAGATGCCGTTGTAGGCGCCGGACAGGGTCGCGATCTGCGAATTGATGCCGATGACCTCACCGCGCATGTTGATCAGCGGGCCGCCCGAGTTGCCGGGATTGACCGCGACGTCGCTCTGGATCAGCGGCAGGTATTCGCCGGTGTCGCGCGCCTTGGCCGAGATGATGCCGGCCGTGACCGTGTTTTCCAGGTTGAAGGGCGAGCCGATCGCGATCACCCATTCGCCGACACGGATCCGGTTCGAATCGCCGATCCGCAGCGACGGCAGGTTGCGGGCCTCGACCTTCAGCAGGGCGACGTCGCTGCGCTTGTCGGCGCCCAGCACCTTGGCCTTGAATTCGCGGCGGTCGGTGAGCGTCACCGTGACCTCGTCCGCGCCCTCGACCACGTGGGCGTTCGTCATGACGTAGCCGTCGTCGGAAATGATGAAGCCGGAGCCGACCCCGCGCTGCACTTCTTCTTCCTGGGGCTGCTGGGATCCGCGTCCGCCGCGGCCGCCGCGCGGCGGCATCTGGCCGCCGAAGAAGCGGCGCAGGAATTCCTGCATCTCGTCGTCCGCCCCGCCCTGGCCGAGCTTCACGCGCTCGGTGGTGCGGATGTTGACGACTGCCGGGCCGGCCTTGTCGACCAGGTCGGCGAAATCGGGCAGGCCGGCGACCGGCGGGGTGACCACGGGCGCGGCGCCGGCTGCGGCTGCGGCTGCAGGCGCCGCGGCCAGGGCGGCCGTGGAGAACATCAGACTCGCGCCCGCAAACATGAGGGCCGACAGGATCGTGCTACCAGTTTTGCTTGTCATGGGATCGATGGGTGTTCAGGCTTAAATTAATGTAATGGTAAGCCAAAATACCAACGTTGTCGCCACGGTACAGACCGATGGGTGCGGCTTCCACGGCGCCGCGTGGAGCACCTGGCAAAACCCGCATGGCGCCCTTGCATCGCCTCACCCTGCGGATTTTGTCAGGCGCTCTTGAGCTCAGCGCGGGCCGGCGGTGGCGGCGGCCGTTTCGACGGCGCCGGTCGCGCGCTTGCTCGGCGCGGGCTCGGCCGCGAGGCGCGCAGCGAGGCGCTCCGCGAAGCCGGGCGACAGCTCGGCCGTGGCCTCGGCGCGCAGGACGTCGCCGATGTGGTGGTAAGTATCCCAGGCCTGCTCGCCCTCCGGTCCGCCCAGCGCGGCCATGGCCAGCTCCAGGTCGGATTCGGCGGTTTCGCCGTCCATCAGGGCAGAGATGTATTCACGGTTTTTTTTGTTGGCGTCCATCTTGGTTCCATCACGTCGGTCTTCAGATCCTCGTTGTAAATCTGTTTCGCTGGCTACCGACGCTTGTCAGCCGGAATATCGAGCAAGGGCCTCAATTTCTCGGCAATCACCTCACGCGCCCGGAAAATCCGGCTACGCACGGTACCGATTGGACACGCCATCACTTCGGAGATTTCCTCGTAGCTCAAGCCTTCGATTTCGCGCAGGACGATCGCGGTCCGCAATTCCAGCGGCAGCGCTTCCATCGCGGCATTTACCGTGAACGCGATCTGCTTGCTGGCCAGGACGGACTCGGGTGTATTAATGTCTCGCAAGCTGTCTGCGTCGTCAAATCCTTCCGCCCGCTCGGCATCGGCTTCGGTCGAGGTTGGCGCGCGCCGGCCTTGCGTGACGAGAAAATTCTTTGCTGTATTTATTCCGATTCTGTACAGCCAGGTATAGAACGCGGAATCGCCGCGGAAATGGCGCAAAGCACGAAAGGCCTTGATAAAGGTTTCCTGCACCACGTCTTCCGCCTCGGCCGGGTCATGCACGAGGCGCGACACCAGGCGCATGAGCCGGCGCTGGTATTTCGACACCAGCAGGTCGAAAGCCCGGCGATCGCCAGCCTGGACGCGTTCAACCAGCAGTTGATCACACTCGCGTTCGGTTGTCACTGAACGTCCCTGTTGCTAAGAGTTGGCTCGTTGCAATAAGTTCATCGAATCCGGCTGTCCTGTGCGTTGCGGCCGCCGCGCCGCCCGAGCGCCAGGACGGCAGCCGCCAACACGCGCCAGACGCCCGGCTCGACGCTGTCGCGCCACACCGGCAGCACGCGTACGCGGGCGCGCTCGTCGCGCAGGCGCAGCAGCATCAGCGGTGGCCAGACGACGGAACCCGGCAACAGGGCCACGCCGGCCACGCCGTCCGCGGCATCTGCAGGTCCGGCCAGGCTGCGCTGGCACAGTCCTTGTTGTACCGTCAGGACCAGGTCACCGGTTCCAGAAATATCAATCCGGTGCGTCTTTGCCCGCCGCGACCCGGCATGCATCAGCCCGGCGCCCGCGACGGCCAGCATGAGCGCCTGGAATGGCGCCGCGTGGAAACGCACAGGCGCGACGATGCCGACCGCGAGCGCGGCGGCAAGCAGAGCCAGGCCGGCGCCGATGAGCAAGAATCGATGGATGCGCGACGGCCTGACGATGGCGGAAACCGCTATCGGCATGGGCGATGGAATGCGTGAAAAGGAAGGACGTGGCCGCAATGGGCCGCAAAAAACAAAACGCCCATCCCTTAGACCGGGATGGGCGTTTTTGGTTCAGGCTCGATGCAGTCGGTCAGACCTTGGCAAATACCAGGGTGCCGTTGGTGCCGCCGAAACCGAAGGAGTTCTTCACCGCGTAATCGATCTTCAGGTCCCGCGCCGTGTTGGCGCAGAAGTCCAGGTCGCATTCCGGATCCTGGTTGAAGATGTTGATCGTCGGCGGGGACACCTGGTTGTGGATCGCCAGCACGGTGAACACGGACTCGAGGCCGCCGGCGCCGCCCAGCAGGTGGCCGGTCATCGACTTGGTCGAGTTGACCACCAGCTTGCCGGCGTGGTCGCCGAAGGTGCGCTTGATGCCCTTCACTTCCGCGACATCGCCGACCGGGGTCGAGGTGCCATGCGCATTCACGTAATGCACCTGGTCCGGGTTGATGCCGGCGTAATTCATTGCCGACACCATGCAGCGCGAGGCGCCGCTGCCATCCTCGAGCGGAGCGGTGATGTGGTTGGCGTCCGCGCTCATGCCGAAGCCGACGACTTCCGCATAGATCTTCGCGCCGCGGGCCTTGGCGTGTTCGTACTCTTCGAGCACCATGACGCCAGCGCCCTCGCCCAGCACGAAGCCGTCGCGGTCGCGGTCCCAGGGACGCGATGCCGTAGCCGGATCATCGTTACGCGAAGACAGCGCACGGGCCGAGGCGAAGCCGCCCAGGCCCAGCGGCGAGACGGTCGACTCGGCGCCGCCAGCGATCATCATGTCGGCATCGCCGTACTCGATCAGGCGCGCCGCCGCGCCGATGCAGTGCAGGCCGGTGGTGCAGGCGGTGACGATGGCCAGGTTCGGGCCGCGCAGGCCGAATTTGATCGACAGGTCGCCCGAGATCATGTTGATGATCGAGGCCGGAACGAAGAACGGCGAGATGCGGCGAGGGCCGCGGCTGTCGTACTCTTCCTTGGTCGCTTCGATCATCGGCAGACCGCCGATGCCCGAACCCACCATCACGCCGATACGGTCGGCGTTCTGCTCGGTGACTTCGATGCCCGAATCCTGCAACGCCTGGATACCTGCGGCCATGCCGAAATGGATAAAGGTATCCATGTGGCGGCCTTCCTTGCCGGGCAGGTAGTCCTCGACGTTGAAGTTCTTCACTTCGCCCGCGAAACGGGTCGAAAAGGGCGTTGCGTCGAACCGGGTGATGTTGGCGATCCCCGATTTGCCCGCCAAGGCGCTTTCCCACGCCTCGGCAATGCTGTTACCGATCGGGGAAATGCAACCCAGGCCAGTTACGACGACACGACGGTTGCGTGAACTCAAGCGTTTCTCCTGAATTACTTAAAAGCTTAGGCCTTGACGTGCGCTTGTGCGTACTCGATGGCTTGACGAACGGTGGTGATCTTCTCGGCTTGCTCGTCCGGGATCTCCATTTCGAATTCGTCTTCCAGTGCCATCACCAGTTCAACGGTGTCCAGCGAATCAGCGCCGAGGTCGTCAACGAACGAGGAATCGATTTTGATGTCTGCTTCCGCAACGCCCAGTTGCTCAGCGACGATTTTTTTAACGCGTTGTTCGATATCCGACATGTTATGGCTCCATTAGGTATGTGTTGCGGAAAGTGCGCGCATTTTATCAGGGTTTGCGCGTTGAAAAACTATTTTCAGCGTTTGACGCTATTTCGGCTGAAACTACTGCTAAAAGATGAGATCTGGCTTAATTCATGTACATGCCGCCGTTCACGTGCAGCGTCGTGCCCGTGATGTAGGCGGCCTGCGGACCGGCCAGGAAGGCCACCGCGTGCGCGATGTCTTCCGGCTTGCCCAGGCGGCCCAGCGGGATCTGGCCCAGCAGCGCTTCGTGCTGGCTGTCGCCGAGGGCCTTGGTCATGTCGGTATCGATGAAGCCCGGCGCCACGCTGTTGACGGTGATGTTGCGGCTGCCGATCTCGCGCGCCAGCGCGCGGCCCATGCCCTCCACGCCGGCCTTGGCCGCCGCGTAGTTCATCTGGCCCGGATTGCCGCTCGATGCGACCACCGAGGTGATGTTGATGATACGGCCCTGCTTCGCCTTCATCATCCCGCGCAGCACGGCGCGCGACAGGCGGCCGACGGCGCTCAGGTTGGTGGCGATCACGTTGTCCCACTCCTCGTCCTTCATCCGCATCGCCAGGTTGTCCTGGGTGATGCCGGCGTTGTTGACCAGAATGCCGATGCTGCCGACGTTCTTGGTCACGTCGTCGATCACGGCGCCGCACTGGGCCGCATCGGTGACGTTCAGCACCATGCCTTTGCCGCCGAATTCAGCCAGGTAGGCGGTAATGGCGTCGGCGCCGGCTTCGGTGGTGGCGGTGCCGACCACTTTCGCGCCCTGGCGCGCCAGTTCGAGTGCGATGGCCTTGCCGATGCCGCGCGATGCGCCGGTAACGAGGGCGACTTGGTTTTGCAGGTTCATGCTGATCCTTGGCTTTGATTGCTCTTATTCAGATGGGGTCAGAGCCCACCCGGGGACACCGGGATCTGACCCCATAGGTAATATTACTGTGCCGCGCCTTGCAGCGACGCCAGCACGCGCTCCAGCGACGCCTGGTCGACCAGGGCTTCGCCGGCCAGCACCGGGTCGATGCGCTTGGCCATGCCGATCAGGGTCTTGCTCGGCGCGCACTCGATCACCTGGGTCACACCCTCGGCCGCCATCTTCTGCATGGTCTCGACCCAGCGCACCGGGCCTGCGGCCTGGCGCACCAGCGCGTCCTTGATCGCAGCAGGATCGTGCAGGATAGCGACGTCGACGTTATTGATCAAGTCGATCTGCGGCGCGCGGAAAGTCAGGCCGGCCATGTAGTCGCGCAGGCGATCCGACGCCGGCTTCAGCAGCGAGGAGTGGAACGGCGCCGACACCGCCAGCTTCATGGCGCGCTTGGCGCCCTTGGCCTTGGCGATCTCGCAGGCGCGCTCGACCGCGGCGGTGTGGCCGGCGATCACGATCTGGGTTGGCTCGTTGAAGTTCACTGCCTCGACCACGTCGCCTTGGGCAGCCTCGGCGCAGACTTCGCGCACGGCATCGGCCGACAGGCCGAGGATGACGGCCATGCCGCCCTGCCCGACCGGCACCGCGTCCTGCATCGACTGGGCGCGGAAGCGCACCAGCGGCACCGCGTCCTTGAAGTCGATCACGCCGGCGGCCACCAGGGCCGAGTACTCGCCCAGGCTGTGGCCGGCGACGACGCTCGGGGCCGGGCCGCCGGCCGCGATCCAGGCGCGGTACACGGCCACGGCCGCGGTCAGCATCACCGGCTGGGTGTTGGTGGTCAGGTCCAGTTCTTCCTTCGGACCTTCGGCGATCAGCTTGCCGAGGTCCTGGCCCAGCGCTTCCGACGCCTCGGCCACGGTCTGTTCGACGACCGGGTTGCCGGCGAAGCCGTTCAACATGCCGACGGCCTGGGCGCCCTGGCCCGTAAACAGAAATGCGAATTTGCTCATTTTTTTTATACTCCTACTGTTTCGGGGGCATCGAAAACCGTCGCGAGCGGAAGAAGTTTCGTTCGAGAAGCGCAGCCGTACTTATGGTACGGCGAGCATCGCAGGACGAAAATTCGACGCGCAGCAGGTTTGCGATCCCCCTTCAGATCACATGCGGGCCAGGACGGCACCCCAGGTAAAGCCGCCGCCCACGCCTTCCATCAGGATGTTGTGGCCGGGCTGGATGCGGCCGTCACGCACCGCCTGGTCGAGGGCCAGCGGGATCGATGCGGCCGAGGTATTGCCGTGTTCGTCGACGGTCACCACCATCTTCTCGGGCGGCAGGCCGAGCTTCTTCGCGGTGCCCTTCATGATGCGCAGGTTGGCCTGGTGCGGAATCAGCCAGTCGATATCCGAGGCCGGCATCTGCGCGTGCTCCAGGGCCTCGTAGGCGACCTTTTCCAGCACCGTCACGGCCAGCTTGAACACCGCCTGGCCATCCATATAAAGGAAGGTCTCGCCGGAAATCGCGGCATTCGTCGGATTGGTCGGGCCGCACAGGATGTTGCCGTGGCTGCCGTCCGCGTGCAGCTTCACCGCCAGCACGCCCGGCTCTTCGGAGGCGCTCATCACGACGGCGCCGGCGCCGTCGCCGAACAGCACGCAGGTGCCGCGGTCGTTGAAGTCGAGGATGCGCGAGAACACTTCGGTGCCGATCACCAGCACGTTCTTTGCATTCCCGGCCTTGATGAAGGCGTCGGCGGTGGACATCGCATAGACGAAGCCGCTGCAGACGGCCGCCACGTCGAAGGCGGCGCTGTTGTTGCGGATGCCCAGCTTGTTCTGCACGATACAGGCCGTGCTCGGGAAATTGCCGTAGAAGTCGGGCGTCGAGGTGGCGACGATGATCAGGTCGATCTGCTCGGCCGCCAGGCCGGCGGCTTCCAGCGCCTTGTGCGCGGCCTTCACGGCCAGGTCGGAAGCGTTTTCATCGGCCGCCGCATAGTGGCGGGCCTGGATGCCGCTGCGGGTCACGATCCACTCGTCCGAGGTCTCGATGCCCTTCGCGCCCAGTTGGGCGGCAAGGTCGTGGTTGGTGACGCGCTGGGCCGGCAGGTAGCTGCCGGTCCCGATGATTTTGCTATACACAGTCATTACTTGGCCTGCTGAATGGTTGAGCCTGGCGCTTGCGGGTCAGGTGTGCTCGGCATCAACTCGGCGATCATCGCCGACAGTTGTTCCTGCACATTGTACTGAGCCGCATTATAGGCCCGTTTAATTGCCCACTCGAAAGCAAATGCATTTGCACCGCCATGGCTCTTGAACACCAGGCCGCGCAGGCCCAGCAGGCCGGCGCCGTTATAGCTTTCCGGGTTCAACTTCTTCAGCGACTTGCGGGCCAGCAGCGCGCCCAGCTTGGACATCGTGGTTTCCATCAGAGTCGCCTTGACGAAACGCGACAGGCCCTCGACCGCCTTCAGGGTCACGTTGCCGACAAAACCGTCGCAGACGATCACGTCGACCGTGCCCTTGAAGATGTCATTGCCTTCGACGTTGCCGTGGAAGTTCAGCACGCCGCGCTCGTGGTCGGCGCGCAGCAGGGCTCCCGTGGCCTTGACCACTTCATTGCCCTTGATTTCCTCGGTGCCGACGTTGAGCAGGCCGATACTCGGGCGGCGCTGCTCCATCGCCTGGAACAGCACGGCGCCCATGATGGCGAACTGGTGCAGGTGGTGCGGCTCGCAGTCGACGTTGGCGCCCAGGTCCAGCATATAGGTCGGGCTGCCCTTCTGGTTCGGCATGATCGAGCAGATCGCCGGACGGTCGACGTCGGCCATGGTCTTCAGGACGTAGCGCGAGATCGCCATCAGGGCACCGGTATTGCCGGCCGAGACGCAGACCTCGGCCTGGCCGTCCTTGACCAGCTCGATCGCCACGCGCATCGAGGAATCCTTCTTGCGGCGCAGCGCGACTTCGATCGGATCGTCCATCGCCACCACTTCGGCGGCGTGCTTGATGGTCAGGCGCGGATTGGTGTCCGCGTGATGTTTCTTGAGTTCGGCGCGCACTTGGTCTTCCAGGCCGACGAGGATGAGCTCGGCGTTGGGTTCGTGCTTGAGGAAGGCGAGCGCTGCCGGAATGGTAACCGAGGGGCCGTGATCGCCGCCCATGCAGTCAATGGAAATTGTAATTGTCATTTTTCGGGATGAACCGCGGCTCAGGAAAAGCGAGCGGCAGCGTGTCCTTGCACGGCAGGATGCCGGGCGGACTCAGCGGGATCGAAAACGACGGCGTACACGGACGTGCAACCGGAATCAATATCGCAAAAGAGAAAGCGGTGCCACGCACTGTTCATACGTTGCACCGCCTCCATGGAACAAAACTGCAAGACGCCGATTACTCGTCGTTCTTGGTCTTGATCACTTTGCGACCACGGTAGAAACCGTTCGGGCTGATGTGGTGACGCAGGTGGGTTTCACCGGTGGTCGGCTCGACGGCCAGGTTCGGTGCAACCAGGAAATCGTGCGAACGGTGCATGCCGCGCTTCGACGGGGACTTCTTATTCTGCTGAACTGCCATGATGACTCCTAAACATAAGTTCTAAAATTCTAACACAATCGACTTGCAATACCATGCTAATCGAGTATCCCAGCGGCAATAAACTTCATTGCCGACATGTTTAACGCTGCCTACATCTTGCTGACGCTGCCATACTCGACTGCTGCACGCGTTTGACACGTCTCTTGAGCGCCATGGAGCCCGCTTGCGGTACCCACGGCGCGAAACCTTACTTACTTCAATACTTCACTTATTCTGATTTGAGGCTCTTCAGTGCCGCGAACGGCGATACCTTGTCGGACTTCAGGGAGTCCATCAGCTTGGTATCGGGGCACACCTCGTGCTTCGGTGCCTGCGGCAGGGCCAGCAGGGCTTCATCTTCCAGCAACTGCCTGATATCGCAGCTTTGGCTGCCGACGATCACGTCGATGGTTTCATCGTCGAGGACTTCCTCGATCTCGTCCGCATCTTCATCGTTCTTGCCCAGCACCAGCATGGTCGACGAATCGAGTTCGTAGCCGAACGGCGCAAGGCAACGCTGGCAGACCAGTTGCACGGTGCCGGAGACCGACAGCGTCATCGACGGATAACCCTGCTTGGTCTGGCCGCCCTGGATCGCCCACTTGATCTCGCCGGACGGGTCGGCGCAATCGGCTGCCAGGCGGGGCATGTCCGCCACCGGCGTGACACCTTCACGATAGCCGTTGTTCCGACAGAATTCGAAGGCGTCGATGACAAAAGCGCTCATTTGGAAAAGCTTCCCCGGAAAACCTGCGATAATAACAGGCTTCTTCCCGCTCAGTCAAAGAATTCCGCACCAGCGTCGCATCCCGGCCCGCCTGGCCGCAGGGACCATCGGATTTGCTTGCCGGGAAGGCCTATCTATTTGTTTTGCTTATGAATATTGGACCGGCCGACATGATACCAAGTTCCGCTCCTGTGCGCCTGATCCTCGCTTCCAGCTCGGCCTACCGGCGCGAACTGCTGTCCCGGCTCGGCCTGCCCTTCGAGGCGATCTCGCCGGACATCGACGAGACCCCGCTGCCGGAAGAAACGCCGGACGCCACCGCCCTGCGCCTGGCGCGCGACAAAGCCGCCGCCATCGCCGAACGACACCCGGGCGCGCTCGTCATCGGTTCGGACCAGGTCGCAACGCTGGACGACCGGCAGATCGGCAAGCCGGGCGACCACGCGCGCGCCCTCGCGCAACTGCAGACGATGCGCGGACGCCGCGTCACCTTTCACACGGCGCTGTGCCTGTGGGATGGGCGCCTCGACCCCGAACAGGCCGCGCAGGCGGTGCAGGTCGAGAATATCCAGACCTTCGTCAGCTTCCGCGACCTGCCGGACCACGAGCTCGACGCCTACCTGCGCATCGAGCAGCCCTACGACTGCGCCGGCAGCGCCAAGAACGAAGGTCTCGGCATCGCCCTGCTCGAGCGCATCGACAGCCAGGACCCGACCGCCCTCACCGGCCTGCCGCTGATCGCCCTGACGGGCATGCTGCGCCGCGCGGGGATCCGCTTTTTTGAATGAACAGAACTTCCATGCCAGGCACTCTCTACCTGATCCCGAACACCCTCGGCCCGACCGAGGCCGCACCCCACGCCCTGTCCCACATCCTGCCCGAACAGGTGCAGGACATCGCTTCGAAGCTCGAGTATTTCGTGGCCGAGAACGCCAAGACGGCGCGCGCCTTCCTGAAACTGGTGGCGGTCGACCATCCGCTGGCGCGCCCGCTGCAGGAAATCCGGATCTCGGAATTGAACGTCAACACGCCGCCGCAAGCCCTGGCCGCCCTGCTCGCGCCGCTGCTGGAGGGTATGGATGCCGGCCTGGTGTCGGAAGCCGGGGTGCCGGCGGTGGCCGATCCGGGCGCCGACCTGGTGCGCCTGGCCCACCAGCACGGGATCACGGTGCGGCCGCTGGTCGGCCCGTCCTCGCTGCTGCTGGCCGTGATGGCGAGCGGCCTGAACGGCCAGAGCTTTGCCTTCAACGGCTACCTGCCGACCGATGCGGCCCAGCGCACCAAGCGCATCCAGCAGCTGGAACAGCGCTCGCGCGCCGAGAAACAGACCCAGCTGCTGATCGAAACGCCCTACCGCAACGCCGCCATGCTGGAAGCCCTGGCCGGCGCCTGCCAGCCGGGCACCCTGATCTGCGTGGCGACCGACCTGTCGCTGCCCAGCGAATCGGTGCGCACGCTCACGGCGGCCAAGTGGAAAGCCGCGCTGGCGGCGAACAAGGGGCCGGACTTCCACAAGAAGCCGACCGTGTTCCTGCTGCTCGGGCAGTAGGACTCAGTGGGTACGGGAGTCCGCACCCAGGCCGCGGACCCAGTCGAAGGCCGCCAGTTCGATCTCGCGGATCTGCTTGACCGACAGCCCCAGCCTGTCGAGGGCGCGTGCGAGGGCACGGCCGCACTGCTTGCCCTCCAGCTCCTCGGCCACGCTCAGCATCGCGCCGTAGTCGCCGGCGCGGTCCAGCAGCGCCGCCTTGACCTCCTGCGAGACGTCGACGCGGTCGAGGATACGGTCCATCGGCAGCGACAGCAGCGCATCCATCAGCGACATGATGCCGATCGTGAAGGCGGCCTCGGCGCCGGCGACGTCGCCCGGATGCAGGGTCTGGCTCATCAGCTCCAGCAGGCGGCCGCGCGTGGTGGCCATCTGCAGCAGCGGCGAATTCAGCTCGACCCGGCCATCCGGTGCGCTGTACAGCAGGATCTGCAGCCAGCGCTGCAGCTGGTTGCGGCCGAGCTGGACCAGGGCTTGCGACACCGATTCGATATGACGGTCCGGCCCGGCGGCGCGGCTGTTCACCAGGCGCAGCAGATTCAGGCTCAGGAGCGCGTCGCGCTTGACCGCGGCCTCGATGGCGGCGCTGTCGGCATTCGAGCCGATCAGCTCGAGCAGGCGCAGCACCACCAGTTCGGACGGCGAGATCTTCTTGCCCGACAGGATGGCCGGACGCGCAAAATAATAGCCCTGGAAATATTCGAAACCGAGCTCCAGGCAGAGGCGGAATTCTTCCACCGTCTCGACCTTTTCAGCCAGCAATTTATGGCGCGCGCCGCGCAAGCTGGTTGCCAGGCGCACCAATTCCTCGCGGTTGACACCCTTTAGGTCGATCTTGATCACGTCGACCAGATCGATCAGCTTGCTAACCTGCTCGGAATGTCCTATAACATCGTCGAGGGCGAACTTGAAGCCGAGATCTTTCAGTTCCCTGACCCGGGCCAGCACCTCGTCGGTGGGCTGCACGGTTTCCAGGATCTCGAGGATCACCCGGTCCGGCGGCAGGAAACGGACGAAGTCGCTCATCAGCACCACCTCGTCGACATTGACGAAGGCGAGCTGCTCCCCCACCACCTGCTCCATGCCCAGCTGCGAAGCGTGGGCGATGACGGTGGCGGTCGCGGCGGCGTAATCGGTCAGTTGCGCGTCCTCGTGCTCCGGGGCAGCCCGAAACAGCAGCTCGAACGCCACCAGTTTCTGGTCGCGCCCGAGAATGGGCTGGCGCGCCAGAAAGAATTCATCGGACGGCATGGACGTGACTGCCGTTGCATCCGCGTGCATCGTAAAAACTCCTGAGAATCAATTTCGGCACGCAAATGCGAGCCGGGGCCAAGGGATCGCCCGGCACCACTTCGACTATACTACAGACGCGTAGTCTTTACATTTCGACATCGTATCAAATCGTTACGAAGTGGCTTCAGCCGCGGCCTGGCGTCTTGCGTTTATTGCTTCGCGCGGCCGATTGGTTCTGGTCTGCGTAGCGGAAGGCGGGGACTTTCTTCTTGGCCGGCGCGGCGGACGGCTGGGCCGGGCGCTCGCCCGCGGCCTCCTTGCCGGCCCCAGTGCCCGTACCAGCGCCCTCGCGCTTGCGCGGACCTTCGCCGAAGGGCTGGCCCGGCAGGCGCAGGCTGCCGGCGCCGGACAGCGGACTGGCGCGGCGTGCATTGCCGACCGGCTTGCGCGGACCGCTGTCGAGGCCGCGCGTGCCGACCGTCGTCCCGGTGACCTGGCTGCCTTTTTCGATGCGGAAGGTAGCGCCGCTGTCCTGGCCGAGCACCTGCACCAGGTAGGGCATGGTTTCGCGCAACATCGGCTCCAGCGTGTAGGGCGGGTTCAGGATGAACATGCCGCTGCTGTGCATGCCGGTGCCGTCCGGTCCCGGCGTGGCCACCGTCAGGGTCACGTGCAGCCATTCCTTGGCCGGCAGGCGCTTCAGGCGGTCGGCGAACTGGCGCGATTCCATGCGCTGCAGCACCGGGTACCAGACCGCGTAGATGCCGGTCGGGAAGCGGCCGAGGGCTTCTTCCAGCGCGTCGCGCACATGCTTGTAGTCGAGCTTGACTTCATACGGCGGGTCGATCAGGACCAGGGCGCGGCGCGACGGCGGCGGCAGCAGCGCTTTCAGTCCATGGAAACCGTCGGCATGGTCGATCAGGATGCGTCGCCCGCGCGAACGTTCGCCCTGCTCGGCCTTGTGCGCCTCCAGCTTGCGGAAATTATCCACCAGCAGGCGCGTGTCGGCCGGGTGCAGTTCGAACAGGCGCAGCCGGTCTTCGGGACGCGCCACCTGTTCGGCCACATAGGGTGAGCCGGGGTAGTAACGCAGGCGGCCGGAAGGGTTCATGGCGCGCACCAGGTTCACATAGTCGGCCAGCGCCGGCGGCAGATCGTCGCGCTCCCACAGGCGCGCGATGCCGTCCAGGTATTCGCCGCTTTTCACCGCCTGCGCGCTGTCGAGGGCATACACGCCGGCACCGGAATGGGTGTCGATATAGGTATAGGCCGCGTCCTTCTGATTCATGTACTGGTGCAGCTGCACCTGTATGAAGTGCTTCAGGACATCGGCGTGGTTACCCGCGTGGAAGGCGTGGCGGTAGCTGAACATGGTGATTCCAAGGATGAGGCAAGAAAGATGCCATTATCGCCCAGATGCGCCCCGCTCCCAAAAATTAAAAAAGCCGCAGCGCCTTTTGAGCGCTGCGGCTGCCACCGCGAACAACGGAGGAAACCAATTAAAAGCCTTGCGTGTGCTTACGCGACCTTTTTCTCGTCGAAGAACTGCTCATCCTCGGTCGACCCATGGAGCGCGGTCGTCGAGCTCTGGTTCTGCTGGATGGTCTGGGTCACGGCGTCGAAGTAGCCGGTGCCGACCTCGCGCTGGTGCTTGACCGCGGTGAAGCCCTTGTCGGCGGCCGAGAATTCGGCTTCCTGCAGCTCGACGAAGGCCGACATGCCGCGCCGTGCATAGCCGTGCGCCAGGTTGAACATGCTGTAGTTCAGGGCGTGGAAGCCGGCCAGGGTGATGAACTGGAACTTGTAGCCCATGGCGCCCAGCTCCTTCTGGAACTTGGCGATGGTGGCGTCGTCCAGGTTCTTCTTCCAGTTGAACGAAGGCGAGCAGTTATAGGCGAGCATCTTGCCCGGGAATTTTTCGTGGATCGCCTCGGCGAAGCGCTTGGCGAAGGCCAGGTCCGGCTTGCCGGTCTCGCACCACACCAGGTCGGCGTAGGGCGCATAGGCCAGGCCGCGCGAAATCGCCTGTTCAACACCCGGCTTGACGCGGTAGAAGCCTTCCACGGTGCGCTCGCCGGTGCAGAAAGGCTGGTCGATCGGATCGACGTCGGAGGTCAGCAGGTCGGCCGCCTCGGCGTCGGTGCGGGCGATCACCAGGGTTGGCGTGCCCATCACGTCGGCCGCCAGACGGGCCGCGGTCAGCTTCTCGACCTGCTCCCGGCTCGGCACCAGGACCTTGCCGCCCATGTGGCCGCATTTCTTGACCGAAGCCAGCTGATCTTCGAAGTGGACGCCGGCCGCGCCCGCATCGATCATCGATTTCATCAGTTCGAACGCATTCAGCACACCGCCGAAGCCGGCCTCGGCATCGGCCACGATCGGGGCGAAGAAATCGATGTCGTCCTTGCCTTCCGACCATTGGATCTGGTCGGCGCGCTGGAAGGTGTTATTGATGCGCTTGACGACCATCGGCACCGAATTGGCCGGGTACAGCGACTGGTCCGGATACATCTCGCCGGCCAGGTTGGCGTCGCCCGCCACCTGCCAGCCGGACAGGTAGATCGCCTTCAGGCCGGCTTTCACCTGCTGCATGGCCTGGTTGCCGGTCAGCGCGCCGAGGGCGTTGACGTAGGGCTCGTTGTTGACCAGGTCCCACAGCTTCTCGGCGCCGCGGCGCGCGATGGTGTGTTCGATCTGCACCGAACCGCGCAGGCGGATGACGTCCTCGGCCGTGTAATTGCGGACCACGCCCTTCCAGCGCGGGTTGTTGTCCCAGTCCTGCTGGAGGGCGGCGATTTGCTGTTCACGAGTTGCCATGCTTGTTCTCCTGATGATGAATGATGAAAGCTGAGTTGGAAGAAGCTTCGTTACCGATATCTTAGGCCCGCTTGTGCGCAGCACCAACACTCTTATATAAGACATAGGAATATTTTTATTGCCTTATCCATCAATTACTTAGACCTATCATTCCATGATGTGGAAGATAATTTCTCAGAATGGAAGCGTGTGGGCCTGCCCTTTTTGTGCAGTTTTCATATTCACGAACAGCATTTCGGATAGTGGAAAATCGTCGGTATAGACCCTGGGTTCGATGCGGCTCATCGGTGAGATTGTTGCGTATTTACCGGCATCCCACAAAAAACATTGCAGTAGAGAATGAAAAATTGACAAAAATCATCAATTTCTTCAATATGCCGTTTGCCTGTTACCAAAACTTATAAAGACCGCCGGCCGCCCGGGCTGAGCCGGCCATCCTCATCACCAGGGAAAAAATGCACAAGACACTGAACAGCATGGCGTTCGCCGCCCTCGCCGGCGCCGCCATCGTCCCGGCCCACGCCGGCCTGCTCACCACCGATGGCGTCACCTTCAGCTCGAACTGGTCGGGCAATGTCCTGACCCTGGAAATCGACGCTGCCGGCCGCACCGACGGCTGGGCCAAGGCGACCGGCCTGGCGGCGCTGGAACTGGACGGCATCGGCACCTACACGGGCGTCAGCGTGTCCGCGGCGCCGAAGGGCAGCACCGGCTGGACCGTTTCCGCCTCCGAACTGAACGCCCAGGGCTGCTCGAGCGATACCAGCGGCCAGGCCGGCAGCCGCCTGTGCTTCTTCGGCCAGCAGATCGCGCTGAGTGACGACATGGTGTTCAGCTTCAACTTCAGCGGCAAGGGCGTCCAGGCGATCGATCCGCACGTCAAGGTGCAGTTCGTGGACAGTAGCGGCAAGAAAGCCGGCGACCTGCTGTCGCAGACCCTGCCCGCCTCGCCCGCCACGAACGCCGGCAGCGGCGCCGGCAGCGGTTCCGGGTCGGCGAATGGCAGCGGCGTCCCGGTCACGGAGATCCCGCCGCTGGCCGACCAGGGCACGACCGAACCGGTCGGCACGCCGCCAGGGAACCAGACCGGCGCCGGATCCGGCAGCGCCGCCGACAGCGCGGCCGCCGTGCCGGAACCGCAGAGCATCGTCCTGCTGCTGGCCGGCCTCGGCCTGATGGGCCTGGTCGCACGCCGCAAGCGCCGCGGCTGAGCGCTGCCGCTTCCCGCCGACGGCCGCCGCGTGCGGCCGTTTTCCATTTTGGCGTCCATATGGGTGTTACAAAAGCTGAGTTAGCTGCTTAACAGAGTGCATCGTCCTCTCCGAATACGCTGAGTTTGCGGACTCATCCGCACCGCCGGTCCGTTCGCAGGACGCGAAGGGCCGGCACCTGCGACACAAGGCAAAAGGAGAACGAAAGTGAATACCACGATCCGAAAGACGCTGCTTTCCTCGCTGCTGGCTGTGGGCGCCATCGCCTCGGCCCAGGCCGGCACCCTGGAGTACCAGGGCGTCACCTTTACATCGTCCTGGATGGACAATGTGCTGACCCTCGAAATCGACGCCGCCCACCCGACCGGGGACTGGGCCGGCGCGAATACCATCGGTGCCCTGCAGCTGAAGGGCCTCGGCAGCTTCGACGGCGTGAGCCTGCTTTCGGCGCCGGGCGGCGCGGCCAACTGGACGCTGTCGAGCAATGAGCTGAACGCGAACGGCTGCGGCGGCGGCGCCCATGCCGGCGCCAGCCTGTGCTTCTCCGGCGACCACATCGCGCTGTCGGACGACATGGTCTTCAAGTTCACCTTCAACGGCGGCGCCACCGACTTCACGTCGCCGCACGTGAAGGTCAACTTCTTCAATGGCGACGGCGGCCGCAAGGTCGGCAGCCTACTGTCGGAAAACATCCCGCTGGCGCCGGTGCCCGAACCGCAGACCTACGCAATGATGCTGGGCGGCCTGGCGGTGCTGGGGGCGATGGCGCGGCGGCGCAAGGCGCGCCGCTGACTGACGCCGGCCCCGGCCAGGCAATCACCGCCGGCGATTCAATCGCCGGCGGCCGGGATGACGAAGCTTCTCAAAGGGCTGCGTTTGTTACCTCGCTCATCCGTCTGGCAACGGCGTCGGGTATCGGCAACGTCGGAGGAATCAGCTTCGTTGATTCTTTCGGAAATGGCCAACACATCGTCTACATAGCTGGCCAGATAGATGCCGTCGCTGCGCCGCACCGCACTGTAAGAGATCCTGGCCGCACGGCCGTCCGGCAATCGGTTCCAGATGGGATCAGAAAGCAGTAGCGACGAGCCGCCAGTGTCATACGGTGGAATAAAGCGGTAGGTAAGACGCCGCTGGCCGTCCCTGATCTTGAACTCGATGGACGCCTTGTCGATGAGATCCGCCGGTTCGAAGCGAAGGATTTGAAGCTCGTCGCTTTGCCGCCTGACCTCGAACGCAGGATAGTGGCGTTCATTCCGTATGCGTGCCGTCCCGGCTCCCCGCTGGTAGTTGGCTATCGCCATCCTCGACAGCCGGTCGTTCAGCTCGGCAGCTTCCTGAAAGCCGGGCGCGCGCGACAGCACAGGAAGATATTGTCTCGGCTTCGAACCTGCCGAATTCGCGGCAGGCGCGCCGATCATACGGTCCAGCAGCCCTCGCGAATCGTGCTTCCCATCGGTATAGACGTCCTCAGAGGTCTCCCAGCAGTTCTGCTCGAGTAATCCCATCTCATAAAGAAGCTGCTCGGATAGACTGCGATACAGCACTGCGACGCCGCGATCGTAGGCGCTCCCGATATCCGAATGCGCACCGGGCAACTGGACCAGGTTGATTCTTTGCGGTTGTGGCAGCCCCCATAGGTTAAAGACTCTGGTGACCCGGTCGGGGTCGGCCGCGACCTCTCGATCGAATACCGGGACGAACAAGAAGCGTGGCTCGTCCTTGGCAACGAAGTGCACGAGGTAGTCCAGCGACATGGGGAGCGACAGGTCCAAAGCGTCAGTCTGGCCGGTGGACACCGTGTCAAAGAGCATCGCGTAGAAATGAGGCGCCACTGCGCGCCCGCGTGTCCTGTGCGGCCAGTCGCGTACCACCAGATTGATGAAATGGCGCGCGATCGCGGCACCGCGGCTGAATCCGGTAACGAAAACGCGCACTTCGGTATCGGGCGCCGCGTCCAGCCAAGCATTGGCCTGTTCGAAAAATACCTCTTCCGCCCCTTCCGCGATCGATGCACTGGAATAGCCGAAAGCGGCATCGACCAGATTGATGAAATGCGGGTTCTGCATTCCCGGCCCGGGGAAGTAACGCGCATCGATACGCCGCGCAATCGACGCCACGACCGTCTCCTGCTCGGATGGCGGCACCCTGGAGCGGTCGTTCATCGTGCCGTCGAACGCGACCTTGAATATCCTGTTGGGCCTGCCGTCCAGCTCATGGCGAATCAACGGTACAGGTCCATTCGCGAATGCCTGCGCTGCCTTGATCAATTCCCGATCGCCGGCCGTCACCGGGAGCGGCACACCGCCTGAAACCATTGCGCAAGCGCTCAGCAGCAAGGGAAGGCAATACACGAGCTGTCGGAACAAGAAGCTTGACAACTTCATCCATTCCTTTCTTGTTCAAGAGTTACTTTCAAATGCAAAAAAATACCCCTCGCCCGAGGGGTATTCCGATTTGCGGCGACTCAGTGAAGTATCAACACCGGTGCTTACTTCGCCAGCTCCACCGCCGGCTCCCCGCTGAACGTCAGCTCGCTGCCGTTGACCCCCACGTGGATGGTGTCCTTCGGCCCAAAGCGGCCGGACAGGATCGCCTTCGACAGCGGATTCTCGATCTGCTGCTGGATCGCGCGCTTGAGCGGACGCGCGCCGTACACCGGGTCGAAGCCGGCCTCCGCGATTTTCTGCAGGGCGGCGTCGCTGATGTCGAGCGACATCTCCATCTTCTCGAGGCGCTGCTCCAGGCCCGCCAGCTGGATCTTGGCGATCGCGCCGATGTTCTTCTCGTCGAGCGCATGGAAGACCACGATCTCGTCGATCCGGTTGATGAACTCGGGGCGGAAGTGTCCGCGCACCTCGGCCATCACGGCCATCTTGACCACCGCCGGCTCGTCGGTGTCCATCGACTGGATCTTGTGCGAACCCAGGTTCGAGGTCATCACGATCACCGTGTTCTTGAAGTCGACGGTGCGGCCCTGGCCATCGGTCATGCGGCCGTCATCCAGCGCTTGCAGCAGCACGTTGAACACGTCCGGGTGCGCCTTCTCGATCTCGTCCAGCAGGATCACGCTGTAGGGCTTGCGGCGCACGGCTTCGGTCAGGTAGCCGCCCTCCTCGTAGCCGACATAGCCCGGCGGCGCGCCGATCAGGCGGGCCACCGAGTGCTTCTCCATGAACTCGCTCATGTCGATGCGGATCAGCGCTTCCTCGGTATCGAACAGGAAGGCGGCCAGCGCCTTGCACAACTCGGTCTTGCCGACGCCGGTCGGGCCCAGGAACATGAAGGAGCCGTACGGACGGTTCGGGTCGGCCAGGCCGGCGCGCGAACGGCGGATCGCATCGGACACGGCTTCGATCGCCTCGTCCTGCCCAACCACGCGTTCGTGCAGCTTCTCTTCGATGTGCAGCAGCTTGTCGCGCTCGCCCTGCATCATGCGCGCCACCGGGATGCCGGTCGCGCGCGAGACCACTTCCGCGATCTCCTCGGCGCCGACCTGGGTGCGCAGCAGGCGCGGCTTGTCGCCATCGCTTTCCGCTTGTTCGCCGGCTTCCTCGGCCTGCTTCAGCTGCTTTTCCAGCTCGGGCAAGCGGCCGTACTGCAGTTCCGACACCTTCTGCCAGTTGCTCTGGCGCTTGGCTTCTTCCATCTGCAGGCGGATCTTCTCGATCTCTTCCTTGATATGGGTCGTGCCCTGCACCGCAGCCTTCTCGGCCTTGAGGATTTCCTCGTAATCGTTGTACTCGCGCTCCAGGCGCACGATCTCGTCGTTGATCAGCTCGAGGCGGCGCTGCGAGGCTTCGTCGGTTTCCTTCTTGACCGCTTCGCGCTCGATCTTCAGCTGGATCAGGCGGCGGTCCAGCTTGTCCATCACTTCCGGCTTGGAGTCGATCTCGATCTTGATCTTCGAGGCCGCTTCGTCGATCAGGTCGATCGCCTTGTCGGGCAGGAAGCGGTCGGTGATGTAGCGGTGCGACAGCTCGGCCGCGGCAATGATCGCGGGGTCGGTGATCTCGACCTTGTGGTGCAGTTCGTACTTCTCCTGCAGGCCGCGCAGGATGGCGATGGTCGCCTCCACGCTCGGCTCGTCGACCATGATCTTCTGGAAGCGGCGCTCCAGCGCGGCATCCTTCTCGACGTACTTGCGGTACTCGTCGAGCGTGGTCGCGCCGATGCAGTGCAGTTCGCCGCGCGCCAGCGCCGGCTTCAGCATGTTGCCGGCGTCCATCGCGCCTTCGGCCTTGCCGGCGCCGACCATGGTATGGATCTCGTCGATGAAGACGATGGTCATGCCCTCGTCATGCGCGAGTTCCTTCAGCACGGACTTCAGGCGCTCCTCGAATTCGCCGCGGAACTTGGCGCCGGCCAGCAGGGCCGCCATGTCGAGCGACAGCACGCGCTTGCCCTTCAGCGAATCGGGCACCTCGCCGTTCACGATGCGCTGGGCCAGGCCTTCCACGATGGCGGTCTTGCCCACGCCCGGCTCGCCGATCAGCACCGGGTTGTTCTTGGTGCGGCGCTGCAGCACCTGGATCGCGCGGCGGATCTCGTCGTCGCGGCCGATCACCGGGTCGAGCTTGCCCATGCGGGCGCGCTCGGTCAGGTCGAGGGTGTATTTCTTCAGCGCTTCGCGGTTGCCTTCGGCGTCCTGCGAATTCACGTTCTCGCCGCCGCGCACGGCCTGGATCGCGGACTCGAGCGCCTTCTTCGCCAGGCCATGCTCGCGCGCCAGGCGGCCGGCATCGGACTTGTCGTCGGTCAGCGCCAGCAGGACCATCTCGCTGGACAGGAACTGGTCGCCGCGCTTCTGCGATTCGCGGTCGGCCAGGTTCAGGAGCTGCACCAGCTCGCGTCCGACCTGGACGTCGCCGCCCGTGCCGGACACCTTCGGCAGGCGCTCGATCAGCCCGCGCAGGGCGGTCGCCAGCGCGCCGACGTTCACGCCGGCGCGCTGCAGCAGCGAGCGCGCGCTGCCGTCGTCCTGGCTCAACAGGGCGCTCAGCAGGTGCGCCGGTTCGATGTATTGGTTATCGTTGCCGACCGCCAGGCTCTGGGCATCCGCCAGCGCTTCCTGAAGCTTGGTCGTCAGTTTGTCTTGCCGCATGTTATTACCCCTAGTGGTAGGTGAGTTCTCGAGTTTGAACCAAGTTAGGGATGCGGCAACGGTTTTTCAAGATGCGGGATGGTGTTTACGCGCCACTGGCCGGCAAAAAATTACTGAGCTACAATAATCAGCGGAGATGGCATTCCTCCCCGTATCGCTCGACACCGTTCGACACCAAACCGCCCTTCGGGGCTGATGATGCCTGCACGTTCCCGGTCCGATCTCGGCCATCCGGAGCTGCAGGCGCACGCCTCCAGCCTGTCGCATGTCCGGGACCAGATCCACCCAAACCACAGGACATGCATGACACCATCGAATGACATCAAAACGCCCGGGCGCCGGGAGCTGCCCGGCCTGCTGCGCTACCTTGCCAGGTGGCTGCTGCTGGCCGGCCTGGTCGGTGCGCTGGGCGGCTCCGCCTCGGCCTGTTTCCTGCTCGCCCTGGACTGGGCAACAGCAAGCCGCATCGCACACCCCTGGCTGCTCGCACTGTTGCCGCTGGCCGGCTTCGCCGTGGCCTGGCTCTACCTGCGCTACGGGAAGGAGGCCGAGGCCGGCAACAACCTGCTGATCGACGAGATCCACGACCCGAAAAAAGTGATCCCGCTGCGCATGGCGCCGCTGGTGCTCGGCGGCACCGTCGTGTCGCACCTGTTCGGCGCCTCGGTCGGGCGCGAAGGGACGGCGGTGCAGATGGGCGGCGCCCTGGCCGACCAGTTGACCCGGATATTCCGGCTCGGGCCCCAGGACCGGCGCATCATCCTGATGGCCGGCATCAGCGCCGGCTTCGCCTCGGTGTTCGGCACGCCGCTGGCCGGCGCCATCTTCGGCCTGGAGGTCCTGGCGATCGGGCGCATGCGCTACGACGCCCTGCTCGCCTGCCTGGCGGCGGCCGTGGCCGGCGACCAGGTATGCCTGCTGTGGGGCGTGCACCATGTGCATTATGCGATCGGCCCGGTGCCGCCGATCGGCCTCTGGCCGCTGCTGGCAACCCTGGTCGCCGGCGCGGCCTTCGGCCTGGCCGGCAGGCTGTTCGCGGATTCCACCCACGCGCTCGGCGGCTGGCTCAAGCGCCGCATCGCCTACGCGCCGCTGCGAGCCCTGCTGGGCGGCGCGGTGGTCGCCGCCGCGGCCTGGAGCCTGGGCGCGCAGCGCTACATCGGGCTCGGCATTCCCACCATCCAGCAGGCCTTTCTCGCGCCGCTCGCGCCCTATGACTGGGCCGGCAAGATGGCGTTCACCGTGGCCTCGCTCGGCAGCGGCTTCAAGGGCGGCGAAGTGACCCCGCTGTTCTATATCGGCGCCACCCTCGGCAACGCGCTGGCGCCGCTGCTGCACCTGCCCTTCGCCTTGTTGGCGGGAATAGGTTTCGTGGCCGTGTTCGCCGGCGCAGCCAATACGCCGATCGCCTCGACCCTGATGGCGATGGAACTGTTCGGCGCGGAAGCCGCGGTCTATGCGGCCATCGCCTGCGTCCTCAGCTACCTGTTTTCCGGACATACCGGCATCTACCGCGCGCAACGCTATGGCCAGGGCAAGCATGGCGGGTACGCGCCGGCGGCGCCGGATCACATCCGCCTGGGCGAACTGGGCGCCTGGCGCCGCCGGCCCGACCAGGACGACCGCTGAAAGCGGCCGATCGGGGCCGGCGCGCTTCAAGCCGCGATTCAGGCCGCGATCGCGCGCCAGCTGGCAAAGCCGGCGAAGCAGAAGGCCAGCGCCCCCAGCAAGTGCAGCGCCGCGTGGCCGAAGGCCCAGCCGTAGTGGCCACGCTGCAGCAGCACCATGGATTCGGCGGAAAAGCTGGAAAAGGTGGTGAGGCCGCCGAGGAAACCGGTGATGGCGAACAGGCGCCACGCCGGCGACAGGCCGGGCCAGCCGTCGAAGAAGCCAAGCGCCAGCCCGATCAGGTAGCCGCCGAGCAGGTTGGCGACCAGGGTGCCAACCTGGATGTGGGAGTGCAGCTGGCCGAGCAGGATCGTCAGGACCCAGCGCAGCCAGGCGCCGAGCGCGGCCCCCAGCCCGACCGCGAGCCAGCTCAGCGGCGCATTCAGCCGGTGCTCCACTTCGCCCTGGCCGCGTCGTCGCTGACGCGGGCGTCGACCCAGCGGGCGCCATCCGGCGTCTGTTCCTTCTTCCAGAACGGCGCCTCGGTCTTCAGGTAATCCATGATGAATTCGCTGGCCGCGAAGGCTTCGCCGCGGTGGGCGGCGCTTGCCGCCACCAGCACGATCTGCTCCATCGGCTGCATCGGGCCGACCCGGTGCACGACCAGGGCGCCGTACAGGGGCCAGCGCGCGCGCGCCTGCTCGACGATGTCCTCGAGCGAGCGTTCTGTCATGCCGGGATAGTGCTCCAGTTCCAGCTCGGCGACGCTGGCGCCCTCGTTCATGTCGCGCACGGTGCCGATGAAGCTGACGACGGCGCCGATGCGCGGATCGCCGGCGCGCAGGCGGGCGATTTCAGCGCCCAGGTCGAAGTCTTCCTTCTGCACCCGCACTTCGAAAAACCCCCGGCTCATTTACCCTCCCGGGCCTGGCGCATGAACAGCTGTTCGATGCGCGACGCGGTGCGGGCGTCGATCAGGGCCGGCAGCGCCACCAGCTCGCGCAGCGGGGCCGATCCGCCTGCCCCGCCCTGGCCATCCTTGTGTCCGCCCTTGTGGCCGGCGCCGTGGCCGGATCTGAGCGAAGACTGCAGCACCTCGACCTGCAGCTTCAGGCGCTCGCGCGCGAACTCGGGGCCGCTGTCGATGCCGGCCCGGATCTCGGCGCGCAACAGATCGTGCAGCAGGGTGTCGCGGTTGCGCTCGAGCAGCCGGGCGTAGGTCTCGCGGCCTTCCCGGGCGGCGCGCAAGGCCGCGTCGAAGCGGCCGCGCAAGGTCTTTTCCATGTCGGCGTCGAGCGCCGGCAAGGCCTTCCAGCGCCCGTCCCAGTCACTGTCGAGCGGGCCCTGGCCGGCAATCGCCTGCTCCAGCTCCTGCACCAGGCGCAGCTTGTCGCGCACCTGGGCCGCCTGGGCCATCCCGGCCGCGCGTTTCGCCAGGTCGGCGTGGTGCTGCACCTGCGCCACCGCGGCGTGGTAGCGCTTCTCGACCCGCGCCTCGTGGGCGCGCGGCACCGGGCCGATCGCCTGCCACTCCGCGGCGGCTTCGCGCAGCAGCTTGCCGGCGCTGGCCGGGGTGGCCTCGGGCGCCGCCGCTTCCAGGCGCGCGCTGATCGCTTCCTTGGCGGCTTCGTGCGCGCGGCGCTCGATGTCGGCCTCGTGCATGCTTTCCTTGCGGCGCTGGAAGATGTCGTCGCAGACCGCGCGGAAGCGCTGCCACAGCGCCTGTTCGCTCTTGCGCTCGAGCGGCAGCGCGCGCGCATGCTCCTGCCAGCGCTGCTGCAGGGCGCGCATGGTGTCGAGGGCGTGACGGTCGTGCGGATCGATCGCCGCGGCCGCCTCGATGATTTCTTCGCGGCTCGACATCTCGGCCTTGCGCTGCTCTTCCAGCGGGCCCTGCAGGATGTTCAGGGCGTCGGTGAACAGGGCGTCCAGGCGCTTCTTCTCCTTGCGGTCGATGGCGCCCAGGTGGCTCCAGCCGAGGCGCAGGCGCTGCACCGTGCCGGCCACGTGCTTCCATTCGGCCTCGCCGGACTGCAGGCGGGCGATCTCGGCGTTCGCCTCGTCGACCAGGGCCTGGGCCTTGGCGGCATTCGCGTGGCGCTCGTCGGCCAGGTGGCGGAAATGGGCCGCCGCCGGCGCATAGGCCGCGGTGCAGGCGGCGTCGAAGCGCTCCCACAGGCTTTTCGGCGCAGCGCCCGACAGGCTGTCGAGGGCTTTCCAGCGCTCGCGCATGCTGCCCACCTTCTTGGCCAGCTCGCTCATCGCCAGGTTCTGGGTCGGCAGCGCTTCCACGCTCCTGATCAGTTCTTCGCGCGACACGTTGCCGCCCCAGCGCGCCCAGTCGGACAGGCGCTTGAGTTCGGCGCGCACATGGGCCAGGCGGTCGGACTGGGCCGGCGTCAGGCGCATGCCCTTCTCGCGTGCTTCCTTCAGCGCCTTGTCGAACTCGGCGGCGCTGCCCAGCGAACCCTGCTGCAGGGCCGCCTCCATCGCATCCATTATGTCGAGGAAGTGCTGGTCGGCGCCGCGCGGCTTGCCCTGCTCTTTCGGCTCTTTGGCTTCTTTCGGCCTGGCGGCTTCCTTCTGCTCGCGCGGCTTGCGCGCCTCGGGCTGCGGCAGCGTCGCCAGCAGGGCGTCGAAGCGCTGCTGCAGCGCGGCCAGGGCCTCGCCCTGCGGCGCCTGCGGCAGCCGGTGCCATTCCTTGCGCAGGGCGTCGGCGTTCAGCTCGGCGGCCGGCTTATCTTGCTGGGCGACAATGAAAGCCTCGCGTGCGCCCAGCGCGGCCTGGCCGGCTTCGATCTCGCGCAGGCCGGCCTGCAGTTTCTGGGCTTCGAGGCCGACCTCGGCCACCAGGCCGCGCGGCAGCGAGGCGTGTTCGGGCGCCTGCAGGGCCTGGGCCTGCTCCTGGGTGAGCGCCTCCAGGCGCGCGGCCAGCTCGGCCGGCGGCAAGGGCTCGGAAGGCAGCCGGCGCAGGCTCGCCAGGCGGTCGATCATGGCGCGCTGCAGTTGCACCTGGGCTTCCAGGCGCTGGCCCAGGGCGGCGCGCACCGTTGCGAACTCGTCCTGCAGCTCGGGGGCGGCGATGATCGCCCATTTGCGGTCGAGCTCGGCGACATGGTTGGGGGTCAGCAGCTCGTCCTTGAGCAGCGAGCGGGCCTGTTCGAGCGTCGCTTCGCCGCGCCGGTGCTCGGCCTCGCGGTGGCGATGGGCGTCCAGGCGCGACTGCATCAGCTTGGCGACGCGGCGGTCGGTATTGCGCATCGCTGTATGGACGCGCTCGAGCAGCTCGGGGCGATGGACGAACTCGGCCGCAGTCAGGCGCAGCTCGGAAAATTCGCACTGGAGGATGAATTCCACCGCGGCAGCCTCGTCGCCCTGGACCTGGCTCAGCTTTTCGGCTTGCAGCGCGCGCTGCGTGCTCGTGGCCGAGCCCGGCCCCGAGGAGGCAGCCTGTTCCGGTTGCGCCCCCTGTCCGGCCGGCTTGTCGCCGGGCTTGTTATCGCCCGGCCGCTTGAATAGGAACTCGAACATGATGAAATCGCACTTCCAAAATCGCCATCATAACAAAGAACCCTGATGGCCTCGCGCCACCGGACTGGCGCGTGCGAACGACCGCCAAGGGCGCTTCAGTGCAGCATCGACAGCGTGGCATGGCGACGCCCGAATTCGGGGCCCGCCGGCTCATGGGCATGCCCGAGCGGCTCGGCGATGTGGCGGCGCGGCCCCGCCGGTTCCGGACGCGCGCGCCCGTGTTGCAGCGCGCCGCGCCGTTCGCGGGCAACGGCGTCGTGCGCCAGCATCTGGTTGGCGATCGCGAACCAGGCCTCGCCGCGCACCAGGCTGCGCGCCAGCGGGAACAATTCGTGTTCCTCGCGCTCGAGGCGGCAGCGCAGGGCCGCGATGCAGCCTTCGACGGCTTCCTGGAAACGGTCGCGGTCGACGCCGCGCGCGCCGGCGTCGACGCAGGCCTCGGCGGCCGCCAGCGACTCGGCGGCGCCGCGGCTGATCTGTTCGAGGTCGTGCAACAGGCCATCCGCGGCGCAGGAAGCGCGGCGCAGGGCCGGCACCAGGAATTTGTCGAGCTTGCGCCAGTGGCAATCGTCCACCACCTGGCGCAGTTCGGCGCACAGCTGCGCCGCCTGGCCCGGCGCCAGGATGCCGCCGTCTTCCGGGAGCGCATGCAGCGTGCGCGCCAGCGATTGCAATGCCGAACGCACCGTGGTCTGCTCCACGGACAAGGCGACGAGAGTGTAAGTCGATGTCAGCATTCTGTCTCCGCTCAGTTATTCGCCAACACAAAGTTCAGCCTGACCGGGAAGGGTCGGGACGGGAACCTGGATGGGAGGCGTATGTTTTGAACAGGCCTGCAGGAAGGGTTAAACCCTGAGGTGTCGTAGTCGTCGGCCTGAAAGAGCACCTAGTGTACGGACGGGCTCCGGGCCCGGGTTTGATCTATCACAAACCCAGCCCCCTCGCGCCCCGGGAACGGGGCGCCCGGCGAATGCGTGTATTCAGGCAGCAACGGCCTGCGTGTCGGACAGCAATGCGCGCAGCGGCGCAGCCATGGCGTCGGGCTGCACACGGCTCACTTCCACCTGCGCGCAGCCATGCCAGCGCGCGCAGCGCCCCACCGCCGCGGCAAGCTCGCGCAGCAGGCGCCCGCTCGGCCGCACACCCTCTTCGAACACCACCGATTTCAGTTCGAACAGCCCGGCCGCGCGATGCGTCTTGGCATCGATCCGGCCGATCAGCTGGCCGCGGCGCAGGACCGGCAGCGTGAAATAGCCGTACCGGCGTTTCTCGGCGGGCGTGTAGCACTCCAGCCGGTAGTCGAAGCCGAACAGTTCCAGCGCGCGCCGACGGTCCCAGACGATCGGGTCGAAGGGCGACAGCAGCGTGGTCACGGTCGGGTTCAGGCGTCCTTCCGCCGCGGCCGCCAGCAGGCCGGCGTGGTCGGGATGCACGAACACCGGCTCCTTCCAGCCCTCGACGCGGGCGCGCAGCAGCAGGCCTTCCCCGAGCAGGCGCTCGGGCGACAGGTGCGGCGGGCGGGTGCGGTGGTAGTCCGGAATCCAGGCCGCCTTCGCCAGCCCCAGCGACTTCACCGCGCGCAGCACGAATTCGCGCCGCACCGCATCCATGGCCGGCGCGCGGCTGTCGTCCCAGCCGGGCAGCACGCGCTCCGCCAGGTCGTACACGCGATGGAAATTCTGGCGCCGCGCGACCATCACCTTGCCGGCCGTGAACAGCGCCTCCAGCGAACGCTTCTCGGGCTTCCACTCCCACCAGCCGCCGCCCTTGCCCTCCTTCCGTTCGAAATCGGCGGCGCGCGTCGGGCCCTTGAGGCGGATATGCTCGAGCACCCGCGCCACCTGCTCCTGGTTCCCCTGCATCCACGACGCCCCGGATTTCCAGCCCAGCGGCGCGGTGTCCAGCATGCGGTGGCGGTACAGGCCGTAGTCCTCGATCGGGATGAAGCAGGCTTCGTGCGCCCAGTACTCGAACAGCCGGCCCTCGGCCAGCAATTGCTCGAGCCAGGCCGGGTCGTAGTCGCCGAGGCGGCTCCACAGCACCAGGTAGGGACTGCGCGCGACCACGCTGATGGTGTCGATCTGCAGCACGCCCATGCGCCCGATGGCCGCCAGCACGTCGTCCTTGGTGGCGCGGGCGCGGCGCGCCTGCAACATGTCCTGGGCCGCCAGGTGCAGGGCGCGCGCGGCGCCGATGGAAAGGGTGGGTTCGCTCATGCAGCCATTTTATTGGAGCTATTATCATGTTGCTTAGCTGTCCGAGAACTTTTGTCAGCCGGTGCTGGTCTGCGCTATAGTGAGCCCCCTGTCTCACCCACCTTCCTGTAAGAAAATCCATGCGGCTGCTGCACACCTCCGACTGGCACCTCGGCCAGACCCTGCACAACTTCGACCGGACCCACGAACACCAGCGCTTCCTCGACTGGCTGCTCGAGACCATCGTGGCCGAGCAGGTCGATGCCCTGCTGATCGCGGGTGACGTCTTCGACAACTCGAACCCCTCGGCCGCCTCGCAGCGCCAGTTGTACCGCTTCCTGCAGCAGGCGCGCGCCCGCTCGCCACAGCTCGACATCGTCGTCATCGCCGGCAACCACGATTCGCCGGGCCGCCTCGAAGCGCCCGGCCCGCTGCTCGAAGCCCACGGCACGAAGGTCGTCGGCCACGTGGCGCGCGGCGCGGCCGGCGACATCGACCTGGAACGCCTGCTGGTGCCGCTGACCGACCGCCATGGGGACGTGAAGGCCTGGTGCGTGGCGATTCCCTTCCTGCGTCCGGGCGATGTCCCGCGCGTCGACTCGAGCGCGCTCGAAGACGGCACGCCCGTCGACGCCTACCTGTCCGGCATCGCCCTGCTCTACCAGCAGGCCTACGCGCTGGCGCGCACGCGCTGCGCGAACGGTGAAGCGATCCTGGCGATGGGCCACTGCCACATGGTGGGCGGCGATTCCTCGCCGGATTCCGAGCGCCGCATCCTGATCGGCGGCACCGAGGCCCTGCCGGCCTCCATGTTCGACCCGCAGATCGCCTACGTCGCGCTGGGCCACCTGCACCTGGCGCAAAAGGTCGGCAAGCAGGAGCACCTGCGCTACTGCGGCAGTCCCCTGCCCCTGTCCTTTGCCGAGATCAATTACCAGCACCAGGTGCTGCGCATCGACCTCGACGGCGATAAAGCGAAGGAGATCGTGCCGCTGCACGTGCCGCGCGCTGTCGAACTGCTGCGCGTGCCGGCCCAGCCGGCGCCGCTGAAGCAGGTGATCGCGGAACTGGTGGGCCTCGACCTGCCGGATGCGCCGCTGCACGAACAGCCCTACCTGGAGGTGCGGGTGCTGCTCGACGGCCCCGAACCCAGCCTGCGCGCCCAGGTGGAGGCGGCGCTGGAAGGCAAGCCCGTGCGCCTGGCGAAGATCGAGCCGACCCGCAAAGTCGTCACGGCGGCCGGCGTCGACGCGGCCCTCAGCCTGGACCAGCTGGCCCAGCTGCAGCCGGACGACATCTTCCGGCGCCTGTGGCAGCAGCGCTTCGGCGAGGACGCGCCCGACGACCAGCTGGCCGCCTTCGCCGAGCTGCTGTTCCCCGTCGATGGCGCGCGCGACCGGGAGGCCGCATGAAGATCCTGCGCATCGGCGGCAAGAACCTGGCCTCGCTGGCCGGCGAATTCGAGGTCGATTTCGAACGGGAGCCGCTGGTCTCCTCCGGCCTGTTCGCGATCAGCGGCCCCACCGGCGCCGGCAAGAGCACCCTGCTCGACGCCCTGTGCCTGGCCCTGTACGACGCCACGCCGCGCCTGCTCAAGGGTCCGCGCGCCGGCAACTTCCTGCCCGACGTCGGCGACGACGTCCTGTCGGTGCAGGACCGCCGCACCCTGCTGCGGCGCGGCACCGCCGAGGCCTATGCGGAAGTCGACTTCGTCGGCAACGACGAGGGCCGCTACCGCGCGCGCTGGAGCGTGCGCCGCTCGCGCAACCGCGCGGCCGGGGCCCTGCAGCCCGTGACCATGAGCCTGCAGCGCCTGCCCGAGCTGCAGCCGATCGGCGCCACCAAGACCGAGGTGCTGGCCGAGATCGAACGCCGCATCGGTCTCTCCTTTGAACAGTTCACGCGCTCGGTGCTGCTGGCGCAGAACGAGTTCTCGGCCTTCCTGCGCACCGACGAGAACGAGCGCGGCGAACTGCTCGAGACACTGACCGGCAGCGCGGTCTACAGCGAGATCTCGCGCCGCGCCTTCGAACGCTGGCGCCAGGAGCAGGAGGCGATGCGCCGCCTGAGCTCGCGCCTGCAGGACCAGGCCCCGCTGGCCCCCGCCGAGCGCGAGGCGGTCGAGGAACAGCATGCGGAGGCGAACCGCCAGCTCGCGGCCGTCGACGCGCGCCGCACCGCGCTCGAAGAAAGGCTGCGCTGGCACCAGGAACTGGCGCGCCTGAAGGCGGCGGAAAGCGCGGCCGACAGCGCCGTGGCCGCCGCGAACGCCGAACTGGATGCCGCCGGCGAACGCCGCCGTCGCCTGGCCACGCTCGACGCCGTGCAGCCGGCGCGGCCGTTGATGGCGGACCTGGCGCGCCTGGCCGACGAGCAGCGCCAGGTCCAGTCCCAGCTCGCCGCCGGCGACTCGGCCCTGGCGCGCGCGCTGGCGGCGCAGCAGGACGCCCAGCGCGGCCAGATCGAGGCCGAACGCAGGCTGGAAGCGGCCGAGGAAGCGCTGCGCGCGGCCGGCCCGCAACTGGACCGCGCCAAGGCCCTGGACGCGACCCTCGACACCCTGGTTCCGGCGCACGAGAAGGCACGCAGCGCGCGCAACGCCGCCGACGCGGACGCCGTGAAAGCCGAAGCCGCGCTGCAGGCCAAGGCGCAGGAACTGGCAGCCGCCCGCCAGGCGCTGCAGGCGACCGGTGCCTGGCTCGATGGACAACGCGCACTGGCCGGCCTGGCCGGCCAGTGGGACCGCTGGGAGCAGCGCCTGGCCCAGGCCGAGGAAGCCGCGCGCCTGGATGCGCGGTCGGCAAGCGCCCTGGTCGAGGCCCGCGCCGGCGCCGAACAGGCCGCGAACGCCGCCCAGCGCACCGCCGTGGCGCTGGAATCGGCGACGGCGCTGCTGGCCACCCGCGAGCAGGCGCGCCAGGCGAGCGGCGAGGAACTGGCCGGCATCGACGCCGACCTCCTGCGCGAGGAACGGCGCCGGCTGGACGCCCGCCGCGAAGGCCTGGCCTCGCTGGAACAGACCTGGAACGCCCTGGCGGGCGCCCGCCAGCGCCTGTCCGAGCTCGACGCCGGCACGCAGCAGGCGAGCCAGGCCCGCGCCGGCGCGCAGGAAGCGCTCGAAGCGGCGCGCGCCGCCGGCATCGCGCTCGACGCCCAGGCGGCCCAGGCCGAACGCCTGCTCAAGGGCGCCCAGCTGGCCTGCGCCGACGGCGTCGAGAGCCTGCGCGCGACCCTGGCGGACGGCGAGCCCTGCCCGGTCTGCGGCGCCGACGAGCACCCCTACCGCCACCAGGACGAGCGCCTGCACGCGGTGCTGGCGGGCCTGTCCGCGGAAGTGGCGGCGCGCCGCCGCGAGCAGCGCGACAACCTGAACCTGCAGGCCGAACAGCGCGCCGCCTTCGAGGCCGCCGGCGACCGCCTGGCGCAGCTGGGGCGCGAACGCGAAGGGCTTGCGGCCAGCGCCGCGCAACTGGACGAGGAATGGCAGGACAGCGCCCTGGCTGCGGAAGCGCCGCCGGAAGCCGCACGCCCCGCCTGGCTCGCGGCCCAGTCGGCCCAGCTGCGCGCGGACTTCCAGGCGCTCGACGCGCGCGACCAGGCCCTGGGTCGCGCCCGGCTGGCGCGCGACAGCGCCCAGCAGGCCTGGGACCAGGCCAATGCCGAGCATGCGCGGCTTCTGCAGGCGGCCCAGCAGGCCCAGTCCCAGCTGGCGAAGCTGGACGCCGACATTGCCGGCCTGGCGGCGCGCCGCGATGCCGCAGCCGCCAGCCTGGCCGCCCTGCTGGCGGAACTCGATCCGGTGCTGGCCGAGGCCTGCGGCGACGGCTGGCAAACCGGGTGGCAACGCGATCCGGCCGGCTGGCGCGCGGCGCGCGCGGCCCAGGCGCGCGAGTGGCTGGACCGCTCGGCGCAGCAGGCGCGCCTGGCGAACGGCATCGAGACCCTGGCCGCCGGCCAGTCTGCACTGGAAGAGCGCGCCGCCCAGGCCCTGCGCCAGCGCGACGGCGCGCGCCAGGACTTCGAACGCATCGACGCGGAACTGGACGAACGGCGCCGCGAACGCGCCGTCCTGTTCGAGGGCCGCAAGGCGCTCGAGGTCGAGCAGGCCCTCGGGGCGGCGGTCGCTGTGGCGCGCCAGGGGCTGGCGGCCTGCCAGGCGGCCAGCCTGCAGGCCGCCCACGCGGAAGCCGGGGTGCGCGCCGCCCAGGCCCAGGCCCTGGGCCGCATCGCCGACCTGCAGGGGGCGTCCGCGGACGCCGCTACCCGGCTGGCGCAATGGATCGAGGACTTCGCCGGCAGCGCGCCGGAGCTGGAGCCGGTCGAGAACGAGCAGCAGCTGGCCGCCCTGCTGGCGGTCGGCGCCGCCCGCATTGCCCAGGAACGCGCCGCGCTGCTCGAACTCGACGCCAGGGCGCGCCAGGCGGCCGTGGTGCTGGCCGAGCGGCGTGGCCAGCGCGAGCAGCACGAGGGCCGGGCCGCCGCCGGGCCCGATGCCGCCGATGCCGAAGCGCCGGCCGATGCCGACGCCCTGGCGCGCCAGCTCGACAGCGTGCAGGCCGAACGCCGCGCCGTGCACGAAACGGCGGCCAGCCTGGCCGTGCGCATCCGCGAGGACGACGGCCGGCGCGAACGCGCGCGCTCGATGATGGACGAAATCGAGCGCCAGCGCGCCATCGAGGAACGCTGGGCCAAAATGGCGGAACTGATCGGTTCCGCCGACGGCAAGAAATTCCGCAACTACGCCCAGCAGTTCACACTGGACGTCCTGCTCGGCTACGCCAACATCCACCTGTCCCAGCTGGCGCGCCGCTACCGCCTCGAGCGCGTGGCCAGCCAGGCCGGCCCCTCGCTGGCGCTGATGGTGCGCGACCAGGACATGGGCGGCGAGATCCGCTCCGTGAACTCCTTGTCGGGCGGCGAATCCTTCCTGGTCTCGCTGGCGCTGGCGCTGGGCCTGGCCTCGCTGTCCTCGAACCGGGTGAAGGTCGAGTCGCTGTTCATCGACGAGGGCTTCGGCAGCCTGGACAGCGACACGCTCGGCGTCGCCATGGACGCGCTGGATGCGCTGCAGTCGCTGGGCCGCAAGGTCGGGGTGATTTCGCACGTGCAGGAGATGACGGAGCGGATCTCGACCAAGGTGCTGGTGCGGCCGGCGGGCGGGGGCAGCAGCGCAGTCACGGTGCAATGAGCGGTTCCATGATGCGCGCGATGCTAAAATGCGCGCCTTCCCGTCGTACTACGATCGCATCCAAATCATGAACAAACCCGCCCGCTTCCTGACCTTCAAGTGCGCCAAATGCGCCAAGCCGGTCAAGCTCACGCTCCAGAAAGTCTCGGCCTGCTCGCACATCCAGCCCTACCAGGGCATCTGCGAATGCGGCGAGATCAAGCGCCACGCCACCGGCAATCCGGATGCCGTGAAGTCCTTCGTCGAGTCGAACGAACTCCACTGGCACCACCACCATTGATCGGACCCGCTTGAACACCGAACACATCCACTGGGTCGAGAACGGCGAGGAGCGCTCGGCGGCCTGGCGTTCCGAGAGCGGCTGGCCGGCGCCGAAGAAGCTCGTGCTGGCCGACGACACCATGACCGCCGACACCGCCTACCGCCTGGCGCTGGAGGGCACTGGCCTGCTGTGGCGCGGCGACTTCCAGAACGCGCGCCAGCTGCTGCAGGCGCTGGTGCGCCGGATCGAGCACAAGGGCGGCCGTAGCAAGCGTGCCAAGGCCGCCGCCAAACCAGCGACGCTGACGGAACAGTTCCACCGCCATCGCCTGGCGCAGCTGCAGCGTGCCCGCACCCTGGCCATGCTGCTGCTGCCCTTCGATGGCGATTACACGATACCGCTGCGCCGCGCGCCCGACGTGCGCGAAGCCTGCGTCGAGGCCTACGGTCCGGCCGGCGAGCCCTTCGTCGCTTCGCTGCGCGAACTGCTGGGCGTGATCGGCGCGCACGAATGGCGCCGCAAGGGCGTGTTCATCCCGGTCCTGGACGAGCGCATCCACCCCTGGTACGGCGTGTTCTCGCCGGTGCGCGGCGAATACGTCGAGCTGGTCGCGCAGGCGCCCCTGCCCGCGGGTGCGACGCTGGCCTTCGACATCGGCGCCGGCACCGGCGTGCTGTCGGCGGTGCTGGCGCATCGCGGGCTGCAGGGCGTGATCGCAACCGACATGGACGAGCGCGCCCTCGGCTGCGCACGCGCCAACATCGAGCGCCTGGGCCTGAACGGCCAGGTCGAGGTGGTGCGCGCCGACCTGTTCCCGCAGGGCCGCGCGAACCTGATCGTCTGCAATCCGCCCTGGCTGCCGGGCAAGCCGAGTTCCTCGATCGAATACGCGGTCTACGATCCGGACAGCCGCATGCTGCGCGGCTTCCTGGCCGGCCTGGAGGCGCATCTGCTGGAGGGCGGCGAAGGCTGGCTGATCCTGTCCGACCTGGCCGAGCACCTGGGCCTGCGTTCGCGCGAGCAGCTGCTCGGCTGGATTGCGGCTGCCGGCCTGGCGGTCGCGGGCCGGCACGACATCCGCCCCGTGCACCCGAAGGCCAGCGACCCGGACGACCCGCTGGCGGCCGCGCGCATGGCCGAACTCACCTCGCTGTGGCGGCTGGTTCCGGCCTGACGGGTTAGTCCGATTTGCACTTCGGGGCCGGACGCGGTAGAATGGCGTTCTCAGACGCGGGGTGGAGCAGTCTGGCAGCTCGTCGGGCTCATAACCCGAAGGTCACAGGTTCAAATCCTGTCCCCGCAACCAAATACTGTACGACAGAAGCCCGACTCTTGAGCCGGGCTTTTGTTTTCTGGGCCAGCGCAGCGCATGAGAGACAAGAAAGACAACGCCACCTTCGACCTGCCGGGCTTCGAGCCGGCCGCGCCAAGCGAGGCTCTTGTCCCCGAACCGAAGCGCCCCACCTCACGTGCCCGCCGTGGTACGCTCAAGCAGGAACAGATCCCCCTGCTGAATCTGGACGAGGCGGACGCCACCGGCCTGCCGGTCTGGAAATCCGACCCCGACCTCGACCTGACCGGTTTGCCGGTCTGGAAGCCGGCGGCGTAGGCTGCCAGTCGTTAGCTGCGCGTCGCCACGGAAGTCAACTTGGGTCCCCGCCTGCGCGGGGACGACGTTTGCCTGTTGCTGTCCACAATTTATTTTACGGTCTATTCATGTCCGCCACCTCCTTCGCCTCCCTCCAGCTCGCCGCCCCCTTCCTCGCCAACCTGACCCAGCTCGGCTACCATGAAATGACGCCCGTGCAGGCTGCGACCCTGCCGCTGGCGCTGGGCGGGCGCGACCTGATCGCCCAGGCCAAGACCGGCAGCGGCAAGACCGCCGCCTTCGGCATCGGCATGCTGCTGCGCCTGAATCCGGCGCTGTTCGCGGTGCAGGGCATGGTGATGTGCCCGACGCGCGAGCTGGCCGACCAGGTCGCGAACGAGTTGCGGCGCCTGGCGCGCGGGATCGGCAACGTGAAAGTCGTGGTGCTCACCGGCGGCGTGCCGATGCGGCCGCAGATCGCCACCCTGGAATTCGGCGCCCACATCGTGGTCGGCACCCCGGGCCGCATCCTCGACCACCTGGGCAAAGGCACCCTCGACCTGGCGCGCCTGCGCACCCTGGTGCTCGACGAGGCCGACCGCATGACCGACATGGGCTTCTATGACGATATCGCGGCCATCGTGCGCGCCTGCCCGGCGCACCGCCAGACCCTGCTGTTCTCGGCCACCTACCCGGACGACATCCGCGCCGCCACCGCGCGCTTCCTCAGCGATCCGGAAGAAGTCGCGGTCGAGACCCGCCACGAACCGGCCCGCATCGCCCAGCGCTTTTACGAGATCGGCTTCGAGGGCCGCCTGGAAGCGGCGGCGCGCCTGCTGGCCCATTTCCGCCCCGCGCCCGCGATCCTGTTCTGCAACACCAAGGCGCGCTGCCGCGAACTGGCGGATTACCTGCGCGAACAGGGCTGGTCGGCGCGCGCGCTGTACGGCGAAATGGAACAGCGCGACCGCGACGAGACCCTGGCCATGTTCGCCAACCGCAGCTGCACGGTGCTGTGCGCCACCGACGTCGCCGCGCGCGGCATCGACGTCGCCGGCCTGGAAGCCGTCATCAACGTCGACGTCTCGAAGGATCCGGAAGTGCACGTGCACCGCATCGGCCGCACCGGCCGCGCGGGCGAAAGCGGCGAGGCCCTGACGCTGGCCGCCCCGAACGAGAAGAAATGGGTCAAGCTGATCGAGGACTACCAGCAGGCCGAGGCCGAATGGCATCCGCTGGCCGAACTCGGCGAGGACACCTATCCCGACGGGCCGGCGCCGATGATGACCTTGAGCATTGCCGGCGGCAAGAAGGACAAGTTGCGGCCCGGCGACCTGCTGGGCGCCCTGACCGGCGACGCCGGCCTGCACAAGGACCAGGTCGGCAAGATCCAGATCGGCGAATTCTTCAGCTACGTGGCGCTGGACCGCAGGATCGCCGAACAGGCCTTCGAACGCCTCAACGGCGGCAATCCACTCGGACCGGAGTTCGGCACCGTCAAGGGCCGCAACTTCAAGATGCGCTTCATCGACGTCTGATGCGCGAAGCCTGAGCCGCGGTCGGATACTGCTGAGTTGTAACAGCGCGTAACAGGCGCGCACGGTTGAGCACACTGCGGGGCAGCGGACCTGTAAATCTGGCATGATTTGCTACAAATACAGGTTAGCAAAATGACCAGCACACTCACTACCGGATCCGCGCAGCAGCACCTCGAAGGCCGCACCGTCAGGGACATCGTCGAACACGATCCTGTGCAGGTCAACGAGGTCTGGTGCCGCAAGATCTTTCGCCAGCTCCTGCAGTCGCTCGAGTTGCAGTACGCGATGCATATGCCGCACCGGGCGATCACGCCCGATACGGTCGTCTTCCACGACAACGGCGAACCCCTGCTGCTGCCCTCCGAACTGGCGGCGGACGGCGCCGAACAGGGCGAAGCGGCCGACCTCACCGCCCTCGCACGGGTCGTGCATTACGCGATCACCCGCGAGCTGATTCCCGCCGGGCCCCTGCGCGGCCGCGCCCCCGAAGGCTACAGTGAGTCCCTGATCACCGCGGTCGACCGCTGCATGTCGGCGAATGCGGCCGAGCGCCCGCGCACCGTCGACGAGCTGCGCCACATCCTCGGCATCGTCTCGCTCGGCCCCTCGATGCCGGGCGCCGTGACGATCCCTGCGGCGCCCGCAATCATGCCGGCGGGCCTCGCCCCGGCGCCGGCGGCGGCGCCCGCGGCCGTCGAAGCGGATGCCCTACCCTCCTTCATGCATGCCCCGGCCGCGGCGCGGACCGGCGGGCTGACGCGCTGGCAGCGCTGGGCCATCGCGGCCGGCGGCGCCGCGGTCCTGCTGGCGATCGCGCTGGCCGTGTTCGCCGAGCTGCGCGACTCCGGCTCCTACGACCACATCGTGCTGACCCTGCCGCAGTCCGGCGACCACGCGCAGGAGAGGCCGCGCGCCGCCGAGCCCGTACCGCCGGTCCAGGCCGAGCCGCCGCCACGCCAGGCCGACGCGAACGACGCGTCCGCCGCGCCGGCGCAGCAAGCCGGCGACGCCACGGCCGCCACGGCCGTCACCGCCGCGGCGCCCGCACCGGCGCGCCCGAACGCGCCGGTAAGCGGGGCCGCCTCCTACAAGCTGCGGATCCAGCCCTGGGGCGTCATCTACGTGGACGGCGTCGACCGCGGCGTCAGCCCGCCGGTCAAGCGCCTGAGCCTGGCGCCCGGCCGGCACACGATCCGTATCGCCAACCCGAATTTCCACGACCGCGTGCTCGAAGTCGACACCAGCGGCGGCGGCGGCCAGATCGCCGTGGACTTCAGCGACGAACCCCGGTAAGCACGCACCCATGATGACCAAGCAACGACTCCACCTCCTTGTCCTCGCCACCGCCGGCGCCGTCCTCCTCGCCGGCTGCGCCGAGTTCCCCATCTTCGACCAGAAGCAGGCGCGCACGCCCTCGCATCCGAAAGCCTCGACGCCGCGCAGCGCGCCGGCGGCCGATCGCGACCCCGGCCCGCAGCGCGAGAGCGCCAGCCGCACGCGCGACCGCGACGACGGACCGGACCCGGCCAGGGAATCCAGCGGCCTGCGCGAAGGCATCCGCCTGTATAACGAGGGAGATTTCAATGGCGCGATCCGGCGCCTGAGCCAGCGCGACGTCAACAACGGACCGCTGGCCACGCGCCTGACCGCCCTGAAATACCAGGCCTTCAGCTATTGCGTGACCTCGCGTCCGGCCCCGTGCCGGCAAGCCTTCGACCGGGCGCTGCGCCTGGACCCGTCCTTCGACCTGGCGCCCGGCGAACACGGCCACCCGCTGTGGGGGCCGGTCTTCACCCGCGCCAAGCAGGCGGTCGCGGCGCGCTGAAGCCGCCCGGGGCGGCCGTCAGAACGGCAGGATCCGGCGCTGCGGCGGCCGGATATCCTTCTTCAGGAAGCCGGCCGCGAGAGGGTCGGCGACGAAGTCGAGCTTTTCGTAGAAGGCGCGGTTGTCGTCCATCGGCTGCAGCAGCACGCGCGGAATGCCCAATCCCATGCAGTGCTGCTCGATCTGCCTCATGAACCATTCGCCGACGCCGCGCCCGCGGTAGTCCGACAGGACGATCAGGTCCGACACGAAACAGAATTGCGGCGGCGCCAGCTCCAGGCGCGCTATGCCGACCCGCTTCTTCCCCGACTCGACCGTCACCCACTGGACCAGGCCGCCCGGCTGGCCGGCCTTGTGAACGCCGGACGTGTCGCGGTTGCTCCAGCCGGCATCCTTGCGGAAGGCCAGCAGGACTTTGTCGGTCAGTGGAGCGCTCAGGGGCAGGAAACGGAGAGAAGGCTGCATGGAATGGTCATGATCAATTTCTTCCAGCTTAACTCGCACCATAAGTACATGCGAGCAAATGTATGTAAAGCAGGCAGGCGATTTGTAAGTAAATGTTACATACTGTCTTTACTGTATTGACAATCGACGGCGGCTGCCTGCACAGGCGCCGGCCTCGGTGGTAGCATGCGGAACCCCGACCCAGCACAGCCGAACGCATGCCCGCCCCCACCTCTTCCTCATTCGATACCATCGTGGTCGGCACCGGTCCGGGCGGCGCCAGCGTGGCGCGCGAGCTGGCCAAGCGCGGCGCTGCGGTGCTGATGCTGGAACAAGGCAGCGCCGCACCCCTGAAAGGCACGCTCGGCCAGATGGCCGCGATGGCCGCCGTGCCCGGCAAGGGCGCCTTCATCCATCGCGACGCCTCGCTGCTGGTGCGTGCGATCACGCTGGGCGGCACCTCGACCATCAATTTCGCCACCGCCGCCCCGCCCCCGCGCGCCATGTTCGCGGCGCACGGGATCGACCTCGACCCTGCGCTCGCCGAACTGCGCGCCGAGCTGCCGATGGCGCCGCTGCCGGATGCGCTGGTCGGCCCGATGGCGGCGCGCATCATGGAGGCGGCGCGCGGCCTCGGCCTCGACTGGCGCAAGCTCGACAAACTGATCCGCCCGGAATCGTGCCGCCGCGGCTGCTGGCGCTGCGTGACCGGCTGCCCCTTCGGCGCCAAGTGGACCGCACGCGACTTCGTCGACGAAGCGCGTGGCCACGGCGCGGTGCTGCGCGAGCGCGCACGGGTGACGCGCGTGCTGGTCGACGACGGCCGCGCGGTGGGGGTGGAAGCGGAGATCGACGGCGCCGCCCGGGTGCTGCGCGCCGGCCGCGTGGTGCTGGCCGCCGGCGGCATCGGCAGTCCGCGCCTGCTGCGCGCGTCCGGTTTGCTGGAAGGCCCGAGCGCCTTCTTCAGCGACCCGGTGGTGGCGGTGATGGGCAGCGTCGACGATCTCGGCACGGACGAGCCCGGGGGCGCGGAGGTGCCGATGGCGGCCGGCGCCAGCTGGCATCAGGATGGCATCGCACTGGCCGACCTGACCCTGCCGCGGGCCATGTACCAGGCCTTCGCGCTGCAGGCCGGCCGCGTCGACCGCCTGCTGGCGCATCGCCGCACGCTCGGCATCATGGTCAAGATCCGCGACGAGATCGGCGGCCGGGTGGGCCAGCGCTGGGTCGACAAGACCCTGCAGGCCGCCGACCGCGAGAAGTTCGACAAGGGCATCGGGATCGCGCGCGGCATCCTCGAACGGGCCGGCGCGCGCCAGGTCTTCGCCAGCCATCACTTCGCCGCCCATCCCGGCGGCAGCCTGCGCATCGGCGAACGAGTCGACAGCGGCCTGCGGACCGCCACGCCCGGCCTGTATGTGTGCGACGCCTCGGTGATCCCTCAGCCCTGGGGCCTGCCGCCCACGCTCACCCTGCTGGCGCTGGGCAAGCGGCTTGGCCGGCAACTCACCGCCAACGCTGCCTAGAACATCCCGTACTCGTTCGCCATCGGGTCAGGCTGGGCCTGGCCGATGTCCCACATCTCCGCAATCCTGTCGCCTTCGAAACGCAGGATGTGGACGATCGCGATGTCGACCCCGTCCGGCGTCATCCGTGCGCGTGAATGAACGGCCACCAGCGGGCCGTCGGCGATCGCGCGCAGCACCTCGAAGGCCATGTCCGGGAAGCGCGCCGCGTTGTCCAGCATGCCGGCCTTGATCGAAGCGGCATCGCCGGCGAAATGCGGATTGTGATGGCGGAACCGCGGGCCGGCGAAGCGCTCGAAGGCTTGCTCGACCTGGCCGGCGGCGGTCATCTGGAGAAAGGTGATTGCGGCTTCTTTATTGCGCATGTCTGTCATCGCTTGATTCCGTCGAGTGTGGTGTTGACCCATTGCTGCAGCGTTTTCCCGTCCGTCATGCTGCCGGCGAAAGGATAGTCGGGCACGAAGGGTTCGCGGGTCGGCTGCGCGGTCTTGTAGAAGGCCGAGGGGATGCGCAGGGCGCCGTGCCCGCTCGGCAGTTCGAAAATATTGATCTCGCCGAAGGGGGAATAGCCGATGGTGGCTTCACCGAGCACCACGGTGTCGCCCATTGCCTGGAGCTGCTGCAGGAAGGCCATGCAGGAACTGAAGCAGGTGCGATCGATGACGGCGGCGACGCGCGGGCCATGCGGCCGGCGCAGCACTGCCGGCGCGGCCGCGGCATCGCGCTCGCCCGCCACCAGGGCCATCTTCTCGCCGCTGCGCATCGCCGCCTCGACCCTGGCCAGGTCGCTCTCGCTGCCTGCCTTCGACGCGGCGTATTCCGGCGCGGCGATATAGCGCTTCAGCAGGCTCGCCGTCGCTTCATCGGCGATCAGGTATTTGCTGACGCCGCCTGCGGAACTCAACTGCCCGGCATAGGCGTCGCCGTACAGCGCGGCCAGCGCGCGGCTGCCCCAGCTCGAATCGCCGCCGCCGTTGCCGCGCAGGTCGAACACGACCCAGCCCGACTTCGGCAGGGCGGCCAGTTGCGGGTACAGCGCCTCGTAGGCCGCGCCCGAGCGCGCGCCATCGAAGTTCGGCATGCCGACCCAGCGTTTGTCCGGCGCCAGGGTGGTGACGCCGACCGGGCTGGCGATGGCGCGCCAGCCCGGCTGCAGCGTGTCGAGGCGCGCCTGCGCGACCTCGCTGGGGACGCTGCGCTGCGCCAGCGCGAAGGATTTGCGGCTGCCGTCGGGCAGCTCGAACAGGCACTGCGACGGGGTCCAGCCCAGGCCCAGGTCGAACATCGACTGCTGCGCCATGGTGCTGAAGGCGGAGCCGTATTCGGCGCTGCGGTTCAGGAAAGGCGCGACCTGCATCTGCAGCCAGGTGCCGATCCAGGCGCCGTCGCAGCCGTGCACCACGCTGCCACGCGGGGGCAGCGGCGTGGGCCAGCCCGGCTCGGACCAGACGACGCGATAGCGCGCTCCTTTCGCGTCCCGGTCCTGGTCGATCACAATGCCGGTCCAGCCGCGCACTGCCAGATGCAGGTCGATGCCGGTGTGCGGATCGCCGAAGCCGGCGATGAAGCGCATCATCAGGCGCCGGTAATCCTGCTCGCTGCGCACGGCGTCCGCCTCGGGCAGGCCGGCGCGCATGCCGGCCGCGAGCGGCTGCGTCACGCTCGGCTCGCCGGCCACGTAGCCGGCATGGCGGGTGCGGATCGTGTCGACGGCAAAGCGCAGGTCCTGGCGTGCGATGGCGGCCCAGTCGGGCGCCTTCGGGGTATCCGGCGCGGCCCCCGCATGCGCGGCGGCGCCGGCCATCGCCAGGCACAGCGCGGCGGCCTGCGTCGCCTTGAATGTCCGGGCCCGCACCGGCTCAGGCCTTCAGGTTGACGGTCGCCGGGAAGCTCGGCGGACGGCGGCGCTGGCTGGCCTGCTCGTAGGCGTAGGCCATGCCGATCAGGGCCGCTTCGGTCCAGGCCGTGCCGACGAACGAGATCCCGACCGGCAGGCCGGCCACATACCCGGCGGGCACCGTCACGTGCGGATAGCCGGCCACCGCCGCCGGCGAGGAGAAGCTGCCGCCGTAGTGGTCGCCATTGATGTAGTCGGTCAGCCAGGCGGTGCCGCCGGTCGGCGCGACCAGCGCGTCCAGCTTCTCGTCCTTCAATATCTTGTCGATGCCTTCCTCGCGCGCGTAGCGGTGGTTGTTGGCGAGCGCGTCGCGGTAGGTCTTGTCGTCCAGGCCGGGCTTCTGCTGGGCCGCGACCAGGTGCTCCTGGCCGAAGTGCTGCAGCTCGCGGCCGGCGTTCTTGTCGTTGAAGGCGATCAGGTCGGCCATGCTCTTGACCGGCGCGTGCGGCGCGTAGCTGGCGAGCCAGGCTTCGAGGTCCGGACGGAACTCGGCCAGCAGGACTTCGAGTTCGCTGTCGCCGTATTTGTCGACGTTCGGCACCTGCACGTCGACCAGGATCGCGCCCTGCGCCCTCAGCACCGCCAGTTCCTTCTCGATCACGGCGTCGATGGCCGGGCTGCTGCCGAAGAAGTTGCGGGCGACGCCGATGCGCTTGCCGCGCAGGCCGTCGAGGCGCAGCGCGGCGGCATAGTCGGCGGCCTTGCCCTGCGCGTCCCTGGTGGCGGCATCCGCCGGATCGACGCCGGCGATCGCGCCCAGCAGCAGCGCGGCGTCGGCCACGCTGCGGGTCATCGGGCCGGCCGTGTCCTGCGAGTGCGCGATCGGGATGATGCCGCTGCGGCTGACCAGGCCCAGGGTCGGCTTGATGCCGACGATGCCGCAGGTCGACGAAGGCGAGACGATCGATCCGTCGGTCTCGGTGCCGATCGTCAGCGTGGCCAGGGCCGCCGCTGCCGCCGCGCCCGATCCGGCGCTCGAGCCGCTGGTGTTGCGGTCCAGCGCGTAGGGATTGCGGGTCTGGCCACCGCGACCGCTCCAGCCGCTGACCGAATGCGTCGAGCGCATGTTCGCCCACTCGGACAGATTGGTCTTGCCGAGGATGACGGCGCCCGCCTCGCGCAGCTTCTGCGCGACGAAGGCGTCCTTGCTGGCGCGCACGCCGGCCAGGGCCAGCGAACCGGCGGTGGTGCTCATCTTGTCGGCAGTGGCGATGTTGTCCTTGATGAGGACCGGAATGCCGTGCAGCGGACCGCGCAGCTTGCCCGCCTTGCGTTCGCGGTCGCGCTCCTCGGCGATCGCCAGCGCGTCCGGATTCAGTTCGATGACGGCATTGATGCGCGGGCCGGCCTTGTCGATCGCGGCGATGCGCGCCAGGTACTGTTGCACCAGCGATTTCGAACTCAGCTTGCCGGCCGCCATCCGGACCTGCTGCTCCTGGACGCCGGCGTCCAGGATGCCTGCCCCGCCACCGTGGGCATCGGCCGCGCCGGCCACCTGCGCCATGCCGGCCGCCCCTGCCGCCATGCCTGCGCTCACACCAAGCCGAACGAAATCCCTGCGCTTCATACAACCCTCCGTGTCAGATAATGCATGAGCATACCAGTAAAGTTGCCCATGTGACACGGCTTTTGGGCTAGCGCGACATTGGCGGGCGCGGCGCCGGCGAGCGCAGCCTTTCAGGCATCGCGCGGGCAAGTCCCTGGCTCGGCCGCTCGGCTTCCGCCGTGCTGCGCAATACTTCCTGGCCCGCGCAGCAGGACGCGGCAGCGCCGCCCCGGGTTCTCCTGTAGCGGCAAAACATGCATACTTCGGTTTTATTCATGATGTTCCCTTTCGAAACAAGAACGTCGGACTCTGCTACCATCGCATAAGCGGAACGCGATTCCGAATTATAACCGGAACGTGGTTCCGGTTAATAGATATTTTTTATGAATACGAAAGCAAAGCAAGGAGAAGCCTTGAACGAGACGGACGAGCAGCAGCCGCGCGCCAGGCGTGTCGACGCCCAGCGCAACCTGCGTTCGCTGCTCCAGGCAGCCATGGAAGTGTTTGCGCAATCGGGCGTCGATGCGCCGGTGCGCGAGATCGCCGAGCGCGCGGGCGTGGGCGTGGGCACGGTCTACCGCCACTTCCCGCAGCGCGCCGACCTGATCGTCGCGGTGATGAAGTCGCAGATCGACGACTGCGCCGATGCCGCCGCCAGCCTGGCCGCCGACTGCGAACCCGGCGAGGCGCTGGCGCGCTGGATGCAGCGCTATGTCGACTTCATCGTGACCAAGCGCGGGCTGTCGGGCGCCCTGCAATCGGACAACGCCGCGTATGCCGCGCTGCCGGAATATTTTTTCGGGCGTTTGCGGCCCGCCCTCGCCTCGCTGCTGCGGACCGCGGTCGAACGGGACGTCATCCGGCCGGGCTACGAGGCGGAAGAACTGCTGCGTGCGGTGGCGACCCTGTGCAAGGCGAATCCCGACGAGGATACGGCCACGACGCGCAAGATGGTGGGCTTGCTGGTCGACGGATTGCGCTGCCGGCCGTGATCGGCGCTGCGCCGCGCCGCCGGTGGCGGTTCAGGCAAAAAAAACGCTGCCGAGGCAGCGTTTTTTTCGCAGGAAGTCCGATTAGTTACGGACGACTTTCTTGTACTCGGCGGTACGGGTGTCGATCTCGATGACGTCGTCCTGGTTGACGAACAGCGGCACCTGGATGGTGAACTGCTTCGCCTCGATCGCGTTTTCCAGTTTCGCTTCCTTCATCACGTTGCCCGAGGTGTTGCCCTTGACGGCCGGCTCGGTGTAGATGACCTGGCGAGCGATGGTGATCGGCAGTTCGACCGAGATCGCCTTGCCGTCGTAGAACACGGCTTCGCATGCCATACCGTCTTTCAGGTAGTTGATGGCGTCGCCCATGTTTTCTTCTTCGATCTCGTACTGGTTGTACTCTTCGTCCATGAAGACGTACAGCGGATCGGCGAAGTACGAATAGGTCACCGGCTTCTTGTCCAGCACGACGACGTCGAACTTGTCGTCACCGCGGAACACGTTTTCCAGCGGAGCGTTGGTCAGAAGATTCTTCATCTTCCACTTGTAGGTGAAGCCCGTGCGGCTCGAGCCGTTGACGTCAGAGCGCAGCACGATGAAAGGCTTGGCATCGACCATGATGATGTTGCCGACACGAATTTCTTTTGCGGGTTTCATAGGAATTATTAACCAAAAAAGGAGTTGCAGTAACCGAGCATCATACCATGTTATTTTCCGGCCGCATACGAAGCGACCGGGCGAAATCCAGCAGATTGCTCACTAAATCGCCGTTTGCCAACATCTGCGCTTCCCATTCGCGGGCCCGGCGCACGAGCGTTGGCAGTTCGGCTTGCAGGGACGTCCACAGGGCGTCCATGTGTCCTTCCCGCGCGCCATTCCAGCGCAGGGAAAAGTCGACCAGACTCTGCGTATTCACTGCATACTTTTGCAGAAACGCGCGGAGTTTAACATGATGCAAGTTTTCATCTTGCGGATAAATGTGCCAAATGAAAGGACGGGCAGCCCATTGGGCGCGTACCCAGGAGTCCTCCCCGCGCACGAAGTTCAGGTCGCAGGCCCATAGCAGGCGATCATAGTCAGTCTGCGGCATGAAGGGAATCACGCGCACCGTCAGGGCGCCGCGCGTGGCATGTGCGCCGGGATGGACTTCGGCCCCGATGAAGGCCCGCACCTGCTCGCGCGCCACGCCCTCCGGCACCAGGCAGGTCACGCGCGCCGCGCCCTGCTCCCAGGCGGCGAACAATTCGCCGACCGGCGCTTCCGGATAGCAGAACAGGCTGACCTTCAGCGACGCCAGCTCGTCCCGCGTCACGCCGAAGGGCGCCAGGAAGGCGGCCATCGCGACGGGATCGGCCTGGAAGCGCGCGCATTCCTCGACCAGGCCGCGCTCGCGCAGCAGGCCGCCGGTCTTGTCCGTGAAACCCGGGAAGAAGAAATGCTTGGTCAGCTTCAGGCGCGGGTGCATCGACGGCAGGCGGTGGCAGCCTTCGACCCATTCCTCGGCGCTCAGGCCCTCGTAATTGATCCAGACCGGACGCGGCTCGCACTGCGCCATCGCGGCGATATAGCCGGGCGGGAGGTCGACACCGAAGAATTCGATCACCATGTCCGGGATCTCGGCCGGCGCGAATTCGCCGTCCTGGCCGCGCCAGTGGCGCACCGTGACCCCGCCGACGTCCTGCTGCGCGGCGTCGACGTCGACCTGCGGCCAGATCCGGCGGAAGCTCGCCAGGTCGTCCACCCACAAGGTGACCGCGATGCCGTGCTCGGCATGGAACTGGCGCGCCAGGCGCCAGCAGATGCCGATGTCGCCATAGTTATCGACGACCTTGCAGAAAATGGCGAGGGTGCGGGGAAATTCGGAAGACATGATCGTTTGAAAAGGATTGGACGACCAAAAGAAAAACCGAAGCACCTTTCCGCATCTGCGGGTGGTCTGCTCCGGTCTTTGACTGGCGTCCCCACGGGGATTCGAACCCCGGTACTCACCGTGAAAGGGTGATGTCCTAGGCCTCTAGACGATGGGGACCTAAAACTTTCTACTGCTAATTTGGTGGAGGTAAGCGGGATCGAACCGCTGACCTCTTGCATGCCATGCAAGCGCTCTCCCAGCTGAGCTATACCCCCCAAAACTACTCAACAAAAGAGCCGCTCAAGGCGGCTCCTTGCTATTCTGGCGTCCCCACGGGGATTCGAACCCCGGTACTCACCGTGAAAGGGTGATGTCCTAGGCCTCTAGACGATGGGGACCTAAAACTCTTCAAAGCTTTACTGCTTCGATACTGCCCTGCTGGGTGGGCAGCATCTTCTTGTTCTTGGCGTCCCCACGGGGATTCGAACCCCGGTACTCACCGTGAAAGGGTGATGTCCTAGGCCTCTAGACGATGGGGACCCTGGACTGCCATAAAACCGTTTCCTGAAACTTGGTGGAGGTAAGCGGGATCGAACCGCTGACCTCTTGCATGCCATGCAAGCGCTCTCCCAGCTGAGCTATACCCCCGTTTCGGGAAAACAGCACTATAACATACTGTTTTTACTTCTAACAGCATCGTTTTCACGACACTGGCACTACTATTCCAGGGGTCTGATCCCGCTGGCGTCCCCACGGGGATTCGAACCCCGGTACTCACCGTGAAAGGGTGATGTCCTAGGCCTCTAGACGATGGGGACCCTTGACTGCTTTACTTCAGAGTTGGTGGAGGTAAGCGGGATCGAACCGCTGACCTCTTGCATGCCATGCAAGCGCTCTCCCAGCTGAGCTATACCCCCGCAGTGCTGAAGTGCGAGCATTATAGCGGAGGCACTTGCATTTCGCAAATAGTCAAAGTGGGTCGTCAGAGACCTTTTTGCAGGCGCGCCAGCACGGTGTCGCGGCCGAACAATTCCAGCACCGCGTCGATGGCCGGGGTCTGCAGCTGGCCGGTGACCAGCAGGCGCAGCGGCATGGCCAGTTGCGGCATCTTCAGGCCATGCGCCGCCAGTACTTCCTTCATCGCGGCGGACAGCGCCGGCTTGCTCCACTCCACCGTCTGCAGCTTCTCGGCGAACTGCGCCAGCGCCGGACGCACGGCGTCGGTCAGGTGCTGGGCCAGCAGCGCCTGATATTCCGGATTCGCAGGATTCGGCGTGCGGAAGAACAGCATCGCCGCATCGGCCAGTTCGTTGATGGTGTGGGTGCGTTCCTTCATCAGGCCCAGCACGGCGGCCAGCGGCGGCGCACCGTCGAACTGCGCGCCCTCGCGCTCCATGACCGGACGCGCCAGGCCGGCCAGGCGCTCGTTGTCGGACTGCTTGATATAGTGGTTGTTCAGCCAGGCCAGCTTTTCCGGGTTGAACTGGGCCGCCGACGCGGTCAGGTGCTCGAGGTTGAACCACTCGGTGAACTGCTGCATCGAGAAGATCTCGTCGTCGCCGTGGCTCCAGCCCAGGCGCGCCAGGTAGTTCAGCATCGCCTCCGGCAGGAAGCCCTGCTCCGGATACTGCATCACGCTGACGGCGCCATGTCGCTTCGACAGCTTCTGGCCGTCCGGCCCCAGGATCATCGGCAGGTGGCCGTACTGCGGCAGCTCGGCGCCGAGCGCGCGCAGGATGTTGATCTGGCGCGGCGTGTTGTTGACGTGGTCGTCGCCGCGCAGCACATGGGTGATCTTCATGTCCCAGTCGTCGACGGCAACGCAGAAGTTATAGGTCGGGGTGCCGTCGCCGCGCGCGATGATCAGGTCGTCGAGCTCCTTGTTGCCGATCGTGATAGGCCCCTTGACCACGTCGTGCCAGGTCACTTCGCCATCGAGCGGATTCTTGAAGCGCACCACCGGCTTGATCCCTGCCGGGACGGCCGGCAGGGTCTTGCCCTCTTCCGGGCGCCAGGTGCCGTCGTAGCGCGGCTTCTCGCCGGCCGCGCGCATGCGCTCGCGCATCGCCTCGACTTCTTCCGGGGTGCAGTAGCACAGGTAGGCGGTACCGGCTTCCAGCATCGACTTGATGACTTCGCGGTAGCGGTCCATGCGCTGCATCTGGTAGAACGGACCTTCGTCGTGGTCCAGGCCCAGCCACTTCATGCCGTCCAGGATCGCCTGCACCGCTTCCGGGGTCGAACGCTCCAGGTCGGTATCTTCGATGCGCAGGATAAAGGTGCCGCCGAAATGGCGGGCATAGGCCCACGAATACAGCGCGGTGCGGGCGCCGCCGAGGTGGAGATAGCCGGTCGGGCTGGGAGCGAAACGGGTACGGACGGTCATGGTCGGGACGAAAGTAGTGACGGGGTCGCAGGAGAGCAACACGGCCGTCGAATGAATGATAAAGGAGCTATTTTACAACTTCCCCCCTGGCCTCGGGCGCAAGGGCTGGCGAGCCCTCGGCGATGTTGCATTACGGCCATTCAATTACTTTACAGAAACTTAAATGTTCGATAAAGTTCAGCGGCCTTCCGATTTCTTCCGTCTACTCCAACGCCCATGTCGAACACCCCCAGCCCGGCACCGATTGCGCGATTGCGCGGGGAATTCTCCTGTGCGGCCACGGAAGCCGGTTTCCTGCACCAGCAAAGCAGCATGATCGTGCGCGATCTTCACCGCGCCCTGACGCTCTGTTCGCTGGCCTACATCCTGTTCGGCGTCACCGACATCCTGGCGCTGGGCATGGCGGGCGCGATCTATCCCATCCTGGCCCGCCTCTCGACCGGCGTGGTGGCCCTCATCGGCCTTCGTTACGTACGCGGCGCCGCCTTGCCGGTGCGGGCGGTCTACCTGACGTCGACCATGTTTACGATCCTCGGCATGGCGGGCTACCTGGTCGTGGTCCACTACCGTCCCCAGGACATCCTGCTGCATGGCATGTCCACCGCCTTGCTGACCTTCGTCATCTTCGTCTTCATCCCGAACCGCCTGGCGAATGCCGCCATCCTCGCGCTGGGCGCCAGCCTGGCCTTCCTGGGCCTGGCCTGGTACCAGCACAACGACAGCACACGCCACCTGATCTCGATGACGATGCTGATCGGGGTCGCGAATGTCTTCGGCCTGCTGGCGGCAAACCGCCAGGCGCGTCTCTGGCGCGAACAGTACTGGGCCCAGCAGGTGCTGACCAACCTGTCGATCCGTGATCCGCTCACCGGCTGCTACAACCGGCGCCACCTGAACGCCGCCCTGCTCGACGGCGAGATCGCGCGGGCGCGCCGCTACCGCCTTAGCATGTCGATGATCATGTGCGACCTGGACGGTTTCAAGGCGATCAACGACACCCATGGCCACCACGCCGGCGACGAGCTGCTGCGCAGCTTCGCGCAGCTGGCGCAGGCCATGACCCGCGAGTCGATCGACACCGTGGTGCGCTACGGCGGCGAGGAATTCCTGATCATCCTGCCCGAGACGCGCCTGGACGGCGCGGTCGAACTGGCCGAACGGGTGCGCGCCGCCTTCGCCGCCCAGCGCACCGAAATCGGCGGCCTGTCGCTCGGCACCACCGCCAGCTTCGGCGTCGTCGGCGCCGACTTCGCCGGCGGCGCCGCCGTCACGCCGCAAGGCATGATCGCGCTGGCGGACCAGCTGATGTACGAAGCCAAGCGCGGCGGCCGCAACCAGGTGCGCGGGCGCCAGGTGGGACAGCATATCGAGATGGTGGACCGGGCGGCGTAGAAAGCCGACATGGCGCTACCGTCACGCGTGGGCACGTGGTGCCCGCCCTACGCGCTGCGATACAGCCTGACCGGCTGGGCGCCGTCGAGCGCCCGCGCGCGCAACTGGCCGCAGCCGGCGTCGACGTCCTGGCCGGCCGAATCGCGCAGCTTGGTCAGGATGCCGCGTTCGAACAGCCAGGCCGCGATGCGCTCGGCCTGGTCCCAGCCGGGACGGCGGAACGGCAGGCCTTCGTTGGCATTGTAGGGGATCATGTTGAGGACGGCGTACCTGCCGCGCAGGAGCGCGACGAGGGCGTCCAGCTCGTCCTGGCCGTCGTTCACGCCTTCCAGCAGCGTCCACTGGTACTGGATCGGGTAGCCGGTCAGGCGCGCATAGCGCTCGCCCTCCTCCACCAGCGCCGCGGGCGTCATGCGCGGCGCGCGCGGCAGCAGGCGTTCGCGCAGCGCAGGCTTGGTCGTGTGCAGCGACAGCGCCAGCGCCGGCTTGACGCGGCCGGCCGGCAGGCGCTCGAACACGCGCGGATCGCCGACGGTCGAGAACACCAGGTTCTTGTGCGCGATATTCCCTTCGACACCCAGCAGCTCGATCGCTTCCATCACATTGTCGAGATTGTGCGCCGGCTCGCCCATGCCCATGAAGACGACCTTCTTGACCGGCCGCTGGCGCCGCGCCAGCACCACCTGGGCAACGATCTCGCCGCTCGTCACCTGCCGGATCAGGCCGCTTTGACCGGTCATGCAGAACTGGCAGCCGACCGCGCAGCCGACCTGGCTGGAGACGCACACGCCGTCGCGCGGCAGCAGCACCGTCTCCACCGTCTGGCCATCCTGCAGGCCGACCAGGAGCCGCGCGGAGCCGTCTTCGCCCGGATGCGTGGCGAGGATGCGCGCCAGGCCGTCGAGCTCGGCATCGATCTGCGGCAGCGCTTCGCGCACCGGCTTCGGCAGGAAGTCCAGCGGACGCCGCCGGCCGTGGTCGTGGCCGGCGTTGCGCACCCAGTCGCGCAGGATGCGGTCTTCGTGCAGCGGGAGCGCGCCGAGGGAGCGGATGCGGGTGCGGAGGGAGGAGATGCGCATGAATCGCCCGTCGTTCCCGCGCAGGCGGGAACGACGGTGTTGTCTCAGTCGTTCTTGACGACGATCGTCGGGAACTTGGCGCTCATATCCTTCGCCTTGTCCGCCACCTTCACCGCCACCTTGCGCGCGATCTCTTTATAGAGGGTGGCCACGGCGCCGTCCGGGTCCGCGACGACGGTCGGGGTGCCGGAATCGGCCTGCTCGCGGATCGACAGCTGCAGCGGCAGCTTGCCCAGGAAGTCGACGCCGAAGTCGGCGCACATCTTCTCGCCGCCGCCTTCGCCGAAGATGGCTTCGGTATGGCCGCAGTTCGAGCAGATGTGGGTGCTCATGTTTTCCACCACGCCGAGGATCGGGATGCCGACCTTCTCGAACATCTTCAGGCCCTTGCGCGCGTCCAGCAGGGCGATGTCCTGCGGGGTGGTGACGATCACCGCGCCCGTCACCGGCACCTTCTGGGACAGGGTCAGCTGGATGTCGCCGGTCCCCGGCGGCATGTCGACGACCAGGTAATCCAGTTCGCGCCAGTTGGTCTGCTCCAGCAGCTGCTGCAGGGCCTGGGTCACCATCGGGCCGCGCCAGACCATCGGCTCGTCCGGGTCGATCAGGAAGCCGATCGACGAGACCTGCACGCCGTGGTTCTCGAGCGGCTCCATGGTCTTGCCGTCCAGGCTCTGCGGACGGCCGTTAATGCCCAGCATGGTTGGCTGCGAAGGGCCGTAGATGTCGGCATCCAGCACGCCGACGCTGGCGCCCTCGGCCGCCAGGGCCAGCGCCAGGTTGACGGCCGTGGTCGATTTGCCGACCCCGCCCTTGCCGGAGGCGACGGCGATGATGTTCTTCACGTTCGGCATCACCTTCAGGCCGCGCTGAACGGTGTGCGACAGGATCTTGCTGGTGACGTTGACGCTGACGTTCTGCACGCCCGGCAGCTTGCGCACCGCCTCGATGACGGCGCTGCGGACCAGGGCGAACTGGCTCTTCGCCGGATAGCCGAGTTCGATGTCGAGGGCGACGTTGCCGCCGTCGACCTGGATGTTCTTGACCGAACGGGTGCTGACGTAGTCTTTATTGGTATTCGGGTCATTGACTGCCGCCAGGGCGGCTTTTACGTCTTCTGCTGTGATGCTCATGGGGTTCTCCGGATGTGATGCGCAAGAGTTTAGCGTAAATCGGGAGAACGACACTTGTCCGAGTGGCAAAGCGCATGATTACCCCCTGACCGTTCAGGGGCATCCGCTGGTAAAATGCTTTTTTTCTATATCGATCCCTCTTTCCCGACCATGACACGCAAGCTGTTCGTCACCACCGCCCTGCCCTATGCCAACGCCGCCTTCCACATCGGTCACATGATGGAATACATCCAGGCCGACATCTGGGTCCGCTTCCAGCGCATGCAGAAAGATGGCAACGAGCAGCGCGTGGTGCACTTCGTCGGCGCCGACGACACCCACGGCACCCCGATCATGATCGCCGCCGAGAAGGAAGGCGTGACGCCGCAGGAATTCGTGGCCCGCATCGCCGCCGGCCGCGCCCAGTACCTGGACGGCTTCCACATCGCCTTCGACAACTGGTATTCGACCGATTCGCCGGAAAACGTCGAGCTCTCGCAGGGTATCTACCGCAAGCTGGTTGACGCCGGCCTCATCTATACCAAAACCGTCGACCGCTTCTACGATCCGACCAAGGGCATGTTCCTGGCCGACCGCAACATCAAGGGCGAGTGCCCGGTCTGCCACGCCAAGGACCAGTACGGCGACAACTGCGAAGTCTGCGGCGCCGCCTACCAGCCGACCGAACTGATCAACCCGTACTCGGTGTTCACCGGTTCGACCCCGATCCTGAAGCCGTCCGAGCAGTACTTCTTCAAGCTGTCCGACCCGCGCTGCTTCCAGTTCCTGAAGGAGTGGCTGAACACCCCGGGCCGCCTGCAGCCGGAAATGGTCAACAAGGTCTCGGAATGGCTGGGCGAGAACGGCGAAAAGCTGGCCGACTGGGATATCTCCCGTGACGCGCCCTACTTCGGCATCCCGATTCCGGATGCGCCGGGCAAGTTCTTCTACGTCTGGCTGGACGCGCCGGTCGGCTACCTGGCCTCGCTGAAGAATTACTTCGCCAAGAAAGGCATCGACTACGAAGCCTTCCTGAAAGATCCGTCGGCCGAGCAAGTTCACTTCATCGGCAAGGACATCGTGTCCTTCCACCTGCTATTCTGGCCGGCGATGCTGAACTTCTCGAACCACCCGGTGATCGACAAGCTGAAGGTGAATGTCCACGGCCACCTGACCGTGAACAACGAAAAGATGTCGAAGTCGCGCGGCACCGGCATCTCGCCGCTGCGCTACCTGGAACTGAAGATGAATCCGGAGTGGCTGCGCTACTACCTGGCATTCAAGCTGAACAGCAAGGTCGAGGACCTGGACTTCACCGGCGAGGACTTCGTCGCCCGCGTGAACAGCGACCTGATCGGTAAGTACGTGAACATCGCCAGCCGCTGCGCCGGCTTCATCGCCAAGAAATTCGACGGCAAGCTGGCCACCGAACTGTCGCCCAAGGCGCACGAGTGGATCGCCCGCGCCCTGAGCGGCGAGGACGGCGAGCGCCAGGCCGCCATCGCCGCCAGCTATGAAGCCCGCGAATTCGGCCGCGCCCTGCGCGAAGTGATGGCCATCGCCGACGTCGCCAACCAGTACGTGGACGAGAACAAGCCCTGGCTGCTGGCCAAGGACGAGACCAAAACCGCGGAGCTGCACGAAGTCTGCACCACCGCCCTGATCCTGTTCCGCCAGCTGACCATCATGCTGTCGCCGGTGCTGCCGCACGTGGCCGGGCGCGTCCAGGAATTCCTGGGCGACGCGGCCTTCTCGTGGGACGACACGAAGGGCGAGAACGTGTACGACACGGTGCTGGGCCGCAGCATCGGCGCCTACAGCCACCTGATGCAGCGCGTCGACGCCAAGATGGTCGAAGACCTGTTCGACAAGCCGGCCGCTGTACCGGCTGCGGCCCCGGCCGCCGCGCCCGCGCCGGCAGCCGCCGCAAGCGCCGGAAATGCTGAGGCAGTTGGAACCGCCGGCGATATCGAGGAACTTGCTCCCGAAATCTCGATCGATGATTTCACGAAGGTCGACCTGCGCGTGGCGAAGATCGTCAATTGCGAGCACGTCGAAGGGTCGAGCAAGCTGCTGCGCCTGACCCTGGACGTCGGCGAAGGCCGTCTGCGCAATGTATTCTCGGGCATCAAGTCGGCCTACCAGCCGGAACAGCTGATCGGCAAGCTGACCGTGATGGTCGCCAACCTGGCGCCGCGCAAGATGAAGTTCGGCGTGTCGGAAGGCATGGTGCTGTGCGCATCGAGCAAGGACGAGAAGACGAACCCGGGCCTGTACCTGCTCGAGCCGGTGAGCGGCGCCCAGCCGGGCATGCGCATCCGCTGATCAGTGCGATTCCAGCGGCGCCGCCAGCGCCGCCTTGTTGTCCTTGTAATCCTGTCCGCCGATCTGGCTGACCATTTTTTCGGTGCGGCGCGAGGGAATGCGGCTGCCGGTGATGTTCGCGGCCGCATCGCTGCCGGAGGTGGCGGCGGCGCCGAGCGGCGCCGGCGACTCGGCTTCATGGACGCTGGCGCAGCCGCCGAGGACGGCGATGGCAAGGGTGATTGCGGCGTAGTGCGTAAGGGCTTTCATGGTTCACCTGTGATTGTGGTTTTGGAAAGCGAAGCTTGTGGCCTTGCCAGAATACTATGAATTTCCATGCGCCAGTAGCAGTATAATGCGCTGTTTTAAAACCTCCTTACTTTTGAGTGGTAGCAAATAATATGACCGAATACAAAGCCCTGCGACACATCCCGCACGCGAACCTGTTCCGTCAAGGTGACGTCTTCGTCCTGTTCGGCGAACTGTTCGGCCGTGGCTACGTGAACGGCCTGATCGACGAAGCGCGCAAGGCCGGCATGACGATCCTGGGCATCACCGTGGGCCGCCGCAACGACGACGGCAGCCTGCGCGCCCTGACCGCGGAAGAGCATGCGGAAGCGGAAGCCAAGCTGGGCGGCCGCATCGTCAATGTGCCGCTGATGGCCGGTTTCGACATGGACGCCCCGGCGGGCGAGCAGAACCCGACCGAGATGCTGTCCGGGCTTACCCTCAAGAGCTGGCAGGAAGACAAGCTGGACTGGGAGAAGATCGAGCGCTGCCGCCAGGCTGGCGTCGCGCGCTTCACCGCCTCGACCCAGCAGGCCATGGACGAGATCGACAAGCTGATCCCGGACGGCGCCAACGTGTTCTTCGCCCATACCATGGCCGGCGGCATTCCGCGCATCAAGGCCTTCCTGGCGATCGCCAACCGCATTTACAAAGGCCGCGGCGAGCGCTTCATGTCCTCGCGCGCCCTGCTCGACAGCGACCTGGGCAAGCTGATCCTGATGAACTTCGACGAAGTTTCGGCGAACACCCTGAAATACCTGATCGACGCATCGGGCAAGATCCGCGAGCGCGTCGCGGCCAAGGGCGGCGAAGTACGCTACACGGCCTACGGCTACCACGGCACCGAGATCCTGATCGGCGGCGAGTACGCCTGGCAGACCTACACCAACTACACCCAGGGCTACGCCAAGATGCGCCTGGAGTCGATCGCCGACGCCGCCTTCAAGCAGGGCGTGCCCGCGACCGTGTTCAACTGCCCGGAAATCCGCACCAACTCTTCCGACATCTTCGTCGGCGTGGAACTGTCGCTGTTCCCGTTGCTGCTGGCACTCAAGCAGGAAGGTGGCGGCGCCTGGGCCCAGCAGCAATGGGATATCTGCCAGGGCCTGCTGAACGACGGCGTCTCGCTGCAGTCGATTCTCGACAAGCTGGAAACCTATCTGCAGACCGGCACCAGCACCGAGTTCCGCAACTTCGAAGCCTGGCCGATGGACAACACTCCGGAGCTGGCCGAGCTGATGATCGGCATCGCCGACGAGATCACCTCGCTGCACAAGGACAAGAAGGCCCTGATCACGGACCACCTGTCGACGCTGGTGCTGGAAGGCACGGGCCCGCTGATGTTCCATGGCGCGGCCGAAAAGATTGCGCCGGTGCTGTGGCTCAACCACGACATCATCGCCCGCCAGCTGAACGAGCTGCACAAGTAAGCAGTAGAATTTCCTGTTTGTACCTTATTTTTAAAGAGCATCATGGGCCTGTTCACTAAACACGCGAATTACGAATCCGATCACACCAAGTTCATCAAGGAACTGAAAGAGAAAACCCCGGGCATGGACGAGCGCCAGGTCGCCGGCCGCGCCCTGCTGTGGGACAAGGCTCCGCTGTCGCTGGAGGAGCAGCGCCGCGTCGACGAGTCGCGCCTGCGCCAGCAGGCTTACCCGTACCAGACCAAGGTCTGAGTCCGGCGCGAGCAGGCTGAGGACGATGGTGCCTGAGCAGGCGACCGGGGCCCCGGACGGGCCCGAAGGGCTCGCCGATTCCCCGCCGGACGACGGCGCCATCGTGGACGGTCCCGCCGTCGCCGGCACGGAGGAGGCGCTGCAGGTTGCCGCCGAGGCCGCCGAAGCCAGCATCGCCCGCCTGTACGGCGAGCCGCTGCTGCGCCTGCCCAACGACCTGTATATCCCGCCCGACGCGCTCGAAGTCTTCCTCGACGCCTTCGAAGGTCCGCTCGACCTCCTGCTGTACCTGATCCGCAAGCAGAACTTCAACATCCTCGACATCCCGATGGCGCAGGTGACCCTGCAATACCTGGAATACGTCGAGCAGATCCGCAAGCACAACCTGGAACTGGCCGCCGAGTACCTGCTGATGGCGGCCATGCTCATCGAGATCAAGTCGCGCATGCTGCTGCCCAAGCGCCAGGATGAGCTCATCGAGGACGTGGGCGACCCGCGCGCGGAACTGGTGCGGCGGCTGCTGGAGTACGAGCAGATCAAGGCGGCGGCGCAGCGCCTGGGCGCCCTGCCCCAGCACGAACGCGACTTCCAGCGCCCCTCGCTGCCGGTCGAACAGGGCCTGGCCCCGGTGTGGCCGCACGTCGATCCGCACGATCTGCAGCGCGCCTGGATGGATGTGCTGCGGCGCGCCAAGCTGACCCAGCACCACCGCATCGGGCGCGAGGAACTGTCGGTGCGCGAGCACATGTCGGCAATCCTGCGTACACTCCAGTCCCAGCGCTTCGTCGAATTCTCGGAGCTGTTCGCGGGACAGGAAAGCAGGCCGGTCGTGGTCGTGCACTTCGTGGCCATGCTCGAGCTGGCCAAGGAAACCCTGATCGAAATTACCCAGGCCGAACCATTCGCGCCCATCTATGTCTGGCTGGCCTATTCGCCGGCCTGAGCTCTTTATAACGACACCATGAAAATCATCTCCACCATCGAGGAACTGCGCGACCAGCTGCGCGGCCAACTGCGCACCGCCTTCGTCCCGACCATGGGCAACCTGCACGAGGGCCACCTGTCGCTGATGCGCCTGGCGCGCCGCCATGGCGACCCGGTCGTCGCCTCGATCTTCGTCAACCGCCTGCAGTTCGGTCCGAACGAGGACTTCGACAAATACCCGCGCACCTTCCAGGCCGACGTCGAGAAACTGGAGAAGGAAGGCGTGTACGTGCTGTTCGCACCGACCGAGAAAGACCTGTACCCGGAGCCGCAGGAATACCGCGTGTTGCCGCCGGACGACCTGGGCAACATCCTCGAAGGCGAGTTCCGCCCCGCGATGTTCCCGGGCGTGTGCACGGTGGTGACCAAGCTGTTCTCCTGTGTGCAGCCGCGCGTGGCCGTGTTCGGCAAGAAGGATTACCAGCAGCTGATGATCATCCGCAACATGGCGCGCCAGCTCGCGATGCCGACCGAGATCATCGGCGCCGAAACCTTCCGCGCCGACGACGGCCTGGCGCTGTCCTCGCGTAACGGCTACCTGTCCGCTGAGGAGCGTGCCGAAGCGCCCTTCCTGTACCAGACCCTCAACTACGTGGCCGAACAGACCCGCGGCGGCCATCCGGACCTGGTGGCGCTGGAACAGGATGCGATGCACCGCCTGGCCGCACGCGGCTGGAAGCCCGACTACGTCTCGATCCGCAAGCGCATGAACCTGCAGGCGCCGAGCCGCGATGAAGTTCTCGCTGGGGAACAATTGGTGGTGCTGACCGCCGCCAAGCTGGGCAACACCCGCCTGATCGATAATCTGGAAATTTAAACGTCACTACTTTCTTTTTTGAAATTTCCCTGTAGATATTAGCAACTATATTTGCTAGACTTGAGGAATCACTTTTTACCCAAACCACGTAAAAAGATTCAAGGAGCAGTATTTTGACCGACCTGGCCACCTCGCAGATCCGCAAGGGTCTTCCCAAGCTGTCCGATGCCGTCGCGCGGATCGGCGCTGACGCGGCTGCGCACACGATCGACGACGCCTTCCAGATCCATGACGCCCTGTCGACCCTGGCGCAGACCGGCGAAGCGATCACCGTGTATCCGCTCGGCCAGGACTTCCTGGTCGCGCGCATCGACGCCATCGATACCGAGCGCGGCTGCTTCATCCTCGACCTGGCCGAGGATGTGGTGCTCGCCGAGGGCAGGCTGATCCTCGTTGCCTCGCTGGGCGGGAATGCGAAGGTCCAGTTCGAACTCGAAGCCGGCGGCAGCCTCATCCCGGGGCGCGCCCGCGCCGTCGAGCTGCCGCTGCCGGCGAGCTGCCTGGTCCTGAACCGGCGCGCGGAAGCGCGGCTGGAAAGCCCGCTGAGCGGCAGCTACGGCGCCCGCTTCGTCTACCTGGGCAAGGTGTTCGAACTGCCGCTGTACGATTTCTCGTGCGGCGGCGTCGGCCTGCGCGCGACGCCGGAGCAGGCTTACGAATTCTATGTCGGCAAGAAGATCGACGCCGCAGAACTGGAACTGGGCCCGGCGCTGACCATCGTCGCCGACCTCGAAGTACGCCTGATGCGTCCCTTCCGCACCTTCCTGCTGGGCGAACAGGTGCAGGTCGGGTGCCGGATCTCCAACATCACCATGCAGATGAAGCAGCGCCTGGAACGGGCGGTGAGCAAGGTGCAACTGAGGCGCTGATCGCTCCGCGGCATGCCTGAAATGAAAAATGGCCCTTTGCAGGGCCATTTTTCATTGCCGACGCCCGAAGCCTCAGGTGGTGAGGTTCTGCGCCCAGGCCAGCGCACTCAAATGCGCCTTGTTCACATCCAGCGGGCTGATGTCCAGCGCCGCCGCCATCGACGCCACCAGGTTCGAATTCAGCTCGCAGGCCTCGGCCAGCGCCAGGTAGGGGCCGTAGGTGCCGCCGCGCGTCAGCAGCGCGCGCACCACCTCGTCAGGCAGCTGGATGGTGTCCAGCACGTCCTTCATCGGCAGGCCCAGCAGGCGGTCGAGCAGCGAGAACATGCCGGCCACGAACAGATACTCCGCTTCCGCGCGCGGCAGGAACTTCTGGCCGAGCAGCTCGCACAGGCGCGCACGCACGACGGCCGTTTCCATCAGCACCGGCGAGTAGCCGTTGGAGCTGGCCGTCGCCAGCAGCAGCACCAGCCAGCGGTACAGCGGCGCATAGCCCAGCATGGCGATGGCCTGGCGCAGCGACTCGATCTGGCGACCGGCGCCGAATCCGGCCGAGTTGATGAAGCGCAGGAGTTTGTAGATCAGGGCCGGGTCGCGCTTGAGCACGGCCTCGATCTTCGGCACGTCCTCGTTGTTCTGCACCATCTGCATCAGTTGCAGGATGATCGCCTGGGCCGGGTTCATGCCCTTGGCATTGCCGCCCTCGCGCGGGGTCAGGTGCAGCTTGCCGACGAAGGCGTCCAGGCCCAGCGCGGCGCAGGCGTCGAAGTCGGCCCAGGTCGACACCGGACGGCCGACCATGCGCAGCGTCGACTGCTTGACGGCGGCATAGGTGCGGGCCTGGGTGGCGACGTCGGCGCCGGCGAAGCGCACTTCGGCGTAGGACGCGATGACGGAGAGGTTGCGGCCCAGCAGCTCCAGGTTGGCGCCGCGCAGCGAGATGCCGACGCCGCCGGCGCGCAGGGCCTGCACGGCGGCACGGGTATCGACGTTCACGAGATCGCGCACGCTGATCGACAGCACGGTGCGCTCCGGCGGCAGCGCATGCAGGGCATCGGTCGACAGCATTGCCGGCACGGCGTCGAGGAACAGCAGTTTGTCGCGCAGCAGCCAGCCTTGCTCGTCGTCGACCAGGTGCTCGGCAACGAAGCCGACCAGCGCTTCGAGGTCGGCCGCGCTCACTTCCCTTCCGCTCTGCTGTTGCCAGCACAGTTCATAACCAATCACACGCTGCTTGGGGTCAAGCAGGGGTTCACGGACGATGAAGTTGGTTTGATGCATTTGATAACAATCGCCGCAAGAGACAGGGGCGATGCGCCGTCCGCGGGCGCACCGGAATTCAGAAGCCGAGGCTGTCGAGCAGGTCGTCGACCTGGCCCTGGTCGGCCACCACTTCGGCATCGCCTTCAGGCTTGATCTGCGGGCCGTTCATTAAGCTGTTACTGAGCAGACCAGTGTCGAACTCGCGCTTGACCTCGGCCGGCGCGAAATCGACCAGCACCTGGACCAGTTGCTTTTCGAGATTCTGGGCGATGCCGGTGATGCGCTTGATTACCTGGCCGGTCAGGTCCTGGAAGTCCTGGGCCATCATGATGTCCATCAGGTGGCCGCGGGTCGCCACCGCGGCGCTGCGCGATACGGCCAGGCTGGCGATGGTCTTCTCGGCCAGCGCGCGCCATTCCGGACTGCCCTCGCCGCTGTCCAGCAGCGTTTGCCAGGAACGCGTGAGCTCCACCGCCGCGCCGTCGATCCCTTCCTGCAGCGGGCTGGCGGCATCGGTGGCGTCCAGCACCCGCTTGGCAGCCTGTTCCGACAGGCGCGCCACGTAGTCGAGACGGTCGCGCGCATCCGGGATGTCGCTGGCGGCTTTCTCGATCAGCTTGTCCAGGCCCAGACCGCGCAGGTTCTCGTGCAACGCGCGGGTCATATGCCCGATCCGGCTCAGGACCTCGTCGTGCGAGCCCGAGTCGGGAAGTGGCTCGGTCATTTTCAGGCTGCCTTTTCCATCTTTTCGAAAATCTTGTTCAGCTTTTCGTCCAGCGTGGCGGCGGTGAAAGGCTTCACGACATAGCCGTTGGCGCCCGCTTGCGCGGCCGCGATGATGTTTTCCTTCTTCGCTTCGGCGGTCACCATCAGCACCGGAAGCTTGGCCAGTGCGGGATCGGCACGGATGTTCTGCAGCATGGTCAGACCGTCCATGTTCGGCATATTCCAGTCCGAGACCACGAAGTCGAACTGTTCGCTGCGCAGTTTGGCCAATGCCATCACGCCATCTTCGGCTTCGTCGACGTTGGCGTAACCCAGTTCCTTCAACAGATTCCGCACGATGCGACGCATCGTCGAGAAATCGTCAACAACTAAAAAACGCATCTTTGGATCAGCCATGAAATACTCCGTTGTTACTCTGTATATATGTATTAGTGGGACTTCGACTCTGCGAAAGCAGGCCTAAGCATAGCATTTTTGTTGCTCTACGGCGATAAAACCGGGGCTAAAGGGGTGCGAACGGATCAAACGCGCAACGCCCGGCTGCCCTGCGTTGCCAGATGACCAAGTACCATGCCCGGCAAGGCCGTCAGTGCGCCCACTTCATGGGCGGCGCCGATGGCGATCGCCTCGCGCGGCATGCCGAACACGACGCAGGATGCCTCGTCCTGGGCGAAGTTGGTGGCGCCGGCATTGCGCATTTCCAGCATGCCTTGGGCGCCGTCCTTGCCCATCCCGGTCAGGATCACCCCGACCGCATTCTTGCCGGCCGCCTGGGCCGCCGAGCGGAACAGCACGTCCACCGAAGGCCGGTGGCGGTTGACCGGCTCGGTCTGCTCGATCTTCGTCATGTAGTTGGCGCCGGAGCGGGACAACAGCAAATGGGAGTGGCCCGGTGCGATATAGGCGTGGCCGGGCAGCACGCGCTCGTTGCCCTGCGCTTCGCTGACGCTGATCCGGCACAGCGAATCGAGGCGCCTGGCAAAGGAGCTGGTGAAGCCTTCCGGCATGTGCTGGGCGATCAGGATGCCCGGGCAGTCGGACGGCATCTGCATCAGGAATTCGCGGATCGCCTCGGTGCCGCCGGTGGAGGCGCCGATGATGATCAGCTTTTCCGACGAGGTCAGCGGGCTGCGCAACTGCGGCAGCTGGGCGCCGGGCGGCGGCGCGTGCAGGGTACGCGGCTTGATGCGGGCGCGCGCGGCGCCGCGGATCTTGTCGGCGATGAGCTCCGTGTACTCGCGCATCCCGGTCTGGATCGAGATCTTCGGCTTGGTGACGAAGTCCACCGCGCCCAGTTCCAGCGCGCGCATGGTGATCTCGGAGCCGCGTTCGGTCAGCGAGGACACCATCAGCACCGGCATCGGGCGCAGGCGCATCAGCTTTTCGAGGAAATCGAGGCCGTCCATCTTCGGCATCTCGACGTCGAGCGTCAGCACGTCGGGATTGGTGCGCTTGATCAGCTCGCGCGCGACGAGGGGATCGGGCGCCACGCCGACGACTTCCATGTCCGGCTGCGAATTCACGATCTCGGTCATCACGCTGCGGATCAGCGCGGAATCGTCGACGATCGCCACTTTGATCTTGTTCGTGGAGTGCATGTTGTGCCCTTTCGTCAGAACAGGTCGATGTCGCCGCCGACCGGCGCGACCTTGAGGCGGCTGGCGTAGTCGAGCTCGCGCCTCGCCAGCGTGTCGTTTTGGGTTTGCATCAGCTTCTTGACCAGCACCTTGCCGGTGCGCGGGAAGAAGTACACCTTGCGCGGATAGATGTCGTTCAGGTCTTCGGCCAGCACCGGGATGCGCTCGGTCTTCAGGAACTGCGTCACGAAGGCCGCGTTGCGCTCGCCGACATTCATGGCCGAGAAGCCGCGCAGCACGGCGCCGCCGCCGAACACCTTCGCTTCCAGATGCTCGCGGCGCGCGCCGGCCTTCAGCAAATCGTTGATCAGCACTTCCATCGCATAGGTCCCGTAGCGCATCGAGGCCGACACCGGGTTGCCGGGGTCGCCGCCGTCCGGCAGCATGAAGTGGTTCATGCCGCCCAGGCCCTTGACGCGGTCGCGGATGCAGGCCGAGACGCAGGAACCCAGCACCGTCACGATCAGCATCTCCTTGCCGGTGTAGTAGTACTCGCCCGGCAGGATCTTGGCGGCTTCGCAGTCGAAGGTGCGGTCGTAATAGACGTTGGTGGCGAAATGGCTGTTGGTATCCATGGCGGTGCCTGTTAACTCAACTCGTACACCGTCTTGCCGCGCAGGCGCAGCGAGTCGGACACATACAGGAAGTTTTCGGAATGCCCCGCGAACAGCAGGGCCTCCGGCTTCATCAGGGGCACGAAGCGCGACAGGATCTTGCGCTGGGTGGCCTTGTCGAAGTAGATCATCACGTTGCGGCAGAAGATCGCGTCGAACGGTCCGCGCAGGTCCCAGCCGTCGGCCAGCAGGTTGAGCTGGCGGAAGGTGACCAGGTTGCGCAGTTCGGGGCGCACGCGCACCAGGCCCTCCTGCGCGCCCTTCCCCTTCAGGAAGAAGCGGCGCAGGCGCCCGGCCTCGAGCTTTTCGACCCGTTCGATCGGATAGACGCCGGCGCCGGCGGTGGCCAGCACGTTGGTGTCGATGTCGGTCGCGATGATGGACACCGGCGGGGTGAGCGTATCGAACGCCTCGCACATGGTCATCGCGATCGAGTAGGGCTCCTCGCCGGTCGAGCTGGCCGAACACCAGATCGTCAACGGCGTGCCCGGATGCTGGCGGCGCGCCTTGAGCGCATGCTCGGCCAGCAGCGGGAAGTGGTGGGCCTCGCGGAAGAAGGAGGTCAGGTTGGTGGTCAGGGCATTCGTGAACGCCTCCCACTCCTGCCCGGCGGGGCCACTGAGGCGTCCCGCTTCGAGAGCGTCGAGATAGCGCGAAAAGGATTCGATGCCGGTGGCGCGCAGGCGGCGCGCGAGCCGGCTGTAGACCATTTCCTGCTTGCTGTCGGCCAGCGAAATGCCGGCGCGCTGGTAGATCAGGCCGCGCACGCGCTCGAAGTCGGCGCGCGTGAACTCGAATTCCTTGCCAGTTTCCTGCTTGGTATGAAGCGGCACGTTATTACCTTTGGGTGTTTGTCGATCCTGCGGACCCGTTCGACCGGGTCCGCTACTGCTATCCCTGCGCCGCGGTTTCCGTTCCTTACGCTACCATCTTGTCGATCAGGCCCATCTCGCTGGACGACATCAGGCGGTCGATGTCGATCAGGATCAGCATGCGCTCGTCGACGGTGCCCAGGCCCATCAGGTAGTCGGAATTGAATGCGGTGCCCATTTCCGGCGCCGGCTTGATCTGGTCCGGCGTCAGGGTGGTGACGTCCGACACGCTGTCCACGACCATGCCCATGATGCGGCCGCCGATGTTCAGGATGATCACGACGGTGAACTGGTCGTAGGTGGGGGTGCCGAGGTTGAACTTGATGCGCATGTCGACCACCGGGATGATGATGCCACGCAGGTTGATCACGCCTTTGATGAATTCGGGGGCGTTGGCGATGCGGGTCACGGCTTCGTAGCCGCGGATCTCCTGCACCTTCAGGATGTCGATCCCGTACTCCTCGGAGCCGAGGGTGAAGGCCAGGTATTCGCTGCCGCTGCCGTCGCGCGCGTCGGCCGGTTTGGTGGTCTGTTGAATGGACATGTCGGTTCCTGATTCAGAAAGTTTTGAGTTTTATAAAACGACGGTATCGTCCGTCAGCTGACGCGACGAGCGCAGCAGCGCAGCCACGTCCAGGATCAACGCCACGCCGCCATCGCCGAGGATGGTGGCGCCGGAGATCCCGGCCACCTTGCGGTAGTTCGATTCCAGGTTCTTCACCACCACCTGCTGCTGGCCCACCAGTTCGTCGACGAACAGCGCGGCCTTGCGTCCTTCGGTCTCGAGGATAACCAGGATGCCTTCGGATGGATCGGTATAGCGCGGCTCGATGTTGAACATCTGGTACAGCGGCACCAGCGGCAGGTATTCGCCGCGCACCTTGACCACGCGGCCCTGGCCGGCGATCTCCTTGACCTCGTGCTTCGCCGGCTGCAGCGACTCGACCACGAAGCCGAGCGGCAGGATGTAGATCTCGTCGCCGCAGCGGATCGACATGCCGTCCAGGATCGCCAGCGTCAGCGGCAGCGAGATCAGGATCGTGGTCCCGAAGCCCTTCGCCGACCGGATGTCGATGGTCCCGCCCATCTGCGTGATATTGCGCTTGACGACGTCCATGCCGACCCCGCGGCCGGACACGTCGGTGACGATTTCGGCGGTCGAGAAGCCCGGCGCGAAGATCAGCTGCCAGACCTCGGCGTCGCTCATGTTCTCGGAGACCGGCAAGCCGTTCTGCCGCGCCTTGGCCAGGATCCGTTCGCGATTCAGGCCGCCGCCGTCGTCGGCCACTTCGATCACGATGTTGCCGCCCTGGTGGGCTGCGGACAGGAACAGGCGGCCCGATTCGGATTTGCCGGCAGCCACGCGGGCGGCCGGCATCTCGATGCCGTGGTCGATCGAGTTCCTGACCAGGTGGGTCAGTGGATCGACGATGCGTTCGATCAGGCCCTTGTCCAGTTCCGTCGCCGCGCCGTTGGTGATGAAGTCGACCTTCTTGCCCAGCTTGGAGGCCAGGTCGCGCACCATGCGCGGGAAGCGCGAGAACACGAAGTCCATCGGCATCATGCGGATCGACATCACGGCTTCCTGCAGGTCGCGGGTATTGCGGGTCAGCTGCGACACCGAAGCGAGCAGGCGCTGGTGGACCATCGGGTCCAGGCCGTCGCTGCGCTGCTCGATCATGGCCTGGGTGATCACCAGTTCGCCGACCAGGTTGATCAGCTGGTCGACCTTCTCGATCGAGACCCGGATCGAGCCCGATTCGGCGTGCGCGTGGGCGGCGCCGTCGGCCTTCTTGACGGCCTTCTTCTCGGCCGCGGCTTCGGTCACCTCGAGCGCTTCCGGACGACTGGAAGCAATCTCAGGGCTTTTTCGCGAGGCCATGGCCTCGCCTTCCGCCACGATGCCGGCCTCGCGGCGGATCTGCTCGATCGGCTGGAAGAAGCCGTAGCCGCGCTCGTCGTCGGTCTGCTCCGGCTGCGCGCCGTCGAGCGCTTCGTTCGGGTCGAAGAAGCCGTAGCCCTGCTCGTCCTCGATGCGGGCGCGCTCGGCGGCCTCCAGGGCGCGCTGCTCGGGCGTGAGCGGCGGCGCTTCGAAGATCTTCAGGTCATCCGGATCCATCACGAAGGAGCAGATCGCGACGATGTCGTCCAGCCCTTCGTGGGTCATGATGATGAGCGCGCTGCGTCCGCCGGACAATGGGGTGACCGAGACGCGGCCCAGCAGGCCAAGTTCGTCGACCAGGGCGTTCACGTCGCGCTGCGGGAGATCCGGCAGCTCGATCTTGTAGCGGTGCGCGCCTTCGCGCACTTCCTGCTTCTGCTCGGCGTGCAGGAAGGACGGCACGGTCGGCTGGTGCGCGCCGACGACGACGCCCTCGGACAGGTCGTGCAGCATCATGCGCACGTTGGCGACCGCTTCCTGGTCGACGCTGGCGCCGTTGCGGTGGCCGTCGAGCTGCATCTTGAGGATGTCCTTGGCGGCCAGGAAGGCGTCGACGTGCTGCGCCGTGAGGGACATCTCACCCTTGCGGATGCGGTCCAGCAGCGACTCCAGCACGTGGGTCACTTCGCTCATGTCGTTCAGGCCGAAGGTCGAGGCCCCGCCCTTGATCGAATGGGCGGTGCGGAAGATCGCATTCAGGTCTTCCGCGTCCGGTGCGGCGATATCGACGGCCAGCAGCAGACGCTCCTTTTCGGCGAGGAGCTCTTCCGCCTCGTCGAAAAAGACCTGGTAGAACTGGCTGATGTCGATGGTCATGATGTGTCGCTTGTCGCTTTCGGCTTAGCCGATGACTTTCTTGACCACCTCGATCAGGCGCTGCGGGTCGAAAGGCTTGACCAGCCAGCCATTGGCGCCGGCGGCGCGGCCTTTCGATTTCATCTCGTCCGAGGATTCGGTGGTGAGCATCAGGATCGGCACCTTGGCATAGGTCGGCAGGCTGCGCAGCGACTTGATCAGCGTGAGGCCATCCATTTTCGGCATGTTCTGGTCGGTCAGGACCAGGTCGACGGTCTGCTGCTTCGCCTTTTCCAGGCCATCCTGGCCATCGACGGCCTCCACCACCTGGTAGCCGGCGGCTTTCAGGCTGAACGCCACCATCTGGCGCAGGGAACTGGAATCGTCAACCGCAAGAATCGTTTTTGCCATTTTATGTTTGCTCCCTGGGGTCAGAGTCCGGTTCTTCTTTTGGGGACTCTGACCCCGGTTTTAGTTGGTTAGAATAATTCGACGTCGCCACTCTCGAGATGCCGCTGCTCCACCGACTTCCTCAGCATGCTGCGCAGCTCGAGCGACTGGATCGCCAGCGCCATGCTGACCTTGCCCAGCCGGTCGACGATCTCCTCGCTGTGGCTGTCGGGCGCGATGTCGGCGCCGTGCTCGCTGAGCGTGGTCAGGAATTCGCGCAGTCCGCTCACGCGGCGCAGCGTACGGTCGAGCAGCTGGCTGGTCATGTCCTGGAACTGCATGCTGGTGATCGCCGTGTTCACGTGCTGGCCGATCTCGCCCGACATGCCGGTCAGCTTTTCGCTTTCCTCGGCCGACGGCGCCTCGCCCGCGAGCAGGCGGTTGATGCTCTGCTGGCGCGCGTCGACCGCCTGGTGGATCGCCATGAAGCTGGAGGTCAGCTTTTCGACGGCCTCCTCGAGCAGCAGCGTGGTCTGCACCAGGTCGGTCTCGACCTCGTTCAGGTGACGACGGCCGTGGTCGGACACACCGGACAGCAGGCGCTTGACGTGCGACCCTAAAATCTTTTTTCTTGTCATTGAGTTCTCCAGAACTATCCGGGCGCCCTACTTCGCCGTCGCCTGCTCCGGCTCCGCCAGCCCGCCGCCGGTCGCAGAAGCCACCGCCTTGGCGGCGCCGTCGGCATCGTCCGGGACGTCGAGCGCATTGCTGCCGCTGCCGCCGTCGCGCAGCACTGCTTCCTCGGTGCGCTTGTTCATCACCAGGATGCTGATCCGGCGGTTGACCGGGTTGAACGGATCCTTGCGGTCCAGGTGGTTGGCGGCGGCCAGGCCGACCACGCGCAGCACCTTGTCGTCGGCCAGGCCGCCGCGCACCATTTCGCGGCGCGAGGCGTTGGCGCGGTCGGCCGACAGTTCCCAGTTCGTGTAGCCGCTGGCGGTCATGTACGGCGTCGAATCGGTATGGCCCGACAGGCTCAGCTTGTTCGGCACATCGTTCAGCACCAGCGCCAGCACGTCGAGGATATCGCGAGTGTAAGGCTGCAGCTCGGCCTTGGCGCTCTCGAACATCGGACGGTTCTTCTCGTCGACGATCTGGATGCGCAGCCCTTCGCTGGTGACGTCGAGCAGCAGCTGGTTCTTGTACTTCTTCAGCTGCGGATTGGCTTCGATGGTCGATTCGATCTTCTGCTTCAACCTGGCCAGGCGCTCGGCTTCCTCGTGTTCGAGGGCGGCGCGCGCGGCCTTCAGGTCGTAGGTCTTCTTGTCGGCCGGGGTATCGCCCTTCTTGACCTGGCCGTTACGGCGCGTCAGGTCCTGGCCGCCGCCCTGCAGGATCGAGGAGCTGTCGCCGCTGCCGGAACCGCCCTGCATCGCGACCTTCAGGGGGGTCTTGAAGTAGTTGGCGATGCCTTCCATGTCGCCCTTGGTGGTCGAGCCGAGCAGCCACATGAGCAGGAAGAAGGCCATCATCGCCGTCACGAAGTCGGCGTACGCGATCTTCCAGGCGCCGCCATGATGGCCATGGCCGCCCTTCTTGATGCGCTTGACGATAATCGGCCGCTGGCCTTCATCAGCCATTACTTGCTCTTCGCTTTCTTGATGTGGTCTTCGAGTTCGGCGAAGGTCGGACGCTCGGTCGAATACAGGACCTTGCGGCCGAATTCAACCGCCAGCGCCGGCGCATAACCGTTCAGGCTGGCCAGCAGCGTGACTTTCACGGTCTGGAACATCTTGGTCGACTCCTCCAGTTTCTGTTCCAGCAGGCTGGCCAGCGGGCCGACGAAGCCGTAGGCCAGCAGGATGCCAAGGAAGGTGCCGACCAGCGCGTGCGCGATCAGCATGCCCAGCTCGGCCGGCGGCGCGCCGACCGATTCCATGGTGTGCACCACGCCCATCACGGCGGCGACGATACCGAAGGCCGGCAGGCCGTCGCCCAGCTTGGCGATGCACTGCGCCGGGACGTGGCCCTCATGATGGTGGGTCTCGATCTCGTTGTCCATCAGGTTTTCGATCTGGAAGGCATCCATGTTGCCGGAAACCATCAGGCGCAGGTAATCGGTAATGAATTCGACAATATGGTGATCCGCCAGCACTACCGGGTACTTCGAGAACACCGGGCTCTGCTCCGGGCTTTCGATATCGCCCTCGATCGACATCAGGCCTTCCTTGCGGACCTTGGACAGCACGTCGAACATCAGCGACATCAGCTCCATGTACATCTCGCGCGTGTACCTGGAACCCTTGAACAGGGTCGGCAGCGCCTTCATGGTTGCCTTGACCGCCTTCGGGGTATTACCGACGAAGAATGCGCCGAGCGCGGCGCCGGCAATCATGAGCACTTCCAGCGGCTGCATGAGCGCGGCCACATGGCCGCCGCTCAGGACGAAACCGCCGATCACCGACGCGACGACTATGACGTAACCAACTATGACAAACACGGGACTCCCGATCTGTGAAGCCGGGGACATGCCCGGTTGAAATATTTACGTAGGGAACTAGATTAGCTTGAGAATGGCCTACGGGCAAGTAAAAGTCCCCGTGATGTGGCTCAAAAGTGCCAAATGTGGAGAATTTTTCTGCTATCGGTAGTTACAATGCGCCGATCCGGCTCACGCTCGACAATGTCGAATTCGTAACTGACAAGCACACTGCCGGGGCGCATCTCGGCCTCCGCCTTGCGCCACAGGCCACCCATGGCGGCCGGCGACAGGTAGGCGAACACCACATCGTAATTACCGAAATTGAGGCTTTCGTAGTCGCCGCGCAGAAAACGGGCGCGGCTGCCGGTCGCGCGCGCACGCAGGCTGCTGGCCAGCCAGGGCAAGGGCGCGAGTTCGATCCCGCTGAGCTCGCAATCGGGACGGCGCCGGGCCAGGTCCAGCACCAGCCCGCCCAGGCCGCTGCCGATATCGACGATGCGCAGCGGGCGGTCAGGCGGCAACTGGCGCGCGACCGCCTCCCACACGCGCCGCCCGGACGGGTAGTAGGGCACCTGGGTGCGGAAGGTCGACCAATATACGAGCAGCAGGAACAGGAACACCGCCAGGAAGGCGGCCGGCGGCAGCGCCAGCGCATCGGCGCCCTGCCTTGCCAGCAGCAGGATTGGCGGAAACAGGAACTGGATCGCTCGCCACCAGCTCGCCAGCCCGGCGCGCCACGCGAGCAGCGCCGCCCAGGCGCCCTGCACCAGGGCGACGCCCAGCCAGGATTGCATGGCGGAGGATGGGAACAGGCCGGCGCGCGCCAGCAGCCAGACCGCGCCGAGCGTCAAGGGAAATGCGAGGATTTGCAGTAGCAGCGCCCGGACGGCGGGCGCGCGCCAGATGCGGCGCGGGGAAGTCGGACTCACGCGCGGATCAGGTCCGGACCGGCTCAGGCGGCGGCGAGCGCGGCGGCGTCCTTGGCCTTGCGGGTCTTGCCGGCTCGCGAAGGCATATGGCACAGGCCGCACTGGTAATCGTTGTTCAGGTCGAGCGAATTGACCACGTACTTGCCCTTGCATTTCGAGCAAGGCGCCAGCACCAGCATGCCGCCGTGGAAGAAACGGACCAGGGTCCAGGCGCGGGTCAGCGACAGCAGCGGCTCTTCGCCCGGCTCCGGCGGCATCTGTTCGAGGTAGAGCTTGTAGGCTTTCATCACAGCCTGGATACCGGTAGCGCCGGCGTGCTCAACCAGGAATTTATAGATATTGATGTACAGCGAGGAGTGGATGTTCGGCTGCCAGGTCAGGAACCAGTCGGTCGAAAACGGCAGCATGCCCTTCGGCGGCGACACGCCCTTCAGTTCCTTGTACAGCTTGAGCAGGCGCTCGCGCGACAGCGAGACTTCGCTCTCCAGCAGTTGCAGGCGGGCGCCAAGCTGGATCAGTTCGATGGCCAGCTGGATTTCCTGGGCTTCCGAGACGACGCTTTTCTTGCTCATGATTCACTCACTCCGACAACACGCAAACGCTAGGGACCTGACTTAAATCAAACCGGGGTCAGACTCCAGTTTTGGGCAATTTCCAAAATCGGGAGTCTGACCCCGGTTTTTGGAAATTTCTTAAGCGATCTCTTCGGCAGGCTGGCCGGCCATCAGGATGGCCGCGTGCGACTGCGCCAGGGCGCGGTCCTTGCTGTGGCTGGTGAGCATCGACAGGATGGCGGTGTCGTCGAAGCGGAAACGGGCCAGCATCATGTTGCCGCCGGCGAGCTTCAGGATCTGGGCATTGCTCATGCCTTCGATCAGGTCCGCGATGTCGGCCGAGATGCCGAGACGGAAGATCGCGGTGACCTTGTCGGCACGAATCATCTGCTGAGCAAGCATCAGGTAGCTCAGGTTCGCATCACGAATTTCAGCCATCATGTCGTTCGCAGTCATTTCCATCTCTCCGTGTGATCTATTCGCAGGCATTTAAGTTGTGTTGCCGTTGAGATAGATTCTGACTGTGAGGAAACTTTTCGTATATTGGAGAGAGTCTGGATTTTTCGTCCGGCAAAGACGAAGGCAACCCGTAGGGGTTTGTCTGACAAACCCTCCCGGATTGGGGTCGCGCCCCTATGAAAACAGGCGGATGAAGATGATGGTGCTGCGGGGCTTTTCGGGCCCGTCGACGCCGACAGGAATCTGCGTCTGTGTTGGTTAACGTCAACCAAGTGAGGAACTTTAGGGTCGAATCGAAATATTTTTCGATTTTTTTACTACCCTTCCCGCTCCTACAAACCGTTATCGGATGGCTTTTCGCAAACTTTAGGGCTGCCTGCAAAATTTTTTCGACCCAATCCCGGTCATCTGGATGGGTTATCGGACGGGTTTTGGGGAACTTTAGGGTGTTTCGAAAAAATTTTTAGCAATGCATTTCTTGCTACACTGCCGGCTTCGCGCATTCATTTATCCATACAAGCATGCACGCTCCAACCCTTTGGGATATCAGTCCGACGATCTCGGCCGGCATCCCGGTCTGGCCCGGCGATACCCCGTTCGCGTCCAGTCCGACCTGGGAAATCCGGGACGGGTGCCCGGTTCATGTCAGCCGCATGAGCATGACCACCCACCTGGGCACCCACACCGATGCGCCATCCCATTACGACCCGGCGGGCCGCGCCATCGACGCCGTCGACCTTGCACCCTACCTCGGCCCCTGCAGGGTGATCCACTGCATCGGCGCGCGGACGGTGCGCCCGCAGGACATCGAGGCCGGATTGGAGAACACGCCGCCGCGGGTGCTGCTGCGCACCTACGCCAGCGCGCCGCAGCAAGCCTGGGACCCGGCCTTCCCGGCCATCGCCCCCGAGACCATCGCCCTGCTGGCCTCGAAAGGCGTCGTGCTGGTCGGTACCGACGCCGCTTCGCTCGACCCGCAGGACTCGAAGACCCTGGACGCCCACCACGCGGTGCGCCGCCACGGCCTGGCGATCCTGGAAGGCGTGGTCCTGGATGCCGTCCCGCCCGGCGACTACGAATTGATCGCCCTGCCCCTGAAACTGGCCGGCATGGACGCCAGCCCGGTACGCGCGATCCTGCGCGCCCTGCCCAAGGAAACCGTATGAGCACCACCGTTAACATCTCCTCGCGCGCCGACTGCGCCCTACTGGACGCCCGGGACCCGCTGGCCCTGCTGCGCGACCGCTTCGAACTGCCCGAAGGCGTGATTTACCTGGACGGCAATTCGCTCGGCGCCCGTCCGCGCGCGGCGCTGGCCCGCGTGCACGAGGTGGTGGCCCTGGAATGGGGCCAGGACCTGATCAAGAGCTGGAACAGCGCCGGCTGGTTCGAGATGCCCAAGCGCCTCGGCGACCGCCTTGCCCCGATCATCGGCGCCGAGGCCGGCGAAGTGGCCGTCACCGACACCACCTCGCTGAACCTGTTCAAGGCCCTGGCCGCGGCGCTCGAGATCCAGCGCCAGCGCGCGCCTGAAAAGAAGCTCATCGTCACCGAGCGCAGCAACTTCCCGACCGATATCTATATGGCGGACGGCCTGGCGCGCTGGCTGGAGCGCGGCTACGCGATCCGCCTGGTCGACAGCGTGGACGAACTGCCCGCCGCCGTGGACGCCAGCTGCGCGGTCCTGATGCTGACCCACGTGAACTACCGCACCGGCTGGCAGCACGACATGGCGCTGCTGTCCCGCCATGCCCACGAAGCCGGCGCGCTGGCGGTCTGGGACCTGGCCCACTCGGCCGGCGCGGTGCCGCTCGACCTGCACGGCGCCGGAGCTGACTTCGCGGTCGGCTGCACTTATAAATACCTGAATGGCGGCCCCGGCGCGCCGGCCTTCATCTGGGTGCCGAAGAGGCACCAGGCCGCCTTCAGCCATCCGCTGACCGGCTGGTGGAGCCATGCCGCGCCGTTCGCGATGTCGCACGGCTTCACTCCGGCGGACGGCATCGGCCGCGCCCTGTGCGGCACCCAGCCGGTGACCTCGCTGGCGATGGTCGAATGCGGGCTGGAGATCTTCGAAGAGACCGACATGGCGGCGATCCGTACCAAGTCGCTGGCCCTCACCGACCTGTTCATCGCCCTGGTCGAGGCGCGCTGCGCCAGCCACCCGCTGGGACTGGTGACGCCGCGCGAGCATGCCCGCCGCGGCAGCCAGGTCAGCGTCACCCATCCGCAGGGCTATGCGGTGATGCAGGCCCTGATCGAGCGCGGCGTGATCGGCGACTACCGCGAGCCGGAGATCATGCGCTTCGGCTTCACGCCGCTGTACACGACCTATTGCGATGTCTGGGATGCGGTCGAGATCCTGCGCGATATCCTCGACCGGGGCAGCTACGACGCCAGCGCGGCGCGCAGCGCGGTGACCTGAACGGGAGCGGACATGAGCGAAGAAACGAAGGCACAGGCTACGGGCGCCGAGTGGCACGGCGCCAAGATGGACTTCAGCAAGTCCATGAGCTACGGCGACTACCTGGGCCTGGACCAGATCCTGACCGCCCAGCATCCGCTGTCGCCGAACCACAACGAGATGCTGTTCATCATCCAGCACCAGACCAGCGAGCTGTGGATCAAGCTGATGCTGCACGAGCTGCAGGCGGTGCGCGTGCAGATCCGCCAGGACGAGCTGCCGCCGGCCTTCAAGATGCTGGCCCGGGTGGCGCGCATCATGGACCAGCTGGTGCACGCCTGGGACGTGCTGGCGACCATGACCCCGCCCGAGTACACGGCGATCCGGCCCTACCTCGGCGCCTCGAGCGGCTTCCAGTCCTTCCAGTACCGCGAGCTCGAGTTCATCCTCGGGAACAAGAACGCGAACATGCTGGCCGTGCACCAGGTCTCGCCCGGGCACCACGCCCTGCTCGAACGCGAGCTGCACGCGCCCTCGATCTACGACGAAGCGGTGCGCCTGCTGGCGCGCAGCGGGCTGCCGGTCTCGCAGGCGCGCCTGGACGCCGACCCGACCAGGCCGACGGTCCACGACGATTCCGTGCTGGCGGCCTGGCTCGAGGTCTACCGCGACCCCGAGCACCACTGGGCGCTGTACGAGCTGGCCGAGAAGCTGGTCGACCTGGAGACCGCCTTCCGCACCTGGCGCTTCCGCCACGTCTCGACGGTCGAGCGCATCATCGGCTTCAAGACCGGCACCGGCGGCACGGCCGGGGTCAGCTATCTGCGCAAGATGCTGGATGTGGTACTGTTTCCCGAACTGTTCGCCCTGAGGACTGCTTTATGAGATGCGACATCCTGATCGTCAGCGGCCTGTGGAACTCCGGCCCGCAGCACTGGCAGACCCACTGGGAACGCAAGTACTCGAAATGGGAACGCGTCGCGCACCGCGACTGGCAGGCGCCAAGCCGTGACGAATGGGTGGCGGAACTGGACGCGGCGATCGCCGCCTGCGACGGCCGGCCGATCCTGGTCGCGCACAGCCTGGGCTGCATGCTGGTGGCCCAGTGGGCGCAAAGCGGTTCGCCGCTGAACGTGGCCGGCGCCTTCCTGGTGGCGCCCAGCGACGTCGAAGCGCCCTCCTATCCGGTGCCCGCCAACGGCTTCGCGCCGATCCCGATGAACCGGCTTCCCTTCCCTTCCGTGGTGGTGGCCAGCACCAATGACGCGTACGCGGCGATCGAACGCTCGCGCGCCTTCGCGCAGGCCTGGGGCAGCAGGCTGGTCGAGATCGGCGACGCGGGCCACATCAATGCCGATACCGGCTACGGCCCCTGGCCGGAAGGCGAACGGATGCTGGAGGAGTTCTGCTCCAACCTGCATCCCTGAACGCCACGGCGGCCGGCAAGGCCGCGCTCGACCGACCGTTCTCGCTCTACCTGGATCTGGTGCGCACCCTGGCCGCCTGCGCGGTCGTGATGGCGCACTTCCGCTATTTCCGTATTTTCGACGATGCCCAGATCGCGCGCACCGCCGACCTCGGGCGCGAAGCCGTGATCGCCTTCTTCGTGCTGTCCGGCTTCGTGATCGCCTACAGCGCCGAACAGCGCAACCGCACGCTGGGCGACTATGCGTCGGCCCGCTGCGCGCGCCTGTATTCGGTGGTGCTGCCGGTGCTGCTGCTGGCCTTCGGCCTGGCGGCCCTCGCCATCCGCCTGGGCGTGCACGTGAACGGCGCTTACCAGCTGGGCAAGCCCTGGCTCTACATCCCCTTCCACCTGCTGTTCCTGGGCGAACTGTGGGGTTTCGTGGAAGCGCCGCCCTGGCTGCTGCCTTACTGGTCGCTGAACTACGAAGCCTGGTACTACATCCTGTTCGGGGCGATGCACTACCTGAAGGGCCGCCGGCGCCTGCTGGGCCTGGCCGTGTTCGCCGCGATGGGCCCCAAGCTGTGGCTGCTGCTGCCCTTGTGGCTGTCCGGCGTCTGGCTGTACCGCTGGCAGAAGACCCATGTCATCGGGCGCAGCGCCGCCCGGGCCGGCTGGGCGCTGTCGCTGGTCCTGCTGGGCCTGTGGGCCTGGTACGACCCGGCGCCCGGGCTGCGCCTGGTCGCGCAAGCCGCCTGGCCCTTCTCCGGCATCCGCATGGGCAGCGCCGACCGCGTGCTGGCCGATTACGCCGTCGGCCTCCTGGTGCTGATGAATTTCGCCTGCGCCCGCCATGCCGGCTTCGGGCTGCTGGCGCGGGCCGCGCGGCCGGTCCGCTTTCTCTCCGCGCATACCTTCACGCTCTACCTGTCGCACAGCCTGGTGATCTGCGCCTGGCAGGCGCTGGTCGTGTTCCGGCGCGGCGATCCGGCGGTGCTGGCGGGGCTCGCGCTGGCGATCCTGGCGGTGGCCGGCGCGCTGCAGCCGCTGACCGACCTCCTCTACAAGCGCCTGCGCGGCTGAAAAAAAATGGCCGGGTTGCCCCGGCCATCATGACTCCGGCGGATGCCGGTATAGGTTACTTGGCGCCGCCCAGCAGCATCTCGTTCAGGCGCTTCACGAAAGCCGCCGGATCCGTCAGGCTGCCGCCCTCGGCCAGCATGGCCTGGTCGAACAGGATATGGGCCCAGTCGGCAAAGCGCGGGCTGGCGCCGTCTTCGTACTTCAGGCGCGTCACCAGCGGGTGGTTCGGATTGATCTCGAGGATGGGCTTCGATTCCGGCGCGTCCTGGCCGGCCGCCTTCAGCATGCGCACCAGGTTGGCCGACAGTTCGTGCTCGTCCGCCACCAGGCAGGCCGGCGAGTCGGTCAGGCGGAAGGTCACGCGCACGTCCTTGGCCTTGTCCGCCAGCGCACCCTTCATCTTCTCGACCAGGTCCTTGTACTGGGTCTCGGTCTCTTCGTGTTCCTTCTTCTCGGCCTCGTCTTCCAGCTTGCCCAGGTCCAGGCCGCCCTTGGCGACCGACACCAGTTCCTTGCCGTCGAAGTCGTTCAGGAAGGACAGCATCCACTCGTCGACGCGGTCGGTCAGCAGCAGCACTTCGACGCCCTTCTTGCGGAAGATCTCCAGGTGCGGGCTGTTCTTCGCCGCGGTGTAGCTGTCGGCGGTGACGTAGTAGATCTTCTCCTGGCCTTCCTTCATGCGCGACACGTAGTCGGCGAAGGACACGGTCTGCTCGCTCGAGTCGGCACTGGTCGAGGCGAAGCGCAGCAGCTTGGCGATGCGGTCCTTGTTGGTGGCGTCCTCGCCGATGCCTTCCTTCAGCACCTGGCCGAACTCCTTCCAGAAGGTCGCGTACTTGTCCTTGCCTTCCTGCTCTTCCGAATTCGCCATCTCTTCCAGCATGCCCAGCACGCGCTTGGTCGAGCCTTCGCGGATCACGCGCACGTCGCGCGACTCCTGCAGGATCTCGCGCGAGACGTTCAGCGGCAGGTCGTTCGAATCGATCACGCCCTTCACGAAGCGCAGGTAGACCGGCATCAGCTGCTCGGCATCGTCCATGATGAACACGCGCTTCACGTACAGCTTGATGCCGCCGCGCTTGTTGCGGTCCCACAGGTCGAAGGGCGCGTGGCCCGGCACGTACAGCAGCTGGGTGTATTCGCTGCGGCCTTCGACGCGGTTATGCGTGTAGGCCAGCGGCGCCTGGAAATCGTGCGAGACGTGCTTGTAGAACTCTTCGTACTGTTCCGGCGTGATGTCCGACTTCGAGCGGGCCCACAGCGCGCTGGCCTGGTTCACGGTCTCGAATTCGTCCTTGACGACGGTTTCCTTCTTCTCTTCGTCCCACTCTTCCTTCTTCATCACGATCGGCAGGGAGATGTGGTCCGAATACTTGCGGATGATGGACTTCAGCTTCCACGACGACAGCAGCTCGTCCTCGCCTTCGCGCAGGTGCAGGATGATGTCGGTGCCGCGGCTGGTCTTTTCGATCGGCTCCAGGGTGTAGTCGCCCTCGCCGGTCGACTCCCAGCGCACCGCCTCGGAAGGCTGGGCGCCTGCGCGGCGGGTCTCGACGGTGACGCGGTCGGCGACGATGAAGGCCGAGTAGAAGCCCACGCCGAACTGGCCGATCAGGGCGGCGTCGGCCTGCTGGTCGCCCGACAGCTTGCTGAAGAATTCCTTGGTGCCCGACTTGGCGATGGTGCCCAGGTGCGAGATCACCTCGTCGCGGCTCATGCCGATGCCGTTGTCCGAGATGGTGACGGTCTTCGCGTCCTTGTCGAACTGGACCCGGATCTTCAGTTCGTGGTCGTTGCCGTACAGGGCATCGTTGTTGATCGCCTCGAAGCGCAGCTTGTCGGCGGCGTCGGACGCGTTCGAGATCAGTTCGCGCAGGAAGATCTCCTTGTTGGAATACAAGGAGTGGATCATCAGTTGCAGCAGTTGTTTCACTTCCGCCTGGAAGCCAAGGGTTTCTTTTTCGGCAACAGCCATCTTATGTCCTCGTTAAGTGCAAGGGTTAAACAGACCGGGCCGATATCGGGATGGCGGCAGGGATTTCAAGAGCTTTTTTTGCAGAAAGTCATCTTTTTCTCGACTTCGCACGACAGTCGTCATACCGTAACGACAATCCCGGAATATTTTCGCGCGCCGATGTCGAAAGCCGGATGCGCCGTTCGTCGTCATGACAGCAGCACCAAAACAACCGGACAAGGAGATCATCATGCAGGACCAGGTACGCGCCATCCCCGAAGGCTTCCACACCGTCACGCCCCACCTCGTGTGCGCGGGCGCAAGCGAGGCCATCGAGTTCTACAAAAAGGCCTTCGGCGCCGTCGAGACCGGCCGCATGCCCGGCCCCGGCGGCAAGATCATGCACGCCCAGCTGCGCATCGGCGACTCGCCGGTCATGCTGGCGGACGACTTTCCCGAGTTCGGCTGCAACGGCCCGCAGGCCCTGAAAGGCACGCCGGTCTTCATCCACCTGTACGTGGACGATGCCGACGCCGTGTTCGCGCAGGCGGTCGCGGCCGGCGCGAAGACGGTGATGCCGCTGGCCGACATGTTCTGGGGCGACCGCTACGGCCAGCTCGACGACCCGTTCGGCCACCGCTGGTCGATCGCCACCCACAAGCGCGACATGACGCCGCAGCAGATGCAGGAAGAGATGCAGAAATCGATGCAGCAGCGTTCCGCGGGAGGCCAGCCATGAAATTCATGGTCATCGTGAAGGCGACCGAAGCCAGCGAAGCGGGCGCCATGCCGACCCGGCAGCAGCTTGCCGAGATGGGCCAGTTCAACGAGGAGCTGGTCAAGGCCGGCGTGCTGCTGGCCGGCGAAGGCCTGCATCCGAGCAGCCGGGGGGCGCGCATCGTCTTCGACGGCGACAAGCGCAGCGTGGTCGACGGCCCCTTTGCCGAGACCAAGGAGCTGATCGCCGGCTTCTGGCTGATCGAGGTCAGCTCGAAGCAGGAAGCGATCGAGTGGATGCGGCGCTGCCCGAACCCGTATGGCGAGGGTCGCGGCGACATCGAAATCCGCCAGCTGTTCGAGGCCGAGGATTTCGGCGCCGAGCTGACGCCCGAGCTGCGCGAGCAGGAAGAGCGGCGGCGCGGCCAGGTCGCGGCGCGCTGAGGAGAAGACGATGCAATTCATGGTCATGCGACGCAGCGACGAGGCAACCGAGGCGGGGCGGCTGCCCGCCACTGCCGTGTTCGAGGATATGGACCGCTACCACGCCCGGCTCGATGAAGCCGGCGGGGTCGGCCTGGCGCTGGGCCTGCACCCGAGCAGCCGGGCGGTGCGCCTGAAACTGTGGCCGGGCGGGGAAAGCATCACCGACGGCCCGTTTGCCGAAGCCAAGGAGCTGATCGCCGGCTTCACGGTGTTCGAAGCGGCATCGAAGGACGAGGCGATCGCGCTGCTGCAACGCTGGCCGGCCAGCGACGCCGAGGCCACCGGCGAAGCCGTGCTCGAGCTGCGCGAAACCGGCTGCCCGGGCGGCTGCGCCCAGGTAGCTCCGGCGGCCGCCGGCGAAGACCGCCGCTACGTGATCCTGCTGCGCGCCGACGCCGGGACCGAGGCCGACCGCATCCCGCCGCAGGCCATGCTGGACGCGCTGAACGCCTTCAATGCCGCGCAGGCGGCGCAAGGCAGGCTGCTGGCCGGCGACGGTCTCAAGGCAAGCAGCCGCGGCGCCCGCATTCACCTGAAGGGCGGCCAGGCCAGCGTGATCGACGGCCCCTTCGCCGAAGCCAAGGAACTGATCGCCGGCTTCTGGATGATCCGCGCGGCCTCGATGTCCGACGCGGTCGCATGGGCGCGCACCCTGCCCTATCCGACCGGGCCGTATGTCGAGGTCGAGATCCGCGAAGCGATGACGATGGACGATTTGGCGCCGGCATGATGACAGGCGCAGCAGCGGGCGGCGACATCGGCCGGACCGTCGAGGCGGTCTGGCGCATGGAAGCGGCGCGCATCGTCGGCTTTCTCACCCGCATGCTGCGCGACGTCGGCCTGGCCGAGGAACTGGCGCAGGACGCCATGCTGCAGGCGCTGGAATCCTGGCCGGCCGGCGGCGTACCGGACCGCCCCGGCGCCTGGCTGATGCAGGTGGCGAAGCACCGCGCCCTCGACCACCTGCGGCACGCCGCAATGCGCGCCGGCAAGGAGGGCGAGCTGTCCTGGGAGATGGACGAGCGGCTGCGCGACGGCCAGCGCCAGCCCGACGAACTGGCCGAGCTGGCCCAGGAGTTCGAGGCCGGCATCGACGACGACGTGCTGCGCCTGATCTTCGTGGCCTGCCACCCGGTGCTGTCCGGCGAGGCGCGCGCGGCGCTCACGCTCAAGCTGGTGGGCGGCCTTTCCACGGCCGAAATCGCGCGCGCCTTCCTGGTGCCCGAAGCCACGGTCGCCCAGCGCATCGTGCGCGCCAAGCGCACCCTGGCGGAAGCGAAGGTGCCCTTCGAGGTCCCGCGCGGCGAGGAACGCAAGCCGCGCCTGGCCTCGGTGCTGCAGGTGATCTACCTGATCTACAACGAGGGCTATGCGGCCAGCTTCGGCGCCGACTGGCTGCGGCCCGCACTGTGCCGCGAAGCGCTGCGCCTGGGCCGGGTGCTGGCCGAACTGGCGCCGGAAGAAGGCGAAGTGCACGGCCTGGTCGCGCTGATGGAGATCCAGTCCTCGCGCGAGCGCGCCCGCACAGGGCCGGACGGCGAACCGGTGCTGCTGCTGGACCAGGACCGCAGCCGCTGGGACCGGCTCATGATCAGGCGCGGGCTTGGCGCGCTGGAGCGCGCCGCCAGCCGGGGCAGCCTCGGCCCCTACGGCCTGCAGGCCGCGATCGCCGCCTGCCATGCGCGCGCGCTCACGCCCGAGGCCACCGACTGGAAAGGCATCGCCGCCCTGTACGACGCCCTGGCCCAGCTGCTGCCCTCGCCCGTCGTCGAGCTGAACCGCGCGGTGGCGCTGGGCATGGCCTACGGTCCGGAAGAAGGCCTGGCGCTGGCCGACCAGCTGCTGGACGAGCCGCGGCTGGCCAGCTACCACCTGCTGCCCAGCGTGCGCGGCGACCTGCTGGCCAGGCTTGGCCGCCATGCCGAAGCGCGCGCCGAGTTCGAACGCGCGGCGAGCCTGACCCGGAACGAGCGCGAGCGCAGCATGCTGCTGGCGCGGGCGCGCAGCGAAAAAAGCGGCGGCGCCTGATGGCAAGCGGCCGCAATATGGCATGATGGCGGCTTCCGCCTCCTCGAACATTCTCATGCGCGTTCTTATCATCGAAGACGATCCGGCCATCGCCGCCAACCTCTACGATTATCTCGAGGCAGCCGGCTATGCGCCGGAACACGCCGCGGACGGCGTCACCGGCCTGCACCACGCCGTCAGCGCGCAATGGAGCGCGATCCTGCTCGATGTCTCCCTGCCCGGCATGGATGGCTTTACCCTGTGCCGCAAGCTGCGCGAGGAAGCGCGCCGCGACACGCCGGTGCTGATGCTGACCGCGAAGGACACGCTGGACGACAAGCTGGCCGGCTTCGGCCACGGCGCCGACGACTACCTGGTCAAGCCCTTCTCCCTGAAAGAGGTCGGCGCGCGCCTGGCGGCCGTGATCAAGCGCCACCAGGGCCAGGTCGTGCCGGGCGCGCTGCGCTGCGGCGATATCAGCATGGACCCGCGCACGCTGGAAGTGGAGCGCGCCGGCCGTCCGATCCGCCTGCCGCGCAAGTGCCTGCACCTTCTGCAGCTCTTGATGTCGTCGCCGGGACAGGTGCTGCGCCGCTCCGAGCTCGAGACCGCCGTGTGGGGCGAGCCGCTGCCGGACAGCGACACCCTGCGCTCGCACATGCACACCCTGCGCCGCGCCCTCACCGCCAACGGCAAGGCGAACCCGATCGACACCGTGCACGGCATCGGCTACCGGATCGCCGGCAAGACGGGCGGGATGAGCGAAACGGGCAGCGAAACGGGCAGCGACCTCAGCGCCGGCGATGCGCCTTAGCCTGCGCCTGAAGGTCGCGCTGGCGCTGTTCGCCGCGGCCATCGTGCTGCTGGCCGCGCAGACGCTGGGCGTGCGCACGCTCGCGGAATCGCAGGAAGAACGGCTGATCCATGCGATCATCGACGACGACATGCGCAGCCTGCTGCAGGGCTACCGGGACGAGCCTGCCTCGCTGCCGCCGGTGGACCCGGCCTTCGGCGCACGCGTATCGCAGGAAGGCGGAAGCTGGTTTCCCCTTCCCGCCGACCTGACCTCGCTGCCGCTGGGTATCCATGAAGTGATGGTCGGCGGGCGCGAGGTCCATGTCGCGGTGGTGCGCTTCGGCGACGAACGGATCTATCGCGCCTACGACTACAGCGTCTACGAAGAGCACTTCAAGGAGGGCATCGACACCCTGATGATCGTCACCGCGCTGTTCATGCTGCCCTCGGTCTGGATGGCCTACTGGCTGTCCGGGCTGCTGGTGCGGCAGGTTGGCGGACTGGCCCGGCAGGTACGGGCCCTGCGCTCGGGCGCCGCCTCCGCCATCGATCCGGGCGCCTACGACGAACGCGAGGTGGCCGAGCTGGCCGTGGCCGTCAATGACTACCATCGGCGCATGGCCGCGATGGTGGAGCGCGAGAAGGAGTTCACCGCCAACGTCAGCCACGAGCTGCGCACGCCGCTCACCCGGATCCGCACCAGCTGCGAACTGCTGGAGCCGGTCGCGCTATCGCTCGACGCCAAGTCGCGCCAGCGCCTGCTGCAGATCGAACAGGCGGCCGAGGACATGCACGCCCTGGTCGATTGCCTGCTCGCGCTGGCCCGCGAGGAATCCGGCACGGCGGTGCCGGCATCGCTGGCGGCGGTGGTCGAAGCCACCCTCGAGCGCTGTGCCGACCGCCTCGACCGGCAAGCGGTCCGGCCCGTGATCGAGGTGCCCGCCGGCGTGCGCGTCCCGGCCGAAGCCGCCGCCCTCGGCATCGTGCTGTCGAATCTGGTCGACAACGCCCTGCGCCACACCGAGGACGGCGAGATCCGCTTCCTCTGGCGCGAGGGCACGCTGTGCATCGAAGACACCGGCACCGGCATCGCGCCGGAAGCCCTGCCCCACGTCTTCGAGCGCTTCTACCGCGCGCCCGGCGGCCGCGGGGGCGGCTTCGGCATCGGCCTGGCGATCGTCAAGAAGATCTGCGACCGCCACGGCTGGCGCATCGCCGTCGAGAGCGCGAACGGTTCGGAAACAGCAAGGGGGACGCGCGTCCTGCTCGGGCTGGAAGCCGGCGAAGCGCATGAACTTCATGAAAACTTGACGAATTCTTGACGCCGGCTTCACGAGGGCTTGTCTATGATGACGGCCGCCGGCGCGCCGCCGCGCCACGGCATCACCGCATCACGCGACACTCTGAAAGCTAGCACATGAAAAAAGTCCTCATCCTCGGCGTCAACGGCTTCATCGGCCACCACCTGTCCAAGCGCATCCTCGAGACCACCGACTGGGAAGTCTACGGCATGGACATGAATTCGGACCGTATCAGCGAGCTGCTCGACCATCCGCGCATGCACTTTTTCGAAGGCGACATCACGATCAACCAGGAATGGGTCGAGTACCACGTCAAGAAGTGCGACGTGATCCTGCCGCTGGTGGCGATCGCCACGCCGTCGACCTATGTGCAGCAGCCGCTCAAGGTGTTCGAACTCGACTTCGAAGCCAACCTGCCGATCGTGCGCTCGGCCGCCAAGTATAAAAAGCACCTGGTGTTCCCGTCGACCTCGGAAGTGTATGGCATGTGCCACGACGGCGAATTCGATCCGGAGAACTCGGAGCTGGTCTACGGCCCGATCAACAAGCCGCGCTGGATCTATGCCTGCTCGAAGCAGCTGATGGACCGCGTGATCTGGGGCTACGGCATGGAAGGCCTGAACTTCACCCTGTTCCGCCCGTTCAACTGGGTCGGCGCCGGCCTGGATTCGATCCACACCCCGAAGGAAGGTTCGTCGCGCGTGCTGACCCAGTTCTTCGGTCACATCGTGCGCGGCGAGACCATCTCGCTGGTCGACGGCGGCCACCAGAAACGCGCCTTCACCTACATCGATGACGGCATCGAGGCGCTCATGAAGATCATCGAGAACAGGGACAGCAAGGCCAGCGGCCAGATCTACAACATCGGCAACCCGTCGAACAATTATTCGATCCGCGAGCTGGCCGGCATGATGCTGGAACTGGCCGCCGAGTATCCGGAATACGCCGCCGGCGCCGCCAAGGTGCAGATCGTCGAGACCAGCTCGGGCGCCTACTACGGCGCCGGCTACCAGGACGTGCAGAACCGCGTGCCGAAGATCGAGAACACGATGAAGGACCTCGAGTGGGCGCCTCGCACCACCATGGCGGACGCCCTGCGCGGCATCTTCGACGCCTACCGCGGCCAGGTCGGCGTCGCGCGCGGACTGGTCGAGTAAGCGCCGCGCCTCGTGACGGCGCAGGCGTCATCGCCTGCGTCCGCCGCGTACCGGGCGGCTGGCGCCTGGCGCTGCGGCGCTAGCCGATCTTCCCGGCGTGGAAGCCGATCGCGGGGCACAGCAGGACGACCTTGCTGTCCGCGACCGCCCGCCGCTTCTCGAACACATGGCACTGCAGCCAGATCGTGAAATCCTCGTAGGCGAAACGGATGCAACTGCCATTTTCCTCGTCGATATACTGGCTCCTCCGGCGCAGTTCCTTACTGCCCCGGAACAGCGTCGCTACCAGTCCGACCCGGTAGGTTTTCCTCCGGTCCGGCCCCAGTTGCGGTACGCGCTCGAAATCGGCGCCCGAGAATGCGTAAAACTTCTCCTTTTCGATCTCCCGCGTGCTCTTCACCCCGTCGTTTTCCTCGTCGTAGGGGTGACTGTGGAAGTCGCCCAGGTATTCGAGTTCGGGACGCAGCCAGTCGACCAGGTTTTCCTTCAGGTGGAAAGTCTCCGTGATCGGCGTCACGGAATCCTTTTGGCGCACTGCCGACGTGTCGACGTCCGCCAGGGAAATGTGCAGTACCGTTTCCTGGCGCTTGGTATTGGCTTCATAGCCCCACAGGTTGCCGTAGGTTTCAAGACGATTCTCGGCCTTGTCGAAGGCCCGTCCCCCGGCATGCTTGATCTCGTAGGCCTCCAGCGCGGAGGAGATGAGGGTGAAAAAGGCTTGTTCGGACAGTGAGACGATGTAATCGGGTGTGGCCATGTGAGGTATCGATAGCGTTGCAAGGAAGGCTGCGTGTTGCCGCCCTTGATACCGAGCCTAACGCAACAATGATTTGCCATCAAGCAATATCCAATCTCCCGGCAAGCACCCGCGCAGCACGACGAACGTAGCCGCCGGCAATGGCAAGTCGTACAATACCGGCTCTTTATTACGTAACCCTGGGGATTCCATGTCCGTCTACGACAAACTCAAAGAACTGAACATCACCCTCGCGGCGCCGGCCACCCCGGCCGCGGCCTATGTCATGTACGTGCAGACCGGCAACCTGGTCTTCATCTCCGGCCACATCGCGAAGAATGCGGACGGCTCGCCGAACGTCGGCCTGCTGGGCAAGGACAAGACCACGGCCGACGGCCAGGCGGCGGCGCGCTCGGTCGCCATCGACCTGCTCGGCACCCTGCAGGAAGCCTGCGGCGGCGACCTGGGCCGCGTAAAGCGCATCGTCAAGGTGATGAGCCTGGTCGCATCGACCCCGGAATACAACGAACAGCACCTGGTCACCAACGGCTGCTCGGAACTGCTGGGCGAGCTGTTCGGCGACGCCGGCAAGCATGCCCGCTCGGCCTTCGGCGTGGCCTCGCTCCCACGCGGCACCTGCGTCGAGATCGAGATGACCGTTGAGATCTGAAGGGACCGCGTAAACCTACTGCGCGTCGCATTTTCGCCTTGCGATGCTCGCCGTACCGTAAGTACGGCTGCGCTTCTCGGACGAAACTGCTTCCGCTCGCTACGGTTTGCGCGGCCCCGATGCTGTATTGGTGTTCAAAGTAATCCCCGGGGCTTGCCCACAAGGTAGGCCTCTTTAGCGAAGCGGCTCATCAAGCTGCTTTATAATGGCCGACGCACCATCCTGCCGTCCAATCGTGAGATCAGTATGAAAATCGAAAATCCCAATCCCATCCAGTGGCAGTTTTCGGAACGCGCGCAGCAGCTGCAAAGCTCGGCGATCCGCGAAATCCTGAAGATTACCCAGCGCCCGGAGATCATCTCCTTTGCCGGCGGCCTTCCCTCGCCCGCCACCTTCCCGGTCGAGCGCATGAAAGCCGCCTACGACAAAGTGCTGTCGGAAGCCGGTAAGCAGGCCCTGCAATACGGCCCGACCGACGGCTACGCGCCGCTGCGTGAATGGATTGCGGGATACCTGTCCACGCCCGACTGCACGATCCTGCCCGAGCAGATCCTGATGGTGTCGGGCTCGCAGCAGGCCCTCGACCTGCTGGGCAAGGTACTGATCGACGAAGGCAGCAAAGTGCTGGTCGAGACCCCGAGCTACCTCGGCGCCCTGCAGGCCTTCTCGGTCTACCGCCCCGATTTCCACTCGGTCGAGACCGACGAGCACGGCCTGGTGCCGTCGTCGATCGAAGGCGTCGCCAAAGGTGCGCGCCTGCTGTACGCACTGCCGAACTTCCAGAACCCGACCGGCCGCTCGCTGTCGGTCGAACGCCGCCGCGAACTGGTCGAGACCTGCGCCCGCCTGGGCCTGCCGCTGATCGAAGACGATCCCTACGGCGCGCTGTCGTACAAGGGCGAGCCGATGCCGCGCATGCTGAACATGAACCCGGAAGGCGTGATCTACATGGGTTCCTTCTCGAAGGTGCTGACCCCGGGCATCCGCCTCGGCTACGTCTGCGCTCCGCTGCCGCTGGTCCGCCGCCTCGAGCTGGCCAAGCAGGCCGCCGACCTCCACACCGCCCAGCTGACCCAGATGGTGGTGCACGAGGTGGTCAAGGACGGCTTCCTGCAGGAGCACATCCCGACCATCCGCAGCCTGTATGCCAACCAGTGCCAGGTGATGCTGGACGCGCTGGACGAGCATTTCCCGGAAGGCGTGACCTGGACCCGCCCGGAAGGCGGCATGTTCATCTGGGTCGAGCTGCCGAAGCAGATCGACGCCAGCAAGCTGCTCGACCAGGCCATCGCCGCTCGCGTCGCCTTCGTGCCGGGCGCGCCCTTCTACGCCAACGATCCGGCCACCAACACCCTGCGCCTCTCCTTCGTGACCGTGCCGCCGGAGCGCATCCGCGAAGGCATCGCCGTGCTGGGCAAGCTGATCAAGGACCAGCTGTAATTCCTGCCGCGCGGGCCGTCCGGCCCGCGCTGACCGGCGCCGGATTGTTACCGGCGCCATCTCGGCGCGTAACTTTCCGTTTTTCTCGAAAAACCAAAAGTTGCGCTCAAGCCACAAATTTTTCTGTCAAACAAGCAATACTTGCTCCATGTCGGTGCGCAAGGATGTATGATTTTGAACGTACATCATTGTAGCCCTCGCAAGGCATAGTATGCCCAACCTCGCCAGCGCGCCGCCTCCCGCGCCCCGCAAGCCCGCCATCCTGATCGTCGACGACGCGCCGGAGAATGTCTCCGTGCTGCGCACGATGATGCTGCGCCAGGAATACCAGACCTTCGTCGCCACCTCGGGTGAGCGCGCGCTCGAGATCGCCCAGCGCATCCAGCCCGACCTGGTCCTGCTCGACGTCGTCATGCCCGGCATGGACGGGCTGGAAACCTGCCGCCGCCTGAAGGCCCACCCGCTCACGGCGCGCATCCCCGTGATCCTGATGAGCGCGCGCGGCGAACTCGACGACATCGTGGCCGGCTTCGACACCGGCGCCGCCGACTACATCCCGAAACCCCTGCGCATGGAAGAGGTCTGCGCGCGCGTGCGCGCCCAGCTGCGCCTGAACAGCGGCAGCAGCGCCCAGAAGGAACAGACCGAGCGCCTGCGCATGATCGTCGACAGCATGGACCAGGGCCTGCTGATCGTCGAGCGCAACGGCCGCGTCCAGTACGCGAACCCGGCCTGCGACCGCTACCTGGGCTATGCGGCGGACGAGCTGGTCGGCCGCTCGCTGGCCGAGCTGGTGGCCCAGCAGGACAGCTACCCCGACGGCTGCAGCGCGATGGAGGCGATCGGCCACGGGACCCGTGAAGTGCTGATCCGCCACCGCGATGGCGGCCTGCGCGCGATGGACCTGACGATGACCCCGATCCATGCGGCCGACGGCCAGTTCCTCGCCCTGCTGCACGACATCACGCACCACAAGCAGTCCGAGGATGCGCTGCAGCGCGCCGCGATGCTGGACCCGCTGACCCACATCGCCAACCGCCGCCACTTCGACACCTTCCTGGAAAAGGAGTGGCAACGCGCGATCCGCAACGCCCAGCCGATGTCGCTGGTCGTGCTCGACGTCGACCACTTCAAGCTGTACAACGACACCCTCGGCCATGTCGCCGGCGACGTCTGCCTGCAGAAAGTGGCCCAGGCGCTGGACGCGCACGCGCTGCGCCCGACCGACCTGGCGGCGCGCTACGGCGGCGAAGAATTCGTGCTGTTGTTCGCCGAGACCCCGCACGAGGCCGCGACGCGCCTGGCCGAAGCGATCCGCACCACCGTCGAGGCCCTGCAGCTGCCGAACCCGCGCTCGCCGACCTCGCCCTGGATCACGGCCTCGATCGGGGTGGCGACCATCGTGCCGACCCAGCTCGACACGATCGAACAGTTTTTCGTGTGCGCCGACCGCGCCATGTACGCAGCCAAGGAAGGCGGCCGCAACCGGGTCGAGACCGCGGTCGCGGGGGCCGCGTGGGAGGCGGTGCGGAACGCTCACTGCACCTTCGGATAGCCCGTAATCTCCGCAATATCCCGATACAGCGGCTGCAGCTGCCGGTACATCCGCCGGTACACCTGCCGGTACAGGCGGTCGTAGATCCGCTGGTTCTCCGGCACCGGCTCGAACACCCGCCCCACCCGCGTCATGGCCGCCACCGCGGCGTCGAAATCGCGGTGCAGGCCGAGGCCGACGGCGGCGTCGATGGCGGCGCCCAGGCCCGAGGTCTCGTAGACGTGCGGACGCGTGGTCGGCAGGCCGAAGATGTCGGCCGTGAGCTGCATCGCGCAGTCGCTCTGCGAGCCGCCGCCGGACACGCGCAGCTCGGTGACCGCCACCCCACTGCGCTTCTCGATCCTTTCCTTCCCCTCGCGCAGCGCATAGGCCAGGCCTTCGAGGATGGCGCGGTAGACGTGGGCGCGGGTGTGCACGTCGCCGAAGCCGATGATGCCGCCCTTGGCTTCGCGTCCCGGCACGCGGATGCCGGGCGTCCAGTAGGGCTGCAGCATCAGTCCCATCGAACCGGGCGGCACGGTGCTGGCCATGCGGTCGAACAGCTGCTCCGGCGCGACATCCTCGGCCAGGGCGCGCACCTGTTCGTGGTGGCCGAACTGCTCCTTGAACCAGTTCACCATCCAGTAGCCGCGGAACACCTGCACCTCGTTGCTGTAGGCGCCGGGGATCGCCGCCGGGTATGGCGGGATGAAGGGCGTGACTTCGGTATAGCGCCTGCTGGTGGTGTTGATGGTGGCCGTGGTGCCGTAGCTCAGGCAGCCGACATGCGGCTCGCGGCAGCCGGCGCCGATCACCTCGCAGGCCTTGTCGGCGGCGGCGGCCAGCAGCGGCAGGCCGGCCGGAATGCCGGTGTCGGCAGCTGCCTGCGCCGAGATCGTGCCGAGCCGTTCACCCGGTTCGGCCAGCTCCGGCAGCATGCGCGGCTCGACCGCCAGCGCCTGCCACTTCCAGTCGTGGGGCGCGGCCCAGCGGCGGCGCTTGTAGTCGAAGGGCAAATAGGCGACCTGCGAGCCGCTGGAGTCCGCGAAACGGCCGCACAGGCGCCAGTTCAGGTAACCGGACAGCAGCAGGAACTTGTCGGTCGCCGCCCAGATGTCGGGCTGGTGGGCCTTGATCCAGTTGATCTCGGCCTCGCCGCGGAAGTAGTCGATGGTGCCGTCGACGCGGGCCAGCCTGAACGCCGCCCGCCACCACCAGGCGATCGGCGGATGGACATCGGTGCGGCGCTGGTCGAGCCAGGTGATGGCCGGGCGCAGCGGGCGCCCATCCCGGCCGAGGCTGACCACGGTGCCGCGCTGGGTGGTCACGGCCACGCCCTGCAGCGCGCTCTTCTCCACGCCGGGCTGGCGCCACAGGCCCTGGCAGGCCTTGCACAGCGAGGCCCAGTAATCCTCGGGGTCGTGCTCGGCCCAGCCGGGCTGCTCGGAAAAATACGCGTCCAGCATGACCTGCGACTTGGCGACGATATTCCCCTGCAGGTCGAACAGCAGCGCGCGCACGCTCTGGGTGCCGTTGTCGATGGCGAGGATGGTCGGCTGCATGCTCATGCGGCGTCCTCCGGCGGCAGGCCGTAGTGGGTGCGCCACAGGGCCGCGTACGCCTGTTCTTCCTGCTCCCAGCGCGCGTCGGTCCAGCCGAGCTCCGGCTGGCACAGCGTGCGGATGCGCGGCATCAGTCCCGCTCCGCCCTGCCTCAGTTGCAGGCCCAGGCGGGTGCGGCGCAGCAACAGGTCGTCCAGATGCTGCACGGCTTCCGCGCGCGCGGCCCAGCGCAGCTCGGCCCACGGCGTCTCGGTGCCGGGGATCAGCGCGAATTCCTCCGCGTGCGCGGCGGCCAGCAGCGCCGCGCACGACGCGCCATGGCGCCCGCGCAGGCGCCGCAGCAGCCCGGCGGGCACGCGGCCGTCGGCGGCTTCGGGCAAGGCCGCGAACACCCTGCAGGGCCGCAATTCGTCGCGCCATTCCGGCAGCTGCGCGCGCACCTGCTTCAGGGCGTCGAGGGCGATCGCACGGAAGGTGGTCAGCTTGCCGCCGGCGACGGCCACCAGCCCGTCCTCGCTCCAGACGCTGTGCTCGCGTCCCTCGCGCGAGGCGTCGGCATGGCCGCCGGCGATCACCGGACGCACGCCGGCGAAGGTCGACAGCACATCGCCTTCGCCGATGCCGAGCGCGGGAAACTGGGCCTGCAGCGCCGCCAGCAGATAGTCGAGCTCGCCCCGCGTGATGCGCGCTTCCCGCTCCATCGGCTGGGCGTGATCGAGGTCGGTGGTGCCGACCAGGGTCGTGCCCTCCCAGGGATAGGCGAACACCGGGCGCCCGTCGCGCGGATGCATCAGGCTCACGGCCTGGGACAGCGGCAGGCGCCAGGCCGGCAGCACCAGATGGCTGCCGCGCAGCGGGCGCAGGCGCGGACCTTTTCCATGCAGGGCGCCGGACCAGGCGCCGGTGGCGTCGACCACCACCCGCGCGCGCAGCCCGTAGCTGGCTTCGCCGATCCGGTCGTCCAGCATGGCGCCGGCGACCCGGCCCTGGTCGCGGATGAGCGAGCGCGCGGCGACATGGTTGATGGCGGCGGCGCCATGCGCCATCGCCTCGCCCAGCACGCGCATCACCAGGCGCGCGTCGTCGGTCTTGGCGTCGGTATACACGATGCCGCCGGCCAGCCTGGTGTGCGCCACGTTCGGCGCCCGCGCCAGGAACGCGTCCTTCGCCAGCCAGTGCCGTTCGCGCCGCCCCGCCAGCAGGTCGTAGACGGCCAGCCCGGCCAGGAAGCTGCGGCGGCCGCGCTGGCCTTCGTAATGGGCGAAGGCGAAGCCCTGCCGCTCGACCAGGCCGGGCGCATCGCGCAGCAGGCTCTCGCGCTCGCGCACCGACTCCCGGGTCAGGTGCAGGTGGCCGTCCTTCAGGTAGCGCAGGCCGCCATGCACCAGCTTCGAAGAGCGGCTCGACGTGCCCCAGGCGAAGTCGCGCTGCTCGACCAGGATCGCGCGCAGCCCGCGCCGCGCCGCTTCCAGCAGGATGCCGGCGCCGGTGATGCCGCCGCCGATCACCAGCAGGTCCCACTCGCGGTCCATCAGCGCAGGCAAGCCGCCGCGTCCGCCGCGCCGCCACAGGTCGCCGCTCATGGTGTCACCAGTTTGCCGGGGTTCATGCAGCCGTCCGGGTCGAACTGGCGGAACAGCGCCTGCAGCGCTTGCATGCCGAGCGGCCCCTTTTCCATGCGCAGCCAGGGCGCGTGATCCGTGCCGACGCCGTGCTGGTGGCTGATCGTGCCGCCGCCGGCGACGATCGCTTCCGACACCGCGGTCTTGAGGCGGCGCCAGCGCGCCAGGTCGGCGTCGATATTCCCCGCCAGGCGCCAGATGAAGGTCGTGTACACGCTGGCGCCCTGCGCATACAGGTGCGAAAGGTGGGTGTAGGCATGCACCCGTTCGCCGTCGGCGGCCAGCGCGTCGGCGGCAGCCTGCTCGACCGCATGCATCGCGGGCGTCACCCGCGGCCAGTCGAGCGCGGTCTCGACGGTGTCGATCGCATAGCCGCGCTCCCAGGCGGCGTTGCGCAGATAGACATTGCGGAAGCGGTTCTTCTTCCAGCGCTCGCCCAGGCCCCGTCCGGCATGCACGCCACCGTGCCGGCGCGCGGTCTTCAGGGCCGCGGCCAGCGAGGCGCGCGCCTGCGCCCTGGCGCCGCTGGCGCCGACCAGCAGCAGGCACTTGCCCTCGCCGGCGCCGCGCAGGCGCAGCAGGGCCTCCAGCAGGGCGACCTGCCTGGCCGCGCTTTTCCCATGTACTGCAAGCCTCAGCAAGGTCGCCGTCTCGGCCGGATTCGACAGGCGCAGCATCGACAGCTCCGGCCGCGCCTGCACGATCGCGCGCACCGCCAGCTCGGCGCGCTCCCAGTCGGGCAGGAACACGGCGTGGAAAGCCTCGAATTCCGGCAAGGGGCTGATGCGCACGGTGGCCTCGGTGAGGATGCCGAGCCGCCCCTCCGAGCCCAGCACCAGCTCGCGCAGGTCGGGGCCGGCGCTCGAGGCCGGGAAGGTCGGCAGGTGGAGGGTGCCCTGCGGCGTCTCCATGCGGCCGCCGGCGAACAGCTGCTCGATGCGGCCATAGCGCAGCGACTGCTGGCCGGACGAGCGCGTGACGACCCAGCCGCCCAGCGTCGAATACTCGAACGATTGCGGGAAGTGGCCGAGGGTATAGCCGTGGGCGCGCAGCTGGGCTTCGAGGTCCGGCCCCGCGACGCCGGCGCCGAAGGTGGCCAGCAGCGACGCGGGGTCGAGGTTGGTCAGCGCGCGCAGGCGTTTCATGTCGACCGACAGCGTCGGCCGGCCGCGCGCCGCGTCGAGGTGGCCGCACACGCTGGTGCCGCCGCCATACGGGACGATCGCCGCGCCGGCATCGACGGCGAAGCGGATCAGCTCGCGCACCTGGTCCGCGCTTTCCGGGAAGGCCACGCCGTCCGGCGCCGCCTCGATACGGCCATAGCGCAGGCGCAGCCAGTCCGGCAGGCTCTGGCCCAGCGCATGGGTGAGCCGCACCGCCGGCGCCGTGTCGACCAGCGGATGCGGCGGCAGGCGCGAAGGCGCAAGCTGCGCGCACACGGCCTCGAAAGTGGCGTCGCGCGGCGCGGCGCCCGGCCCCAGCGCCTGTTCGAGCAGGTGCAGCGCGCCCTCGCCGACCGGCACCTCGATCGTGTCGTCTCCCCAGCCGTTCCAGCGTCGCATGCTTCTCCCCTTGTTTTTATTTATGCTTTACAAGAAGATAAGGCAATCCCTTTCCGATGTCTTGCGGATTCATGCCAAGCGCTTGTTCGAACATGCCACCGGCCCGGGTCACCGGGTCCTACCTGCAGCCCTTGCTGGAGGCCGCCGCCGCGCGCGGCGTGGACGCGCGCGCGCTCGCGCAGGCGGCCGGCCTCGCCGTCCCGCTCGATCCGCTGCCGGAATCGCTGGCGGCGCGCGACTACATCGCCCTGCTGGCCACCGGGGCCGAGCTGGCGAAGGATCCGCACTTCGGCCTGCACGTGGGCGAGCGCGTGCGGCTCGGCACCTACAGCGTCTACGGCCTGATCCTGCTGGCCTGCGCCGACTTCGCCCAGGCCCTGGAACAGACGCAGCGCTACGAACAGCTCGCCCACGACCTCGGGCGCTCGCGTCTGGAAGTCGACGGCGCCTCGCAGCTCGCCTGCTACACCTGGACCAGCCACTTCCCGGACGCCAGCCGGCACCTGGCGGAGAGCGTGTTCGCCGGTATCCGCACGCTCGGCTCCTGGCTCGCCGGCCGTCCGCTGGCGCCGCTGCGCCTGGCCTTCGCCCACGCGAGCGACGCCGCCCCGGACGAGTACGAACGGGTGCTGGGGATGGTGCCGGTGTTCGGCGCGCAGGCCCACCTGGCCTGCTTCGACGCCGCCCTGCTGGCGATGCCGGTGCCGAACGCCGACGCCGGCATGTACCCGGTGCTGCAGCAGCATGCCGAACGCCTGCTGAAAGAACGGGAAGACGAGCGGGATCGCCACGGCATCGCCGCCCAGGTGCGCGCCTGCGTGACCCGCAACCTGGCGAACGACCGCGTGCGCCTGGCCGGCATCGCGGCCGAGCTGGGCCTGTCGCCGCGCACCCTGCAGCGCAAGCTGGCCGACAGCGGCGCCAGCTTCCAGCAGGTGCTGGACGAAGCGCGCCATGCGCTGGCCCAGGACTACCTGCGCCAGCGCGGCCTGTCGCTGGCCGATATCGCCTTCCTGCTCGGCTACCAGGAGCAGAGCGCGTTCACGCACGCCTTCCGCGAATGGTCGGGGATGAATCCGGGCGCGTGGCGCGAGCGGGCACTGGCGGGCTGACCTGGCTCAGCGTGGAGTCGGGCGGCGCAGGCCGTCGAGCGCCGGCACGATCGCAAGAAGCGACAGCATGCCGGCCAGCGGCAGCGTCGCCAGGTAGCCGGCATGCTTGAAGCCGAGGGCGCCTGCCACGGCCCCGGCAAAGAAACTCAGCAGCAGCGACAGCAGCAGCTGCAGGCGCGGCCAGTTGGCGGCCACCTTCGGCTGCAGCGGATCGCGGTTCCAGTACGCCATCCGGCCCAGTTCGATGCCGATGTCGGTGACGATGCCGGTCAGGTGGGTGGTGCGGATCTCGGCCTGCGACAGCTTGGTGATCAAGGCGTTCTGCAGGCCCATCATGAAGCACAGCAGCATGACCGTGGCCGGCACGAACAGGGCGTCGACGTCGGCCAGGCGCGCCCCCAGCACGCCGAAGGCCAGCAGCAGGACCGCTTCCAGCAGCAGCGGCAAGGCATACTCGCTGGCCAGGCCGCGCCGGCGCCCGTAGTTGACGGCGAGCGCGGTGCAGGCGGCGCCCAGCAGGAAGGACAGCACGGCGCCGAAGGCGTCCAGCGCGAGGCCCCAGGCGCCGAGCGCGAGCTGGTCGGCCGCCGACGAGATCGCCCCGGTCAGGTGCGAGGTGTAGCGGTGCACGGCGAGGAAACCGCCGGCGTTGATGGCGCCGGCCACGAAGGCGAGCGCCACGCCGAGGTGGCGGTTGGCGCGCGGGTTGCGCGCATGGCCGAGAAGGCTGCGGGCGTAATTGTGGGGCACATCGGAAATATTACCGCATTTCATGCAAAAGCAGCATCGTGCCGGCCTCGTTATAATTGATCTTCTTGACCGACCCATCTGACCCGATAGCGCCGTGAACCCACATCTCGAACGACTGCACCCCTATCCCTTCGAAAAGCTGCGCCAGCTGTTCGCCGGCGTCACGCCGAATCCCGAGTACGCCCACATCAGCCTCGGCATCGGCGAACCCAAGCACCCGACCCCGGCCTTCATCCAGAAGGCCCTGACGCAGCACATGGCCGGCCTGGCGAACTACCCGAGCACGCACGGCGGCGAACCGCTGCGCGCGGCCGTCGCCGGCTGGCTGGAGCGGCGCTACGGAGTGCCGGCGCTGAATCCGGACACCATGGTGCTGCCGGTGAACGGCTCGCGCGAGGCGCTGTTCGCCTTCGCCCAGTGCGTGATCGACCCGCGCGCCGGCGCGCTGGTGATGTGCCCGAACCCCTTCTACCAGATCTACGAAGGCGCGGCCTACCTGGCCGGCGCCGAGCCTTACTTCGTGAATTCGGTCCCGGCCCGCAACTTCGCGCCGGACTATGCCGGCGTGCCGGACGATGTCTGGGCGCGGGTGCAGCTCCTGTATCTCTGCTCCCCGGGCAACCCGACCGGCGCCGTGCTGACGCTGGACGACTGGCGCGAACTGTTCGAGCTGTCCGACCGCCACGGCTTCGTGATCGCGGCCGACGAATGCTATTCCGAGATCTACTTCGGCTCGACCCCGCCGCTGGGCGCGCTGGAGGCGGCGCACCAGCTCGGCCGCAGCGCCGGCCAGCGTCCCTACGCCAACCTGGTCGTGTTCTCGAGCCTGTCGAAGCGCTCGAACGTGCCGGGCATGCGCTCGGGCTTCGTGGCCGGCGATCCGGACGTGCTGAAGAAATTCCTGCTCTACCGCACCTACAGCGGCGGCGCGATGTCGCCGCCGATCCAGGCCGCATCCTGCGTGGCCTGGAACGACGAGGCCCACGTCCAGGAGAACCGCAACCTGTACAAGGAAAAGTTCAGCCTGATCACGCCGATGCTCAGGCAGGTGATGGATGTCGAACTGCCCGACGCCGGCTTCTACCTGTGGGCGGACGTGCGCGCCAGCGGCCTGTCCGACACCGAATTCGCACGCGGCCTGTACGCCGAATATAATGTGACGGTTTTACCCGGCTCCTACCTGGCGCGCGACGCGCACGGCAGCAATCCGGGACGCAACCGCATCCGCATGGCGCTCGTCGCCGGTGTGGACGAAGGACTGGAAGCGGCCAACCGCATCGTCCAGTTCTGCAAGGACCTGAAGGCGTCCGCCTGAGACGCGCAACGATTACTCCATAACCTGAAACGCTGACACATCATGACCCAACAACTCCAGACCATCATCGACACCGCGTGGGAACAGCGCGCCGAGATCAGCCCGAACAGCGCCAGCGCGGAAGTGCGCGACGCGGTCGCCCACGTCCTCGCCGGCCTTGACGACGGCAGCCTGCGCGTCGCCCAGAGAGACAGCGGCAGCTGGGTCGTGAACCAGTGGATCAAGAAGGCCGTCCTGCTGTCCTTCCGCCTCGAGAACAACGTCCCGGTCGAAGGCGGCGGCATGCAGTTCTACGACAAGGTCCCGACCAAGTTCGCCGACTACACCGCGGAAGACTTCGCCAAGGGCGGTTTCCGCGTGGTCCCGCCGGCCGTGGCCCGCCGCGGCTCCTTCATCGGCAAGAACGTGGTGCTGATGCCGTCCTACGTCAACATCGGCGCCTACGTCGACGAAGGCACCATGGTCGACACCTGGGCCACCGTCGGCTCCTGCGCCCAGATCGGCAAGAACGTCCACCTGTCCGGCGGCGTCGGCATCGGCGGCGTGCTGGAACCGATGCAGGCCAACCCGACCATCATCGAAGACAACTGCTTCATCGGCGCGCGTTCGGAAATCGTCGAAGGCGTGATCGTCGAAGAGAACTCGGTGATCTCGATGGGCGTGTACATCGGCCAGTCGACCAAGATCTACAACCGCGAAACCGGCGAAGTGAGCTACGGCCGCATCCCGTCCGGCTCGGTGGTGGTCTCGGGCTCGCTGCCGTCAGCCGATGGCAAGTACAGCCTGTACTGCGCCGTGATCGTCAAGCGCGTGGATGCGCAGACGCGTTCGAAGACCGGCATCAACGAACTGCTGCGCGGCGTGTAAGCCTGCCGGTCGCGCGCGTGACATGATCGTCGCCCCCGCGAAGGCGGGGGCCCAAGTACCGCCCCGACAGGTTAGAATCCCCGAAACGCAAAAATTACCGCGAAGCAAGGGAGAGAAAACCATGATGATGGAACGCCTGTTCCAGTTGATGAAGGAAAAGAACGCGTCGGACATGTTCTTCGCGGTCAATTCCCCCGTCCACATCAAGATCAACGGGAACCTCATCCCGATCAACCAGAACAAGCTCGAGCCGGAAAACATCCAGGTGCTGCTGGCCGAGATCGCCTCGCCCGAGCAGATGGCCGAACTGGAGCGCGAGAACGAGCTGAACATGGGCATTTCCGTGCCCAACCTGGGACGCTTCCGCCTGTCCGCGTTTCGCCAGCGCGGCTCGATCTCGGCCGTGTTCCGCTTCGTGCCGGCGAATATCCCGCCGCTGTCCGAGCTGGGCCTGCCGCCCGTGCTGCTTGATCTGATCATGGAAAAGCGCGGCCTGCTGCTGATCGTCGGCGCCACCGGCTCCGGCAAGTCGACCACGATCGCCTCCATGCTCGACCACCGCAACGAACAGCGTTCCGGCCACATCCTGACGCTGGAAGACCCGATCGAGTACCTGTTCAAGAACAAGAAATCGATCGTCAACCAGCGCGAGATCGGCAGCGATGCCAGCAGCTTCGAGGTCGCGCTGCGCAATTCGATGCGCCAGGCGCCGGACTGCATCCTGATCGGCGAGATCCGCGACAAGGACACCATGGCCGCCGCCCTGGCCTATGCGCAATCCGGCCACCTGGTGCTGGCGACCCTGCACGCCAACAACAGCTACAACGCGCTGAACCGCATCATCAGCTTCTACCCGATCGAGAACCGCCCCGCCCTGCTGCAGGACCTGTCGTCGGCGATCAAGGCGATCGTCTCGCAGCGCCTGGTGCGCGCGAAGGCCGGCGGCGCGCGCCAGGCCGCGGTCGAGATCATGGTCAACACCCGCTACGTCGCCGACCTGATCGAAAAGGGAGACATCGGCCAGATCAAGGAAGCGATGGACAAGAGCCTGTCGCCGGGCTCGCAATCCTTCGAGAAGGCGCTGCTGGAACTGGTGCAGGCCGACCTCATCACCCAGGACGAAGCGCTGGCGAACGCCGACTCGGCCACCAACCTGCTGTGGCTCATCAACAACGGGCCGGACAGCCAGGCCAAGGCCGAGGAGCAGGCCAGGCCGGCCGAGGAAGCGGCCGGGCCGTCGTTCACGGAATTTACGCTCGACAATTGAACGGCCACGGATTTGTGACGCCGGGTCACAAATCCGTTCATTCGCAAGCCCGGCGACAGCCCAAAACCGGCGTTGCTAAACTATCCTCAGGAGGTAGCGGCCTGTGCTATCCTTCGCGCCTTTCCCCTGCACCAACGCCATGAAAAAAACTCTCTACGGTATTCCGAACTGCGACACCGTCAAGAAAGCGCGCACCTGGCTGGCCGAGCACGGTCAGGACGTCGAATTCCACGATTTCAAGAAGCAAGGTCTCACACGGGAGATCCTTGCGGCCTGGCTGGAACAGCAGGATTGGGAAGTCCTGGTCAACCGCAAGGGCACGACCTGGCGCAAGCTGTCGGACGAGCGCCGCGCGCAAGTCGTCGACAAGGCCAGCGCGCTCGAGCTGATGCTGGAGAATCCTTCCGTCGTCAAGCGCCCGGTGCTCGAGGGCGCCGGTCCGCTGAAGGTCGGGTTCTCGGCCGCCGAGTACGAACGCAGTTTCGGAGACTGGCCGGCATGAAGACGTCCCGCACCCTGCAGCTGACCGAGGAGCTGATCGCCCTCGATTCGATCACCCCGCAGGACAAGGGCTGCCAGCAGCGTCTGAAGGAACTGCTGGCTCCGCTCGGCTTCCACTGCGAAACGATCGAATCGAACGGCGTCACCAACCTGTGGGCGCGCAGGGGCGCCGAGTCGCCCGTGTTCGTGTTCGCCGGCCACACCGACGTGGTGCCGGCCGGCCCGCTCGACCAGTGGCAGTCGCAGCCCTTCGCCCCGACCCGGCGCGACGGCAAGCTGTACGGCCGCGGCGCCTCCGACATGAAGACCTCGATCGCGGCTATGGTCGTCGCCGTCGAGGAGTTCGTCGAGGCGCATCCGGGCCATGCCGGTTCGATCGCCTTCCTGATCACCAGCGACGAGGAAGGCCCCGCCGTGGACGGCACCGTGGTCGTCTGCGAGATGCTGGAAGAGCGCGGCGAGACGATCGACTACTGCCTGGTCGGCGAACCGACTTCCAGCCACGTGCTGGGCGACATGATCAAGAACGGCCGCCGCGGCTCGCTGTCGGGCTGCCTGACGGTCAAGGGCGTGCAGGGCCACATCGCCTACCCGCACCTGGCGCGCAATCCGATCCACCTGGCGGCGCCGGCCCTGGCCGAGCTGGCGGCGGAAAAGTGGGACGACGGGAACGAGTACTTCCCGCCGACCAGCTGGCAGGCCTCGAACATCCATGCCGGCACCGGCGCCAACAATGTCATCCCGGGCCAGATGAAGGTCGACTTCAACTTCCGCTTCTCGACCGCCAGCACGGCCGACGGCCTGGAGGCGCGCGTGCACGCCATCCTCGACCGCCACGGCCTGGACTATGATTTGAAGTGGACCCTGTCGGGCGAACCCTTCCTGACCCCGAAGGGCACGCTGTCGGACGCGATCTGCGGCGCCATCCGGCACGAGCTGGGCGTCGTCACCGAACTGTCGACCACCGGCGGGACCTCGGACGGGCGCTTCATCGCCCGCATCTGCCCCCAGGTGATAGAATTCGGGCCACCGAACGCCAGCATCCACAAGATCGACGAACACATCGAGCTGCGCTACGTCGACCCGCTCAAGAACATCTACCGCCGCACGCTGGAAGCGTTGCTGGCGCCCTCGCCGTCCGCGGCGTAACCATTTCTGCGAGACCCCGTCATGGCCATGACCACGCCCAATTTCTGCACGCCGCGCGACCTGCTGCGCTATGCCGTCACCCGTTTCAACACCGCCAAGCTGTTCTTCGGCCATGGCAGCGCGGAAGCCCTCGACGAAGCCGCCTACCTGATCCTGCACACCCTGAAGCTCCCGCTGGACAAGCTCGATCCCTTCCTCGACGCCCGCCTGCTGCAGGAAGAAGTGCTGCAGGTCCTGAACGTGATCGAGCGCCGCGTGACGGAGCGCGTGCCGGCCGCCTACATCACCAACGAAGCCTGGCTGGGCAGCTACAACTTCTACGTCGACGAACGCGTGCTGGTGCCGCGCTCCTTCATCGCCGAGCTGATCCCGAACCAGTTCAGCCCCTGGGTGCAGGATCCGGACGGCGTCGAGAACGTGCTCGAACTGTGCACCGGCTCCGGCTGCCTGGCGATCATGCTGGCCGACGCCTTCCCGAACGCGCTGGTCGATGCGGTCGACATCTCGAAGGATGCGCTGGCGGTCGCGGAGCGCAACATCCGCGACTACAAGCTGGCCGGCCGCGTGAACCCGATCGAGTCCGACCTGTACGAGAACGTGCCGTTCAAGAAGTACGACCTGATCATCACCAACCCGCCCTACGTGAACAGCGATTCGATGTCGCGCCTGCCGCCGGAATACATGCGCGAGCCGCAGATCGCCCTGGCCGGCGGCGAAGACGGCATGGACCTGGTGCGCAAGATCGTCGACGGCGCCGCCGAGCGCCTGACGCCGGAAGGCGTGCTGGTGGTCGAGATCGGCAACGAGCGCGACTACGCCGAAGCGGCCTTCGGCCACCTGGGCCTGACCTGGCTGACCACCAGCCAGGGTGACGACGCCGTGTTCCTGCTGACGGCCGAGCAGCTGGCCAGGTAATTTTTGCGATACCGTCGTCCCCGCGCAGGCGGGGACCCAAGCTCGTGGCGGGTCACGACAACTTGGGTCCCCGCCTGCGCGGGGACGACGTTGGTTAAGGCTTCTTATGATCCGATTCTCCAACGTCAGTCTCATGCGCGGCACCAAGCCGCTGCTCGAAGACGCCGACCTCACCCTCAATCCCGGCGACAAGATCGGCCTGATCGGCGCGAACGGCGCCGGCAAATCCAGCCTGTTCGCGATGCTGCGCAGCGAACTCCACCCCGACCAGGGCGAGATCGATTTCCCGCAGCGCTGGCGCATGGCCTATGTGGCCCAGGAGACCCCGGCGCTCGACCGTCCGGCGATCGACTACGCAATCGACGGCGACGTCAAGCTGCGCGAGCTGCAGTCGGAACTGGAGCGCCTGGAAGCGGCCCCGCATACCCAGGAAAACGGGATCGCGATCGGCCACGTGCACTCGGCGCTGGCGGACGCCGACGCCTATACCGTGCAGTCGCGCGCCGAGCAGCTGCTGCTGGGCCTGGGCTTCTCGCTGGAACAGATGCAGCAGCCGGTGGCCAGCTTCTCGGGCGGCTGGCGGATGCGCCTGAACCTGGCGCAGGCCCTGATGTGCCCTTCCGACCTGCTGCTGCTGGACGAGCCGACCAACCACCTGGACCTGGACGCGATCATCTGGCTGGAAGACTGGCTGAAGCGCTACCCGGGCACCCTGATCATCATCTCGCACGACCGCGACTTCCTCGACGAGATCGTGAACGTGGTCGTGCACATCGACGAGCGCAAGCTGAAGCGCTATTCGGGCAACTACTCCGCCTTCGAGCGCCAGCGCGCCGCGCACATGGTGCTGGCCGCGGCCGCCTTCGAAAAGCAGCAGCGCACGCGCGCCCACCTGCAATCCTTCGTCGACCGCTTCAAGGCCAAGGCCACCAAGGCGCGCCAGGCCCAGAGCCGCATGAAGGCGCTGGCCAAGATGGAAGAGCTGGCGCCGCTGCGCGCCGCCGCCGAATTCTCGTTCGAATTCCGCGATCCCCTGTCGGCGCCGAATCCGCTGCTGGTGATGGAAGACGTCGACGCCGGCTACCCGATCCTCGACGGCCATGGCGACAAGGTCGGCGGCAAGACCATCGTCCACCGCGTGAACTTCTCGCTGCAGACCGGCCAGCGCATCGGCCTGCTGGGCGTGAACGGCGCCGGCAAATCCACGCTCATCAAGACGATCGCCAACGAACTGGCGCCGCTCGCCGGCACCGCCACCCTCGGCAAGGGCCTGGTGATCGGCTACTTCGCCCAGCACCAGGTCGAGATGCTGCGCCATGACGAATCGCCGCTGTGGCACCTGCAAAAGATCGCGCCGACCGTGCGCGAGCAGGAGCTGCGCAACTTCCTGGGCGGCTTCAACTTCCCGGGCGATATGGTCACCAGCCCGATCAAGCCTTTCTCCGGCGGCGAAAAGGCGCGCCTGGCGCTGGCCCTGATCGTCTGGCAGCGCCCCAACCTGCTGCTGCTGGACGAACCGACCAACCACCTCGACCTCGAAACGCGCGAAGCCCTGACGCTGGCGCTGGCCCAGTTCGAAGGCACCCTGGTGGTGGTCTCGCACGACCGCCACCTGCTGCGCGCCACCACCGAGGAGTTCATCATCGTCGCCGACGGCCGCCTGCAGCCCTTCGACGGCGACCTCGACGACTACAAGAACTGGCTGTTCCAGACCAAGCTGGGCAAGGGCGACGGCGCCACGCCGCTGCCGTCGAAAGACGAGAAACCGGCGCCGGGCGCGGCGGCGGCAGTGCCCATCGCAGCGGTCGACCGCAAGGAACAGAAGCGCCTGGAAGCCGAGGAACGCCAGCGCCTGGCCGCGGTGAAGAAGCCGATCGAGAACCGCATCAAGCGCCTGGAAGAGCAGATGGCCAAGCTGAACGCGAGGAAGGGCGAGATCGACGCGCGCCTGCTGGAGCCGGCGATCTACGAGGCGGACAAGAAGGAAGAGCTGAAGACGCTGGTGGCGGACCAGGCATTCCTGGTCCGCGATCTGGGGGCGCTGGAGGAAGAGTGGCTGGGCTTGCAGGAGCAGCTGGAGAGCCTGGCGGCGTGAGCCGGCTCACGCCACCTGCCGCGACGCCGCCGGCTTGCGCACCGACATCAGCTTCTCGATATCCACCAAAATCAGCCGCCGCCCGCCCACCTGCCCGAGGCCGAGCAGGTAGGCGGGATGCGTGTCCTCCGCGGCCGGCGGCAGCGGCGCGACCTGTTCCGCGCCCAGCGTGACCACCCCGGTCACGCCATCCACCACCATCCCCATCACGCAGCTGGACAGCTTGAGGATGATCACATCGGTCATCGGATCGGGCGCGTCCGGCGAAGTGCCGCAGGCCACCCGCATGTCCACCAGCGGGATGACCACCCCGCGCGAGACGGCAACCCCGCCGATGATCTCGCCGCTCGCGGCAAAGCGCTCGAGCGCCTTGAGCACGCGCAACTCCTGCACCTTGCCGAAGTCGATGCCATATTCGAGACCGCCGAGCGTGAAGCTCAGGAACTGGGCGGTTTGGGAACCGGAGAATATCAGGGTGTCGTGCATGGCGCGTCCTTTCGTCAAGCTTGTCATGCTACGACCGGCAGCCTTTGACAAAGTTGAGTGCAGTCAATCTTTCCTATAAGCAGAAGCAAGCTTGCTTTCGGCAGGCGCGTCCGTACAATGTCCGCCCATGTGCGCAAGCGAAACCACGAGGAACCGACCATGTACCGCTGGCTGCGACGCCTGATCTCCGGCCCTGCCGCGCCCGCGCGCCCGGCGCCTTCCACGCCGGTCCCGGCGCCGGCGTCAGTGCCCGAGCCGGCCGCCGTCCTCTCGCCTGCGCCGGCGTCCGCGCCCGCCCGGGTGGAAACCCGTCCGTCCGGCCTGCCGGTACCGTTCGACCTCCTCGAGCATGTCGGCGGCGCCTGGAACGCCTGGCTGTTCGAGCGCGCCGACGAAGGCGGACTGGAACTCAATCCGCATGAGGCCCGGGTGCTGGAGACGCTGGCCGGGATCCTGTCCTCGCAGCAGTCGGGCGCGGCGCTGGTGCGGCGCATGCCGGGCCTGATCCCGCAGCTGCTGCAAAGCCTGCGCAGCGAGAATTTCTCCGGCAGCGCGCTGTCCCGCACGATTTCGTCCGACGTCGTGCTGGTGGCGGCGGTGATCCGCCTCGCCAACAGCTGCTACCAGGGCAGCGGCGCCACCGTCACCAGCGTCGAGCAGGCCGTGATCCTGATCGGCCAGGAAGGCCTGCGCCAGCTGATCACGACCGTCGCCTTCCGTCCCATCGTCGACGTCCATTCCGGCTTCTACGTGCGGCGCCTGGCGCCGATCCTGTGGGAGCACTCGGAGCGCTGTGCGATGGCAGTGCGCGCACTCGCGCCGCGCCTGGGCATCGAAGCCTTCGACGCCTTCCTGGCCGCCCTGCTGCAGAACGTCGGCCTGACCGTGGCGCTGCGCACCATGGACCAGGTCACGAAGGGCGAGCCGCAGCTCGGCTCCGGCGTGTTCTGGGCCCAGCTGGGCCGCGACACGCGCCGGCTGAGCGTCAACATCGCGCGCGAGTGGAACTTCCCGGACAGCGTGGTGCAGGCGCTGGGCGAACAGGGCGGGCTGCGCAAGGGGGCCGCGATGTCGCCGCTGGGGAGGCTGCTGATGCTGGTCGACTACCTGGGGAAGCTCAGGATGCTGGCCGAGCAGGGGGTGGTGGAGGATGGGGATGCCGCGCTGATGGCGGGATTGCCCGAGGATGCGGCGGAGTGTTACGAACTGCTGGTCAAGACCCGCAACCCGTAAACGTCGTCCCCGCCTGCGCGGGGACGACCTTGGAAATGTCAGGGCTTCACCGACGCATCCGTCTTCGCCAGCTCGCGGTTCTGCTCGTCCAGCCACTGCTTCAAGGGCGCGAAGTAATCCAGCATTGCCGTCGCATCCATCTTGTCTTCGCCGGTGATGGCCTTCAGCGCTTCCGGCCACGGCTTCGACTTGCCCATCGCGAGCATCTGCTGGAACTTGGCGCCGGCCTCCTTGTTGCCATACACCGAGCAGCGGTTCAGCGGGCCGGTGTAGCCGGCTTCGCGGCACAGCGCGCGGTGGAACTGGAACTGCAGGACGTGGGCCAGGAAGTAGCGCGCGTACGGGGTATCGCTGGCGACGTGGAACTTGGCGCCGGCGTCGAACCCCTTGTCGAGCACCGGGGCCGGACGCGAGACGCCCTGGTACTGTTCCTTCAACGCCCACCAGGCCTTGTCGTAGTCGGCCGGCTTGACCTGGCCGGAATACACCTGCCAGCGCCATTTGTCGACCATGTAGCCGAAGGGCAGGAAGGCAACCTTCTGCAGCGCGGTGTAGAGCAGCGGGCCGATGTCCTGGGACGGATCCGGCTCGGTCTTCATCAGGCCGATTTTCTTCAGGTAGGCCGGGGTAATCGACAGCGCCACGGTGTCGCCGATGGCTTCGTGGAAGCCGTCGTTGGCGCCGTTCTTGAACATCGGCGACTGCCCGCTGTAGGCCAGGTCGTAGTACAGGTGGCCCAGCTCATGGTGGATGACGCGGAAGTCCTCGGCGGTCGGGGTGATGCACATCTTCACCCGAACGTCGTCCTTGCCGTCCAGGTCCCAAGCCGAGGCGTGGCATACCACTTCACGGTCGCGCGGCTTGGTCAGCAGCGAGCGCTCCCAGAAGGTGGGAGGCAGCGCACGCATGCCGAGCGAGGTGTAGAAGCCTTCGGCATAGCGGGTCATCGCCACGGCGTCGGTCTTGCGCTCTTCCAGCAGCGCGGTCAGGTCTTCGCCGCCCTCTTTCGCCGCGGGCTTGAGCAGCGGGTACAGGTTGTCCCAGCTCTGCGCCCACATATTCCCCAGCAGGTGGGCCGGGATCGGGCCGGTCGCCGGCACCACGGAGGCGCCGTAGGCCTGGCGCAGCTTGAAGCGGGTGTAGGTGTGCAGCGAATCGTACAGCGGCTTGACCTGCTGCCACAGGCGCTCCATCTCGCTTGAAAAGGCTTCCGGGCTCATGTCGTAGCCCGAGCGCCACAGCGCGCCGGTGTCGGCATAACCCATCGCGCGCGCGCCCTTGTTCGAGACCTCGACGTATTTCGCGTAGTCGTCCTTGTAGGCCGGCGACTGGGCGTGCCAGCCCAGCCAGGCTTCCTTCAGGCGATTCGGGTCGCGGCTGGTGGCCAGCACTTTTTCGAGTTCGCCGAGCGGCATGCAGGCCGGCTTGGCGGCGGCGCCGGCGGCGGCCTCCGGGCAGTACTTGGCCGAGCCGTAGGCGCCGGTCATGTGCGCCGCCAAGCGGGCGTAGGTGGCGCGGTCGGCAGCCTCCGGCAGCATCAGGGTCTGCTGCAGCAGCATCAGCTTGCGGGCGCTCGCCTCGGGCAGCTTCAGGTCCTTGTAGCGGCGCGCCTTCAGGGCGGTCTCGCCGCTCAGGGTCAGGTAGCCTTCGTTGGCCTGGGCCGTCATGGTCTGGGTGTCGAGCGTGATGAAGTTCTCGGCCACCCATTCGGCGCGCTGGGCGTCCAGGCCGAGCTGTTCGAGCCTGTCCTCGGCGTCCTTGATGAAGCGCTCCGCCTCGGCGACGGTCGGCTTGCCCTGGGTTTTCGTGGGCGTCGCCCGGGTGGCGGCGGCGGCCGGCAGCGCCATGACGGCGCCGGCCACCAGCGTTGCGATCACACTGCGGCGATAGCGTGGATGCATCATGTTCATTTGTTCTCTCCTCTTGGTTCTTATCGGTCGTCAGGCGGTCTCCACCTGCTCGCTGCTCCAGCTGAAGCTTCCCTGCGCGCCGGAGAACAGCAGTTCGCCGGTTTGCGGCCCGCGCAGGCGCGCCCTGGTCTCGCGCGGTGCAATGATATACGGCGCGCCGGCCGCCGGGCTGAATCCGAGCACGCGCACCAGGGTATCGCCCTCGACCTGCCGCACCGTCACGGCCGAGACGCAGGAGGCGTCGCGGCGCTGCCGTTCGAGGTCGGCCAGCAGCTTGCGGCCCTGCTCCTGGTCGGCGTCGAGCTGCTTGATCTGGCCGGACACCTCGCCGATCGCCTTCAGCGCCGGCCCGATCTCCTGTCCCATGCGCTGGAACTGGCGCGCCTGCTCGGGGGTGAAGCTGATCTCGTTCTTGCGCACGCGCGACGCCAGCATCAGGTAGCGGCGCACCTCGGGCTGCGCCGTCATGTCGTCCATCCGGGCCTTGTGGCGCGCCGCCAGTTCGCCGAACCGGGCCAGGCGTTCGCCGACCGCGGCGATGACCTCGTCCACCTGGGCGCCGTCGGGACACAGCACGTAGACCAGCATCTCGCCCTGCTTGCGCGGCATCGCGGATTCGACCGTCACGCGGCGCCCGGCGATGGCGCTGCCCTCGGCCAGGCCGATCCTGACGTCGTCGCCGATCACTTCGCAATTGACCGCATGGGCGATCGTGACGCGCTTGCCCGACACCACGCAGTTCTCGGCGCGTTCCAGCAGCACGGCGCCCTCCTCGGCCTGCAGTACGGCGCCTGACGCCACCCCGCATACGCGGATGTCGCCATGCCGGTTGTGGGCGCTGCCGCCGACCAGGTTGGCGTGCAGCAGAATCGTGCCGCCGCGCGAGGCCAGCTCGCCGAACACGTCGCCGTGCACGGTGATGCTCTCGCCCTCGATGACGCGTTTTTCCTGCACCTCGCCAAACTCTTCGTAATCGCCGCTGAGCTGCAGGTTGCCGGTGGTCTTGGCGCTGACGCCGTCGCGGCTGACGATCTTCGCGCCCACCGAGATCCTGCTGCTCGAGGAGTCGACCGCCAGGAAGCCGGCCTGCTGCGAAACCAGGAACTCGCCCTCCTGCAGGCGTTCGACCCGGGTGCCGTCGCCGGCGTACTCGCCGAGGTCGACGTCGCGGCCCGGCTTGGACGGAAGCGCCGTGCCGGACATCTCGAAGCCGGGCTTGCCGGCGGTCAGCGGCACCTTCTGCAGCAGGCGCACGCCGGGCTGGATCTGCGGGAAGCGGTTCTGGAAGCTGTTCAGGTCGAGGCGTCCGTTGGCCAGCTGGCGCGGGGCGTCGTTGCGGTGAATGTCGTCCGAGACTTCGACGATCCGCGCGTCCTGCCCCGGCTCCGGATCGAGGCGCCGGGCCACCGTGATGCGATCGGCCTTGTGCATGCCGATGGCGGCGCGCACGGCCTCGAGGTCGAGCCCGAAGCGGATCCCCTTGAGCCACATGTCGGCGACGAATTCATCGAGGTCGAGGCGGGCCGGCATGCCGGGGCCTTCCGGATCGGCGGGATCGGGCGACCAGACCGGCTCGAAATAGTATTCGGCGCGGCCGGCGCCGATCTTCACCGAGCGGTACAGCTCGCGCCGGGCGGGATCGAAAGGCAGGATGTCGGCGGCGATCCGCGCCACGGGCGTGCCGTCGGCCGCCTGCGGCAACGCGGGGCCGTGGTCGAACAAGGCCTTGAGCAGGACCGGATAGTCGAGGCCGGCGAGGTAGTGGCCGCCGCGGAAGATGCTGTCGATGGCGGCAACCAGGGTAGTGCCGAGCACGGCCGGATCGGCGTGGACGCCGTCGTGTCGCTTGGCGATGCAGTGCTCGGGGCCGGAAGCGGAAAAGCGCGCAAAATCCGTAGACACGTGGAACTCCCAGTCCAGATTACTGCCCGGCGAGGTTTAGGCCAGGCATAGACTGGGTAGCGTATCACGTTGCCCGAATTAAATAAACATCTGGCAACTACGTTGCGTTATGGAAATGAAACCAGCGGTATCAACGGCGCGGCGGGTAGAGGTCCATGCCGGCTTCGTTGATCTGGCGGCGCAGGTCGCGCCGTTCGTCGGGCGTCATCCGGCCGCTCCCGCGGCGGGCGTCGCGCTGGTCCTGCTGCTGCTGTTGCTGCTGCTGGTACTGCTGCATGCGGCGCTGTTCTTCGTAGGCGCGCACGTCGTAGCGCGGATCGCGCTCCTGCGGCAGCTGGAAGCGTCCGCCGCTGCGCTCGTGCTCGGCGCCGCGGCCGCCCTGCTGCTGCATGGCGGGGTCGTCGCGGCGGTCGCCATACTGCTGGGCAAGCGCGGCGCCCGATGCGCCGAGAACCAGTGCGCACGCCAGCGCACTGCGAAGCGCGCAGCGGGCGAAACGCCCTGCCTTCGTTCCTGCGGTGTGGTTGCTGACGCTGTTCATGGTGTGCCTCTTCCGCGATGCCAAGTAAGGATATAAGCTGTTGAAATCAGTGTATGTGGATTCCACCGACGGTATAAGGCCAAATGGGTAAAGTTTGTAACACAATGTAATGCCTCAGCAATATCTCCTGTTCGCGAAGCCATATGAAGTTACCATAGCGACATTAATCTGACAAATATTGACAGACTCATGAATGCAACAAATTCGAATAACGGGGGCCAGAACAACGGTCATTCCGCGAAAATCATGGTGGTCGACGACGACGTGCGCCTGCGCGACCTGCTGCGCCGTTACTTGACCGAACAGGGCTTCCAGGTGGTGACGGCGGAAAGCGCGCCGGCCATGAACAAGCTGTGGCTGCGCGAGCGCTACGACCTGCTGGTGCTCGACCTGATGCTGCCGGGCGAGGACGGCCTGTCGATCTGCCGCCGCCTGCGCGGCGCCGGCGACCAGACCCCGATCATCATGCTGACCGCCAAGGGCGAGGACGTCGACCGCATCGTCGGCCTCGAGATGGGCGCCGACGACTACTTGCCGAAGCCCTTCAACCCGCGCGAACTGGTGGCCCGCATCAACGCGGTCCTGCGCCGCAAGGGCCCGGACGAAATCCCGGGCGCGCCTTCCGAGACTCCGCAGACCTTCGAGTTCGGCGACTTCGTGCTCGACCTCGGCACCCGCACGCTGAAGAAGAACGGCGAGACGGTGCCGCTGACGACCGGCGAATTCTCGGTGCTCAAGGTGTTCGCCCGCCATGCGCGCCAGCCGCTGTCGCGCGAGAAGCTGATGGAACTGGCGCGCGGCCGCGAGTACGAGGTGTTCGACCGCTCGCTCGACGTCCAGATCTCGCGCCTGCGCAAGCTGATCGAACCGGATCCTTCGAGCCCGCTCTACATCCAGACCGTCTGGGGCCTGGGCTACGTGTTCATCCCGGAAGGCCAGCCGCGCTAAGTGTTCCCGACGATGTCCGAAGCGCGACGCGCGCGCCCGTTCGGCCGCCTGAAGAGCGGCCTGTTCTGGCGCACCTTCCTGCTGCTCTCCTTCCTGACCGGGCTGTCGATCGCCTCGTGGATCGGGATGATCAACGTGTTCCAGCGCGGTAAGCAGGCCGAGCAGACCGCCGAACTGCTGGTGTCGGTGGTGACCCTCACCAAGGCCGCGCTGACCCACTCCTCGCCCGACCTGCGGCGCGAGCTGCTGATCGAGCTGGTGTCGAACGAAGGCATCCGCATCCTCACGCTGGAGCCGGACGACAAGGTCGAGCCGCCGCCGGCAAATTCCCTGATGCCGGAAATCGCCGCGCGCGTGCGCGAAAAGCTGGGCCAGGACACGCGCTTCTCGCGCCGCGTGAACGACATGCCGGGCTTCTGGATGAGCTTCGATATCGACGGCGACAAGTACTGGCTGATGCTCGAACGCGAGCGCATCGCCGGCCTCACCGGCGTGCAGTGGCTGGGCTGGGCCACGGTGGTGGGCGCGCTGTCGCTGCTGGGCGCCGCCCTGATCTCGGGCCTGGTCAACCTGCCGCTGGCGCGCCTGACCGCGGCCGCGCGCGCGATCGCCGAGGGCAAGCGCCCCGCCCCGCTGCCCGAAAAAGGCTCGCAGGAGATCATCGAGGCCAACCGCAGCTTCAACCAGATGGTCGACGACCTGCAGCAGCTCGAAAAGGACCGCGCGATCATCCTGGCCGGCATCTCGCACGACCTGCGCACGCCGCTGGCGCGCATGCAGCTCGAAGTCGAGATGGCCAACCTGTCGCAGGAAGCGCGCGAGGGCATGCAGTCCGACATCGCGCAGATGGACGCCATCATCGGCCAGTTCCTGGATTTCGCGCGCCCGACCGAAGCCGCCACCTTCGTGCCGGTCGACCTGTCCGAGCTGCTGGAAGACTGCGCGCACGCGGCGGCCCGCCTGCCGGACGTACGCACCAGCACCGCCATCGAACAGGGCATCCACGTGCCGGCCAACGCCACCGACCTGCGGCGCGTGATCAACAACGTGATCGAGAACGCCCGCCGCTACGGCAAGACCCCGGGCGCCGACGTCACTGAAATCGACATCGCCTGCCATGTCAGGATGACGGGCCACGGCCGCCGCGCCGTGGTCGAGATCGGCGACCATGGCGTCGGCGTGCCGGACGACCAGATCCAGCTGCTGCTGCGCCCCTTCACCCGCCTCGACACGGCGCGCGGCCAGGCCAACGGCGCCGGCCTGGGCCTGGCGATCGTCGAGCGCGTCCTTACTCGCCACAACGCCGAGCTGCAGGTGCGCAACCGCGAGGGCGGCGGCCTGGTGCTGCAGTTCGCGTTTCCGCTGGCCGCCTGAATTACCCGAAGATAGACGGTAAAAACGGCTGTAATCGTGGCTTAGAAAACAAGGCAGTCCCGCTATTCTTCTTTCCAGTTTGTAATCTCACAAAAAGGAAAGACGATGTTTTCAGGCCTTATTCATCTGTCGCCGAAGGCCGTCATGCTGGCCATGGCGGTGTCGTTCGCATTGAGCATCATCGCGAGCGAGCTTTACCTGCACCGGTCGCGCAGCCACCGCGCCATCACCTTCCATCCGCTGATGTGCCAGTTCTTCCGCATGTGGATCTTCCTGACGACATTCGGGATGACAACGAAGGCCTGGGTCGCCGTGCACCGCAAGCACCACGCCAAGACCGACACGGTCGAGGATCCGCACAGCCCGGTCATCCACGGCCTCGGGACCGTCCTGGCCAAGGGCGTGCTCCTGTACCGCAAGGCGGCGACCGATCCGCAGGTGATCAAGACCTACGGCGTCGGCATCAACGACGACTGGATGGACACCCATCTCTATACGAAGCACCGCTTCAAGGGCGCGTGGTTCTTCCTGCTGGCGGAGATGGCGCTGTTCGGCGCCGAGCATGGCCTGTACATCTGGCTGTTCCAGCTCTCGGTGTCGCCGGTCTGGGCGGCCGGCTTCGCCAACGGCTTTTTCCATGTCGTCGGCTACCGCAACTTCGAAACGCGCGAGCACTCGCGCAATTTCTTCCCGATCGCCATCCTCCTGTGCGGTGCGGAACTGCACAATAACCACCATGCCTATCCGGCCTCGGCGAAGGCGTCGATGCGCTGGTGGGAGTTCGACGGTGGCTGGCTGATCATCCGGGTGCTGGCCTTGTTCCGCCTGGTGACGGTCAACCGCGTGGAAACCGGCGTACTTGAACAGCGCGACCGCACCGTGCTGGCGGAAAACGGTGCGAAAGCCTGAGCGCGTTAAGCCGCGCACAGTCGCGGCCGCCTCCGGGGCGTAGAGTGAAACTGCAACATAACTCACCATGGAGGCCACAATGAACAAGTTGCATAAGGTTCTCATCGCCACCCTGCTCGCCGGTTCCTTCGGCAGCATCGCCGTCCCGGCCGCGGCCGACACCGTGATCATCCGCGAGGCCCCGCCGCCGCCGCGCGCCGAGCGCATCCCGCGGCCGCGCCATGGTCACGTCTGGGCGCCGGGCCACTGGGAATACCGCCATGGCCGCTACGTCTGGACGCGCGGCACCTGGCTGCGCGAACGCCACGGCTACGCCTACAACGCCCCGACCTGGGTCGAGCGCGACGGCCACTGGGTAATGGAACGCGGCGGCTGGCGCCGCGGTGACCGCGACGGCGACGGCGTCCCCAACCGCCGCGACCATGACCGCGACGGCGACGGTGTGCCGAACCGCATGGATGCGCGTCCGAACAACCCGAACCGCAGCTAAACCCCTGCTTTTGCTTCGCTGAACGGCGCTGCCGGGCCCCTGGTCCGGCAGCGCCTTTTCATCATGACGGCGCGCCGGCGGTGTCGAGGACGATCGTGAACACGCTGCCCCTGCCGGGGCCGTCGCTGTGCGCCGTGACCGTGCCGCCGTGCAGGGCGACGATATTGCGCACCAGCGCCAGGCCGATGCCGAGGCCGCCCTGGGTACGATCCGGCGTGCGCTCGGCCTGGGTGAACAGGTCGAACACGTGCGGCAGCAGGGCGGCGTCGATGCCGATGCCGTTGTCGCGGACCGCGATGCTCGCCTTTCCCTCCCCGTGCACGGCCGAGAGCAGGATGCGGCCGCCGCGCGGCGTGTACTTGACCGCATTGTTCAACAGGTTGACGATCACCTGCACCAGGCGGTTGGCGTCGCCGACCACGGCTACGCAAGCGGGCGCCAGGTCGACCGCCAGCACCTGCTCGCGCGCCTCGGCGAGGGGCCGCGCCTGCTCGACCGCGCTGGCGACGATGGCGCCGAGCTCGATGCGCTTGCGCTCCAGGTGGATCAGGCCGCGGGTGACGCGCGAGACGTCCAGCAGGTCGTCGACCAGCGATGTCATGTGGCGTACCTGGCGGCCGATCACCTCGCTCGCACGGGCCACCCTTTCCGCGCCGGCGTGGCCGATCCTCAGCAGGTCCGCGGCGGCCGAGATCGGCGCGAGCGGATTGCGCAGCTCGTGCGCCAGCATGGCCAGGAATTCGTCCTTGCGCCGGTCCTGCTCCTGCAGCGAGGCGACCAGGCGCACGTTCTCGAAGCCGGTAGCGGCGATCGAGGCCAGCTGCACCAGGATCGCTTCGTCTTCTTCCGTGAACTCGCCCTCGTACTTGTCCGAGGCCTGGATCAGGCCGATATTCCTGCCGTGGCGGTCGATGAGCGGGACGGCGAGCCAGCCGCGCAGCACCGGATGCGACGCGGCGTAGGCGCCGAAGCCCTTCCAGGCCGGATGCGCGACAAGCTCGTCCTGCGTCAGGCGCATCGCACGGTTGGTGCGGCAGACTTCCGCGTAGATCCCGCTGCCGTCGGGCGCCACGGCATAGCCTTGGTAGTGCGCATATTTGTCCGACAGCGATACCGCGGTGATGGCCTGCGACCAGGTCTCGCCGTCGTTCAGCGACACCACGGCCTGGTGCACTTCGAGGATGCCGCGCACCTCCTGCACCAGCGCTTCAGCCATTTCGCCGCCCGTCCGGACCGTGTGGAGGGTGCGCGAGGCCCGCGCGACCCGCGCCAGCAAGGCGGCATGATGACTTTCCCGCTCCAGGCGCTGCGCCTGCTCCGCCTGGGCCACGACCTTCTCATGGATGTCGATGTTCGCGCCGATCCACTCGCGCAGGCCCCCGTCCTCGTCGAGGACCGGCACGCCCTTCACCGCGGTCCAGCGGTAGCAGCCGTCGTCGCGGCGCAGGCGGTATTCGGTCTCGAACACGGTGCGGGTCGCCACGCACTCCGCCCACAGCCGGCCGACGCGTTCACGGTCGTCCGGATGCAGGGCGTCGAGCCAGCCGTGTTCCTTCCACTCGTCGTAGGTCTGGCCGGTGAAGCTGCGCCACGAAGGCGAGTCCTCGAACACGCGCCCATCCGGCGTACTGGTCCAGACGATCTGCGAGGTCGCCATCACCAGGGAACGGAAGCGCTCTTCGCGCACGCGCAGCGCGCGCTCGGCCTCGATCCGCTCGGTGATGTCCTCGTGCATCAGCATGACCTCGAGCACGGCGCCGTCCTCGTCCTTGATCGGATGGGCGCGCGCCGTCACCCAGCGCACGTGCCGGACGCCGCCCTCGAGCTGGCCGACGTCGTAGCGGATCGCCGGAATCTCGACCGACTCGCCGGCCAGCGCGCGCGCCAGATAGGCATGGATGCCGTTCGAGATCAATTGCGGATCGGCGAGGACGTTGTACCCGCTGAGTACGTACTTCTGCAGCTCGCTCCCCTCGTGGATCTGCCACAGCGATTCCCATGCCTTGTTGACGCGCAGCGTGCGGCCATCCGGGGCAAGGATCTGGAGGCTGACCGGAGCTTGCCGGAACAGCTCGCGGTAACGCAGCTCCTCGCTCGAGGCGAGGTCGGGGTGGGACGGCATGTAGGGAGTATTCAGGACATATCGAATTATCAATCGGGCATGATGTCACAGATTACCGCCGAGCGCACCTGTTGCCGGGGGCGCGATGTCCTACAAAGACACGCGAACGATGGCCCGGGCCAGGGTGAGGCAACGAACAGAGGATGGCGGACCCGGCGCGCACACTGTGCCTGACATCACAGGAGATCATTATGAAGCGCCCAGTTGGATTGCTGAGCATGATCGCCGCCGTTGCCGCCCTGTCGGCAGCCGTGGCGGCGCCGGCGGCGATGGCCGGCAACGAAATCGTGAAATGTGTCGATGCGAGCGGCCACGTGACCCTGACCGACCAGCCCTGCGAGAGCGGCGCCGCGACGGTCAGGCTGTCGAGCGAGACGCGGCTGCCGCAACGCCACGTCGTCACGTCCGCGGAACTGCGTCACGTCGGCTGGAAACGGCCCCAGGAGGTCCGTCCTGCCCCGCTGTCGCGCGACGTCGCGACCCTGAAGGAAGCGCGCCGCATGATGATGCTGCAGGAAGCCCGGCCGCGCCTGGCCGGACTGAATTAGTGTAGGTCGCGCAGCTGCGCGACGTCGACCAGCGCCGGCTCGTTGGCCGAGGCGCCGAGGGTGCGCACCAGCTGCTGTACGTCCTCGTTCTTGATGAAGCTGGCCGAGGAACTGGCCGCCAGCAGTTTTTCCGGCGGCTGCGAGCGCGCGATCGCATAACCCTGCACGTAATCGACGCCGATTTCGGCCAGCGTGCGCACCGTCTCCGCATCCTCGGCCCATTCGGCGATCGTCTTCATGCCCAGGTTGACCGCCAGGCTGACGATCGCCTCGACGATGGCCACGTTGGCCGGATGGGCGTTGATGTTGACGATGAAGTTGCCGTCGATTTTCAGGACGTCGGCCGGCAGTTCCTTCAGGTAGGAGAAGGAGGTGTAGCCGGCGCCGAAGTCGTCCAGCGCCACCTTCACGCCGAACGCCCGCACCTGGTCGATGAAGCGGCGCGTGTTGTCGAGGTCGTGCAGGGCCACGCTCTCCGTGATTTCCATGCAGAGGCGGCTCGCCACGTGGGTATAGCGCGCCAGGATCTCCAGCGTGTCCTGGACGAAGCGCTCGTCGTTCAGCGAAGCGCCCGACAGGTTCATGCAGACGAAGCGGGTGTTGGTCAGCGACTCGGCATGGTCCTCGATCCAGGCCAGGGTGCTGGACAGCACCCAGCGGTCGATCACGCCCGCGCGCCCGCTCTTCTCGGCCGCCGCGATCAGCGGGCCGGCCGGCGACACGCGGCCGTCGTCCTCGCGCATGCGCAGCAGCACCTCGAAGTTCAGGGATTCGTGCGGCGAACGCAGCGACATGATCGGCTGCATCTCGAGGAACATGCCGTCGGTCGCGTTCGGGCCGGACAGGCGCGCCACCAGGTTCAGTTCGGCCTCGCGCTCGTGGAAGGCGCTCGATCCGCGCTTGTACACCACCAGGCCTTCGCTGTGGCCGTCCTTGGCTTCGCGGCAGGCGCGGTCGGCGGTCGAGACGGCGTCCTTCATCTCCATGCCCGGCGCAACTTCGATCAGGCCGACCGAGCCGCGCACGTGGAAGGCCTTGTCGCCGACCCGGTAGGGCGAGCCGCCGATGCGGTCGACGATGCTGCGGCAGATCAGCGAGGCCATCGAGATCGCCGTATCCGGCATCACGATCACGAATTCGTCGCCGCCCACCCGGCCCACCTGCTGGTTGCCGGCCAGGGTCATCGAGACGCGCTCGCAGACCTGCTTGAGGACTTCGTCGCCAGCCGCGTGGCCGAACAGGTCGTTGATCAGCTTGAAGCGGTCGAGGTCGAGGTAGGCCAGGGTCAAGGGACGGCCGGTGGCCGCGGTGGCGGCGACCGTCTCGAACATCTTCTCGAGCCCGCGCCGGTTGTAGACCTTGGTGAGCGGGTCGTTGTTGGCCATGAAGCGCAGCTGCTCGGTGGCGCGGGTCTTTTCAGTGACGTCCTGCAGCACGGCCTCGATGCGCCCGCCCGCGAGGGTGGCGCTGATCATGAAGCGCTGGCCGCCGTCGCGGCTGGCGACCTGCATCTCGGCCTCGCTCTGGCGGTGCACCTGTTCCTGCAGTTCGGTCCAGACACCCTCGGCAAAGAACTGCTTCCAGGCGGTACGGCCCGGGATGATCTTGTCGACGCCCAGCATCTTGCGCAGGGCCGGATTCGCGCTCAGGAAGTTGCCGTAGGTGTCGAGGGTAAACAGGCCGACCGGCATCGCCTCGTAGGCCTGCTGCAGCTTGTCCTGGGCTTCGAGGCGCCGCTCGGTCTCGATGCGCATCTGTTCAGCCACCGCCAGCGCCGCCAGCAGGCTGGAAGCCAGCGCCGCCGTCACGCTGTTGGCCACGCCCAGCAGCTGGCGTGCGCCGAGGGCGGCCGAAAACACTTCGGTCAGGCCGCCCAGGTAGGTCACGACGAAGGAGGCGGCAAACCAGATCGCCACCCGCGACTGCGAGCGCAGCATGAGGTTGACCAGGCCGAGGATCATGAGCGTCAGCCCGGCCGCCACGATACCCCACATCACCGGCAGGAAGTTCCCGTAGGGCAGCCACAGCGCGCAGGGCAGCAGGACCAGGCATACCCATTGCATGATGCGCAAGGGCGTCGCGAAGCGGGTGCGCAGCAGCTCGGCGCCGAACAGGGTCATGTACAGCGTGACGGTCGAGATCGAGTACAGCGCCATGGTCAGCGCGCGGCTCGGCAGCAGCCAGTCGGGCGGCACCAGCTGGCCCAGCCACTGGGTGTCCCAGCCGGCCGACAGCGCGCCCACGCGCAGGTTCAGGATCAGCCAGGCGGCGAATTGCAGGTAGAGCACCTGGCGGTTGATGATGGCGGTGATCAGGATGAACAGGCTCAGTACGATCATGCCGCCGTCGAGCAGGCCCGACTGGCGGTGGAACTGCTGGGTCGAGAGCGCCAGCTCGCCGGCCGGCCACAGCAGCGCGGTCAGGTGCGCCGGGCCCGAAAAGGTGGCGCGACACAGCACGTCGGCCGGCACGCTCGGCAACCGCAGGGCGAAGCCCGACTTGACCGCGGCCAGCGCCCCCGACTCGCCGCCACGCGAGGCGTCGCCCAGGAGTTGCAGGGTCGCGGCGTCCCAGCAGCGGATCGCGAGCGCATGGCGCGAAGGGAACTCGACCAGATCGCCGGCCACGCCGGAGGTACGCAGCCTGAACCACAGCGGCGCTTCGGAAAGATGGGTATCGTAGAAATCGACCGGCTCGGCCTGCGCGAGCTGGCGCAGCGCCGCGGCGGGCTGGAGCGGCCCACTGCCCTCGGCCACCACGCGCAAGCCCAGCGCCTGGCCTCCGGAGGCGACGTCGTGGCTATTCCACAGCGCCAGCGCCAGCACCGAGGCCAACGCCACGCCGGCCGGCACCAGGTAGACCGAGAGCAGACGCATCATCACCTCGACGACGCGATGCGCGGCCGTCACCGGGAGCTTCTTCTGCAATGGAGTGGAACGCTGGAACGGCTGAAACATAAGGGCAATCGATTGAACGAATTTGCCCGCAAGGATACATCCTGACTATGATTCCGTCATGCAATTTTTGGCTCAGGCGGCGGCAAACGCCCTGATCCGGCTTTCGGCGAGCGTCCGCTGGGGCAGGACCGTCCCGATTTTGTGGCGCGTCCGCAACTCGCCGATCTGGATATCGGGATGATTGGTCTGGCGTACGAATTTCAGCAGCGGATGTTTGGCCGCGGTCCAGCGAGCCTCGGCGGTGGCAATCTCGAAGGCCATCACACGGTGCGGAATGTTGCCGACATGGCTGAGCGGAATCATCTGTCCCGGCTCGAACACGTCGGAAAACATCAGCTGTTCGTATTGGCGATCGATCGGCGCGCGGCCGGTGGCGATGGCGAATTCGGTGCCGCTCTGCTCCCAGTACTGGAAGAAGGCTTTCATCAGCGCGACCTTGACCACGTGGCCGATGCGTCCTTCGGACACGCCCAGGCGGGTCACCTCGGCCAGGCGGCGGCCTTGCAGCCACTCGGGCAGTTCGATCGAGTCCTCGATGTGCAGCGGGCCGTTCAGGTTGGTCTGGATGCGCGCGGTGCCCAGCGCCGTGCCGTCCAGCTTGGATTCGGCGATCAGTACCACGGCGCCGTCCTCATAGTCGCTGGCCTCGGGCACGGTCAGCGTGCGCGCGAAGTCGGGCACGTGGCGCGCATAGGCGGCGTGACGGATGGCAACCGCCTTCCACAGGCTGCTCTCCGTCTCCACGCGGCGGATCGTGAACGGCAAGCGCTCGACAGGCATGCCTTCTGCTGCTGCGGCGAGGCGGATGGCGGGGCTGCACATATCCATGATTGGGCTTCCTATTAAAGGGATAATGAACAATTCGTTTTGATTATTATCAATCCCTTAAAAAAAAACGAAGGCCGGAAGAAACGCCTTTTTTGCCCCCAATTCATTTTTTCGCATGAGCGTGCGAAGACGCCCTGCCCGCTTGCGCCTGGATGCGCCTACATGAAACGCGCCGTGCCCGCAACCCGGATCGAACTGCCGGGCGCCTCCCCGATATCGGCGCGCAGGAGGGAGCGCATGCCCATGTCCTCGCCCTGCACCACGTCGATCGCGCCGCCGTGCGGCCAGCCGAGGTCGCGCAGGTAGCCGGCCAGGGCGGCGGTGCCGGAGCCGGTGGCCGGATCTTCGTAGACGCCGCCGAACGCGAACGGGTTACGGGTATGGAACCGGCGCGCGCTCTCGGCCCACGCCAGCACAATGGTAGGCATGCCGTAGGCCTGCATCAGTTCGCGGCCGGCCTCCAGCTCGTAGCGCATGGCGGCCAGCAGCTCGCGGCTGGCCAGGGCCAGCACCAGGTGGTCGTTGCCGGCATGGGCCAGGCCCGGCGGAATGCGCGGATCGAGGTCGGCCTCGGCGTAGCCGAACAGCGCGAGAGCGGCGGCCACCAGCACCGGATCGGCCGGCGCGCTGCGGGTCGGCGGCGACTGCAGCGCCGCGGCGACCATTCCGCCCTCGTGCCGGCCTTCGACGGTGATGCTGGCCTGGTTCAGGGCCAGCGGATAGACGCCGTCGCCGAAGGTGCGCGCCAGCGCGGCGCCGAGGGCGATGGTGGCATGGCCGCAGAACGGCACCTCGGCCGCCGGCGAAAAGTAGCGCACCCGGAAGCCGTCCGCTTGCCTGACGGCGAAGGCGGTCTCGGAAAAGCCGACTTCGTGCGCCAGGCGCTGCATCTCGGCCTCCGGCGGCAGCGCCGGGCCGAGCCAGACGCCGGCCGGGTTCCCGCCCTGGTCGCCGTCGGAAAAGGCGGCGATGCGCAGCACCGAGGTGGACGATGTGTTCATGGTGTTTGCTCCTGCTGGTCATGGAAGAGGTAGAAGAAACATCATGATACCGTCCGGCGCGCTTCGCGGATGGCTTGACGTCGGCGCCGGCCCGGCCTATATTTAGGCAATCATCTAATTAGAAAAGAATCGAACATGACGGGCAAGCTCACCGGCGCCTTCAAGGCCATTGCCGATCCGACGCGGCGCGAGATCCTGCACCTGCTGCGCAAGGAAGAGATGACGGCGGGCGACGTCGCGGCCCGCTTCGACATGAGCAAGCCGACCATGTCGCACCATTTCTCGGTGCTCAAGGACGCCGGCCTCATCACCAGCCGGCGTGAAGGCCAGACCATCTGGTACGCGCTGAACACGACGGTCCTGGAGGATGTGCTGGCCTGGACCCTGGACATGGCGCGCGGTCCGAACGATCGATAAAAGGGAAATGAAGGGAGATGGCAATGACGAAGAAGGGATTCCTGTGGTGCTCGGTTCCGCTGTGCCTGCTCGTGCTGGCGGCCACGCTGCTGGTCTACAGCCGCCTGCCGGCGACCGTGCCCGCGCACTGGAATGCAGTGGGCGAGCTCGACCGCTACGGTCCGCGCGGCTGGGTCTTCACGCAGCCGCTGCTGCTGGCCGTGCTGACCCTGCTGTGGACGGTGCTGCCGGGCGTGTCGCCCGAGCGCTTCCGGGTCGGCGGCTTCAGCGCGACCTGGTGGTACTGCGGCATCGTGGTCGCGGCCCTGCTCGCCTATATCCAGGCGGTGCTGCTGTGGGGCGTCTCGACCGGCACGATGCCGATGGCGCGCGCCCTGCTCGGCGGCATCGGCGCCGCCATCGTCCTGCTGGGGAACGTGCTCGGCAAGGTGAAGCGCAACTTCTGGCTCGGCGTGCGCACGCCATGGACCCTGGCCAGCGACCGCGTCTGGTACGCCACCCACCGCCTGGCCGGCAAGACCATGGTGGCGGGCGGGCTGGTGGCGCTGGGGGCGGCGGTGCTGGACCTGCCCTTCGGGCTGGGGATCGGGGCGATCGTGCTGGGGGCGCTGGCGCCGGCCGCTTACTCGCTTATCTACTACAGGCGGCTGGAGCAGCCTTGAAGCCGGCCTAGAACCCCGGCGGCCTCTCCCCTACCACGCCTGCCGCCTTCTCCAGCGCCAGCCCGACACGCCCGATGGTCCCTTCATCGAACAGGCGCCCGATCAGCGTCACCCCATGCGGCACGCGGCGCGGCGGCGAGAAGCTCGGCAGCGGCTGCGCCGGGTTCGGGGCCCAGTCGCTGCGCGCCTGCGCCACCGTCACCGAGCCGGTGCGCAGGGTCAGCGAAGGGTGGCCCGTGAAGTTCGAGATCGTCAGCATCTCGTCGCGCAGCGAAGGCACCAGCAGCAGGTCGACTTCGTGGAAAATCCGCGCCATCTCCAGCGCCACCTTGCGCCGCATGCGGTCGGCCTGCACGAAGTCCACCGCCGACAGAAAGCGCGCTTCGCGGAACAGGTTCGGCCAGGCGTCCGGCACCTGGGCCTTCAACTGGTCGGCGCGGTGGTCCAGCGTGATCTCTTCGAAGGCCGCCGCCGCTTCCGCGAACAGCACCGCGTTCAGCGACTGGTACGGCCAGTCCGGCAGCATCACCGGCACCGGGCTCAAGCCCAGCTTCTTCAGGCTTTCCAGTGCGGCGCGGTCGACGTCGGTGGCCGGCGCCTCCTTCATCCAGTCGGCGAAATAGCCGACCCTCAGGCCCGCCACCTTCGCGTTCGCGTCGTAATCGAGCTTCGCCGGCACGCTGGCGACATCGCCCGCATCGACGCCGGAAATCGCCTTCAGCACCAGCATCGCATCCTCGACGCTGCGCGTCATCGGCCCGAGCTTGTCCAGCGACCAGCACAGCGTCATGGCGCCGGTGCGCGGCACCCGGCCATAGGTCGGGCGCAGGCCGGTCACGCCGCAGCGCATCGACGGGCTGACGATGCTGCCGCCGGTTTCGCTGCCGATCGAGAACGCGACCAGGGCGGCGGCGGTGGCCGCGCCCGGGCCGGCGCTGGAACCCGAGGCGCCCTCTTCCGGCAGCCAGGGATTCATCGTCTGGCCGCCGAACCAGACGTCGTTCAGCGCCAGCGCGCCCAGGCTCAGCTTCGCGACCAGCACGGCGCCGGCGGCATCCAGCTTCGCCACCACGGCGGCGTCCCGGGCCGGTACGCGCTCGCGGTTGAACTCCGCGCCCCAGGTGGTGCGGATGCCCTTCGTATCCAGCAGGTCCTTCACGCCGTAGGGAATGCCGTGCAGCGGGCCGCGGTATTTGCCGGCGGCGATCTCACGGTCGGCCTGGCGCGCGCGCGCCAGGGCATGCTCCTCGGTCAGCGTGATCACGCTGCGCAGCCTGCCGTCAAGCCGCTTGATGCGCGCCAGGTAGATGCGGGTCAGGCGTTCCGAGCTGATGGCGCGGGTCTCGATCCAGCGCGAGAGCTTCGTGACCGGGGCGAAGGCGATGTCCTCGTCCTTCTGCGGCAGCGGACCGGCATCGCCGCGGCTGCGCACGAAGCGCTCGTGCGCCGGCCCGGCGGACGCGCCCACGGCGGTCGCCGGGGACCACACCGTGGCCGGCGCGACGCTGTCCTCGATCGCCAGCTTGCGCGGACCGGTGCGCCGCTCCATGGTCGACGCCAGCGAGACGCGCCAGCTGCCGGCCGCCATCTGGCGCTCGGCCGGGCTCAACTGCACCTGCATCAGCTTTTCGGCTTCGGCAAAGGTGGCCGGCGTGACCTCCGGGCCGACCGCCGGGGTGGCGCCGAAGGTCGGCGGCGCGCCGGGCGTGTCGGCGACTTGCGGAAGGGGTTCACCACGGGCGGCGCCGGCGACGGCCAGCAGGCCGAGGGGCGCATTGATCAGGAACTGGCGGCGTTGGGTCATGGGTCCTCTGCTGTTTGACATGAGCTATTTTCAATATTAACAAAAAGCATCAGGTTTCGAGCACATCCGCCAGCCGCCGCGCCAAAAATTCGACCAGGGCCGCCACCCGCGGCGCCAGCGCACCCTGCTTGTAGAACACCGCCCACACCGGCTGGGTCCAGGGCAGCGCGGCCTCCTCCAGCAGCGGCACCAGGCGGCCGCCGGCGACGTCGGCGCCGGTCAGGAAATCCGACAGGCTGGCGATGCCCGCGCCGCCCAGGGCCAGGTGGCGCAGCGTCTCGCCGCTGGACGCCGTCACCTGGGGCTTGGCCAGCACGCCTTCCTGGCTGCCGTCGCGCAGCGGCCAGGTGTTCAGCGAGGCCGGCGCCGTGAAGCCCAGCAGGCGGTGGCGGGCCAGGTCGGCGGGCGTCGCAGGCCGCCCGTGGCGCTCCAGGTAGCCCGGCGCGGCCAGCACGCGCACCCGGCTGCGCCCCAGCAGGCGCGCGTTCAGGCTGGAATCGGGCAGGATGCCGATGCGGATCGCGACGTCGACCTTTTCCTCGATCAGGTCGACGATGGTCTCGCCGCTGGTCAGCTCCAGCGACACCTGCGGGTATTCGTCGAGGAAGTCCGAGACCAGCGGCGCCACCAGATGGTCGAGCGTCGGCGTGGCGGCATTCACCCGCACCAGCCCGGCCGGGTGGCCGCGCCGCGCCGCCGCCTGCGCCTCGGTATCGGCCATTTCGGCCAGCACGCGGCGCGCCCGCTCCAGCAGCCAGGCTCCTTCCGCGGTCAGGTCGAGGCGTCGCGTGGTGCGGTGCATGAGGGTCATCCCGAGCTGCTTTTCGAGCCGCGAGACGGTGCGCGACACGCCCGAGGGCGTCTGCCCCAGCTGTTGGGCGGCGGTCGAAAACGATCCCGTTTCCGTGACCGTAACGAAGGCAATCAGGGCGCCAATGTCCAGCATTTGTGACTCCGAGTCAAAAGTCTATTGTACGGCAGCATGTTTTTCTTGTATCCCGCCGCCTTCAGAATGCTGGCTTCGATCAACAAGATAGACACCGGGAGAACACATCATGCCACTCGCACTCTGGGCGCTGACATTGAGCGCCTTCGCCATCGGGACGACGGAATTCGTGATCGTCGGCCTGATCCCCACCATCGCCGCCAGCCTTCACGTGTCGGTCCCGTCGGCCGGCCTGCTGGTCAGCCTGTACGCCCTCGGCGTCGCCATCGGCGCGCCGGTGCTGACCGCGCTGACCGGCCGCGTGCCGCGCAAACTCCTGCTGCTCGGCCTGATGCTGCTGTTCACCGCCGGGAACCTGGTCGCCTGGATGGCGCCCGGCTACGAAGCGCTGATGGCCGCGCGCGTTCTGACCGGCCTCGCGCACGGCGTGTTCTTCTCGATCGGCTCGACCATCGCCACCAGCCTGGTGCCGAGGGAGAAAGCGGCCAGCGCGATCGCCCTGATGTTCAGCGGCCTGACCGTCGCGCTGGTCACCGGCGTGCCGCTCGGGACCTTCATCGGCCAGCACTTCGGCTGGCAGATGACCTTCCTGGCGGTGGCCATGCTGGGCGTGATCGCTTTCATCGGCATTGCGCTGCTGGTGCCGAAAGCGATCGCCGGCAGCAAGCCGTCTTCGCTGCTCACCCAGGTGTCGGTGCTGAAGAAGCCGCGCCTGCTGCTGGTCTACGCCATGACCACGCTCGGCTATGGCGGCACCTTCGTCGCCTTCACTTACCTGGCGCCGATCCTGCAGCAGGTGGCCGGCTTCTCGGCCGGTGCGGTCGGCCTGGTGATGCTGGTGTACGGCGTCTCGGTCGCCTTCGGGAATATCTGGGGCGGCAAGCTGGCCGACCGCAAGGGTCCGGTGCGCGCGCTGCAGATCGTGTTCGCGCTGCTGGCCGCCGTCCTGCTGGTGCTGCAGTTCACCGCCGCGAACAAGGTCGCGGTGCTGGTCACGGTGCTGGCCTGGGGCGCCGTCGCCTTCGGCAATGTGCCCGGCCTGCAGGTGTATGTGGTGCAGCGCGCCGGCCGCGATGCGCCGCAGGCGGTGGACGTGGCCTCGGGCCTGAACATTGCCGCCTTCAACGTCGGCATCGCGCTCGGCGCCTGGGGCGGCGGCCTGATCGTCGACCGCATCGGCCTGATGGCCACGCCCTGGATCGGCGCCCTGGTGGTGCTCGGCGCACTGGCACTGACCACCCTCGCCGGCCGCCTCGACCGGCGCGACGCGGCGCGCGGCATCGCAGCGCCCGCGCCGGCCGAACCGGTCGTCCTCGGCCACTGATTTTTTTTGGAGAACATGCATGGACAAGCCCATCCCCCAACTCGGCCTCGGCACCTTCCGCCTGCAGGGCCAGCAAGCCATCGACTCGGTGCGCAACGGCCTCGAACTGGGCTACCGCCACATCGACACCGCCCAGATCTACGGCAACGAAGCCGAGCTTGGCCAGGCGCTGCAAGCGTCCGGCGTGCCGCGCCGCGAAGTCTTCGTCACCACCAAGATCTGGACCGAGCATCTGGCCGCCGATCGCCTGATCGCGAGCCTCAAGGACAGCCTGCGCAAGCTGCGCCTCGAGCAGGTCGACCTGACCCTGATCCACTGGCCCTCGCCGAACGACGCCGTGGCGGTGGCCGAATCGATGCAGGCTTTACTGGAAGCACGCGAACAGGGCCTGAGCGGCGCGATCGGCGTGTCGAATTTCACGAATGCCCTGCTGGCGCAGGCCGTCGATGCGGTCGGCGCGACGAATATCGCCACCAACCAGGTCGAGCTGCATCCCTTCCTGCAGAACCGCAGCGTGGCCGCCTTCGCCCGCGAACACGGCATCCACGTCACGGCCTACATGCCGCTGGCTTACGGGAAGGCGCTGACCGATCCGCTAATCCAGGCCATCGCCGCGCGCATCGAGGCCACGCCGGCCCAGGTGGCGCTGGCGTGGTCGATGGCCAAGGGCTATGCGGTGATTCCGTCGTCGACCCGGCGCGAAAACCTGGCGGCCAACCTGGGAGCGCTGGCCGTGAGGCTGGGGGCGGAGGAGATTGCGGCGATCGATGGGCTGGAGCGCGGGGAGCGGCTGGTCAGCCCGGACTTCGCGCCGGCCTGGGACGCCTGAATCGTTCCCGTGAAGTGAATCGGCGCCCGCCTGCGCGGGGACGACGTCGCCGAGCGCGGCGACCTTACTCCTGCTCCAGCTCGGGGTAATGCCTGAATATCCCTTCCTCATTGAACGGCAGCCGCCGCTTCGACTTCAGGTAGGCCGCGACGCGCGGCCGCTTCGCCACGCGGTCGCGCAGGGCCACCAGCAGCGGATAGCCGGCGTCGATGCGCGCCATCGTCGCCGGGAAGGCGTAGCGCAGGCCGTCGAGCAGCTGGAACAGGGACAGGTCGGCATAGCTGAGCTTGTCGCCCAGCAGGAAGTCCTTCGGTTCGGGCCGCCCGAGGATGCCCTCGAAATAATCGAAGAACTTCGGGATCCTCGTCTCGACGAAATCGGCGGCGCGGCGCTTGGCTTCCGGGCGCTGGTCCTCGTAGTACAGCGAGGTCGCGATCGGGTGATGGGTGTCGTGGATTTCCGCGACCATGTCGGCGATCGTCAGCTGCAGCTGGTTCACCCACAGGCGGCCGGCATCGTCCGCTGGCGCCAGGCCGTGCTGCTGCCCCAGGTACAGCAGGATGTTGGCGGTCTGGCCGATCGTCAGCTCGCCCGCCTTCAGGAAGGGCGGCGCAAACGAAGGGTGGTCGGGGCCATCCATCGCCGCCATCATGCGCGCCATGCCGCCCGGCTCGCGTGCGACGTCGACGTACTTCACCCCGGCCTCCTCCAGCGCCAGCCGGACAAATTCGCCGCGCCCCTGGATCGTCGGCCAATAAAAAAGTTCGTACGTCATGCGACGCTCCTCATCATGTTCGGGATGACTCAATTATTCATGATGATTTCGATGTTCGGCGCGGCAATCGTGCTAGTCTTGCGGGTGGCAACGTCTGCCTGACAAAAAATCAACAAGAGACATCGTGATCACAAATAAAAAGACGAAAGGGATGACTTATCGAGCGTGGCGATCTTGACCTGCCCAGCATTTTATTTCCGTTGAGCAATATCACCTTGCCGCCAAGGCTGGTGAGTCAAGATAGAACCACCCCGATAATGAATGCCCGGAGCGCACCATGATTTTCGCTCACCTCACCAAGCACTGGATCGCCCGCCGCCGCCAGTACAGCCTGACTTCCTGGATCCTCTGCATCGCGCGCAGCCTGCGCGTGCTGGCCTACTGGCGCGACCATCGCGCCCTGTGCCAGCTCGGCGTCTACCGCAACCACGTCGCGCTGCCGCCGAACGACGATCCATTCCACCACCTCAGCCACCGCGACTACCTGATCAAGGACCTGTCGGCGCGCCGGCGCGTGCAGGCGGTCCTGAGCCACTACCGCTTCGAGGAAACCACCTTCAACGACGCCTACAAGCAGGCCGTCTACGACGCCCGCTGCCTGCCGCTGTGGCAGCACGAGGCGGAGGGCAGCAGCTTCCTGATCCAGCTCGAGATGGCCTCGCGCAGCAATGCCGAGGGCGACCTGACCGTGGCCCTGGTTGCCGACGGCAAGTGCCTGCACCGCCTGTCCTTCAGCTGGCTCGAAGGCCAGCTGGTCGGCGCCGACGCGCCGGTGGTGCCCTTCATCGCCCGCAACCAGGGACGCTGGGTCGATTCCGGCGCCGCCTTCGAAGCCTTCGAGCGCGTGTTCCCGAACAATTCTCCGAGCTTCTTCTGCTTCGCCGCGATGCAGGGCGTGGCGCAGGCGGTCGGCATCGACCAGGTCATCGCCATCCGCAGCGAAGACCACATCGCCTACGACCCCGATCCCGAAAAGCATTTCGCCAACGCCTACGACGGCTTCTGGAAGATCCTGGGCGGGGTCGAGATGCCGGGCCGGGGGGGCTACCGGATCGCGCTGCCCTTCTACGTCAAGCCGCTGTCCGAAATGCCGTCCAAGCACCGCAAGCGCGCCGCCCAGCGCCGCGAGCACTGGCGCCTGATCGGCGAATCCGCCCGCAGCACCCTGCAGCGCCACCTGCTGCACGCGCGCGCCCATGTCGAGCACCCGGCGCCGGTGCTGGAGCCGGCGCAGGTCTGAGCCGGACCCGCGCTTGTTACTCCTCGATCTCGATATCGAGGATGGCCGAGCTCAGCGACTTCCCGTGCGCGTCCAGCGCCAGTGAGCGCGTGACGCCGCCGCCCAGGGCATCGTGCATGACGAAGTTCATCGCGCCGAGTCCAGGCAGCAGGAAGCGCCGCACCTCGCCATGCACGATGCCGGCAAAGTGCGCTTTCACGCGCTCGGCCGTCATCTGCTGCACCAGCCGCTGGTAATCCTCGGGTTTGTAGGCGATGAGCGACAGGTTGGAGATATTGCCCTTGTCGCCCGCGCGCGCATGTGCGATCTCGCGCAGTTTCATGTGCCCTTTCATGTCAAAGCTCCTCGAAATGGATGGACGCGTGCACCTGTGCCGCCGGGACCAGGGTGGAGCGCACCGCGACGACCTGGCGCGCCGCCCTGGTCGCGCCGCCGCCGCCCGCGGGTCCGCAGGTGTACAGGGTTTCGACCTCGTTGCCGATCCGGAGCGCCTCCTGCATGCTGCCGGTGCGGCCGGCCACGCGCAGGCGCACCTCCCAGGGTTCGGGATGCTGCGCCGCCAGGCCGTCCCCATGGATGGCGTTCAGGCCGATCAGGTCGAAGCGCACTTCCTCGAGCTGCACCCCGGTGATCCTGAAGCGTTCGGCGACGATGTCCTGCGCCAGCCGCGCGCGCGCCACCGCGCCGGGCCCCGCATACGAGATCTGCCCCTCGCCGACATAGCTGTCGATATAGCCGATCGACACTTTCAGCATGCCACTCTTCGGATGGCCGGTAGCGCCGCTGACGGCGACCCGGTCCGGCCCCAGCTGGGTCATGGTGACGCCGGAAAAATCGGCCACCACGTCCGGCGTCAGGTAGGCCGCCGGGTCATGGATTTCATACAGCAGCTGTTCGGTACAGGTGGCGGTCGTGACGGCGCCGCCGGAGCCGGCCACCTTGGTGATCTCGAGCGAGCCATCCTCCGACACCACGCCGATCGGGAACCCGAGGCGCGCAAGACCTGCCACGTCCTTGTAGCCGGGGTCGGCGAAATAGCCGCCGCTGACCTGGCCCGCGCATTCCAGCAGGTGCCCCGCCAGCGTGCCCTGCCCCAGGCGTTCCCAGTCGTCCGCGGCCCAGCCGAATTCGTGGATCAGGGGCGCCAGCACGAGCGCCGGATCGGCGACGCGGCCGGTGACGATCACGTCGGCGCCTTGCTTCAAGGCCTCGACCAGCGGCTGCGCGCCCAGGTAGGCATTCGCGGACAGCAGGCTGTCGCCCAGCGCCGCTACCTTCGCCCCCGTGTCGTCCAGGTAATCGCCGCGGCGCAGCTGGTCCAGCACGTCGTCACCGGTCACGGCGGCGATCCTCAGCTTGCCCAGCCCCAGGGACTGCGCGACCTGCCTGATCTTCGCGGCGGCGGCGAGCGGGTTGGCGGCGCCCATGTTGGTGACGATCCGGATGCCCTTGTCGCTGCAGGTCCGCAGCACCGCCCGCATCCGCTGTTCCAGCAGGGGATCGTAACCGAGCGCCGGATCGTTCATCCTGGCCTGCTGGGCCAGGGCAATGGTGCGCTCGGCCAGGCATTCGAAGACCAGGTAATCGATCCCGCCCTTTTCCGCCAGCTCGATGGCGGGCTCGATGCGGTCGCCCGAGTAGCCGGCGCCGGCGCCAATGCGAATCTGCTTCATATGATGCTCCTTACAGCGGGAAGACCCCGATGACGATGCAGGCGATGGTCATCAGGACCGATGCCGCGAACAGGTACTTGAAGGTGAATTTCTGGTGATCGGCCAGGTCGATGCCGGCCAAGCCGGCCACCAGGAAGGTCGCCGGGGTCAGTGGGCTGACCGGAAAGCCGGTCGTCATCTGGCCCAGCAGGGCGGCCTGGGCGACCTGGATCTGCGGCACGCCCAGCATGTGGCTCACTTCGGCCACCACCGGCAAGACGCCGAAGTAGAAGGAGTCCGGGTCGAACAGCATCGACAGGGGCATCGACAGCAGGCCCAGCACGGCCGGGATGTGCGAGGCCAGTTCCGGCGGCACGAAGCCCACCGCCGCCTTGGCCATCGCCTTGAGCATGCCGGACTGGCTCATGATGCCGGTGAAGACGCCGGCCGCGAACAGGATGCTGGCCATCAGCAGCGCCGCCTTGGCATGCGCATCGATGCGGGCGCGCTGCTGGTCGACGTTCGGATAGTTGATCATCAGGGCCAGCACGACGCCGACCATGAACATCACGACCGGGTCGATTTTCCCGCTGATCATCACGCCCAGCACGATCGTCGTCAGCACGATATTGATCCAGAAGTTCTTCGGGCGCCGGATCGCCTTCTCGGCATCGCTCAGTTCATGCGTGTGGATGAAGCCGGCCGTCGCGCCATCGCGCAGGCCCAGGCGGATCTCTTCGCGGCGGCCCAGCCACCATGCGGTGCCGAAGACGAACACCAGCCCGACCAGCTGGACCGGGATCAGCGGCATGAACAGATTGCTGACCGGGATGTGCAGCGCCGCCGAGGCGCGGATCATCGGCCCGGTCCACGGCAGGAAGTTGACGCCGGCCGCCAGCGAGGCGACGCAGGCGAGGATGCGCTTGTCGATGCCGAGCCGCGTGTACAGCGGCAGCATCGCCGGGATGGTCACCAGGAAGGTCACGGCGCCCGAGCCGTCCAGGTGGATCAGCAGGGCCAGCAGGGCGGTGCCGGGCACGATGCGCGAGGGCCGGTTGCCGACCACGCGCAGGATGCCGTTGATGATCGGGTCGAGCATGCCGGCGTCGGTGACGATCCCGAAGAACAGGATGGCGAACACGAACATCCCGGCCACCGGCGCGATCTTCGTGATGCCGCCGACGATGAATTTCGAGGTCTCCATCCCGAAGCCGCCGGCCAGCGCGGCGGCGATCGGGATCGCAATCAGCGCCACCAACGGCGACATTTTCTTGGTGAGGATCGCCGCCAGTAACAGGGCGATGGTGATCAGGCCGAGCAGTGCCAGCATGTGTTGTCTCCGGTTTGTTTTGTCATGTGCCAGTCGATGCAGCACTGGCAATGAGTCTGCGGCGAGGGGTTTATCTTGTAAAATGAATTCTTTCGATTGATTATCCTGTTTATCAAATTAATCGTGTAGAAGCGCGCTAACGCCATGCCGCCGAATATCTCCACCAGACAGTTACAAGCCTTCCTCATGCTGGACGAGTGCCGCCACTTCACGCGCGCGGCCGAGCGTTGCCACCTGTCCCAGTCGGCCTTCAGCGTGGTGATCCGCAAACTCGAAGACGCGGTCGGCGCCAAACTGGTCGAGCGCGACACCCGCAACGTCACACTGACGTCGGAAGGGGCCCTGTTCGCGAGCGTGGCGCGGGCCCTGCTCGGTGACCTGGACGCCGCCTTCACCGACATGGGCGACTTCATCGCGCGCCGCAAGGGCAAAGTGGCGCTGGCGGTGTTGCCCTCGCTCGCGGCCGACGCAATTCCGGCAGTGGTCGCCGAATACAAGCGCGCCTACCCCGGCATCACCGTGCAGCTCTTCGATGCGCTGTCGGACCAGTGCCTGCACATGCTGCGGCAGGGGAAGGTCGACCTGGCCCTGACCGCGCCGGGCGCCAGTCTCGCCGAATTCTCCACGCGGACGCTGTGCAGCGATCCGTTCTACCTGGTGTGCCGGCACGACCACCCGCTCGCCCGCAAGCGCAAGCTCAGGCTGGCCGAGCTTGCCGGTTGCGAGCTGATCCACCTGGCGCCCTCGTCGAGCGTGCGCCAGCACGTCGACCAGCTCACGCGCGGCATCGCCGTGCAGCACTCGGGTCTGGAAGTCGAACACCTGGCGACGGTCGCTGGCCTCATCCGGCACGGCCTGGGTGTGAGCCTGGTGCCGGAACTGACGCTGTTCCAGTTCCGCAGCATGGACCTGGTGGCGGTTCCGCTGGACACGGATGTGGTGGCCCGTCCCATCCTGATCGTGCAGCACAGGGAACGGCCATTGTCGAACGCCGCGCAGGGCATGCTGGAGCTCATCGAGATGCGGCTGCGTTCAAGCAGGCGCCCGGCCGGAGTGCTGTGACGCGCTCCGCTCCGATGCGCGATAATCGCATCTTTGCGACCTGACAGGGATTCATCTTGCTTAACTTCGACTTCCACAATCCGACCCGCATCCTGTTCGGCGAAGGCCAGATCCAGCGCCTGGCGCGCCTGGTGCCCGCCGGCGCGCGCGTGCTGGTGCTGTACGGCGGCGGCAGCATCCGCGCCAACGGCACCTTTGATGCCGTGATGGCGGCGCTGGACGGCCATGCCGTGTTCGAATTCGGCGGCATCGAGCCGAATCCCAGCTACGAAACCCTGGTCGAGGCGATCGCCCTGGTCAAGCGCGAGCACATCGATTTCCTGCTCGCGGTGGGCGGCGGCTCGGTCATCGACGGCACCAAATTCGTTGCCGCGGGCGCCATGCTGGACGACGATCCCTGGACCATCCTGGAACAGCACGCGAAGAACGTGCGCGCGGCCCTGCCCTTCGGCGCCGTGCTGACCCTGCCGGCCACCGGCTCCGAGATGAACTCCGGCAGCGTGATCACCAGGAAGGCGACGCAGGAAAAGTTCGCCTTCATGTCGCGCCTGGTGTTCCCGCAATTCGCCATCCTCGACCCCACCCGCACCTATACCCTGCCCGCGCGCCAGGTCGGCAACGGCATCGTCGACGCCTTCGTGCACATCATGGAGCAGTACATGACCGTGCCCGCGCAGGCGAAGGTGCAGGACCGCTTCGCCGAGGGCCTGCTGCAGACCCTGGTCGAGGAAGGCCCGAAAGCCCTGGCCGAGCCGGAAAACTACGATGTCCGCGCCAACCTGATGTGGACCGCGACCCTGGCCCTGAACGGCCTGATCGGCGCCGGCGTGCCGCAGGACTGGGCCACCCACATGATCGGCCACGAACTGACCGCGCTGTATGGTCTCGACCACGCGCAGACGCTCGCGATCGTGCTGCCGGCCATGCTGCGCGAACGCCGCGATGCCAAGCGGGCGAAGTTATTGCAGTACGCGGCGCGCGTGTGGGACCTGGTGGAGGGCGACGAGGATGCGCGTATCGAGGCCGCGATCGTCCGCACCGAGGACTTCTTCCGTTCCGTCGGCGTGCCGACCAGGCTGTCCGGCTACGGCCTCGGCAAGGATGTCGTGCCCGCCGTCGTGAAGGCGCTGGAGGCGCATGGCATGACGGCGCTGGGCGAGACCGGCGAGGTCACGCTGGACGTCAGCCGCCGGGTGCTGGAACGCTGCATCTGATGCAAGGACGGCGCCGGGGGCGGCACAGGCGTGCTCCCCGCTTTCCGCTGGCAAGCTAGACTGGCACGCAATTTCGTCAAATAGCACAGCCCATGAACATCGTCTGCATCGCCTGGGGCTCCCTCCTCTGGAAGCCCCATCCCCTCAAACTCGCCTCCGGCTGGCATCCTGACGGCCCGCGGCTGCCGCTCGAATTCGTGCGCCGCAGCGACGACTTTCCCGAGCTGAACCTGGCGCTGTGCGAAGGCGCGCGGCGGCTGCCGACCTACTGGGCCTACCTGGCGACCGGTGACCTGGACACGGCCCGCGCCATGCTGCGCACACGCGAACAGATCAGCCCGAACCGCCCGGACTGGATCGGCAGCGTGCCGTCCGTGGATGGTGCGGGCGTCGACCCGGCGATTCCGGCCTGGCTGCGCCGCAAGGGCATCGACGCCGCCGTCTGGACCGCGCTGCCGCCCAAGTTTGCCGGCCGCAGCGGGCACGCGCCGACGGCGCTCGAGGCCGTGGCCTGGCTCGACAGCCTGCGCGGCGACGAGCGCGCCGCCGCCGAAGGCTACATCCGCCATACCCCCGCCCACCTCGACACGCCCTACCGCCGCGCCATCGAACAGCGCCTCGGCTGGCGTCCGTTGCGCGAAGCCCACATTACGCAAAGAGTCTAAGGAACGTCCGGCCAGCGTTGGCAGAAGCGCCACGCCCGCACGCATCCATGCTACACTCCCGCCTTCGCTAGGGGTCCTGGCAGCAAACTTTGCGCTGCCGGGTGAGAGATACCCTCCGTACCTGATCTGGATAATGCCAGCGAAGGAAAGCGCAAGACGGTGCCTGAGACGGCTCCCACTCCTGTTTGCCCTTCCCCAGTTGGCTCCGGCTTTTGACAAAGCAGCGACGCCAAGCGGCGCGCGAAGACGAGCAAACCCATGAACGCACAACTGAAGTATTCGATCCTGGCCTGCGCCATCGCGCAAGCCTTTTCCCATCACGCCCAGGCGCAGGAACAGAGCGCTCAAGCGGGCGGCCAGCCGGTCGCCGAAGTCGTCGTCACCGGCGAGCGCGCCGGCCTGGAGCGCGCCGCCGTCGGCGGTTTCTCCGAATCCTCGCTGTGGGAAACGCCGGCCTCGATCAGCACGATCGGCCGCACGCAGATGCAGGACCTGTCGATCCGCTCGACCACCGAGGCCATGCGCTACGACGCTTCGGTCAGCGACGCCTACAACGCAGTCGGCTATGCCGAGCAGTTCGCGATCCGCGGCTTCGCCCTCGACAACAACTACAGCTATCGCAAGGACGGCTTCGCAATCCCGGGCGACACCCAGATCCCGCTCGAGAACAAGGAACGCATCGAGGTGCTGAAGGGCCTGGCCGGCCTCACCGCCGGCGTCGCCACTCCGGGCGGCATCGTCAACTACGTGACCAAGCGCCCGACCAATACCCCGCTGCGCTCGGCGACGGTCGAAGTCAGCGAGCGCGGCACCCTGTACGGCACGGTCGACCTGGGCGGACGCTTCGACGACCGCCGCTTCGGCTACCGCATCAATGCGGCCGCCGCCGACCTGCACTCCTATGTGCGCGGCGCGAACGGCGAGCGCCAGTTCGTGTCCGGCGCCTTCGACTGGCAGATCACGCCAGACGCCCTGCTGCAGCTCGACCTCGACTACCAGCACAAGGCGCAAATCACGGCGCCCGGCTTCCAGCTGATCCGCAATGAAGTCCTGCCGACCGGCGTGTCGGCCAGGATGCTGTTGAACGACCAGCCCTGGACCCGTCCGGTCGACACCCGCGACACCAACCTCGGCCTGCGCTTCGAATACAAGCTGGCGGACTCCTGGCGCGCCACCATCGCCGGCAACAAGCACTGGTTCAAGCGCGACGACTACACCGCCTTCCCCTACGGCTGCAGCAACGAGGGCGCGGGCTTCTATCCGGGCTACTGCTCGAACGGCGACTACGACGTCTACGATTACCAGAGCGTGGGCGAGCGCAAGACCCCGTGGGGCCTGCAGGCGATGCTGCAGGGCGGCTTCGCCACCGGCGCGCTGCGCCACCAGCTGACGGTCGGCGCCTCGTACGCGGAACGCCACGACAGCTTTGGCGACTACGTCTACGACTACGTCGGCTACAGCAATCTGTGGCACCCGCTGGTCTCGCCGTCCGCCGATCCGTCGCGCACCACCGGCCCGGTGTTCGAACGCCGCAGCGACCAGGAAAGCGCGCTGTTCGCCCAGGACATCGTGACCCTGGCCCCGCAGCTGACCCTGCACGGCGGCCTGCGCTACGTGCAGACCAAGCGCAGCGACTACGAGGAAGACCGCCCGGTCGTGCACACCGCCGGCTACGTGGACAGCAAGGATCACTTCCTGCTGCCGAGCGTCGCCCTGGTCTACAACATCAACCGCGACTGGAACGTCTACGGCTCGGTGAGCCACGGCCTGCAGCACGGCGGCGTCGCGCCGATGGAAACCGCGAACGAGAACCAGGTGCTGGAACCGGGCCGCTCGAAGCAGCTCGAAGTCGGCGCCAAGGGTTCCGTACGCGGCCTGAACCTGTCGGCCTCGCTGTTCCAGATCCGCCAGGGCCTCGAGTACACCGACCCGAACCATACCGTGACGGTAATCGTCGACGGCGAGCCGGTCGAGCGCAACCCCTATGTGCGCGGCGGCCGCGAGACCCACCGCGGCTTCGAACTCTCGGCGGATGGCAAACTGGCCGCCGGCCTGCAGGCCGGCCTGTCGCTGATGGCCCTGAACACGCGCCAGGACGGTACCGGCGACCCGGGCATCGACGGCAAGCGCGTCACCGACGTCCCGAGCTTCAAGTCGACCGCCTGGGTCGAGTACGCGGTGCCGCAGCTGCCGGGCCTCAAGCTGGACGCCAACTGGCAGTACTCGGGCAAGAAAGCCTTCGACGTCGAGAACCGCGTGTTCGTCCCCGACTACCACGTGTTCGGCCTGGGCGCCGCCTATGCGACGAACCTGGGCGCGACGAAGGTGACGCTGCGCGCCCGCGTCGACAACCTGTTCGACAAGTTCTACTGGCGCGACGTCACGCCGGCGCTGGGCGGCTACCTGCTGCCGGGCGCGCCGCGCAGCTTCCGCGTGTCGGGCCAGTTCGACTTCTGATCGCGGCGTTCAGGGAGGACCGAGCAGGTCCTCCACCTGCCGCATCCGCCGCGGCAGGTCTCCTTCCAGCAGCGTGAACGGGATGCCCCGCTCGCGCAGCACGCCCAGCAGGCAGTCGTGCACCTGCTTCCTCACCTCCTCCGATTCGCGCTGCAGGCCGTCCGGCACCCAGGGCAGGTCGAGGCCCGCCACCAGCGTCGCCGCATAGTCGTGCGCGGCCTCCATCTGCAGCAGCTCGGGCGGCACCCGGCCCCAGTAGATGCGGCTGTAGACCGCGGTCACCAGCGGCGTGGTGTCGCAGAACAGGAAACGCCGCGCGTCCGGCGACGCCGCCATCGCATCCTCGCGCGCGCGCTGGGTGCGCGCGATGCCGGGCTGGTCGTCCTCGAAAGGCACGCGCCGATGGGTCTCGACGAATTCGCGCAGGTATTCCGGCACCCACAGCGTGCCGTAGCGCGCCGCCAGGCTCGGGGCCAGGGTCGACTTGCCGGTCGACTCGGCGCCCAGGATGGCAATCCGCTTCGGCTTCATCGCACGCCCTCGCGCGCCGCGCGCGCCCAGGCGCGCAGACCCAGCGCCGCCATGATCACGAACACCGCGTACAGCACCGCCGTCAGGTGCAGGCCCTTGTAGACGTACAGGCCGACGTAGAGCACGTCGACCGCGATCCACACATGCCAGTTCTCGACCTTCTTGCGCGCCGCCAGCAAGGTGCCGAGCAGGCTGCCGGCGGTGAGGAAGCCGTCCATGTGCGGCACGTCGGTGTCGGTATAGGCGTGCAGGAACCAGGACAGCAGCACAAAGCCAAGCGCCCATCCTGCCAGCGACCAGCCCCAGCCGGCGCGGCCGAGGCGGGTCACCACCAGAGGCCTGTCGTCTTCGCCTTTCCCTCGCAGCCACTCGTACCACCCCCAGAACGAGGCGGCGATGAACACGCCCTGCAGGCCAGCGTCGCCGTACAGGCGGGCCTTGTAGAACACGATGCCGTAGGTCGCCGACGAGACGATCGCGAACAGCCAGGCCCAGTGGATGCGGCGGATGTTCAGCAGCACCGTCGCGACCGAGAGGACGAATGAGATGAGTTCCAGCGGCGTGGTCTGGAAGCCGAGGAAGCTGAGCGGGTCGTTCATGCGCTGTGCAAGGGGAAGGAATCGGGTCAGGAGATCAGGTCAACAGTCGATTATCGAAGCTGGCGCGCGAATGCGCAAGCGCAAGCACTGTGACAAAGCAAGGATTTTGGCAGCCACCGCACAGATATACTTATTCGTTTCCCGCCACGTGCATCACCGGAGACTCCATGCGCCTGACTGCCGCCCTGCTGTGCGCCGCCCTGTTCGCGGCCCGCCTGCCCGCCCTCGCCGCGCCGCCCGCGCCGGCGGTGCCGGTTTCCGCCTTCGTCAACGAAGACCAGTACGCGCTGCCGCGCCTGGCGCCGGACGGCAGGCACATCGCCATCACGGTGCGGATGCCGTCCGGCGAACGGCCGGTGCCGGTGGTGATGGTGTACTCGCTGCCCGAGCTGAAGGTGGAAGGCGCGATCCGGCTGCCGGCCTTCGAGGTGCCGCTCGACTGCCGCTGGGTGAGCAACAGCCGCCTGGTGATTTCGCGCGGCAAGGAGCTCGGTTCGCGCGAAAAGCCGGTGGCGACCGGCGAACTGCTGGCCACCGACTACGACGGCAAGAAGCAGGAATACCTGCACGGCTACCGCATGTTCAAGCAATCCTCGCGCGGCGACCGCTACGCCGACGACTACGCCTACGGTTATATCGAGGACGTCGCGCGCGCCTACGACAACCACATCTTCGTGACCTCGCGCCTGTGGGAGGCCGACCGCACGCTCCTGTTCGACATCGATGCGCGCAGCGCAATCCGCAAGCTCCTCGCCGCCCTGCCGGAGCCAGGCCTGGGCTTCCTGCTCCAGCACGACGGCACACCGCGCTTCGCCTACGGCAGCGACGAGGAAAACTACGCGGCGCTGTTCCGGCGCAACGACGCCAGCGGCGCCTGGAACAAGGTCGACATCAAGGAGCGCCGCTACACGCCGGTCGCCTTCTCCGCCGACGACACCCGCTTCGCGGCGCTGGTCTCGAAGTCGGGCGAGCCCGAATCGCTCATCAAGGAGAACCTGCAGACCGGCGAGCGCACCACCCTGTTTTCCGACCCCGTCGCCGAGCCCACGGGGCTGCTGTACGGCGCCGGGCACGGCCTGCCCTTCGGCGCCCGCTCCGGCATCGGCGTCCCCCATGCGGTCTACTTCGACGAGGACAGCGAAGACGCGCGCCTGCATAAACTGCTCAGCCAGCAGTTCCCGGGCAGCTGGGTCAGCTTCCACAGCTTCAGCCAGGACGGCAAGCTGCTGCTGTTCGGCGTCTCCAGCGACCGCGATCCGGGTTCCTACTACCTGTTCAACAAGAATACCGGCAAGGCCGACCTGCTGTTCTCGTCAATGGAAGGCATCGATCCGGAGCGGATGGCCGCACGCCAGCCGATCAGCTTCCCCAGCCGCGACGGCCATACGCTGTACGGTTTCATGACCGCGCCGCGCGCCCCCGCGGGCACGAAACTGCCGCTGGTGCTGGTGCCGCACGGCGGCCCGCACTTCGTTGCCGACGACTGGTTCTTCGACACCGACGCCCAGTTCCTCGCCAGCCGCGGCTACGCCGTACTGCAGGTGAACTTCCGCGGCTCGGACGGGCGCGGCCCGGGCTTCATGCATGCCGGCTACCGTGAATGGGGCGGCAAGATCCAGGACGACCTGGTCGATGGCGTCAAGTGGGCCATCAAGCAGGGGCTGGTCGATCCGAAGCGGATCTGCGTGGTCGGCGCGAGCTTCGGCGGCTACTCGGCCCTGATGCTGGCCGCGCGCGAGCCGGACCTGTTCCGCTGCGCGGTCGGCTACGCCGGCGTGTACGACCTGAACCTGATGGCCACGACCGAGGAAGCGAAGAACAACAAGCGCTTCCAGGCCCAGCTCAAGCGCTTCATCGGCAGCGACAAGGCGGAACTGGACCGGTTCTCGCCGGTGACGCTGGCTGCGCAGATCAAGGCGCCGGTGCTGCTGGTCCACGGCGGCAAGGACAAGCGCGCCCCGCTCGCGCATGCGGAAGCGATGCGCGCGGCGCTGGTCAAGGCCGGCCATCCGCCCGAGTGGTTCCTCGCGCCGAACGAAAGCCACGGCTTCTACGACACCGCGAATGTGACCGAGTACTACCAGCGTCTCGAAGCCTTCCTGGCGAAGAACCTGGGACCCTGAGCGGCGCCGACTGCCCGGATCCGGACACCGCTGCCCGCGCGCGGGCAGCGCGAGGGCGGCCGGACCGCGTTCCACCCTCTGCCGGCGTGCTGGCACGGTGCTTGCAATGAAGGATGCATCGCCACTCCTTCAGAACAAGCACCGTCATGGACCAAGCCATCGGCATCCACCTGCTCCGCCGCCGCCGCCACTTCCGGCTCGCCACCGGGCTCCTGCTGTGCGCCGGCTTCTTCGCGGCGGCCTGGGGCATCAACCGCGCCGTGCGTCCCAGCGTGTCGGCCAGTGAGCTCGTCATCGCCGAAGTCCGGCGCGGCAACGTCGACAACACCATCAGCGCCGCCGGCGTCGTCATTCCCGTGCACGAGGAAGTCGTGTCCAGTCCCGGCGCCAGCCGCGTGGCGCGGGTGCTCGCCAAGCCGGGGCAGCAGGTGAAACAGGGCGAGCTGCTGCTCGAACTGGACGACCGCGAGATCCGCCTGGCCCTGGAAGCGCTGAAGGAGCAGCTCGCGCAGCAGGAAAACCGCATCGTCGTGCTGCGCCAGGAGATGGAGCAGAAGCTCAAGCAGACCAGGTCCGCCATCGAACTGCTGGAGATCGACCTGCAGTCCAGCCGCGCACTGCGCGAGCGCAACCGCAAGCTGCGCGAGAGCGGCCTGGTGTCGGGCCAGGACCTGCTGAGCTCGGAACTCAACGTGCAGCGCAACGAGATCCAGCTGCGCCAGCAGCGCGAGCTGATCGAAGACACGCGGCGCGGCACCGCCGGCGCCATCGCCGCCGCCAACCTGCAGGAGGCGATCTTGCAGAAGCAGATCGCGCGGCAGGAAGGCCTGCTCGAGCAGACCCGCGTGCGGGCGCCCTTCTCCGGCATGCTGACCTCGCTGGTCGAGGAGGAAGGCGCCAGCGTCGCCGCCGGCCAGCTGGTGGCGCGCGTGTCGGAACTGAACAACTACCGGGTCGAAGCGACGGTCTCCGACTTTTACGCGCGCCAGCTGGCGCCCGGCCAGGAAGTGCGCGTCGAGCAGAACGGCGAGCGGTTCGGCGGGCGCGTGCACACCATCCTGCCCGAAGTCCAGAACGGCACCATCAAGCTGCTGGTCGATCTCGAACAGCCGCACAACCAGCACCTGCGCAACAAGATGCGGGTCGACGTCAACATCGTCACCGACCGCAAGGCCGGCGTGCTGGTGATCGACAGCGGCGCCGCCTTCAACGGCAAGGGCCGCCAGCCTGCCTTCGCGGTGCGCGAGGAGGGCGCGCGCAAGACCTCGCTGACCCTCGGCGCCAGCGACGGCAAGGTGGTCGAGGTGGCGAGCGGGGCCCGCATCGGCGACCGTTTCATCGTGTCCGATACCAGCGCCTTCAAGGACCTGGACAGCATCCGCATCACGAATTGATATCGAGAACAAGGAGAACAACATGATCAGACTGCACAAGGTCAGCAAGACCTACCGCACCGACAAGGTCGAGACCCTGGCCCTGAAGGACATCGACCTGCACGTCCGCGAGGGCGAATTCGTCGCCATGATGGGTCCCAGCGGCTGCGGCAAGAGCACGCTGCTGAACATCATCGGGTTACTCGACCGGCCCGGCCAGGGCAGCGTGGAGGTCGGTGGCACGTCGATAACGCGCTACGGCGACCGCCAGCTGGCCGCCCTGCGCAACCGCAGCTTCGGCTTCATCTTCCAGAGCTTCCACCTGATTCCGGACCTGCGCGTGATCGACAACGTCGAGCTGCCCCTGCTCTACCGCAGCGGCAGCGGCGCCGAACGCCGCCGGCTGGCGAGAGAGGCGCTGGAAAAGGTCGGCCTGGGCGCGCGCATGGACCACTACCCAAACCAGCTCTCGGGCGGCCAGCAGCAGCGGGTGGCGATCGCGCGCGCCATCGTCGGCCAGCCGAAGGTGCTGCTGGCCGACGAACCGACCGGCAACCTGGACAGCAAAATGGGCGAGGAAGTCATGGACATCCTCCTGAAACTCAACCTCGAGGGCACGACCGTGGTGATGGTCACCCACGACGAGCGGGAAGCGCGCCGCACGCACCGCATCGTGCGGGTGTTCGACGGCCAGCTGGTCAATTCAGCTGTCGATGCGCCGGAGCCCGCCCATGCTGCGTAACTACCTGCTGACCGCCTGGAAGGTCTTCATGCGCCGCAAGCTGTTCACCGCGATCAACCTGGCCTGCATCGTGCTTACGCTGGTGGTGCTGATGGTGATCACCGCCCTGCTCGAAACGACCTTCCATCCGACTGGCGTCGAAGGCAAGAGCGAGCGTTTCCTGCAGGTGTTCATGGTGCGCATGGACGGACCGAACGGGCATGCCAGCAGCATCACACCGCTCGGCTACAAGCTGATCGACAAATATCTCAAGCCGATGCAGGGAATCGAACGGGTCGCCGCGGTGACGATGCCGGGTGCGGTATCGGTGTACCAGGACGATCGCGTCGCCGAGATGCAGATGCGCCATGCCGACGCCGACTACTGGAAGGTCCTCGACTTCCAGCTGCTGGCCGGACGCCTGCCGAACGCGGACGACGACATGCTCGGACGGCAGGTCGTGGTCGTCAACCGCAGCAGCGCACATAAGCTGTTCGCCGGCGCCCCCGTCGCCGCCATCGGCCGCAACATCGACATCGGCGGCCGCCAGTACCAGATCGTCGGCGTGGTCGAGGATGCGATGCACGTGAACGCGTTTTCCGACATCTGGGCGCCCATCTCCAGCCTCGCCTCGACCGATTACCGGAACGACCTGACCGGCGGCTTCATCGCCCTGATCCTGGCCCGTCAGGCCGCCGACCTGCCACGCATCCGGCGCGATGTCCAACGCATCGCCGCGAGCGTGGTCCCGGACGACCCGGGTCAGTGGCAGACCGTGCGCTTCTGGGCCGACAGCAAGCTCGACCTGTTCGCCCGCCTGGCCGTTGGCAGCCTCGACAAAGCCGATTCGGGCGCCGGCAAGCTGCTCGCCATCATCGGCGGGGCGATGCTGCTGTTCATGCTGCTTCCGGCCCTGAACCTCGTCAACCTGAACACCGGCCGCATCATGGAGCGGCGCGCCGAGATCGGCGTGCGCAAGGCCTTCGGCGCCACCAGCGTCCAGCTGGCGGCCCAGTTCGTGGTCGAGAACATCCTGCTGTGCCTTGCGGGCGGACTGGTCGCGCTGGCGGCCACCGGCGGCGTCCTTTGGTGGATCGAGAACGCCGGCCTGATCCCCTATCTGAAGGTGGAAATGGACTTGGCGGTGTTCGGCTATGGGTTGCTGATCGCCACCGTGTTCGGCTTGCTCTCCGGCGCGCTCCCCGCCTGGCGGATGTCGCGCCTCGATCCCGTGCATGCATTGAAAGGAACTGTCTGATGTTTCGCCACCTGCTGAAACTGACCTGGCAGCGCAAGACCAGGAATTTCATGCTGAGCCTCGAAATCATGCTCGCATTCGCGGTCGTGTTCGCGATCGCCGCCGCCGCCGTGCGCAGCGTCCAGTTGTACCGCATGCCACTCGGCTTCGACGGCGACGGCCTGTGGTCGGTCGAGTTGAGACCCGAGAATGGCGGCAAGGGCAGGATCGATGCCGCCACCTACGATACGTTCAAGCGCAGCGTGCTCGGCATGCCCGAGGTCGTGCATGCCGCCTTTGTCAGCATCGAGCCCTATGCGCTGTCGACCATGAGCACGACCATGAAAGGCCCGGGGGACGTGCGGATCCGAACCGACATGGTGGACGCCAGCGACGGCGCGGCGCAGGCGCTGGGCCTCGACCTGGTCGATGGCCGCTGGTTCTCGACGCTCGACGACGGCGGCGCAACGCTGCCGGTGGTGATCAACCGCCGCCTGGCCCACGCCCTGTTTCCCGGGCAGGCCGCCGTGGGCCGGCAGTTCACCGACACCGACCGCGACCAGAAGCAGGCCTACAAGGTCGTCGGCGTGGTCGGCGAATACCGTGGCAAGGGCGAGCTGATGACGCCGGAGAACTTCGCCTTCGTGCGCTTTGCTCCCGGCACTGGCGTGGACACCGGTCGCGACCCGCGCGTGCTGGTGCTGAAGCTCAGGTCGGGCACCCCACGCAGTTTCGAGACCCGCCTGAACCGCCGGCTGAAGGGCGTGCACAACGACTGGTCGTACCAGATCACGCCGCTGTCAGCGCAGCGCAGCTCGACCTTGAGAGCCCGCTTCGCCCCACTCGTCATCATCGCCACGATTGCCGCCTTCGTGCTGCTGATGGTCGCCTTCGGCCTGTTCGGCACCTTGTGGCAGAACACGCACCAGCGCATCCCCGAGATCGGCCTGCGCCGCGCTGTCGGCGCGCGCGCCGCCGACATCTATGGCCAGATCGTCGCCGAGCAGCTGCTGCTCAGCACCCTGGCAATGGTGCTGGGACTGGTGCTGCTGGTGCAGCTGCCCTTGACCGGCGCGCTGGGCGAGACCCTGAACTGGACGGTCTTCCTCGGCGCCGCCGGGCTGTCGATGGGCGTGATCTATCTGCTATCCTTGCTGTGCTCGCTGTACCCGGGCTGGCGCGCGAGCCGCCTGAGCCCGACCGAAGCGCTGCACTACGAATAATCAGTGAGAGACTCGCATCAAGCCTATGGAAGCAACACGGGAATCAACACGCAAGCGACGCATCCTGATCGTCGACGACGACAGCGCGGTACAGGTCTCGCTGGCCCTGCTGCTCAAGCAGTCCGGCTTCGAGGCGCAGTGCGCCGACGGCCCCGAACAGGCCCTGGCCATGCTGGCGTCGGCGCCGGCCGACCTGGTTCTGCAGGACATGAACTTCTCGCTGCAGACCAGCGGCGAGGAAGGGCTCGACCTGCTGGCCCGCATCAAGCAGCAGTATCCCGCCCTGCCGGTGCTCCTGATGACGGCCTGGGGCTCGATCGCCCTGGCGGTGCGGGGCGTGAAGGCCGGCGCCGCCAATTTCTTCACCAAGCCCTGGGACAACACCCAGCTTGTCGCGCTGGCCGAGGCCACGCTGGACCTGCTTGCGCCGGCCGCCGCGCCGCGCCCGACACGGCGCTCGCTCGATGCACAGTGTGATTTTTCCGGCATCGTCGGCGAGCACCCGAAGCTGCTGAAGGTGCTGGAGACGATTGCCCAGGTGGCGCGCACCCGCGCCCCGGTCCTGATCCTCGGCGAGAGCGGCACCGGCAAGGAGCTGATCGCCGACGCCATCCACCGCAACAGCCCGCGCGCGGAACACCCGATCGTCAAGATCAATATGGGCGCGATTACCTCCACGCTGTTCGAGAGCGAGATGTTCGGCCACGTGCGCGGCGCCTTCACCGATGCGCGCAGCGACCGCAAGGGCTACATCGCCAGTGCCGACAAGGGCACCCTGTTCCTCGACGAGATCGGCGAGCTGCAGCGCGGCGACCAGGTCAAGCTGCTGCGCGTGCTGCAGGACCAGCGCTACCAGCCGGTCGGCGCCAGCGCTACGTCCCAGGCCGACCTGCGCGTGGTGTCGGCCACCAACCGCGAACTGGCGGAACTGGTGGCGAGCGGCGAATTCCGCGAAGACCTGTTCTACCGCCTGAACCTGATCACGATCCGCCTGCCGCCGCTGCGCGAGCGGCGCAGCGACATCCCGCTGCTGGCGCGCCACATCGCCGCCCGGGTCGCCGACGGCTACGGCCTGGGCGAGGTCGTGCTGGCGCCGGACGCGCTGGACTGGCTGTCGAGCCAGCCCTGGCCCGGGAATATCCGCCAGCTCAGGCAGACCCTCGAACGGGCCCTGCTCCTGGCCGGCAAGCCGCAGCTGGGACAGGCCGACTTCGTGGCCGCCAGCGCGGTCGACGAAGGGGTGCCGGGCGCGCGCCTGGGCGTGGACGGCATGACGCTCGAACAGGTCGAGCGCCACATGATCGAACAGGCGCTGCAGCAGCACGGCGGGAACATCTCGCGCATGGCGAAGGCGCTCGGCCTGTCGCGCACGGCCCTGTACCGGCGCCTCGAACGCCACGGGCTCGGCGGCGGCGTGCGCGAGGAATGACGCTGCCGGCACTGACGCTCCGGACGCGGCTCGCGGCCTACCTGGCCGTGCTGCACCTGGCATTGGGCGGCTGCGCGATGCTGCTGTTGCCGGCGAGTCCGCTGCTGTTCGTGGGCGCCGAACTGCTGCTGGCCGCCAGCCTGGCGCTGGGCTGGCGGCTGGTGCGGCGCGCGCTGGAGCCGCTCGGCTACACGCGCCAGTTCCACGACCTGCTGCAGGACCAGCAGTACGCGTCGCGCCTGGCCGCGCCCGGCGTGACGGAACTGGACGACCTGGTCGGCATGTTCAACGGCATGCTGAGCGCCCTGCACCGCGAGCGCCTGGCGATCGGCGAACAGCAGGGCTTCCTGGAGCGCCTGCTGGAAGCCACGCCGAGCGCGGTGCTGGTGTTCGACTTCGACCACGCCATCAGCCTGGTAAACGCCAGCGCCGGCGCCCTGCTGGGCCTGGACGCGCCGCTCGGCAAGCCGCTGTCGACCTGGAACGATGACGACGCCGGCTTCGATCCGGCGCTCGACGAGCGCGGCCGCGCGCGCAGCCGCGACCTGGTGCGCCAGCTCGACGCCCTCGCCCTCGGCGACAGCCGCCTGCTGGTCGACACCGAGGGACGGCGCTACCGGGCGCAGCGCAGCCGCTTCTTCGACCGCGGCTTCGCCCGCCACTTCCTGATCGTCGAAGAGCTGACCGCCGAACTCGAGGACTCGGAGCGCGCCACCTATGCGCGCCTGATCCGCGTGCTGGCCCACGAAGTGAACAACACGGTGGCGGCCACCGGCTCGGTGCTGGATTCCCTGCTGACCTACCGCGGCCAGCTGGCGGAGCGCGACGCCGGCGACTTCGTCACCGCGATCGTCGCGGTCAAGCGCCGCAACGTGAGCCTGGGCGAGTTCATCGACCGCTTCACCCGGGTCGTCAAGATGCCGGCGCCGGAACTGCGCCCGGCGCGCCTGCAGGACGTGGTCGACGACATCCTGTGGCTGAACCGGGACCTGTGCAATGCGCGCGGCATCCAGCTCGGCTGGAGCCGCTGCGACGCGGTGGCGCCGCTGCCGCTGGACGTCCAGCTGATCGAGCAGGCGCTGCTGAACGTGGTGAAGAATGCGATCGAAGCGGTCGCCGAGCGCAATGCGCGCGACGGGTCGACCGGCGGCGCGATCCGCGTCGAGCTGGAAAACCTGGGCGAGCGCGTGCGCCTGTCGGTGATCGACTCCGGCGGCCTGCTGGAAGACGCGCCGGTGCACCGCCTGTTCACGCCCTTCTTCAGCACCAAGAAGGGCGGCCAGGGCATCGGCCTGATGTTCGTGCGGGAGGTGCTGCAGCGGCATGGGGCCAACTGCGCGCTGGCGGCGGCGGGGGCGCAGGAGACGCGCTTCGATATCTGGTTTCCAGCGGCTTAAAAACGTCGTCCCGCGGCTTAAGAACGTCATCCCCGCGAAGGCGGGGACCCAAGTTCTGCGTGCGTTACGTCTGCGCTTGCAAGCTTGGATCCCCGCCTGCGCGGGGAGTCGGGTCGGGCAATGCCCGGCACGACGGGCTGACGCTTACTTCTTCGGATACTTGATCGTCATTTCCTTCAGCACGTTATCCGCGTGGTCGACTTCCTTCATCACCCACAGCATGTAGCGGATGTCGACGTGGATCGCGCGCGTGATCACCGGGTCGAAGTACCAGTCCTTGGTGATCGATTCATAGGTCGAATCGAAGTTCAGGCCGACCAGTTCGCCGCGCTTGTTCATCACCGCGGAACCCGAGTTGCCGCCGGTGGTGTCGGCGCTCGACAGGAAGTTGACCGGCACCGTGCCCAGCACCGGATCCTTGAACACGCCGTAGCGCTTCTCGCGGATCGCCTGCAGCAGGTTGCCCGGGGCGTTGAACGGCTCCTTGTTGGTCGCCTTTTCCAGGATGCCTTCGAGGGTCGTGAACGGGCCCTTGGTGATGCCGTCGCGCGGGCTGTACGGCGCCACGGTGCCGTAGGTCACGCGCAGGGTCGAGTTGGCGTCCGGGTAGACCGGCTTGCCGTGCGACTTCTTCCAGGCGATCACAGCTTCCATGTACTGCGGGATCACGCGTTCCAGGTTGCCGTCGACTTCCTTGCGGTGGTTTTCCAGCGCCATCGCGGTATCCTGCAGGCGCACGGCCAGCTGGATGAAGGGGTCATGCGAGGCGCGGAAGGCGTCCGCGTCCTTGCCGATCCAGGCCAGGCGCTTGCCGGTGTCGGCCAGCTCGGTGCCCTTGTACATCGCCGGAACCGCGTCGACCTTCGGCAGCAGCGCGTCCAGGCCGCGCGGGTGGTTCTTCGGGTCGATCTTCGCATAGCGGTTCAGGGCCGCCTGCCAGCGGGCCTGGTCGACGCTGGGAACGAACGACTGCTCCAGTCGGTTCAGGCGCGCCTTGATGAAGGAGAGATCGCGCTCCTGGTAGCCGGCTTCGCGCTGGGCGTCCGGCTTCTGGCGTTCCAGCGCCAGGCGGTACAGGGTGCGCGCGCTCTTCAGCAGATCGCTGTGGGTGGCCTCGAGCCAGGCGGCTTCCTGCTGCGAGGTCGCCATGTCGGCGCCGATCGCGGTATCGAGCTCGGACAGCAGGTTGCCGCCTCCCGCCTTCAGCTCTTTACCATGTTGCTTGTACCAGCCGCGGAACTCGGCGTCCTGCACGTCCTTGACGGCGGCGATGTCCTTGCGCGCGAAGCCGTCCATCAGGCCTTGCGTCTTCTTCAGCACGTTGTTCAGGCCCTTCGACACGCTGGCGTAGCGCACGTCGTAGTTCGGGTTGCCCATGGTGGCTGCCGCGATCACCGACAGGTCGGCGGTGATGGAGGCGGCCTTGGCCGGGTAGTCGACGTCGCGCGCGAAGCGGATCTCGGACGCCAGCTTGTAGCGGCTGGTGCGGCCCGGGTAGCCGGCCAGCAGGATCGGGTCGCCGTTCTTCAGGCCTTCGGCCGACACCACCAGGAAGTCCTTCGACTTGTACGGCACGTTGTCCGGCGACGGGTCGGCCGGGCGGCCGTCCTTGCCGACGTAGGCGCGCAGGAAGGAGAAGTCGCCGGCGTGGCGCGGGAACTCGTAGTTGTCGATGTCGCCGCCGAAGTTGCCGACGCTGTCGGCCGGCGCGTACACCAGGCGCACGTCACGGATCATCAGCTGCTTGATGCGGTAGTACTCGCCGCCGCGGTGGAAGGCCGGCACCGAGCAGCGGTAGGCCTTGTCGTTAGCTCCATTCGCGCTTTCGCATTCGGCGATCAGCGCCTTGATGCGGCTTTCGACCTGCTCGTGGCGCTCCTTGCCGGACAGGCTCGGGGACAGGCCCTTGAGCACGCGGTCGGTGACGTTCTCGACCTTCTCGGTCACGTAGACCAGGGTGTTCGGGCCGCCCGGCAGTTCCTCGGCGCGGGTCTTGGCCAGGAAGCCGTGGACGATGTAATTGTGTTCGGGAGTCGAGTTGCGCTGGATCGCGCCGTAGCCGCAGTGGTGGTTGGTGACGACCAGGCCATCCGGCGACACGAAGGACGCCGAGCAGCCGCCCAGCGACACGATGGCGCTCATCGGATGCTTGGACAGGTCGGCCAGCTTCTCGGCCGGGATGGTGATGCCGATGCGCTTCAGTTCGGACTGCAGCTGCGGCAGCTGGTGCGGCTGCCACTGGCCCTCGTCGGCGTGCGCGGAGGCGATAAGCCCCATCACCGCGACGACAGGCAAAACGATGGATTTGAACACGATGAACCCCAGGATGAATAAAAAGCAAGTGCGAGTATATAGTCCCTGCTAATGGGTGGAAATAGATTTCTCACCGATACTCACTTGGGGTTTTGCATGGTATTGACAATGCATCGGCGCCCAGCGGGAAGCGCGGCAAGCCGCTAGAATAGGCGGTTGCCCTGTCGACGTTCCGGAAACCCTGTCATGCCAAGTTCCCTTGCCCGCGCCGGAGCCGCCCTGCGCGGACTCATTCCCGATACCTATACCCTGCTGCTGATGTGCACCGTGGTCGTCGCCAGTGTGCTGCCCTGCGAGGGCCAGGCTGCTGTCGTGTTCGGCAAGGTCACGAGCCTCGCGATCGGCCTGCTGTTCCTCCTGCATGGCGCCAAGCTGTCGCGCGAGGCCATCGTGTCCGGCCTGGCCAACTGGCGCCTGCACCTGCTGGTGCTGTGTGCGACCTTCGTGATGTTCCCGCTGCTGGGCCTGGCCATGAAGCCGCTGGTCACCAGCGTGCTGCCGTACGAGCTCTACGTCGGCCTCCTGTTCCTGTGTACCCTGCCCTCGACCGTGCAGTCCTCGATCGCCTTCACCTCGGTGGCGCGCGGAAACGTGGCGGCGGCCGTGTGCAGCGCGTCGGCCTCGAACTTCGCCGGCATCTTCATCTCGCCGCTGCTGGTCAGCGCGCTGATCGTGCACGGCGGCGGCGCCGGTGGCGGCTCGCCGCTGGACGCCATCCTCGGCATCGTCGAACAGCTGCTGCTGCCCTTCCTGGCCGGCCAGTTCCTGCGCCCCTGGATCGGCGCCTGGGTCGACCGCCACAAGCCGATGCTGAAGTTCGTCGACCAGGGCTCGATCCTGCTGGTGGTCTACACCGCCTTCAGCGAATCGGTGAACGAAGGCCTGTGGCACAAGCTGTCGCTGCCCACGCTGCTGGGCCTGGGCGTAATGTGCTGCGTGCTGCTGGCCTTGGCCCTCGGCCTGTCCACCTTCGCCAGCCGCCGTCTCGGCTTCTCGCGCGAAGACGAAATCACCATCGTGTTCTGCGGTTCCAAGAAAAGCCTGTCGAGCGGCATCCCGATGGCCAAGGTCATGTTCGCGCACGGCCCGATGGGCATGGTGATCCTGCCGCTGATGCTGTTCCACCAGATCCAGCTGATGGTCTGCGCCGTGCTGGCCGCCAAGTGGGCCCAGCGCAAGCAGACCTGAATCAAACCGGGGTCAGACTCCCGTTTTTGGCAATTTCTTCGGGAGAAGCGTGGACATGGGCCAGCGCCGAGCCGGCCCACCACATTTCCAGCGAAGACGGCAGCAGTACCGCGGCGGCGCCAAGCGCGGCGAACAGCCGGCGCTGGCGCGGCGTCATGCGCGGATGGCGCAGCATCGTGCGCGCGTCATGGACGACGAAGCCGAACAGGCCGAGCACACCGAGCCCGAACAGCGGCCCCAGCACGCCATCGCCGAGGCGCTCGCCGATATCCATATTCCAATAGGCCAGCGCCGGGATCGCCAGGCTGGCGCTGGCCAGCACATCGAGCGCCGCAATCGCACCGGCGCGGCCGCCTTGCCGGAACTCGTGGCGCCGCATCCAGGCCGTCAGGCCGATCGTGCTCGCCAGGTAGACGGCCACCCAGGCCGGCGAGCCGGTCCTGAATACATCGAAAAAATCGGGGTCAGAGCGCATTAATTACAGAATTCGGGGTCAGAGCACATTTTATGGCAATACCTTCGAAGCAAGGTATCGCGAAGCGTCGTCAGGGCGAGCAAGTACAGCAGCTTGAAATATTGCCACCGCGCCGTTTCCAAAAAAAGGACTCTGACCCCGAATTTGACCCCGAATTTGCTCACTCGGCATGCCAGCCGCCGCCCAGGGCCCGGATCAGGGCCACGGCCGTGGTCTGGCGGTCGGACCGGGTCTGGACCAGGGTGCGGCGCGCGTTCAGGGCGGTGACCTGGGCCTGCACCACTTCCGAATAGCTCACCTGCCCCGCCTTGTAGCGGTTCAGCACCTGCTGCTCGACCTTGTCGGCGGCTTCCGAGGCCTGGCGCTGCAGTTCCTGCTGCTGGGCCAGCACACGGGTGCCGGCCAGCTGGTCTTCGACATCGGCGAAGGCGGCCAGCACGGTCTGGCGGTAGCGCGCGACCGCCGCCTCGTGGGCCGCGCGCGCGCCCTCCACGCGGGCGCGGGTGGCGCCGGCGTCGAACAGCGTCTGCGCCGCCGACAGGCCGAAGGACCAGGCCGCGTTCGATACGCTGAACAGGTCGCTGACGCGGCTGGCGGTGGTGCCATAGGAAGCCGTCAGGCCGATGTTCGGGAAGTAGGCGGCGCGCGCGATGCCGATCTGCTCGTTGGCGGCGGCCACGTTACGCTCGGCGGCGGCGATGTCCGGACGGCGCTGCAGCAGCGTCGACGGCACGCCGACCGGCACCTCGGGCACCGTCACCTGCCAGTCCGGCTGCGCCGCGATCGACAGTTCGGCCGGCGTCTTGCCCACCAGGACCGCGATCGCATGTTCGAGCTGGGCGCGCTGGCGCGACAGGTTCAGGTCGTCGCTCTGGGCGCTGGCGAGCTGGGTCTCGGCCTGGAACACGTCCGAATGCGGCACGATGCCGACATTGAAGCGGTTGCGCGTGATCGTCAGCACCCGCTGGTAACCCTCGATGGTGGTGGCCAGGATGCCGCGCGCGGCATCGATCGCGCGCAGCTGCAGGTAGTCGCTGGCCAGCTCGCCCTGGGCCGACAGCCGCGCCGATGCGAGATCGGCGGCGCTGGCCTGGGCGCTGGCGCTGGCGGCCGTCACACCGGCGCGCAGGCGGCCCCAGACGTCCGGCTCCCAGCTGGTGCCGAGCGACAGCCGGTAGGCGGTCCGCGCATTGCTGCCCTCGCCGCCGCCGCCGATGATATTGCCGTTGGCGTCCACCGAGGCGCTGCCGCTGCCGCCGCCGCGCGTGCCGGATCGGGTGCCCGAGCCGTTCAGGGTCAGGCTCGGGAACAGCGAGGCGCGCTGCTCGGTCACCAGTGCGCGCGCCTGGGCGTAGGCCGCCACCGCCGCCGCCACGTTCTGGTTCGAGACCTCCACGCTGGCCGCCAGGTCGTTCAGCAGCGGGTCGCCGAACAGCGTCCACCAGGGACCGCGCTCCAGCGCATCGGCAGGCGCGGCCGGCACCCAGCCCTGCAGCTCCTTGTACGCGGCCGGCTCAGGCGCCGTCGGGCGCTGGTAGGACGGGCCGACGGCGCAGCCGGCAAGCATCGCGGCCGCAGCCAGGGCAATGAAGGAAGAGCGCAAGGTAAAGGTCGTTCGCATGATCATGGATGGGAAACCGAAGGCTGATGTTCTCGTGGATGGCGCGCCAGTTCGTGCTCGTCCGGGCTGGCGCGGCGCAGCTTGTCCATGTAGACGTAGACCACCGGCGTGGTCAGCAGCGTGAGCAGCTGGCTGGCCAGCAGGCCGCCGATGATGGCGATGCCGAGCGGCTGGCGCAGCTCGGAGCCTTCACCGAAGCCGATCGCCAGCGGCAGCGCGCCGAGCGCCGCGGCCAGGGTGGTCATGAGGATCGGCCGGAAGCGCAGCAGGCAGGCTTCGCGCACCGCCTCGGTGGCGGACAGGCCGCGCGCCCTTTCGGCGTCGAGCGCGAAGTCGATGATCAGGATCGCATTCTTCTTGACGATGCCGATCAGGAGGAACACGCCGATCAGGGCGATGATCGAGAACTCCATGTGGAACATCAGCAGCGCCAGCACCGCGCCGACGCCGGCCGACGGCAGCGTCGACAGCACCGTGATCGGATGCACCAGGCTTTCATACAGGATGCCCAGCACGATGTAGATGACGACGATGGCCGCCAGGATCAGCAGCGGCTGCTGCTTGTTCGATTCCTGCGCCTGCTTGGCCTGGCCCTGGAAGCTGCCGCGCACATTCACCGGCATGCCGATCTGGCTTTCCGCATCGCGCACCGCGGCCTGGCCGTCGGACAGCGAATAGCCCTGGTTCAGGTTGAAGGAAATGGTGGTGGCCAGTTCGCCGTCCTGGTGGTTCACCGAACTCGGCGTCGAGCGCTCGGAGAACTTGCCGATCGCCGACAGCGGCACCATGGTGGTGGCGCCGGTCGACAGCGCCGAGCCGCTGGACGGATCGCGCGCGGCAGTCAGGTTGCTCGGGCTGGACGGGGCGCCGGCGCTCGCCGTCGAGTTGCCGGTGCTGCCCGCGCCGGCGCCGACCGTGCCGGCGGCCGAGCTCACCCCGGTGCCGGTGGCGGCCGACGCGCCGCCCGCGCTGGCGCCACCCGCGCTCGCGCCATTCTTGGCCGGCACGTACACGTCGTCCAGCGCCTCCGGCGACTGCGCATACTTCTGCGCCACGCCCATGATCACGTGGTACTGGTTCAGCTCATCGTAGATATTCGCGACCTGGCGCTGGCCGAAGGCGTTGTACAGCGCGTTGTCGACGTCCTTGGCGCTGATGCCCAGGCGCGCCGCGCTCTCCTTGTCGATGTCGACATAGGTCTCGACGCCGTTCTCGGCCTGGTCAGTGTCGACGTCGATCAGCGCCTTCTGCTGCTTCATGGCGTCGGCCAGGCGGGTCGCCCACATGCGCAGGTCGGCGCGGTTGTCGCTCTTGAGGGTGTACTGGTAGGTCGAGTTCGAGGAGCGCCCGCCCATGCGCAGGTCCTGCACCGGGTTCAGGAACAGCTGCACGCCGGTCACGCGCGCCAGCTTCGGCCGCAGGCGCGCGATCACGGCCTGGCCGGTGTCGCCCTTGGCGCGCTCCCCGACCGGCTTCAGGTTCAGGAACATGAAGCCGCCGCCGGCGCGCGAGCCGCCGGTGAAGCCGACCACGGTATCGACCGCCGGATCGCTCTTGATGATGTTGACCAGCTGGCGCAGCTTCTGCTGCATGGCCTGGAAGGAGATGCTCTGGTCGGCGCGGATGCCGCCGTTGATCTGGCCGGTGTCCTGCTGCGGGAAGAAGCCCTTCGGCGCGGCCGAGAACAGGAACACGTTCAGGCCGACCACGAAGGCCAGGATCAGCATCACCAGCGGCTTCATGTCCAGCGCCCAGTCGAGCGCATGTTCGTAGGCTTTCAGGATGCGGTCGAAGCCGCGCTCCGACCATTGCGCCAGCTTGCCCGGCTGGCGCTTCAGCTCGTCCTTGCCGTGCCCCTTGAGCAGCACCGCGCACAGCATCGGCGTGGTGGTCAGCGAAATCACCAGCGAGATCAGCACCGAGGCCGACAGGGTCACCGCGAATTCGCGGAACAGCCGGCCCACCTGCCCGCCCATGAACAGCAGCGGGATGAACACCGCCACCAGCGACAGGCTGATCGACAGCACCGTGAAGCCCACTTCCTGGGCGCCCAGCAGGGCCGCCTTCATGCGGTCCATGCCCTGCTCGACGTGGCGGCTGGTATTCTCCAGCACCACGATGGCGTCGTCGACCACGAAGCCCGTCGCCACCGTCAACGCCATCAGCGACAAATTGTTCATCGAGAAGCCGAGCAAATACATGACGCCGAAGGTGCCCAGCAGCGAAACCACGGTGGCTACCGCGGGCACGATGGTCGCGCGCACGCTGCGCAGGAACACGCTGACCACGGCCACCACCAGCAGGATCGAGATCATCAGCGTCAGCTCGATCTCGTGCAGCGAGGCGCGGATCGAGTTGGTGCGGTCCGACGCCACCTGCATGCTGACGTCCTGCGGCAACTGGGCCTGCAGGGTCGGCAGCAGCGCACGCACGCCGTCCACGGTCTCGATCACGTTGGCGCCCGGCTGGCTCGTGACCAGCACGATCACCGCCGGCTGGCCGTTGAACAGGCCGAGGGTATTGATGTTCTCGACGCCGTCGGTGACGTCGGCGATGTCCTGCAGGCGGATCGCCGCGCCGTCGCGCCAGGCCACCACCAGGCCGCGATAGTCCGCCGCGGTGCGTCCGTTGGTCGGGGTGTTCGCCTGCGAGTAGATCTGCAGGCGCATGCCGCTGCCCTCCAGCGCGCCTTTCGGGCGGTTCGGGTTGCTGGCCTGGATCGCCGCGCGCACGTCCTCGCTGGACAGGCCGTAGCGGTTCATCTGGAAGGGATTCAGGTCGACCCGCACCGCCGGCAGCGAGCCGCCGCCGATCTCGACGTCGCCCACGCCGCGCACCTGGGCCAGCTTCTGCTGGACGATGTTCGAGACCTCGTCGTAGATCTGGCCGGGGCTGCGCGTCTTCGAGGTCAGCGCCAGGATGAGCACCGGCGCATCCGAGGGATTGGCCTTGCGGTAGGTCGGGTTGCTCTTCAGGGTCGCCGGCAGGTCGGCGCGCGAAGCGTTGATCGCGGCCTGCACTTCGCGCGCGGCGGAATCGATCTGGCGGTTCAGGTCGAACTGCAGGTTGATGCGGGTCGAGCCGTTGCCGCTGTTCGAGGTGATCTCGTTGACGCCGGCGATCACCGCCAGTCGCCGCTCCAGGGGCGTCGCCACCGAGGACGCCATCGTGTCCGGACTGGCGCCCGGCAGGTTGGCCGATACCGAGATCGCCGGGAAGTCGACCTGCGGCAGCGGCGAGACGGGCAGCACGAAGAAGGCGGCGATGCCCGCCAGGGCCAGGCCCAGGGTCAGCAGCACGGTCGCGATCGGGCGCCGCACGAAGGGCTGCGACAGGTTCATTTGCCGGCCCCGGGTTGCGGCGTCAGCAGCGCCGGCTGCTGCGGCTCGGGCCTGGCCGCGGGATGTCCTCCATCCGGCCCGTCGTCCGATCCGGGTCCATGTGGCTTGGCCGGCGCTTCCCCGCCCCAGCGCCGCGCCAGGCGGTCGAAGGCCAGGTAGATCACCGGCGTGGTGAACAGGGTCAGCATCTGGCTGACGATCAGGCCGCCGAAGATGGCCAGGCCCAGGGGACGCCGCAGCTCGGCGCCCTCGCCCCAGCCCAGCATCAGCGGAACCGCTGCGAACAGCGCCGCCAGCGTGGTCATGAGGATGGGACGGAAGCGCAGCATGGCCGCCTGGTGGATCGCGGTGCGCGGGTCCTTTCCTTCGTCGCGCTCGGCCTCGATGGCGAAGTCGATCATCATGATCGCGTTTTTCTTGACGATGCCGATCAGGAGGATGATGCCGATGATGCCGATCACGCCCAGGCCCTGGCCGGTCACCAGCAGGGCCAGCAGCGCGCCGACGCCGGCCGACGGCAGCGTCGACAGGATGGTCAGCGGGTGGATGTAGCTCTCATACAGCACGCCCAGCACGATGTACACGCAGACCACCGCCGCCAGGATCAGCCAGAGCTGGTTCGACAGCGAATTCTGGTAGGCCCCGGACGCGCCGAGGAAGGTCATGGTGACGGAGGCCGGCAGCTTGATCTCCTGCGCCACGTCCTTGATCGCGCTGACGGCCGTGCCCAGCTTCACGCCGGACGCCGTGTCGAAGCCGATCGTGGTGGCCGGATACTGGGCCACGTGGGTGATCTGCAGCGGCGCGGCCTGCTCGGTGATCGAGGCGATGCTTGAGAGGGGCGTCGGGCGGCCGGCGCCGGTGCGCAACTGCAGGTTGGACAGGGCGTCGAGCGTCATGTCCGCGGGCTGCTGGGCTTCCAGGATCACGCGGTACTGGTTCGTCTCGGTAAAAATCGTCGAGACGATGCGCTGGCCGAAGGCGCTGTACAGGGCGTCGTCGATGTTCGAGGCCGTCACCGACAGGCGCGATGCGCTGTCGCGGTCGATGTTGACGTAGGCCGCGGCGCCGGTCGCGCCGGCGTCGGTGACGACGTTGCGCAGCTCCTTGCGCTTCGCCATGGCCTGCGACAGCTTGTTCGCCCATTCGGTCACGGTCCTGGTGTCCGCGCCTTCGATCGACAGGCGGTACTGGGTCGGGCCGCTCTCGGCGTCGATGGTGAGGTCCTGGGTCGGCTGCAGGTAGAGGTTGACGCCGGCCACGTTGCGGGTCACCCGCTCGCGCAGGCGGTTCATCAGCTCTTCCTGGTCGCCGCGCCCTTCCTTCAGGTTGATCAGCATGGTGCCGGTGTGGAGCATGGTGTTGTTGGCGGCATCCACCCCCACCGTCGAGCTGAGCGAGGCCACTTCCGGGTCGGCCAGGATCTCGCGCGCGGCGGCCTGCTGCAGCTCCGTCATCGCCTGGTAGGAGATCGCCTGGCGCGCTTCCACCCGGGCCTGCAGCTGGCCGGTATTCTGGGTCGGGAACAGGCTCTTCGGAATGAAGACCCACAGCAGCGCGGTCAGCACCAGGGTCGCCAGCGCCACCAGCAGGGTCAGGCCCTGGCGCGCCAGCACCCAGTTCAGCGAGCGGTCGTAGTAGGCGATGATGTCATCGAAGGTGGCCTGGAACCAGCGCGCGAAACGCGAGTTGTGCGACTCGTCGTGCTGGCGCAGCCAGCGCGCCGACATCATCGGCACCAGGGTCAGCGAAACCACGGCCGAGATCAGGATCGTGATCGCCAGCGTCACCGCGAATTCGCGGAACAGGCGGCCCACCACGTCGCCCATGAACAGCAGCGGGATCAGCACCGCGATCAGCGACACCGTCAGCGAGATGATGGTAAAGCCGATCTGGGTGGCGCCCTTGAGCGCCGCCGCCATCGGCTTCTCGCCCTCTTCGATGTAGCGCGAGATGTTCTCGATCATGACGATGGCGTCGTCGACCACGAAGCCGGTGGCGATCGTCAGCGCCATCAAGGACAGGTTGTTCAGGCTGTACCCGAGCAGGTACATGACGCCGAAGGTGCCGACCAGGGAGATCGGCACGGCCAGGCTGGCGATCACGGTGGCGCGCAGGCTGTGCAGGAAGGCGAAGATCACCAGCACCACCAGCAGCACCGCCAGCACCAGCTCGATCTGCACGTGCTCGACCGAGGCGCGGATGCCGGTGGTGCGGTCGGACAGCACGTCCACGCGCAGGGTCGGCGGCAGGCTGGCCTGCAGCTCGGGCAGGCGGTCCTTGATGGCGTCGACGGTGGCGATCACGTTCGCGCCCGGTTGGCGCTGCACGTTCAGGATGATGGCCGGCTTCATGTTCGCCCAGGCGCCCAGCTTGACGTTTTCCGCGCTGTCGACCACCTTGGCGACGTCGCCCAGGCGCACCGGCGCGCCGTTGCGGTAGGCGACGATCAGGTTCGTGTAGTCCGGCACCGTCACCAGCTGGTCGTTGGCGTTGATGGTGTAGGCGCGCGCCGGGCCGTCGAAGCTGCCCTTGGCGCTGTTGGCGTTGGCCGCCGTGATCGCGGTGCGCAGCGTATCGAGGCCCAGGCCGTTGGCCGCCAGCGCTTCGGTATTCGCCTGGATCCGCACCGCCGGGCGCTGGCCGCCCTGCAGGGTCACCAGGCCGACGCCGGTGACCTGGCTGATCTTCAGCGCGAGCCGCGTGTTGACCAGGTTCTGGACCTCGGTCAGCGGCATCGTGTCGGAGGTGATCGCCAGCGTCAGCACCGGCGCGTCGGCCGGGTTCACCTTGGCGTAGACCGGCGGCGCCGGCAGGTCGGTCGGCAGCAGCGAGCCGCCCGCATTGATCGCGGCCTGCACTTCCTGCTCGGCCACGTCCAGGGTCTGGCCCAGGCTGAACTGCAGGGTGACGACCGACACGCCGGCCGCGCTGGTGGAACTCATGCGCGACAGGCCGGACATCTGGCCGAACTGGCGCTCCAGCGGCGCGGTCACGGTGCGCGCCATCACCTCCGGGCTCGCGCCCGGGTACAGCGTCTGCACCTGGATGGTCGGGAAGTCGACCTGCGGCAGCGCCGACAGCGGCAGGAATTTATAGCCGACCAGGCCGGCCAGCACGATCGCCAGCATCAGCAGCGATGTGGCGACCGGCCGGCGGATGAATGGGGCGGATGGGCTCATGCTATTGAGCCGTCCCTTCGGCCGGCTGCTGGCGGCGGCGGTGCTGGCCCGGCTGGCCCGGCTGGCTCTGCTGCCCGGCCGGCGCCGGCTGGGCGCTGCCCTCGGCCGGCTGCGCGGCGCCGCCCTGCCCGCCCTGGCCGCGGCGGCCACCGGCGCCACCCGCCGGACGATCGCCCGGCAGCGTCACCTTGGCCCCGTCCTTCAGGCGGTCGGCGCCCTCGGTGATGACGGTCTCGCCGCCTTCCAGGCCGCTCGCGATCTCGACCCGCTCGGCGTTGGCCTGGCCGCGCTTGACGTTGCGCAGCGCGACCGTCCTGGTCTGCGGGTTCAGCACGTAGACGTAGTCGCCGCTGGCGCCGTGGCGCAGGGCCGTCACCGGCACCGTGATCGCATTCTTGATGGTGTTGACCTGCAGGCGGATGTTCACGAACTGGCTCGGAAAGAGCTTGCCGCCGTCATTGGTGAAGCGGGCCTTGGCGCGCACGGTGCCGGTCTGGGTGTCGACCTGGTTGTCCATCGCGAAGAAGCGGCCCTCGGCCAGGGTCTGGGTGCGGGTGCGGTCGAGGGCGATCGCCGGCAGGACCGCGTTCTGGCCGATGCGCTGCTGCAGTTCCGGCAGCTGGTCCTGCGGCACCGCGAATTCGACGTCGATCGGCGACATCTGGGTGATCACCGCGATGCCGTTCGTATCGCCGCTGTTCACCAGGTTGCCGATGTCGACGGTGCGCAGGCCGACCCGGCCCGAGATCGGCGCGCGCACCTGGGTGTAGCCGAGATTGATGCGGGCGATGCCTTCGGCCGCCTTGTCGGTGGTGACCGTGCCTTCGAGCTGCTTGACCAGGGCGGCCTGGGTGTCGACGTCCTGGCGTGCGATCGAGTCCTGTTCCAGCAGGGTGCGGTAGCGCTGCAGCAGCACGCGCGCGCTTTCCAGCTGGGCTTCGTCGCGCTGGCGCTGGCCGGTGGCCTGCAGCACGCTCATTTGCGCCGGGCGCGCATCGATGGTGGCCAGCACCTGGCCTTCCTTGACCAGCTGGCCTTCGGTAAAGGTGATCTTCTGCAGCACGCCACCGACCTGGGGCCGCACGGTCGCCACCGCCGCCGGGGTCACGGTGCCCAGGGCTTCGAGCGTGATCGGGATGTCGCTGCGCTCGGCCTTGCCGACGCCGACCGTGGTCGCCGCCATGCCGCCGCGTCCTCCGCGCCCGCCGCCGGGACCGCCGCCACCCGCACCGGGTCCGCCGCCCTGCCCGCGCGCGCCCGCCGCCGCGCCGGCACCCGCCCCCGCCGGCTGGTGGGTCAGGTGCCAGGCCAGCCAGCCCAGGCCCGCCATGGCGAGGATGGCAACGATGGCGCCGATCACGCGCGAGCGGCGGGTGCGCTGGGGTCGGGTGCTGGTCTTTTCCTTGTCGGGAGTGACGGTCGGGTTCATGCGAGTCCTTGGCGGCCGAGTGTTCAAAAGCACAATAAAAATGATCAGCCGAATGTAGCACGGAGCGTCGCGAACTTGTGTTTCGTAACGTACCAAACCAAAAACGAAAACGGGCGCGGATCGGCTCCGCGCCCGTAGGTAACAGCTTGCTCAGGCGTACAACTTGTTACAAAGGCCTAACGCTTGTAAAGAGAATCAGTGACAGCGGGTCAAGGCGCCTCGCACAGGCAGTGGGTCACCGCAGCGAAGGGCTGGCGGCGCGAGGCCACCTGCGACAGCCAGCCCAAGTCCCTGGCCACGCCGGCGGCGGCGCCGGACGGCAGCGCATCCAGGGCCAGGTCGGCCGGCAGCAGGCCAAGCTTGACCTGCACGTTCAGGGCCTGGGCATCCGACACGCCAAGGCGCTGGAGGACGCGCTCGAACAGGGTGTCCGGACGCTCGGCGTAGGCGATGCGGAAGTCGCCGTCCAGGTGGGCGCGCCTGGCAGCCGACTGCAGCGCGTCGCCATAGCTGCCGAGACGGTCGACCAGGCCGCGTTCCTTGGCCTGGGCGCCGGTCCAGACCCGGCCCTGCCCCACCGCGTCGATCTTCTCGGGGGTGGTGCGGCGCGCGATCGCGGCCTTGGTGGTGAACTCGTCGTAGATATGGTTGATGCTGGCCTGGATCACCTGGCCGAAGCGCGGATCGAGCGGTCGCAGCGGGTTGTAGGCGTCGGCCAGCCAGGTCGTGGTCACGCCGGCCGTGTGGATGCCCAGCTTGTCGACCACCTTGTCGGCGGTCGGCAGGATCGCGAACACGCCGATCGAGCCGGTCACGGTGTTCGGGTCGGCGATCACCTCGTCGGCCGCCATCGAGATCCAGTAGCCGCCCGATGCCGCCACGTCGCCCATCGACACCACCACCGGCTTGCCGGCATTGCGGGTGAGTTCCAGCTCGCGGCGGATCAGCTCGGAGCCGTAGGCGCTGCCGCCCGGCGAGTTGATGCGCAGGACCAGGGCCTTGACCTGCTTGTCCTCGCGCGCGGCGCGGATCATGTTGGCGGTCGAGATGCCGCCCACCATGCCGGGGCCGCCCGTGCCTTCGGTGATGTCGCCGGCCGCCACCACCACGCCGACGGCGTCGCCCAGCATCTTCGGCGGATTGCGCGACAGGTAGTCCTGGAAGGAGACCTGGCGGAAGGTCTTGTTGGCGTCGTCGTACACGCCGCGCTTGACCATCAGGGCGCGCACTTCGTCGCGGGTCTTCAGGCCGTCGATCAGCTTCCAGTCCAGCGCGACCTTGCCGGCGTTGCCGTTGGCGGCCGCCATGCGCTGCGGCAGTTCCTCGATGCCCTTGGCGATGGCACCGGCCGGCAGCTTGCGCGCCTTCTCGACTTCGGCCGTGTAATTCGCCCACAGCGCGTTGTACAGGAAGCTGTCGGCTTCCTGGGCCGCCGGCGACGGGCCGTTGCCGATATACGGCTCGGCAAAGCTCTTGTAGGTGCCGACCTTCATCAGGTTGACCGTCACGCCGACCTTGTCGAGGGCGTCGCGGTAGTAGTTGCGGTGGCGCCCGAAGCCTTCGATCAGGACCATGCCCATCGGGTGCAGGTAGACCTCGCTTGCGTGCGAGGCGACCATGTAGCGCTTCTGGTCGTAGGTGCCGCCCCAGGCGACCACGGTCTTGCCGGCCGCCTTGACGCGCTCGACGGCGGCGCCGAATTCGCGCAGCGAGGCCAGGCCGCCGCCGTCCATCTCGTCGAGCAGCAGCACGACGCTGTTGATGTTCGAATCCTTGGCGGCCGCGTCGAGCGCGTTCAGGACGTCGCGCAACTGGATCAGGTGGCGTGCATTGCCGCTCAGCGCCGCGACCGCGGAATCGCGCACGCTGCCGGCCTTTTCTTCGACCAGTTCGCCCTTCAGGTCGAGCACCAGGGCGGTCTTCGGCGCCAGCGGCTTGAGGCCGCCGCCGAAGATCGCCATCAGCAGCAGGATCACGATGAGCAGGAACAGCAGGTTCAGCACGAAGCGGCGGGTGGCGTCGAGGCCGCGCCAGAGCGCGCCGACACCGCGGCGCAAGGAAGAGGCTGGCTTGAATGGCATTCTGATGTCCTTTGATTTATTTCTTAAAACCGGGGTCAGACTCCGAATTAAGTCAATTGATTATAGGTTAAGCCGTCACGATTGCAGGCTTGATCGTCGCCCGGCGCGAGATCGCCAGCAAGCCGATAAACACGAGTGCGCCATTGACGATAAGCAACTCCAGGCCGAGGCGGTAATGACCGAGCAAATAATGCTGGTTGTACTCGAGCAGCGCGCACAGGATCGGCGCGCCGACCGTCACCACCGGCACCAGGCTGTCGTTCAGCGTGCGCTTCGTCATCATGCCGAAGGCGAACAGGCCCAGCAGCGGTCCGTAGGTATAGCCGGCCAGCTTCAGGATCACGCCGATCATGCTCGGATTGTCGACCCATTTGAAGAACAGCACCATCAGCAGGAACAGCAGCGCGAAGCCGAGGTGGACGTGGCGGCGCAGGCGCGACCTGGCTTCTTCGGACAGGTCGTCGCGGCGCTGGATGCCGAGGATGTCGATGCAGAAGGTCGAGGTGAGCGCGGTGATGGCGCCGTCGGCGCTGGGGAACAGGGCCGAGATCAGGGCGATCAGGAAGACGATCTGGACCGCCGCCGGCAGGTGGCCCATGACCACGGCCGGGAAGATCCTGTCGCCGGTGGCGGACACGCCGGCGATCGGCGCGTACAGGTACAGCAGGCCGCCCAGGAACAGGAAGCTCGACAGCACCACCACCAGCACCGCGGTCAGGCTCAGCAGGTTTTTCTGGGAGTCGCCCACGGTCTTCACGGAGATGGTCTTCTGCATCATCTCCTGGTCCATGCCGGTCATGGTCACGACGATGAAGGCGCCGGCCACGATCTGCTTCAGCCAGAAGCCGGGGCTGTCCGGATCGAAGGTGAACACGCGCGACAGGCCGCGCTCGTGCATCTGCTGCAGCGCCTGCGGGATGCTCAGGTCGAGCTGGCCCAGCATGAACCAGACGCAGGCGAACAGGCCGCCCAGCATGCAGGTGGTCTGCAGGGTGTCGGTCCAGACGATGGTCTTCACGCCGCCCTGGTAGGTGTAGAGCAGGATCATGCCGAGCACGACGAAGGTGGTCAGCCAGAACGGCACGCCCAGGCTGTCGAGGATGATGTTCTGCAGCACCGCCACCACCAGGTACAGGCGCGCGGTGGCGCCGAACAGGCGCGAGAGGATGAAGAAGCCGGCCCCGCTCTGGTAGGCGCGGCGTCCGAGACGGCCGTCGAGGTAGGTATAGATCGAAGTCAGCTTCAGGCGGTAATACAGCGGCAGCAGCAGGTAGACCACGGCGATATAGCCGAACACGTAGCCGATCAGCACCTGGCCGTAGCCGAAACCGTCGATGCCGACCGCGCCCGGCACGCTGATGAAGGTGGCGCCGGACAGCGTGGTGCCGACCATGCCGAAGGCGACCAGCATCCAGTTGCTGTTCTTGTTACCGATGAAGAAGCTGTCGTTGTTGGCGTTGCGCGAAGTTGCCCAGGCGACGCCGAGCAGCAGTGCGAAATAAGCGATGAGGATGCAGAAAAGGAGTGCCGGGGACATCAGGGATCCGATAACGATTGACTAAGCGCCGAGCAATATACACGGAAGCTGGGCGGAGAGCCATTGCCGGAGAAACTCAGATCCCCTGCGCCGGCACCCTCTCGAAGGGCCCGATGCAGGCCTCCATCGACTCGTCCTGGCACATCACGAAGCGTGCGCCGGAGGGGTGGAAGCGCAGGTAGTTGGTGGCGCGGGTGCCGACCTGCATCACCTCGCCCGAGCAGTCCTGCTTGCCGTTGTCCTTGACGATGCGGTCTTCGAGCTTGTAGAAGCCCTTGGCGCTGGGCTTTTCGGCCACCGTGAATTCGCTTTCCGACACCTCTTGCGCGCTCTTGACAAGGGTGGTGCCGTCGCCGCGGAAGTGGTAGGTCTCGGAGCAGTTGAGCTGGGGAATACTCAGGACCCAGATCCCGAGCAGCGGATGGGAGGCCGACGGTGCGCTTGCGCGCGCCGGGGCAGCGGCGGCCGCGAACGGCGCAGTACACGTACCGGCCAGCGCGGCGGCGAGAAGGAGCAGTCCGGTAAGCGGTCGCATGATGTCGGTCCTTTACGCAAACGGGCAAGCCCGGGGTGCCTTGTCATTATGGCACACCCAGGCCTGGCCGCGCGCGCGCGTCCCGGCTCAGGCCCCTTCCGGCGTCTTCGGCTTGGCCGGGCGGCGCGCGCGGGCGGCCGGCTTGCGCGACGGCGCCTTGTGGGCCGGGCGGGTCGATTTCTTGCGCTGCTTGTCGCCCTGCGCGTCGCCCTGGCCGTCGGCCGGCGCCGGATCGGACGGGTCGGCGTCGGTCACGGCGTCGCTGTCGGCAGCGTCCACATCGGACACGGCCGGCACCGGAACCGGCGCCCCGGCATCGACCGCAGCAACGGCATCGGCAGCGATGGCCGCATTCTCGGCGCCGGCTTCGGGCGTGGCCTCGGCGCTTGCCGCGGCGCGCGCTGCGGTGCCCTTGCGAGCGGCCGGCTTGCGCGGCGTGCGGCGGCGTTCCTTCACCGGGGCGGCCGGCGCTTCCGCGACAGCTTCGGCTTCAGTGTCGGCTTCGGGCGCGGCTGCCGGGGCGGCGTCGATCGCTTCTTCGACCAGGTCCGGGGTCGGCGCCGGCCAGGTGGCGATGCCGAGGTCTTCCGGCGCCTCTTCCTGCGCTGCCGGCGTGTCCACCGGGGCGGCGGCCTGCTCGGCGCCCTCGTTGCGGCCCTTGCGGCCACGGCCGCCGCGGCGGCGCGATTCGCGCGCCGGGGCTGCCGCCTGATCGCCGGAGCGCGGCATCTCGCTCGGCTGCTCGCCCTGCGTTTCCGCCGCCAGTTCGTCGCCGCGGTCCGGCACACCGGCTTCCGGCATCGCCGGGACTGCCTGCATCTGCTCGGTCTCGGCCACGGCGCCGAGCGCCTCGTTGGCCTGGCCGTTGCCGCTGCGGTAGACATAGGTGCCCGACTTCTCGTCGCGGCCGAATTCGAACAGGCCGCGGGTCTGCGCGTCTTCCAGCAGGTTGCCGAAGGTGCGGAAGCCATAATAGGTTTCGGAGAAATCCGGACGGCGCCGCTTCAGGGTGTCCTTCAGCAGCGAGGCCCAGATCTTGCCGGTGTCGCCGCGCTCGGAGACCAGGGCGTCGAAGGTCTCGACCACCATCTCCAGCGCCTGCAGCTTGCGCGCTTCCATCTCTTCCTTCTTGCGGTTGCTCTCGTCGGAAGGACGGCGGCCCTGCTGCTGCGGCTGGCTCTTGCGCTCGTCGCGCTTGGCGGCGGCGCGGCGCACTTCGCGCACCAGGTCGTCGTAGAAGATGAATTCGTCGCAGTTGGCGACCAGCAGGTCCGAAGTCGAATTCTTGACCCCGACGCCGATCACCTTCTTGGCGTTCTCGCGCAGCTTGGACACCAGCGGCGAGAAATCGGAATCGCCGGAGATGATCACGAAGGTATCGACGTGGGCCTTGGTGTAGCACAGGTCGAGCGCGTCCACCACCATGCGGATGTCGGCCGAGTTCTTGCCCGACTGGCGCACGTGCGGGATTTCGATCAGCTCGAAGTTCGCTTCATGCATGGTCGCCTTGAAGCCCTTGTAGCGGTCCCAATCGCAATAGGCTTTCTTGACCACGATGCTGCCCTTGAGCAGCAGGCGTTCGAGGACGGGCTTGATGTCGAATTTCTCGTAATTCGCATCGCGCACGCCGAGCGCGACGTTCTCGAAGTCGCAGAACACCGCCATGCTGATGTTTTCTGAAGATGAAGCCATGTTTGTTATTGAGAATGTGTTGGTGGACAAGCTATCCGGCGGATTATACGCAACAACACGGATTCCACCTCAGCACGCGCGCTCGGGCAGCAGGCAGGACGCGTACGGGCTCACGAAAGGCGTGGCCCGCCCGGCCTCGTCGTAGCGCGAGCGGACCAGCCCGGCAAGGTCGCCGCCGTACACGTGGATGCTGACCGAGGCGCCATCCGCGCGCGCGTTCGATACGCGGTGGATATCACCGATCGTGGGTGAAACGAGATCGATATCACCGGGCAGCAAGTCGTGCACGGCCCCCGCCACCAGCGGCTTGCCGGGCTCGAGCGGCATGCCGAACTCCTCGCAGCGCTCCCGTCCGCGCAGCATGCCGACCATGCCCCAGACCGTGTGGTCGTGGATGGGCGTGCCCTGCCCCGGCCCCCAGACCATGGCCGACACCGAGAAGCGCCGCGCCGGGTCGAGGTGCAGCAGGTGGATGCGGTAGCTGTCCGGATCGGGCTGGGCCAGCGCCGCCGGCAGCCAGTCGTCATCGGCGATCAGGGCGGCCAGCAGCGGGCGGCCGGCGCGGAAGATGGCGCTCTCGTCGGCGCCGCTGGCGACCAGCTGTTCGAAGGCGCGCAGGAATGCCGGCAAGGCGTTCATGACAGGCGCTCGATGGTGGCGGCATCGGGGATGCCGTCGAAGAAGCGGTCGAGACAGGCCTGGAAGATGGCCTCGTCCGGCGCGATGTCGGCGAACAGGGTCATGCAGGAGTGGAATTTCAGGTCGTCCGGGTAGCCGAAGATCTCGCCGATGTCGCGGTCTGCGTGCATGGCGACCGCCGAGGCGCACTCGCGCAGGCGCGGCCCCAGCACCGGGTGGGCGAGGTAGCCGGCGGCCTCGTCGCCGTCGCGGATCGCGTAGCGGCGCGCCATCTCGCTCTGCCCCAGGCCCGCGATCTGTGGAAAGATGAACCACATCCAGTGGGTGCGCTTGTGGCCCGCGCGCAGCTCGGCGAGCGCGGTGGCGTAGACGTCGCGCTGGGCGTCCACGAAGCGTTGCAGGTCGTCGGTGTCCATGATGGTGTCCCCCTTCTGCGGCCATGCTACTACAATGGCGCCCCATGAAACCCGAACACCTCCAGCTCCTCCTGGTCCGCGAAATGCCCTTCGGTAAATACCAGGGCAAGAAGATCGCCGAACTGCCCGGCCACTACCTCGCCTGGTTCGCGCGTCAAGGATTCCCGCGCGGCGAGCTGGGCGAGCTGCTCGAGCTGATGTACGAGCTCGATCACAACGCCCTGCGCGGCCTGCTGGACCCGCTGCGCCGCTGAATCAGCGCGCCGCGCGCGCCATCAGCAGACGCGCCTCCTCGGACTTGGTGCGGATCCTGAACCATTCCTGCGCCTGCTTGACCTGGGACGCCGGCGGCAGGCGACGGCAGCTGGCGCTGAGCAGCGGCGCCGTCTTGCCGTCGGCCAGCGCCACCTGTCCCACCAGCGCCTCGGCGCAGTGCGGGAACTGGGCCGCGAACTCGCGCGCGATGTCGCCGGCGCCGGCGATCCAGTCATGGCGCGTCGCCGCCTGCTCGGCCAGCTGCTTGCGCAGCGCATCGATGGTGTCGTCGCGCTCCTGCAGGGCCTGCTGGCTGTTCTTCACGATCTCGGCCAGGATGTCGGCCTTCAGGGAGCCGACGTCGACCTTGCTGTCCTCGGCCTGGTGCACGACCAGGTGCGCGCCCTGCAGGCCGGCGCTTCCCATTTTCGTTTCCATGGCGGCGATGGCGCTCTGCGGCATGCGCGGGCCGATCAGGGTCACCTCGATCCCGTGCGTGCCGGCGTCGATATGGGTCTCGATCACGTGGATGTTGGCGGCACGGAATTCCTCGCGCACGAAGGCGCGCGCCTTGCCGGAAAACACCTCGTTGTCGACCAGGCGCGCCGCCAGCCAGATGCTCGGCAGTCCGGTGAGCAGCACTATCGCCAGCAAGGCGCGCTTGACCCGCTTTTCCTTGGCCGCGTCGATGAATTTGCGGTGCGGCAGGCGCAGGAAATCGATGATCACGACTGCGGAAAAGGCGATGAACACGCAGTTGATCGAAAACAGGTAGAAGGCGCCGCCGAACACCTGCCAATTGCCGTTCGCCAGGCCGTAGCCGGCCGTGCACAGCGGCGGCATCAGGGCGGTGGCGATGGCCACGCCGGGGATCACGTTCGACTTTTCGCGCCGGGTCTGGCCGATGATGCCGGCCAGGCCGCCGGCCAGCGCGATCAGCACGTCCCACAGCGAAGGCGTGGTGCGCGCCAGCAGCTCCGACTGGGCCTCGCCAAGGGGCGTGATCAGGAAATACACGGTCGAGGTGGCCAGCGAGATGCCGGCCGCGATCGCCAGGTTGGCCAGCGAGCGCCGGATCAGCGGAAAGTCGTAGATCCCGATGCCGTAGCCCATGCCGACGATCGGCCCCATCAGCGGCGATACCAGCATCGCGCCGATGATCACCGCATTCGAGTTGGTGTTCAGGCCGACCGAGGCGATCAGGATGGCGAACATCAGGATCCATGGCGTCGCCCCCCTCAGCTCGACGCCGGCGCGCAGGCTGCGGTCGATTTCGGCGTCGTCGGCGCGATCGTCGTTCAGGCTGAAGCGGTGGGCGATGGCGGCGCGCAGCGAAGGGCGCTGTTCGACTGGCTGGGGTGCATTCATGACAAGGAAGCGGCAAGGCTGAGTCTATTCAACGGGCCATTGTCCGAGAAAATATCCATTGGGACAAATATTTGTTATTCGATTTCTTCGATGATAGGACCGCAAACAATTCGCTTTTTCACGCTCCCTGACCGGCCTATACTTCACACATCGAGACAAAACAACGGCGACGGCGAAATTCAAAACCATCGCACATTATTGATACCAAAAGGAGCCAATCATGATCGAAATGCGCAAAAGTGAAGACCGCGGCCACGCCAACCACGGCTGGCTGAATTCGCAGCACAGCTTTTCCTTCGCCGACTATTACGATCCGCGCCACGTCGGCTTCGGCCCGCTGCGGGTGATCAACGAAGACCGCGTGGCGCCCGGCGCCGGCTTCGGCACCCACGGCCACCGCGACATGGAGATCATTTCCTACGTGCTGGACGGTGCGCTGGAGCACAAGGACAGCATGGGCACCGGCTCGGTCCTGCACTACGGCGACGTGCAGCGCATGAGCGCCGGCAGCGGCGTGCGGCACAGCGAGTTCAACGGCTCGAAGACGGAACCGGTGCACTTCCTGCAGATCTGGATCCAGCCGAATGCGCAGGGCATTCCTCCGAGCTACGAGGAGAAGCACTTCGCGGCCGAGGAAAAACAGGGCAAGCTGCGCCTGATCGCCTCCGGCGATGGCCGCGAGGGCTCGGTGCTGATCCACCAGGACGCCTCGCTGTACGCCGCCATCCTGAACGGCGACGACCGGGTCGAGCACGCCCTGGGCGCCGGACGGCTCGGCTATGTGCATGTGATCCGCGGCCAGGTCAGCGTCAACGGCGTGGCATTGAAAGGCGGTGACGCCGTGAAGATCGGCGCCGAGGACACGGTGCGCATCGACGGCGCCGAAGCGGCCGAGCTGCTGCTGTTCGACCTGCCCCACTAAGCGCCGGTCCCAGGCTTGGCGGGCTGATACCGAAGTGATCAGTCTGCCAATGCTTCGCCCCGAAAGTGTGGGCCGGCAGTCACAGCGCATGCGAAAGCGCCCCGCGCCGGCGTCGCGGGGCGGCAAGCGCGGGTTAAAATGGAGCCTCAAAGCAACTATCTGCGGCCCACCATGAGCGAACAAGCTAGCGTCCTCGTCGTCGAGGATGACGTCCACATTGCCCACGTCCTGACCTTCATGCTCGAACGCCAGGGCTACCGGGTCGTCCACGTCGCCGACGGCCGCGCCGCCGTCGAGCATGTCGCCGCGAATCCGGCGCCGGACCTGGTGCTGCTCGACGTGATGCTGCCCTACGTGGACGGGTTCGAGATCGTGGGCCGGATCCGCGCCCGCGAAGGCTGGCAGGATACCCCGGTCATCATGCTCACCGCCAAGAATACCGAGCGCGACACCGTGCGCGCGCTCGACGCCGGCGCCGACGACTTCATCATCAAGCCATTCCAGCCGCAGGAACTGCTGGCGCGCCTGCGCCGCTTCCTCAAAGCGGCCGCATGATCGACAAGGGCGACCCGATCCTGGCGGCGGCCTTCTGGACCGGCATCGCCGCCCTGCTGCTGACCCTCCTGCTCGGCCTGCAGATCGTGCGCCTGCGCATCGGCCTGCGCGCCCGCGAACGCCGGCAGGCGCGCACCCTTGCGCGCTGGCGCCCGGTGCTGAACGCGGCCATCGTCGGCGAGAGCCCGGAACAGCTCCCCAGGCTGCTGTCCTCGGAACGCCTGCACTTCATCAAGCTGTGGGTGCACCTGCAATCCTCGTTGCGCGGGGAAGCCGGCGCCGCCCTGAACCGGATCGCCTGCCGCCTCGGCCTGGATACCGAAGCGCGCGCCATGCTGGGCCGGCGCGCACGCACCGAGCGCCTGCTGGCCGCGCTGATGCTGGGCCACCTCGGCGACCGCCAGGCCTGGCCCCAGCTGCTGCGCCTGGCGGGCCTGGATGACCCGACCCTGTCGCTGACGGCGCTGTGGGCCCTGGTGCGGATCGATCCGCAGGCGGCCGCCGAGTATCTGACGCCGCTGTTCATCGAACGCGAGGACTGGGCCATGTCGCACGTGGCCGGCATCCTGCAGCAGGCCGGCACGCCGGTGGCCGCGGTACTGGCGGGGATGCTGCCGCGCCTGGACGCCCAGCGCCTGCCGCGCGCCCTGCGCATTGCCGAAGCCCTGCGGGTCGACCTGCCGGCCGATGCCCTGGCCGCCGCGCTGGCGGGCGAGTCGGTCCCGGTGACGATCGCCGCCCTGCGCATCGTGAACACGCCGCTGCTGCAGGAAGCGGTGCGCACCCTGCTGCTGCATGAAGACTGGCAAGTGCGGGTGCAGGCCGCCAAGGCCCTCGGACGGATCGGCGAGCGCGCCGACACGCAGCGCCTGGTGGCCTTGCTGGCCGACCGCGAATGGTGGGTACGCTACCGCGCGGCCCAGGCCCTGGTCGAACTGCCCTGGCTGGCGCGCGCCGACCTGGACGCCCTGCGCGCCTCGATCGAAGACCGCTTCGCCGCCGACATGCTGGCCCAGGTCATGGCCGAGCAGGATGCGGCCAGCGCCGAGAACAAGGCGGAGGCCGCATGAACTGGCACCATCACCTGATCCAGTTCGTCACCTGGTTCGTCCTGGGCTACTTCGTGCTGCTGAACGGCGGCTACCTGGTCCTGAACCTGCTGTCGCTGCGCACCCTGCACCGCAAGGGCCAGGAAGAGATGCTGGACGACCTGCCGCGCGCGTATTCCGGCCTGGAGCCGCCGGTCAGCATCCTGGTGCCGGCCTATAACGAGGAAGCGACCATCGCCGCCTCGGTGCGCTCGATGCTGCAGCTGACCTATTCGGAATACGAGGTCGTGGTCGTCAACGACGGCTCCAAGGACGCCACGCTGGAGGTGCTGAAGCGCGAGTTCGGCCTGCTGCCCTTCCCGGAAGCCTACCGCCGCCAGATCCCGACAAAGGAGATCCGCGCGATCTACCGCTCGACGCGCTTTCCGAACCTGCGCGTGCTCGACAAGGTCAACGGCGGCAAGGCCGACTCGCTGAACGCCGGCATCAACGCCGCGCGCTACCCGCTGTTCTGCGGCGTCGACGCCGATTCGATCCTGCAGCGCGACAGCCTGGAGCGCGTGACCCAGCCCTTCCTGCGCGACCCGACCGTGGTCGCCACCGGCGGCACCATCCGCATCGCCAACGGCTGCGAGGTCGCCGGCGGCTTCCTGACCAGGGTCGGCCTGCCGCGCAACCCCTGGGCCCTGTTCCAGGTGGTCGAGTACCTGCGCGCCTTCCTGTTCGGGCGCCTCGGCTGGTCGGCCGTGAACGGCATGCTGATCATCTCCGGCGCTTTCGGCGTGTTCCGCAAGGATGCCGTGGTCAGCGTCGGCGGCTACCGCGCCGACACCATCGGCGAGGACATGGAACTGATCGTGCGCCTGCACCGCCTGCTGCGCGCGCGGCGCCAGCCCTACCGCATCGAATTCGTGCCCGATCCGGTCTGCTGGACCGAGGCGCCGGAAGACTTCAAGACCCTGAAGAACCAGCGCATCCGCTGGCAGCGCGGCCTGGCCGAGAGCCTGACCGCCAACTGGGGCCTGATGTTCTCGCGGAACGGCGGCGTGCCGGGCTGGCTGGCCTTCCCGTTCATGCTGCTGTTCGAATGGCTTGGTCCCGTGGTGGAGATGGGGGGCTACCTGTTCATGATCGTGTCTTTCCTCACCGGCGAGATCTCCTGGCAGGCCTTCTCGACCTTCATGTTCGTGGCGATCGGACTGGGCATCCTGCTGTCCGCCTCCGGCCTGCTGCTGGAAGAGATGTCCTTCCACATCTACCCGCGCGGCAAGCAGCTGCTGGCGCTCGGCCTGGTAGTGCTGCTCGAGAACCTCGGCTACCGCCAGCTGAACACCTGGTGGCGCCTGGTCGGCCTGTTCCGCTGGGCGATGCAGAAGGAAGCCAGCTGGGGGGCGATGACGCGCAAGGGCAGCTTCGCGGACCAGCCCTGAACATGCCGCGCCTGCGCCCGCTCCTGCTTCTCTCCGTCTTCGTGATGAGCGCTCCCGCCCACGCTGCCTGGCTGCACCTGTGCCCGCAGGCCGGGGCGCCGTCCCGGCCGCCGTTCGCCGACACGATCGCCGAGGACGGCGCCCGCCTGCGCTGGCTCGTCGACGAACAGCCCGAACGCGCCGGCTGCACCGGCATCGCCCTGCCGCCCGGCGCCAGGATCGAAACCCTGTTCCCGCTGGCGCCGCAGGAAGAGATCGAACGCACCGTCCTGCTGCACGGCCGCGTGCGCGACGGCCGTTTCGCCGTCAGCGAGCACCTGCTGCCTTCTTCCCGCCCGGGCACGCCGAAACCCGGCCCGATGCCATTGCGCGCCAACCTGCTGCCTCACATGCAGGCGCGCGCCTATGGCGTCGAGGAGCGGGTCCGGGTCAGCCTCGACAAAGGCCGGCTGACGGTGGAGTGCGATGCCGGCGCCCGTCCGGCCGGCGTGCTGCTCAGCGGCCCATGGTTCCTGCCGCGCGCGCGCCTGCGCCTGGCGGCCGCGTATGCGGGCGACGCCGGCTTCTCGCTGGCGGCGTCCGACGCCGCGCGCGCCGCGCGCGAAAGCCCGCTGGCGCTGGGCGCGCTTCCGGCCCGCGCATCTGCCCGCCCGGCGGCGCAGGCGGCGGCCGACGCCGAGCCGCTGCGCCTCACGCTGCCCGAGGCCCTGGACCGCCCCGGCTGGCGCAACTTCGTCCTGCAATGCCCGGCGCAGGCGGCCGGCATCACGCTGCAGCGCCTGGTCCTCGAACCCGATCCGGCGCCCGCGCTGCGCCCGCCCGCGCGCGCGACCTGGGTATGGAAGGCGGCCGACTGGCGCGAGCACGGCGCCGGCCTGCTGGACTGGGCCGCGGCGCACGGCGTGCGCGAACTCTTCATCACCGTGCCCTTCAAGAACGAGGCGGTGCAGGAACCGGCGCGCCTGGCGGCTTTTGTGCGCAGCGCCGGCGCGCGCGGCATCCGCGTGCTGAGCGTGGACGGCGACCCGCACATGGTGCTGCCCGAGAGCCTCCCCGCGCTGTCGCGCCTGGTCCGCGCCTACGTCGCCTACAATGCCGCGGCCGAGCCAGGCGCCCGCCTGGCCGGCCTGCAGTTCGACGTCGAACCCTACCTGCTGCAGGAATACGGTGCCGGCCAGGTCGACTGGGACGGCCGCTACCTGGCGATGGCGCGCACCCTGCGCCAGGCCGCCGGCAGCCTGCGCCTCGAGTTCGTACTGCCGTTCTGGTGGGACGGCAAGACCGCCCTGCTGGATGGCCTGGCGCCGCTGGCCGATGCGCTGGTGGTGATGGATTACCGCACCGACCCGGCCGAGGTGAGCGAATTCGCCATCCCCTTCCTCGACTGGGGCGCGCGCCACGGCAAGCAGGTGCGCATCGCACTGGAAGCCGGCCCGGTCGCAGCCGAAACCCAGCGCCGCTACGTGCGCGCCGAGACCGGCGACACGGCCGGCCTGCTGCGCCTGCGGATCAAGGGCCAGCAGGTGCTGGCGCTGCTGCGCGAACCGGTGGCCAACACGCCCGGCATCGAGGCATTCCACCTGCAGTCGACCCGCGAGATCGACGGCAGCGCCACCACCTTCCATCGCGACAAGGCGGCGCTCCTGCGCGTCCTGCCCGGCCTGGAAGCCGACTTCGGCGCCTGGGACGGCGCGTTCGCCGGCATGGCCCTGCACGAGCTGCGCTGAGCGGGACCGGACAGGAAAACAACGCTGGCTTTTGTTCATGGATCGCCATTTTCTTTCCGTGTATTATTAATTTCCGACGATAAATATATAAACTGCATTTCGCCAAGGAGACGGCATGAAGATCCGTAAGCTCAAGCAAAGCTGTGCAACGATGGCCCTGGTGGCCCTGGCCTGCCTGCCGGTCGCGAACGCGGTCGCCGGACCGCTCGACGACGCCAAGGCGCGCGCCCACCTGGATGCGGTCGCCGCGGGCGACCTGGAAGCGCTGATGAAGGACTATGCCGACGACGCCTACCTGGAATGGGTCGGCGGGCCGCTCGACGGCCGCTACCGCGGCAAGGAACAGATCCGCGCCGTCTGGACCAAGTTCATCGCCGCGAACGCCGGCAAGCCGCGCCCCGCCAACTTCGGCAAGGCGCTGTCCTTCGCCAATCCGAAAGGCGCCTCGGTGCAGCAGCGCGCCGACTACGGCGGCCAGGTCCCGGTCAAGGTCTGGCATGCGCTGACCTACCGCGACGGCGACCTCACCACCGAAGTCTGGCAGATCGCCCCTGCCCTGCAGCTCGACCAGTAAGGTTTCCGATGTCGATGCGCTCCCCCTGGCTGGTCGTGCTGGCGCTGCCGATGCTCGTGAACGCGGCCGGCGCCGCCACCCTGGAAGCGCTGGTCCGGACCCCGGCCGGCCAGCCGCTGGCCGACGCCGCCGTGGTGCTGGAGCCGCTTGCGCCCGCGCCGGCGGCGAAGAGCCATCCCAACGCCGTCATCGAGCAGCGCGGCACCGAGTTCGCGCCCTATGTGACGGTGGTGCAGACCGGCACCGCGGTCGACTTCCCGAACAAGGACACGGTGCGCCACCACGTCTACTCCTTCTCCCAGCCCAAGCGCTTCGAGATCAAGCTGTACGCCGGCAAGCCGGGGCAGCCGATCACCTTCGACAAGCCGGGCGAGGTTGTCATCGGCTGCAATATCCACGACTGGATGGAAGCGTATGTGCTGGTGGTGGAGACCCCGTATTTCGGCAAGACCGGCCCGGATGGCCAGGTCCGCATCGCCAACCTGCCGGCCGGCCGCTACCGGCTGCAGCTCTGGCATCCGCTGCAGAAGGCGCGCGCCGCCGCCAGCGAGATCGAGCTCGGCGCGAACGGCGCGGGCGCGGCGAAGCTGAACCTGGTGCTGGACGCGAGGAAGCGCGAGCCCAGGCCGCATACCGAGGTCGACCAGGACCGTTATTAGAACAAGGGAAGCTTTTGCCATGGTTTTGACTTCGCTCCAGCGTCGCATCGTCCTCGTGTTCGTGGGCCTGCTGGTGCTGGTCATGGCCCTGGTGCTGGCCCTGGTGCACGACGGCAGCGCGCGCATCGTCGGCAGCGAAGGCCGCAACGAACTGGCGGTCGGCGCCAAGGTTTTCCAGCGCCTGCTCGAACAGAACCAGCGCCAGCTCGAGACGGCGGCCGGCGTGCTGTCCGCCGACTTCGCCTTCCGCGAGGCGATCGCGACCCAGGACCAGCCCACCATGCGCTCGGTGATCCGCAACCACGGCCAGCGCATCCACGCCCAGGTCATGATGGTGGCCGGGATCGACGGCGCCCTGATCGCCAGCTCCCAGCGCCAGACCGCGCCAGGGGACGCCTTTCCCTTCCCCGACCTGCTGCTCGACGCCGAAACGAACGGGCGCAGCGCGGGCTTCCGCCAGATGCGCAACGGCCAGCTCTACCAGGTGGTGCTGGTGCCGATCATGGCGCCGCGCCGCATCGCCTGGGTGGCGATGGCCTTCCAGGTCGACGACGGCTGGGCGCGCGACATGGCCGAGATCACCGGCCTGGCCGTGCACGTGGTGCGTTTCGGCGCGCGCGGCCCGGTGCTGCTGGCCTCGTCATTCGACGCCCAGCGCCGCGGCGCGCTGCTGCTTGCCAGCCTGCCGGCGGCCGGCGAACAGGCGCTGCAGGACGTGCGGGGCGAGGCTTACCGCACCATGCGCCTGCCGCTGGACGGCGCCATGCAGGCCGTGCTGCAGCTGCCGGTGGCGCTGGTGGAAGCGCCGTTCAACAATCTGCAGCTACGCCTGCTGGTGGTGATCGCCGTCGCCGTGCTGCTGTTCGCACTCGGCAGCGTGACGCTGGCGCGGCGCATCGTCCGGCCGCTCGAGCAGCTGTCGAAGGCGGCGCACCGCATCGCCCAGGGCGACTACGGCCAGGCCTTGCCGTCCCTGCCGCAGGACGAGATCGGCCAGCTCGCCACCAGCTTCGCCCATATGCGCGACGGCATCGCCAGCCGCGAGGAACGCATCGTGCGGCTGGCCTACGTGGATGGCCTGACCGACCTACCGAACCGCACCCGCTTCCTCGAGACCTTCGCCGGCCAGCCGGCCGCCGGCGCGCGCGCGGTGGCGGTGCTGAACATCGACCGCTTCGCCATGATCAACAATGCGCTCGGCTACCAGGTCGGCGACCGCCTGCTGCGCGAAGTCGGCGCGCGCCTGTCGCGCCTGGAGCGGGCGCCGCTGATGGTGGCGCGCCTGTGGGGCGCCCGCTTTGCCTTCCTGCTCGAGATCGACGGCGAGGATTGCGCGCGCGCCTTCGCCGATGCGGTGCTGGCCCAGCTGCGCGACCCGATCACGCTGGACGGCCAGCGCCTCGACATCGGCGGCAGCATCGGCATCGCCCTGTATCCGCAGGACGGGCTCGACGCCGGCACCCTGCTGCGGCGCGCCGAACTGGCGCTGGCGGCGGCCAAGCGGCGCCGTTCCGGCCTGGCCTTCGCCCACGAGGCGGGCGCGGAGCCGGCGCCGGAGCAGCTGTCCCTGATCGGCGACATGCGCGCCGCGATGGCGAACGGCGAATTCCTGCTGGCCTACCAGCCCAAGCTGGACCTGAAAAGCGGACGCATCACCGCCGCCGAAGCGCTGCTGCGCTGGCGCCGTCCGGGGAGCGCGGGCATGGTCCCGCCGGGCAGCTTCATTCCCTTCGCCGAACAGACCGGCTTCATCCGCGAAATCACGCCCTGGGTGCTGGACGCCGCGATCCGCCAGCTGGCGCAATGGCATACGGCCGGCCTGGACATCGCCGTCTCGGCCAACCTGTCGACCCTCGACCTGCTCGATCCGGAACTGCCCAGGCGCGTCAAGGCCCTGCTCGAATTCCATGGCGTGCCGGCCGGCCGCCTGTGCCTGGAGATCACCGAGAGCGCCCTGATGGACGAGCCGGCGCTGGCGCTGGCGCACCTGAACGCGCTGGCGGCGCTCGGGGTGAAGCTGTCGATCGACGACTATGGCGTCGGCCAGGCCTCGCTGGCCTACCTGAAAAGCCTGCCGGTGAACGAACTGAAGCTGGACCGCAGCTTCGTCACCGCGATCGGCAGCTCGACGCGCAATGCCGCGATCGTCCAGTCCACCATCATGCTGAGCCACGCGCTCGGCCTGTCGGTGGTGGCCGAGGGGGTCGAAACGGCGGAGGAGCTGGACTGGCTGCGCGCCCACGGCTGCGACGTGGCCCAGGGCTATCGCATCGCGAAACCCATCATGGCCGCCGAGCTGCCGGACTGGGTCGCCGCCCGGCGCTTCGATGAGGACTACGCAAAGATCGAGGTACGGCTGGCCGGCCTTTCCAGGTAAGCCTGGCCGAAGCGCGCCGACCACAGGGCGCTGCAGGTCGAGCGGCAATCCTCGACCAGGCGTTCGCTGTCCGCATACCGGACCATGTCGTGCAGCGTGGCCGCCTGCAGCTTGTCCATCACGCTGCGCTTGAAGGCGCCGATGGTTTCCGTGCTCATCTGCAGCAGGTGGGCGCTCTCGATGGCCGTCATCCCGCATACCGCCATCGCAAAGACCTGGAATTCGCGCTTGCTGAACGTGTCGTGCGGCTTGTTGCGGATATCGTATTTGCGCAGGCCGGTCGCGAATTCGGCCGCCAGCGCCGTGCTCAGGTAGACCTGGCCGCCGGCGACGCGCCTGACCGCGGTGCGGAATTCGTCGGGGCTGGCGCTTTTCATGAGGTAGCCCTTGACGCCCTTGCGCATCGCGCCGACGCCGAAGGTCAGCTCGTCGAGGGCGGTGAACACCAGGATATCCGACCATGGGGACAGTTCGCGCAGCTGCCTGACGAGGCTGGTGCCGCTGCCGCCCGCCATCTTCGGTTCGAGGATGATGAGCTCGTAGTAGCGGGCGCACAGCCTGGTGATCAATTCCATGCGGCTGGCGGCTTCATCGATCTCGAGGGCCTGCGGGTGCCGCGCGAGCAGCGAGCGCATGCCGAGCCGCGCGACACCGCTTTCTTCGACTATCAGGGTACGGATCATCGCTCCTCCAGGCCGACTGCACGCAGAATGAAAGCGATTATATATTTGAAAATTTGCTCTGGATCAGTACTGAAAAAAAATCCCTGCGCCGGGGCCGCCCCCGGACACGGTCAGCGTGCGGCCAACGTCGACCTGATCGTGATCCGCTCCGCTACACGCGAGCTCGGCACATAGCTCATGGTCATGTCGTCGCCGAAGTCGCCCTGGTTGAACTGCATCTCCACATTGCCGTCGGCGGTGACGAATCTGTCGGGCGCCACGGCGATCAGGCGCATCGGACGCTGGTCGTCGATCCGCGCGACGATGCCCTTCGAGGCGGACTTCACGTCGAGGCGCCAGCCGTTCGACATCGCGTAGGCACCCTTGATCGAATCGGTGTCGGAAGGCGCGACGAAAATGGCTTTCGGCGGCGCCGTCACGAACACGGTCGATCCTGAAGTGCTGTCGGTGAGGGGGTAGTCGTGCGACTGGGACTGGGCGACCGCATGGGAGGCCGTCAGCAGCAGCGAGACGGGAATGGCGATGAACAAGGCACGCATGATAGTTCTCCATCAGGAAGATCGGGGCAAGTACGGGCTTCAGGTACTCGCTTCAGTCTAGGGCCGTGCCCGCCTGTTACAAGGGAATTGGGGCATGCATCACGAAACGGTCTCGATTTGGCGAAAGCCAGATCGAACCGAAATGACTCGCGCCCCGGCCCCCTGCCCTGATTTTCGTATCGGAACAGCTAGGACGCGATCGCCGGCAGGTCGACGAAGAAGCTGGTGCCCTTCCCTTCCGCCGTTTCGAAGCCGATCCGGCCGCCATGCTCCTCGACGATGGTCTTGCAGATGCTGAGGCCAAGGCCGGTGCCGCCCTTCTGGCGCGAGTCGGCGCCGTCGGCCTGGGCGAAGCGCTGGAACACGCGGCCGCGGAAGGCTTCCGGGATGCCGGCGCCATGGTCGATCACGGCGATCCGCAGCGTGCCGCCGTGCGCGTCCAGGCGGGTCAGCACCTCGCTGCCCGGCCCGGAAAACTTGATGGCGTTCGACAGCAGGTTGGTCATCACCTGGGCCAGGCGGTCGCGGTCGACGTCGGCGCGCAGGCCGTCCGCATCCGCATCCGCCTCGAAGGCAAGCTTCACCCCGGCCTGGGCCGCGAAGCTGTCCATCGCCGCGACCGCGCCCCGCGCGATCGGGCCGAGCGCTTGCGGCACGCGGTGGTAGGCCATCTGCCCGGCTTCCATCTTCTGGATGTCGAGCACGTCGCCGATCAGGCGCACCAGGCGCTCGGTGCTGGCGCTGGCGACGCCGACCAGGCCCCGCGCATCCTGCGGCAGCTCGCCGGCCATGCCGTCCGCGAGCAGCGACAGCGAAGCGCTGATCGCGGTCAGCGGGGTGCGCAGTTCGTGCGAGACGGTGGAGACGAACTCGTTCTTCAGGCGCTCGACTTCCTTGCGTTCCGAGACGTCGTGCAGGAACACGCTGAAGAACACGCCATCGCCGGTGCCGACCAGGCCGACCGTCATCTCGGCCGTGATCTCGACCCCGTCGCACCGCACCAGCGCGCGTTCGACGCGCCGTCCCAGCAGGTCGAGCCGGCCGGTCTCGCGGAAGTGCCGCAGCGCCTGCAGCGCGCTCTCGCGGAATCGCTCCGGGATGATCAGCCCGATCAGCATCCGGTCCACGGCTTCTTCCCGGCGCCAGCCGAACATCGCCCGGGCCGCCGAATTCCAGTCGGTGATGCGGCCCTCCAGGTCGACGCTGATGAAGGCGTCCTGGGCGGTCTCGATGATGTTGACGATGCGCTGCTGGCTGGCGCGCACCGTGTTCAGGGCCCGCTCCAGCTCCAGCGTGCGCTGCTCGACCCGCAGCTCCAGGGTGGCGTTCAGGTCTTCGAGTTCGAGGCGCCGCTTGAGCAGGTCGGTCACCAGCACGTCCAGCGTGCCGGACAGGGCTTCGACTTCCTCGTAGTCGGCGCGGCCGGGCGCGATGGCGACCGTGTCGCCGGCCCGGATGCGGCGCGCCGAGTCCGCCAGTTCGCCCAGCGGGCGGGTGATGCGGCGCGCGACCAGGATGCCGGCCAGCGAGCACAGGGCCGCCAGCAGCACGCCGGCGCCCAGGCCGTAGTCGCGCAGCCGGCGCACCGGGGCGTAGGCGTCGTCGACCTTCTGGCGCACCAGCACGGTCCAGCCCAGGCCCGGATACTCGGCGTAGCCGCGGCCGCGCGCGAAGCCGACCAGGTAGGAGGCGCCGTCCGGCCACCGCTCGACCTGGAAGCCGCCTTCCTTCTGCGCCTGGGCTGCCTTCAGGCTGGCCAGCGACAGCTGGCTGCCCTGCCAGCCCGGCGGGCCGAGCAGGACAGTGCCCTTGGCGTCGACGATCAGGGCCTCGACCTGGCGCCGCGCCTCGATCGGCGCGATCACGGAGCGTTCGACGTCGCGCGCCCACTGCCAGGACAGGTGCACGCCCAACACCCCCTGGGGGTGGCCGGCCTCGTCCGGGACCGGGAAGGCGACGTCGACGAAGCGCCACGGCTCGTCCTGCTGCGGCAGCAGCTTGGACAGCAGCTTGGCCTCGTGCACGTCACCGGCGTAGCGGCCGTGCAGGGCGTCCTGGAACCAGGGCCGTTTCGAAATGTCGGCGCCCTCCAGCATGCCCCTGGCCGAGACCTGCACCTTGCCGTCCAGGCCGGCGATGCCGATCCAGCTGTAGTAACCGTAGCTGTCCTGCAGCTGGGTCAGGGTCTCGCGGCGGCGCGCCAGCGTGGCCGTCTCGGGACGCAGGCCGCGGCGCTGGGCGATCAGGCGCACCTCGCGATAGCGTTCGTACATGCCGTGCTCGAGCTTGTCGGAAGTCTGCAGCGCCAGTTCGGCCAGGCCGTAGCCGATGCTGGACTTGACCTGTTCGGTATTCCGGACCTCGATCACGGTGACGAGCAGCACCGAGAGCACGATGGACAGCAGGGTGAAGGCCAGCGCCAGCCAGGCGCCCAGGCGGCGCGGCAGCAGTGTGCGGGGAAAGGATCGGGAGGACGGCATCGGAATCGGGAAGGAAAAAGCCGCCGCCAGCGTAGCACACGATGATGCCGTGCGGATACAAATCGGCCGGCGGATCGGCCGCTGCCGCACGGCGATGTCGGATTTCCGGTAAACTGCCGGTTTACCTGCAGGTATCAACGCTTTTCGATTCAGGAATCCCGTCATGCAAGACAACGCCGCAGTTTCGCCCGCCAGCGCGTCCAATCTCGTCGACTACGTCACCTCGTGCACCCTGCCGACGCCGTGGGCGCAGTTCACGCTGCACGCTTTCGTCGAGCACGCGACCGGGAAAGAGCATCTTGCGATGGCGCTGGGCGACCTGTCCACCGGCGAACCGCCACTGATGCGCATCCACTCGGAGTGCCTGACCGGCGACGTGATGTTCTCGCAGCGCTGCGACTGCGGCGCCCAGCTCGAGGGCGCGCTGAAGAAGATCGCCGCCGAAGGCCGCGGCATCCTGCTCTACCTGCGCCAGGAAGGCCGCGGGATCGGCCTGGTGAACAAGATCCGCGCCTACCGCCTGCAGGAAGCCGGCGCCGACACGGTCGAGGCCAACCTGCAGCTGGGCTTCCACGCCGACGCCCGCAACTACGAACTGGTGCAGCCGATGCTGCGGCACTTCGGCATCGAATCCGTGCGCCTGATGACCAACAATCCGCGCAAGATCGACGCCCTGACCAAGCTGGGCTTCAAAGTGGCCGAGCGCGTGCCGCTGCTGGTCAACCGCAATGCCTTCAACAACGGCTACCTGAACACCAAGCAGGCCAAGCTGGGGCACATGATGACGCCGGCGGCGGAAGCGGTGCTGGACGGCGAACTGTAAACCGTCGTCCCCGCGGAGGCGGGGACCCGAGCTTGTTCGCGTTTCGGTAACGCACGCAGAACCTGGATCCCCGCCTGCGCGGGGACGACGGGTTAAGGCGCGGGGACGACGTAGTAATCTTCAGGCGCATCCATTCTGATTTCTCTGGCAATATGCCCGGATGCGACTGTCCCCGCGCGCCATCCTGATGTGTCTCGCCTGCGCCCTGGCCGCCATCCGCGGCGGTGCGGCGCCGCTTGCGCCGAAGAGTGTTACTTCAGCACAAGGTTCCGGTAGCAAAACAGCACCCCAGCCGCCGCTGGTGATTCCCCCCGCCACCCCGCCGGCCACCACGCCGCCGGCGCCCGGTCCCGGCGAGACCGACGAGACCACGGCCCTGCCGACACCCTCGACCGCCGCCCAGGACCTGTACTCGGCCGCCAAGGCTGACCTGCTGCAGATCCGCATGCTGCTGAAGAACGGCCGCAGCCAGTCCACGGTCGGCTCGGGCTTCCTGGTTGGCGCCAGCAACCTGGTACTGACCAATTACCACGTGGTGTCGCAGATGGCGCTCGACCCGGACGTCTACACCGGCGAGTACGTCGACACCGACGGCAAGACCGGCCCGGTGGAACTGCTGGCGGTGGACGTCCTGCACGACCTGGCCGTGGTGCGCGTGAACCGCAAGGGCACCGGCTTCTTCCAGGTGCCCGAGCATCCGGTCAGGCTGACCCAGGGCCAGTACCTGTATTCGCTCGGCAACCCTCTCGATCTCGGCTTCGCGATCTCGGAAGGCGCCTACAACGGCATCGTCACACGCAGCTTCTACGACCAGCTGATCTTCACCGGCCCGATCAACTCCGGCATGAGCGGCGGGCCGAGCGTGACGGTGTCGGGCACCGTGGCCGGCGTGAACGTCTCGAAGCGCCGCGACGGCGAATCGGTCAGCTTCCTGGTGCCGGTACGCTACGCCCAGGAACTGCTGCGCAGGGTCGCCGCCCAGCCGCACCCGCCGAAGAACTTCAATCCGCTGATCGCCCAGCAGCTGCTGGCCCACCAGCGCGAGATGATCGACCGCCTGCTGGCCGAGCCGCTGTCGATCAAGACCATGGGCCCCTACCACGTGCCGGTGCGGGAATCGCAGCAGTTGCGCTGCTGGGGCCGCTCCAACTTCCGCCTCGAAGCCGAGTACACCGGCGATTCGGTCAGCTGCGCGATGGAAGTCGCGGTCTATGTGTCGGACACCCAGCAGACCGGGCATGTGTCGATGTCGCACCTTTACCTGCGTTCGGCGGTCATGCATCCGCTGCAGTTCTCGGCGCTGGCCAGCGACCGCTTCCGGGTCGACCGCATCGGCCCCTCGCGCGATACCCGCCTGACCCGCCCGGCCTGCACCGAGCAGTTCGTGCACACCGCCAGCCTGTCGCTGCGCGCCGTCACCTGCGTGCGCGCCTACCGCAAGTTCGCGGGCCTGTACAACTTCACCCTGCTCACCGCCAGCACCGACGACGGCCGCGCCAGCCTGCAGAGCCGCCTCGACCTGGCCGGGGTCTCCTTCGAGAACGGGATGCGCGCCACCCGGGCCTTCCTGTCGGCGCTCGGACGGAGCCGGCCGCGCGGACCGGGAAAGTGAGCCCGGCCATGAGCGGACCCTGGTTCATCGAGACCCTGGCGCGCAACGGCGACGTGCTGCAGCGCCGCCGCGTCGACGCCCTGCCGATCCGCCTGGGGCGCGGCTACGACAACGACTTCATCATCGACGATGACTACGTGGCGGCCAGCCACGCGCGGATCGAGCTGGACCCCGCCGGACGCCTGGTGCTGCGCGACCTCGGCAGCCGGAACGGCCTGAACCATCGCGGCAAGCGGCTGCAGGAAGTGGTCCTGTCCGGCGATACCGTGGTGCGCATCGGCCATACCTCGCTGCGCGTGCGCGCGGCCAGCTTTCCGGTGGCGCCGGAACTCGAGGACCGCACCTTCCACCGCTGGGAAGGCGCGCTGCCGGGCGCCGCCGGCATCGTGCTGGCGGGCGGCGCCGGCCTGTTCGCGCGCTGGCTCAGCGACACCCAGTACTTCGAATTCGTGCGCTACTTCGAGGCGCTGGCGTGGAGCGCCGGCGCGGCCCTGCTGTGGGGCGGCGTGTGGGCCTTCGCCAACCGTTTGTTCGGACGCCACGCGCGCCTGGGCCGCCACCTGTTCGTGTTCGGCTGCGGCGTGGTCGCGCTGACGCTGACGGCGCTGCTGGCCGCCACCCTCGCCTATGCCTTTTCGGCGGAGTTCTTCACCCACTACGCCTCGCACGCGGCGACGCTGCTGGTGGCCGGCATGATCTATTTCCACCTCTGTACGGTCAAGCCGCAGAACCGGATCCTGTACCGCTGGATCGGCGCCGGCCTGGCGTTGCTGGGTTCCGGCCTGATCCTGCTGTTCAACCTGCAGCGCACCGGGCGCCTGGCGGACGAGCAGTACATGGCGGTGCTGCTGCCGCCCGAAGTGCGGGTCAGCCGCGACCACGGCATCGATGAATTCATGCGCGAGGTGGAGAACATGAAGGGGCCGCTCGACCGCAGCCGCGGCCGCAAGCCGGGCGAGGACGAACTGGAGGATTGATCGGGAACCCGAGAGCGGGACGCCCCATGCCGGCGGCGCCCCGCTCATCCCGGGTTTGCCGGGCTTAGTGGGTGGTTGCGCTGCGCTGGCCCTGGCTGCCCGCCTGCTGGCCGGCCGCCTGCGGTGCGCCGCTGCGTGAAGCCTCGCCGCTGCGCGCAGCCTCGCCGCTGCCGCCCGACTGCGGCTGGTAGGCGGCGCCGTCGCCGGTGCGGGCGAACGGGTCGGCGAACTGGCGCACGGTTTCCTGCTGGGCGCGCAGGCCGCGCTCGGTCTGCTCGGTGGCGTCGCGCGCCACTTCATCGGCCAGGGCGCGTGCGGTGCGGGTGGTGTTCTGGATGTGCTGCTCGGTCACCCGTGACAGTTCCACCTGGGCATCTGCTGCCAGGCGGGTCAGGTGCTGCTGGTAGGCGCGCAGCTTGTCGCTGGCCGGCTGGGCGCGCGAGGTGGCGGCGCTCAGCAGTTCGGTCTGGCGGTCGGCGCTCAGCACCTGCTTGCCGGCCAGCGTGGTCTCCTCGATCATGGTCTGCACCAGCTGGATGTTCAGGTCGCACATCTGCTGGAAGGAACGGAACATCGACTTCGACATGTCGTTCAGGAAGGCGGTCTGGGCGTCGACGTGGGTGCGCACTGCCGGCGCCACACTTTGCGGGAATGGATACATGCGTATGCCTCGCTTTCTAATCAATGGTTTTTGAAAAAGCCACGGCGCCGCGTGGGCGTGGCGCCGCAGGATTTGCTGCAGCGCCGCATGCCCGTGGCATGAACCTAGAAGACTAAAGGCGCGCCGGCGTACGCGTTTGAGATGTATTAAGTGTGCCGGGCTTGAAATCAGGACTACGCGTCCCGTTGACCTCGCGGCTCGGGCGCACCCAGCGCCGCGCCGCAGTCCTTGCAGAAGCGCGCGCCGGCTTCATGGCCGGTGCTGCCGCAGGCGCCGCAGCGGCGCTCGGCCCGGCTGCGCGCGGCGCCGCGCCGGCGCTCGTTGCGGTTGGCCGCGATCTCGGCCGTCACGATGCCGGTCGGCACCGCCAGGATGCCCCAGCCCAGCAGCATCATGAAGGAGGCGATCGCCTTGCCCAGGTAGGTATGCGGCGTGATGTCGCCGTAGCCGACCGTGGTCATGGTGACGGTGGCCCAGTACATCGCGACCGGGATGCTGGTGTAGCCGTTCTTCGGCCCTTCGACCACATACATGATCGTGCCGAGGATCAGGATGGCCATCAGCACCACCGACAGGAACACCATGATCTTGCGCCGGCTGGCCGACAGCGCCTCACCCAGGCGCGTGTATTCCTCGATGTAGAGCGTGAGCTTGAAGATACGGAACACCCGCAGCAGGCGCAGGATGCGGATGTCGAGCAGCAGCTCGGTGCCCGGCACCATCAAGGAAAAATAGCTCGGCAGCACCGCCAGCAGGTCGATCACGCCGTAGAAGCCGCCCGCATAGCGCCAGGGGCGCTGCACGCACACGATGCGCGCCAGGTATTCGAGCGTGAACAGCCCGGTGAACACCCACTCGGCCGTATCCAGCGCCTTGCCATACTCCTTGTGCAGCCCCGGTACGCTGTCCAGCACCACCACCAGGATGCTGAGCAGGATGGCGAACACCAGCGCGATGTCGAAACGGCGTCCGGCCGGGGTGTCGGCTTCGAAGATGATGTCGAACATGCGCCGGCGCAGCCCGGGCGGCGGCTTGCCATACGAGTCCGGGACTTGCGACACATAGGGATGGTCCTGCGGCTTCACGTCGAGGCCGGCCCCTTCAGTTCGATCATGTTCCCTTCCGGGTCGTGCAGGTAGATCGACGGCCCCTCGCCCTCGGCGCCGAAGCGCGATTCGACGGGGCCGGCCTCGACCCCGTGGGCCGCCAGGTGGGCACGGATCGCCGCCTCGTCGAAGGGCTCGACGCGGAAGCACACATGGTCGACGTTGCGCCCCTCGCGGCCCGGCGCGGCGCCGCCGATGCGGCCCAGCTTGCCGTCCACCGGCACCAGGTCCAGCATCGCGCTGCCGGCGCGCAATTGCACCAGGCCGATCTCGGCCTGCCGCCGTATCTCTTCGCAGCCCAGCACCTCGCGGTAGAAGCGCTGCACGCGCGCCAGGTCGCGCACGCGCAGCACCACATGGTCGATCTCGCGGATCGCGATCGGCCCGCGCGAACTGACGCCCTCCTCAGTCGGCATGGCGCTCGACCCAGGTGGCGAAGCATTCCATGAACTGCTGCAGGAAGCCGCTCAAGGACTCGTCGGTCAGCCTGTCGCCGTCGAACTTGTTGCCGATCCCGCCGATGTAGGCTTCGGGCGACTGCATGCAGGGCATGTTGAGGAACACCAGGCACTGGCGCACCGCGTGGTTGGCGCCGAAGCCGCCCAGCGCGCCGGGCGAATTGCTGACCACGGCGCAGGGCTTGCCGTTCCAGGCGGCCTTGCCGTAGGGACGCGAGCCGACGTCGATGGCGTTCTTCAGCACCCCCGGCAGCGAGCGGTTGTACTCGGGCGTACAGAACAGCACGCCGTCGGCCTCGCGGATGCGCTCGCGGAACTCGGTCCAGCGCGGCGGCGGCGTGTCGGTCTCGTCATCCTGGTTGTACATCGGCAGCTGGGAGATGTTGACGATCTCGAGCTCCAGCGTGGGCGGGGCGAGCAGCATCAGGTTCTTCGCCAGCTTGCGGGTAAACGATTCCTTGCGGAGACTGCCTACCAGTACTGCGATCTTCCTCGTTGCCATGGCGATCCTCTCATGTGGTCGTAATAGCCACATGATAACCGCGAAGCCGGGAAGGGGTTGCCGGCCTCGCGTGCCGCCCTGCCCTGGTTTGTTTGCTTACTGGCTCAGCGTCAGGATCGCGTTTTCGCTCTCGAGGTAGATGAGGCCGTCGTCGCCGACGGTCAGCGCGGTAACACGGTTGAGGCTGGCCGGCAGCGGGCCCGGCCTGACGCCCACGACTTCCGGGGTGCCGGCCACGATGCGCGCGGCGCCTGCCGGCGTGATCTTGCGCAGCACGTTACCGCTGGCCAGGTAGATATTGCCGCTGCGGTCGATCGCCAGCGGTCCCGCGAAAACGGCCGGATCGCTATCGGCCGGGCGCGCGTACAGCGTCGTCGAGACGCCGTCCGGGCTCATGCGCTGTACGCCATTCCCGTTCGAATACAGGATATTCCCGTCGCGGTCCGCGATCCAGTATTGGACATCGACGTTTTCCGAGCCGGGCAAGGTGACGATGGCGCCATCCGGGCCGATCCTGCGGATATAGGTAAGGGAAGGCTGCGTGACGATCGTCGGCACGCTGGCCCAGACCGTGTCGCGGAAGTAGATGTTCCCCTTCGGGTCGGCCAGGAAGGCGCCCGGGAAGGACATGCTGGCGATGTTCCGCGGGCCATCGACCAGGCCGCGGGACGTCGCCGTGGCGACGACGCCGGTCGTGTTCCCATTGCCGTCCAGGGTCCTGAGCGTCCCGCTGGACCAGGCCAGCAACTCCCTGCCGTAGGCCATGCCGGAAACGATGTAGGCGATGCGGCCGCCCTTGCCGTCCTGCTCCGGCAGGGACAGCGTGCTGACGGCGCCGCCGGCAGACATCCTGCGCACCCGGGTGCCTTCGGTCAGGGTCAGATTGCCCTGCGCATCGGCGAACATGGGGTCGACATACGAACCCGCCGCGGCAAAACGGGCGGCGCCGCCCACGCCGTCCGCGGAGCCGGAATTGCCCGGCAGGCCGGCGGCGACGCCGATCTCGCCGGCCGGCGTCACCCGGAAAATGGCCGGCTGCCGCGGGTCCGCCACGTACATGTTGCCGGCGGCGTCCTGGTTCATGGCGGCGTAGTCGCTCCACGCCGTCTCGGCGCCGGTGAAATCCGTCACCACGCCGTCCGGACTCACCCGGCGAATATTCCCCGACAGGACGTAGACGCTGCCGTCGGCGCCGACCGCCAGGCCGCCCAGGACCGGAAGGCCGGCATTCGGCTCCGCGGCATGCAGCAAACCGTCGGCGGGCTCGGGCACCGTCGCCAGGGTCGTCACCACGCCGGCCGGCGTGATCCTGCGCAGCACCCTGTCATCGTCCACGTAGATATTCCCGGCCTTGTCGAGCGCCAGCGCTCCCGGCTTGCGGAAGCGCGCGGCGGCGCCCGCGCCGTCCTGGCTGCCGGTGAGTCCGGCGCTGCCGGCCAGCGTCGTCACCGCGCCCGCCGGGCTGATCTTGCGGATCGTGGCATTCAGGCGGTCGGCCACGTACAGGGTGCCGCCGGCGTCGACGGCCATGCCGGCAATGGCCTTGAAGCCGGCCTCGATGCCGGCGCCGTCGGCCGAACCGGCCACGCTCGGATTCCCCGCCAGCAGGGTCCGCACGCCGGCGGGCGTGGTCTTGTGGATCGCGAGGTACCAGTTTTCGTAACGGTTGCCGGCGGCATCGACCGCGCCGACCACGGTCGCCCAGGTCGCGGCGGGCGGCAGTGTCGCGACATTCGCGGCCGCGCCGGGAAGCAGCACGATCTTCCTCGACTGCAGCGTCGCGGTGAAGTCCCTGTCGTTCACCCACAGCTCGCCGGAGGGGCTGACCGCGATATTGGTCGGTTCCCGGAAGCGGCCCACCGGTCCATCCATCTGGCCTTCCCCGCCGAGCGCCCCTGCGAGCAGGCTGAGCTGCCCCACCTTGACCTGCAGGATGGCCGCAGCGCTGCTCACGCTGCCGCCGCCATTGCGCACCACGACCGTGAAGCTGCTGCCGTCGTCGGCCGCCTGCGCATTGGCCAGCACATAGCTGGCGGCGGTGGCGCCGGCGATGTCGGCGCCGTTGCGCTGCCACTGGTAGCCCAGGCCGTCGCCGGTGGCGGCGACACTGAAGGTGGCGGACTGGCCCACGGCCACGGTCTGCGAGGCCGGCTGGGTTGCGATCGACGGCGCCTGGACGCTTGCAACTGGCGGCGCCGCGCTGCTTCCGCCGCCGCCACCGCAGGCGCTCAGGGCGAGCATCGTGGCGAGCATGGCGGCAAGCAGGAAGGCGCCGCTGCGGGCGCGCAGCGGCGCGCGAATGAAAAGGGGCAAGGACACGGTGACTCCGGGAATCGGCCTGGCGGCCTGAACAATCCGTCAGGATAACAGCCGCCGGCGGGCCCGAAATTCAACAATTGTCACATTTCCTTGCGGGCCCGCTTCAGGCCGCCTGCAGGCCGCGTTCCGGAATCGACCAGGTCTTGAAAGCGCGCTCGATCAGGAGCGTTTCGCGGGCGTCCAGCACGGTGTCGGCGTGCACGATGTCCAGCATCGCCTTCATGAGCGACATGCGCAGGGTCTTGTCCTCGACTTCGCCCAGCAGGTCGTCGAGCAGGCGGGCGTCGATCTCGACCTCGGCGCTGCAGCGCCGGGCGGCGCTCGAGAGCAGGTCTTCGCACAGGTCCCGGACCACGTCGTCGAAGCCGTCCTCGTCGATCCCGGTCTGCAGCAGGATGCCGGAGTGATGCATCGCCTTCACCTCCGAAGGCGCCAGGTGGCCGTCGACGATCATGGCAAGGGCCAGCAGCCGCGACACGGCCTTGGGACTGTTGGTGGGGTAACTACGCATGACAGGACTCCTCAAGTGAACGAGACACCAGAGTAATGCCATGCGCATGAAAGTAAAACCGCATAAACCTTGATGGATACTTCGGTTTTTCCGAAGCTCCTCAAATCCGCCGGCGGCGGTACTCGTCCAGGAAGGATTCCACTTCGCGCGGCGACAGCACCTTCACCGGATCGCCATGGTGGGCGTACAGGTAAGGCGCCCCGCCCTGGCGGTCGGTCAGCTTGGCGCGGATCAGGAAGCGGGTCCCGGCCGGATACAGCGCCGGGTCGCGCAGGCTGCGCCCGCACTGCACCCGCATCGAGGTCGCATAGGCCTGGCCGGCCATCGGCCTGATGCGCAGTGCTCCGGTGCGCACATCGGGCACCGATTCGACCGCGACGTCGCGGTAGGCCCAGGGATCGCGCGCCATCTCAGGCCTTCGCCGCTGCCGCGGCGCGCGAGGCCGCGTGCACCGGCGCTTCGCGGATCGGCAGGTTGACCAGCGCGGCGGCCAGTGCCAGTACGATGTCGGCGTACCACATCCAGGAATAATCACCGAAGTGGACGAAGGAGAGCCCGCCCAGCCAGGCGCCGAAGAAGCCGCCGACCTGGTGCGACAGCAGGGTCAGGCCGAACAGGGTCGACAGGTAACGCGTGCCGAACAGCTTGCCGACCAGGCCGGCCGTCGGCGGCACCGTCGCCAGCCAGGAGAAGCCGAGCGCGGCGGCGAAGACATAGAAGGTCAGCGCCGTCTTGGGCGCCAGCAGGTAGATGCCGATGATGAGGGCGCGGCCGCCGTAGATCGCGGCCAGCAGCCACTTCATGCGGTAGCGCTGGCCGAGCGCGCCCGCGATCAGCGAGCCGGCGATGTTGAACAGGCCGATCAGGGCCAGCGCCGTGGCCGACACCCCGGCCGGCAGGCCGCACAACGCGACTTCGCCCGGCAGGTGGGTCACCAGGAAGGCGATGTGGAAGCCGCAGGTGAAGAAGCCGGCGTGCAGGTAGAGATAGCTCCTGTCGCGCAGGGCCTCGCGGACCTGGCGTCCCAGGGTGGTTTCATCGACGGCGACGGCCGCGTGCGCCGTCGCCTTCCGGCCGCGCATGAGGAAGGCCAGCGGAATGGTCAGCAGCGTGGTCGCCGCCAGCGAGATCATCGCCACCACCCAGCCGCTGGCCTGGATCACCGCCTGCACCAGCGGCGAAAAGACGAACTGGCCGAAAGAACCGCCTGCATTGATGAAGCCGGCGGCGAAGGGACGGCGCTCGGCAGGGAGGCGCTGGGCGGTGGCGCCGATCAGGATCGAAAAGCTGCCCGCCCCCGCCCCGGACGCGGACAGCACGCCGAGGGTCAGCATCAGCCCCCACTGCGAGGAGACGAAGGGCGTGGCCGCCAGGCCCAGCGCCAGCATGAGGCCGCCCAGCACGATCACGCGCGCCGGGCCGTACTTGTCGGCCACCGCGCCGAAGATCGGCTGCGAGGCGCCCCACATGAACTGGCCGACCGCCATCGCCAGGCTGATCGAGGCGACGCCGAGGCCGGTCGAGGTATTGATCGGCGAGAGGAACAGGCCGGTGGTCAGGCGCGCCGCCATCGTGATCATCAGGATCGCGCTGGCGGACAGGATCAGGAGCCAGGCGGCGCGCGGGCTCATCGTCGTGGGCGTGGTCATCTTGGCTCCCTTGTTGTCGTTTTATGTCCGACAGTGTCGCATGGCGCGACGGAAGTTGCAGGCGACCACCCAAAACCGTCGTCCCCGCGCAGGCGGGGACGACGAGCGAACAATACGGCTTACGCCTTGACCAGCAGCGCCGTCGCCTGTGCCGCCATGCCCTCTTCACGGCCGAGGAAGCCGAGCTTCTCGTTGGTCTTTGCCTTGATGTTCACCTGCTGCGGCGAGACGCCGAGGTCTTCGGCGATGCGCGACACCATCTGCGGGATGTGCGGGGCCATCTTCGGCTGCTGGGCGATGATGGTGGCGTCGATGTTGCCGATGGTGTAGCCGGTCGCGAGCACGCGCGAGGCCACTTCGCGCAGCAGGGTGCGCGAGTCGGCGCCGGCGAACATCGGGTCGGTGTCCGGGAAATGCTTGCCGATGTCGCCGAGGGCGGCCGCGCCCAGCAGCGAGTCGATGATCGCGTGCAGCAGCACGTCGGCATCCGAGTGGCCGAGCAGGCCGAGGCGGTGCGGGATGGTGACGCCGCCGACGATCAGCTTGCGTCCTTCGACCAGGGCGTGGCAGTCATAGCCGGTCCCGATGCGGAACGGCGGAGTTGGGTTATAAGATGCAAGAGCCATGGCGTCACACGAATTCGGGTTGGGACACTGCCAGGTACAGCTCGGCGATCCGGATGTCGTCCGGCAGGGTCACTTTCAGGTTGCGGGGGTGTCCTTCGACTAACTTGGGGGTCAATCCGAGCGCTTCAACCGCACTCGCGTCATCGGTAATCGCATTCGGATCGGTAGCGGCCTTCAGGGCCTCGGCCAGCAGCTTGTAGCGGAACATCTGCGGGGTCTGCGCCAGCCACAGGCCGTTGCGCGGGATGGTGCCGCAGGCTTCGCCGTCGATGCAGCGCTTGACGGTGTCGACCACCGGCAGGCCCAGCAGGCCACCGACCGGGTGTTCGCCGGTGGCAAGGATCAGCTTCTCGATCAGTTCGGCGTTCAGGCCGGGACGGGCGGCATCGTGCACCAGCACCCAGTCGGTGGGCGCCAGGGTATTCGCCAGCACGGCCAGGCCGTTGCGCACCGACTCCATGCGGCTCGCGCCGCCGCAGCGCAGCACGGTCACGCCGTGGTTCGGGGCGACGCTGTCGATGTAGGGATCGTCCGGGCTCACCACCACGAAGGTGTGCGCGATCAGGTCGCTCGACAGGAAGGCGTCGAGGGTGTGGCGAAGCATCGGCTTGCCGCCGATCTTCAGGTACTGCTTCGGACTGCCCGCACCCATGCGGGCGCCGACGCCGGCAGCTGGAATTAAGGCAAAGTAACGTGGTGCTTGATTCATTTATGAGCTTGTTGACGAACGTGAGCGTCTTGTCGATCCAATAAGAGACTGTACCTCACCTTGGCAAACTTTGCTGAGACGCGCGTACTCTCCCGGACTGTCAATACGCGCCTGCAAGGCCTTGGCCTTGCCCATCTCGCCCTTGATGAAGGGCATCCAGCGGCCATCGAGTTCCGCCTGCACGCGCGCGAGCGCCTGGCCCCGCGGCGCATACATGGACCGGCCATCGAAACGGCGGCCCAGCACCGTGCGCACCCTGCTTTCCACTTTCGGCAGGTAGTCGGCGTAGGCCTTGAGATGGCGCATTTCGTGCGCAAGTATCTCGCGGTACGGACAGGTCCCCGGCGCGAACTCGCTGCCGACGTAGATCACGACCGGCAGGTAGGACAGGCGCACGCCGATCCGCGGCAGCATGCACTCCTCGCCCGTGTCCGGATCGGCCACGATGGCGCCCTCGACGCTGATGCTCACGCGCGACTCGGCACGGGTCAGGCCCAGCACGTAGTCGCCGGCGCGCTCGCGCTTCATCTGCGTGAGGGTGCGGTAGGACAGGCTGTTGTCGACGCGGTAGCCGGCGTCGCGGGCGTCGACGCTGACGCCGGGCCGCCGGGTATCGGTATCGAGGCCAAGCTGCCGCGCCTCGCAGCGCGCCTCGAAAGGCGTGCGCGCCGCCGCATTGTTTGCCGCGATCAGCAGGATCATGGCAAGCAGTGGCGGCAGCGGCGGCAGCCTCGGCATCTCAGGTCGGCGTCCAGGTGCCGGCGGCGAATTTCTCGAGCCAGAAGGTGCCGATGACGGTCTTCACGTCAGTGATCTCGCCGCGCTTCACCATCTCCAGCAGTTCTGGAATCGTGGCCGTGAAGAGCTCGAGGAATTCGCCGTCGTCCAGTTTCGCCTCGCCCTGGGTCAGGTCGCGCGCCAGGAAGATGTCGAGGTGCTCGTCCGAATAGGCAATGGCGTTGTGGATGGTGCAGACGAAGTGCCAGTCCTTCGCGGTATAGCCGGTCTCCTCTTCCAGCTCGCGCTTGGCGCAGGCCAGGGAGGCTTCGCCCGGATCGATTTTCCCGGCCGGGAATTCGATGAAGACGCGGTCGTTCGGATAGCGGAACTGGCGCTCCAGCAGCACGCGGCCGTCCGGCAGCAGCGGCAGGATCACGACGGCGCCCGGGTGGCGGATGAATTCGCGCTGGCTTTCGGAGCCGTCGGGCAGCTTGATGCGGTCGCGGGTGACTTTGAGGAAGTGGCCATCGTAGGCCAGTTCGCCCTCGATGCGGGTTTCTCGCAGGTGGGAATCCATGAAAACTCCGGTGATACTTCGTTGATCGTTTTACAGACAAGCCAAAGGGAGCTGCGAAAACCGTCGCGAGTGGCGGCAGTTCCGATCGAGAAGCGCAGCCGTACTACTGCACGGCCGGTCCGCCGGAGCGGAGCATCGCAGATCGGGAATGCAACGCGCAGCAGGTTTGCGCAGCTCCCCTCAGGACCGGCGCTTTTTCAGGTAGCGTAAGACGAAACCGGGGAAGGCCAGCACGACGAACATGCAGCCCGAAATTGCATAGAACTCCCAGGTTTGGGGGAACGCGTTACCGATCCGGGATTCCAGCAAATGGGCGAGTCCGCCGACGACGAAGTATAAAACAAACAACTCGAGAAGGCGCACGACGAACAGCTTCGTGTGCGCCCTGCCCTGCGCTGGCTTCAGGGGAATGAAGCCGAACACGCTCTCGTTCAGGAAAGGCAGGTTGGCGAACGCGATCGCGACCGCGATCACCAACCAGGTTGCCAGGGACAGGTCCAAGGCGCTTACGAACCCAGGGTCTGGGTCATGGCGGTCAGGCAGGCCTGCAGCAGCGAGCCCGGCATCACGCCCAGCAGCACCACCAGGATGCCGTTCAGCGACAGCGCCACGCGCATGTCCATCGGGGTCGAGATCGGCGAGGCGTCGGCCACGTCATCGAACCAGATGGTCTTCACCACGCGCAGGTAGTAGAAGGCGCCGATCAGCGAGAACAGCACGGCGACGATCGCCAGCCAGTACTGGCCGGTTGCGACCACGGCCTGCAGCACCGCCCACTTGGCCATGAAGCCCATCATCGGCGGCACGCCGGCCAGCGAGAACATCAGGACGGTCATGACCACGGCATACCACGGGCTGCGCTTGGCCAGGCCCTTGAAGTCGGCGATTTCTTCCGCTTCGAAGCCCGAACGCGCCAGCATCATCACCAGGCCGAAGCTGCCCAGGGTGGTCAGCACGTAGGTGATGGTGTAGTACATGGCGGCGCTGTAGGCCGGGGCGGCGTTGGCGGCATTCGCCACATCCTTGCCGCCGGTCACGCCGGCCATCATGCCGAGCAGAACGAAGCCGAGCTGGGCGATGGTCGAGTAAGCCAGCATGCGCTTGATGTTCGACTGGGCGATCGCGGTCAGGTTACCCACGGCCAGCGACAGCACGGCCAGGGCCAGCAGCATCTGCTGCCAGTCGAAGGCCATCGGCAGCAGGCCTTCGACGAGGATGCGGATCATCATCGCGAACGAAGCCAGCTTCGGCGCTGCGCCCAGCAGCAGGGTCACGCCGGTCGGCGAACCCTGGTAGACGTCCGGCACCCACATGTGGAACGGGACGGCGCCCAGCTTGAAGGCCATGCCGGCGACGACGAACACCAGGCCGAACACCAGGATGGTGTGGTTGGAGGCGCCGGCGGCGGTCAGCTTGGCGATCGTGGTGAGGTCCAGCGAACCGGTGGCGCCGTAGATCATCGAGATACCGTAGAGCATGAAGCCCGAGGCCAGCGAACCCAGGATGAAGTACTTCATCGCGGCTTCGGTCGAGGTTGCGTGGTCGCGGCGCATCGCCACCAGCGCGTACAGCGACAGCGACATCAGTTCCAGGCCCAGGTAGATCGGCAGCATGTTATTGCCGGAGATCATGATCATCTGGCCGAGCGTGGTGAACAGGGCCAGCACGTAGAACTCGCCGCCCATGTTACCGGACATCATGCCGCGGTCGCCGGCGTACTGGCGCGAGTACACCAGGGTGATGCCGACTGCCAGGTAGGTGAACAGCTTGAGCAGGTTCGCCATCGGGTCCGACACGAACATGTTGAAGAACGTGTAGGTCGTGGTGCCGGCATTGAAGTCGGCGTAGGTGATCACCGCGCAGCCGACCAGGGTCAGCAGCGACAGGACGTAGGTGATGTTCCGCTTCCCTTCCTTCAGGAACATGTCGATCAGGAGGATCGCGCAGGACGCGACCACCAGGAAGATTTCCGCGGACAGCGGCGCCATGTTGATGGACGCCGCCGAGACAGTAGTGTTAATCATCGGATTCATATCTGTTTAGTGTTCCGCTCAGTGCATCGCCGGCAGTTTGCTGACCGAGACGTGCTGCAGCAGGTCGGCCACCGACACCTGCATCGAGTCGGTGAACGGCGCCGGATACAGGCCCATGTAGATGGTCAGGATCGCCAGCACGCCGAGCATGAAGAACTCGCGGCCGTTCAGGTCGACCAGCTCGGCGACGTGCTTGTTGCCGATCTTGCCGAACACCACGCGCTTGACCATCCACAGCGAGTACGCGGCGCCCAGGATCAGGGCGGTGGCGGCCAGCAGGCCGGTCCAGAAGTTGAACTGGACCGCGCCCAGGATGACCATGAATTCGCCCACGAAGCCCGAGGTCGCCGGCAGGCCGCAGTTGGCCATCGCGAACAGGACCGAGAAGGCGGCGAACTTCGGCATGCGGTTCACGACGCCACCGTAGTCGGCGATTTCACGCGAGTGCATGCGGTCGTACAGCACGCCGATGCACAGGAACATCGCGCCCGACACGAAGCCGTGCGAGATCATCTGGACGATACCGCCCTGCACGCCGATCTCGTTGAAGATGAAGAAGCCGAGGGTGACGAAGCCCATGTGGGCGATCGACGAATAGGCCACCAGTTTCTTCATGTCCTTCTGGACCATCGCCACCAGGCCGATGTAGATCACGGCGGTCAGCGACAGCACGATGATCAGCGGCGCCAGGTAGTGCGAGGCGTCCGGGGCGATCGGCAGCGAGAACCGCAGGAAGCCGTAGCCGCCCAGCTTCAGCATGATCGCGGCCAGCACCACCGAACCGCCGGTCGGCGCTTCGACGTGGGCGTCCGGCAGCCAGGTGTGCACCGGGAACATCGGGACCTTGACCGCGAAGGCCATCAGGAAGGCCAGGAAGATCAGGACCTGTTCCTTCATGGTCAGCTTTTGGGCGTGCCATGCCAGGATGTCGAACGAGCCGCCCGAACGGTTGTACAGGTAGATGATCGCGATCAGGGTCAGCAGCGAACCCATGAAGGTGTACAGGAAGAACTTGAACGCCGCGTACACACGGTTCGGGCCGCCGAACACGCCGATGATGATGAACATCGGGATCAGGGTGGCTTCGAAGAAGAAGTAGAACAGCAGGCCGTCGAGCGCAACGAACACGCCGATCATCAGGCCCGACAGCATCAGGAAGGAGCCCATGTACTGGGCCACGCGTTCCTCGATCACCTGCCATGCCGAGATCACGACGATGATCGTGATGAAGGCGGTCAGCGGCACGAACCAGAGACTCAGGCCGTCGATGCCGAGGAAGTAGTTGATGTTGAAGCGCTCGATCCAGGCCGCCTTCTCGACGAACTGGGGACCGTGCAGGGTGTTGCTGAAGCTGCTCATCAGCGGGATGGTCGGCAGGAAGCTGACCACCGCGCCGATCAGCGACAGTACGCGGGTGAAGCCCGCGCGGCTGTCACGGCCGACCGCCAGCACGATCACCCCGAAGAGGATCGGTAACCAGACCGCCAGGCTCAGGTAGGGAGGAAATGTTGAAATCGTGGACTGCATCTTGTTTTTCTCTCTGATTAAGCGTGCCAGAACGGGAAGAAGTACAGCAGCGTACCCAGCACGCCCAGGATCATCACGAACGCATAGTGGTAGATGTAACCAGTCTGGAACGTACGGACGATGGTCGAGAACCAGCCCACCAGCTTGGCGGAACCGTTGACCAGCAGGCCGTCGATCAGGACGCGGTCACCGACCTGCCACAGGCCTTTGCCCAGGCCGCGTGCGCCGCCTGCGAAGACGACCTCGTTGAACTTGTCCATGTAGTACTTGTTATCCAGCAGAGTGTGGATCGGGCGCAGTTTGGCGTAGAACCAGGCCGGCACACGCGGATTGATCATGTAGCAGTAGTAGGCGGCGACGACACCGGCCAGGGCCAGCCAGAACGGCAGCGCGGTGAAGCCGTGCAGGCCCATCGCCAGCGCGCCGTGGAACTCCTTGCCCATCTCTTCCAGCGCCGGGTGATTCTCGCCGATGAAGATGACGTTCTTGAAGAAGTCGCCGTACAGCATCGGCTTGATCGCGAAGAAACCGATGATGACCGACGGGATCGCCAGCAGGATCAGCGGCAGGGTCACCACCAGCGGCGACTCGTGCGGCTTCTGGCCCGGGGCCAGGCCGTGGTGGCCGTGGTCGTCTTCCTCTTCTTCTTCGTGGTGGGCAGTGGCTTCGTGCAGTGCAGTCGGATCCTTGCCTTCCGCGCCGTGGTTGTCGGCATGGTGAGCATGGTCGTCATGGTGATCATGCGCATGCGCCTTGCCGAAACGCTCTTCGCCGTGGAACACCAGGAAGTACATGCGGAAGGAGTAGAAGGCGGTGATGAACACGCCGGCCACGACCGAGAAGTAGGCGAAGCCCGAACCCCACAGGTGCGATTCGGCGACGGCTTCGATGATCGAGTCCTTCGAGTAGTAACCCGCGAAGAACGGGGTACCGATCAGGGCCAGCGAGCCGAGCAGCGAAGTGATCCAGGTGATCGGCATGTACTTGCGCAGGCCGCCCATGTTGCGCATGTCCTGGTCGTGGTGCATGCCGATGATGACCGAACCGGCGCCGAGGAACAGCAGGGCCTTGAAGAAGGCGTGGGTCATCAGGTGGAACACGGCCACGTTATAGGCCGACACGCCCAAGGCGACGGTCATGTAGCCCAGCTGCGACAGCGTCGAGTAGGCGACCACGCGCTTGATGTCGTTCTGGATGATGCCCAGGAAGCCCATGAACAGCGCGGTGATCGAACCGATGACGATGATGAAGGACAGCGCGGTGTCCGACAGCTCGAACAGCGGCGACATGCGCGACACCATGAAGATACCGGCGGTCACCATGGTGGCCGCGTGGATCAGCGCCGAGATCGGGGTCGGGCCTTCCATCGAGTCCGGCAGCCAGACGTGCAGCGGGAACTGCGCCGACTTGCCCATCGCGCCGATGAACAGGCAGATGCAGGCGGCGGTCAGCAGCGGCCAGGTGGTGCCCGGCACGGTCATGTTGACCAGCTTGGCGGCCTGGGCGAAGGTTTCGCCGTAGTGCATGGTGCCGGTGGCGGCCAGCAGCAGGCCGATACCGAGGATGAAGCCGAAGTCGCCGACGCGGTTGACCAGGAAGGCCTTCATGTTCGCGAAGATCGCCGTCGGGCGGGTGTACCAGAAGCCGATCAGCAGGTACGAGACCAGGCCCACCGCTTCCCAGCCGAAGAACAGCTGCAGGAAGTTGTTGGACATGACCAGCATCAGCATCGAGAAGGTGAACAGCGAGATGTACGAGAAGAAGCGGTTGTAGCCGTCGTCTTCCGCCATGTAGCCGATCGTGTAGATGTGGACCATCAGCGACACCGAGGTCACCACGCACATCATCATGGCCGACAGCGCGTCGATCTGGAAGCCGACCGACATCTTCATGCTGCCGATGGTCATCCAGGTGTAGATGTCACCGTTGAAGGTGTTCCCGGCCAGCACGTCCATCAGCGTCATGATCGAGATGACCATGGCGATGAACACGCCGGCGATGGTCGCGGTATGCGACACCTTGCGGCCGACCACGTTCCCGAAGAACTTGGTGCCGAGCAGGCCGGCGATCGCCGAGCCCGCGAGCGGTGCGAGTGGCACCGCCAGCAAGAGGTTAGGGTTAATTGGCCCCGTCATTTTCTATAGCCTTATGTCTTGTTTATCGAGGAGTTCACAGAACAAACCGATTAGCCCTTCAGGCTGTCGAGGTCTTCCACGTTGATCGTGTCCAGGTTACGGAACAGGACCACCAGGATCGCCAGGCCGATCGCCGATTCGGCGGCCGCGACAGTCAGGATGAAGAACACGAAGATCTGCCCTGCCGCGTCTCCCAGATAATGCGAGAAGGCGACGAAGTTCAGGTTCACTGCCAGCAGCATCAGTTCGATGGCCATCAGCAGGATGATGATGTTCTTCCGGTTCAGGAAAATACCGACCACCGAGATCGCGAACAGGATCGCGCCCAGGATCAGGTAATGAGCGAGCGACAGAGTCATGGAGCCTCCTTGTTGGCTTCTGCGGCGGCCACTGCGGCTGCATCGATCGCCTTCTGGTTCACCGCCTGCATCTTCACGATGCGCAGGCGGTCGTTACGCTTGACGCGGACGGCGAGGCCCGGGTCGATGGCTTTGGAGTCCTTGCGCTTGCGCAGGGTCAGCGCCACGGCTGCGATGATCGCCACCAGCAGGATCAGGCCGGCGATTTCGAAGCCATAGATGTACTGGGTGTAGATCAGGCGGCCCAGTTCGCGGGTGCCGCCGATGTGGCCGACGGCCGCTTCGGCCGGCGCTTCCGCGGCGCCGAGGAAGCCGCGCCACAGGACCGCGGCCATCTCGACCACGATCAGGGCGCCGATCGCCGAAGCGACCGGCAGGTAGCCCCAGAAGCCTTCGCGCATGCGGTCGACGTTAATGTCGAGCATCATCACGACGAACAGGAACAGCACCATGACGGCGCCGACATAGACCAGCACCAGCACGATGGCGAGGAACTCGGCCTTCAGCAGCATCCAGATGCCGGCGGCGTTGAAGAACGCGAGCACCAGGAACAGCGCGGCGTGAACCGGGTTCTTGGCGGTAATGACGCGCAACCCGGCGATGATCATGATCGCCGAGAACACGTAGAACAGAACAGTTGTGAATTCCATGACTTACGCAGGAGCCCTCTTGTTATTAGCGCGATTAGCGGTATTTGGCATCGGCGGCACGTGCGGCGGCGATGTCGTTCTCGTAGCGGTCGCCCACGGCCAGGAGCATTTCCTTGGTGTAGTACAAGTCGCCACGCTTTTCGCCGTGGTATTCCAGCACCTGGGTCTCGACGATCGAATCAACCGGGCACGATTCTTCGCAGAAGCCGCAGAAGATGCACTTGGTCAGGTCGATGTCGTAGCGCGTGGTGCGGCGGGTGCCGTCCTCGCGCTGCGCCGATTCGATCGTGATCGCCATTGCCGGGCACACCGCTTCGCACAGCTTGCAGGCGATGCAGCGCTCTTCCCCGTTGGGGTAGCGGCGCAGCGCATGCAGGCCGCGGAAACGCGGCGAGATCGGGGTCTTTTCTTCCGGGTACTGCACGGTGATCTTGCGCGACAGCGCATACTTACCGGTCAGCGCCAGGCCCTTGAATAGCTCGGTCAGCATCAGGCTGCCGAAGAAATCTTTTACTCGAGTCATTTCTGCGCTTCCTTACTTCCAAATGTTCCACGAGGTCTGCATCACGCCGGCGACCAGGACCAGCCATACCAGCGTCAGCGGGATGAACACTTTCCAGCCCAGGCGCATGATCTGGTCATAGCGGTAACGCGGGAAGGTGGCGCGGACCCAGATCATCATCGACACGACCAGGAAGGCTTTCAGGGCCAGCCAGAAGAAGCCGCCGAAGGCGCCGCCGATTTCGAGGAACGAGAACGGGGCCTGCCAGCCGCCGAGGAACATCACCGCGGTCAGGGTCGACACCAGGATCATGTTGGCGTATTCGGCCAGCATGAACATCGCGTACGACATGCCCGAGTACTCGACCATGTGGCCGGCCACGATTTCCGATTCGCCTTCCACCACGTCGAACGGGTGGCGGTTGCACTCCGCCAGGCCGGAGATGAAGTAGATCACGCACAGCGGCAGCAGCGGCAGCCAGTTCCACGACAGGAAATTCAGGCCGTGGGAGGCCATCGAACCGACCGCCTGCTTGGCGACGATGTCCGAGAAGTTCAGGCTGCCCGACACCATCAGGATCACGACCATCACGAAGCCCATCGGGATCTCGTAGGAGATCATCTGGGCCGAGGCGCGCATCGCGCCCATGAAGGAGTACTTCGAGTTGGCCGACCAGCCGGCGATGATGATGCCGTACACCTCCATCGAGGTGATCGCCAGCAGCAGCAGCAGGCCGGCGTTGACGTTCGCCAGCGCGGTTTCCGGACCGAAGGGGATGACCGACCATGCGGCCAGGGCCGGCATGATGGTCATGATCGGGCCGATCACGAACAGCGGTGCGCTGGCCTTGGCCGGGATCACGATTTCCTTCAGCAGCAGCTTGACGCCGTCGGCGAGCGGCTGCAGCAGGCCGATCGGGCCCACGCGGTTCGGGCCGACGCGGATCTGGATCCAGCCGATCAGCTTGCGCTCCCACAGGGTCAGGTAAGCCACCAGGCCCATCAGCGGAGCGACGATCACGATGATCTTGATCAGCGTCCAGACGAGAGACCAGGCGGTCGCACCCAGCACGTTCGCGCCGCCGGCATTGAAGCTATTAATTACATCAGGCATCGACATTTTAATTAAGCCTTTTCAATCGAAATCGGACCGAACATGGCGCCCAGCGACGAGGTCAGCTGGTGAGCCGCGGCCACGCGCACGACGTTCGCCGGCAGGCGCGTATCGACGGCGGCGACCAGGGTCGCGCTGCCCTCCCCTTGCTGCACGGTGACCATGTCGCCGGCTTGCACGCCGAGGGTCTCGGCCAGCTTGGCCGAAATGGTCGCCAGCGGCGCCTGGGCGTCGGCGGTGCGCAGCAGCGGTTCCGAACGGCGCGCGATGGCGTCGGCGAAGTAGATCGGCACATCGGCCAGGCGCTCCAGCTTCAGCTCGCCATCCTTGGCTTCGGCGTACCTGGCCGAGGTCGGCGCCAGCTTGGCGATGTTGTTCAGCTTGGCCGACAGGTCGGTGTTGCCCTTGCCCAGCGCTTCGTCGCGGATCGATTCCGAGTTCTCGTAATCGAAGCCCGACAGGCCCAGCAGGTTGCCCAGCACGCGCAGCACTTTCCAGGCCGGGCGGGTGTCGCCCAGCGGCTTGACGGTGCCGTTGAAGCTCTGTGCGCGGCCTTCGCAGTTGACGAAGGTGCCGGCGGTCTCGCTGAACGGCGAGATCGGCAGCAGCACGTCGGCGTAGTCCATGCCGTGCTTGAATGCCGACATCGCGACGACCATCTCGGCGCCCTGCAGGGCGCGGATGGCTTGCTGCGGGTTAGCGGCGTCGAGTTCCGGCTCGGCGTTCAGCAGCAGATAGGCTTTCTTCGGCTGCGCGAACAGGTTCGCTGCATTCTTCGACGTGGCGTTGACCAGGTAGCCGCCGACGGTGTTGGCGGCGTCGACGAAGTAGCCGAACTTGGCGCCGGTCTGCTCGGCGATCCATTGGGCCACGGCGTGGATTGCCGAGGCTTGCGGGTGCTGCGCAGCGGCGTTACCCAGCAGGATGGCGCCCGGCAGGTCCGCGGCATTGTCCACGACCAGGGTCGCGGCGATGGCCTTGGCGGCGTCGGTCGCGTCAATGCCTTCGAAGCCGGCCGGGGCGGCAATGCCCTTGGCGGCGGCGACGGCGACAGCGACGTCCGACAGGGCGGCCAGCCAGTCCGACGGCGCGGCGATCAGGCGGCCGGCGGTCGGGATCAGGTTGTCGTCGTTCGAGCCGTGGATGATCGACAGCTTGGCGCCCGACTTGACGGCGGCGCGCAGGCGGGTCGCGGCCAGCGGGTGGTCCTTGCGCAGGAAGGAACCGACCACCAGCACGCGCTTCACCAGCGACAGCTCGGCGATCGGCATGCCCAGCCACGGGGTGACCGCGCCGTCCAGGGCGAAGTCGCTCTGGCGCAGGCGGAAGTCGACGTTCTCGATGCCGAAGCCGCGCATGGCTTTCTGCAGCAGGTACAGCTCTTCGACGGTCGAGTGCGGCGTGGCGACGGCGGCGATGCTGTCGGCGCCGTGCTCGTGGCGGATGTTACGCAGGCCGTGGGCCACGTATTCCAGCGCGGTCTGCCAGTCGGTGTCGATCCACTTGCCGTCCTGCTTGAGCATCGGATTGACCAGGCGGTCGGCGTTGTCCAGCGCTTCGTAGGCGAAGCGCTCCTTGTCGGACAGCCAGCATTCGTTGACGTGTTCGTTTTCCAGCGGCAGCACGCGCATCACCTTGCCGCCCTTGACCTGGACGATCAGGTTGGCGCCCAGCGAGTCGTGCGGCGACACCGAACGGCGGCGCTGCAGTTCCCACGGACGCGCCGAGTAACGGAACGGCTTGCTCGTGAGCGCGCCGACCGGGCACAGGTCGATCATGTTGCCCGAGACTTCGGAGTCGACGGTCTTGCCGACGAAGGTGGTGATCTCCGAGTGCTCGCCGCGGCCGACCATGCCGAATTCCATCACGCCGGCCACTTCCTGGCCGAAACGCACGCAACGGGTGCACTGGATGCAGCGGCTCATCTCTTCCATCGAGATCAGCGGACCGGCTTCCTTCGGGGTCACGACGCGCTTCTCTTCGCTGTAGCGCGAGCCGCTCTTGCCGTAGCCGACGGCCAGATCCTGCAGCTGGCATTCGCCGCCCTGGTCGCAGATCGGGCAATCCAGCGGGTGGTTAATCAGGAGGAACTCCATCACCGATTTCTGTGCCTGCACCGCCTTGTCGCTGTGGGTGCGCACGATCATGCCCGGCGAGACCGGGGTCGCGCAGGCCGGCATCGGCTTCGGCGCCTTTTCCACTTCCACCAGGCACATGCGGCAGTTCGCTGCGATCGACAATTTCTTGTGATAGCAGAAGTGAGGGATGTAGGTTCCCAGTTTGTTCGCGGCGTCCATCACCATGGAACCTGGTGGGACTTCTACTTTCTTGCCGTCTAATTCAATTTCAACCATTTGATCGTTACCTGACCTGGTTTAAAGGTATGCGGGCACGAGGCAATGCTTGTGCTCGATGTGATATTCGAATTCCTCGCGGAAGTTCTTGATCATCGCTTCCACCGGCATCGCCGCAGCGTCACCCAGGGCGCAGATGGTGCGGCCCTTGATGTTGAAGGCGATGTTGTTCAGCAGGTCCATGTCTTCCGGACGGCCCTGGCCGTGCTCGATACGGTGGACCATGCGGTACATCCAGCCGGTGCCTTCACGGCACGGGGTGCACTGGCCGCACGATTCCTCGTAATAGAAGTAGGACAGGCGCAGCAGCGACTTGACCATGCAGCGGGTCTCGTCCATGACGATCACGGCGCCCGAACCGAGCATCGAACCGGCCTTGGCGATCGAGTCGTAGTCCAGGTCGGTGTCCATCATGACTTCGCCGCGCACGACCGGCGCCGACGAACCGCCCGGGATCACGGCCTTGATCTTCTTGCCGCCGCGCATGCCGCCAGCCAGTTCCATCAGCTTGGCGAACGGGGTGCCCAGCGGGACTTCGTAGTTGCCCGGACGTTCGACGTCGCCCGAGATCGAGAAGATCTTGGTGCCGCCGTTGTTCGGCTTGCCCAGCGCCATGTAATCGGCCGCGCCCATGTTCAGGATGAACGGGACGGCGGCGAAGGTCTCGGTGTTGTTGATCGTGGTCGGCTTGCCGTACAGGCCGAACGAGGCCGGGAACGGCGGCTTGAAGCGCGGCTGGCCCTTCTTGCCTTCCAGCGACTCCAGCAGTGCGGTTTCTTCGCCGCAGATGTAGGCGCCGTAGCCGTGGTGCGCGTGCAGCTGGAACGAGAACTGCGAACCCATGATGTTATCGCCCAGGAAGCCGGCGGCGCGCGCCTCTTCCAGCGCCTCTTCGAAGCGCAGGTATTCCTGGAAGATCTCGCCGTGGATGTAGTTGTAGCCCACGGTGATGCCCATCGCAAAGGCGCCGATGGCCATGCCTTCGATCAGCGCATGCGGGTTGTAGCGGATGATGTCGCGGTCCTTGAACGTACCCGGCTCGCCTTCGTCGGTGTTGCAGACGAGGTATTTCTGGCCCGGGAACTGGCGCGGCATGAAGCTCCACTTCAGGCCGGTCGGGAAACCCGCGCCGCCGCGGCCGCGCAGGCCGGAGGTCTTCAGGTCGGCAATGATCTGCTCGGGCGTGATGCCCTCTTCCAGGATGCGGCGCAGCGCCGAGTAGCCGCCACGCTTCACGTAGTCGGCCAGGTGCCAGTTGTCGCCGTTCAGATCCTTCAGGATCAGCGGATTGATGTGGCGGTCGTGCAGGCTGGTCATTTGTTCAGTTCCTCCAGCAGGGCGTCGATCTTTTCGTCGCTCATGAACGAGCACATGCGGTGGTTATTCACCAGCATCACGGGTGCGTCGCCGCAGGCGCCCATGCATTCGCCTTCGAGCAGGGTGAACTGCCCGTCTTCGGTGGTGCCGCGGTAGTCGATGCCCAGGGCATCCTTGATGCGCTGGCCGGCGCGCTCGCCGCCCGACAGGGCGCACGGCAGGTTGGTGCAGACCGTGATCTTGTGCTTGCCGACCGGCTTCAGGTTGTACATGTTGTAGAAGGTGGCCACTTCCTGGACCGCGATGGCAGGCATGCCGATGTAGTCGGCGACTTCCTGCATCGTTTCCGGCGACAGCCAGCCCTTTTCGACCTGCGCGTGGGCCAGCGAAGCCATCACGGCCGACTGGCGCTGGTCGGCCGGATACTTGGCCAGCTCGCGGTCGATCTTTTGTAAACACTGCTCAGATAACATTTCTTCTCTTCCTTAGCGGTCGACTTAGCGGTCGATTGAGCCGAACACGATGTCTTGCGTACCGATGATGGTCACGGCGTCGGCGATCATGTGGCCGCGCGCCATCTCGTCCAGGCTCTGCAGGTGCACATAGTCCGGGGTACGGATCTTCAGGCGGTAGGGCTTGTTGGCGCCGTCCGACACGATGTAGATGCCGAACTCCCCTTTCGGATGCTCGACCGCGGCATACGCCTCGCCCGGCGGCACGTGGAAGCCTTCGGTGAACAGCTTGAAGTGGTGGATCAGCGATTCCATGTTCGACTTCATGTCGACGCGCGACGGCGGCGCGATCTTGTTGTTGTCGATCATGACCGGGCCCGGGTTCGCAGCCAGCCAGGCAACGCACTGCTTGATGATGCGGTTGGACTGGCGCAGCTCTTCCACGCGGACCAGGTAGCGGTCGTAGGAGTCGCCGTTGGTGCCGACCGGGATGTCGAATTCCATCTTGTCGTACACGGCATACGGCTGGGTCTTGCGCAGGTCCCAGGCGATGCCCGAGCCGCGCAGCATGGCGCCCGAGAAGCCCATGCCCAGCGCGTCTTCCGGCGTGACCACGCCGATGCCGACGGTACGCTGCTTCCAGATACGGTTATCGGTCAGCAGGGTCTCGTATTCGTCGACGTAGCCGTCGAAGCGCTTGGTGAAGCCGTCGATGAAGTCGAGCACCGAGCCCTGGCGGATCTCGTTCAGCTCGTCCACCGCGCGCTGGCTGCGCACCAGCGACGGGCGGTGCTGCGGCATCTGGTCCGGCAGGTCACGGTACACGCCGCCCGGACGGTAGTAGGCCGCGTGCATGCGCGCGCCCGACACCGCCTCGTAGACGTCGAACAGGTCTTCGCGGTCGCGGAAGGCGTACAGGAAGGGACCCATGGCGCCGATGTCCAGCGCGTGCGCGCCCAGCCACATCAGGTGGTTCAGGATACGGGTGATCTCGTCGAACATCACGCGGATGTACTGCGCGCGGACCGGCGCTTCGATGCCCAGCAGCTTCTCGATCGCCAGCACATAGCCGTGCTCGTTGCACATCATCGAGACGTAGTCGAGGCGGTCCATGTACGGCACCGACTGCAGGTAGGTGCGGGTTTCCGCCAGCTTCTCGGTGCCGCGGTGCAGCAGGCCGATGTGCGGGTCGGCGCGCTGGATGACCTCGCCGTCCAGCTCCAGCACGAGACGCAGCACGCCGTGCGCTGCCGGGTGCTGCGGACCAAAGTTCAGGGTGTAATTCTTAAGCTCAGCCATTATTTCATCCCGTAGGTTTCTTCGCGGATCACGCGCGGGATGTTTTCACGCGGCTCGATCGTCACGGGTTGGTAGATCACGCGCTTCTGCTCGGGGTCGTAGCGCATCTCGACATAGCCCGAAATCGGGAAGTCCTTGCGGAACGGGTGGCCGATGAAGCCATAGTCGGTCAGGATGCGGCGCAGGTCGCCGTGTCCTTCGAACAGGATGCCGAACAGGTCGAACGCTTCGCGCTCGAACCAGTTGGCGTTGCGCCAGATGCCGGTGATCGACTGGACCAGGGGCATTTCGTCGTCCGGGCAGAACACGCGGACACGCACGCGCCAGTTATGCTCGATCGACAGCAGGTGCACGACCACCGCATAGCGCAGGCCATCCCAGGTGCCTTCGCCATAGTTCAGGTAGTCGACGCCGCACAGGTCGATCATTTCTTCGAAACGCAGCGACTTGTCGTCGCGCAGGGTCTGCATCGCTGCCAGATAGTCCGCGGCCTTGACTACCACGGTTACTTCGCCGAGCGCCGACGAAATGGCGGCGCGCTCGCCGAGCGCATTCTTCAGGGCGAGCTCAAGGACTTCGAGTTTTGTCGTCATGGTGTAATTCGGCAGGTTCTCTTATCGCGCGATGGTGTTGGTGCGCTTGATCTTGTTCTGGAGCTGGATGATGCCGTACAGCAGAGCTTCAGCGGTCGGCGGGCAGCCCGGGACGTAGACGTCGACCGGCACGATGCGGTCGCAGCCGCGCACGACGGAGTACGAGTAGTGGTAGTAGCCGCCGCCGTTGGCGCACGAGCCCATGGAGATCACCCAGCGCGGTTCCGCCATCTGGTCGTAGACCTTGCGCAGCGCGGGCGCCATCTTGTTGCACAGCGTGCCGGCGACGATCATGACGTCGGACTGGCGCGGGGACGGACGGAACACGACGCCGAAGCGGTCGAGGTCGTAGCGGGCGGCGCCGGCGTGCATCATCTCGACTGCACAGCATGCCAGGCCAAACGTCATCGGCCACATCGAACCGGTACGGGCCCAGTTGATCAGCTTATCGGCTGTGGTGGTAACAAAACCTTCGTTTAAAACGCCTTCAATAGACATGGCTTATTCCCAATCAAGGGCACCTTTCTTCCAGATGTACCAGAAACCGACAACGAATTCGGCGATGAAGACCATCATCGTCACGAACGCCGGCCAGCCCAGGTCACGCATCGAGACGCCCCATGGGAAGAAGAATGCCGTTTCCAGATCAAACAAAATAAACAGGATCGCGACCAGGTAGTACCGGACGTCGAATTTCATGCGCGCGTCTTCGAATGCTTCGAAACCGCATTCATACGGCGACAGCTTGGCGGCGTCGGGACGGTGCGGACCGATAAGACGGCCGAGAACTTGCGGAGCGACGCCAACGCCGATACCGACAAGCACGAACAAAAGGACGGGGAAGTAATTCTCGAGGTTCACAGCAGGAAAGCCTTAGTTGAACGATCGGTTGATAAAACACTGCATGGCTGCAGCACCGCATCGGACAATCCTGGCTTGTGGCCTACCACCAGGATCGTTCGAATGGACGCCTCGGAGTGAAGCACCCATGATCCTCGTAAAAAAGCCAGCTAAGGCAAGGAGCGGAGTCCATGCGCCCTAGCTGGCTTCTGTATCTTGGTGCCGACGGCGAGACTCGAACTCGCACAGCTTGCGCCACTACCCCCTCAAGATAGCGTGTCTACCAATTTCACCACGTCGGCTGGAGACCAGTATTCTACCCTGCCTAAGCATGTTTTTTCAATGCTCAAATTGCGCTAGCACAAGGAAAAATACTCTTTTTCTCTACTTTATTTTCGCTGTATTCACAGCCTGGCGGGTCGAGAAGCCGCCAGAGCTTGCCGGCGGAGAGAATCCACCGATACTACACCTCCCTGTGCAAGCCTGCAGGGAGGGGTCCGCTTTTGCCGTGCGGACCGGAACGTCGTCTTGCCTGGTCTTACTTGGTGGGCACCGGAGCGGCCGGGGCCGGCGCTGCCGGAGCAGCACCTGCCGCCGGCGCGGCAGCCGGGACATCCTGGGTCGCGGCCGGCACGGCCGGTGCCGCCGCCGGTGCCGGCGCCGTGTTCGGAACAGCATTGCCCGCGTTGTTCGCCGGCGCGGTGGCAGGCGCCTGCGCACGCTCCATCACGCCGCCGCCGACGCTGGCCGCCGGGCGGCTGGTGCCGAAGTAGGCCAGCGCCAGGGTCGAGGCGAAGAAGATCGCTGCGGCGACGGCGGTGGACTTCGACAGGAAGTTCGAAGAACCGCTGGCGCCGAACAGGCTGCCGGACGCGCCGGAACCGAAGGCGGCGCCCATGTCGGCGCCCTTACCGTGCTGGACGAGCACCAGGCCGATGATGGCCAGTGCGGACACGACCTGCAGAACAACGATCAGATTGAACAACACGTTCATTATTATTCCATTCCAAGGTTAACTACGTTGCAAATTCGTTTGATGCGCGGGGCTCAGCAGCATGGATGATAGCCAGAAAGTCCTGCGCCTTCAACGCCGCCCCGCCGATCAGCCCGCCATCGATGTCGGGCTGGGACAGCAGTTCGCGCGCATTGTCCGGCTTCATGCTGCCGCCGTACAGGATGGCCACCTCGTCCGCCGCTTCACCATTGCGCGCCCGGAGCTGCTCGCGCAGGCGCGCATGCACTTCCTGCGCCATCTCCGGCGTGGCGGTCCTGCCGGTGCCGATCGCCCACACGGGTTCGTAGGCGACCACGATCTTTCCTACCGCTTCAAGCGGCAGCAATTCCAGTACCGTGGCGAGCTGCTCGCCGACCACGTCGAAGGTCTGCCCTGCTTCGCGCTGCTCCAGCGTTTCGCCGACGCAGACGATCGGGGTCATCCCCTCCTTCATCACCGCCAGCGCCTTCTTCGCCACCAGCGCGCTGGTCTCGCCATGGTAGGCGCGGCGCTCCGAATGGCCGACGATCACGTAGCGGCAGGCGAAGTCGGACAGCATCTTCGCGCACACTTCGCCCGTGTAGGCGCCGCCTTCATACGCGGACACGTCCTGCGCGCCCCAGGCGATCGGGCCACCCTTCAGCGCGTCTTCGCACTGCTGGAGGTAAGGCGCCGGCACGCACACGGCGACCGAGGCCCTGGCCTCGCCCAGTCCCGCGGCGATCCCTTCCAGCAGGGCCGCATTGTCCGCACGGCAGCCGTTCATCTTCCAGTTACCTACGATGAGCTTGGGCCGCATCAGAACCTCACCGTCAAATAACCCGCTATTTTAGCGGTCGTTGATAGGGCGGTCAAACGAAGGCTGACCAAAGGCATGTTTTTCATGGTTGCTTCCAGAGTTGTGGGTATTCTTTCCTCAGCGGGCGCGGCTCAGCCGGTGGCCACTTCGAGCACGATCTTGCCGACATGGGCGCTGCTCTCCATCAACGTATGCGCCTCGGCCGCCTGTTCGAGCGGGAAGCGGCGATGGATCACCGGCCTGATCTTGCCGGCCTCGATCAGCGGCCACACGCGTTCGCGCAACTCGCGTGCAATCTGCGCCTTGAAGGCCACCGGGCGCGGACGCAGGGTCGAGCCGGTGATGGTGAGGCGGCGGCGCAGCACCTGGCCGAGGTCGACCTCGGCGCGCGCGCCGCCCAGCAGCGCGATCAGGACGATGCGGCCGTCGTCGGCCAGGCAGGCGATCTCGCGCTTGAGGTAGTCGCCGCCGACCATGTCGAGCACCACGTCGACGCCCTTGCCGCCGGTCAGTTCCTTCACGACCGCCGTGAAGTCTTCGAGCTTGTAGTCGATGGCGCGTTCGGCGCCGAGGCGCTCGCAGGCCTGGCACTTGTCCGCGCTGCCGGCGGTGGCGAACACGCGGTGGCCGAGCGCGGTGGCGAGCTGGATCGCGGTGACGCCGATGCCCGAGCTGCCGCCCTGCACCAGCAGGGTTTCGCCGGGCTGGAGGGCGGCGCGCTGGAACACATTGCTCCACACCGTAAAGAAGGTCTCGGGCAGCGAGGCGGCCTCGAGCGCGCTCAGGCCCTTCGGCACCGGCAGGCATTGTTCCAGCGGCGCCGCGCAGTACTCGGCATAGCCGCCGCCCTGCACCAGGGCGCAGACCAGGTCGCCCTTCTTGAACCCGCTGTCGCCGAGCTCGCCGTCGACGATCTCGCCGGCCACTTCGAGGCCCGGCAGGTCGGAGGCGCCCGGCGGCACCGGGTACTGGCCGAGACGCTGGAACACGTCCGGACGGTTGACGCCGGCGGCGATGACGCGGATCAGGATTTCGCCGGCCTTCAGTTCGGGCATCGGCCGCTCGCAGAGCTGCAGGACCTCGGGCTTGCCGGGTTGCGTGATTTCGATAGCGCGCATGGTGATGTAAGTGCCTGTTAAATAAGTGGCAATTGTACGCCACCGGCAAGCTCCCGACCAAGCGAAGCACCGCGCAAAAATTGCTGATAACGCTACCAATGCGCAAGTAAATGCTGAGTTGCATCCAAAATGCGACGTGGCTTAGCGCCAGATCAACGGTAGAGCTCCTATGCCTTGTTGGTCCAGTCGAGGCTGCTAGATTGGCTCAGCGGGCTCATGCATATTGCATTGCCCATCACTAAGGAGCGAAACATGAAGTTGAGCTTTCCTGCCCTGCTGGACGCCGGGCGCCGCAGCAGCATCGTCGCCGGCCTGGCCCTGGCCACTACCCTTGCCTTCGCGCCGCCCGGCGTACAGGCCCAGGACTGGACCACCGAACACTGGGTCGGCACCTGGGGCGCGGGCCCCGGCGGCCCGCCGCTGCCGGCGACCACCCAGACCTTCACCGACCAGACCCTGCGCCTGATCGTGCACTCCAGTGTCGGAGGCAATCGGGTCCGGATCCGCATCTCGAACGAGATGGGCTCGACGCCGCTGCGGATAGGCTCAGCCCACATCGCGCTGCGCGCCGGCGGCGCCGACATCCAGGCCGGGACCGACCGTCCGCTGACCTTCAGCGGCAACACGGCGATCACGATCCCGCCGGGCGCGCCGGCGCTGTCCGACCCGGTCGAGCTGAACGTGCCGGCGCTGTCCGACCTGGCGATCAGCGTCTACCTGCCGGGCACGGTCGGCGCCACCACGATCCACGGCACCGCCAGCCAGACCAACTACGTCTCGCTGCCGGGCGACTTCACGGGCGCCGCCTCGCTGCCGACCCAGCGCACGATCCTGTCCTGGCCGTACCTGACCGAAGTCGACGTCGACGGCGGCCAGGCGTCGGGCGGGGCCGCCATCGTGACCCTGGGCGACTCGATCACCGACGGCACCCGCAGCACGCCCGACACCAACAACCGCTGGCCCGACTGGCTGGCGCGGCGCCTGCAGACCGTGCGCGATCCGATCACGGGGATCAACGGCCGCCTGGGCGTGGTCAATCGCGGCATCAGCGGCAACCGCCTGCTGTCGAATCCGCCGGAAGGCTCGCTGGCCGGCCGCAGCATCCAGGAACGCTTCGACCGCGACGTGCTGGCCACCGCCGGGGTGCGCTACATGACCCTGATGATCGGGATTAACGACATCGGCAACAGCTCGGCGGCGAATCCGGTGTCGGCCGACGACCTGATCGCCGGCTACCGCCAGGTGATCGCCCGTGCGCACGAAAAGGGGATCGCGGTGTACGGCGCCACGCTGACGCCGTTCGAAGGCGCCGGCTATTATTCGCCGGAGAAGGAAGTGGTGCGCCAGGCGGTCAACAACTGGATCCGTTCGAGCGACGAGTTCGATGCCGTGATCGACTTCGACCGCGTGACGCGCGACCCGGCCCACCCGACCCGCTTCCTGCCGGCCTACGACAGCGGCGACCACCTGCACCCGAACGACCTGGGCTACCAGGCGATGGGCAATGCGGTGCCGCTGGAGCTGTTCCGCTCGCTGGGTGCGGGGTATCCGAGGATGCATCCGGCGCAGATGGCGAAGCCGGCGCCGGCGACGGTGCAGTAGGCCGAAAAGCGCGTTCCCGCGCCATGAATACGTCGTTCCTGGCATTGCCAGAAACGACTCCCCGCGGAGGCGGGGACCCGGGTTCTGCCAAAGCCGTCGAAACGCTCGCAGACTTGGGTCCCCGCCTGCGCGGGGACGACGCTTGGTGAATTACTTCTTGTTGTCGTTCTTGTGGCTCTGCGAGCCGGCCTTCGCGTGCTGCTCCGAGGAGCCGCCGCGGGTGCCGCCGCTGCCACCACTGCCGCCGCCGCTGCCGCCGCCGCTCTGCTGGCTGCCGCCGCCCTGGCTCTGGCTGTTGCCATCGTTCTTGTGGCTCATGGAGCCGGCGCGGCGTGCCTCTTCCGAGGTGAACTCGTGGGCGTTGCCCGAAGCGTGGGCTGCCTTGCCGCCTTCCGAAGCGATTTCACGCTGCTTTTGCGGGTCCATCGAGGCGAAACCGCGGTTGCTGGTGTCGCTCTGGTTGTTGCCCTTGTTACCGCCGCCTTGGTTGTTCGATGCCATGATTGCTGCCTCCAATGAATAGTTGGGTTATGCACCAGCCCGTTAAAAAACTGGCTGAGAGAAGACCATCTTAGTCATCATGGCCCGGCCCGCCCACCAACAACGCCCCATGGCTTTGTAGGATTACGCCTTCATGGAGCGTCAGCGTCATCTTTGCATCAGAAAGCAACTCAAGGGTTGCCTGCGCCCGTCCTGGACTGGGTCGGCAGCGGCGTCCCGGGCTTCCAGTTGCGCGACAGCGCCTGCGCTTCCTCGATCTGTTCCTGGGTCATCTGGCGCGCAACGATGGCGCGCTGTTCGGTCGCGCTGCGATGGCCGTTGGCGGCCGCTAGGTTCCACAGCATGTAGGCGATCACCATGTCCTGCGGCATGCCGGCGACATGGTAGCGGTACATCAGGCCCAGCGCATGCTGGGCGTCCGGATGGCCCTGCTCGGCGGCCTTGCGGAACCAGGTCACCGCCAGCTTCTGGTCCTGGGGCACGGCATTGCCCGTGTAGTACATCGCGCCGATCACGTACTGGGCGTCGGCCTTGCCCTGCTGCGCCGCCTTGTAGTGCCAGGCGAAGGCCTGTTTGTAGTCGCGCGGGACGCCGCGGCCCATGTAGTACATCAGGCCCAGCAAATGCTCCGCATCCGCGTTGCCGGCCTTGGCAAGCGGCGTGATCTCCTTCAGCGCCAGCGCATAGTTGCGGGCGTTGTAGGCATTGGCGCCTTCCGTGAAGCCTGCCATCGCACTGCTGTGCAGCCCCAGCGCCAGCAGGATGGCAACGATGTGTTTTCTCATTGTCTCGTTCGGAACGTCTTGTTTTTGCTGTCGTCCTGTAGTGGCCGTAGCTGTGCGCTTACTTCCAGCTCACCTTGCCCAGCCCGTCGACCGCCACCTTGCGGTTCAGCGGTTTGCCGTACACGGTCACCGAACCCATGCCGGACAGGTTCAGGCTCGCGTTCTGGTGCGCCGTGACGCTGGCATTTCCCAGGCCCGACAGGTCCACGTTCACGTTGTCGGCCGTGAATTCCTTCGCATCCAGGCTGCCCAGGCCGCCGAGGTCGGCCTTCAGCCACCTGGCGCGCCCGCTCAGGGTCACGAAGCCGGCCCCGCGCAGGTTCAGGTCGACGCCCTCGCCGTTCAGGCTCTGCAGATGCATGCTGCCGATCCCCCCCAGGCTGGCCGAGACCAGCTTGTAATTACAGGATATCCGCATCGATCCGGCGCCATCGAGGCTCAGTTCCAGTTCCTCGCCGGAGAAGCCGGAGACATCGGTGCTGCCCACGCTGTCGGAACTCAGCTCGCGCAGCGCCGGCAGGGTCAACTCGGCGTGCAGGGAGCCCAGGCGCACGCGTCCGTGGAGTTCGGTATCGATGTTCAGCGTGTCGCCGCTCTGCACGGTGACGGTCTTCGCCAGCCAGCGCGGATCCCCGCTCAGGGTCAGGGTGGCCGTGCTGCCCTGCCGGATCCGCAGGTCGACCGCGCCGTCGAGCTTGACGCGCACCACGCGCGCATCGATCGGGCGCGTCTCGGTGGCGACCTCGGGCGCTGCCAGCGCGATGCCGAAGCAGGCCCAGAGGCTAGCCGCCGCCACGCCGAGCTTAAAAACCTTGTTCATCCAATTCTCCGCAATCCATGTTTATGGCAAGCATCAGGGTAAGGGCTTGGCTCGTCAATGCCCAGCGGATTGCGACGAACTGCAAAAAGCGCGCCCCGAGCGACAGGATGGCGGGACTGGGATGCAGCGGGCCGGTCATTATGCGGGACGCAAAGACACGAAATTGTATGAATTTGTCGTCGCGTTAAATTACTTTTTTACATTGCATTAAGTTAAGATAAGACGCTGCCTGGATACGATCCGGGCAACAAGACGCTTTTCGAGTCCAGTCCAAAACAGAGGTTATCAATGCGCATGCGCCTATTACCCGCCCTGCTGGCCGGTGTGTCGCTGTCGATGTCCGCGTACGCCGCGAACAGCGATCAGTGGACCCTGCCGGTGCACGTCAAGAAGCTCGACAACGGCCTGACGGTCGTCGTTTCCGAAGACCACAGCTCGCCCACCGTTGGCGTCTCGGTCGTCTACCACGTCGGCATGCGCCTCGAGCCGCGCAACCGCACCGGTTTCGCCCACCTGTTCGAGCACCTGATGTTCCAGGGCACGCCGAACGCGCCGAAGGGCGTGTTCGACCGCACCATCACGGGCGGCGGCGGCAACAACAACGGTTCGACCCGTCCCGACTTCACCAATTACATCGAGACCGCGCCGGTGTCCGCCATCGAGCCGATCCTGTGGCTGGAAGCGGACCGCATGAAGACCCTCGACTTCAACCCGGCCACGCTGAAGAACCAGCAGGACGTGGTGAAGGAAGAGATCCGCGTGAACGTGAAGAACCAGCCCTACGGCGGCTTCAACTGGATCGACATCAGCAAGCTGGCCTTCAACAAGTGGGAGAACAACCACGACGGCTACGGCAGCTTCGAAGACCTCGAAGGCGCCAGCCTGGACGACGTGCGCGGCTTCCACCGCGACTACTACGGCCCGAACAACGCGGTGCTGGCGATCGCCGGCGACCTCACCCCGGCCCAGGGCTTCGCGCTGGCCCAGAAATACTTTGGCGGCATCGCCAAGCGCCCGACGCCGAAAGCGACCGACTTCGCCGAAGGCCCGAACACCGAGGAAAAACGCATCGAGCAGAGCGACGCCCTGGCCCAGGTTCCGGCCGTGGCCGCCGCCTGGAAAGTGCCGGCCCGCGGTTCGAAGGACCAGGCGCCGATGGCCGTGCTGGCCGAACTGCTGGCCGGCAGCGACGCCTCGCTGTTCTACCAGGGCCTGGTGAAGGGCCGCCAGATCGCGCTGAACATGTCCGGCGGCTTCGGCCTGACCGGTCCCTTCGAATACGACGGCCCGACCCTGTTCACCGTGACCGCGCTGTACAAGCCGAACAGCAACGCCGACGCCCTGCTCGCCGCAATGGACGAGGAAATCGCCAAGGTCGCGAAAGACGGCGTCGACGACGCCACCCTGAAGCGCGTCAAGACCAGCATGGTGGCCGACTGGAACAACGGCCTGGAAAACATCCTGCGCCGCGCCGACACCCTGGCCAAGCTGCAGACCCTGTGGGGCGACGCCAACGTCGTCAACAAGGTGCCGGGCTGGATCGAAGGCGTGAGCTCGAAGGACGTCCAGCGCGTCGCCGCCACCTACCTGGTGAAGGCCAACCGCACCGTGATCGACCGTAAGCCGGTGGCGAAGCCCGCGCCGGCGGCCGCCCCGCAAGCGCCGAACAAGGCCGACACCACCCCGGCCCCGGCCGAAAAGAAATAAGGAGAGCACAATGAACAAACTGATGCTCATCGCCGCCCTCTCGGCGGCTTTCGCTTCGCCCGCGTTCGCGGCCGACACCGCCGCCCCTTCCGGCATGCCCGCCTACGGCAAGGACAAGCCGCTGCCGGCCCCGCACATCGCCAGGAAGACCCTGGCCAACGGCCTGCAGGTCTGGGTGGTGCCGCGCAACGGCGTGCCGCGCGTCGACATGGTCCTGGCGGTGCGCGGCGCCGGCTACATCGCCGATGACGCCGCCCACCCGGCCTTCGCCAGCATGCTGGCCGGCCTGCTGAACGAAGGCACCGCAAAGCACGACTCGCGCGCCATCGCCGAGCTGGCCCAGGGCCTGGGCGGCGGCGTGGGCGGCAGCGCCAGCGCCGACGGCATCACCGTCAGCGCCAACGCGCTGGCCTCGCAGGCCGGTTCGATGATGCAGCTGCTGGCCGAAGTCGCGCGCACCCCGTCCTTCCCGGCCAAGGAAGTGGCGCTGGCCAAGACCAATGCGCTGCAGGCGCTGCGCGTGGCCGAGACCCAGCCGCGCTTCCGCGCCGACCGCGCCCTCAACCGCGCGGTGTTCGGCGATCACCCCTACGGCCACACCACGCCGACCGTCGAAGGGATCACCTCGGTCGACGAAGCGCTGCTGCGCGCCGAGCACGCCAAGCGCTTCCGTCCGGACCAGGCGCTGCTGGTGATCACCGGCCGCATCAAGGAAGGCGAGGCCATGAAACTGGCGCAGCAGGCCTTCGGCGACTGGAAGGCCGAAGGCCCCGCCCCGGCCGCCAGCGTCAAGGCGCCGGACGCCGCCAAGCCGGTCCGCGTGCTGCTGGAACGTCCGGGCAGCGTGCAGTCGACCATCCGCCTGGGCGGTCCGGGCATCGCCGCCACCGCCGCCGACCAGGTGCCGCTGCGCCTGGCCAGCACGGTGCTGGGCGGCGGCTTCTCGAGCCGCGTCAACATCAACCTGCGCGAGGAAAAGGGCTATACCTACGGCGCCTCGGCCGGCGCGCGCATGATGCGCGAAGCCGGCAGCATCGTCGGCGGCGCCGACGTGCGCAACGACGTGACCGGCGCGGCCCTGAGCGAGTACTTCAAGGAGTACAAGCGCATCGGCGGCGAACTGATCCCGCCGCAGGAAATGGAGATGCACAAGCGCTACGTGGCGGGCGGCTACGTGCTGGCCAACCAGATGCAGCGCGCCGTGGCGGCCACCCTGGCGGGCAACTGGCTGGTCGGCCTGCCGGCCGAGTTCCTGGCCCAGTACGTGCCGCTGATCCAGAAGGTCACGCCGGAACAGGTGCGCGACGTGTCGAAGAAGTATTTCGCGCCCGAGAACCAGTCGATCGTCGTGGTCGGCGACAGCAAGGCGGTCGGCGAGCAGCTGAAGGCTTTCGGCGACTTCACCGTGACCGACAAGTAATCCGCAGGCGAGGATGTGCAAAAGCCTCCCGGGTGCGAGCCCGGGAGGCTTTTTATTTGCCGGCGTTCGGCGCTGCGCGCCTCACTTTTTGGCGGACTGCTTGTTGCCGCTGTGCGAAGACTGCCTGGTCTCGCCATGTTCGGCGCGCTGCTTGTTGACGATGCGCGACGCGACCTCTTCCTCGCGGCCGGGATAGCGGTGCTCTTTCTTGAATTCGGTCTCGAGTTTCTTGTACTCGCGCTCGCGCTTGGGGCTGGCTCCCTTGGGCATGATGACCTCCGTGTGGTGGTTGATGCCGCCAGAGTAGACCCGCCGCGTTTGCGCTTCGGTGCGCTGACACACCGAAGCACGCGTCAGCCTTGCAGCGCCTTTTCGAGGTCGTCCAGCTCCGCCGGCTTGACCAGGTGCGCATCGAAGCCCGCTTCCTGGGCCTTGCGGCGGTCTTCCGGCGAACCGTAGCCGGTGTGCGCCACCAGCCGGATGTCGCGCAGTTCGGGATGCTGCTTGAGCATGCGCGCCACCTCGTAGCCGTCGACGTTCGGCAGGCCGATGTCGAGCACGATCACGTCCGGGCGGCGCTCCAGGGCGAGCTCGATGATGTGGGTGGCGTCGGCCGTGGTGGTGGCGTCGTAGCCCATCTCGGCCAGCAGGAAGGCCATCATCTCCATGGCGTCGATGTTGTCGTCGACCAGCAGCACGCGGCGGTGTTTCGTCCCGCCCTGGCCCGCCTGCTCGGCGGCGGGCGCCGGCTGCGCGGGCATCGCGGTGCGCAGCACCGGCAGCTCGACCGTGAAGGTGCTGCCCATGCCGATCCCCGGGCTGCTTGCCGACAGGTGCCCGCCATGCATTTCGAGCAGGCGCGAGACCAGCGACAGGCCGATGCCCAGCCCTTCCGGCGCGCGGTCCGGCGGCACCGCCGCCTGGGCGAACATCCCGAAGATGCGCGGCAGGTTGTCCTCGGCGATGCCGATACCGTTGTCCTGCACCGCAATGCGGACCAGTTCGCCGTCGAGCTTCACTTCGACGCGGATCTGGCCGCCCTTGGGCGTGAATTTGGCGGCGTTGTGCAGCAGGTTGCCCATCGACTGCGCCAGCCGCACCGGATCGCCCAGCACCCAGATCTGGCGCTCCGGCTGGACCACGTCGAGGTGGTGCCCGCGCGCCGTGATCAGCGGGCCGGCGGTCTCGATCGCCTGCGCGATCACGGCCGTCATCTCGACCTCTTCCTTGCGCAGCGCGATCTTGCCTTCCGAGATGCGCGCCACGTCCAGCAGGTCGTCGACCAGGTGGGCCAGGTGGTCGACCTGGCGCGTGATCACCTCGCGCGCCCGCGCCTGGCGCTCGGCGGCGGCGGCGCCGGTGGAACCGAGCAGCGCGGCCGCGTTGCGGATCGGCGAGAGCGGGTTGCGCAGCTCGTGCGCCAGGGTCGCCAGGAACTCGTTCTTGTTGCTGTCGGCCGCGCGCAGCAGGCTTTCCATTTCCTTGCGCCGCGTGATGTCGCTGGTCACGCGCGCCACCCGGTAGACCTCGGCGCGCCCGTCGCGCACCGGGAACAGGCGGTCGCGCACCCAGCGCAGCGCGCCGTCCTTCAGCACGATGCGGAACTCGGCTTCGTAGTGCGGATGCGCCTGCACGCCGCGCCACAGCCCGTCGACATAGGCGCGGTCGTCCGGATGCACGGCGTCCATCCAGCTGCCCGGCTCGCGCTCGAGCGACTCGACGCTGCGCCCCCAGATCGCCGGATAGGCCGGGCTGACGTATTCGAGCGAGCGGGCCGGCACCGAGAACATCCAGAACACGTCCTCGATGTTGTCGGTGAGCTGGCGGAAGCGTTCTTCGCTGTCGCGCAGCGCGCTCTGGGTGCGGCGCATGCGCAGCAGCGCGTTGACGTTGGCGATCAGTTCGTCGGCTTCGATGGGCGCCGCCAGGTAGTTGTCGGCGCCGCCCTCCAGGCCGCGGATCTTGTCGGCGCGCCCGGTCAGCGCAGCCGACGTCTGCAGCACCAGCACCATGGCGCTGTCCGGGTCGGACTTGATGCGGCGGCAGACCTCGATGCCGTTGATGTCCGGCAGCTTGACGTCCAGCAGGACCAGCGAAATCGCACTGTGCTTGACCGCCGCCAGCGCATCGGTGCCGTTGGTGGCTTCCACGACGTCGAATCCGGCGCTTCGCAGGATCCGGGTCTTCGCGTAGCGGGCGCCGTCGTTGTCGTCGACATTCAGGATCAGGGTAGGGTTCGTCATCGTCTATCCATCAATTTGCGGTAGGCTGCGCGGCAACACCAGCCGGAAGGTGGAGCCGGCGCCGACCTGGCTTTCCACCTCGACCCGGCCGCCGAGCAGCTCGGCCAGCTTGCGGCACAGCGGCAGGCCGAGTCCGGTCCCCTTGCTGCGACGCTGCAGCGGGTGCTCGATCTGGCTGAACTCCTCGAAGATCAATTGCAGGTTTTCCGCGCTGATGCCGATCCCGGTGTCGGCCACCGTGAAGGTGATGGTATCGTGCTCGCGGTCCTGGAGGGCGCTCACCTTCACCGAACCCTGCTCGGTGAATTTGAGCGCGTTCGAGATGAAGTTGCGCAGCACCTGGGAAATCTTGCCCTCGTCCGATTCGAAAGCCTCGTCGACCTCCGGCGGCTCGAACACCAGCTCGACCTTGCTTTCGTCGACCAGCGGCCGCAGCATGCCCTTGAGCGCGCGGAACAGGTTCTCCGGCACCACCGGCGCCACCTGCAGATCGACCTTGCCGGCCTCGATCTTGGCCAGGTCGAGCAGGTCGTTGACCAGTTCCGACAGGTCGTTGGCGGCCCGCTCGATGAACTTGACCTGGCGCTCCTGTTCCTGCGTGAGGTCGCCGTCCAGGCGGTCCAGCAGCAAGCGCGCCAGGGCGCGGATCGAGGACAGCGGGGTGCGCAGCTCATGGCTGGTGTTCGACAGGAAGCGCGACTTCATCTCGTCGGCGAGGCGCAGGCGCTCGGCCTTGTCCTCGATCTCGGCGTACAGCGCGACGATGCCGCGGTTGGTGTCCTCCAGCTCGCGGGTCAGGTCCAGCAGGTCTTCCTGGCGCTCGCGCAGCTCGGCCAGGGTGGCCACCAGTTCCTGGTTCTGCTGGTGCACTTCCAGGTAGCTGTTCGCCACCGGGCTGTCCTTGGCCAGCTGGGCGCCCAGCTCGGCCAGGCGGGCCGGGCCCACGTAGGCCTGGGGCGGCAGGCTCTTGCGCATCGTGACCGCCGGCGCGCCGCGCGCGTCCGTCCCGATCGTGCACTCGTCCATCAGGCGGTGCGCCGTGACCACCGCGTCGTCCGGCAGCGGTGCGGCGGCGGCCGTGCTGCCGGTGGTGATGGTCATCTCCAGCCACTGGCGCCCGCCCTGGTCGAGCACCTGGAACAGGGCCCGCCCGCCGAAGCCGAGCTGGCAGGCGCCGCGCGCCACCTCCGACACCGCGGTGGCGACGCGCACCTGGTCCTGCTGCGAGAAACCGAGCAGCCCCGAGACCTGGCGCGCGCGCTGGCGCACCAGCACCACGTCCTGCTCGCCGGACAGGCCTACATTCAAGATCCGCTGGCTGCTCATGCATGCCCTCCCCGGCGCCGCCCGACCAGCACCATGGCGTCGTCGCGGCGGCGGATGAAATCGCGCATCAGGATGCCCGCCACCAGCACCGGCACGCGCGCGTACAGGCCGGGGTAATCCTCCAGGCTCCACTGGGTATGCACGCCGTCCGAATGCAGGATCACGATCGCGCCCGGCGGGCAGTCGGCGGTGAATTCCTGCACCTTGCGCATGTTCGCGCCGACGATGCCGTTATGCGAGACCAGCGCGCGCCGCGTGGCGCCGTCGTGGACCACGCCGTTGACGTTGCCGATCCCGGCGAAGCGCAGCGCGCCGCCGTCGTACTCGATGCGCGCCACCGACAGGGCCGCGCCGCGCGTGATTCGCAGCGCCTCGTGCGCCGCCTGCAGCACCTCGGCCGGCGCCGCGGATGGGCGGCGCTCGAGCGCGTGGATGGCCGCGTGCGCCGCCTTGGCCGCCTCCGGGCCGTGGCCCAGGCCGTCGACGCCCAGCAGCGTGGCGCCATGCCGCCCGCAGCTCGCGGCCCAGCCGTCGCCGCAGGCATCCTCGCCGCCCATCGGCACGCACAGCGCCCCGATCTCGATGCCGCAGGGTTCCGGCGGCGGGCTGCCGCGCCACAGGCGCATGAAGAAGGCCGCGCCCCTGTCGCGCATCGACCAGACGTCGAACTCGTCGGACTGGCGGCGCAGCGCGCCCAGGCCGGTGCCGGCAGTGCCGGCGGTCGAGACGCCGTCCTGGATGCTGGTCGCGAGGTCGGCGATGCCGGGGCCGTCGTCGATCGCCAGCACGTCGATGCCGGCCATGTCCGCGCCGGACTGCGCGCGCATGACGTACAGGGTGCCCTCGCCGGCATGCTTGAGGATATTGGTGCCGGCCTCGGTGATGACGATCGCGAGACGCCCCGCCTGGACGTCGTCGAAGCCCAGTTCGTCGGCCAGTTTCTGGCCTGAACGTCGGGCGGCGGCGATGTCGCTGGCGTGGTTGATCGGGAAGACGAGCTGTGGCGACAGCGAACTGATCAGCGTTTCCATTTGACGACAGACACTGCCGTGCCCTCTCCCGGACGGGAATCGATATCGAACTCATCGACCAGGCGCTTGGAGCCGCCCAGGCCGAGACCCAGGCCGCCGCCGGTCGTGAAACCGTCGCGCAAAGCCTGGTCGAGATCGGGGATGCCCGGCCCATTGTCCACGAAGACCAGGCCGACGCCGCGCCGGAAGCCATCTTCGAGGGAATCGAGATGGACTTCGCCGCCGCCGCCGTACTTGATCGTATTGCGCGCCAGTTCGCTGGCCGCCGTCACCAGCTTGGTCTGGTCGACCAGCGACAGGGCAATCGCCACCGCGCGCTCGCGCACGTGCCTGCGCAGCCCCACCACGTCCTCGTCGGAACGCAGAGGCAGGGTCATGCGCGCGGTACGCAGCCGGCTGTTGCGCTCCAGGAGCGCGGTATCGAAAGCTACTGCGTTATTGAGAGCTGCGCTCATCAAAAGTGCGTCTTTCCTAACAGGGTCATGCCCTTTTCCACGTTAAGTGCCGTCTTCACGCCGTGCAGGGTCAGGCCCAGCTCGACCAGCGTGATCGCCACCGCCGGCTGCATGCCCACCACCACGGTCTGGGCATCGAGCACACGCGCCATCGCGGCGGTGTTGCTGATCATACGCCCGATGAAGGAGTCGACCAGGTCGAGCGCCGAGATGTCGATCAGGACGCCCTTGGCATTGTCGCTCACGATGCGCTCGGTCAGGTCGTCCTGCAGCGTCATCGCGAGGCGGTCATGCATGTCGACCTGGATCGTCACCAGCAGCAGGTCGCCCATGCGGAGAATCGGAATACGTTCCATGCGAGGCTCAGGCTTTCTTCATGATCGAGGTGCCGGTGCGCTCGAGCGCGACCACGAAGGCATCGGCCAGGCTGGCCTTGGTCGTCACGTCTTCCAGGTTCACGCCGAGGTGGACGATGGTCTGGGCGATCTGCGGGCGGATGCCGCTGATGATGCAGTCCGCGCCCATCAGGCGGGCGGCGGCGATGGTCTTCATCAGGTGCTGGGCGACCAGGGTGTCGACGGTCGGCACGCCGGTGATGTCGATGATCGCGATGGCCGCGCCGGTGTCGACGATCTTCTGCAGGATGTTTTCCATCACGACCTGGGTGCGCGCCGAATCCAGGGTGCCGATCAGCGGCAGCGCCAGGATGCCGTTCCACAGCTTGACCACCGGGGTCGAGAGCTCGAGCAGTTCCTGCTGCTGGCGCACGATGATCTGGTCGCGGGCGCGCTGGAACACCTCGATGGTGTACAGGCCCAGCTTGTCGAGCAGGGTGCTGAGTACCCAGGAGGCGTTGGCCAGCACCGCCGGCTCGTTGGCAAAGCCCGCGTTCATGCGGGTGAACAGCGGCTGCTTGAGCGAGAACACGAAGGTCGCGGTTTCGCTCGGGGTCGAACCGCCCTTGGCGCGGCTCGAGGAGATCTCGGCCAGCAGGTCGCGCACTTCGTCCCACGAGCGGTGTTCGATGTTCTGCAGCTCGCCGCCGCGGGTGGCATTGCTGAAGGCCGTCAGGAATTGCTGGCAGTGCTTGCGCAGCTGCTCTTTCGAGACCGCATTGGACCGGACCGTCAGCGCATCCAGCTGGGCCACCCATTCGGCGCCGATCTCGGCCTCGTGTTCCTGGATGATCTGGCTGATGCGGGTAGCGTAGTCCTGAGTGGTCATCTTTCTTTTTCCTTTAGGTGCTTGGACGGTAAAGAGCCTTTTATGTCACATGACAAGGCCATTCTGTTAAATGACTAACTATACCATTCCTTTCCTTGATGACACGACACGATTGCGTGCGTCGCTTTTTATTTTTGACTTACAGTCGGGTTTGCCAATTCTTTATGGAATCGACGATGAGTCTACAAAACCTGCTGGAGATCGGCAGCCTCGACAAGGCTGAACCGCGGCGCGACGACATCCAGCGCCTGCTGGCCGCCGCCGAGCGCAACCTGAACGACGCCGCCGTCACCGCCATCAGCGACGAAAACCGCTTCGATGCGGCCTACAAGTGCGTGATGCAATGTGCCATCGCGGGCCTGCTGGCGAACGGCTACCGCACCTCGACCAGCAAGCCGGGCCACCACCAGACCGCGATCCAGTCGCTGCCGACCACCATCGGCCTCGACAATACAACCATGGTCGAGCTGGACGAGCTACGGAAGCTGCGCAATTGCGACGACTACGAAGGCGACCCGGTCAGCCCCGCCGCGGTCGAAGAAGCGCAGGCGCATGCGAAAGCCCTGCTCGCCCGGGTCAGGGACTGGCTGGGGGAGCATCATCCTGGGTTGGTTTGAGGGTGGGTTGCCGGGCAACAAACCGGGCTGCTTGGGCCTAGGCCATCATCCGCTTTGTCCCTTTAAAGTGGAGAAAGCAAATGGCGGAACAGGCATCGATGTCTGCGCTGGACAGGTGGAAAAACAATCTACGTAGCGCAATCGACTCACCCAAATGGAATGACTACGATTGCGAAATCAAAACCGCGGTCGAGGAATACAATCGCCATCTCGGCAATACTCCGGGCTTCCGAGCACTCGACTGGAAGCTCATCAAGGCCATGGTCTGGGTGGAAACAGGCGCCGAGAATGCTGAGTGGAAAACCAAACCCATGCAGATAGGTGTGAATGGCGATCCGGGGCTGGCTTCGCTCCTTCGCGGGAATGAAGGTGGCGACCTGATCATTCCTCCACTGTGGCAGGGGCGATTGACGGCGGGTTCCGCGCGAACGATACCCGCCCATAATATCCGTGCAGGGATCGGTTATCTGCTCATGCGCATGGCGAACTTTGAGCACCGAAGCGTCCAAAGTGACCAGACCGTACTGAACGTCGCCGTCAAGGCCGGCGACAATCTGGACAAGATCGCCAAAACTCAAGGGACGACTACGGAAATGCTGAGGAAGTTGAATCCCACCGCGTCAGTCTTGCGTCCCGGATTGGCACTCAGGTATCAGAAGGCGTCGGTCAAGCGTGTCATAACAGGGTGGCGTCTGATTACTACCAGTTTGATTGCACAGCGATACAACGGCGGAGGTGATCCAAACTATGCGAGGAAGCTCGACTTCGCGTTTGCTTTGCTCACCAATCGAAAGGAAGCAACATGCGGATGATTTCTGTCTTAGCAGTGACTTTGCTGATCCCGTTGGCTTCGACCGCTGCGCCTGCTAGTCAGCAAAATGCTCTTGACGAGTGCGGCGCCAACTCACAAGCCGGCATGCGCGAGTGTTTAGGCAGGAAGGCTATTGATAGCCAAACTTTGTTGAAGCGTGCCGAGGGCAATGCTATTGCCGCCTTAGGCCAATGGGACGAGGATGCCAAGTACGTGACGCTCGCGAAAAAGAAGCTCGACACCTCGGGTAAGGCGTTCGAACAGTATAGGGAAGCGCAATGCGCACTTGCCTCATCGCTTGGCGGAGGCGCTGTTACCAGTGCGCTTGAATTGCGCCGCCTGGCCTGCGTGATCGCGTTGAATAATGAGCGCGCAGCTTCGCTCGCAAGTAGTGTTACCGACCTTCCACGACGCTAAGCGAGCCGAGCGGGAAATAAAAAAACCGCCAGGCTCACGCACTGGCGGTTTTTACATTCAGCCAGCCGCCGAAGCGGCCAGCTCAGAGAGCAGCTTACTGCGCCGCGCCCGCCGCCGCGTCATCCGCGGCTGCAGCCTTCATCGACAGCTTCAGGCGGCCGCGCTCGTCGGTCTCGAGGACCTTCACGCGCACTTGCTGGCCTTCCTTCAGGTAGTCGGCCACGGCGTTGACGCGCTCGTTGGCGATCTGCGAGATGTGCAGCAGGCCGTCCTTGCCCGGCATGACCTGGACGATGGCGCCGAAGTCCAGCAGCTTCAGCACGGTGCCGTCGTAGGTCTTGCCCACTTCGACCGATGCGGTCAGCTCTTCGATGCGGCGCTTGGCTTCCTGGCCGGCGGCGGCGTCGACCGAGGCGATGGTCACGATGCCTTCGTCGGTGATGTCGATCTGGGTGCCGGTCTCTTCGGTCAGCGCGCGAATGACTGCGCCGCCCTTGCCGATCACGTCACGGATCTTTTCCGGATTGATCTTGATGGTGATCAGGCGCGGTGCGAAGTCCGACAGCTCGGTCTTCACGGTCGGCATGGCCTTCTGCATCTCGGCCAGGATGTGCTGGCGGCCTTCCTTGGCCTGGGCCAGCGCCACCTGCATGATTTCCTTGGTGATGCCCTGGATCTTGATGTCCATCTGCAGCGCGGTGATGCCGTTGGCGGTGCCGGCCACCTTGAAGTCCATGTCGCCCAGGTGGTCTTCATCGCCCAGGATGTCGGTCAGGACGGCGAACTTGCCGCCTTCCTTGATCAGGCCCATGGCGATGCCGGCCACGTGCGCCTTCATCGGCACGCCGGCGTCCATCAGCGCCAGGCAGCCGCCGCAGACGGAGGCCATCGACGAGGAGCCGTTCGACTCGGTGATTTCCGAGACCAGGCGCACCGAGTAGCTGAACTCGTCCGGCGCCGGCAGCGCAGCGACCAGCGCGCGCTTGGCCAGGCGGCCGTGGCCGATTTCGCGGCGCTTCGGGGTGCCCACACGGCCGGTTTCGCCGGTGGCGAACGGAGGCATGTTGTAGTGCATCATGAAGTCGTCGGTGTACTCGCCCATCAGCGCGTCGATCTTCTGGCTGTCGCGGCCGGTGCCGAGGGTGGCGATGACCAGCGCCTGGGTTTCACCGCGGGTGAACAGGGCCGAGCCGTGGGTACGCGGCAGGACGCTGGTGCGGATCGAGATCGGACGCACGGTGCGGGTGTCGCGGCCGTCGATGCGCGGCTCGCCTTCCAGGATCTGCGAACGCACGACCTTGGCTTCCATGTCGAACAGGATGTTGCCGACTTCGGCGCTATCCGCTTCGATGCCCTGCTCCTGCAGGCCTGCCATCACTTCGCCCGACAGCGACTTCAGCTTCTGCTGGCGCGCCGACTTTTCGCGGGTCTGGTAGGCGTCACGCACCTTGGCTTCGGCCAGCTGGGCGACTTGTGCGATCAGGGTTTCGTTCTTCGGCGCCGGGCTCCACTCGACTTCCGGCTTGCCGCCTTCTTCGACCAGGGCGTGGATCGCGTCGATCACGGCCTTCATCTGCTCATGGCCGTAGACGACCGCGCCCAGCATGATTTCTTCCGACAGCTGCTGGGCTTCGGATTCGACCATCAGCACGGCGTGCTCGGTACCGGCGACGACCAGGTCCATCTGCGAGGTCTTCAGCTGGGTGGTGCTCGGGTTCAGGATGTACTGGCCATTCGAATAGCCGACACGGGCGGCGCCGATCGGGCCGCTGAACGGGATGCCGGCCACGCACAGGGCGGCCGAAGCGCCGATCATCGCAGGGATGTCCGGATCGATCTCAGGATTCACGGACAGCACGTGGATGATGACCTGGACTTCGTTCAGGTAACCTTCCGGGAACAGCGGGCGGATCGGACGGTCGATCAGGCGCGACGTCAGGGTCTCCTTCTCCGACGGACGGCCTTCGCGCTTGAAGAAGCCACCCGGGATCTTGCCGGCGGCGTAGCTCTTCTCGATGTAGTCGACGGTCAGCGGGAAGAAATCCTGGCCCGGCTTGGCGTCCTTCTTGGCCACCACGGTTGCCAGGACAACGGTGTCCTCGACCGACACGAGGACGGCGCCGCTGGCCTGGCGAGCGATTTCGCCGGTCTCCAGGGTCACGGTATGGTCGCCGTACTGGAAGGTTTTCGTAACTTTGTTAAACATGGGTAATCCCTTTCTATTTGCCGACAGAATTTCAGGCGCTGTCGTTCACCTCACCACAGTTTTTGTTTTGGGAAACCGGGGTCAGATCCCGGTGTTCAGGGTGGGCTCTGACCCCGGTTTCCCAAAACAAAAACAAAAAATGCCTGCGGCAGTCGGGCTGACGCAGGCACTTCGTGATCAAGCCGATTGGCTCAATGCGTAGATTACTTACGCAGACCGAGCTTGGCGATCAGGTCGCGGTAACGGTTCAGATCTTTGTTCTTCAGGTAAGCCAGCAGGCTCTTACGACGGTTGACCATCATGATCAGGCCGCGGCGCGAGTGGTGGTCTTTCTTGTGTTCCTTGAAGTGGCCGTTCAGCTCGTTGATGCGTGCGGTCAGCAGTGCAACCTGGACTTCCGGCGAACCGGTGTCTTTGTCGCCACGTGCGTTATCCGCGATGATGGCGGCTTTGTTGATGTGTTCTACGGACATGATGTTACCTTTCACATGCGGTGCAAGAGTCGGAACCCAGCGCACCGTGAATTGTTAAAAAACTTGGCCTCGAAAGCCAAGACCGGGAAGTATAGGGGAAAATGACGGGTGAAGCCAGTATTTCCTCGGCTTCGCTACAATAGGCGGGTTGGCATTGCCGTTCTGGCATGCTCCAAGGATTAAAACGATGAAAAGAACCCACAAGAACTTCGCAAGACCCGCCATCGCCCTGGCGCTCATCCTGACCCTGTCCGCGTGCGCGCCGCTGGTGCGCAGGACGCCCGCGGTCGGCGCCCCGCTGTCCGAGGTGACGGCCAAGCTCGGCCAGCCGAACGCCGTGTATCCGGACCCGGCCGGCGGCCAGATACTGGAATACCGCGGCCAGCCGATGGGCCAGTTCCAGCACATGGCGCGCATCGGCGCGGACGGCCGGCTGCTATCCTACGAACAGGTGCTGACCAGCGAGAATTTCGCGAAGATCGAGATCGGCGTCTGGAACAAGGACGAGGTCCTGCGCCACTTCGGCCGCCCGGCCGAGGTGATGCGTTCGCGCCTGGAAGAAGGCGAGATCTGGTCCTACCGCTACAAGGAACAGGGCCTGTGGAACTCGATGATGAACGTGGACTTCAATGCGCGCGGCACGGTGCTGCGCGTGTTCAACAGCCCGGATCCGGTGCTCGACGACCGCTACCGGGGACTGTAAGCGCGTAAGGCCTTGCATGAAGGAGATTGCGATGAAACACACGATCAGGACAATCGCGCTGGCGGCGCTCGCATTCTCCCTGTCCGCCTGCGCGCCGATGTTCCGCCAGCCGCCGCCCCCGGGCGCGCCGCTGGCCGAAGTCACGGCCAGGCTGGGCCGCCCGGACGCGGCCTACCCGGAACCGGACGGCGGCCAGGTGCTCGAATACCGCGGCCAGCCGATGGGCCAGTTCCAGTACATGGCGCGCATGAGCCCGGACGGCCGCCTGCTCTCCTACGACCAGGTCCTGACCAGCGAGAATTTCGCGAAGGTAAAGGTCGACCACTGGACCAAGGCCGACATCCTGCGCAACTTCGGCCAGCCGGCCGAGACCTCGGCCGTGGCCTTCCACAACTACGAGGTCTGGTCCTACCGCTACAAGGAAGCCGGCGTGTGGAATTCGATGATGCATGTGCACTTCGACCAGCAGGGCGTCGTGCGCCAGATGCTGAATGGTCCGGACCCGCGCTACGACGACCGCTTCCGGCGCTTTTAAGCAATCGCTAAGCATGCGGTGAGGATGTGTGAGAAAGCAGCGCCGGCAGGCCGCTATACTCTTTCCACATGAACATTGCCTATCGTGCAGCCAGCACCGACCGCCGCCTGAGCCTGCTGCTGACCGCCCTCGTGCACCTGGCCTTGATCGCCGGCTGGTACGCGGCGCGCACGCTGCCGGCGCCGGCGCCCCCGAACGATGGCCCGCGCAGCCGCGTCCTGTGGATTCCCCTGCCCCGCTCCCGGCCCGCGCTGCGCGACAGCGAGCCCGCGCCGCCGCCAAAGGAAAGCACGGCGCGGCCGATCCCGCTGCATCCGCGTCCCGCCGCCCCCCTCGCCCTGCCGCCGGCGCCGGCGATCGAATCCCGGCCCACGCCCGCGCCCGCCGCCGCGCCCGCGCCGGCCCAGACGCCGGCCCCGGCCACGGCCACGGCCACGCAGCCCGCCCCGCCCGGGCCGAGCGCGGAACAAATCCTGGAACGCGCCCGGCGCGACATCGGCGGCATCGACAAGGCGCTGCGCAAGGAAAACAAGCCGTATATCGCGGCGCCGCTGGACAGCCCGCAGATGCGCCTGCGCCAGGGCATCGAGCACGCCCGCGCGATGGCGCCGAACCGCATCTGGGAAGCGCCCAAGGTCGAGGAACTGGTGAACAACACGGGCGACGGCGCGCGGCGCTCGCGCGTCGTCGGCGGCAGGGGCACCTACTGCGTCACCGAGCGCGCAACCAACACCGATGTCGAGATGATCGAACACCACGGCAAGCTGCGCATCACGAGCTGCCCGACGCACGAAGAGCCGGCCAAGAAGCAGGAATGGCGCACCCTGCAGGACTGAGTCCCGGCAGGCTAATACCTTAACAAAACCTTTTTCTTACTCCGCGAGCAACAAGGCATACGCTGGGCCATCCCGAACGTCCGTAACCGGTCCGTGACCGGTCATTTAACTCGACCATTATTATTCACGAGTTCTATCGACCGAATCGATCGGACGATGCGGAATACTTACCAAGTGCCAACAGACGCCTTCGACCAGTGGCACGGGACCGGATATACGTGAGCAGTCGTACCTCACGGCCTGCCGACGGATTGTTTGCAAACGAGGAGGAGTCCATATACGGACATCCAGATCGCTGGCCCTTGTTCATCCCATGATCGGGTTTCTTCGCTGTCTGCGGCCACATCGACTGGCCGCCATCAGCAACAGGACGCCGGCGCTGAACATAGTGGCAGGTGCCGGTTCTGGCACCGGCAGCATGTAGACCTGGCCGCTCGTTCCATAATAATTGAAACCTGTCCACCCGCCATACGGATAGAGTTGGAAGCCGTAGTAGAAGCTCGAGTCCGGATCGTGTAGCAGGCCCAAGGGCACTGAAAACGATAGCGTATCGTCAATAAGCGTGTAGTCGCCATACCTTATCAGCGCCGCATGGACGATGGGATCGTCGGGGAGCCATTCGGAGCGGGGCTTGGGCCACCAGATGGTCAGCTGCCGCCGTGTAGCGATCTCATAACTACCGATAACGGTTTGTGTACCAAGCGGGCCGCTGCGGTACATCCCCTCGGTGGTGCTCTGGATGGGATCGCTCGATACGGTGTCGGTGAAGAATTGGAACGCATCGGCCGCGCGTCCCACATCGTCGAGCGTGAAAAAATCAGGAGGACGGTCGAAACGCACCGAGAAGTTTGCCTGTCCGTTTGCAAGGTCAATCACCGCGCGATACTGGGTGGGGTGCAAGGGTAGATCGTATGCTCGCGTACTTGGGAGCACGAACAAGAGAAGGAAACCGGCAGCTAGCCAGTGCCATATAAAAGTTAGACGGGTGCTCAAGTTCATTTTCATGCCCCTTAGCTTTGACAGCGGGCACTCATCATCTGCTTCTAGCAAGCGGCAATTTTGATCCACGTCAAACGCCGAGGGCGACAGGAGTTCCAGTGCGTTCGGTTTCCTCAGGCCTTTATACCGCCTTACCGGAGAACTATCACAACGGGCCGGGTTCCCCCCTCAGGAGACTGAAAGCTCCTGGGCACAACCTATGGCAATATAGTGATCGCCTTTGAGACCGGTACCCAGGTGTATCACTATGCCGGGCCAGCGAACAGCATCGCGCACCTTGCTGCCTGGTTTTCGGCGCACCTCTACTTCAATCTGAACGCCGAACCGATCACTTCTGGCCTGCATCCCCCTAGCCCGACCATGTCCGTGCATCTGGCCTCCCGTGCCGGAACCGGCATCGACGAGGCGACGCTGCGCCGACCCTGCAAATACGACCAGATCGCGTAGGATGGAACCGGCATTGATGCCGCCAGCATATCTTCGCCGCGAGGCGGCGAGCATACCGGACGGAAGATCAGCACCGGCTGCCATCGGATGAGCACGCCGGGCGTGAAACGTCCGATGGCGGGTGCTCAAGCGCCTTCCTTCGGATAGCCGACGGTCTGCGACAGCAGCACTTCCTGGTCGTGTGTAAGGCCGAGCGCGTCGGCGATCGCTTCGCGGTCGATCCAGGCACGGATCACACTGGCGAGGCCGTTCGCGGCGGCAAACAGGTAGACGTTCTGCGCCGTCGCCCCTGCCGCCGTATACGCATACGCGGCGCGCCTGTCCACCGGAACGAGTCGCATGCGGGCATGGTCGGCTACGTAGACCAGGCCCATCGGCGCGTCGTCCACGAAGTCCTGATAACCGGTGATGCTGCGCAGGTCGTTCGGCGCCGCCAGTTCGAGCCGGTGCCCCTGCGCTTCGTAGCGATATGCGCCACCCGGGAGCGCGACGAACACGTCGATTTCCTGCGCGTTCATCGCGGATGGTGCGGTGCGCTTTCCGTCCGGTCGGTTCACTCCGCAGGCCGCCCACAGTAACGCGGACAGCAGCGGCGGCGCCAGCTCGTGCGGCGCGAACTCTCGCGACGAATGGCGTGCCGCCAGCGCCTCCATCAGCGGCATCCCTCCCTTGCACGCCGGCGCCGGCAGTGCGATCGTCGACGCTGATTCTCCCAGTTGCGGCTTGGGCCGCAGCTGCCCCATTTTGCCGAGCGCGAGCTTCATCAAGGTACTCATCACATTGTCTCCCATGCCTGTTCAGGCCAGCCTGGCGCCCAAGTATCCGGTGAGGTCGTCAAGCGTGCGCAGCTTGCCGTAATCGGACTCCGGAATGTCGATCTTGAAACGCCGGTGCAAGCCAATCAGGAAATTCAGCCAGTCCATCGAGTCGAGGTCGACCTGTTCGCGCAGCAGCCTGGTGCGCGTCAGTCCGGCCGGATCGACTTCGGGCGCGATCGACGTCAGTTCCGCCATCACGCCCGCCAACAGATCCTGCTCGTTCATTGCTTCTGCTCCTCAAAGTTCGGCCGGGCGCTGCAGGCGTTCGCGCAGATTCACAAGGAACATGGCGCCGCGATGGCCATCCGACACCCGGTGGTCGGCCGCCAGGCTTGCCGTGACCACCGGCATGGCAGACAGTCCGCCGGCGCTTGCCCAGGGCCGCTCCATGATCCGGCCGAAGCCGACCAGCGCCACCTGCGGCGGATAGATCACGCCGAACACGGCTTCAGCGCCCTCCTCTCCGAGATTGGTGACCGTGATGGTCGGCTCGGACATCTCGGAACTGCGCAGCGATCCGGCGCGCGCACGGCGCACCAGGTCGGACAGCTCGCGCATCAGCTGCTCGAGCGGCTTGACTGCGACGTCGTGCAGCGCGGGCGCAACCAGGCCACCCTGGCGGAGCGCGATGGCGACGCCGACATGCACTTGCTTTGATCCCTGGTAGGCGCCGTCGCGAAAAAAACCGTTCAGGTCGGGGTAGTCCTGGAGCGTCAGCGCGACCGCCTTCAATTGCAGCGTGGCCATCAGCAGGCGCTCGGTGATGGGCCGCGCGGCATTGGCTTCGGCCAGCCATTCCTGGGCACGGCGCATCGGCACCGTCTCGCTCAGGTAGTAGTGTGGAATCTCGCGCTTGGAACGGCTCATGGCGGCCGCGATCGACTTGCGCATCTCGCGCTGGCGATCCGCCGGTGCCGGCGCGGACGACGCGGCAAGTATCCCGTTTTCGACGTCCTGCAGTGTGACGGCGCCGCCGGGACCGGTACCGATGACACCCTCGATGTCGATACCGGCCTCGCGTGCGCGCCTGCGCGCGGCTGGGGACACCGGACGTCGGCCCTCGGATGGGGGCCCGGCCTCGGGAGCCACGCCAGCCGCCGGCGACGGCGGGGGTACAGCCGCTGCCCGGCTGCGCTGCGCCGCGCGCGCATGCTCCTCCGTTTCGCCCGGCTCCAGCAAAGTCGCCAGCACCGCGCCGACCGGCACCGTCTCGCCCGGCTGTACCACCAGCTCGAGCACGGTGCCGTCGTTCCAGGCTTCGACATCGACCGCAGCCTTGGAGGTGTCGACCACGGCCACCACCTGCCCGCTCCTGACCGCGTCACCCGGCTTGACATGCCAGGCCAGCAGCTTGCCCTGGTCCATGTCGGAACCGAGCGAGGGAAGCTTGAATTCGATCATGCCTGCCCCACCAGTGTGCGTGCCGCGGCAACGATGTCTTCGGCTTGCGGCAAGGCGGCCAGTTCCATGTGGCGCGCATACGGCACCGGCACTTCGGCGCTGCACACGCGGGCCACCGGGGCGTCGAGGTCGTAGAACGCGTTTTCCATGATGCGCGCGACGATCTCGGCGGCCAGGCTGCCGCTCTTCCAGCCTTCGTCGACCACCACCGCACGCCGCGTCCTGCGCACCGAAGCGGCGATCGTGTCCGTGTCGAGCGGCCGCAGCACGCGCAAGTCGATCACCTCGGCCTCGATCCCGGCGGCGGCCAGTTCCCCGGCCGCCTGCAAGGCTTTCGGCACACAGCCGCCGTACGCGATCAGGGTGAGGTCGCTGCCGGCGCGGCGCACCGCGGCGCCATCGATGGCGCACCAGGGCGCCGGCGGCGCGTCGCCGAACTCTTCCTCCATGTTGTACAACTGCGCATGCTCGAAGATGATCACCGGGTCCGGATCGGCCAGCGCCGGGGCCAGCATGCCGCGCGCGTCGGCCACGGTCGCCGGGGCCAGCACGCGGATGCCGGGGATGTGCGCGTACCACCCTTCCAGGCTGTGCGAATGCTGGGCCGCCAGCTGGCGGCCCGCGCCGGTCGCCATCCTGATCACCAGCGGCACGCCGAACTGGCCACCCGACATGTGCCGCATCGCTGCCGCCGTGTTGACGACCTGGTCCAGGGCCAACAGGCTGAAGTTGACGGTCATGATTTCGACGACCGGGCGCATGCCGCCCAGCGCCGCGCCGATCCCGGCGCCGACGAAGCCGAGTTCGGACAAGGGCGTGTCGCGGATCCGCTCGGGCCCGAACTCGTCGAGGAAGCCTTTCGACACGGCGTACGAGCCGCCATATTTGCCGACATCCTCGCCCATCAGGAAGACGCGCGGGTCCGACACCAGCGCTTCGTGCAGGGCCGCGCGCATCGCCTCGCGGTAACTCATCTTCATGGTGCTGCGTCCCCGCCGAGCAGGTCTTTTGCCAGGTCTTCGACCGGCTCCCAGGCGGCGGCGTCGGCGAAGGCCACCGCCGCCTCGACTTCGCTCCGGGCTTCGGCGTCCAGCGCCAGGAACTCGTCTTCGGTCAGCTTGCCCTCGGCCTTCAGGCGCGCCGTGAACGCGTGCAGCGGCCCGTGCTGCTTCCATGCCTCGATCTCGGCCGGATCGCGGTACAGGTCGGGGTCGAACATCGAGTGCGCGCGAAACCGGTAGGTCTGGCATTCGAGGAAGTACGGCCCTTTTCCGGCGCGCACGTGGCCGGCGGCGAGCGCGGCCGCCTCGTGCACCGCAAGCACGTCCATGCCGTTCGCCCTGCCGACAGCCATGTTGTAGGCGGCGGCCTTGGCGCACAGGTCGGTCTGCGACTCGGAACGGGCAAGCGCCGTGCCCATCGCATAAAAATTGTTTTCGCAAATGAACAACAGCGGCAGCTTCCACAGCGCCGCCAGGTTCGCCGTTTCGTGGAACACGCCCTCGGCCATCGCGCCCTCGCCGAAGAAGCAGGCATTCACGCGTGCTGTCCCCCGCGTCTTGTCGGCCAGCGACAACCCGGCCGCAAGCGCGATGCCGCTGCCCACGATCGCGTTGCCGCCGTAAAAATGGCGGTCGCGGTCGAACAGGTGCATCGAGCCGCCGCGCCCGTGCGAGCAGCCGGCCAGCTTGCCAAACATCTCCGCCATGATCGTGTTCATGGGCACCCCGCGCACCAGTGCGTGCCCGTGCTCGCGGTAGGTCGCGATGACGTTGTCTTCAGGCGCCAGCGCATGCAGCGCTCCGACCGCGACCGCCTCCTGGCCAACGTACAGGTGCAGGAAGCCACGGATCTTGCCGGCGCCGTAAAGCTCAGCCGATTTTTCCTCCATGCGGCGGATACGCTGCATATCGGCCAGCAGCGCATGGCAGAACGCACGATCCCGCGGCGCGCTGGGCGGCCAAGCGGCGGACAGTGCGGCTTCGGCAGGGCTCATCGCTTGGCTGATGGGCGGGCTCATTGGCTCGACTCCAGGGTGGAGATATCGCCTTCCGGCAGGCCCAGTTCGCGCGCCTTCAGCAGGCGCCGCATGATCTTGCCGCTGCGCGTGCGCGGCAGCGACGCGACCACCTCGATTTCCTTTGGCGCCATCACAGCGCCCAGCCGGCTGCGCGCGTGGCCCAGCAGCGCCTTGCGCAACTGCTCCGAGTCCGCGTAGCCGGCGCGCAGCGAGACGAAGGCCTTGACGACTTCGCCAACGGTCGGATCGGGCTTGCCGATCACGCCGGCCTCGGCGACCGCTGGATGTTCCATCAGTGCGCTTTCGACCTCGAAGGGGCCGATCAGGTGCCCTGCCGACTTGATCACGTCGTCGCTGCGGCCGACGAACCAGAAATAGCCGTCCGCGTCGCGCCGCGCCAGGTCGCCCGTCAGGTAGAGGTCGTCCGCGAAGCATTTGCGATAGCGTTCCTCGTTGTTCAGGTAGCCCCGCATCATGCCGGGCCAGCCGCGGCGCAGCGCAAGTTCGCCTTCGATGCCGGGTTCAAGGACGACGTCGACCTTGCCTTCGGCATCGCGCCGCACGATGCAGGCCTCGACCCCGGGCAGCGGGCGTCCCATCGAGCCGGGCTTGATGTCGAACCCGGGCGTGTTGGCGATCATGATGCCGCCCGTTTCGGTCTGCCACCAATTGTCGTGGATCGGCAGCCCTAGCACTTCCTGTCCCCACCAAACCGCTTCGGGATTGAGGGGCTCGCCGACGCTGGCGATGAATCGAAGGGCCGGGAAGGAATATTTACGGGGAATCGCATTACCCGCCTTCATCAGCATCCGGATCGCCGTCGGCGCCGTGTACCAGACGCTCACCCGCTCATTTTGCAGGATGCCATACCAGCGCTCGGCATCGAAGTCGGCAGCATCGACGATCGAGGTGACGCCGTGCAGCAGCGGTGCGACGATGCCGTAAGAGGTGCCCGTGACCCAGCCCGGATCGGCAGTGCACCAGAAGATGTCATCCGGATGCAGGTCGAGTGCATACTTGCCGCTGACCCAGTGGGTGAGCACCGCGCCATGCACGTGCATGGCACCCTTTGGCGTGCCGGTGGTACCGCTGGTAAAGTGCAGCAGCGCGAGTTCCTCGGGGTCGGTGGGCCCGATCTCGAAGCGGTCGGACGCCTGCGCCAGCAGGTGCTTCAGGTCTTCGGTGTCGGGAAGCGGTTCGTCGTCTCCGTTCTCGCGCGCCAGGAGCACATGCCGCAGAAAGGGAAGTCGAGCCCGGATCGGCATGATCTTGCGCCGGTACAGCGAGCTGGTCGTGACCAGTACGCGCGCATCGCCGATGGTCATGCGTGTCGCAATCGGTTCCGACCCAAAGGCGGAAAACATCGGACACGCCACGCAGCCGTTCTTGAGGCTGCCCAGCACCGCAATGTAGAGTTCGGGAATGCGGCCGGCGAGCACGAACACGCGCTCGCCCTTGCCGACGCCGAGCGTGCGCAGCACGTTGGCGAACCGGTTGGTCAACAAGGAAAGTTCAAGGTAACTGAGATCGTGACGTTGTTCAACGCCGAGGAAGCGGAACGCCGTTTTGTCTCTTGCGGCGCCGCTGGCGTGCCGGTCGACCGCTTCATGTGCTATGTTCAGGCCGCCTTGCGGCAGGCCCGCCAGCTCACGCCGCGCCGCCTCCCATGAGAAGGCGGCGCGCAGCCCTTCATAGTCGGTCCAGTTGGGCGTGACCCGGTTTGCCGCACTACTCTTGCGGATGATCGAAGGCCGTGGCACGACTTCCTCCGTACTCGCAAAACGTGGTTCATTATGTGGCGCGCCGCTTGGCAGTGTCAACATCGGCGCTATCTGGCGAATCTGCTTCCCCAACCGATGCGCTGGGACAGCAAGTGTCGCTGTTCGATATAAGGATGCCTAGTCGCTTTTTGGATACTGAAAAGTTGGCGGCATCTGCTTGCCCCCGCGACTTTGCTGAATTGGAGACAGAGCCTGCCGATACCGACCGAGAACCGGAGTGCACGACTCGCGCATCCGACATGAGCGACGAGCAGACATCCATCAGGCATTCCTTTCGCTTGCCCGCTCGCTCATCTATTGGCGGTATCTCGAACGGTTTTATCAGGCGTACTTACTCGTCGAAATCCTCGGCCAAATTCTTCCAGCCCCGGCTCTTGGCGAAGGCCGCGAATTCCTCCGGCGCCTCGAGCACGACCAGGCGGCTCTCCTGCAGGCCCGGATCGCTGTGGCCGAAGTCCGGCCCCTTGTAGCCGACGGCCCGGAGGCGGTCGATGATCTGGCGGACCAGCACCGGATCCTTGTAGGCGCCGGGTTCGAGCCGGGCCTTGAAATCCACGTATACGTCGATGATCCCGTAGCCCTCGTCGAAGATGCGGATCGCCTTGACGTCGAGGGTACGGCCCTGGCTGTCCTTGGCCTGGAAGGGGCCGGACAGTTCAATATCGGAATTATCGCTCATGGCTGCAGCATACCACCGGGCGCGCGGCTCAGCGCCGCTCGCTCGGATCGAGCGTCTCCTCCTCGGTCTGCACGATGCTGACCGGCTTGCCCTTGGCCAGGCGCCAGAAGTAGACCACATAGCCCGACAGGCCGTAGACCACGAACAGCGGCCACAGGACCTTCGGCGGGTCGATCGCCAGCAGGGCGAAGAACAGCGCGATCAGGAACACCACGATGAAGGGCACCGACTTGCGGAAGTTGACGTCCTTGAAGCTGTAGAACGGCACGTTGGTGACCATGGTCAGGCCGGCGAACAGGGCCAGGCTCCAGGAGATCCAGTCGACCTTGGCCGGGCTGATATTGATCTCGGGATCGGTCATCATCATCACGAAGCCGACCACCAGGGCCGCCGCGGCCGGGCTGGGCAAGCCCTGGAAGAAGCGCTTGTCGACCACTTCGATATTGGTGTTGAAGCGCGCCAGGCGCAGCGCGGCACCGGCGCAGTAGACGAAGGCGGCGATCCAGCCCAGCTTGCCCAGGCCGCGCAGCGACCATTCGTAGATCACCAGGGCCGGCGCGGCGCCGAAGGACACCATGTCGGACAGCGAGTCGTACTGGGCGCCGAACTCCGACTGGGTGTTGGTCAGGCGCGCCACGCGGCCGTCCAGGCCGTCGAGGATCATGGCGATGAACACGGCCCAGCAGGCATGATCGAAACGCTGGTTCATCGCCATCACGATGGCGTAGAAGCCGCCGAACAGGGCGGCGGTGGTGAAGGCGTTGGGCAGCAGGTAGATGCCGCGGCGCGGACGGGCCTCGGCGTCGGCCTTGCGGGGCACCCGGCTGAAGCGGCTGAAGCGGCCGAAACGACCGGTCTTGGGCGCGCCGTTCTTTCTGCGGCGTGGGAATGTTGGCATAGTATTGTTATTCGGTAACAGCGCGCGCGGGCGCGAACCTTGCCATTATATGGCCGCGCCGCGCCGTTAGCGAACCGATACTGTTACCTGAATTACCTGAATTTCACTTTGCCGACCAGCCGCATCTGCAGACGGGTCTCGCCCGGCTCGAAGCTGGGCTCGGGCATCTCGGCGCTGTCGGCACGTTTGCCGCGCATCATCGCCATCGGCGCGGCCGCCGCCTCGGCGCCGCCCACGTAATTGCCGCTGCCTTCGAAGTCGACGGTATCGATCACGGCGTCGCCCACGTTCCGGCCCATCGCGCGCGCGATCGAGGCGATGCGCTCGTTCAGGTTGCGGTAGGTGGCGGCGATGCGCTCGTCGTCCAGCTTCCTGGTCAGCTCGGGGCTGAGGTGGTAGTCGATATTGCTGATCCCCAGCACCTTCTGGGCCGCGGCGGCCGTCTTCGGCAGATTGTCGAGGTTGCGGGTCCTGACTTCGAGGTACTGGCCGACGCGCCAGCCGATCGGGATGCGGCGCGCGGCCGGCGTCGCCAGCGGGCGCGGCGTGTCCGGCACTTCCGGATACACCGGGTAGCTGTAGTAATTCACCGTCTTCAGCACGGCCTGCGGGTCTTCCCTGCGGACGATGTCCGTGCCCTGCTTCATCTTCTGGTTCACGCGCGCGGTGGCGGCGGCGCGGTCCTTGTCCTGCTCCTCGACCGAGAAGGTGACGGTGGCTTCGTCATTCGCGTGCCTGACTTCGCCGAAGGCCGGGACGATGACCAGGGTGCCGCTGGTCGTCGCCACGGCGGCGGTCTGCGCCTGGGCGTCCAGCATGGGGGCCAGGCCGAGGCCGAGGCTGGCGGCGAGGATGAGCGTCGATGCGCGCATGGCTGTTCTCCTGTGAGTTCGTATCAGGCCGAACGATACCGTGTTTTGCGCCGCTGTCGAGTTTCTGTAATGGAAAGTTGCAAACGTTTGCAAATGAGTGCATTTGTCGCGCACGCCAGACGCGCACCGGACAAGCGGACTTGGCGGGTATAGGCTGCATGACAGGCTTTCGAGGAGCATGCCATGCGCCACTACCACCTCGTCCTTGGCTGCGGACTCGCCCTGCTGGCGCCGCAGTTGCCCGCCCTTGCCCAGATCCAGGCCGAGGTCCAGGCCGGCGGCTTGCGCTACACCCTCACCGACCTGGCGCCGAACGACGGCAAGTCCCCCGGCCTCAGGCTGTACGATCCGGGCGCGGCCTATATCAGCGTCTCGGCCGAGGCGCCCGGCAAGCCGGCCAGTTACCGGCAGGGCCAGAGCCTGGATTCGCTCAGCCTGTCGGCAGGGTGGCCGGGGGATTCACGGGTGCAGGGCTTTTACCGAAATGGCGGCAGCCTGGAAAATTCCGCGATCGGCCTCTCCTTCGCCACCCTGCGCCCGGACCTCGACGGCACGATCCTGCAGGCCCGGGTGGACGGGCCGCTGATGTCGGTCGACCTGGCGCCGCACACGGCCGTCATGCTGAGCCTGGACGTGACGCTGGCGATGAGCATGACGCCCGACGCCGGCGGCCACACGCGCATCGGCAGCGCCACGGCCTCGCTGCTGCTGTGGCCCGACGTCAACGTGGAATACAAGGATGCCGCCGAGGTCCACGTGGGAAACCAGGTGATCTTCGGCGATGACCGGCTCGAAGACAGCGCCGCCCGCACCCTGAGCGTGAACTGGGCGAACGACAGCGACGCGACGGCGTTCGCGCTGCTCGGCTACGGCGTGTTCGGCAGCGCTCAGGCCTGGACGGTTTCCGCGGTGCCGGAGCCGGCGGAGTGGGTGATGCTGGCGACCGGGCTCGGGCTGGGACTCACACGCATAAAAAAACGCCGCTCCCGCAGCGGCGGGAACGGCGTTCGCAGGTGGCAGCCGACGGCTTAGTTCTTCGACTGGTCCACCAGCTTGTTCTTCGCGATCCACGGCATCATCGCGCGCAGCTTGCTGCCGACCTGTTCGATCTGGTGCTCGGCGTTCAGGCGGCGGCGCGAGATCAGGGTCGGGGCGCCGGCCTTGTTCTCGAGGATGAAGGACTTGGCGTACTCGCCGGTCTGGATGTCCTTCAGGCACTGGCGCATGGCGTTCTTGGTGTCTTCGGTCACGATGCGCGGGCCGGTCACGTACTCGCCGTATTCCGCGTTGTTCGAGATCGAGTAGTTCATGTTCGCGATGCCGCCTTCGTAGATCAGGTCGACGATCAGCTTCAGCTCGTGCAGGCACTCGAAGTAGGCCATTTCCGGCGCGTAGCCGGCTTCGGTCAGGGTCTCGAAGCCTGCCTTGATCAGCTCGACGGCGCCGCCGCACAGCACGGCCTGCTCGCCGAACAGGTCGGTCTCGGTCTCTTCGCGGAAGTTGGTCTCGATGATGCCGGCGCGGCCGCCGCCGTTCGCCATCGCATACGACAGCGCGATGTCACGGGCTGCGCCCGACTTGTCCTGGTACACGGCCACCAGGTGCGGCACGCCGCCACCCTGGGTGTAGGTGCCGCGCACGGTATGGCCCGGGGCCTTCGGCGCAACCATGATCACGTCGAGGTCGGCGCGCGGCACGACCTGGCCGTAATGGACGTTGAAGCCGTGCGCGAAGGCCAGCACCGCGCCCTGCTTGGCGTTCGGCTCGACGTTTTCCTTGTAGACCTGGGCGATGTTCTCGTCCGGCAGCAGGATCATGATGACGTCGGCGGCTTTCACTGCCTCGTTGACTTCGGCGACCTTCAGGCCGGCCTGCTCGACCTTGGTCCAGGAGGCGCCGCCGCGGCGCAGGCCGACGGTGACGTTGACGCCGGATTCGGACAGGTTCTGGGCGTGCGCGTGGCCTTGCGAGCCGTAGCCGATGATGGCGACATTCTTGCCTTTGATGAGGGAGAGGTCGCAGTCTTTATCGTAGAAAACTTTCATTTTTAGATCCTGTGTTTTGGTGTATTTGGTTCGCGGGCACGGGTGCCCGCCCTACGGTAGGGTGGGCACCCCGTGCCCACGCATGCCGCTTTAAACTTTCAAAATGCGCTCGCCCCGGCCGATGCCGGAGCCGCCCGTGCGGACGGTCTCGAGGATGGAAGCGCGGTCGATGGCGTCGATGAAGGCGTCGAGCTTGCTCTTGGCGCCGGTCAGCTCGATCGTGTAGGTCTTCTCGGTCACGTCGATGATGCGGCCGCGGAAGATGTCCGCGGTGCGCTTCATCTCTTCGCGCTCCTTGCCGACCGCCCTCACCTTGATCAGCATGAGCTCGCGCTCGATGTGCTGGCCTTCGGTCAGGTCGACCACCTTCACCACCTCGATCAGGCGGTTCAGGTGTTTCGTGATCTGCTCGATGATGTCGTCCGAGCCGGAGGTCACGATGGTCATGCGCGACAGCGTCGCATCTTCGGTCGGCGCCACCGTCAGGGTCTCGATGTTGTAGGCGCGTGCGGAGAACAGGCCGACCACGCGCGACAGGGCGCCCGCTTCGTTCTCGATCAGGACTGAAATAATGTGGCGCATTACAGGTCCTCCGAGCTCAGCAGCATCTCCGACAGGCCCTTGCCCGTCTTGACCATCGGCCAGACGTTCTCGCTGCGGTCGGTGATGAAGTTCATGAACACCAGGCGGTCCTTCATGGCGAAGGCGTCGCGCAGCGCGCCCTCGACGTCGCCCGGTTTCTCGATGCGCATGCCGACGTGCCCGTAGGACTCGGCCAGCTTCTCGAAATCGGGCAGCGAATCCATGTAGGACTCGGAATAGCGCGAGTTATAGTCGAGCTCCTGCCACTGGCGCACCATGCCCAGGAAACGGTTGTTCAGGAGGATGATCTTCGGCGTCAGGTGGTACTGCTTGCAGGTCGCCAGCTCCTGGATGTTCATCTGGATCGAACCCTCGCCGGTGATGCAGGCCACGGTGGCGTCGGGATTCGCCATCTGCACGCCCATCGCGTACGGCAGGCCCACGCCCATCGTGCCCAGGCCGCCCGAATTGATCCAGCGGCGCGGCTGGTTGAACGGGTAGTACTGCGCGGCCCACATCTGGTGCTGGCCGACGTCGGAGGTGACGAAGGCGTCGCCGCCGGTGACCTGCCACAGGGTCTCGACCACCGACTGCGGCTTGATGACCTCGCTGGACGGCGTGTATTTCAGGCATTCGCGCGAACGCCATTCGCCGATCTGCTGCCACCATTTCTGCAGCGCCGGTTCGTTCGGCTTCTGTTCCGCCGCGTCGAGCTGGGACAGCAGTTCCACCAGCACGTCCTTGACGTTGCCGACGATCGGGATGTCGACCTTCACCCGCTTCGAGATCGACGACGGGTCGATGTCGATATGGATGATCTTGCGCGGATTGCTGGCGAAGTGCTTCGGGTTGCCGATCACGCGGTCGTCGAAGCGGGCGCCGATCGCGACCAGCACGTCGCAGTGCTGCATCGCCATGTTCGCCTCGTAGGTGCCGTGCATCCCCGGCATGCCGACGAAGTGGCCGCTGGAGGCGCGGTAGGCGCCCAGGCCCATCAGCGTATTGGTGACCGGGAAGCCGAGCTTGTCGACCAGGCGGTTCAGTTCGTTCGAGGCGTTCGCCAGGATCACGCCGCCGCCGGTGTAGATCATCGGGCGTTCGGCGGACAGCAGCAGCTGCACGGCCTTGCGGATCTGGCCCGCGTGGCCCTTGTCGACCGGCTTGTACGAGCGCATCTCGACGTCGCGAGGATACTCGTACAGGGCCTTCTGCATGCTGATGTCCTTCGGGATATCGACCAGGACCGGGCCGGGACGGCCGGTGCGGGCGATATAGAAGGCTTTCTTCATCGTCGCGGCGAGGTCGCGCACGTCCTTGACGAGGAAGTTGTGTTTCACGACCGGACGGGTGATGCCGACCGTGTCGCACTCCTGGAAAGCGTCCTGGCCGATCGCGTGGGTCGGCACCTGGCCCGAGATCACCACCATCGGAATCGAATCCATATAGGCGGTGGAGAGGCCGGTGACGGCATTCGTCACGCCCGGACCGGACGTGACCAGGGCCACGCCGACTTCGTTCGAGCTGCGCGAATAGGCGTCGGCTGCGTGGATGGCCGCCTGTTCGTGGCGTACCAGGATGTGCTGGAATTTGTCCTGCTTGAAGATGGCGTCGTAGATATAGAGGACCGCGCCGCCGGGATAACCGAAGACGTGTTTCACGCCCTCTTCCGCGAGGCAACGAACAACTATTTCAGCGCCCGTGATGGGAACTGCTGCGTCATGACTCATTACGTTTCCTTTCAAGACCCATAGGGAGATTGATCGGATGCTCGTTCCTGACGAGATACGTATCGCGCAACAGTGCTCAGGCTTCCCTTCTTCCTGCGGTCACGTCGATCTTTCAGCTATCCGTAGACAGCTTACGAACCGGCGCTGGTCGCAAACTCGTTTGGCGTGAGTTTCTGTTGGCGTATTGCGTGTCTCTCGCGCTTTTGGCACGGGTTGGAGCAAACTGCCTACATGTGAAAGCGCGTCATTCCTGGACTGGCGGGGTATGCCATTCCGGATGACCTTGGGCTTCGGGGTTGCAAAGCGTTAGATACCTTACTGCGTTGCACCATTTAGGTCAAGTACAAATATGGAAATAACTTTTTTGGTGCATCGGGGATGTGCGCAAAATTATCGTCGGCTGTCGGGCCCGGCAGTTCCTGAAAATTGCCGGGATCGCGTTACGCGCCTGAATCAGGCGACGCCGTTCATGCAGAATTCGCGGCAGCCGGGACGCTGCAGCAAACGCTCTACATAAGCCTGGATGGCCGGATAGGCCGGCCGTTGCATCGGCGTCATCAGCCAGCGATTGACCGACAGTCCCAGCACGATATCGGCCAGCGAGAACGCCGTCCCGGCGGCGAACGCGCCGGTGTTCGCGAGCTGCCCCTCGAGGATGCCCATGTGCCGGTTCCACTGCGCGATGCTGTGCTCCACCTGTCCCTGGTCCGCATGCGCCGGCCTGTTGCGCACCAGGGCCATGAAGGCATAGCGCCAGGAATTGTTCAGCTCGGTCGCCTGCCAGTCCATCCACTGCTCGACGCGCGCCCGCGCCGCCGGCGCCGACGGCAGCAGGGCGGCATCGCCGCCGTAGCGGCCGGCCAGGTAGCGACAGATCGCGTTCGATTCCCACAGCACGGTATCGCCATCGACGATCACCGGCACCATCGCATTCGGATTCAGGGCCAGGAATGCGGCTTCCCGGGTGGACTGGAATCCGGCGCCCCAGTCTTCCCGGTTGAAGGGAATCTCCAGTTCGGCGCAGGTCCACAAGACCTTGCGGACATTGATCGAGCTTGCCTTTCCGAGAATGCGCAGCATCTTCATCTCTTCCTGTAATGGTCCGAATGATTGTAAATGCCCGTTTACAGTGCGCTCAACCGTAATTTTTGCTAGGATTCGAAGGTTTTCCGACCCTTCATCGCATGGCCACTGACAAAGAACTAAACGACTTCCTCGAGAGTGTCGAGCGGCGCGCCTTCAAGCAGGCGGCGTACGCAGTCCGCAAGGACGAGGCAGCGCTGGACATCGTTCAGGACGCCATGATCAAGCTGGCCGAGAAATACGGCGACAAGCCCCTGGCCGAACTGCCGATGCTGTTCCAGCGCATCCTCCAGAACACCATCCTCGATTATTTCCGGCGCGAGAAGGTCCGGAACACCTGGGTCAGCCTGTTTGGAGGCCTCGGCCGCCGGGATGAAGGTGACGAGGACTTTGATATACTCGACTCCTACGAGGCCGAGGAAGGGACAGCTGCCGCCGAGTCGAGCGCAGACCAGGTCGAACGCGCCGAAACCTTGCGCCTGATCGACGAAGAGATACAAAAGCTCCCGGCGCGTCAACGGGAAGCCTTCCTCATGCGTTACTGGCAGGACATGGACGTGGCCGAAACGGCCGAAGCGATGGGTTGCTCCGAGGGCAGTGTGAAAACGCACTGTTCTCGCGCTACGCATACCCTCCAAAAAGCCCTGGAGGCCAAGGGAATTAAATTATGAACACCGACGACATCAACCTGGCGTACAAGATTCGCCACGCCCTGAACGAGAACCTCGACCATCTGCCGGCCTCGACCACCGACAGGCTGGCGGCCGCGCGCGCACGCGCGGTGGCGCGCAAGAAGGCCGATACGCCGGCCTCGGTACGAAAGCAGGAACAGCAGCGTCCGCGCTTCGATATCCGTTCGGTGCTGGCGATGCCGTGGGTGGCGCGCGCCGCCGTGGCGGCGCCGCTGCTGGCGATGGTCATCGGCCTTGCCGGCGTCTACCAGGTCGAGCGCGAGCAGCGCAGCGCCGAGCTGGCGGACCTCGACGCCGCCGTGCTGTCGGATGACCTGCCGCTCACGGCGTATACCGACCACGGCTTCAATGCCTATCTGGCCCAGCAACAGCAGCAGCCGCCGCAACGCGCTCAGTAAGGCCCAGCTTGATGACGGGAAACAAGGGTAAAGTCGCCGCCGCCGGCGCCGCCGTGGTTTTCGCCGGTCTCGTGCTGCTGTTCAGCCAGCAGCACGACCGTGCCGGCATGCCGGGCAGCGCCGCACCCGCGGCCGATGCCAGCAGCGCCGACAGCGCCGTCCACCCCGGCAACGCCGGTGCGCCGCTTGCGCACAAGGGCGGCGACAAGCCGCTGTGGCGCGCGCTCACCCCGGCCCAGCAGCTTGCCCTGCAGCCGCTGCAGAGCGAGTGGGACCAGATGGATGGCGTGCGCAAGCAGAAATGGCTGCAGCTGGCGAACCGCTTCGCCGGCATGAATCCGGAAGAACAGCAGCGCGTCCATGCCCGCATGCGCGAATGGGTCAAGCTCACCCCGGCGCAGCGCGAACTGGCGCGCGAAACCTATGCGCGTGCGCGCAAGATCGGTCCGGACCAGAAGACCGCAAGCTGGGAGAACTACCAGCAGCTGTCCGAAGAACAGAAGAAGAAACTGGCCGCGTCCGCCGCCGGCCGCAAGACGACCTCCGTGGTGCCGAGCCAGGCCAGCGGCAAGGTCGTGGTCCCGCTCGGCCAGGGGGCGACCTCCTGCCCTGCCGGCACCGTCAAGAACACCGTCTCCGCCACCCCGCCCTGCGTGGCGGTGCCGGCGACACCGCAGCAGCCGGCGCCCGTCCCGGCGCCGCAACCCGCCCAGCCCGCCCAGCCGGCCAATCCGTCCCAGCAGGAAAAGCCGGTGCCGGCCAACTGGGGCATCAGTCCGAACAACGCCTGAGTCCGCATATGTCCGACACGCCCAGCAGCACGCCGACGATCAAACGCCGCCTGATCGTCATGGTCTACGAGACCTTCCTCCTGCTGGCTGTCGAGATGCTGGCCGTCGCGCTCTACCTGCTGGTCACGCGCAACAGCCATGCGCCGCTGGCCCAGCACGGCCTGAAAGTCTTCCTGTTCCTGGTGACGGGCGCGTATTTCGTCTGGAGCTGGACCGACAGCGGCCATACGCTGGCCATGAAAACCTGGCGCCTGCGGCTGACCGGCGATGGCCAGGGCCGCGTGCCGCTGCGCACGGCCGTGCTGCGCTATCTGCTGGCCTGGGGCTGGTTCCTGCCGGCGCTGATCGTCTGCGCCGCCTTCGGCCTGAAGGGCAAGGCGGAAGTCTCGGCCGCGATCGCCATCGGCGTGGCCGGCTGGGCGTTGACCGCCTTCCTCGACAAGGACCGCCAGTTCCTGCATGACCGCCTGGCCGGCACCCGCCTGCTGCAACTGCCGAAAGCAGCGAAGGCGTCGAAGACCGCGGCGGTGTCGCCGGCGGCCTGAACCCGTCTAGAAGCGCTCGACGTCCCGCAGGTAGCGCCACTGCCCCACCGGCAGGCTGCTCAGCGCCACACGGCCGATGCGCAGGCGGCGCAGCGCCTTCACTTCCAGCCCGACCTGGGCGCACAGGGCCTCGATCTGGCCAGGCACGAGGCCCTTGCCGGCGAAGCGCAGCCGCGCCTCGCTCTGCCAGCTGGCCTTGAGCGGCGCATTCGGTTTCCCGCCCCGGTTCAGACGCGCCAGGCCGTCTTCGGCGATGGCGCCGCCGACCTCGGCCACGTACTCCTGCTCGATGCGGTCGCCATCCTCGCCCAGCTTGCGCAGCACGCGCCAGTCCTGGCTGAACACGACCAGGCCGCTGGCCATGACTTCGAGCGGCATCGCCGGCGTCAGTCTGCCCAGGTGACGCTTCAGGAAGCGCTGGCCCTGTCCTTCCTGGAACAGCGTTTCATGCTGCAGCGAGTCGAGCGCGGCCTTGCCGTGCAGGCCGGCCGGCTTGTGCAGCAGGATGGTGACCGGCGGCGGCTCGACCGGCGTGGCGCCCGGCAGCAGTTCGATGCGCTGGGCCGGCGTCACGCGCGTGGCCGGGTCCTCGGCGACGATGCCGTCGACGCTGACCCAGCCGCCGGCGATGTAGCGCTCGGCCTCGCCGCGCGAACACGGCACGATTTCGGCCACGCGCTTGGCGAGGCGGATAGCTTCTTCAGTCATCAGGAACGCCAATCCTTGAAAAAGCCCTGGAAAGCCGCGATGGTCTTCTGCACGTCTTCCTTGCTGATGTCCAGGTGGGTCACCAGGCGCGTGTGGGCGCCGACCGAGGCGCGGATGCCGGCCTTGGCCAGGTGCTCGCGCAGCGCCGCCACCGCCGCTTCCGGAATCTCGACGTAGAAGATATTGGTCTGCGGCGCGGTGACGCGCAGCGGCTCGATCCGGGCCAGGCCGCTGGAGAGCTCGGCCGCGTTCTGGTGGTCTTCGGCCAGGCGCTCGACGTTGTGCTCGAGCGCGTAGTGGGCCGCCGCCGCGATCACGCCGGCCTGGCGCATGCCGCCGCCCAGCATCTTGCGCCAGCGCTTGCCCTGCTCGATGAAGGCCTTCGGTCCCAGCAGCACCGAACCGACCGGCGCGCCCAGGCCCTTCGACAGGCAGACCGAGACGGTGTCGAAACCGGCGACCGCGTCACGCAGGCTGATGCCGTTCTTGACGGCGGCATTGCAGACGCGCGCGCCGTCCAGGTGGGTGGCCAGGCCCTTGTCGTGCGCCAGTCTGGTCGCCGCCGCCAGGTAGTCCTGCGGCAGCACGCGGCCGCCGATGGTGTTCTCCAGCGCCAGCAGGCGCGTACGTGCGAAGTGCATGTCGTCCGGCTTGATGCAGGCCGCGATGTCGGCCAGCGACAGCGAGCCGTCCGCCTGGTTGGCGATCGGCTGCGGCTGGATGCTGCCCAGCACCGCCGCACCGCCGCCTTCGTATTTGTAGGTGTGCGCTTCCTGGCCGACCAGGTACTCGTCGCCGCGGCCGCAATGGCCCATCAGGGCGATCAGGTTGGTCTGGGTGCCCGAGGGCGCGAACAGGCCGGCCTCATAGCCGAACAGCTCGGCCGCGTAGTCCTGCAGGCGGTTGACGGTCGGGTCGTCGGCGTACACGTCGTCGCCGACCGGGGCGGCGGCCATGGCGGCGCGCATCGCCGCGGACGGTTGGGTGACGGTGTCGCTGCGCAGGTCGATCCAGCGCTGGGTTTGATCGCTCATGGGTCTCAGTCAGTCGGTGGTGGATACGGCGGGTTCGCCGGTATAGAAGCGCCGGGCCATCTCTTCCAGGCCCACTTCGGCCAGCACCTGCTGCAGGCGCTCGGCGGGCCGCTTGCGCGGCAAATTCTTGTAGGTGGCGACGATCAGCTCGTTCTTCATCGAGTGCTCCCAGCCCACCAGCTCCGTCACCGTGACCTGGTAGCCGTGCGCCTCCAGCTGCAGGCAGCGCAGCACGTTGGTGATCTGGCTGCCGAACTCCCGGGTGTGGATCGGGTGGCGCCAGATCTCGGTCAGCGCGCTGCGGCCCAGGTCCTTGCCCTTGTTCTTGCGCAGCACCGAGGCCACTTCCGCCTGGCAGCAGGGCACCAGCACGATATGCTTCGCCTTCTTCTTCAGCGCGAAGTCGATCGCGTCGTCGGTCGCGGTGTTACAGGCGTGCAGCGCGGTGACCACGTCGACGGTGGGCGGCAGCTTGTCGGACTCGGTGGACTCGGCCACCGACAGGTTCAGGAAGGACATGCCTTCGAAACCCAGGCGCGCGGCCAGTTCGGTCGACTTCTGCACCAGCTCCTCGCGGGTCTCGATGCCGTAGATATGGCCGCCCTCGCCCGCTTCCCTGCCCTTGAACAGCAGGTCGTACAGGATGAAGCCGAGATAGGACTTGCCGGCGCCATGGTCGACCAGGGTCACGCCCTGCTTGCCGCCGGCCAGCACGTCCTTGACCAGCGGCTCGATGAACTGGACCAGGTGGTAGACCTGCTTCAGCTTGCGCCGGCTGTCCTGGTTCAGCTTGCCCTCGCGGGTCAGGATGTGCAGCTCCTTGAGCAGCTCGATCGACTGCCCCGGCTTGATCTCGGGCGCCAGTTCATAGATGGTCGGCGCCGGCTTCTTCGGGGCGCTGTCTTTTTTAGCGTGCATGATGTCAGCTGGATTCGTCGATCCAGGCGGTTTGAATGGCTTCCAGCACGCGTTCGCCGCCGCGCGCGTGGTCATCGTCGAAGCCGTCCAGCCCGACGACCCAGTTATGCAGGTCCACGAAGCGCACCGTGGCCGGATCGACGTCCGGATACTTCTCGTACAGCGCCTCGGCGATGGCAATGACGTCGGTCCACTTCATGGCGGCTCCCTGGAATCGGCGATCGGCGATCGGCGATCAGTGATTCTCTGCAGCGTGGTTGATCGTGTATTTCGGGATCTCGACCACCAGGTCTTCATCCGCGATGATGGCCTGGCAGGACAGGCGCGAGTTCGGCTCCAGGCCCCAGGCCTTGTCCAGCATGTCCTCTTCCTTTTCTTCCTGCTCGTTCAGCGAGTCGAAGCCTTCGCGCACGATCACGTGGCAGGTCGTGCAGGCGCACACGCGGTCGCAGGCGTGCTCGATCTCGATGTCGTTCTCCAGCAGGGTGTCGCAGATCGACTTGCCCTGCTGGCCTTCGAGCACGGCGCCTTCGGGGCAGAAGACGGGATGGGGGAGGATGACGATTTGTGGCACTTCTTTACCTCTTGGTTTTATATGTTTAGACCTGGTCCAGCGACTTGCCCGCCAGTACCTTGCGCACGTTCTTGTCCATGCGCCGCGCCGCGAATTCCTCGGTGCCGTGCGCCAGCGCCTGCACCGCATCGTGCAGCCTGTTCTGGCGCTCGTCGGTGCCGATCGCCTCGTCCTTCGAGCGGGCCAGCGCATCGCGCACGCCCTGCTCCAGCGTGGCCACCGCCGCGCGTTCTTCCTCGCTCAGCAGCTCGGCGTCGGACTCCAGCGCCGACTGGGTCGCCAGCAGGATGCGCTCGGCCTCGACCTGCTCTTCGCGCAGCGCGCGCGCGACCATGTCGCCCTGCGCCGAGTTGTACGAGTCCTGCAGCATGCGCGCCACCTCGTCGTCGCCCAGCCCGTAGGACGGCTTGACGGTGATGTGCGACTCGACGCCGGAGCGGGTTTCGCGCGCCGAGACCGACAGCAGGCCGTCGGCGTCGACCTGGTAGGTCACGCGGATGCGCGCGGCGCCGGCCGCCATCGGCGGGATGCCGCGCAGCTCGAAGCGCGCCAGCGAACGACAGTCGGACACCAGTTCGCGCTCGCCCTGCACCACGTGCACGGCGAGGGCCGTCTGGCCATCCTTGAAGGTCGTGAATTCCTGCGCGCGCGCGCACGGAATCGTCGAGTTGCGCGGGATGATCTTCTCGACCAGGCCGCCCATGGTCTCGATGCCCAGCGACAGCGGGATCACGTCCAGCAGCAGCCAGTCGTCGCCGGCCGCGCGGTTACCGGCCAGCAGGTTCGCCTGGATCGCGGCGCCCAGCGCCACGACCTTGTCGGGGTCGATGTTCGCGTGCGGGATGGTCTTGAAAAAGTCGCCCGCCGCGCGGCGCACGTTCGGCATGCGGGTCGCGCCGCCGACCAGCACCACGCCGTCCACGTCCTCGACCGACACGTTCGCATCGCGCATGGCCTTGCGCACCGCGTTCATGGTCTTGGCCACCAGCGGCTGGGTGATCTCGGCGAAGGTCTTCGCGCTCACCGTCACCTGGACGATCTCGCCGGACTTCAGGATCGCCTCGACCGTGGTCTCTTCATTCGTCGACAGCAGTTCCTTGGCCTGGCGCGCCTTGACCATCAGGGTCGCGGTGTCCTCGTCCGACAGCGGCGCGAGGCCGGCCTGCTGGGTGATGTGGCAGAACAGGCGCTGGTCGAAGTCGTCGCCGCCCAGGGCCGAATCGCCGCCGGTCGACAGCACTTCGAACACGCCTTTCGACAGCTTCAGGATCGAGATGTCGAAGGTGCCGCCGCCCAGGTCGTAGACGGCGAACACGCCCTCCTTGCCGTGGTCCAGGCCATACGCGATCGCGGCCGCGGTCGGCTCGGACAGCAGGCGCAGCACGTTCAGGCCGGCCAGCTGGGCCGCATCCTTGGTCGCCTGGCGCTGCGCGTCGTCGAAGTAGGCCGGCACGGTGATCACGGCGCCGACCAGTTCGTCGCCGAGTGCGTCTTCCGCGGTCTGGCGCAGGGTCGCCAGGATCTGCGCGGAGACCTCGACCGGGCTTTTGACGCCGGCGACCGTCTTCAGCTGCACCATACCCGGAGCATCGACAAAGTCGTAGGGCATGTTCTCGGCGTGCGCGATGTCCTTCAGGCCGCGGCCCATGAAGCGCTTGACGGAGACGATGGTGTTCTTGGGGTCGGTGGTGCGGTGCGCCTGGGCCTTGTAGCCGATGTTGGCGTGGCCGTTCGGCAGGTAGCGCACGATCGATGGCAGCAGCGCGCGGCCGTCTTCGTCGCTCAGCACTTCCGGGATACTGGAGCGCACGGTCGCGACGAGGGAATTGGTGGTGCCCAGGTCGATGCCCACCGCCAGCCGGTGCTGGTGCGGCGCGGTCGACATGCCGGGTTCGGAAATCTGCAGTAGTGCCATGGTCGTGTTACCTGGTTTTATTATTCGATGCGATCGGCGGCGCCGACCGCGCGGACATGGCGCATACGCGCAGTCCGTTTACGATTCGAGCGCTTCGAAGGCGTAGTGCAGCTCGTCCGCGAATTTATCGAGGAACATCAGCGCCCGCACGCCCTGCGCGGCCTGGCCGTAGTCGCCGGCGTCGAGCAGCTTGCCGACCCGGGCCAGCCGGCTCTTCTTTTCGCTGCGCACCTGGGCATCGAGTTCGTCCAGCGCCTCGGCATCCTTGGCCGCGCGTGCGTCGCCGAGCGCCTCGCGCAGTTCCATCTGCTGCATCAGGAAGTCCATCGGCATGGCCGTGTTGGACTCGGTCTGCAGGTCGACGCCGTTCAGCTCGCACAGGTAGCGCGCGCGCAGCATCGGGTTGCGCAGGGTCTGGTAGGCCTCGTTGGCGCGGGTCGCCCACTGCATCGCGACGCGCTTCTCGGCGTCGCTGGCGTTGACGAAGCGGTCCGGGTGCACGCGGCCCTGGATTTCGCGGTAGGCCGAATCCAGGGCGTCCATGTCGACGTCGAACCTGGCCGGCAGCTGGAACAGCTCGAAGTGATTCTGCATGAGGCTCGGCTTCCTGCGTCAGATGCGGAAGCTTTCGCCGCAGCCGCAGTTGTCCTTGACGTTCGGGTTATTGAAGCGGAAGCCTTCGTTCAGGCCCTCGCGTGCGAAGTCCAGCTCGGTGCCGTCGATGTAGGGCAGGCTCTTCGGGTCGACGAAGACCTTCACGCCGTGCGATTCGAAGATGTTGTCCTCGTTCGCCGGCTCGTCGACGTACTCCAGCTTGTAGGCCAGGCCGGAGCAGCCAGTCGTGCGCACACCGAAACGCAAGCCGACACCCTTGCCCCGGCGCTCGAGGTAGCGGGTGATGTGACGCGCGGCTTTTTCAGTCAGGGTGATTGCCATTTTTCTCTTACGCCTGTTCGGTAGCGTGCTTGTGCTTGTAGTCGGCCACGGCCGCCTTGATCGCATCCTCTGCCAGGATCGAGCAGTGGATCTTCACCGGCGGCAGGGCCAGTTCTTCGGCGATCTGGGTGTTCTTGATGGACAGCGCTTCGTCCAGCGACTTGCCCTTGACCCACTCGGTGACCAGCGAGCTCGACGCGATCGCCGAGCCGCAGCCGTAGGTCTTGAACTTCGCGTCTTCGATCACGCCGGCTTCGTTGACCTTGATCTGGAGCTTCATCACGTCGCCGCAGGCCGGGGCGCCGACCATGCCGGTGCCGACGTCGTCGGAGTTCTTGTCGAACGAGCCGACGTTGCGCGGGTTTTCGTAGTGGTCCAGGACTTTATCGGAATATGCCATTTTTGTACTCCTTCAGAATGCGATGATTAGTGGGCTGCCCATTGGATCGTGCTCAGGTCGATGCCATCCTTGTGCATTTCCCACAGCGGCGACAGTTCGCGCAGCTTGCCGACCTTTTCCTTCAACAGCTTGACTGCAAAGTCGATGTCTTCCTCGGTCGTGAAGCGGCCGATGGTGAAGCGGATCGAGCTGTGCGCCAGTTCGTCGCTGCGGCCCAGGGCGCGCAGCACGTACGACGGTTCCAGCGAGGCCGAGGTGCAGGCCGAACCCGAGGACACGGCCAGGTCCTTGACCGCCATGATCAGCGACTCGCCCTCGACGAAGTTGAACGAGACGTTCAGGTTGTGCGGCACGCGGTGTTCCATGTCGCCGTTGATGTAGACCTCTTCGATCTCCATCAGGCCCTTGGCCAGGCGGTCGCGCAGCGCCTTGATGCGCGCGAGTTCGCTGTCCATCTCTTCCTTGGCGATGCGGAAGGCTTCGCCCATGCCCACGATCTGGTGCGGCGCCAGCGTGCCCGAACGCAGGCCGCGCTCGTGGCCGCCGCCGTGCATCTGCGCTTCCAGGCGCACGCGCGGCTTGCGACGCACGTACAGCGCGCCGATGCCCTTCGGACCATAGGTCTTGTGTGCGCTGAAGCTCATCAGGTCGACCTTCAGCTCTTCGAGGTTGATCTCGACCTTGCCGGTGGCCTGGGCGGCGTCGCTGTGGAAGATGATGCCCTTCTTGCGGCACAGTTCGCCGATTTCCTTGATCGGCTGGACCACGCCGATCTCGTTATTCACCAGCATGACGGAAACGATGATGGTGTCCGGACGGATCGCGGCTTCCAGCTGCTCGATCGAGATCAGGCCGTTATCCTGCGGCTCCAGGTAGGTCGCCTCGAAGCCGACGCGCTCCAGCTCGCGCACGGTGTCCAGCACGGCCTTGTGTTCGGTCTTGACCGTGATGATGTGCTTGCCCTTCGACTTGTAGAAGTGCGCAGCGCCTTTCAGGGCCAGGTTGTTCGATTCGGTTGCGCCCGAGGTCCAGATGATCTCGCGCGGGTCGGCGCCGACCAGGGCGGCGACATCCGCGCGCGCTGCCTCGACCGCCGCCTCGGCGCTCCAGCCGTAGGCGTGGCTACGCGAGGCCGGATTGCCGAACTGCTCGCGCAGGAAGGGAATCATCGCATCCGCGACGCGTGGATCGATCGGCGTGGTCGCCGAGTAGTCCATGTAGATCGGGAAATGCGGTGCAGTCTGGAAGCTCTGCTCGATTTTTTTGTCCAGGGGCGCGTTCATCAGTTCACTCCATTCAATATGCTGTGCGTTGCTTCGGTATTGTCCGACGCCGCGTGGCGGTGCATCACCACGACGTTCTGTTCCTTCTGTTCTTTCTGCTTCTGCTGTTCGACCAGGTCATGCAGGGTGACCGAGTCGAGGTAATCGACCATCTTCGCGTTCAGGGTGGCCCACAGCTCGTGGGTCATGCAGCGGGTGCCGCTGGCGGCATCGGCGCCGTGGCAGTTTTCCTTGCCGCCGCACTGGGTCGCATCGAGCGGTTCGTCGACGGCGATGATGATGTCGGCCACGGTCACCTTGTCGGCGCCGCGCGCCAGGCTGTAGCCGCCGCCCGGTCCGCGCACCGACTCGACGATCTCGTGCCGGCGCAGCTTGCCGAACAGCTGCTCCAGGTAGGACAGCGAAATGGCCTGGCGCTGGCTGATGCCCGACAGCGTGACGGGGCCCTTGCCCTGGCGCAGGGCAAGATCGATCATCGCGGTAACAGCAAAACGGCCTTTGGTGGTCAGACGCATCACAACCCCGGGTTGGTTTCCAAACAGTGTTAAAATCTTGCTTCTCTTCAACGCTTCAAGTTTCCCTTCCCTGCGTTGGCAAGAATAAAAACCCGATTAGTTGATTGATTTAGTCAAGTATAGCGCATTCGACGGGGTTTGTCTTGGCAGCCCCAATTCCTGATATGGCACAAACCGGGGTCAGACTCCCGATTTAAGCAATATCACCCTCACAATTTCCAGAATGCGGAGTCTGACCCCGGTTTGACCCCGGTTTGATGGCGGTCAGTCAGCTTGCGTGCAGCAGTTGCATCGGCCCGAACAGCTTGTGCATGCCCTCGTGGCCAATGAAGCTGAGGTTGTAGGGGTGTTCCGCCTGGATCTGGGGCAGGCCTTCGGTTTCCGGCACTTTTTTCAACTGTTCGGCGATCTTGCCCCACAGGACCAGGGTCGGCTTCTGTGCGCATTGCGCCAGGGCCGCGAATACGGCGCGCTGGAAGGGCAGCCAGGCGCGCGCGTCGACCGCCGGGGCGACGTGCTTGCGGAAGACCAGCGAGGCGTTCAGCAGCAGGAAACCCTGCCCGGTCAGCTTGTCTTGCAGCTCGGCCAGGGTGCGGATCGCGCCGCCCTCCCGCGCCGCCCTAGCGATCGGCGCCAGCGCCGCGCCGCCGGTATCGTCGATGCCGAGCTGGCCGTCGGCGACCAGCAGCATCTTCATGAAGTTGCGCAGCGAGGTCGCGCGGTTCACCGGTTTCGACAATCCCGTCTCCGACCACAGCTCGCCCACCGCGCCATCCATGAAGCAGACCCCGGTCGCGCTTTCCGGACGCGGATACGGCCCCTCCCCCACCAGCACGTAGCGCACCTGCGGCAGCGGCAGCGCGAAGGCCGCGAACAGGCGGCCGCCGTTCGGCAGGTAATCGTCGCCGGCAAGCGTGGGCAGGTAGGCGGGATCGAACGCCGCCATGGCCTGCAGGCCGGCTTCGAGGTGCGGACGCCAGGAGGGATCGGCAAGGCCGAGGGCGTCGAGAATCGGTGCTGGGATCGCGGTAGTCGGCATGGTGGAAGCGGCAAGCGGAAAAGGGTCCAGATTGTAGCCGTTCATCCAGCCTCAAGGGCGCGCGGCGTCCTTTTTTGCGGCCTGTTCCGCGCGTCAAACTGGCGTCCGGTTTTTGCAAAACGGGGCATCATCGCCCCGCATCAGGCATTCATCCCGCAACCGAAAGGAGAACCCATGCAAACGATCCAGGATGTGATGACCCGCGACGTGCAGAGCATCTCGCCGCAGGAAACGATCCAGCGCGCCGCCCAGATGATGGACGAACTGAATGTCGGCGCCATCCCCGTGCTCGACGGCCGCAAGCTGGTCGGCATGATCACCGACCGCGACATCACGGTGCGCGCCACCGCCGCCGGCCAGGCGCCGGGCAGCACCCGCGTCGGCGACGTGATGAGCACCGACGTGCGCACCTGCTCGCCGAACCAGACCGTCGACGAAGTGCTCGGCCAGATGGGCGATGTGCAGATCCGCCGCGTGCCGGTCATCGACGAGAATTCGCAGGAAGTGATCGGCATCGTTTCGATGGGTGACATGGCGACCAAGCACTCGGCCGGCATCGACCATGCCCTCGAAGAGGTGTCGACGCCCTCGGAACCGGACCGCTCGATGCCGGGATCGCAGACCCGGCACTGATCGCCGGGCGATGCGGCGCCGGCCGCGAACGGCATTCGCAGCCGGCTTTATATTGTCGGAAGTTTTTACATTTGGCGGGAAATACGATTTCGCCGCGCCGGTGAGCCGGTCACGCTTTCCCAGCTAAATCCGCCGAATGACGGCTGTTGGCATGCTCGTTGCTTTATTTGCCATCATGAGAATTTCGAAGACCCTTGCCCACACCGCGGTCACTGTCGCGCTCGCGCTATGCTGCAGCGCGGCCGCGATCGCCATGCCGCTCGGCAGCAAGGACGCCTTCCCGCTGGGCGCCGCGCGAACCAGTACCAGCCAGCCGGGCGGCGAACGCCTCATCGGCAAGACCGACGCGCCGCTGCCTGCGCCTGCGCCGAAAGGCGTGCCGGAACCGATATCGGTCGCCCTGCTCGGCCTTGGCCTGGCTGGCATCGGCCTGGTTCGCCGCGCCGGCAAGGCCCGGCTTACTCGGCGTCGGGCTGGTTCGACGGATGGGCTGCGATAAAGGCCGGAATCTGCACGCACTGCGCATTGATGCGCGAGATGTTCGTATAGCCGGACACGTCGATGCCGTGGCGCTGGGCATTGAAGACCTGCGGCACCAGCAGGCAGTCGGCGATGGTCGGCGTGCGGCCATGGCACAGCGGACCGGAGCTCGGATCGCGCGCCAGGTGTTTTTCGAGCACGTCCAGGCCGCTCACCAGCCAGTGGCGGTACCACTCGTTCTTTTTCTCTTCGGAAATGCCGAGCTCATGAACCAGGTAACGCAGCACGCGCAGGTTGTTCACGGGATGGATGTCGCAGGCGATGATCTGGGCCAGCTCGCGGACGCGGGCGCGCTCGGTGGCGTCCTTCGGCATGATCGGGACCTGCGGATGGGCGTCTTCCAGGTATTCGAGGATGGCGATCGACTGGGTCAGCGTGATGTAGTCGTCCTGGAAAGCCGGCACCAGGCCGCTCGGGTTGATGGACCGGTACTGTTCCTGCAGCTGTTCGCCGCCACCGCGCAGGAGGTGGACCGGGATGGCGTCGTACTGCAGCCCCTTCAGGTTCAGTGCGATGCGTACCCTGTAGGCGGCCGAGCTGCGAAAATACGTGTAGAGCTTCATTCTTTCCTCCCGTGATAATGGGCGACCTCCTGGTCGATCGCCCCGAAAATGCTTGCGCCGGCCGCATCCAGCATCTCGATGCGGACCGTGTCTCCATAGCGCAGGAATGGCGTCTGCGGCGCGCCCTGCTCGATCGTTTCGTACATGCGCAGCTCGGCCAGGCAGCAGTAGCCGACGCCGCCGTTGGCGATGCTCGATCCGTGCAGGCCGCCCTGCTTGTTCGATACCGTGCCGGAACCGACGATGCTGCCGGCCGCCAGTTCACGGGTCTTCGCGGCATGCGCGACCAGCTGCGCAAAGCTGAAGGTCATGTCGTCGCCCGCATTCGGGCGGCCGAAGGGCTGGCCGTTCAGCGTCACCTGCAGCGGCAGGCACAGCTTGCTGTCGCGCCAGGCATCGCCCAGTTCGTCCGGTGTCACGGCCACCGGAGAAAAGGCGCTGGCCGGCTTCGACTGGAAGAAGCCGAAGCCCTTCTCCAGCTCCTTCGGGATCAGGTTGCGCAGCGAGACATCGTTCACCAGCATCACCAGCCGGACCGCCTGCGCCGCCGCCTCCAGGCTCGCGCCCATCGGCACATCGCCGGTCACCACCGCGACTTCGGCTTCCAGGTCGACGCCCCACTCCTCGGACAGCACGGCGATCGGATCGTGCGGGCCGACGAAGGAATCTGAGCCGCCCTGGTACATCAGCGGGTCGTTGTAGAAGGATGGCGGCACCTGGGCGCCGCGCGCCTTGCGCACCAGCTCGACGTGGTTGATGTAGGCCGAGCCGTCGGCCCACTGGTAGGCGCGCGGCAGCGGCGAGGCGCACTCTTCCTCCAGGAAGGAGACCGCGTCCGGGGCCGTGCCCTGGTTGAGTTGCTGGTAGACCTGGCGCAGCCGGGGCGCAGTGCGCTCCCAGTCGTCCAGCGCGGCCTGCAGGGTCCGCGCGATCGCCGGAACGGGCTGGCAGGTCACGAGGTCGCGACTGACCACGACGAGGGTGCCGTCGCGTCCGCCTGCTTTCAGGGTGGCGAGTTTCATGATGCTCCTTGGCAATTTGACATTGCCGCCATTAAAGACTAATCCGGACTATCATACAAACAATATTTTTCGTTCTATTTATCGGATTGTCTGATGAATCCCACCCTGCGCCAGATGCGCGCCTTCGTTGCTGTTGCCAAGACTGGTAACTTTACGCTTGCCGCGCAATACCTGCACGTTACACAGTCAGCTTTGTCAGGTTTGATCAAGGAACTCGAACAGACACTTGGCGCGCGCGTGATCGACCGCAGTACGCGCAAGATTGCGCTGACCGACATGGGCAACGAGCTCTACCCTCTATTCAGCCAGATGATCGACGATCTCGACAGTGCGCTTGCTAACGTTGCGGACCATACACAACTCAGAAAGGGTATCGTCCGGATCGCGGCCCCCCAGCTGATGGCCTGCACCCTGCTGCCGCAGGCGATCGCGGCCTGGCGCGCGCTGCACCCCGAAATCAAGGTCAGTCTGGCGGACAGCGCGGTCGAAAACGTCATGGCGCGGGTGCTGGCCGGCGAGGTCGACTGCGGCATCGGCCCCGAGCGCGACGACAGCCCGGAACTCGACGCCCGTCCCCTGCTCGAGATGCCGTTCGAGGCCGTGCTCCCGCCCGGCCATCCCCTGGCAAGCCGCGAGCGGCTGGCATGGGGCGACCTGGCCGGCTACCCCTTCATCTCGCTGCGCGGCCAGTTCACCGAGCGCCTGCTGGCCGACATGGGCGAGGCCCTGCGCGAAACCACGCTGAAGCCGGAACACGAAGTGACCTACATGACCACCGCGCTGGCGATGGTGGCGGCCGGGCTCGGGGTCACGGTCTGCATGCCCTATGCCTCGGCGCTGGTGCGGCGCCACGGCCTGCTGACCCGGCCGCTCGACGCGCCGGTGCTGCAGCGCCGCTTCTTCATCTACACCCGCGGCCACCGCTCGCTGTCCCCGGCGGCCGCGGCCTTCATCGGCTTCCTCGGCAGCTATGTGAGCCAGAAGCTAGAATAAGGGCATGTCGCACAACACCATCGCCATCAACCGCCATATGAACCGCTTCGACAGCCACGCCAGCGTCTGGCTGTTCGGCTACGGTTCGCTGATCTTCAAGGCCGACTTTCCCTTCCTGGAGCGGCGCCCGGCCCATATCGCCGGCTGGACCCGCCGCTTCTGGCAGGGTTCGCACGACCACCGCGGCACCGAGAGCGCCCCGGGCCGCGTCGTGACCCTGGTGCCGGAGCCGGGCGCGCTGTGCCACGGCATGGCCTACCTGGTCACGCCCGAGGAATTCGCCCACCTCGACTACCGCGAAAAGAACGGCTACCTGCGCCTGGCCACCGACATCCACTTCGAGGACGGCAGCTCGGCCGAGGGCCTGGTCTACATCGCCACCCACGAAAACGCTGCCTACCTGGGCCCGGCCAGCGAACGCGAGATCGCGCGCCAGATCGCCCGCGCACGGGGGCCGAGCGGCCCGAACAGCGAATACCTGCTGGAACTGGCCAGGGCCCTGCGCGAGCTGGGCAAGCCCGATGCGCACGTGTTCGAGATCGAGCGCCACCTGGGCGAATTCGCGGCCTGAACCACACAAGCCAGGAGAGCACATGGAACAAGCGAACAAACCGCCTTCCGCTGCCGAACTCGACGACGACACCCTCGCCTTCGTGCGCCGGGTGTTCGGTTTCGCCCGCGCCGGCGAGGCCGGGGAGCTGGCGACCCTGCTGCGCCAGGGCCTGCCGCCCAACCTGCGCAACGAACGCGGCGACAGCCTGCTGATGCTGGCCTGCTACCACGGCCATGCCGACGCCGCGCGCGTCCTGCTGGAGCATGGCGCCGATCCGGAGATCATGAACGATGCCGGCCAGGCGCCGTTGCACGGCGCCGCCTTCAAGGGCGACTTGGCGGTCGCCGCCCTGCTGCTGGGCCACGGCGCCCAGGTCGATAGCGCCGGCCCGAACGGCAAGACGGCGCTGATGTTCGCCGCGATGTTCAACCGTACCGGGATCGCGGAACTGCTGCTGGCGCGCGGCGCCGACCCCTTCCGCCTGGATGCCGACGGCAACTCGATGCTGGACGCGGCGCGCAAGATGGGCGCGGTCGACACCATGGCCCTGCTGGCCGCGGCGACCAACGAACGCTGATTACAAGGAAGGCTGGGGGCAGACGCGGTTGCGTCCGCCCTGCTTGGCTTCATACAGCATGGCGTCGGCGCGCAGGAACAGCGCGTTTTCCGTCTGCTGCGCCGGATAGGCCGCCATCCCGCCGCTGAAGGAAAAGCGCCGCACGTCGCCCGCGCGGACTTCGAAGGGCAAGGCGCCGAAGGCCTGGCGCATGGCGTCCAGCCTCGCCCACCCCTGCTCCGGCGTGCAATCCCAGAACACCAGCACGAATTCCTCGCCGCCGAAGCGGCTCAGCAGGTCGCGTTCGCCCAGGTGGGACGCCAGGCAGACCGCCAGGCGCTTGATCACGATGTCGCCGAAGTAATGGCCCCAGGTATCGTTGATGGTCTTGAACTTGTCGATGTCGATCACGCCGAAGGCCAGCGGGCATTCCTCGCGCGCCGCCTGGCGGATCAGTTCCTGGGCTTTCTTCTGCAGGCCGATCTTGTTCAGCAGGCCGGTCGCACGGTCTTTCGAGATCAGGTCCTTGCTGATGCGGATCTTGCTGGCGCGGTTGACGAGTTGCGCGCACAGCAGCCCGGCGTCCAGCGCCGGCAGGACGGCGTCGAAGCCGCTGGCCAGCGCATGCTGCATCAGGCCGGTGTCCGGCTGGCGCTGCAGCAGCATGATCTCGCGCACCGGATCGGCTTCGATATTCTTCTTCAACACGCGCGCCAGCGAATCGGTGCGCGCGAATTCAAGGTCGCTCACCAGCACCATGTCGGGCTGCAGCTCGCGCACGCGCAGGTGCAGGGTGTGGGCTTGCTCATGGGAAATCATCTCGATGCGCGCCTGGCGCAGGCAGTCCTCGTCCAGCGGGCCGGGATCGCCCAGGTGGATGATGCGCACCAGATCGCCGCGTTTCTGCTGCACGAACAGATTGAACAGCTTGTCGACCAGCACGTCGTTGGCGATCGGCTTTTCCGCATAGGCCAGGCAGTGGCTGTCGACCAGCTTTTGCTGCAGCAGGTAGCGGCCGCCCTGGCGATGACTCTGCAGGTAGACGTACTCGCGCCCGTCGGGCAGGCGCTGCAGCAGTTCGCCCAGCATCAGGGTCTTGCGGCTGTCCTGCATATCCGACTGCATATTGTGCAGGGCGTCGAGGTCGATCACGAACAGGCCATTGCCGGCGTCGCCCTCCACCGCCGCCACGAATTCGCTGACTTCGCTGAAGAAGAACATGTCGAAGTCATACTTGTGCGCATGCAGCCGCAGCTCGGCCGCGTTGTCCTTGATGAAGAAATTCTGCGACAACAGCAGCGCGCGGTACTTGTAGAGCGGGACCTTGCTGGACATGGACGTGGGTCGCTATTCGTGTGCAAAAGTTGCATACGAAACATACAGCGAACTCGCCCAAAATTGTGTGAAAAAAGAAAGTTTTTTTGCAAACATTTGCGCGGATGGCGCGGCAACAACAGCGTCTTACCCGCCGCGGGTCGGCGCGCCGGTCTGGCGGAGATAGGTCGGCTTCACCTCCCCCGTCAGCCAGACCCCGTTATCGGACTGGTAGAAGGCCAGGCCATCCGCATGCATGCGCGCCGCGTCGACAGCCAGCACGGCCGGAAAGCCGTGACGTGCCCCGACCCGCATTGCCGTCGCCACGTCGGCGGACAGGTGCACATGCTGGCGTCCGCCGGCGCGCAGGCCGGCGGCCAGGATGGATTTCAGGAAGCGGCTGGCGGTGCCATGGTAGAGCACGGCGGGCGGCTCGGCTTCGCGCAGCTGCAGGTCGACGGCAATCGAGTGCCCCTGGCTGGCGCGGATGCGGCTCCGGTCGTCGTTGAAGGCGAAGCGCTGCTTGTCGTTGCCGGCGACCGTCCGCTCCAGCAGGGCCCGGTCGATGCGCTTGCCGTGCGCGTCCAGGCAGGCCAGCAGTTCATCGACGCCGGCCCAGCCGTGGGCATCGAGCGCCAGGCCGATGCTGTCGGGGCGGTGGCGCAGCACGTAGCTGAGCAGTTTGCTGGTGGCGACGATCTGGTCCTTCATCGGCCCAGTATAGTCGCGCCCAACAAAACCCTCAGGGCAAGGCGCATCGTCGAAGACAGTACATACGTACGGCGAGACGATGCAACGCCGCCATGAGGGTTTTGTTGGGCGCGACTCAGGCCACGCCTTCGATCACGCGCCGCACCTGCAGCGCCCGTTCCTCGACGCTGCCGCTCACCAGGGTGTAGGGAATGCCGCGCGCCTCCAGATCCTGCAGCACGAGCTGATGGATGCGTCCGCGCCAGGCTTCGTTCTCGCGGGCGGCCTGTTCTTCATAAGGGATGTCGTCCGCGCAGACGAAGGTGTAGGCATAACGCTCGCGGCAGTCGTCGGCGCAGCGCAGCAGCTCGGGCGGTACCGGCTCCTTGACCTGGCCGAACTCCAGGCCCAGCAGCAGCGTGGTCAGGGCATTCGTGTCGACGAAGAGGTAGCGCCTGGCGTAGGGCATCTGCTCGTCTTCGGCCTCGCGGTGGCGCAGGGCGATGTCGACATAATCGCCGGCATCGAGCTGGCCCTGCTTGTCTTCCCAGATGTAGCGGCCGATCTCGGGCACGGCGACGCTGCCGTACTGGCGCGCCAGGTATTCGCACAAGGTCGACTTGCCGGTCGACTCCGCGCCGACGAACACGACCCGCTTGATCTGGCCCGATGGGCTGCCCTGCTCATCCATATGAATCCCGTTTTTGAAAATGACCAATTGCGCTACAGAAATACAAGAGGCGTCATCCTAGCCGACGGCAGCGCCCGCCACAAGGCGCCGCCGTCGGGCTCCCGGCTCAGAACAGGTCCAGCTGCGGGCTCGCCTTGGCCTTCCTGTTGGCCGGCTTGCCGCCGCCCTCGCCTGCCGCATCGGCCACCTTCGCGCCGAACAGGTCCAGCTGGGTCACATCCTCATCGCGGCGCTGGCAGGCTGCGGCCGACGGCACCACCAGCGGCCGGCGGAACTGGGCGCCGTCCATCTTGCTGAAGCGGCCATTAAAGCCATCCATGCCGAGCCGCTTGACGGCCTTGGTGAAACGCTGGCGGATCAGGTCGGCCCATACGCCTTCGCCGCTCATGCGCTTGCCGAAGTCGCTGTCGTATTCCTTGCCGCCGCGCATATCCTTCATGCGGTTCAGCACGCGTTGCGCACGGTCTGGAAAATGAGCGTACAACCATTGATGGAACAGGGGGTTGACCTCCCACGGCATACGCAGCACGACGTAGTGGGCGCCGACCGCGCCGGCGTCCCTGGCAGCCTCGAGGATGCGCTCGATTTCCGGTTCCGTGATGAACGGGATAATCGGCGCCACGCTGACGCTGACCGGGATGCCGGCCTCGGTGAGCGTGCGGATCGCGCGCAGGCGGCGCGCGGGGGCGGCCGCGCGCGGCTCGAGCGTGCGCGCGATCTCGCCGTCCAGGGTCGTGATCGTGATCGCGGCCGCCGCCAGGCCCTTCTCCGCCATCGGCGCGATCAGATCGATGTCGCGCTCGATCAGGGCCGACTTGGTGATCAGGCCATACGGGTGATTGCACTCGCCCAGCACCTGCAGCACTTCGCGGGTGATGCCGCGTTCGCGCTCGCAGGGCTGGTAGGCGTCGGTGTTGACGCCGATGGCGATGCTTTCGGGCACATAGCCGGGCTTGGCCAGCTCGCGGCGCAGCAGGTCGGCCGCATTCACCTTGGCGAAGATGCGGCTTTCGAAATCCAGGCCGGGCGACAGGCCGAGGTAGCTGTGCGAGGGCCGGGCGAAGCAGTAGATGCAGCCATGCTCGCAACCCCGGTAGGGATTCAGCGAGACATTGAACGGGATGTCCGGCGAAGCGTTGCGGGTCAGGATGGTCTTGGCAAACTCATCCGTGACAATCGTCTTCGGCGGCGCCGGCTCGTCGGGTTTCAGTCCCGGGACCGTCCAGCCGTCGTCGAAACGTTCGCGGCCGTGGACTTCGTAGCGGCCCTGGAGGTTGGACACGGCGCCACGCCCCTTGTGCGGCGTCAGGGGCCGCGGGGGGATCATGACTTGGCCTTGCAATTCCACGTCTTCAGCCCAAGCTTGTTGGCGATTCACTATGGCGCTCCCGAGTACTGTATGGATATACAGTATCGTACACCCGCTTGACGAGGGGTTCAAGCGCGAAATAGCCGGGATTGTTGTTCCACAAAGGCTTCGAAGGCTTCCAGCAACGGTGCATAGTGCGCAGGCCGGTTTTCGAGTTGCGCAAGGGCATGAACAGCCGCTTCCAGCGAAGACAGCTGGTCCGGCGCATGGGCCTTGCGAATCCGATAAGCGGACGGCGGCATGTCCTCCAGGGCCAGGCGCGGCAGGCGCTGCAGCGCCGGATTCAGGTAGAGCATCTTGCGGCTCTTGCGCCAGGTGGCGTCCAGCAGCACCAGGCGCAGCCGCTCCGGCCGCGCCAGCAGGGCCGCTTCGATACGGGGCGGCGCCGGCAGGCCGAGCGCGGCCTCGCCCGCCGTCTGCGGATACAGCAGCACAGGCGTGCGCCCGTCCGCATGCAATGCCGCATCGAGTTCCGATACCGGAAAGGTCTCGCCCACCAGCAGCCGGCTCGACGGCAAACACAGGTGCAACAGGCGCGCGCTGTTCTTGGCGTTGCGCACCTCGAGCGGATGCTGCAGCACCAGCAGTTCGACCTGGCTGGGCAGCGGCTTCACGAAGCCGCAGATGCAGGCGCTCTCGGCGCGCAGGCAGGCCGCGCAGGTGGCGCGGCGGGAAGTGGAAATCGTCATGGGCGCCGATTGTACCCGCGCCCGCCCGCGACAAATCTAGAAGCTGCCGCCGACCCGCTCCCCGCGCGGCGGCATATTGTCCGGCACCGGGACCGGCGCGTCGTCCTTGCGCAGCGGCTTGAGCGCCGCGCTCCACTGCACCACCTGGTCGAGCATGGCCTCGACCGCGCGCTCGTGGTGCTCGGCCGGATTGAAGCTCGTGAACTGCTCGAAGTCGGTGAACAGCGACAGCATCACCTGGGCCCGCACGTCCGCCACCATCAGCTCGCCCATCACCAGGCGCAGGTTCTCGATCGCGCGCGCTCCGCCCGCGCTGCCGTAGCCGACGAAGCCGGCGGCCTTGTTGTTCCACTCCTTGTACAGGAAGTCGATGGCGTTCTTCAGCGCACCCGAGGTCGCGTGGTTGTATTCGGGCGTGACGAACACGAAACCGTCGAATTCGGCGATCTTCGCCGCCCAGGCTTTGGTGTGCGGCTGCGAATACTGGCCCATCGAGGGCGGCGCCGGCTCGTCCAGCAGCGGCAGATCGAACGCCTGGATGTCGACCAGTTCGAAGGCGGCGTCGCCGCGCGTGCCTGCGCATTCCATCACCCAGCGCGCCACGTCCAGCGCCTTCCTGCCCGGGCGGGTGCTGCCCACGATGATTCCGATATTGATCATGCTCGCCTCCGGTCTTTGCAAATGCTCATGAAGTCATGGTGCCACGGTCCAGCCTCCGCCCAGCGCCCGGTACAGGTCGACATGCGCCGCCAGGTAGCTGGCGCGCAGTTGCAGCACATTGGTCTCGGCGCTGAAATTGTTGCGCTGGGCGTCCAGCTCCTCGAGATAGGACGAATAGCCGTTGCGGTAGCGGTTGTGGGCGATGCGCAGGGCCTCGGCGGTCGCCACCCTGCGCGCTTCGGCCTGCTCCAGCTGTTCGCGCAGGCGCTGCACCGCCGCCAGGCCGTTCTCGGTCTCGGCGAAGGCGTTGCGCACCACCGATTCGTAGGCGAACACGGCGCGGTCGCGCAGCGATGCCGAGATCTCGGCCTGGGCGCGCAGGCGGCCGGCGTCGAACAGCGGCGCGAGGACGCTGCCGCCGACGCTCCACAGCAGCGTGCCGGAACCGCTCAGCAGGTCGGGCAGCTTGTGCGCATAGGCGCCGACCGACGCGGTCAGGCGCAGCGAGGGCAGCATCTGGTCGCGCGCGGCGGCCAGGCTGGCGTCGGCGGCGGCGACCGTACGCTCGGCCTGGGCGATGTCGGGGCGCCGCCGCAGCAGCGCGGACGGCAGGCCGGGCGCGATGCCCGGCGCGCGCAGGCCCGCCAGGTCGGCGCCGCGCGCCACCGGCCCGGGATTCGCGCCGAGCAGCAGGCTCAGGGCATTCTCCTGCTGGGTGATCGAGCGCTCCAGCTGCGGGATCGCGGCGGCCGTGTTGCGGTATTCGGCCTCGGACTGGGACACCTCCAGGCGCGAGCTGTAGCCGACCTCGAACTGGCGCCGCGCCAGCGCCAGCGAAGCCTGGCGCGAGGCCAGGGTCTGGCGCGCCAGGGCCAGCTGGGCGTCCAGTCCGCGCAGGTTCAGGTAGCCGGACGCCGTGCTGGCCGCCACCGACAGCGCCACCGCGTCGGCGGCGGCCTGCTGGGCCGCGTAGTCGAAGCGCGCGGCCCGGGTGGCGGATTCCAGCCGGCCCCATGGGTCGAGTTCGTAGGCCGCCTGCACATTGCCGGTGAAGTTGGTCGCCTCCACCGGCGTGCCGAAGGGGCCGATCGAACGCCCGCGCGACGGTCCCGTCGTGACGGACACGCTGGGTTCCTGGGCCGAGCGGGCGACGCGGATCCGCGCCTGGTATTCCTGCAGGCGCGAACGCGCCGTGCGCAGGTCGGCGTTGTGCGCCAGCGCCTGCGCCACCAGGGCGTCCAGCACCGGATCGCCGAAGGCGCGCCACCATTCCTTCTCGACGGCGGCGTTCGGCCCCACCTGCAGGGGCGCGCGCCAGGCCGCCGGCAGCGCGAGCGTGGAGGCCGGACGGTCCTGCACCGGAATCCGGCAGCCGGCCAGCAATGCGGCGGCCGCCACGGCGCATGCCAGTTTGCTCCCCTTGCTCATCGCTGCGGTCCCTTTGCGGCGGCGGGCGCCGAGGTGTCGATGCTGGTCACCACCGACATGCCCGGCCGCAGGCGCGCGGCCAGGTCCTGGTTGGGGTCGATGCTGATGCGCACCGGGATGCGCTGGGCGATCTTGACGAAGTTGCCGGTCGCGTTATCCGGCGTGATCACCGAAAACTCGGAGCCGGTGGCGGGCGAGATCTGCTCGACGTGGCCGCGCAGCCTGGCGTGGTTCAGGGCGTCGACCGTGAAGGTGACGGGCTGGCCCAGGCGCACGTTCGCCATCTGGGTTTCCTTCAGGTTCGCCACCACCCACATGGTCTGCGGCACCAGCGCGGTGAGCTGGGCGCCGGCGTTGACGAAGGCGCCGAGGCGCACCGTCACCTGGCCCAGCTGGCCGTCGCGCGGCGCGACGATGCGGGTATTGGCGAGATCGATCTCGGCCAGCTTCACGGCCGCCTCGGCGTTCGCCACCGCCGCCTCCAGCGACGCGCGGTTGACATCCACGGTCCTGGCGCTCTGGCGCGAGATCTCCAGCGCCGCGCGCGACTGCTCGGTCTGCGCCACCGCCTGCGCGCGGGCGGCGCGGGCGGCGTCGCGTTCGCGCGCGGACAGCGAACCGTCGGCGGCCAGTTCCTCGACCCGGCGCAGGTCGGCCTGGGCGCGCTGGGCCTGGGCGGCCGCGTTCGCCACCGCCGCCTGGTTCTGGGCGATGGTGGCGGCCGCGCTCTTCCGGCTCTGGGCGAAGTTGGCGAGCGCCGCGCGCTGGCTCGCGAGCTGGGCGCGCGCCTGCTCCAGGCGCTGGTTGTAGATGCGGTCGTCGATGCGCATCAGCAGCTGGCCCTTGCGGACGTGCTGGAAGTCCTGCACGTCGACCTCGACGATGTAGCCGGACAGCTGCGGACTGATGATCGTCACCTGGCCGCGCACCATGGCGTTCTCGGTGCTCTGGATCGCGCTGCGGAAGGGCGGCAGGTCCCAGGCATACAGCACGATCAGCACGCCGATCAGTGCGATGAGCGCGAACAGCAGGCCGCTGGCAATGACGTGGCGGTTCGATTTCTGTTGTGTGGTCGGGGTCTCGGCCATGGGTCGTTATCTCGTTATCTCGTTATCTCGTTATCTCGTATGCGGAAGCGGATGGCGCGGCACCGGCAGCGGCGGCTGGCCTTCCGGCGTCGCGATCGGCGAATCGGTCGGCGGTTCGGCCGGTCCTTCGTCGAGCGCCGTGTGGCCCTTGGCGGGCGGGGCGGCGGGCGGCGCCACGTACATCAGCCACAATGCGCGCCCGAAGATCCACAGCGCCAGGAAGGCGGCGATCGCGGCGATCGCCAGGAACACGTCGTTGTAGGCCAGGATGTTGGCCTCGCGCGTCTGGGTCTGCGCCAGCACCGAGATGCCCTGCCGGGTGCGCGCGGCCGGGTCGGCCAGGGTGCCGGCGTAGGCCGCCGCGCCGCGCTGGATGCGGGCGGCCACCAGCGGATCCAGGCTGCTGAGCTGCTCGGCCAGGATCGACGAGTGGAATTTTTCGCGCGTGACCTGCCAGGTGCCGAGCAGCGAGGAACCGAGCAGCGCGCCGATGTTCTGGGTCAGGCTGAACAGCACCGAGAAGGTGATCAGGTTGCCGGGGTTGGTGACCACCGTGCCCATCAGGGTCAGCAGCAGCGGCCCGAGGAAGAGCACGCCGCCGAAGGCCAGCATGGCCTGGCTCACGTACATCTCTTCGGGACGGGTCAGGCTGGTCGCGTGCGAATCGATCCAGGCGCCCAGCGCCATGATCAGGAGCGCCACCACCTGCGGCCCCATCAGGTGCTGCGGGTTCATGACCAGCACCGCAATCGCGATGCCGGCGACGGTGGCCAGCAGCACCACCAGGAACAGCATCGTCATCTGGTCGTTGTTCAGGCCCACCAGGCGCAGGAAGCCGACCGCGCCCACGCTCTGCTCGGACAGCACGACGCGCACCAGCATCATCGCCAGGAACAGGCGCGCGATCATGCCGTTGGTGAGCCAGCGCAGGTTGAGGAGCGGGTTCCTGCGGTTGTGCTCGACGGCGATCGCGGCCACGATCAGGAACACGGCGCCGGCCAGCGCCACGCCGACCCAGGGCTGCGAGGTCCACCACAGCACGCGCCCGAAGGTCAGCGCCGCGCACAGCAGGGCCACGCCGGGCGCGAACAGCGCGAAGGTCAGGAAGTCGGTCGGCCGGAAGGCCTTGAAGCGGTCGCCCGGCGGCAGCTTCAGCCACAGCACGGCGCTCAGCGTGACCAGGGTCAGGCCCAGCTCGAACAGGTACAGGCCGCGCCAGTTGGCCAGTTCCAGCAGCCGGGTCGAGAACAGGTAGGCGATCGGCTGCGGCAGCTGCGAGATGCCGAGCGAGGCCGCGATGAACCGCGGCCGTATTTCGCGCCTGGAGGCCGCCTGCAGCGTGTAGTACAGGCCGAGCGTGGACAGCGCCGCGCCCGCCATCCCGTGCGCCGCGCGCACCGCGATCGCCGAGCCCAGGTCGTTGACGAACAGGTGGGCAAAGGTGACCAGCGCATACAGCACCAGGAAGAATTCGGTGAAGGCGCGCAGGCCGAACTGCTGGCGGAACTTCACCAGCAGCAGGTTCATGGAGGCGTTGGTCATCACATAGGCGGTCGGCAGCCAGTTGACCTCGGACGCATAGGCGCCCAGCGCGCCCTGCAGGTTGATCAGGTTGACCGTCACCAGTGAATTGCCGAGGCCGCCGGTCAGGGTGACCAGGGTCCCGACCAGGAAGAAGGCGAGACGGCGGCGCGGCGTGTGCTGCGGGAAGGACGGGCTGCCCGGCAGGGTCGGCCGTTCGTCGGGATGCCAGTCGCGCGGCGCGTACTTGTCGCTCATGCGCTCTCCAGCGCCTGCTGCAGGCTTTCCAGCACCGCGGCGGCGGCCGCGACCTGGGTCGGGTCCAGGCGCGCGAGCGCGTCGCGCCGCAGGCGCTCCGCCTGCGCCCGCAGCTTTTCCTCCAGCGTCCGGCCCTGCGGCGTGAGCACGATCAGCTTGACGCGGCGGTCGCGCCGGCTCGGGGTCCGCTCGATCAGGTTCGAGGCGGCCAGGCGGTCGATGGTGGCGACCAGGGTCGCGCCGTCCACGCCCAGGTGCTGGGCCAGCTCGGTCTGCGAGGGCGGGCGCGCCTCCTCGCCCTCGGCGGCGCGGTCCAGCTCGGCCAGCGCGGCCACCGCGCTCCAGCCGGCCGCGGTCAGGCCGCAGGCCTTCAGCTGGCGCTCCAGCGCCTGGCGCCAGGCCCGGCTGCCGGCCTGCAGCGCCTGGGTAAACCGCTCGCTCAGTCTTTCATCGAAAGCAACCATGGGTCACCAAATCGTTGGACACACTGATTATCTGCTTGTTCTGGAAAACTTGACCACACACGAAGATTTAATGCGCGAATTAGTTAATCGGATATTGCTCTCGCAAATTACCGTGCTTAGAATAAATTTATTCCGCTAAGCAATTGGTTCCCTGACGGACACAACCGTGAGGCCCGCCGTTCCAGAGTCTTCCATGTCTAGAGCACGCGCATCTGTTCGCAAACTGACCACCGCACTGATCGTCGGCCTGGCCCTGCTGCCGGGTCTGTCGGTCGAGCAAGAGTTGCAACTCGACTACAGGATCAACGAGCACATCATGCTGATCCCGGCCGGCCAGAATCACGAGGCGCGCCTGGAGACGACCGTGTTCCAGCCGAACGGTCCGGGTCCCTTCCCCCTCATCATCATCAACCACGGCAAGGATCCGGGGCACCCGAACCTGCAGCCGCGCGACCGCTTCTATCACATGGCCCACGCTTTCGTGGCGCGCGGCTACGCGGTGATGGTGCCGATGCGCCAGGGCTTCGCCAACTCGACCGGGCGCTACCGCGACCGCGGCTGCGACATGACCGCCAACGGCTACATCCAGGCCGAGGACATCCGCGCGACCCTGGAATTCGCCCGCGAACAGAAGTGGATCGACGCCGACCGCATCGTGGTGGCCGGCCAGTCCTACGGCGGCCTGGCGACGATGGCGCTGGGCACCCAGGAACTGCCGGGCGTGCGCGCCCTGCTCAACTTCGCCGGCGGCCTGCGCGACGACAGCAACAGCTGCGGCTGGCGCTCGTCGCTGGTCTCGGCCTTTGCCGAGTATGGCGCGCAGAACAAGATCCCGAGCCTGTGGATGTACGGCGCGAACGATTCGCTGTTCGGTCCGGAACTGGTGGCGCGCATGCACGACGCCTTCGAGCAGGCCGGCGGCAAGGCCCAGCTGGTCGAATACGCGGCGTTCAAGCGCGATTCGCACGGCATGCTGGCCAGCCGCGACGGCGAAAAGGTCTGGCTGGCCGACACCATGCGCTTCCTGGACCAGGTCGGCATGCCGACCAAGGTGCTGTACAAGGTGCCGGAGCCGCCGCTGCCGCAGCCGACCAATTTCGCCAGCATCGGCGACGTCGCCTCGGTGCCCTTCCTGAGCGAGAACGGCAAGCGCGCCTACGCCGAATATCTCACCAAGATGACCCCGCGCGCCTTCGCGGTGTCGCCGAGCGGCGCCTGGTGCTGGGCCGAGGAAGGCGAGGATCCGGAAGCGCGCGCCCTGGCGACCTGCTCGGCCAAGAGCGACAAGCCGTGCCGCCTGTACTCGGTCGACGAGAGCGTGGTGTGGAATCCGGACCTGGCCGAGAAGGCCGCGGTGACGGCCTCCAACACGCCGGCGCCGGCGCCAGCGACCTCAAGCGACGGCGCGGGGACTGCGCAGCTGGGCAGTACGGCTGTGGTGGCGAACTAAATCGAGCTAGCGCAAACTCCGCCCGGGAGTCCAATTCGACAATGTAGCGTCCGCCACCCATGCCGGGAGAGCTGCATGTCGCCAATCAAGAAGATCTGCGCCCGCGCGCTGCTGGCCCTGGGCTGCACGCTGGGCGCCGCCAACGCCGGGGCCGCCAACAACGATCCGGTCGTGCTGGTCCACGGCTTCCTCGGCTTCGGCCCGGACAGCTATCCCGGCAACGGCTTCCTGTACTGGGGCGGTTACCACGACATCGCCGCCCGCATGCAGCTTTACAAGGGGCCGCATGCGGTCTACACCGCCGGGGTCGGCGCGATCAGCTCGAACTGGGACCGCGCCGCCGAGCTGTACGCCCAGATCAAGGGCGGCTGCGTCGACTACGGCGCCACCCACGTCGCCCGCTACGGCTATCCGGGCCAGCCACAAAAGCCGGACGGCAAGTGCTGGGCCGCCGATCCGAACGACAATCCGCACGGCTATCCGCTCGCCTTCTACCCGCAATGGGATGCGCGGCACCCGGTCCACCTGATCGGCCACAGCCAGGGCGGCACCACGATCCGCGCCCTGGTCCAGTTACTCGAACACGGTTCGCCGGACGGCGACGAAGGCGGCGGCGAGCTCTACCGGGGCGGCAAGACCGGCTGGGTCAGGAGCGTGGTGACGATCTCGGCGCCGCACAACGGCACCACCCTGCGCGACGCCGTGCTGGACGTCCTGCCGAACCTGCGCAGCCCGCTGCGCGACAATTTCGACCAGCGCCTGGCGCACTGGGAACTGGCGCCGGACGGCGCACGCGAATTCAACCGCTGGGCGCAAACCTCGCCCTCGGTCTACTGGTTTTCGGTGGCGACGCGCGCAACCGTGGCCGGGGCCTGGTGCTGCAACGGCAGCGACCGCGTGCTGGCGCCCGTCCAGAGCAGCCGGTTCCAGTACCCGCGCGAGGACATGATCCCCTACTTCAAGCTGTTCGCGGGCGAGTTCATCGCGGGTTCGCTGGCGCAGCCGGGCATGGGTTCCTATACCCAGTCGGCGCGCGGCCGGGTGCGCATCGACAGCAGCTGGTTCGCCAGCGACGGCGTGGTCAACACGGTCAGCATGCGTGCCCCCGACGGCCATCCGGTGCGCGACTACGACGGCACGGCGGTGAAAGGCAGCTGGAACTTCCTCGGCACCTACGAAGGCTACGACCACTTCGACATCCTGAACTGGCCGAACCCGGGGCCGTCGGCGGATCCGGTCTACGACCGCATCTGCGACATCATTTTCGGATTGTGACGGCATGGTGGGCACGGGGTGCCCACCCTGGGTTTACATCGCCGACCGCAGCGTGCGCGCCAGGTCCGACAGGCGGTAAGGCTTGTTGACGAAGGCGAACTCGCTCAGGTCCTTGCCGTGGCGCTGCTTGAGCGCCGGCAGCGGATAGCCGGACGCCAGCATGATCTTGGTGTCCGGATAGTGGGCGCGCGTATAGCTGGCCAGTTCGATCCCGTCCATCCCGTTCGGCATGACCACGTCGGTGAACAGGATGTCGACGTCGCGCTGCTCCATCAGGTCGATCGCCTCGCGGCCGCTGGATGCGGTCACCACGTCGTAGCCCATGCTGGTGAACAGCGAGGCCGCGACGTCCATCAGGTCCGGCTCGTCCTCGACGATCAGCACGCGCTCGATGTGCGGGCGGCGGTCCTCCAGCGCATCGGACACCACCGCCGGCAGGTAGATCGCGATCGTGGTGCCCTCGCCCGGCGTGCTCTCGATGACGACGTCGCCGTCCGACTGCTTGATGAAGCCGTACACCTGGGACAGGCCCAGGCCGGTGCCCTTGCCCACTTCCTTGGTGGTGAAGAAGGGTTCGAAGGCGCGCGACACCACCTGGGGCGGCATGCCGGTGCCGGTGTCGGCGACCGTGATGCGCACGTAGTCGCCGGCCGGCAGGCTGCCGGCCTGGTGATGCCGTTCGAGCGTGACGTTGCGGGTCGCGATGACGATGCGGCCGCCGTCCGGCATGGCGTCGCGCGCGTTCACGACCAGGTTCAGCAGCGCCGATTCGAGGCGCGCGCTGTCGATGACGGCGCTGTGCGCCTTGCGGTCGAGGTCGACCTCGAACTCGATGCTGGCATTGCCGGCGCGCCGCAGCACCGGTTCGAAGCCGGTGATGATGCGGTTCAGGTTGCGGGTTTCGGCCTGCAGCGGCTGCTGGCGCGCGAAGGCCAGCAGCTGCTGGGTCAGGCGCGCGCCGCGGTCGACCGCGCGCCGCATGCTTTCGATGGTGCGGGTGTCGCCGGTCTCGCCGCGCTGCAGGGCCAGCACTTCGAGGCCGCTCGACAGCACCGACAGCAGATTGTTGAAGTCGTGCGCGACGCCGCCGGTGAGCTGGCCGATCGATTCCATCTTCTGGGCCTGGTACAGCGCGGCATTCGCGGCTTCCAGGGCCTCGGCGGCGCGCTTTTTCTCGGTCAGGTCGCGCGTGATCTTGGCGAAGCCGACCAGCTGCCCCGCGTCGTCGTGGACGGCGTCGATGATCACGTGGGCCCAGAAGCGGGTGCCGTCCTTGCGCACGCGCCAGCCCTCGGCCTCGAAGCGCCCGGCGCTGGCGGCGGTGGACAGCGCGCGCTTGGGCACGCCGGCGGCCTGCTCTTCGGCCGTGTAGAAGCGCGAGAAATGGCTGCCGACGATCTCGGCAAAGGCGTAGCCCTTGATGCGCTCGGCGCCCGAATTCCAGTTGGTGACCACGCCTTCCGGCGACAGCATGTAGATCGCGTAGTCGGTCACGCCCTGCACCAGCAGGCGGAAGCGCTGTTCGCTCTCGCGCAGCTTGTCCTCGGCCTTCTTGCGCTCGGTGACGTCGCGGGTCACCTTGGCGAAGCCGAGCAGGACCCCGTCCTCGTTGTAGATCGGGTCGATGACGACGTGGGCCCAGAAGCGCGTCCCGTCCTTGCGCACGCGCCAGCCTTCCGACTCGTACTTCCCTTCCTTGAGGGCGGTCGCCAGGGCGCGCGCCGGCAAGCCGGTGGCGCGGTCCTCGTCGGTATAGAAGCGCGAAAAATGCTCGCCCAGAATTTCCTGCGCGACGTAGCCCTTGAACCGGTTCGCACCGGCATTCCAGCTGCTCACGTGACCCTGCGGATCGAGCATGTAGATCGCATAGTCGTTGATGCCGGAGATCAGGTATTGGTAACGCCGCTCATCCGACAGGACTTTTTCAGGCTGCATGTGTTCGCTCATGGCTAGGCACTCGTGTCCAGATGCACGAATTTATTGATCCAAATCCATTTAATCATACACGCTCACCGTCTGCCTTGCCTTGCGCACGCCGCGGTGAGTTCACATCGCAACATTGTAAATACCGTTGTGTTCGCGCTGCATCGCAAGATTGTTAAAAGCCTAAATGAGGGCACGCTTGCCATTCAATGTAAAATGGCGGGCTTGCAATTAACGTTCTTGAGCGCTCAGTACATGACTTCTGCCCCATCCGTTCCGGAACTCGACCTCTCTGCCTGCGACAGGGAGCCGATTCGCACGCCCGGCAGTATCCAGCCGCATGGTTTCTTGCTGACGCTGTCGGGTGAACTGGAGGTACTACAGGCGAGCGCGAACCTTGGCGACTGGACCGGCGTTCCGGCCGGTTCGGCAATTGGCCGTCCCCTTGCCGAAGCCATCGGCGAAGCGGCCGCCCAATGCCTGGCGCCGGAGCTGGCCGCGGGTCCGGGAGCGAAGCTGGGCGCCCGTCCGTATTACGTCGGCACCATCACTGCCGCGAACGGCCGCCATTTCGACGTCCTCGGCCATCGTTGGGACGCGCTGACGATCCTCGAGTTCGAACCGACCGAACGCGCCGCGCCGGCCGACTTCCGCCAGCTGTATTCGCTGATCGGCGACTTCCTGCAGAAAGTCAACGGCGCGGAATGCGTGGAATCCCTGGCTGCGCTGGCCTGTCAGCACGTGCGCTCGGTCATCGGTTTCGGCCGCGTCCTGGTCTACCAGTTCGACCGCGACGGTCATGGCCACGTGATGGCGGAAGCGAAGCAGGAGGACTATGCATCCTACCTGGGCCAGCATTTCCCGGCGTCGGACATTCCGGCGCAGGCGCGCCAACTGTATGCGCTGTCGCCGATCCGCCTGATCCAGGACGCCAATTACACGCCGGCGCCGCTGGTCCCGGCCCTGAATCCGCTGACCGGCAAGCCGAACGACCTGTCGTTCGCGGTACTGCGCAGCGTTTCGCCGGTCCACCTGCAGTACATGCGCAATATGCATACGATGGCGTCGATGTCGGTATCGCTGATGGTCAAGGGCCAGTTGTGGGGCATCATCTCCTGCCACAACGAAGATCCGTCGCCGGTGCCGTTCGAGCAGCGCACCGCCTGCGAGCAGCTGGCCCAGCTCCTGGCGCTGTGCATCGAGTCGCGCGAGGACGCCCGCGAGCTGAGCTTCCGCCTGGAAGTGCGCCGCATCATGGTGTCGATGCTGGCCGGCCTCAGCCAGGGCAACGATTTCGTCGAGAACCTGTCGAACGTGTTCCCGGAGCTGTTGCGCTTCGCGCGCGCCAGCGGCGTCGCGGTGGTGGTCGACGAACGCGTGCTGACCTTCGGCGACGCCCCGGAGCAGGCAGAGCTTCTCGAGCTGGTCGACTGGCTGGCTGCGCACGACCATGGCGACGTCTACCATACCGACAAGCTGTCCGCCGCCTGGCCCGGCGGCGAAAAAATGATCCGCAACGCTAGCGGCCTGCTGGCGATGCCGCTGTCGCGCATCCACAAGAACTATCTGCTGTGGTTCCGCCCCGAGTTCGTGCATACGATCGAATGGGCCGGCAACCCGCACGACAAGATCGCGCAGGCAGCCGCCGCCGGAATTGCACTGCAGCTTTCGCCGCGCACCAGCTTCGAAGCCTGGCGCGAGACCATTCATGGCACCAGCGTGCCCTGGCATAGCGGCGAGATCGAGCTGGCGGTGGAGTTCCGCGCCGCGCTGCTGGGCATTGTCCTCGAACGCGCCGAGCAGATGGCCGAACTGGCCGAGGAACTGACCCGCTCCAACAAGGAGCTGGAAGCCTTTTCCTACTCGGTGTCGCATGACCTGCGCGCACCGCTGCGTCACATCGTCGGCTTTGCCGACCTCCTGATCGAATCGGCCGGCAGCGAGAACGGGCAGCAGCGCCAGCGATTCCTCGGCAATATCAAGGAAGCCGCGCGCCTGGCCGGCAAGCTGGTCGACGACCTGCTGTCGTTCTCGCAGATGGGCCGCGCCTCGCTGCGCCCGACCGATGTCGACATGGGCGACCTGGTGGCCGCCTGCATCGACAAGCTGGCGCTGGAAACGCAGGGCCGCAACATCGAATGGAAGATCGACCCGCTGCCGCAGGTGCATGCCGACCCGACCTTCCTGCACCTGGCGATGTTCAACCTGCTGTCCAACGCAGTGAAGTTCACCGGCCAGCGCGACCCGGCCGTGATCAGCGTCAGCTTCGAGGACGCCCCCAACGAGACCGTGTTCCACGTCGCCGACAATGGCGCCGGCTTCAATATGGACTACGTCCACAAGCTGTTCGGCGTATTCCAGCGCCTGCATCGCATGGAAGACTTCCAGGGCACCGGCATCGGCCTGGCGAACGTGCGCCGCATCGTCGAGCGCCATCATGGCCGGGTGTGGGCGAAGTCAGTCCAGGGCGAAGGCGCGACCTTCTCCTTTGCAATTCCGAAACATGTACCAGACACCTGAATTAACCGAATTTACCGATCGAATCCTGAAAGAACGCATGCTCAAGCCCATCCTGCTTGTCGAAGACAATCCCAACGACCTGGAGCTGACGCTGATCGCGCTGTCGAAGAGCCAGCTCGCCAACCAGGTGATCGTCGTGCGCGACGGCGCCGAGGCGCTCGACTACCTGCACCGGCGTGGCGAACACGCCGGGCGCGCGGCCGGCAACCCGGCGGTCGTGCTGCTCGACCTCAAGCTGCCGAAGGTCGACGGCCTCGAAGTGCTGAAGGAAATCCGCGAGACCCCCGCCCTGAAACCCCTGCCGGTGGTGATGCTGACCTCGTCGAAGGAAGAACAGGACCTGGTGCGCAGCTACGAGCTGGGCGTGAACGCCTACGTGGTCAAGCCGGTCGACTTCACCGAATTCGTGCGCGCGATCGCCGACCTCGGGATCTTCTGGGCGGTGCTGAACGAACCGCCGCCGGGTTCCCACAAGGTCATCAAGCAGGCCAAGTAAGGCTCACGCCGCGCGCCGGCGCAGCAGATGGCGGATGCGCGCGCTGAGCGCGTCCGGATGGTAGGGTTTCTGCAGCAGGTTGATGTTCGCTTCCAGCTTGCCCTCGTGCGCCAGCACGCCTTCCGCATAGCCCGAGGTGTACAGGATCTGGGCGTGCGGCAGCAGGGCGCGCACGGTTTCGCCGAGCTGCAGGCTGCTGACCGGTCCCGGCATGATGACGTCGCTGAACACCAGGTCGATCTCTTCGCCGCTCTCCACGATCGCCTTCGCCACCGCCGCATCGGGCGCCTCCAGCACCCGGTAGCCGAGCGCCGACAGGATGCCGCAGGTGGCGCTGCGCACGTCTTCCTCGTCCTCGACCACCAGGATGGTTTCGGGGCCGCCCAATAGCGGCGCCGCCGCCACGTCCTCGAACGCCGTCGGCTCGGATTCGCTGCGCGGCAGCCAGATGCTCACGCTGGTGCCCTTGCCCGGCTCGCTCTGCAGCACGATCTCGCCGCCCGACTGCTTCACGAAACCATAGGCCATCGACAGGCCCAGGCCGGTGCCCTGCCCGGTCGGCTTGGTGGTGAAGAAGGGCTCGAAGGCGCGCTCCAGCACGTCCGCCGGCATGCCCTTGCCGGTATCAAGGATCTCGATCATCACGTAGCGGCCGGCTTCCAGCGACGGCGGCAGTGCGTCGTCCGGCCCCCTGTTGGCGGCGCGGATGGTAAGCGTGCCGCTGCCGGCCATCGCGTCGCGCGCATTGATGGCCAGGTTCAGCAGGACGTTGTTGAGCTGGTTCGGATCGACCAGGGTGCTGCCAAGGCGGTGCTCGATCTCGGTGACGACGCGCGCGCGCGGCCCCAGCACCCGGCGCATCATGTCTTCCATCTCGCGCAGCAGGTGGCCGGGGTTGATCACCACCGCCTGCAAGGGCTGGCGGCGGGCAAAGGCCAGCAGGTGCGAGGACAGCTTGGCGCCGCGCTCGACGCCGGCCAGCGCCATGTCGACGCGCGCCTTGCCGGCCTCGTTCAGGTTGCCGACCAGCTTCAGGAGCTGCAGGTTGCCCCCGATGATCTGCAGCACGTTGTTGAAGTCGTGCGCCACGCCGCCGGTGAGCTGGCCGATCGCTTCCATCTTCTGGGCCTGGAACAGCGCCGACTGGCTGGCCGCGAGCTGCTCCTGGCTGTGGCGCAGCGAGACGAAGGCGTCGTCGCGCTGGCGCCGGGCGATGAAGGCGTCGCTGTGGTAACGCACGCGCGCCACCAGTTCGCGCGGGTCCGGCCATTTCACCAGGTAGTCGTTGGCGCCCACCGCGAAGGCCTTGGCCTTGATGTCCGGATCGTCTTCCGAGGACAGCACGATCACGGGAATGTGTTCGGTGTCGCGGTTGGCGCGCAGGCGCCGCGTGACTTCCAGGCCGTCGATCTCCGGCATGCGCAGGTCGACCAGCACCACCGTGGCGCCGATCTCCCTGGCCAGCTCGACCGCCATCTCCGGCCGGCTCGCAAAGCGCAGCACATGCGGCGAACAGGCTTTCAGGCCATGCGAGATGATGTCTTCGGCAAAAGGCTCGTCGTCGATGAGGAGAACGGAACAGGCGCTGGATTCGTCTTGGGTCATTGCAACTGCGGCGGCATCGGTGGTGGGGGGGAAACGCGAATTGCAAAATCTTAAGATTTGATTTTACATCATTTCCTATATGGACGATGCCGTTTCCGCCGCCAGCAGCACAGGCCTTCAGCGCCGGCCTTGTTTCTTGTTGGCCGTGAAGGTGCGGGTGTAGAACCCGGGCGGCTTCTTCGCCACCCAGCCGATGAAGGACTGGATGTCCTCGTGGCCCTGCAACGCTTCCCAGGTGTGATAGGCGCGCAGCAGCTCACGCTCCGAGAAGGTCGCATGGATCTTCCGGTGGCAGATCTTGTGGATCGGGAACTGCTCCTTGCCCTTGAAGGTCTTCGGCACCAGGTGGTGCCGGTCGATGTTGACGGTGCCCAGCGGCCGGCCGCACAAGGGGCACGCGGCCTCATCGGCAGGGACGTCGGAAGCCTCGGGAAGATCGGGAATGCGGGTGCGGCGCGCCATCCCTCTCATATCGAGGCGGGCGCCGCCTTTTAAAGGTCGTGCGCCGGCTCGGCCACCATCAGGCGCGAGAAGCTGGCGATGCTGGCGGCGGCGGCGAAGACCGCCGCGATCGCGATCGCGTACCAGGTGCCGCGCAGGTAGAACATGGTCAGGCAGAAGGCCACCAGCGCGGCCCCTAGCGACTGGCCGACCAGGCGCGCGGTCGCCACCATGCCGCTCGCGCTGCCGCTGCGCGAAGGCGGCGCGCTGGCCATGATCGCCTTCACGTTCGGCGCCTGGAAGAAACCGAAACCGATGCCGCACACGGCCATGCGCCAGCCGATGTCCAGTGCCGAGGGCGATGCCGGCATGCCCAGCAGCAGGGCCAGGCCGGCCGCCAGGATCGCCAGGCCGACGCCGCCCAGCAGGCCCGGCGAATAACGGTCGCTGAGGCGCCCCGCCACCGGCGCCATCACGCCGACCATCACCGGCCACGGGGTCAGCAGGAAGCCGGTCTCGACCGGCGTGCGGCCCAGCTGGCTCTCGAAATAGAAGGGCAGCGCGACGAAGGCCAGCGCCTGCGCCGCGAAGGTGCAGACCGCGGTCAGGGTCGACAGCGTGAACAGCGGCAGGCGGAACAGGTCGACCGGCAGCAGCGGCGCCGGGTGCCCCTTCTGGCGGCGCAGCAGCAGGACGAAGAAGACCAGCGCGATCACGATTTCCGGCAGCAGCGTGCGCATGCCGACGCGGTGGGCGGCGTCGCCCAGCGCCAGGATCGCCATGCCGAAGGCGGCCACGTTGTACAGGCCGGCGAGGCCGTCGACCTTGTGGCTGGCGCGGCCGGTCTCCGGCAGCGCCTTGCGCGACAGGAAGAAACCGAGGATGCCGGGGATGACGTTGATGCCGAACAGCCATTCCCACGAGGAGGTGGCGAGGATCACGGACGCCAGGCTCGGGCCGAGCGCAAAGCCGATCGCCACCACCAGCGCATTGTTGCCGAAGCCGCGCCCGTGCAGCCGCGCCGGATACACGGCGCGGATCAGGGCCGAGTTCACGCCCATCAGCATCGCCGCGCCCAGCCCCTGGAACAGGCGCCCCACGATCAGCATCGGCAGCGACCACGCCAGCGCGCAGGCCAGCGAGGCCGCCGTGAACAGGGCCATGCCGCCGATGTAGACGCGCTTGTAGCCGATGGTCTCGCCCAGCGCCGCCACCGGCAGCAGGGTCGCGACCATCGCCAGCTGGTAGGCGTTCACGATCCAGACCGAATTCGCGGGCGTCGCGTGCAGCTGGTCGGCCATCGCGGGCAGCGCGGTGTTGGCAATCGCGGTATCCAGCGCCGACATGCCGACACCCAGCGACAGCACGAGCACGGCCCAGATCAGCTGCGCGCCGCTCAAACCGTCGACCGGCACATTGGCTTGCTTGTAAGTACTTGTATTGACTGGGGTTTTCATGCGCGGCCCGGAGTAAAGGAAAGATTATAGGAGGGCCGGGCGAAGTCTGCTGGAGAGGGGCGAAAAGCATCGGCGCCAAATCGCGCCGGCAAGATCCCGGCCCGCCGGCTGGGGACGGGTGTAGAGTGTCTGCAAATAAACACGATTGCACTGCATGGCCAATACGAGCGCTGAGCGTACTCATCGACAAATACCTTCCACACCGGGCGCGACCGATGCCGGCCAGCGTGTCGAATCGATCGATATCCTGCGCGGCATCGCCTTATTCGGCGTCCTGGCAGTCAATTTGCTGACCGAATTCCGCGTCTCGATCTTCGCCCAGTTCACGGATGCCGCCGAGCCGGCGGCGCTGGACCGGGCCGTGATGAACATCGTGCACCATGCGCTGGAACTGAAGGCCTTCGCCCTGTTTTCCTTCCTGTTCGGCGTGGGGCTGGCGATGCAGTACGAGCGCCTGTCGGCTACCGGAAAGCCGCTCTACTGGCTGACGCGCCGCCTGCTCGTCCTGCTCGTCCTTGGCCTCGTGCATCTGCTGCTGATCTGGAACGGCGACATCCTGACCGAATATGCGCTGGCGGGCCTGATCGCCTTGCCCCTGCTGCAGGCATCGCGCCGGGTGCTGGCGCTGGCGGCAGCGGGGCTGTTTGCCGCGTACCTGGCCTTGCCCACGCTGCCGCTGCACCCGTGGCCGGATCCGGACTGGATCGCGCGGCATGTCGGGCAGGCAAACGCGGTATATGGCGGCGGGAACTGGTTCCAGGTGATGCGCTTCAGCCTGCGGGAACTTCCCTTCCTGCTGCCCTTGCACGTCTATATCTTCCCGCGAACGCTAGGCTTGTTCGTTCTCGGCATGCTGGCCTGGCGCAGCGGGCTGTTTGCCGGCGGCGCCAGGCGCAAGGCGGCGCTGGCGCGCCTGGGCTGGGCGCTGGGAATTGCCGGCATGACGCTCGCCCTGGCGGATGAGAACCGCTTGTCGCAACTGGCGCCGGTCTGCCTGGCGCTGGCGTTTGCAGCGCTGGTCGTGTACGCCGTCCACTACACCGCGAGCCGCGCCCTGCTCCGGATGTTTTCCGCCATCGGCCGCATGGCCTTCACCAACTATATTGCGCAGTCGCTCGTCTTCGGCTGGATTTTTTTCGGCTATGGACTGGGCCAATTCGGCCGCCTGCCTGCGGCGCCGGTGCTCGCGCTGGGCATTGCCGTGTACGCCATACAAATACAGCTGAGCATGGTCTGGCTGCGCCATCATCGCTTCGGCCCGATCGAATGGTTGTGGCGAACCCTGATGTATGGCAGGCGGCAAGCGATGCGGCGATAAACATGACTGACAATGAAAAAGGGCCGCAGCTTGCGCATGCGGCCCCTCCATATTCTGGCTCCCCGACCTGGACTCGAACCAGGGACCTGCGGATTAACAGTCCGTCGCTCTACCGACTGAGCTATCAGGGAATTGAAGCCGTATTATAGCTGCATAGTTGCCGTTTGACCAGAGTCCGCGCGCGGCATCAGCAAGGCGTGCTGCGACGCGGTGTGGAAATCGCGCCAGACGCGGTTGATCTCGCTGTCTTCGCGCGCCGCGTACAGGCCGCAGTAGGGGTACAGGGTATCGACGGCGCGGCGCGAAGCGGCCACCCATTCCACCGACAGGGCCTCCATCTGCGCCGCCTCCTCGTCGCTGACCGGCGCGCCGGCCGCCGCCCGCGCCCAGGTCGCGTCCAGGCACGCGTAGAAGCGCGCGCGGACATCCTCCAGTTGCGCACGCGCGCCCTCCAGCAGCGCGCGCACGGCCGGCACCTCGATCAAAGGTTCGCCCGCGCCGCCGAAGCGGTTGCGGCGCCGCGCGATGCATTCGGCCGCCAGCTCGACGAAGTGAGCCGCCATGCCGGCCACGTTGGCCGACAGCGTGACGAAGGCGAAGGCCATGAAAGGGAAACGGTACAGCGGCCCCTGCTCCTTCGCGCGCGCCGGATCGATGGCGAAGCCGTGCTCCGCACCCACCCACTTGTCCTGCACACGGTAGGCGTGGGAAGCGGTGGCGCGCAGGCCGATGCTGCGCCAGTTCGGCACCAGCTCGACCAGCGCAGCCGGCACCACGAAGGCCTGGATGCGCGGCTGGCCGGCCTCGTCGAGCAGCGGGCGGCCGTTTTCGCGCAGGATCGCGTTGAAGGTGAAGTGGGTCGCCATCGGCGCGCCGCTGGCGTAGTCCCACAGGCCGGTGATGCGCCAGCCCGCCTGTTCCCGATCTTCGCGGTCGGCGTAGCCGGTCGGTGCGCCGCTGCCGGCCAGGCAGACCTCCGGCGTCGCCAGGATCGCGCGCGCCAGGCCCGGATCCAGGAAGCCGGCGAACCAGCCGGCGCCGGCGCACAGGGTCACGGTCCAGCCCATGCTGCCGTCGAGGCGGGCGATCGCTTCTTCCAGGCGCACGACGTCCGGCAGCGCCGCTTCCGGGCCGCCGACGCTGCGCGGGGCCAGCATGCGCAGCCAGCCGCGCGCGTGGATCAGGGCCTGCTGTTCCGGGCGCAGCCAGCCTTCGGCATCGGCCTGGGCGGCGTGGGCGACGACAAGGGCGGCATCGTGTTCGGCGGGTGCGGAGATCATGGTTTGGCCTGGAAACGAAAAAGGCCGCTTCAGTGAAGCGGCCTTTGGCGTACTACTTGAATTCTGGCTCCCCGACCTGGACTCGAACCAGGGACCTGCGGATTAACAGTCCGTCGCTCTACCGACTGAGCTATCAGGGAATTGAGGCACGCATTATAACCGCTGGAAGAAATCCGGCAAGGATTTTTTATTTTGTTATAGTGCTCGCTTCCCTCCTCACCTTCTACAGCAATGACGCAAGCACCCATCCTCGGCACCCCACTCTCCCCTTCCGCCACCAAAGTGATGCTGCTCGGCTCCGGCGAGCTCGGCAAGGAAGTGATCATTTCCCTGCAGCGCCTCGGCATCGAAGTGATCGCCGTCGACCGCTACCCGGATGCGCCGGGCCACCAGGTCGCGCACCGCGCCCACGTGATCGACATGACCGACGGCGAGGCCCTGGGCGCGCTGATCGCGCAGGAGCGGCCCGACCTGGTCGTGCCGGAGATCGAGGCGATCGCCACCGACAAGCTGGCCGAGCTGGAAGCCGCGGGCGTCATCACTTGCATCCCGACCGCGCGCGCCGCGCAGCTGACCATGAACCGCGAAGGCATCCGCCGCCTGGCCGCCGAAGAGCTGGGCCTGGCGACCTCGCCCTACCGCTTCGCCAGCAGCCTCGACGAGCTGAAGGCCGCCTGCGCCGAGATCGGCTTTCCGAACGTGGTGAAGCCGGTGATGTCGTCCTCGGGCAAGGGCCAGTCGAAGCTGGACAGCGCCGACGACGTCGAGAACGCCTGGAACCACGCCGCCGCCGGCGGACGCGTCGATGCCGGCCGCGTGATCGTCGAGGGCTTCATCGACTTCGATTACGAGATCACCCTGCTGACCGTGCGCGCCACGAACGGCAACGGCGAGATCGCGACCCAGTTCTGCGAGCCGATCGGCCACAAGCAGGTGCACGGCGACTACGTCGAATCCTGGCAGCCGCAGCCGATGAGCCCGCGCGCCCTCGAGAGCGCGCGCGAGATCGCCAGCAAGGTCACGGCCAGCCTGGGCGGCCGCGGCGTGTTCGGCGTCGAGCTGTTCGTGAAGGGCGACATGGTGTGGTTCTCGGAAGTCAGCCCGCGCCCGCACGACACCGGCATGGTGACCATGGCAACCCAGGTGCAGAGCGAATTCGAGCTGCACGCGAAGGCCATCCTCGGCCTGCCGGTGAACACCGAGCTGCGCGCGCCGGGCGCTTCCGCGGTGATCTACGGGCAGCTGGACGAAGCCGGCATCGCCTTCGAAGGCGTGGCGGAAGCGCTGCGCGTGCCGGGCTCGGACATCCGCCTGTTCGGCAAGCCGGAATCCTTCAGCCGCCGCCGCATGGGCGTGGCGCTGGCGACCGCGCCGGACATCGACACGGCGCGCCATCGTGCGCTGGAAGCGGCCGGCAAGGTCAGGCCGGTGCCGGGCAAGTAATCAGGCCAAGCGCCTCAGGATCCCGGGCGCATCAGCCTGGGATCGTAGCCCCACTTCCGGACCTTCCTGGCCTCGATGCGCCCGGCATCCGGATGCAGCGGATTGATCAGCACATTGCTCTCTTCGCCCACGATCACCGATGGCACGATCAGCACCGCGCTGCGATTCGCCTTCAGCCATCGGTCGCCCTCGTCCAGGCTCACCTTGCCGGCCGGGATCGCATCCCAGCCCACCGGCGGCGCGGGCATCCAGGTCGCGCTCTTCCACACCGCATCGGGAATCGTCAGCGCCACCAGGTAGCGGTTCAGCGGCAGGCCGCCCGCTTTCAGGCGCACGAAGGTTTCGAGGACCGCCAGCGAGATATTGCTGGCGCAGTAGAGCATGGCGTTGCCGGGCCGGTTCCAGCGGCCGCCGGACTGCTTGGCGCCCGCGCCTGTCAGGTCATCTGCGGTATAGCCGGGCGTATCGGTCGCGATGCGCCAGACGACGCTCACGCGTAGGCCCCTGTCTGCATCCTTGCGAGCAGTTTGGAGATCATCTCCTGACCTTCGATGGTGTCCATGTATTCGGCGGGCGTGGCGCCGCCGAGCGCCGGGATCGGCTCTTCCATCCAGTGGGTGAGCCAGCGGGCGGCGTCGAAATCCTTCATGAGGTCCGGATCGCCGGATTCTTCGAGCATGGTCTCGACCTGCCCGATCAGTTTTGCCATGCCGACCACTTTTTCGCTGTCTTCGCGCGACAGGGCTTCGTTGCGGCTGGCCTTGCGGTTGACGGTGGCCGTGGCGATGTCGAGCATGGTGAAGACTTTTTCCTGCTGTACATCGAGGCCGCTGACGAAGGTCTTGAAGTCGGCGGCCTTCACGCCGTTGCGGATCAGGTCGATCCGATCGACGGCAGTGGTTTGATAAAGCTCGCGGAAGTTAAGCCACCGGCCTTGATCGCGCGGCGCCTCTTCGGAGTTTCCTGGTAACCACTTCTCAGCAATCGCGTCCATGATTTGCTCCTTTGAGCAGAAATCTTAGATCAAATGAGCGAACAGTGCAAGGCAAGGGCCGGCGCAGCCGGCAAGGATAAAAGAAAAGGGGCGTCGATCGCTCGACGCCCCTTCTTGTATTCTGGCTCCCCGACCTGGACTCGAACCAGGGACCTGCGGATTAACAGTCCGTCGCTCTACCGACTGAGCTATCAGGGAATTGATGTTGCTATTATAGCCTTTCCAGCACGGCTTGCACAGGCCAACTTGCCTATCGTGCATGCCCGGAAAAGGCAGAGAATGTTGGCTCCCCGACCTGGACTCGAACCAGGGACCTGCGGATTAACAGTCCGTCGCTCTACCGACTGAGCTATCAGGGATCAGCACTCATGTTCTTCCGATCCGGCTTGCGCCGAATCGGAAGAGCCAAGAGTTTAGAGAACTTTTGCGATGGCGTCAACGACGCGATCGATGTTCTTCGAATTCATCGCCGCAACGCAGATACGGCCGGTGTCCACGGCGTAGATCGATTCGTCGCGCAGCTTGCCGACCTGGTCCTTGCTCAGGCCCGAGTACGAGAACATGCCGACCTGCTTGCGCACGAAGTCGAAGTCCTGGCCCGGGGCCTTCTCGGCCAGCTTCTTGACCAGCTCTTCACGCATTTCCTTGATGCGCACGCGCATGCCGGCCAGCTCGTCTTCCCACAGCTGGCGCAGTTCCGGGGTCGACAGCACCATTGCGACCACCTTGCCGCTATGGGTCGGCGGGCTGGAGTAGTTGGTGCGCACCACGCGCTTCAGCTGCGACAGGATGCGCGCCGCCTCTTCCGCGGTCGAACCGACCACCGACAGCGCGCCGACGCGCTCGCCGTACAGCGAGAAGGACTTCGAGAACGAGTTCGAGACCAGCAGCGGGCCGCCGGCGTCGACGAAGCGGCCCACCACGGCGCCGTCTTCGGCGATGCCCGAGCCGAAGCCCTGGTAGGCCATGTCGAGGAAGGGAATCAGGCCGTTTTCGCGGACGGCCTGGATCACCTGGCCCCACTGGTCGGCCGACAGGTCGGCGCCGGTCGGGTTGTGGCAGCAGGCGTGCAGGACGACGATCGCGCCTTCCGGCATCTTGCGCAGGTCGGCCAGCATGCCTTCGAAGTTGACGCCGCGCGTGGCTGGGTCATAGTAGGCGTAGTTGTTGACGTTGAAACCGGCGCTTTCGAAGAGGGCGCGGTGGTTTTCCCAGCTCGGGTCGCTGATGTAGACGTCCGAGCCCGGCGCGAAGCGCTTCAGGAAATCGGCGCCGATCTTCAGCGCGCCGGTGCCGCCGAGGGCCTGCACGGTCACCGCACGCTTCTCTTGAATTACGGCGCTGCCGGCCCCAAATACGAGTTCCTGCACAGCCTTGTCATACGCGCCCAGGCCTTCGATCGGCAGATAGGTGCGCGGCGCGGGTTGTTCCATCAACATCGCTTCCGCCTTGCGTACGCATGCCAGCAAGGGCACTTTTCCGTTGTCATCGTAGTAGACGCCGACGCCCAGGTTGATTTTGGCCGGATTGGTATCTGCATTGAATGCTTCGGTGATGCCCAGGATCGGGTCGCGCGGGGCCATGGCAATGGCGCCAAAGATGCTGGCAGGAGCTGTGGAATTCATCGTGATAGACTCAGGTTTGTCGGCTGGGTTCGCAGCGGTTGTATAGACAGCGGCATGATGTTGCACTGCCGCAGGCGGATTCCAATTCTAGCAAAGGTCTGAACTCATGGCAGAACTATCGGTCGCAAATACTCCCGCGCCCACCGTCATCACTTTCCCGAATTCTCCGTTCAAGCTGCACCAGCCCTTCCCGCCCGCCGGCGACCAGCCGACCGCGATCGATGGCCTGGTCGAAGGCATCGACGACGGCCTGATGTACCAGACGCTGCTGGGCGTCACCGGTTCCGGCAAGACCTACACGATGGCCAACGTGATCGCCCGTGCGGGCCGTCCGGCGATCGTGTTCGCGCCGAACAAGACCCTGGCCGCCCAGCTGTACGCCGAGTTCCGCGAGTTCTTCCCGCAGAACGCGGTCGAGTATTTCGTCTCCTACTACGATTACTACCAGCCGGAAGCCTATGTGCCGCAGCGCGACCTGTTCATCGAGAAGGACTCGTCGATCAACGAGCACATCGAGCAGATGCGCCTGTCGTGCACGAAGTCGCTGATGGAACGGCGCGACGTCATCATCGTCGCGACCGTGTCGGCCATCTACGGTATCGGTAATCCGGACGAGTACCACAAGATGGTGCTGACGCTGCGCGCCAAGGACAAGGTGGCGCAGCGCGACGTGATCGCACGCCTGATCCAGATGCAGTACACGCGCAACGAGATGGACTTCGCGCGCGGCACCTTCCGCGTGCGCGGCGACACCATCGACATCTTCCCGGCCGAGCACGCCGAGCTGGCGATCCGCGTCGAGATGTTCGACGACGAGATCGAATCGCTGCAGCTGTTTGATCCCTTGACCGGCAAGGTGCGCCAGAAGATTCCGCGCTTCACCGTCTACCCGGGTTCGCACTACGTGACCGGGCGCAGCACCGTGCTGAAGGCCGTCGACTCGATCAAGGCCGAGCTGCGCGACCGCCTCGAATACTTCCGCGAAGCGGGCAAGCTGCTGGAAGAGCAGCGCCTCGAACAGCGCACCCGCTTCGACCTCGAGATGCTGGCCGAAGTCGGCTTCACGAAAGGCATCGAGAACTACTCGCGCCACCTGTCCGGCGCGATGCCGGGCGAGCCGCCGCCGACGCTGATCGACTACCTGCCGAAGGACGCGCTGATGTTCATGGACGAGTCGCACGTGATGGTCGGCCAGCTCAACGCGATGTACAACGGCGACCGTTCGCGCAAGACGAACCTGGTCGACTACGGCTTCCGCCTGCCGTCGGCGCTGGACAACCGGCCGCTGAAGTTCCAGGAATTCGAGAACAAGATGCGCCAGTGCATTTTCGTCTCGGCGACGCCAGCCGACTACGAAAAGCAGAAGGCCGACAACGTGGTCGAGCAGGTGGTGCGTCCGACCGGCCTGGTCGACCCGCAGGTCATCGTGCGCCCCGCGCGCTCGCAGGTCGACGACCTGATGGGCGAGATCAACGACCGCATCGCCAAGGACGAGCGCGTGCTGGTGACCACGCTGACCAAGCGCATGGCCGAGCAGCTCACCGAATACCTGAGCGACCACGGCATCAAGGTGCGCTACCTGCACAGCGACATCGATACCGTCGAGCGCGTCGAGATCCTGCGCGACCTGCGCCTGGGCACCTTCGACGTGGTGGTCGGCATCAACCTGCTGCGCGAGGGCCTGGACCTGCCGGAAGTCTCGCTGGTGGCCGTGCTGGACGCCGACAAGGAAGGCTTCCTGCGTTCGGAACGCTCGCTGATCCAGACCATCGGCCGCGCGGCGCGTAACCTGAACGGCGTGGCGATCCTGTACGCCGACCAGATCACCGACTCGATGAAGAAAGCCATCGACGAGACCGAGCGCCGCCGCGCCAAGCAGATCGCCTTCAACGAAGCCAACGGCATCACCCCGAAAGGCGTGAACAAGAAGATCAAGGACATGATCGACGGCGTCTACAGCGCCGCCGCGGCCAAGAACATGGAACAGGCCGAGGAAACCGCGAAGATCGAGGGCATGAGCGAGAAGCAGATTTCGAAAGAGATCAAGCGCCTCGAGAAGCTCATGGTCGACCATGCCAAGAACCTCGAGTTCGAGAAGGCGGCCCAGGTGCGCGACCAGCTGCATGTGCTCAAGCAGCAGGCTTTCGGGGCGCCGGGGGCGGACAATGTGGTGTCGATGCTGGGCAAGTAAGCCTCGGCCTCGCCAGGAAAAAAGCGGCCTGCAGGCCGCTTTTTTTATCGCTGACATTCGGTTACATTGCCGGCCGCACACAGCAGGCGCCGCATGCTAATGTCGAAGCAACATCATCGAAAAGAAAAGGACTCGCCATGAAAGGTCGCCTCATCGCCGCCGCGGCGCTCGCCCTCCTCCAGCTGGCGGCCAGCCCCGCCTTCGCCGCGCCCGACACCAGCTACCTGCAGAACGAGCTCGACGGTCGCGGCCGTTGCCTCGGCACGGCCGGCCCGGACGTCGCCATGCTGGCGTGCGACAAGTCGCCGACCCAGCAGTGGTTCGTCACCCGCGGCGCCCTGCCCGGCTTCGACAAGTTCCATACGGTCGCGGACGGCGAAAGCGTCTGCCTGGCGGTGCATCCGGACGACCGCAAGAACGTGCTGGCGATGGAAGCCTGCAGCCAGGCCGACAACCAGCAATGGACCGTCAAGCGCCTGAACGAGGTGCCCCGCCTGATGCAGCTGACCAACCGCAAGACCGGCGCCACGCGCTGCCTGGAAGCGGTCCAGACCGGCCTCAAGCTGACGCCGTGCGGGCGGCGCCAGAACGGGCACCGCTGGCACAGCAATTACACGCCGACGATGTGATGCCGGCTTACTTCACGTCGAGCAGCTCGACGTCGAAGATCAGGTTGCTGTTCGGCGGGATCGGCCCCGCGCCCTGCTCGCCGTAGCCCAGCGAGGCGGGAATGATCAGGGTGCGCTTGCCGCCCACCTTCATGCCCTGCACGCCCTGGTCCCAGCCCGGGATCACCTGACCGCCGCCGAGCTGGAAGCTGAAGGGCTCGCGGCCGATCGAGGAATCGAACTGGGCGCCGTGCTTCTGCGGCGCGTCCGGCGCGTACAGCCAGCCGGTGTAGTTGACGACGACGGTATTCCCCGCCGCCGCTTCCTTGCCGCTGCCCTGCACGGTATCGATTTTCTGCAGCGCGAGCGCGGGCGTGGCGGCCGATGGGGCGGTGGCCGATTGCGGGGCGGCCGATTGCGGAGCCTCGCTGCGCTTACAGCCGGTAAGCAGCAGGCCTGCGGCCAGGAGGCCGAAGGCGCCGGCCGTGAACAGTCGTTTCATGATGATTTCCGTTTAGAGAGTTTTAACAAAGGCGCGTACGCCGCCCAACAGCATCTCGATCGACATGGCCGTCAGGATCAGCCCCATCAGGCGCTCGAAGGCCGTCATGACCTGGGCCCCGAGGGCCTTCTGCAGGCGCTCGGCGGCCAGGAACACGGCCAGCCACACCACGCCCACCGCCGCCAGCGCGGCCACGTGGATCATCACGTCTTCCATATTGTTCGAGGTGAACAGCAGCACCGTGGCCAGCGCCGACGGGCCGGCCAGCGCCGGGATCGCCAGCGGCACGATGAAGGGCTCGCCGCCTTCGCTGCGGCCCAGCACGCCGTCCGGGTGCGGGAAGATCATGCGGATCGCGATGATCAGCAGGATCACGCTGCCGCCGATACGCAATGAGATGTCGGTGAGCTGCAGCGCCGCCAGGAAGTGCCGGCCGAAGAACATGAAGACCAGCAGCAGCAGGAAGGCGATCGCGCACTCGCGCACCACGATGCGCGGACGGCGCGCCGGCTCCACGTCTTTCAGGGCGGTGGCGAACAGGGGGACGTTGCCGAAGGGATCGGTGACGAGCAGGAGCAGGATGAAGGTCTGGAAGAAGCTTTGGGTCATGGGATCGGGAAAGTTGTATATGGCAATCTTAACCGATCGGCATCCGGCGGCGGGCTTAAATGAGCAGGGGCAGGCGCGCATCCGCGAAGAAGTCGGCCACGCTGGCGGCCTGGCCCAGCATCTGGTTGACCAGCGGGCGCGAATCGCCGCGCCGCCATTGGAAGGAATAGGTCAGCGGCGTCAGCGCGTGCTCGTCCGTCAGGATGTGCAGGAGCTTTTCGCGCACCAGCTTCCGCGCCCAGCCCTCGGGCAGGATGCCGACGCCGACGGAAGCGATCAGCATGCCGGCGATGGCGCCCCAGTTGTTGCAACTGATCCGCTCGACCGCGGCGATGCCGTGCGCCAGCAGCCAGTCGTCGATCAGGCGCGTGGTCCCGGCAGCCTGGGGAAGCGCAATGATCGGCTGCCGGTCGCGCAGCATGGCGCGCAGGTCCTGGTAGCGCGCCGCCAGCGCCGGCGCCGCCACCCACACGAACTGCGCCTGCGTGATCGGCTGGGACAGCACCGTCTGGCGTGACGAGCGGCCGGCGACGATCGCGAAATCGAGTTCGCCGTTGTCGACCCGCGTTTCCAGCACCGCGCCGACGTCGACATACGGTTCCAGCACCAGCTTCGGGTACTGGGCGCGGACCTGGGCGATGAAGCGCGGCAGCCAGGTCATCGCGCTCAGTTCGCCCACGCCGAACACGCAGCGTCCGACCAGGCCCGCGCCCGGCGCGAAGGCGTTGCGGATCGCGGCCGCGCCGTCGAGCAGTTCGAGGGCGCGCGGCAGCAGTCCCTGCCCGGCCTCGGTCAGCACCGCGCGGTGTCCGCTGCGGTTGAACAGCGGCTGCCCCAGCGATTCCTCGAGCTCGGCGATCCGCTTCGACAGCGAGGACACCGACAGGTGCAGGCGCTCCGCGGCGATGGCGAAATTCGCGCAGGTCGCGGCCCAGTAGAAGGCTTCCAGTTGCTTGAGCGTCATTGGCTTGCTTGTTTCCTTTATCGAAACAAGTTTATCTTAAATTTTTCGCTTTTATTTGAATTCCTGATCATTAAGATGCTCTCTGTTACCCCGGCTGGGTGTCTGAAGAGGTATGCATGAGCACGGAACTGCGCAGGAAACGCTATGCCGTCATTGGCGGCGGCATCAATGGACTGTCGGTCGCCCGGCAATTATTGCTGGATGACCCGGATGGCTCGGTCACGGTGTTCGAAAAGGAAGCCGAGGTTGCGCAGCATCAGTCGAGCCACAACTCGGGTGTCGTGCATGCCGGCCTGTACTACGAACCCGGCGGCCTGAAGGCGCGCCTGTGCCGGCGCGGGGTGGAACTGGTCCGGGACTACTGCGGCGAACACGCGATTCCTTACGACGAATGCGGCAAGGTGGTGGTGGCGCTCGACAAGGAAGAATTGCCGCGCCTGGACGCCATCTACAGGAAATCGCTGGCCAACGGCGTGCCCGGCGTGCGCCTGGTCGAGCAGGACGAACTGCGCGAGATCGAGCCGAACTGCATCGGCATCCGTGCGCTGCATTCGCCGCACACCGCGATCGTCAGCTACGGCCAGATTGCCCGGCGCATCGCCCGCGAGATCGAGGAAAAAGGCGGGACGATCCGCCTGAACGCACCGGTCTCGCGGCTGATCGAGCGCGGCAGCCAGATCCATGTGGAGCTCGAAGGCGGCGAGGTGCATCCCGGGCATTTCGACCTGGCCGTGGCCTGCTCCGGGCTGCAGTCCGACCGCCTGGCGATGCGCTCCGGCGACGAAGCCACACCGAAGATCGTGCCTTTCTTCGGCCAGTACTACGTCATCGACGAGGCCTTCAAGTCGCACGTCAAGGGCCTGATCTATCCGGTGCCCGATCCGCGCTTTCCCTTCCTGGGCGTGCATTTCACCAAGCGCATCGACGGCCAGATGACCATCGGACCGAACGCCTTCATTTCGATGGGACGCGAAAACTACGACGGCAGCCGCTTCAGCATGCGCGACATCGCCGATTTCCTGGCCTATCCCGGCTTCTGGAAATTCGCCTCGCGCAATGTGCCGGCCACGCTGCGCGAACTGAAGACGGTGCTGAGCGAGTCGGTGTTCGTCCGCGAGGCGGCCAAGTACGTGCCCTCGCTCGCCGATGTCGGCGTCACCCCGGCGGTGCGCGGCATCCGCGCCCAGGCCATGCAGAACGATGGCGCGCTGGTGGACGATTTCGTCATCCGCCGCCAGGGCAACATCACGCACATCCGCAACGCACCGTCGCCGGGCGCGACCTCCTCGATGGCGATTGCGGAATACATCGTGCGCGAGGTCCTTCCGCGCCAATAAGCCCCCAACCATTAAAAAACAAACCAAGATCAGGAGACTTCATGGATATCCGCAAACCCGATTGGGAAACACCGGAACAGATGGCCGGCAGGCTGAAGAAAGTGGCGGCCGCGACCATCGTCGGCTCCATGCTGGAGTGGTACGACTTCTACCTGTACGCGACGATGGCCTCGATCGTGTTCAGCAAGGTGTTCTTCGATTCCACGGACCCGTCGAGCGCATCGATGAAGGCGTTTTCGACCTTCGCCATCGGCTTCGTGGCGCGCCCGCTCGGCGGCATGCTGTTCGGCTATTTCGGCGACCGTTTCGGCCGCAAGAAAATGCTGTACGTGACCTTCCTGGTGATGGGGCTGTGTACCGCCGCCATCGGCCTGATTCCTTCGTATGCGGTGATCGGCGTCTGGGCGCCCTTCCTGCTGGTCGCCATCCGCATCGTGCAGGGCCTTGGCGCCGGCGCCGAGCTGGCCGGGGCCGCCGTCACCTCCTATGAACACGCGACGGAGGAGAAGCGCGGCCGCCAGGGTGCCTGGCCGGCGCTCGGCCTGAACCTCGGGCTGCTGCTGTCCTCGATGACGGTCTACCTGCTGACGCTCGGCGGCGACAAGTTCCTGCTGGCCGGCGGCTGGCGCATTCCATTCCTGCTCAGCTCGGTGCTGGTGATGGTCGGCCTGTGGGTCCGCAAGAAACTGCCCGAGACGCCGGAATTCGACCATGCCAAAGCGCAGGAACGCCAGGCGCCCAAGGCCAGGCCGTTCAAGGAACTGTTCAGCACCAACCTGAAGGGCCTGGGTGTGGTCTTCTTCGTGGCGATCGGCTACAACGCCCTCAGCTATATCTTCAAGACCTTCTCGCTGGCCTACCTGACCCAGTTCAAGGGCGTCTCGGCAAACGTCACCTCGCTGTCGGTCACGCTGGCGAGCCTGGTGGCGATCGTCGCCGTGCCGACCTTCGGCTGGCTGTGCGACAAGTTCAGCAGCAAGAACCTGCTGGTCGTCGGCGGCATCCTGTCGGCCCTGTTCGCCTATCCCTTCATGGCGCTGCTGGACAGCGGCCAGCATTCGATGATCTACCTGGCCCTGATCCTCGGCACCGGCGTGCTGGCGCCGATGATGTTCGCGCCCCAGGGTTCCTACCTCAGCCGCCAGTTCTCGGTGCAGAGCCGCTCGACCGGGGTCGGCACGGCGCGCGAGATCGGGACCGCGATCGCCGGCGGCCTGGCGCCGCTGTGGGCGCTGTCGATGGTGGCGCAGTCGAGCACGCATTCCACCACCGGGGTCGTGCTGATCCTGGCCGGTTCGGGCCTGATCCTGGCCCTTGCTTCGCTATGCGACCAGGGCTACCGCTTCAGCCGGCATAAGAACTGAGGGCGGGACGCACCACCGCCGGCGCCTTGCGCGCCGGCGCTGCCGGCTGGGCCGGCATGTCCTTCAGCTTGAAGATGCGCATCGCGTCGGCCAGCTCGTCCGCCTGGTGCTGCAGGGTCTCGGAAGCCGCTGCGGCCTCTTCCACCAGCGAGGCGTTCTGCTGGGTGGTCTGGTCCATCTGGCTGACGGCTTCGTTGATCTGCTCGATCCCGAGGGTCTGCTCGCGGGTCGCGGCGCTGATCTCACCCATGATGTCGGCCACCCGGCGGATGCTGTCCACGATCTCTTCCATCGTCGAGCCGGCCTGGGCCACCAGCACGCCGCCGGTTTCGACATTGCTGACCGAGGCGTCGATCAGGGCCTTGATTTCCTTGGCGGCGGCGGCGGAGCGCTGGGCCAGGTTGCGCACCTCGCCTGCGACCACGGCAAAGCCGCGGCCCTGTTCGCCGGCCCTGGCCGCTTCGACCGCGGCATTCAGCGCCAGGATATTGGTCTGGAAGGCGATGCCGTCGATGACGCCGATGATGTCGACGATTTTCTTCGACGAGCTGTCGATCAGGCTCATCGTGTCGACCACCTGGCGCACCACGGCGCCGCCCCTGGCCGCCACTTCGCTGGCCGAACCGGCGAGCTGGTTGGCCTGGCGCGCATTGTCCGAGGTCTGCTTGACCGTCGAGGTCAGCTCTTCCATCGACGACGCGGTCTCTTCCAGCGAACTGGCCTGCTGCTCGGTGCGCGACGACAGTTCGAGGTTGCCGGCAGCGATCTCGTCCGTCGCACGGGCGATGTTGCCGACGCCGTGGACCACGTTGTGCACCAGGTCGCGCAGCGAATGGTTCATCTCGCGCAGGGCTTCCAGCAATTGTCCCGCCTCGTCCTTCGAGGTGACCTCGATCTCCCCGGTGAGGTCGCCCTTGGCCACGCGGCGCGCAACGCCGATGGCGGTTTCGAGCGGCTTGACGATGCTGCTGCGAAGCAGCCAGCCGCAGGCGACCACCAGCAGCACCAGCAGCACACTCAGGGCGGTCTGCATGCGCAGGCTGGCCTGCGCCGCCTGCTCGGCTCGCACGGCGCTGGCATCGATGGCCTGGCGCTGCATGTCGAGCAGGTCGCGCAACAGGGACTGGTATTTGTTCGAGGCCGGGATGAATTTCTCGTCGAGTACGCGATTGGCGGTCTCGACGTCGTTGGCTTCCTTGGCCTTGGTGACCGCGGCCTTCTGGACGTTGTAGTAATCGCGCGCATCGGCGATCTGCTGCAGCAGTTTTGCTTCTTCCGGCGAAGTCAGGAGTTCCTTCACCTTCTTCAGGATGGCGCCGGCTTCCTTGCTGCCGGTTGCCGAATCCGCGGCGAAGAAAGCGACCAGGCCGTTGTCGGCGCTTTTCGCGATCGCCAGCGTACGGCGCGAACCGCCGTAGATGGTGCGGTACCAGTCGCTCACCAGTCTCTCCTTGGCGAGCGGCAGCGCCATCAAATCCCTTGTCGAGGCGGTAATCTTGTTCAACTGCCACAGGCCGACACCGGTAATGGCGATCGAGACGAATAAGACGATCGCGAAGACGACCGCAATCTTTTTGCCAATATTGAGGTTTTTCATTATTAACATTTACGCTGGTTTGAGGCGCGAAGCGTCGGCCCTGGGGCGAACTTATCCGCATGGAAGGCGTCAAATATGCCGCATGAATTTCTTTACGGCAACAAAAATAGAAGAACTGTCGGCATCTACGCAACAAACCGTATCCAAATTCCGACAAATCGGTTTATGATTGCCCCATGGAAATTTTGTTTCCACCGGCAATTGTGAAGTTCATATTTACAGCGAGGCATCGGTTCACTGGCGCCGGCGACTCAGCTCCCTTCCGTTTTCACAGGATTCACACAGCATGACCGACCCCACCCAATCGAAGCCGCGCCGCGACTTCCTGATCAAGTCATTCGTCGGCGCAGCCGGCGCAGCGACCGCCGCCCTGCCGCTCGCGGCGCAGGCGCAGGCCGCCGGCGGCCAGGCTGCCCCGGCGGCTTCCCCCGCCGCCGCAGCGGCCGCCGCCGATGCGCCGGCGGGCTATACCTGGCTGCGCCCCGGCGAGCAGGTCTTCGTCGAAGCCCTCGTCAACCACATGTGCCCTGCGGACAAGCACACCCCGAACGGGGTCGACATGGGCCTGAACATCTACTTCGACCGTGCGCTTGCCGGTAACTGGGGCCAGGGCGACCGTCTCTTCCTGCAGGGCCCGTTCAGGCAGGGCAGCGCCAACCAGGGCTACCAGCTGGCCATGACGCCCGCCGCCCTGTTCCGCGCAGGCACCGAAGGCCTGGACGAGTATTGCCAGGCCACGTACAAGAAATCCTTCGACGCCCTGCCGCCCGAGGCCAGGGAACAGCTGCTGAAGGACCTGCAAGCGGGCAAGATCGCACTGCCGAACGGCGTGCCGGCCAAGCCCTACTTCGCGCAGCTGCTGCAAATGTTCTACGAAGGCATGTTCGCCGACCCAATCCACGGCGGAAACCGCGACAAGATGGCCTGGAAGATGATCGGCTACCCGGGCGTGAACACGACCAACAAACTGAATATCGTCAAGTTCAAGAACAAGCCGTACCGCCCGCAGCCGCTCGGCATCGCGGACGTCAGCTGAAGCAAACATCAAGGCAAACGCAATGAAAAAGATGAATGAAGTGGATGTCGTGCTGGTCGGCGCAGGCTGGACCGGCGGCATCCTGGGCAAGGAATTGTCGGAAGCGGGCATGACCGTGGTCTGCCTGGAGCGCGGCAGCCCGCAAACCTCGTCGGAAGATTTCACGGTGCCGCGCATGCGCGACGAACTGGCGCTGGGCATCCGCAACGGCATGATGGTCAACACGGTCGACCAGACCGAGACCATCCGCAACGAAGCCAAGGAAACCGCGCTGCCCTACCGCCGCCTCGGTTCCTACCTGATGGGCACCGGCGTCGGCGGCGCCTCGACCCACTGGAACGGCCACACCTGGCGCTGGACCGACGACGAGTTCAAGATCCGCTCGCGCTACGAGGAAAAGTACGGCAAGAAGTACATTCCGGAAGACATGACGATCCAGGACTGGGGCGTCACCTACAAGGAACTTGAAAAGTACTACGACAAGTTCGAGAAGACCGCCGGGATCTCGGGCAAGGCGGGCAATATCAAGGGCAAGAAAATCGCTGGCGGCAACGTCTTCGAAGCGCCGCGTTCGAACGAGTATCCGCTGCCGCCGGTCGAGCAGACCCTGGCCGGCGAGATGTTCGAATCGACCGCGAAGAAGATGGGTTACCACCCCTTCCCGCGCCCGACCGCGAACACCTCGCGCGCCTATACCAATCCGGACGGCGCCAAGTTCGGCGAATGCCAGTACTGCGGCCACTGCGAACGCTTCGGCTGCGAGTCGAACGCCAAGGGCGGCGCCCACATGACCGTGCTGCCGTTTGCGCAAAAGCAGAAGACCTTCGAGCTGCGCGCCAACGCCTGGGTCACCCGCATCGAGCGCGATGCGTCGGGCAGGAAGGCGACCGGCGTCACCTACATCAACCTGGTGAACGGCGAAGAAGTCTTCCAGCCGGCCAAGATGGTGGTGCTGACTGCCTATGCGCTGAACAACGTGCACCTGATGCTGGTGTCGGGCATCGGCCAGGCCTATGATCCCGCCACCGGCAAGGGCCTGATCGGCAAGAACTACTGCTACCAGACCGGCGCCAGCGCCACGCTGTTCTTCGAAGACAAGCTGTTCCACCCCTATATGTCGTCCGGCGGCACCAGCACCCTGATCGACGACTTCAACGCGAACTGGGACTTCGACCGTACGCCCTTCGGCTTCATCGGCGGCTCCATCATCGGCACCGTGCAGTACGGCGGCCGGCCGATCCAGTGGCACCCGGTCCCGGCCGGCACGCCGGCCTGGGGCAGCAAGTGGAAGGACGAGGCCGCCAAATGGTACGAGCGCGCGATGAACATCGGCGCGGCCGGCAGCGTGATGCCGAACCGCGGCAACTTCCTCGACCTCGATCCGACCTACCGCAACCGCCTGGGCATGCCGCTGATGCGCATGACCTTCGACTACAAGGACAACGAGCGCAAGCTGTCGGCGCACTCCGCCGAGATCATCAACAGGATCGCGCAGGCCATGAACCCGACCCACCTGACCCCGGCGAAGCCGCGCAACTCGTGGAACTCGACCGTGTACCAGAGCACCCACAACACGGGCGGCACCATCATGGGCACGAACCCCGGCAACTCGGTCACCAACAAGTACGGCCAGGTGTGGGAGGTCGACAACCTGTTCATCATGGGCGCCTCGCTGTTCCCGCATAATTCGGCCTACAACCCGACCGCGCCGGTGGGCGCGATCGCCTACATGGCGGCCGATATCATCAAGAACGTCTACGTCAAGAATCCAGGAAAACTCATCGATGCCTAAGTTCGTCAACTCGTCTGCAATCGCGTTCGCGGCCCTCGCCGCCCTCTCCTTCCACGCCCAGGCCGCCGACGAGCTCGGCAAGAAGACCTTCGAAACCTGCGCCGCCTGCCATTCGCTGAAGGCCGGCGAAAACGGCGTCGGTCCCAGCCTGCACAACATCGTCGGCCGCACGGCCGGCCTTGAACCGGGCTTCCGCTTCTCGGGTCCGATGAAGCGCAGCGGCATTACCTGGGACGAGAAGAGCCTAGCCGAATTCCTGCATGCGCCGCAGGAAAAGGTGCCGGGCAACCGCATGCCGTTCTCGGGCGTGCCGGACGACGCGGCGCTGAAGGCGGTGGTGCAGTATCTGGCGACGGCTGGCAAGTAAGGCCAAGACGTCGTCCCGCGCCACCAACGTCGTCCCCGCGCAGGCGGGGACCCAAGTTCGTTGCAGGCCACGATCATCTGCTAACAGTATTCACGCAAACTTGGGTTCCCGCCTCCGCGGGAACGACGGGTCAACAATAAAAAGGGCGGTCCCTCACGGAACCGCCCTTTTCTTTCGTTCGCACTTCACCCGCACACGCGCGCGGGTAAGCGAAATCAGTTCTTCTCGAACTTCTTCAGCCACGCCGACAGCTGGTGCGGGCGCAGGCCGTCGTAGTCTTCGAACGGCTGGTGGATCCACGGGTTGTGCGGCAGGTCCTGCAGGTGGTAGTCCGGCACCAGCGACGAGGTGCCCTTGACCCAGATGACCGCCGAGCGCACTTCGGTGACGGCTTCGTAGTTGGTCTTCAGGTGCTCGCGCACCTTCTGCAGGGTGACGCCGGAATCGGCCAGGTCATCGACCAGCAGGATCTTGCCGGCCAGCGGGCCCTTGGTCATCGTCATGTACTTGGCGATGTCCAGGTCGCCCTGCTTGGTGCCGGCTTCTTCACGGTAGGAGCTGGTCGACAGGATCGCCAGCGGCACGTCGAAGATGCGGGAGATCGCGTCGCCCGGGCGCACGCCGCCGCGCGCGAGGCACAGCACCATGTCGAACTTCCAGTTCGATTCGTAGACTTTCAGCGCCAGGCGCTCGACCAGGCGGTTGTACTCGTCCCAGGAGACCCACAGGTCCTTGTCGGTCGATGCAGGAGTATTCACTTTCAAATTCCTTTTTGCCGGGCTTCGCAAACCTTGGTCTTCGAAGCCCTTCTTATTAATATCAGGCGGCGAACGGGTGACGCAGCACGATGGTTTCAACGCGGTCCGGGCCGGTCGACACCATGTCGATCGGGACGCCGACCAGTTCTTCGATGCGCTTGATGTAAGCGCGGGCATTGGCCGGCAGTTCGTCCATGGACTTGGCGCCGACGGTGCTTTCCTTCCAGCCCGGCATTTCTTCGTAGACCGGCACGCAGGCGGCCGCCTCTTCCGCGCCGACCGGGAAGATGTCGACGTCACGGCCGTCGATCTTGTAGCCGGTGCACAGCTTCAGGGATTCGATGCCGTCCAGCACGTCCAGCTTGGTCAGGCACATGCCGGTCACGCCGTTGATCTGGACCGAGCGGCGCAGCAGCGCGGCGTCGAACCAGCCGCAGCGGCGCGCACGGCCGGTCACGGTGCCGAACTCGTGGCCCACGCGCGACAGGTGCTCGCCGACGCCGGCGTCGGTCGGCAGTTCCGACGGGAACGGGCCCGAACCCACGCGGGTCGTGTAGGCCTTGGTGATGCCCATGATGTAGTGCAGCATGCCCGGGCCCACGCCCGAACCGGCGGCGGCGTTGCCGGCCACGCAGTTCGACGAGGTCACGAACGGATAGGTGCCGTGGTCGACGTCGAGCAGCGAACCCTGGGCGCCTTCGAACAGCAGGCTGCCGCCGGCCTTGTGCGCGGCGTACAGTGCCGAGGAGACGTCGCCGACCATCGGACGCAGGCGCGGCACCAGGGCCATCGCGTCGTCGAAGGTCTTCTGGAAGTCGATTGCCTGGGCTTTCAGGTAACCGGTCAGCACGAAGTTATGGTAGTCCAGGTTCTCGCGCAGCTTCTCGGCGAAGCGGGTTTCGTTCAGCATGTCGGCGATACGGATCGCGCGGCGCGCCACCTTGTCTTCGTAGGCCGGGCCGATGCCCTTGCCGGTGGTGCCGATCTTGTTGACGCCGCGCGCGGCTTCGCGGGCGACGTCGATGGCGACGTGGTAGGGCAGGATGACCGGGCAGGCTTCCGAGATCTTCAGGCGCGACGCGACTTCGACGCCGGCGGCTTCGAGCTTGTCGATTTCGCGCATCACGTCCGGCACCGACACCACGACGCCGTTGCCGATGTAGCAGGCCACGCCTTCGCGCATGATGCCCGACGGGATCAGCTGGAGGGCGGTCTTCTGGCCCTTGATCACCAGCGTGTGGCCGGCGTTATGGCCGCCCTGGAAGCGCACCACGCCGGCGGCGTGGTCGGTCAGCCAGTCGACGATCTTACCCTTGCCTTCATCGCCCCACTGGGTGCCGATGACAACGACGTTCTTAGCAGTATTTGACATCACTTAACCTAAGTTTTTTAGAATCCAATTTCCCTGTTCGAGGACGAGCACGCGGTCGCACTCGAACTCGTCCTGTACATTCTCGTGACCCGGCATGGACTGGATCACGACTTCGCCTGCCTTGCGCAGGTCAGCGATTTTTTCGCGCAGCTCGGGGGCGTTGCCCCACGGCGCACGGATGGCATGCTTGCGGTCGGCGGTCGGCAGCAGCCGCGCCAGTTCGCGCAGGTCGAGCGAGAAGCCGGTTGCCGGACGCGCGCGTCCGAAGGCTTCGCCGACGTGGTCGTAGCGCCCGCCGCGGGCGACGGCGTTCGGCAGGCCCGGCACATAGAGCGCGAACATGGCGCCGCTCTCGTACTGGTAGCCGCGCAGGTCGGCCAGGTCGATCGCCACTTCGGCGCGGCCGATGGCGCAGGCCGCCAGCGCGGCCAGTTCGCCCAGTGCACGGGAGATGCCCGGCAGCGCCGGCAGCACTTCCCTGGCGCGCGCCAGCACGTCGACGTCGCCGTAGAGGTTCGGCAGCGCCATCAGGGCGGCGCGGGTGCCTGCCGCGTAATGGATGGAAGCCTCGTCCAGGCCCGGCATGTCCTTCGACTTCAGCAGGCCGTGCAGCAGCTGCTCGTCGCGCTTGGCGGCCGGGTCTTCGGCCAGGATCGCGCGCAGCACGCCGGCGTGCGACAGGTCCAGGCGCGGCTGCTCGAAGCCGGCCAGGGCCAGCGAGGCCAGCGCCAGTTCCTGGATCTCGGCGTCGGCTTCGAGGCCGGCGTGGCCGTAGATTTCGGCGCCGATCTGGAGCTGCTCGCGGGTCGCGTGCAGGCCCGACGGGCGGGTGTGCAGCACGGTGCCGGCATAGCACAGGCGGGTGACGGTGTCGCGGTTCAGCAGGTGGGCGTCGATACGGGCGACCTGGGTGGTCATGTCGGCGCGCAGGCCAAGCAGGCGGCCGCTCATCGAATCGACCAGCTTGAAGGTCTTGGAGTCGGTATCCTGCCCCGCGCCGGCCAGCAGCGACTCGACGTACTCGAGCATCGGCGGCATCACCAGCTCATACCCGTAGGTGCGGAAGGTGTCGAGCATCAGGCGGCGCAGTTCCTCGATCTTGCGCGCTTCGGACGGCAAGACGTCGGCGATATTCTCGGGCAATAGCCAGGTAGGCATGGGCAAAGCGAAAGGGAGTTGTTAAAGATTGAGCAACGGAATGCGCGGCTTTGCACGCGTATTCTGCGCCGAATCGACGATTTTAACCGAAAACCGGCCGGGATTGGCGCAGAAGTTGCGGGGCAGGCACACGGCGCCCGCCCCTAAAGTGCTTATTTGCCCGTTCCCGGGCTCTTGAAGTACTTGAAGAAATCCGAATTCGAATCCAGCACCAGCACGTCGCTGCGGCTCTTGAAGGTCGCGCGATAGGCTTCCAGCGAACGGTAGAAGCGGTAGAACTCGGGGTTCTTGCCGAAGGACTGGGCGTAGATCTGGGCCGCTTTCGCATCGCCCTCGCCCTTGATGGTCTCGGCGTCGCGGAAGCCTTCGGCCAGGATCACGCTGCGCTGGCGCTCGGCGTCGGCGCGGATGCCTTCGGCCTCGGCTTCGCCGGTCGAGCGCGTCTCGCTGGCCACGCGCAGGCGCTCGGCCTTCATGCGCTCGATCACCGCATTGTTCACCTGGGCGGTGAAGTCGACGCGTTTCACGCGCACGTCGACGATCTCGACGCCGAGCTGGCGGCTGGCGGCAGCGACCCGTTCACGCACGCCGGCGGCCAGCTGCTGGCGCTGCCCCGAGAGCACGTCGGCCACCTTGCGCGCGCCGATCTCGGCATTCATCGCAAGCTGCACGGCCTGGGCCACGCGCTCGGCGCCGCGGTCGGCGCTTCCCTGTCCGCCGCTGCCGCCGATCGCCATCAGGTACTGGCGCGGATCATTGATGCGCCATTTGACGAAGGCGTCGACCAGCAGGTCCTTCTTCTCCGCCGTGACGAAGCGCTCGCCGTCGGCGGTGTCGAGGGTCTGCAGGCGCTTGTCGAGGTAGACCACGTTCTGGAACGGCGGCGGCAGCTTGAAATGCAGGCCGGGCTCCTTGATCACCTCGCGCAGTTCGCCGAGCGCATAGACGACGGCGTAGCGGTTCTGGTCGACCACGAACATGCTCGAGGACACCAGCGCCAGGACGATGGCCGCCCCGATCACGATCGAAAGCAGGCGGCGCATCAGCGGGTCTCCCGTTCACGCGACGAATCGCGGCTGCGCGGATCGACCTTGCGCACCGACTCCGGCTGCGGATGCTGGTCCGGGGCCGGCGCGGCCTGTGCCTGCGGCTGGTTCTGCTGGTTCTGCTGCGGGTTCGCCGACTGGTTCTGCTGCGGCTGGTTCTGCGGCTGGCCGGCCTGCGGTCCCTGCGGGGCCGGCATGACGGGACCGGAACGGCTGCCGATCGCCGCCTCGTTGGCCAGCGACTGGTTCAGCATGCGGTCGAGCGGCAAATAGATCTGGTTCGAGGTCTTGGCGTCGATCATGACCTTGCTGGTGCTGGAGAAGATCTGCTGCATGGTGTCCAGGTACATGCGGTCGCGGGTGACGGCCGGCGCTTTCGCATATTCGGCCACGACCTGGTTGAAGCGGGCGGCATTGCCTTCCGCGGTGTTCACGACCGTCGCGCGATAGGCTTCGGCGTCCTGTTTCTGGCGCTCCGCCTTGCCCTTCGCCTGCGGGATGATGTCGTCGGCATAGGCCTGCGCTTCGCTGCGCGCTCTAGCCCGTTCTTCCTGGGCCTTGACGGTTTCCTCGAAGGCGCCGGCGATCTGCTCGGGCGCGGCCAGCGACTGCACGGTCACGCCGGTGACGGCGGCGCCGAGCTTGTAGCTGTCGACCATCTTCTGGATCATGCCCTGCGCTTCGCCGGCCAGCTGGTCGCGGTTTTCGGCCAGCAGCGCATCCATCTTCGCGCGGCCGACCAGTTCGCGCACCACGGTCTCGGCGGCGTCGCGCACGGTCTCGACCTGCTCGCGGTTGTTGAACACCCAGGCGACCGGGTCCTTGATCTTGTACTGCACCGAGAACTGGACGTCGACGATGTTCTCGTCCGCGGTCAGCATCAGCGCTTCGTTCGGCTGCTTGTTGCGCACGTTCGCGCGGTAGCCGATCTCGGCGGTCTGGACCTGGCTGACATTGACCGTCTCATGGGCCTGGAACGGGGCCGGCCAGCGCCAGTTGAAGCCGGCGCCGGTCTTGTGCGAGAGCTGGCCGAAGGTGGTGACGAGACCGACCTGCCCTTCCGGCACGATGAAGGCGCCGCTGGCGAGCCAGATCAGGAACAGGATCGCGCCGACCACCGACGCGGTGACGCCGACCCCGCGCGCATCCGGGCGGTAGCCGCCGCCGTCGCCGCGCTTGCCGAACAGGCGGTTCAGGCGCTGGTTGAAGTCACGCCAGAGCTGGTCGAGGTCGGGCGGGCCGTCGTTGCCGGAGCCTTTGCCCTGCTGGGCCTTGGGATCTTCAGGTTTGTGTCCCCAGCGGGGGTCGTGCAGTGACATAGGCTAGTGTGGAACCACATGGGTGGTGTTCGGAATATTCTCGGCATCAGCAAGCGCGATCACGGGCTCGGTCCTGGCCGCCTCGACGATCGCGTCGCGCAGCAGGTCCAGCCCCGCGCCACTGTGGGCGCTGATAAAAACGCGGCTGATTTTATCATATTCATCACGTTCCACCCCGGGCTCCAGCCCGGCCGCATCGATCTTGTTCCAGACAAGGATCTGCGGGATGTGGTCTGCGCCGATTTCGCGCAGCACCTCGTTGACCTGCTCGATCTGCTCCATGCGCACCGGCGACGAACCGTCGACCACGTGCAGCAGCAGGTCGGCATGGATGGTTTCTTCCAGCGTGGCGCGGAAGGCGGCCACCAGCTGGTGCGGCAATTCGCGCACGAAACCGACCGTATCGGAGATCACCACATTGCCGGTTTCCTCGCCCAGGTAGAGGCGGCGGCTGGTGGTGTCCAGGGTCGCGAACAGCTGGTTCGCGACGTACACCCCGGCCTTGGTCAGGGTGTTGAACAGGGTCGACTTGCCGGCGTTGGTATAGCCGACCAGCGACACCGAGAATGTCTGGTTGCGTCCGCGCGAGCGGCGCTGGGTCTCGTGCTGCTTGCGCAGCTTGGCCAGGCGGGTGCGCAGCATCTTGACGCGCTCGCCGATCAGGCGGCGGTCGGTCTCGAGCTGGGTTTCGCCGGGGCCGCGCAGGCCGATACCGCCCTTCTGGCGCTCAAGGTGGGTCCAGCCGCGGATCAGGCGCGTGGCCAGGTGCTGCAACTGGGCCAGCTCGACCTGCAGCTTGCCCTCGTGGCTCTGGGCGCGCTGGGCGAAGATGTCGAGGATCAGGCTGGTGCGGTCGACCACGCGCACGTTCAGCCTGCGCTCCAGGTTGCGCTGCTGGGCCGGCGACAGGGCGTGGTTGAAGATGACGATCTCGATCTTGTCGGCCAGGCAGGCCTGGGCGATTTCGTCGGCCTTGCCGCTGCCGACGAAATGCGCAGGATCGGGACTGCTGCGTTTTGCGGTGATCGTGGTGATCGGATCCGCTCCGGCGGAACGCGCCAGCAGCGCCAGCTCTTCCAGGCTTGCGGTGAAATCGCCGCGGCCGAAGTCGATGCCGACCAATGCTGCGCGCATGGTGTTGCCGGAAACGTCAGCCATTGACCTCACTCGGCGTCTTGTTCGAGGTTGAGGTTGACGGCACGTGCCGGGACGACGGTGGAAATGGCGTGCTTGTAGACCATCTGGGTGACGGTGTTACGGAGCAGAACCACGTACTGATCGAAGGATTCGATATGTCCCTGGAGCTTGATCCCGTTGACCAGGTAGATAGAGACCGGGACATGTTCCTTGCGCAAGGCATTGAGGAATGGGTCTTGTAACAGTTGCCCTTTGTTGCTCATAACAGCTCCGTAATGTTGTTGTCGTATAAAAATTGAGGCACTACGCCGGTTTTCAAGTGCTCGGGCCAACATTCTCAGCTTTTGAATGATGTCCCGAAGCTACTGTAACCTGTTTTGTCGTTTTTTGTCGTACCGCTATGGTTAGACCAGACTTAAGACTGGTCTTTCGCAAACGGGTTTTTACCGCTCCGCAGTTCGATCCGCAGCGGGGTGCCGATCAGGTCGAAGGTGTCGCGGAAATGCTTCTCCAGATAGCGCTTGTACGGCTCGGTGATGCCATCCAGCGCGTTGCCGTGGATGACGATGATGGGCGGATTCTGGCCGCCCTGGTGGGCATAGCGCATCTTCGGGCGGGTGCTGCCCTTGCGCTTCGGCTCCTGCTTCTCGACCGCTTCCTGCAGCGCACGCGTCAGGCGCGGGGTCGACAGCTTGGCGGTGGCGGCGGCGTAGGCCGTATCGATCGCCTTCATCAGGTGATTGATGCCGGTGCCCTTCAGCGCCGAGATGAACTTGGTTTCGGCGAAGGACAGGAAATCGAGCTTGCGGTCGATGTCGTTCTTGACCTGGTCGCGCTGGTCGCTGGTCAGGCCGTCCCACTTGTTGACGGCGACCACCAGCGCGCGCCCGCTCTCCAGGATGAAGCCGGCGATGTGGGCGTCCGATTCGGCGATGTCGGCCTGGGCGTCCAGCATCAGCACGACCACGTTGGCTTCCGAAATCGACTGCAGGGTCTTCACCACCGAGAACTTCTCGACGGCCTCGAACACCTTGCCGCGGCGGCGGATGCCGGCGGTATCGATCAGCGTATAGTGCTTGCCGCCTTTTTCGAAGGGCACCTCGATCGAGTCGCGGGTGGTGCCCGGCATGTCGAAGGCGATCACGCGCTGCTCGCCGACCAGGGTGTTGATCAGCGTGGACTTGCCGACGTTCGGGCGGCCGATCAGCGCGATCTTGACGCCGTAGTCGGCCGGGTCGAATTCCGCCTCTTCCTGCGGACGCAGGGTCGCGGCTTCATCGATCGCCTCGTTGACGAGGTCGAGCACGCCGTCGCCGTGGGCGGCCGAGATCACGTAGGGGTCGCCCATTCCCAGCTCGTAGAACTCGGCGGTGACGCTGGTGTACTTCATGCCCTCGCTCTTGTTCACGACCAGCATGACCTTGCGGCCCGACTTGCGCAGGAAGTCGGTGATGGTCTTGTCGTGCGGGGTCAGGCCCTGGCGGCCGTCGACGATGAACATCACGACGTCGGCCTCGGCCACCGCCTGCTTCGTCTGCAGCGCCATCTCGTGCATGATGCCTTCCTTGGCGACGGGTTCGAAGCCGCCGGTATCGATCACCAGGAAGGGGCGGTCGCCCATGCGGCCCTCGCCATAGTGACGGTCACGCGTCAGGCCGGGCAGGTCCGCCACCAGCGCGTCACGCGAGCGGGTCATGCGGTTGAATAGGGTGGACTTCCCGACGTTCGGGCGTCCTACGAGTGCAATTACCGGCTTCATGTAAGTATCTTATTCCACCGCGATCGCTGTCACGGTTCCGTTTTGTGTTTGAAAAATCAGGTTCGAGCCCGCGACCAGCGGAGTCGAGCTGATCGCACTGCCGTCGGTGGCGGCACGGGCCAGGAAGGCGCCGTCCTCACGCGACAGGAAGTGCACGTAGCCCTGGTAGTCGCCGACCGCGACCGCACGGCCATAGGAGACCGGGGTCGACAGGCGGCGGAAGGCCAGCTTGTCGTTCTTCCAGGCGCTGGTGCCGGTGTCGCGGTTGTAGGCATACACCGCGCCCTTTTCGTCGGTGACGAAGACGAAGCGCTGGTCGACCGCGACGCCGGCTTCCGACGACAGGTCGCGGGTCCAGTGCGGGCTGCCGTTCAGCGCATCCCAGCAGCCGACGCGGCCCTGGTAGGACACGGCGCAGACTTCGCCTTCGAACACCACCGGGTAGCCGCCGATGTCGGTCACGCGTTCGAGTTCGGTGGCGCCGCGCGCGACGCCGACTTCGATCTCCCAGCGCGGGGCGCCGGTCGCCAGCACCAGCGACATCAGCTTGCCGCCCGGCTGGGCCACGATCACGTCCTTGTCGTGCACCACCAGGCCCGGCGCCGTGCGCAGGGTCAGCGGCGGCGCGGCGCGCTGCACGGTCCATTTCTTCTGGCCGGTCGCGGCATCGATGCCGACGATGCGGTTATCGACGCTGCGCGCCACCACCACGCCCTGCCCCACCACCGGCGAGGACAGGATCTCGCTCGACAGCTGGGTCTTCCAGAGCTGCTTGCCGTCCATGTCGAAGGCCAGCAGCTGGCCCTTCTCGCCGCCGACCACGATCAGGTTGCCGTCGGTGCCGACGCCGGCGGTCAGGTCCATGCCGGCCTTGACGCGCCAGACCTGGCGGCCGCTGGCGGCTTCGGCGCGCACCAGGGTGCCGTCGCCGCCGGCCACGATCACGGTATTGCCGGCCAGCGCGGGGGTGAACTGGTAGTTGCGGGACTTGCCGACTTCCAGCTTCCAGGCGGTACGCACCGCCATCGCCCCTTTCAGGTCGACCAGCGGCGCCGGCACGTTGCCCTTCGGCTTGGATGAGAACGGATTCAGCGAACTAATCGTCGAGCAGCCCGTCATCAGGGCGAGGACACCGACACCAACCAGCTTCCGGGTAATACGCATGTTCTTCTTGCCTTATTCTTCGAATGTCTAAAACGCCGTCCCCGCGCAGGCGGGGATCCAGGTGCTGCGAGAGCAGTCGTCACGCATGCAAACCTGGTTCCCCGCCTCCGCAGGGACGACGGATCTTATGCAGCAGCCTTCGCGGCCGGCACCGTGCCGCCGATCGCGTCGAGCTTGATCTGCACGATCTGGCGCCCAGGGTGCTTCTTGTCCATCTTGTCGAGCGCGGCCTGGTAGGCGGTGCGGGCTTCCGGCAGCTTGTTCTGCGCCACCAGCACGTCGCCCTTGCGGTCCGCCACTTCCGCGGCGAACTGCGGCTCGATGTCGCCGTTCAGGATCGCCAGCGCCTGGTCATAGGCCTTCTCGTCGAGCAGCACGCCGGACAGGCGCAGGCGCGCGATCGACTTGTACTCCTCGTTGCCATGGTCGACCGCCCACTGCAGCTGGGCCTTGGCGGACTTCAGGTCGTTGGCGTCGAAGGCGGCCTTGGCGGCGGCCAGCGCGGCCATCGGGGCGTAGGCGGTGCTGTCGTACTTGCTTTCGATGTCGGCGGCCATGCGCTGGACTTTCGCATTGTCGTTCGCCTGGGCGGCCTCGGACAGGCTGTCGTACAGGGCCGAGGCTTCGGCGGCCTTGCCGCGCTGGTGCGTGTTCCAGAAGTTATAGCCGGCGTAGCTGCCCAGCGCGATGATCAGCACCCAGCTGATCAGGTTGCCAAAGCGGTTCCAGAAGGCCTTGAAATTGGCTATCTGTTCCTGTTCTTCGAGATCGTATGCCATGGACGTGGATTTCTTTTATCGGTTATGGGAAGGGTCGGGATTACGGATGATAGTGCACGTGCTCGTGATCGTGGTCGTGGTCATGGCCGCCGATGACCTGGTCGACGATGTAGTCGACCGCCTCGTCGAAGGCCACGCTGGCCTGCTGGGCGCCGCCCTCGGCGTCGCGCAGCGACTTCACCGCCACCACCTCGTTCTTGACCTCGTCCTCGCCGATGATCACGGCGAACGCCGCGCCCGAGCCGTCGGCCTTCTTCATCTGGCTCTTGAAGCTGCCGGCGCCTTGCGCGGTGGCGCAGTGCAGGACCACGTCCAGGCCGGCGTCGCGGATGCGCTCGGCCAGGATGAAGGCCTTCAGCTGGGCGTCCTCGCCCTGGTGCACCATGTAGACGTCGCACTGGCTCGGCGCGGCCGGCTCGCCCTGGCCCTTCATCAGCTCGATCAGGCGCTCCATGCCCATCGCAAAGCCGATGCCCGGGGTCGGCTTACCGCCGATCATCTCGATCAGCGGATCGTAGCGGCCGCCGGCGCAGACGGTGCCCTGGGCGCCCAGTTCGTCGGTAACCCACTCGAACACGGTGCGGTTGTAGTAATCCAGGCCGCGCACCAGGCGCGGGTTGACGGTGTACTGCACGTTGCTGGCGTCGAGGATCTTCTTCAGGCCCTCGAAGTGGGCCAGCGACTCGCCGCCCAGGTAGCTGAGCAGCTGCGGCGCGGCGTTGACCAGGTCCTGCATCGCCGGATTCTTGGTGTCCAGGATGCGCAGCGGATTGGCGTGCAGGCGGCGCTTGGCTTCGGCGTCCAGCACGTCGATATTCGCTTCGAAGTAGGCGATCAGGTCGGCGCGGTGGCGCTGGCGCTCCTCGGCGTTACCGATCGAATTCAGTTCGAGGCGGATGTTGTCCAGGCCCAGGTCGTCCCAGACGCGGCGGCACAGCATGATCAGCTCGGCGTCGATGTCCGGACCGGCAAAGCCGATCGCTTCCGCGCCGAACTGGAAGAACTGGCGGTAGCGGCCGCGCTGTGGACGCTCGTGACGGAACATCGGGCCCTTGTACCACAGGCGCTTCGGGCCGTCGTAGGCCAGGTTGTGCTCGACCACGGCGCGCACCGCGCCGGCGGTGCCTTCCGGGCGCAGGGTCAGCTGGTCGCCGTTCATCGAATCGGTGAAGGAATACATCTCCTTCTCGACGATGTCGGTGACGGCGCCGATGGCGCGCGCGAACAGGCCGGTCTCCTCGACGATCGGGGTGACCAGCTTCTGGTAGCCGTAGCTCTTCAGCACGGATTCCACGGTGTTCTCGAACAGCTCCCACAGCGGCGCATCGGCCGGGAGGATGTCGTTCATGCCTTTGATGGCAACAATCTTTTCTTTTTTATCGGACATTTCTACTTTCCTTGCGCCGTAGGGTGGGCACCCTGTGCCCACGCGAACGCGTGCACTGTGCCGGCTTATCCGTGGGCTCGGGGAGCCCACCCTACGCTGTTAGCTGACTGCTTCGGTTTGACCGTAGTTTTTTTGCACGTAATTCAGCACGATCGTCTTGAACTCATCCACGATCCGCTCGCCCCGCAGTGTAGCGACCTTTTGGCCATCCACAAAGACCGGCGCCGCCGGCGACTCGCCGGTGCCGGGCAGCGAGATGCCGATGTTCGCATGCTTCGACTCCCCCGGACCGTTGACGATGCAGCCCATCACGGCCACGTTCATCCCTTCCACGCCCGGATAGGTCTTCTTCCATTCCGGCATCTGCTCGCGCAGGAAGGTCTGGATGTTGTCGGCCAGTTCCTGGAACACGGTGGAGGTCGTGCGGCCGCAGCCCGGGCAGGCGATCACCATCGGGGTGAACTTGCGCAGGCCCATGGTCTGCAGGATTTCCTGGCCCACCACGACTTCCCTGGTACGGTCGCCGCCCGGCTCCGGGGTCAGCGAGATGCGGATGGTGTCGCCGATGCCTTCCTGCAGCAGCACCGACAGCGCCGCAGTCGAGGCGACGATGCCCTTGCTGCCCATGCCCGCTTCGGTCAGGCCCAGGTGCAGCGCGTAGTCGCAGCGCTTGCCGAGTTCGCGGTAGACCGCGATCAGGTCCTGCACGCCCGAGACCTTGCACGACAGGACGATCCGCTCGCGCGCCAGGCCGATCTCTTCGGCGCGCTGCGCGTTCTCGATCGCCGAGGTGATCAGGGCTTCGTACATCACGGCCTGGGCGCTCCAGGGCTGGGCGCGCGCCGCGTTCTCGTCCATGATGCGGGCCAGCAGCGACTGGTCGAGGCTGCCCCAGTTGACGCCGATGCGCACCGGCTTGTCGTAGCGGATCGCGGTCTCGATCATCTGGGCGAACTGGCTGTCGCGCTTGGCGCCCTGTCCCACGTTGCCCGGATTGATGCGGTACTTCGACAGCGCCTGCGCGCATTCCGGGAAGTCGCGCAGCAGCAGGTGGCCGTTATAGTGAAAGTCGCCGACCAGCGGGACGTCGACTTCCATCCTATCGAGCTGTTCGCGGATGGCCGGCACGGCGGCGGCCGCTTCCGGCGTGTTGACGGTGATGCGCACGATCTCGGAACCGGCGCGGGCCAGCTCCTTGACCTGGATCGCGGTGCCGATCACGTCGGCGGTATCGGTATTCGTCATCGACTGCACGACGACGGGGGCGTCGCCGCCCATCCATACCTTGCGCTCGCCGTGCTGGATCAGCACCGGACGGCTGGCGCGGCGCGCCAGGGGACCCGAGGGAATCGGCATGTTCGTAGAAGTCATGTTATTGCAAGTTAACCAGTGAGTAAGTCTTGCCCGGCTGCGGCGGCAGCGCCACCGGGGCGCCGCGCAGGCTGGCCGAGACGGCGCCCGGGTTGCCGATGATGACGCGCACCGGCTGGTCGACGTTCACGGTTTCGGTGCTGCCGGCCTTGACCAGGCGCTTGATCATCGGGGCGCCGCCCTTGGCCGGACGCACTTCGATCCAGGCGTCCTCGCGCACTCTCAGCACCAGCGCGTTGGCGCCGGCGGCGGCGGGCTGCGCGGCGGCAGCCGGCGTTGCAGGGGCCGGGTTCTGGCTGGTCACCGGACTGGCCGGCGCGGCCGGCACCGTGGTCGGCGGCGCGCCGGTGGCGGTGGTGGCCGGCACGTTCACGACCGGGCCGGCAGCAGCGCCGCCCGGCGTGGCGGCCGCGCCATCGGCGGCCGGTGCGCTGGCCGGGCCCGGCACGGAAATCAGCGGCACCGACGGATTCTGCAGGGTCTCGGTCGCGCTGCCGTGGGCGGCGTCGGGCGAGGCGGCGCTCGGCGCCGGCACACTGGCCACGCCGGTTTCGCCACGCTGGCCGGATGGGATCAGGCCGAAATGCCAGGCCGCAGCGGCAGCGGCCACGACCACCACGGCGCCGGCGATCCAGCCCAGCGGCAGCGAGGAGCGCTTGCCGTGCGAAGGGAACTTCGCCTGCGAGAACGAGGCCGGGGCCGGACGCCGCACCGGGGCCGCGCCGGCCTCTTCATGGCCCGGCGTATCGATCGCGATCCGCGCCACCAGCGGGGCCGGATCGAGTTTCATCAGCTTGGCATAGGCGCGCACGAAACCGCGCGTCACGGCCGGACTCGGCAAGGCCGCATAGTCGCCCGCCTCCAGCGCCACCACCTGGCGCACCGCCAGTTTCAGCTGGTCGGCAACCTGCTCCACCGTCCAGCCCATGGCTTCGCGTTGGGCTGCCAGCACCTTGCCCGGGATGTCATGCCGGCTGTCGGGCGTCGTCGGCTCGTCTGCACGCTCGGAACTCATCGTCGTCATCTCACTCGTTAAATGCACCGCGCTCGAACGCCGCGTATTCGGGCGAGCCGGGGAAGCGCTTGCGCAGCTGTGCCGCGAGAGTCGCTTCGGTAGTCCGGTCGCCCAGCATGTGCTTGACCCGGATGGCCAGCCACAGCACGTCGGCAGACAGCGCATCGAGTTTCGCTGCCTCCGTCAGGCGGTTGATGAAAAACCCGGCGCGGGTGTAGTCGCGCCGCTCGAAATAGACCCGCGCCAGGCCGGCCTGGATCGCCGGCAGCTCGGGTTCGTAACGCAAGGCGTCGAGCAGGTAGCGCTCGGCCGCGTCGATATTCTTCAGTTTCAGGCTGCAGTTGCCGGCATTCACCATGGCCTTGACCGGCGAGCGGTACTGCGGATTCTTCAGCGCCGACTCGAAAAAGCCGAGCGCCTGGTCCGGCCTGCCGCCGGCGTCGCACAGAAACAGCCCGTAGTTGTTGGCCAGGTCGGGATTGCGCGGCGCCAGGCGCAGCGCATGCCGGTAGTTGTCGTCGGCCAGCGCGTTCTCGCCCATCGCGGTGTAGATCAGGGCGCGCAGGCCGTAGGCGTCGGCATAGTCGGGGGTGGCGGCGATCGCTTTCTTGACCTCGTCCAGCGCGATCTCGTATTTGCGGTCCTGGAAATAGCCGACCGCCAGCTGCAGGCGGATCTGGGCGCGGTTTTCCGCGGCCGTCTGGTCGGATGCCGTCCTGAGTTCGCGCGGCGACTCGTCCTGGCTGGCGCACCCGGCCAGCAGGGTCAAGGCACCCATCGCGAAAACAGCGCCGGCCAGTCCGGACCGCGTCGGCTTCAAGAAGGGATCTCCACGATCTTGCCGAAGTCCGGGCCGAACTTCTGCTGGTATTCGGCCATCTTGCTCATCCGCTCGTTGACGCGGGTACGGTCCTTGACCTCGCCGGCCAGCTGGCCGCAGGCGGCGTCGATGTCGTCGCCGCGGGTCTTGCGGATGGTGGTGACCAGGCCGGCATCCATCAGGATCTGGGCGAAAGCCTTGATGCGCGGGTTCTTCGACCGCACCAGGCCCGATTCCGGGAAGGGATTGAACGGAATCAGGTTGAACTTGCACGAGACGCCCACGGCCGGGTCGTTGACCAGGGCGATCAGCTCGCGCGCGTGCTCGTCGGTGTCGTTGACGCCGTCGAGCATGCAGTATTCGAAGGTGATGAAGTCGCGCGGCGCGAACTCCAGGTAGCGCCTGCAGGCCGCCATCAGCTCGCGCAGCGGGTATTTCTTGTTCAGCGGGACCAGCATGTCGCGCAGCGGGTCGTTCGAGCCATGCAGCGAAACCGCCAGCGCCACCGGGCACTCCTGGCTCAGTTTGTCCATGTTCGGCACCACGCCCGAGGTCGAGACGGTCACGCGGCGGCGCGACAGGCCGTAGGCGTTATCGTCCAGCATCAGCTTGAGCGCGGTGACGGTCGGCTCGAAGTTCAGCAGCGGCTCGCCCATGCCCATCATCACCACGTTGGTGATCTGGCGCTCGCCCTTCGGACCGCCTTCGATGCCCTTGGTCTTGCGCAGCTCGAACTCGGCCATCCACAGCTGGCCGATGATCTCGGCCACGCTGAGGTTGCGGTTGAAGCCCTGCTTGCCGGTCGAGCAGAAGCGGCAGTTGACGGCGCAGCCGGCCTGGGTGCTGATGCACAGCGTGCCGCGCGTCTCTTCCGGGATGAACACGGTCTCGACCGCGTTGCCGTTGCCGACGTCGACCAGCCACTTGCGGGTGCCGTCGCTGGACGTGTGGTCGCTGATGATGGCCGGCGCCGTTACCGTCGCGCGGGTCTTGAGCTTTTCGCGCAGCGACTTGGCGAGGTCGGTCATGTCGTCGAAATTCGCCACGCCGAACTGGTGAATCCAGCGCTGCAGCTGTTTGGCGCGGAATGGCTTCTCCCCCAGTTCGGCGCAGTAAGCGACGAGCTGCGCGGGATCGAAGTCCAGCAGATTGGTGAGAGTTGCCATCGTTGAATCCTGTATCGTCAAAATAAATCCCGCCCGCCGGGCTCCGGGAGCGTGGGCGAGCGGGTCACTACGGTGTCGGCATGCAGCTTAACGCAGCGTGCCGGCTTGGCGCGAAAAAATTTCGCGCACTTGATTAACGCGAGTAGACGTTCAGCGCCGGGAAGTAGTACGCGATCTCGACAGCGGCGGTTTCCGCAGCGTCCGAACCGTGCACGGCGTTGGCGTCGATGGAGTCGGCGAAGTCGGCGCGGATGGTGCCCTTGTCGGCCTTCTTCGGGTCGGTGGCGCCCATCAGTTCGCGGTTCTTGGCAATCGCGCCTTCGCCTTCCAGCACCTGGATCATGACCGGACCGGAAATCATGAAGTCGACCAGATCCTTGAAGAACGGACGCTCCTTGTGGACGGCGTAGAAGCCTTCCGCTTCAGCGCGCGACAGCTGGGCCATGCGGGCTGCGACGATCTTCAGGCCAGCGCCTTCGAAGCGGCTATAGATTTGACCGATCACGTTTTTTGCAACTGCGTCGGGCTTGATGATCGACAGGGTGCGTTCGATTGCCATGTAAAAACTCCAATAAAAAGAAAGGTTTAAATCGAGAACTTCGGAACTCAATCAACCTTCGATTTTACCATACATCCGCAGGCCAGCCGATATTGCGAGGGCGGCATCGCCGGTGATACAGTGTCGGTAATAATTACTCGTCCATACCGTGGGCTTAACCGGGCCTTAACGGCTGCTTTAATGGCCGGGAAACGTCCCCATATCGGATGTCGATAGAAGTTCATCAACCGGAGGCAATATGATTCCCAATCTGCAGAAAACTTATGACGTCTCGGCCAGCGGCGCCGTACGCCATCGCGTACTGCGCAATACCTACTGGCTGCTCGCCCTGTCGATGATCCCGACCGTGCTCGGCGCCTTCATCGGCGTGCAGGCGCGCCTGCCGATCATGGGCGGCGGCCTCGGTTTCCTGCTGTTCTTCGCGATCGCCTTCGGCTTCATCTTCGCGATCGAGAAGACCAAGAACTCGGCGGCCGGCGTGCCGGTGCTGCTCGGCTTCACCTTCTTCATGGGCCTGATGCTGACCCCACTGCTGCGCTACACCCTGGGCTTCGCCAACGGCGGCGCGCTGATCATGGGCGCCTTCGGCGGCACGGCCGTCGTGTTCGCGGCGATGGCGACGGTAGCGACCGTGTCCAAGCGCGACTTCTCCGGCATGGGCAGCTGGCTGTTCGCCGGCACCATCGTGCTCATCCTGGCGTCGGTGGCCAACATCTTCCTGCACCTGGCCGCGCTGCACCTGGTCGTGCTGGTGCTGGCGATGGGCATCTTCTCGGCCTGGCTGATCTTCGACGTCCAGCGCGTCATCAATGGCGGCGAAACCAACTACATCACCGCCACCCTGTCGATCTACCTGGACCTGTACAACATCTTCACCGCCCTGCTGCAACTGCTCGGCATCGGCTTCGGCAACCGCGATTGAGCGTCGGGGCGCCTTGCCCTGAGGGCTTTCTCGGGCGCTCCTGCAATGTCGCCCTCCAGGAACCGGCCTCGATGGCCGGTTTTTTTGTACAATAATCGGATGTCTCGCAGCCTGGTCCATGTCTTCCTGTCGCTGCTGCTGCTCGTTTCGCAGCAGCTGTCGCTGGGCCACGCCTACTCGCACTGGACCGACGTCCAGGAATCGCTGACCGAGCAGCGCCAGAGCGCCTACGACCCCGACGGCGACGGCGGCAAGCCGTCCAAGCCGGGCCTGCACGAGCAGTGCGGCCAGTGCGCCGCCAGCGCCCAGGTCGCATTCGCGCTGCCGTCGACGGTACGCCAATTCATCCCCGCCGAGCTCGCGTACGCCGTCCCCAGCCTCGCGCCCACGCCCGGCATCTGCCTGCTGGCGGCCTGCCCCTTCCAGCAGCGCGCCCCACCCCGGGCCTGATAACGCGTCCCCTGCTTTTCCCGCGCTGCCCGGCCTTCGCCCCGGCAGCGCGGACCGTTATCCATTCGCTCGAGGTTTTAAACGATGAAAAAGATTCAACCGACGCTGATCGCCAGCGCGATCCTGTTCGCCTACGCCCCTGCCTTCGCCCAGACGCAGTCCCGGATCACGCCGGACGGCGGCCAGGTCATCAATGAAGGCAAGGTCCAGCAGGTGGTGGTCACCGCCAATCCGCTGCGCAATGGCGAAGGCGACCAGATCCTGACCCCGGCCAAGGTGCTGGCCGGCGACGAGCTGCGCGACAAGGTCGGCAGCTCGCTCGGCGAGACCCTGCAGAACGAGCTGGGCGTGTCCGCCTCGGCCTTCGGCGCCGGAGCCTCGCGCCCGATCATCCGCGGCATGGAGGGTTCGCGCGTGAAGATGCTGGAGAACGGCATGGCGACCTCGGACGTGTCCGGCCTGTCGAACGACCACGCGGTCGCTTCCGAAGGCGCGGTGGCGCGCCAGATCGAGATCCTGCGCGGCCCCGCCGCCCTGCTGTACGGCTCCGGCGCGATCGGCGGCCTGGTCAACGTCGTCAACGAACGCATCCCGACCGCGCTCGAAGACAAGCCCACCGGCCAGGCCGAGAGCCGTTACAGCACGGTCGACAACGGCCGCAACCTGTCCGGCTCGATGGACGGCGCGGTCGGCCACGTCGGCCTGCATATCGACGGCAACTGGCGCGACACCAACGATTACAGGATCCCCGGCAGCCGCGTGCTGGGCGACCCGGCCTCCGGCGGCGGCCGGCTGCCGGACAGCGATACCAGCGAGCGCAGCATCGGCGCCGGCGCCTCCTACATCCGCGACTGGGGCTATGTGGGCGTGTCCGCGAACCACCTGTCGAACAACTACGGCATCCCGAGCGCGGAAGGTTCGCGCATCGACCAGCGCCAGAACCGCTACGACCTCGACAGCCTCGTGCACGATCCCTTCACGGGCTTCGAGAGCGCGCGCCTGAAGGCCGGCTTCACCGACTACCGCCACGCCGAGCTGGGCGAGGACCTGGCGCCCCAGGTCATCTTCAGCAACCGCTCCTTCGAATCGCGCCTGGAGCTGACCCACAAGCCGCTCACCGGCCTGCACAACCTGCACGGCACCTTCGGCGTGCAGACCGAGAACACCCACTTCTCGGCGCTCTCGGCGGCGGGCGGTCCGGACACGGTGCCGGTCACGCATTCGACGTCCAGCGCGGCCTTCCTGGTCGAAGAGACTTCGCTCGGCCCGGTTCGCCTGAACGCCGGCGCGCGCTACGAGAACGTGCGCCGCGAACCGGTCGGCAACGCCGAGCGCAGTTTCAACCTGGGCTCCGGCTCGGTCGGCGCGCTGTGGCCGTTCACGAAGGGCTATAGCGCCGGCGCCACGCTGTCGTATGCCCAGCGCGCGCCGTCCACCGACGAGCTTTACTCGGGCGGCCCGCACGACGCCACCCTGACCTTCGACCTCGGCGACGCCAATCTGAAGAAGGAGGTCTCGCGCAACATCGAGCTCTCGCTGCAGAAGGACACCGGCATGCTGCGCTGGAAGGCGAACCTGTTCCGCAACAACGTGTCCGACTTCATCTACGGCCACATCACCGACCTCAGCCTTGACCAGGACGGCAATGCCGGCGGCAGCTTCCGCCAGCGCCTGTTCCAGCAGGCCCCGGCCCACATCCAGGGCGCGGAAGCCGAACTGACGTGGAACGCGGTGGGCATGGGCTGGAACGGCCGCCTGTTCGCCGACGGCTCACGCGGCGAGCTCGACAGCGGCGACAGCCTGCCGCTGCAGCCGGCCGACCGCATCGGCGCCAGCCTCGGCTACCGCCAGGCCGACTGGCGCGCCGGCCTGTCCTGGACCCACGCGCGCGGCCAGGACCGCTTGGCCGCCTTCGAGAGCACGCCGACCCCGGCCTACAACCTGGTCGACGCCAACCTCTCGTACACGCAGAAGCTGGAGCACACCGACCTGACCTGGTTCCTGCTGGCGAAAAACCTGCTGAACCAGGACATTCGCCTGTCGACTTCGCTGCTGAAGGATATTTCGCCACTGCCTGGCCGGAACCTCGTGTTCGGCGTCCGCGCCAAGTTTTAAGTGTGAAATATAAATTTTTCTTCAGAAAATGTATTTTTTCTCAGCCGCGATCCAGCTTGTGCATTTGCGCATAGAATGACGACTTTCGGACTCGAAGGCGATAGCATGGAAGCGGCCACGCGCGACTTTCATCTCCTCGATACTTCCGGCGCGGTGCGCGCCGGATACCACCTGCATGACTGGTCGGGTTCGCCGCTCGGCCTGCCCGACCAATGGGATCCGGCGCTGCGCAACGCGGTCAGCCTGATGCTCGAGTCGGAGTTCCCCATGTACATTGCATGGGGTCCCCGACTGATCCTGCTCTACAACGCCGCCTATATTTCCCTGCTCGACGGCAGGCATCCGTCCACCCTCGGCGCGCCCCTGCTCGATGCCTGGCCCGACCAGTGGCCCGGCATGAAGCCGCTGGCCGAACGCGCCCTGGGCGGCCACTCGACCTATGGCGAAGACGTGCCGCGCACGATCCGCCGCGCCGGCAAGCCCTACCACGGCTGGTTCACGCTGGCCTACTCGCCGGTGCGCGACAGCGGCGGCGCGGTGCGCGGCTTTCTGTGCGTCACCAGCGAAACCACGCCGCGCGTGCAGCTCGAACGCCGCCACGCGGTGCAGCTGCAGGTGGTCGACAGCCTGCGCCGCCTGCACCATCCGTCCGACATCGTCGAAAGCGCCTGCGCCCTGCTCGGCAAGCATCTCGAGCTCGACCATGCCTGCTACGTCGAGGGCGACGGTACCGGCGCCGGTTTCGAAGTCATGCACGACTGGGCGCGCGACGGCGCCTCCGCGCTGGCCGGACGGCGCGCCCGCATCAAGGATTTCGGGCCGGCGGCGCTGGCCCTGCTGCACACCGGCGCGCCGCTGGCGATCCGCGACACCACCAGCGACCCGCGCCTGGCCGAGCGCGGCGAACGCTATGCGGCGGCCGGCGCACGCGCGATCCTGGCGCTGCCGCGCCTGCGCCGCGGCCAGCTGCAGGCGGCCCTGGTCGGCTACGCCACCAGCGCCCGCACCTGGGACGAGGAAGAATGCAAGCTCGCCGCCGACATCGCCGAGCGCAGCTGGGAAGCGCTGGACCGCATGTCGGCCGAGCAGGCGCTGCGCAACGCGGTGGCGCGCCAGACCACGCTGCTGGACATGAACGAGTTCCGCCTCGAGCTGGCCGACCTGCTGCGCCGCCTCGACGACCCGGCCCAGATCTTCGTCCAGACCGCCGCCATGCTGGGCCGCTTCCTGCAGGTCAGCCGGGTGCTGTACGGCGACTACGACGCCGACCGCCAGCTGGTCACCTTCCACTCGAACTATACCGACGGCATGGTGACCGAACTGAGCGGCACCTTCCCGGCGGCCCTGTTCGGCGCCGCCAACTTCGTCGCGCTGGCGCAGGGCGCCACCATGGTCGCCAGCGACCTGCAGCGCGATCCGCGCACTGGCGCCCCGGACACCTGGCCGACCTTCGCCGCGCTGCAGATCCGCTCCTGCGTGGTGGTGCCGGTGCACCACAACGGCGCGCTGACCACCTGCCTGCTCATCAACGACAACCTGCCGCGGGTCTGGAGCGCCGACATCGTGCGCCTGATCGAGGACGTCGCCGAGCGTTCCTGGAGCGCGCTCGAGCGCGTGCGCGCCGAGGAAGCGCTGCGCCTGGCCGACCGCCGCAAGGACGAGTTCCTGGCGATGCTGGCGCATGAGCTCCGCAATCCGCTGGCGCCGATCTCGGCCGCCGCCCAGCTGCTGACCATGGGCCCTTCCGACAGCGGCCGCGTGGAGCGCACCAGCGCCATCATCGCGCGCCAGGTGGCGCACATGACCGGCCTGATCGACGACCTGCTGGACGTCTCGCGCGTGACCCGCGGCCTGGTGGTGCTGGCGCGCGACGAGGTCGATCTGCGCCGCGTGATCGACGACGCGGTCGAGCAGGTGCGCCCGCTGATCGAGTCGCGCCGCCACGAACTGAGCCTGGAGCTGGCGCTGGATACCGGCCCGGTGATCGTCGAAGGCGACTACAAGCGCCTGGTGCAGGTGCTGGCCAACCTGCTCAACAATGCCGCCAAGTACACGCCGGAAGGCGGCCGCCTGGGCATGTGGATGGGCGCCTCACCCGATCATGTGCTGGTCAGCGTGAAGGACAACGGCATCGGCATCGCCGCCGACCTGCTGCCGACCGTGTTCGACCTGTTCGCGCAGGCCGAGCGCACGCCCGACCGCGCACAGGGCGGCCTGGGCCTGGGCCTGGCGCTGGTGAAGAGCCTGGTCGAGCTGCACGGCGGGATGGTGACCGCATCCAGCGAGGGCCGCAACATGGGCACCGAGTTCACGGTGCGCCTGCCGCGCCGGCACGCCGTAGCGGTTACTTCCGGCGCGCCGGACGCCCCGGCCGAGGCGGCGGCCGACGGCGCCCGCGGCCTGAAGCTGATGCTGGTGGACGACAACGAAGACGCGGCCATGACCCTGGGCCTGCTGCTGGAGGCGAGCGGTCATGCGGTGACGGTGATGCACGACCCGCACCAGGCGCTCGCGCGCGCCGCCGGCGAACGCTACGACGTGTTCCTGCTGGACATCGGACTGCCGGGCATGAGCGGCGTCGAACTGGCGCGCCGTCTGCGCAAGCTGCGGGGTTCGGAGAAGGCGGTGCTGATGGCGATTTCGGGCTACGGGCAGCAGTCGGACCGTGCGGATGCCCAGGAGGCCGGCTTCGACCGGTATTTCGTGAAGCCGGTGGATGCGGAAGAACTGATCGGTGCGCTGGCCGAGGTAAGCGCCTGGCGCTGAACCGCAACCTCGTCGTCCCCGCGCAGGCGAGGATCCAGGTATTCGTGAGTGACGCTTGCGTCAAGCTGGCATACGCGTGGGCACGGGGTGCCCACCCTACCATTACGCTTCCTGCTGCTGCGCCTCTTCCTTCACCTGGAACTCGCGCGGCACGAAATCCTCGACCAGGTCGAACACCCCGATCGACTCCACGTGCGAGGTATGCGGGAACATGTTCGCCACGCCCGCCTTGCTCATCTTGTAGCCGGCGCGGTGGGTCAGGATGCCGGCGTCGCGCGCCAGGGTCGACGGGCTGCAGGACACATACACGATCCGCTTCGGCATCAGGTCCGGATGCGTCAGGCGCAGCTCGGCCAGGGCGATGGCCAGCGCCACCGCGCCGTCGCGCGGCGGGTCGACCAGCATGCGGTCGAACTTGCCCAGCGCGACCAGGTCATCCTTCGTCACTTCGAACAGGTTGCGGGTCGAGAAGCTGGTCTTGCCGTCCAGGCCGTTGGCGCGCGCATTTTCCAGCGCGCGTGTGGTCAGGGCGGTACTGCCCTCGATGCCGACCACCTCCCGCGCCCGGGTCGCCAGCGGCAGCGTGAAGTTGCCGAGGCCGCAGAACAGGTCGGCCACGCGCTCGCCCGGCTGCACCTGCAACAGGCTCAGCGCCTTGTGCACCAGCAGGCGGTTGATCTGGTGGTTCACCTGGGTGAAATCGGTCGGCTTGAAGGGCATGCGGATGCCGAACTCCGGCAGCGTGTAGTACAGCTCCTTCTGCTTCGGATAGTAGGGGTAGGCGGTATCCGGCCCCTTCGGCTGCAGCCACCATTCGACATTCCACTTGTCCGCGAATGCCTTGACCAGCTTTTCGTCGTTGGCGTCGAGCGGCGCCATGATGCGCAGCACCAGCACGGTGCTTTCCTCGCCCACCGCCAGCTCGATCTGCGGCATCTGCTGGTAGATCGACAGGCTGCTGACCAGCTCGCGCAGCGGGACCAGCATCTTCGAGACGTGCGGCGGCACGATCTCGCAGCTGGTCATGTCGGCCACGTAGCTGGAGTGGCGCTCATGGAAGCCGACCAGCATGCCGCCCTTCTTGGGCACATGGCGCACCGACAGGCGGGCGCGGTAGCGGTAGCCCCAGGTCGGGCCGTACATCGGGCGCATGATGTGCTCGGCCTTGGTCTTGCCGATGTGCCAGAGGTTATCTTCGAGCACGCGCTGCTTCATCGCAACCTGGGCCGAGGGCTCCAGGTGCTGCATCGAGCAGCCGCCGCAATGCCAGAAGTGCGGGCACTTCGGCTCGACCCGCATCGACGAGGCCTTCTGCAGGGTGAGCATGCGGCCCGATTCCCAGTTCTTCTTCTTGCGCAGGGTTTCGAAGCTGACCGTTTCACCCGGCAGCGCGCCTTCGACGAAGATGACCTTGCCCGGCGAGCCGTCCTCGTTCTCCAGGTGGCCGACGCCGCGCGCGTCCATGTCGAGGGATTTGATCTTGATGAAGGTTTCTTGCATGGGAATAGAAGAAAGCAAAAACGAGGAAGGTACAGGCGATAGGCCGCGCAATCAATCAACGTCGTCCCCGCGAAGGCGGGGATCCAGGTTCGTCGAGCAGTACTAACGCTTGCGTTGGCTAGGCACGAGACTTGGGTTCCCGCCTGCGCGGGAACGACGGCAGGTCAGCCGAACATCATAGCAAGGAATCGCGCACCACGCCACGGGCGGCCATGGCCCGTTTCAGCTTGACGAGGGCTTCCTGCTGGATCTGGCGCACGCGCTCGCGCGTCACGCCCATTTCTTCGGCCAGGGTTTCGAGGGTCGCCGGGTCGTCGTTGTCGAGGCCGAAGCGGCGCATCACGACCACGCGCTGCTTGTCCGGCAGTTTCTGCAGCCAGTCGCGCACCAGCAGCGTCATCTCGTGGTGTTCGGCGTGCAAGTCGGGACTGACGTCGGCCTCGTCCGGCAGCATGTCCATCAGGCTGGTCTGCGGATCGTTGTCGAGCGGGGCGTCGAGCGAGGTCGCGTGCTCGGACAGGGCCAGGATGTCCTGCACCTCCTCCGCCGGCCGCCCGACCAGGCTGGCGATGTCCTCGGCGCTGGCTTCCTTGCCGTCGTGGTGCTGGGCTTCGAGGTGGTATTTGGCGCGCAGCATCTGGTTCAGCTCGCGCACCATGTGCACCGGCAGGCGCACCGTGCGGGCCTGGTTCATGATCGCGCGCTCGATGCTCTGGCGGATCCACCAGGTGGCGTAGGTGGAAAAACGGAAACCGCGCTCCGGCTCGAACTTGTCGATTGCCCGCATCAGGCCGATGTTGCCCTCCTCGATCAGGTCGAGCAGGACCACGCCGCGGTTGATGTAGTGCTTGGCGATCGAGACCACGAGCCGCAGATTATGCTCGATCATCTTCTGCCGAGCAGCGAACTCCCCGGCCTTGGCCAGGGTCGCGTAATGCACCTCCTGCTCGGCCGTGAGCAGGGGCTTGGCGCCGATCCGGTTCAGGTAGTACTGGGTGGTGTCGGTGGAGAGTTCGGCCTGCAGTACGCTCTTGAGCTCGTCCACGCTGTCGGAGGCGGCCGGCCCTTCGGCCAGCAGTTCCGCGCGCTCGCTGCCATCGGCGCCGAAGTCGCTGTCGCCCAGCGCTTCCTCCGGCACCTCCTCCGGCCCATTGTCCGGCATATCCTGGTCCAGCGGGTCGGGCGGCAGCGTCATTGGTCCTCGCTAACGACTGGGCAGGAACTTCGACGGGTCGACCGGCTTGCCCTGCTGGCGTATCTCGAAATGCAATTTGACCGTGTCGGCATCGGAATCGCCCATCTCGGCGATCACCTGGCCCTTGGTCACGCTCTGACCTTCCTTGACCACGATCGCGCGGTTGTGCGCATACGCCGACAGCAGGCTGTTGCTGTGCTTAACAATCACGAGATTACCATATCCGCGGATGCCGCTGCCCGCGTACATCACCTTACCGGAACCGGCGGCCATCACCTGCTGGCCGAGCTTGCCGGCGATATCGATGCCCTTGTTCTTGCCTTCATCGAAAGTGGCGATGATCTTGCCGTCCGACGGCCACATCCAGCTCAGCTTCTCGTCGTCGCTGGCGGTGACCGTGCTGCCGGCCGCCAGGCCCGGGCGCTCGACGGCTTTCGGGTTCACGGACGGATTGTCGTCCTTCTGGGCTTCGGCCAGGCTGCCTTCGCTGTACGGCTTCTTGTCGCCGCGCGGCGCGGTCTTCTTCGGCACCGCGGCGGGTTTCTCGACGCCCGGCATCACGATCGGATTGGTGCCGGCGATGGCGCCGGCGTTGCGCTCGGGCGGCGCCACGCGCAGCACCTGGCCGACCTTGATGTCGTCCGGATCGGCGAGGTTGTTCCAGGCCACCAGGTCGCGGTAGTTCTGGCCGACGTCGAGCGCGATTTTCAGCAGGGTATCGCCCCTGCGCACGGTATAGCTGCCGCGCGCGTCGGCTTTCGTTTCCTCGGACGCGGGCGACGGGTTTGCGGGATGCTGGGGACGCGGCATCTTGTTGGCGGCCACAGGGGCCGGTCGGTCGATCACGGGCGCCTGGCGGGTCGGGGTGCTACAGGCGCTCAGCACGATACTGACGGTCAGCAGGGCTAAGCGGGGTGTTGGTTTCATTCTCATCTAATTCTGTTACGACTTTCTGGCATTCTCAAACGATGCCTGGCCGCAGTGGGACAAAATGGCAGGCTTCCAGCGTTTCGCTGGTCCATTCCGATTTGCCGGTGCGGGTGATGCGCTGCAGATGCTGGACCTGGGCGCCGACTGGCGCCACCAGCCGGGCGCCGATGGCCAGCTGCTCGAGCAGTGCGCGCGGCACCTCGAGTCCGGCCGCTGCAAGGACGATGCCATCGAAGGGCGCGACTTGCTGCAGCCCAAGCATACCATCTCCATAGTGCAAGCGCAGGTTTGGGATGCGCAATGGCCGCAGATTGGCCTTGGCCAGCTCGTGCAGCGGCTTGATGCGCTCGATCGAATACACTTCCTGGGCGACGCAGGACAGCACCGCGGCCTGGTAGCCGCAGCCGGTGCCGATCTCGAGCACGCGCCTGAGCTGTCCACCTTGCGGCTGGCCGCTTTCCTTGAGCAGTTCGATCATGCGGGCCACGATGTAGGGCTGCGAAATCGTCTGATTATGACCGATCGGCAGCGAAACGTCAGCATACGCCTGGCTCGACAGGGCCGGCTCGATGAACATGTGGCGCGGCACGGTCTCGAGGGCGGCCAGCACTTGCGGGTCCTTGACGCCCTGGCGGGTCACATAGGCCGCCATCGCCCGGCGCCGGGCCTCGGTGGCCGCCAGGTCGGAACGCGCCAGCGTCTGTTGGGGAAGAGCCGGTTGCTGGGCGCCGCCGTTGCCGGCCGCACGCGCACCCGGGAGCGTCTGGACCTGGCTGGTGCGCGCGTTCTGGGTTGCGGTCTGCGGCGTCGCCACCGGCGCCGGCGCAGCAGGTTTTCGGGTGCCGCCGCCTGTCACGGAGGACAGCGGCAACGGGAAATTGCTGCGCTTTTCGTTCATTCCAGCCACCCTCGCAAGCTGTCCAGCTGTTCGCGATGGGTCAGGTCGACCTGCAGCGGCGTGATCGACACCCTTCCCTGGCTGGTAGCATAAAAATCGGTGCCCTCGCCGGCATCGCGGCAGGCGCCGGGCGCGCCGATCCAGAAGATTTCGCGGCCGCGCGGGTCCTGGCCGCGGATCACCGGTTCGGACTGGTGGCGGCGTCCCAGGCGCGTTGCGGTCAGCGCTCCCATCTGCTCATAAGGCAGGTTCGGGATATTCACGTTGAGCAGGAACGGCGATTCCAGCTTCTCAAGGCGGCGCAGCACGATGTCGCGGGCGACGCGCGCGGCCGATTCGATCTCGGACCAGCCGCTGCGGACCTGGGAAAAGGCGATCGCCGGGATACCAAACAGATAAGCCTCGGTCGCGGCCGCCACAGTGCCCGAGTACAGGGTGTCGTCGCCCATGTTCTGGCCGTTGTTGATGCCGGAGACGACCAGGTCGGGGCGGGCGTCGAGCAGCCCCGTCAACGCGATGTGCACGCAGTCGGTCGGGGTGCCGTTGACGAAATAGAAACCGTTTGCAGCTTTCGACACCGACAGCGGCCGGTCCAGCGACAGCGAGTTGGACGCCCCCGAACGGTTGCTGTCGGGAGCGACCACCACGATGTCGGCGACCGCGGCGAGCGCGTCGGCCAGCGCCTGGATACCAGGAGCGAGATAGCCGTCGTCGTTACTGATAAGGATTCGCATGCGTGCGATTTTACCTGAAGCAACGGCTGTATCGACGCCTCGGGCTGCACATTTATTGCTCATCGGGACAATCCGGGCCGCGCCCAGACCGGCGGCCCCCGTGCTTGCCGTCGCGCATGCGCCACACCTGCCCCCGGCTGCGGCTCAGCTGCGGCTCAGCTGCGGCTCAGTTGCGAATGACCCGCCTGCCCTCTTCCATCGCATGCAAACCTTCTTCCAGCGCGATCACGTGCTGCTCGAGCCGTCGGGCGGCCTCCAGCTCGTCGCCCTGCTGGCCCAGGTAAAGCTGGCCCAGGCGCGCCAGTTCGCGCGCCAGCGGCGGCGCCTGGGTGTCGCCGGCGCGCTCGCGCAGCGCCTCGACCGCCTGCACCAGGCGTACCTCGGCCAGCGGCCGCCATGGAAAATGGCCCGGTTCCATCCACTCGAGCAGGGTCTCGACGCTGCGCACCGGTCCCAGCCTGTCGCGGGCGGCGCCGCGCGCGCAGGGCGGCGCCTCGCCCAAGGCGGCCTGCGGCAGCTGGACTTCGTCGAGATAGCTGTCGAGGGCGACGCCGGCCAGGCCGTAGCAGTCGCCCAGCAGCTTTTCGAGCGCCGACTGGTAACCGGCCAGGCCGTGGCGGGCATCGCCGTGGCGCCAGTCCAGGCGCGCCTCGATGGCGCCGGCCGGCGGGCTGGGCAGTGGGTAGACCAGCAGCGGCCGCTGCTCGTCCTCGTGGCTGCAGCGGTAATCGAGCGCGCGCCGCACCACGCCGTCCAGGCCCTCCAGGCTGCGCGGTTCCGGCGTGAACAGGCCGACCATCTTGTCGGGCAGGAGCGCGGTGCAGACGCTGGTGGCGGCCGAGCGGCCGCCGCGGCAATCGACCAGCACATGCGCGAAGCGCCGCGTGAGGTGGGCGGCGAAGCTGCGGAACAGCGCCGGGCAGGCGCAGAACAGGGCGTCCCAGTCGAGCCGGTCGACCCGTTCGCCGTAGCTGTCGTCGAAGCGGCCGGCGCGCATCAGGTACAGCGGGCGGCTGTCGTCGACGCGTTCGAGATAGGCATCCCAGTCGAGGCTGTCGAGCACGCGCTCGGCCAGTTCCCGGGTCTCGTCGGCAGGCGCGCGCCCGAGCGCATGCAGGCGTTCGCGGCAGGCTTCGAACAGCTCGAGCACACCCTGGCGCTCCGCGAGCGGCTGGCCGCCGGAAAAATAATGGTGCAGGCCGGGCGCTTCGAGGTCCCAGTCGATCATCAGCACCGGGGTCTTGCCGTGCTTGCGTCCAGACAATAGCCACGCGGCATGTGCAAGGGCGCGACTACGCACGCTCGCGCCATCGTAGGCGTAAAACGTCGTCACCTCGCCGGCCACGGCCGGCGCAGCGGTGATGCGGTTGGTATCCATATTGCTCCTCATTTTTTGGGGAAGGTGGTATCCGTTATCTCGCGCCACGGGGGTGGGACATCGGGGAGCACGAATTGGTTGCAGTCATGCCCCGGTGGCATGTATTTTTTCAGGCATTGGTAATGGGCGACGATGCGCCGGACCATCTTGTCGATGTCCGGCAGAAAATCCGGATTCGATTTCAGGTCGCCGGTCGCCATCGTGAAGCGGGAGAAATCGACATAGAAGCTGGACTCCGCGATCTGCGGCGGCAGCTGTTCCGGGTGCCGGGTCATGATCACGGGGATGATCAGGTGGCTCGGCAGCGCATACCAGCGGCTGCGCTCGATCTCGAGCTGGCGCATGGCCGCGTATTCGCGCCGCGTGTAGGCATGGGCTTCATATTTGGGCGTGTAAATCAGGATCATGCAGACGCTCTCGCACATCGCGCGCGCGATCTTGCGATCGAGGTCGTCGCCGCCGCCGAGCTGCTCGACATCGACGAACAGTTCGTCTTCGTTGTCGAAATACGGCTCCAGGTAGCAGCGCAGGGCATCGGCCAGGGTGGCCTTGAAGCGCTGCATGAGCTCGTGTCGCCCATGGGCATAGCTGAAGAAACAGCCGTAACGGATCGCCATTGCTCTCCCCTAAATCGATGCATGCGGCAGCGGACCTGCAGACTCTAGCAAGCCATGCATGCCGCATGTTGTGGAAGCACAAGCGCACTGCCGGCCTCGGCCGGCCGGCCTTGCGGCATAATCCCGGCTTCGTATTCGCAGAACTGACAGGAGAAAGCATGAAAGCCGTCGTGTGCAAGGCATGGGGACCACCGGACAGCCTGGTGGTGGACGAACTCGCGGACCTGGTCCCCGGCCCCGGCCAGGTGGTGGTCGACGTCAAGGCGGCCGGCGTGAACTTCCCGGACGTGCTCACCGTGCAGGGCAAGTACCAGGTGAAGCCCGCGCTGCCCTTCACGCCGGGCAACGAATTCGCCGGCATCGTGCGCGCGGTGGGCGACGGCGTGACGGCGTACAGGCCGGGCGAGCGCGTGATCGGCTTCACCCGCACCGGCGCCTTCGCCGAGCAGGCCCTGGCCCCGGCCGAGATGCTGATGCCGATGCCGCCCGGGATGGACTTCGACATCGCCGCCGCGATCACCCTGACCTACGGCACCTCGCACCACGCGATCGCCGACCGCGGCGCCCTGCAGCCGGGCGAAACCATGCTGGTGCTGGGCGCGGCCGGCGGGGTCGGCCTGGCGGCGATCGAGATCGGCAAGGCGCTCGGCGCGCGCGTGATCGCGGCCGCTTCCAGCCCGGAAAAGCTGGCGGTGTGCCGGACCCACGGCGCCGACGTGCTGATCGACTACACGAAGGAAGACCTGCGCGAAGCGCTCAAGGCGGCCACCAATGGCAAGGGGCCGGACGTGATCTACGATCCGGTCGGCGGCGTCTACAGCGAGCCGGCGCTGCGCTCGATCGCCTGGCGCGGGCGCCACCTGGTCGTCGGTTTCGCCAACGGCGAGATCCCGAAGCTGCCGTGGAACCTCATGTTGCTGAAAGGCGCCTCGGTGGTCGGCGTGTTCTGGGGCGATTTCGTGCGCCGCGAACCGCAGGCCAACCTGGCGGCGATGCGCCAGATGCTGGGCTGGATGGCGGAAGGGAAATTGCGCCCGCTGGTATCGCGGCGCTACGCGCTGGCGGACACCGCGCAGGCGCTGAACGACATGGCCGAACGCAAGGTCACGGGCAAGGTCGTGATCGTACCGGGAGACGGGAAATGAGCAAGGAAGGAGGACTGGATCCGGACGGCCTGGCCGCCCTGCGCGCCCGCTTCGAGCAGCAGTCGCGCAAGGCCCAGGCCTACTACACGGTGATGCACGCCGTGCGTGGCGTGCTGGGCTCGGACGATGCGGCGAGCGCCTGGATGGAAGCGCCGCTGGCGGCCATGGGCGGCAGCACGCCGGCCCGCCTGGTCGACGAAGGCCGTACGGACCAGGTGCTGGCCCACGTCCGCACGCTCAAGCCCTAGGGGCTATCGAGCCGGTCAGGCCGCCGGGGTCGTCTCGCGGCCCTTGGCTTCGCCGGCGGCGCGCAGTCCCGCCGCGCGCTTTTCCCAGTAGTGGGCATTGCTGATGCCCAGCGCCAGCGGATCGAATTCGGGATCCTTGCCGGCCGCCTTCTGCGCCTCGTAGTCGCGCAGGCACTTGTAGGCGGTATTGCGCAGCAGCAGGATGGCGATGATGTTCAGCCAGGCCATCAGGCCGACGCCGAGGTCGCCCATCGCCCAGGCCACGTCGGCCGTCTTCACGGTGCCGTACACGGTCGCGCCGATGATCACGACCTTCAGCAGGAAGTTCATCCACGGCCGTGGCGTGTGGCGGTTGATGTAGGCGACATTCGTCTCGGCGATGTAGTAGTACGCCACGATGGTGGTGAAGGCGAAGAACAGCAGGGCCAGCGCGACGAAGATCGAGCCGAAGCCCGGCAGCACGTTTTCCAGCGCCGTCTGCACGTAGCCGGGGCCGGCCGCGACGCCCTGCACGCCCTGGTAGATGTGGCTGCCGTCGGCGCGCTCGACGTTGTACTGGCCGGTAATCAGCAGCATGAAGGCGGTGGCCGAGCACACGAACAGGGTGTCGATGTAGACCGAGAAGCCCTGCACCAGGCCCTGCTTGGCCGGGTGGCTGACTTCGGCAGCCGAGGAAGCGTGCGGGCCGGTGCCCTGCCCCGCCTCGTTCGAGTACACGCCGCGCTTGACGCCCCACTGGATCGCCATGCCGAGGATGGCGCCGAAGGCCGAATCCATGCCGAAGGCCGAGCTGAAGATCAGCTTGATGACGTGCGGCAGCTGGCCAATGTTCAGGAAGATGATGACGACGGCCACGATGATGTAGGCCAGCGCCATGAAGGGCACGACGACCTCGGCGAAGCTGGCGATGCGCTTGACGCCGCCGAAGATGATGAAGCCGAGCACGATTGCCAGGCCGGCGGCGGTCACGTTCGGGTCGATGCCGACCGCGGTCTTCAGGCCCTCGGCGATCGAGTTCGCCTGCACGCCGGGCAGCAGCACGCCGGTGGCGACCACGGTCACGGCCGCGAACAGCCAGGCATACCATTTCACGCCCAGGCCTTTCTCGATGTAGAAGGCCGGGCCGCCGCGGTATTCGCGGTTGATCTGTTCCTTGTACACCTGGCCCAGGGTCGATTCGACGAAGGCCGAGCTGGCGCCGAGGAAGGCGACCGCCCACATCCAGAACACGGCGCCGGGGCCGCCGAAGGTGATCGCGGTGGCGACGCCGGCGATGTTGCCGGTGCCGACGCGGCCCGCCAGCGTCATCGCCAGCGCCTGGAAGGAAGACACGCCCTGGTCGGAGCTTTTACCTTCCATCATCAGGCGCGTCATCTCGCGCATGTGGCGCACCTGCAGGAAGCGCGACCGGATCGAAAAATACAGACCGGCGCCCAGGCACAGGACAATCAGGGCCGGACTCCAGACATAGCCATTGATGGCGTTGACCAACTCGTTCATCGATACTCCTTGGATGCTATCCGATTTGCAACAAGACGTAACACGATAAGCGAAACGGCTGAGCGTGCCTAGACTTTTTTTGCACCCGCGGCGCCTGCTATGATGGCGTCATGTGCGTGAATTACCGACCTCCCCTCCCCGAACAACTGGACATGGTGCTCGGCACCCTGGTCGACCTGTATCGCGACTGGGACTGGCCCACCGAAACCTGGAAGGACTACCTGGCGCCGATCGTGCGGGCGGACGCCCGCAACCGGCGCATGCTGAGCCTGGCCAGCTACGGCATGGTGCCGCGCCGCCATATTCCGGCCGGCGTGAAGGTCTTCGATACGATGAATGCGCGCGCCGAGTCGATCGGCGAGAAGCGCTCGTTCGCCCCGAGCTGGCACCGCACCCAGCTGTGCGCGGTGCCGATGAACTGCTTCTTCGAGCCGAACTACGAGAGCGGCAAAGCCGAGCGCTTCGGCATCGGCATGGCGGACGATGCGCCCTTTTTCGTGGCGGGACTGTGGCGCGAATGGCGCGAGGCGGACGGCCAGGTCGCGACGTCCTTCACCCAGATCACCATCAACGCCGACGAACATCCGCTGATGAAGCGCTTCCATAAGCCGGGCGACGAGAAGCGCGCACTGGTGGTGCTGCCGCCCGGGGATGTCGACGCCTGGCTGGCCTGCCGCGATCCGGAACTGGCGCGCAGCTTCCTGCGGCATTATCCGTCCGAGGGGATGAAGGCCTGGGCCGCGCCGGCGGCGCCGCGGGCGAAGAAGCTCATCGTTCCGGAGACCGGGTCTTTGTTCTGATGTCACCCGTGGGCTCCCCGAGCCCACGTCCACATTACGCGTCCGGTTTCGGCTGTGTGAAGAAGTCGATCACCTCGGCCTGCACCCGCGTACGGCGGAACGGCGGCAGGCTTTGCCAGATGCGGCGGCCGTAGGGCTTGCTGATCACGCGCGGGTCGCACAGCATCAGCACGCCGCGGTCGTCGACGTCGCGGATCAGGCGGCCGGCGCCCTGCTTCAGGTTGATGATGGCTTCCGGCAGCGTGTGGTGGACGAAGCCGTTCATGCCCTTCTTTTCCATGACCTCGATGCGCGCCGCCAGCACCGGATCGTCCGGCGGGGCGAAGGGCAGCTTGTCGATGATGACCAGCGACAGCGCCTCGCCGCGCACGTCCACGCCTTCCCAGAAGCTCTGGCTGCCCACCAGCACGGCGTTGCCGGCATTGCGGAAGGAATCCAGCAGCTCGGTGCGTCCGCGCTCCCCCTGCACGAACAGCGGGAATTCCAGGCCGCGCGCGGCGAACTCCTCGCGCAGGCGCTCGGCCACGCGGTTCACCGCGCGGATCGTCGTGCACAGGAAGAAGCAGCGGCCGCCCGCGGCTTCGATGACGGGCAGCGCCATGTCGACCACCGCGTCGGTGTAGCCGAAGGTGTTCGGTTCCGGCAGCCCGGTCGGCACGTACAGGATGCCCTGCTCCTGGTAGTCGAAGGGGCTGGGCCAGGTGCGCGCCGGCTCGCCGGTCATGCCCATCTGGGAAGTGAAATGCTTGAAGTCGTTCTTCACCGCCAGCGTGGCCGAGGTGAAGATCCAGCTGCGCGGCGTGCCGGCGCGCTGGCCGGCGAAGATCGGCGCGATCGACAGCGGCGTCTTGTGCAGCTGCAGCGAGGACGAGAAAGCCTCGACCCACAGCACGGCGTCGGCGCCGGCGAACTGGCTGTAATCCTTTTCCTTCGGGTCCTTCTTGACCGGTGCCTGCTTCCAGTCCTTGAAGTTGTCCAGCAGTTCCACCGCGCGCACACGCACCTGTTCCAGGGTTTCGGCGCGCTCGGCGTTCGCTTCCAGCACGTCGAGCATGCCTTCCAGTTCTTCCTTCAGCTTTTCCAGCGCCGGGAAGAAATCCGAACTCGGCGGGATCTGCGGCAGCGACAGGCGGGTGCCGCCTTCCGGGAAGGTCAGGCGCAGGTCGCGCGCGGCTTTTTCGACCACCGTCACGACCTTGGCCCAGTCCGGGCCGCCGCGCGCATGCGCCAGGCCTTCGGCCAGCACGTCGCGGCACAGCTCCAGCACCTGCGAAGTCGAGACCGTGGTGCCGAAGAACAGGGTCGCCACTTCGGGCAGCTGGTGCGCTTCGTCGAACACGATGGTGTTGGCGGACGGCAGCAGCTCGGCCATGCCGCCCTCCTTCAGGGCGACGTCGGCGAAGAACAGGTGGTGGTTGACCACCACCACGTCGGCCTGCTGGGCTTCGCGGCGCGCCTTCATCACGAAGCAGTCCTGGTAGTACTGGCATTCCTGGCCGACGCAGTTTTCACGCGTGGAGGTCACCAGGTTCCACACCGACGCGGTTTCGGGCACCTTGGCCAGCTCGGCCTTGTCGCCCGAGTTGCTCATCTTGATGAAACGCGAGATCTCGCGCAGGTGGCCGACGTCGTCGCGCGAGGTCAGGCGCCCGTTCTGCAGGGTGCGTTCCAGGTGGTAATGGCAGACGTAGTTGGCGCGGCCCTTCAGCAGGGCCACCGACACCGGCGCGCGCAGGGCCTGGCGCACGTTCGGGATGTCGCGCGAGAACAGCTGGTCCTGCAGGTTCTTGGTGCCGGTCGAGATGATGGTCTTGCCGCCCCACAGCAGCGTCGGAACCAGGTAGGCGAAGGTCTTGCCCGTGCCGGTGCCGGCCTCGGCGATGAGCGTGCCCTGGTTGCCGATCGCGTCGGCGATCGCTTTCGCCATCTCGGTCTGCGACTGGCGCGGCTTGAAGCTGCCGACGGCGGGCGCGAGCGGGCCGTTCGGGCCGAAGATGCGGTCGATCTCGGCGTCGTATTTACCCGGCGCGACAACTGCCTCGGACTCGGTGGACGGGGCTGCTGCGGCGTCGCTGGGAATGGGCTCGCCGGCCAGGCCGGGCATGGGAAGGTGATCGGTCAAAGTCGTGGAATGGGGTAAAACTGCCAGCTTACGCCGGCACGTCCGGTACCAACTGCATTTTCAGCAAAGTGATGTGGTCCTTCAGCTGCAGTTTGCGCTTCTTCAGGCGGCGCAGCTGCAACTGGTCGGAATGGCCGTCGCGCGTCAGCATGTCGATGACGGCGTCGAGGTCGCGGTGTTCCACGTCGAGTTCAATAAGGCGGCGCTGGATCTCCTGGACATCGATCATGGTGGACTTTTCCGAACTAAAGAGCTGATGCTGTGGTGGGAGGACGCGATTCGTCGTTACGGCTTGCAACTGTAGTGCAAACCAGTGCATAGTTTAATCTACGCCGACGTTGCCGCCAACAAAGTTCGGCACGCCGGTAACGGAAAGCCACGTTTATGAGTCCATACAAGTTAGAAGCGGGAACCGCGCAGCACATCGGCAACCGTCCGCAGCAGAACGACCGCGTCGCCCTGATGACGGGCGCCCGCGCTCCCGGATACGTGCTGGCGATCCTGTCCGACGGCATCGGCGGCGCCGCGGCGTCGGAACAGGTGCTGCACACGGCCAAGCACGTGTTCGACCTGTTCAAGCCCGGCGACGGGCCCGCCGTCGAGCGCTTGGAGCACTTGCTGCGCGATATAGTGCAAGAGACTCACCTGGTCATCAAGATGAATGCCGTTACCACCGGGGTCGAGACGCATGCCAGCTTCGTCGGCCTGGTCCTGAGTCCGCACGGCGAGGCGGTGTGGGCGCATGTGGGCGATTCGCGGCTCTACCACTTCCAGGATGGCGCCTGCCTGGCGCGCACCAGCGACGCCGCCTATGTCGAGCACCTGGTGGCAAGCGACCGCCTGCCTCCGGCATCGGCGAAGAACCACCGCAAATCCAAGCTGCTGGTCAATGTGCTGGGCAATGGCCGCAAGGAGCCCTACGTCACCGTCGGCCATTGCACGGGCCTGGCGGCGGGCGACGTGTTCCTGCTGGCGTCGGACGGGCTATGGCATTTCTTCACCGACGCCGAACTCGGCGCGGCCACCGCGCGGTCGACGCCGCGCCAGGCTTCCGAGATGCTCATCACCAAGGCCGGCGAACGCTCGCAGGGCAAGGGCGGCAATTGCACGATGGCGATCTTGAAACTGGTGCCGCCGCCGCAGGAGGTGGGCAACTACACGGTGCAGAAACTCAGGCGCGCGGTGTAGGGCGTTTACACCGCGCCCGCGCGACAGCGGGCATGCTGCGGGCGTCACGCGTGGGCACGTTGTGCCCACCCTACGGCGTCGGGCTGGCGGCCGCCTTGGCCTTCTCCGCCTTCTCTTCCTCGGCCTTCCTGGCCAGCTTGGCCGCGCGTTCCGCCTTCTTCCGCGCGACTTCGCGCTGGCGTTCCTCGGATTCGGCCTTGCGGCGTTCGTAGTCGCGCGCGTTCTGGGCGCGCTTCGGCGCATCGGCCGCTTCCTTGGCCTGGGCTTCCTTCAGGCGGGCGTCGCGCTTGGCCTCGCGGGCGGGCACGGTGGGCGCGCGCGGCGCCGGCGCTTCCTGCACCTGCGGCGCCGGCTTCGGCGGCTCGGCAGCCAGGCGCGCTTCTTCCTCGCGGTATTTCTTGTCGGCCTCGGCCAGCTTGCGGTCGCGCTCGTCGACCACGGCCTGGCGCTTGAAGCGCTCGGCCTGCACCTCGATCGCGCGCTGGGCCGCCAGCGCGCTGCGGCGCCGTTCCTTGGCATCGTCGAGGCAGCGGTTGACGAAGAACTTGTCGTAGCAGACCCGCTCGCGCTCGGCGAAGCGGGCCTCGACCGCGGCGCGTTCGCGCGCCACCGCGGCCAGCTGCTGGTCGGCCTGGGCCACCGAGGTGACCGGCGGCGGCGGCACTTCGCGCACGGCCGGACGGTTGCCGGCGCAAGCCGCCAGCAGCGCGCACAGCAGGGCGGCCTGGGCGCCGAGGGCGGCGCGGCGCATGATCGGGTTTGCCTTCATCGTCTTGTTGTTTTCCTGTTCGATGGTGTTCACGCGAGGGAATCGGCGGCGCCGCGGCGCTCAGCCAGCATGTATTCGCGCGATTGCATCTCAATGATACGCGAGACGGTACGGTGGAACTCGTTCGACATCGCACCTTCCGTGTACAGGTGCTCCGGCGCCACCTCGGCCGACATGATCAGCTTGACCTTGTGGTCGTAGAACACGTCGATCAGCCAGGTGAAGCGGCGCGCCTCCGACGACATCGCCGCCGACATGCGCGGCACCGCGGACAGGATCACGGTGTGGAACTGGCTGGACAGCTCGAGGTAGTCGTTCTGCGAGCGCGGGCCGCCGCACAGGGTGTGGAAATCGAACCAGATCACCCCGCCCGCGCGCCGCAGGGCGCGCAGCTCGCGCTGCTCGATGTGCACGCGCGGGTCTTCGTCGGCGGTGTCGGCGATCTTGGCGTAGGTGTCGCGCAACGCATGGTCGCTGGCGGCGTTGAGCGGCGTGTAGTAGGCCTGCACCTGTTCCAGCGTGCGGTGGCGGTAGTCGATGCCGGCGTCGACGTTCATCACGTCCAGCTTGTCCTTCAGCAGCGCGATGGTCGGCAGCATGCGGTCGCGGTGCAGGCCGTCCGGGTAGAGCTTGTCGGGGTCGTAGTTCGAGGTCATCACGAAGGAGACGCCGTATTCGAACAGCTTCGACAGCAGGTTGTACATGATCATCGCGTCGGCCACGTCGCTGACGTGGAACTCGTCGAAGCAGATCAGGCGGTACTTCTTGGCGATGCGCTTGGCGACTTCGACCAGCGGGTCTTCCACGCCTTTGAGCTCGTCGAGCTGGCGGTGCACGGCGCGCATGAATTCGTGGAAGTGCAGGCGCGTCTTGCGCACCACCGGGACCACCGAATAGAAGCTGTCCATCAGGAAGGACTTGCCGCGCCCCACCCCGCCCCACATGTAGACGCCCTGCGGCACCTCGGGACGCTTGATCAGGCGCTTGAAAGCGGACGACCGCTGGGCCTTGTAGTGGACCCAGTCGTCGTACGCCTGCTGGAGACGGTCTACCGCGCGCTGCTGGGCCGGATCGGACTTGAAGCCGCGCTCGGTCAGCGCGTGCAGGTAATACTCTTGGACGTTCATGAGGTGCTCATCAAAACGTAGGGTGGGCACCATGTGTCCACGCGGATGCCGGCGTGGTGCGGACCTCCGCGTGGGCACGGGGTGCCCACCCTACAGCGGCGCAAGGCCGCTATTTACTTAGAAGTTCAGCGAACGCTTGTCGACGGCGAGCGCGGCTTCCTTGGTCGCTTCGGACAGGGTCGGGTGAGCGTGGCAGATGCGCGCGATGTCTTCGGCCGAAGCCTTGAACTCCATCGCCACCACGGCTTCCGAGATCAGCTCGGAAGCGACCGGGCCCACGATGTGCACGCCCAGGATCTCGTCGGTAGCGGCATCGGCGATCACCTTGACCATGCCGGTGGTGTCGCCCAGCGCGCGCGCACGGCCGTTGGCCATGAACGGGAAGGTGCCGGCCTTGTAGGCGACGCCATCCTTCTTCAGCTGCTCTTCGGTGCGGCCGACCCAGGCGATTTCCGGCGAGGTGTAGATCACCCACGGGATGGTGTTGAAGTTGACGTGGCCATGCTGGCCGGCGATGCGCTCGGCAACCGCGACGCCCTCTTCTTCCGCCTTGTGCGCCAGCATCGGGCCGCGCACGACGTCGCCCACTGCCCAGATGCCCGGCACGCCGGTGCGGCACTCGTCGTCGACGGCGATGAAGCCGCGCTCGTCGAGCTGCAGGCCGACGCTCTCGAAGCCCAGGCCGTTGGTGTTCGGCACGCGGCCGATCGAGACGATCAGGCGGTCGAAGGTGGCGGTCTGCGCGGCGCCGCTGGCATCGGCGTATTCCACGGTGACGCTGTTGTCGCCCTTGGTGATGTTGCCGATCTTGACGCCCAGGTGGATGTCCAGGCCCTGCTTGGTGAAGGCCTTCTGCGCTTCCTTGGCGATCTGCTGGTCGACTGCGCCCAGGAAGGCCGGCAGGCCTTCCAGCACGGTGACCTTGGCGCCCACGCGGCGCCATACCGAACCCATTTCCAGGCCGATCACGCCGGCGCCGATCACGCCCAGCGTGGCCGGGACGGCGTCGATCGCCAGTGCACCGGTGTTCGACAGGACCAGTTTCTCGTCGAACGGGGTGCCCGGCAGTTCGCGCGGATTGGAGCCGGTGGCGACGATCACGTTCTTGGCGGTTAGGGTATCGGTGGTCGGGCCCGAGACGTTGACGGTGAAGCCTTCGCCAGCCTTGCCGGCGAGGGTGCCGCGGCCGTGGAAGAAGGTGACCTTGTTCTTCTTGAACAGGTAGACGATGCCGTCGTTGTTGGCCTTGACCACGCCATCCTTACGCTTGAGCATCTGGCCCAGGTCCAGCTCCAGGCCGGACACGTTGATGCCGTGCTCCTTGAAAGCATGGCCGGCGTGCTCGAAGTGCTCCGACGATTGCAGCAGCGCCTTCGACGGGATGCAGCCGACGTTGGTGCAGGTGCCGCCCAGGGCAGGACCGCCCTTGGCATTCTGCGCCTCGTCGATGCAGGCCACCTTGAAGCCCAGCTGGGCAGCGCGGATGGCAGCCACATAGCCGCCGGGGCCGCCGCCGATCACGACGACGTCAAATTGTTTATCGCTCATTATTTATCCCTTTTACGTCGTTCCCGGACTCATCCTGGGACGTCATCCCCGCGAAGGCGGGAACCCAAGTCGGACGCATTTCGACTGCGCTCGCAGAACCTGGGTCCCCGCCTTCGCGGGGACGACGATCGATTATTCGCGGGTACGACGGTTAATTTATTCTTCCGGTACGAAAATCCACAACAACAGGTAAATCACCGCGCCAAATCCGAAGGTCAGGGTGAACAGCGTAAACACCAGCCGCCACACCCACGAATCCACCTCCGACACCCGCGCCAGGCCGCCGCACACGCCGCCGATCCAGCGGTCGGTGCGCGAGCGGCGCAAGGTGTTGAGCTCGGCAGCGAAACTCCCGCCCGAGGCCGTCGAGGCGCCCTTGTTCAGGTTCACCGTCGACGAGGACAGGATCTTCGCCTTGGCCTGTTCGAATTCGGCGTCGGTCAGGGCGCCGGCCTGGTGCAGTTCGTGCAAGCGCTTGATTTCATCGGCAATCATGGTGACAACCCTCCATCAATACAGCACGAACGGCGCGCCAGGCGACGCGCCTTTCCTGGTGAATTACAGGTCCAGCAGCAGGCGCGACGGATCTTCCAGCGCGTCCTTCATGGCGACCAGGCCCAGCACGGCTTCGCGGCCGTCGATGATGCGGTGGTCGTAGGACATCGCCAGGTAGTTCATCGGACGGATCACGATCTGGCCGTTCTCGACCACGGCGCGGTCCTTGGTCGCGTGCACGCCCAGGATAGCCGACTGCGGCGGGTTGATGATCGGGGTCGACAGCATCGAGCCGAAGGTGCCGCCGTTCGAGATCGAGAAGGTACCGCCGGTCAGGTCTTCCAGGGTCAGCTTGCCTTCCTTGGCTTTCTGGCCGAATTCACCGATCTTCTTCTCGATGTCGGCGATCGACATCTGGTCGGCGTTGCGCAGGATCGGCACCACCAGGCCACGCGGCGAACCGACAGCGATACCGATGTCGAAGTAGCCGTGGTAGACGATGTCGTTACCGTCGACCGAGGCGTTCAGGATCGGGTACTTCTTCAGCGCGTGCACGGCGGCCTTGACGAAGAAGGACATGAAGCCCAGCTTGACGCCGTGGTTCTTCTCGAACTGGTCCTTGTACTTGGCGCGCAGGTCCATGACCGGCTTCATGTTGACTTCGTTGAAGGTGGTCAGGATCGCGTTGGTCGACTGCGACTGCAGCAGGCGCTCGGCGATACGGGCGCGCAGGCGGCTCATCGGCACGCGCTCTTCCGGACGGTCGCCCAGGTTGGCCGGGGACGGGGCGGCGACTTGCTGCAGGGCCGGCTTGGCGGCCTGCTGCTGCAGCGGGGCCGGTGCGGCCGGCGAAACTGGAGCCGAACCCGCGGCGCCTTTGTTGGCGACGGCGGCCAGGGCATCGCCCTTGGTCACGCGGCCGTCACGGCCGGTGCCGGTGGCGTCGGCGGTGCCCAGGTTGTTGTCGGCCAGGATCTTGGCGGCGGCCGGCATGGCGACGTCGCCTTTCGAGCCGGTCGATGCCGACGAGGTTTGCGGGGCGGCGGCAGCGGCCGGGGCGTTCGCCACCGGAGCGGCGGTAATGCCGATCGGGCTGGTCTGTGCCGATGCTTCGGTATCGATGATCGCGATGGTCTCGCCGGCAACGACGGTCGCGCCGTCGGCCTTGATCAGTTGCACGATCACGCCAGCGCTCGGGGCCGGCAGTTCAAGAACCACCTTGTCGGTCTCGATGTCGATCATGTTCTCGTCGCGCGCGACGGCTTCGCCGACCTTCTTGTGCCAGGACAGCAGGGTCGCCTCTGCAACCGATTCCGACAGTTGGGGGACCTTGACTTCGATTTGTGCCATTTAAAACTCCGTATATTTTTCTTGCGAAAACCCCGCGCCAGCCAGAACGGCGCGGGGTGCTCTTGGGCTTTTAACTAATTACTTGGTCAGAATGAAGCCCTTGAGCTTCGAGAACGCGGTTTCCAGCAGTTCCTTCTGCTGCGCCACGTGCTTGTCGGCGTAACCGACAGCCGGCGATGCGGAAGCCGGACGGCCGGCGTACGACAGGCGCTGGCCCGATTCCATGCTTTCGAACAGGTTGTGCTGGATCTGGAACCACGGACCCTGGTTCTGCGGCTCGTCCTGCACCCACACCACTTCGGTCGCGTTCGGGAACTTCTTCAGTTCGGCAACGAAGGCCTTGTGCGGGAACGGATACAGCTGCTCCATGCGGACGATCGCGGTGTCGGTCGCGTTGCGGGTCTTGCGGGTGTTGACCAGGTCATAGTAGACCTTGCCCGAGCAGACCAGCACGCGCTTGACCTTGTTGGCGTCGATCTTGTCGTCCAGTTCGCCGATGACGGTCTGGAAACCGCCCTTGGCCAGGTCGGTCAGCGGCGAGCCGGCGTCCTTGTTACGCAGCAGCGACTTCGGCGTGAAGATCACCAGCGGCTTGCGGAACTGGCGCACCATCTGGCGGCGCAGCAGGTGGAAGATCTGGGCGGCGGTGGTCGGCTGCACGACTTGCATGTTGTGGTCTGCGCACAGCTGCAGGAAGCGCTCGATACGTGCCGACGAGTGCTCCGGACCCTGGCCTTCGTAGCCGTGCGGCAGCATCAGCACCAGGCCCGAGGCGCGGCCCCACTTCACTTCGCCCGAGGCGATGAACTGGTCGATGACGACCTGGGCGCCGTTGACGAAGTCGCCGAACTGGCCTTCCCAGATGGTCAGGGTGTTCGGCTCGGCGGTCGAGTAGCCGTATTCGAAGCCCAGCACCGCTTCTTCCGACAGCACGGAGTCGATGACGGTGAAGTTGGCCTGGTTGTCCGACACGTTGGCCAGCGGCAGGTAGATGCCCTGGTCCCAGCGCTCGCGGTTCTGGTCGTGCAGCACGGCGTGGCGGTGCACGAAGGTGCCGCGGCCGGCGTCCTGGCCCGACAGGCGGACCGCGTAGCCCGACGACAGCAGCGAGGCGTAGGCCAGGTGTTCGCCCATGCCCCAGTCCAGGTTCAGCTCGCCCTGGCCCATCTTGGCGCGGTCGCCCAGCACCTTCTCGACCAGCGAGTGCAGCTTGAAGTTTTCCGGCACGGTGGTGATGCGCTGCGACAGGCGTTTCAGCTCGGTCAGCGGCACGGCGGTGTCGGCGGCGTCGGTCCACTTCTTGTTCAGGAACGGCGCCCAATCCACGGCGTACTTGTTCTTGAAGTCGGTCAGGACCGGATCGATGGTGTGCTTGCCGGCGTCCATCGCGGCGCGGTATTCGGCCACCAGCTGGTCGCCGCCGTCAGCGGCGATGGTGCCCTGCGCAGCCAGCTTGTCCGCGTACATCTTGCGGGTGCCCGGGTGCTTGGCGATCTTCTTGTACATCAGCGGCTGGGTCAGGGCCGGGGTATCCTGCTCGTTGTGGCCCAGCTTGCGGTAGCAGACGATGTCGACGACCACGTCCTTGTGGAACTCGGTGCGGTAGTCCATCGCGATCTGGGTGGCCAGCACGACCGATTCCGGATCGTCGGCGTTCACGTGCAGCACCGGCGCTTCGATCATCTTGACCACGTCGGTGCAATAGATCGTCGAACGGGCGTCGCGCGGGTCCGAGGTGGTGAAACCGATCTGGTTGTTGATGACGATGTGGACGGTACCGCCGGTGCCGTAGCCGCGGGTCTGGGCCAGGTTCAGGGTTTCCATGACCACGCCCTGGCCGGCGAATGCGGCGTCGCCGTGCACCAGGATCGGCAGCACTTCCTTGCCCTGGCGGTCGCCGCGGCGTTCCATGCGGGCCTTGACCGAGCCTTCGACGACCGGGTTGACGATTTCCAGGTGCGACGGGTTGAACGCCAGCGACAGGTGGACCGGGCCGCCCGGGGTCGAGATGTCGCTCGAGAAGCCCTGGTGGTATTTCACGTCGCCTGCCGGCAGGTCGTCGGCGTGCTTGCCTTCGAATTCTTCGAACAGCTCGGACGGGGCCTTGCCCAGGGTGTTGACCAGGACGTTCAGGCGGCCGCGGTGGGCCATGCCGATCACGATTTCCTGGACGCCCTGCTCACCGGCGCGCTGGATCACTTCGTCCATCGAGGCGATGAAGGACTCGCCGCCTTCCAGCGAGAAACGCTTGGCGCCGACGTACTTGGTGTGGAGGTAGCGCTCCAGGCCTTCGGCCGCGGTCAGGCGCTCGAGGATGTGCTTTTTCTTTTCTGCGGTGAAGGCCGGGGTCGAGCGGATCGATTCCAGCTTTTCCTGCAGCCAGCGCTTTTCGGTCGGGTCGCTGACGTACATGAACTCAGCGCCGATCGAACGGCAGTAGGTGTCGCGCAACATGTTCAGCAGGTCGCGCAGCGATGCGGTTTCCTGGCCGAAATAGGTGTTGCTGATATTGAATTTGGTATCGAGGTCGGCTTCGCTGAAACCGTAGAAGGCAGGATCCAGTTCCGGGATCGGCGGGCGCTCCTGGCGCTGCAGCGGGTCCAGGTTGGCCCAGCGCGAACCGAGGTAGCGGTAGGCGGCGATCAGCTGGGTGACGGCGACGCGCTTGCGGCCGAGTTCGGCATCCGGGGAGGCGGTGACGGTGCGGATCGGGCCCTGCTTGGCGCGCTCGGCAAAGGAGGCGATCACGGAGGAGTGGGCCACGTCCGGCTTGGCCGAACCGTCGACGGCGGGCATGTGCTGCATCGCGTCGAAATACGCGCGCCAGTTGTCAGGCACCGAACCCGGGTTGTTCAGATAGGCTTCGTACAACTCTTCCACGTACGGCGCATTACCGCCGAACAGGTACGAGTTGGCTTCGTATTGTTGCATCATTCTTGCTCACCTTTCTTCGCGTTTCGCGAAATTAGGGCGGGTTAATCTAACCTTCCGCGACACGGCCTGACCGGTTAGCGGATCGCACTACTACTCAAGTTGTGGGGGAAGGACTATACAGGGCGGAACTTTGCAGTGGATCAATGCAGCATATTGCCGCTACGCTGCCAATTTGCGCACGGTATTGTAACGCAAGGCGCCAAGCACGACAGCGGATGGAGTTGTTTTTATTTGTTACCGTGTAGCACCAAAACTGCTGAGTTGACCGGCTAAATGATAATCGTTATCATTTAATGCATGTACTCGACCGGTCCGACATCCTCCTCCCCTCCAGCCGCCCTGCCGGCCGCGCCACGCCGCGCCGTCTGGCTGCGCCAGCTGCACCAGTGGCACTGGATCAGTTCCGCCATCTGCCTGATGGCGATGCTCCTGTTCAGCGTCACCGGCTTTACGCTGAACCACGCGGCGCAGATCGAAGCCAGGCCGCAGGTCACGCGCCAGAAGGCCGCCCTGCCGGACGCGCTGCGCGCGCGCCTGGCCGCCTTCGCCGAAAGCCATGCCGACGCCAGACTGCCGCTGTCCGACGAGCTGGCCAGCTGGGCGAACAAGAATTTCCCGGTCGACGTGCGCGGCGTGAACGCCGAATGGAGCGAGGAAGACGCCTATATCGCCCTGCCCCGCCCGGGCGGCGACGCCTGGCTGCGCATCGGCGCCGACGGCCGGGCCGAGTACGAGAAGACCGACCGCGGCTGGATCTCCTGGCTCAACGACATGCACAAGGGCCGCAACGCCGGCGCCGTGTGGAGCTGGTTCATCGATATCTTCGCCGGGGCCTGCCTGGTGTTCTGCATCACCGGTTTCCTGATCCTCAAATACCACGCCGCCAACCGGCCCTCGACCTGGCCGGTGATCGGCTTCGGCATCGTGCTGCCGATCGTGCTGGCGCTCCTGTTCGTCCATTAATCCCTTTGAAAGCCCGTCCATGACACTGTCCCGATCGATCGCCCTGAGCTTGCCCCTGACGTTCTCCCTGACGCTGCCGCTGGTGTCGAACGGCGCGATGGCCGCCGACCTGAGCGTCAAGTTCGAACTGCCGCAGCTGAACGTGGCCGAGTACCACAAGCCCTACGTCGCGATCTGGATCGAGCGCGCCGACCAGAGCGTGGCGTCGACCCTGGCTGTGCTGTACGACGTCAAGAAGAAGGACAACGCCGGCACCAAGTGGGTCAAGGACCTGCGCACCTGGTGGCGCAAGGCCGGCCGCGACGTTGAGCTGCCGATGGACGGCGTGAGCGGCGCAACCCGCCCGGCCGGCGTGCAGACCCTGAACTTCGCCGGTCCCAAGGCAGGCCTCGACAAGCTGCCGGCCGGCGACTACAAGCTGGTCATCGAAGCCGCGCGCGAAGCCGGCGGCCGCGAACTGGTGCGCGTGCCCTTCACCTGGCCGGCCAAGGGCAAGCTGGCGGCCAGCGGCTCGGGCAAGGAAGAGCTGGGCGCGGTCTCGATCTCGGTCCAATAAGAAGAGGAATTGCCATGCAAGCCAGATTCATGAAGCAGTTCGGCATCGCCTTCGCCCTCGCCGGCATCGCGTGCGCGGCCCAGGCCCACCGCCCGTGGATGCTCCCGACCAGCACCTTCATCGAGACCGAGCGCGAAGCCTGGGTCACGATCGACGGCGCGGTCTCGGAAGGCCTGTTCAACGTCGACCACCTGCCGCTGCGCATGGACGGCCTGACGGTCACCGATCCGGACGGCGCCACCGCGCCCGCCCCGGCCGCCACGGTCGGCAAGTTCCGCTCCAGCGTCGACCTCAGGCTGCCGAAGGACGGCACCTACCGCGTCACCCTGGCCGCCACCAACGTCATGGGCAGCTACAAACTGAACGGCGAGACGAAACGCTTCCGCGCCAGCGAACAGGCCGCTGCCAAGGAAATCCCCGCCGGCGCCACCGACGTGAAGAGCAGCGTCATGGTCCAGCGCCAGGACACCTTCGTCACCCTGAACAAGCCGAGCAGCGGCGCGCTGAAAGCCACCGGCACGGGCCTGGAACTGGTGCCGGTCACCCATCCGAACGAACTGCGCGCCGGCGAGAAGGCGAGCTTCCGCTTCCAGCTGAACGGCCAGCCGCTGCCGAACTTCCCGTTCAGCCTGATCCCGGGCGGCGTCAAGTACCGCGGCACGATCAACGAAGTACGCCTCAGCACCGACGCCAAAGGCGAAGCCAGCTTCACCCTGCCGGCCGCGAACATGTACTGGCTGAGCGCGAAATACCCGGTCGCCGAATCGGCCGACGCCAAGCGCTACAGCTACTCGGCCACGCTCGAGATCCTGCCCGAGTAATCGGCTCAGCCCTCCATCATGCGCGCCGTCCTCGTTCCCCTCGATGCCGATCCGGTCCTGCCCGACCCCGCCAGCCGCCCGCACGGCCTGGCCGGGACCTCGATGGGCACCGGCTGGTCGGCGCGGCTGATGCTGCCGCCGGCGCTTGCGTCCGGTCCCGATGGCGACCTGCGCGGCGCCCTGCAGCGGGAGCTGGACGGGATCGTCGCCCAGATGAGCCACTGGGATCCCGGCTCCCTGCTCTCCCGCTACAACCGCGCGCCCGGCGGCAGCTGGCATGCGCTGCCGCCGCAGTTCTTCGCGGTGATGGACTACGCGCTGTCCGTCTTCGACGATAGCGGCGGCGCCTACGACCCGGCCGCCGGCGCCCTCGTCAACCTGTGGGGCTTCGGTCCCGTCGGGCGCTATGACCAGGCCGGCTTCTACGCGCCCGCCGCCGGCGCGGTCGCCGCCGTGCTGGCGCAGGCCCGCGAAGGCCGGCCCGTGCTCGACCGCGAAGGCCGGCGCCTGCTGCAGCCGGGCGGCGCCGTCCTCGACCTGTCCTCGGTGGCGAAGGGCTACGCCGTCGACTGCCTGGCGCGGCGCCTGGAAGCCCTGGGCGTCGGCCATTACCTGGTCGAAGTCGGCGGCGAGCTGCGCGGCGCCGGCGTCAAGGGCGACGGCCAGCCCTGGTGGGTCGAGCTGGAAGGCGTGCCCGATGCGGCCGATGCGGCCGGTGCGGCTGCCGCGCCGGCGCCGCAGGCGGTGGTGGCCCTGCACGGCCTGGCGGTCGCCACCTCGGGCGACTACCGCCGGTACTTTCATCACGCCCGGCGCCGGGCCTCGCACACGCTCGACCCGCGCACCGGTTCTCCCGTAGACAACGGCGTCGCCTCGGTGACGGTGCTGGCCCCGGACTGCATGGCGGCCGACGCCCTCTCCACAGCCCTGACGGTGATGGGCGCGGAGGCCGGCCTGGCGTTTGCCGAAGGGCGCCACCTGGCGGCGCGCTTCCTGCTGCGCGAGGGCGGCGGGCTGCGCGAAGTCCACAGCCCGGCCTGGCGCGCGCTCTTGCAATGACACTCCGATGACGATCACCACCGAACCGCTGCGCCTGGGCGGCGCCCTGCTGCTGTGCGCCAGCTACCTGCTGATGTGCGCCGGCTACGTCCGCGCCGCGCGCGCGCGCGCCGCGGCGGTCGGCGCTTCGGGCGCCATTACTGCCGACTGGCTGGTCGTGTATGCGAGCCAGACCGGCAGCGCCGAAGCCCTGGCCCGCCGCAGCGCCGGGCTGCTCGCCACCGGCGGCCTGGCGGCGCGCGCGGCCTGCATCTCCAGCCTCGACGACGCCAGCCTGCGCGGCGCGGCGCGCATCCTGTTCGTCGCCAGTACCTACGGCGAGGGCGACGCCCCCGACACGGCCGCGCGCTTCGCCGGCCGCCTGATGGCCGCGAACGGCAAGCCCGCCGGCCTGGCCCACCTGCACTACGCCGTGCTGGCCCTGGGCGATCGCAGCTACGCCAACTTCTGCGGCTTCGGCCGCGCGCTGGACGCCTGGCTGGCCGCGGCCGGCGCCACGCCGCTGTTCGAGCGCATCGACGTCGACCGCAACGACAGCCGGGCCCTCGAGGACTGGCAGCACCACCTCGGCCGCCTGGCCGGCACCATGGATGCACCCGACTGGGAAGCGCCGGCCTACGCCGACTGGCGCATCGCCGAGCGCGAGCTGCTGAATCCCGGCAGCCTGGGCGCCCCGCTGGTCCGCCTGGCGCTCGCGCCCGTCGATGCCGCCCTGCCCGCCTGGGAAGCCGGCGACCTGGCCCAGCTCAGCGCCCCGGCCGACCCGGACCATCCGCGCGAATACTCGATCGCCTCGATCCCATCCGACGGCCGGCTGGAACTGCTGGTGCGCCTGCAGCGGCGCGAAGACGGCAGCCCGGGCGCGGCCTCCGGCTGGCTGTGCGAAGGCGCGACGGGTGGGGACCGTATCCGCCTGCGCATCCGCGAGCACCAGCGCTTCCGCCTCGGCGAGAATGCGCGCCGGCCGATGCTCCTGATCGGCAATGGCAGCGGCCTGGCCGGCCTGCGCGGCCTGCTGCGCGCGCGCGTCAAGCTCGGCGTGCGCGAGAACTGGCTGCTGTTCGGCGAACGCAACAGCGCCCACGATTTCCTGCTGCGCGGCGAACTGGAAGGCTGGCTCGATGCCGGCTGGCTGGAGCGGCTGGACCTGGCGTTTTCGCGCGATCAGGCGGAGCGCATCTACGTGCAGGACCTGCTGCGCGTGCAGGCCGATGCCGTGCGCGCATGGATCGGACGCGGCGCCGCCATCTATGTGTGCGGCAGCCTGCAGGGCATGGCAGGCGGCGTGCACGAGGCCCTGGGCGAGATCGTCGGCGCCGATGTGCTGGAACAGCTGGCGGCCGAAGGGCGCTACCGGCGCGACGTGTACTGAGCCATCAGCCTTTGGTCACGCCGCTCCGCCCCACGGCCTGGCGGCCGGCTGCCGGAAGCGCTCCAGCACCTGTACGGACGGCAGCGGGCGCGCGACCAGGTAGCCCTGGATCTCGTCGCAACCGTGGCGCTCCAGGAAGGCCGCCTGGCCGGCGGTTTCCACGCCCTCGGCAATGACGCGCATCCCCAGCGTCCTGGCGAAGGAGATCACGGCCAGCACCACCGCCGCCGCGCTCGGCACGGTTTCGATTTCGTGGATGAAGGAGCGGTCGATCTTCAATTTATCGACCGGGAAGTTGCGCAGCGCGCTGAGGCTGGAATAGCCGGTGCCGAAGTCGTCGATCGAGATGGCTACGCCGAAGTCCTTCAGCTCGTGCAGCAGGCGCGTCGCGTGGTCGATGTCGTGCATGATCGAACTTTCCGTGATCTCCAGCTCCAGGCTGGACGGCATCAGGCCGGTGGTGTGCAGCGCCTGCTTGACGGTGTCGACGATGCGGGCATTCCGCAGCTGGCGCGCGGCCAGGTTGACCGCCACGGTCGCGTCGGGAAAGCCGGCTTCGTGCCAGATCCGGGCCTGGAGGCAGGCTTGCAGCAGCACGCGCTCGCCCAGCGCCACGATCAGCGCCGAATCCTCGGCCAGCGGGATGAAGCGGGCCGGCGGCAGCAGGCCGTGTTTCGGGTGCTGCCAGCGCACCAGGGCCTCGGCGCCGGTGAAGGCGCCGGTGGCGAGGTCGAGCTTGGGTTGGTAATGCAGGACCAGCTCGCCGGCCGGCACGCCCCGGCGCAGTTCCGTCTCGAGTTCGATGCGCTCGGCCACCGCGGCGTCGCGCGTGCTCGCATACAGCTGGATATTGTCCTTGCCGGTACTCTTGGCGCGCAGCATGGCCGAATTCGCGCGCCGCAGCAGCATCTCGGCGTCTGCGCCGTCCAGCGGGTAGATCGCGGCCCCGATGCTGCAGGTCACCACCGCGTCCTTGCCCGCCAGCGGCACCGGGTCGCGCACCGCCGCCAGCATCGCGTTCAGGCGCGCGCTGCTGCGCTCGGCGCTGTCGAGGCCGGCCAGCAGGATCACGAACTCGTCGGAGCCGATGCGCGCCACGGTATCGCTGTCGCGCACCAGGCGCGCCAGGCGCCGCGCGGTCTCGCGCAGGAACTCGTCGCCGCAGGCATTGCCCAGGCCGGTGTTGATGAAGGTGAAGCTGTCGAGGTCGAGATAGACCACCGCGACCATGCGGCCCTCGCGCTGGGCGCTGCAGATGGCGCTTTGCAGGCGGTCGATCAGCAAGGCGCGGTTCGACAGGCCGGTGAGCTGGTCGTGGGTGGCGCGGTACTCCAGCTCGCGCGTGCGTTCGGCCACGCGCAGTTCGAGGCCGTCGCGGGCCTCGCGCAATTCGCCGTTGGCCAGGGCCAGGCGTTCCTGGAAGTGGCGGGTGACCAGGATCCGCCCCAGGGTGCCGGCGATATTGCTGAGGAAGGCAATGTAGGGCCGCAGCGCGGCGTCGTCGTCGACCCTGAGCAGCAGCCAGCCGAAACGCCGGGTCGGCGTGCCGATCGGGAAGCACTGGACGCCCGTCTTCAGGTGGCGCATCACATTCAGTACCGGCACCGGTGAACACTCGGCCTCGCAGTGCAGCTTCAGGGCAGCCATGTAGGCGTTCGGCGCGTCCGTAAAGCCCTCGAGGGCAACGTGGACCTCGGCCAGCCCGGGCATGCTCTCGAGGGCGCGCGCGACAAAGCTGGCGATGTGCACCTCGTCCGGCATCGCGTCGATGGCCTGCTGGATGACGAGCAGCCGTCCCAGCACCATGGCGTCCAGTTGCGGCGGGCCCGGTTCTTCGACGACGGCGGCCATGGCATCACCCGTAGTTCTGGTAAAAGGGATTGCGCAGGAGGTGGCCGCCGACGATCACGACCGGATGCACGTTCAGCACATCGTAGATCAGGCCGCCGTCGAACCTGTTCAGGTCGTACTGGCACATGATGGTCATCGGCGCCTCCTTGATCAGCTCGTTGATCCGCGATTCGCATTCGAGGATGCGGTCGGCGCCGGGAATGCCGCGCAGCGCCCAGGTCATCTCGCCGGCGAAGCGGGCGCCGGCCAATCCCCTGGCCTGGCCTTCCACGTAGGCCTCGCGCAGCCTGGCGAGCATGTCGTCGGGATCGAAACGCCCCATCGGAAAATAGCCTTCCGCCGTGATGGCGGCCTCGGCCTGTCCGGGCCGGTCGCGCACGGCCGCGGCCAGGTCGAGCTCTTCCAGGGCGCGCGGCAGGTCGGCGCGGCTGGGCACGTCGGCCACGTAGTTGAAGGCCTCGTGCCCGAGCAGGGCCTGGCGCGCATACAGGGGCAGGATCTGCCGCCGCTCATCGTCGCTGTTGTAGAGGTAGCAGATGTGCGTGCCCGCGGGATAGGGCTCGTCCGTGAATCCTAGGCATACATGCCGTCCTGGCGCCGCCATGCTGGCTCCCTGTGCATTCGGTCAGGGGTCCGAGAATACACCTTTCATTCCGAGTCGGCGTCGGCTTTTACCCACGGCGTTCAGAATTTCATTTCGAGGTTCGCCGCCACCCGCGGCGACGAGGGCGTGAAATTCGTCTGGCGTGAGGCGCCCGCCGCGTCCTGGTACAGGCGATCGGAGGCATTGTCCTGGCCGAGCAGATTGTTGGCCGACAGGCGCAACTGGTAGCGCGGATTGAACTTGACCAGCACATAGGCGTCGAGGTCGCGCCGGGTCTGCTGGTACTGGCTCTGGGCGTCGGAGATCCGCACCCAGCCGCCCTTCTGCCAGGCCAGGCTGCTGCCCATGGTGAGATCGCCCTTGCGGTAGTCGATGCCGAGGTTGGCCGACATGACGGTCTGGCCGTCGAGGCGGTTGCCGGGGCCGGGCACGCTCGATACCCGGGACCAGTTGCGGGTGAAGGCGGCGCGCAGGTCGATGCCGCCGAGCGCGGCGGCCAGCAGCTTGCCGGGCGCCTTGGCTTCCAGTTGCAGCGAGCGCACCAGCGCATCGCCGTCGTTGACCGGACGGTAGATCCAGCGGCCGTTCGGGTCGAGGTCGAGGGTGGTGCGGATGTAGTCCGAGATCGCGCGCCGCGACACGCTGGCCGAGAACATCGCGCCTTCCTTCAGGAAGTGCTCGTAGGTGATGTCGATGCCGTTCGCCAGCTCGGGGCGCAGGTCCGGGTTGCCGCCGGAGTCGGGCGCGAAGCGGGTGTTGACGGCGGCATCGTAGCGGCGCGCGGTGAGCTGGTCGATGGTCGGCGCCTTGTAGGTGCGGGTCAGGGCCAGGCGCAGCTGGCGTCCGCTGTTGCCGGGGAATTTGTACAGGGTCTGGGCGACGGGGCTCAGCACGTGGTTGCGCGAACTGGTCGACAGGCGGCCGGTGTCGGTGCCGCTCGCCTCGCTGTCGGTCCGCACGCCTTCCCAGCGCGCGCCCAGGTACAGCGAGAGCTGCTTGTCGACGTTCCATTCGTCCTGCACGAAGCCGGCCACGCGCGTCACTTTCGGCGCGAAGGTCTCGAGGATGCGGGTCGACGCGTCCTGGTTCAGCTGGTCGCGGCGGTCGCGGGCCTGTTCGCTTTCCTCGACGCTGCCTTCCAGTCCGGTGGCCAGCGCATGCCCGTCGAACAGCGAACGGGTGTACTTGCCGCGCACGCTGGCGCGGTGCGCGCGGGTGATGCTGTTCCAGTCGCGCAGCAGGCGCTGGTCGCCCGCCTCGGTGAGCAGCTCGTTGAAGTTGAGGCCGTCGTTGCGGCTGCGGTCGCCCGACACCTTCAGGTCCAGCTTGCCGCCCGCCAGCTTGCCGATCCAGCCGACCTCGCCCTGCATCATGCTGTTGGTGTTCGGCGAGCGGTACCGGGTGTCGACGTAGTCCGGATTGCCGAAGCTGCCGACCTGGTCGATGTTGTGCGACGCACCGGTCCAGCCGCTGCGACCCACCTGCAGTCCGCCCGACAGGTTCAGCTCGTCGCCGTCGGCGACTTTCCAGGACAGGCGCGGGAACAGCACCACGCCGCGGTAGCCGCCGCCGCCGTCGGACGCGGTGCTGCGCGCCTGACTCACTTCGCCGGACGGCAGGGTGAAGGTATCGAAGCCGCGCGAGCGGCTGTCGTTGTCGCCGTCGTACACGCCGGCATACACGAAGTACGAGAGCTTGCCGGCCTTGTCGGCCAGGTTGACGCCCCCATTCAGGTTGCGGCTCTGCTGCGATCGCATCAGGCCGATGCGCACGTCGTGCTGCGGCTTCGACGTCACCTTCTTCAGCACGATGTTGATCGTGCCGGCGATCGCCTGCATCGAGTACTCGGCGCTGGCCGCGCGGATGATCTCGATCCGCTCGATCTGGTCGGGCGTCAGCGCGTCCATGTTGAAGCCCGGCGGCGGGCGGTCGCCGTTGACCAGGATCTGGGTATAGCCCGCGCCCAGGCCGCGCATGCGCAGGGTCTTGCCGGTCACGGTCACGCCCGGCGCCCGCTTGAGCACATCGTAGATATTGTCGTCGCCGTACTTGCGGATCTCTTCCGCGCTGAGCACCGTCTTGCTGGCGGTGTCGTCGCGGCGCGGATCGTAGTCGCTGGCCGCGCCCTTCACCTCGACGGTGGCGACTTTTCCCTCTTCCTTGCGGTCCTTGCCGTCCTTGTCGGCGGCGGCGGGTTCGGCGGAGACGGCGGAGACGGCGGTCTGCGCCAGCGCGGCGGCCGGCAGCAGGGAAACGAGGACGAGGGAGGCGACGGAGCGGACTGGCATCGTGAAGGGCTGCGTTACTGAACAGCCCGCCACGATAGCAGCCGCGCGGCGTTTAAAGTGCGCTAATTGTCACAATGCAACAATTACTCCGCGGCGCGCACGCAGCTGAAGTAGGCGAAGAGATCGTCTCCGCGTTCCGCGGCGGCGCCGGTGGCCAGGTTGACCGCCAGGTGCCCGACGGCGCTGCCTTCGGTACCCATGGTCGACGACCAGGTATTCCCCAGTGTCCAGCCATGGCCGGCGATCGCACCGGACGCATACAGCGCGCTCAGCTCGGCCGCGTTCGGCTGGCGCCAACCGTCCGCGCCTTCGATCGTGGTGCTGGTGCAGAAGGCGCTGGCGTTGCTCCAGCTGCCCGCGCTGCTCACGCCGGCCCAGGACAGGCCGTTGAACGTCACCACGGTCGCGGTCGTGGCCGGGGCCAGGCACTTGTTGCTGCCGCTGTCCAGGCTGGCAGGCGGGATGCAGGTCGGTTTCACGCTGCAGACGCCGCCGACGCGCACGCTGCCGGCCTCGCAGGGCACGGCGGTGACGGTGAGCTTGGTCGTGGCCGAGGTCGGGCCCCAGCCGCCGACGCTGTTCTGGTACGCGGTGATCGTCGTCTCGCCGGGTCCGGTGATGGTCACCAGGCTGCCGGAGACGGTGGCCACCTTGGGGTCGCTGCTGCTGAAATTGAACGGCGCCGGGCTTTTCGAGGTCGGCGGCGTCAGGTTGAACGGCGCATCGGTCTCGGTCTTGGTAATGGCCGCGAACGCGCCCAGCGGCGGGCCCTGGTCCGGATCGGAGCACGCCGCCATCAGGCACAGCATCAACAACAAGCCGATGAGTCGCTTCATGTCATCCCTTTTGAAATCGTCAAATAAGCTTTGTCACAGTATCAAAATCCGGGCTTCCAAAATACGTGCTTTGTCACGCGTGCGCGACGCCGGCGCTCTTAGTGGCTTGCGGACAGTGTTCCGTGAATCTCAGTTCCCCAAGGATCCTTCTCCGCGACTGGCTTGCCATGCGCGCCGAAATCCATGATCTCGTCGCTGGCGCGCGCATACCGCGGCCAGGCCGGCAGCCCGGCGCCGTTCGGGTCGCCGCGCTTCACGAAGTTCACCAGGTAGGCGCTCATCGCGCGCGCCATGGCGCGGTCGCGCCGCGTGGTCTTCGCGGCGTACTTGATGGCGGCGGTGTCGAAGAAGAAAGGAATATCGGTCGCGTGCTGGGCGCCCGGCTCGCCCACCGACTGCGCGACATACGAGAACCGGTAGGCGTAGACCGGCACGCCATGGCCGGCAAGCGTGCCCGCCAGCTTGCGCGCGCCGGCCACCATGAAGCCGGTCCTGCCGCCGATGTCGGCGCTGGTGGCGCCGATCATCACCGGCACCCTGGCGAAGCGGCCTTCGGCGAAGGCGCGGGCCGAGTCGACGGCCAGCCTGCCGTCGGCGAAGGGACCGATATAGGTCGGCGGATCGCCGGCCGGGCGGTTGGCGAGGTTCATGCCGTCCACCACCTCCCCGGCCGGCAGCGCGCGCAACCTGTCCAGCACCTGAGCCTGCGGATCGCCGGCCGCGATGCCCTTGCTGGCCGCGAAATTCACGCCGGCCTGCTCGACCTCGGCCAGGGCGGGCGTCGGCGTGCCGCCATCGCCGCCCGACAGCACCACGGCGCCGGCGAACAGCCCCCTGGCCAGCGGCGACGCCAGCAGCGTATTCACCGACATGCCGCCCGCCGACTCGCCGACGATGGTCACCCTGGCTGGATCGCCGCCGAAGGCCGCGGCATTCCGCTGCACCCACTGCAGGGCTGCGAGCTGGTCCATGAAACCGTAGTTGCCGCCTGCCTCGTCGCGACTCTCCCTGCTCAGGGCCGGATGGGCGAAGAAGCCGAAGCGCCCCAGGCGGTAATTGAAGCTGACCACCAGCACGCCCTGCTTCGCCAGCCGGGCGCCGGCATAGGTCGGCGGCGAGCTGCCGCCGTTGACGAAGCCGCCGCCATAGATCCAGACCAGCACCGGCAGTCCGCCCCTGGCGCCGGCCTTCGTCGGCTGCACCGGCTTCCAGACGTTGGCGTACAGGCAGTCTTCCGAAGGCGCGGTGCCGAGCGGGGCGGCGTCGCTGGGGAAAGGCAGCTGCATGCAGTCGTGGCCGTATGCCAACGCCTGGCGCACGCCGCTCCACGACGCGGCCGGCTGCGGCGCGCGCCAGCGCAGCGCGCCGCCAGGGGGCGCGGCAAAGGGAATGCCCTTCCAGCTCGCGACCCCGCTTTCGACCGCGCCGGCCAGCTTGCCGGTGTCGATCGCCACCACCGGCCCGGCCTTCACGGCGGCGAGCGCCGGCGCGCCCAGGGCGAGAATGGCGGCGAACAGGATGCTGCGTGGCGCGGGATGGGGCATGGGCGGTCTCCGATGGTTGAACCCGGCCGATGCTAATCAGAGCTTGATAGCCCGTCAATTGAAATTGGTCGGGGCGCCGCAACTTGTCCTAGAATGGCTCGTTGCCAACTTTTCATCCGACCTTGAAAATTTCGATCGGCCATCGCCTGTTCGCTTCCGTCCTGCTCGCGATCCTCGCGGTGGCGGCGGGCGCCGTCTACCTGCTGCGCCAGAACGTGCTGGCGGGCTTCGGCGACTATGCCGTCGGGATCGAGCTGGACCGCCTGGACGAGTTGTCCGGCGCGCTGGCGCGCCAGTACCGCGGCCATGGCGGCTGGACCTTCCTGCCTGCCGGCGATGCGCGCGCGGGCTGGATCGCCCGCGAGCTGGAACGCCTGCAGCGCGAACGCGAGGAGACCGTCGCGCCGGCGCCGGCCGCGCCGGAGGCTCCTGCTGCGCCCGAGGCTCCCGCCGTGCCGCAAGCCGTTCCAGCAGCGGCGCCGGTCGCCGGCGTGCCTGACGAGCCGCCTGCCGCTGCGCCGGCCGCGCCGATGGCCGTGGCCGCCCCGCCCGCGCCGCCCGCACCGCCCGCGCCGCCGCTTCCGCCCCTGCCGGCGCCCAGGATCGCCCCCGAACCGGGCGTGGACGCCTCCCTGCCCCGGCGCATCACCCTGCTCGACGCCGGCGGCCGCTACCTGGCCGGGCGCGTCCCCGGTGCGCTTCCGCTGGCGCGCCGCCCGATCGCCGTGGACGGCCGCACTGTCGGCTATCTCGGCGTGGCGCGCGGCCGCCGCCCGAGCGACGCCATGGCGCTGGCCTTCCTCGAGCAGCTGCGCGCCAGCCTGTGGTGGATCCTTGCTTTTGCGGTGGCCCTGTCGGCGCTGGCCGCGACCCTGCTGGCGCGCCACTTCCGCGGTCCGATCCGTGAACTCGCGGGCGGCGCCGGCATGCTGGCCGAGGGCCGCTTCGAGGTGCGCCTGCCGGCCGGGCGCAGCGATGAACTGGGCGAGCTGGCGCGCCACTTCAACACCCTGGCGCAGAAGCTGGACAGCGCGGAAAGCGCGCGCCGCCAGTGGGTGGCCGACACCTCGCACGAGCTGCGCACCCCGCTGGCCGTGCTGCGCGCCCAGCTCGAGGCGATCCAGGACGGCGTGCGCGGCAGCGGCCCGGACAGCATCGACGCCATGCTGCGCCAGGTGCTGGCCCTGAACAAGCTGATCGACGAGCTGTATGCGCTGGCGCGCGCCGACGTCGGTGCGCTCGAACTCAGCCTGGTGCCGCTCGACCTGTGGCGGCTGGCCTGCGACCAGGCCCGCGCCTTCGAAGCGCGCCTGCTGGCGGCCGGGCTGGCGCTCGAATTCGGCCCGGCGCCGGCTTCGGCGATGGTGCTGGCCGATCCCGACCGCATGCGCCAGGTGCTCGACAACCTGCTCGAGAACAGCCTGCGCTACAGCGCCGCCGGCGGCCGCGTGGTGCTGGGCGCTGCAAGCGATGGGACGCTGCTGCGGCTGCACCTGGACGACAGCGCGCCCGGCGTGCCGGACGAGGCCCTGAGCCGCCTGGGGCAGCGCTTCTACCGCGTCGACGCCTCGCGCAGCCGCGCCCACGGCGGCGCGGGCCTCGGCCTGGCGCTGTGCCGCCGCCTGCTCGAAGCGCAGGGCGCGCAGCTCGGCTTCGCGCATGCGCCGGCCGGCGGACTGCGCGCCACCATCGTCATCCCTCTCGCCAGGCAAGCATGAACCAGGAAATCTACATCGTCGAAGACGAACCCGAACTGGCCGCGCTGGTGGCCGACTATGCGAAGGCGGCCGGCTTCGAGGCCACCGTGTTCGGCGACGGCGCCCAGGCCCTGGACGCGATCCGGCGCCGGCCGCCGGCCCTGGTGGTGCTCGACCTGATGCTGCCCGGCCTGGATGGCCTGTCGCTGTGCCGCGAACTGCGCCGTTTTTCGGCGCTGCCGGTGGTGATGACGACCGCGCGCGTCGAGGAGATCGACCGCCTGCTCGGCCTGGAGCTCGGCGCCGACGACTACCTGTGCAAGCCTTTCAGCCCGCGCGAGCTGGTAGCGCGCATCAAGGCGATCCTGCGCCGCGCCGCGCCGGCCGCCGGGCCCGCCGCGCCGGCGCCGCCCGCCATCGACGTCGACGCCGCCGCGCGCCGGATCCGCATCCACGGCCAGGTGCTGGCGCTGACGCCCACCGAATACGGCATCCTGGCCGCGCTGGCGCGCCGGCCCGGCCAGGTATTCTCGCGCGCCCAGCTGCTCGACGCCGCGCGCGAGGGCAACGCCAGCCTGGACGTCGCCGACCGCGCCATCGACAGCCACGTCAAGAATTTGCGCCGCAAGCTGGACGCCGTCCTGCCGGGCGTCGAGGCCATCCATTCGATCTACGGGCTGGGATACCGCTTCGATTTGTGATCTTCATTTTTTCTCCACATTCGGGCTGCACCATGGTTGCATCCAACTGAAAAGGAGAACGACATGAAAACCCGCATCGCCTTCCTGGGCTTCGTCCTGCTGTCGGGCGCCGCCGGGGCCAGCCTGGCCGACGGCCGCGTCCACGTCTACGTCAACTGCCAGGCCGCCGACGCCCACTGCCCGCCGCCGCCGAAGGCGCCGAAGCCGCCGCGTCCTCCGGTCCCGCCGCCGCCGCCGGCGCCACCCGCGCCCGATGCCGACACGGCCGCCGCCGCGCTGCCCGCGCCGCCCGCACCGCCGGCTCCCGCAGTCCCACCCGCGCCGCCCGTCCCGCCGGCTCCGCCGCCGCAGCCGGAGATCCCGCCGGTACCCGACAGCGCCCACGCCGACTGCGCCGCGAAGAAGCCGGGCACCCGCCTGAGCTTCACCCTGCGCCCGGGCGAAACCATGAGCGGCGTCTGCCGGAAACAGGGCGGCAAGATGGTCTTTTCGCTGCGCGAGTACGAGCTGGCCGGGTGACTTTCGCGGCGGGAGCGGGTATCCTTGCCCGCATGCCGTCTCCCGCCCCACCGAAACCGACTCCATCCGAACTGGAACTGCTGCGCATCCTCTGGCAGCTGGGCGCCGCCACGGCCAAACAGGTGCACGAGGCGATCGCGGCGGAGCGCCCCGACATGACGGCGGCGACCGTGCTGCGCCTGCTCCAGCTGATGCACGCCAAGGGCCTGCTGCTGCGCGACGAAAGCCAGCGCGCCCACGTCTATACACCGGCCCAGCCGCAGGACAGCCTGCAGACCAGCCTGGTCAGCGACTTGATCACGAAAGCCTTTTCCGGCTCCGGCAAGGCGCTGGTGCTGGCCGCCCTGCGCGGCCACGTCAGCAAGAAGGAGCGCGAGGAGATCCAGGCCATCCTCAGCGGCGAGAACACCGGTCAAAAAGACGGCGGGAAGGCATCGTGAACGACAGCGTTTCCCTGCCCGACCCCGACCCGCGCCCCGTGCCGCCCAGGGAACCCGCGCTCGAGGATTGCTGCGGCACCGGCTGCGTCAACTGCGTGTTCGACATGTACCAGATCGCGCTCGAGAACTACGAGCGGGCGCTGGCAGCCTGGGAAGCGCGGCATCCGGGACAGGCCGGTGCAGGCGCCTAGCGCCGGCCGCGGCGCCGGCATCGGCGGGCGGCTGCGCACCCTGGTCGGCGCCAACGCCTTCCTGCTGCTGGCCGCCCTGACCGGCTTCGTCGGCGCGCTCGCCACCGTCGCCTTCCGCGAAGGGCTGGTCGGCTTGCAGAAACTGTTATACGGTCGCAGCGGCTCCTTCGTCGAAATCGCCGGCAGCCTGCCCTGGCAGACCCGCCTGCTGCTGCCCTGCGCGGGCGGCCTGCTGGCCGGCGCCCTGCTGGCCCTCGGCCGCCGCCTGCCCTCGCAGCGCCGCCCGGACTACATGGAGATCGTGGCGATCGGCGACGGCCGGGTGCCCATCCGCCTCACCCTCGTCAACGGCCTGTCCTCGCTGCTGTCGATCGCCTCGGGCGGCTCGATCGGCCGCGAAGGCTCGATGATCCAGCTGGCCGCGCTGTCGGCTTCCGTGGGCGGGCGGGCGCTCGGCCTCACGCCGATGCGCCTGCGCCTGCTGGTGGCCTGCGGCGCCGCGGCCGGCATCGCCGCCGCCTACAACGCGCCGATCGCGAGCGCCTTCTTCGTCACCGAAATCGTGCTGGGCGCGATCGCCATGGAGAGCCTCGGCCCGATCATGGTGGCGGCGGTGGTCTCGAACATCACGATGCGCCACCTGCCCGGCTACCACCCGACCTACGAGATGCCCGCCTTCGCGCCGATCGCCGGCGCCGAGATGCTGGCCTTTGCGGTGCTGGGAGTGCTCGCGGGCCTGGCCGCGCCGGCCTTCCTCGGCGGGCTGCGGCGCACCCGCCGGCTGTTCGAGGCGCTGGCGCTGCCGCTGCCGCTGCGGCTGGCCCTCGGCGGCCTCGGGGTCGGCGCGATCTCGGTATGGGTGCCGCAGGTCTGGGGCAACGGCTACAGCGTGGTGAACTCGCTGCTGCACGCGCCCTGGGTCTGGCAGAGCGTGCTGCTGGTGCTGGCCGCCAAGATGCTGGCGACCTGGCTCACCTGCGGTTCCGGCGCGGTCGGCGGCATCTTCACCCCGACCCTGTTCGTCGGCGCCACGCTCGGCTACCTGTTCGCGCTGGCGGTGCAGGCGGTCTGGCCCGGCGCCGCCGCGCTGCCGCCGGCCTACGTCGCGGTGGGCATGGGCGCGACCCTGGCGGCCGCGGCCAGCGCGCCCCTGATGGCGATCCTGATGATTTTCGAGATGACCCTCAGCTATCCGCTGATGCTGCCGCTGGTGCTGGCCTGCGTGATCGCCTACGCGGTCGCGCGCGCGGCCGGCGGCGCTTCGATGTACGAGATCACGGCGCAGCGCCTGGCCGAGGCGGAAGAGCGCGAACGGCTGCGCACCATGCGCATCGCCGAACTGATCCGCCCCGGCGAAACGGTCCTGCCGGAAGGTGCGCCGCTGAGCGAGGCGGCGGCGCTGTTCCGCCAGCATACCGTCAAGTACATCTACCTGGTCGACGGCGCGAACCGCTATCGCGGCGTGGTGGCGCTGCACGACATCGCGCCGCGCTTCCAGGATCCGGCGCTCGCCACCCAGCCCTGCGCGGAGATCGCCCGCCAGGACGCGCTGCCGCTGCTGACGGCCGATATGAGCCTGGACGAGGCCCTGCGCCAGTTCATGCGCCACCACGGCGAGCGCCTGCCCATCGTGGGCGGCGCCGACAATCCGGAACTGCTGGGCACCGTGCACAAGACCGACCTGCTGGACGCCTACGTGCGGCTGAATCGGACCCTGCTCCACACCCGGATCGAGGCGTAGAATATTGAGCATGGCACATTTGCTCGATAACATCTTCTGGAACACCCTGAACGGCGCGCACTACCACCTGTCGAGCGGCACCGACCGGGCCAGGCGCTATGCGCAGGGCTTCTCCCCCATCATCGGCTTTCCGGATCCGCAGCAGCCGGACTTCGCGGCGCTGGAGCCCTTCTGCGAAGCCGGCGAGCGCTTCTACTGCGACGCCTGGTCGGGTCCGGCGCCCGGCGGCTGGCGCATCGAAGCCGAGTCGACCATGTTCCGCATGGTCTGGGACGGCGCGCTGCCGGAGCTCGACGAGGCGCCGGACGCGAATTTCCTCGGCACCGAAGATGCTGCCCGGGCGCTCGAGCTGGCCATGCTGACCCGCCCCGGCCCCTTCGGTCCGCGCACCATCGAGCTGGGCGAGTACTTCGGCTACTTCGAAGAAGGGCATGGCGGCAGCCGGCGCCTGATCGCCATGGCCGGCGAGCGCATGGCGGCGCCCGGCCTGCGCGAGATCAGCGGGGTCTGCACCCGCCCCGGCTACGAGGGCCGCGGCTATGCGCGCCGCCTGATGCTGAAGCTGATCCGGCGCCAGCTGCTGCGCAGCGAAACACCCTTCCTGCACGTGATGCGCGCCAACCAGGCGGCGCACGCGTTCTACCTGCGCATGGGCTTCCGCGACTACAAGGAAACGGTGGTGCGGGTGGTGACGCCGGAAGGCCGCTACGTTCCCTAGCGCACGATCGAAACGCGGACTCGTCATTACAATCCTCTCATCCGTCAGCATTCCTTGAGAGGCCGCCATGTTCGATATGGATCTTCCGTGGTGGGAATTTATTTTGCGCGGCGCGATGGTCTACCTGGCGCTGCTGGTCATGGTGCGCCTGTCCGGGCGCCGCACCATCGGCCAGTTCACGCCCTTCGACCTGCTGGTCGTCATGCTGCTGTCGGAAGCGGTGTCGAACGGCCTGTCCGGCGGCGATGATTCCGTGAGCGGCGGCCTGATCATCGCGGCGACCCTGATCGTGCTGAACGGCAGTATCGGCCTGCTGTCGGCGCGCAGCCGGAAGATGGAAGCGATGGTCGAAGGCGAGGTCGTGCTGATCGGGCGCGACGGCGTTTTCTTCGACAGGACCATGCGGCGCAACCGTATCGGCCAGATCGACATCGAGCAGGCGCTGCGCGGAGCCGGCTGCGCCCGCCACGAAATGCGGTGCGCCTTTCCCGAGGCGGACGGCAGCATCACCATCATGAAGGAAAACCAGCCGGGAACGCCACCCGGCCCCGGGCAGGAATATCTCCGAACCCCTCGGTTCTTAAGGGCACTATCTCAGCCGTACGGTGCGAGTCCGCCCCATCCACTGGTGCTAAGTTTTTGATCGCATCCCAGGACGGGGTGCGTTGCAGAGACTCTGTTCAACACGATGTATTCCATGAAACAAGTTCTGTCCGTTCTAGCACTGGCGGCGGCGTCGGCCCTGGCCACCCCGGCCTTCGCCCAAACCTACCAGGCCGTGGCCAGCGGCCCGGCCGAGAGTCCGCCCAACGGCTCGCCCGGCAACAGCATCGCGACGATCGAGTTCAGCGGCACGAATATGTCGGTGGACATGCCGTTCAACAACCTGGTCGGCAGCACCACCGAGGCCCACGTCCACTGCTGCACCAGCGAGGCCTTCACCGGGACGTCGCCGGTCGCGGTGCCGTTCACCGACTTCCCGGCCGGGGTCAAGTCCGGCTCCTACACCAGGACCTTCGGGCTGTACGACGAAACCACCTATGACCCGGCCTTCCTGAAGGCGAACGGCGGTACGGTGCAGGGGGCGGCTTCGGCGCTGGTGGACTCCATCAATGCCAACGAGGCTTACATCAACATCCACACGACCGCCCATCCGGAAGGCGAGATCCGCGGCTTCATCGTGGCTGCGCCGGTTCCGGAACCCGCCGGGTGGGCCCTGCTGGCGGGCGGGCTGGGCGGCCTGCTGTGGGCGAGCCGGCGCCGGCGTCCGGAAACCAGCTGGCAGAAATAGACAGGAGGTGGGCTAGCTAGCCACGCAGCACGGCGCCGCGTTCGGCGAGGAGGTTTGCCCAGGCCGGGACCGCCTCCTGCCAGAACGCGGCCAGGGTGCTTGTCGACGCGGCCCGCGCGCCAAGGCGCAGGCCGAGGAAGCCGGCGGCTTGTTGCAAGGCTGCAACGGCGGCCTCTTCCGAATGAGCATGTTCGCCGGGCAGGATCGCCAGCGCCCCGGTCTGCTTGGACAGCTTTTCACCATTCGCATTGCGCACCACCGGCACGTGCAGGTAGCGCGGCGTCGGCACGCCGAGCAGGCGCTGCAGGTAGATCTGGCGCGGGGTCGAGTCGAGCAGGTCCGCGCCGCGCACGACGTCGGTCACGCCCTGTTCCGCATCGTCCACCACCACCGCGAGCTGGTAGGCCCAGTAGCCGTCGGCGCGCTTGAGCACGAAGTCCCCCGATTCCAGCGCCAGCCGCTGTTCCTGCCAGCCGGCGAAGCGGTCATGGAAGCCTACCGCGTCCGCGCCCGCTTCCGGCACGCGCAGGCGCAGGCTGCGCGCTTCGCGGCCCGGCGCCAGGCCGTGGCGGCAGGTGCCGGGATAGATGGCCGCGCCGTCCGGCCCGACGCCGAGGCGCGAATCGGCGATCTCCCTGCGGTTGCAGCCGCAGCCGTACACATGCGCCGCGAGCCGCTCGCGGGCAGCCTGGTAGAGCGCCTTGCGCTGGCTCTGCCAGACGATCTCCCCGTCCGAATCCATGCCCAGCCAGGCCAGCTGTTCGAGGATGGTCTCGGCCGCCCCGGGCACGGCGCGGCCTTCGTCGATGTCTTCGATGCGGATCAGCCAGCGCCCCTTGTTGGCGCGGGCGTCGAGGTAGCTGGCCAGGGCGGCGACCAGCGAACCGGCGTGCAAGGGGCCGGTCGGAGATGGCGCGAAACGGCCGATGTAGGCGCTGAAAGGGGTCGTGTTCACAGGCGCAACCTTAGCACAGGCGGACAGCGGGCGTCCGGCAGCCCCGGTCGATGGATGTTTGTCCACGACAACAACCGCTATATTCACTTGCAATTACCGCAAAGCAATATACAATTGTGTTTTGTCCTAGACAAATAAGACAAACAACCGAGACCAACAAGGAGCACCCATGCTGTCAATCCCGAACGTGATCGCCTTCGGCAAGGACGATATCGACAATTCCCTGTCCAAGCTGCCCGGCAACAAGATCGATGAACTGGCCTTCGGCGCCATCCAGCTCGACGCCCAGGGCAGGATCCTGCGCTACAACCAGGCCGAGGCGGAGATCACCGGCCGCAAGGCCGACGCCGTGATCGGCACCAACTTCTTCCGCGACGTCGCGCCCTGCACCAACACGGCCCGCTTCAAGGGCGTGTTCGACGCCGGCGTGCGCGCCAACAACCTGAACACCATGTTCGAGTACGTGTTCGACTACAAGATGACGCCGACCAAGGTGAAGATCCACATGAAGAAGGCCATCAGCGACGGCACCTTCTGGATCTTCGTGAAGCGCCTGTAAGCCATGCACGCCTCCCCATGGTGGACCGACCGCGGCGCGCTGCTGCGCTTCGTCGCCGACCTGGCGGCGGGCGAGCTGGCGGCGCTGCGCCATGACCAGTTCCTGCTGCCCGCCGGCTGGACCGGCTCGCTGTCGCTGCAGCACGACCTCGGCGTCGACTCGCTCGAGCTGCTGCACCTGGCGGGCAGCCTGGCCGAAGCCCTGCAGATGCACCGCAGCGGGATCGAGGACTACCTGCTGGCGCGCCGCACCCTGGACGGCTGGCTCGACATCGCCACCGCCGCCCTGCAGCACTGGGACGCCGAACTGACTTTCCGCACCTCGGGCAGCAGCGGCGAGCCAAAACGCTGCACGCACGCCCTCGCCGCCCTGGAACAGGAAGCGGCCAGCCTGGCCGCGCTGTTCCCGCGGCGCCGGCGCCTGCTGCTGGCGGTGCCCAGCCATCACATCTACGGTTTCCTGTTCGGCGTGCTGCTGCCGCGCCATCTCGGCCTTGAAGCGGACCAGGTCGTCAGCGTGCGCGCGCGCCTGCCCTCGCAGCTGGCCAGGCATGCGCTGCCCGGCGACCTGGTGGTCGGCCATCCGCAGTTCTGGCAGGCGGCGACGGGCAGCGGGGCGCGCTTCCCCGAGGACGTGACGGGCGTCAGCTCGACCGCGCCCTGCCCCGATACGGTCGCGGAACAGGCCGAGGCGGCGGGGCTGGCTTCGCTGGTCCAGATCTACGGCGCGTCCGAAACCGGCGGCCTCGGATGGCGCGCCTCGCACCGCGACGCCTATCGCCTGCTGCCCTACCTGGAACGCGTGCCCGGCCTCGACGACGAGGTGCTGCGCCGCGGCCCCGATGGCGTCGTGCGCGCCCTGGCGCCGCAGGACGGCCTGGCGTGGTGCGGCGCCGACCGCTTCACGGTGGGCGCGCGCCGCGACGCCGCGGTCCAGGTGGGCGGCGTCAACGTGTTCCCGGAACGGGTGCGCAATGTGCTGCTGGCGCACCCGCTGGTGGAAGATGCGGCCGTGCGCCTGATGCGCCCCGACGAGGGCCAGCGCCTGAAGGCCTTCGTGGTGCCGCGTCCCGGCGCCGGCGCCGCCTTCGCGCAGGAGCTGCGCGCCTGGGCCGACGCCAGGCTGGCGCCGCTCGAGCGTCCGAAGGCGATCACCCTCGGCCCGCAGCTTCCGCGCGGCGCGTTGGGCAAGCCTGCCGACTGGCGGCTAGAATACAGTCACTCATGACGATTACACAAACTACCCTCAGTATCGCCGCCGTCGAGCGCGAGACCCGGCTGTCCAAGGACGTGCTGCGGGTCTGGGAACGGCGCTACGGCTTCCCGCAGCCGGAGCGCGACGCGAACGGCGAGCGCAGCTACCCGGCCGAGCAGGTCGAGCGCCTGCGCCTGATGAAGCGCCTGATGGACCAGGGCCACCGCCCCGGCGCCCTTGCCGCGCTGGCGCCCGGCGAGCTGGCCGCGCTGGCCGCGCCGGAGCTGCGCGCGGCGGCGGACGAGCCGCAGGATGGCGCGATCGCGCTGCTGCTGGACCTGATCCGCGAGCGCGACCCGATTGCTGCCCGCCACGCGCTGCGCCAGGCGCTGGCGCGCCAGGGCCTGGAGCGCTTCGTCGAGCAGACCGTGGCGCCGCTCACGGCGGCCGTCGGCCTGTGCTGGGAAGACGGCAGCTTCGACGTCTTCGACGAACATTTCTATACCGAATCGGTAGAGAGCCTGCTGCGCCAGGCGATCGCCGACCTGCCCGGCGCCCGCCAGGGTCCGCGCATCCTCCTCACCACCGTGCCTGGCGAAGGGCATGGCCTCGGCCTGCTGATGGCCGAAGCCATGCTCTCGCTGGAAGGCGCGACCTGCATTTCGCTGGGCACCGAGACCCCGCTGCTCGACATCGCGCGCGCAGCGGCGGCCTACGGTACCGGGGTCGTGGCGCTGTCGTTTTCGGCGGCCTATCCGCGCCGCCAGCTGGCGCCGGCGCTGGCGCAGCTGCGCCAGCTGCTGCCGCCGGCGGTGGAATTATGGGCCGGCGGCGCCGGCGTGGCGCGCCTCGATGCCGTCGACGGCGTGCAGCTGCTGCCGACGCTGGACAGCGGCCGCCAGGCGCTGGCCGCGCTCGGCCTCAAGATGTAAGTCCGCTCAGGCGGCGTCCTTCGACTGCCAGCCCTGCAGCTGCGCGATGAAGTCGTCCAGCGGCGCCGGGCGCGAGAACAGGAAGCCCTGCATCGCCGGCTTGCGGTTGGCCGTCAGGAACTCGGCCTGCTGCACGGTCTCGACGCCTTCCGCCACCACGCGCAATCCGAGATGGTCGGCCATCGCCAGGATCGACTGCACGATGGCGGTGCCGTTGGCGTCGCCCGGGGTGTCGCGGATGAAGCTCTTGTCGATCTTGAGTTCGTACAGCGGCATCTTTTTCAGGTAGGCCAGGTTCGAGTAGCCGGTGCCGAAATCGTCGATCGAGAAGCGGATCCCCATCTGCGCCAGCTCGTGCATGCGCGCGATGGTTTCATTGAGATCGTTGACCAGCAGCCCTTCGGTGACTTCGAAGATCAGCTGGCTGGCCGGCGCGCCGGTCTCGACCAGGATGGTGCAGACCTGGTCGACGAAGTCGGGCTGGCGGAACTGCAGCGGGCTGACGTTGATCGACAGCGGCACCGCCAGGCCGGCGCGGTCGAGGCGCTGCCAGTACAGGCAGGCCTGGCGCAGCACCCAGTGGCCGAGCGGGACGATCAGGGCGCTCGATTCGGCCGCCGGGATGAACACGTCGGGCGCGACCATGTTGCCGTCCGCGCGCCGCCAGCGCATCAGGAGCTCGGCGCCGACCGGCACGCGCCGGTGGTCGATCTGCATCTGCAGGTGCATCGACAGTTCGCCGTTCTCCATCGCGTTCGCCAGGTCGCGTTCCAGGGTCAGCTTGCGCTCGGCCTCGGCCAGCATGCCGGTCTCGAACAGGGCGACGCCGTTGCGGCCGGCGACCTTGGCGCGGTACATCGCGGTATCGGCTTCGCGCAGCAGGTCGTGGCCGGTCTTGCCGTCGCGCAGCGGCAGCGCGATGCCGATGCTGGCCGAGGCATTGTAGAGCTGGCCGTCGATCTCGACGTCCTGGGCCAGGACGCTGCGGATCTTTTCGGCCACGGTCTGCGCCACGAGGGTGGCGCGCTCGACTTCCCGGCCCAGGTTCTCGAGCAGGACCACGAATTCGTCGCCGCCCAAGCGCGCCACGGTATCGCCCTGGCGCAGCACGCCGGCGACGCGCGCGGCGGCATGCTTGAGCATCGTGTCGCCGATCGCATGGCCGCGCGCATCGTTGATGGTCTTGAAATTGTCGAGGTCGATGAACAGCACCGCGCCCAGGCCGCCGCCCGTGTAGGCGCGCGCGACCATGGCGTCGAGGCGCTCGATCAGCAGGCGCCGGTTGGGCAGCCCGGTCAGCACGTCGTAGAAGGCCAGGCGGTGGATGGCGTCGGCGTCGTTGCGGCGCTCGGTGATGTCGCGCCCGACCACCACCCAGTGCGTGTTGCGGCCGCCTTCGCCGGCAAAGGGCACCATCTCCATCTCGACCCAGTATTTTTCGCCGCTCTTGGCGTAGTTCACCAGCTCGGCCGTCACTGGCTCGCCGCGCTGCATGGCGCTGAGGATGCGCGCGACCTCGGCCTGGTCGGTATCGGGGCCGTACAGCAGGCGCATGCTGCGCCCGACGATGTCTTCGCGCGAATAGCCGGTGCGGCGCACGAAGGCGTCGTTGGCGAAGATGACAGGCTGTTCGGCGCCCTCGACATCGACCACCCGGGCGATCAGCACCATGTCGTTGAGGCGCGCCACCGCGGCCGAGGTCAGGCGCAGCTCGGCATTCAGCTCATGCAGACGGGCATGGCCCTCTTCGAGCGAATCGGCGGTCCGGCCCAGCTCTTCCATCGATGAGTTCAGGCGCTGCAGCAGGCCGCCGCAGGTCAGGGTGATCAGGGCGCCGACGAACAGGTAGTTCAGGGTGACGATCAGGCAGGGCAAAAAGGCATGCTCTTCCATGCCCGCCACGTACAGCCTGGCATAGCCGGCGATGCCGAGCGTGAAGATGGTCGCGCCGCTGAACAGCAGCGCGCCGATCGCCGGCCGCATGCCCAGCAGCACCACGCTCAGCACGGGCAACGCGACCAGGAAGATCTGGCTCACCGGCCCGACGGTCAGCATCAGGCCGATGCCGATCATGTACAGGATCGCGAGGAAATTCACGACCCGGAAGGTGTAGTCGACACGCGGAAGACGCCAGAGCGCGATCACCCACGCCAGCGCCAGGCTGTCCATTGCGGCGACCGGCCAGAGGCCCTCGCTGACCGACAGGCCGATGCTGGGCACCGCCGCGAGCGTGCCGAGCATGACCACATACGACAGCAGGGTTGCGAAAACCCTGGAGCGCCAGTGTGCGATGTCGTAATAGGTTCCCATGGAGCGGCTCGTCAATCTCACTCCGCATGCGACTTCTACGGAGGATCATGGATTGTTGCAAAGCAACATTCTAGTTTAGGGCGCGGAAGCTGTCAGCAACTCCGTGCCCGGTGTTGTACCTGCGGGACGAAACGATAGCATCAAGAAATTGAACGCCGGCTATTTCGAGGGCGCGGCCTCGGCCTGCGTCACCAGCGCCGTCACCTGCTTCGCGATCCCGTTCGGCACCGCCATCGACAGCTGGTAGTGCAGGATTTCGAATCCCTTGCCGGTCCGGCGGATCACGCCGCTGGCCATGCAGTGGCCCATGTTCGGGGTGTCCAGCAGTTCGTCGAACCAGATCAGCTTGCCGTCGTCGGAGGCGTAGACATTGCGCCGGGTGGCCTTGAACGACCAGGCGGACTGCTTGCCTTCGAAGTATTTGCGGGCCCAGGCCTTGAACGCGTCGCGCTGCCACAGCTCGCTGCGGTCGGTGCCGATGTAGACGCCGTCCGGCGCCATCTTGTCGAAATAAGCCATGCGCGCGTGGGCCGCGTCATCGTGCCAGCCGTCGACGAAGGCGTTGACCTGCTTGCTCAGGGCCGGGTCGGCGCTGGCGGCCTGGGCGAGGCTGGCGAAGCACAGCGCGCAGGCCAGGATGAATGATTTCAGCATCAGAAGCGCCCTCCGTCGACGTCGCGCAGGAATTTGATCAGGCCCTTGAAATAGGTCTTCTGGTCGTCGTACATCGACATGTGGCTGCCGTTCGGGCATTCCAGCAGGCGGCCATGCTGCACCTTCTGCGACACCATCTTCATATGGGCCGGATCCATGGTGTCGTGCAGGCCGGCGATCACCAGGGTCGGCACCGCGATCTTCGGCAGGTCGGCGACGCGGTCCCAGTTTTCCAGGCGCGCGTTGTGGGCGCCCAGTTCGCTCGGGCCCTGCATCGGCACGTAGATCTTCGGGTTGATGTGCGCGAACGAGCGCTTGACCGGCTCGGGCCACTGGTCGGCCGGCATGCGCAGGACGTGGTGCTCGTAGTGATTCGGGACCAGCAGCGCCATGTAGCGCGGATCCTCGTACTTGCCGGCCGCTTCGAGCTGCCTGATCTCGGCCAGGGCCTTCTGGTCCATCTGCGGCATCAGGACGGTGTCGGCGTATTTGTTATACGCCGGGATGCTCATCATCATGTTCGAGATGACCAGGCCCTTCAGGTTGCGGCCGTACTTGAGCGCGTACTCGGCGGCCAGGATGCCGCCCCAGGAATGGCCCAGCAGGTAGAAATTCTTGTTGTCCAGGCCCAGCGCCTTGCGCACCTGCTCGACCTCTTCCACGTAGCGCGGCAGGTCGACCAGGGAAGGATCGTCGGGCTGGTCGCTGTAGCTCGATCCGAGCTGGTCGTAGTAGTAGTACTCGATGCTGGCGCCGGGGAAGTAACTGTCGAAGGCTTCGAAATACTCGTGCGTGGCGCCGGGGCCGCCGTGCAGCAGCAGGACCTTGATGGTCGGGTTGTTGCCGACGCGCTTGGTCCAGACCTTGAAGGTGCCCTTCGGCGTCGTGATCGGAATCATGCGCACGCCGCCGGACAGCACGTCGCTGCGGCCGGTGTTGTCGAAATAATCCTGGGAAGCGGCGCTGGCCGGGCCGGTAGCCGTCAGCAGTACTGCCGCGATCAATGCAAGAATGCGTTTCATCGGGACCTCGTGGGTTGCAGTGCTTACATTGTACGTTGGAAATGTAACCAAATGTGCAAGAAAACCAAGTGTTCAATAAGTCGTGTACAGTTGGTTCTCCAGCAATTTCGTACTTGAGCGATGAGAGCGTGGACCTTGATGATGGCGGCAGGACTCTGTGCGGCCGCGCTGCAGGCGCCGACGCAGGAACTCGAGGAGCACAAGGCCGTGCAGCCGAAGCTCAGCCTGCGCCTGAGCGACGCGGTAATCGAGAAGGCGGTGCGGGAGACCCTGGCCGAACAAAAGGGCAAGCTCGGCACACCGTCGGGAAAGACGCTCAGCGGCGACGCCTACCAGAAATTCGAGCGCGCCTTCTCCGAAGCGGAAAAGCCGGACTGCCTGCATCCGGATGCGATGAAATTCCAGCCGCACAGCCTGCAGTTCAAGATCCTTGGCCAGACCTACGGCATGGGCGTCGGCGGCCTGCTTGCCCTGCCCTTCTGGGGAGCCGCCATCGTGCGCGGCAAGTGCAATTGAGGCCGAATCAGGAATCGTGGATAATATCGCCATGAACGATACTACCCAACTCCCTCCCCTGCCCGACCACCTGTCGATCGACCCGCGTAGCCCGCATCACAACGCGGAGGTCTTCAAGCACCCGGTCGGCATCCGTTTCAACGGTAAAGAGCGCACCGACGTCGAGGAATACTGCGTCAGCGAAGGCTGGATCAAGGTCGCGGCCGGCAAGGTCGTGGACCGCAAGGGCCGTCCGATGCTGATCAAGCTGAAGGGCACGGTCGAGCCGTATTACGCGGTTTAAGCTTCTCCCCTTAGCTCATCCACAAGGCGGCTGCCGGAGCGATCCGGCAGCCGTTTTCTTTTCAGCGGTGCAGTTCCCCTGCCCGTTCCGGCTGGTAAATCAGTTCCAGCACGGTCAGCTTGAACAGTTCGCCGCCGGGGCGCGCCCATTCGATCGTATCGCCTTCCGCCAGGCCGATCAGGGCGCTGCCGATCGGCGACAGCACCGACACCCGGTCGCTGCCGAAGGCGATGTCCTTCGGGTAGGACAGCGTCATGCAGAAATCCTGCGCCGGGTGGTCGATCTCGAAGCGCACGGTCGAGTTCATCGTCACCACATTCGGCGGCACCTCGTCCGGATCGACGACGTCGGCCCGGCCCAGCTCGTCCGTCAGGTGGAAATCGCGGTCGCCATGGGCCTGCGGCAGTGCGTCGAACAACGCTTCCAGGCGCTCCATGTCGAGGGAGGATACGGTGATGTTGGGTCTCATGCTTAACTCCTGTAATGGTCAGACCAGCAAATGGCGTGGCTGACGCCGGTGGCGGCAGCCGGGTGGGTCATTGGAATAGGCTCGGGGAGGAAGATGCCGCTTCGTGCGGCGCTGTCCTCACCGAGCCCAGGAGAGCCAGGCGAGATCTCGCGGGTAAAATCGCGCGTGCAGCAACCGTACGCCTTCGGACAGGAAGGCGGTTCGGCGATCGGCGCGGACGGCTGGCTTGCACATGAGTCCAGTATATAGAAAAAAAGCGAGCCCGCAGGCTCGCTTTCTCATGAGAACAAAGCGGGATCAGCGCTTGTCGATGCTCGGGACGTCGCGGCGCGGCGAACCGACGAACAGCTGGCGCGGACGGCCGATCTTCTGTTCCGGATCGGCGATCATCTCGTTCCACTGGGCGATCCAGCCCACGGTACGGGCCATCGCGAAGATACCCGTGAACAGCGAGACCGGGATGCCCAGGGCCGACTGCACGATGCCCGAGTAGAAGTCGACGTTCGGGTACAGCTTGCGCGACACGAAGTATTCGTCGTTCAGGGCGATCTTTTCCAGTTCCATCGCCAGCTTGAACAGCGGGTCGTCCTGCAGGCCCAGCTCTTCCAGCACTTCGTGGCAGGTTTCGCGCATCAGCTTGGCGCGCGGGTCGAAGTTCTTGTACACGCGGTGACCGAAGCCCATCAGCTTCACGCCCGAGTTCTTGTCCTTGACCTTCTCGATGAAGGCCGGGATGTTCTCGACGCTGCCGATTTCCTTCAGCATGTTCAGTGCGGCTTCGTTCGCGCCGCCGTGCGCCGGGCCCCACAGGCAGGCGATACCGGCAGCGATACAGGCGAACGGGTTGGCGCCCGACGAACCGGCCAGGCGGACGGTCGAGGTCGATGCGTTCTGCTCGTGGTCGGCGTGCAGGATCAGGATGCGGTCCAGGGCGCGCACCAGCACGTCGTTGACCTTGTACTCTTCGCACGGGTTACCGAACATCATGTGCATGAAGTTCGCGCTGTACGACAGGTCGTTGCGCGGGTACATGAACGGCTGGCCGATCGAGTACTTGTACGCCATGGCGACCAGGGTCGGCAGCTTGGCGATCAGGCGGATTGCCGAGATCTCGCGCTGCTTCGGATCGTTGATGTCCAGCGAGTCGTGGTAGAACGACGCCAGCGCGCCGACGGTACCGACCAGCACCGACATCGGGTGCGCGTCGCGGCGGAAGCCACGGAAGAAGAAGTTCATCTGCTCGTGAATCATCGTGTGACGGGTCACGGTGTTCTCGAACGTCGCCTTCTGCTCGGCGGTCGGCAGTTCGCCGTTCAGCAGCAGGTAGCAGGTTTCCAGGAAGTCGCAATTGACGGCCAGTTGCTCGATCGGGTAGCCGCGGTACAGCAGCTCGCCCTTGTCACCGTCGATGTAGGTGATGCTCGAGTTACAGGCGGCGGTCGACATGAAGCCGGGGTCGTAGGTGAACTTGCCGGTCTGGCCGTACAGCTTGCGGATGTCGATGACGTCCGGGCCGATGGTGCCCTTGTAGATCGGCATGTCGACCGACGGGCTGCCGTCCGAGAACGACAGGGTGGCTTTGGTTTCAGAGGTATTCATGACACTTCCTTCTGTGGGAGGTGATATACAAAAAAACGAAAACAAAGGTTTCGTTACGCTTGCCGCAGGCGCGCCACCAAAGCACGCACATGCGGCAGGTCGACCTCGCCCTCGGGCTCGGCGCGTCCCAGCAGCAGGTCCATCAGCGGATTGTCCGCCAGGTCCAGCAAACGGGTCAGCGCATCGACTTCTTCGTCCGTCAATTCCTCTTCGTGCGCATCCAGGAAGCGCGTGAGGATCAGGTCGTTTTCGAGCAGGCCCCGGCGGGCGCGCCAGCGCAGGCGGGCGCGGTTGGCGGGGTCGGATTGATGCGTTTTCACACTAGAGTCCGTTGTTCGGTCAACACTATACTCCGGCTGCCGCTTAGCGGCAGTACGGTAGTTTTACTGTATTTATGGAAACAAGTTAGGCGCATTTCGCCGGAAATATACCTGTTCCGGCCCAATTGCGCCGTTTCGCACAATGGAGCACCGCCCCGACAAGCGGGGCGGTCTGCGATCGCCTTAGATCGCGCGGCGAACCAGCAATTCCTTGATCTTGCCGATCGCCTTGTTCGGATTCAGGCCCTTCGGGCACACGTCCGTGCAATTCATGATCGAGTGGCAGCGGAACAGGCGGTACGGGTCTTCCAGGTTGTCCAGGCGCTCGTTGGTCGCTTCGTCGCGCGAGTCGGCGATGAAGCGGTAGGCCTGCAGCAGGCCGGCCGGGCCGACGAACTTGTCCGGGTTCCACCAGAACGACGGGCAGGAGGTCGAGCAGCAGGCGCACAGGATGCACTCGTACACGCCGTCCAGCTCTTCGCGCTCTTCCGGCGACTGCAGACGCTCCTTCTCCGGCGGGATCGAGTCGTTGATCAGGAACGGCTTGATCGAGTGGTACTGCTTGAAGAAGTTGGTCATGTCGACGATCAGGTCGCGCACCACCGGCAGGCCCGGCAGCGGACGCAGCACGATCGGCTGGGTCAGCTCGTTCAGGTTGGTGGTGCAGGCCAGGCCGTTCTTGCCGTTGATGTTCATGGCGTCCGAACCGCACACGCCTTCGCGGCAGGAGCGGCGCAGGGCCAGCGAGTCGTCGACGTCGGCCTTGATGCGCTGCAGTGCGTCGAGCAGCATCTTGTCGGTGTCTTTCAGCTCGACGGTGACGTCTTGCATATAGGGCTTCGAATCCTTGTCCGGATCGTAGCGGTAGATCTTCAGTTGGACAGTGCGTGCCATTGTTTTTACCTTTGGTTGGGACCTCGCAAACCCTGCTGCGCGTTGCAATGTCGCCCTGCGATGCTCGCCGTACCTTAAGTACGGCTGCGCTTCTCGGACAACATTGCTGCCGCTCGCGACGGTTTTTCCAGGTCCTTTAGCTATGTTTGTTAGAACGTGCGTGGCTTCGGTTTGAAGGTGTCGACCGTCAGCGGCTTGGTAATGACCGGCTTGTAATCCAGGCGGTTACCTTCCGAGAAGAACAGCGAGTGCTTCATCCAGTTGTCGTCGTCGCGGTTCGGGAAATCGCTGTGGGCGTGGGCGCCGCGCGATTCCTTGCGCGCCGCGGCCGAGACGATGGTCGCCTTCGCCACTTCGATCAGGTTGTCCAGTTCGATCGCTTCGATGCGCGCGGTGTTGAACACCTTCGACTTGTCCTTGAACGAGACGTGCTTGCGGCGCTCGTCCAGCTTCATGATCTCGCGCACGCCTTCGTCCATCAGGGCCTGGGTACGGAACACGCCGCAGAACTTCTGCATGGTGGCGCGGATGTCGTTGGCCACGTTCTGCACCTTCTCGCCGCCGGTCGAGTTTTCGAGGCGGTTCAGGCGGTCCAGCGCGTAGTCGGCGAAGTCCTTCGGCAGCGCGCGGTTGCCCTGCGCCTTCAGGTTCTGGCCGACGATGTGGTTGCCGGCCGCGCGGCCGAACACCACCAGGTCGAGCAGCGAGTTGGTGCCCAGGCGGTTGGCGCCGTGCACCGAGACGCAGGAGCACTCGCCGATCGCGTACAGGCCGTTGACGATCTTCTGGCCGCCGGTGCCGTCCGGCGCGATGACCTGGCCGTGGATGTTGGTCGGGATGCCGCCCATCTGGTAGTGGATGGTCGGGACCACCGGGATCGGTTCCTTGGTCGCATCGACGTTGGCGAACTTGTGGCCGATTTCCAGGATCGACGGCAGGCGCTTGCGGATGGTGTCCGCGCCGATGTGGCGCAGGTCCAGCAGCACGTGGTCCTTGTTCGGGCCGACGCCGCGGCCTTCCTTGATCTCCTGGTCCATCGAGCGCGAGACGAAGTCGCGCGGCGCCAAGTCCTTCAGGGTCGGCGCGTAGCGCTCCATGAAGCGTTCGCCGTTCGAGTTGATCAGGATACCGCCCTCGCCGCGCACGCCCTCGGTGATCAGGACGCCCGCGCCGGCCACGCCGGTCGGGTGGAACTGCCAGAACTCCATGTCTTCCAGGGGCAGGCCGGCGCGTGCCGCCATGCCCAGGCCGTCACCGGTGTTGATGAAGGCGTTGGTCGACGCGGCGAAGATACGGCCGGCGCCGCCGGTGGCGAACACAGTGGTCTTCGCCTGCAGCATCATCACGTCGCCGGTTTCCATTTCCAGCGCCATCACGCCCAGCACGTCGCCGTCCTGGTTGCGGACCAGGTCCAGCGCCTGCCACTCGACGAAGAAGTGGGTGCGCGAACGGACGTTACGCTGGTACAGGGTGTGCAGCAGCGCGTGGCCGGTACGGTCGGCGGCCGCGCAGGCGCGCTGCACCGGCTTCTCGCCGAAGTTGGCGGTGTGGCCGCCGAACGGACGCTGGTAAATCGTGCCGTCCGGATTGCGGTCGAAAGGCATGCCGAAGTGTTCGAGTTCGTACACGACCTTCGGCGCCTCGCGGCACATGAATTCGATCGCGTCCTGGTCGCCCAGGTAGTCCGAGCCCTTGACGGTGTCGAACATGTGCCAGTACCAGTCGTCTTCGCTCATGTTGCCCAGCGAAGCACCGATGCCGCCCTGGGCAGCCACGGTGTGCGAGCGGGTCGGGAAGACTTTCGACAGCACGGCGACGTTCAGGCCGGCTTCCGACAGTTGCAGCGCGGCGCGCAGGCCGGAACCGCCGGCGCCGACGATCACCACGTCGAAGTGGCGGGTAGGGATTGAAGAATTGAATGCTGCCACGATTAAACGCTCCAGAGAATTTGCACAGTCCAGGCGGCGCAGCCGAGCAGCCACAGCATCGTCAGGGTCTGCAGGGTCAGGCGGATGCCGACCGGTTTGATGTAGTCCATCCAGATATCACGGATGCCGACCCAGACGTGGTAGAACAGGCCGAAGAAGGTGACCATCGTGAAGAGCTTGAACCACTGGCGCGAGAACAGCCCGGCCCAGCCTTCATAGCTGAAATTCTGGCCGGTCAGGAAGGAGACCAGCAGGACGATGGTGAAGACCGCCATCAGGATCGCGGTCAGGCGCTGGGCGAGCCAGTCGCGCATGCCGTAGTGGGCGCCGACGACCAGGCGGCGCTGTCCGATATTCTTTTTAGTGTTGGTGGATTGCATGATTTAAAACACTCCGAACAGTTTGAGGGCAACCAGCACGGTCAGCGCCAGGCTGATGACCAGCACCCAGCGCGCGGTCTTTTGCGACGCGTCCTTGTCCAGGGCAATGTGGTTGTCCATGAACAGGTGGCGCACGCCGGCGCAGAAGTGGTGCAGGTAGGCCCACGACAGGCCCAGGATGATGATCTTGGTGAACGGGTGGCCGACAACGCCGGCGAAGTGCGCGAACGAGATTTCCGAGCGCAGGCTTTCCTGGAGCAACCAGAGCAGGAACGGCAGGAACAGGAACAGACCGGCGCCGCTGACGCGGTGCAGGATCGAGACGATCGCCGACGGCGGCTGTTTGTAGTAACCGCGGTACGTGATATCGCCAAAGTCGACATTACGGATCACGGGTCGGCCCTTCTTTTGAGCCTCTCTCACGGCTTCGGACATTGCAACACCTCCCTCAAATACTGACTAAATTTATCCAACCCAAATTCATCGATTTTGTGACCTGCGCGGATCCGTTTCCGGACGCCGGGGAACGCCGGCCGGGCTTCGCCAACGCTTTCCCAAAATCAATCCATTTTACTCGCTCGAGGCGATTCCTGCACCAGCATAGATCTAGCACAAAAACTTATCAGGACAATTCATTCTGGTAATGGTGCGAGGTGGTCAGATACAGACCACGGCGCAGTTCCACTGCCTTGTCTCCATACGTAAACGAAATCCGGTCGGCGCACAGCAGCGGCGTGCCCTCCGGCACTTTCAGGTACTCGGCCGCGCCGGCATCGGCCACCACCGCGCGGATCTTTTCCGTCGCGCGGATCATGCGGGTGCCGAACTCGGATTCGAACAGGCCGTACATCGCGCCCTTGTATTCCGCCAGGCGCTCGGCCGTCAGGCCCTTGAACAGCTGTCCCGGCAGCCACAGCTCTTCGAGGATCGTCGGCGCGCCGTCGAAGGACATGGTGCGCTTGATATAGACGACCGCGTCGCCCGACTTCAGGTCGAGCAGGCGCGCCACCTCGGCCGGCGCACGGATGCGCTTGACTTCGAGGTAGTGGTGATCGGCAGGATGGGGAACGCCCTCGTCGGGCATCAGCTTCAGGAAGCGGAAGTGGGCGCGCGCCTCGTTGTGGCTGGCCACGAAGGTGCCCTTGCCCTGGCGCCGCACCACCAGGTGCTCGGCCGCGAGTTCGTCGATCGCCTTGCGCACCGTGCCCTGGCTGACCTTGTAGCGGCCGGCCAGCTCGACTTCACTGGGGATGAGTTCGCCCGGCTTCCACTCGCCGGACTGCAGGCTCTGGGTGATCAGGGCCTTGATCTGCTGGTACAGCGGAGAAAACGTGGGAGACGTGCTCGTCGGGGACATGCCCGTTCCGGAGGCGCCTCCGGCACTGCCCGCATTGTTGTTGCCTGCGGCGCCATTGCTGTTCGGATTGGACGGGACCTGATTCATAGCCTGCGATTTTTTCACAAATCCCTCTCTGCGTCCAGTGGGCGGAGCGTAAGATTATCTGTCTTATATAAGACATATGATATGAATTGACAGATGGAATATTGGAGGTCTAAACTCGCGGTCGACTAAGCGCCCGAAGCTGGATGCGCTTTTGGTATGATTGCAGTTTCTCGAACTGGCGTATCCTCGGCGTCGCTTGCGAGGTCGTCCGCGAGGTCGACCGTATTCTTTCCCACTTTTGGAGATTCATCATGGCTAAAACCCCAATGCGCGTCGCGGTTACCGGCGCGGCCGGCCAGATCGGCTATTCCCTGCTGTTCCGCATCGCCAACGGCGACATGCTGGGCAAGGACCAGCCGGTCATCCTGCAGCTGCTCGAAATCGACAACGAGAAGGCACAGAAGGCGCTGAAGGGCGTCATGATGGAAATCGACGACTGCGCATTCCCCCTGCTGGCCGGCATGACCGCCCACAGCGATCCGATGACCGCATTCAAGGATGCCGACGTCGCCCTGCTGGTCGGCGCCCGTCCGCGCGGTCCGGGCATGGAGCGCAAGGACCTGCTGGAAGCCAACGCCCAGATCTTCACCGTGCAGGGCAAGGCGCTGGACGCCGTCGCTTCGCGTAACGTGAAAGTCCTGGTGGTCGGCAACCCGGCCAACACCAACGCCTACATCGCCATGAAGTCGGCCCCGAACCTGCCGGCCAAGAACTTCACCGCCATGCTGCGCCTGGACCACAACCGCGCCCTGTCGCAGGTCGCCGCCAAGACCGGCAAGCCGGTCGGCTCGATCGAGAAGATGGTCGTGTGGGGCAACCACTCGCCGACCATGTACGCCGACTACCGCTTCGCCACCGTCGACGGCCAGTCGGTCAAGGACCTGATCAACGACGACGTCTGGAACCGCGACACCTTCCTGCCGACCGTCGGCAAGCGCGGCGCAGCGATCATCGACGCCCGCGGCGCCTCGTCGGCAGCCTCGGCCGCCAACGCAGCGATCGACCACGTGCGTGACTGGGTCCTGGGCACCAACGGCAAGTGGACCACCATGGGCATCCCGTCGGACGGTTCGTACGGCATCCCGGAAGGCACCGTGTTCGGCTTCCCGGTGACCACCGAAAACGGCGAGTACAAGATCGTTCAGGGCCTGGAAATCGACCAGTTCTCGCAAGAGCGCATCAACCACACGCTGAACGAGCTGAACGAAGAGCGCGCCGGCGTCGCTCACCTGCTGGGTCAGTAATATCGTAGGGTGGGCTCGCCGAGCCCACCAACCGCGTGGGCACGGTGTGCCCACCCTACATTCATTTTCAATCATGCATCCTTCCGAGGTTTTATTCCAGGGTCAACGCCAGCCGCTGCTGCTGCCCGCCTGCGATCACTATGCCGGCAGCGAAAAGCTGATGCGCAAGTCGATGGCCCTGCAACAAGAGCTTGGCCCGGTATTCGACATCACCTTCGACTGCGAGGACGGCGCCGCCGCCGGCAACGAAGCGGCCCATGCCCGCCTGGTGGCGAGCCTGCTGAACGACGACGCGAACCGCTTCGGCCGCATCGGCGCGCGCCTGCACGACGTCGGCAGCGAATACTTCGAGCAGGACGTCGAGTTGATCGTCGGCAACGCGGCGCAGCGGCTTGCCTACGTGGTATGCCCGAAGCCGAACGGCATCGACGATGTGCTGCGTGCACAACGGATCGTCAATGCCGCAGCGGAAAAGGCCGGCCGTCCGCACCTGCCGCTGCACGTGCTGATCGAGACCCACGGCGCGCTGCACGATGCCTACGCGATCGCCGCCCTGCCCCAGGTCGAATGTCTTTCGTTCGGCATCATGGACTTCGTGTCGGCCCACTATGGCGCGATTCCGGCAAGCGCCATGCGCACTCCGGGGCAATTTACCCATCCTCTCGTAGTACGGGCAAAGCTGGAGATGGTTGCGGCATGTCATGCGCATGACAAGGTCCCCTCCCATAATGTGACGACCGATATCAAGGATAGTGCGGTCGTCGCCAACGACGCCACCCGCGCCGCCGGCGAATTCGGGTTCACGCGCATGTGGAGCATCCACCCTGACCAGATCAAGCCGATCGTCAAGGCCTTTACCCCGCGCGTGTCGGAAGTAAACGAAGCAAGCAGCATCCTGCTCGAAGCAATGGCAGCAGATTGGGGGCCGATTGCCCAGCATGGCCGCTTGCATGACCGCGCCAGCTACCGATATTATTGGGCGGTGTTGCAGCGCGCGAAGCTGGCCGGCCTTGCGCTGCCAGATGCGGCGGCGGCAATCGTCAATCAACCGGAATCCATCTGATGGCCATCACCCTGAAACAACTCACCGCTGCCTGCGCCGTCGCGCTCGCGGCCGCCAGCCTGTGCGCGCCCGCGTCCGCCGCCAACAACGTCCACGAATCGCATCCCAAGGCCACCAAGGTCTTGAAGGAAAAGGCCAAAAAGGCCACAAAAGGGAAAAAAGAAGAAGCGAAGCAGGAAGTCGCCGACGACGAACCCGAACCGGACATCACCGACACCGTCGTCACCGACTATGCCTGCGAATTGAGCAACAAGGTCACCATCTATACCAACGAAAAGGATAGTGGCCACATCGCACTGCGCTGGAAGAACCGCCTGCACCGCCTGTCGCGCGTGGGCACCACCACCGGCGCGCTGCGTTTCGAGAATACCAAGTTCGGCCTGATCTGGATCGGCATCCCGTCGAAGGGCATCCTGCTCGACTCGAAGCAGAACCGCCAGCTGGCCAACGAATGCAAGAACGCCGAACAGGCCAAGCCGCTCGTTGCGGCTGTGCCGACGGAAAGGAAAAGCTGACGCCGGCGATCGGTCTTAGCTCATAGCTGTACTAAAAGGGGCTCGAGAAACCGTAGCGAGCGGCAGCAGTTCTGGCCGAGAAGCGCAGCCGTACTTGCGGTACGACGAGCATCGCAGGCCAGAAATGCAACGCGCAGTAGGTTTATCGAGCCCCCACCATAACTGAAGGAGAGTTTATGTCCCACAACACCTTGAACACGCTGAAGGATTTCCCGCTCCTCGCGGGCCAGACCGGCCAGTTTTACTCGCTGCCGGCACTGGGCGAAGCCCTGGGCGTGAACCTGTCGCGCCTGCCGGTGTCGATCCGTATCGTTCTGGAGTCCGTGCTGCGCAACTGCGACGGCAAGAAGGTCACCGAAGAACACATCCGCCAGCTGGCGAACTGGGGCCCGACCGCTGCCCGCACCGAAGAGATCCCCTTCGTCGTCGCCCGCGTCGTGCTGCAGGACTTCACCGGCGTGCCGCTGCTGGCCGACCTGGCCGCCATGCGCAACGTCGCCGCCAAGATGGGCGCCAACGCCAAGAAGATCGAGCCGCTGGTCCCGGTCGACCTGGTGGTCGACCACTCGGTCACCATCGACCACTTCCGCACCCCGGATTCGCTCGACCTGAACATGAAGCTGGAATTCCAGCGCAATAACGAACGCTACCAGTTCATGAAGTGGGGCATGCAGGCCTTCGACACCTTCGGCGTCGTTCCTCCGGGCTTCGGCATCGTCCACCAGGTCAACCTCGAGTACCTGGCGCGCGGCGTGATGAAGAACGGCGGCATGTACTACCCGGACACCCTGGTAGGCACCGACTCGCACACCACCATGATCAACGGCGTCGGCGTCGTCGGCTGGGGCGTGGGCGGCATCGAAGCGGAAGCCGGCATGCTGGGCCAGCCGGTCTACTTCCTGACCCCGGACGTGATCGGCGTGAACCTGACCGGCTCGCTGCGCGAAGGCTGCACCGCGACCGACCTGGTGCTGACCATCACCGAAATGCTGCGTAAAGAGAAGGTCGTCGGCAAGTTCGTCGAATTCTTCGGCACCGGCACCGCCTCGCTGTCGACCACCGACCGCGCGACCATCGGCAACATGGCGCCGGAATACGGCGCGACCATGGGCTTCTTCCCGGTCGACGAAAAGACCGTCGACTACTTCCGCGGCACTGGCCGTACCGAAGAAGAACTGGCTGCCTTCGAAAACTACTTCAAGGCCCAGCAGCTGTTCGGCATCCCGCGCGAAGGCGAGATCGACTACACCCGCGTGGTGTCGCTCGACCTGTCGACCGTGACCCCGTCGCTGGCCGGCCCGAAGCGTCCGCAGGACCGTATCGAACTGGGCGCGATGAAGTCGACCTTCACCGACCTGTTCTCGAAGCCGACCACCGCGAACGGCTTCAACAAGTCGGCCGACGACCTGAACAAGGTCTACGAGACCACCAACGGCGTGCGCGTGAAGAACGGCGACATCCTGATCGCCGCCATCACCTCCTGCACCAACACCTCGAACCCGAGCGTGCTGCTGGCCGCCGGCCTGCTGGCCAAGAAGGCCGTCGAGAAGGGCCTGACCGTCGCGCCGCACATCAAGTCCTCGCTGGCTCCCGGCTCGCGCGTCGTCACCAACTACCTCGAAGCCGCCGGTCTGCTGCCTTACCTGACCCAGCTGGGCTTCGGCGTCACCGCCTACGGCTGCACCACCTGCATCGGTAACGCCGGCGACCTGACCCCGGAACTGAACGCGACGATCACCTCGAACGACATCATCGCCGCCGCCGTCCTGTCGGGCAACCGCAACTTCGAAGCGCGTATCCACCCGAACATCCGTTCGAACTTCCTGGCCTCGCCGCCGCTGGTCGTCGCCTACGCGATCGCCGGCAACGTCAACAAGGACCTGATGAGCGAGCCGGTCGGCAAGGGTTCGGACGGCGTCGACGTCTACCTGGGCGACATCTGGCCGACTTCGCAGGAAGTCCAGGACCTGATGAAGTTCGCGATGAACTCGGAGGTCTTCAAGGCCAACTACGCCGACGTCAAGGGCAACCCGGGCCAGCTGTGGGAAGCCGTGTCCTCGACCTCGGGCCAGGTGTACGACTGGCCGGTGTCGACCTACATCGCCGAACCGCCGTTCTTCGCCGACTTCGAGATGACCCCGAAAGCCGCCGCCACCGGCGTCGCAGGCGCGCGCGCACTGGGCGTGTTCGGCGACTCGATCACCACCGACCACATCTCCCCGGCCGGTTCGATCAAGGAAGATGGTCCGGCAGGCAAGTACCTGAAAGAGCACGGCGTGCTCAAGGCCGACTTCAACTCCTACGGCTCGCGCCGCGGCAACCACGAGATCATGATGCGCGGCACCTTCGCGAACGTCCGCATCAAGAACAAGATGATCCCGCCGAAGGCCGACGGTTCCGCGGTCGAGGGTGGCATCACCATCCACCAGCCGAGCGGCGAACAGATGTCGATCTATGACGCCGGCATGAAGTACATCGCCGAAGGCACCCCGACGATGATCTTCGCCGGCGAAGAGTACGGCACCGGCTCGTCGCGCGACTGGGCCGCCAAGGGCACCCAGCTGCTGGGCGTGAAGGCCGTGATCGCCCGTTCGTTCGAGCGTATCCACCGTTCCAACCTGGTCGGCATGGGCGTGCTGCCGCTGCAGTTCCTGGGTGACGACAGCGTCGAGACCCTGGGCATCACCGGCAACGAGACCTACGACCTGAAGGGCCTGGAAGGCGAGATCCGCCCGCAGATGCAGGCAACCCTGGTGATCCACCGCGCCGACGGCTCGGTCAAGGAAACCCAGGTGCTGCTGCGTATCGACACCCCGATCGAAGTCGACTACTACAAGCATGGCGGCATCCTGCCGTTCGTGCTGCGCCAGTTGCTGGCTGCGTAATCAGTCTTCCTGCCCGCTTCGCGCGGGCAGCGCAAGAAAGGCCGGAACCCGCGAGGGCTCCGGCCTTTTTCTTTCCACAAAGATTTCCCGTGACCCGAAGCTTCTGTGATAGGCTGTCCGGTGCCCGATGCTCGGGCCCCCGCCTCTCTTCGCCTGCCAAGACTCTGCAGGCCCCTCAACGGCATCGTTTGCCAACGCATTGCAGAGTCCATGACCCTACCCATACCGCAGGCCAACCGGCGCCTGCTTCTTGTCGATGACAACGTCGACGCGCTTGACCTGATGCAGATGCTTCTCACTGTTCACGGATTTACTGTGGAAACGGCCAGCAATGGCGAAGATGGACTGGCAAAGGCGCGCGCCTTCCTGCCCCAGGTCGTTTTTCTCGATCTCGGCATGCCCGGCATGTCGGGCTATGAAGTAGCCGACCGGCTCCGGTGCATCCCAGGACTCGAGCAGGTCTTCCTGCTGGCCCTGACCGGCTGGAATGACCAGGCAACGCGTGCGGCAGTGATCAAGGCGCGTTTCGATCGGCACCTGCTCAAGCCGCCCCAGTACGAACAGATCACCGGCATCCTGGAAGAATACTTTGCCGGTGTTGCATGAGTTCCCCTTAGGTCTCCGCCCACTGCCGCAGCAGGTTGTGATAATGCCCGGCCAGGCCCACCAGCTCCGGCCCGTCCCCATGCTTCGCGCGCAAGGACTGGATGTTCGCATCCAGCTCGTACAGCATCGCCCTCCTCCAGTCGTCCCGCACCATCGATTGCACCCACAGGAAGGACGCGATGCGTTCGCCGCGCGTTACCGGCTGGACCTCGTGCACGCTGGTCGCCGGATAGACGATCGCATCGCCCGCCGGCAGTTTCACCTCGTGCGTGCCGTAGGAATCGATGACGGTCAGCTCGCCGCCCTCGTATTCATCGGGATCGGACAGGAACACCGTGCAGGAGACATCGGTGCGGAGCGGCGAAGCGCCCCGCTGCGCGCGGACCGCGCCATCGACGTGCGGGCCGTAATGCTCGCCGCCGGCGTAGCTGTTGAAGAAAGGCGGCAGGATGCGCAGCGGCAGGACGCTCGAAAAGAACAGCGGATTCGCGCTCAGGGCCGCGCTGACGAGCTGGCCGAATTCCAGCGCCAGCGGCGACCCTTCCGCCAGCTGGCGGTTGCGCTTGACCTGCGCTCCCTGGCTGCCGACGCTGGCGCGGCCGTCGATCCAGTCGGCGGACGCCAGGCGTTCACGCATCGCCTTCACTTGCGCCGGCGACAGCACGCCAGGGATATGCAGCATCATGATGGCCTCGGACTCAGAACTTGAAGTTGGCGGTCAGCGTCGCCGAACGCCCCGGCGCCACGCCCGCGTAGTGCGGCGACGACACCTTGTCGAAGTACAGTTTATCAGTCAGGTTCTGCAGGTTCAGCTGCAGCGAGACGTCCTTGTTCAGCGCATAGCTGGCCATCGCATCGAAGCGCGCATAGCCCGGCGCGTATTTGTTGTTGTTCACGTTCGCATAGACCCTGGACATCGCGCTCATGCCGAAGCCGGCGCTGAAGTCCTTGCTGAAGGCATAGCTGGTCCACAGGGTGGCGCTGTGCTTCGGCGTGGTCGGGAAACGGTTGCCGTTGTAGGGCGACGGGGTCCAGACCGGGCTTGCGGTCGTGCCGGTGTTCACATAGCCGTTGTCGGCGATTTCCGCGTCCAGCCAGGTGTAGCCGCCGAACACGGTCCAGGCGCTGGCGAGCTTGCCCGAGAAGCCCAGTTCCACGCCCTGCACCTGCTTGCGGCCGACGTTCTGGCTGCTGCCGTCCGGCGCCGTGACGCGGGCATTGTTCATGGTGCTCTTGAACAGCGCGCCGGTGACGGACAGGCGGCCGCCCGGCAGCAGGTCCCATTTGCTGCCCAGTTCGAGGTTGCGGCTGCGCTGGGGCTGCAGGTTCTGCACCGCCGCGCTCAGGGCATCCAGGCCGTCGCCGGCGTCGTTGCCCGGCGGGGTCGCCGAGCTGGCGTAGGACAGGTACACGCTGCCGTTCCTGGCCGGCTTGTAGACGATGCCGGCCTGGGTGCTGGCGAAGCTGGTGTCGACCGTGGCATGGGCGGCGGCCGTGGTGGCGGTCGCCAGGGTGTCCAGCGTGCTCTGGAAATCGTCCCAGCGCAGGCCCAGGTTCAGCAGCCACTGCGGGTTGATCTCGATGGTGTCGAAGGCGTAGGCGGCGCGGGTCCTGGTGCGCACATGGGTCAGCGCGCCGGACAAGGCGCGGCTATAAACCCACGGGTCGTAGGGATTCGGATCGACCAGGGTGGTGCAGTTGTACAGCGTGGCCGCGCCGGACGTCGGGCAGGTGAAGGTGCCGGTCAGCGGATTGTTGGTGCCGGGCGTGAACACATAGGCGGCGCGGTCGGTCGTCTCGCGGTCGAATTCGACGCCGGCGTTGAAGCTGTGCTTGAAGCCGGCGGTCGTCAGCTCGCCGGTCAGGCTGGTGACGTTGGCAAGGGTACGGGTCTCGGCGGCGCGGGTGTTGGCGCGGCGCCAGACGGTGCCGTACAGGACGGTGTTGCCCTTCGAATCGTCGGGCTGGGTCCAGACGTAGTCGTTGCTCGACTTGCCGTAGCGGGTCACGTTGCGAAGCGCCAGGCTGCGACCCGGGACGGAACTGAACTCGTGGCGCAGGTCGATGGTGCCGACGTCGCTCTTGGTGTCGCGGAAGTCGCGGTTGGCCAGGCCGTAGAAGGTCTCGCGGTCGACCGCGAACGGGGCGCCGTTGCCGTTCTTGCCGACGTTGGCGCCGGTCGCGATCGGGTTGTTGAAGGGGATGCCGGTGTCCGGGATCTCGTGCGAGGTCAGGTGGTAGAGGCTGACGATGGCGCGGTCCGGTCCCTGCAGGCCGAAGGTGACGGTCGGCGCCACGCCCCAGCGCGTGCCGCCGACGACCTTGCGGCCGGGGACGTCGTTCTCGTGCGCCATCACGTTCAGGCGGAAGGCGCTGTTGCTGCCGAGCGCGCGGTTCACGTCGCCGGTGATGCGGCGGTACTTGTCGCTGCCCACGCCGACCGAGGCGCCATTGAAATCGTAGGCCTGGGCGGTCTTGCTGATCAGGTTGACGCCGCCGCCGGCCGAGGACCGGCCGCCATAGGCCGAGTTCGGGCCCTTCACCACCTCGACCTGCTCGAGGTTGAAGACTTCACGCGACTGCGAACCGGCGTCGCGGATGCCGTCGATATAGGTATCGGTCTGGGCGTTGTAGCCGCGGATGAAGAGATTGTCGCCGACCGGGTTGCCGCCCTCGCCCGCGCCGATGGTAATGCCGGGCACGGTACGCAGGGCGTCGGTCAGCGACACGGCGCCGGTCTGCGCGATCACGTCGCTCGATACCACGGTGACCGACTTCGGCGTGTCCAGCAGCGGCGCCGTGAATTTCTGGTTATCCGAGACCGGCGCCCGGCTCGCGCCCGTCACCTGCACGGTCGGGATGCTCTGGTCGATCGCATTGTCCGGCGCGGCATGGGCGACCGGCATGCCGAGGCTGGCCAGCAAGCTCAGGGCCAGTGCGGGCGCGGGCGCCGGCAACGCCGAACGGACGGACACCGCATGCTTGCGGCTCTTGATGAAGGATGCTTGCTGCGCTGTGGTCGAGGTCATGGTGCCGGCGTGTGAATTTAAATGAGAACGATTCGCATTATGATTCTTATTGTGGTCTTTGACAAGACGGATGAGAAAATCGTTCGCCGGCCGAGCTTGCCTGTGTGTTACAGGCATGTGGCCGAATCAACTACAATACCGTGGATAAGGGTTTATCATGCCCCTCTGGACCATCGTTCCACATTCAATTACCTACTATGCGTCGCTCCTCCAAAGACTCACCCAAACTATCGGCAGAAAGCCAGCGTCTAGTCAGTACCAGCCAAGCCATCGTGCAGGCCGCCAGCCGCGTTGAAGAACGAACCTGGGAGCGCAATCTCGACTCGCAGCTGCAGAAGCTGCTCAAGACCAACCACCAGGACAGCATCGACGCCGCGCTGAACGTCCTGTTCAAGGGCGACCTCGCGGTCTACGACGTGCTGATGGACAGCGTCGAGGCGGTCAGCGAATCCTCGACCATGACGGAACAGGCCAACGGCGCCGAAGTCACCTGGCAGGCCCTGCTGGTGGCCGCGCCCGTGCTCGCCTGGACCCGCTTCTCGATCGCGTCCGGCACGATCCCGAACGAGATCGTGAGCACGCTGTCGGCCCACTTCTCGGCCCACCTGCTGGCCGAGGGCGCCCGCATGGCGATGGCGCCGACCCTGTATTCGCTCGACCAGCTGCCGCGCACCCATGCCGAAACCTACGGCCTGACGCACAAGCTGGCCCAGGCCGCGCACAAGGGTTCGAGCGTGAAGCCGGCCGCGCCGGGCCCGGACGCGTCCCAGTTCCTGGCCGACACCCGCTACCTGCTGGTGGCCGTCATCGCGCCGGTGGGCGCTCCGCTGTTCCGCTGGCAGGAGCCGCAGCACCTGCTGAACTTCGAAGCCGAACGCGAAGCCGCGCTGGAGCAATGGCGCGCGCAGGCCGGCCCCAGCGTCGCACGCCTGCTGCCGGGCTGCGGCACCGAGCTGCTGCTGCCGGAAGCCTATTACGTGGCCTGCCGCGAGGCGGACAAGCTGATCCGGCCGGTGTCGGTGCGCGCCGCCGTCCACTATCTCACCTACACGCTGGGCGTCGAGGCGGGCGACCTGCGCGCCGTGATCGCCGGCTTCGGCGACGAAGTGAACGACAGCCAGGTCGACGAATACCGGGTCGGCTTCACCCTGCGCCAGTCCCCGGACGTGGTGTACGGCATCGTCTGGCCGCTGTACGGCCAGGAAGACGAAGAAGGCACGCCGATGGAAGGCCCGGTGCACGGCGACCGTCCGCTGGCGCCGATCGACGAGATCGTCAAGCACCTGAACGAAATGGGCATCGCCCACGTCAAGCGCATCGGCGAGCGCTATGTCGCCGAATACTGCGACGACTGCGGCGCCCCGCTGTTCGCCGACCCGAGCGGCGAACTGGTGCATGCTGAGATGCCGGAGGACACGCCGGCGGGGAACGAGCACTTCCACTAAACCCCGCCATGTCGTCTCCGCGCAGGCGGGACCCTGGTTCTGCATGCGTTACCGTAGCGCCGGCAAACTTGGATCCCCGCCTGCGCGGGGACGACGAGCTGGCGCGGGGATGACGGCTTAATTGGCCAGATAAGCATGAATCTGCGCCACCACCGCCGCGCCCTCCCCGGCCGCGGCGGCGACGCGCTTGGTCGACCCCGCGCGCAGGTCTCCCACGGCAAACACCCCATCCACGCTGGTTTCCAGCGCGCGCGGATGATGGTCGCGCCCGGCCTCGCGCCCGGTCAGCACGAAGCCCTTGTCGTCCAGCGCCACGCCGCATTCGCCCAGCCAGTCGCTGTTGGGATCGGCGCCCACGAACAGGAACATGTGACGGGTTTCGAACTCGACCATCCGGCCGTCCGCGATGCCGCGGCAGCGCACTTTGTTCAGGCCGCCCTCGTCCCCTTCCAGTCCCGCCGGTTCCAGGCGGGTGTGCAGCACGATGTTCGGCGCTGCCGCGATGCGCTCGATCAGGTAGCTCGACATCGTCTCCTCCAGCCCGGCGCGGCGCACCACCAGGTGCACCTGCGAAGCATGCGCCGACAGGAACACGGCGGCCTGCCCGGCCGAGTTGCCGCCGCCGACCAGCAGCACCGGCTGCTTGCGGCACAGCCCGGCCTCCACCGGCGAGGCCCAGTAGTAGACACCGCGCCCTTCCCAGCGCCCGAGGTCCGGCATGTCCGGCCTGCGGTAGCGCGCGCCGGCTGCCAGCACCACGGCGCGCGCGCGCAGGCAGCTGCCGTCCGCCAGTTCCACCTTCAGCGGCCGCTCATGGCACAGCAGGCGGGTCGCCTGGGCCGGGATCGCAATTTCGGCGCCGAACTTGATCGCCTGCACGTACGAACGTCCCGCCAGCGCGCGTCCCGAGATGCCGGTCGGGAAGCCGAGAAAATTCTCGATGCGCGCGCTGGCCCCGGCCTGGCCGCCATATGCGCGCTGGTCCAGCACCAGCACCGACAGGCCCTCGGAGGCCGCATACACGGCGGTCGCCAGGCCGGCCGGTCCGGCGCCGACCACCAGCACATCGAAGACCTTGCCGTGCTCGATCCGCGGCAGCGTGCCGAGGCAGCGTCCCAGTTCCACCAGGCTCGGATTGCGCATCACGAAGCCGTCGGGCAAGGCCACCAGCGGCCAGTCGGCCTCGTCATGCCAGTGCTCGCGCACCAGCTGCGCGGATTCGGGGTCCGAGGCCGGGTCGCGCCGCGTGTAGGGATAGGCGTTACGGGACAGGAAGTTCTCGAGTTCGAACAGGCCGGCATGCGCGGGCGGGCCGATCAGGATCGGGCCGCCGGGATGGCCGCCGATCAGCAGCACCCGGCGCAGGATGAAGGCGCGCATCAGGCGTTCGCCCAGTTCGGCCTCAGCCATCAGCAGGGCATGCAGCGACTCCCTATCGACCGCCAGGGCCTCGAGCACGCCCACCGCGACGCCATCGACCAGCGGCGGACGGCCGGACAGGACCGCCACCTCGCCGCTGAACTGGCCGGGTCCGTATTCGACCACCTCGACCCGATTGCCGAGCGCATCGGTGCGGCTGCACAGCAGGTGGCCGGCCAGCACCACGATCATGCCGGGCGAGGCGCCGCAGGCGTGGAATACGCACTCGCCATCGTGCCAGCGGCGCGGGACGCCGAAGCGCTGCACCCGCCGGATATCGTCGGCGCTCAGGACGGGAAAGATCTGGTGGCCGCGTGTGGCGAGGTCGACCGCGGCACGGGATTCGGCATCGGCCCCGAAGGCATCGGGACCGAATACGGGAAGCTGGTCTGGCATGGCGCGTATCTCTCGATGAGGATCGTGCCCGCCAATCTACCTTACTTTTGCCTGATCGCCGCGATCACGCGCCTGGCAAACTCCGCCGGATTGCCCGCATGCCAGCGCCACACGATGAGCAGGTCGTGCTCCGGCGACACCACGATGTCGTTGCTGCCCGCGCCCAGCGCCGCGAAGGCGGTGGCGGGCAGGCCCGGCAGGTTCTTGCCCCTGGTGTTCAGCCACCACAGGTAGCCATAATCGGGGCCGTGCTCGCTCGGGCTGAGGGCCGCCTTCACGTAGCCGGCCGGCACGATCTGGCGGCCGTTCCAGGCGCCGCCACGCAGCCACAGGTAGCCGAAGCGCGCCATGTCCCAGGAGTCGATCCACATCCCGCCGCCCCAGCGCGTGCCGCCGCTCACCGAGGGCACCAGCTTGCCGTTCAGCTCGACGTAGCTGTTGGTGTAGGGCACCCACTTCCAGCCATGCGAGGCGCCGATCGGGTCCATCACTTCCTGCTGGAACACGTCCGGCACCGGCTTGCCGAACACGCGCAGCAGCGACAGCGCGAAGCGGTTGATGCGCGCGTCGTTGTATTCGTAGTGCTGGCCCGGCGCTTCCAGCGCGCGCGGCTTGCGCTCGCCGGCACCGAAAGCGTCGTGGCCGACGAAATCGGCGTTCTTGCCCCACATGCTGCCTTCCCACTCGCTCTCCTGCTGCAGGTGGTGCTTCCAGGTGATCGGCGCGTTGTGCGGCGAGGCGTAGCCGCCGTCCTGCACGGTCTGGCCGACCGGCTGGTTCAGGTCGGCGATCCTGCCCTCGCGCACGGCGATCCCGGCCACCGTCGACAGCATGCTCTTCGCCACCGAATAGGTCGGGTCGACGAAGTGCGTGTCGCCGAACTCGGCCACCACATAGCCCTTGTAGATGACGACGCCGTTGGTCGCGGCGCGCTGCGTGGGCAGCGAGCCGAGCGGTTCGCCGAAGGTCTTGCGCTGGTCCGAGAAATCCTTCGCGCGCTCGGTCTCGTGCGCGCTGGCGTAGGCGACGGCCTCGGCCAGTTTGGCCGGGTCCATGCCCAGCGCCTCGGGCGACTGGCGGGCCCAGTTGCCGGCTGGCGGGAAGTAGGTCTGCGCGGAAGCTGCGGCACAAGCCGCGAGGGGAAGGAATAAAGCCAGCGACAGCAGGGAGCGGCGCATCATGCGGGTTTTTCCCACTTGGCGTAAGGCAGCCGGATCAGGCTGGAGTTGTAGTAGCGCGGCTCGCCCGTCACTTCCTTGCCGATCCAGTCGGGTTTCTCGAAGGCCTCTTCTTCACTGCCCAGTTCGATCTCGGCCACCACCAGGCCGGCGTTCTCGCCCTGGAACTCGTCGACTTCCCAGGTGTGGCCGGCATGTTCGATGCGGTGACGGACCTTCTCGACCAGCGGCTGCTCGCACAGGCGGTCGAGCAGTTCGGCGGCATCCGGCACGGGAACCTCGTATTCCCACTCGCCGCGGCTGGCGCCGGTGCTCTTGCTCTTGATCGTGATGACGGCCCGCTCGCCCTCGATGCGCACGCGCACGGTGCGCACCGGATCGGCCACCAGGTAGCCCTGGCGCATCAGGGTCGGCTGGCCGAGCCCGCGCCAGCCGTCGCCGTTGAGGAGGAACTTGCGCTCGATTTCGATGCCCATGATTCCTCCCCCGCCTCAGTCGTCCAGCGACAGCAGGATCGGCTGCAGCATCGCCGCGCCGAGCGCGCTGCTGCGCGCACCGTTCCAGCCGACGTGCGGGTCGGGCAGGTTGGCGTTGTCCTTGAACGGCATTTCCAGCGTCAGCGACAGGCATTTATAGGTGTGGCCGATGTACTTCGACGCCAGGGTCAGCAGCTCCTCGTTGTACTTGCTGGCGGCGTAGCCATGGACGTTCTGGAAGTCCGGGCTGGACGCCATGTAGCGCTCGATGAAGGCGTTCTGGCTTGCCAGGCGCTCGGGCGTGAAGTCGGTCAGCATCTCGCTGCCGGCCACGAAGTTGTAGGGCAGCGCTTCGTCGCCGTGGATGTCGAAGAACATGTCGACGCCGGTTTCCTCGATCTTGTTCTTCACGCACAGCACTTCCGGGCTGCGTTCCGGCGACGGCGTCATCCACTCGCGGTTCAGGTTGGCGCCGGCCGCGTTGGTGCGCAGGTTGCCGCGCACCGAGCCGTCCGGGTTCATGTTCGGCACGATGTAGAACACGGCGCGGGCCAGCAGCTTGCGCGAGACCGGATTCGAATTGTCCAGCAGCGCATCCATCATGCCCTCGACGAACCACTCGGCCATCGTCTCGCCGGGGTGCTGGCGTGCGATCACCCAGATCTTCTTTTCGGCGTTCGGATTGCCGATCACCACCAGGTTCATGTCGCGGCCGTCGACCGTGGTGCCGATGTCGTGCACGCGCGCGATCGGGTTCTCGGCGACTTCGCCCAGCAGGCGCAGGTGGCGCTCCCAGGTGTAGGGCTCGAAGTAGGCGTAGTAGATGCTGTCCAGTTCCGGCGTGTGGTTAACGGTCATCACCTGGCCGTCGAAGCTGGTCGGCACCCGGAACCAGTTCTCGGTGTCGTAGCTGGCGGCGACCTGGTAGCCTTCGAAGCCTTTCGGATAGGTCGCCTGGCCGGCGTTCAGGAAGCGAATCGTGCAGGCCTGGCCGCGCGCGCCCTGCAGGCGGAAGTGGAACCACTGGTGGATGTCGGCATGCGAATCCTTGCGCAGGTTCAGGTCGATCCGGCGCGGATTGTCGGCATTCACGACCTCGATGGCGCCGGAATCGAAGTGCTGGCTGATCTTGATGGGCATGATGGCTCCTTCCTTATGCTTCGAGGTCGATCAGGTCGCGGCTGTAGGCGGCCAGGATCTGGCGCATCATCTCGACATTGCTGCGGTCCAGGACCAGGGTCAGGTCCGGCTTGACGTCGAGGTTGAAAGTCATGCTGATCTTGCCGGGCAGGACCTTGCAGTTGACCGTGAAGGCGCGCGGCAGGTTCGGACTGTCCCAGTCCCACTGGGTGATCTGCGGCGGCGCCGGCGGCGGCTGCAGGGTGGGATCCTGGTTGACCGGCAGGTTCTTGAGCAGGAAGAACACGATCGAGGCCGGGATGACGAAACAGATGTCATTCGCCCCCTGGGCGGAGAACTTGGCCAGCAACAGATTACCGACCCGGTCGCAGGACATGGCCATGCTCTTGACTTGACGGATGACCGCAGATTTCACGACAACTCCTATGAGATTGGACAAAAAGGCGCAGCGATTCTACCGCATCCCATACGCGAATTGTGTGAAAGAAAAACAAAACGGGGAGCCTGCGCTCCCCGGTTTTTTACTGGCTCGGAGGGGCGGCGCCGCCACCGCCCTTCCCAGCCCGCACTTACTGCTTGTTGCCGCGCGACGAGCTGCGCGACGAGCCCGATGCCGACTGGCGATTGCCGTGGCTCATGCTGCCTGCGCGACGCGCCTCTTCCGAGGTGAACTCGTGCGCGGTGCCTTTCTGGTGAGCAGCCTTGCCGCCCTGGCTGGCGATCTCGCGCTGACGCTCGGGGTCCATCGACGCAAAACCGCGGTTTTTGGTACCGCCACTCTGTTTGTTGCCCTGGTTATTCGATGCCATGATGCTCTCTCCTCGTTGCTCTAAAAACCGCCGCGTCCTGCGGCAGGCCAATTCCGACGCTCTCGGCTAACACCGATGAGTGCTCGGTCGGATTCATCTTAGGCATGCAGGATGGATGAGGCTATAGGACGTTTTCAGATGACTTTGTAGGACAATGTGAGACAGAAAATGCACAGCTGAAATCTACTTCCAGTAGTAAATTGTTAAGCGTGCAGTCGTCAGTATTAGTCCTACAATCACCCGCCGTCTCTTCCTATACTGAAATGCGCATGGAGGGCGCATTATCTTAATGAGAATGCATCGTTCCAGTTGAAAGGAGACGACCATGGACGCAAACCAACGTAGTGAAGTCAACAACCAGACGAATAACGTCGCCAACGAAAAATGGACGCCCGGCTCGAAGGGCAAGACCGCGGACGACGGACCGCTCGACCACACCTATCCGCAAGGCCTCGGCGCGCAGCAGCAGGGCAACCAGGGCATCGACACCATGGGCACGCAGCAAAGCGGCGCCGGTCCCGGCGCACAGCCCGGCGGCATGGGCGGCCGCGAGGACGCGGGCAAGCGCTCCGAGGTCCCGGGCGGCTCCATGCAGACCCAGATGAGCGGCGGCTCGGGCCCGGTGCAGGGCATCACCGACAGCCACCAGCGCCAGATGGAACAGAAGTCCGGCGCCTACGGCATACTGGAAGAGGCTGTCGGACACCGTCCGAAAGATTCCGGCGTGGATCTGAAGCATGAGCGCAATATGCAGCGCGACGTCGTGCGCGGCCAGATGGCCTCGCAGAATGCGGCGCAGCCGGACTTGCAGGGCGGCTCGCTGGGGCCGAACCATGGCAATATGCAGGCGAGTTCGCAGGGCACCAGCGGCGGCGGCATGCATGGTCCGCAGAGCCCGCCGACCAGCCTGAACGCCGGTTCGGTCGGCAACCGCCAGCAGGGCAGCAGCCTGTACGTGTCCGACAACTCCACCCGCAGCGGCGGCGGGATGCGCGGCCCGCAGGACGCATCGCAGGACCTGCCCGGTGAAGAAGCCCAGCGCGGCAATACCCAGCTCGGCGTGGCCGGCTCGCATTCGATGGCGAACCAGGCACCCAGCATCGGCGGCGTGCACCAGTCGAACGACGTGGCCGGCGGCCTGCCGCGCTCGCCGGGCAACACCGGTGCGCAGCATGCGGCGAGCAGCACCGACCGCCTCGGCTCGCAGACCGGCGATCACCAGTCGAACGACGCCGCCGGCGGCTATCCGCGCAGCCCGGGCTACGCCAACCGCCTGAACGGCGACGAGAACATGGACGACGACACCGGCTTCAAGCGCAAGCCCTGAACCCGTGAGCGCCTAGACCCGACGCGGCCCTTCCCGGGCCGCGTTTTCTTTTGATTCAGATTCAGGCTCTCCACCGGCAAGGGAACCCTGCCGTTCCACCGCAGTCGAACCGGTCACATCATCGACGAGGGGAAAAGGCCATGCGCCGCCTGAACATCCTGACCTGGCACACGCACGGCATCCGCGTCACCGCGGTGGTGGCCGGCGGCATGCGCACGCCCTTCCTGCCGGACCGCTTCCCCGCGCTCGATCCCGCGCTGCCGGTGCGCGAAACCTCCTGGCCCTGAGCGTATGAAAGCGGTTTTCCTGGACAAGGACGGCACCCTGGTCGACGACCTGCCCTACAACGTCGAGCCCGGACGCATCACCCTGTGCAGCGGGGCCGGCGCGGCCCTGCGCCTGCTGTCGCGGCTCGACTACCGGCTGTTCGTCGTCAGCAACCAGGCCGGCATCGCCTTCGGGCGCTTCCCCGAGGCGGCGATGGACACCGTCCACGACCGCCTGCAGGACCTGCTGTTCAGCGAGCAGCTCGCGCTCGACGGCTTCTACTACTGCCCGCACCACCCGGACGGCAGCGTCGCCGCCCACGCCCATGGCTGCCACTGCCGCAAGCCCTTGCCCGGCCTGCTGCTGCGGGCGGCGCAGGACCATGGCATCGACCTGCGCGCCTCGTGGATGATCGGCGACATCCTGCACGACGTCGAAGCCGGCAACCGCGCCGGCTGCCGCACCCTCCTGCTCGACAAGGGCAACGAGACCGAATGGCGGCTCGGGCCGCGCCGCATCCCGACCCGCATGGCGCCCGACCTGTATGCGGCGGCGGTGCTAATCGCCAGCCACGGAGATCCAGCGTGAGGCCGGCCCCGATGCAGGCCCCGCTGCCGACCCGGATGCAGGCATGGGAAGGGGCGCGCCGCGTCCTGTGCGTGCGTCTCGATGGGCTCGGCGGCGTCCTGATGTGCACGCCGGCGATGCGGCTGCTGCGCGACGCCCTGCCCGGGCGCAGCCTGACCCTGCTGACCTCGCCCTCCGGCGCGGCGCTTGCCCCCTTCGTCCCGGAAGTCGAGGACACCATCGTGCATGCGGCACCCTGGATGAAGGAAGGCGCGCCGGCCGCGCCGGCGGAACTGCCGGCCCTGGCCGCGACCCTGGCCGCGCGCCGCTTCGATGCCGCGGTCGTGTTCACGAGCTATACGCAAAGCGCCCTGCCGGCCGCCCTGCTGTGCTGGCTGGCCGGGATTCCGCTGCGGCTGGCCCATTGCCGCGAGAATCCCTACCACCTCCTCACCGACTGGATCGCGGAACCGGAGCCGCAGGCCATGGTGCTCCACGAGGTGCAGCGCCAGCTCGAACTGGTGCGGCATGCCGGCGCGCAGCGCCAGGCCGGACCGGCGCCGGGCCTGTCCTTCGCGCTGCGCGCCGCCGACCTGGCCGCGGTGCGCGTGCGCCTGCTCCGCCTCGGCATCGACGCCGACCGGCCCTGGTTGCTGCTGCATCCGGGCGCCAGCGCGGCCTCGCGCCGCTATCCGGCCAGCCACTGGGCGCGCGCGCTCGACCTGCTGGCGCGGCGCTGCGCCCTGCCCGTCGTCCTTGCCGGGAGCAGCGCGGAGACCGAACTGGTCGAGGAAATCCGCGCCGGCTGTGGGGTGGCGGTGCACTCCCTCGCCGGCCAGCTGAGCCTGGGCGAGCTGGGGGCGGCGCTGCACCTGGCCGCGGTCGCACTGACCAACAACAGCGGGCCGGCCCATGTGGCGGCTGCGGTCGGCACCCCGCTGGTCGACCTGTATGCGCTGACCAGTCCCCAGCACACGCCCTGGCGCGTGCGCAGCCGGGTACTGTTCCAGGACGTGCCCTGCCGCTTCTGCTTCAAGAGCAGCTGCCATGCCGGCCACCACGCCTGCCTGGCCGGGGTGGCGCCGGAGCGCGTGGTCGATGCGGTGCTGGAGCTGCTGCCGCCGGACGCCCGCTCCCCTCCCGTGGCGGCCGCCGATACCGGCGCGGTCGGCCTCGGCACCGGCTGACCCGGTGCCGGCTGGCTCAGTGCTTGCCGGCGCGCGCCACCGCGCTGGTGCTGCCGGCCACGCTGCTCAGGCTGCGGAACAGCTGCAGCGGAATCGCGTTGGCCATGGCCTGCATGCCGAGGTCGTTCGGATGCAGGTGGTCGCCGCTGTCGTAGGCCGGCAGCATGCGGGTCGGATGGCTCGGGTCGCGGACCGCGCGGTCGAAGTCGATCACGCCGTCGAACTCGTCGCCCGAGCGGATCCAGTTGTTGACGGCCTGGCGGATCTGCTCCTTCGCCGGCGTGTAGTAGCCCGGGAAGATCGTGCCTTCGAACGGCGTCAGGGTGGCGCCGTAGATCGCGATGCCTTTTTCGTGGGCGCGGGCGATCAGCTGGCGGTAGCCGGCGATCAGGTCGGCCGGGGTCGGTTCTTCCGAGATCGGGATGGTGCCGGTGCCCGGATGGCCGATGTCGTTGATGCCGATCAGGAGCACCATGTAGCGCACGCCGGCGGTGGCCAGCACGTCACGGTCGAAGCGCTCCAGCGCGGCGCGGCCGAACAGCGGCTGCTCGCCCGGATCGCGCAGCAGGCGGTTGCCGCCGATGCCGCGGTTGACGACGCCGAGACGGGCGCTCCAGGCCACCAGGCCGGCCGTGCCCAGCGCCGGCCTGCCGGCCTTGCTCTTGACCACGGCGAGCGGCTCGCGCGCGGTCTGCAGGCGCAGGGCCAGCAGGTCGGGCCAGCGGTGGTTGGCGTCGACCATTGTGTTGGAACCGTCGGTGATCGAATCGCCCAGCGCCACGATGGCGGACGCGCCCGGGGCGTTGACGTCGACCTCGGTCAGGAAAGGCCAGGAGGTGATGGTCCGCTCCAGCGGGAAGGCGGCGGCGCCGGTGAAGTTCCCCGGCAGCGAGACGTAGTTGGTCTGGAAGGCCGAGGCGTGGATGGTGGTGGCCTGGACGCTGCCCGGCAGGTGCAGGCTGACCGCCAGGTCCGACAGCGCCGGCACCTCGAGGTCGACCGGATCGGACAGCACCGGCGCGCCCGGCGGCACCGTGATCGAAGCGCTGCCGCTGAAGGTCAGCGGGCGGTCGCTGCCGGCGACGATGCTGGCGCCGTTCCGGCGCAGCGCGATGTGGGCTTCGCCGATCCGCAGCGGCGCCGCGCCAAAGGTATTCGAGATCCGGATCCGGACCTGATTTCCTCCGATACTGGTGTGCACGATCAGGCGCAGGGTCTGGTCGTTGAAGGTCATCACCTGGGTGCTCAGCGGCGGGCCGGCCGGCCCCGTGCCCCAGGTGCCGACCCACTGCTCGGTGGTCCAGCCGGACTGGGCCATGGCGGGCAGCAGGGGCAGCGCCACGCCGGCCATCGCCAGCAGGCTGGCCGCCAGCAGGCGCCTGGCCGATTGCGCGGGCCGTCGGCGGCGCCAGGCGAACAGGCCCGGCAGCACGGCGGCGCGGACCCGGTGGAGCAGATCGGAAACTGGCGGCGGCTTGCGCTTCATGATGGTCTCCTCGGTATGGGAATCGGGAAGCCGCCGGCGCTGCTTGGATAAGCGAACTCGACGGCACGGACCAATCTAGCCACCGCCAAGGGGCGCAACAAGACAGGGTCGATGAGGACTCTTGCGCCATATCGAGAAGAGCGAATGAATGTGATGAAAGCCGGAAATGCTTACTTGATGACCACTTCCTGAGAGCTAGAAACGGCCTGTTCCTTGCGCAGCAGCAGGTCGAGCGCCTCGCGGTCGACGGTTTCTTTTTCCAGCAGCGCATGCGCCAGCGCATCGAGCAGGCGGCGCCGCTCGCGCAGGGTCGCGCGCACGCGCTCATGGGCCTCGTCCAGCAGGCGCGCGATATCGGCGTCGATCATGCGCGCGGTGCGCTCGCTGTACTCGCGGCGCTGGCCGGGCGGCATCGCGTACAGCGTGCTGTTGGGCGCCTGCTCGAAGGCCGCCAGGCCCAGCCGCTCGCTCATGCCGTACTGCGTCACCATGTGGCGCGCCAGCTCGGTCGCCATCTGCAGGTCGTTCTGGGCGCCGGTGGAGACGTCGCCGAAGGCCAGCTCCTCGGCTACCCGGCCGCCGAGGTAGACGTCGATCCGGTCCAGCAATTCGCTTTTCTTGAGCAGGTAGCGGTCTTCGAGCGGCAGCTGCTGGGTATAGCCGAGGGCGGCAATGCCGCGCGGGATGATCGAGATCTTGGCCACGCGGTCGGCGTGCTGGCGGAACTCGGCCACCAGCGCATGCCCGGCCTCGTGCCAGGCGACCGTCTCCTTCTCGAGCGGATTGATCAGGCGCGAGCGCTTTTCCATGCCGGCAATGACGCGGTCGATCGCCTCGTCGAAGTCGACGCGCTCGACCCGGTCCTTGCCGCGCCGCGCCGCCAGCAGCGCCGCCTCGTTGACCAGGTTGGCAAGGTCGGCGCCGGACAGCCCCGGCGTGCGCGCGGCGATGCGGGCCAGGTCGACGTCGCCGGCGAGCGTCACCGTCCGCGCATGCACCTGCAGAATCTGCTGGCGTCCGCGCAGGTCGGGGCGGTCGAGGGCGACGTGGCGGTCGAAGCGCCCCGGGCGCAGCAGGGCCGGGTCGAGGATCTCGGGACGGTTGGTGGCGGCCAGGATGATCACGCCCTTGCCGGTGTCGAAGCCATCCATCTCGACCAGCAGCTGGTTCAGGGTCTGCTCCTGCTCGTTGTAGCCGCCGATGGCGCCGGCGATGCCGCGCGCCCGGCCCAGCGCGTCCAGCTCGTCGATGAAGATGATGCAGGGCGCCACCTTCTGGGCCTGCACGAACAGGTCGCGCACGCGCGCCGCGCCGACGCCGACGAACATCTCGACGAACTCCGAACCGCTGATCGAGAAGAACGGCACCCCGGCCTCGCCGGCCACGGCCTTGGCCAGCAGGGTCTTGCCGGTGCCGGGCGCGCCGACGATCAGCACGCCTTTCGGGATGCGTCCGCCGAGGCGGTGGTAGCGCTGCGGGTGCTTCAGGAATTCGACGACTTCCATCAGCTCTTCCCTGGCCTCGTCGGCGCCGGCCACGTCGCCGAAGCTGACCCCGGTCTTGCTCTGCATATGGACGCGGGCGCGGCTCTTGCCGATGTCAAACAGGCCGGCCGTCATGCCGCCGCGCTTGAGCATGCTGCTCCACAACCAGAACAGCAGCAGGATGGGCAGCACCCAGGACAGCAGGCTCGACAGCAATTCGCTGTGCGCCTGTCCGGCATAGCGCACCTTGGCCGCCTCGAGCTCCTTGGCCAGGTCGGGGTCGGTCACGCGCACCGTGGTGAAGGGGCAGCTGCCATCGGCGCCGCACTTGATCGACGCCGCGCGCGCCTTCGGCAGCACGGCGTCGAGGCCGCTGTCCTTGAGGGTGCCGGAGACCGTCGTGTCCGACACCGTGACTTCCTTCACCTGGCCGGCGCGCAGCAGCTGCTTGAACTCGCTGTAGGCAAGCGGCGAGCTCGTCATCAGCTCGAACAGGGACTGCGACAGCATGAACAGCAGCAGCCCGAACATCCAGTACCACAGGAAGGGCCGGATCGCCCCGTTTTTATCATCGGCTTTGTGGTCGGGTTGGTCCTCGGCCTTGTTGTCGGCCTTGCTGTCCACGCGCGTTCTCCTGGCGGCTGCCGTGCCGCGTCATTCATACGTTGTTCTTCAGAATAGTCCTTGCTTTGACCTTAATCAAACCCGGCCCGTGACTCACAGCGTTTCGCGCACCTGGCGCACTGCCTCGGCGGCATCGTGGGCGATCTCGGCGATGTCCTTGCTGCGGCGCCGCTCGAACCACAGCAGCAGCGCACCGACGACCCACCAGGCCGGCAGCCCGGCCAGCACCACGAAGGGGGTGGCCGCCAGCAGCACGCCGAGTTCGGCCGGCCCGCCGGCCAGCACCGCGAACTGCCCGCCCGACGCGAACAGGGCCGGCCACCAGCAGTAGGCGGCGATCGCCAGGCATGGCCCCGCCACCGCGCAGCCCAGCAGCGTGCAGGCGAAGCGCGCGGCCGCCTCGCGTCCCGACTTCGGCCACAGGAACAGGAAGCCGAGGCCGGTCGCCGCCAGGCCGGCGGCAAACGGGACGGCGGCGAGCTTGAAGAATATGAACGCGTGCATGGCGGGGTCTCCGATGGTTGATCTTCGGCTTCCGAAGGTTTAGTATTTCGATTAAAGTATAGAACTCTAAACTGATAAACGTCAAGAATACTAAACCAATCGAGTTTAGGATGCTAAACATGAATACACTCTCAGAACGCCTCGATCGCATCTACCGCGACCTGCCCCAGCTGGAAGGCGAACGCGGCCAGACCGGCCTCGTGAAAGCCTCCGGCGCCTCGAAGAGCGTGGTCAACCAGTGGCTGACCGGGAAGATCAAGTCGATGGATATCCGCTATGCGCTGAACATCGAGCGCGCGCTGGGCTTTTCCCACATCTGGCTGATGACCGGCGACGGCGACCCGCAGCAGGCGCCGCTGCACGGCATCAGGAATGCGCTGCCGGTACGCGCCGCCGCCAACGACGATGCCGACTTCGTCGAGATCCAGATGGTGAAACTGCGCCTGTCGGCCGGCATCACCGGCTACCAGACCGAGCCGGAGCGGCGCGACGGCGGCACCCTCGGCCTGCGCCGCTCCTGGATCGAGCGCCACCAGCTGCGGCCCGAGCACCTGATCGCCATCCTGGTCAAGGGGGAAAGCATGGAGCCCTCGCTGTACGAGGACGACATCGTGGTCGTCAATACCCTCGACACCCGGCCGGTCGACGGCGCCGTCTACGCCTTCAACTACGAGGGGGAAGCGGTGGTCAAGCGCCTCGCGCGCGACGCCGGCCAGTGGTGGCTGACCTCGGACAATCCGGACCAGCGCAAGTACCATCGCAAGCTGTGCAAGGGCGCGGAATGCCTGCTGATCGGGCGCGTGGTGCGCAAGGAAAGCGACCGGATCTGAGCGCGCATCCGATACCATGAAGATCCGGGTCGCGGTGACGGTATTGAAGGGGGTGCGGGTGGCGGTGGCCTTCCCGCCGCCGGCCTGGGTCGTGCCCGGCATGGGCGACGCGCTGCTGGCGCGCCTGCAGCCGCACTTCCCTGCCCTGCCGGTGATGCTGGTGTCGAAGCAGGCGCATGCCCTGCGGGCGCATGCGGCCTTCCAGGCCCAGGCCCTGGCGGAGGGCGCAGACCTCGACGCCTTGCCGACGGTCGAGATCGACCTCGACGCGCCGCCGGCGGCGCCGGAGGAAGCGCCGCCTTTCTAGCGGTCGGGCCGCCGCGGGTGCGCCAGGCCGGGCATCCGGCTGGTCATCGATCGATGTCCGTTCGAAAACAGGCGTCATGGCTGGCCGAAATCCGGGACAATTGATTCCCTACCTCAAAACCGGGAGCGAGGCCGGATGCCAGATCGACGGTTTTCCACACTGCGCAAGATTCCACGCCCGATCTGGGTGCTCGGCTTCGTCAGCATGCTGATGGATATCTCTTCCGAAATCGTCCACAGCCTGCTGCCGATGTTCCTGGTGTCGGGGCTGGGCGCCAGCGTCGCGGCGGTCGGGCTCATCGAAGGCATTGCCGAGGCGGCCGCGCCGATCGTCAAGGTGTTCTCGGGCGGACTCAGCGACTACCTGGGCAAGCGCAAATGGCTGGCCGTCGCCGGCTACGCACTCGGCGCGGCGAGCAAGCCCTTCTTCGCCATCGCCACCTCGGCGAACCTGGTCCTGGCGGCGCGCTTCGTCGATCGCATCGGCAAAGGCATCCGCGGCGCGCCGCGCGATGCGCTGGTCGCCGATATCGCGCCGCCCGAAAGCCGCGGCGCCGCGTTCGGCCTGCGGCAGTCGCTGGACACCCTCGGCGCCTTCACCGGCCCCCTGATCGCCGTCGCCCTGATGTTCCTGTGGGCGAACGACTATCGGCGGATTTTCTGGATCGCCGTGATACCGGGCGCATGTGCCGTGCTGCTGCTGGCGCTGGGCGTGAAGGAACCCAGACATGCGTCCGCATCCAGGGGCATCAATCCGATCCGCAGGGAGAGCCTGCGCAAGCTGTCGGCCGACTATTGGTGGGTGGTCGCGATCGGCGCCGTGTTCGCCCTGGCGCGCTTCAGCGAAGCCTTCCTGGTCTTGCGCGCCATGGAGGGCGGCATGCGGCCGGCCCTGGTGCCGCTGGTGATGGTCGCGATGAACCTGGTCTATACCCTGTCCGCCTACCCGTTCGGAAAGCTGGCCGACGCCATCAGCCACCCGCGCCTGCTCGTCATCGGACTGGGTTTTCTGGTGCTGGCCGACCTGGTGCTTGCGCAAGGCAATGGCTGGCCGGTGGTGCTGCTCGGGGTCAGCCTGTGGGGGCTGCACATGGGCATGACCGAGGGCCTGCTGGCCGTGATGGTCGCGAATACCGCGCCGCCCGAACTAAAAGGGACGGCGTTCGGCTTTTTCAACCTGGTGTCCGGCATCGCCATGCTGCTGGCGAGCCCCCTTGCCGGCCTGCTGTGGGAAGGCCACGGCGCCGCGGCCACCTTCCATGCCGGCGCGGCGTTCAGCATGCTGGCCGCCATGCTGATCGTCGGCCTCGGCAGGCGGCAAGCATGAATTGAATTCGCCGTCCCTTGAGTTTTCCTCGTTTGGCGGCGCGCCCGCAATCCGGGAACATGGCGTCACCATCGAATATCAAGGAGACATCCATGTTACTGAAAGAACGAGTGGCCATCGTCACGGGCGGCGCCGGCGTCAACGGCCTGGGTTTTGCAACGGCGCGCATGCTGGCGGCGCACGGGGCCCGCGTCGTGATCCTCGACCTGGCGGCGAGCAAGCCTGCCGGCGCCGCGGCTGAGCTCGGGCCGGACCACCTGGGCCTGGTCGCCGACGTCACCAGCAAGGAACAATGCGAATCGGCCGCCCGCGCGGTGCTGGAGCGCTACGGCCGCATCGACATCCTGTTCAACAACGCCGGCATCACCCAGGCGCGCAAGACCGTCGACATCTCGGAAGCAGACTATGACGCCGTGCTCGACGTCAGCCTGCGCGGCACGCTGCTGATGTCGCAGGCCGTCCTGCCCGCCATGCAGGCCCAGAAGGGGGGCAGCATCATCTGCACCTCGTCGGTGTCGGCGCAGCGCGGCGGCGGCATCCTGGGCGGACCGCACTACTCGGCCGCCAAGGCCGGCGTGCTCGGCCTGACCCGGGCCATGGCGCGCGAATTCGGCCCGGACGGCATCCGCGTGAATGCGATCACGCCGGGGCTGATCGCCACCGACATCATCAAGGGCAAGCTGACGGAAGAACGCAAGGGCGAGATCGCCTCGGATATTCCGCTGGCGCGCCTGGGCCGGGCCAGCGACATTGGCGGCGCGGTCGTGTTCCTCGCCAGCGAACTGTCCGCCTACTGCACCGGCATCACGCTGGATGTGAATGGCGGGATGCTCATTCACTGAGCCCGCTACCGTCAGCGTCGAAGTCCGCAAATCCCCGCATCCACTCCAGGACCGTCTTCACGGCCTGGAGCCCTTCCCTGCTCTTCGGCACCGCCAGGTGATGCGCGGTGGCGTCGATCGCAAGCTCGCCGAACGGGCAGACCAGCCTCCCCTGCTGCAGGTATTCGTGCACCAGCACGGTACTCTCGATGCACATCCCGAGTCCGTTTTCCGCCGCGCCGAGCGTCATGAAGGCCCGGTCCAGGCGCAGGCCGCGGACCGGGTGGCCGCAGCCTGGCACAAAGCGTGCGATCCATTCGTCCCATGAGGTCAGCGAGACGTCGTTCTGGATCAGGTAGAAATTCTCGATGTCGCCGGGCGGCAGCGGCAGGGTCCAGCCGTCGACCAGCGTCGGGCTGCACACCGGCAGAAACCGTTCGCGGCGCGAGATCGGCTCGACGTGCACGCCGGCCGAGGCCGCGGGGCGGCCATACGTGACCGCGACGTCGACGCCGCTGTTCGAAAAATCCGGCGCCTGGTGCACCGCCCACAGCCGCACGTCGAGGTCGGGATGGGCGCGCAGGAAGGCGGGCAGTCTCGGCATGATCCAGATCGCGGCGAAGCTGGGCGCGCTCTGGATCGTCACCACCTGCTGATGGCGGCCGCGGTCGAGGATGGTGCGCAATTCGTCGTCGATGTCGCCGAAGGAACGGCGGATCACCTCATACAGCCGGGCGCCCTCCTCGGTCGGCACCACGCCGCGCCGCGCGCGCTCGAACAGGAGCGTGCCGAGCGCTTCCTCGAGCGTCTGGATCGCGTGGCTGACGGCCGAGGCCGTGATCGAGAGCTCCTGGGCCGCGGCGGCAAACGAACGGTGCATGCAAGCGGCCTCGAAGGCCTGCAATCCCTTGAGTGAAGCCTTGCGCAGGGCGCGGTATCGCTGAACTGGTTTCATCTATCACCAAGAATTACTCGCTATACGGTTCATGTGTCACTTCATACACTGGAATCGATTCGAACAACGTACTGGAGACACACATGGAACACCAACAGGAGCAACAGCACTCCCTCGCCGGGCTGAAGAGCGCGGCCTACCGGATCCGCCGCTACGCACTGCGCATGGGGGAGGTCCAGGGCCAGGGCTACGTCGGGCAGGCCCTCGGCATGGCCGACATCCTGGCCGTCGCCTACCGGCACGCGCTGAATTATCGGCCGGATGAGCCCGAATGGGAAGGCCGCGACCGCTTCCTGCTGTCGCACGGCCATTATGCGATCGCGCTGTACGCCGCCCTCCTCGAAGCCGGCATCCTGCCCGAATCGGAGCTGGAAACCTACGGCAGCGACGACAGCCGCCTGCCGATGTCCGGCATGGCCACCTACACGCCCGGCATGGAAATGTCCGGCGGCTCGCTGGGCCAGGGCCTCTCGATCGCGGTCGGCATGGCGCTGGGCCTGCGCCGGAAGAACAACCCGGCCTTCGTCTACAACTCCATGTCGGACGGCGAACTCGACGAAGGTTCGACCTGGGAAGCCGCGATGTCGGCCGCCCACTTCGGCCTCGGCAACCTGATCTGCCTGGTCGACATCAACAACCAGCAGGCCGATGGGCCGTCCGGCAAGATCCTCGGCTTCGAGCCGCTGGCCGACAAGTGGGAAGCCTTCGGCTGGCTCGTCCAGCGCGTGAAGGGCAACGACATCGGCGCCGTCCTGCACGCGTTCGATACCGCGCGCAGCCACCCGCAGCCCCGGCCGCGCGTGATCCTGTGCGACACCCTGATGGGCAGCGGCGTGCCCTTCCTCGAACAGCGCGACAAGAACCATTTCATCCGCGTCGAAGCCGACGAATGGCAGCAGGCCATCGCCATCCTCGACAAAAACCAGGCAGGAGACATGCAATGAACGCCCCGATCACGAATAAACCGCGCCTGACCACCTCGGCGATGATCGCCTCGATCGCCGCCGAGGGCCAGCGCACCAGGAGTGCACCGTTCGGCAATGCCCTGGTGGAACTCGCTGCCCGGCGCCCTGACATCGTCGGCATGAGCGCCGACCTGGCGAAATACACTGACCTGCACCTGTTCGCCCAGGCCTACCCGGAACGCTTCTTCCAGATGGGCATGGCCGAGCAGCTGCTGATGGGCGCCGCCGGCGGCATGGCCAAGGAAGGCTTCACACCCTTCGTCACCACCTATGCCGTGTTCGCCTCGCGCCGGGCCTACGACTTCATCCACCAGGTGATCGCCGAAGAACACCTGAACGTCAAGATCGCCTGCGCCCTGCCGGGCCTGACCACCGGCTACGGCCCCAGCCACCAGGCCACCGAAGACATCGCCATCTTCCGCGGCGTGCCGGGCCTGACCATCGTCGACCCGTGCGACGCGCTCGACACCGAGCAGGCGGTGGCGGCCATTGCGGCGCACCAGGGCCCGGTCTACATGCGCCTGCTGCGCGGGAAAGTCCCGCTGGTGCTGGACGAGTATGATTACAAATTCGAGCTCGGCAAGGCCAAGCTGCTGCGCGACGGCCGCGACGTGCTGGTGGTTTCGAGCGGCATCATGACGATGCGCGCGCTGGAAGTGGCGGAGGCGCTGAAGGCAGACAAGGTGGGCGTGGCCGTGCTGCACACGCCGACCATCAAGCCGCTGGACGAGGAAGCGATCGTCCGCGAAGCGCGGCGCAGCGGCCGGCTGGTGGTGGTGGCCGAGAACCACTCGGTGGTCGGCGGCCTGGGCGAAGCGGTCGCGGGCACCCTGCTGCGGGCCGGCGTGGCGCCCGCCTTCCGCCAGGTCGCCCTGCCCGACGCCTTCCTCCACGCCGGCGCGCTGCCGACGCTGCACGACCGTTACGGCATCTCGGTGGAGGCAATGGCGGCCAGCATCAAGTCCTGGCTGCGCTGAGCCGCAGTTCGAGCGCGCGGCAAGAAGGCAGCAAGACCTTCGTGCGCCGCGCAAAAAAACAGAACGATTTGGAGACAATGATGAAATCACCTTCGGTCACCCCCGCGGCGGCAGGCGCCACGGCCACCCCGGCCGGCGCCGCCGACCTCGAAACGCGAGCCTATGCCAAGGTCACGCGCCGGCTGGTCCCCTTCCTCATGCTGTGCTACCTGGCGGCCTACCTCGACCGCGTCAACGTCGGCTTCGCCAAGCTGCAGATGCTCAGCGACCTGCACTGGAGCGACACCGTCTACGGCCTCGGCGCCGGCATCTTCTTCATCGGCTACTTCCTGTTCGAAGTGCCCAGCAACCTGATCCTGCACCGCTTCGGCGCACGCCGCTGGCTGGCCCGCATCATGATCACCTGGGCCATCATCTCCGCCAGCTTCAGCGTGGTCGGTTCGCCGACGCTGTTCTACGTCATGCGCTTCCTGCTCGGCGTGGCCGAAGCCGGCTTCGCACCCGGCGTCATCCTCTACATCACCTACTGGTTCCCGCAAGCGCGCCGCGCCAAGGTGATGGCCCTGTTCTTCATGGCGATCCCGCTGGCCAGCATCGTCGGCGCGCCGCTGTCGGGCTGGATCCTCGAGACCTTCTCGGGCGCGCACGGCCTGCAGGGATGGCAATGGCTGTTCGCGCTGGAGGCGCTGCCCTCGCTGCTGCTCGGCCTGGCCATCCTGTCTACCTGGACGACAGCATCGAGGCGGCCAGATGGCTGAGCCCCGAAGAGAAGACCATCCTGCAGCGCAATATCGCCAGCGAGGACAGCGGCAAGCTTGCTCACCATACGGCCGCCGCCTTCCTGGCCGACCGCCGCCTGTGGCTGCTGACCGCGATCTACTTCTGCATCGTGATGGGCCAGTACGGCATCACCTTCTGGCTGCCGGCCCTGGTCAGGAACGCCGGTGTGAGCGGCACCGGCATGGTCGGGCTGCTGGCGGCGATCCCGTATGCAGTGGCGCTGGCCTGCCTGCCGCTGATCGGCCGCAGTTCCGACCGCACCCGCGCCCGGCGCCTGCACTGCGGCGTGCCGATGCTGGTGGCGGCCGCCTCGCTGTTCGCGCTGCCCTTCACCAGCGGCGTCGGCGTCGCCCTGGTCCTGCTCAGCACCGCGGCTGCGGGCGCCATCGGCTGCACCTCGCAGTTCTGGACCCTGCCGACCGCCTTCCTGGGCGGCATGACGGCCGCGGCGGGCATCGCCACCATCAACTGCATCGCCAACCTGGCCGGCTTCTTCTCGCCCTCGCTGGTCGGCTGGCTGAACGACCTGACCGGCACGCAGGGAGCGGGACTGATGCTGACCTCGGGGGTTTTGCTGGTGGGCGCCTGCTTGCTGGTGCTGGTGCCGAAGCAGGTGGTGGATCGCTGAGCAACACCCCAGCTTTCCCCACCGTCAGTCGCGCTGTCGGACGCCTCGCACGGCGAGGCGCTCACGCGGAGGATGCGTATCAATAATATGCGCTGCAGTCGGACCGGGTCGTATTCAGGGAATTGCGCTTTTTGATGGCGCTGATCCGGCTTGCCTTGGCTTTAGGGCAGAACTTGCTCAAATCGAGTTTGTATTCCGCCTCGAACACCGGTTTATTGAGCGTCAGGAAATTGGAGAAATATCCACACTCGTTGTACTGGAAGCACTGCTCGCTCACGACGAAGTCGAAAGTGTTATAGATGCGAGCGTCGTGTGCCTGGTTAATGTCGTTTTTAAGCGCGACCAGCATCCCTCTGGCATGGGTTTGCTCAGCCACCCAGAGGTTAAAGTAGATTTGATCCTCATACGTTAGCGGAAAACCGCTATTGCTATGCGCCGTTGTGTCATAACCGTCGACATTATCCGGTTCGATCGCATCGCAGCCCATGGCCTTTGCTCGATCCAGTCGAGCCAAAAGAATGGTTGCAAGCGCCATGCCGGTCTGAGACTTGGTGTAAAGGCCGTGATGGGTGGTCTTCGGGACACCCAGTGCTTTTTCAATCGCACATGGTGCGAATTGCTTGGCCTGATTTGTTCAGCACGATGAATAGGAGGGACGGCAACCGGGATGCCCCGGCAAAGAGAGCATGCCTCGATGCCAAGCAACGGACAAGCTCGGTGAAATTAAGGATAGGACCCGATCTGTGCCGGGTCAAATAGACAGCGTCTATTACTGAAAAGGCGAAAAGTCCGTAAATACAATAGATGCGGATTGCTTGAAGCAAGTCTCGGGCTGCAAATAAGCACCTGGAGCGGCGCTTGCGAAAATGGCTTGCGTTGGACGGAGCAAATAAAGCTTGCGCTGGACGACCAAAAACAAAAAGGGCCAGCTTTCGCTGGCCCTTTTTGGCTTGCTTTGAATTCATTGGTCGGGGCGAGAGGATTCGAACCTCCGACCCCCTGCACCCCATGCAGGTACGCTACCAGGCTGCGCTACGCCCCGACTCAGCCTGCAATTATATCAGAGCCGGGCAGGATGATAAGTTTTTTGTCACGAAGAATCTATTTCCAGTCTCCCCGCAGCGCCAGCACCTGCTCGTACAAGCCTTCCGGCGTCACCTCCTGCGGCGGCACCGGCCGGCCCACCACCAGCGCCAGGCGCGAGCGCCAGCCGCGCGAGAAGGAGCGCTCGAACACGTTCGACGGGTCGCGCGAGAACACGCTGCCCCACAGGCCGCGCAGGGCCATCGGGATCACCGGCACCTTGCTGCGCTCGGTGATCTTGGCGATGCCGCCGCGGAACTCGTTCATGTCGCCGGTGCGGGTCAGCCTGCCTTCCGGGAAGATGCAGACCAGGTCGCCGTCGTGCAGGGCGTGGGCGATGTCGACGAAGGCCTTTTCCATCAGCCACGGGTCTTCCGCCGCCGGCGCGATCGGGATCGCCTTGGCGGTGCGGAAGATGAAGCCCAGCAGCGGCGTCCTGAAGATGCGGTGGTCCATCACGAAGCGGATCGGGCGCGGGCTGGCGGCCATGATCACGATCGCGTCGACGTAGGACACATGGTTGCAGACCAGGACCGCCGCGCCCTCTTCCGGAATGCGGTCGGTACCCATGGTCGAGACGCGGTGGATGGTATGGATCAGCAGCCAGGCCAGGAAGCGCATCAGGAATTCCGGCACCAGCGAGAAGATGTAGATGGCGACCAGCGCGTTCAGCAGCGCCGTGGTCAGGAACATCTCGGGAATCGTGAAGCCCTGCCCGATCAGGAACACGGCCACACCGGCCGCCGCCACCATGAACAGCGCATTCAGGATGTTCATGCCGGCGATGGTGCGCGATACGTGGGCCGGGTCGCAGCGAGTCTGGATCAGGGCGAACAGCGGCACGATGAAGAAGCCGCCGAACACGCCCAGCAGCAGCAGGTCGGCCAGGATGCGCGCGGTGCCCGCCTGCCGCAGCAGGCCGATGAAGTCGACCGGCGCGGTATTCGTGTAGCCCTGGCTGGCGAAGTACAGGTCGATGCCGAACAGCGACAGGCCGATCGCGCCGAAGGGCACCAGGCCGATCTCGACCTTCCGGCCCGACAGCTTTTCGCACAGCAGCGAACCGGCGCCGATGCCGAGCGAGAAAATCGTCAGCAGCAGCACGAACACGCTGTGGTCGCCGTGCAGGTAATCCTTGGCGTACAGCGGAAACTGCGACAGCACCAGCGCGCCGTAGAACCAGAACCAGGAATTGCCGAGCATGGACAGGAACACCGTGCGGTTCTTGCGCGAGAACGCCAGGTTGCGCAGCGATTCGGCGACCGGGTTGCGGCTGATGACGAGACCGGGCTCGGGCGCCGGCGAGTGCGGGATGCGCCAGCTCGTGACCAGGCCCAGCACCGCAACCAGCAGCGTCCCGCCGGCCACCAGGTGGACGCCCGCGGCGCCATGGCCGGCCAGCACCGCGCCCACCACCTCGCCCAGCAGGATGCCGACGAAAGTGCCCATCTCGATCACGCCATTGCCGCCGACCAGTTCGTCCGGACGCAGGTGCTGCGGGAGGTAGGCGTACTTCACCGGGCCGAACAGGGTCGAGTGCACGCCCATGCCGGCCACCGCAGCGATCAGCAGCCACAGCGTGTGCGTCATCCAGCCCAGCGCCGCCACGCCCATGATGCCGATCTCGAGCAGCTTGACCCAGCGCGCCAGCCTGCCCTTCTCGACCTTGTCGGCGATCTGGCCGGCGGTCGCCGAGAACACGACATAGGGCAGGATGAACAGGCCGGGGATCAGGTTGTTGAGGAGCGCCGGCGGCAGCGTGGTCCAGGACAGCGCGTCGTAGGTGATCACCACCATCAGCGCGGTCTTGAACAGGTTGTCGTTGAAGGCGCCGAGGAACTGGGTCCAGAAGAAGGGGCCGAAGCGGCGCTGCGCCAGCAGGGCGAACTGGCTGCTATGGCTGGCATGGCTTGTGAGATTGGTATCGCTCATGCGGGCCATGTTATCGCACAAGCCCGCACTTGCCTACCTGGCCGGACCGCGTTCAGCGCAGCCTGGCCCAGGCGCGGTACAGCGGACCGATCGCGAGCACCACGACCACCATGCGCGACACATGGAAGGCCGTCACCACCGGCACGCCGAGGTGCAGCACGCGCGCCGTCAGCGACATCTCGGCGATGCCGCCGGGCGAGGTCGCCAGCAGCATGGTGCCCGGATGCAGGTCGGTGATCTGGGCCAGGCACAGGGCGAAGGCGGCGGCCAGCATCATCGTCACGACCGTGCAGGCGGCCACGCTGGCCAGGTAGCGCGGCGCGGTGTGCACGAAGCGCGGGGTGAAGCGGGTGCCGAGCGAGACGCCGATGAACAGCTGGCCAGTGCGGATCATCCACTCCGGCAGGCGCGAGAGTTCGATGCCGGCCGCGGTCAGCATCAGCGCCACCAGCAGCGGGCCGATCACCCAGGCGTTCGGCAGTTGCAGGCGCTTGAACAGCAGCGCGGCGATGGAGGTCAATGCGATCAGGACCAGCAGGCCGCCCGGGCGCACGGTGGCGGCCAGCGGCACGAAAGGATCGATGCCGGCGCCCCAGCCGTGGCTGCTCCACCAGCGCACCGCGAACGGAATCGTGGCGACCACCATCATGATGCGCAGACTGTGGGCGGCGGCCACGTGCTCGACCACCGCGCCGTGGCGCTCGCCCTGCACCGCCATCTCGGAGGCGCCGCCGACCGCCATCGCGAAGAAGGCGGTCGCTTCGTCGCTGCCGGACAGGCGGCGCAGCATGGCGGCGGCCGCCATGCCGAGGCAGACGGCAAAGGCCACCGCCAGCGCGATCCAGGGCAGGTTGCGCGCCAGCGCGGCCAGCACGGGTGCGCTGAAATACAGCCCGAGCGCGGTGCCGATGGCCCACTGGCCGGCCTCGCGCGCCTGCACCGGCGCGCCCAGGCGCGCGCCCAGCATGCAGGCCAGCGCGGTCGAGAACAGCGGCCCGATCATCCACGGCAGCGGCGTGTCGAGCGCGATGCAGGCCTCGGCCGCGGCAAACGCCAGGGCCAACGCCGGCAGGAAGGTGCGCAGCGCTCCTTTTAGAACACCCACAGCTTCTCGGCCGGCATCTCCAGCCAGTACTGGCCCGGATCGATGCGGTGCTTCGAATAGGCGCGCACGCTGGCCTCGCCCTGCTTGAACAGGCATTCCCAGCGGTCGCCGAGGTACATGCAGGTCGACAGCGGCATCTGGATGCCGTTCTCCACCTGCTGGCGGCCGATGCGCACTTCCTCGACGCGGATCAGGGCGGCAGGTTCGGCTGCGCCCGCGGCGCTGTCGCCGGCGCCGCGCGTGGTCGCGTTCAGCGCCATGCCCTCGACCTGCAGCCGGGTCGTGCCGCCGTTGCGGCCGACCACGCGCGCCGGCAGGCGGTTGTTACTGCCCATGAACTCGGCGGTGAACAGGGTGTCCGGCGATTCGTACATCGACTGCGGGGTGCCCTGCTGTTCGATCTTGCCGTTATTCAGCAGCAGGATGCGATCCGAGATCGCCATCGCTTCGGCCTGGTCGTGGGTCACCATCAGGGCGGACAGGCCCAGGCGCACGATCAGTTCGCGCAGGAAGGCGCGCGCTTCCTCGCGCAGCTTGGCGTCCAGGTTCGACAGCGGTTCGTCGAGCAGGATCACGGGCGGGTTGTAGACCAGCGCGCGGGCGATCGCCACGCGCTGCTGCTGGCCGCCGGAGAGCTGGTGCGGGAAGCGCTCGCCCAGGTGGCCCAGGCCGAGCTGGGACAGCACCTCGTTCACCTTCTCCTTGGTATCGCTGGCGGACAGCTTGCGCAGCTTGAGGCCGTAGGCGACGTTGTCGAACACGGTCTTGTGCGGCCACAGCGCATACGACTGGAACACCAGGCCCAGGTTGCGCGCCTCGGCCGGCAGTTCCATCTTCCTGGCGCCGTCGAACACGCGGCGCTCGCCGATGTCGATGGTGCCGGCTTTCGGGCTTTCCAGGCCGGCGACGGCGCGCAGCAGCGTGGTCTTGCCGCTGCCCGAAGGGCCCAGCAGCGCCACCACCTCGCCGCGCTGCAGGTGCATCGACACGCCTTTCAGGATCGGGTTGGCGGTAGCGCCGCTGCCGTAGTCGAGGTGCAGGTCGTTGACGGTCAAAACGTTCATGGTGAGGTCTCGCAATGATTTAGTTATGCAGCTTGACGCCGAAGCGCAGCGCGATGCCCAGGCCGATGGCCACGAGCGTGATATTGATGAAGGACAGCGCCGCCACCAGGTCGGTCGAGCCGCCGGCCCACAGCGACACCAGCATCGCGCCGATCACCTCGGTGCCCGGCGACAGCAGGTACACGCCGGTCGAGTATTCGCGTTCGAAGATCAGGAACACCATCAGCCAGGCGCCCAGCATGCCGAACTTGATCAGTGGGATGGTGACGTCGCGGGTCACGCGGCCACGGCTGGCGCCGACCGCGCGGGCCGCCTCTTCCAGTTCCGGACCGACCTGCAGCAGCGAGGTCGAGACCAGGCGCATGCCGTAGGCCAGCCACACCACTGAATAGGCCAGCCACAGCGCGAAGATGGTCGAGCGGACCTGGCGCAGCGCCGGGATGAAGTGCGCCGACAGCCAGCGCGCAAGGTCGTTGTCGAAATTGTGCAGGAAGCCGTCCAGCCAGCTCGGCACGAACAGGAACACCCACAGGAAGGACAGGCCGGCCAGCAGGCCCGGCACGGCGCGCGGCACCAGCACGCTGTAGTCGAGCAGGCGGGTCACGCCGTCCTGCTTGCGGTGCATGGCCAGCGCGATCGCGGTGTAGCACAGCACGGCCACGCCGCCGCCGATCACGCCGATCAGGATGGTGTTGACGATGCCGCGCACCAGCGAAGGCTGTTCCCAGATGTCGCGGAAATGCTGCAGGGTCAGCACGTCGCCCAGCTTCACGCCCTCGCCCCAGTACTCGACGAAGGAGCGCAGCACGATGCCGGACAGCGGCAGCACCACGGTCACCAGGACCCAGGCGAGCAGCACGCCCATCGCCAGCCACTTCCACTTGCCCAGCGGGAGCGGCTTCTGGCGCGCGCCCTTGCCCTTGATCGACACGTATTTGTTGGCCGACTTCAGCAGCCAGCGCTGCAGCATCACCAGCGGCATGGTCACCGCCACCAGGCACACGGCCACGGCCGCCATCAGGTGGTAGGACGGCGTGCCCAGCTTATTCGTCAGTTTGTACAGGTAGGTCGCCAGCACCAGGTGGCCTTCCGGGTCGCCCAGCACCAGCACCAGGCCGAACACCTCGAAGCCGAGGAAGAACACCAGCACGCCCGCATAGGCCAGCGCCGGCATGATCATCGGCAGCGAGACGTTGAACATCACCTGCCACGGCGAGGCGCCGGAGACGCGCGCAGCTTCTTCGACGTCCGAACCCAGGCTCTTCAGCGCCGAGGAGGCGTACAGGTAGACGTGCGGCACGTGGGTCAGGCCGGCGATCACGACGATGCTGGTGAAGGAGTACACGTTCCACGGCGTGACGCCGAGCAGCTGGTGCACCCAGGTGGTGTAGAAGCCCACCGGGCCCATCGACACCACGTAGCCGAAGCCCATCACCATCGGCGAGACGAAGATCGGCACCAGCAGAATCGGCGCGATCCAGCTGCGGCCCGGCAGGTCGGTGCGCACCATCAGGAAGGCCAGCATGCCGCCCAGCGGGACGGCGATCGCGGCCAGGCCGGCGGCGAGGATCATGCCGTTCTTGAACGCCAGCCAGAAGTCGGCGTCGTCGAAGATGAAGCGGAAAGCGTCCAGCCCGAGCTGTTTGTCGGGCATGAAGAAAGGCGCCGTCAGGAAGCTCTGGTAGAACACCAGGAACAGCGGCAGGAAGATCGCCACGCAGGTGAGCAGGACGACGATGGCGCGGGGCCAGTTCAGGCGCCGCTTGCGCGCGGCCGCGGCGTCAAGCGCGGCGGCGGATTTCTCGCGGGCGCCTGGCAGGGAAAAGGTAGACATGGGAGATCCGATCAAACGGCGTAAAACGGTTCGGCAGGCGGGCGGGCAGGCCGTGAACCGGCCCGCCCGGATGCTGGGTAATGCTTACTTCTTGCCGGCGGTGGCTTTCCACTCCTTCAGGAAGGCCATGCGGATCGCCGGATCCAGGTACTCGGCGACGGCCGGGCTGACCGGCAGCGGCTTGATGTTCTTCTCGCCGACCATCTTGATCAGGTCGCTCGAAGTGGTTTCGCCGGTGACGTCGGCGCGGATCGCGTACAGCTTGGCGCCGTTGGCGACGACGGTCTGGCCGCGGTGCGACAGCAGGTAGTCGGTCCACAGCTTGGCGGCGTTCGGGTGCTTGGCCGACTTGTTGATGAAGTGGACGCGCGAAATGATCAGCGTGTAGTCCTTCGGCAGCACCACGCCCAGCGACGGGTCGGTCTTGGCGCGCACCAGGGCGTAGGAACCCAGCACGTTATAGCCGATCAGGTTTTCGCCCGAGGAGATCCGCTCCAGCATGGTGCCGGTCGAGGACTGGACGCGCACCCTGGCGGCGCCGAAAGCCTGTTCCAGCTGCTTGAACTGCGGGAAGTCTTTCTCGTCCTGGGTCATGAACATGAAGCCGACGCCGGATTTCTCGATGTCGTAGGTGGTGACCTTGTCCTGGAACTTCGGCTTGCTGATGAGGCTTGCGAATTCGGCGTGGGTATGCGGGACTTCGGCTTCCGTCACCAGGCGCTTGTTGTAGACGAAGGCGGCCGGCTCGAAGGTGGTGCCGTAGGCGGTGTCTTTCCACACGGCCCAGCCCGGGATCTTCGAGGCTTCGACCGATTTATAGGGCATCGCGTAGCCGCCGGCGGCCAGCTTCATCTGCAGGTCCATGGCCGAGGACCACAGCACGTCGGCGGTGTCGCCGCCGGCCGCGGATTCGGAGATGAAGCGGTTGTACACTTCGGTCGAGTTCATGTCGTTGTACTCGACGCTGATGCCCGGGTAGAGGGCATTGAAGTCCTTGATCAGCGGCGCCGCGGCCTTGCTGTCGGTGGCGCCGTAGATCACCAGCTTGGCTTCCTTCTTGGCGCCGTCGACCAGTTGCTGGTAGTTGGCGGGATAGCCGGCCGGCACCTGGGCCAGGGCCAGCGGGGCGGCCAGCATGGCGGCTGCGGCGGCGATGAGGGTTTTCGTGAAATGCATGTCGTCTCCTTGTTTATCGGTCTTTGTCGTATGGTCAGCGGACCAGGTTGAACTGCCTGGCCTGCCGGTTGTAGTCGGCCACGGCCTGTTTGATATAGCGGGTCAGCGCGTCGCCGGTGAGCGAGAACGGATAGAGCCCGGCCTCGACGCGCATCTGGGCGAAGCCAGGCGACGCTTCGAGGCGGTCGAAGGCCTCGACCCAGCGCTTGTAGTCGGCGTCGGATACGCCCGGGCCCACCCACACGCCGCGGATCACCGGCCACACCACGTCGTAGCCCTGCTCGCGCGCGGTCGGGACTTGCGACAGCACGCCCGGCAGGCGGTGTTCGGCCAGCACCGCCAGCACGCGCACCTTGCCGGCGACGGCGTACAGCGTGGCTTCCGAGGTGTCGCCGGAGACCACCTGGACGTAGTTGGCCTGCATCGCGGTGAACTCTTCGCCGCCGCCTTCGAGGGCGACGAAACGCAGCTGCTTCGGATCGACGCCCGCCAGGCGCGCCAGCAGCGCCATCTTGATCCAGTCCTGGCTGCCGATGGTGCCGGACATGCCGATCAGGACCTTCTGCGGATCGCGCCGCAGGGCCCCGACCAGGTCGCCGAGGCTGTGGTAAGGCGAGTCGGCGCGCACCGCGATCATGCCGTAGTCGGCGCCGACGGCGGCAACCCAGCGCACGTCGTCGGCGCTGGCCTTGCCAAACTTGCCCTGGGCCAGGTTGAGCAGCGAACCGCTCGAGAAGGCGACCAGGGTGTCCGGCTCGGCGCGACGCTGCGATTCCATGGTGTGCCATGCAACCGCACCGATCCCGCCCGGCAGGTAGCTCAGCTTCATGCGTGGCGCATCGGGCCTGGCCTCCAGCGCCTTGCGGGCCAGCTTGCAGGTCAGGTCCATGGCGCCGCCCGGTTTGGACGGCACCACGCATTCGGCGGCGGCGCCAATTGCCGGGATGGCCGCCGATGCCAGCAAGCTGGCAAAGGCGGCGGCGCGCAGGGTGCGGAGTGCTTGCATGGCTAGCATGATACCGGCGTGCCCGGGTCGCGGCGCTTGTTAGAAGCGGTGCTGGATGCCGGCGGTGAAGCCGTTCTGGGTCGAACCGAAGCCGGCGTCGTCGCGCGACAGGCCGACCAGCTGGCCGTGGTCGGCCTTGGCGTGGGCGGCGACCATGTACAGGTCGGTGCGCTTGGACAGGGCGTACAGCGCGCGCGCCACGAACATGGTCGGGTCGGCGTCCTTCTCGCTCGGCAGGTTCTTGGTGTTGACGTGGTAGACCGCGCCGGTCAGGGTCCACGGATTGATGGTATAGCTGACGCCAGCCCAGTAGGTGTCGCCGCGCACGTCCGGGGTCGCGGCCTTGCCCGACTCCAGCTTGTAGCCGCGCATGGCGGCGTCGAGGCGCCACGGACCGACCTTGTAGTCCGCGCCGACGTGGAAGGCGGTGGTTTCGTCGCGGTTGCCGGTGGCGGCCACGGTGTTGCCGTTGATCTGCTCGTAGGATGCCATCACCAGCAGGCCGCCGCCGGTCCAGGAACCGCCGACCGCGTATTTGCGGCCGTCCGCCTGGCTGTTGGTCTGCTCGCCCAGGCCGATGGTGGCGCCGTAGGTGAAGCCGCCGGTGTGGCCGGTGTACTTGATCAGGTTGTCGAAGGCGGTCGTCATGCCGTACTTCGACGGGCCGCTGGCGTTGCCGCTGGTGGCCCAGGAGTAGTTGGGCGCGAAGCCCATCGGGTCGACCTTGATCACCAGGTCATAGGTCGTGGTGAAGGAACGGCCGATCACCACGCGGCCGAAGGCGCCTTCCAGGCCGACGTTGGCCTGGCGCTTGAACAGGGCGCCGTCCTGGGCGCCGGTATCCAGCAGAATGCCGCCTTCCAGGTTGAACACCGCTTTCAGGCCGCCGCCCAGGTCCTCGGTGCCGCGGAAGCCCCAGCGCGAGGTGTTCTTGCCGCCCGAAATCACGCGGGTCATGTCGGCACCGTTAGGGCCGGCATTGGTCAGGTGTTCGACGCCGGCGTCGATCAGGCCATAGACCTGGACGTTGGTTTGGGCTTGGGCTGCGGTGTTCAGGGAAAGCGCTGCCAGAACGGCGAGCGCGAGGGCCGACTTCTTCATGGTGTCTCCGGTTGTGAAAAATCTTTTTTGTACTTCTTTTGTACTGCTTATGAAGTCAACTATATGCGGCCCAAGCTTTCAATCAGCTTTCAGTCGGCTTTCAGTTGCCTTTCGCCGGCTTACAACGGGCACTATCCGGCGCCGGCCGTTTGCGCTTACACTAAAAAAATGCGAATCCTGTTAGTCGAAGACCACGTCGAACTGTCCCATTGGGTCTCCAAGGCCCTGCGCGACGCCAAGCTCACCGTCGAATGCGCGGCCACCGGCACCGATGCCGATGCCCTGCTCCACACCCAGGACTACGCCCTGGTGATCCTGGACCTGACCCTGCCGAAGATGGACGGCCTGGACGTGCTGCGCCGCCTGCGCACGCGCGGCGGCCCGCGGGCGCGCACGCCGGTGCTGATCCTGACGGCGCGCGGGGGCCTCGAGGAAAGGGTGCAGGGCCTGAACCTGGGCGCCGATGACTACCTGGCCAAGCCCTTCGAACTGGCCGAACTGGAAGCGCGGGTCAAGGCCCTGCTGCGGCGCAGCGTCGGCAACGAGGCCCTGGTGCACCGCTGCGGGCAGCTCAGCTTCGATACCGTGGCGCGCATGTTCAGCTACTGCGGCGAGCCGCTGCAGCTGACGCCGCGCGAGCACGCGCTGCTGGAAACGCTGATCGCACGCCCGGGCTGCGCGCTGTCCAAGGAAAAGCTGTTCGACGCCGTGTTCGCGCTCGACGACGACGCCAACCTCGACGCCATCGAGCTGTACATCCACCGCATCCGCAAGAAGCTCGACAAGCGCGAGGACGGCGGCGCCGCCATCGTCACCCTGCGCGGGATCGGCTACCTGCTGCAGGAGCGCCCTGCCGTGGCGGACAAGCCGGCCTGACGATGACGGTCGCGCGGCTGGCTTCCTTCCTGCGCCGGCTGCCCGGCGCGGCCCCGTCCGCGGCGCCGGCCAGGCCGCTCGGCAGCCTGCGCAGCCAGCTGCTGCGCTGGCTGATCGTGCCGCTGGTGGCGCTGGTCGCGCTGAACGCGGTCTCGCTGTACCGCGACGCGCTCGAGGCGGCCGATCTCGCCTACGACCGCTCGCTGCTGTCCTCCGCGCGCGCGCTGGCCGAACGGGTCTCGGTGCAGGGCGGGAAGGTGGTGGCCGACGTGCCCTATGTGGCGCTGGACAGCTTCGAGACCGACACCCTGGGCCGCATCTACTACCGGGTCGGCGGCCTGCATGGCGAAACCGTGTCCGGCTACGACGACCTGCCGCCGGTGCCGAAGAACGTGCCGCGCTCGGAACTGTATCCGGCCCTGGTGCGCTTCTACCACGCCGACTACAACGGCGAGCCGGTGCGCATCGCCGCCCTGCTGCAGCCGGTGTACGACGATTCGATGCGCGGCATCGCCCTGATCCAGGTCGGCGAGACGCTGGAAGCGCGCACCGCGCTGTCGCGCCGCATCCTCGTGAATACCCTGCTGCGCCAGGCGCTGCTGGTGCTGGCGGTCGCGACCCTGGTGTGGTTCGCGGTGCGCCTGGTGCTGCAGCCGCTGATGCGCCTGAAGCAGGTGGTCGAGACGCGCGCGGTATCCGACCTGTCGGACGTCGACGCCGCCATGGTGCATCGCGAAGTGCGGCCGCTGGTCGCGGCGCTGAACGGCACCATGAACCGCATGCAGGGCCTGATCGCCAGCCAGCGCCGCTTCATCGCCGACGCCTCGCACCAGCTGCGCACCCCGCTGACGGTGCTCAAGACGCAGGCCGAGCTGGCGCTGCGCGAAAACGATCCGGCCGCGATGCAGGCCATCGTGCGCTCGATCGCCGCGACCACCGATTCCACCATCCACCTCGCCAACCGCCTGCTGACGCTGGCGCGCATCGAGCACGGCAACGGCAGCGCGGCCGGCTTCCCGGTCTCGCTGGGGGCGCTGGCCCAGCAGGTGGGGCTGGAGCTGGCCCTGCCGGCGGTACAGAAGAACATCGACCTGGCGCTCGAGGCCGACGACGGCGACACCACGGTGCTCGGCCAGGAGCTGTTGCTGCACGAGCTGCTGAGCAACCTGACCGACAATGCGATCCGCTACACCCCGCCCGGCGGCGGCGTGCTGCTGCGGGTGAGCCGGGTGCCGGCCGGCGTGCTGCTGCAGGTGCAGGACAGCGGCCCGGGCATCGACGAGGCGGAATACGAGAAAGTGTTCATGCCCTTCTACCGCTCCCAGGTCGCGCTCGAAGCGAACCCCGGCGGCACCGGCCTCGGCCTGGCGATCGTGCGCGACATCGCCAACCTGCACGGCGCCGTGCTGAGCATGGGCCGCGCCGACGGCGGCCGCGGCCTGAAGGTGGGGGTGCTGTTCCCCGCCGCGGCAAAGCCGGCGGGCGCCGACGACCTTGCTCTTTCTCAAGCGGACCCGGGATGAGCGCCGGATCGCTGGCAGGGACTGCCGGACGGGACGTCCGGTATCGTTAAATGCCGCCAAACAGGAGCTGTTTGGCAACGCATATTGCGCCTAGCCAAGCATGCGAAGCAGCAAAACTTTGTGGATTTGAGCGAGCACAAACCGCCCTGCCGAACGGCCTTCTTGTGCAGTGCAGCGCGGTTAGAATGCGCGGATGAACACGACTATCCACGCCTCCATTCTCTACGGGTGCAGCGCCGCCGAGGCGCTGCTCGACCAGGTCGAGCACGACCTGCTCGTCCTCACCACAGCGTCGCTCGATGGCCGCGCCGGCGCGCCGCCGGAAGCCGTCGACGAATTCGCCGACGACTTCCTGAGCAGCTGGAGCATGCCGCCCGATGCGGGCGCAGGGCGGCACGGGCTGGCGGGCTAGATCAGCCCAGCGATTCCAGGCGGATGCGCACCACCTGCCCCACCACCGTCGACAGCTGCTCGATCTTGGCGATCGCCGCGTTGACGTATTTTTCGCGGGTCTGGTGGGTGATGATGACGATGTCGGTACGGGCCTTTTCGCCCGGCTCCTTCTGCAGCACGGCGTCGATCGAAATGCCGGCCTCGGCCAGGATGCGGGTCAGCTCGGCCATCACGCCCAGCTGGTCCTGCACGTACACGCGCAGGTAGTAGGCGGTGCGGATCTCTTCCATCGGCAGGATCGGCAGGTCGGCCAGCTCGGCCGGCTGGAAGGCCAGGTGCGGCACGCGCGAGTACGGGTCGACGGTGGCCAGGCGGGTGACGTCGACCAGGTCGGCAATCACCGCCGAGGCGGTCGGCTCGGCGCCGGCGCCCTTGCCGTAGTAGAGCGTGGTGCCAACCGCGTCGGCCTTCACCAGCACCGCGTTCATCGCGCCTTCGACGTTGGCGATCAGGCGCGTCGATGGAATCAGGGTCGGGTGCACGCGCAGCTCGATGCCCTCGGCGCCGTCGACCACGGTGCGGCGCGTGATGCCCAGCAGCTTGATGCGGTAGCCCAGCTGTTCGGCGTAGCGGATGTCGACCGCCTGCAGCTGGCTGATGCCTTCCACGTGGCTGCTGGCGAACTGCATCGGGATCCCGAACGCGATCGCGGCCATGATGGTCAGCTTGTGGGCGGCGTCCACGCCTTCGATGTCGAAGGTCGGGTCGGCTTCCGCATAGCCCAGTTCCTGCGCCTGCTTGAGCACGGTGCCGAAGTCCAGGCCCTTGTCGCGCATTTCGGACAGGATGAAGTTGGTGGTGCCGTTGATGATGCCGGCCACCGACTCGATGCGGTTGGCGGACAGGCCTTCGCGCAGCGCCTTGATGATCGGCACGCCGCCGGCGACGGCGGCCTCGAAGGCCACCATCACGCCCTTGGCCTGGGCCGCTTCGAAGATTTCATTGCCGTGCAGGGCCAGCAGCGCCTTGTTGGCGGTGACCACGTGCTTGCCGTTGGCGATCGCCTGCAGCACCAGCTCGCGCGCCAATTCGTAGCCGCCGATCAGTTCGACGACGATGTCGATCTCGGGATTGTTCACGACCGCGAAGGGATCGGCCACGACTTCGACCTCGGCGCCCACGATGCGGCGCGCGCGTTCGATGTTGCGCGCGGCAACCATGCTGACTTCGATGCCGCGGCCGGCGCGGCGGCGGATTTCTTCCTGGTTACGCTGGAGCACGTGATAGGTGCCGGCGCCGACGGTGCCGATGCCTAACAAGCCTGCTTTGATGGGTTTCATATATTTAAAGAATTCTACTCTGTCGTTCTCAGCGCGTGTAGCGGCGCCGGTAGCCGTCGAGGAAGCGCGCGATGCGGCCGCACGCGTCGGTCAGGTCGTCGGAATTGGGCAGGAACACCAGCCGGAAGTGATCCGGGGCGATCCAGTTGAAGCCGGTGCCTTGCACCAGCAGGACTTTTTCCTCGGACAACAGCTCGCAGATAAATTGCTGGTCGTCAGCGATCGGGTAGATCTTGGGGTCGAGGCGGGGGAACATGTACAGCGCCGCTTTTGGCTTGACGCAGGACACCCCCGGAATATCGGTAAGAAGTTTGTGGGCCAGGTCGCGCTGGCGCGCCAGGCGGCCGCCGGGCGCCACCAGGTCGGCGATGCTCTGGTAGCCGCCGAGCGCGGTCTGGATCGCGTACTGGCCCGGCGCGTTGGCGCACAGGCGCATCGAGGCCAGCATGTTCAGGCCTTCGATATAGTCCTTGGCATGGCGTTTTTCGCCGGACACCACCATCCAGCCGGCACGGTAGCCGCAGGAACGGTAGTTCTTGGACAGGCCGTTCAGGGTCACGAACAGCACGTCGTCGGCCAGCGAGGCCAGCGAGACGTGCTCTTCGCCGTCGTACAGGGTCTTGTCGTAGATCTCGTCGGCGTAGATGATCAGGCCATGCTGGCGCGCCAGCTCGACGATTTCCAGCAGCACGTCGCGCGAATACAGCGCGCCGGTCGGGTTGTTCGGGTTGATGACGACGATCGCGCGGGTATTCGGCGTGATCTTCTTGCGCATGTCGGCAATGTCCGGCATCCAGCCGGCCTGCTCGTCGCAGATATAGTGGACCGGGCTGCCGCCTGCCAGGCTGACCGCCGCCGTCCACAGCGGATAGTCGGGGGCCGGCACCAGCACCTCGTCGCCGCTGTTGAGCAGGCCCTGCATCGCCATCACGATCAGCTCGGAAGCGCCGTTGCCCAGGTAGATGTCGTCGATCTTCACCCCGACGATATTCTTTTCCTGGGTGTAGTGCATGACCGCCTTACGCGGCGCAAACATGCCTTTCGAGTCGGTATAGCCGGCCGCGCTGGGCATGTTGCGGATCATGTCCTGCACGATCTCGTCCGGCGGGTCGAAGCCGAACACGGCCAGGTTGCCGATGTTCAGCTTGATGATCTTGTGGCCGTCGTCCTCCATCTGGCGCGCTTTCTCGAGCGCGGGGCCGCGGATTTCGTAGCATACGTCATCCAGCTTGTTCGATTTCAGAATCGGTCGCAAAATATCACCCTGCCAATGTAGTTTGTTGCAATGCGAAAAATCCCATTCTGCCCAATAAGGAGGGATTAAGCAACCCGACCGCTGGCGTTGTGGAAAAACCCATTACAATACGCGGCTCGCGCGCCCACTCGCGCATTTACCGTATGCACAACCACGGCTTTCGACATGAAGCTCCATTCCAGCAATACCGAAAAGTACCAGACCGTCACCGGCTACGACCAGTCCGGCGTCGAGATCAACGCCACGCGCTACGAGTACAGCGTGCTGGTGATGCCCGAAACGCCGCCGCGCCCCTGGAACGTGACCCGCTTCGAAGACCTCAGCGCCGCCCATTTCGAACAGATCGCCGCCGACAAGCCCGACGTGGTCGTGCTCGGCACCGGGGAGCGCCAGCGCTTCGTCCACCCACGCCTGATCGCCAGCCTGTCGGAGCTGCGCGTGGGCGTGGAAAGCATGGACAGCCATGCGGCCTGCCGCACCTATAACATCCTGATGGGAGAAGGCCGCAAGGTGACGCTGGCCCTCATCATCGAATGAAAGAGCTCCACAAGAACAAAACCTTCGTCTGGAGCCTGTTCCTCCTTTTCGCCGCCGTCCTGCTGGGCGTGCTGAGGGCGCGTACGCTGGTGCCGCCCGACGAAGGCCGCTATGCCGAGATGGCGCGCGAGATGTTCGCCAGCGGCGACTGGATCACCACCCGCCTGAACGGCATCAAGTACTTCGAAAAGCCGCCGCTCCAGACCTGGATGAACGCCCTGACCTTCGAGCTGTTCGGGCTCGGCGACTGGCAGGCGCGCCTGTGGACCGGCCTGTGTGGCCTGCTGGGCGTCGGCCTGACCGGCTATGCGGGCCTGCGCGTGTTCGGCGCGCGGATCGGCTTCTACGCCGCCCTGGTGCTGGGTTCCTCGCTCTACTGGGTGATCTGCAGCCAGGTCAACTCGGTCGACATGAGCCTGTCCGCGATGATGACGGTCGCCCTGTGCGCCCTCCTGATTGCCCAGCGCGACGAGGCCACGCCCGCCGAGCAGCGCAACTGGATGCTGGTGTGCTGGGCCGGGATGGCCCTGTCGGTGCTGGCGAAAGGCCTGATCGGGCTGGTGCTGCCGGGCGGCGTGCTGGTGCTGTACACCCTGTTTGCGCGCGACTGGAAGATCTGGACGCGCCTGCACCTGGTCAAGGGCCTGCTGCTGTTCTTCCTGATCGCCACGCCCTGGTTCGTGCTGGTCGGCATGAAGAATCCGGAGCAGCCCCACTTCTTCTTCATCCACGAGCACTTCGACCGCTTCCTGAAGAAGGAGCACCACCGCGAAGCCGCCTGGTACGTCTTCTTCGTCCTGCTGGCCGCCGGCAGCGTGCCCTGGGTCGGCGTGCTGGTGCAGAGCCTGGTGCTGGGCGCGAAGCGCGCCACCGAGCCGGGCCGCTTCAAGCCGCGCCTGATGCTGCTGGTCTGGACCGCCTTCATCATCCTGTTCTTCACCAAGTCGAACTCCAAGCTGCCCGGCTACATCGTGCCGGTGTTCCCGGCGGTGGCGCTGCTGATCGCGAACTACCTGGAAGGCGGCACCCGCCGCGGCCGCATGCTGACCGCCGGCCTGACCGCCCTGCTGGGCGCGGGCCTGCTCGCCTTCGTGCCCTTCATGCTGCGCCTTGCGCACCGTCCGGGCGAGGATGCGCTGTACGCGGCCTATCAGCCGTGGGTGCTGGCGGCCGGCCTGGTGCTGCTGATCGGCGGCGCGCTGGCGATGCTGTACGCGCGCCAGATGCAGCGCGACCTGACCGTGCTGGCGCTGGCGATCGCCGGTTTCGCCGGCACCCAGCTGCTGATAGCAGGCTTCGAGCCGATCGGCCAGATACGCGCCGGCGTCAACCTGCTGCCGGCCATGAAGGCCGCCGGCGCCGCCAACCCGGCGACCCGCGTGTACTCGGTCGGCATCTACGAGCAGTCGCTCACCTTCTACCTGGGCCGCACCGTGACCCTGGTCGACTACCTGGACGAATTCAGTTTCGGCCTGGAGCAGGAGCCGCAGCTCGCGATCCCGACCATCCCGGCCTTCGTCGAGCGCTGGCGCGCCGACGCGGCGTCCGGCGTGAAGAGCATCGCCATCACCCGCCCCGAGATCGTGGCCGACCTGCGCCGCCAGGGCGTGCCGCTGCGCGTCGTCGCCGGCGATTCGCGCCGCACCGTGATCGCCACGCCGTGACCCCCACTTCCGAATCATGAACCTCACTACCTTCGCTTTCATCATTTCCGGCGTGCTGCTGAACGCCTGCGCCCAGGTGCTGCTCAAGGCCGGCACCAACGCCCTGGGCGGCGCCATCCACCTTACCCTGGGCAATGCGTTCGAGACCTTCATCCGGGTCGCGTCGCAGTTGCCGATCCTGGCCGGACTGGCCTGCTACGCCCTCTCGCTGGTGGTGTGGATCATGGGCCTGTCGCGCACCGACGTGACCATCGCCTACCCGATGCTCTCGCTGGGCTACGTGGTGGCGGCGGTCGGCGCCTGGCTGTTCCTGGGCGAAACGATCTCGCCGCAACGCCTGCTGGCGATCGCGGTGATCATGATCGGCGTCGTGCTCCTGGCGCGCTCCTGAGAGCCGGCTTTTGAAGCGCGGCTGATAAAATCACACCTGTATTTCCACCAATAACAAATCGACTAACCACTCCATGACTGCCGAGCTGCCCTTCCTGCCATTTTCCCGGCCTACCATCGACGAAGAAACCATTGCTGCCGTCGGCGAGGTGCTGCGCTCCGGCTGGATCACCACCGGTCCGAAGAACCAGGCTTTCGAAGCCCTGTTGTCCGAGTATTTCGGCGGCCGTCCGGTGCGGACCTTCAATTCCGGCACCTGCACCATGGAGATCGCGCTGCGCATCGCCGGCATCGGGCCGGGCGACGAGGTGATCACGACCCCGATCTCGTGGCCGGCCACCGCCAACGTCATCATCGAAGTCGGCGCCACGCCGGTATTCGTCGACATCGACCCGGTCACCCGCAACATCGACCTCGACAAGCTGGAAGCCGCGATCACCCCGGCGACCCGCGCGCTGCTGCCGGTCTACCTGTCCGGCCTGCCCGTCGACATGGACCGCCTGTACGCGATCGCCGCCAGATACAAGCTGCGCGTGATCGAGGATGCGGCCCAGGCCATCGGCTCGCAGTGGAAGGGCAAGCGCATCGGCTCCTTCGGCGACATGGTCTCGTTCAGCTTCCAGGTCAACAAGAACATCACCACCGGCGAAGGCGGCTGCCTGGTGCTGAACAACGAGGAAGAGGCGCGCCTAGCCGAGAAATACCGCCTGCAGGGCGTGAGCCGCAGCGGCGTGGACGGCATCGACGTCGACGTCCTCGGCGGCAAGTACAACATGAGCGACATCATGGCCGTGATCGGCCTGGGCCAGATGAAGAACCTGGAAAAGGTCACCGCCCACCGCGCGATGCTGGCGCAGCACTACTTCGACTGCTTCGGCGAGGACTTCGAAGCGAAGTACGGCGCCCAGCTGCCGGTGAAGGCCTTCGGCACCAGCAACTGGCACCTGTTCCAGATCATCCTGCCGGACCATGGCCCGGGCACGCGCGCGGGGTTCATGACCCGGATGCAGAAGGAACACAATATCGGCACCGGTTTCCACTATGCGCCGATCCACCTGTTCACGCTGTACCGCGAGCGCGGATTCAAGGAAGGCATGTTCCCCGTGGCCGAGAAAATCGGCCGCCTGACCGTGACCCTGCCGATGTTCTACGCCATGACCAAGGCCGACGTCGAGCGCGCGGTGGCGGCCGTGAAGTCGGTGCTGGATTCGGCGGTGCTGTCCAAATGACGCTGCACGCCATGAAACCGGAACTGTCGATCGTCATCCCCGTCTATAACGAGGAAGCCGGCCTGGCCAACCTGTTCGCGCGCCTGTATCCGGCGATGGACAAGCTGGCGATCCCCTACGAAGTCGTGTTCGTCAACGACGGCAGCCGCGACAACTCGGTCTCGATCCTGGCCGAGCAGTACCGCAAGCGCCCGGACGTGACCCGCGTGGTCCTCTTCAACGGCAACTACGGCCAGCACATGGCGATCCTGGCCGGCTTCGAGCAGACCCGCGGCGAGATCGTGATCACGCTCGACGCCGACCTGCAGAACCCGCCGGAAGAGATCCACAAGCTGGTCGCCAAGATGCGCGAGGGCTACGACTACGTGGGCTCGATCCGCCGCAAGCGCCAGGATTCGGCCTGGCGCACGGTCGCCTCGAAGATGATGAACCGCCTGCGCGAGCGCATCACCAACATCCACATCACCGACCAGGGCAATATGCTGCGCGCCTACGGCCGCAACGTCATCGACCTGGTCAACCAGTGCGGCGAGGTGAACACCTTCGTGCCGGCGCTGGCCTATAAATTCTCGCGCAAGCCGACCGAGATCGTGGTCGAGCACGAAGAGCGCGCGGCCGGCGAATCGAAGTACTCGCTGTACAGCCTGATCCGCCTGAACTTCGACCTGATGACCGGCTTCTCGCTGGTGCCGCTGCAGATGTTCTCGCTGCTGGGCATGACGCTGTCGATCTTCTCCGCGCTGCTGGTGCTGCTGCTGCTGATCCGCCGCTTCATCATGGGCGCCGAGGCCGAGGGCGTGTTCACCCTGTTCGCGATCGCCTTCTTCTTCATGGGCGTGATCCTGTTCGGCATCGGCCTGGTCGGCGAATACGTCGGCCGGATCTACCAGCAGGTGCGCGCGCGGCCGCGCTATGTGGTGCAGACCATCCTGCAGGGAGCGCCGGGCGGCGAAACGGAAGCGGAAGTGGCGGAAAAGCGGCAGGTCGTGCGCTGACAAAATCACCGTCGTTCCCGCGCAGGCGGGAACGACGGATCAAGCTATCGCGGTGAACTTTCACGTAATCACATGACCCAACAATCCAAACGCGCAGTCGTCTTCGCCTACCACAACGTCGGCGTGCGCTGCCTGAAAGTCCTGCTGGCCGGCGGCGTCGACGTCGCCCTGGTCGTCACCCACCAGGACAGCGCCACCGAGAACATCTGGTTCGAGTCCGTGCAATCGCTGTGCGAGACCGAAGGCATTCCCTTCATCACGCCGGAGGACGCGAAAGGGCCGGAGCTGCTGGCTCGCATCCAGGCCGTCAAGCCGGACCTGATGTTCAGCTTCTACTTCCGCCACATGCTGCCGCAGGCCATCCTCGACATCGCCCCGGCCTACAATATGCACGGCTCGCTGCTGCCGGAATACCGCGGCCGCGCGCCGACCAACTGGGCGGTACTGCATGGCGCCACGCAGACCGGCGCCACGCTGCACGAGATGACGATCAAGCCGGATGCCGGCGCCATCGTGTCCCAGCAGGCCGTGCCCATCCTGCCCGACGATACCGCGTTCGAAGTGTTCGGCAAGGTCACGGTGGCGGCCGAACTGGCGCTCTACAAGGTGCTGCCGGCGCTGCTGGCGGGCAGCGCGCCGCGCACGCCGAACGACCTGAGCAAGGGCGGCTACTTCGGCGGCCGCAAGCCGGAAGACGGCCGTATCGACTGGTCGCAGCCGGCCGCGCAGGTGTACAACCTGCACCGCGCGGTGGCCCCGCCCTACCCCGGCGCATTTACCGACATCGGCCCACGCCGTTACGTGATCGAACGCGCCCGCCCGTATCGCGGCGACCTGGCAGAGCACATCGCCGGTTTGCCGCCCGGACTGGCAGTGGTGGATAATGCCATCCTCGGCGTCTGCGGCGATGGCCGCGCGCTCATCATCCATAGCCTGCTGGCCGACGGCCTGCGGATTTCTGCGGCCGAACTCGCGGCCCAACTCGTCGCGCATCCTGCTGAGTAACGAACACTCCCACACATCATGAAAAAAGTCCTCATCCTCGGCGTCAACGGCTTCATCGGCCACCACCTGTCCAAGCGCATCCTCGAGACCACCGACTGGGAAGTCTACGGCATGGACATGAGCACGGACCGCATCACCGAACTGCTCGACCATCCGCGCATGCATTTCTTCGAAGGCGACATCACGATCAACAAGGAATGGGTCGAGTACCACGTCAAGAAGTGCGACGTGATCCTGCCGCTGGTGGCGATCGCCACGCCGTCGACCTATGTCCAGGCGCCGCTCAAGGTGTTCGAACTTGACTTCGAAGCCAACCTGCCGATCGTGCGCTCGGCCGCCAAGTATAAAAAGCACCTGGTGTTCCCGTCGACCTCGGAAGTGTACGGCATGTGCCACGACGGCGAATTCGATCCGGAGAACTCGGAACTGGTCTACGGCCCGATCAACAAGCCGCGCTGGATCTATGCCTGCTCGAAGCAGCTGATGGACCGTGTGATCTGGGGCTACGGCATGGAAGGCCTGAACTTCACCCTGTTCCGCCCGTTCAACTGGGTCGGCGCCGGCCTGGACTCGATCCACACCCCGAAGGAAGGCTCCTCGCGCGTGCTGACCCAGTTCTTCGGCCACATCGTGCGCGGCGAACCGATCTCGCTGGTCGACGGCGGCGCGCAGAAACGCGCCTTCACCTACATCGATGACGGCATCGAGGCGCTCATGAAGATCATCGAGAACAGGGACGGCAAGGCCAGCGGCCAGATCTACAACATCGGCAACCCGTCGAACAATTACTCGATCCGCGAGCTGGCCGGCATGATGCTGGAACTGGCCGCCGAGTATCCGGAATACGCCGCCGGCGCCGCCAAGGTGCAGATCGTCGAGACCAGCTCGGGCGCCTACTACGGCGCCGGTTACCAGGACGTGCAGAACCGCGTGCCGAAGATCGAGAACACGATGAAGGACCTCGAGTGGGCGCCTCGCACCAATATGGCGGACGCCCTGCGCGGCATCTTCGACGCCTACCGCGGCCAGGTGGCGGCCGCCCAGGCGCTGATGGACTGAACGTGGCTCAGTTGGCTCCTCCTCTGCTTGTCCTGAAAATCGACGTCGATACCTACCGCGGCACGCTGGAAGGCGTGCCCAACCTGGTGCGCATGCTGACCCGCCATGCGGCCGGCGCGACCTTCCTGTTCTCGCTCGGTCCCGACCATACCGGCTGGGCGATGCGGCGCGCGCTGCGCCCGGGGTTTTTCCAGAAGGTTTCGCGCACCTCGGTGGTCGAGCACTACGGCTTCAAGACCCTGATGTACGGCGTGCTGCTGCCCGGTCCGGACATCGGCTCGAAGGGCGCCGCCGAGATGCGCGCCGCCCACGACGCCGGCTTCGAATGCGGCATCCATACCTGGGACCACGTGCGCTGGCAGGACAATGTCCGCGGCAAGGACGCCGCCTGGACCGACGGCATGATGAAGAAGAGCGAGCAGCGCTACGCCCAGGTCTTCGGCGAAGCCCCGCACACCCACGGCGCAGCCGGCTGGCAGATGAACGCGCATGCGTTTGCGCGCCACGATGCGCAGGGCTACGCCTATGCCTCGGACGGGCGCGCGGTACTGAAGGACGACGGCGCGCTGCAGGATCCGCAGGCCGGCCCCTACCGCTTCACCGGCATGCGCCACATCCAGATGCCGACCACCCTGCCGACGCTCGACGAGCTGCTCGGACGCGAGGTGGGCGGCGTCGAGCTCACCACTGGCAATATCGCCGCCCACCTGCTCAAGCTGACGGCCGAGAACCGGCGCGACCACGTGTATACCTTGCACGCAGAACTTGAAGGACAGAAACTCGCCCCCATCTTCGAGCAGCTGTTGTCAGGTTGGAAAGCGCAAGGTTACCAGCTTGCCTCGATGGCGGACTATTATGAGAAGATAAAGCATGACCCGCTGCCCGCGTTTCCGGTCCAGTGGGGCGAGTTACCGGGCCGGTCGGGAGAGCTGATCGTCCTCGATACCAAAATCTAGGAGAAACCCGTGGCCGAAAGCCCATCCGCAGCACCGACCGAACCCTTGGCCAATTTCACTGCCGCCATGACCGGCGACCAGACCTTCGAGCTGAACGGTCGTCCCGCCAAGTACACGGTGCTGTATTTCTATCCGAAGGACAATACTCCCGGCTGCACCACGGAAGCCATGGCCTTCCGCGACCACCACGAGGAATTCACCGCGCTGGGGGCCGCCGTCTACGGCCTCAGCCGTGACTCGCTGCGCTCCCACGAGAACTTCAAGGCCAAGCTCGGCCTGCCCTTCGAACTGATCTCCGACCCGGAAGAGGCGGTCTGCAATCAGTTCGATGTCATGAAGATGAAAAACATGTACGGTAAGAAAGTACGAGGGGTCGAGCGCAGTACGTTTGTCATTGACGCTAACGGCAAAGTGGTGAAAGAATGGCGTGGCGTGAAAGTCAATGATCACGTCGCGGAAGTGCTGGATTTCCTGAAGAGCCAGCCCCAGGAGCTTCAATAAGCTGCTGCGCGTTGCAGTAGCGGCCTGCGATGCTCCGCTACGGCGGACCGGCTGTACTCTCGGTACGGCTGCGCTTCTCGGCCACTACTGCTGCCGCTCGCTACGCTTCTTGAAGCCCCTGTCGACGATGGCTCGGGTATGATTAACCTGTTGCCATTACGTCTGCCCTTATTTTGAGTCCGAGTTTTACCTCAACGCATCATTCCAATCTGGCCGCCGGCCCAGCTCCCCTTGGAGCGGCCGGGGCCGCGCAGTTCCCCCCACAGTTGCATCTGTCCGGCCCGGCGGCGCGTTCGTCCGCATGGCGCATTCTTCTGACTTCTAACTAGATTGAGAACCTGATGCCACTACCGAAAATACCGAGCAAGCCCGCTACCATTCTGCTGGCAAAAGATTACCCCAAGGCCGAACCCGGCAAATCGCCTGTCCGCGCAGCCGCGAAGGCGGAGAACGACCCCGTTGAAGACCTGGTGAGCGGTCCGGCCGTCCCGGCCAAGACCACCCGCGCGCGCAAGTCGAAGGCCGCCCTGCTGGCCGAAGCCCCGTCGCGCGAGGAAACGCCGGCAGCCGCTCCGGCGACCCTGCCCGCCCCGCCCCGCGAAGACAGGAGCGGCAAGAACGGCGTTGGCGCGAAGCTGCGCGAGACCGACATGAACGAGCCCCATCCGGCCAAGCACAAGCCGGTCGAGGTCAACGTCAAATCCTCGGCCAGCCGCAAGGCCGACAGCGCAGGCAAGACCAAGATGTTCGTGCTCGACACGAATGTGCTGATGCACGACCCGACCTCGCTGTTCCGCTTCGAGGAACACGACGTCTACCTGCCGATGATGACGCTGGAGGAGCTCGACAACCACAAGAAGGGCATGTCGGAAGTCGCGCGCAACGCCCGCCAGGTGTCGCGCACGCTGGACGCCCTGATCGCCAACACCGACGACGACGCCATCGAGACCGGCATCCCGCTGGCCAAGCTGGGCAACAAGGATGCGCGCGGCCGCCTGTACTTCCAGACCCGCCTGAACGCCGCCAGCCTGCCGGAAGGCCTTCCCGCGGGCAAGGCCGACAACCAGATCCTGGGCGTGGTGCGCGCGCTCGAGGCCGACCAGTCGGGCCGCGCGATCGTGCTGGTGTCGAAGGACATCAACATGCGCATCAAGGCGCGCGCCCTGGGCCTGGCCGCCGAGGACTACTTCAACGACCACGTGCTGGAAGATACCGACCTGCTGTACTCGGGCATCGTCCAGCTGCCGGACGACTTCTGGACCAAGCACGGCAAGAACATGGAGTCCTGGCAGGAGATCAAGGGCGGCAACTCGACCACCTTCTACCGCGTCACCGGCCCCTTCATCCCCTCGCTGATGGTGAACCAGTTCGTGTTCTTCGAGCCGAAGAACGGCGAAGCGCCCTTCCAGGGCCAGGTCAAGCAGATCAACGGCAAGACCGCCGTGTTCCAGACCCTGCGCGACTACAGCCACAACAAGAACAATGTGTGGGGCATCACGGCGCGCAACCGCGAACAGAACTTCGCGCTGAACCTCCTCATGAATCCGGAGGTCGACTTCGTCACCCTGCTCGGCCAGGCCGGCACCGGTAAGACCCTGCTGGCGCTGGCGGCGGGCCTGGCCCAGGTGCTGGAGACCAAGGTCTACAACGAGATCATCGTCACCCGCGTGACGGTGCCGGTGGGCGAGGACATCGGCTTCCTGCCGGGCACCGAGGAAGAGAAGATGTCGCCATGGATGGGCGCCTTCGACGACAACCTCGAAGTGCTGATGAAGGGCGACGGCGACGCCGGCGACTGGGGCCGCGCCGCGACGCAGGACCTGATCCGTTCGCGCATCAAGATCAAGTCGCTGAACTTCATGCGCGGCCGCACCTTCGTGAACAAGTTCCTGATCATCGACGAGGCGCAGAACCTGACGCCCAAGCAGATGAAGACCCTGGTCACGCGCGCCGGTCCGGGCACCAAGATCCTCTGCCTCGGCAACATCGCCCAGATCGACACGCCTTACCTGACCGAAGGCTCGAGCGGCCTGACCTATGTGGTCGACCGCTTCAAGGGCTGGAGCCACGGCGGCCACGTGACGCTGGCGCGCGGCGAACGTTCGCGCCTGGCCGACCACGCGAGCGACGTGCTCTAAGCCTCAAGCGCGTCACAAGGAAAAGCCTGCGATCCCGGAAGGGACGCAGGCTTTTTTTCGCTCCCGCAGCCGTAGGATCGAGACGGTTCAGCGGCTGAACGCTGCCTGCAGGCTCTTCTGGTCAGCCGTACCGCCCTGCAGCAGAAGCATCAGGAGGATGCGCGCCTTTTGCGGCGACAGGTCGTCGGCCATGACGGCGCCGGCGTCGACCAGGGTTTTCCCGCCGCCTTCGAAGCCGTAGTTCGGCAACACGCGTCCGTTCGGCACGCGGCTCGCGATCACCACCGGCACCTTCCTGGACAGCGCATATTTGACGGCATTGAACATGGGGATATTCATGTTGCCCCAGCCAAGCGCCTGCACGACGATCCCTTTGGCGCCATTGTCCACCGCCGAGCGCAGCAGGCGTCCGTCAGCCCCGCCGTACATCGAGACGATTTCGACATCGGGCATCTTGTCGGTTTTGATGCCGATATATTGGCGACGCAAGGGTGCCCGAGCAAATACGATACGGTCGAAGTCGACTTCGCCAAGAAAACCATAATCGCCGGACTTGAAGGTTTCGACGCTCGATGTGTGCGTCTTCGTGACGTCGCGCGCTGCGTTGATCTGGCTGTTCATGGCGAGCAAGGCGCCTTTTCCCCTCGCCTGGGGATCGACCGCGATACGCACGGCGTTCAGAAGATTGTGCGGGCCGTCGAAGTCCGGCTCGGACGCATTGCGCTGCGCGCCGATCAGGACGATCGGCTTGTCGGACTTGACCGTGAGATCGAGCCAGTAAGCGGTCTCTTCGAGTGTGTCGGTACCATGCGAGACGATGACGCCGGCGACCTCGGGGCGCGCCAGGGTATCCGAGACGACCTTGCTCAACTGGACCCAGCGCGGCGGATCCATATAGTCGGACGGCACATTGGACACGTTGTTCACCTCGACCTTGGCATACTTCGCCACGTCCGGCACCGTAGCGAGCAGGTCCTCTCCGGAGATCGCCGGCACGGGCGCCTTCTTGACCGGGTCGATTTTCATTGCAATGGTGCCGCCGGTGGCAATCAGGGCGACCACCGGTTGCGGCGTTTGGGCGAAGGCCATGCTTGCACTCATCAAGGCAAGGGCGGCAACTGACTTTATCGTTTTCATGCTTGAACTGTCTCCTATAGGCGATGTTGGATTCCCGCACTTGGATTGTAGAGCATCCCGTCGCGCCCGAAGCGGGCGTGCAGAGCCGAAAAAAAGGGCCGGGCGCATCACCGCCCAGCCCTCTTCCTTCACTGTGTCCGGCGTTTAATCGTTGGCGTTCTGCACGAACACCGCGGTGGTACGGGCCGGGATGCTGAAGCCGCCGCTGGCGCTGTCGAAGGCCGATGCCTTCACCACCTCGTCGCTGCCGTTGCGCTGGATGCGGTGCAGCTGCAGCTTGCGGCCCTTGAGTGCCGGCACGGCGAAGGTCTTCGCGACCTTGTCGACGTTGAACACCACCACCACCCCCTTGTACTGCGCGCCGGCGTATTTGCCAGGATCGTTGCCGTCGATTTCCATCACGATCGCGCCCGGCACCTGGCTTGGCCCGACGTTATGGAACTTCAGGCGGTCGATCACGTCCTGGGCGGTCCGCAGGCGGAACAGGCTCGTGTCCTTGCGGATCGCCAGCAGGTCTTCGAAGGCGCCCTTGGCGGACAGGATCGCGCGGGTGTCCGGCCTGATCAGCGGATTCGTCAGGATCGGCGCCATGATGCCCCAGTTGTCCTGGTTCGGTCCGGCCATCGGCAGGCCGACGCCGAAGTTGTTCGCGCCATAGCTGTAGTCGAGCCGGTTGAACCAGTCGCCGGCGTTGTAGCTGTCGCGGTCCAGCGACTTCGAACGCAGGATCTCCTGGCCCGCGTGGATGAAGGGCACGCCCTGCGACAGCAGCACGATCGATGCGCCCAGGGTCTGCACGCGCACCCGGTCCGAAAGCAGGGTCGATTGCGGCAGGCGGAAAGCGTTGATGTCGAACAGGGTCTGGTTGTCGTGCGCCTCGATGTAGTTGATGACTTCGGACGGATTGGCGGCAAAGCCCGCCTGCTGGCCGAAGTAATCGATCTGGGCGTTCGTGCGCAGCGAGCCGAAACGGTCCGTGAAGCGGTAGTCGCGCAGGGTGCCCGACAGGCTGACCCTCACCATGTCGGCCAGGCGCAATGCATCGTCGCGGCTCTGGTTGGCCTGGGCGTTCGGATCGAGCCAAGCGCCGTTGATGAAGCCCTGCTGGGTGACCAGGGCGCTGCCGCCGTCGCAGCAGCCGCCGCCGCGCACGGCGTCGCGCATGCGGTCGTTGAACGAGCCGATGCCGGTCCCGGCCATGTTGGCCTGGCGCGCCTGCACGAAGCGGGCGTCGTTGGCGACGCTGCCGAAGTTCCAGGCTTCGCCGTACAGGTAGATGTCGCGGCCGGCGGCCTGGTTGACGCCGGCCTGCAGGCGCTTCAACAGCTCGAGCGGGGTAAAGCCCATGATGTCGAAGCGGAAGCTGTCGACCTTGTACTGCCTGGCCCACAGCGACACCGAGTCGATCATCAGCTTGCCCATCATCGTGTTTTCCTGGGCGGTGTCGGCGCAGCAGCTGTCGTTCAGGATGCTGCCGTTCGCGCCCAGCCGGTAGTAATAGGTCGGCACGATGCGGTCCAGCACGGACAGCGGTCCCTGCTGCGACTGGCTGGTATGGTTGTAGACCACGTCCATGGTCACGCGCAGGCCGGTCTCGTGCAGCGACTGCACCATCGCGCGGAACTCGCGCACGCGCGCGGCGCCGTCGTTGGCGTCGGTGGCATAGCTGCCTTCCGGCGCGTTGTAGTGCACCGGGTCGTAGCCCCAGTTGAAGCAGTCGCTGTCCTGGCTGGCGGCGACGGCGGCCTGCTGGGCGGTGGAATCCGCCGCGGCGTTCGGCACGCTCGGCAGGACGCAGCCGGCTTCGTTCACGCTGGCGAAGTCGAAGCTGGGCAGCAGGTGGATGTGGGTCATGCCGGACTTCTGCAGTTCCCTCAGGTGCCGCATCGGGTTCGCGTCGAGGTCGGTGAAGGCCAGGTACTTGCCGCGGTGCGCCGCCGGGACCGTCGTGTCCAGCGCCGAGAAGTCGCGCACGTGCAGTTCGTACAGCGCGATGTCGGTCGGCGCATCCAGCTTCGGAATGCGCTGATCGTCCCAGCCGGCCGGTTTCAGCGTCGCGCTGTCGAGGTTGGCCACGAAGGAACGGGTGCTGTTGGCGTTCAGGCTCAGCGAATACGGGTCGGTGACCGTGTTCGTGACCAGGGCGTTGTTCGCCCAGCGCGACAGCACGTTCACCGTGTAGGTGTAGTAGGCGCGGTTGGTCCAGGACGCATCCGGCGCGGTGTAGCGCCAGACGCCGCTGGCGGCATCCGCGCTCATCGCCACGCTGGCCGTGGCCGGCGCACTGGCGCTCGGGTAGACGTTCAGCGACACCGACTTCGCGGTCGGCGCCCAGACACGGAAGGTCGGCACGCCGGCGCGGTCGAAGCTCACGCCGAGCTGGGCGTTCGAGGCCGCGCGCGCGAACACGTCGTCCAGCATGCCGGCCATCTGCAGCGATGTCACCTGCACCAGGTTGCCGGCGCCGTCGTACTGGGCGATGGCGAACTGGCCGCTCGCCAGTTGCGCGACTTTCGCGGCATCGGCGGCGGCCAGTTGCAGGCCGGTGGCGCCGGCCAGGTGCGGATACTTCTGGCGGATCGCGTCGGACAGCGGCGCCGCGCTCAGGGTGAAGCTGCCGTCGGCGCCGGCGAGGCCGGTCGCGGCGTCGGGCGTCGCGGCCAGTCCGCCGTTCGCGGCGTAGAACAGCTTGTAGCTGCCGCCGGCCGGCGCGCCGGGCCAGGCCAGGGTGGTGGCGGACAGCCAGTGGGCGCTGGCGAAGGCCAGGCTGCCGTAGCTGAGGGCCGGCTGGCTCTTGTAGACGGTGCAGTCGCCTTCCAGCATCCAGATGTCCTGGCCTTTGCTGGCGATGTCGGCGTTCAGGTCGGCGTGCTGGTCGGCGCCGCAGTTCTTGGTGCCGTTGCCGTCCGTGACCAGGAACCAGATCGCGCTCTTGCCCGCCGCCAGCGGGATGTCGACGTAGCCGCCGAACGCATCCGTGTTGGTGAACATGAAGCGGCCGCTGATCCAGGCGGGACTCGGATTTTGCGGACCATCCCAGGAATACACGCCCCACTGGGCAGTATCGTTCTGGACGCGGTGGAAGTGCATGCGGATGTTGCCGGGCGCGACCGGCGTGGCGGAGGCGCTGGCCGCCTGGGCCAGCAGGCGGGTGCCCGAGGTACTGCCCTGCTGGACATCGCCGGCGCCGCAGCCTGCCAGCAGGGCGGATAAGCCAACGGCCGCGCCAAAGCGCAGCCGTGAAGTTAAACTACGTCTATTCAACATGTCGTCCCCTCTGTTGTTATCGGTGGCTTGGAGCCAAATGTAATATTACTACTACAGATAACAAAAAAGTAAGGGAACGGCGTTGTTTAACGTGTACAAATGAAAAAAGGCGGGATTCGCATCCCGCCCTTCTCTATCCGATCCTGCCTGCTTACAGGATGCGGGTGCCGATCCACCAGGCGATCGCCGCCATGAAGGCCGAGGCCGGGATCGTGAATATCCACGCCCAGACGATGTTGCCGGCCACGCCCCAGCGCACGGCCGAGGCCTTCTGCGCCGAGCCGACGCCGACGATGGCGCCGGTGATGGTGTGGGTGGTCGACACCGGCACGCCGATCGAGCTCGCCAGGAACAGGGTGATCGCGCCGCCCGATTCCGCGCAGAAGCCGCCCACCGGTTTCAGCTTGGTGATCTTCTGGCCCATGGTCTTGACGATGCGCCAGCCGCCGAACAGGGTGCCGAGCGAGATCGCCGTATAGCAGGAAATGATGACCCACAGCGGCGGCGTGGCGTCGGTCGCGTGCGCCGCGCCGGCCGCGATCAGCAGCATCCAGATGATGCCGATGGTCTTCTGGGCGTCGTTGCCGCCGTGGCCCAGGCTGTATGCCGCGGCCGAGAACAGCTGCAGGCGGCGGAACCAGGTGTCGACCTTGCGCGGCGGGGTCTTCACGAAGATCCACGACACCGCCAGCATCACCAGCGAACCGAGCAGGAAGCCCAGCAGCGGCGACAGGATGATCCAGGTGACGGTCTTGAGCAGGCCGCCGCCGACCAGGGCGCCGGTGCCCGACTTGGCCACGGCCGCGCCCACCAGGCCACCGATCAGGGCGTGCGAGGACGAGGACGGGATGCCGTAGTACCAGGTGACGACGTTCCAGACGATCGCGCCGACCAGCGCGCCGAAGATCACGTATTGATCGACGATGGCCGGATCGACGGTGCCCTTGCCCACCGTCGAGGCCACGTGCACGCCGACGGTGAAGATGGCGACGAAGTTGAACAGCGCGGACATCGCGACCGCGGTCTGCGGTTTCAGCACCCCGGTCGACACCACCGTCGCGATCGCGTTGGCGGCGTCGTGGAAGCCGTTCATGAAGTCGAAGACCAGCGCTAAAAGGACGAGCAGGCCCAGCACATAGAGGCTGATTTGAAGATGATCCATATTGTTTTTATTCTTATGGTCTTACGCGTTTTCGACGATGATGCCTTCGATGATATTGGCGACGTCCTCGCAGCGGTCGGTGACGGTTTCCAGGATCTCGTAGATGGCCTTCATCTTGATCAGGTTGCGCACGTCCGGTTCGTCGCGGAACAGCTTGGACATGGCGGCGCGCATCACGTGGTCGGCGTCCGATTCCAGGCGGTCGATCTCTTCGCAGATCGCGACCATCTTCTGGGCGTTGTCCATGTTGTGCAGCATGCCGACGGCCTGCTGGACCTTTTCGCAGCAGGCCAGGCACAGCTCGGCCAGGCGCTTGGCTTCCGGCGTCACGGCGTGCAGGTCGTACAGCGAGATGGTCTGGGCGGCGTCTTCCATCATGTCCAGGATGTCATCCATGCGGGTGATCAGCTTGTGGATGTCGTCGCGGTCCAGCGGGGTGATGAAGGTCTTGTGCAGCAGGTCGACGCAGGCGTAGGTGATCTTGTCCGCCTGTTTTTCGATGCTCTCCACGGCGTGGGTGCGGTTTTCCAGGTCGTCGAAATTGGTCATCAAGCCGACCATTTCCTGTGCACCCTTCACGCAGAGTGCGGCGTGCTGGTTGAACAGGTCGAAAAATTTGCCCTCCGTGGGCATCAGGCGTCCAAACATATGGTTCTCCGTTGTAAATCTCTTGGAACTTCATTAACGTTGCGGGTTTAACCACAACAAATCGTATTTTAGTTTTACTGGTTTTACTGCTCAGCGACAGGGGGCTTCGGAAACCGTAGCGAGCGGAAGCAATGGCGGCCGAGAAGCGCAGCCGTACTTGCGTACGGCGAGCATCGCAGGCCGCCAGAGCGACGCGCAGCAGGTTTACGAGCCCCCCACCACTAGTCGCCTTGGTAGATGGACAGACTGCCGCTGTAGTTGCCGAACTTGGTGTACATGCCCATCCAGGTCAGTCGCACCGCCCCGATCGGGCCGTTACGCTGCTTGCCGATGATGATCTCGGCGGTACCCTTGTCGGGCGAATCCGGGTTATAGACTTCGTCGCGGTACAGGAAGATGATGACGTCCGCATCCTGCTCGATAGCGCCGGATTCGCGCAGGTCGGACATGACCGGACGCTTGTTCGGGCGTTGTTCCAGCGATCGGTTCAGCTGGGACAGCGCGATCACCGGACAGCCCAGCTCCTTGGCCAGGCCCTTCAGGCTACGCGAAATTTCGGAAATCTCCGACGCGCGGTTGTCGCCCGGCTTCGATCCCTGCATCAGCTGCAGGTAGTCGACGATGATCAGGCCGAGCTTGCCGCACTGGCGCGCAAGGCGGCGCGCGCGGGCGCGCATCTCGATCGGGTTCAGCGCCGGCGTCTCGTCGATGAAGATCTGGGCATCGTTCATCTTCTGGATCGCATGCGTCAGGCGCGGCCAGTCCTCGTCGATCAGCTTGCCGGTACGCAGGCGGTGCTGGTCGAGCTGGCCGATCGAGCCGAGCATACGCATGGCGAGCTGGGTGCCGCCCATCTCCATCGAGAAGATCGCCACCGGCAGGCCGGCCTCGACCGCCACCGCCTCGCCGATGTTGACCGAGAACGCGGTCTTGCCCATCGACGGGCGGCCGGCGACGATGACGAGGTCGCCCGGCTGCAGGCCGGAAGTCATCTTGTCGAGGTCGATGAAGCCGGTCGGGACGCCGGTGATCTCGCCCTGGTTTTCGCGGCTGTAGAGTTCGTCGATGCGCTCGACCACCTGGGTCAGCAGCGGCTGCACCGGCAGCCAGCCCTGGGCGCCGCGGGCGCCCTGCTCCGCGATCGCGAAGATCCGCGATTCGGCTTCGTCGAGGATCTGCTTGACCTCGGCGCCCTGCGGATTGAAGGCCTTGGCCGAGACTTCGTCGGCGACGGTGATGAGCTGGCGCAGCACGCCGCGGTCGCGGACGATCTCGGCGTAACGGCGGATGTTGGCGGCAGATGGCGTATTCTGCGCCATCGCGTTGAGGTACTGCAGCCCGCCCACTTCCTCGGCCTTGCCGAGCTGGACGAGCGACTCGTACACGGTGATCACGTCGGCAGGCTTGCCGGCATTGATCAGGCGGACCATCTGTTCGAAGATGATCCGGTGGTCGTAGCGGTAGAAGTCCTCCGCATGCATGAAGTCGGCAATACGGTCCCACGCCGCATTATCGCGCAGCAGGCCGCCGATGACGGACTGTTCTGCTTCGATGGAATGCGGGGGAATGCGGAGCGACTCGATCTGCGGGTCTGCTGGGGTGTTCATGGCGCGAATTATACCCGTTTGCCACGAAGCGCTGAAAAGATTGGTGAGTTTCCTCAAATAAAAAAGCCGGGAGATCCCGGCTTTTTTCTCATTCTAGCAACAGAACGATTTAGGCAGCTTCGCCCACGACTGCGACGGTCACGTCAACGACGACGTCGGTGTGCAGAGCGACGGCAACCGGGTGCTCGCCGGTGGTCTTCAGCGGGCCGGTCGGCATGCGCACGTTGGCCTTCTCGACGGCGAAACCTTGCTTGCTCAGGGCTTCAGCGATGTCGAAGTTGGTCACGGAACCGAACAGACGGCCGTCCACGCCGGCTTTCTGGGCGATGGTGATGGTCATGCCGTTCAGCTTGTCGCCCTGGCCTTGTGCGGCTGCCAGTTTCTCGGCGGCTGCCTTTTCCAGTTCGGCGCGCTTGACTTCGAATTCGGCCACAGCGGCTTGGGTAGCGCGGCGGGCCATTTTTTGCGGGATCAGGAAGTTACGTGCGTAACCGTCCTTGACCTTGACCACGTCGCCCAGGTTACCGACGTTGACGACTTTTTCCAGCAGGATGACTTGCATATTATTCTCCAGTATACGTGTCGTGACCGACGATTAAGCGTTGTGCAGGTCGGTGTACGGCAGCAGGGCCAGGTAGCGGGCGCGCTTGATGGCGGTATCCACTTGGCGCTGGTAGTGCGCCTTGGTGCCGGTCAGGCGAGCCGGCATGATCTTGCCGTTTTCCTGGACGAAATCCTTCAGGGTGTCGACGTCTTTGTAGTCAACCTGTTCCACGCCTGCAGCGGTGAAGCGGCAGAATTTCTTGCGCTTGAACAGCGGGTTCTGCTGTTTGCGCTTCAGTTTTTCCTTGGCCTTGTTTTTGTCGAACTTTTTACCGAATGCCATTTGAGGCTCCTGTATCTAAATGTGTGCCCGCGAATTCTTACGCGGCGGCACTGAAATCAATGATGTGAAACACCAGGGCTTTGCTGTTGCGGTTCTTCCTGGCCAAGAATCCCTTGAACCGGTGTACCGCACCCAGTTCCGCATCGGCAAACCGGGCCGAGATGTCGCCCGCGGCAAGCGCGGAAATCTCGAACTCGACCTGCCTGGCGATCCCCGCCTCCGTCTGCTGCGACCCGTGTTGCAGGGTGCCGCTGACGATGGGAATGCCGGCCGGGGTGTAGCGCAGGGTATCGCGTTCCGCGATGCTTGCGACCAGCAACAGCTCGTTCACTGCCCGTGCGCGCTTCTTTCTTAAGATTAAGAATTAAGCGGCTGCGGCCGGGGCAGCTGCCTGCTCGGCGCGGTGGCTCTTGGCTGCGTCTTCGCGCTGGACCGACTTCATCATCGGCGACGGTGCGGTTTCGGCCTTCTTCATCTTGACGGTCAGATGACGCAGCACGGCATCATTGAATTTGAATGCGGTTTCCAGCTCGACCAGGGTCTCGTTGTCGCACTCGATGTTCATGCAGATGTAGTGTGCCTTCGGCAGCTTCTGGATCTGGTAAGCCATTTGACGGCGGCCCCAGTCTTCGACGCGGTGGATGTTACCGCCGCGCGAGGTGACCGTGGTCTTGTAGCGCTCGATCATCGCCGGGACCTGCTCGCTCTGGTCCGGGTGGACGATAAATACGATTTCATAATGACGCATGCAACACTCCTTAAGGACGTTTAAACAAATGCCCACCTCGGCGTCAAGACGAGTGTGGGAAGGGAAAGCCCGACATTATAACCGCAAAAACGTCAAGAGCTCAATCGCCTTGTGCGGTCCGGCAGGAATCGGCTGTGCCCGCCAGGCAAAAAAAACCGGCAAAAACCACGGATTCCCCTTGCGCCCGGCGCAATACTGTACAAAAATACAGGGTATCGGGCCCTGCTCGCACACGCTCACCTAAGCTTCCAAGCTCTCAAGCTCACTACACCATGCTCAAGCTCACCGCACGGCAAGAACAGATCCTCAACCTGATCAAGGAAGCCATCGACAACACCGGCTTTCCGCCGACCCGCGCCGAAATCGCGCAGGAGCTTGGTTTCCGCTCGGCCAACGCCGCCGAGGAACACCTGCAAGCCCTGGCGCGCAAAGGCGCGATCGAAATCTCCCCGGGCACTTCGCGCGGCATCCGCCTGGTCGGCGCCGCCGCCAGCGAGCCCGCAGCGGTGCCGGCCGTCCCGGCCGCCCTGCTGATGTCCCTGCCCCTGGTCGGCCGCGTCGCCGCGGGTTCGCCCATCCTGGCCCAGGAACACGTCGAAGCGACCTACTCGGTCGACCCGGCCATGTTCTCGAGCAAGCCCGACTTCCTGCTGAAGGTGAAGGGCTGGTCGATGCGCGACGCCGGCATCTGCGATGGCGACTTCCTGGCAGTCAAGAAAGTGGATTCGGCCAAGAACGGCCAGATCGTGGTCGCCCGCATCGGCGACGAAGTCACCGTCAAGCGCTACCGCAAGAACGGCGGCACCATCGAACTGCTGCCGGAAAACCCGGAATTCTCCGTCATCACGGTCGACCCGCAGAACGACGAGTTCGCACTCGAAGGCCTGGCCGTCGGCCTGCTGCGCTCCTGGCACTAGAAAGTCGAGGCCGGCAAGGCCTCGGCTTCTCGGTTGCTCAGTTGTTCACGCGGTTCTTGCGCCGGTCCTCGAGTTCACGCTCGCGTTCCAGGGTCGGCGTGCTCTTCACGATGTCGTTGTGTTCCTTCACCCAGGCATCGGTGGCATCCCGCCACGCGGCAAAGTCCGCCAGCACGAGCTTGGCCTTGACCTGGGCGCTTTCGGTCAGGTTCGCATACACGTCGGCCAAGCGCTTTTCCGCCCGCGCCATTTCCGCTTTATTGATCAGCTTCGCCACATCGGCAGGGATGCGCTTGGTCAGCGGCGACGCCTCGTTCAGGGCGCGCGCCTGGGCATTGTAGCAATCCTGCCACTTCGTCATATTGGCTGACACCCGTTCGATCTCGTCGTTCTGTTTCGAGACAGCGGGAAAGTGCGGCGTTGGGCAACGGTACTGGCCGCCCTGCAGGTCGGAGCCATCGTAACGGTCGACCCAGTAGTCGATGTCGGCGCGGCGTTCGGTGCGCTGGCGCATCACGTCCAGCGACGCGATGGCGACCGGATTCCCCTTCGCGGCCGCCTTGCGGAACCAGGCCTCGGCCTTGGCCTCGTCGACGGCGCCGGCTTCTCCATACCAGTACATCTCGCCCAGGTGCTGCTGGGCCTCGACGTTACCGGCGTTCGCCAGTTTGGTATAGCGCTGCAGGGCAGCCGGAAAGTCCTTGTTGGCAAATGCCGCGTTGGCGGCTGCGAGCTCGTCGGCGTAGCAGCTTCCCGCCAACAGCATGCTCAGGCAAAAAACGACAGTCTTCACGTGCGATCGGTCCAGACAGTTGAGTAATGGCACATCATATCGCCTGAACCGGCATGTGCCAATTACTCAAATGTAAGGGCAAGCTCAGTGATTTGCCGGGTTGGCGCCCCGCGGCGCATTGGCCAGCGACTGGTTCGACTCGTAGGTCTGGCGCAGGCCGGTCGCAATTTCCAGCTTGTTGCGCGCCGTTGCCTCTTCCGTCTTCTTGTTCGCATCCGCCACATACGCGTTGGTGGCGTTGGTCCAGGCGTCGCGCTTGGCCAGGATGGTGGAGGCGTTATCGCCCATCGAGCGCGCCACGCTGGCGAATACCTGGTCCAGGTGCGACTGGGTCTGCTCGATCTCGGCCGGCGTCATCATGTCGAGCACATCCTTGGGCACGTGCTTCAATACCGGGGTCATGCCCTGCATATTCGCCACCGCGCCGTTATAGCATGCCTGCCACGCTGCAACGTCATCCGTCACTTTCTTGATTTCGGAATTGGTTTTTGAAATAACGGGAATATCGGGCGCGACACAATTGTATTTACCGGAAGTCAGGTCTTCGCCTTTATAGCCCTTCATCCAATAAACGATTTCATTTCCGCGCGTTTCGCGGCGCTTCAAGGATTGCAGCGATTCGGCCGCATCCTTGTTGCCGGCCGCAGCCGATTTCTCGAACCATGCCGCCGCCTTCTTCAGATCGGAAGAAGTACCGTCGCCAAACCAGTACATTTCCCCCAGTCGAAATTGTGCTTCTGCATTGCCTGCTTCGGCCAGCCGGGCATAGATTGGCAGTGCCCGGCCATAATCCTTAGCATTCAACAACTTATTTGCTTCATTCAAATCGTCGGCGAATGCAATGCCGGAAATCAGCATTAAAGATACGCAGAATAACTTTTTCATCTGAATCTCCACATGTTGGGCAATGAAAGCCCATAGTATGTAGAGACTGCTATAAACTCAAGCCGATTTGCATAAGGCGGCTTCTATTATTCCGCAGATAATGCTTCGCCAAAATCGCGCAGCAAGTCCTGCGTATCCTCGATACCCACCGACACCCGGATCAGCGACTCGGCGATACCCATGCTGGCGCGGCGCTCGGGCCCCATCTCGAAGAAGATCGTGTGCGCGACCGGGATCACCAGCGTGCGCGTATCGCCCAGGTTGGATGCCGGGACCGCGATCTGCAGGCGATTCAGGTAATCGAAGCAGTCGATGCCTTCCTTCAACTCGAAGCTGAACAGCGAACCATAGGCGCGGAACAGATCGGTGGCGATGCCGTGCTGCGGGTGCGATGGCAGGCCCGGGTAGTGGACCGCGGCGACGCGCTCGTCGGCTTCCAGCATGGTCGCCAGCGCCAGCGCGTTGGCGCAGGTGCGGTCCATGCGCAGGGCCAGCGTCTCGGCGCCGACGGCGATGTGATGGGCCGCTTCCGGCGCCAGCGAGGCGCCGAAGTCGCGCAGCGATTTGGCGCGCAGCTGGGCCATGCCCTGCGCCTTGGCCGGCTGCTTGCGGAAGTTCGGGGCGATGTTCGGATAGGCGCTCCAGTCGAACAGGCCGGTGTCGGTCAGCGCGCCGCCGAGCGCCATGCCGTGGCCGCCGATCGACTTCGTCAGCGAGTTGACCACCAGGCCGGCGCCCACCGTCTTCGGGCGGAACAGCCAGGGCGTGGTCATGGTGTTGTCGACCACGTAGAGGATGCCGCGCTCGCGGCACAGCTCGCCGATCCGCGCCAGGTCGGCGATCTGGGTGCGCGGGTTGGCGATGGTCTCGACGAACACCAGGCGGGTATTGTCGCGCAGCGCGGCTTGGACGTTGGCGACATCGGTCGCATCGACGAAGGACACCTCGGTCCCCTGCCCCGCCACCGTGTTCCACAGGCTGTTGGTGTTACCGAACAGGAAGGACGAGGACACGACATGGTCGCCCTCCTTCAACAGCGCCTGCGCCAGCGCGCCGATCGCCGCCATGCCGGTGCCGAAGCACAGCGTCGCCACGCCGTCTTCCATCTTGCTGATCTTGTCTTCCAGCGCCGACACGGTCGGGTTGCCCTGGCGGCCGTAGCGGAAGCCCGGCTCCTTGCCCTGGAAGACCGAGGCCAGCTGGCGCGCGTCGCCGTAGCCGAAGGCCACCGAGGTATGGACCGGCTTGTGCAGCGAGCCATGCTCGATGGGCTTGCGGCGATCGTTGTGGAGGATGGTGGTCGTGAAACCGTAGTTGTTCTTCGTATCGCTCATGTTCGTATCGTACAAATGAAAACGGGCGCCACGGCGCCCGGTCAAGGATTACTCTGCCGCTACCGGCGGGTTCAGGTTCAGCTGGGTGCGCACCAGGTCCTCCGAAGACTTGCCGGACGACTTGTGGCGATGGTGCTCGAGCTGGTCGAGGTAGGCCGGGGTGACGTCGCCGGTGATGTAGACGCCGTCGAAGCAGGACGCCTCGACGCTGGTGATCGCCGGATTGACGTCCATGATCGACTTCTTCAGCGCGTCCAGGTCCTGGTAGACCAGGCGGTCGGCGGTGATCTCGCGGCACACCTCTTCCACCGTGCGGTCGTGGGCGATCAGCTCGTCGCGGGTCGGCATGTCGATGCCGTACACGTTCGGGTACAGCACCGGCGGCGCGGCCGACGCGAAGAACACCTTGCGGGCGCCGGCTTCGCGCGCCATCTGCACGATCTCGCGGCTGGTGGTGCCACGCACGATCGAGTCGTCGACCAGCAGCACGTTCTTGTCCTTGAATTCGGAGGCGATCGCGTTCAGCTTCTGGCGCACCGACTTCCTGCGCATGCCCTGGCCAGGCATGATGAAGGTGCGGCCGATGTAGCGGTTCTTGATGAAGCCTTCGCGGTACTCGACGCCGAGCTTCAGCGCGAGCTGGATCGCGGCCGGGCGCGAGGAATCCGGGATCGGCATCACGACGTCGATCTCTTCGATCGGGATCTCCTTGCGGATCTTGTCGGCCAGGTACTCGCCCATCTTCAGGCGGGTCGCGTACACCGAGGCGCCGTCGATCACCGAGTCCGGGCGGGCCAGGTACACGTATTCGAAGGCGCACGGATTCAGCGACGCATTCTCGGCGCACTGGCGCGCGTGCAGCTGGCTGTTTTCGTCGATCCAGACGGCTTCGCCGGGGGCGATGTCGCGCACGAAGCGGAAGCCCAGGCCTTCCAGGGCCACCGACTCGCTGGCGACCAGGTATTCCGGCCCCTGCTCGGTCTCGTTCACGCCCAGGCACAGCGGACGGATGCCGAAGGGGTCGCGGAAGGCCAGCAGGCCGTGGCCGGCGATCTGGGCGATCACGGCGTAGGCGCCGCGCACGCGCTTGTGGACCATCGCGACCGCCTTGAATACGGCGTCCGCGTCGAGCGAATAGCCGTTGGCGGCGGTCTGGATTTCGTGGGCCAGCACGTTCAGCAGCACTTCCGAGTCGGAGCTGGTGTTCACGTGACGGCGGTCGATGCGGAACAGCTCATCCTTCAGCTGTTCCTGGTTGGTCAGGTTGCCGTTGTGCGCCAGCGTGATGCCGAAAGGCGCGTTGACGTAGAACGGCTGCGCTTCCTCTTCGCTGGACGAGCCGGCGGTCGGGTAGCGGCAGTGGCCGATGCCGGAATTGCCTTGCAGCGAACGCATGTTACGTGTGCGGAACACATCGCGCACCAGGCCGTTGGCCTTGTACATCGAGAACATGCTGCTGTGATTGGTTGCAATACCCGCCGCATCCTGGCCGCGATGCTGCAACAGCAGCAATGCGTCATACAGCAACTGGTTGACGGGGGCTTGCGAGACGACGCCGACGATGCCACACATGGTGCGCTCCTAAAACTGGACAGCTAAACGATGAAAAGATCTAAAACTGAACATGCTGCGCAAAGGCAGCGGGCAAGAAAGGCTTGACCGTGCGCGCCCCGGTCTCCGCCATGGGAGAGAGCAACGCGTTTTTCCAGAAAGCCTGTTGGGGGATGGAGGTCATTCCACACAATATGACGCCGGCCAGCACGATTACAATGCCCCGGCCCAGGCCGAACAGGCCGCCGAGTCCGCGGTCGGCCAACGACAGGCCGGTTGCCTCGATCAGGGCGCCGATCGCCAGGGCCAGCAGGCCCATCAGCACGCGCACGCCGAGGAACAGTGCAATGAAGGCAACGATCAGCCTGAGCGACTCGCCCGGAATCACCGATGGTAGCATGGGCGCCAGCTTCGCGCCGAACGCGTTCGCCACCACGAAGGCCGCGATCCAGCCGACCAGCGACAGGATTTCCTTCACCAGGCCACGCATGGTGCTGATGACGACCGACGAGATCAGGATGAACAGGACGAGGTAATCGAAAAGCGTCACGGTTCAGACAGGGGTCATGAAGCCCGACAGGCCGATACGGCCCAGCTTGGCGCGTACTTTCTCGGCATCTTCCTTGCTCAGCGGCCCGACTTTGACCTTGATGAGCTCACCCGCTTTTTCGGTGTGCGAGCTGATGCCTTCGCCGCGCAGCCGGGCTTGCAGCTCGGCCGCTTTTTCCTGGCTCGACAGCGCGGCGACCTGCAGCACGAACTTCTGTGAGGACGAGGCGGCCGCCTTGTCCTTTTCCGCCTTCTCGGCCGCCTTGCCTTCGAGGATGGCGAGTGCGCGCGCATCGTCGTGCGGCTTGGCCGGCTTGTCCTCGGCTTTCGGCTTGACGGACTTCTCGGCTTTCTCGGCCTTGTGCTCGGGCTTGGGCTCCTTGTGCTCGGCCTTGGGCTCCGGCTTGCGTTCGGGCTTCGGTTCCGGCTTCGGCTCGGCCTTGGCCTTGGGCGGCTCGGGCTTGCGTTCGGGCTTCGGCAGGTCCGGCAGGCTCTGCGGTTTGGCGGCGGCGACCACGGCCGGCGCTTTCGCGACCGGCGGCGCCTGGACGACTTCTTCGCCCTTGTCGACGCTGTCCTCGGCGGCCACGGCCTTGCCGCCCGCGGTGGCCTGTGCGGCCGGATCGGCCGGCACCGGCAGCGGCGCGGCCTTGTCCTTGGGCGGGATCTGGATCGCGATGTCGCCGGCGACCGGCTTGGGCTGGGAGTCGAGCAGCATCGGCAGGCCGACGGCGGCCGCCAGCGCCAGTGCGATCGCGCCGACCAGGCGGCGGCGCGCGCGCTTCTTCTCGGGCAGCATGGGATCGTTGCCGGTGCCGCGTCCGCGCGTGCTGCCGGCAACGGCGCCCGCGCTCGAGGCACGCTTGGATCGGGCGCGTTCGCCGAGTGCGGCGTCGTCGTCCTTGCTGTAGAAACGGCCGCTGTCCTCGGCGGCGCGGCCCTGCTTGTTTTTACCGAAGAACGAGAACAAGCCCATGCGTTGTCAGGTCAATGAAGAGAGGATTTACGGGCCGCCATCACGCCAGCCACGGTATAGAACGAACCAAAGACCACTATTCTATCATCCTGTCCGGCCCGGCTAGTTGCATCCTGGAAGGCCGCGCCCGGATCGGCGAAGGTTTTTACCGAAAACTCGTCGGGCTTGGCCCCGGCCGGCTTCTTCGCCTCCAGCTTCGCAGCCAGTTCAAGCGGATCGGCCGAGCGCGGCGACGGCAAGGCCGTCACGCACCAGTGGTCGATATGGGGCGCCATGTGCTCGATGACGGCGTCGATGTCCTTGTCCTGCATGATGCCGAACACCGCATAGGTGAAGCGGTGGAAGCCCATATTGCCGAGGTTCTGGGCCAGGGCGGCCGCCGCGTGCGGATTGTGGGCCACGTCCAGCACCGTGGTCGGACGGCCCGGCAGCACCTGGAAGCGTCCCGGCAGCTCGACCATGGCCAGGCCGGCGCGCACTTCCTGGGCGCCCACCGGCAGCTGCAGGCGCAGGCATTCCAGCGCGGCCAGCGCGGCCGAGGCGTTCAGCAGCTGGTTCGCGCCACGCAGGGCCGGATAGGCCAGCGAATTGCGGCGCTGGGAGCGGCCGCCATAGGCCCACTGCTGCTTGTCGCCCTGGTAATTGAAGTCGCGCCCGATCAGCCACAGGTCGGCGCCGACCTCCTCGGCATGCTTGATGAGCGAGGCCGGCGGCTGCGGATCGCTGCAGATCGCCGGCTTGCCCGGCCTGAAGATGCCGGCCTTCTCGAAACCGATCTCTTCGCGCGTGTCGCCCAGGTAGTCCTTGTGGTCGATGTCGATGCTGGTCACGATCGAGACGTCGGCGTCGATCACGTTGACGGCGTCGAGGCGGCCGCCCAGGCCGACTTCGAGGATCGCAACGTCGATCTCGCTGGTCGACAGCAGTTGCATGATGGCCAGCGTGGTGAACTCGAAATAGGTCAGGTCGATGTCGCCGCGCGCATTTTCCACGCGCTCGAACGCGGACACCAGCGCTTGGTCGCTGGCCATCTCGCCGTTGATGCGGGCGCGCTCGTTAAAGTCGAGGAAGTGCGGCTTGATGTACAGGCCGGTGCGGTAGCCGCTCTGCAGCAGCATCGCTTCCAGCATGGCGCAGGTCGAGCCCTTGCCGTTGGTGCCGGCAACCATGATCACGGGGCAGGAAAAGGCCAGCTGCAGACGCTCCTTGACGGTGCGCACGCGGTCCAGGCCCATGTCGATATGGGTTTCGGCATGGCGCGACTCGAGCAGCGCCAGCCAGTCGGGCAAGGTGGTCGGGAGATTTTGCATGGGATATCCGGTAGGCCAGAAAGCGAACGCGGCCGGCCGCCCCGGAAGGGCCGCCGGCCGCGCCGATGGAAACGATCAGGCGATGACGTCGGCCGGCTGGCTTTGCAGCAGGGCCAGCAGATGGGCGATCTCTTCGCGCATCTTGCGGCGGTCGACGATCATGTCGACGGCGCCCTTCTGGACCAGGAACTCGGAACGCTGGAAGCCTTCCGGCAGCTTTTCGCGCACGGTGTTCTCGATCACGCGCGGGCCGGCGAAGCCGATCAGTGCCTTCGGTTCGGCGATCACCACGTCGCCCATGAAGGCGAAGGAAGCCGAGACGCCGCCCGTGGTCGGGTCGGTCAGCACGCTGATGAAAGGCAGCTTCTTCTCGGACAGCTTGGTCAGCATCGCGGTCGTCTTGGCCATCTGCATCAGCGACAGCAGGCCTTCCTGCATGCGCGCCCCGCCGCTGGCGGTGATGCAGATGAAGGGCACCCGCTGCTCGAGCGCCACCTGGGCGCCGCGCACGAAGCGCTCGCCCAGGACGGAGCCCATCGTGCCGGCCATGAATTCGAATTCGAAGCAGGCAACGACCACCGGCAGGCTCATGATCGAGCCGCCCTGCACCACCAGCGAATCGGTCTCGCCGGTCGCATCCATGGCCTGCTTGAGACGGTCGGGATACTTCTTGCTGTCCTTGAACTTGAGTACGTCGACCGGCAACACGTCCTGCCCGATTTCATAGCGGCCGCCTTCGTCCAGCAGCGCGTCGAGGCGCTCGCGGGCGCGGATGCGCATGTGGTGGCTGCACTTCGGGCAGACATGCAGGTTCGATTCGAGGTCGGTCCGGTACAGTACCGCTTCGCACGACGGGCACTTGACCCACAGGCCCTCGGGCATGGTCTGCTTTTTGGCGGCATCGGAGCGCTGGATCCGGGGGGGCAGCAGTTTTTCCAACCAACTCATGTGTTCTCCTTTGCGGCAATTCAGAATTGGCGGTAGTGTAGCCGGTCAAGTCCCGCTTGTCGAATGCTTGCTCTAATTTACTTGCCTCTTATACAAGCTTGAAAAGCAGGCCAGATGCGGGTCTCGGGGCGCCTGAAAAAAACCGGGCGCATGGCCCGGTCGAGATCCTGGCGCATACGCCCGGCTTACCTGCCGTCGAGCGCCGAGCGGATGCCGGCCACGAAGGCGCGCACCGCTTCCGGCCCCTGCTCCTTCGGCGTGTTCTCCAGCTCCTGGATGATGCGGCTGCCGATCACCACCGCGTCCGCCACCGCCGCCACCGATTTCGCGGTCTCGGCGTCGCGGATGCCGAAGCCGACCCCGATCGGCAGTTTCACGTGCTCGCGGATCGCGGCCACGCGGCGCGCGACGTCGGCGGTGTCGATGCCGCCGGCGCCGGTCACGCCCTTCAGCGACACGTAGTAGCTGAAGCCGCTGCCGTGGCGCGCTACCTGCCTGATGCGCTCGACCGTCGAGGTCGGGGCCAGCAGGAAGATCAGGTCGAGGTCATTCGCCTGCATCTCGGCGGCGAAGGCCTCGCACTCTTCCGGCGGGTAGTCGACCACGATGGCGCCGTCGGCGCCCGCGGCCTTCGCGCGGCGGATGAACTCCGACGGGCCCATGCGTTCGATCGGGTTCGCGTAGCCCATCAGGACCACCGGCGTGTGCTCGTTGGTCTTGCGGAATTCGACCACGTAGTCGAGGACGTCTTTCATGCTGATGCCGAAGGCCAGCGCGCGCGCGCAGGCGCGCTGGATCACCGGGCCTTCCGCCATCGGGTCGGAGAACGGGACGCCGAGCTCCAGCACGTCGGCGCCGCCCGCCACCAGGGCGTGCATGATCGGGACGGTGAGGTCCGGGCCGGGGTCGCCGGCCGTGACGAAGGTGACGAGGCCGGTCTTGCCCTGCTGCTTGAGGGCCTTGAAGGTATGTTCGATTCTGGACATGTCTGCTCTCTTGTTTTTATCTGATCAACCGAAGTTCAGGCCGGCGCGCTGCGCCACCGTGTGCATGTCCTTGTCGCCGCGGCCGGACAGGTTCACCAGGATGATCTGGTCGGCAGGCAGCGTCGGCGCCAGCTTGGCCGCGTAGGCGATCGCGTGCGACGATTCCAGCGCCGGGATGATGCCTTCGATGCGGCAGCAGTCGTGGAAGGCCTGCAGCGCTTCCTCGTCGGTGATCGACACGTACCGGGCGCGCTCGATGTCCTTCAGCCAGGCGTGCTCGGGGCCGACGCCGGGATAGTCCAGGCCGGCCGACACCGAATGGGTCTCGATGATCTGGCCGTTCGCATCCTGCAGCAGGTAGGTGCGGTTGCCGTGCAGGACGCCCGGGAAGCCGGCCGTCAGCGAGGCCGAATGCTTGCCGGAGTCCAGGCCCTCGCCCGCCGCCTCGACGCCGACCAGCTTGACGCCGGCTTCGTCGATGTAGGGATAGAAGATGCCCATCGCGTTCGAGCCGCCGCCGATGCAGGCGACCACGTAGTCCGGCTGGCGGCCGGTCATCTCCGGCATCTGCACCAGGCATTCCTCGCCGATCACGGACTGGAAGTCGCGCACCATCATCGGATACGGGTGCGGGCCGGCCACGGTGCCGATGATGTAGAAGGTGTTCTCGATGTTGGTGACCCAGTCGCGCATCGCTTCGTTGAGCGCGTCCTTCAGGGTCTTGGAGCCGGACTCCACCGGCACGACGGTCGCGCCCAGCAGCTTCATGCGGTAGACGTTCTGGGCCTGGCGCTTGACGTCTTCCGCGCCCATGTAGACCACGCATTCGAGGCCGAAGCGCGCGCAGATGGTCGCGGTGGCCACGCCGTGCTGACCGGCGCCGGTCTCGGCGATGATGCGCGGCTTGCCCATCCGCTTTGCCAGCAGGGCCTGGCCGATCACGTTGTTGATCTTGTGCGCGCCGGTGTGGTTCAGGTCTTCGCGCTTGAAATAGATCTGGGCGCCGCCGCCCTGCTGCGACCAGCGCTTGGCGTGGTACACGGGCGACGGGCGGCCGACGAAGTGCGCCAGCTCGTAGCGGAACTCTTCCAGGAATTCGGGATCCTGGCTGTAGCGCGCGTAGGCTTCGTTGAGCTCGGCCAGCGCATGGCTGAGGGTCTCGGCGACGAAGCTGCCGCCGTAGGGGCCGAAGTGGCCGGAGGCGTCCGGCAGTTGGTACTGGGGGGTCTTGAACAGACCTTTAGGGGTGTTCTCCATGGTGTGACTCGCTCATATCGGGTGATGCATCGGCAGCCCGCACCGCGTCGACGAACGCGGCAATCTTGCGGGCATCCTTGATCCCCTTGCTTTCCTCGACACCACTGCTGATGTCGACCGCAAAGGGGCGTACGCGCATCACCGCGCTAGTCACGTTTTGCACGCTCAAGCCACCACTCAAAACGACCCGAGGCGCGAGCTCTTTTGGAATAAGAGACCAATCGAAGACCTTTCCTGCGCCGCCGTAGGCGTCGACCCAGGTATCGAGCAGGAGGCCCGAGAACCAGGGGCTGGCGGCGCGGTATTGAGCTTCCGATTCTAGCAGGTCGGACGCGCTTGTGTCAGGTTTGACGCGGTAGGCCCGTACGAAGGGCCGTTTCACGACGTCCGCGATGGCTGCGCACTGCTCTGCCGTTTCGTCGCCGTGGAACTGCAGCAGCGCGATCGGGCCGGCATCCACGGCCTGGCGGACCTCGTCCGCGCTGGCGTTGACGAACAGGCCGACGCCGCTGGCGAAGGGCGGCATGGCGGGCGCCAGCGCCGCAAATTGCGCGGGTGTGATGTAGCGCGGGCTCTTCGGATAGAAGACGAAGCCGAGGGCGTCGGCGCCGGCATCGACGGCCGCGCGCAGGTCCTGTTCGCGGGTGATGCCGCAGATTTTGATTCGGGTGCGTTGCATGATTTCCCTATTCAGTCGGGGTCGGAGCCCAACCGTGAAATTCGGGATCCGACCCCGAATTCATAACCAGGGCAGCGGTGGCGTCGCCTCCTGCGGCAGCCCCCACTTCGGATCGTAGTCGATTGTAGCAAGATACAAACCGTCGGGCATGAAGGTCGGGGCGGCGGCGTCGCGCGAGCGGGCGGCCAGGACCTCGGCCATCCAGCCCGGCTGGTTGCGGCCGGTGCCCACGTAGACCAGCGAGCCGACGATGTTGCGCACCATGTGGTGCAGGAAGGCCGAGGCGCGCACCGTGAACACGATCACGTCGCCGTGGCGCACGATGTTCAGCTCGTGCATCTGCTTGACGGGCGAATTCGCCTGGCAGCCGGAGGCGCGGAAGCTGCTGAAGTCGTGCGTGCCGATCAGGTGCCCGGCGGCCTCGCGCATGCGCTCCACGTCCAGCGGGCGGAACACCCAGCCGGCGCGCCCGGCCAGCAGGGCCGATGGGTTCGGATGGTTGTACAGCACGTAGTGATAGGTGCGCGAGCGGGCCGAGAAGCGCGCATGGAAGTCCTGCCCTTCCGCGTCCGGCGCGACCACGTGCGCCCAGCGCACCACAATCGAATCGGGCAGGAAGGCATTCGTGCCGCGCACCCAGGATTGCGGCGCGCGGTCGAGTTCCGTGTCGAAGTGGACCACCTGTTCGATGGCGTGGACGCCGGCGTCGGTGCGGCCGGCGCAGGTGGTGGCGAGCCTGGTGCAGGCGAACTTCTCGAGAGCGATCTCGAGCTGGTCCTGCACCGTGTCGCGCGACGGTTGTTTCTGATACCCGTTCCAGGCGGTGCCGATGTACTGGACACCCAATGCGATTCTTGTCACTCAGCCGGCCTCACGCGAGCTGTGCGCGCATTGCGTTGGCCTTCGAGACCTGGTCGCTGTTGCCGCCCTTGATGACTTCTTCGAGCAGCTCACGCGCGCCCTCCTTGTCGCCGATTTCCTGGTACGCGATTGCCAGGTCCAGCTTGGTTTCCATTTCCATGTGCGCCGCCGACAGCTCGGCCGGCGCAGCGGCCGGCGCCGTCACCGTCCCGGCTTCCGGCAGCGGCAGGCCGTGCTCGCCCGGGAGGTCGAGGTCGAAACCGGCCAGGTCGAAGGCCGGCTCCACTTTCGCCGGCTCCAGCATGCCGTGCGGTGCGTATTCGGCACTGTCGACCGGGGCCGGGGTCGCCGCCGGCAGGTCGGACAGGCCAAACAGCTCGTCTTCCAGCGACAGGTCCGGCGCCGGGGTGGGCGCCGGTGCGCTTGCCGGCGCGACCGGCTCCAGGCCGAAGTCCATGCTGTCGAGATCGAACAGCGGGTCTTCCAGTTCGGTGGCCTGGCGGGTCTGTTCCGGCGCCGCCTGCGGCGACGGCAGGTCCGGCAGGTCGAACTCCCTGGCCAGGTTGGCCATGTCGAAGTCGCTGTTCGGCGCTGCAGCTTCCGTTGCGGCGACCGGGGCCGCGGCGGCGCCCGGGACGGTGTCGCCCAGGTCGAAGTCGCCGAAAGTCAGGTCATCGACGGCGTCGGCCACCTGAGCGGCCGGCTGGACGGCCGGCTGCGGCACCGGGTTCGCAGCCGGTGCGCCGAAGTCCATGTCGAAGGAGAAGTCGAGCGGCTCCTCGGCGGCGGCCGTTGCGGGGGCTGCCTCGGCCTGCGCCACGCCCGGTTCGGCCGGTGCTGCCGTCGGCGCGGCATCGAAGCCGCCCATGTCGAAGTCGAGCAGGTTGTCGTCGTACTGCGCGTCGTGCTGCGCGTCGTGCTGCGCCTGGGCCGGCTTCGGCTCCTCGGCCTGCACCGGCTCGAAAGCCAGGCCGCCCAGGTCGAAGTCCAGGGTGTGCTCTTCCTCGGCCGCGGATGCAGCCTGCGCGTCGGCGGGGGCGGCGGCTTCGGACGGCGCGGCCGGCTGGGCCGTGCCCATCGCGCCGGCGAAGTGCTGGTCGAAGCTCATCGGCTCGTGTGCAGCCGCCGGCACCGGGGCGGCGCTCAGGTCGGCGCCGAAGGCATCGTCGAAGTCCCTGGCCGTGAAGGCCTGGGCCGGCTCGCCGGGCGCCGGGACCGCGTCGGCCTCGGCGCCGCCGGTCGCATACAGCGGATTCAACGGATCGATGGACAGGCCCAGCGCGGCGGCCTGGGCCCACTCCTCGCCCTGGCCGCGGGTCATGCTGTACAACTCGCCGGCCTGGGTTTCGAAGGCGCGCTGATCCTTGCGCGAGGCGTAGATCTCGAGCAGCTTCAGGCGCACCGGGTAGCGCTCCGGATGGGTGCGCAGGGCTTCCTTCAGGATTTCCTCGGCCTGGGCGTCGCGGCCATAGGCGATATACACGTCGGCTTCGGCCACCGGATCGACCTCATTGGTGTCGAGCTGGCTGGCCGAGGGGGCGAAGCTGGAATTGAACACGCTGTTGCTGGTGTCGACGCTCTGGCCGCCGGTCTCGGCGAACAGCGAGTGCGCCGGTTCGGTCGGTACGCCCAGGATCGATGGTTCGGCGACGACCTTGACCACTTTCTTCTTGCGCCGCTGGGCGACCAGCAGGCCGCCGAGCAGCAGCGCAGCGGCGCCGCCGCCGACCAGGGCCAGGTTGTCCAGGATAAAGTCGAGCAGGCCCGGTTCGGCGGGCGCGGGCTTGGCGGCCGGCTTGATGGTCGCGAGCTTCTTCGGCGCGGGCTTCTGTTGCTGCGGGGCCGCCGGGGTCGGGGCCGGGGCCGGGCTTGCGGCCGGCGCCGATGCGTTCTGCTGGGCCTCGGCGCCGCCCTTGCTCTTGACCGTCGCAATCTTCTCGAGGTCGCCGATATTGCGCTCGAGTTCCTTGACGCGCTGCTGGGCTTCTTCCAGCTCGCGCTGCTTGGCGATGGTGTCCTCGGTGCTCATGGTCGCGCCCTTGCCGGCGGCGGCGCCCGCAGCCGGCGCCTTCGACAGGCGCAGCTGGTCCTGGGACTCGTTGGCGGCGGTCGGGCGTTCCTCGACCTTGGCGGTAATCTTGCCGCCGGCGCTCTGGCCCGCCTGCGGCGCCTTGACCGGCTCGGCGGCGCCGACCTGGCCGGCCAGCTTGTTGCGGTAGGCGTTGAAGTCGGCAGCATGCGCGACCACCACGCCGTGGGCTTCGTCGTCGTTCAGCGCCTGCACGCTGCCCGAAGCAGGCACCGACAGGATGCGGCCCGACTTCAGGCGGTTCATGTTGTTGCCGATGAAGGCGTCCGGATTGGCGCGGTACAGCGCCACCAGCATCATGTCGAGCGAGACGTCGACCGGCTTGAGCTGGGCGGCGATGCGGCCCAGGCTGTCGCCCGGCTTGACGCGGTAGCTCGCCGCGCCGGCCTGGCGGCCGGCCTCGCCCCTGCTTGCGCCGGTGGCCGCGCCGGTGCCCGAACCCGGGGCGGCCTCCTCGGTCGCGCGCGCACGGCTGCGGCGCGGAAGTTCCGCCGCCGGACCTGCCGGTGCGCTTGCTGCCGGCGCCGCCTTTTCCGCGCGCGGACGCGCAGCCTCGTTCGCGGCCACTTGCGCCGACTGGGTCGCGCGCAACTCGGCCGGATCGAGCAGGAAGGTGTATTCGCGCACCAGGCGGCCGTTATTCCAGGTCAGCTCCAGCAGCATGTCGACGAAGGGCTCGTTCAGCGGCTGGGTCGAGGTGACGCGGATGAACTGGCGACCGTTGCGCTGCTCGACCGCGAAACGCAGCGACAGCAGGGCCGGGTTGAATTCGATATTCGCGGTGCGGAAGGCTTCCGCCGAAGCCAGCTTGGCCACCAGGCCGTTGGCCTCGTCGCTCGACACCGCCGTCAACTCGATTTCGGCGCGCAAGGGCTGGCCGAGCGCGGACAGCACGGTCAGCTTGCCGAGGCCTGCAGCATGAGCGGCCGAGCTCAGGACCAACGCACTGGCGACCGCCGCGGTGAGCTTCTTCAGCGCGGACGACTTCATCGAGGGACGGTGAGTGGGATGCATAATTCGACTGAATGAGTTGAGCGGGGGCGAAGCGTTGCCCGGAGGTCTCGGCAACATAGCATCATGCACTAGGGCATGCAAGCTCTACAGAAGGAAACATTCACCAGTTGTGAGGTATGTAGACGGTCTATTCATGGAACTGATGTTTTCCGGGTCAAACCATGACATTTCATTAGCACCTCTTGCAATGACAACCATACGCCAAAACAACAAAGGCGGCCGCAGCCGCCTTGCATTGTACCGTGCCGTTCGACCCGCTTATTTGTCCAGCACGATGCGCAGCATGCGGCGCAGCGGCTCGGCGGCACCCCACAGCAGCTGGTCGCCGACGGTGAAGGCCGAGATGTACTCCGGCCCCATCGACATCTTGCGCACGCGACCGACCGGAATGGTCAGGCTGCCGGTGACGGCGGCCGGGGTCAGGTCGCGCATCGAGGCTTCGCGGGTGTTCGGCACGAACTTCACCCACTGGTTGTCGTTGGCGATGATGTCGTTGATCTCGTCCAGCGGCACGTCCTTCTTCAGCTTGATGGTCAGCGCCTGCGAGTGGCAGCGCATCGCGCCGATACGGACGCACAGGCCGTCGACCGGGATCACGTTCCCGCTTGCCGGGCTGCGGCCCAGGATCTTGTTGGTCTCGGCGCCGCCCTTCCACTCTTCCTTCGACTGGCCGTTGCCCAGGTCCTTGTCGATCCAGGGGATCAGGTTGCCGCCCAGCGGCACGCCGAACTGCTTGGTCTCGTCGCTCGAGAGGCCGTGCTGGGTCGCCAGCACCTGGCGGTCGATTTCCAGGATGGCCGACGCCGGATCGTCCAGCAGCGGCTTGACGGCCGCGTTGATGGTGCCGAACTGGGTCAGCAGTTCGCGCATGTGCTGGGCGCCGCCGCCCGATGCGGCCTGGTAGGTCATGGAGGTCATCCAGTCGACCAGGTCGTGCTTGAACAGGCCGCCCAGGCCCATCAGCATGCACGACACGGTGCAGTTACCGCCGACGAAGTTCTTCACGCCGCGGGTCATCGCATCCTTGATGACGTTCAGGTTGACCGGGTCCAGCACGATCACGGCGTCGTCGTTCATGCGCAGGGTCGAGGCGGCGTCGATCCAGTAGCCGTTCCAGCCTGCCGCGCGCAGTTGCGGGAACACCTCGGTGGTGTAGTCGCCGCCCTGGCACGAGATGATGATCTCGCACTTCGACAGCTCGGCGATATCGGTCGCGCTCTTCAGTTTGGTCTCGTTCTTCGCCATCGCCGGGGCCGGACCGCCCGGGTTCGAGGTGGTGAAGAACACCGGCTCGATATGGTCGAAATCGCCCTCGTCCTGCATGCGCTTCATGAGGACCGAACCGACCATGCCGCGCCAACCAACCAGACCAACTAGTTTCATTTTAATCTCTCTTAATCTATGTTCTGGCGGGCCCGGAGAGCCCGCCCTACGGCGTTATTGATTCGTGCTTAACGCCGGATTATGCCAATGCGTTGACCACCGCATCGCCCATCTGTTCGGTGCCGACGCGGGTCGTGCCTTCCTCGAAGATGTCCGGCGTGCGCAGGCCCTGGGCCAGTACGGCCTTGACCGCGTTCTCGATGCGGTCGGCCTGCTCCGGCTTGCCGAGCGAGAAACGCAGCATCATCGCGGCCGACAGGATCGTCGCCAGCGGATTCGCCACGCCCTTGCCGGCGATGTCCGGCGCCGAGCCGTGCGAAGGCTCGTACAGGCCCTTGTTGTTGGCGTCCAGCGAAGCCGACGGCAGCATGCCGATCGAACCGGTCAGCATCGCCGCCGCGTCCGACAGGATGTCGCCGAACATGTTGCCGGTGACGATGACGTCGAACTTCTTCGGTGCGCGCACCAGCTGCATCGCCGCGTTATCGACGTACATGTGCTCGAGCTCGACGTCCTGGTAGTCCTTGTGCACCTCGGTGACGATGTCGCGCCAGAACTGGAAGGTTTCCAGCACGTTCGCCTTGTCGACGCTGGTCACGCGCGAGCCGCGCTTGCGGGCGGCCTGGAAGGCGACGTGGGCGATGCGGCGGATTTCGCCTTCCGCATAGCGCATGGTGTCGAAGCCTTCGCGCTGGCCGGCGAACGGACCGTCCGGGCACTCGCGCACGCCGCGCGGCTTGCCGAAATAGATGTCGCCGGTCAGTTCGCGGATGATCAGGATGTCCAGGCCGGACACGACTTCCGGCTTGAGCGTCGAGGCGCCCGCCAGCTCCGGATACAGGATGGCCGGACGCAGGTTGGCGAACAGGCCGAGCTCCTTGCGCAGGCCGAGGATGGCCTGCTCGGGGCGCAGCGCGCGCTCCAGGGTGTCGTACTTGTAGTCGCCGACGGCGCCGAACAGCACCGCGTCGGCGGCCTTGGCCAGCGCCAGCGTGCCTTGCGGCAGCGGATGGCCGTGGGCCGCGTAGCCGGCGCCGCCGACCTCCGCGCTCTCCAGCTCGAATTTCTCGCCGAGGGCGTTCAGGACCTTGACCGCCTGGGCCGTGATTTCGGGGCCGATGCCGTCGCCCGGCAGGATCGCAATCTTCATGTCAGCTTTCTCAGATGGTGTTGGCGAGCCAGGGCTGCTGGCGCAGATGGCGCTCTTCGAAGGCGCGGATCTCGTCGGCATGGCGCAGGGTCAGGCCGATGTCGTCCAGGCCGTTCAGCAGGCAGTACTTGCGGAACTCGTCGATCGCGAATTCGAAGGCCAGGTGGCCGTCCGGCGTGCGGATGACCTGCTGCTCGAGGTCGACCACCAGGCGGAAGCCGGGGAAGGCCTTGACCTCGTTGAACAGCTGGTCGACCTGCTGTTCGCTCAGCACGATCGGCAGCAGACCGCTCTTGTAGCAGTTGTTGAAGAAGATGTCGGCGAAGCTCGGCGCGACGATGGCGCGGAAACCGTACTGCTGCAGGGCCCAGGGCGCGTGCTCGCGCGACGAGCCGCAGCCGAAATTCTTGCGGGCCAGCAGGATCGAGGCGTCCTGGTAGCGCGGCTGGTTCAGCACGAAGTCCGGATTCAACGGACGCCCGGTGTTGTCCATGCCGGGTTCGCCATGGTCCAGGTAGCGCCATTCGTCGAACAGGTTGGGGCCGAAGCCGGTGCGGCGGATCGACTTGAGGAACTGTTTCGGAATGATGGCGTCGGTATCGACATTGGCGCGGTCGAGCGGCGCCACCAGTCCATCGTGTACGGTGAATTTTTCCATGATCGCAGGGGTCAGAGCCCGGTGTTGCTTTTAAAAGGGCTCTGACCCCGGAGTCCGCGGCCAGAGCCCATCAAGGTTTATTTTCCGCCCGCGCCAGTAATCACCTGGCCGACCTTCTGCACGTCCTTGCCGACGCCGGAGATGGTATTGCAGCCAGTGACAACGAATGCGATGAGTGCGAGAGCGAGTGCTTTTTTCATGGTATCCCTAATATTGATGTCATGCTCCGGCCGGGATGATCGACCCCGGCCAGGTAGTTGCGGCGCTGGTGGCGCCTGTATCCTTACAATTCCTGTGCGGCTGAGCAGCGGGGTCAGAGTCGCTCGAAAACCAACACCGGACTCTGACCCCTCCGTTCTACAGTGCGCGCACGTCGACGAAGTGGCCGGCGATGCCCGCCGCAGCCGCCATCGCCGGCGACACCAGGTGGGTGCGTCCGCCCTGCCCCTGGCGGCCTTCGAAGTTGCGGTTCGAGGTCGAGGCGCAGCGTTCGCCCGGTTCGAGGCGGTCGGCGTTCATGGCCAGGCACATCGAGCAGCCCGGCTCGCGCCATTCGAAGCCGGCGGCCTTGAAGATCTTGTCGAGGCCTTCGCGCTCGGCCTGTTCCTTGACAAGGCCCGAACCCGGCACCACCATCGCCAGCTTCACGTTCGAGGCGCGCTGGCGGCCGCGCACGACGGCGGCGGCGGCGCGCAAGTCCTCGATGCGCGAGTTGGTGCAGGAGCCGATGAACACCTTGTCGATGCGGATGTTCTCGATCGGCGTGTTCGGCTTCAGGTCCATGTAGACCAGCGCCTTTTCCATCGCGTCGCGCTTGACCGGGTCGCGTTCCTTGTCCGGATCGGGCACGCGGCCGTCGACCGTGGTCACCATCTCGGGCGAGGTGCCCCAGGTGACCTGCGGGCGGATCTCGGCCGCGTTCAGGGTCACCACCATGTCGAACTTCGCGCCCGGATCGGTGTGCAGGGTGCGCCAGTAGGCGACGGCCTGCTCCCAATGCGGCCCGCTGGGTGCGAACGGACGGCCTTTCACGTAATCGATGGTGGTGTCGTCGACCGCGACCATGCCGGCGCGCGCGCCGGCCTCGATCGCCATGTTACAGACCGTCATCCGGCCTTCCATCGACAGCGAACGAATGGTCGAGCCGGCGAATTCGATCGCGTAGCCGGTGCCGCCGGCGGTGCCGATCTTGCCGATCACGGCCAGCACGATGTCCTTGGCGGTCACGCCCGCCGGCAGCGCGCCGTCGACCTGCACCAGCATGGCCTTCGACTTCTTCGCCAGCAGGGTCTGCGTGGCCATCACGTGCTCGACTTCCGAGGTGCCGATGCCGTGCGCCAGGCAGCCGAAGGCGCCGTGGGTCGAGGTATGCGAGTCGCCGCACACCACCGTCATGCCGGGCAGCGTGGCGCCCTGCTCCGGCCCGATCACGTGGACGATGCCCTGGCGCTTGTCGTTCATGTTGAAGTAAGTAACCCCGAAGGCCTTGGCGTTGTCGTCGAGGGTCTCGACCTGCAGGCGCGAGGTCGGGTCCGCGATGCCATGGCTGCGGTCGGTGGTCGGCACGTTATGGTCGGCTACGGCGAGGTTCGCGGAGGTGCGCCATAGCGGACGGTCCGCCACGCGCAGGCCTTCGAACGCCTGCGGGCTGGTGACTTCGTGGACCAGGTGACGGTCGATATACAGCACGGTGGTGCCATCCGCATCGGCACGCACGACATGCGAATCCCAGAGTTTGTCGTAGAGCGTTTTTAACATGATATTCCGTAAAGACGACCGCTTCATGCGGGCATGGTCTTTGATTATGCCATATTTGTGCACTGCGTCAGCCCCCGCTGCTTGCACGATTATTCCAATGAACTCATCAGCGCACGAATTTTATTTGCACTAGTTTTCATTCGTGCAAATAAAAAAAGCCTGCGCAGTTTATGCGCAGGCTTTTCTTGGCTTTATGATGTGTTGCTTTTATGCAGCCAAGCGCACGCTGGAGCGGCAACCGTCCATCAGGAAGGACAGGCCCACCACGAGCACCAGCGAACCTTCGGCGGAGCGCGCAGTGCCCGTGATGCCTTCGACGTGCAGCGCCGTCATCGGCTTGATCACCAGGTCGGCCGTGCCGTCCACCGCTTCCACCGCGATGATGTAGGGCTGGGGCGCGTTGATGACGATACCGACGCGCTCCGAGCATGCCTCGTAGCCGAGCGACAGCGCCAGCGAGCGCACCGGCAGCGGACGGCCCTGGTCCTTCAGCACCGGGGCGCCGCCGACCTGCATGAACTCTTCCGGCAGCTCGACCACGCGCTCGACCACCGCCATCGGCAGGGCCAGCTGGGCGCCCGAGGTCGACACCAGCATGGTCGGCACGATCGACAGTTCGATCGGCAGGCGGATCGAGAACTTGGTGCCGGTGCCGAGGTTCGAGTCGATGCGGATCGCGCCGCGGTTCTTCTCGACCGCGGTCTTGACCACGTCCATGCCGACGCCGCGTCCCGACACCGACGACGCCACTTCCTTGGTCGAGAAGCCCGGCAGGAACACCAGCTGGTAGGCTTCGTCGTCGGAACTGGCCTGGTGCTCGGTGATCAGGCCCTTTTCCATCGCCTTCTTGCGCAGCTTGGACGGGTCCATGCCGCGGCCGTCGTCCTGCAGCACGATCATGACGCTGTTGGCTTCCTGCCAGGCTTTCAGCAGGATATAGGCCTTGGCCGGCTTGCCTGCGGCGACGCGGTCTTCCGGGCCTTCGACGCCGTGGTCGAGCGCGTTGCGCAGCATGTGCACCAGCGGGTCGTACAGGCTGTCCACCACGACGCGGTCGACTTCGGTCTCGGCGCCTTCGATGATCAGCTCGACTTCCTTGCCCAGGTCCTTGGCCAGCTCGCGCACCAGGCGCGGGAACTTCTGGAACAGGCGGCCCACCGGCTGCATGCGGGTCGCCAGCGTGGCGCGCTGCAGCTCGGCCGAGTAGCGCGAGGCGCGCTCCAGGGTCTCGGTCAGGGTCGCCATCAGGGTGGCGGCCTGGCCTTCGAACTTGAACTGCGCCAGACGCTCGAGCAGCACGGCAGCCTGGTTCGCGGCCTGCACCGATTCGCCCGCCACTTCCAGCAGCGCGTCCAGCTTGACGGCATCGATACGGATGCTCTCGTCCTTGGCCGGGGCGCTTGCGGCCGGCTTGCTCTCGGAACGGCGCTCGACGCCGTCCCAGCCGGCCCTGGCCGGCGCTGCTTCCTGTGCTGCGGCGGGCGCGGCCGGCGGCGTCACCGCGGCTGCCGGAGCGGCTGCCGCTGCCGGAGCAGAAGCCGCGGCCGGCGCATGAGTGCCCGGCGGGACCACCGCCATGTACATGCCTTCCCAATCCAGGTCGTCATTGCCGACGTCTGCGGCGGGCGCAGGCGCTGCAGCGGCGACCGGCGCCGGGGCCGCCGCCGGAGCGGGAGCAGGCGCAGGTGCGGCCTTCGGCGCATCCTTGCCGTCGATCGCATCCTTCAGCATGCGCTCGAGATCGGCCGGCATCGGCGCAAGCTGCTCCGGCGCCGTGCCGTTGTTCAGGTCGTTGAGCTGGTCGGCGACGAAGCCGGAAGCCTGCAGCGACGCCTCGATCGCCGACGGCGTGACCGGGGCCGCGCCGGTGCGCAGCGCATCGAACAGGTTCTCGGTCAGGTGGCAGGCGGTCACCAGCGCAGGGAGTCCCATGAAGCCCGCGCCACCCTTGATGGTGTGGAACGAGCGGAACACCGCGTTCAGCGTTTCCTTGTTATCCGGATCGCGTTCGAGGCGGAGCAGATGCTCCTCGACGTTGGTCGCAAGATCCAAGGCCTCGATCACGAAATCCTTGAGCATTTCATCCATTAGAATCCCAGATCGGCAAGAAGGTCATCGACACTGTCCTGGTCGAGCGCCGCGGACGGCACCGACGGTCCCTGCATCAGTTCGGCGGGCTTCTCCTGTTCCTGCGCCGCGTGCTTCTGCGCCAGCTTTTCCTTCACCTCGGCCGGGGCGCTGTCGCGCAGCAGCTGGGCGAGTTCGTTCTCGACCGTCTGCGTGATCTTGACCACTTTCTTGATCAGCTGGCCGGTGATGTCCTGGAAATCCTGGGCCATCATGATCTCGAGCAGGCGCGCCTTCTCGGCTTCGGTTGCTTCCGACACGGCTGCCGCGAAGCTGCGCGAGTCGCCGGCCAGCGCCTTGAACTGGTCGAGCGACAGCTTGCCGGAGAACAGGTCGGCCCAGCGGCCTTCCATATCCTTGGCCTGCTTGGACAGCTGGTCCTGCGCCGGCATGCCTTCGTCCAGCGTGTTCAGCACCTTGTTCGCGGCCTGCTCGGTCAGGCTGGCGACGTATTCCAGGCGGTCCTGGGCGTCGATGATCTGGGACGAGGCTTCGGTGAGCGCCTTGTCGTAGCCGAGTTCGCGCAGCGAATCGTGCATGATGCGCACGATGCTGCCCAGGCGGGCATACATCATCTGGCCGTCCGGATCGTCCGAGGCTTCGGCAGCGGCGGTGACGGCCGGGGCCGGCACGGGTGCGGCCGGCGCGGCGGCGGGCGCGGAATTCGAGGCAACCTGGTCGAACAGGGCCTCGAGGTCGTCGCTGTCGCCACTCTCTCCGCCCGCGGCGGGTTCGGGCGCCGGAGCCGGTGCCGGTACGGGAGCGGGCGCGCTGGCTCGTTGCGCTGCCACTTCCTCGAATAATGCGTCGAAATCGTCAGCGGCGTCGGTCATAGTCCCTGCTTCTCCATAATGTAAATGTCGCGATGATCAGTGCTGTGTGCTGTACTGCTGCCGTCAATACACTGACGGCCGGGTATTGCACGAGTGTATCAGCGTGGTTGCCGTAGGTAAATCTTAGAAGACGGACCGTTGCCGATTGGCTCCGTAAACTTAGTTCAGCGACAATTATTTCTGCGTGTTTCTGAATATTTTCACAAAGCAAGTGTTGTATTTTTTTATCGCAGCTGCTTTTGTGCCATGTGATGTTTTCGCGCAGGAAAGCGAGCCCAACCCTGATTAAGATCAAGCATTTACTATCTGCCAAGGATGAAAAGCCGAACTACAATAAGAAGGTAACGTGACGTGAGGGAGGGCTCACCATGTACCAGAAGATCCTGATCACCACCGACGGCTCCGCGGTGTCCCAACACACTGCCTGCGCCGGCGTCCAGTTCGCGCAACAGATGGGAGCGGAAGTGCTCGCGCTGTTCGTCGCGCCCGAGTACCAGTACCCCGTGTATGTGGAAATCATCCCGCCGTCCTATCCCAGCGAAGAGGACTATATGGCGCAGATGCGGCGCCTGGGCGAGGAATACATGGGCAAGATCATGCGCAAGGCCGACGAGTGCGGGCTGAAGCATTCCTGCATGACCGCGTTCTCGGACGCGGCCGCGCTGAAGATCGTCGACGTGGCTGAGCAGCAACACTGCGACCTGATCTTCATGGGCTCGCACGGCCGCAGTGGCTGGGGCCAATTGTTGCTCGGCAGCGTGACGAACAAAGTGCTGTCGCAGACGAGCAAGCCGGTCCTGGTGCACCGTCTGATCCGCGAGCCCGGCACCTGAATCCGCCGCGCCGGGCCGCTGGCGGGTGACCGCCGGGGCGGCCTATTGCCAAAAAAATACAAATTAAATTTTAGCAATGTGCTAGCGTGTAGGCTACGCACGCATTGCACTGGGGAACTCCTATGATTCGCATAGTCATCGCTGACGACCACACCATCATGCGCGAAGGCCTCAAGCGCATCCTCGACGGCGCGCTCGATATCGAGATCGTCGGCGAAGCCATCAACGGCTTCGAAGTGCTGTCGCTGGTGCGCCAGGGAGGTTTCGACCTGCTGCTGCTCGACCTGTCGATGCCCGGCCGCAGCGGGGTCGACCTGATCCGCCAGGTGCGCAGCGAAGCGCCCAAGCTCGCCATCCTGATCCTCACCATGCACGAGGAAGAACAGTATGCGGTGCGTGCGATCCGCGCCGGCGCCCAGGGTTACCTGACCAAGGAAAGCGCCGGCACCCAGCTGGTCGGCGCAATCCGCAAGGTGGCGTCGGGCCGTCCTTATATCAGTACCGAAGTGGCCGAGCAACTGGCGCTGAACATCATGGCGCCGAACGAGCAACTGCTGCACAAGCAGCTGTCGGACCGGGAATTCGAGGTGTTTTCCTTGCTGGTGGGAGGCAAGTCGATTACCGAGATTGCCAACAACCTGCATCTGTCTGTGAAGACAGTGAGCACTCACAAGACCCGCATCATGCAGAAGATGGGCATGACCTCGCTGTCCGAAATGGTCCAGTACGCCGTCGCCCACCGCCTGCTGGCGCCGATGAAGGCCTGACCGCTGGAACCGGGCGGCGCCTAAACTGTTTTGGACATTCCTGGCTGTCCATGGTTGCTCCACGACCTGCGTGGCGCATAAGAGACGAGCTCTTCTCGACGCTTATCCTACACGGGTATGCCCTGCCTTCCCTCGGAAGTGAGCCAAGATAGTAAGAATATTCTTACATTCTGACTCACCTTCCTACCTACACATTCAGCCGTTGCTGATATGAATGCCGAACTCGTGTTGGCATACTGACTTCAGCGTTTCGACTTGCTTGCGGTCCATTCTCCGCATTGAGCCTCCTGAAACCTTGTTTTCCTTCACCTGGAGATGAGTATGCAGTCCCAGCCAATGTCAGAACAACGCAACGCCGCCCCCTCGACCCTGCACTCGTCACAGATGGAGGCCGGGCGCCAGCGCCAGGGTCGCCTGTGGTCAAACCTGAAAGAGGTCTGCGACCTGCTCCATATCCCGGCCGCCGTATCGATGAATACCGAGGAGCTGCTGTTCCAGCACGTACAGTTCAAGACCGGCCAGCGTGTCCACACGATCGGCCAGGCGTTCGACACCTTATATATCGTCAACTCCGGCTTCCTGAAAACGGTGCTGATCGACGAGTTCGGCAACGAACAGGTGCTGAGCTTCCCCATGAAGGGCGACATGCTCGGTGTCGACGGCATCCACACCCGGCACTACGCTTCGGAAGCGGTGGCCCTGTCCGACTGCGACCTGATCCTCGTACCGTTCAAGAAGCTGACTGCCCTGGGGAGGGTGCATGCCGAGCTCGAGAACCTGATGTACGGCGTGATGAGCCGCGAACTGGTGCGCGAACAGGCCATGATCGGCATGCTCGGCGCCCTGTCGGCGGAAGCGCGCGTGGCCCGCTTCCTGATCTCGCTGGCCGATCGCTTCGCGGCGATGGGTTACTCGAGCAAGTTGTTCAACCTGCGCATGACGCGCCACGAGATCGGCAGCTATCTCGGCCTGACCCTGGAAACCGTCAGCCGCACGCTGTCTGCCTTCAACGAGATCGGCCTGATCACCGTCGACCAGCGCACCATCGGCATCAAGGATCCGGAAGCGCTCAAGACCCTGCGCCGCCTGCCGCCCTCGCGTTCGCGGGCCAAGCAGAACGCCAAGCACAAGGCGGATGCCGAGTCCTCGGGCGATGGCCAGGTGCTGACCACGGCCTGACATGAAAAAAGCCAGCCCCTTGCGGAGCCGGCTTTTTGCCTGCCGTGCTGGCGTGGCTCAGTCGCGCGTCAGCACCCCATCGCTGACCCGCACCTGCTCGCCGACGCGGAAGCCCGGATCGTTGTCGTAGCGGATCGACTGGGTCGAGCCGTTTTCGTAGCGCACCACCACCTCGTAGCGCGGGGCGCGTGCATTGCGCTCGATGCTGCGTCCGGCAATCGCGCCGCCGACCGCACCGGCCACCGTCGCCGCCGTGCGGCCGCTGCCGCTGCCGACCTGGTTGCCCAGCAGGCCGCCGACCGCCGCGCCGCCCACGGTGCCGAGCGCGCCGGCATCGCCCTGGAGCACGTTCACCGCCTCCACCGTCGCGCAATTGGTGCAGTAGCGCGCCACCTGGTCGCCGTTGCGCGGACCGTCGCCGCTGCGGCGTCCGTCACGCATGCGTTCGTCGTGCATGCGTCCGCCCGCCATCAGCGGCTGCCCCAGGGTCGCGGTCGAGTAGCGGCCGTTGGCGCGGATGGTCGCGGTCACGGACGCGTCCGGCGCGATATCGTCGCCGCGGCGGATCGTGTACAGGCCGGAATATTCGCCGGGGCGCACTTCGGGTAGCGTGAAGATGCCGCGCGTGCCGGCGATCTGGACCTCGACCTTGGCGCCCGGCGTGCCCATTACCGTGAACTTCAGCTCGTGACCGGGACCGAGGTCGTCGCTGCCGCGCACGTCGAAGGTGCGGACCTGCGGCGTGCTCGCCATCTCGCGGTCGCCCGGGCTCACGTTTTCGGGAACGCGCACGATGGTCGCGGCCAGCGCCTGGGTCCTGACCATGCCGTTCACGCGCAGGTTGGCGGTGATGGAACTGTCCGGGCGGATGCGGTCGTGCCGTCCGATCGTGTAGGTGCCCCGGTAGGTGCCGGGACTGGTCTCGGTCAGGTTCAGGTTGCGGGTGGCGCCGTCGATGCGCACGCTGGCGTTGCCGCCCGGTGTGCCGAAGACCTCGAAATTCAGTTCCGCGCCCGGCTCGATGCGGCGCAGTTCGTTGACGTTGAAGCCCTCGATGCGCGGCTCGAGCGCGCGGGCGCGCGGATGTTCCTGGGCCTGCACGGGAACCGGCACGGTCGCCGTGAAGAGAGGGAGCGCGGCAACCACTGCCGCGGCCAGTGTCTGTCGGGTTGTTGCCATGGGGTCCTCCTGCAGAGCGGTTATTATCAATGTAACCAGCTTACGCCGCGGTGCCCGATAGCTCGGTGCGCTAGCGAACGCTGTGCACGGCCTCGCCTGAGCTCACCCAGATGCGTTCGCCAGGCTCGGGCTTCAGCGCATGCCCACCAGTAAATGCGCCAAAGGAAGGCAGGATCATGCGCCGCGGCCCGGCAATAAAGCATGGCAGGCGCAGCGCGTCGGAGCGGGTCGCCAGCACGTACACCGGATGCACGTGGCCCGCCAGCACATAGCCGGGCGCATCGATGTCGGGATGGTGGCAGAAGGAATACGGGCCGAGTGTCCAGGGCTCGTCGACCAGTTCGATGCCGAGCCGTTCCGCCGGGTCGCCGGCATGCTTGTCGTGGTTGCCTCGGACCAGCGTCAACAGCAGCTCGCGGCGCCGGTCGCGCCAGGCCAGCATCGCCGCCTGGGTGCTGGCCGCATGCGCCGCGCGCGCGTGCAGGAAGTCGCCGAGGAAGAGCACGTGCCGGGCGCCGGTCAGGTCGACCAGCGCGTCGAGCGCGTGCAGGTTCTCGGTGGTCGTTCCTTTCGGCACCGGGATGCCGAACGAGCGGAAGGCCGCCGCCTTGCCGAAGTGGATGTCGGCGATGATGAGCATGCGCTCGCGCGGCCAGAACGCCGCCTTCTGCGGCAGCAGGACCAGCTGCTCGCCGCCGAGTTCGGCCGTCAGCGCGCCCGGAAACGCCAGGTCGTTCATGCCGCGGCCGCCTTTTCCAGTTCGCGCACCATGCGCGCCACGCGGTCGGACAGCTTCTCGGTCGAGACTTTTTCGCGGAACCGCTCGACCATCAGCGGGAAGCCGAAGGGCGTGGCGCGCTTGAGCTCGTGGAAGGACACCCGGCGCCCGTGCAGCTCCCGAAGCGTATCGCGCAGGCGGGTCAGCTCCAGTTCCTGCTCGAGCACCTCGCGCTCGGCCTGGGTCAGCAGCAGGTTGCCGCTGTCGTGCTTGCGGAAGACTTCGTAGAACAGTGCGCTCGATGCCTGTACCTGGCGCATCGACTTGCGCTGTCCCGGAAAGCCCTGGTTCACGAGACCGGCGATGCGCGCCACCTCGCGGAAGCGCCGCTGCGCCAGCTGGGTCGCATTCAGGCTGTCGAGCACGTCCTCCAGCAGGCGCCCGGTATCGAACAGGCCAACGCCGCTCCCCAGCTCGGCGTCGAACAGGCGCGGCCAGTCGACCGGCTCGGGCGACAGCAGTTCGAAGCCGTAGTCGTTGACCGCCACCGAAAAGGTCGACGGCATGATCTTCCCGACCCGGAAGGCGACCAGCGAGGCCAGCCCGGTATGCACCGAGCGCCCGCCGAAGGGATAGACGAACAGGTGGTAGCCCTCGCGGCTCTTCATGCTTTCGACCACCAGCACTTCGCCGGTGGGCAGCGCCGACCAGCGCGCCTGCACTTCCAGCAGCGGCCGCACGGCCTGCATCTCGGGGCCATCGAAGATCCCCTTCGAGGCCCGCTCCAGCTCTTCGAGCCCGGCGCGGGCCATCTCGGCGCTGAGCGGCACCTTGGTCCCGCCCCAGCGGCTGATCGCGCCTTTCGTACTGCTGCTGCGCTTCACGTAGGCCGTCATCTCATGCACCCGCACCAGCTCCAGGATGCGGCCGCTGAAGAGAAAATGGTCGCCCGGCTTCAGGCGCCCGACGAAGGACTCTTCGACGCTGCCGATCCGCCCGCCGCTCACGTACTGCACCTGCATCTGCGCGTCCGAGACGATGGTGCCGATGCTCATGCGGTGCCGCCGGCCGATGGTGGCGTCCGGCACGCGGTAGACGCCCTCCTCGTCCGGCAGCACGCGCCGGTACTCCGGATACACCGACAGGCTCTGGCCGCCGCGCGCGACGAAGTCGAGCGCCCATTGCCATTCCTCCGGCGTGAGATGCCGGTAGGACCAGGCGCTGCGGACTTCCTCATACAGCTCCTCCGAACGGAAGCCGCCGCCCAGCGCGATCGTCACCAGGTGCTGCACCAGCACGTCGATCGGCTTGTTCGGCACCTGGCGCGCCTCGATGCGGCGGGTGGCGACCGCGCGTTTGGCGCCGGCCGCTTCCAGCAGCTCCAGGCTGTTGGTCGGCACCAGGGTCACGCGCGAGATCCGTCCCGGTGCGTGGCCGCTGCGACCGGCCCGCTGCAGCAGGCGCGCGATGTTCTTCGCGCTGCCGACCTGCAGCACGCGCTCGACCGGCAGGAAGTCCACGCCCAGGTCGAGGCTGGCGGTACAGACCACCGCCTTCAGTTCGCCGTTCTTCATGCCCTTCTCGACCCACTCGCGCACTTCGCGATCGAGCGAGCCGTGGTGCAGCGCCACCACGCCGGCCCAGTCGGGACGCGCCTCGATCAGGTTCTGGTACCAGATCTCGGACTGTGCGCGGGTGTTGGTGAACACCAGCGTCGCGCCGTGCTGGTCGATCTCGTCGATCACCGGCTGCAGCATCTGCAGGCCCAGGTGGCCGCCCCAGGGAAAGCGCGAGACGTTCTGCGGAATCAGGCAGTCGACCACGATCTGCTTCTTCAGGTCGCCCTCGACCAGCACACCCTTCGACGGGTCGGCATCCGTTCCCAGCAGCACATTGCGCGCGTCCTCCAGGTTGCCCATGGTCGCCGACAGTCCCCAGACGACCAGCCCCGGATTCCAGCGCCGCAGCCTTGCCAGGGCCAGCTGCACCTGCACGCCGCGCTTGCTGCCCATCAGCTCGTGCCACTCGTCGATGATGACCATGTCGAGGTGCTTGAACTGGTCGCGCGCGGCCGCATGCGACAGCAGCAGGGTCAGCGATTCCGGCGTCGTGATCAGGGCGCCCGGCAGGTTCTTCGACTGGCGCGCGCGCTCGCTCGATCCGGTGTCGCCGGTGCGCGCGCCCAGGGTCCAGGCGCCGATCGCCTCCGGGCTGGCGGCGCCCAGCTCGGCTGCCGCGAGTTCCAGCGAACGCTGGGTGTCGGCCGCCAGCGCGCGCATCGGCGTGAGCCACAGCACGCGCAGTCCGGTGCGGTCGCGCCGCGAACGGTTGGCGCCGCGCAGCATGGCCGCGAACCATACGGCGTAGGTCTTGCCGGCCCCCGTGTTCGCGTGCAACAGGCCGGACTGCCCGGCCAGGGCAGCCTTCCAGACCGCGCGCTGGAAGGAAAAGACCTTCCATCCGCGCGCCGCGAACCAGGCATCGACGGCCTGCTCTGCCTGCGACTTGCTCATGAGCTCATGGTCCTTTGGCCGCCTCGTCCGGCAGCCCCTGCAACAGCCCCTTCAGGGTATCGAGCGTATCCGCCTCGTCGACCGGCTTGTCCTCGCGCCGGCGCAGGATGCGCGGGAAGCGCACCGCGATCCCCGCCTTATGGCGCGGCGACGGCGCGATGCCCTCGAAACCCAGCTCGAACACCATGGTCGGTTTCACCGAGCGCACCGGACCGAACTTCTCGACCGTCGTCTTGCGGATGGTGGCGTCCACCTGGCGGATCTCGGCGTCGGTCAGGCCCGAGTAGGCTTTGGCGAAGGGCACCAGGCGGCGCTGCTCGCCATCGCCGTCCCACACGGCAAAGGTGTAGTCGGTGTACAGCGAAGCGCGCCGCCCGCTGCCCGGCTGGGCGTAGATCAGCACCGCGTCCACCGCGTAAGGGTCGATCTTCCACTTCCACCAGGTGCCGACATCCTTGGTGCGGCCCACGCCGTACTGGGCATTGCGGGCCTTGATCATCATCCCTTCGACGCCGCGCGCGCGCGACTCGGCGCGCAGGGCGCCGAGGTCGTCCCAGGTATCGCTTGTGACCAGCGGTGAGATGCGCAGCTGCGGCTTCGCCACCCCGGTGACCAGGGTCTCCAGCAAGGCGCGCCGCTCGTGCTGCGGCAGGCCGCGCAGGTCGACGCCGTCCAGTTCGAGCAGGTCGTAGGCCAGCAGTACCGCCGGCAGCTCGGCCAGCAGCTTATTGCTGAGCGTCTTGCGGCCGATGCGCTTCTGCAGGTCGGCAAACGGCGCCGGGGCGTCGGCGTCAAGCCAGATCAGCACCTCGCCGTCGACCACTGTCCCTTCCGGCAGCGTCAGGCCGGCCAGCTCCGGGAAGCGCTCGGTAATCAAATCCTCGCCGCGCGACCACAGGTAGTTCTGGGCGCCGCGCCGCACCAGCTGGGCGCGGATGCCGTCGTATTTCCACTCGACCTGCCAGTCGGACAAGGGTCCGAGATCGGCCGGGTCGCCATTCAGCTGGTGCGCCAGGAAGAAGGGGTAAGGCTGCCCGCCGCGCAGCTTGTGCTCGTCCTCGGACTGGGCCGCGATCAATTGCAGGAAGCCGGCGCCGGTCGGGCGCACGCGGCCGTCGGTCCAGCCCATCAGGCGCTGCGCGATCAGCTTGGCGTCCACCGCGGCGATGGCCGCCAGCGCGCGCGTCACCAGCAGCTTCGACACGCCGACCCGGAAGCCGCCGCCGATCAGCTTCACGAACAGGAAGCGCTCGCGCCAGGTCAGCTCGTCCCAGTACGCGAACAGCTTCTCGCGGATGGCGGCCGGATCGGCGCCGCGCAGCGGACCGATGCGCTCTTCCATCCACACGGCCAGGCCGATGTCGCTGTGGCGCTTCGGCGGCGGCAGGATGTGGGCGATGGTCTCGGCCATGTCGCCGACCGCCGCGTGCGATTCCTCGAACAGCCACTCGTCGAGGCCGGCGTACTCGATGGCGGCTTCGCGCAGCAGCCTGCTCGGCACCGCCTGGCGCGGCTTGCCGCCGGCCAGGAAGTACACGGCCCAGGCGGCGTTCTCCGGGGCCGCATGCTCGAAGTAGTTCTGCAGCGCCTCCAGCTTGCGGTTGGTGGCGGTGGTCTCGTCGAGGTCCGCATAGAGCTGGGCGAATTCACGCATCCTTCGCCTCCTCCTTGCGCGCCGGGCCCTTGTGCGCCTCTCCTTCTTCCGGGGCGGCCGAACCTTCGGCGTCGTCGTCTTCGTCCCCATATTCAGTGTCGAAGGCCTTCGCATCCAGCCCGAGCTGGCGCAGCCAGCGCACCATCACCGGGATCGAGCCGTGCGTGACCACCACCTGCTGGGCGCCGGTGGCCTCGATGGCGCCGAGCAGCCCGGGCCAGTCGGCATGGTCGGACAGCACGAAGCCGCGGTCGACGCCGCGCCGCCGGCGTGCGCCGCGCAGCAGCATCCAGCCGCTGGCGAAGGCGTCGCTGTAGTCGCCGAAGCGGCGGGTCCAGGTGGAACCCGCGGCCGAGGGCGGCGCCAGCACCAGGGCGCGCTTCATCTCGTCCTTGCCGGTTTCGCTGACGAGTTGCGTGGGCGGCAGCGCCACGCCGCCGTCGCGGTAGACGCGGTTCAGCGGCTCGACCGCGCCGTGGCAGACGATCGGACCGATCGCCGTGTCGAGGCCGGACAGCACGCGCTGGGCCTTGCCGAAGGCGTAGGCGTAGAGCACGCTGGTGCGGCCTTCATCCGCGTTGCGGCGCCACCAGCGGTTGATGTCGTCGAATACTTCCTGCTGCGGATCCCAGCGGTAGATCGGCAGGCCGAAGGTGGATTCGGTAATGAAGGTATGGCAGCGCACCGCTTCGAAGGGCGCGCAGGTCTTGTCGGGTTCGACCTTGTAGTCGCCCGAAGCGACCCAGATCTCGCCCTCGTGTTCCATCCGCACCTGGGCGGAGCCCAGTACATGGCCGGCCGGGTGCAGCGAGATGGCGACGCCGTTGTGCACGATGCGTTCGCCGTAGGCCAGTCCGTCGATATTGATGTCCGCGCCCAGGCGCGACTTCAGGATGCCCACGCTCGCATCGGAGGCGAGGTAATGGCGGTGGCCCCAGCGCGCGTGGTCGCCATGGGCATGGGTGATGACGGCCCGGTCTACCGGCCGCCAGGGGTCGATGTAGAAATCGCCGGGTACGCAGTACAGCCCTTCCTTTCTTACGACGACCATGTCACCCAATGCACTCTCCTCTTAAACGTGTTCCACGAAGTCCTTCAGGAAGGACCGCTGTTCGCCGTCCGGGAACTCGATGCAGACCTGGTCGGCAGCGATCGAGACCACCGTGCCCTCGCCATACTTCGGCACCTTGACGCGCGCGCCGGGCTCGAACGAGGACGCCGGATCGGGTTCCGGCTCCGGCTCGCGGTCGAACTCGTCGTCGTGGATCTCGATATCTTCCGTCAGCACCGCCGCCGGCGGATTCAGGCAGTTATCGCAGCGGCAGCACTTCTCGAAGCCCTCGACCTCGTCGCCGAAGTAATCCAGCAGCAGCTTCCAGCGGCAGAAACCGCTGACGGCATAGCTCACCATCTGCTCCAGCGCTTCCTTGTCGTGCTCCTGCTTCTGGCGGTAGACCGCGGCCATGGCTTCGAACAGGCTCGCCTTCGGCTCCTGGGCCGTCACGTTATACGCCAGCTTGCGCGACTGGCGCAGCAGCTTCGCATCCTTCAGCAGCTTGAGGCAGACCGTGAGGTTGTGGCCTGCAAGATCGCCGGCCACGTCCTCGACGCGCTCGGGCGTCGCGGTTTCGTTCCCGGCCAGCTCGCGCACGGCGTCGTAGACGGCGCGGATCTCATCCGCGCTCGGATAGTGCTTCACCAGGAAGAACTGCTGCACCCGCTTGTCTTCCTGCAGGAACAGCAGCGTGCATTCGGCGTCCTTGCCGTCGCGCCCGGCGCGGCCCGATTCCTGGTAATAGGATTCGAGGTTGGCCGGAATCTGCAGGTGGATCACGAAGCGCGTGTCGGGCTTGTCGATGCCCATCCCGAAGGCGTTGGTGGCCACCATCACGCGCCGCTCGTCGTCCATGAACAGGTCCTGGTTCAGCTTGCGCTCGGCGGCCGGCAGCTTGCCGTGGTAGATCGTGACGGACTCGCCCTGCTCCTGCAGCAGGTGGTAGATCTCTTCGGCGCACTTGACGGTGGCGGCGTAGATGATGCCCTTGCCTTCGGTCTCGCGCACCAGGCGCAGCGCCTGCTCGAGTTTCTCCTCGGGGTTGGTCACCTGCAGCACGCGGTAATGCAGGTTCGGCCGGTACACGCCGGTATTGATGACGTTCATCCGCGGGCGGCTGAGCTGGCGGCCGATGTCGTCGATCACGTCCTCGGTGGCGGTGGCGGTCAGCGCCAGCACCGGCGGGCGGCCCAGCGCTTCGATGGCGCCGGCCATCTCGAGATAGGCCGGGCGGAAGTCATGCCCCCATTGCGAGATGCAGTGGGCTTCGTCGACCACCACCAGGGCGATCCTGACTTCCTTCAACACCTCGACGAACTCCGCCATCACCAGGCGCTCGGGCGTGCAGAACACGATCTCGCAACGGTTTTCCGCAATCGCGGCGAGCGACTCGCGCTCTTCCTCGGCGTTCAGGCTGCTGTTGACCTGCACCGCGCGGATGCCCATCTCGTTCAGCTTTTCGTGCTGGTCCTTCATCAGCGAGATGAGGGGCGACACGACGATGGTCATCCCTTCGAGGATGCGGGCGGGGATCTGGTAGCACAGCGATTTACCGCTGCCGGTGGGCATGATCGCCAGTGTGTCCTTGCCGTCGAGGACGCTGTCGATTACACGTTGCTGGCCGTCGCGCAGTTGCTGGAGACCGAAGACGGTATTCAGCAGGCGGCGGATGGTGTTGCGGCGTACCGCAAGCAGGCCTTTGTGCAGGAGTTTGGGTTCGTGTCGGGTCATGATGGACCCAACTGTAAATCTGGCCGGCCTGGACTGCTATAGGACGCAACCTACAGTTACCGTAGGAGCTCCACTAGAGCTTCCTGCAAGCACTCATACAGGGTCACAAGGTGAATTCCTACAATGCGAAGGATTTCTCGCCGATAGTTGCCAAACAGCAGTCGACCTAAGATGGAAGCATATTCTCTCGCAACCAGCATTCATCCGGAGGTTCATCATGATCCGCGTCTTCCCTGCCACCTGGACCGCACTCCACGTCGGCCTCATCAGCCTTGCTACCTGGTTCCTGGTTGAAACCGATGCGCTGAACGGCATGGCGCCGATGTTCTTCCACTGATCGATGCTGCAGGCGCTGCAGTCTCACCTCATCCCCAGCGGCAGGCCTTGCGCTTGTCGGGCGACGCTACTCTGAGCAATCACGAGTCGGCGCGCCTTTCCTTTTCCCTTCAAGCATACGCACCAGTCGAACCCGCATAGCGGTTCGGACGGGATTCCTGCGTCCAGAACACGATCAGCACGATCCAGCCGATCACCGGAACGAGATACAGCAACTGCCACCACCCGCTGCGGTCGGTGTCATGCAGGCGCCGGGTGGCGGCCGCCAATGAAGGCAGCAAGGTCGCGATATTGAATACCGCCTGCAGCGTATCGCTGATCACCCCGCAGCAGCCGGACCCCAGGACCAGGAACAGGGCGAACCACCAGTACTCCGAACGCGATGCCGTGCCTTCGAAAGTGGCGTACTTGCTGAAACAGGTTCTGATCGATTCAAAAAAGCTCATGGGATCCCCGGTTGACGAGTATGGCGGCCACCAAGGCCGCGCGTATCTCTATCGTACAGAGGATTTCCACTCAGAATCTCTCTAACTCTCACCGATGCGGACCCGGGAAGCCGGCTTCGACCCTTACCTGGCGAAGCCGGTCGACCCGGACAGGCAATCCAGAGCGCTCTCAGGCCGCTTCGACCGCCACCGGCATGCGGATCAGGTAATCGAAGGCCGACAGTGCGCACTTGGCGCCGTCGCCCGCCGCGATCACGATCTGCTTGAACGGCGTGGTGGTGGCGTCGCCGCCGGCGAACACGCCCGGCACATTCGTGCGGCCGTGGGCGTCGACCACGATCTCGCCGAAGCGCGACAGCTCCACACTGCCCTTCAGCCATTCGGTGTTCGGCACCAGGCCGATCTGCACGAACACGCCTGCCAGCTCGACGTGGCGGTCTTCGCCCGACAGGCGGTCCTTGAAGCTGATGCCGTTGACCTTCTTGCCGTCGCCGGTGATTTCCGTGGTCTGGGCGTTCACGTGGACGCTCACGTTCGGCAGGCTGTGCAGCTTGTTGACCAGCACCGCGTCCGCCTTCAGCTGGTTCGCGAACTCGATCAGGGTCACGTGCTCGACGATACCGGCCAGGTCGATCGCCGCTTCCACGCCCGAGTTGCCGCCGCCGATCACGGCCACGCGCTTGCCCTTGTACAGCGGACCGTCGCAGTGCGGGCAGTAGTTCACGCCGGCGTTCTTGTATTCCTGCTCGCCGGGCACGTTGACGTTCCTCCAGCGCGCGCCGGTCGACAGGATCACGGTGCTCGACTTCAGCGAACCGCCGTTGGCGAATTTCACCTCGACCAGCTCACCCGGCTTTGATGGCGCGATCAGCTGCGCGGCTTCCTGCTGGGTCATGATGTCGACGCCGTAATGGCGCACCTGGGCTTCCAGCGCGGCGGAGAATTTCGGGCCGTCGGTTTCCAGCACCGAGATGTAATTCTCGATCGACATGGTGTCGTTCACTTGGCCGCCCATGCGGCCGGTGGCGATGCCGGTGCGGATGCCTTTACGGGCCGCATACACGGCCGCTGCCGAGCCGGCCGGGCCGCCGCCGACGATCAGCACATCGTACGGTTCCTTCGCATTCAGCTTGGCGGCGTCGCGCTCGCCGGCGCCCTTGTCCAGCTTGGCGACGATTTCTTCGAGCATCATGCGGCCGGAACCGAACATCTCGCCGTTCAGGAACACCATCGGCACCGCCATCACCTGCCGTTCTTCGACTTCCTTCTGGAAGGCGCCGCCTTCGATCACGGTGGTCTTGACACGCGGGTTCAGGATCGCCATCAGCGACAGCGCCTGCACCACGTCCGGGCAGTTATGGCAGCTCAGCGACATGTAGACGTCGAACTCGTAGTCGCCGTCCAGGCTCTTGATGGTGTCGATGACGTCCTGCTCGACCTTCGGCGGATGGCCGCCGGTCCACAGCAGGGCCAGCACCAGCGAGGTGAATTCATGGCCCAGCGGCAGGCCGGCGAAGCGCAGGCTGGTGTCGGCGCCCAGGCGCTGCAGGCTGAAGGACGGCCGGCGGGCATCGTTGCCGTCTGTGCGCAGCGTGATCTTGTCGGCGCGCAGGCCCTGGATGGTTTGCAGCAGGTCGAGCATCTGCTTCGAGGTGTCGCTGTCGTCGAGCGAGGCCACCATCTCGAAGGAATGCTGGACGCGTTGCAGGTAGGCACCCAGCTGGGTCTTCATATCATTGTCGAGAGCGCTCATGGTCTTATCCTTTTCGTTCAAACGTGTTCAGACGTGTTCAGGCCGATGCGACGCACATGCGGACGCATCCAGTTAAATCAAATCAAAGTGGTGAATCTGGGCCGGCAGATCGACCAGTTTGATCGCCTGCATTGCTTCAATGGCCTGCCCATGTAAATGGGCGGCATTCTTCGGAGGGGAAGGAGAGCGGCCGCCCCTCGCGGCCACGCTCCTGGTATTACTGGTACCACGCGTGGGCTCGGGGAGCCCACCCTACACCTAGCGCTACTACTTAGATCTTGCCGACCAGGTCCAGCGACGGCTTCAGGGTTTCGGCGCCTTCGCTCCACTTGGCCGGGCAGACTTCGCCCGGGTGCGATGCGACGTACTGGGCAGCCTTGACCTTGCGCATCAGTTCCGATGCGTCGCGGCCGATGCCGTTGTCATGCACTTCCATGACCTTGATCTGGCCTTCCGGATTGATCACGAAGGTGCCGCGCAGGGCCAGGCCTTCTTCTTCGATCATGACTTCGAAGTTACGCGACAGGACGCCGGTCGGGTCGCCGATCAGCGGGTAGTTCACTTTCTTGATGGCTTCCGAGGTGTCGTGCCATGCCTTGTGGGCGAAGTGGGTATCGGTCGACACGCCGTAAACTTTCACGCCCATCTTTGCGAACTCCGGCTGGAAGGTAGCCAGGTCTTCCAGTTCGGTCGGGCAGACGAAGGTGAAGTCCGCCGGGTAGAACATCAGGACCGACCAGGTGCCTTTGAAGTCGGCTTCGGTCAGGTCGACGAACTTGCCGTCGTGGAAAGCGGTTGCCTTGAACGGTTTGATCTCGGTGTTGATGATGGACATGAAAACTCCTCTTTCGGGGTTAAAAAAACGTTAGGTGCGTACTATAACCCGCACACTGGTGAATGTGAAATTAATTGAACGGATTCGGTCAATTGATTTTCTCTATCGGGGCGGCGGTGGCGAAATGCAGGATCAGGCGGAAACGGCCGCGGCCGGCACCGCCGCCTCCGTGCATGGCAGCAGCAGGCTGAAGGTCGCGCCCTGCCCCGGCGCGCTCTGCACGGTCAGCTCCCCGCCGTGCGAGGTGGCGAGCTGGCGCGAGATATACAGCCCGAGGCCCAGTCCCTTCGGCTCGCCGGCCCTGGCGCCGCGCTCGTAGGGTTCGAAGATGCGGTCGATGTAGTCGGGGGCGATGCCCTTGCCGTAGTCGCGCACGTCGATCCGCACATTGCAGCCGATCTCCTGCACGTTGACCTCGACCGTGCCGCCGCCGCCATAACGCAGGGCGTTCGTCAGCAGGTTGACGATCACCTGTTCGATGCGGAACTCGTCCCACCAGCCTTCGACGGGCTTGTGGACCGACAGTTTCAGGGTCGTGTTCGCCGCGGCGGCCTGCAGGGACAGGTCGTTGACGACGCGCTCGAGCAGGCCCATCAGTTCTACCTTGCCCGGACGGATCGACAGCGTGCCGCTCTTCATGCGCGAGACGTCCAGCATGTCGTCGATCAGGCGGATCATGGCCTTGATCTGGCGCTCGTCGCGCTTGATCATATTGCCGACCTGCTCGGGCGTGGAGGCCGGCAGGTTGCCGCGCTTGAGCTGCAGGCTGCGCATCTGGGTTTCCAGGAACAGCGTGTTCAGCGGGGTGCGCAGCTCGTGCGCCACCAGCGACATGAAGTCGTCGCGCATGCGCAGCGAGCGCTGCAGCTCTTCCTGGGTCTTGTTCAGCTCGCGCAGCAGGACGTCCTGCTCGCGCCGGCTGCGCTCCAGCGCTTCCATCTGGCACCGCATCGCGCGGCGCTGCTGGTCGAGGGTGACGAAGACGTTCACCTTGCTGCGCACCGCGTCCGGATCGAGCGGCTTGTGCAGGAAGTCGACGGCGCCCTGTTCGTAGCCCTTGAAGGCGTAGTTCAGCTCGCGCCCGGCGGCCGAGACGAACACGATCGGAATGTTGCGGGTGCGTTCCGTGCCGCGCATCAGCTCGGCCAGTTCGAAGCCGTCCATGCCCGGCATCTGCACGTCCAGGATGGCCAGCGCGAACTCGTGCTCGAGCATCAGGGTCAGCGCTTCTTCGCCCGAGGCAGCCTGGAACACCTGGCGCTGGCCGTCGCGGATCAGGGCATCCAGCGCGCGCAGGTTTTCCGGCAGGTCGTCGACGATCAGCAGTTTGCTTGGGTCTTGTGCGCTCATGATATTTTCGTCTCCAGCATGGGCAGCAGCGCCCCGATGCGGGCCAGGGGCAGGATCAGGTGCGGGGAAAAACGGTCGATGGCGCTTTGCGGCATGGTGGCCACCTGTGCCTCATCGGGGTCTTGCACGACGGTCAGGCCGCCGCTCGCATGAATATAAGCCATGCCGGCCGCGCCGTCGTGGTTGGCGCCGGTGAGCAGGATGCCCACCAGGCCGGGCCCGTAGGCGTCGGCGCTCGATTCCATCAGCACGTCGATGGCCGGGCGCGCGAAATGCACGGGCGGTTCGCAGCTCAGCGAGAAGCTGAAGTCGCGCTCCACGGACAGGTGGTAGCCGGCGCCGGCGAAGTACACGGTGCCGGGGGCAATGGCTTCCTTGTCGGCGGCTTCCTTGACCGGCAGCGGCAGGCGCTCGCCGAACAGCTCGGCCAGCCGGCTCTCGCGGTCGCCCGGCAGATGCAGGATGCAGAAGACCGGCAGGCGGCCCCCGGCCGGCAGCTTGGGCAGCAGTGCGCCCAGGGCCTCGACCCCGCCGGCGGAGGCGCCGATCACCACCGCCTCGATGCGGCGGCCGGCCAAGGCGGTCTGCAGGTCTGTATCCGTCACGAGCCCACCTTGCGGAACACCCGCTCGCGCCTGGCCAGCGGTTCGAAGCGCTGGGCGTAGCTGGAGAAGTCGATGCTCTCCTTGCTGCCCAGGCCGAGGAAGCCGCGGTGCACCAGGGATTCGTGAAACAGGCCCAGCACGCGGTTCTGCAGGCGCCGGTTAAAGTAGATCATGACGTTGCGGCAGCTGATGAAATGGGTTTCGGCGAACACGCTGTCGGTAGCCAGGCTGTGGTCGGCGAAGGTGACGTTTTCCACCAGCGAGCGCTCGAACAGCGCGCCGCCGTAGGCCGCCGTGTAGTAGTCCGAGAACGCCTTCGCGCCGCCGGCCTTCTGGTAATTCTCGGTGTACAGGCGCATGCGCTCGAGCGGCATCACGCCGCGCCGCGCGGCTTCCAGCGACTCCTGGTTGATGTCGGTCGCGTAGATCAGGCTGCGGTCCAGCAGGCCCTCCTCGTGCAGCAGGATCGCCAGCGAATACACTTCCTCGCCGGTGCTGCAGCCGGCCACCCAGAGCTTCAGTGACGGGTAGGTCTTCAGGAAAGGCACGACCTGCCGGCGCAGCGCCAGATAATAGTCGGGGTCGCGGAACATTTCCGTGACCGGGATGGTCAGGAATTGCAGCAGCTGGGCGAAGGCGCTCGGCTCGTGCATTACCCGGGCTTGCAGCGCGGACACGGTATCGCAGTCCATCGCGCGCATGGCGGCCAGCACGCGGCGCTTTTGCGACGCGCCGGTGTAGTCGCGGAAGTCGTAGTTGTACTTGAGATAGACAGCTTCGACCAGCATCCGCAGTTCGATATCGATACTCAAATCCGCTCCATGGTCGGCATCCATACCCGCAGCAGCGAGTACAGTCGGGTCAGGTCGATCGGCTTGGCGAGATAATCGTTGGCGCCGGCGGCCAGGCATTGTTCCTGGTCATCCTTCATCGCCTTGGCCGTGATCGCGATGATCGGCAGGCGCGTGAAGCGCGCGTCCTGCCGGATCCTGCGCGTCGCCTCCAGGCCATCCATGCCAGGCATCATGACGTCCATCAGCACCAGGTCGATCGATTCCACTTCATCGAGCTTGGCAAGGGCTTCGAAGCCGTTGCGGCCCACTTCCACATGCGCGCCGCGCTGCTCCAGCGCGCTGGTCAGGGCAAACACATTGCGCACGTCATCATCCACCAGCAGGATGGTCCTGCCCTCGAACACCCGGTCGCGCCCGCGCACGCTCTTGAGCATGGTCTGGCGCTCGGACGAGAGCTGCGACTCCACCTTGTGCAGGAACAGCGTCACTTCGTCGAGCAGGCGTTCCGGCGAGCGCGCGCCCTTGATGATAATCGAGCGCGAATATTTCAGCAGTTCCGCTTCTTCCTCGCGGGTCAGGTTGCGGCCCGTGTAGACGATGACGGGCGGAAAGGAGCAGAGTTCTTCCAGGGACATCGCCTGCAGCAACTCATTGCCCTGCATGTCGGGCAGCTTCAGGTCGATGATCATGCAGTCGAAAATCTGTGTGCGCAACAGCTTCAGCGCTTCCTCGCCCGATCCGACGGCGGCGATCTCGACGTCGCTGTCGGCAATCAGCCTGACCACGCTCTCGCGCTGGCGCTCGTCGTCCTCGACCAGCAGCACCCGCTTGACCTGCTGCGAAGACTTCTCCTTCAGCTTGCGGAACACGTCCTCAAGCTGTTCGCGCGAGGTAGGCTTGAGCGCATAGCCGATCGCGCCCAAGTGCAGGGCTTCGCCGCCGTTCTCCTGGCTCGACACCACGTGCACCGGAATGTGGCGGGTGGCCGGATTGTCTTTCAGCTGCTGCAGCACCGACAGGCCGGACCGGTCCGGCAGGCGCATGTCGAGCAGGATCGCGTCCGGGTTCTCGCCGGCCGCCAGCTCCAGGCCCTCCTCCGCCGTCAGCGCCACCAGGCAGCGGAATTCCATGTCGTGCGCCAGGCCGTACAGGATGCGCGCGAATTCCGGCTCGTCCTCGATCACCAGCGCGGTGCGGCGCCCAAGCGCCGGCTCGGCGCGGTCGTCGTCGAAGCGCGGGCCGGCCGGCTGCGCCACCGGCGCTGCTTCGGCGGCGGGCAGCGCCGGCGCGGCCGGCGCACGCACCGGTTTCGCCGCATGCACCAGCTGGGGCGCCGGCGGCGTCGCGGCGACGGCGCCGTTGCGCGGCAGGCTCAGCATGAAGGTGCTGCCCTCGCCCAGCGTGCTCGCCACCGTCAGCGTGCCGCCCAGCAGGCTGGTGAGGTCGCGCGAGATCGACAGGCCCAGGCCGGTGCCGCCGTACTTGCGCGCGGTCGAGCCGTCGGCCTGGTGGAAGGCGTCGAAGATCTTGTCCTGCTGCTCCGGCGCGATGCCGATGCCCGAGTCCTGCACTTCGAACTGCACCCAGCCCTCGGCGTTGGCGCTGACCGTCAGGCTGACGCGGCCGGCAGCGGTGAACTTGACCGCGTTCGACAGCAGGTTCTTGAGGATCTGTTCGAGGCGCTGGCGGTCCGTGTGGATCGCCATCGGCACGCTCGGCTCGACCGTCAGCGAGAACTCCAGGTTCTTCTGGTGCGCCAGCGGTTCGAAGGTGCGCGCCAGGCCTTCGATCACGCGGCGCAGCGGCAGCTCTTCCGGCACCAGTTCCAGCTTGCCGGCTTCGACCTTCGAGATATCGAGGATGTCGTTGATCAGGTTCAGCAGGTCGTTGCCGGCCGAATAGATGGTCTGGGCGAAGCGCACCTGCTCGTCGTTCAGGTTGCCGGCCGCGTTGTCCGCCAGCAGCTTGGCCAGGATGAGCGAGCTGTTCAGCGGCGTCCTCAGCTCGTGCGACATGTTCGCCAGGAATTCGGATTTGTAGCGGCTGGCGCGCTCCAGTTCCAGCGCGCGCTCGCGCAGCTGGTCCTGGGCCGTGGTCAGTGCCGTGTTCTTCAGGTCGAGGTTCGCGGCCTGCTCGGCCAGCTGCTCGTTGGTCTGCTCCAACTCGGCCTGCTGGTTTTCCAGCGCCGTCTGCGATTCCTCGAGCGCGCGCGACTGCTCTTCCAGCTCCTCGTTGGCGGTGCGCAGCTCTTCCTGCTGGACCTGCAGTTCCTCGTTCATGGCCTGTTGTTCTTCCAGCGCCAGCTGCAGGCGCTGGCGGTAGACGACGGAGGCGACCGAGGCGCCGACCGCCGGCCCGATCAGCGCCATGAATTCAGTGTCGCGCTCGCGAACGCCGTGCAGGAAGCCGATCTCGATCACGCCCTTGATCTTGCCGTGATTCGAGATCGGCGCGATCAGCAGTTCGCGCGGCGAGGTCTCGCCCAGCCCCGAGCCGACCTTGATATAGTCGGGCGGCAGCTCGCGCAGGGTCAGGATGCGGTTCTGGTTGGCGGCCTGCGCGGCCAGCGATTCCTTGGGCTGGATCACCCGCGCATGCTGGTCCTGGTGCGCGAAGCCGTAGGCGCCGATGCGGGTCAGGGTGCCGTCGTCGCTGCGCGCGTACATCGCGGCCACCACGCCGCCCAGGTAAGGCGTGACGTAATCCAGCACGGCGTCGGCCAGCGGCTGGAGTTCGTGCAGGTTGGCGCTTTTGGTGGCCAGCTCGGCCTGGCCGGTGCGCAGCCAGTCCTGGTGGCGCAACAGGGCATTGTGCTCGGCTTCGTGGGCCAGGACTTCGCCGTAGGCGCTCGACAGACCCATCAGTTCGCGGCGGCCGAACAGCGCCAGCAGGCCGGCCACGGTCAGGCTGAACAGCAGGAAGGCGCCGACCGACCAGCCGATCACGGTGCGCGAGGAACTGTTACGCTCCTGCAGCAGGTTTTCCTCGGACTCGATGAAGCGGGCGAACAGGCGCCGCACCTCGTCGGTCAGGATCTTGCCGCGGCCGCTCTTGACCAGCTCGACGACGTCGACGTTCTTCGTGCGCTTCGCAATCGCTTCCTCGGCGTAGGTCTCCCATTCCTGCTGGGCGAGGCGGATGCGCCGTACGCGATCGGCCTGGGTCGGATTGTCCTCGACCATCTTGGCCAGGGCATTCAGTTCGGCGTCGATCTTCGGCTTGGCTTCCAGGTAGGGCGCCATGAAGCCATCGTCGCCGGACAGCAGATAGCCGCGCATGCCGGCTTCCATGTCGGCCGACATGCGGCTCACCTCGTTGGCGCGCCCGATCACACGCTCGGAATGCTCGACCCAATTGAGCACATTGATCAGGTAGGCGATGATGCCGACGAAGACCAGTGCGCTCAGCACTCCCATGCCCAGCGGCATGGCGACATTGCGGGACAGGATGCGTCGGAACTGGGTGCTGTCGATACTCGATCCGGTCATGCGAACTCGCTACTCTTAAGAAAAAAATATCCTAAGTGTAACGCAATTGCAAAATTGCGCATGTTCGATTGAAGCGCCAATCGGCCATGTTCAATCGATGTTCGCGGCAGATTCCGTAAAGTTAGCGTAAATATTTCGACAGATAGGGCGCGGTGCGGCTGCGGCGGCTGGCCGCGACCCGGGCCGGCGGACCGGCCGCCACCACCGTCCCGCCCGCCTCTCCCGCGCCGGGGCCGATGTCGATCACCCAGTCGCAGGCGGCGGCCACGCGCATCGTGTGCTCGACCATGATGACGGTGTTGCCGGCGTCGACCAGGCGGTTCAGCTGGGCCACCAGGCGGTCGGTGTCGAGCGGATGCAGGCCGGTGGTCGGCTCGTCCAGCACGTACAGGGCGCCGCCGCGGGTGGCGCGCTGCAGCTCGGTGGCCAGCTTGATCCGCTGGGCCTCGCCGCCCGACAGCTCGGTCGCGCTCTGGCCCAGGCGCAGGTAGCCCAGGCCGACCTCGCGCAGCACCTGCAGCGGCCGCGCCACCGCTTCCTGGTCTTCGAAAAAGGCATGGGCTTCGTCCACCGTCATGCCCAGCACGTCGGCGATGTTGCGGTCTTTATACGTGATCTTCAGGGTATCGGCGTTGTAGCGCGCGCCCTCGCAGGTCGGGCACGGCGCGTAGACGCTGGGCAGGAACAGCAGCTCGACCATCACGAAACCCTCGCCGGCGCAGTGTTCGCAGCGGCCCTTGGCGACGTTGAAGGAAAAGCGCCCGGCATCATAGCGGCGTTTCTTCGCGGCCGGGGTCGCCGCGAACAGCTTGCGCACCTGGTCGAACAGGCCGGTGTAGGTGGCCAGGTTCGAGCGCGGCGTGCGGCCGATCGGCTTCTGGTCGACCCGCACCAGGCGCTTCACCCCTTCCATGCCGCTCGCGATCCGCCCTTCCGTCTGTATTTTCGGCTCCTGCTCCAGGCCGGGTTCCTGCTCCGTCTCCTCTTCCGGCGCGCCCTGGCCCAGCGCCGCCGTCACCAGGTCGACCAGCACCTGGCTCACCAGGCTCGACTTGCCGGAGCCGGAGACGCCGGTCACGCAGCTCATCACGCCCAGCGGGAACTCGGCGCTCAAGCCATGCAGGTTGTTGCGGGTGACGCCGTCGAGCTTCAGCCAGCCGCCCGGCTCGCGCAGGCTGCGCGGCTCGGGCCCGGCCTCGTCGAACAGGTAGCGGCGGGTATGCGAGCGCTCGACCTTTTTCAGGCCCTCGGGCGGGCCGCTGTACAGGATCTCGCCGCCACCCTCGCCCGCCTGCGGGCCGACGTCGACGATCCAGTCGGCGCGCCGGATCACGTCCAGCGCGTGCTCGACCACGAACAGGGAGTTGCCGGCCGCCTTCAGCTGGGCCAGCGCCGCCAGCAGGGCCTCGGTATCGGCCGGGTGCAGGCCGGCCGAGGGCTCGTCCAGCACATACACCACGCCGAATAGGCTGGAACGCACCTGGGTCGCCAGGCGCAGGCGCTGCAGTTCGCCCGGCGACAGGGTCGGCGTGCTGCGCTCCAGCGCCAGGTAGCCCAGGCCCAGGTCGAGCAGTACCCCGAGGCGGGCGCACAGGTCGGCGGCGATGCGCCGGGTGACGATCAGCTGTTCCGGGTGCTTGGCGGCGGTGGCGTGCGCCGGGACGTCGCCCTTGGCATACGGCTTCAGCAGCTGCGCCAGGCGCTCCAGCGGCAGGCGCGACAGGTCGGTGATGTCCATGCCGGCAAAGGTGATCGACAGGGCTTCCTGGCGCAGCCGCTTGCCGCGGCACAGCGGACACTCCTGGCTGACCATGTAGCGCGCCACCCGCTTCTTCATCGCCGCGCTTTCGGTATTCGCGAAGGTCTGCAGCACATAGCGGCGCGCGCCGCTGAAGGTGCCCTGGTAGCTGGGCGTCTCCTTGCGCTTCAGGGCCTGCTTCGTCTCTGCCGGCGTGAGGCCGGCGTACACCGGCACGGTCGGGGTCTCGTCGGTGAACAGGATCCAGTCGCGGTCCTTCTTCGGCAGGTCGCGCCAGGGCGTATCGACGTCGTAGCCCATGGTGACGAGGATGTCGCGCAGGTTCTGGCCGTGCCAGGCCGGCGGCCAGGCGGCGACGGCGCGCTCGCGGATGCTCAGCGAGTCGTCCGGCACCATCGAGGCCTCGGTGGCTTCGTAGACGCGGCCCAGGCCCGAGCACTGCGGGCAGGCGCCTTCCGCGGTATTCGGCGAGAAGGACTCGGCGTACAGCAGCGGCTGGTCCGGCGGATAGTCGCCGGCGCGCGAATACAGCATGCGCAGGGAATTCGACAGCGTGCTGACGCTGCCGACCGACGAGCGCGCGGTGGGCGTGCCGCGCTGCTGCTGCAGGGCCACCGCCGGCGGCAGGCCGTCGATCTCGTCGACTTCCGGCACCGGCATCTGGTGGAACAGCCGGCGCGCATACGGCGACACCGATTCCAGGTAGCGCCGCTGCGCCTCCGCGTACAGGGTGCCGAAGGCCAGCGAGGACTTGCCCGAACCGGAGACGCCGGTGAACACGACCAGGGCGTCGCGCGGCAACTCCACGTTCACGTTCTTGAGGTTGTGCTCGCGCGCGCCGCGCACGCGCACGCGTCCGTGGTCGGCGAGGCTGGATTCGGTGTCGCGCGGTTCGGCTTCGGTCTGCTTGCGGCGCATCGTCGCTCCGTGGCTGTCAGTCGGATGGCGTCATTATGGGCGAACCGGCCCTTGCCCGCAGTGCGCTGCCGCACTCAGGGAATCAGGCGCTCCGCCCGCAGCGCCGTGAACAGGTCGTAGAACGAATCCTCGGTCGACTGCCAGCCTGCAAAACCCAGGCGGCGGCTGTTGGCCATGTCCGTCATCACCTCCAGCGGGCGGCCGAGGTCGAGGTCGGTGTGCCAGGGCGAGGCCAGGCGGTCGAGGGCGGCCTCCTGCAGGCCGTGGCGGCGCGCCATGTCGGCCCACAGTCCGGCATCGTTCGCCATGATTTCTTCCAGCGGCTGCACGGTGCCGCTGAAGCCCTCGGCCTGTACGCCGAACCAGGCCGCCAGCCGGCGCCACAGCCAGCTCCAGCGGAAGTAGTCGCCGTTGGTGATGTTGAAGGCCTCGTTGCGCGCCGCATCGAGGTCGGCGGCCCAGCGCAGCTGCCTGGCCAGCATGCGCGCGTCGGTCACGTCGGAAAGGCCGTTCCACTGCGCTTCCGAGCCGGGAAAGCGGAAGGGCCGCCCGGTCTCCTTGCAGATCGAGGCGTACACGGCCAGCGTGGTGCCCATGTTCATGGCGTTGCCGACCGCCATGCCGATGACGGTGTGCGGGCGATGGATGGTCCAGGTGAAGCGGTCGCGTTCGGCCGCGGCATAGACCTCGTCTTCCTGGGCGTAGTAAAAATTGTCGAGCGGCAGGCGCGGCTGGGATTCGCGCAAGGGGGTATCCGGCAAGGTGCCGGAACTGGCGTAGGCTTCGAAGGGGCCGAGATAGTGCTTCAGGCCCGTCACCAGCGCCACGTGGCGCAGCGATTTCCTGGGCGACAGCGCATCGAGCAGGTTGCGCACCAGCAGCGCGTTGACGCGGATATTCTCGGCTTCGGAGTCCTGGCGCATCCAGGTCGTGATGAAGACGTGGGTCGGCGCCACGTCGGCCAGCGCGGCCTGCAGTCCGACCTCGTCGAGCAGGTCGGCCGTCACCGGGATCAGGCCCGGCAGGTCGCGCGGCGGGCGGCGCGCCAGTCCGTACACGGTCCAGCCATGGGCCAGCAGTTCGCGTGCCGTGTAGCGGCCGCCGATGCCGCTCGCGCCGACGACCAGTGCGCTTCGTTGCATAAATCCCCCGAGAAATCGCGACAAACCATCATTCTTGCGCGCTTCTCCCGGGTGCGGCGCGCTGTTGCCCTAGCTCATCGGCTGGGCCGTCGCCGCCAGCGCTTCCAGGCGCAGGCGCAAGCCCTGCAGGCCCTGTCCGAGTGCGAAGCGCCGGCTGATCCGGCGGCAGTGCGGGACCAGCGTCCGGTCCCCGAGCAGCTGCTGCAGCGCCCGCGCCAGCCGCACGCCGTCGAGCCGCGATGCCCGCGCCCGGAAGGCCACGCCCAGCGCCGCCACGCGCGCCGCGTTGTCGAACTGGTCGTGCGCCAGCGGCACCACCAGCTGGGGCGTCCCGGCGCGCAGGGCTTCGGCGGTGGTGCCGATGCCGCCATGGTGGACCAGCACCATCGTGCGCGGCAGCAGGCGGCGCAAGGGCACGTAGTCCTGCCAGAAGATGCTTGGCGGCAGGTCGGCGGGAAGCTGCTCGCGGTGCGGGGTCAGGAAGACCGCGCGCAGGCCGAGCAGCTCCACCGCCGTCCGCGCGTGCTCGAAATAGGCACGGGACTGGGTGTTGCCGGTACCATGGGTGAAGACCACGGGTCCCATGCCCTGCCCGTCCTCCAGGAAGCCTTCGAGCGCGGGCGACAGGGGCGCGTCCGGGTGCGGGTCGAACAGGGGAAAGTCGGCGCGGTACAAGGGCTTGGGCCAGTCCGGCTGGGTCGGCGCGAACCACTCGGGGAACAGGGTCACCGACAGGTCCGGCACTGCGAACAGGTGCTCGAGCATGCCGGGCACCGGCGGCATGCCGCGCGCCGTCCGCGCCGCGTTCACGTCCGGCAGCGCCACCGGATCGATGAAGCGCGCCGCCAGGCGCCGCAGCAGCCAGCGCCGCAGGCCGGGCGGGACCCAGTGCGGTACCGGCCAGGGACCGAGCATCAGCGGATCGTGCACGGTCGGCAGGTTCTGCGGCGCCAGGTAGGCCGCCGCCACCTTCAGCCCGGGACGCGCGGCGCGGCACAGGTCCGCCTCGGGCAGGGCCAGTGGATGCACCAGCAGCACCACCGCTTCGTCGCGCGGCAGCGCGTCGACGAAGGGCACGATGTCCGCCATCGCCGGGCGCGTCGCGCGCCAGACCACGCCGAAGCCGCGCGTCGGATGCCAGAGGTCGGGGTCGAGCAGCACGGCAGGGTCGGCGGGCAGGCCGACGAAAGGCAGGCCGGTGCCGCGCACATACGGTTCGTGCTGCGCGGGCGCGAGGAAACTGACGCGATGGCCGGCGTCGCGCAGGGTCAGCGCCATCGCCATGAAGGGAAACAGGTCGCCGGCGGAGCCGATGGTGACGACCACGAAGTGCCTGGGATGTGCCGGGGTAGCGATGCTGAACTCTCCTGATGAAACCTGCGCCTGCCGTATGCCGGGGCGCGGAAGAAACCAGACTTTACACCGCTATCCGGTTGGAGGTGAGTTCGCAAGCTGCTAGAATCGCGGTTCCCATCAATGGAGGATTCCACCCATGCGCCTGTAATGCCCGCTCTCGCGAGATCGCGACAGCACTGAAACCTCATCGCCGCTTTCGTCTGAAAGCAGGCGCGGCTTCGACTGCATTACAAGGACTGCTCATGGCCCACCCTTTCCTCCTGGCCCTGCACGGGGTCGACATCGCCCTTCCCGACGGGCGCATCCTGTTCCACGACATTCACGACACGCTGGGCGCGGAACTCGTCGCCCTGATCGGCCCGAACGGCAGCGGCAAGTCGTCGCTCGGACGCGTCGTCGCCGGCCTGGCGGAACCGGCGAAAGGCCGCGTCGAGCGCGCCGTTGCGGTTCGTCACGTCGAACAGCAGGCCGGCCCCGCCCGCGCCACGCGTCTCGCGCAACTGGCCGGCCTCGACGCCCCGCTGGGCGCCCTGCGCCGGCTGGCGGCGGGCGAAGCGCGCGACGAGGACTTCGACCTCATCGGCGAACGCTGGGACCTCGAAGCGCACTGGCAGGCCATGCTCGGCCAGGCCGGGCTGCACGAGTCGATGGCGCCGGACGCACTGTCCGGCGGCCAGCGCACCCTGCTCGCCCTGATCGGCGCCTTCTGCAGCGAGGCCGGCTTGCTGGTGCTGGACGAACCCGGCAACCACCTGGACCGCGAACGGCGCCGCTTCCTCATCGCGCAGATGCAGGCCTGGCGCGCCGGCGGACGCGGCCTGTTGCTGATCTCGCACGACCGCGAACTGCTGGAGTATGCCGACCGCACGCTCGAAGTCCATGCCTGCGGCTTGCGGCGCTATGGCGGCGGCTGGTCGCAGGTGGAGGCGCAGCGCGGCGCCGAACTGGCCTCGGCGCAAGCGAGGCTGGAACGTGCGCGGGTCGAACGCCGCAGCGCGGCAGCGGCGATGCGCACGGAAGCCGAGCGCGCGGCGCGCAAGGGTGCGCGCGGCGCGCGCGCGAAGGCGGCCGGCGGCCAGCCGAAGATCGTCCTCAACGCCCTGCCCCAGCGGGCCCAGCAGACCGAGGGCGCGCGCGCCGAACGCCATGCCCGGCGCCGCGAGGAAGTGCAGCAGGACGTGCTCGACGCCTTCGACGCCCTGGACGGCGCACTCGAGCAGCCCAGCTTTCCGGTGCTGGACCTGCGCATCCCGGACGGCCAGGCGGCGCTGGTGCTGGAAGCACTGGCGGCGCCGTGGGGACTGCGCCAGCCGCTGGACTGGGGCGCGAGCGGCGCGGCCAGGATCGCGATCCGCGGGCCGAACGGCTGCGGCAAGTCGACCCTGTTGCGGGTCATCGCCGGCGAGATCGCGCCCGTCGCGGGCCGCTGCCGCACGCTGCCATCGGTGCTGCTCGACCAGCATCTGGCGATGCTCGAGCCGGATCGCAGCCTGCGCGATCAGCTGGGCGCCGTCGCCACCGGCATCGACGAGGGCCGGCTGCGCCAATACCTGGCGCTGGCCGGCCTGAAGCCGGACCGCGTGCTGCGACCTTCCGGGAGCCTGAGCGGCGGCGAAAGGATGCGCGGGGCGCTGCTGTGCGCCGTGCTGCGGGAGCCGGCGCCGCGCCTGCTGCTGCTCGACGAACCCACCAATCACCTCGACATCGCCGGCGTCGAGGCGCTGGAAGCGATGCTGGCCTCGTGGCCGGGGGCGCTCATCGTCGTGTCGCACGACGAGCGCTTCCTGGACGGGCTGAAGCTCACCCACCGCCTCGACTGGGGCCCGGCGGGCTGGCTGCCCGGCCAGCCTTGCGTCCTGCAATGAAAAACACCCTGCACGGCGCTGGCCGTGCAGGGTGTTCTGGACGATCGCGTGCTTAGCCGCGGCGTGCGCGGCGGACGCCGGCCACGCCCATCAGGGCGATGCCGAACAGCGCCAGCGAAGCCGGTTCCGGAACGCTCTGCGACGGGGCCGGGGTGGTGTCGGTGTAGTCGATGTTCAGGGTTCCGCCTTTGAAGACGAGGTCACCGGTCACGCCGAGGCTGAAGCCCAGCGATTTGTTGTTCAGCAGGCCAGCCAGCTGGTCCTTGTAGGATGCCAGGGACGCCAGCGTGATGTCGCCGGTGTAGTCGTTGGTCGTGGTGTTCTTAATGGTCCGGTCGACGATGGTGCCATCGTTTGCCTTGCACGAGGAGTTCTTCGCGCTGGCTTCGGCCCACGTGCAGACCGTCTTGCCGGCGCTCTTCGTATAAACAGTGCCAGCCCTGGACACGTCGACCGGCGTGCCGTTGTCGACCTTGTTGACGGCAGCGGTTGCGCCCTTCAAGGTGAGCGAGCCGAACGACAGCTGAACGCTTTCCGCCACACCCGTGTTGGTCACCGTGGTGGTGGTGATGTTGTAAGCGGTAAGGGGCGAGAGCTTGCTATCGAACGACGTCGTCGTCTCAGTCACGGTCTTGAACGGGTCGACGTTGTCCGTGAAATTGAACGTGAAGCCGATGCTGTTGATAGTGTACTGGCTCGGCAGGAAGGACAGGTCGAAGCTGCCCGTGTAGGTGCCGGCGGTCAGCAGCGCGTCGGTGGTCAGCGAGGCGCCGGAAGCGGTAACGGCGGTAGCGGAAGCTTGTGCGGCGGCGCCGATCAGGAGAGCACCGAATGCTGCTTTGATTGCGTTCTGGATTTTCATATTGTCTTTGTATTTAAGTGATGAGGACGTTGCTATTTTTGTAAATTGTGAACCGAAGTCCAAGCAAATTTACTTCTGGAATCGGCAGATAAATATAAGCAACTATCATGCCAAAAGTAAATACATCATAAAAACAAGAACTTACATTTTTACGAAAACCCAGGTGTAAGATTTTTCGACAACTTTTATTGCACAAGAGAAAATTTACTCATGTCGCCGGCCTCCGCTCCGCTCAATCGGCCTTGAAGTTCTGTCCCAGCGACATCGGCTTGTTCAGCAGGATGGTCTGGGGATTGCGGCAGATGATCACCAGCACCACGATGGTCGCCAGGTAGGGCAGCATCGACAGGAATTCCGAGGGAATGGCCAGGCCGAAGCCCTGGCCGTGGAACTGCAGCACGGTGACGCCGCCGAAGAGGTAGGCGCCCAGCAGCAGGCCGCGCGGTTTCCAGGTCGCGAACACCACCTGCGCCAGCGCGATCCAGCCGCGCCCCGCCGTCATGCCCTCGACCCACATCGGGGTCAGCGCCAGCGACAGGTAGGCGCCGCCCAGGCCCGCCAGCGCGCCGCCGAACAGCACGGCGGCATAGCGCAGGCGGACGACCGGCATGCCGATCGCGTGGGCGCTGTGCGGCGACTCTCCCACCGCGCGGATCAGGAGGCCGAGGCGGGTGCGCGCCAGCAGCCAGCCGACCAGCGCCACCAGCGCCAGCGAGACGTAGACCATGGCGTCGAAGCGGAACAGCAGCGGCCCGGCAAACGGCAGGCCGGACAGGCCCGGGATGTCGAGGTGCGGCATCGGCGCGACGGTCTGGCCGACCAGGTCGCGGCCGAGGAAGGCCGACAGGCCGAGGCCGAACAGGGTCAGCGCCAGGCCGGTGGCGACCTGGTTGGTCTGCAGGGTCAGCACCAGCACGGCGAAGACGAGCGCCATCGCGACGCCGGCCGCGAGCGCCGCCAGCAGGCCCAGGCCCAGCGAGCCGGTATGCAGGGTGGTGGAGAAACCGGCCACCGCGCCCACCAGCATGATGCCCTCGAGCCCGAGGTTGATCACGCCGGCGCGTTCGGCGACCAGTTCGCCGGTCGAGGCCAGCACCAGCGGCGTGGCGGCGCCGGCGGTGCTGGCGAGGAAGGCAATGACGAGGTCAGGATTCATGCACGGTCTCCGAAGCGAGGGGAAGGGCCGGCGCCGGATGGGCGGCGCGCGGCTTGAAGCGGTAATGGATGAACAGGTCGGCCGCCAGCAGGTAGAACAGCAGCAGGCCCTGGAACAGGCCGGTGATGGCCGAGGGCAGCTGCAGCTCGATCTGGGCCGACTCGCCGCCGATGTACAGCAGCGACATCAGGAGCGAGGCCAGCAGCACCCCGAGCGGATGCAGCCGTCCGACATAGGCGACGATGATGGCGGCGAAACCGTAGCCCGGCGAGACCGAGCCTTGCAGCTGGCCGAGCGGACCGGCCACCTCCCCCACCCCGGCCACGCCGGCCAGCGCGCCGCTGGCGAGAAACGCGAGCCAGACATTCTTCGGTTCGGAAAAGCCGGCGTACAGCGCCGCCGCCGGCGCCATGCCGCTGACCTGCATGCGGTAGCCGGCGAAGGTATGGCGGCAGAAGAACCAGGCGCCGGCCACCGCCAGCAGCGCCAGGATGAAGGCGGCGTTCACGCGCAGGCCTTCCTTCAGCAGCGGCAGCATGGCGGCGTCGCCGAACATCTTCGACTGCGGGAAGTTGAAGCCGGCCGGGTCGCGCAGCGGACCGTGCACCAGGTAGCCCAGGAACAGGTAGGCCACGTACACCAGCATCAGGCTGACCAGGATCTCGCTGGTATTGAAGCGGGTGCGCAGCAGGGCCGGCACGGCGGCCCAGGCCATGCCGCCCAGCGCCCCGGCCGCGATCATCAGGGGAAGGATCCATGGCGCGTCGACGCCGTCGAAGTACAGGGCCACGCAGCCGGCGGCGACCGCGCCCATGGTCAGCTGGCCGTCGGCGCCGATGTTGTGGACGTTGGCGCGAAAGCCGATCGCCAGACCGACGCCGCACAGGATCAGCGGGGTCGCCTTCAGCAGCAGTTCGCCGACCCCGTATTCGCCGGTGAGCGGCTTGATGAAGTAGACGTAGAAGGCGTGCAGCGGCGCCTGGCCGAGGAACAGGAACAGCAGCGAGCCGGTCGCCAGCATGGCCAGGGCCGCGATCAGCGGCGAGGCCAGCATCATGGCGCGCGAGGGTTCGGGACGGGCTTCAAGCCGGGACATGCGCAACTCCTTGCTTATTTACTTGTTTATCGTCTTCGTTTTCAAAATCGCCGCCCATCCACCTGCCGATCTGGTTGACGCTGGTGCTTGCCACCGGCACCGCGCGTGACAGGCGGCCCTTGGCCAGCACCGCGATCCGGTCGCACATCATGAACAGCTCGTCGAGCTCCTCGGACACAACCAGCACCGCCACGCCCTGGTCGCGCAGGTCGATGATGGCCTGGCGGATCAGCATGGCGGCGCCGATGTCGACGCCCCAGGTGGGCTGGGCCAGCACCATCACCCGCGGCGCCAGCCCGATCTCGCGGCCGACGATGAACTTCTGCAGGTTGCCGCCCGACAGACTGGCGGCCGCCGCGCCGGCGCCGCCGCACTTGACCCCGAAGCGCCGGATGACGGCGGCCGCGAACTCGCGGACCGCGCCGCGCCGCACCAGGCCGCGCCGGGTCATGCCGGCGGCCGGCGCCAGGTAGCCGGTCAGCAGCGCATTGTCGGCCAGCGACAGCGCCGGCACCGCGCCCCGCCCGAGGCGCTCTTCCGGCACGAAGCCGAGGCCCAGGCGGCGACGGGCGGCGGCGTCGAGCCGGCCGGCATCCTGCCCGAGCAGGCGGATGCTGCCGGCCCGCGGCGCGCGCAGCTCGCCCGAGATCGCCTTCAGCAGCTCCTGCTGGCCATTGCCCGAAATGCCCGCCAGGCCGACGATCTCGCCGGCCCGCAGTTCGAGGCTGATGCCGTGCAGCCGCATGCCGAAGGGGTCGCTGCTTTCCAGGTCGAGGCGATCGATCGCCATGCGCACCTCGCCGGGCGCGCGCGGGGCCAGGCTGCAGGTCGGCAGCTCGCCGCCGATCATCAGTTCGGCCAGCGAATGCGCGGTTTCGTGTTTCGGCACCGCGGTCCCGGACACGCGTCCGGCGCGCAGCACGGTGGCCTTGTCGCACAGGGACTGGATTTCGTCGAGCTTGTGGCTGATGTACAGGATGCTGACGCCTTCCGCCGCCAGCTGGCGCAGCGCCACGAACAGGGTCTGCACCGCGTCCGGGGTCAGCACCGAGGTCGGCTCGTCCATGATCAGGAGGCGCGGCGACTGCAGCAGGCAGCGCACGATCTCGACGCGCTGGCGCTCGCCCACCGACATGCTGTGCACGCGCTTGTCCGGATCGAGCGGCAGGCCGTACTGCGCCGACACCGTGCGGATGCGCGGCGCCAGCGCGGCCGGCGCAGTATGTTCGTCGAGCGCCAGCGCGATGTTCTCGGCCACGGTCAGGGTCTCGAACAGCGCGAAATGCTGGAACACCATGCCGATGCCGAGCCGGCGCGCGGCGGACGGCGAATCGATGTGGACCTGCCGGCCTTCCCACATGATCTCGCCGCCGTCCGGCTTCGTCACGCCGTAGATCATCTTCATGAGGGTGCTCTTGCCGGCGCCGTTCTCGCCCAGCACGGCGTGGATCTCGCCCGGCATGACGCTGAGGTCGACGTCGGCGTTGGCCACCACCGAGGGATAACGCTTCGAGATGCCGAGCAGCTGCAGGCGCGGCTCGGGGCGGGGTGAATGCGGGGGTGGATAAGGCGGGTCTGTCTTCAAGGCGGCTCCGTCGCGTGTCAGTCGTCACCCATGGCTTTGCAAGTTGCATGCCACGGTGTATCCACCTCCGTGCACACCGGATTGTGTACAAGATGCACCACGCCGGGTCGACAATCTCACCAGGATCGCGCACACACGCGCTGCAAGCATGCGCCGCAAACGCAGGTGTTCCCGCATCGCTCCCGGCCTTCAAGGCTGAGCACGATTCCTGCTTCATGCCATGGTCACCGCGGCGGACATCCCGCCGCCGAACTATGGAGACCAGCATGACGAAACAAACGGAGACGCTGCCACAAGCAGCCAAGCGCGGCGTCACCGCGGTCGACCTGCGCATCTACCGCGCCGTGGTCAATGCCGTGATGAGCCATCGCCTGCCGCCCGGCACGCGCCTCGGCGAAGCCGATTTCTGCGAGCTGTACCAGGTCAGCCGCACCACCGTGCGCAAGGCCCTGCAGCGGCTCGCACACGATCGCATCATCGAACTGCGCCCCAACCGCGGCGCCGTGATCGCCTCGCCCTCGCCGAAGGAGGCGCGCGACATCTTCGCCGCAAGGCGCGCGCTGGAACGCGAGATCGTGCCGCTGGTGGTGCGGCGCGCCACCCCGGTCTCGCTGCGCATCATCCGCGCGGCGATCGAAGCCGAGGAAGAAGCGCGCCGCAGCGGCGACCGCGCCGCCTGGATCCGCCTCGGCGGCGAATTCCACCTGCTGCTGGCGGAGCTGTCCGGCAACGCGGTACTACATGGCTTCATGAACGAGCTGGTGTCGCGCTGCTCGCTGATCATCGCGCTCTACGAGAACCCGGGCGCGCCGATGTGCGGCAGCGGCGACCACGGCGACCTGATCGCGCTGATCGAGCAGGGCAAGGCCGAACAGGCGGCGGACCTGATCGAGCACCACCTGCTGGAGATCGAGGCGCGCCTGCACCTGGAAGATGCCGACCGCAAGGTCAACCTGGCCGAAGCCCTTGCCGGCTGCTGAACGCGGTGGATGCTGCATTGAATACCGCAGTGGATACCGCAGTGGATACGAAATGCGCCCCGATTGCACGCAGCTGCACCAGCGCGGCGCGCAGGCCTGCACCGCCAAGGCCCGACAGCGCCGCCGCCGGGGCGGAAACAGGGGCGAACCGGTCTGGCCCGCTTTTTGCTGACAGGACACAGTGAAGATTGCGTGCAATCGGCGCCAGGGATTGGATGCAATCGTGTTTCGCCATGCTTTTCCATTACAACGACAAACCTGAAAGGTCCTGCATGAAGTCCAAGCCGTACATCCGCACCGCCATCGCCACCCTGCTCGCCTCCGGCGCCTTCGCGGCCCATGCCGCCGACTGGAGCGACACCTCCCTCAGCTACCGCTACGGCACCAGGTTCTCCGAGCCCTACAACGGCCAGGACATCACCAAGCACATCGTCAACTTCAGCAACGTCAGCGGCTACAAGTACGGCAAGAACTTCTTCAGCGTCGACTTCCTGCTGTCCGACAAAACCGATCCTTCCGCGGTCGGCGCCGACAGCGGCGCGCACGAAGCCTACGCGGTGTACCGCCACACCCTGGACCTGGGCAAGATCAGCGGCGCCAACCTGGCCTTCGGTCCGGTGCGCGGCGTCGGCCTGACCGCGGGCTTCGACGTCAACAGCAAGACCGACGCAGGCTACAACTCGAAGAAGCGCATGCTGGTGCTTGGGCCGACCCTGATGCTCGACGTGCCGGGCTTCCTCGACATCAGCCTGCTCGCCCTGCGCGAGAGCAATGCGCCCTACAACGGCTTCACCCAGACCTCCACCTCGCGCTATACCTACGACACCCACGCGATGCTGACGGCGGCCTGGGGCATCCCCTTCAGCATCGGCATCCCGCTGTCCTTCGAGGGCTTCGCCAACTACATCGGCACCAAGGGCAGGAACGAATTCGGCGGCCCGACCGCGGTCGAGATCAACGTCGACATGCAGGTGATGTACGACCTGAGCCCGGCCATCGGCGCAGCCAAGAACACGCTCAAGCTGGGCCTCGAATACCAGTACTGGAAGAACAAGTTCGGCAACCCGTCGAGCAGCGTTCCCGGCGCCACCGCCAAGACCCCGATGGTGCGCGCCGAATACCACTTCTAAAACTCCAACCGTGACCGAAAAAGGAACTCCCATGAATCGTCGCAAGCTGATCGCCCTGGCCATCGCCGCCGCCTCGCTGTCGCTGTCCGCAGTCATCCCCGCGCAAGCCGCCGCCGACCCGCTGAAGGTCGCCTTCGTCTATGTCGGCCCGGTCGGCGACGCCGGCTGGACCTATGCCCACGAACAGGGCCGCCTGGCCATGGAAAAGGCGATGGGCGACAAGGTCAAGTCGACCTATGTCGAGAACGTGCCGGAAGGCGCGGACGCCGAACGCGTGATCCGCAAGCTGGCCGCCGACGGCAACAAGCTGATCTTCACCACCTCCTTCGGCTTCATGAACCCGACCGAGAAAGTGGCGAAGGCCTTTCCGAACGTCGTGTTCGAACACGCCACCGGCTTCAAGACCGGCAAGAACATGGGCGTGTACGAGACCCGCCAGTACGAGGGCACCTACCTGCAGGGCGTGATCGCCGCGAAGATGAGCAAGAGCGGCGTCATCGGCTTCGTCGGCTCCTTCGCGGTGCCGGAGGTGATCCGCAACATCAACGCCTATACCCTGGGCGCGCAGAGCGTGAACCCGAACATCAAGACCAAGGTCATCTGGGTCAACAGCTGGTACGACCCGGCCAAGGAACGCCAGGCCGCCGAGACCCTGATCGCCCAGGGCGCCGACGTCCTGACCCAGAACACCGACTCGCCGGCCACGCTGCAGGTGGCCCAGGAAAAGGGCAAGTTCGCCTTCGGCTGGGATTCGGACATGGCGCGCTTCGCGCCCAAGGCCCACCTGACCGCCAGCACCAACTACTGGGGCGACTTCTACACCCGCACCGCGCAGGCAGTGGCGGCGGGCACCTGGAAGACGGCCGAAGTGCGCGGCGGCCTGATGGAAGGCATGGTCCGGATGTCGCCGCTGAACGCCGCGATCCCGGCCGACACGGCCAAGCTGTTCGAAGAGAAGAAGGCCGCCATCATCAGCGGCAAGCTGCATCCTTTCCAGGGCCCGCTGAAGGACCAGTCGGGCGCGCTCAAGGTCGCCGCCGGGGCGCAGATGGCGGAGAAGGATGTGCACGGGATGAACTTCTATGTGCAGGGCGTGGAAGGCTCGATTCCGAAGTAAAAGCGATCGTCGCTCCCGCTGCCAGCTTCGTCGTCCCCGCGCAGGCGGGATAGTGCCGAGGGCACTATCCCGCCTGCGCGGGGGCGACGGCTTAGATAAGGAAAACTGATGCATCAGCCCACCCCACAAGACCAGCACTTCCTCACCCGGGTCTTCGCCCTCGCCCAGCGCTCGCGCGACGAAGGCCACCACCCCTTCGCCGCCATCGTGGTGGGTGCCGACGGCCAGCTCATCGCCGAAGCCATGAACGCCTCGAGCAGCGACCGCACCGCCCACGCCGAGATGAACGCCCTGCGCGCCGCGTCCGCGCGCCACAGCCCGCAGGCACTGGCCGGCGCCACGCTGTACAGCAACGCCGAACCCTGCGCCATGTGTGCGGGCGGGACCTACTGGAGCGGCGTCGGCCGCGTGGTCTACGGGATGTCGGAGAAAACCCTGCTGGAACTGACCGGCAGCGATCCGGAAAACCCGACCCTGTCCCTGCCCTGCCGCGAGGTGTTTGCCGCGGGCCAGAGGCCGACCGCCGTGATCGGCCCGCTGCGCGAGGAAGAGGCCAGAGTGGCCCACCTTGGCTTCTGGAATCGCGTCTAGAGTGTCGGAAATATTTACACTGAAACAGCCAGTTAATTTTCAACTACAAGTAACTGTTTGATTCTAATAAATATTGAAAAATGGCACGTGTTTTGCTTATTGGTAATTTCACTAATAACCAGAACGGGGATTCCATGCGCATCAAATCCATCATTGCCGCCTTTGCCTTGAGCGCCGCAAGCCTGACGGCTGCGCACGCGACCGTGCTCAATTTCGACGAGATCGGCATTCCGGGCGGGGTCACTGCGCCTGGCCTGAGCACCCAGGGCTTCAGGATGAGCGACAACACCGACGTGGTCGACATCACCGACAGCATCTGGAAGGGTTTCGGCCCGGCCTACAGCGGCCGCTACTCGGCCCTCAACGACTGGCACGGCGACATCGTTTTGACGAAGGTCGACGGCTCGCTGTTTTCCTTCCAGGGCATGTACATCAAGTCGTGGGGCGGCTTCAACGATGGCGGCGACAGCACGGTCACCGCTTACCTCGGCGACACCGTGGTCGGCAGCTATGCATTCACCCTGAGCGGGAACTGGCAGAACGTGGCCGGCAACCTGTCCGGCATCGATCGCCTGGTCGTGTCGGCCGGTTCCGCCTTCCTGCTGGACGACGTGACCGTCGACGGCGCCGCGAATGTGCCCGAGCCGGCCAGCCTGGCCCTGCTGGGACTGGGCGCGCTGGCGGCCGGCACGGTCCGCCGCCGCAGGCAGTAAATCAGAGGAAGCGGTCGAGGATCTTCCGGCTGCCCTTGTCGATCGCGAACATGTCGCGGATCAGGAAGTGGATCCCGTGGCTGTCCGCGATCAGCAGCGAGAACGCGCCCAGGCGGCGGATGTCTTCCTCGCCCTTCAGCACGAACTCGGTGTCGCCACGGTCGGTTTTCACGGTCCAGGTGGAAGGCGTGGCGAAGCTGGAGACGCCCTTGATCGACAGGATCTCGGGCATGAACTCGCGTCCTTCCAGTTCTTCCGCAACCAGCGTGCGGATCTCGGCCGGCATCTGTTCGAGGTCCTCGATCCAGGCCACTTCCTTGCCGCCGTCGCGCACCAGCGAGATGCCGCGGTTGGGGGCCTGGACCGGGAACGAGCGCACCGGCGCCACGCCGACGAATTCCTCGCCCTCGGCATTGGTAAGCACCAGCTTGCCGAAGGGGTCGCGGCGTAAGTCAAAAGCAGTCGTTAAAGTCATCGTTCAATCATCCTTGCTGCCGTCGTCCGGATCCTGGTCGACGTTGCGCGCCTGCGCTTCGTAGAGGCGGAAATACGCGCCCTCTTTTGCCATCAGTTCGTCGTGGCTGCCCTCTTCCACCACCGCGCCGCGGTCCAGCACCACCAGGCGGTCGGCGCGGTGCAGCGTCGAGAGCCGGTGCGCGATCGCGATCGTGGTGCGGCCCTGCACCAGGTTGTCGAGCGCCTTCTGGATTTCCTTCTCGGTTTCCGAGTCCACCGACGAGGTCGCCTCATCCAGGATCAGGATCGGCGGGTCGATCAGCAGCGCGCGCGCGATCGAGATGCGCTGGCGCTCGCCGCCGGACAGGCCCTGGCCGCGCTCGCCGACCATCGAGTCGTAGCCCTGCGGCAGGCGCAGGATGAATTCGTGGGCGTGGGCGGCCCGGGCGGCGGCGATGATCTCTTCGCGGGTCGCATCCGGCCGGCCGTAGGCGATGTTTTCGGAGATCGTGCCGAAGAACAGGAAAGGCTCCTGCAGCACCAGCCCGATGTGGCGACGGTAGTCGGCCACCGCGAAGCTGCGGATGTCCTTGCCGTCGAGCAGGATCGCGCCCTCGGCAACGTCGTAGAAACGGCAGATCAGGTTCACCAGGGTCGACTTGCCCGAACCGGAATGGCCGACCAGGCCGACCATCTCGCCGGCCTTGATGTTCAGCGAGATGCCGCGGTTGACCGCACGGTTGCCGTAGCGGAAGCCGACTTCGCGCAGCTCGATATTGCCGGCGACCGTGTCCAGCCTGGCCGGATTGACGGGGTCGGGCACGCTCGAGACATGATCGAGGATGTCGAAGATGCGCTTGGCGGCCGAGGCCGATTTCTGCGTGACGGAGACGATGCGGCTCATCGAATCCAGACGCACGTAGAAGCGGCCGCTGTAGGCGATGAAGGCGGACAGCACGCCGACCGTGATCTCCTGGCTGGCGACCTGCCAGATGCCGAAGCACCAGATCACCAGCAGGCCGAGTTCGGTCAGGAAGGACACGGTCGGCGAGAACAGCGACCAGACCTTGTTCAGCTTGTCGTTGACGGCCAGGTTGTGCTTGTTCGCCTCACGGAAACGGGAGGCTTCGCGATGTTCCTGGGCAAACGCCTTCACCACGCGGATGCCGGGGATGGTGTCGGCCAGCACATTCGTGACTTCGCCCCAGACGCGGTCGATCTTCTCGAAGCCGGTGCGCAGCTTGTCGCGCACGACGTGGATCATCCAGGCGATGAAGGGCAGCGGCACCAGGGTGATCAGGGCCAGCTTCGCGTTGATGCTGAACAGGATCGCGCCGGTCATGATGATCATCAGGACGTCGGACAGGAAGTCCAGCAGGTGCAGCGACAGGAACACGCAGATGCGGTCCGAGCCGCTGCCGATGCGGCTCATCAGGTCGCCGGTGCGCTTGCCGCCGAAGAATTCAAGCGACAGGCGCAGCAGGTGCTCGTAGGTTTCCGAGCGCATGTCCGCGCCCATCCGTTCCGACACCAGGGCCAGGATATAGGTCCGGCCCCAGCCCAGCAGCCAGGCCAGGATGGCGGAGGCGAACAGGCCGCCCATGTACATGTACACCAGCGAGGTGTCGATCTTCTGCCCGTTCTGGTACGGGATCAGGACGTTGTCCATCAGGGGCATCGTCAGGTAGGGCGGGATCATGTGTGCGCCGGTACTGGCCAACATCAGCAAGAATCCGAGGAACAGCTGCCCTTTGTAAGGCATGGCGAAACGCCACAGGCGGAACAGGGTCCAGGTCGAAGGCGGCGTGTGCAGCACCTTGGTGCAGATCGGGCACTCTTCCTGGTCGGCTTCGAGCGGCGCCTTGCAGCTCGGGCAGGTGTGCTGCTCGGGCGCCTGGACGGCGATGCCGGTCAGGTGGCTTTCGACCTGGTCGTGGAACTGGTCGACCAGGCGGATCGCCTGCAGGTTCTGGCCGAGGGTAAAGCGCCAGGCAGCCAGCAGGCCGTTGGCATCGACCAGTTCGAGGTGGCCGACGCCGCCGTGGTCGTAGTGATGCATCGCCAGGCCGGCGCGGTAGGGCCAGTCGCGCCAGTGCGTATCGCCCGGGCTGCGAGTCAGTAAGCGGATATTGGTGACAACCAGTATCCCTTTGGTGAAACGTAATTTCGCGTCGAGGTCAACCTCGAGGGCGCTTAAAACGTTTTCCCCTGGCGCAAGCTTTTTCTGGACGTCCGCCTGCCATTGCTCAGGCAGGAAACTGGCAGCCGCCAGGGGCGCGGAAGGAACTAGTTGTTGAGTCGTCATGTGCTATTAGAAATGCTATTGCGCTATACCCGCGCTGGGACCGGATGGTCAAAAGGATGGAACGCTGAGCAGGGCACGCTGGTTGACAGGCGTACGGTATTCTATCGGCGGGAGCGAGACTGGCAGAATTCGGTTCAGCACGGTAAGCTTCGTTTCGGCAAGTATACAACATGTGCACTGCAGCAAGATCGGCACAAACATAAGGCAACGCCGCGCGGCGAGAGAGTGGTTACCGCGTGGCAAGATATTTTCATGACAAACAAGAAAGACATCAAGATTCTTCGTGTAACCCACCTGCGTGGCCCGAACATCTGGACCTACCGCCCCGTCATCGAAGCCTGGCTCGATATCGGCGAACTCGAAGAATGTCCTTCGAACACACTCCCCGGCTTCAACGAGCGGCTGACCGCCTGGCTGCCGGGCCTGATCGAACACCGCTGCGGCGTCGGCGAACGCGGCGGTTTCCTGGAACGCCTGCGCGACGGCACCTGGGCCGGCCACATCCTCGAACACATCGTCCTCGAACTGCAGAACATGGCCGGCATGAAGACCGGCTTCGGCAAGACCCGCTCCACCGCCGACGCCGGCGTCTATAAAATGGCCTTCCGCACGCGCGACGAAGTGGTCGGCCGCGCCGCCCTGCAGGCCGGCCACGCGCTGCTGATGGCGGCCATCAACGACACGCCCTTCGACCTGCAAGCCAGCGTGGCCGAGCTGACCGGGCTGGTCGACCGCTACTGCCTCGGCCCGTCCACCGGCCACATCGTCGATGCCGCCACCGACCGCCGCATCCCCTCGATTCGCCTGACCGAAGGCAACCTGGTGCAGCTCGGCCACGGCGCCGCCCAGCGCCGCATCTGGACCGCCGAAACCGACCGCACCAGCGCGATCGGCGAGAGCATCGCCAGCGACAAGGACCTGACCAAGACCCTGCTGGCCTCCTGCGGCGTGCCGGTGCCGGAAGGCGCGGTCGTGCGCAGCGCCGAGGCGGCATGGGAAGAAGCCGAGGACATCGGCCTGCCGGTGGTGGTGAAGCCGGTCGACGGCAACCACGGCCGCGGCGTGACCCTGAACCTGATGAACGAAGCGGACGTGAAAGCCGCCTATGCGATCGCCGCCGAAGCGGGCGATTCCAGCGCCGTGCTGGTCGAGCGCTACGTGCCGGGCAACGAGCACCGCCTGCTGGTGGTCGGTTCGAAGGTCGTCGCCGCCGCCAAGGGCGAATCGCTGTTCGTGACGGGCGACGGCAAGTCGAACGTGATCGAACTGTGCAACAGCCAGATCAACACCGACCCGCGCCGCGGCGAAAGCGAAGAGCACCCGCTCGGCCTGGTCAATCCGAACGACCACGAGATCAGGCTCGACCTGCAGCGCCAGGGCCTGCAGCCGGAGTCGGTCCCGCCGGCCGGCCAGAAAGTGCTGATCCAGCCGAACGGCAACGTCGCCGACGACGTCACCGACGAAGTGCACCCGGACGTGGCCTACGTGGCCGCGCTGGCGGCGCGCGTGGTCGGACTCGACATCGCCGGCATCGACCTGGTGTGCGAAGACATCTCGCGTCCGCTGGAAGAACAGCGCGGCGCCATCATCGAAATCAATTCCAGCCCGGGCCTGCTGGCCCACATCAAGCCGGCTACCGGCCAGCCGCGCGAAGTCGGCAAGGCCATCGTCGAGCACCTGTTCGCGGACGGCGCCTCCGGCCGCATCCCGGTGATCGGCGTGACCGGCCAGCGCGACGCCGGCCTGGTCTCGCGCCTGGTCTCGACCGTGCTGCGCCTGTCGGGCAAGTACACCGGCGTGGCGAACCGCCACGGCCTCTACCTCGACGGCCGCAGGGTCACGCAGACCGACTGCACCCGCTTCGACGCCGCCCAGCGCCTGCTGATCAACCGTAACGTGCAGGCCGCCGTGTTCGAATCCCATGCGCGCGCCATCCTCAGCGAAGGCCTGCCCTACGACCGCTGCCTGGTCGGCGTGGTGACCGGCATCGGCGAGCTCGGCGACGTCGAAGACCTCTACATCCGCGACGAGGACGCCCTGTTCAACGTGGTGCGCAGCCAGGTCGACGTCGTGCTGCCGGACGGCGCGGCGGTGCTGAACGCCGCCGACCCGCAGGTCGTGAAGCTGGCCGAACTGTCCGACGGCGGCGTGATCTTCTATGCGCTCGACGAGAACAACGACGTCCTGAAGCGGCACCGCGCCGCCGGCGAACGCGTCGTCTTCCTGCGCGACCAGCATATCGTGCTGGCCCAGGGCGGCGAGGACGCCCCGCTGCTCGGCCTGGCCAAGCTGAAGCCGGCCACCGCAAGCCAGGCGGAAGCCGTGCTGGCCGCCGCCGCCGCGAGCTGGGCGCTGGACGTGCCGACCGACCTTATCTGCGCCGGCCTGCGTACGTTCGACGCGGCCGCCCAGAAGGCGGACATTTAAAGTTAAAAGATCAAAGGATCGAAGGTTTATGGAAGTATCACGCGTCCGGGCCCTGCGCGGCCCCAACCTCTGGAGCCATCACACGTCGGTCGAGGCGATCGTCTCCTGCGCGCCCGGAGAAGAATCGATCAAAGCGCTGGCCGGTTTCGAAGCGCGCCTGCGCGCCCTGTTCCCACAGATCTGGCCGCTGCAGCCGACCGGCCATGACGACACCATCCCGCTGGCCCAGGTGCTGGAAGTGGCGGCCCTGGCCCTGCAGGCCCAGGCCGGCTGCCCGGTCACCTTCAGCCGCACCACCGCCACCATCGAGCGCGGCATCTACCAGGTCGTGGTCGAGTACAGCGAGGAAGACGTCGGCCGCCTGGCCTTGAAGCTGGCCGAACAGCTGATCCAGGCCGCGCGCGACGACCAGCCCTTCGACCTCGATGCGGCCCTTCACCAGCTGCGCGAACTCGACGAGGACGTGCGCCTCGGCCCCTCGACCGGTTCGATCGTGTACGCCGGCGTGGCGCGCGGCATCCCCTTCCGCCGCCTGACCGAGGGCAGCCTGGTGCAGTTCGGCTGGGGCAGCCGCCAGCGCCGCATCCAGGCCGCGGAGATCGACGCCACCGGCGCCATCGCCGAGACCATCGCCCAGGACAAGGAACTGACCAAGAAGCTGCTCGACGCCGCCGGCGTGCCGGTGCCGCTGGGCCGCGTCGTGAGCGACCCCGATGACGCCTGGGCCGCGGCCCAGGAGATCGGCCTGCCGGTCGTGATCAAGCCGAAGGACGGCAACCAGGGCAAGGGCGTGACCGTCAACGTCACCACCCGCGAGCAGCTCACCGGCGGCTTCCATGCCGCCGCCGAGTTCCGCGACGACATCATGGTCGAACGCTACCTGCCGGGCCACGACTACCGCCTGCTCGTGATCGGCAACAAGCTGGTCGCGGCCGCCCGCCGCGAACCGCCGCACGTGCTCGGCGACGGCGTGCACACGGTGCGCGAGCTGGTCGAAATCGTCAACCGGGATCCGCGCCGCGGCACCGGCCATGCTACCTCCCTGACCAAGATCCGCTTCGACGACATCGCCCTCGCCTCGCTGGCGAAGCAGGGCTACGACGCCGAATCCGTCCCGCCGAAGGGCCAGCGCGTCACCCTGCGCAACAACGCCAACCTCTCCACCGGCGGCTCGGCCACCGACGTCACCGACGACGTGCATCCGGAAGTGGCCGCGCGCGCCATCGCCGCGGCGCACATGGTCGGCCTGGACATCTGCGGCGTCGACCTGGTCTGCGACAGCGTGCTCAAGCCGATCGAGGAACAGGGCGGCGGCATCGTCGAAGTGAATGCCGCGCCCGGCCTGCGCATGCACATCTCGCCGTCCTTCGGCAAGGGCCGCGCGGTCGGCGAAGCGATCATGGACACCCTGTATGCGCCCGGCGACGACGGCCGCATCCCGGTGGTGGCCGTAACCGGCACCAACGGCAAGACCACCACCGTGCGCGTGATCGCGCACCTGCTGGCCGCGTCCGGCCTGCGCACCGGCATGACCAACACCGACGGCGTCTACATCCAGGGCCGCCGTATCGACAGCGGCGACTGCAGCGGCCCGCGCAGCGCGCGCAACGTGCTGCTGCATCCGGACGTCGACGCGGCCGTGTTCGAGACCGCGCGCGGCGGCATCCTGCGCGAAGGCCTGGCCTTCGACCGCTGCCAGGTCGGCGTGGTCACCAACATCGGTTCCGGCGACCACCTCGGCCTGAACTACATCACCACGCTGGAAGACCTGGCGGTCCTCAAGCGCGTGATCGTGCAGAACGTGGCGCCGGGCGGCATGGCCGTGCTGAACGCCGCCGACCCGATCGTTGCCGCGATGGCCGAGAACACCCGCGGCGACGTCACCTATTTCGCGCTGGACTGCTCGCTGCCGCTGATGCAGAAGCACCGCGCCCAGGGCCGCCGCATCGTCTACGTCGACGAAGGCCACCTGGTGGCGGCGCAGGGCAAGCGCGAAGAGCGCATCCCGCTGGCCGAGGTGCCCATCACCCGCGGCGGCGTGATCGGCTTCCAGGTCGAGAACGTGATGGCGGCGGTGGCCGCGGCCTGGGCGGTCGGCATCGACTGGAGCGCGATCCGCACCGGCCTGAAGACCTTCGTCGGCGAGAGCGACAATGCGCCGGGCCGCTTCAATGTGTTCGACTACCGGGGCGCGACCGTGATCGCCGACTACGGCCACAACCCGGACGCGATCCAGGCCCTGACCAGCGCGGTCGAAGCGATGCCGGCCAAGCGCCGCTCGGTGGTCATTTCCGGCGCGGGCGACCGCCGCGACGAGGACATCCGCGACCAGACCCGCATCCTCGGCAAGTCCTTCGACGACGTGCTGCTGTACGAAGACCAGTGCCAGCGCGGCCGTTCCGAAGGCGAGGTCGTGGCCCTGCTGCGCCAGGGCCTGCTCGATGCGAGCCGCACCAGCCACGTCGAAGAGATCAGGGGCGAATTCGTCGCCATCGACCGCGCACTGGAACGCCTGCAGCCGGGCGACCTGTCGCTGATCCTGATCGACCAGGTCGACGAGGCGCTGGCGCACATCGCCAAGCGGGTGGCGGAAGCGAAGGCGTGATCCGGCCTTGAATGAAGAAGGGCGCCACTCGGCGCCCTTTTTCATTGGCCCGCGCCGCCGCCCCAGCGAAGCCCCCACCGCCAGCAATCCGATCCCCATCATCACCACCATCCCGGGCTCCGCCACCACCGCCCCGCCGCTCGTCACCTCCAGCGTCGCCCCGAAGTACTGCAGCGGATCCCCATAGCCGGTATCCCCCACCAGCAGCTTCCAGTCGCCGAACATATCGCGTCCTTTCAAGCCCGCCAGCGCCTCGATCGGCTGGAAGCTGCCGGCCGCGACATTGCCGTCGCTGAAAACGAAGCTGCCGACCTGCCAGCCGGCCGCATCGTCGAAGCGCACCGTCACCCGCCCCGCGCCGACACTGGCGCCGGCATAGGTCCATGGATCGACCAGGCTGACCGTGGCGCCGGTCGGCGATGTCAGGCGAAAAAAGATCTCGTTGTCGAAGGAACCGGTGTTGTCGATGCACTGGCCGTCCTCGCCCACGCCCGGGTCGTTGCACTTGGCAAAATCAATGCTGAGGACGAGGCTGCCGACGATGCCGTGCTCGCCAATGTGCAGGATGCGGTCGCCGCTGTCGCCGTCGAACCAGCCGGGCGTCGCGTCGCTCGCGATCACGCCCGCCTGCGCCACGGCACAGGCCGCTCCCACAAGTACCGACATCGCCGACAGCGCGGCCTTGATCCAGGTCTTGCTCATGCTCTCCTCCCTTCCCGTTAAATGAGGACGACTCGGTTAGCCATCGCACATGCTCGAGACGGCTCATGACGTAGGATGGGCGGTCACGACATCGTTCTGGCGATCGATTGACGATGCCATTTGACAATCGGTGAGATCATGACAATTGACAAGGATCACAAGGAAAAGCCGACGCAAGGCAACACCTCGGAACTGTCTTTCTGGCGCTTGTGGTACCGCTTCCTGTTCTTCGACTGGCTGTTCCGCGACGTCGGCGCGGCCCGCACGCGCATCGAACGCCACGCCGCCTTCCAGCACAACCGCAAGATGAGCCGCTACCTGCCGGTCTACCTGCGGCGCTGGTCCTTCCTGACCGCCTTCGACTTCGCGCTCGGCGTGCTGTTCGAAAAAGTGCTGCAGGCCGGCCTGCTGTCCGCCTGGTTCTTCACCTGGACCTGCGTGACCCTGACGGGCATGCTGGTCATTACGGTGGCATGGATCGTCCTGGCCCATGCAAGGCTGTCGTAACCTTTCTTGACGCCAACTAAATTTCCCAGTCGCAAATGCGCGATGATGCCCTTACTTCACCAATGGAGGCATTCATGAGCTACCTGCGAACCGTTCATCCTCGACACCACGCCGGCAAGCGCCCCTTCGAGCGGCGCATCGACGACCGGACCGCCAGCGACATCGGCGACGCGCTGCGCGCGGACAGCGTCCAGGCCGCCGCCATGGCCATGGAACACTTGCAGGTCGATGTGCAGGTGGCCTTGCGCGTCCTGACGGGCACCAGGGAAGAAACCGGTCCGGTCATGCGCAGAAGGGATTCCGGCCCCACGGCCACCGGATGAATCAAGCTTCCTGTCCTGTCCCCTCTCTGTCCTGCGCCGGCCTTGCCGGCCAGGACGCAGTTGCTCCAGCTCTCCCTCTGCGTTGACGTTCACCAAGTTGCCAGACCGGCAAGGGACGATCATGAAATTTCAACAACGGAGGACGATATGAGCTACCAATGGATCGACGATCACCGCCCCGCCGCCGACAAGCGCCAGGACAGCCTGGGCGAGCGCCGCAGCGACCACCAGACCGCGCAGAAGATCCGCGACGCCCTGCGCGCCCGCAGCGTCCACGCGGCGGCCCAGGCGCTGCAGCACCAGCAGGTCGACCTGGCGACGGCGCTGCGGGTGCTGGTGAAGCCGGCGTGGCGGCGCGCGTGCTGACAGCGAAGCCCACTGTTTTCAAACCATCCCATTCCTCGCCCCGCCGAGCCCCAACGCGGTAAAATGGCAACCCGAGCCCGGCCCCCTGCCGGGCTTCCGATTGCCAAGCCATGAACGTTCCACACGAAATCAACGCCGCCGCGGCCAAGGCCCTTGCCACCGCCGAAAAGCACACCCCCATGATGCAACAGTACCTGCGCATCAAAGCGGATTACCCGACCATGCTCGTCTTCTACCGCATGGGCGACTTCTACGAGCTGTTCTTCGAAGACGCCGAGAAGGCCGCACGCATCCTGGGCATCACGCTGACGGCGCGCGGCACCTCGAACGGCAATCCGATCAAGATGGCGGGCGTGCCTTTCCACTCGCTCGACCCCTACCTGGCCAAGCTGGTGAAGCTGGGCGAGTCCTGCGCGATCTGCGAACAGATCGGCGACCCGGCCCTGGCCAAGGGCCCGGTCGAACGCAAGGTGGTGCGCGTGGTCACGCCCGGCACCCTCACCGATTCGGACCTGCTGCCGGAGAAGGCCGAGCGTCCGCTGCTGGCCGTGTGCACGGTCCCGAACCGCAAGCATGTGACCACCGGCCTGGCCTGGCTGTCGCTGGCCAGCGGCGCGCTGAAGCTGATGGAATTCACGGCCGACTCGCGGAGCGCCGCCCTGCGCCTGGTGCAGGAGCTGGAGCGCATCGCGCCGGCCGAGATCCTGCGCGCGGACGCCATTGCCGACATGTTCGACGAGGCCCCGGCCGGCCACATGCAGAACGTGCCCGAGTGGCACTTCGAGGTCGTGCACGGCCACAAGGCGCTGCTCGACCAGCTGGGCGTGTCGACCCTGAGCGGCTTCGGCGCGGACGGCCTCGGCGCCGCCTTCGGCGCGGCCGGCGCGCTGCTGCGCTACGCCCAGTCGACCCAGGGTCGCGGCCTGCAGCACGTGAAGAGCCTGGCGGTCGAATCGGAGAACGAATTCATCGGCCTGGACGCCGCCACGCGCCGCAACCTCGAGCTGACCGAGACCATCCGCGGGATGGAATCGCCGACCCTGTTTTCGCTGCTGGACGGCTGCCGCACCGCGATGGGTTCGCGCCTGCTGCGCCACTGGATCCACCACGCCCGGCGCGAGCAGTCGGTGGCGCGCGGCCGCCACGAGGCGATCGCCGCGCTGGCCGAACACGATGCCTGCGCCCCGCTGTCCGCCACGCTGGCGCACGTGCCGGACGTCGAGCGCATCACCACCCGCATCGCCCTGCTGACCGCGCGCCCGCGCGACCTGGCCAGCCTGCGCGACGGCCTGAAACAGCTGCCGGTCCTGCGCGAAGGCGTGGCAAGCTGCTTCATCCCCGGCGAAGGATCAGCTGACCGCGCCCTGCTGCGCGACATCCATGAAGCGATCGCGATTCCGCAGGACTGCCTGGACCTGCTGGCGCGCGCGATCGCGGAAGAGCCGGCGGCCATGGTACGCGACGGCGGCGTGTTCGCGCGCGGCTTCGACGCCGAGCTGGACGAGCTGCGCGCGCTGTCCGAGAACGCCGGCCAGTTCCTGGTCGACCTCGAGACCCGCGAGCGCGCCCGCACCGGCATCGCCAACCTGCGCGTCGAGTACAACAAGGTGCACGGCTTCTACATCGAGGTCACCAACGGCCAGGCCGACAAGGTGCCCGAGGACTACCGCCGCCGCCAGACCCTGAAGAACTGCGAGCGCTACATCACGCCGGAGCTCAAGGCTTTCGAAGACAAGGCCCTGTCGGCGCAGGACCGTGCGCTGGCGCGCGAGAAGCTGCTGTACGACCTGCTGCTGGGCGAACTGGCGCCGCATATCGCCTGCCTGCAAAGGGTCGCCGGCGGCATCGCCCGGATCGACGCGCTGGTGGCGCTGACCGCGCATGCGGTCCGCAACAACTGGTGCCGCCCGCAGCTGGTGGACGCGCCCTGCCTCACCATCGTCGAGGGCCGCCATCCGGTGGTCGAGAACCAGATCGAGCGCTTCATCGCCAACGACTGCCGCCTCTCGAACGACAAGCGCCTGCTCCTGATCACCGGCCCGAACATGGGCGGTAAATCGACCTTCATGCGCCAGGTGGCCCTGATCACGCTGCTGGCCTACGTGGGCAGCTATGTGCCGGCGACCAGCGCGACGATCGGTCCGATCGACCGCATCTTCACCCGCATCGGCGCGTCCGACGACCTGGCCAACGGCCGCTCCACCTTCATGGTCGAGATGACGGAATCGGCGGCGATCCTGAACGGCGCCACCGAGCATTCGCTGGTGCTGATGGACGAAGTCGGACGCGGCACCTCGACCTTCGACGGCCTGGCCCTGGCCTGGGCGATCGCGCGCCACCTGATCGACACCAGCCGCAGCTTCACCCTGTTCGCGACCCACTACTTCGAGCTGACCCAGCTGCCGGACGCCCACCCGAGCGCGGCCAACGTGCACCTGTCGGCGGTCGAGCACAAGGACAGCATCGTGTTCCTGCACGCGGTCCAGGACGGCCCGGCCTCGCAGAGCTACGGCCTGCAGGTGGCGCAGCTGGCCGGCGTGCCGCCGGCGGTGATCCGCGCCGCGCGCAAGCACCTGGCGCGGCTTGAATCGCAGGCCCTGGACGCCACGCCCCAGCTGGACCTGTTCGCGGCGGCGCCGTGCGACGATGCCGGGACTTCGCAGGAGCTGCCGCAGGACCGGCCGGCGCAAGCGCCGCAGGCCGCCGCCGCGGTGCCGGCAGCCGCCGAATCGCCGGCGCTCACCCTGCTGGATGCCATCGACCCGGATGCGCTGACCCCGCGCGAAGCGCTCGAGCGGCTGTACGAGCTCAAGCGCCTGGCCAGCGCATAATGCCGGCCCGCCTGCGCCTGGGCATCCTGCTCGCCGCCGTGCTGGTGTCGGGCGGCGCCCTCGCGGCAAAGGACGCCAAGGATGCCAGGGACACGAAGGACTCGGGTGACGGTCTGGCGCACCGGTTCGCGGTGGTCGGACACGGCGTGGGCGACAGCGGCGAACTGCGCCTCAAGCACGCCCTCGACGAGGCCGACGACAAGTCGACCGCCTTCGTGGTGGTCACCGGCATCAAGGGCAGCAAGGAAGCCTGCAGCGACAAGCTGTACCAGCAGCGCCGCGAGCTGATCGGCGACGCGCACCGCCCCACGGTGGTGGTGCCGGCCGCCAGCGACTGGACCGAGTGCCGCAACAGCGCCGGCCGCTCGAACGCGATCGAACGCCTGAACCGGCTGCGCGAACTGTTCTACGGCGAACCGCAATCGCTGGGCGCGCGCAAGCTGCCCCTCACGCGCCAGTCGATGAGCCCGCGCTTTCGCAGCTATGCGGAGAATGCCCACTGGTCGGTCGGCAAGGTGCTGTATTCCGCGCTCAACCTCCCGGCCAACAACAACCACTACCTGACGGAAGCGGGCCGCAACAGCGAGTACGAAGACCGGCTGGTGGCCAACCGCTTCTGGCTGAACCGCTTATTCACCATCGCGCGGCGCGACAATCTGGAAGCGATCGTGCTGTTTGCCGAAGGCGACCTGCGGGCGCTGTCGCAGCCGACCGGGCTGCGCGCCCTGCTGCGTCGCGCGGTGCCGGACAACGACGGTTTTGCCGAGACGCGCCGCCTGGTGCTGTCGCTGGCGCAGCGCTTCAAGGGCAAGGTGCTGCTGGTCGACAGCGCGCCGCTGGCCAGGCATGCGAAGCCGGCGATCGAATGGCGCGGCAACCTGGGCCATCTATCGGTCGGGGATGAGGAAATCGAGGTCGCGGTGGATCCGGCGCTGAAGGCCCTGTTCCGGGTGGCCGAGGTGAACGAGGCGGGCGCGAAAGCCAGGCCGGAGAAACAGGAAAAGCAGGACAAACAGGAAAAACAGGAAGAGACGCGCCATCCAAAAGCGGTCAAATGACCAATTGGAAGCGCGCAAATGAGCACGGGCCGCCCATGGCGGCCCGTCAGTAAAGCGGCGCGATCAGTTCAGCGGCTGGCTGCGGAAATGGTCGCCTTCTTCGCCGTCATCCATGTCGTCGTGGTGGTGGCCGTGGGCGCCATGCACGTGACCGTGGGTGATCTCTTCCGGGGTCGCGGCGCGCACGTCGATCACCGACAGGTCGAAGCGCAGGGCCATGCCGGCCAGCGGGTGGTTACCGTCGAGCACGACCTTGTCGTCCGAGATTTCGGTCACGGTGAAGATCGTCGGTTCGTCTTCGCTGCCTTCGGCCATGCCTTCGAACTGCATGCCGACTTCCAGCGGCTCCGGCAGGCGCGAACGCTCTTCGACCTTCAGCAGGCTCGGGTCGTAGTCGCCGAAGGCGTCTTCCGGCTCGATCTGGATGGTCGACGAATAGCCCACTTCCTTACCGTCCAGTTCCTCTTCGATTTTCGGCAGCGTATTCTCGTAGCCGCCGTGCAGGTACACCATCGGCTGGGCGCCGTCTTCGATCAGGTTGTTCTGGGCGTCGGACAGCTTGTAGTTGACCGATACGACCGTGTTCTGGGCAATCTTCATTGCGCTTCCTTTCGTAATTGAGGCGCCGATTATACTCCCGCCAACGCCGAAGCCCTCCAGCGGCTGGTTATAATGTCGCATGAAAAAATTACAGCTCCTCGGGAACATCACTCCCGCCCAGTTTCTCCGCGATTACTGGCACAAGAAGCCGCTGCTGATCCGGCAGGCGATCCCCGATTTCAAACCCCTGCTCAAGTTCGACAAGCTGGCCGAGCTGGCCAGGCTGAACCACGTCGAATCGCGCGTGGTCGCCCAGACCGGCAGCGAGTGGGACATGCAGCACGGCCCGCTGCAGGAACTGCCGCCGCGCAGCCAGCGCGAATGGACCCTGCTGGTGCAGGGCGTCAACCTGCATGAGCCGAAAGCCGACGCCCTGCTGCGCGAATTCCGCTTCGTGCCGGACGCGCGCCTGGACGACCTGATGGTCAGCTTCGCCACCGACGGCGGCGGCGTCGGCCCGCACTTCGATTCCTACGACGTGTTCCTGCTGCAGGCCCAGGGCCGGCGCCGCTGGCGCATCGGCGCCCAGCAGGACCTGAGCCTGGTCGAGGGCTTGCCGCTGAAGATCCTCGCCAACTTCGAACCGGAAGAGGAATTCGTGCTCGAGCCGGGCGACATGCTCTACCTGCCGCCGCACTACGCCCACGACGGCATCGCCGAGAGCGAATGCATGACCTATTCGATCGGCTTCCGCTCGCCCTCCTTCCAGGAACTGGGCGAAGGCTTCCTGCAGTTCATGGCCGACTCCATCGACCTGCCGGGCCGCTATGCCGATCCGGACCTGCAGCCGGCGAAGAACCCGGCCGAGATCCCCAAGGAAATGCTCGCCAGTGTCATCGAAGAATTGAACAAGGTGCGCTGGGACGAGGAAGACGTCACGATCTTCCTCGGCGAATACCTGTCCGAGCCCAAGCACAATGTGTTCTTCACCCCGGTCGCCAAGCCGCTGACCGTGGGCCGCTTCATGGAACAGGCCGCCAAGCGCGGCCTGAAGCTGTCGCCGAAAACGCTGATGCTGTACCGCGGCAGGCACGTGTTCATCAATGGCGAGTCTTTCGAGCTGAAGCGCGCCGACAAGGCGGTGCTCGACCAGCTGGCCAACCAGCGCAGCCTCGACGGCGGCATGCTGGAGCAGGCTTCCGATGACGTGCTGGAAGCGCTCTACACCTGGTATTCGGACGGCTGGCTGGAACTGGGCTGAGCGTCGCATGGCCGAGCCGACGATCCTGCGTTTCGACACCCGCGCCGAGTTCCAGCGGCATCTGCGCGCGGCACTGGAACGGGCGCAGGCCTCGCTCGACCTGTTCGATCCGGATTTCGCCATGTTCCCGCTGGGCGATCCGGACGTCGACGCCATCCTGCGCCGTTTCCTGCAAGGCGGCGGCCTGCTGCGCCTGGCGATGCACGACAGCGCCCACATTGAGCGCCACTACCCGCGCTTCCTGCGCCTGCTGCGCGACCATGGCCAGCGGATCGCCTGCCGTGTCACGCATCGCGGCATCCGCCAGCTCACCGATTCCTTCTGCATCGCAGACGATCGGCACCTGGTCCGGCGCTTTCACAGCGACCACTTGCGGGGTGAAGCGGCGTTTGATGCACTGCAAGAAATCGACATTCCGCGTGCGCGTTTTGTGGCGATCTGGGAAGAGTCGGCGCCGGGTTTACACGCCACCACGACCGGCCTTTGATGCCTGATTTCCCTATGAAACAATGCCCCGATTCCATAGTTACATGTTGTAACAATATGAATGTTGTTGTTACATGCAATCGTTGCAAGTTGGCATGAGTTTTCTATTGCGATTCAATAAATTTGGCTATAATATCGGGTTAGGAAGGTTCTGCAATGAGAATTCCTAACGAGCGATAATTACCGGTAATTATTCATCGCATTAGACGTACTCACCTTTTAAGTTAATTAAGGAAAAATCATGAAAAAATCTCTGCTGATCGTGTCCCTGCTGGCTGTTGCTCTGGCTGCCTGCTCGAAAAAAGAAGAAACCACCGTGACCCCGGCAGCTCCGGCTGCTGAAACCACCGCTCCGGCTGCTGCTCCGGCCGCTCCGGCTGCTGACGCTGCTGCAACCCCGGCCGCTCCGGCCGCTGCTGACGCTGCCGCTTCGGCTGCTTCGGCTGCTGCTTCGGCTGCTTCGGCTGCTGCTGACGCTGCTTCGGCTGCTGCTGCTCCGGCTGCTTCGAAGTAATCAGCCCTGCTTTAGAAAAACCGGCCTGCGGGCCGGTTTTTTTACGTCCGTACCCGGAGCAGCAAGCGGGGGCGTAAAAAAAACCGGCCGCGCGGGCCGGTTTTGTATTGGCGATGCCGCCGCTTACTTCAGCTCGTCCGCCAGCAGCTTCAGGATCTTCGCGCCGGTTGCCGAGGTCTCCGGCTTGCCGTCGTTGGTCTGGACGCTGACGTCGCTGGTGGTCGCGTTCGGGACCGCCGAGACCAGGACGCGGTAGCGCTGGGCTTCCTTGTTCTTGTCGTCGCTGCCGAACAGCTTGCTGAAGAAGCCGGCCTTGTTGACGGCGTCCGGATCGACGTAGCGCACGAAGTAGATGCCCTGCACGCGGTCGCGGTCTTCGACGGTGAAGCCGACGCGGTCCAGCGCCAGGCCGACACGGCGCCATGCGCGGTCGAAGCCCTCGTCCACCACGACCTTGCCGTTTTCCAGCTTGGCGTGCTGGACTTCCGGCGCGGCGTTGACGACGGCGGCGGTCGCCTGCTTGACGTCCTTGGCGGAGGTGCTGCCGTTCAACTGGGCCATCAGGCGGCCCAGGAATTCGGCTTCCAGTTCCGGATCGCTCTTGCGGCCGACCCATTGCGTGGTCTCGCGCTGCGGGCCGACCAGCACTTCCTCGGCGCCGCGGTGGCTGATGTAGATCTCGGTCGAGCCGTCCGCGCGGCGCTCCAGGCGGGTGCGGAACTTGTCGCGCTGACCGCTGTCGTAGGCCGAATCGAACACCTTGCCGATGGTGCGGCGGATGATGTCCTGCGGGATCTTGGCGCGGTTCTCGGACCAGTTGGTTTCCATGATGCCGGTCTGCGGGTTCTCGGTTTCCACCGTGAAGCCGACGCTCGGCCAGAAGGCCTGCAGTTGCGGCCACAGCTGTTCCGGGGGCTCCTTGACCACCAGCCAGCGCGAGTCGCCGGCGCGCTCGATGCGCACGGCCTCGCTCGAGACCGGAGCCACCGGACCGCCGGCGGCGGCCGGCGCTGCCTGGGTGCCGCGCGCCTGCTGGAAGCCGGAGGCGGTGGCGACGCCGCGGCCATCAGGCACGGCGTAACGGTTGTCTTTCTGGAGCTGGGTCAGGTCCGGCGGGATGTCCAGCGGCGCAGCTTTCTTGGCCGAACGGTAGTCCACCTTGTCCGATTCGAACACGGTCGTGCACGCCGCCAGGCTGAGTGCGAGGGCGGCCAGGGCGACCGTGCGGGTCGCGTGGTGAGTCTTGAACTTGCGATTCATCATGTCGTTCTGAGTCTGAAGCTATCAAAGGACGCCGGATTCGCGCAGGGCAGCGCGGACGGTGTCGTGGTATTGCGCGGACAAGGGCGCCAGCGGCAGGCGCAGGCCCGACGGCATCTTGCCCATTTCAGCCAGCGCCCATTTGACCGGGACCGGATTCGGTTCTACGAACAGCTTGGCATGCAGGGACAGCACGCGGTTATTGATCTCGACCGCACGGCTGACCTGCCCCGCCATCGCCGCCTCGCACAGCTCGTGCATGGCGCGCGGCGCGACGTTGGCCGTCACCGAGATATTGCCGGCGCCGCCCATGAACATCAGCGCCATCGCGGTCGGGTCGTCGCCCGAATACACGCCGAAGGGCTTGCCGCCGGCGAAAGAACGGTCAAGCTCGCGCAGCAGCTCGGCGCCGCGGCCGATGTTGCCGGTCGCGTCCTTGATGCCGACGATATTGTCGACCGGCGCCAGGCGCAGCACGGTCTCGTTGCTCATGTCCGCCACGGTACGGCCCGGCACGTTGTACAGGATCACCGGCAGGTCGACCGCTTCCGCGATCGCCTTGAAGTGCCGGTACATGCCTTCCTGGGTCGGACGGTTGTAATACGGAACCACCTGCAGCGAGGCGTCGGCGCCGACGGCCTTGGCATGGCGGGTGAGTGCGATCGCTTCGGCGGTCGAGTTGCCGCCGGACCCGGCGATCACCGGGATACGGCCAGCGACGTGCTCGACCGTCAGCTTGATCAGTTCGCAGTGCTCTTCCGGGCTGACGGTAGCGGATTCGCCGGTCGTACCGACGATGACGATACCGTCCGTGCCCTCCGCAACATGCCAGTCGATCAGTTTGCGAAGGCTGTCTTTGTCCAGACTGCCATCTTCAAACATCGGAGTGACGATTGCTACTATGCTGCCCTTAATCATAATCAGTGGACCGTGCCGTTGATAAATAAAAATTGGATTGTACTGGATAGCCAGTGGTTATGGTTCATTCCTGCCCAGATAAATGGCCGGCTTATCGGACATTTACAGCCCGGTTACAAATCGAGCCGGGCTGAGCCAAGGTCGAAGTCCGGCCCCACCGCGCACAGGCGCTGCACCCGCGCCGGCTTCGGTTTTGCCACCACGCCATCCTCGTAGGCCAGCACCTGCAGGCCGCCGCGTCCGGCCAGGCCGAGCAGCTCACCCGGCGCCAGCAGGAAATCGGGGTTCGACGGCTTGCCGAAGACTTCGTTGCCGCGGGCGAAGGTTTCATATATCAGCACGCCGTCCGGCGCCAGCGCCGCGGCGATATGGCCGAACAGGGGCCGGTGCAGGTAATTCGTGACGACGATGCCGGCCAGGCTGCCCGGCGCGAAGGGCCAGGCGGCGCCCGGCGCTTCGAGGTCGAGCTGGACGGTGGCGATCCCCTCCCCCGCCGCCGCCAGCAGGGCCTGCGGATCGCGGTCGAGGGCGGTCACCGCATGGCCTAGGCGCGCCAGCAGGCGCGCATGGCGGCCGCTGCCGCAGGCCAGGTCCAGCACCTGCCTTTGCCCCTGCGCCTGCGGCACCAGCGGCGCCCAGCGCGCCACCCAGGAAGAAACGATGTCCGTGCTATGCATCAGCTGTACCCGAGGCCCATCGCCTCACGCACGTCGCGCATGGTTTCCTGGGCCAGCCGGCGCGCCTTCTCGCAGCCGTCGGCGACGATGGCGCGCACCAGCGAGGGGTCGTCCAGGTATTGCTGGGCACGTTCGTGCATCGGCGCCTGCTCGGCCAGCACGGCGTCGACCACCGGTTGCTTGCACTCCAGGCAGCCGATGCCGGCGCTGGTGCAGCCCTGCATGACCCAATCCTTGGTGGCGCCATCCGAATACACTTCGTGCAGCTGCCACACCGGGCACTTCAGCGGGTCGCCCGCGTCGCTCCTGCGCACGCGCGCCGGGTCGGTCGGCATGGTGCGGATCTTCTTCGTGACCGAAGCCGGATCCTCGCGCAGCGAGACCGAATTGCCGTAGCTCTTCGACATCTTGCGGCCGTCCAGGCCCGGCAGGCGCGAGGCTTCGGTCAGCTTGACCTGGGGCTCGACCAGGATGATCCTGTGGCCGCCTTCGAGGTAGCCGAACAGGCGTTCGCGGTCGATGTTCGACAGGCTGCCGGCTTCGTCCAGCATCGCCCGCGCCTGTTCCAGGGCGGCGTCATCGCCGTCCTGCCGGTAGGCGGTGCGCAGCCCGGTGTAGAGCCTGGCGCGCTTGCTGCCCAGTTTTTTCACGGCGTCGAGCGCCTTCTGCTCGAAGTCCGGCTCCTTGCCGTACAGGTGATTGAAGCGCCGTGCGATCTCCCGCATCATCTCGATGTGCGGCACCTGGTCCTCGCCCACCGGCACCTGGGTCGCGCGGTAGATCAGCACGTCGGCCGCCTGCAGCAGCGGATAGCCGAGGAAGCCGTAGGTGGCCAGGTCGCGGTTGGCCAGGTTCTCGATCTGGTCCTTGTAGGTCGGCACCCGCTCCAGCCAGCCCAGCGGCGTGGCCATCGACAGCAGCAGGTGCAGCTCGGCGTGCTCCGGCACCCGCGACTGGATGAAGATGGTGGACTGGGACGGATCGATGCCGGCCGCGAGCCAGTCGATCACCATGTCCCAGGTGCTTTTTTCGATGATGCCCGGGTCGTCGTAGTGCGTCGTCAGGGCGTGCCAGTCGGCCACGAAGAACAGGCAGGGCAGCTCGGACTGCATGCGGATCCAGTTCTTCAGCGCTCCGTGGTAATGGCCAAGGTGCATGAGCCCGGTGGGGCGCATGCCGGAAACGACGCGGTCGGGAAACATAAATCAGCTCAGGAGGAAATTCAATGGATAGACGATCAGCTGCAGCAGCAGCTGCGACACCGCCACGATCGGAATCACCCAGTAAGCCAGCAGTTTCAGCAGCATCAATCCCAGCAGGATAAAGAAGCCATACGGTTCGATGCGGGCATATTTGTACGCCAGCTTGTTCGGCAGCAGGCTGAAGACGATGCGGCCGCCGTCCATCGGCGGAATCGGCAGCAGATTGAATGCCAGCAGCACCAGATTGGTCAGGACACCTGCTTGAGCAACCTTGTTCGGAAAAGGTTCAGTGACATTGAAGTAATCGAGGAAGATCCCGAGCAGCAGCCACAGCAGCGCCATGCCGAAGTTGGCGGCGGTGCCGGCCAGGGCCACGAAGGCCATGTCGCGCTTCGGGTTGCGCAGGCGGCCGTAGTCGATCGGCAGCGGCTTGGCGTAGCCGAAGGCGAAGCCGGTGGTCAGGTACAGCATCACCGGCAGGATCACCGTACCGAAGGGATCGATGTGGGCCAGCGGGTTGGTGGTGACGCGTCCGGCCGCGAACGGGGTCATGTCGCCGAAATATTTTGCGGCATACGCCTGGGCGGCGTTATGCATCGTGATCGCAAAAAGAACGGGCAGCGCATAGACTGCAAGGTTGCGTATGAGTTCATCCATAAAAGGATTCTAACAGACCCTGCAGAACAGCCGTCCGGCAACTACAGGCCGAACACGGCCGGATCGCCGCGGCCCGCCCGCAGCAGCACGGGCTCCGGACCGGTCAGGTCGACGATGGTGGTGGGCTCGAGGGTGCCGGCGCCGCCGTCGATCACCAGGTCGAGCTGCTTGCCGATACGCTCGCGCACTTCTTCCGGATCGGACAGCATGTGCTCGTCGCCGAGCAGCTGCAGGGTCGTGCCGATCAGCGGCTCGCCCAGCTCGTCCAGCAGCGCCAGCAGGATCGCGTTTTCGGGCACGCGGATGCCGATCGTCTTGCGCGACGGGTGCGACAGGCGGCGCGGCACTTCGTGGGTGGCGTCCAGGATCACGGTATAGGGGCCGGGCGTGACCGCCTTCAGGACCCGGTACTGGCGGTTGTCGACCCGCGCATAGACGGAGATCTCGGACAGGTCGCGCACCAGCAGGGTCAGGTGGTGCTTCTCGTCGACGCCGCGGATCCGGCGCAGCTTCTCGACCGCGCCCTTGTCGTCGAGGCGGCAGACCAGGGCATAGGCCGAATCGGTCGGCACGGCACCGATGCCGCCCGACTGGATGATCTGGGCCGCCTGGCGGATCAGGCGGGGCTGCGGGTTCTCGTGATGGATCTCGAAGTATTGGGTCATCGTGCAAACCCCGGCTGGCGCAGAGTCTGCAGGGCCGCGATGCGCTCCTCCATCGGCGGGTGGGTGGCGAACAGGGCGCCCCAGCCGCCGCCGTCGCCGGCGATGCCGGACGCCGCCATCGACTGCGGCAGGCCGCCCGACTGCATGCCGCCGAGGCGCATCAGCGCGTGCTGCATCGGCAGCGGGCTGTTCAGGAGGCGCGCCGAGCCGGCGTCGGCGCGGAACTCGCGCTGGCGCGAGAACCAGGCGACGATGATCGAGGCCAGCAGCCCGAACACGATCTGGCAGACGAACACGGTGACGGCGTAGCCGATGCCGGGGCCGCGGTCGCTCTCGCCCCGGCGCAGCATGCTGTCGACGAAGAAGCCGACCACCCGCGCCAGGAACACGACAAAGGTGTTGACCACGCCCTGGATCAGGGTCAGCGTGACCATGTCGCCATTCGCGACGTGGGCGATCTCGTGGCCGAGCACGGCCTCGATTTCTTCATGGTTCATGCTGGCCAGCAGGCCGGTGGACACCGCCACCAGCGAGGAATTCTTGAAGGCGCCGGTGGCGAAGGCATTCGGCTCGCCCTCGTAGACCGCGACTTCCGGCATCGCGATGCCGGCCCGCTCGGCCAGCGAACGCACGGTGTTCAGCAGCCAGGCTTCGCTGCCGTTGGCCGGCTGTTCGATCACGCGCGCGCCGGTGGTCCACTTGGCCATCGGCTTGCTCATCAGCAGGGAGATGATCGCGCCGGTGAAGCCGACCACCAGCGAAAACACCAGCAGCGCACCGAGATTGATGCCGTTCGCGCTCACCGCGCGGCCGACGCCGAGCACGTTGAGCACGATCGACAGCACCAGCACGACCGCGAGGTTGGTAGCAATAAACAGGACGATGCGCTTCATGGCTTGAATGCCCTCCGAATCAGAATCCGGTCAGAACCAGTCGTGCCAGACCGGCGTGAGCCCCGCCGGCAGCGGCGGCAGCTTGTCGAACTCCACCCTGGCCTCGCCCGGCGCATGGAAGTCGGTGCCGCGCGAGGCCAGGAAACCGTAGCGGCGCGCCAGTTCGGCATAGGTCTCGTACTGGTCCGGCGTGTGGCTGCCCGTGACCACTTCGATGGCCTTGCCGCCCAGCTGCTTGAATTCGTCGAACAGCGCCCCTTCCGCCAGCGGCGTGAAGCGGTAGCGCCCCGGATGGGCGATCACCGGGACGCCGCCTGCCTTGTGGATCCAGCCGACGGCGTCCGCCAGCCCGGCCCAGCGGTGCGGCACATAGCCGGGCTTGCCTTCGGTCAGGTATTTGCGGAACACCTCCGAGGTGCTGCCGCAGGCGCCGATCTCGACCAGGTAGCGCGCGAAATGGGTGCGCGACAGCAGGTCCGGGTTGCCGACGTACTTCAGCGCGCCCTCGTAGGCGCCGGGGATGCCGGCCTGCTCCAGCTGGGCCGCGATCTCGCGCCCGCGCGCGTCGCGCCCGTTGCGCGTGGCCGCCAGGCCCTGCACCAGCACGGGCTGGTCTTCGTTCACCTGCAGGCCGACCACGTGGACGGTCTCGCCGCCCCAGGTCACGGAAATCTCGACGCCCGGCACGAAACGCATCCCGAGTCCGGCAGCCGCCTCCCGCGCCGCCTTGATGCCCCCGACCTCGTCGTGGTCGGTCAGCGCCCAGGCGTCGACCCCGCCCTTGCGGGCATAGGCGGCCACGGCGGCCGGCGCAAGCACGCCGTCGGAGACGTTCGAATGGCAGTGAAGATCAACTTTTAGCATGCTGACATTGTACCTGCATCCCATCGAGCGCGAACGTGGGGTGGGCACGGGGGTGCCCACCCTACGCCAGGAATTCCTCGATCATCCGCGCCAGCAACTCCGGCTGGTCATGGTGCAGCATGTGCCCCGCCTCCGGCACCATGCGCGGCGTTACCCTGGAGAAGCAGGCCATGCGCCGCTCGACTTCGCTGCGCGCCTCTTCCTTCGGGCCCATCCACAGCCACATATTCGTGTGTTCGGCCTCGACCCACAGCACCGGCGCGGTGACCCGGCGCCAGCAGGCCAGCACCTCGTCGACGTGGTACAGCAGCGGGCCACGCATCTTGTGGACCGGGTCGCCCAGGATTTCCCATTCGCCCGCGTCGTTCTGCGCGGCCCAGTGCGGCACCAGGAAGGCGGCGCGCGCCGGCGGCAGGCGCGGATTGGTCTTGCGCAGGCGCGCCGCCACCTCGTCCAGGCTGGCATAGGGGCGCATCGCCGGCGGCGTCTTCAGCTCGTCCAGCCAGCCGGCGTAGCGGCCGGGCGCCTGCTCGGGGCGGCTCGCCGCCAGGCCGAAGCCTTCCAGGTTGACCAGGCGGGCAACGCGCTCGGGGCGGATGCCGGCGTATACACTGACGATGTTGCCGCCCATGCTGTGGCCCAGCAAATTAACGGCCTCGCCCGGCGCGTAATGATCGAGGATGGCGTCGAGGTCGGCAAAATAATCCGGGAACCAGTAGGTGTCGGTGCCCGGCCGCTCGGTCAGGCCGAAGCCGCGCCAGTCGTGGGCGATCACGTGCCAGTCGCCCTGCAGGGCATCGACCACGAACTGGAAGGAAGCCGACATGTCCATCCAGCCGTGCGCCATGAAGATCTTCGGCGCACCTTCCCGGCCCCAGTGCCGGATATGGGTGCGCAGGCCGCGGATGGTGAGGAATTCGGAACGGGATGGCGTCATGGCTGGTCTGGATGAAGAATAAATAGAACGATCGTTCGAATTATAAGCGGAAAGCTTGATTTGCCGCTTGGCGTCCCCATCTCAGCCACTTGCCGGACGACAGCGTGCGCAAGGGCGTAAAATAGCGCTTATCACAACCCTTCCGCGAGCATTCCAATGGCAATTTACCAGCTGGGCGAGCATGCGCCCGAGATCGACGCCTCGGCTTATGTGGCCGATTCGGCCAACCTGATCGGCAAAGTGACCCTGGAGGCGAAGGCCTCGGTATGGGACGGGGTGACGATCCGCGGCGACAACGAGCGCATCACGATCGGCGAGAACAGCAATGTGCAGGAAGGCACGGTGATGCACACCGACATGGGCTTTCCAATGGTGATCGGCAAGAACGTCACCATCGGCCACCAGGCCATGCTGCACGGCTGCACCGTCGGCGACGGCTCGCTGATCGGCATCCAGGCCGTGGTGCTGAATGGCGCGAAGATCGGCAAGGGCTGCCTGGTCGGCGCCGGCGCCCTGGTCACCGAGGGGAAGGAATTTCCGGACCACTCGCTGATCCTCGGCACCCCGGCAAAGGTAGTGCGCACCCTCACGGAAGAAGACCTGCTCCGCCTGCAAGGCAATGCCGCCAGCTATGTCGAGCGCGGCCAGCGCTTCAAGGCGGAGCTCAAGAAAATCGGATAAAGAATGACGACTGAAACCAGCAAGGACATCCTGCAAAAATTCATCTTCGACAACGCCGCCGTGCGCGGCGAACTGGTCGAGATTTCCAACGCCTGGGCCGAGATCCAGTCGCGCCATGCGTACCCGAAAGCAGTGAAAGGCTTGCTGGGCGAGATGGTCGCAGCCAGCGCGCTGCTGTCGGCCAACCTGAAGTTCAACGGCTCGATCGTGATGCAGATCTTCGGCGACGGCCCGGTCAAGCTGCTGGTGGTCGAATGCGACGCCGATCTGCACCTGCGCGCTACCGCCAAGCTGAGCCCTGGCGCCGTGGTGCCGGACAATGCCTCGGTGACCGAGCTGCTGAACACCGGCGGCCAGGGCCGTTTCGTGATCACCCTCGATCCGAAGGACAAGGTGCCGGGCCAGCAGCCCTACCAGGGCGTGGTGCCGCTGCACGGCGAGGACATCGCCACCGTGATCGAGAACTACATGCTGCGCTCGGAACAGATGGATACCAAGCTGTGGCTGGCGGCCGACGACAAGGTTGCGCGCGGCCTGCTGCTGCAGAAGTTGCCGCGCCATAGCAATGGCGAAGACCAGGTGGCCCAGGCGACCGAAGAGGAAGACCTCGAGACCTGGAACCGCGCCATGGCGCTCGGCGGCACCCTGCAGCAGAAGGAACTGCTGGAAGCCGACGTGGCGACCCTGCTGAAGCGCCTGTTCTGGGAAGAGACGATCCGCGTGTTCGATCCGCTGCACCCGGAATTCCGCTGCAGCTGCTCGCGCGAGAAGGTCGGCAATATGCTGAAGATGCTGGGCAAGGAAGAAGTCGACTCGGCCCTGCACGATCTCGGCCAGCTGGCGATCAACTGCGACTTCTGCGGCAAGCACTACGAGTTCGACGCGGTCGACTGCGCCCAGCTGTTCGCAGCCGACATCACGGCCGACGCGATTGCGCCGGCGTCGGATGTAAAACACTAAAAGGTCCGCATGCGCGACACGCCCCGCTCCGCCTTCCCGCACTTTTGCGAGATCGCGACCCGCTGGATGGACAACGACGTCTACGGCCACGTCAACAACGTCCATTACTACAGCTATTTCGATACGGCGGTGAACCGCTTCCTGATCGAACGGGGCGTGCTCGACATCCACGGCGGCAAGCAGGTCGCCTTCGTGGTCGAGACCGGATGTTCCTACTTCCGCTCGATCGCCTTTCCGGACACCGTGCATGTGGGCGTGCGCGTCGCCAGGCTGGGCAACTCCAGCGTGCGCTACGAGATCGCCCTGTACCGCAACGACGACGAGATGCCAGCCGCGGCCGGGCATTTCGTGCATGTCTATGTGGACCGGGCGAGCAACCGGCCGGTGCCGGTGCCACCGGAAAGCCGGGCGCTGCTGGAGACGCTCGCCTGACGTAGGGTGGGCACACCGTGCCCACGCGCACGCATGCATATCCAAATGTTGTTGCATTGACACATACATCATCGGCATACTCGGCGGCGTTCCCATTCCCCCGAGGTCTTCATGCGCCGATTCCTACTCCCTGCCCTGCTCGCAGCCCTGTGCGTCTCCGCCCAGGCCGCCGTCCATAGCGTCGACGTCGGCGCCCCGCTGCCGCGCTTCGGCCTGCTCAAGCCGGGCATCCACCATTACCTCCGCTACATCCGGACAGCCGACGGCGCCAATGCCCCGGTCGACATCTGGACCCGCGAAGTCCGCTTCGACGAACGCGACGGCATGCAGCGGCTGCACATCGTGCAGCGCTGGGATGGCGCCATGGTCTCGCTGTCGGCGCCGGGCACGGTCAGGCGGCTCGATTCCTGGTTCGAGACCGGCAGCTTCCGTCCGCTGAGCCACGTGCGCATCCTCGAAAAGGACGGCAAGAAAACGGTCGAGGGCTTCGTATTCGGACCGGACCGCGTGAGCGGCATGCAGGACCTGGCGGACAACACGCAGAAGGCGCTCTCGGTGGCGTCGAGCGAGCCGAGCTTCAACTTCGAGACCGACATCGAATTCCTGCAAGCCCTGCCGCTGGCCGAAGGCTACGAGGCCAGCATCAACTTCTACCACCCGGGCGGCCCGGCGCCGAAACGCTACAGCTTCAAGGTATCCGGTTCGGACACCATCGCAGGCCCGGCCGGCGCCATCGACTGCTGGGTCGTGACGACCGACTACGGCACGCCGGGCGCGGATGCGAAGTTCTGGTTCGCCAAGGGCAGCCAGGTGATGGTGCGCCAGGAGAGCGCGCCGCGCGACGGCAGGGTGATGGTCAAGGCGCTGATCGATTGAGCGCGCTTGGGCTTGGGACAGCGGGAAGGCCGGCGATCGGAATTCCCTGAATTACGTTCATGCGACAGGTCAATTTGAGCAATATCAATTGGCTTTAATCAACTATGCATTCCAATGGCGCCTGTGCACGAATTCGTGTACACGGTGCCGGGATCATGTCGCTTTTACACAAAGGCGACATTGTTCCGGTCAGTCAAATCCGTCGTTTGGAGAACATGAATGAATAATGCAGCACGCAAGGCTATCCCGCCCGCCTCCACCTTCTACGCCATTTCGCTGCCGCGCAGGGTGGTCGCCCGCTATGCGATCGCGACCATCGGCTCGCGCACCAGCCGCGGCGGCCAGGTGGTGCTGGCATCGAACGAGCAGTATGCCGACGATTACCGGGTCGCCTGCGTCGGCGACCGCGTGCGTTACCCGGACGGCAGCGAAAGCGTGATCGTCTCGGGCGCCGGCCACGCGTCCACCATCGCGAACCGTCCGATCGCGCTGGTCGGCAGCCACGTCGCGAATGGCGACCGCATCGTCGCGCGCGCGCAGAGCATGGGCGAAATCGTGGTGCTGGAAGGCGAACCGGTGGCGGGCCTGCTGGAACCGGGCTATGTGCCGCCGCATGCCGCCGGCGCTGCCTGATGCCTCAGCTGCGCGGACAGGATGAAGCGGCCAGCTGCGCACCGGCCTGCATGGCCGCATCGAAATCGGCCGGCGCCAGCCGATCGCCGAAGCGCTGGCGCAGCTGCGTTTCAGTGAGAGGCTGGCGCCGCGCCTGGTTCGCGGCGATCGCGTAAGCCATCGAACTGGCCAGGTCGCGCTCCACGATCTGGCCCGCATCGTAGGCATTCGACAGCAGGCCGAGAGCGAACTGGTCGCACCGGGCGCCGGCCTGGCGCAGATAGCCGAGGGCCTGCTGTTTCCACTGCCGGACGTCGACATCGTCGGCGCGCGCCGCCAGGTCGACCGGCTTCCCGCCCGGCCCTTCCCTGTAAAAATCGATCTGGGCGTCGCGGTTGCCGGCGTCCGCCAGCTGGGCCAGGAAGCGCATGCCTTCCTGCAGCTGGGCCGGCGAGACGTTCGCGCACAGCTTGCGCACGCGCTCGCGTTCGCGCTCCGTTGGCTGGAGTTCGTCCTGGCTGAAGAAGTCGGGCAACGGATCGTCCGCCGCGGCGCAGCCGGACGCGGCCTGGTAGGCATCGTAGGCGGCCTTCAGGTCGCCGGCGCGGGCGCGGGCGGCGCGCTCCAGGATATAAGCGGCGGCATCCTTGCCGCCGAAGTCCACCGGACGGCCGTTGCGGCCATAGAATACCGGGGGCGGAGCCGGCGCGGGCGCGCCCAGCATGCGCGGATCCAGCCAGGCGCCGGCGGCCCGGGCGGCGCCGGCGCGGCGCGCCGGCGCGGCGCCCGCGGCCGCTTCGGACCCAGGCTTGGGCTCCGTCTCGGGCCGCAGCGCCAGCATGGCAAGCAGGCTGGCGGCCAGCGCGGCGGCGATGGCGATCGGTCGGCTTTTCATCGGCCCATGATAGCAGCACGGCGGCGGGCAAGACCCCGACGGGCGGCGCGCCCGGGCCGGCTCAGGGCAGGTGCAGGTCGATGACCTTCATGATGGCGAGCGTGGTGTCCAGGCTCATTTCGCCGGCGCGCATGGCCTCGGCCAGCGCGGCGCGCGGCAGGCTGGCGGCGGCGGCCAGGGCGGCCAGGCCGTCGGCATCGGCGACCTTCGCCAGCGCCGCGGCCATCGCGTCGGCATCGCCGCTCTCGAAGGCCGCGGCCAGATAGGCGGCGACGGCGTCGAGCGTATCGAGCGATGCCGGATCGGTGGCGGAAAAGTCCTGGTCGGTCATGGGAGGAATACTGTCAGTCGGCGAGCGGCTTGTGGGCCTTGGCGCCTTTTTCGGCCTTCGGTTCGCGCGGCGGCGGCGGCGGGGTCATCATGACGGCCGGTTTTTCGTCCTTGCGCAGCACCTGCACGAAGATCTCGTTCTGCTTGATCATGCCGAGTTCGTAGCGGGCGCGCTCCTCGACGGCTTCGGTGCCGTCCTTCAGGTCGCGCACTTCGGATTCGAGCTTGGCGTTGCGCGCCTTCAGCTGCTCGGTGCGGGCGCGGCTGCCGGCGAGCTGGTTTTCGAGGTCGGTGACGGCCAGCCAGCCCCCTTTCCCCAGCCAGAGCGGGTACTGGATCAGCAACAGCAAAGCGGCAAGAGCGAGGGTGATGAGGCGCATGGTATGAACGACCGGCCAGCGGGCGCTGGCCGGCTTACTACACGATTACTTCAGGTTGTAGAACGCGTCGCGGCCCGGGTAGCTGGCGATGTCGCCCAGGTCTTCCTCGATGCGCAGCAGCTGGTTGTACTTGGCCATGCGGTCCGAGCGCGACATCGAGCCGGTCTTGATCTGCAGGGCGTTCAGGCCAACCGCGATGTCGGCGATGGTCGAATCCTCGGTCTCGCCCGAACGGTGCGAGATCACGGCGGTATAGCCGGCGCGCTTGGCCATCTCGATGGCGGCGAAGGTCTCGGTCAGGGTGCCGATCTGGTTGATCTTGATGAGGATCGAGTTGGCGATGCCCTTCTGGATGCCTTCTTTCAGGATCTTGGTGTTGGTGACGTACAGGTCGTCGCCCACCAGCTGCACGCGCTTGCCCAGGCGGTCGGTCAGGATCTTCCAGCCGTCCCAGTCGCCCTCGTGCATCGCGTCCTCGATCGAGATGATCGGGTACTTGTCGCACCAGGTTTCCAGCATGTTGGTGAAGTCGGTGGCGCTCAGCTGCAGGCCGCCCTCGCCTTCCAGCACGTACTTGCCGTCCTTGTAGAACTCGCTGGCCGCGCAGTCCAGGCCGATCGCGATCTGGGTGCCGGGCTCATAGCCGGCCTGCTCGATCGCCTGCATGATCAGCTTGATCGCTTCTTCATGGTTGGCCACGCTCGGCGCGAAACCGCCTTCGTCGCCGACGGCGGTGTTCAGGCCCTTGCTGTGCAGGATCTTTTTGAGGGTGTGGAACACCTCGGCGCCGTAGCGGATGGCTTCCTTGAACGAGGGGGCGCCGACCGGGATGATCATGAATTCCTGGATGTCCAGGTTGTTGTCGGCGTGCGCGCCGCCGTTGATGACGTTCATCATCGGCACCGGCATCTGCATCGCGCCCGAACCGCCGAAGTAGCGGTACAGCGGCAGGCCGGCTTCCTCGGCGGCGGCCTTGGCCACGGCCATCGAGACCGCCAGCATCGCGTTCGCGCCCAGGCGGCTCTTGTTCTCGGTGCCGTCCAGGTCGATCAGGGTGCGGTCCAGGAATGCCTGTTCGTTGGCGTCCAGGCCCATGATGGCTTCGCTGATTTCGGTGTTGATGTTCTCGCAGGCCTGCAGCACGCCCTTGCCGAAGTAACGCTTCGGATCGCCGTCGCGCAGTTCGATCGCTTCGCGCGAACCGGTCGATGCGCCCGAGGGCACGGCGGCGCGGCCCATCACGCCGGATTCCAGCAGCACATCGCACTCGACGGTCGGATTGCCGCGCGAGTCGATGATTTCGCGGCCGATGATATCAACGATAGCACTCATGGTTCTCAAGTCTCCAGAAAGTAAGGAAATCGTTAGGGGTCAGAGCCCGGTTTACCTCGGGTGGGCTCTGACCCCGGTTTTTAGTGTCAGCGCAAGTTTGCCGGCGCTTCGATAGCGCGAACAAACATGGGCACCCGCCTGCGCGGGTGCGACGGGGTGTTATTCGAAGTTGGACTCGATGAACCCAGCCTTCTTGACGACGCGGTCGATCTCGACCAGCGTCGTCAGCAGTTCTTTCATGCGTCCCAGCGGCACCGCGTTCGGGCCGTCCGACAGCGCGCAGGCCGGGTTCGGGTGGGTCTCCATGAACAGGCCGGAGACACCCGCCGCCACCGCCGCGCGCGCCAGCACCGGCACGTGCTCGCGCTGGCCGCCGGACGACGTGCCCTGGCCGCCCGGCAGCTGCACCGAGTGGGTCGCGTCGAACACGATCGGGCAGTTCGATTCGCGCATGATGGCGAGCGAACGCATGTCCGACACCAGGTTGTTGTAGCCGAAGGAAACGCCGCGCTCGCAGGCCATGAACTGGTCCGGCAGGCCGACTTCGGCAGCCGCCGCGCGCGCCTTGTCGATCACGTTCTTCATGTCGCCCGGCGCCAGGAACTGGCCCTTCTTGATGTTGACCGGCTTGCCCGAACGCGCGACCGCGTTGATGAAGTCGGTCTGGCGGCACAGGAAGGCCGGGGTCTGCAGCACGTCGACCACGCTCGCGACGACCGGAATTTCCTCTTCGGTGTGGACGTCGGTCAGGACCGGCACGCCGATTTCCTTGCGCACGTCGGCCAGGATCTCCAGGCCCTTGTCCATGCCCGGACCGCGGAACGATTTGCCGGACGAGCGGTTGGCCTTGTCGAAGGACGATTTATAGATGTACGGGATACCCAGCGCCGAGGTGATTTCCTTCAGCTGGCCGGCGACGTCCATCGCCATCTGGCGCGACTCGATCACGCAGGTGCCGGCGATCAGGAAGATCGGCTGGTCGAGGCCGACATCGAATCCGCAAAGCTTCATGCTGCATCTCCTTGCAGGGCCGACGAATTGTTCGCAGCCTGGTTGTTTTCGGCCTGGTGCGCCAGGGCCGCCTTGATGAACGCGGAAAACAGCGGATGGCCATTACGCGGGGTCGACTTGAACTCCGGGTGGAATTGCACGCCGATGTACCACGGGTGGGCGCTCTTCGGCAGTTCCATGATCTCGCACAGGTCTTCGTTCGGGGTACGCGCCGAAACGATCAGGCCAGCTGCTTCGACCTTCGGCAGGTAGTAATTGTTCGCTTCGTAGCGATGGCGGTGGCGCTCGGTCACGACGTTGCCGTAGATCTCGGCGGCCAGCGTGCCCGGGTTCACCGCGCAGGTCTGGGCGCCCAGGCGCATGGTGCCGCCCAGGTCGGAATCGACACTACGGGACTCGACCTTGCCGTCGTGGTTCTGCCACTCGGTGATCAGGGCGACGACCGGCTGGTCGGTTTCCGGATCGAACTCGGTCGAGTTGGCGTTCGGCAGGCCGGCCATGTGGCGCGCGTATTCGATCAGCGCAACCTGCATGCCCAGGCAGATGCCCAGGTAAGGAATCTTGTTTTCGCGGGCATAGCGGGCGGCCATGATCTTGCCTTCCACGCCGCGCTTGCCGAAGCCGCCCGGCACCAGGATGGCGTCGTACTTGGCCAGGTGGTCGCAGCCGATGCTCTCGATCTCTTCCGAGTCGATGTACTCGATGTTGACGCGGCTCTCGGTGTGGATGCCGGCGTGGCGCAGCGCCTCGGTCAGCGATTTATAGGACTCGATCAGGTCGACATACTTGCCGACCATGCCGATGGTCACTTCGTGCTTCGGGTTTTCCAGGGTGTGGATCAGCTTGGTCCACATCGACAGGTCGGCCGGCGGCGCCTCGATGCCCAGCGCTTCCAGGATGATGTCGTCCAGGCCCTGGTCGCGCAGCACCTGCGGCACTTTATAGATGGTGTCGACGTCCCACACCGAGATCACGGCCTGCTCTTCGACGTTGGCGAACAGCGAAATCTTGGCGCGTTCGTCGTCCGGGATGCGGCGGTCGGCGCGGCACAGCAGCGCGTTCGGCGAAATGCCGATCTCGCGCAGCTTCTGCACCGAGTGCTGGGTCGGCTTGGTCTTCAGTTCGCCGGCCGAGGCAATGTAGGGCACCAGGGTCAGGTGCACGAAGGCGGTCGACTTGCGGCCCAGGCGCAGCGACAGCTGGCGCGCGGCTTCCAGGAAGGGCAGCGATTCGATATCGCCGACGGTGCCGCCGATCTCGACCAGCGCCACGTCCACGCCTTCGGCGCCGCGGCGGATGTAGTCCTGGATCTCGTTGGTGATGTGCGGGATCACCTGCACGGTCTTGCCGAGGTACTCGCCACGGCGTTCCTTGCGGATCACCGATTCATAGATCTGGCCGGTGGTGAAGTTGTTCACCTTGCGCATGCGGGTGCTGATGAAGCGCTCGTAGTGGCCCAGGTCGAGGTCAGTCTCTGCGCCGTCGTCGGTCACGAAGACTTCGCCGTGCTGGGTCGGGCTCATCGTGCCCGGGTCCACGTTGATATACGGGTCGAGCTTGAGCATGGTGACTTTGAGACCGCGCGATTCGAGGATCGCGGCGAGGGAAGCGGCCGCGATCCCTTTACCCAGGGAAGACACGACGCCGCCAGTGACGAATACGAATTTGGTCATTGTGCAGAAGGTGCCGAACGGCACGCGCGGGAAATGGAAATTATACCTTAATCCCGCAAATACTTCTCCAGCAACATCCGCGAAACCACTGCTTGCACTGGACAGGCGCCCGGCCGCCCGCATTCCTGTGTTGCAAAGCAGCATCAGAAACCCTTGGTGACAGCTTTTTGTAACCTTAAAGCATGTAAAATTTCCGCATATAAATTGTCAAACGAGGATTTACGGTGAATTTTATTGCTAATATGAACATCGGCAAGCGCCTCGGCGCGGGCTTTTCCCTGGTGATCGCCCTCGCTGTGCTGATCGCCACTGCCGGCATCTGGCGCCTGAACGCGGTGGCCGACGCCACCAGCGCCATGATGGCGGCGCCGCTGACCAAGGAACGCCTGATGACCGAATGGCATACCCAGACCTTTGCTGCGGTGCGCCGGACCGCCGCCATCGTCAAGAGCAACGACCCCAGCCTGGTCGAGTTCTTCAAGGCCGACGGCGCCAAGACAGCCGGCCGCACCACCGAGCTGATCAAGCAGATCGAACCCCTGATCGAAGGCGAGAAGGAACGCGCCCTGTTCGATCACATCGGCGCGCTGCGCAAGGCGTACACGGCGGCCAAGGACAAGGCGATCAAGCTGCGCGCGGCCGGCGACGCCGAGGGCGCGGACCGGGTCCTGAACCAGGAATACGTGCCGGCCGCCGATGCCTATGAAGGCGCGCTGGCCGACCTGGTGAAAATGCAGGAGCAGCACATGGACGCCATCGCCGCGGGCATCAAGGCCGACAACCATGACAGCGTCCGCATGATCGCCATCCTGACCGCCGTCGTGGTCGCGCTCGGCGCGCTCTGTTCCTCGCTGCTCACGCGCGGCATCGTGCTGCCGATCCGCCGTGCGGTCGGCGTGGCCGAGCAGGTTGCGTCCGGCGACCTGACCCAGCAGATCGAAGCCCGTTCGAACGACGAAACCGGCGCCCTGCTGCGCGCGCTGCGCCACATGAACGACAGCCTGACCGGCATCGTCGGCGAAGTCCGCGGCGGCACCGCGTCGATCCACGGCGCGGCCGGCGAGATCTCGGCCGGCAACCTCGACCTGTCCTCGCGCACCGAGCAGCAGGCGGCCGCGCTGGAAGAAACCGCGGCCTCGATGGCCCACCTGACCGATACCGTGCGCCAGAACGCGGACAACGCGCGCCAGGCCAACCAGCTCGCGATCACCGCCTCCAGCGTCGCCACCAAGGGCGGCGAGGTGGTGGGCGAGGTCATCCTGACCATGGGCTCGATCAACGAATCGTCGAAGAAGATCGCCGACATCATCGGCGTCATCGACGGCATCGCCTTCCAGACCAACATCCTGGCGCTGAACGCGGCGGTGGAAGCGGCGCGCGCCGGCGAACAGGGCCGCGGCTTCGCGGTGGTGGCCTCGGAAGTGCGCAACCTGGCGCAGCGCTCGGCCGCCGCCGCCAAGGAGATCAAGCAGCTGATCGACGATTCGGTCGGCAAGGTCGACGCCGGCGCAAGGCTGGTCGACAAGGCCGGCGACACGATGGGCCAGGTGGTGGATTCGATCCAGCGCGTCACCGACATCATGGCGGACATCGCGGCCGCCAGCCAGGAACAGACCAGCGGCATCGAGCAGGTAAACCAGGCGATCGCCCAGATGGACGAAACCACGCAGCAGAACGCGGCCCTGGTCGAGGAATCGGCGGCGGCCGCCGCATCCCTGCAGGACCAGGCCGGCAAGCTGGCGCATACCGTCGACCGCTTCAGGATCGATCGCCAGGCGGCGCCCGCCGCCGCGCCGGCCAAGTCCGCGCCGGCGGCCGCCCTGCCCGCCCTGCGCCGGCAGCCGGCGCCGAAGCCGGTGCGCGCCAAGAAAGCCGATGCGGCCACCGCGGCGACCGCTGGCGACGGCTGGGAAGAGTTCTGATGCCGTGACCTACCGGCCGGACGCGTGCCCCATGTGTGCGTCCGAACCGACTTTCGCCGGACTCGGGTTATCCTTGCTCTTCCGAATACAGGAGGAAGAGATGTCCTACGAGGAAAGAGACGACTACGGCATGTACAAGAACAAGCACGGCAAGGGACCGGGCCCGGAACTGATGGGCGCGAACACCCTGATCGGCGACCATGTCCATAACCTGCAGAACGAGCACCTGGGCGTCATCAAGGAATTCATGGTGGACATGCGCACCGGCGCGATCGCCTATGCGGTGATGGCGTCCAGCCGCTTCGTCGGACTGGGCGAAAAACTGATCGCGGTGCCCTGGCAGGCCCTGAGCCTCGATCCCGGGCACAAGCGCTTCATGATGGACATCCAGAAGGCGCGCATCGACGACGCGCCCGGCTTCGATACCGACCACTGGCCGGACATGGCCGACCTCGAATGGGCCGGCGCGGTGCACGGCTACTACGGCACGCAGCCTGCGTGATGGGCGGGCGCCGGCTGTTTTTCGCCGCACTCGGCTTCTGCGCAGCGGCGTCCGCTTCCGCCGCCGACGAATGCCCGTTGCGGGCGCCCGAGCCCCTGTTGCGGCCCGGGGCCTACGCCGCCCAGACGCTGTCCCGGCAAGACGGGAACGAAATGCAGGAAACGGCGCAGCTGCGCCCCGGCCTGCGCATCGCCATCCGCCAGAGCAGCTGCGTGGATGCCGTGACGACCTCGCTCACGCTGCAGCTGCCGCGCGACCGGCGGCACGAACGGACCGACGACGAATGGATCGACCTTGCGCGCGCCGAAATCGGCAAGCTCAGGACGGCTGCGCCGCCGGGGCGCCTGTCGGGGGTCGGGGAATTTCTCGGAAAGGCGCACGGCCTTGCACCGCGCCGCGGCGAACGCGCCATCTGCAGGGATGGAACGGCCCCGGCATCGGGCGAGTGTTCGTGGGACAGCCTGGGCGGCTACATCTTTTCCGTCAGGCGCATGCGGGACACGACCGTCGTCTCGGTCACCGAATACATCAGCGCATAGTCCGTCGCCCCGGCGCAGGCAGGGGCGACGGCTGACGCTTACTTCTTCGGCGCCATCAGATCCAGCAGGATCGCGGTTTCAGCCTTGATGGTATTGGTCACGGTCGGCTTGAAGTCCGGCGCCCACTGCGGCGAGTGGGTGCCCGGCAGCGGCTGGCCGGCCTTTCTGGCGGCGTCCAGGCGCTTCGCGTCGACCGCGCCCACGTGCAGCAGGACTGCCTTCACGCCCGGCTGCTGGCCGTATTGCGAGAAGTCTTCCGAAGTCATCTTGGCCGGCATCTCCTTCACGAACTCGGGGCCGACGGCGCCTTCGACCACCTTGACCATGCGGCCGATCAGCTCGGGATCGTTATAGACCGAATCGGTGCCCGGCTTGACTTCGACCAGCGGCTCTTTCGGCGCACCGGCGGCCATCGCCTCGCCCTTGGCTTCGCGCGCAATGCTGGCCAGCACGCGCTGGCGCACTTCCGGCTTGAAGGTGCGCACCGACAGCGACAGCTTGACCTGGTCCGGGATGATGTTGGCGACGGTGCCGCCGTGGATGCTGCCGACGGTGATGACCAGCGGGTCGATCGGGTTGTTTTCGCGAGAAACAAGAGTTTGAAGCGCAAGCACGATGCGCGATGCGATCACGATCGGATCGCGCGCCTCGTGCGGCACGGCGCCGTGGCCGCCCTGGCCGAAGACGGTGATGTTGACGACGTCGGACGAGGCGCGGAAGGGGCCGGCGTGGTACATGATCGTACCCGACGGCATGGTGGCGTCGTCGTGGAAGGACAGCGCGTAGTCAGGCTTCGGGAAGCGCTTGAACAGGCCGTCCTTCAGCATCGCCTCGGCGCCGCGCACGGTCTCTTCGGACGGCTGGCCGACCAGCATCAGGGTGCCGCTCCAGGCCTTGCGGTTGTCCGACATCAGCTTGGCGGTGCCGTACCAGGCCGACATGTGCAGGTCGTGGCCGCAGGCGTGCATCACCGGCGTGGGTTCGCCGGCGGCGCTCTTGCCGGTGGCCTTGCTGGCGAAGGCCAGGCCGGTCTTTTCCTGGACCGGCAGCGCGTCCATCTCGGTGCGCAGCATCACGGTCGGGCCGGGGCCGTTCTTCAGGATCGCGACCACGCCGGTGCCGCCGACGCCGGTGGTGACGTCGAAGCCCAGCTTCTTGGCGAGCTCGGCCAGCTTGGCCGAGGTCTTGTGTTCGTCGAAGCCGAGTTCCGGATTGCGGTGCAGGTCCTGGTACAGGTTTTCGATCGCCGGGTAGTTGGCGTTCAGCTGTTCGGCGAAAGGTGCAGGCAGTTGGGCCGCGCTGGCGGCGCCGCCGATGAGTCCGGCCAGGAACAGTGTATTGCGGAGAATGCTGGATGGGGTCATGGGGAAAAACTTCACGTTATTTGGGTGAATGAAACAGCAGGGATGACATGCCGCCTTTTCCCAGCCTAACAGATCAGTCAAATTGTAACAATGTCCAATTTAACAATTCCTCCCCGTCGTTGTCGGATAATACCTACAAAATGTTGCAAAAGTTTTTCCAAAGCGTATTTTTTAATTCCTTCAGGCAACTACCCCACCGTACAATCCGAACTTTCTAGCCGTACAAGATAAGGAATATCGATGGGACTCGTTGCAAACATCAAGATCGGCAAACGCCTGGGACTCGGCTTTGCCCTCATTCTTGCGATGACGGTGGCCATTTCCGCCGTCGGCGCCTGGCGCATGAACAAGATCGCCGACAAGACCAAGGCGATGATGGCCGTGCCGCTGGCCAAGGAACGTTTGATCACCGACTGGTACACCCTCAACTTCGCCTCGATCCGCCGCACCGCCGCGATCGCCAAGAGCAGCGATCCCTCGCTCGGCGCCTACTTCAAGGAAGACTCGGCCGCCTCGGTGAAGAAGGCCGCCGAGCTGCTCAAGCAGATCGAACCGCTGATCGCCGCCAGCGGCCCTGAAAAGGAGCTGTTCGCGAAGATCCTGGAGCAGCGCAAGGTCTACAGCGCGTCGCGCGACGGCACCGTCAAGGCCAAGGCCGACGGCAATGCCGAGGAAGCGGCGCGCATCCTCGACAAGGAATTCACCCCGGCCGCCCAGAAGTACCAGGACCTGCTGCAGGACCTGGTCAACATGCAGCGCACCAGCATGAACGATACCGCCGGCGCCATCGACGTTAACGCGGACAGCAGCACGAACCTGATCATGATCCTGTGCGCCTGCGCGGTCGCGCTGGGCAGCGTCATCTCCTGGATGCTCACCCGCGGCATCGTGCAGCCGATCCGCGAAGCGGTCGCCGTGGCCGAGACCGTGGCCGGCGGCGACCTGACCCACAACATCGAAGTTCGTAGCAGCGACGAGACCGGCGCCCTGCTGCGCGCCCTGCGCCACATGAACGACAGCCTGGTGGGCATCGTCAGCCAGGTGCGCGGCGGCACCGACACCATCGCCACCGCCTCGCGCGAAATCAGTGCCGGCAACCTCGATCTCTCAAGCCGCACCGAACAGCAGGCCGGCGCCCTCGAAGAGACCGCGGCCTCGATGGAAGAACTGACCACCACCGTGCGCCAGAACGCGGACAACGCGCGCCAGGCCAACCAGCTCGCCATCGCCGCCTCCGCAGTGGCGACCCAGGGCGGCGCCGTGGTCGGCGAAGTCATCACCACCATGGGTGCGATCAACGACAGCTCGCAGCGCATCGCCGACATCATCGGCGTCATCGACGGCATCGCCTTCCAGACCAACATCCTGGCGCTGAACGCCGCGGTGGAAGCGGCGCGCGCCGGCGAACAGGGTCGCGGCTTCGCGGTCGTGGCCTCGGAAGTGCGCAACCTGGCGCAGCGCTCGGCGGCTGCGGCCAAGGAAATCAAGGAACTGATCACCGCCTCGGTGGCCAACGTCGACGCCGGCACCAAGCTGGTCGACCGCGCCGGCGCGACGATGGAAGAAGTGGTGGGCAGCATCCGCCGCGTGACCGACATCATGGCCGAGATCACCAGCGCCAGCCAGGAACAGACCGGCGGCATCGAGCAGGTCAACAGCGCCATCACCCAGATGGACCATGTGACCCAGCAGAACGCGGCCCTGGTCGAAGAAGCGGCGGCCGCCGCCACCTCGATGCAGGACCAGGCCGCCAAGCTGGCCGACGTGGTCAGCGTGTTCAAGCTGGACCGTGCGCACGATCTCGGCGCCGTGGCTGCGCCCGTGCAGGCGAAAGCCGCCCCGGTCCGCCCGGCCCTGCCGCGCGCCGCGAAGCCGGTGGTGAAGGTGGCTGCGGCCAAGACGGTGAAACGCAACGAGCCGGTGGCTGCCGGGGATTGGGAAGAGTTCTAATCCGTGCCGTCGTTCCCGCGAAGGCGGGAATCCAAGTGCCGCCAGCGCAGTCGAAACGCCGCCGGACTTGGGTCCCCGCCTCCGCGGGGACGACGTTCAAGGCTAACAAAAATCCCTGCTCCGCGTATCCAGACTCCCCAGCAGGTGCGACATGTCCACCAGGCGCTTGGCCACCAGGTGCCTGACCTCTCCCTCCCTCTGCCAGATCCCGTACACGCCCAGCAGGTGCGCATTCAGCACTTCCCTGCGCTGCTGTTCGACCAGGCTGGCCCACACGATCACGTTCACGTTCCCGGTCTCGTCCTCGATGGTCAGGAACAGCACGCCCTTGGCCGTGCCCGGGCGCTGGCGCACGGTGACGATGCCGCAGGCGCGCGCCAGCTGGCCGTTGGCGAAATCCATCAGCACCTCGGCCGGCAGGAAGCGCCTGGCCAGTAGCTGCGGCCGCAGCAGCGCGAGCGGATGGCGGCCCAGCGTGAGCCCCTGCGCGCGGTAGTCGCCGACGATTTCCTGTCCCTCGCTCGGCGCCGCCAGGACCGGCGCCTCCTCTTCCAGTCCGGCCGGACGCAGCAGGTCCTTGTCCGGCACCGCTCCCACCGCCTGCCACAGCGCCTGGCGCCGGTGCCCGGCAAGCAGCGCCAGCGCATTCCCGGCGGCCAGCACCTGCAGGTCGCCGCGGTCCAGGCTGGCGCGCCGCGCCAGGTCGGCCACATCGAGGAAAGGCCGGATCGCGCGCGCCATCTCGATGCGTTCGGCGGCTTCGCGCGCCAGCCCGCGCAGCATGTGCAGGCCGAGACGCACCGCCGGCTGGGAAGCCCCGGTTTCCTTGCCTCGATCGTCGTGCTCCTCCAGCGCCGACTCCCAGCCGCTGACCGCCACGTCCACCGGACGCACCTCGATGCCATGGCGGCGCGCATCCTGCACCAGCTGCGAAGGGCTGTAGAAGCCCATCGGCTGGCTGTTCAGCAGCGCGCACAGGAAGGCCGCCGGCTCGTGGCACTTCAGCCAGGAGCTGGCATAGGCCAGCAGCGCGAAGCTGGCCGCGTGCGATTCCGGGAAGCCGTATTCGCCGAAGCCCTGGATCTGGCTGAAGATCTGCTCCGCGAAGCCGATGTCGTAGCCTTTCGCCAGCATGCCGCCGACGATGCGCTCGTAGTACTTCTCGAGTCCCCCCTTCCTCTTCCAGGCCGCCATCGCGCGCCGCAGCTGGTCGGCCTCGCCGGGTGTGAAGCCGGCCGCCAGGATCGCCACCTGCATCACCTGCTCCTGGAAGATCGGCACGCCCAGCGTGCGCTCCAGCGCCACCTTCATGTCCGGGCTCGGATACACCACCGGCTCCTTCTGCTCGCGCCGCTTCAGGTAGGGATGCACCATGCCGCCCTGGATCGGCCCCGGGCGCACGATCGCCACCTGGATCACCAGGTCGTAGAATGCGCGCGGCTTCATCCGCGGCAGCATGCTCATCTGCGCGCGCGATTCGATCTGGAACACGCCCACGGTGTCGGCCGCGCGGATCATGCGGTAGGTGGCAGGATCGTCGGCCGGGATGTCCTGCATCTCGAACACGGTGCCATGGCGCTGGCCGACCAGCTGCAGGGCGCGGCGCAGCATCGACAGCATGCCCAGCGCCAGCACGTCGACCTTCATCAGGCCCAGCTCTTCGAGGTCGTCCTTGTCCCACTGGATCACACTGCGCTCCGGCATGGTCGCGTTCTCGATCGGCACCAGGCGCGACAGCTTCCCGCGCGCCATCACGAAGCCGCCCGGATGCTGGGACAGGTGGCGCGGAAAGCCGAGCAGGCGCTGCGCCAGCGAAGCCCACTGCTGCGACAGCGGCGCTTCCGGATCGAGGCCGCTCTCGGCCAGGCGGTTCAGGAGGTCGGCCTTGCCGTCGAACCAGTGGTGCTGCTTGCAGACCTTCTCGACGATGGCGAGGTCGATGCCGAGCGCGCGCCCGCTGTCGCGCAGCGCGCTCTTGGGGCGGTAGCTGATGACGACCGCCGCCAGCGCCGCGCGGGTGCGGCCGTATTTCCGGTAGATGTACTGGATGACCTCTTCGCGCCGCTGGTGCTCGAAGTCGACGTCGATGTCGGGCGGCTCGTTGCGCTCCTTCGAGATGAAGCGTTCGAACAGCAGGCTGGCCCTGCTGGGGTCGACTTCGGTGATGCCGAGGCAGTAGCACACCGCGGAATTGGCGGCCGAGCCGCGGCCCTGGCAGAGAATGTGCTGCGAGCGGGCGAAGCGCACGATGTCGTACACGGTCAGGAAGTAGTGCTCGTAGCGCATCTCGGCGATCAGCGCCAGCTCGTGCTCGATCTGCGCCTGCACCCTGGCCGGGATGCCGTCGCGGAAGCGCCGGTGTGCGCCGATCCAGGTCTCGCTGCGCAGGTAGCTGCTGGCCGTATGGCCGGACGGGACCACCTCGTCCGGGTATTCGTAGCGCAGCTCGTCCAGCGAGAAGGTGCACAGCTTCGCCACGCGCAGGGTTTCATCGAGCGCCGCGCGCGGATAGATGTTCGCCAGCCGCACCCGCGAGCGCAGGTGCTGCTCGGCGTTCGGGGCGAGCTGGTAGCCGCATTCGGCAACCGGCTTGCCGATCCGCGTTGCGCTCAAGGTGTCCTGCAAGGGTTTCCTCGAACGGACGTGCATCACCACGTGGCCGAGCGCGACGATCGGCAGGCCGTGCTGCCAGCCGACTTCCTCGACGGTGGCGCGGTGGGCGTCGTCGAAGGCGCGGTGCAGCAGGTTCAGGCCGATCCAGGCACGGCCCGGGAAGGCCAGCGCCAGCCAGGCCGCCTGGGCGTGCAGGCGGTCGACCCCGGCCTGGTCGTGGCCGGGATAGACGGGCAGCAGGATCGCCAGGCAATCCTCCATGCCGCTTTCCAGATCGGCGGGACGCAGCAGGTAACTGCCCTTCTCGCTGCGGGTGCGCCCCAGCGTGATCAGCTCCGACAGGTTGCCGTAGCCATTGCGGTTCTGCGCCAGCAGGATCAGGGAAATCTCCGGCTGCGCCAGGTGGAAATGCGCGCCGATGATGAGCGGCAGCTTCGCCTGTTTCGCTTCCGCGTGCGCGCGCACGACCCCGGCCAGCGAGCACTCGTCGGTGAGCGCCAGCGCCGCATAGCCCAGCTGCACGGCCCGCGCCACCAGCTCTTCCGCATGCGAGGCCCCCTGCAGGAAGGAGAAGTTCGACAGGCAGAACAGCTCCGCATACTGGGGCAGGCCCAGGTGCAGTCCCTGCGGCGCCTGGATCGATGAAGGTGGCGGCGATGGCGGTGGTTCTGATGGCATCGTGCGTCAGGGCAAATGATCTACAATTGTCTTAACAAAAGAGAATACTGTATAAAAACACAGTATAACTGACGACTCGGCAATTGCGAAACATGCACGTACAAACATTCAAATGCTTCGGGGCGCAGCCGGGCGACGGCAACCCCGCGCTGGTGATCGAGAACGACGGCATGGACCTGGCCGCGCGCCAGGCCTTCGCTGGCGCGCGCAACACCACCTGCGTCTTTCTTGCCCAGGCCGGGGATGCGGTCGAGGTCGATTACTTCTATCCGCACATGCGCAGCCCGCTGTGCCTGCATGCGACGCTGGCGGTGGCCGCCCTGCTGCTCGGCCGCGGCTCCGGCCCCGGCCAGGCCGGCGCGGGGATCGCCGTGCGCACCGCCATGACGGGGCAAGTGCTGCCCCTCGCGCGCGAAGGCGCTGCGTATTTCGTGAAGCTGGCGCCGCAGCCGGCGCCGCAGCCCGTGGTCGCGCCGGAACAGGTGGCGGCCCTGCTGGGCGCGCCGGGCCTTGACCTGGCGTCGGCGCCGCGCGTGGCCTCGGTCGGCAGTCCCAAGCTGCTGGTGGAGCTGCAGGACCGGGACACGCTGTATGCACTGGCGCCCGACCTGGCCGGGATCGTCGCCTGGGGCCGGCGGGAGGGCGTGAACGGTGTCTATGCCTGGTGCCGGCTGGACGAGGGCACGGTCGAAGGCCGCAACTTCAACCATCTGGACCCGGCCCTGGAAGACAGCGCCACCGGCGTCGCGGCCGGCGCCCTCGCGGTGGCGCTGGGACGCGGCGTGAGCGTGCGCCAGGGACATGCGACGGGGCGCGACTGCCTGATCCGGACCCGGGTCGAGGATGGCGTCATCCTGGTGGGCGGCGCGGCCGAAGCAAGCTGAACAATAAACGGCAGCGCTCGGGACAAGCTGGTTTTTCGCCCTGGTTGGACCAGTTCCCGCCGATCCGGCGTCCTAGGCAATGCGCTTGCGCACGAAGTCGATATGGCTCTGCATGGCGGTGCGCGCTTCTTCCGGACGGCGTTCGCAAATCGCTTCGCACACGGAACGGTGCTGCGACAGCAAAGCTCCCGACACCTCTTCGTCCAGTTCGAGTTCGCGCAGGCTGGTGTTATTGATCGTGATGTGCTCGCGCAGCATGTTCAGGATGCTGCTGTGCAGGTGCAGGAACATGGTGTTGTGCGAGGCCAGCGCGATTGCCTCGTGCAGCTTCGAATCCACGCTCGCCTCGGCGGCCTTGTCGTCGGCGCGGCGGGCCGACTCCAGCTGGTCCAGCAGGCCGCGGATGCGTTCGTGGTCGTCCGCATTGCCGCGCAGCGCCGCGAAGTAGGCGGTCGCGCCCTCCAGCACCCGGCGAAACTCCAGGATGTCGTCGCGCACGGCCGGATGATCGGCAACCAGTTGGCCCCACGGCGAGGCGCTGCTGGTGCGCAGCTGGTCGGTCACGAAGGCGCCGGAGCCCGACCGGCTGCGCACCAGTCCGCGCGCAGCCAGGCGCTGGATCGCCTCGCGCACGGTGTTGCGCGATACCCCGTACTGCGCCGCCAGCGCGCGCTCGGAGGGCAGCCGCGCATTCGCCGGAAAGCTTCCGTCCAGCAGCGCCATCTCCAGCCGGCGCACGATTTCTTCCACGCGTCCGCGCATGTGTTCCCTCGCATTTCTTTCCATTACCAGCAACTGGTCCAACCAGTTTGTTATGCATCGCAGATGGTGGAATTATGCTGACAACAACAATAAAACGCAAAAAATTAGCAGTGACAATTCAATTTCTTCTGAGGAGACTGGCGTGCACCAAGCATGGAACCAGATTTACGCACCGCTCGGCAGCCTGGGGCTGTCCGCCCTGGCTGCCGGCATTCCCATCATTTTCTTTTTCATCGCCCTGGCCGCCCTGCGCATCAAGGGCCATGTGGCCGCGGCCATTACCCTGCTGCTGGCGCTCGGCGTCGCCATCTTCGCCTACGGCATGCCGGTGCCGCAGGCGCTGGCGGCGGCCGGCTATGGCTTTGCCTACGGCCTGTGGCCGATCGCCTGGATCATCGTCACTGCCGTGTTCCTCTACAAGATCGTCGACAAGACCGGGCAGCTCGAGATCATCCGCGCCTCGATCCTGTCGATCACCGATGACCAGCGCCTGCAACTGCTGCTGATCGGCTTCGCCTTCGGCGCCTTCCTGGAGGGCGCGGCCGGCTTCGGCGCGCCGGTGGCCATCACCTCGGCGCTGCTGGTCGGGCTGGGCTTCAACCCGCTCTACGCCGCCGGCCTGTGCCTGATCGCGAATACCGCGCCGGTCGCCTTCGGCGCGATGGGCATTCCGATGATCGTGGCGGGACAGGTCACCGGCATCGACCCGATGCAGATCGGCGCCATGGCCGGCCGCCAGCTGCCCCTGCTGTCGCTGCTGGTGCCGTTCTGGCTGGTGTTCATGATGGATGGCCTGCGCGGCATCCGCGAAGTCTGGCCGGCGGCCCTGGTCACCGGCGGCAGCTTCGCGGTGACCCAGTATCTGACCTCCAACTTCATCGGCCCCGAACTGCCGGACATTACCTCGGCGCTCGTCTGCCTGTTCTCGCTGACGGTCTTCCTCAAGATCTGGCAGCCGGCCAGCGCCAGGGCCGGCGCCCAGGTGGTCGCCAGCGGCGGCGCCGCGGCCCTCGGCGGCTTCCCCGGTGGTGGAGGCGGCGCCCGTCCGGCCAGCCGCAAGGCCTCGCCGTACTCGGCGGCGCAAACCGTCCGCGCCTGGGCGCCCTTCTTCATCCTGACCGCGGTGGTGACCGTGTGGAGCCTGCCGCCATTCAAGGCCCTGTTCGCAGCCAAGGGCGCGCTGGCCGGCACCATCCTCAAATTCAGGATCCCCTTCCTGGACCAGCTGGTCATGAAGACCGCACCGATCGTCGCGAGCCCGAAAGCCTACGACGCCGTGCTCAAGATCGACCTCGTCTCCGCCGTCGGCACCGCGATCCTGCTGACCGCGATCATCTCGGTCCTGCTGCTGCGCATGAAGCCGCGCGCCGCCCTGGCCGCCTTCGGCGAGACCCTGCTCGAGCTGCGCCGCCCGATCCTGTCGATCGGCCTGGTGCTGGCCTTTGCCTTCGTCGCCAACTATTCCGGCATGTCGTCGACGCTGGCCCTGGTCCTGGCCGGCACCGGCGCCGCCTTCCCCTTCTTCTCGCCTTTCCTGGGCTGGCTGGGCGTGTTCCTGACCGGTTCGGATACCTCGTCGAATGCACTGTTCTGCTCGCTGCAAAGCACCACCGCCCACCAGATCCACGTGTCCGACACGCTGCTGGTCACGGCGAACACCACGGGCGGCGTGACGGCCAAGATGATCTCCCCGCAATCGATCGCGGTCGCCTGCGCCGCCACCGGACTGGTCGGCCGGGAATCGGAACTGTTCCGCTTCACGGTCAAGCACAGCCTGCTGTTCGCCATCTTCATCGGTCTCATCACGCTGCTGCAGGCCTACGTCCTGACCGGCATGGTGCCTCAATAAGCCTCAGCCATGATCATCTCTTCCGCAACCGACTACCGGGAGGGCGCGCGGCGCCGCATTCCTCCCTTCCTGTTCCATTATCTCGACGGCGGCGCCGGCGCCGAGCAGACGCTGCGCGCCAACATCGACGACCTGCAGCAGGTGAAGCTGCGCCAGCGCGTGCTGAAGGGCTCGGAGCAACTGGACCTGTCGACCGAATGGTTCGGCGTGAAATACGACCTGCCGGTCGCGCTGGCCCCGGTGGGGCTGACCGGCATGTATGCGCGCCGCGGCGAAGTGCAGGCGGCCCGCGCGGCCGCCGAGCGCAACATCCCCTTCATCCAGTCGACCGTGTCGGTGTGCCCCCTGAAGGAAGTGGCTTCCGCATCGAAGCGGCCGATCTGGTTCCAGCTCTACGTGCTGAAGGACCGCGGCTTCATGCGCGACGTGCTGCAGCGCGCGCGCGAACTCGGCGCCACCACGCTGGTCTTCACCGTCGACATGCCGGTGCCGGGCGCACGCTACCGCGACGCCCACTCCGGCATGAGCGGCGCGTCCGGGCCGCGCCGCCGCATGTGGCAGGCGATGATGCATCCGCGCTGGGCCCTCGATGTCGGCCTGCGCGGCCGTCCGCACGACCTCGGCAACATCTCGGCCTACCGCGGCCATGCCACCGGCCTCGAGGACTATATCGGCTGGCTGGCCGCCAACTTCGATCCGGGCATCGGCTGGTCCGACCTGCAATGGATCCGCGACGAGTGGCAAGGCCCGATGGTGATCAAGGGCATCCTCGAAGCGCAGGATGCGCGCGACGCGAAGGCCTTCGGCGCCGACGGCATCGTCGTCTCCAACCATGGCGGCCGCCAGCTGGACGGCGCGCTGTCCTCGGCGCGTGCGCTGCCGGCGATCGCCGACGCGGTCAAGGGCGACCTGACGATCTTCGCCGACGGCGGCGTGCGCACCGGCACCGACGTCATCCGCATGCTGGGCCTCGGCGCCGATGGCGTGCTGCTCGGCCGCGCTTTCGTGTATGCACTCGCCACCCATGGCGAAGCCGGGGTGCGCAAGCTGTTCCAGCTGTTCGAGAAGGATATCCGCACCAACATGGTGCTGACCGGCGTGCGCTCGATCCGCGAGATCGGGCGCGACATCCTGGCCCTGTAGGCGCCGCAATCAGGCTGCTTTGGAGCGCTTCGGCTTCGCCTTGTTCGCAGCCGAAGCGGCGTTGAGCGCCGCCGCCGCCCGGATCAGCGCCTTGAAGGCCTCCGCATCGACCTGTTCGCCCTCGCGGATGTCGATCGCGCGCCGCGCATTGCCGTCCAGGCTGGCATTGAACAGCCCGGCCGGATCCTCCAGCGCGGCGCCCTTCAGGAAGGTCAGCTTGACCCACGACTTGTAGGATTCGCCGGTGCAGAGGATGCCGCCGTGCTCCCAGACCGGCGTGCCCATCCACTTCCAGCTTTCGACCACGTCGGGGATCGCTTCGCGGATCAGGCCGCGCATCCGGGCCAGGGCGGCGCCGCGCCAGTCGTCCAGGCCGGCGATGCGTTCGTCGATCAGTTGGGAGGCGCTTGTCGTCGTCATGAAAGAAATATAAGCGCGCCCTTATCAACCGGTCAAGCGGAACTAAAGCGCTGTCAGCCAACTCTGCTAGCAAGGAAGCGACAGCGTAGCAAGCGGAGGAATCGATGAGCGCAAGCGGAAAACTCGCCGGCAGGCGGATTGCCGTGCTGGCGGCGGACGGCGTCGAGCAGGCGGAACTGGACATCGCGCTGGCGGCGCTGAAGGAGGCGGACGCGCAGGTCACGCTGCTGGCCCTGCGCACCGGCCGCATCCGCGGCATGCACGGGCACCAGCCGGGCGACCTGGTGCGGGTCGACAGGAAGGTCGACGGCGCCCTCGCCGCCGATTACGACGGCTTGCTCATTCCTGGCGGCTACATCTCGCCCGACCTGCTGCGCCAGTCGGCCGCGGCGCGCGACTTCGTGCGCGGCTTCGATGCCGCCGCCAGGCCGATTGCGGCGATGTCGCACGCAGCCGTGGTGCTGGTCTCGACCGGCCTGGCCGCCGGGCGCACCCTGACCTCGTGGCCGGGCGTGCGTGACGACCTGGTGAACGCCGGCGCGACCTGGTGCAACAAGGAAACTGTACGCGACGGCCGCCTGCTCACCAGCCGGACCCCGCAGGATGCCGCCGCCTTCGTGCGCGAACTGCTGCCCTTCCTGGCCGGCGAAGGCCTGGCCGCGCCGGCCGCGCTGCAGGCGGATTCCGATCCGCCCCAGCAGGCGCCGTCGGAACTGCCCGACCAGTCGCTGCGCTGGCTGGCCGCGCCCTCGCTGGGCGCCATGCTGAGCCTGGCGATCGTCGGCGTCGGCGTGGTCGCCGCCAACCGCAGCCTGCGCAAGCGCGAATTCCGCGAGGCGCAATCCGCGCAGGCGCCGGCCGCTCCGGACGGCTGAGCAGTCCGCCGTCCTTGCGTGCGCTGGAGCGGCCCGGGAGCTTCATGATATCGTCACGCCAACTCCCGGGAGACGTACCGATGCTTTACGTGCGCCTGATCGTGCTTGCCGTGCTGTGCCTTCCGGGCCTTGCCTGGACGGCGGCGCCCCTGCGCGTCGTGCTCGACGAAAACTATCCGCCCTTCGTCCACCGCAACGCCGACGGCCAGCTGGAAGGCTACACGGTCGACCTGTGGCGCCTGTGGCAGAACAAGACCGGCAGGCAGGTCCAGCTCATGGGCGTCAACTGGGCCGAAGCCCAGCCGATGCTGGCCAGCGGCAAGGCCGACGTGATCGATCCGATCTTCCGCACCCAGGAGCGCAGCGCCATACTCGATTTTTCGAAGCCGTACACGACGGTCGTCACCGCCGTGTATGCCGACGCGTCGATCGGCGGCGTCCACGACATCGCCAGCCTGAAGGGCTTCGACGTGGGCGTCCAGGCCAGCGACGCCTGTGCCGAAGAATTGCGGCATGCCGGCGTCAGCCGCGTGCGCATCTTCCCGAATTACCAGGCCCTGGTCGACGCCGCCGCCAGCCAGACCATCAAGCTGCTGTGCATGGACCAGTATTCGGCCGACTACCGCCTGTACCAGCTCGGCCTGCAGCGCCGCTACGTCAAGGCCTTCGACGTCACCAGCAACAGCCTGCGGCGCGCCGTCAGGAAGGACGATGCCGCCACCCTTGCCATGGTCGAGGACGGCATGGCGAAGATCACGCCGGCCGAACTCGATGCCCTGCACGACAAATGGATGGGCCGCACCCTGCCCTTCGTCCTCTACAGCGAGCGCCTGCTGGTGGCGCTGCTGGCGCTGGGCGGGCTGGTGCTGCTGCTGGTCGTCTGGCTGACCTCGGTGCGCCGCGCGGTCCGCCGCCGCACCGCCGAACTCGAACGCGAGAAGGCGCAGTTGCGCACGCTGGTCGAAAGCAGCCCGGATGCGATCTGGCTGAAGGACCCCGACGGCGTCTACCTGGCCTGCAATACGCGGCTGGAACAAATGGTGGGCAAGCCGCGCCAGGAGATCGTCGGCAGGCGCGACGCCGACTTCTTCCCGCCGGACGCGGCCGGGCAGATGCGCGACACCGACCTCGAAGCGATACGTATCGGCAAGCCTCTCGCCCACGAACAGCGCCTGCTGGTGGCGGGCGATACGAAGGAACGCATCTTTGAAGCCCTCAAGACCCCGATCCTGGAGCCGGACGGGAAGATCCTGGGCGTGCTGGGCGTCGCGCGCGACGTGAGCTTGCGCCTCGAGCACGAGCGCACCATCCGCAGGCAGGAACGGCTGCTCACCGAGATGAGCGCCCTGGCCCGGATCGGCGCCTGGGAGCTCGATCCCGCGACCAGTCACCTGGAATGGACCGACGAGATCGTGCGGATCTACGAACTGCCCGCCGGCAGCCCGGTGACGCTGGCCGCCTGCCTGGCCTGCTACGGCGCGGACGACCGGGCGCGGGCCCAGCAGGCGCTCGACCAGGCCGCGGCCTTCTGCAAGCCCTTCGACCTCGAATTCCGCGTCCTCACTCCCGCCGGCACCCGCAAATGGGTGCGCGTGCTGTGCAAGCCCATGACGATGGACGGCCGCACGATGCTGGGCGGCACCGTGCAGGACGTGAGCGAGCGCCGCGACCTGGAAGAATCGATGCGGATGGCGAACATGATCTACCGCACCAGTTCGGAAGCCGTGGCGGTCACCGACGAAGCGAACCGCATCGTCGACGTCAACCCGGCCTTTACGGCGCAGACCGGCTACACGCTGGAGGAGGTGGCGGGACGCGAGCCGGCCCTGCTCGACTCCAGCATGCACGACCACGGCTTCTATGCGCGCCTGCGCCAGGAGCTGGCGGCCAAGGACCACTGGCAGGGCGAGATCCAGGACCGCAACAAGGACGGACGCTTCACGGCGAAGTTCGTCAACATCCGCGTGATCCGGCATCCGGACGGCCGCGTCTACCGCCACGTGATCCAGTTCCAGGATATCAGCGAGCAGAAGCAGAAGGACGAGGTCATCTGGCGCCAGATGAACTTCGATTCGCTGACCGGCCTGCCGAACCGCCGGCTGTTCCTCGACCGCCTGCAGCAGGACCTGAAGAAGGCCCAGGGCGCCGGCCGCCGGCTGGGCGTGCTGCTGCTCGACATCGACCGCTTCAAGGACATCAACGACGGCTATGGCTACGCGCGCGGCGACGAGGCCCTGATCGAGCTGACCCGGCGCATGGCGCGCCGCATTCCGGCCGATGCGACCATGGCGCGCCTGGGCGGCGGCATGTTCGCGATCGCGGTCGGCCAGGGTGAGCACCGGCTGCACCTGGAGACCATCGCCGGCGCCCTGATCGACGCGGTGGCCGCGCCGCTGCGCCTAGGCGCCGACGAGCTGGCCTACCTGTCGGCCAGCATCGGCATCAGCGTCTATCCGGACGACGTCGCCGATGCCGCCGAGGTCCAGGCCGACAAGCTCCTCGCGAATGCCGAACACGCGATGTACCTGGCCAAGCGCGCCGGCCGCGGCCACTTCCAGTATTTCACCAACGCGCTCCAGCAGCAGGCCGCCGGCAAGCTGCGCCTGACCAACGAGCTGCGCATGGCGCTGGCGCGGCGCCAGCTGCACGTGTACTACCAGCCCATCGTCGAGGCGGCCACCGGGCGCGTGCGCAAGGCCGAGACCCTGCTGCGCTGGGAGCACCCGGAACTGGGCTCGGTCAGCCCGGCCATCTTCATCCCGCTGGCCGAGGAGGCCGGCCTGATCGACGAGATCGGCGACTGGGTGCTGGACGAGGCCATCGCCAGCATCGCGCGCTGGCGCGAGAAATACGACTGCCTGATCGAGCTGAGCGTGAACATCTCGCCGATGCAGTTCGAGCGCCAGCGCCGGCTGAGCTGGCTCGAGCGCATCCTCGAGCTGGAATCGGCGGGCCGCAGCATCACCATCGAGATCACCGAAGGGATGCTGGTGAGCGATGCGGCCCAGGTCTCGCGCTGCCTCGGCGCCCTGCACCAGGCCGGCGCCAAGGTGTCGATCGACGATTTCGGCACCGGCTTTTCCTCGCTGGCCTACCTGAAGAATTTCGACGTCGACTATCTGAAGATCGACAAGTCCTTCATCGACCAGCTGACCGAGGACGGCAGCAGCGACAAGGCGGTCACGGAGGCGATCATCGGCCTGGCGCACCGCCTCGGGATCGAAGTGATCGCCGAGGGCGTCGAGCACGCGGCCCAGCGCGACCTGCTGGCCACCTTCGGCTGCGACTACATCCAGGGCTGGTACTACTCGAAGGCCCTGCCGCGCGATGCGTTCGAAGCGTACATGGAACGCCAGATGGCGTATTGAATGCGTGTCAGCGCGGCGCGGACGGCGTGCAGGGCGGCGGCGTCTCGGCGGCGCCGGGCTTCAACGCGGCCCTGAACGCCGGACGCCGCATCTCGTCGAGCGAAAACCACAGCGACTTGCGCGCCAGCGGCAGCAAGGCCGCGAGCTGGGGGTTCGGCAGTTCGACCACATGCCGCCGCTCCAGGTCGGCGGCCGCGATCTTCGACGCGAAATAACTGTAGAACAGGCGGTCGAAGGAACCGTCGGCGATGGCCGCTTCGAGGCCGCGTCGGATCTCGTCCGCCAGCCCGGCATTCGTGCGGTTGACGAAGAAATACGCGTCGGTCGGATAGCGCAGCACCAGGTGCGGCTCGACCGCCAGGCCCGGATAACGTCCGACCTCGTCGAACACCTGCTGGACGGCGCGCGGGAAATAATCGATCCGGTTCGCCTCCAGCATCTTGAACATGCCGTCGTAGGCCGACGACACATGGACCGGCAGGCCGCTCGCGCGCAGGATGCCGACGTCCGGCCAGTCGTGGCCCTGGCCGGCGACAAAGGCCTTCAGCTGCTCCGCCGTGCGGACTTCTGCAAACTGCGCCAGGCGCTCCTTCCGGACCAGCGCGACGCGCCAGCCGAGCAGGCCCTTGGTGAGCGGGATCGGCACCGCCAGCAGCTTCGCCTCGCGCTCCGCCGAGGTCATGGTGAGCATGATGTCCAGCCCCCCCGTCCCGTGCGCCAGTTCGTACACGGCGCGCCCCTGCTTCATCGGTTCGGCGCTGTACACCAGGGTATGGCAGGCATGGGCCTTGGCGAAGGCCAGCTTCAGCAGCGCCACGCCATAGGGGTCACGGTCGCGGTCGCTCCACTCCGGACGCAGGTAGGTATAGGTGGCGGCACGCGACGGCAATGCACCGAGGCAGAGTGCACACAACAGGAAGGCGATGAATCGGCGCATGGGATGGTCATCAGGACGCACGACGGCCGCGCGAATGTCACGATGCTAACCGCTCAGGCTGCCAGCAGGCAATCCCATGCTTCATGAATGCAACACAGCAAGAGGAACGGTTTTCCTGAACATGCAATCTTTCCAAGATTGCATTATTCTTCGCTCATGACCCAATATACGCTCCAGCAAAAAGTTTTTCTTTTCCTCCTGATTATCGTCACCATCGGTTTCGTCTGGATCCTGACGCCCTATGCCGGCGCGGTGTTCTGGGGGATCGTGCTGGCGATCCTGTTCATTCCCCTGCAGCGGCGCCTGCTGCGCGCGACCAACCAGAAGCCCAACCTTGCCGCCATGCTCACCCTGCTGTCGATCGTGGTGATGGTGATCATTCCGGTCGCCCTCATCAGCGCCTCGCTGGTGCAGCAGGCGGTCGGGATCGTCGACATGATGCGGTCCGGCCACGTCGACTTCGGGCGCTACTTCAGCCAGATCATCGGTGCGCTGCCGGACTGGCTGGTCGGCCTGCTCGATCGCTTCGACCTCACCAGCATGGCCTCGCTGCAGGAAAAGCTCACCAGCGTCGCGTCCCAGGCCAGCCAGGTGACGGCCAAATACGCCCTCAACTTCGCCAGCAACACCTTCGATTTCCTGGTCAGCATGACCATCATGCTCTACCTGCTGTTCTTCCTGCTGCGCGACGGCCATTCGCTGGCGGGGCGCATCAGGACCGCGGTGCCGCTCAGTTTCAATTACAAGAAGCGCCTGTTCAACAATTTCACCACCGTGATCCGCGCCACCGTCAAGGGCAACGTGCTGGTGGCGATGGCGCAGGGCGCGCTGGGCGGGCTGATCTTCTGGATCCTGCACGTGCAGGCGCCGCTGCTGTGGGCAGTGGTGATGGCCTTCCTGTCGCTGCTGCCGGCGGTCGGCGCCGCCATCGTGTGGGCGCCGGTGGCGGTGTACTTCCTGGTGACGGGCTCGGTCTGGCAGGGCGTGGTGCTGATCGCCTTCGGCGTGTTCGTGATCGGCCTGGTCGACAACCTGCTGCGTCCGCTACTGGTCGGCAAGGACACCAAGATGCCGGACTATGTGGTGCTGCTGTCGACCGTCGGCGGCATGGCCCTGTTCGGCCTGAACGGTTTCGTGATCGGGCCGGTGATCGCGGCGCTGTTCATCGCGACCTGGGATCTGTTCTCGACGGCAGAGGAGTTTCATCAGGAATAAGAGCGGCATAAGAGCGCCCGTTACTTGCCGTCGGGCAATAAAGTATATACTCGCGGCCTTCGCCTCCAAAGGAATCACATTGAAAGAACAGCGAGTCCACGCCCGCAAGCTGATACGGGAGCAAGCCTATCTGGCGGACGCGCGCACGAGCTCCTGGACACCGGTGGTCCTGCTCGATATTTCCCAGTGCGGCATCAGTTTTGCGTCCCCGACGGCAATCACCAAGGACGAGCTGCGCCAGCTGCACTTCAGGATGCCCGGCAGCGCGCTGCTGCACCGCGCGCTGGTCCACATCGTGCATCACTCGACCTCCGGCGTGCCGGTCGGATTCAAGGTCGGGGCCAGGTTCGACGAGCTCGGCGCGGACACGAAACAGGCGATCGCAGCATTCCTGGACGCATAAGCTCATCTTATATCCTTACAGTGTTGTAGTTATACGACGAAGCCATGGTTGCCGAAGGGTAAATTGATTAGGATTCAATTTTCCCTAGGAGCAAACCGCTTTGAAACTCACCCCGCTTCGCCACTCGCTGCTGCTCGCCCTGTACGGCGGCGCAGCCCTTGCCGCCCTGCCCTCCGGCGCCTCGGCCCAGACGAGCGCACCGGCCGCCTCGTCCGACACGAGCATCCAGAGCGTGAACATCGTCGGCTCGCGCCGCGTCGGCAATACCTCGGCCACCGACACCCCGGTCCCGGTCGACTACATCCCGCTGACCAAGTCGGCCGAGCAAGGCGGCCAGTTCGACCTGGCCCAGACCCTGGCGAATATTTCGCCTTCGTTCAACTCGACCCGCCAGACCGGCGCGGACGGCGCCGACCTGGTCGACTCCGCCGCCCTGCGCGGCCTCGGCTCGGACCAGACCCTGGTGCTGGTGAACGGCAAGCGCCGCCACACCACCGCCCTGGTGAACCTGTTCGGCGCGCGTAACCGCGGCAATACCGGCACCGACATGAACGCGCTGCCGCTGATGGCCATCAAGGACGTGCAGGTGCTGCGCGACGGCGCCGCCGCGCAATACGGGTCCGATGCGATCGCCGGCGTGATCAACGTCGAGCTGAAGAAGAGCCTGGGCTGCGAATCGATCGTCGGCTTCGGCGAATACTCCAGGCACGACGGCAAGAACTGGCTGGCCTCGGCCTACTGCGGCATCGCGGTGGCGGACGGCGTGCTGGGCATCACCGGCGAATACTACGACCGCGGCCGCTCCAACCGCGCGGACCCCGACAACCCGCGCACCATCGGCGACACCAAGAGCCAGAACAAGACCGTCTACCTGAACGGCGAATTCCCGATGGGCCCTGGCAAGCTCTACCTGACCGCCGGCGCCCAGACCCGCGACGCCTCCTCGGCAGCGTGGGCGCGCGGCGGCATCGGCTCGGACGACATCCCCTCGCGCAACTCGGCGGCGATGTATCCGGACGGCTTCGTCCCCTACATCAACGGCGACATCGACGACCGCTACGCCATCCTCGGTTACCGCACCCGCATCGGCGAATGGGCCGGCGACTTCTCGCAGACCTACGGCTACAACCGCATGCGCTACACCATCGCGCACACGCTGAACGCCTCGATCGCCAACCAGGACCTGCTCAATGGCGGCAAGGGCATCAGCCCCTCGCAGTTCAACGCCGGCGGCTTCTCCTTCCGCCAGCTGACCACCAACGCCGACTTCAGCCGCTACTACGCCGACATCCTCGGCGGCCTGAACGCCGCCTTCGGCTTCGAGTACCGCGCCGAGAACTACCAGATCTTCGCCGGCGAACCGGGTTCCTACAACGACGTCGACGGCCTGGGCGTGGGCGGCAATGCCGGCAGCCAGGGCTTCCCGGGCTTCCAGCCGGGCGACGCCACCAGCCGCGACCGCCACAGCAGCGCCGCCTACCTCGACTTCGAAGCCGACCTGAGCGCCCGCACCAAGCTGCAGGCCGCCCTGCGCCACGAGCGCTACTCGGACTTCGGCTCGACCACGACCGGCAAGCTGGCCGGTTCGTTCCGCGCCACCGAGGACGTGCTGCTGCGCGCCTCCGCCAGCACCGGCTTCCGCGCGCCGTCGCTGCAGCAGGTCTACTTCTCCTCGACCTTCACCGACTTCATCAGCGGCGTGCCGATGGACGTGGTGCTGGCGCCGAACGGCGGCAAGGTCGCCAACGCGGCCGGCATCCCGCAGCTGCATGAAGAGAAGTCGAAGAGCTACACCCTGGGCATGACCTGGACCCCGACCAAGTCGGTCTCGGTGACCGCCGACCTGTACCACATCGACATCGACGGCCGCATCGTGCTGTCGGGCCGCTTCGACGCCGAGAACTACCCGGCGCTGGGCGCGACCCTGGCGTCGCTGGGCGTGGGCCAGGCGCAGTTCTTCGTGAACTCGATCGACACCCGCACCCAGGGCCTGGACCTGACCGCCTCGCACCGCATGGACGTCGGCGGCGGCAAGCTGGTCACCTACCTGGCGATGAACTTCAGCCGCACCGAAGTGACCGGCGTGCACGCCCCGGCCGCGCTGGCCGGCTTCGAGGACGTGCTGCTGTCCGAGCGCGAGCGCCTGTTCATCGAGCAGGGCGGCCCGCGCCGCAAGGCGACGCTGGACTTCGACTACCTCAAGGGCCAGCTCGAAACCGACTTCCGCATCGTGCACTACGGTCCGCAGACCCTGGGCACCTTCTCGGGTCCGCCGGTGCCGAACCAGTACTACAAGTCGAAGACCTCGGCCGACCTGTCCTTCACCTGGGCCTTCACCGACAAGACCAAGCTGACCGTGGGCGGCACCAACATCTTCAACGTGCACCCGACCGTACAGAATCCGGACGAGACCGACAACGGCTTCAAGTACGAGAGCGTGCAATTCGGCCTGAACGGCGCGGCGTATTTTGCGCGCCTGGCGCACAAGTTCTAAAGCGCCCCGGCTCTGGGGGCAGCACCTTGCCGGTCGCCCCCAGACCTTACCCGTCGCCCCCGCGCAGGCGGGGGTCCAAGCTTGTTCGCGTTTCGATAGCGCAAGCAGAACTTGGGCCCCCGCCTCCGCGGGGGCGACGTTTTTGGCGGGGGCGACGTTTTTGGCGGGGGCGACGTTTGTAGCGGTTCTATCGGAACTGGTCCTTACACGAGTTGTGTTAATTTGATGACCGATGACGCGGCTCAATTGCCCCGATGATGTGTAGTCATTCATAACGGCAATGCACAGCATGGACCCTTTACCGTTATTGTCGCTGGTCGTACCGTTCTATAACGAAGAAGAAGTGATCGGGCAGTTTTTCGAGCGGGTCATTGCCGAGCTCGAAGCCATCCCCGGCATCCGCTTCGAGATCGTCTGCGTCAACGACGGCAGCCGCGATCGCACGCTCGATCAGCTGATCCTTGCCTCGCGCCGGGACGGGCGGGTGCGCGTGATCGACCTGACCCGCAATTTCGGCAAGGAGGCCGCCCTCACGGCCGCCATCAACGAGGCGCGCGGCGACCTCATCGTCCCCTTCGATGCCGACCTGCAGGATCCGCCGCAGGTGATCGGCAAGCTGGTCGATAAATGGCGCGAAGGCTACGACGTCGTGCTGGCCAAGCGCGTCGACCGCGAATCCGATTCCCTGCTCAAGAAATGGACCGCGGTCTCGTTCTACCATTTCCACAACGACGTTTCGGACGTCAAGATCCCGGAAAACGTCGGCGATTTCCGCCTGTTCACCCGCACCGTCTGCGACGCCCTGAAAGCGCTGCCGGAATCCTGCCGCTTCATGAAGGGCCTGTTCGCCTGGGTCGGCTACCGCACCGCCGTGGTCGAGTACGTGCGCGAGGCGCGCGTGGCGGGCAAGAGCAAGTTTTCCGGCTGGAAGCTGTGGAACTTCGCACTCGAGGGCATCACCAGCTTCAGCACCGTGCCGCTGCGGGTCTGGACCTATCTCGGGCTGTCGGTGGCGCTGATGGCGATGAGCCGCGCGATCTACCTGGCCGCCCGCACCCTGATCTACGGCGTCGACGTGCCGGGCTATGCCTCGCTGGCCACCGCGATCCTGCTGCTGGGCGGCATCCAGCTGATCGGCATCGGCGTGCTGGGCGAATACATCGGCCGGATCTATCTCGAATCCAAGGGCCGTCCGATCTACCTGGTGCGCCAGCGCTTCGAAGGGACCTCGCCGCATGCATGACGGGACCATCTCGAGCCGGGCCGCGTCCAGCCGCGCGACCCGCGTCATGCTGGGCCGCTTCCTGGTCTACGCGATGGTCGGCGCGGCCGGCACCGCCGGGCACTATGCCTTCCTGATCACGGCCGTCTCGGCGGGGATGCTGGCGCCGGTGCCGGCCTCGGTCCTCGGCGCCGTCGTCGGCGCCATCATCAACTTCGTGCTGAACACCCTGATCACCTTCCGCGGCCGGCTGGCGCTCGGCACGGCGGCGCGCTTCTTCGCCACGGCGGCGCTGGCGGCCGCCGCCAACGGGGCGCTGATGTCGGCCCTGCTGGCGGCCTTCGCCATCGACTACCGCCTGGCCCAGCTGCTGATCACCGCGCTGCTGCTGTGCGCGACTTTCCTCATCAATTCGGCATGGACCTTCCGCGCAGCGAAGACGCGCTGAGCCCGGCCGCCGGTGCGCCACCTCATGCGCCGCCGGCCCGCCCGCCGCTGGCCCGCTCCCGCTTCATCCTGCTGTGCGGCGCGATCGGCCTGCTCGCCCTGCTGCTGCGCCTGCCGACCCTGGCCAGCCGCTCGCTGTGGCTGGACGAGACCTACAGCGCCTGGTTCGCGGCCAGGCCGCTGCACGCGCTGTGGACCGAGGTGCCGCTGTACGAGACCCATCCGCCCTTCTACTACACGCTGCTGAAGGGCTGGAGCGCGCTGTTCGGCCGAAGCGAGGCCGCGCTGCGCAGCCTGTGCATGCTGGCCAGCGTGCTGACCGTGGTCCTGATGCCCGTGTGCGCGCGCTGGGCGCGGCTGGGGGCGCGCGCCGAGCGCATCGGCCTGCTGGCCGCGCTGCTGCTGGCGGTGAACGCGAACAGCATCCTGTACGCCCAGCAGGCCCGCCCTTACGCCATCCACGCCCTGGCCGGGATGCTGGCCGTGTTCTTCTCCTGCATGCTGGTGCTGGAACTGGCGCGGCCGGCGGCGCCGGAGCGCCGCTCGCGCCTGTGGACCTGGGTGGCCGGCCTGGCCGTCAGCGCCAGCCTGGCCCTGTGGCTGCACAACACCGGCGTGTTCGCCGCCTTCGGCATCTGGACCGGCATGACGGCCGGCCTGCTGCTTGCCGCGCCCGGTCCGCGCAAGCGCCAAGCCATCGCGGTCGGCCTGGCCGGCCTCGGCGCCCTGCTGCTGTGGTCGCCCTTCCTGCCGATGCTGCTGCGCCAGAGCGCGGCGATGGCCAAGCTCTCGTACTGGATCCGCTTCAGCCCCGGCAAGATCACCGGCGCCTGGACCGTGATGGCGGGCGGCCAGCTGCTGCACTACCCGGTGCTGGCGCTGGTGCTGCTGGCCTTCGCCTGGCTGTGGAAACGCTCGCGGCCCCACTTCTGGCTGCTGGGCTGCACGATGGCGCTGCCGGTCCTGGCGATGGGCGCCTACAGCCTGCTGGTCAAGCCGGTCTTCCTGTCGCGCCTGTTCGAATGGCTGGCGCCGCTGACCATGGGGCTGGCGGCGCTGGGCATCGCCGCGCTGCGCCGGTCCTGGCGGCTGCCGGCCCTGGTCGTGGTGCTGGCCCTGTCGGCGTGGGAAGTGCAATCCTTCTACCGCTCCCACACCGAGAACTGGCGCGAGATGCTGGCGCAGTTACAGCACGATGCCCGGCCCGGCGACCTGGTGCTGGCCTTCCCGAACGAGGTGCAGATGCCGGCCACCTACTACATGAAGCGCGGCCCGGCCGTGACTTACCTGCCGGCGCCCTTCCCGGCGCTGGGCCTGGCGCGTCCTTACACCGGCAACGCCGGCGCGCCGAATATCGTGCCGGCAGACGCCGCGCGCCTGCGTTCCCTGCTATGGGGCCGGCAGCGGGTATGGCTGATCGAGCGGCGCGCGGATCTGTACGATCCGACCGGGATCGTGGTGAAGGAACTGGCGGCTTGCTGCCGGCTGGTGCGCAAGGCCGATGGGATCGGCGGCAACATCAGCTTGTACGAAGCGAAAAAATTGCCTCTTATAAATTAATTTTCTTAAAAGCACGCTTTATAAATGCTAACATATTTGCACTTTCTCTGAACCCAGCCAACGCGCAGGTATGTCGTGAGCACTACAAAAACCGTGAGCGAATCCGATGTGGCCATTGCACGCGCCACGGGATTTTCGGAATGTGCGATTGCGCTTCGCCGCGCGCTCACCACGACCCCGATCGGGTGGTTGCTTGCCGTATGGTTCTGCTGGGATCATGCCCCCTTGCACTCGATCCTGGCCTGGCTAGGCTGCGCCGCCGCCATCTGGGCTGGCAGCCTGTGGGACTTGCAGCGGGTGATCCGCAGCGGCGCGAAGTTGGCGGTGCATCGGCATCACCTGTACTGGATTGCCGGGCTGGATGGACTTGCGTGGGGTCTGCTGACCTGGTTTCTGATGGGGTACGACCCGGTGCTGGATGCTGTACTGATGGCCCTGCTCTGTGGCGTCACCTCGATCAATGCCCAGGTCTATGGCACCTACGTATCGGCCTACTATTGGCAGATCGGGGCCATCTGGACGGTCTCGGTGCTGGGCTTGCTGCATGCCGATCGGGGTCGGACCGCAATCGATTTCGCGCTTGGCCTGAGCGTGTTCATCGCCCTCACCGCGTATTACACGCGCGCCATCTCAAAACGTTTGTTCGAAGGCATTCGCCTGCAGCATGCCAACGGTTTATTGGCAGCGCAATTGCGCACCGCGCTGCAGAAGGTGGAACTCGATGCGGCTACCGACGCGCTGACGGGGCATGGGAACCGCCGGGCGCTCGACGAAATCCTCAAGCAGCAGCTTGCGCTGCACCGTTACGGCGACAAGCCTTTTTCCATCCTGATGCTGGACATCGACTTCTTCAAGAGCATCAACGATGAATTCGGCCACATGGTGGGCGACGATGTGCTGCGCTCGTTCGCGCAAAGGCTGCGCGAGTTCCTGCGTTCAGGCGATTTTTGCGCGCGCTTTGGCGGCGAGGAGTTCGTCGTCGTCCTGCCGGACACGACCCTGTCCACGGCCGTGGACGTCGCGGAGCGTATCCGCAGGGGCGTTGCCCAGTCGCCGCTCCTGGAAACGCCGAGGGTGCAGGCAAGCACCTCCATCGGCGTGGCGACCATCGAACAAGAGCAGGGTATCGGTGAACTGCTTGCGGCCGCGGATGCAGCGGTCTACCTTGCCAAGAATGCCGGACGCAACCAGGTGCGTTCGTGCGTGCGGATGCCGGCGCCTGTCGGCAGCATGCAAGGCTGAGCGCTCAGACCGGAAAGCGCACCGTCGCCGCCAGCCCCTTCAGGCGCTCGGATTCTCCCAGCACCAGCGTCGCTCCATGCCGCTCGGCGATCGCCTTGATGATGGCCAGGCCCAGGCCCGAGCCGGCGGCCTCGCTGCCGGGCACGCGGTAGAAGCGGTCGAACACGCGCTCGCGCTCCTCGGCCGGGATGCCGGGGCCGCTGTCCTCGATGGTGACGCTCATGGCGCCCTGCTCCGCCGCCACCGACACGTCGACCGTGCCGCCGGCCGGGGTGTACTTGATCGCATTGTCGACCAGGTTGCGCAGCAGGATCATCAGCGCTTCCGGCTGGCCTTCGACCTCGCCGCCGTCGGCGCGCTGCAGGCCGAGGTCGATGTGCTTGTTCTGCGCCACGCCGATCAGGTCGGCCACCGCGCGCTTGGCGAGGTCGGCCAGCACCACCGGCTGGTGCGGCGCGGCGCTGGCTTCCTGGCGCGCCAGCACCAGCAGCTGCTCGACCAGGCGGGTCGCGCGCTCGATGCCGGCCGACAGGCGCGACACCGCCAGCTTGCGCGCTTCGAGGCTGTCGGCGCGGCTGTCGGAACGTTCCAGGCTCTGCACCTGCAGCTTGAGCGCGGCCAGCGGCGTGCGCAGCTCGTGGGCGGCGTCGGCCACGAAAGTCTGCTGGGTGTCGAAGGCCTGGCGCACGCGTCCGAACAGCAGGTTCAGTTCCTGCACCAGCGGCCGCACCTCGTCCGGCAGGCCGGCGTCCGACACCGGCGACAGGTCGTCGGCCTGGCGCGAGGCGAGCTGCTTGCGCACGCGCGCGACCGGCTCCAGCGAGCCGCTGACCACCCACCACACGACCAGCATCAGGATCGGCATCATCACCGCGATCGGCCCCAGGGTGCGCAAGGCCAGGCTGCTGGCCATGCTCCTGCGCACCGCCAGGTCCTGGGCCACCTGCACGGTCTGGTTATTCGTCTGGATCGAGAAGATGCGGTAGGTCGTGCCGTTCGCGCGCACGTTGGAAAAGCCGAGCACCGCGCGCTGCGGCAGGCGCGCGTGCGAGACGCTGCGGAACACCTGCACGCCGTCCGGCGACCAGACCTGCACCACCAGGTCGTCGTTGCCGGTCAGGGGCGTGTCGACATTGCCGGCTTCCTCGCTGTTGGCCAGCGGGACGCGCGAGCGCAGCGACAGCGCCATCTGCTGCATGTGGTAGTCGAAGATCTGGTCGGCGTCGGCCAGCGCGGAGCGGTAGGCGATCGAGGCCTGGGCGACGGCGGCGATGGTGATCGCGGCCAGCAGGTACCACAGCAGGCGGCCGCGCAGGGAATGGGTGAGCTTGACCTTGGTTTTACCGGGACTCATGCCTTCGGCACCATGTAACCCACGCCGCGCACGTTCTGGATCAGGTCACTGCCGAGTTTCTTGCGCAGCCCGTGGATGTAGACTTCCACCGCATTGCTGCTGACTTCGTCGCGCCAGCTGTACAGTTTTTCTTCCAGCTGCGCCCGCGACAGCACCGCGCCCGGACGGGCGACCAGCGCTTCCAGCACGGCCCACTCGCGCGCGGACAGCACGACCGGCTGGCCATCGACCAGGGTCTCGCGGGTGGCGGGGTTGACGGAAATGTTCTTGTATTCGAAGACGGGTTCGGCGCGCCCGGCGGCGCGCCGCATCAGCGCACGGATGCGCGCCAGCAGTTCGTCGAGGTCGTAGGGCTTGAGGACGTAGTCGTCGGCGCCGGCATCGAGGCCGGCGATGCGCTGGGCGACGGAATCGCGCGCGGTGGCAACTAGGACGGGCGTGCGGTCCTTGCGGGCCCGCATCGTGCGGAGCACCTCGAGCCCATCCTTGCGCGGCAGGCCCAGGTCGAGCAGCACCAGGTCGTAGTTCTGGTTCTGCATCAGGGCCGTGTCGGCCATCTCGCCGTCCTTGACCCAGTCAACGGCGTAGTGCTCGGCCCTGAGCAGGTCGAGCACCACTTCGCCGATCATCGTATCGTCTTCCACCAGCAACAGCCGCATCAAATCCCCCGATTCTATGAAACCCATGCGGATAGAAGAAACTTGCGAGCTTTTAGTTTACTGGAGGGACCTTAATCCCCCCTTAAACAGACCCTTAAGCAATCCTTAGCCGATCCGGACGGGGAAGAAGATTTTGTCATCTCCGCGCTGGATCAGCAAGGCGACCGACTTGCTGGACTTGCCGACCGCGTCGCGCACCTGCTCGACGCTGTTGACCGCCTTGCCGTTCACCGACAGCAGCACGTCACCCGGCTGGATGCCGGCCACCTGCGCCGGGCCGCCCGCATCCTCGATCAGCAGGCCGCTGGCGATGCCGGACTGGCGGCGCTCGAGCGGATCCAGCGGACGCAGGGCCAGGCCGAGCTTGGCGCCCTTGTCGACGCTGGCCAGGCTGTCGCGGCCAGCCGGATCCGGCTTGTCGTTGGCATTCGCCAGGGTCGCGTTCAGCTGGACGATCTTACCGTCGCGCCAGACGTCGAGCGCGATCCTGTCGCCCGGCTTGGCAACCGACACGATGCCGGTCAGGTCGCCGCCGGCGACGATCGGCTGGCCATTGATCTTGCGGATCACGTCGCCCGGCTTGAGGCCGGCCTTGTCGGCCGCGCCGCCGCGCTCGACGTTCGAGACCAGCGCGCCTTCCGGCGTCTCCAGCTTGAACGAATCGGCGAAGCCCTGGCCCACATCCTGGATCATGACGCCCAGCTTGGCATGCTGCACCTTGCCGGTGGTGACGATCTGGTCCTTGATGCGTACCGCGACGTCGATCGGGATCGCGAACGACAGGCCCTGGTAGCCGCCGGTCTGGCTGTAGATCTGCGAGTTGATGCCGACCACCTCGCCGCGCGTGTTGAACAGCGGGCCGCCCGAGTTACCCGGGTTGACCGCGACGTCGGTCTGGATGAAGGGCACCTGGTCGCCCGGCAGCGAGCGGCCTTTCGCGCTCACCACGCCGGCCGTCACGCTGCTTTCCAGGCCGTAGGGCGAGCCGATCGCCAGCACCCATTCGCCGACCTGCAGGTTGCGGGTGTTACCGATCGGGACCACCGGCAGGTTCTTGGCGTCGATCTTCAGCACGGCGACGTCGGTTTTCGGGTCCGAGCCCAGGACTTTGGCGCGGTATTCGCGGCGGTCCTGCAGCTTGACCGTGACTTCGTCGGCATCGCGCACCACGTGCGCGTTGGTCAGGATGACGCCGTCCGGGCTCACGATGAAGCCCGATCCAGCGCCGTAAACGAGTTCGCGCCCGCCTCCGTTGCCGCCGCGTGGCTGCTGCGGCTGGAAGCGGCGGAAGAATTCGTAGAAAGGATCGTCCTCGTCGACCTGCGGCATCTGCTGGCGCTGCGACACCTTGGTGGTGCCGACGACGCGCACGTTCACCACAGCCGGGCCGTTGTGCGAGACGATCCTGGTAAAGTCGGGCAAGCCCACGGCGGCCGGATTGCCGGCCACCGGGGCCGGGGTCGCGGCGACCGGAGCTTGTGCGGGCGCCTGCGCCTGCGCGACAGCTTCGGCGGCGGCGACGGCGTTGTTGTGATTGACTGCAACCGCGCCCACCGCTCCGCCAATGACACCGGCCGCGCAAAGGGCCAGGGTGAGACGTTTTGCGGTGATGGCGGTAACTGCACCTTCGGTAGCCATGTACGTACTCCCAGATTGGAAAAGTGGTTTGTGGAGACTGCTTTTTTGGTGCGATCAGTTTCTCGCAGCAGCCTTAAATCACTCTTAAGCTTGAGCTTGGATACGCTTACGCCCAGCTTAAGCAGGGTGGGCACCACGTGCCCACGCGGACGTAAAAAGAGGCGCTCGTGGCGCCTCGTCTTTCATTGGTGGGCAGGGACTGCCCACCTGCGTCGCTTACGCGGCGTGCTGTTGCTGTTGCGGCTGCTCCAGCACTTGCACGTTGTCGGTGTTGCCGTTGGCGTCCGCGATCGCGATCTTGCGCGGCTTCAGGGCCTCGGGCACTTCGCGCACCAGTTCGATGGTGAGGATGCCGTTGTCGAAGCCGGCGCTGACGACCTTCACGTGGTTGGCCAGCTGGAAGCGCTGCTCGAAATCGCGCTGGGCGATACCGCGGTGCAGGTAGTGACGCTGGACCTCGTCTTTCTGCTTGCGGCCGGTCACGTGCAGGGTGTCGCGTTCGGAGACGATCTCGATCTCGTCGCGGCTGAAGCCGGCAAGCGCCATCACGATGCGGTATTTGTCTTCGCTGACCAGTTCGACGTTGTACGGCGGGTAGCTCGGCGCGGCTTCGGCGCGCTGCTCGAGCATATTCACCAGGCGGTCGAAGCCGATGGCGGAACGATACAGGGGAGTCAGGTCAAAAGTACGCATGATGAAATATCCTTTTAAGGTTAAGCGATAAGTTTCCGGACCTCATCGTGAGCATCCGGTGAGACCAATCTAATGCCATCCCCACCCGTTTTCAAGACATACGAAATATCGTTTTTAATTAACTTTTTCGAATTTTATTTGCATCGATGCATCAGAGCATCATCCTCTGCCGAGCGGTGCTACACTCGGCCACTTGTTGCATTTTTGTCCTACATTTAACGCTTTCAGCCATGACCGCACACCACTCGCATCGCCGCTTCAAGACGCTGGCTACCCGCTCCGCTTCCGCGCTCGCCCTGGCGCTCACGCTCGCCTTCCCGGCGCAAGCCGAGGTCCCGGCGCCGGTCGACCAGCCCTACCCCGGCACCATCGTCCTGAACGTCGACGCGACCAACCTGGCGCAGCAGATCTTCCGCATGCGCATGAGCATTCCGGTCAAGCCGGGCCCGCTGACCCTGCTGTATCCGCAGTGGCTGCCGGCCAACCACGGCCCGAACGGCCCGATCACCCAGCTGGCCGGCCTGAAGTTCACGGCCAACGGCAAGCCGGTCGAATGGACCCGGGATCCGGTGCAGGTGTTCGCCTTCCACGTGAACGTCCCGGAAGGCGCGAGCGTGCTGGAAGCGGAGTACCAGTACCTGTCGCCGCTCGACGGCGCGCAGGGCCGCATCACCATGACCGACGAGATCCTCGGCGTGCAGTGGCCCTCGGTGACGCTGTACCCGGCCGGCTATGTGGCGCGCCGCATCACGGTGCAGCCGAACCTGAAGCTGCCCGCGGGCTGGCAGTACGCCAGCGCGCTGGAAACCGACAGCCGCCAGGGCGATGAAGTCCACTTCAAGCCGCACGACCTCGAAACCCTGATCGACTCGCCGCTGTTCGCCGGCCACTACTACAAGCAGTTCGACCTCGACCCCGGCGCCAGGGTGCCGGTGCGCCTGAACGTCTTCGCCGACACGCCGGAGAGCCTGGAAGCCAAGCCGGAGCAGATCGAACCGCACCGCAAGCTGGTCCAGCAGGCGTATAAACTGTTCGGCTCGCACCACTACAAGCATTACGACTTCCTGTTCGCGCTGTCGGACGAATTCGGCGGCATCGGCCGCGAACACCACCAGTCGAGCGAGAACGGCGTCAAGCCGGGCTACTTCACGGAGTGGGCCAAGGGCGAAGCCGGGCGCGACCTGCTGCCGCACGAGTACACCCACTCCTGGGACGGCAAGTTCCGCCGCCCGGCCGGCCAAAACGTCCCCAACTTCAACACCCCGCTGCAGAACGAGCTGCTGTACGTCTACGAAGGCCAGACCCAGTTCTGGGGCAATGTGCTGGCCGCGCGCTCGGGCCTGGTGTCGATGGCCGGCGCGCGCGATGCGCTGGCCGCCACCGCCGCGCGCTACGACAGCGTCACCGGCCGCGCCTGGCGCGCGATGCAGGACACGGTCTACGACCCGATCCTGAATGCCCGCCGTCCGCTCGGCTGGGCCAACTGGCAGCGCAGCGAAGACTACTACTCGGAAGGCCAGCTGATCTGGCTCGACGTCGACACCCTGATCCGCGAAAAATCGGGCGAGAAGCGCTCGCTGAACGACTTCGCGCGCGCCTTCTACGGCATCGACGACGGCAGCTTCCTGCCGGCCTATTACACCTTCGAGGACGTGGTCGCGGCCCTGAACAAGGTCCAGCCCTACGACTGGGCGACTTTCCTGCGCACGCGCCTGGACGGCCACGGCCCGGGCGCCCCGCTGGACGGCCTGGCGCGCGCCGGCTGGAAGCTGGTCTACACCGACACCCCGACCGACTACATCAAGAGCTACGACGAGCGCATCAAGGGCGCCGACCTGAGCTACTCGGTGGGCTTCACGGCGACCGCCGACGGCAACGTCCGCAACGTGATCTGGGACGGTCCGGCCTTCCGCGCCGGGCTGGCCGCCAACACCAGCATCGTCGCCGTCAACAACCACGTCTACAAGCCGGACGTGCTGAAGAAGGCAATCAAGGCGGCGAAGGACGGCAAGGAGCCGATCCAGCTGCTGGTCAAGAAGGGCAATGTGCTGCGTACGATTTCGCTGGACTACCACGGCGGCCTGCGTTACCCGCGCCTGGAGCGCGTCCCGGGCACCAGGGACCGTCTCGAGGAGATCTATTCCGCGCTGAAGTAAGCCTTCGCCAGTAAGCCTTCGCCAGAAAGGAACAGACATGGACGTGATGCCGATTTTGCCGGAAACCGAAGTCGAAGCGGCAGCGGCCCTGCACCTGGGACGCCTGCTGTTCGTGTTCGGCCGGGTGGAACTGGTCCTCGGCCAGGCGCTGGTGCATGCCGCTCCTGCCGAGGCATTCGAGCGCGAGACCGTCAGGGTCGAAAAGCTGGATTTCGACAGGAAGCTGCTTGAATTCGAAGCCGTGGTAAAGCAGCGCCATGCGGACGACGCCGCGCTGCTGGCGCGCTGGGAGCGCTGGTTCGCGGCGGCGAAGACCCTGCGCACACTGAGGAGCGCGTTTGCGCACGGCCGCTGGGGCTTCCAGAACCTGCAGCAGCAGATCATCCATGTCTCCAGCCTGCCGGGCAACCCGAACCAGGACGAGGTCCGCTATACCCTCGCCGGATTCGTGGCGCGGATCGCCGAGGCCGAGGACGTGGCCGAGGAGCTCTGCGCGCTGACCGCTTCCTACCGCCTGGGGTAGCTCAGGCGCCGCCCATGATCTCCGCCAGCTCGGCGGCGACCTGCTGCGCCAGCAGGTGGATGTGGTAGCCGTCGACGAAGCCGTGGTGGGCCTGCACCGAGAACGGCAGCTGCAGGCCACCATCCGGACCGGTGCGGAATTTGCCCCATGCCAGCGAAGGGATGTCCGGCGTGGCCAGCGAGGCCATCGGATGCTGGATCGAGGTGAAGTCCAGCCAGGGCATGCAGGTGACGAAGACCTGGTCCTTGGCATCGCGCGGCGACATGCTGCGGTACTTCTGGTTCAGCGCCGTCATGTTCCCCGCCTCCTCGCGCGCCGCCTGGCCGTTGGCGACGAACCGGCGCACGTCGTCCGACCAGTCGAACTGGGCGAAATTCAGGTCGAAGTGCTGGTTGACCACGGTGAAGGACGGGTGCAGGCGCTCGATGCGGATCACCTCGCCCTCATGCACGCGGTAGCGGAAGTTCTCGACCTTCAGGACCGAGCGCAGCACCGCGAACAGCAGCACGTGGAAAGGCGCCAGCGCCTGCGCCTTGCACCAGGGCCGGAAGTCCGGCAGGTCCATCCGGAAGCACAGGTTGACCGCCGGGCTCTCCATGCGGTCGAAGAACTCGAAGCGGTCGCGCCGCCGTTCAAACCCCCGTTCAAACATAGCGCGCGCTCCAGGCCGCGATCACGCTCGCCACATAGGCCGCGTCTTCCTTGCCCGTGACGAGATGGTCGATGCCGTCCAGCGAGACGAAGCTCTTCGGATGCTGGGCGATGCCGAAGATGCGGCTGGCGTTGTCGACGTCGACGGTGCCGTCCTGCGGCGCATGCATCACCATCAGCGCACGGCCCAGGCCGGCGATCCGCTCGTGCAACTGGTGCCGGGTCGCATCCTCGACGAAGTGCTGGCGGATATTGAAGTCGCGGCCGGCCAGGCGCACGCGCGCCTCGCCCAGCTGCTCGATGGTGTCGACGTGCTCGGACAGCAGCTTGTCGACCACGTAATGCGGATCGCTCGGCGCGGCGATCGTCACCACGGCCGTCGATTCGGGAATGCGGTGGGCCGCCGCCAGCACCGCGGTGCCGCCCAGGCTGTGGCCGATGAGGAGCCTGGGCGCGGCGAATGTCCGGCGCAGGAAGTCGGCGGCGGCGACCAGGTCTTCGACGTTGGACGAAAAATTCGTGTCGGCGAATTTGCCGTGGCTGTTGCCGAGACCGGCGAAGTCGAAGCGCAGCACGGCCACGCCGAGGTCGGCCAGGCCCTGCGAAATGCGGGTCGCGGCCAGGACGTCCTTGCTGCAGGTAAAACAGTGGGCAAACAGCCCGTAGGCGCGCGGCGGGCCGTCCGGCGCGTCGAGCTTGGCCGAGATCTTGCCGTGCGGGCCCTGGAAATCCATGCGTTCGGTGAGCATCTGTTTCTGTACTTGCTGGAGAAGGCGCCACTGTGCACGGAATCAATGAAGCTTGCAACTCGCTTGCGAAATCACTCACGGATCTGCAAGTTGTTGTCCCTGGCGAAATTCACGACAAAGTGATAAGCCAGGGGCTCGACGCTCTTCAAGGCATGGTTGACCACCACGGCCTTGACGCCATTCACCATCGTTGGTTGCACATAGCGGGAATAGCGCAGGTGCGCGTTCGGACCGTTGCCGGCAGGCGGCCCGAAGCAGGACATGACACCGCACAGGCGCTCCGCCCAGTCGCTGGGGCGGAACTGCCTGCCGTCCTGGGTCACGCCCAGGATGATGAACTCGTCGGATTTCAATATCAGAAGCGATGCTGGATGCCGGTGGTGATGCCGGTCTGCGTGCTGTCGAATCCCGCTTCGTCGCGCGACAGTCCGGTCAGCTGGCCGTGATCGGCCCTGGCATGCGCCGCGACGGCATACAGGAAGGTGCGCTTCGACAGCGCATACTTCGCACGCAGCACCAGCATGGTCGGATCGGCGTCCTTCTCTGCAGGCACGTTCAGCGTATTGATATGGTAGACGGCGCCGGTGAGCGTCAGCTTGCCGATCACTCGGTTCACGCCGGCCCAGTAGGTATCGGCGCGCAGGTCGGCGGTGGCGGCCTTGCCGGATTCGAGCTTGTAGCCGCGCATCGCAGCCGTATACTTCCACGGGCCGGAAGTGTAATCGGCACCCAGGTGATAGGCCCGGGTCTCATCGTGGCGCCCGGTGGCGGCCACGTTGTTGCCGTTGATTTGCTCGTAGGTCGCCATGACGCCCAGGCCGTTGCCGAACCAGGTGCCACCAAGCGCATACTTGCGGCCGTCGCTGGCGCTGCCCGGCTGTTCGCCCAGGCCGACCGTCGCGCTGAGGGTGAAGCCGCCCGCATGCCCGGTGTATTTGACCAGGTTGTCGAAGGCCGTTGTCATGCCATATTTCGAGGGGCCGGTGGCGCTGCCGGTGGTTGCCCAGGAATAGTTCGGCGCATAGCCCATCGGATCGAACTTGCTCACCAGGTCATAGGTCGTGGTGAACGAACGGCCGATGATGACCCGGCCAAAACTCCCGTCCAGCCCGACGTTGGCCTGGCGTTTGAACAGCGTGCCGCCGTTGTCGCCCGTGTCCACATTGACCTGGCCTTCCAGGTTGAACACCGCCTTCAGGCCGTTACCGAGATTCTCGCTGCCGCGCAGGCCCCAACGGGACGTGTTGCTGCCGCCCGAGATGACGCGTGTTACTGAACCGCCGTTGGCATCGGCATGGTTGGTGTACGACACGCCGGCATCGAGGATGCCATAGAGCTGTACGTTTTCCTGGGCTGCGGCCTGTTCGCTCAGGCAAAGCGCTGCCAGGACGGCGAGCGCGAGCGTCGCTTTCTTCATGATGTCTCCGGTTATTTCATTGTTATGTCGGCAGGGAATGCATTCCGTTCCCTGATTCCCTGCCGATGGGTAAGCGGCCGATGAGCCGCCTCCGTTCAGCTGCCCTTGCGGGACTTGAACGCGGGAACGAACAGGTCCGTCCAGTTGGCCGGGCTGGTCTTGATCGTGCGTGCCTTGCTCATGAAGGAGACGTATTCCATCATGCCGGTGGGGGTCGTGCTGAACTGGGTGTCCGGGTCGGCCAGGATCTGCTCGACTTCCGCCTGGTTCATCTTGACCTTGGATACGCGCAGGAAGATTTCAGCCGCGCCCTTGCGATTCGCCGCAATGTAGGCATTGGCTTCTTCCTGGGCCGCCATGAAGGCCTGGGTCAGTTTCGGGTTGGTTTCCGTAAAATGCTTGGGAGCGAACACGACATCCAGCGTGATATTTCCCAGCAATTCACTGGAATTGAGGATGCGGTGGATCTTCGGATCTTTCAGTTCCTGGTAGGAGAACGGCGGCGACGTGAAGTGCGCCGTGACCTCGGTCTTGCCGGACAGCAGAGCGCCAACCGCGTCCGGGTGGCTCAGGCTGATCGTCATGGGATCGAGCTTGGCGTAGTTTTCCGCACCCATGGTCTTGGCGGCAGCCATCTGCAGTACCACGGCCGACAGGGAGGTCTTGATGCCGGGGACCGCAATCTTGTCTTTCGGCGTGAAGTCCTTGAGGGACTTGATGGCAGGGTTATTCGTGTTCAGCCACAGCGACGAGGTGCTCAATGCGCCGAGGCTCGTCACTTCCGAGCGCGGGATGCCCTGCGCCTTCGACCACAGGGTGATGAAGCCGGGAGCGCCGGTGCCGGCGATGTCCAGGTTACCCGCCAACATGGCGTCGTTGATCACATTGCCGCCGTCCAGCGTCAGCCAGGTCGTCTTGACCGCGCCCAGCCCCAGCTTTTGCGCCTGCTTTTCGATCAGCTGCTGGTCGCGCATGACCATCAGCGGCAGGTAGAGGATGCCATAGCCGTGCGAGATGCGGACCGTGGAAGCTTCGGCCTGGGCGCTCAGGGGCGCGCCGGCCAGGGTGAATGCGGCCAGCGCGGCGGCGGCCATGAAAGTACGTCGTGTCATGCTTGTCTCCAGTTTTTAATAGTCAGTGCTGCATGCCCCAGCGGCGGATGGTGCGTTTTTCGATCGTGGCGAACACGAGATTTTCCACGACCAGGCCGATCATGATCACGAAGAACAGGCCGGCAAAGACGTTGGCGGTTTCCATCTGGTTGCGGTTTTCGAAAATGTACCAGCCGAGGCCGCCGCTGCCGGATGACACGCCGAACACGAGTTCCGCCGCGATCAGGGTGCGCCATGCAAATGCCCAGCCCACTTTCAGGCCGGTCAGGATGCTCGGGAATGCCGCGGGAATCAGGATCTTCCCGACCAGCGAAAATCCTTTCAGGCCGTAGTTGCGGCCGACCATGCGCAAGGTCGCCGAGACGGCGCGGAAGCCGCCGTGCGTATTCAGCGCCACTGCCCACAGCACCGAATGCACCAGCACGAAAATGATGCTGCCGGTGCCGAGGCCGAACCAGATCAGGGCCAGCGGCAGCAGTGCGATCGCCGGCAGGGGGTTGAACATCGAGGTCATCGTTTCGAGCAGGTCGGTGCCGATGCGCGAACTGATCGCCACCGTCGTCAACAGCGCCGCGAGGGCGATGCCGATGCCGTAGCCGACCAGCAGTGTCTGCATCGAGCCCGCCGCGCGTTCGATCAGCACGCCGCTCAGGATGCCGTCGGCGAAGGCGCTGACGGTTTGCGAAAAGCTGGGGAACAACAGTGGATTGCCGAGCCAGCGGCCGTAGAGTTCCCAGATCACGGCCAGGACGGCCAGGATCACGCACTTGCGCAGCCAGCCCTGGCGGTACACGGTTTCGAACAGCGACAGGGGCCGCAGCACCTGGGTCGTCTCGGGCGCCTGCGTATCGAGCACGAATTCGGGACGCACATAAGGCTCGGTGCGCGGCTTGCTCATGGAAAGCGAAGTCATGATGGTCTCCTCAATGTGCGAACAGCATGTCGTTGATGCGCGTTTCGAGTTGCGCCTGGCTTGCCGTCCCCAGCTCGCCAGGAGGAACGCTATTCAGCTCGGCCTTGACCTGTCCCGGATGCGGCGACAGCAGCAGGATCCGGTTGCCGATGCGGATCGCTTCCTCGATCGAGTGGGTCACGAACAGCACCGTGAAGCGGGTGTCGTCCCACAGGCGCAGCAGCTCGTCCTGCATCTTGCGGCGGGTCAGCGCATCCAGTGCGGCGAAGGGCTCGTCCATCAGCAGCACGTCCGGCTCCATCGCCATGCCGCGCGCGATCGACACGCGCTGCTTCATCCCGCCCGAGAGCATGTGCGGATAGCTGTCGATGAACTTGGCCAGGCCGACCTTCTCGATGTAGTACTCGGCGCGTTCCGCCGCCGCCGCACCCTTCAGGCGTCCGCTCGCATGCAGCGCGAACTCGACATTCTGGCGCACCGTTTTCCACGGCAGCAGCTGGTCGAATTCCTGGAAGACCATCATGCGGTCCGGGCCCGGTTCGGTCACCGTCTTGCCCTTCAGGCGGATGGCGCCGTGCGCCGGTTCCATGTAGCCGCCGATCGCCTTCAGGAGGGTCGACTTGCCGCAGCCCGATGGGCCCAGCAGCACGTAGCGGTCGGACGGATAGACCTGGAAACTGACCTGGCGCGTTGCGGTCACCAGGTGGTCGGCGGTCTTGTACTGCAGGGTCACGCTGTCGATTTCGAGGAGCGGCGCGGGGCCGCCATCGCCCGCAGGCGTGGAGTGATTGCTCGTCATGAGTGTCTCCAATGGATTGGTTTTTTTATGGAATCCTGATCATAATGTTCGTACCTGTAGCGAACCTGACCTCGAAAAAAGCCCGCATGCGTATCCTTGTCGTAGAAGATTCGATCGATGTTGCCGATGCCGTGTGCGCGCATCTCGAACGCCTCGGCCACTGCGTCGACCGCGATGCCAGCGGCGCCAGCGCCGCCGCCAAGGTCACCGCCGACCATTACGACCTCCTCATCCTCGACATCATGCTGCCGGGCCTGGACGGCTATGAACTGCTGCGGCGCGTGCGCGCGGGCGGCCTGCGCACGCAGGTACTGATGCTCACCGCCTGCGCCGAGATCGAGGAGCGGGTCCGCGCACTCGACCTGGGCGCCGACGACTACCTGATCAAGCCCTTCGATTTCCGCGAACTGGAAGCGCGCATCCGCGTGCTGCTGCGCCGTGTCGGCGGCGATTCGACCAACCTGCTCAGCTTCGGCAACGTGACCCTGGACCGCAAGAGCCGTACGGCGCAACTGGGTGGCCTGCCCCTCGAGCTCACGCGCCGCGAAGTGGCGCTGCTCGAGATCATCATCGCGCGCCCCGGGCGCATCTTCGGCAAGGACGAACTGATCGAAAAGCTGTTCACCCTCGACGACAATCCGAACGCCAACACGGTGGAACAGCACATGGCGCGCTTGCGCAAGAAGCTGGCCGGCGCCGACTTCGAGATCCGGACACTGCGCGGATTGGGCTACCAGGCCGTCCGCCCATGAGGGCGCCGGGCCGCTCGCTCTACGCCCGCCTGGCGATCCGGATCGGGCTGGTGCTGGCCATCAGCGGCGTGCTGCTGATTTCCGCCATCGTCCTGTCCACCCGGATGGCGGCGCGCGACGTCTACGACCGCCTGCTGATCGGCAGTGCGCTGCAGGTAGCCGAACGCACCTGGTACGAAAACGGCGAGGTGAACGTGGACGCGCCGATCTCGGCGCTGTCGATGCTGACCGCGGGCGACCAGGTCTTTTATGCGGTGCTCGATCCCGCCGGGCGTGTCGTGGCCGGCGACACCGAGTTCCGCCCGCCGATTCCCTGGAAGGAGCTCGAGAGCGGGCCGGTGGTGGTCAAGGGCAGCTACCATGAGCTGCCCGTCAGGATCGTCTTCGTGGGCCGGCGCATGCCGGTTGCGGGTTCCAATCCGTGGGCGGTGGTGATGCTCGCGCATACCAACAACGCACGCAATTCCTTCGCCGACAAGCTCGGTGCGAATACCGCCTTGCTGGTGCTTGCCGCGGGGGTGCTGACGCTGCTCGCCGCCCTGTTCACGCTGTACCAGGCGCTGGCGCCGCTAAAGCAGATCGTCGCCGCGATCGGTCGGCGCGACCTGAACGACCTTGCGCCGTTCACCGAGGAAGTCCCGGCCGAAATCCATCCGCTGGTGGCCTCGCTGAACGACTTCGTCGAACGGCTTGCGCAGCGCCGCTCCATGATGCGGCGCGTGATCGGCGATGCCGCCCACCAGCTCCGCACACCGGTGGCGGCCCTGCTCTCGCAGATGGAAATGCTGGCGATGGAGCGGGACCAGGCCGGCAGCCGCCGCCACGTGGCGCGCCTGGGCGAGCTGACCCGGAACCTGGGAGAACTGGTGAACCAGCTGATCAACCACGCGATGGTGCAGCACCGCGCCGACTCGGTGCCGCGCCAGGAAATCGACCTGGCGCGCCTGGCGCGCGAAGAGATGGCCGACATGCTGTCGTGCCACGCCAGCCGCATGCTCGACCTGGAATTCGACGCGCCGGATGCGCCGTGCGCCGTCATGGGCGACCCGGTCACGCTGCGGGAAGCGGTCAAGAACGTGCTCGCCAATGCTCTGGATTATGGGGCGCCGGCGCTGTTGCATGTCGAGCTCGCGCGCGCGGGACCGGATTGGGAACTGCGGATCGTCGACGACGGGCCGGGCATCCCTGCGGCGGACCAGGAACGGATCCGCAAGCCCTTTGCCGCCCGTGGCGGCGATCGTTCCGGCGCCAGCCTCGGCCTGTCGATCGTCGAGGAAGTGATGCGCGCCCACGACGGTGTCCTGGAGTTCAGATACACCCCGGCCGGGCACTTCGTCGTGATCCTGCGTATTCCTGCCGCGCGTGGCGAAAGCGCCCCCGCAACCGTTCATCCTTAGACACAGCATCTCAAATTCTTATTGACGCTGCATCAGAAGCTCATTAAAGTTCGCACCACATATTCATATATATGATTAGAGGTATAAATGAACTTTACCCTGAGACACGATGACCGGCTCCCCTTGTATCAACGCCTGCGGGACGAGTTCAGCGAACGGATCGCCAAGCAGCAATGGCGGCCGGGCGAGGCCATTCCGACGGAAGCCGACCTGGTCAAGCAGTTCGGCGCATCGATCGGCACGGTCCGCAAGGCCATCGACATGCTGGTTGCCGAAGGCACGCTGGAGCGTTATCAGGGAAGAGGCACCTTCGTACGGCGCGCACGCTTCGACTCTTCGCTGTTCCGTTTCTTCCGCTTCCAGAAAGACTCGGGCGAACGGAAAGTCCCGGAGGGCCGGATCCTGCGGCGCGAAGTGATGGAAGCGCCGTCGGCAGTTGCGTCCGCACTGCGCATTCCGGCAGGCGCCGACGTCATTCATTTATCGCGCTTGCGTGTGCTGGATGGCACGCCCCTGCTGGCGGAATCCATCTGGCTGCCCAAGGAAAAGTTCGCGGCCTTGCTCGACATCGATACCAGTGAATTCGGTGACCTGCTGTATCCCTTGTATGAAGAATCCTGCGGCCAGGTGATCGCTTCCGCCGAAGAAGACCTGACTGCCGAAGCGGTCGACAAGGTGCACGCACGGCTGCTGCAATTGCCGCCCGGCGCGCCCGTGATCGTCGTCGAGCGCCTCGCGTTTGGCTATGACCGCCAGCCGCTCGAGTGGCGGCGCTCGCGCGGCCCCGCCGACAAATTCCGCTACCACGTAGACATCCGCTGAACAGAGGCCCGCCTGCAACAGACAGGAAGGGCCCGCTTGATTACGCCATTTTTTGAACTGAGGAAGACATGCATTCCACGACTGTAGACAAGACGACCCGCGTCGTCTCGGACCTTGAACGAGAGACCATGCGCAAGGTGGCCTGGCGCCTGCTCCCGATCCTGATGATCGGCTACTTCATCGCCTTTATCGACCGCGTCAATGTCGGATTCGCGGCGCTGACGATGAACAAGGCGATCGGCCTGGATGCCGCGGCGTTCGGACTCGGCGGCGGCCTGTTCTACCTGACCTACGTGCTGTTCGAAATTCCCAGCAACCTGGCGATGCAGAAGGTGGGCGCCAGGGTGTGGCTCGCCCGTATCATGATCAGCTGGGGCCTCGTGTCGGCGGCAACCGCCTTCATTTCGGGTCCGAACTCGTTCTATGGCATGCGCATGCTGCTTGGCGCCGCCGAGGCCGGCTTCTTCCCCGGCGTGATCCTGTACCTGACCCAATGGTTCCCGGCCGCCTACCGGGCCCGGATCATCGCCATCTTCATGGTGGCCGTGCCCCTGTCGAGCTTCATCGGCTCGCCCCTGTCCGCGGCGCTGCTGCAACTGGACGGCCTGTTCGGCCTGCAGGGCTGGCAGCTCATGTTCATCATCGAAGCCGTCCCGGCAGTCCTGCTCGGCCTGATGACGCCATGGCTGCTGACCAACAAGCCGCAGGACGCGACGTGGCTGGATACCGAACAGAAGACCTGGCTCACGCGCCAGCTGGACACGGAAAGTGCAGCGGCCAGCAAGACCGGCAAGGGCAAGCAGCACGGCAGCCTGCGCGACATCCTGCTGAACCGCTATGTGCTCGCGGCGGCCCTGGTGTACGCCGGCGCATCCGGCGCGAGCCAGTGCCTGTCCCTGTGGCAGCCGCAGATCATCAAGTCCTTCGGCCTGTCCACCTTCCAGACCGGCCTGCTGAACTCGATTCCCTTCGGGATCGCCGCCATTCTCATGCTGTGGTGGGGCAAGCACTCGGACCGTACCAAGGAACGTGTCTGGCACAGCGGCCTGCCCCTGGCGGCAGTGGCGCTCAGCCTGGTGCTGGTCCCCTTCGTCCAGAGCTCGCTTGCCTTGACCATCGTCCTGCTGGTGTTTGCCGTCACGGGCACCTATATTTTCAAGGGGCCGTTCTGGGCGCTGGCCAGCGAATGGATGCCGGGCGCGGCCGCCGCGGCCGGACTGGCGCAAGTGAACGCCATCGGCAACCTGGCCGGTTTCGCCGGCTCCTCGCTGCTCGGCGCCATCAAGCACGCCACCGGCAGCTTTGCGCTGGCCCTGCTGCCGATTGCCTTCATTTCGGCCGTCGGCTGCGTGGTCTTGTGGCTGCTCACCCGTAAGCGTTAATCGATCCTACTCCGAGACAGCCATGTTCAACTGGTATCGCGACATTACGCCGCGGGAGAGAAAGACCTTCTGGGCCTGCTTCGGCGGCTGGGCGCTCGATGCACTCGACGTGCAGATGTTCAGCCTGGCCATCCCGGCGCTGATCGCCACCTTCGGCCTCGACAAGACGGACGCGGGCCTGATCAGCGGCGTCACCCTCGTCTCGTCCGCCCTCGGCGGCTGGATCATGGGCGCCGTATCGGACCGTATCGGCCGGGTGCGCGCGCTCCAGCTGACGATTGTCTGGTTTTCGCTGTTCACCCTGCTGTCCGCCTTCGCCGGGACCTTCCACCAGCTGCTGGTACTGAAAGCGCTGCAGGGCTTCGGCTTCGGCGGCGAATGGGCGGCGGGCGCCGTGCTGATGGCCGAGGTCATCCGGCCTGAGCATCGCGGCAAGGTCATGGGGACCGTCCAGAGCGCATGGGCGGTGGGCTGGGGCGCTTCGGTGCTGTTGTATTCCACCGTGTACATGCTGCTGTCGCCCGAGATGGCATGGCGGGTCATGTTCGGCATCGGAATCCTGCCCGCCTTCCTGATCGTCTATGTACGCCGCAACATCACCGAACCGGAACGCTTTACCGAGGCCAAGGCGCTGGCGAAACCGGGCGCGCGCGACCTGCTCGCCATCTTCAGGCCGGACGTGCTGCGCCTGACCCTGGTAGGCGCCCTGGTCGGCGTGGGCGCGCATGGCGGCTATCATGCGCTGATGACTTGGCTGCCGACCTATCTGAAAACCGAGCGCCACCTGTCGGTGCTGGGCACCAGCGGCTACCTGGCGATCATCATCGTCGCCTTCTGGTGCGGCTGCATTGCCAGCGCTTACCTGCTGGACCGCCTGGGACGCCGTCCCAACCTGATCCTGTTCGCAGCCTGCTGTGTCGTGACCGTCCTGGCCTACGTCTTTCTCGACCTGAGCAATACCGCGATGCTGTTCCTCGGTTTCCCGCTCGGCTTTTTTGCCGCCGGCATTCCGGCCAGCCTGGGCGCCCTGTTCAATGAACTGTATCCGAGCGAGATGCGTGGCGCCGGCGTGGGATTCTGCTACAACTTCGGCCGCATCGTCTCGGCCGGCTTCCCGGTGCTGGTCGGCCATATGAGCACGAAGATGTCGCTCGGCGCCGCGATCGGCGTGGACGCCGGCATCGCCTATGCCCTGGTCGTCGTGGCCGTCCTGGCCTTGCCGGAAACCCGCGGCAAGCAGCTGGAAGAAGAAACGCCGGACCAGGAAGGCCAGGCGCCTGCTGCGGTCCGCATCCGGCACTGAATGAAGACAAGTCCGATTCACATGGAAGCCATCGATACCCACGCCCACATCTTCGAACGCGGCCTCAAGCTGGCCAGCGTGCGGCGCTATGCGCCCGCCTACGACGCGACCCTCGCCGATTATCTCGGGATGCTCGACCGGCACGATATCGCAGGCGGCGTGCTGGTCCAGCCCAGCTTCCTGGGGACGGATAACAGCTATCTGCTCGCCGGCCTGCACGCCATGCCGGGACGGCTGCGCGGCATCGCGGTGGTCGATCCGGCGGTTTCCTTGGCGGCGCTGCAAGAGATGGACGCCGCCGGCGTCGTCGGCATCCGCCTGAACCTGGTCGGCAACGCGGCCGTGCCGGACTTGTCGGGCGCCCCCTGGCGTACATTGCTGCAACGCCTGGCGGAGATGGACTGGCAGGTCGAAGTTCACCACGAAGCCGGGCGGCTGCCGAAGGTCCTGGCGCCGCTGCTGGATGCCAGCGTCAAGGTGGTCGTCGACCACTTCGGCCGGCCCGATCCGGTGCTCGGCGTGGACGATCCCGGTTTCCGTGCCCTGCTGGAAGCCGCCGCCAGCCGGCGTGTCTGGGTCAAGCTCTCCGGCGCCTACCGCAATGGCGCTAATGGCCGCGGCCAGCAGATCGCCCTGGACGCCATGCCGCTGCTGCGCGCGGCATTCGGCATGGACCGGCTGGTGTGGGGCAGCGACTGGCCGCATACGCAATTCGAACAGGACGTCGGCTACCCGCAATCCCGCCGGGCGCTCGACACCTGGCTGCCGGATACGGAAGAGCGCCGGATGGTGCTGGTCGATACGCCGGCGACGCTGTTCCGGTTTCGATAAGCACCTTCTTCACCCAAACAAGCCGTGCAGATACCAGCGCGGCTCCATATCGTCCGCCCCGATCCGCTCCCGGTACACCCAGTACAGCGCATGGTCCTGCCCCTCGGCGATGAAGTAGTCGCGCGTCTGCGGGCCGTTCCACCAGCCGGCCTCGATCCGCTCCGCGTTCGAGGCCATGCGCAGCGGCGAGCCGTAGAAGGGCCGGTGGTCGCGCATCAGCAATGCGATCGGCTTGGCCAGCAGCCAGGTCGGGCGCGGCAGGCTCATCACGTCGGGCGGCATCTGCGCATTGCGCGCGCGGTCGCTAAGCTTCTGCTGGACCGGCACCCACATATTCGCCTGCTCCGGCCGGTAGTCGGCCATCGGCAGGGCCTGCAGGACGTTTTCGGCGCCCAGGCGCGAGACCAGCAGCTCCAGCATGCGCATGCGGTCTTCCTCGGTGCCGCCCGGCTCCGGGAACAGTGATTCGTTCAAAGGTGCCATCGGCTGCAGCTGCTGCGCCTCCAGCCCGAGGCCGATCACCGGCGCTTCCAATACCAGCTTGGCCAGGCGTTCCTTCAGCAGGCGCACCAGGTGCTCGTCGCGCCAGGCCGGTTCGGCCAGCGCCACCTCGACGCAGGTGGGCGGGCGCGCCACCCGGCCGCGCTCGTGCTCGAGCTTGAGCACGATGCGCTCGACCGCCAGCTGGCGCGCGCACAGCCAGCCGGTCAGCTGCAGCAGCAGGCGCCGGGCGCCCGCCAGTAACAGTTCGGCGTCGTCGATGCGGTCGAACAGTTCGAGGCGCGCACCGAAGGCTTCGGGGGCGGCGATCCACTCGTGCAGTTCCGGACTCAGGCCGTAGGCGGCATCGACCAGGTCGAGCAACGCCCGCCCGCAGCGCCGCTGCAGGCCGGGCCGCGGCAGGCGCCGCAGCTCGCCGAAACTGGCGCAGCCGATGCCCTCGAACCAGGCCGCGAAGGAGCGCGCGGGCGGCGCCAGCAGCAGGTCGAGCAGGTCGAGGCGGCGCACCAGCGACGGCATCTTGACCGTGCGTTGGCCACGCGCACGTCCACCCGCGCGCGCCAGCAGCCAGGCGCCGCGCGCGGTCGGGGCGCAGCCGAGCGAAACGGTGAAGCCCAGCGCGCGCACGTTCGCGCGCACGCGCCGGCACAGCGCGAGGACGCCGCCGAACAGGCGCAGGCTGGCGCCGACGTCCATCAGGAGCGTCCCCTCCTCGGCCTCGGCCACCTGCGGCGTGTACTGCAGCATCGCCATCGCCACCGCAAACAAGGCTTCGGCTTCGCGCTGCGGCGAGCGCTCGTGGACCTGGGCCTCGGGCATCAGCATCAGCACGCCGCCGCGGCGCATGCCGGGCTGCACGCCGGCGGCGCGCGCCATGCCGGACATCGCCAGCACGCGCTCCTGCTCGAGCACGACGCTGCCGGCGTCAGTGCACCAGCTGGGACTGAATACTTCCAGCGGGAGCCGGGGCAGTGACAGGCCGATCCACAGGCGCATGGCGGTGAACGTGCGTTTGCAGGAGGTTGGAGGAAAGCGGCAGGAACAGCGGCGCATCGCGCTGCGGCCCACGGCGCTTGACGAAGTCGATCTCCAGGCCGCCGGCCTGGGGCCGCAGCGCCAGGCGCAGCGGCGCCGGTGAGGCATCCTGGCCCGCCGCCAGCGGACGCATCATGAAGAACAGGGTCTCGCCGGCCTGCGCCGCCAGGTGCAGGCGGCGCAGGCTGTCGCTGCGTATCTGGTTCTGCCAGACCAGCAGCGCGCCGCAACTGCCGCTGCGCAGCACCTGTTCGGCCGCCCACAGCGCATCGGCCGTGCGGCCGGCGCGCAGCCAGATCAGCTGCGAAGGCGGCACCCCCAGCGCGGCCAGGGCCAGCGCCTGCGGCGGATGGGGCGGCTGCAGCAGCACGATGCGGCGCGCCGCTACCGACGCCAGGGCGGGCCGCAGCAGGCGCATCTCGCCGATGCCGGGCTGCTGCAGCAGCAAATCGACCAGGGCCCCGGCCGGCCAGCCGCCGCCGGGCAGTTGCGCGGACAGGGCCGCGTGACCGGTGTCCACGCAGCGGGTGTGGGAACGCGCCAGCTGCGAGGCGCGCCAGAGCGACGGATGCAAGGATTCCGGCGCTGCCGAGTTGAAATCTGAGCAGTTGTTGTTCATGGTGACGCAAAGAAATACTGTATGTTTATACAGTACTAGCCTCTTCAGGTTTTGGCAAGGTTTATCTTTTGTAACGTGCTTGTGAAGCATGGAAGAAGCTGTCACCGGGTGAATGAAGTCGTCACTAAGTCGGCAGCGGACACCCAACGGGCGGACATCAGGTGATCAGGCGGTCCAGTGCGTTCAGCGCTGATGCGAGCTGGTCCTGGTCGGCAATGCCGCAGCCGATGACCAGCCCTTGCCTGCGCGTCTCGCCCATGTAGTAGCGATCCAGCGTGTGCATGCGAAAGCCGGCATCGCGCATGCGCGCGGCCACGTCGTTCGCATCGTGGTCGCCTAGCAGTGCGGTGATGTGCATGCCGTAGGTGGACGGGATCGCGGTCAGCCTGCCGCCGAAATCGCGCCGCAGCGCATCGAGCACAAGCTTGCGGCGCTGGCGATAGATCTGCCGCATCTTGCGCACATGCCGCGTCAGGTGACCGTCGGCGACGAACGCGCCTACGCCCAGCTGCAGGAAGCTTGGGCAGTGCCAGTCTAGACAGTTCTTCACCGTCACCAGCGCCGGCATCGCCCACGCGGGCGCGATGACGAAGCCCAGGCGCAGGCTTGGCAGCATGCACTTTGAAAACGTCCCGACGTAGAACACGTGATCGGCCGCCTCGTTGGTGCGCAGCGCCGACAGCGGCGCGCCATCGAAGCGGAATTCGCCGTCGTAGTCGTCTTCCACGATGACCGCACCCGCGCCGCGCGCATGCGCCAGCAGCGCCTGGCGCCGTTGCGGCGACATCGCGACGCCAAGCGGGAACTGGTGCGACGGCGTGACGCAGATGACGGCCGCATTGCGCGGTATCGCGTCGACGATGATGCCTTCGTGGTCCACCGGCACCGGTACGACGTGCGCGCCCGCCGCCGCGAATACCGCCCGCATCGGAGGATAGCCCGGATCCTCCACCGCCACCACGGTCTCGCCTGCCACGACCAGCATACGCGCCAGCAGATCGAACGCCTGCTGGGCGCCTGCCGTGACGAGCAGGTCATCGGCATGGCAGCCAATCGCGCGCGCGACGGCGACGTGCCGCGTCACCGCCTGGCGTAATGCGTAGTTGCCCTGGTTGCCCTGCGGGCTGCGAAACGATGGTGGCCTGGTTTCCAGCATGCGCAGCTGGCGCGCCAGCAGCTGACGAAACAGGGCCGACGGGAAAAGGCGCGAATCGACCAATGCCGGACGCAGCTCCACGCCCTGTTCCAGCTGCTGCGCCTGCCCGTCCGACCAGAACCGCATCGGCCCTGTGACCTCATCGCTCAACCATACAGGATTGATTCGCAGCGCGGCCAGCTGGTGCTTGGTGTCATTCGATCCAGCGCGCCCCCCGGTCCTGGGCGCGGGCGCCACGAAAGTGCCGGCGCCCTGGCGCGCAACGAGCAGGCCCTCGTTGAGCAGGCGGTGATACAGCTCCGCCGCGGTGTTCCGCGCAACCCCCAGCACGGCGGGCGCCGAACGGGTCGGCGGCATCCTGGTTCCGGCGGCCAGCCGGCCGTCGCGGATCGCCTCGGCCAGCTGGGCATACAGCAGGTTGACGGCCTGGCGCGAGCCTTTTTCCGGCAAGCGCAAGGCAAGCTCGAACAGGGTGTTGCCGGCGGACTCTCGCATCGAAATGGCCCAGTAGAGTTTTTCGAAATTGGACCTTCCTAGCCGGTCCACTCCAGCCGATGATACTGCAACGGCGGGCGACCTGAACGATTCAGGGGGGGGTGCCGCCGCAACTCCGAGGAGAACACGATGGGCTTGACGATTCACCTTCGCGCGGCCGTCGCCGCGTGCCTGCTGGCCGCCACGGTGGGCCACGCCACGGCAGATACACCGCCGACACCGGCCGCGCGCGACGGGCAGCATGATTTCGACTTCAACCTGGGCACCTGGCGCACGCACATCCGGCGGCTCATCCATCCGCAGAGCGGCGATGCCACCAGCGCGCAAGTCGAAGGCACCGTGACGGTCCGCCCGGTGTGGGGCGGCCGCGCGCAGCTGGAGGAAATCGAGACCAACGGAGCGAGCGGCCGCTGGCAAGGCGCCACCCTGTTCCTGTACAACCCGAGCGCCCGGCAGTGGAGCCAGACCTTTTTCGACAGCGCGCACCCGGGTAGGGGATCGACCACGATTGGATCCTTCGCCAACGGCCGTGCCGACATGTACGCACAGGACGTCATCAACGGCAGGACGGTGCTGGTGCGCGGTACCTGGTCGGACATCAAGCCTGACAGCCATCGCTACGAGGAGGCCGCGTCAGCCGACGGCGGCAGGACCTGGGAAACCTACTTTGCAGCGCGGCTCGAAAGGATTGCACCATGAGCCCGCGCTGGATCCTGGCCATTGCGGCGTGCTGGACCCAGCTCGCTTGCGCGGCGGCGCCGGCGGATGCCAGCCACGCTTTCGACTTCGACATCGGTACCTGGCGCACCCACTCCTCGCGCCTGATGCATCCGCTAAGTGGCAAGTCGGACTGGCGCGACATGGACGGCATCACCACCGTGCGCCCGCTCTGGGGCGGGCGCGGCAACCTTGCCGAATACAAGGCGGATGGCCCCGCCGGCGCAGTCGAACTGCTCGCACTGCGGCTGTTTGACCCGGTGTCAAATCAATGGACCATCCACTTCGCCGTGCCCGGAAAAGGCGAACTCGCCACGCCGGGAATCGGCGGTGTGCACGACGGGCGGATCGAATTCTACGACCAAGAGAGCTTCAACGGCCGCCAGATCCTGCTGCGCTTTTCGATATGGAGCATCAGTCCGGACACTGCTCGGTCCGAACAGGCGTTTTCGGCCGACGGCGGCAAGACGTGGGAGACCAACTGGATCAACCGCTACACGCGCATGTGATCAGATCGGGCGCAGCCTGGTGAACTGCGCCAGCGTCCAATTCCGAATTGCCGGAACAGCCGCTTGTTTGACGTGCCTGATTGATGCGCACAATGCTCTGGCGGAGGCGGTGTCCGCCAAACCACCCGTTAACGAGCGGAACGCATATCGTGCTGCCCCAAAGGCTTGTAACCGAGCGGCTCCCAACTTGTCGTCGAGTCACGATGCCCCGTACACTCGTGGGTAATAGAGGGGCTGCTACCGGCCACGGGCGGCCGTCCAAAACCATGGCAAAATCGCCATCCATGCCGACGATTTCACAATCTGCTGCCGAGCTTCTCTTCCATTTTCGTGACCATGAACCAGCGTGTTGGCGTCGATTTGTGCTCAATAAATCTTGCCATGGATAAAATGTCTGCTAACCCGATAAGCCGGATCAAGCGTTTTCTTAGCCGCAAGTGGCTGTTATTGGGAGGCATCGCCGTGGTGGTAGCGTTCGCAGCAATAGTGACTGTGGGTTGGCTCTCGATAGCGATTACAAGCTATCCATCCTGTTTGACCTATCAATCGAATGAGAACGCTCAACTCGATGGGCTGTTGAAGGCATCCTTCGGTGACTATCTTGTTGCGCACGGCTTTCGAGCCGTTTCTTCAGAAAGCGGGGCAATCAATTGGGATTCCCGTTCGGCATTTGTTCAATGGAGTGGCGGTTGGCTGAATGTGTGCACCAGGAACGAGGAATCCATGGACTGGCTCAACGTTGCGCATGACCTTCAACAGATCAGCTTACGTGCACATTGGTCCCCAGAAGCGTACTTACATGTAAACCCGGACATAACCTCATGCAAGACCGGGAATGGCATGCCGCTTGATTTCCCTATTGATTTCAAGAAGATAGGAATGTTTATCAAAATCGTGAAAGCCACCTGCACTGGTGTGCGATGATTGTAAACCCGGCTATCCGCCAACGGCCAAACGCGGCCCTTGAGCATTACTTGACCATGGGAGTACGGAATGTTAACGGGAAAGAATTGGCCTGCGAGCCGTACGCGTACTACCGCCTTGGCACTGGTGTTACTTGGCAGCTCCTTTGCGATATTGGTGGTGCCGCCGATTTTGCACATTTGGGCCCGCGTTCTCGGTGTAAGCGATGAATCTGCAATGGGTGCTATTTCTGTAGTGTATTTGCTGTTGGCGACGATTGTTTTCCTAAAACTGCGGCGCATGAGGAAGCACTGATCTCACCGTGACCCAGCGTCGATTGCGTCGGTTCAGTTGCGATAGGCCGCTCTGGGTCGGTTGCGGTCTTTCGAATTGAGCTGGGTGCTGCCAAGAACCGTGCTTCGGCAAAGTCAACGGCAGCAGCAGTGGAAAAGCGCGTATTTTCGCGGTCTCGCAACTGCTAAGCTGCAAGGATGAATGCAAAAATAATGAGCCGCCATATTGGTTGGGCTCTTGCCGCCATCGCAGTCGCGCTGCCAATGACCTTCCCCCACGCTAGACCTGCCCCAGGTAGCGTGTCCTGTGGGCTTGGCCTCCCGCCTGGAGCTCCCGGCTTTGCTGAAGCCCAAGCGCAGCTGGCTCTCGAAGCAAAAGCGAACGGCTACCTGAAGGTATGCGAGGCAAACCTGGAGCGCTACCGGATTGCATTCCGGCCGTCTGCCCCGATCATGGCAGATTTGTCGTTCCAGCCAGTGAACCTCTCTAGCACGCAATTCGCCCATTTCAAGAGCTTGGGTGCGATGATCGAGCCCGACAATACCGCTCATACGCGCTTGTATCGCGGATTTCTCATGCCCGACGGCCATACTGTGACGCTATTCGAACAGGATATGTCGGTTGATGGCACCAGTACTTCGCGTGCCCCGGAGGATGAGCCCGAGCGCATCAACGGTATGCCGGCACGGCTCAGCGTGTTTCAGGCGCCTTCGGGCAAAGCGATATCGCACCTGTCCTGGGTCGAGCGGCGACGTGCTTACGAACTCTGGATTGACGCCAACGTCGTAGATACACCGCTGCGCAAGCAATTATTTGCCTTGGCGGCGTCGCTTCCGCCTTCGGTGCCAGCTTGCCCGAACGAAGTGCCGCCGAAACCTGCGCGGATGGGTTCGGATGGTTTTCCGGCAGCTGAACCGATACCAATGACGCTGACCCAGGCGGAAATCGATGCAATGTCTGACCGGAGCAAACGGCCGTGTAAATAACGACTGAAACCGCAAGCGAATTCCCAAGACGTTGATTGTCCGCTAAGGGTCGCTTGCACAGCTTCGGTAGGTCTGCTGTCGGGCCGAACCGGACTTTCAAGTAGTTGAGCTATGAATGGAAAAAAACCAGACTGTTCAATGGGTTGATAGAGAAACGGTGCGGTTTGTCGATGGGAACCGATCAGCACTTATCTGGGTCGATGTCGAGGCCGGCTTTTTCAGTCACGGTCGGATCATTCACGTTGCGTCGATTACGAAATGGGAAGACACGGGGACTGGTAGCGGCGATCCGATAAATTCTGCAGAGAGAGATAAAATCGTCAGCGCCGTCTTAAATTGCTTTCATCGCCAACGCGTCCCCTGCCGCGTTGACGATGAGTCATGAGTGATAACGTCGAAGAATCTCTGCTTCGGGTCGATTGCAGCCGTCCAGGTGTGTCAGCAACCGGCCATAAGCGGCCGGTCATGCCTGAACTTCAAATCGCGGCGACCCATGTTAAATTGGCATTTTGCAGTTCATAAAAAGTTACGCCGCACAGGAGACAGGCATGCTCGTGAAACACCTGACGCCAATATTGAATGTCTCGAATATTGAGCAGTCCTTTACCTGGTTCCAAAAGCTTGGCTGGACAAAAGGCTTGGAGTGGGGTCAGCCGATCACGTTTGGGAGCGTCTACTCCGGGCCATGTGAAGTTTTTCTTTGCCAAGGCGGCCAAGGCGGCCGTGGTGCCAGCGGCTTCCCCGCGACCTTTGGCCCAAACTCTGATGAGTCCGCAGAGAAAGGGGTCTGGATGTCTGTTTGGGTAGAAGACCTTGATACCCTACATCAGCACTGCCTCAACAATGACATCGAGGTGACGTGGCCACCCACGGACATGCCTTGGAACGTCCGCGAGATGCATGTGCGCCATCCAGACGGGCATGTGTTCCGGGTGAGCTGCGGTCTGGAACCGGCAGCTGAGTCGAGTGGCGCCTAACAACTCGTCCAGGCGCCGCTTTGGCGTGGCTTATCTCAGGTGCTGAAAGGTAATGAGACGCACCCTCGCCGTAGATCTGCTCAGGTCGAAAGCGGACGCTACCACCAGCGCCTTGTGACGATTTTATTCATTCACGGCTGCCTTGCCCATAGAAATATTCCCTCACTTAGTGATTTTTTCGGTATGGCGTGCCGATGCCGACGCGTCAGATCAAGGACATACGTGCTCGCGCAGTAACGGTTTTATTCATCGACTACAGCGCTGTGCGGGCGCGGCCACGACAAAAAGCCCGCATTGCGCGGGCTTCCCTGGCATCGAAACGGCAAACCTACCGAGTCAGCAGGCCCGGTCAGAACTTGTAGTTGAGGCCGACGTTGACGAAGCGCCCGACCGCCCCCGCCTGGTGCAGCGCCGGGTTGTAGAAGGTCGACGGCGAGCCGCCATAGGTCTGGAAGTCCAGTGGCGGCGGACTGTTGAACAGGTTCAGGACCGAAGCATGCAGGCTGAGCTTGTTCGACAGGCGGTACTCGCCATAGACGTCGACCGAAGTGAAGGCACGGACCCGGCAGAATTCCGGATTCGGCGTCGCGAACACGAAGGAGATCGCGTCCGCACAAGTGGCGGCGTTGGTCGACGAGGGATCGATCACGGAGAAGCTGCTGACCCAGTTCACCGTGGTGGACAAGGTCAGGGGGCCCTTGTCCCAGCCGATCTTGAGCTGGGCCCGGTCGCGCGGGTTGCCGGTGTCGCCGGAGGTCGCCGACGGACCGTGGGTGCCGGCCAGCTGGATCGCCTCGGCGCCGGCGGTGCCCTGCTTGTACGAGATCATGTGGGTCGCGGTCAGCTGGGCGCTCACCTTGCCGCCGGCCACTGGCCAGTTCATGCGGGCGTCGAGATCGATGCCGTTGGTCATCGTGTACAGCGCATTCTCGAAGGGATACGGCGCAAACAGCGCATTGCCGACCGGCGGCGTGACGGTCGAGAGGCTGCCGTCCGGGTTCACGAAGGGCTGCGCGATCGGCACGCCGCGCACCAGGAAGGGCGTCGCGTCGTAGGCCGGATCGTTGATCCCGCTGATGATCTGGTTGTCGATGCGGATGTGGTAATAGTCCAGCGAGACGTTCAGGTTGCGGACGGGCTCGAGGATCAGGCCGAAGGTATAGGACTTGGATTTTTCCGACTTCAGGTTCTTGCCCGGGGTCTGGACGCCGGCGATCGACACGTTGCATTGCTGCGGGAAGTTGCCGGGCGTCGTGGCGGGATCGTCGCCCGCGTTCGCGCACAGCACCGGGTCGGGTTGGGTATTGGCGAAGAAATAGTTACCGGTGTTGCCGATCTCGGCCGGATTCGGCGCGCGGAAGCCTTCGGTATAAGTGCCGCGCACGGTGACCTGGCGGAGCGGCGACCATTTGAAGCCCGCCTTGGGCGTGACGGCCTTGTCGATGCCCATCACCTTGTCATAGCGCACCGAGGCGTCGAGCTCGAGGTTCTTCAGCACCGGCGCCACGATCTCGCCATATCCGGCGCCGATGTTCTGGGTGCCGATGGCCCAGGCGTTATTGCCGATCTGGGTGCCGTTGGCAACGGTCGGCGGCGCCTGGGCGTCGAGGGCGCGGTGCGTATATTCGAGGCCCAGGTTCAGGGCCAGCGCGCCGCCCGTCAGCTGCATCAGCTCATGGCCGGCGGACACGCGCACGAACTGCAGCTTGCTGGTGGCCTTCGCACGCTGCAGCGGGGCGATGAAGTCGCGCTGGGCCTGGGTATTGCCGCTGGCGGCATCGCCGATCAGGTAGGGATGGACCGGGTCGTTGAAGGCCGCCTGCAGGTTGGTGATATTGAAGCCGTTGCTGATGTCCTGCTTGACCGTGCTTTCGCTGGCGCCGACCGCGGCCGTCAGGTCCCAGCCTGCAAGCGTGCCGGCCAGGTCGGCGCCCACGCGCCAGGTATCGGACTTCACGCCGGCGCGGCTGCCGCCCAGTTCCGGAAAGTTGTATTGCAGGACCTGGGGGCGCCCGGTCGTGTTGCCGGGATAGGTGGCGGGCACCGTGATCAGGATCGGTGCGCCAGGCGGCGTTGCCTGCGGCGGAATGCCCGGCCCATAAGCCAGCGCCGACAGCCCGCCGAGGCCGGCCGTGGTCGCAAAGCGGTTCACCTGCTCCGCCTCCGAGCGGAAGTAGGAACCCTTCAGGTTGACCTGCCAGTCGTCGCCCAGCTTCTGGACATAGGAGCCGAGCAGGTTGATGTTCTTGGTAGCCGGCTGCAACTCCAGACCGCGGTCGCGGTAGGCGCACTGGCCGGCGTTGAACTGGGCGCTGGTGCAGCCCGGCAGATTGGTGATGGCGCCGGTGTCCGGATCGATCAGGTAGCCGGTGATGCTGGACGGCTGGAAGCCATTGGCCGCGGTCGGTACGCCGCGGGTCAGGTTCTTGCCGCCGAAGGCCGTCCAGTCCGTATTCGTGAATGCCCGGTTGCGATTGATCGCCAGGATCTCGTTCTGGTGGCGGTATTCGAGCGCAAGATAGGCGCTGTGTCCGTCGCGGTCGAGGTCGCCCCAGCCGCGGATGCCCGAGGCGTGCGCGGTGACGCCATCGCCGCGCCAGGACTGGCCGACCTCGGCGGTGAGTTCGCTGCCCGAATATTGCTTCTTGAGGATCACGTTGACCACGCCGGCCACCGCATCCGAACCATAGATCGAGGAAGCGCCGTCCTTCAGCACCTCGATGCGTTCGATCGCCTCCATCGGGATCTGGCTGATATCGACGAAGCTGCGCTGGCCGTCGTCCGACAGCGCATAGGGCGCCATGCGCTGGCCATCGATCAGCACCAGGGTCGCCCCGACGGTGAGGCCGCGCAGCGAGATGCCGGAGGCGCCGGCCGCGAAGGCGCCGCTGAACGATTGCGACAGCGTGCCCTGGCCGTTGGCGGTGATGTTGCGCAGTACCTCGGAGACGGAGGTGTACCCCGTCTCCTTGAGTTCCTTGGCGCTGATGATCTGGACCGGACTGGGCGTTTCGATGTCGGTGCGGCGAATGCGCGAGCCCGTCACTTCGACGCGTTGAACCTGCTGGTTGGCCGCAGGACTCCGGGTCGTGTCGGTCGTGGTCGAGGTGGTGGAATCCTGGGCAAGGGCAGCCAGTGGAACGGCCGCCAGGCTGGCCAGGGCAAAACGAACCGCAAGCGTGAGCGGCTTTTGTAGAAAAACCGAATGCAATGTCGCCATGGGAATAAGTCTCCGTGATAGGAATTTGTCGAATAACCTGGCTAGCGGCCTTTCTTTTTTTCCCCGACAGTCAGGCTGATCAATCACATCACCGACGTATTTTTGTGTCAATTGAACGCGAACCAGTCACATCTTTGTGTGGTATTTTTGGTAGCAAATCGCGTTTCAAACTTCGTTTCCTCGGCGGGATCTGTACGCGCAACAATTCCGGCAAGGTCTGCAAAAAATGAAATAATGGCGGCATTGCCATTTCAATGACGCTGCACAATGCCCGCTATCGCACGCTTCACCGGAGTTCCACGATGACCACGACCATGCAAACCATCGGCCTGGTCCTGTTCGTCCTGGCCCTGCTGCACACCTTCTCGACCCACCTGTTCGAAGTCCTGGCGCACCGCCATCCGCGCCACGCCGGCCTGTTCCACCTGCTGGGCGAGGTCGAAGTCGTGTTCGGTTTCTGGGCCTTCGTGCTGATGATCTTCATGGCCATGGTCGAGGGCCGCGCCGCGGCGGTCGACTATGCCGAGTCGCGCCACTACACCGAGCCGCTGTTCGTGTTCGTCGTGATGGTGGTGGCCGCCTCGCGGCCCGTGCTGGAAGCGGCGCGCGCCCTGCTGCGTATGCTGTCCAGGCTGGCGCCGGTACGCTCCGAAGTGGCGCAGGCCTGGCTGGCGCTGGCCCTGGTGCCGCTGTGCGGTTCGCTGATCACGGAGCCGGCCGCGATGACCCTGGCCGCGCTGATGCTGGCGCCTACCGTGTTCCGCCAGGGCATGCCCGAATGGCTCAAGTACGGCGCGCTGGGCGTGCTGTTCGTGAACGTCTCGATCGGCGGCACCCTCACCTCCTACGCGGCGCCGCCGGTGCTGATGGTGGCCGGCACCTGGGGCTGGGACAGCACCTACATGCTGACGCATATCGGCTGGCGCGCGCTGGTCGCCGTGCTGTTCAACGCCACGGTCATCACCTTCCTGCTGCGGACCCACCTGCGCCCGCTCGACGCGTCGGTCGATGGCGAATCGGCGCCGGTGCCGCCGCTGGTGGCGCTGATCCACCTGGCCTTCCTGGCCGCGGTGGTGCTGCTGGCCCACCATCCGGTGCTGTTCCTCGGCCTGTTCCTGCTCTTCCTCGGCTTTACCCAGGCCTATGACCGCTACCAGTCGCCGCTGATCCTGAAGGAAGGCCTGCTGGTCGGCTTTTTCCTGGCCGGCCTGGTGGTGCTGGGCGGCATGCAGCAATGGTGGCTGCAGCCGGTCGTCTCCAGCCTCGGCCCGACCGCGCTGTTCTTCGGCGCCCTCGGCCTGACGGCGATCACCGACAATGCCGCCCTCACCTACCTGGGCTCGCTGATCAGCGGCTTGTCCGCGCACGAGAAATACATGCTGATGGCCGGCGCGGTGGGCGGCGGCGGCCTGACGGTGATCGCCAACGCGCCGAATCCGGCCGGCGCGGCCCTGCTGCGCCATGGCTTCGCCGACGAATCGATCGGCGCCGTCTGGCTGCTGCTGGGGGCGCTCGGCCCCACCTGTGCGGCGGCCATCATGTTCCTCCTGTAACGTGGTGGGGGGCTCGCAAACCTGCTGCGCGTTGCATTTCGGTTCTGCGATGCCCGCTGCACCGTAAGTACAGCTGCGCTTCTCGAACCGAACTGCGGCCGCTCGCGACGGTTTTCGAGCGCCCCTTGTGCGCTAACGTAGTTCAAAAGGATTCTTTTTTATGGACAACGATCTTCTGGTCAGCAAGACGGGCACCATCGAACGCTGCATCAAGCGTGCCCGCGACGAGTACGAGAAGGACCCGACCACCTTTGTCGGCGACATCACGCGCCAGGACGCGGCCACGCTGAACGTGATCCGCGCCTGGGAAGCGGTGGTGGAGATGGGCGACTACGCGCTCGCCCAGCTCGGCCTGGGTCCGGCGCACGACGAGCGTGAAGTGATCTCGCTGCTGGAAGAGAACGGCTGGATCGATCCCGCCCTCGGCGAAGACCTGAAGCGCACCGGCGAGTTCTGCCGCGCCGAATGGGATCACCAGGCGGCGCCGCTGCCGGCCCTGGTCACCATCATCAAGCGCGGCCTCGACGATTTCGACGCCTGTGCGCGCGCTTTGCTGGCGCGGGCCGCGGATATGCCGGCCGCAACGCCTGCCGGGACATCCGCCGCCGGCGATCCTGCCATCTAAGTCTGCGACTTTTTGTCTAACTGGTATCATGCGCGCTTTCATGGACCGGACAACACAAAGAACATGAGCCAACCGACCAACCTGCCCTCCTTCTGGAGCCGGCTTTCCCTCGCCTTCGGCGCCTTCTTCAAGACCCTGGGCGACGCCGAGTTCGCCGCGCGCGTGCGCGACGACCAGATCGGCCCGATCGCCGCACCGGCGCCGGCACCTGCACCTGCACCTGCACCTGCACCTGCACCTGCGCCTGCGCCCGCGCCGGCCGCGGCCCCGCTGCGCGTCGCGACGCCCGACGCCGCCCTGCAGCTGCTGTCCCTGCTGCAGCGTGAGGCGCGCCTGATCGACTTCGCCAACGAGAACATCACCGTGTACAGCGACGCCGACATCGGCGCCGCCGCCCGCGTCGTGCACGAAGGCTGCGCCCGCGTGCTGCGCGAGCACTTCACGATCGAACCGGTGCGCAACGAGCTCGAAGGCGCCCGCGTCACCCTGCAGGAAGGCTTCGACGCCGCCAGCGTGCGCCTGACCGGCAACGTGGTCGGCAAGGCGCCGTTCACCGGCACCCTGAGCCACCGCGGCTGGCGCGCCGCCAAGGTCAGCCTGCCGCAGCTGGCCGACAAGCACGACGCCAACATCATCGCGCCGGCGGAGGTGGAACTGTGAGCGCAAATATGGAAACGGCGCGTTACGCCATCGGCATCGACCTCGGCACCACCCACAGCGCCCTCTCTTATGTCGACCTGCAGGCCAGCGACGGCGAGAAGGCCGACCAGGGCGTGCTGGCGATCCCACAGCTGAGCGGTCCCGGCACCGTCGAGGCGCTGCCGCTGCTGCCCTCCTTCATGTACCTGCCGCACCCGGACGAACTGGCAGCCGGCGAACTGGCCCTGCCCTGGACCGATGGCCAGGCCGCGCCCGCTTCTTTATCCATCATCGGTGAAATGGCACGCAGCCGCGGCGCCGGCACCCCGATCCGCCTGGTGTCCTCGGCCAAGAGCTGGCTGAGCCACCCGAGCGTGGACCGCCGCGCCGCGATCCTGCCGGCGGACGCCCCGGAAGAAGTCGAGCGCGTTTCTCCCCTGAGCGCATCGACCCGCTACCTCGAACACATCCGCAACGCCTGGAATGCTGCGCATCCGGAAGCGCCCTTCGAGCAGCAGGCCGTCACCGTGACGATTCCCGCATCCTTCGACCCGGGCGCGCGCGAACTGACCGCGGAAGCGGCTCGCAACGCCGGCTATGGCAATCCTGTCCTGCTCGAAGAGCCGCAGGCGGCCCTGTACAGCTGGATCGAAGGCAGTGGCGGCCGCTGGCGCAAGCAGGTCAAGGCCGGCGACATCGTGCTGGTGGTCGACGTCGGCGGCGGCACCAGCGACTTCTCGCTGATCGCCATCCTCGAGCGCGACGGCAACCTGGAACCGCACCGCGTCGCCGTCGGCGACCACATCCTGCTGGGCGGCGACAATATGGACCTCGCGCTGGCGCACCTGGTGGCGAGAAAGCTGCAGGCCAACGGCACCCAGCTCGACGCCTGGCAGATGCGCGCCCTGACCTACGCCTGCCGCGGCGCCAAGGAACACCTGCTGGCCGACGCCAACGCCACGGCCTGGCCGATCGTCGTGCCGAGCCGCGGCTCGAAGCTGATCGGCGGCTCGATCCGCACCGAACTCACGCGCGACGAAGTCACCGCCTTCATCACCGACGGCTTCTTCCCGCGCGTCGAAGCGAACGCCCGTCCGGCCACCCGCACGCGCGCCGGCCTGACCCAGGTCGGCCTGCCGTATGCGCAGGACGCCGCGGTGACCCGCCACCTGGCCGCCTTCCTCGGCCGCCAGGCCGGCGCCACCGCGGAGCTGGAAGGCTTCCAAGGCCAGGTGAACCCGGAACACAGCTTCCTGCACCCGACCGCGGTGCTGTTCAACGGCGGCGTGTTCAAGTCCGACATCCTGTCCAGGCGCGTGATGGACACCATCAACGACTGGCTGTACATGGAAGGCGCGGAACCGGCGCGCATGCTCGAAGGCGCCGACCTCGACCTGGCGGTGGCGCGCGGCGCGGCCTATTACGGCTATGCGCGGCGCGGCGGCGGCGTGCGCATCCGCGGCGGCACGGCGCGTTCCTACTACGTCGGCGTGGAATCGTCGATGCCGGCCATCCCCGGCATGGAACCGCCCATCACGGCCCTGTGCGTGGCGCCCTTCGGCATGGAAGAAGGCAGCGAGCTGGAACTGCCGGGCCAGGAATTCGGCCTGGTGGTCGGCGAGCCGGTCCACTTCCGCTTCTTCGGCTCGACCACCCGGCGCCAGGACCGCATCGGCGACGTGCTCGAGTTCTGGGGCCCGGACGAACTGCAGGAACTGAACGAGATCCAGGCCGAGCTGCCTGCCGAGGGCCGCACCCCGGGCGACGTCGCCATGGTCAAGCTGCATGCACTGGCGCTTGAAACCGGCACGCTCGAACTGATCGCCGTCTCGCGCGAGGGACAGCGCTGGAAGGTCGAGTTCGACGTGCGGGCCACCGAAAACCAGTGAACGCGTCCAGGGCGCCGGCCTGGCTGGTCGGCATCGACCTCGGCACCACCAACACGGTGCTGGCCTACGCCGCACCGGGGACGCAGCAGGTCGCGACCTTCGCCATCGAGCAGCTGGTGGCGCCTGGCGAAGTCGCCCCCGGCCTCCTGCTGCCGTCCGCCCGTTATCATCCCGCCCCCGGTGAACTGGCGGCGGGCGCACTGCAACTCCCCTGGCTGCATGCCGACCTGGCCGGCGTGCCGGATGCCGTGGTCGGCCGGCTTGCCCGCCTGCTCGGTGCCCATACTCCAGGTCGGTTAGTTGCATCTGCCAAGAGCTGGCTGTCGCACCACGGCGTCGACCGCACCGCCGCCATCCTGCCCTGGGGTGCGCCCGAGGACGTCCCCAAGGTCTCGCCGGTGGCGGCCAGCGCCAGCTACCTGGCCTACCTGCGCGCGGCCTGGGATGCGCGCCATCCCGGCCATCCCCTGGCCGAACAGGACCTGGTCCTGACCGTTCCCGCTTCCTTCGACGAAGGCGCGCGTGCGCTCACGCTCGAAGCCGCGCGCCTGGCCGGCCTGCCCAGCCTGCGCCTGCTCGAAGAGCCGCAGGCCGCCCTGTACGACTGGCTGCACCGCCACCGCGCCACGCTGAACGAGGAACTGGCGGGCACGCGCCTGGTGCTGGTGGCCGACGTCGGCGGCGGCACCACCGACTTCAGCCTGGTCAAGGTCGAGCTGGAGGACGGTTCCCCCAAACTCACGCGCATCGGCGTCGGCAACCACCTGATCCTGGGCGGCGACAACATGGACCTCGCCCTGGCCCATCTGGTCGAAGCCCGGCTGCTCAGTCAGGACAAGCGGCAGGACGGCCAGCAGTCACCGCAAGCGCGCCTGTCCGCTGTCCGCCTGGCCCAGCTGACCGAACGCTGCCGCTCGGCCAAGGAACAGCTGCTGGCGCCGGATGCGCCGGACCAGGTAAGCGTTACCCTGCTGGGCGCGGGTTCGCGCCTGGTCGGCGCCAGCCGGACCGCCCAGCTCACGCGCGACGACATCGAGCGCATCGTGCTGGACGGCTTCTTCCCGCTCAACGGCAGCCGCGAAGGCGCGAAGCGCGCGCGCGCCGGCATCGTCGAATTCGGCCTGCCCTACGCCAGCGACCCGGCCATCACGCGCCACCTGGCCGACTTCCTGCGCCAGCACGCCCGGGCGGCGCGCGAAGCGCTGGGCCTAGACGACGATGGGAACCTGCCTGTTCCTGACACCCTGCTGCTGAACGGCGGCGTCTTCCGCGCCGTCCCGCTGGCGCAGCGCCTGGCCGACACCCTGTCCAGCTGGCGTGGCCAGCCGGTCCGCGTGCTGCACAATGCCGACCCCGACGTCGCCGTGGCGCGCGGCGGCGTCGCCTACTCGCTGGCGCGCCAGGGCCTGGCCCCGGCCATCGAAAGCGGCTCGGCGCGCAGCTACTTCCTGCTGCTCGACGGGGTACCGGGCAGCGGAAAACTGAAAGCCGTGTGCCTGCTGCCGCGCGGCGAACAGCCCGGCATCGAAGTACGCCTGGCGGAGCGCAGCTTCGGCCTGCGCCTGGGACGGCCGGTGCGCTTCCACCTGGTCTCCACCACCGCCGATCCGCAGGGAAGCCCGCCGCAGCCCGGCGACCTGCTCGAACTGGATCCGGGCGAGGTGGTGCGCCTGCCGGCCATCGCCACCGTGCTGCGCGCGCGGAAGGCCGAGGCCAGGGCGGAGATCCCGGTCCAGCTGGCGGCCTCGCTGTCCGAGGTCGGCACGCTGGACGTGCATTGCGTGGCCGAGGATGGCAGCGGCCAGCGCTGGAAGCTCGAATTCCAGCTGCGCGGCCTTGACGAAGAAGCCCACGAGGACGAGGCCGACAGCGCGGCCATGCCGCCGCAGCTCGACCAGGCCATCGCGCGCATCGACCGCATCTTCGGCGCCCGCAACCAGCAGGTGGAAAGCCGCGAGGTGCGCCAGCTGCGCGGCGCGCTGGAGCATCTGCTGGGCAGCCGCGAGCGCTGGGAAACGCCGCTGCTGCGCCGCCTGTTCGACGCCCTGCTGGAGCGCGCCAGGGGACGGCGCCGCTCGGCCGAGCACGAACGTGTCTGGCTGAACCTGGCCGGCTGGTGCCTGCGCCCCGGCTTCGGCGATCCGCTCGACGAGTGGCGCATCGAGCAGCTGTGGGCCCTGTTCGAGGCCGGCGCGCAGTATCACAAGGACAGCCAGGTGCGCGCCGAGTGGTGGACGCTGTGGCGCCGCGTGGCCGGCGGCCTCTCCATTGATGCGCAACTGCGCCTGCTCGACGACTTCGCCTTCAACCTGCAGGCCGAGCCCGCGGACCGCGCCAGGCGTCCCGTCACCCTGGTCGACGGCAGCGAGGACGACATGCTGCGCCTGGGCGCCTCGCTCGAACGCATCCCCTCCGCCTACAAGGTCGAGATCGGCGACTGGATGATGCAGCAGATCATGGCGATCCCCGCGATGCCGAAACTGGATCCGAAGACCGCCGCCACCTACGCCCGCTACCTGTGGGCCCTGGCCCGCGTCGGCGCGCGCCAGTCGCTGCAGTCCAGCGCCCACGAAGTCGCAAGCATCGAGGCGGCCGAGCGCTGGCTGGAAAACCTGCTGCGGCTGGACTGGAAGCGCATCGAGCCGGCCGGCTTCGCCGCCGCCCACATCGCCCGCAAGACCGGCGACCGCTCGCGCGACATTGGAGAGCCGCTGCGCGAGCAGGTGCTGCACAAGCTCGCGGCCAGCGGCGCGCCGCCCAGCTGGGCTGCGATGGTGCGCGACGTGGTCGAGCTCGACCAGGCCAGCACCGCGCGCATGCTCGGGGATGCGCTGCCGCCGGGCTTGAAGCTGTTGCGCTGATCAAGTAGCGTACCTCAGCGTGACAAAGTGCGCATTTCTTGATGCTGAAAAAACGTAACATCTTCAAAATTATCAACGTTTTTTCTCTGAGGATGTAATGGAAGAGCGGACTTTTTTCGAGTATGACGATGTAAAGGTGACCAATGCTCGCTTTGTGAGCGGCGGACAGACCTACGTGATGAATAACGTTACCTCCGTAAAACCATTTGAGCAAAAGCCAAGCCGCTTCGGTGGGGTAGTTATCTTGCTCATCGGCTTGGCAATCATGATCAAAGCTAGCTTCATGGTGGGCTTACTGATAACCGCTGCCGCAGCTTATTACCTCTACCAACAGAAAACGATATACCACATCCTGTTAGCAACCTCAGCCGGAGAAACGAAAGCGCTGGTAACGTATCAACGCGATTATCTGGACAGCGTGATCGCGGCATTGAACGATGCGATTGTTTATCGCGGATAGTCTCAAACTCCTGTCAGCAGTCATCGCGCAGCATACCTCTTTGAAGAGTTAGGCCGTACTTTGATCAGTACGGTCAAGCGTGCGCCCATCCCGACGGTGTAGCATGCTCCGCAACCGAGCATGAGAAAGGATCCACCGTGAACCAGCGCTATCGACCGATCACGCGTCTGGGCCTGGGCGGCACCGGGCTGGGCGACATGTACCACACTACCAGCGACGAGGCGGCCGTCACGACCGTCGATGCCGCCTGGGAAGCCGGGATCCGCTACTTCGACACCGCGCCCAATTACGGCGCCGGCCTGTCCGAGCACCGCTTCGGCCAGGCCCTGCGCCGCCGTGCGCGCCACGAATACACGCTGTCGACCAAGACCGGACGCCTGCTGGCGCCCCACATGCCGGGCGAGATCGAAGCGCCTTTCGTCGGCGCCCTGCCCTTCAGGCGCGTGATCGACTACACCGCCGACGGCGTGCGCCGCTCGGTCGAGGACAGCCTGCAGCGCCTGGCCCTCGGCCACATCGACATCGCCTACGTGCACGATCTCTCGCCCGACATGTTCGGCAGCGAATTCGAGCATTACTACCGGATCGCCGCCGGCAAGGGCGGCGCCTTCGAAGGCATGGTCAGGCTGCGCGAAGAAGGCATCATCAAGGGCTGGGGCCTGGGCGTGAACACGGTCGATCCCTGCCTGCGCGCGCTGCGCGACTCCGACCCCGACATCTTCCTGCTGGCCGGCCGCTACACGCTGATGGAGACCACGCCGCTCGCGGAACTGTTCCCGCTGTGCGCGCAGCGCGGCGCCCACGTGGTGCTGGGCGGCCCCTTCAATTCCGGCTTCCTGGCCGGCGGCGAACACTACGACTACCAGCCGGCCAAACCGGCGCAGCACGCGCACCGCGAACGCCTGCGCCAGGTGGCGAGCCGGCACCATGTCGACCTGGCGGCGGCGGCACTGCAGTTCGGCGCCGCACACCCGGTCGTGGCGGCCACCATCCCCGGCGCCAGCAGCCCGGAACACCTGCGCCGCAACGCCACCCTGATGCACATGGAGATCGCGGCGGCGTTCTGGGAAGACCTGCGGGCCGAGGGACTGGTGCCGTACGACGCACCGCTGCCGCCGAGAAAAGCCGCGGCCTAGGCCTGCTCATCTGCTACCCTCAGGGATATTCCTTCCTTGAGGCCCCATATGGCAACCGAATCGAGCTTCGTCGACTACGTCCTGGAGACCGCCAGGCTGGGCAGCCGGCTGACCTGCCGGAAGATGTTCGGCGAGTACGCGCTCTACCTGGACGACAAGGTCGTCGCCTTCGCCTGCGACAACAGCCTTTTCATCAAACCGTCGAAGGCCGTGACCGCACTCGCGCCGGACCTGCCGCAGGGGCCGCCCTACCCCGGCGCAAAGGATTATCCGATCGCCGACGAACTGCTCGACGATCCGGACCTGCTGCGCCGCCTGATCGAGGAAACGGCCGCGCTGATGCCGCTGCCCAAGCCGAAGAAGAAGCCGGCGAAGGCCGCCTAGCCGCGCACGCCTGCCGTCTCCGGCAAGCCGGCCGATTTTGCGGCATCATCACTCTCCTCGATAGCACCCAGACAAGGAGAACAGAATGACCGGCAGCTCGAACCCCTTCTCGACCTACGTCCCGCCGCGGGTCTGGTCCCCCGCGACGCCATCGGGCGGCGCCTTCGCCAACATCAACCGCCCGGTCGCCGGCGCCACCCACGAGCTGGAACTGCCGGTCGGCAAGCATCCGCTGCAGCTGTATTCGCTGGGCACGCCGAACGGTCAGAAGGTCACCATCATGCTCGAGGAGCTGCTGGCCGCCGGCCACACCGGCGCAGAATACGATGCCTGGCTGATCAAGATTAACGAGGGCGCCCAGTTCGGCACCGGCTTCGTCGAAATCAACCCGAATTCGAAGATCCCGGCCCTGGTCGACCGCAGCGGCGAAAAGCCGCTGCGCGTGTTCGAATCCGGCTCGATCCTGGTCTACCTGGCGGAAAAATTCGGCGCCTTCCTGCCGCAGGACCTGCCGGCCCGCACCGAGACCTTCAACTGGCTGATGTGGCAGATGGGCTCGGCGCCATTCGTGGGCGGCGGCTTCGGCCACTTCTACGCCTATGCGCCGGAAAAACTGGAATACCCGATCAACCGCTACGCGATGGAAGCCAAGCGCCAGCTCGACGTGCTCGACCGTCTGCTGGCCGAGCGCCGCTTCATCATCGGCGACGAGTACACCATCGCCGACATGGCGATCTGGCCCTGGTATGGCGGCCTGGTGATGGGCGAACTGTATGAAGCCGCCGAATTCCTGTCGGTGCACAAGTACCAGCAGGTGCGGCGCTGGGCCGACGAGCTCATGGCCCGCCCCGCCGTCATGCGCGGCCGCAAGGTCAACCGCATGCGCGGCAAGCCCGAGGAACAGGTGGCCGAACGCCACGACGCATCCGACCTCGACTGAACTGCCTCCCCAGCCATGCGCTCACCGGGCGGCATCCGCACGCCCGGCGGCAATTCTTCAGTGGCGCAGGCGCGGCAGTGAACTTGCCAGTCCACGCAGGCGTGCAGCCAACACAGCCGCCAGGGCAACGCGTTGGGTGGGGATCGCTTTGCCGAGTGGACCGGCATTGCTGCAGCGCTGGGCAATCGTCATATTCTTCAGCATGTTGTCTGTTCTTCAATTTCCCACAAGAATAATCAGCCTGCCTGGTTGATTCTGTGCGGCACCTCGCATAAGAAACCGTCTCCTTTATCCAAGTTTCATCATGCACAGCACAGTCTGCGCAATCTGTCAAAAGATGTTCAATTTCTTCTCCCACTTTTTCTGTTGCGCGGAACAAACACATCTACAATAATGCAGTTTCTCAAAATAATTAATTTAAGAAACGGAACAAAAGATATTTCGCGTTCATTCCTGTAAGAAAATTCCTACTTTCAATATTGTTCCAATTATTTATTACTTTAATGTTCATTATCATTAAGGCCTTCTTCTCAGAAGGAAATCGATCAAAAGAACACAAAAAGATTTCAGACATTTAATATTGATATTCCCTCATCTTAATAAAATAAACATATTTAAATTTCCATAACGACTTCCGGTTCACACACGATTGACAAAGAAAGTTTCCACGGGCAATATCCCTGCAGAAATCGTTCAGCTGAGAAATATCAGATAGAAAACGATAACGCACGTGTTCCGATAAATCGACGCTAATTGATCATTTTTCAATTAGATCCAGATGAACACGTATTGGGGGGCAAAAGGCCGCAAATGACGGATCCAGCCACCCGAGTCGCCAAGCAGTCTTATTAACTCAAATTGGAAATTTCTGTGATCAATACGAAACTCTTTATTTCCGCCGCTGGCGGTTTGATTATTGCATCGGGTCTGGCAGCTTGCGGGGGCGGTACTGACTCGGCAAACCCCGCAGTCGGCGAATCTCCGCAACTGCTGGCAAGCATGAGCAGCTCCTCGACGAAGCGTGAACACCATATGAAACCGGCGCGCAACACGAGCGCGTCGAGCACCACGACGACCGATACGGCGACCGCCGCCGGCGCGACGATGACGGCAGCGGCCCTGAGCACGTCGACCGCCTCGACCCAGCCCGCCTCGGTCTGGGTGCCGGCACCCGGCACGTCTTTCCAGATCCAGTATGCGGGCACCCTGGACCCGAAGCTGAACGTCAAGATGTACGACGTCGATGCCTATGACACCTCTGCCGCGACGATCGCGGCGATCAAGGCCAAGGGCACCAAGGTCATTTGCTACTTCAGCGCCGGCAGCTATGAAAATTACCGCTCGGATAAGGCAAGCTTCCCGGCCTCGGTCCTCGGCAAAGTCATGGACGGCTGGCCGGACGAGCGTTGGCTGGATATCCGCCAGCTGACGGTCCTGCGCGGCATCATGGGCAAGCGGATGGATGTGGCGGCAAGCAAGGGTTGCGATGGCGTCGATCCGGACAATATGGACGGCTATACCAACGACACCGGTTTCCCGTTGACGGCGCAGGATCAGCTCAACTACAACAAGATGATTGCGCAGGAAGCCCATAACCGGAACCTGTCGGTGGGCTTGAAGAATGACGTCGACCAGGTGAAAGCACTCGCGCCTTATTTTGACTGGGCAATGAACGAACAGTGCAACCAATACAAGGAATGCGGCGTCTATTCGGCATTCACCGGCCTGAACAAGGCAGTATTCGGCATGGAATACAAGCTGGATCCGGCCGTATTTTGCCCGAAAGCAAATGCAGCGAATCTGGACTTCCTGAAGAAGCGCCTCAGTCTCGACGCGATGCGCATTTCCTGCCGCGAGAAATATTAAAACCCTGATAGAAGTCTTTAAGACAATGAGGGAAGGCCATTGCATCGGCCTTCCCTCATGATTTGCATTACCAGGCCGGAGCGGAAATCGTCACCGACTGGCTAGCACTAAGTTTTATGTTGGAAATTTTTTGGCCACCGTAAGACTCGGCGTTATTTCCATAACTGATGCCGGTGACCGGAATCGTCGCCGCGTTCACCGTTTGCAGGGTGATCTTGTTCGGCGATCCCAACACCAGGGTTGCCTTCGCGCCCGATGCGTTATAAGCCATCCTCGCCGCCATGATATTTCCGGTATCGATCTGGCTGGGATTGACGATCGGAAGCGTGAAGATCTGCTCGTATTTCGCCAGCGTGGCCTCGATCAAATCTCCGAGCAACGAGTTCTTGCCGTTATAGGCGCGCAGATTCGGCTGGTGGAACATCAGCGAATCGACATCGTACTTCAGCAGATAGCTCAACATCATCGTGGATTCCTTGTCGAGTACCTCGCTATAAGACAATGCATGGTCCCAATACGGGAACAGCCCGCCCGGTGCATAGAAGTGATTGTATTCCGATACCCACTCCTCGGGCGTTGACACGTTGTAGTAGAGGTTCGTGGGGTGGCGCGGCAGGATCAGGATGCTGGGCTGATACTTGCTGACATAGCCGGTATTCGGCGTCGGGTTATCCCAGCCGGGCTGCGAGGTATCGGACAATATGTAACGAATGTTCAAATCGGCAGCAGCCTGCAGGAAGTTCGGGTTTCCAAGCCCGGAAATATCCGGCTGAATCATGGTTTTCCTGGAATACACTCCCAATCCCAGGTTGTTTGCCATGTTGTTATTCTTGTTGATTTCCTTGTAGGCGCCGTTATAGGTGATCGCATCCAGGTTCGCGTGGGTATAGGTATGGTTGATCCACCGGAAATTCGACTGCAAGGATTTGATGGCGGGGGTCAGCGTATCGTTGCTGTACACCCCCGTCGCGCCCACGCCGTTGAACGGCATCTCCAGGATCAAGCTTGCAGCGGTAGGATACTTTGTACGCACACCCGTTTGCCATGCCGCCAGGCTTGCCAGGTCGGAGCCGCTCATGCGGAAAGTCGGGCCGAACTCGTTATTCCGGACCGGGTCCCACATGTCGTCATCGAGCAGCACGTCATCCGGCTGGGCGTTCATGTACACCTTCCGTGCGCCGAGGAATACGCCTTTGCTCACCCAATTCACGATGCCATAGCCGAGCGCCATCGTATGGACCAGGTAAGGATTGCCGTCGGCCGTGATCGTCAGGTTGGCGCGCCCGTCGGTGTAATTGAAGATGGAGGCGATCGCAAAGCCGTCCACGGTCTTCAGCAGCGGCACGGGATTCGTCGACGAAGCTGGTGTCGCCAGATAGGTCCAGGCGTTCGTTATCTTGATCGGATTGGCTGCATTCAGGTAGTTGAATACCGATTTGCCGGCAGTCGTGACGCTCGCATACACGGGCGAACTTGTCGTATCGACCCCGCTGTAGATATTCAGTCCGTAATTGTCGGGGGCGCCGGCCGGATAGGTATACAAGGTTACTTGGCGCACCTTGAATGCCGCCTCGTAATTCCACAGGGCCTGCCATTGGTCCGCGCTGAATGCGCTCACATAATCGCCGCTCGAGGTGTCGTAGCCAAGATTCCCGGTCGTCAGGATAATACCCTGGTAGCGCCCCGCCCCCGCGCCATCGGACAGCGTCGCCGCACTGAAGGGCGTCGTCTTCGCGATCAGCACGTCATAGGGTACGCCAATCTGATCGAGTGTCGATTTCATCCCCGCCAGGACGGGTTCCGTGCCGTCCGCGGATATCACCAAGAGTTTCATGGCGATCGATTTCGGCGTTTCCGCACTGGCCCGGTCTGGCAACAGCATTGCCAGCGCCAACATGGACACGAACAGGACGCTCCATCCCCCGGATAGGCGGCGCCGCGTCGGTTTTTCACGGATCAGGCGTGGAATACGGAATGCCCTGGTCAACATCCTCTGCAGTCCGTTTCTAAGCGACATTTCTTGCTGCACTAATAGCTGGTCCATCATCTGTACTCCTTGGCGGCGATATATTCAATGCATACAGTCGGTCGTTACCCGTCATTTCTGCTTTAATTGCTTCACAGCGCGCTGCGGTTTGGTGGACGGCAGCGGGTGGGCCACTTTCGCCCTTACAGGCTTGTGCTGCCGTCCTTTTGCCGGCATCTCGTCATTTGCGTTTGCAGCGTTTGCAGCGTTCGCAGCGTTCGCAGCCTGCGCAGTTTCCGTACCGCCATTCGCGGCAATAGCGTAACTGCCGCCAATGCAGAGGGCGGCGCCGATCAGGGCCTGCGCAACAAGCCGACGGGGATAGGATTTCATGGACATATTCACCTCCTTGGATGAGCCGACCGGATAGTCGGTAAATCACACGGCCGGCCCGATACCGCCATGTGCGTCTGCTGCCCGTCACCGGTGCATGCACCGGCGACAGGGCATAATCAAAATTTCATTGTTTGCAGCATGAAGGTTTCGTATTCGAGTCGTTCGAAGGTTCTCGACAGGGAAAACGCGCCGAGAATCGCAGTCAGCAATACCGCTACCGCAAAGCCATAGCCGTAGAATCGGGGGCCTGCGTAGAGGCTCATGAGGGAGAACGCGGTATTTGCCGCGAAAAACAGGACACATAGCGCCAGGGCGAGCTTGCGGCGGTCGAGATAGAAAAAGACGCTGAGCATCGCCAGCACGACCAACTGCATGCCGACAGCGATCAGGTCGACGCTGAACAGGGGACGGTAGAGCTGCGACATCCCGAACCAGCGCAGGATATCGCCACCGCACAACAGCACGATCAGCGTCGTTATTACCTGTACCTTGGCCATGTCGAGCAGGCTGGAAGTCACCACCTCGACCAGCTTGCGCTTCTCTTCCAGGATCGCCGTGTAGGTACCGCCTTTGGTCACGGTCTTGTAATAGCGATGGCACTGGTCCGCGACATCGACCTCCATCCGCACAAAAAACACCGCCATGCCGGGGATGATCGAAAGATAGGCGAGGAAGATCGGGAAATCGTAGATCGGCGAGGCCCGTAGTGGCGCAATGATCTGGACCCCCGTCAGCGTGTCGGCCCAGAAGATGAATTTATCGGACCAGACCCCCAGGTTGTAGAACAGCCCCGTGATGGCCAAGGTAGGGAAGATCTGTGTTTTCCGCAGGAAGGAAAATGCAATGAACTGCTTTGCCGGAAATTCTTTGACAATCATGTTCAAGAGGATGAAAAACATGGTCGCCTGCCCGCCGATGAAGCCTGCCAGCAAGCCTTCCAGTCCATAGTCCCGCAGCCACAGGGCCGCGCCGACCGTGATCGTATAACCGAGTGCGAAGACGAGCACCACCGCACTGGGAGAATGGATCGCGGACGCGAAGATCTGGAGTATCCAGATGCATGACAGCATGCTGAAGCTCGTCAGCATGCATAGACGGTAGACGAATGAGCCATCGAACCACAGCAGCGCCATGCTGCCGAAAGCCGTGCTGGCCAGCAGCGTGATGCACAGCGCCCCCATCAGGTTGGGCAGGACGAGGTCGCTGCGCTTTTCGAAGATGCGGTCGGCCACATAGCGCGTGAACACGATCTGCAAGGGTCCCGTAAGGATCAGCGAGCCTGCCATGAGGTAGCTGATGGATACCTGGAAGCGCTGCACGTTCAGCGATTGCACCGGATTGGCGGTCGTGAAGAGGCCGATGACCAGGATGGCGATGATCGAAATCACCCATGGGCCGCTGCCGACCAGGCCGGCATAGGTGTATGTCTGCACCATGCCGGACACCGTATTCTTGCGCATCAGGCGGCGCAGTTCGAGCGAGATCCCGGCCATCATGCGCCTCCAATCGTGTTGTAGATGTCGCGGTAGGCGTCGATGACGCCCGACTGGCGGTAATAACGCTCCACCCGCTGAATGCCCGCCCGCTGGGCAGCATGCCAGCGCGCCGGATCGCTCAGCAATTCGTAAGCGGCCACGGCCAGCGCGTCGGGATCGGAGATCGGCACGATGCTCCCGCCGCTGCCGAGCGCGCGGTCTTCGGCGCCCCTGCCTTCCACCAGGTCGCGGCAGGCGCCGACATCCGTGGTCAGCACCGGCAGGCCGCTGGCATAGCTCTCGCCGATGACCAGGGGAAAAGCCTCGCTAATGGACGTCAACACCATCAAGCCAAGCTGGGGCAGGATGTCGTCGATGCGCTGGAACCCGAGGAATTTGATATGCCGCTCGAGATGAAGCGTGCGCACCAGTTCCCGGCATTCGTCGACATAGGCCGGATCCTCTTCTTCCGGCCCGACCAGCCAGCCTTCGATGTCCGGCAACCTGGCCGACAGCAGGTGAACCGCACGGATGAAGGTCTTGATATCCTTGATCGGGACAATACGGCCGATCAGTCCCAGCACGTTCGGGATCCGGTCCGGGCGCTTTTCCCTGAGCGGCGCATAGCGCTCGACGTTGACGCCGTTCGGAATGATGCGGGTCCGGGCCGGATCGGCGCCATCGGCAATCTGGCGCTGGCGGTTCTGTTCGTAAAGGGAGATGACCGGGTTGGCGGCAGCATAGGCCAGGCGACCGATGCCTTCGAACAGCCGCAGCCATAACTGTTCGTGAAGCTCGAGACCATCCGCCGGCATCGCGTCGAGCGATCCTTGCCGTTCGCGCAAGAACAGCGACAGCAATTCGATTCGACGTTCCTTGGTATAGATCCCATGCTCGGTCAGGATCAATGGGCGCCGGGTCAGGCGCTGCAGCATCGCCCCAAGCAAGCCGGCGTAGCCCGTACTGACGGCGTGGACCATCCTCGTCGCCGGGATGGTACGCGCAATACCGGCCAGCCGGAGCAAAGGCGCATGCGTATTACGGACTGTCCAGAAATAGGACAGCATGGACGCATCCGGGCAGTTACGCTGATAGTTGCGCAGGATCTCCGCCCATGCCGCCTCGCTATGGAAAAACTCCTTTATGCAGGTCGCCGTGGCGCGCCCGCCCTGCAGCACGGCGCCATCGAAGACCTGCTCGTCGAGCGGCGCGGCCGGGTTGCGGAACCATTCGTGCAGCGCGGCATTGCTCTCGAAATAGGCCGGATTGCCGGCGCATGGCGCCGCCCTGAGCTCTTCCTCCCCCATCAGGAAATACCGGTGCAGCGCGACCACGTTCTTCGGTACTTTGTATTGCGGCACTTCTTCGGCCGAGGTCGCAGTGGCGCCAAGGTAAACCAGTGAGAAACGGAGTTCGGGAAGGCCGGTGATCAGCTCATGCACCCAGGACGACACGCCCCCGCGGACATAGGGATACGTCCCTTCCAGCAGCAGGGTGACGTCAGCCTGGACAGTATCAGCATGCACGATACCGCTCCTTCCAGTAAGCGGATGCCGAACGAAGCCGCCAGACCTGATCGCTGGATTTGCCCATGTTCAGCAGCGTGCCGATTTGCCTGAACTGGCCACGATGGAAAGCGATCTCGGCGAGGAAAGGCGCAACCTTGTCGATGGCGACACCGCCCACGGCCGCATGCAGCAGCGCGGCGCGGGCCGCCTCCAGCTGGCGCGTCTTCAACAGTATCCGTCCCAGCAAAAGCTGCAGGCACGCCTGTCGCGGCTCCATCGCGATACCCGCTTGTGCGTGTTCCCTGGCTTGTTCGAGCAGGAAAGCGGTCGCCCCGCCGCCGCCGCCGAGCAGCGCCAGCTCCCAGTAATCGTAGGCAAGCGCGCGGTGCGCAGCCAGGACCGTTTCCTTCGCCTCGCTATCGACCTGGCGCAAGGATTTTCCGATGCGCTCTTCGATGGCTTTCTCCTTACGTGTCAGCAGCGAGTAGGCCAGCAGCCGGACGTCATCGTCACGGTCCAGCAGGCCGATGCGCAGCAGCGGCGCCGCGCCTTGGGCGTCCAGGGACAGTGTGGCGATCAGCGCCCGCAGGCGGCTATGGCGCCCGGGCGCGCAGCGCAGGACGCCCATCAGGCAACGGTCGCCGTTGATCGCCCCTGCACGGCCCGGGCTCGCGCCCGTGTCGAAGCGTTCGCTGACATTCGAATGCAGCCATTCGGCCCGACACACGGGAGTTCGCTGCCGCCGAAGCGCCGGCACCAGGGCCAGAACCAGGCCGAGCATGCCGAGCACCGGCGTGGAAAACGCGACCAGCCACAGGAAAAACCATCCGCAACGCGGCATCGAGCGATAGGCCGCCGGGAACAGGCTCGGCAGCGCACAGGTCGCCAGCAGGCAGGCCCCCGCATGCAGAGCGATGACGCCAAGCGGCGCCGCCACCGTGGCGCGCATCGCCACCAGCAGGAAAAGACCGAAGACATCCATCGCGAATGCCATCGCCAATGCGATACAGGAAAAAATCACGACACTCTCTCCTTCAACACCTCGACGAGATAGGGCCGGGCCTGCGGAACCTGCATATCGCAGCCGCGCAAGGTGATCGACAAGGCCTCTTCCACGCTTTGCTTGTCCTGCAGTACGGTAAAGGAGGCCTGGATGCCTTCAGTGGCGATCCGGCGGCCGTGCAGTTCCGCCACGTGATCCCGAAGACGGTCCAGGTGGGCGTGGACGGCGTCTTCTCCCGGTGTCGGCATCAATATGACGACCACCGGATGGCTATGGCGGTCCCGGCAGTACCACGGCTGGTCGATGCCTCGAAACACTTCCAGGCACCGGACGAGCAACTGTTCGGATTTGGCAGGCTCGACGATCTTCAGGGTCACGATCGCCAGGCTCATGCCCTGGAAATTCGCCATGCTCATCCCATGCCTGAGACGGCCCAGGAGCATCCTGCGGTCGCCGACGGTGGCGAACAGGTCGACGTGGCTCGACAGGATTTCGGCGGCCTGCCGCGCGATGATGTCCATCAGGTCGAAGGTGTGCTGGTGGATGGCGATAAAGGACATATGGGTGATGCTGACCACCCCATGGATATGGCCCAGGGAATCCACCAGGGGCACCACGGCGATGGCCTGTTCCACGCCGTCGTCGTTGGCGCGGACGCTCACGACCCGGCCGCTGGTCAAGGCTTCGCGCAACAAGGGATTCGTCGGCAACAGTTCCGCGGCGCCGCCAAAGGTAGCCACGGGCCGCGAGCTGGACAATGTGCGATCCTTGATCTCGTACACCGCGCAGGCATGCACATGGCACGACTCGGCAAGGATCTGGAGCAGACAGGTGCCGATGCCGGCCAGGGGCTGTTCGGCATTCCCCCTGGATTTTGCCAGTTGCTCCTTGAGGCGCTGCAAAGAGGCGCGCAGGCTCGTCCGCGTGGCGCCCAAATGACGCTCCAGTTCGCTATGCGATGCCTGCAGCAGATGCAGCCTGGAGGCGAACTGCGCCAGGCGGAGCCTGTCCTGGGCGGCCAGCGCCCGCATGTCCCGCAGCTTGCGCCACCAATGGTCGTGGAATTGTCCGACGATGGCTGCGGCCACGAGATATACGGCGGCCTCGAACTTCGGAAAATGCGCGATGGCATGGGGCGGGTAGTAGGAGAGCTGAAAGGACACCAGCGTCAACAGCAGCGCGGCGCTGACGCCGCCAACGAAACCGTAGCGTATGGCGAACAGGGTCGGCACCAGCACATGCAGCGGAACCAGGGCATCGGCCAATTCCGGACGCAACAAGCCGAGGACTTCCGGCACGACGACCGCGAGGATCACGATTTCCACACATGCACTGCGGAGCGTCCCTTCCGGCTCCCACCAGGGTGAGGTATTTCCTGCTGTGTTCGACATCATCTTTCGTCTCCCCTTGTGATCATGCCAAATCTGCAAGCATTGATCGTTCAAAATTGATGTTGATAGGAAAAACGAATACCGTTGTTCGAGGCTGCAGTAACATTGCTGCGAACGTTGCTGTGAAATGCTTCGAAACGTAATTCGTTGCGCGCCGCGAGCGGGACGGCCAGCATGGCGCGCACGCTGTAGCCCAGGCGGCGATCGGGCCATTGCTCCCCGAGGATCCCGTCGACCAGGCCATGCCAGTGGCCGGGAACGCTGTCCTGGTCGCCAAAGAACAGGGTGCTGCCGACACCGGCCCAAGCGAATTTCTGCGGCACGATCTCACTCACGAGCGTCGAGGGCGGCACGACACCGCGCAGTGACGCAGGCAGGGAGTCGGCGAGCCGGTTGTGTTCCCAGCTGGCGCTCAGCCTCACCTGCCAGATCAGGTCCTTGCGGCGGAAACTGGTGCCTACGCCGCCTTCGAGGCGATACCCGCTGCCGAGCCTTTCGCCGTCGCGTGTGGCGTAGCGTTGACCGGCGATGCCGAGTTGTGCATACCTAGAATCGCCAAGGTCGATCGTCACAGAGCTGTCCAGCTTGCTCTTCTTGCCGATTGCCCTCATCAGGCCCGATTCCTCGCTCAACATATTCGCGGAGCCGCCGAGCCGCAGCCTGGCGGCGGGGCCGAGCTGGCCTGTCCATTCGGCCCGGCCGTAGAACAGGGAATCCTGGCGCCGGTGATTCGTCCCGACGGTGATGCCGGCATCCCCGTCGGCGAGCTGCCATTCCGCCGCGGCCGACAGATCTTCCTCGCTGCGATCGCGGAGGAAAGCGGCGCTCGAACCGCCGAGCGTCATCCGGGCAGCCTTCACGGTGGCGCGTGCGTCCCCGACCGGCATACCGGCGTTAAGTTCCAGCATCCGCAGATCGAGATTGCCGATCTGCCGCTTTTCCGCCACGATGCCGCCGCGCTTGCTCTGCTTCCAGCGCAGTTGCGTCGTCATCTCCGCAAGCCAGGGGTTGTCGGCCGTTTCCGAGTCCCGCGCCGCGGCCTCGGCAAGTTGCAGGGCCTCGGTATTACGTCCGAGCTGCTGCAGCCCGCTGACGCGCTCGACCGCGGAAAGGTGCGACGACGGCGAGTCGAGAATCGCCGCGATTTGCGCGCGGTCGTTGTCGACCTGGGCAAGCGCCAGGTACTGGCGCGCAGGCAGCGCGCCCTGGTCGAAGCGCGTGCGCTGCAACCAGCTGCGGGCGCTATCGTATTTCTTCTGCGCCAGCAGGGAGTCCACCAGCAATTCACGCATCGGGCCGGAACTGTTACCCTGCTGGATTATGTCGATCAACAATCCCTGCGCCGCGGCGTCGCCCTCGAACTCGCGCACCAGTCCCGCATACGACAGCATGAGCGGCGGCGCCAAGGGGGTGCCGAGCTGCTGCGCTTTCTGGAACTGCGGACGCAGCTGCTCATAGGCGGCGCGGCGCAGTGCCACGGCATCGTCGCCGCGGCCTGCCTGGCTGAGGGCCTCGGCATATTCCAGCGTCCATGCAGGCTCATCGGGCTTGGCGCGAAGCTGCCGTTCGAACCATGGCAGCGACTCCTTGCTCCGGTGCAGGCGCTTCAGGCCTGCGGCATAAGGCGCCCAGTAGGCCGGGTCCGTCGATGCCTCGGATTCCCACTTCTGGATCAGCCCGCTCAGCTGGACAGGGTCGCCGTCATCGATTTCAAACCACAGCAGGTTGACCCGGTCGGACACGGATGCGGGATTGAGCGCAAGCGCCCGGTGATATGCCGTGCGCGCGGCCGCCGTTTTCCCATCATGTTGCGCAAGGCGCCCGGCCAGCAACCAGTACATCTCGAGCTGTTCGAACTGTCCGGGCTTGTCCTTGGCGCTGGCCAGCAGCGCCCGCAAGTCGTTCCACCGCTGCGCGCGCGATGCGCTATCCATCGCCAGCAGCAGCCAGCGCGGCTCGTCGAACCGGCGATAGGCCTCGCGCGCGACCGCGATGGCGCCCTCATATTCGCCATGCGCGTTATCGGCTTCGATCAAGCGTTCGGCCACATGCACCTGGTCCGTGTTTCCTTTCCAGGCCGCCTGATAGGCATGTACGGCTTCGGCACGGCTGTCGGCTTGCCACGCCAGGTTACCGAGCAGTACCAGGTAGCGCTCGTCCCCGGGACCGGCCTGGGCGCGGACGGTACGCAGTCGCGCCAGCCCGTCGCCGGGCCGGCCGGCCCGTTCGAGCAGTATCGCTTCGCGCCGCGCAGCCTCGACCGGGCCGATCAGCGACGGCGGCATACGCCGCAGCGTCGCGATTCCCGCATCGAGGTCGCCGGTGAGGACCTGGGCCTCGCTCAAGGCAATCCATAGTTCGACCGGTGCGGTCCGGCGGGCGCAGTACGCGGACAGAAAATCCACCACGTCGCGCGACGAGGAGGCGCGTTGTGCGATTGCCAGCAGGGTCGCCTGCTCGCCCGCCGTAAGGTCCCGGTCATGCGTGGCCTTGCCGATCAGCTCCAGCCACAGCTTGTCCTCATCGCGCGCGTGCGCAATCTGCAGGGCCCGTTCCATGGCGGCACCCGACGGATTGCCGAGGGCAAGTATTGCCCATTGCTTCATCGCGACTTCCTGGGACGAGTTCCAGTCCGCTATTTGCGCCAGCCGCGTACGATGCTGGACGTCAGGCGCCAATGCCACCAGCCGCGTGGCCAGCACCATGGCTTCCGGCAGCGCGCTGGCCGACAGCTCGATATCCAGTTGCCGTTCGAGCGCCGGAACCGCCTCGGGCGACAGCATCAGCAGGGGACGGCCGAAGCGCTGGGCGCGATGAACGTCGTTTTGCGTCTGTGCGATGACCAGGGCACGATCCAGAAACACCGGATCGGTGCCGAACTGGCCCAGCATCTCATCCGCAAAGGCGAGCGCCGCAGCGCCATTGTTTGAGGCCACAAAATTGTCGAGTGCCAGCATGACGTAATTGCGCCGCGCCGCCATGGTCTGACCATCGGACATGGCGATCGTGCGATAGACGATCGCGGCCTTGAGGGGCTGTCCGTGCGCCAGCCAGTTGCGCGCAGTGAGTTCGAGCCAATGCCGCCGGCCCGCCGGATTCAGGTCCGCAAGGCGCTGCAGGGCGCGCGCCGCCAGGTCCGGACGATCGATTTCCTGACTGGCCTCTGCCAGCGTTTCCAATGCCTTCGGCGCGACCGGCAGCGACAACAACTTTTCTATATGCTCGGCGATGCCGGCCCGGATGCCGGTCCGTCGCGGATCCGACGCCAGGCTTTGCCGCATCATTGCCCGGTCAATGTGCAATAGCGCGAGGCGCGCCTCCGGGACCGAGGGCGCGGTGCCGTAGGCCAGCGGAGCGACCAGGCGGCGCGCTTCTTCCCACTGGCCGGTCTCGGCCAGTTCATTGGCCAACGAATAGCGGATCCGATAGTTATCCGGATCGGTTCGCAGCAGGACCCGCAGATAGGCAATCGACAGCGCATCGCGCTGATGGCGCGCCGCCAGGTCAAGGGTGCGGTGCGAATCCGGGAACAGGAAGTACAAGGCGCCGCAAAAGCCCACCGTCGACGCCAGCACCACGGAGGAAGGAATCAGATGGCGCGGCTTTGCGCCAGTACCTGTAGGCCGGGCGCTCATTTTGTCGGCTCGACGCTGAGGGTATCGAGCGAGGGCGTGGCGACCCATGCCGCAAAACCCAGCTCCCGGATGCGCTTTGCCGTATCCAGAGCCAGCCCGGGTTCAAGGGGCGATACGTAATCGATCACCGTGACCGGAAGACGGTAACGCGAACCGATGGTCTGCAGCTGGGCCAGCAACCATGTCCGGTCGGATTCCTGAACCTTGACATATTTGCCGGACGTCGCATCCCATCCCTGGAACAGCGATTCCGCCACCACCCCGTCTACCAGGTGGCCGATATCCGGCAGGATGTCGAATCCCCTGTTCAGCAACAGCCGTACGCCGGGAAAACGGTCGTGAATCTCGCGGACGATATTCGCCAGGGCACGTGCCTGGAGTGCTCTTCCTTCGGGATCCTTGACCGGAATCTGGTAGCTGTCCAGGGTGTCGAGGAAGAAGGCCCGGAATCCCTGCTGCCAAAGCGGCTTGATGCGCTTCTCGATCAGGAATTCGGTCCAGCCCTGCTGGGTCAGATCGGCAATGCGGCTACCCCATGCGGCGTTTTTCCCGAGAAACAACTTCGAATCAAGTTCGCCAGCCGATGCCCGCCAGCCTTCCGCCTCGCCGATACTGAGGTAGGCAAATATCACAGGACGGTTGGAGCCGAAGGCGTCCAGGCTGGGCAGGTTCTCCGCTTCGAGAACCACATAATCGTAATGCGACAACGCTTTTATGGGCACCGGCCGGCCATAAAAGAAAGCCACCGTGGGCGCTTCCGGACGCGTAATCGAGCATCCCAACAGGATTAATACGCCCGGAACGAGTTTCGCCAGGACGATCGATCGATCCAAAGCACTTCTCCTCCCCGGAATTCGGAAAGAAAAGGACCTGGAGCGACGAGGGCGATAGGACGCCCCCCTGCACCTGTTTAAAATGCCGGAAACGAGATTCATTTTTCTCTTTCAGCCAACCCGTGGCAACGGATCAGTTACGCAGGAAAAGATTTAATATTTTGCTGTGTCGCACTTAACATCAATTCTCAAACGTTCAACAACAAGTTATCACTCGCCCAATTTGAGTGCAAGAGGTTTCGGGAAACTTTAAACCGGAATTATTCGGCGAAAAACAACGATGAATTTAGAAAACTAATTTCTATAAAAAACATTTACAAATGTTAAGAAAAATTTTCATTACACAATCATCGCCCATCTCCTCCAAAAATCTACCCAAGATAGGCAAAAGTACTGGACAAAGAAGCAACAAATTACATAAAGTTTCTAATAAACATTAAAATTCCGAAAAATCATTTATGGCAATAGTATTTACTTATGCCATTAAAAAGCGTCGTCCTAGTGGCTTCATATTCCATTCAGAGCCAAGATAAAATAAATTTTCTTTTCTTACTGCGATCTGAACGCATTTGATTATGCTGAGCAGACAAGTCCCGGGATTCACAGCATAAGGAAGGAATGCACGATATCGACAAGATGAATTGTTCAATATTTATCTATCATTTTTTTAATTACTAGCGCGATTCACGAAAAGAAAATTCGATCAGGAAAATAGATTAAAACACCTTCAAGCTCGATTTAACTTTGTCATGCGTGATACATAAAGCCGATAACAATGCACATTGGATGGGCCGTCACATTTTCTTCACGGACCATCAATAAAGAAATAAAGAAATAAGGAAATATCATTTTCCCAAATATAACGCGCGTGTTTTAGATGGCTCCGTGAAAAAGGAGAAGCGCGCATACTAAGAAGCGCCGTTTCGCACTATTGATCGAAGTCAAATGCTTATGCCGCCTCCTCTCTAACTTGACCGGACGCCGGGATGGGCGCTTACTTTAAAGGAGAGCAGCATGAGTTATGCAGACCGCGACAAGTACGGCATGTACAAGGACACCGGCAGCGCCGGTCCCGGCCCCGCCCTGATGGGCGCGGATACCTTGCTCGGCGACAGCGTCGTCAACGGCGCCAACGACGACCTGGGCGACATCAAGGAGATCATGCTCGACATGAACACCGGCCAGGTCGCCTATGCGGTACTGGCCTTCGGCGGCTTCCTCGGCATGGGCGAGAAACTGTTCGCCGTGCCGTGGCAGGCGCTGCACCTGGACACCGTCAACAAGCGCTTCGTGCTGGACATCGACAAGGAACGCCTGAAGAATGCCCCCGGCTTCAACAAGGATGCCTGGCCGGACATGGCCGACGTCCAGTGGACCAACCAGGTCCACAGCTTCTACGGCACCGATCCGCAGCGCAGCGGCGCGCCGAGCATGGGCCCTGACGTGGCGACGCGCGGCGCGGGCGCCGGCGACCTCGCTTCCGGCAGCGGCATCAGCGCCGATCCGCGCGCCGGCAACCAGGGCGACGACAAGGACCTGAGCCACATCCGCGGCAGCAATATCGGCTGACGCGATTACCTGGGACGTAATCGCCGCGCCGCGCGTCGCCGGGCACACTGGTCTCCATCGACTCACCCACCACAGGAGACCAGCATGAACCACGCAGCCAGCCACGCCAGCATCATCGCCGAGCGCTACCTCGCGATCTGGAACGAGCGCGACGACATCATCCGGCGCGCCCGCATCGCCCAGCTGTTCGCCACCGGCGCCAGCTATGCCGACCCGATGATGCGCGGCAGCGGCATCGACGGCATCGACGCCATGATTGGCGCTGCCCAGCGCCAGTTCCCGGGCCACCGCTTCAGCCTCCACGGCACCCCGGACGGACACAGCGACGTGGTCCGCTTTTCCTGGACCCTCGCGCCCGACGGCGGCGCCCCGGTCGCGCAAGGCAGCGACATCGCCCACATGGACGACGACGGCCTCCTGGTCCGGGTGACCGGCTTCCTCGACGCGGCCTGAGGAGGACGCCATGACAGCGCATGCCCGCGTCCTCGGCCCCAACACCGTCGCCACCGCGAATGGCGTCCAATTGTTCTACCGCGACTGGCCCGGCAGCCACCCGCAAGCCAGGCCGGTCCTGTTCGTCGCCGGCTGGTCGATGGCCTCAGGCTCATGGGGCTACCAGATGATGGCCCTGCAGCGGCGCGGCCTGCGCTGCATCGCCTTCGACCGCCGCGGCCACGGCCGCTCCAGCGATCCCGGCGGCTACGACTTCGACACCCTGGTCGGCCACTCGATGGGCTGCAACGAGATCGTTCGCTGCCTGACGCGCTTCGGCAGCGCCGGCCGCGTCGAGCGCATCGCCCTGCTGGAGCAGTTCCGCAGCCGGCAGCTGCTGCGCGACTACCCGCTCTGGATCGAGGAAAACATCGAGCCTGCGCTGGGTTTCCCACCGCTCCCTGGTGCGAACGCCACCACCAAGGCCTGCTGGCGGCGATGGTCCTCGACAAATCGCTGCAGGCCCTGCACGACTGCCATGCCGCGGTCCAGGGCGCCGACATGGCCGGCGAGCTGCGCGCCATCGGGGTGCCGGTGCTGATCGTGGCCGGCGACCGCGACGTCTCGGCGCCGCTCGACCTGACCGCGCGCCGCAGCGCCGCGCTGATCCCGGATGCGCGCCTGCGCGTCATCGAGGGTGCCGCGCACGGCATGTTCCCGACCCACGTCGGCCAGGTGAATGCCGGGCTGCTTGAATTCATCGGCCAGGGCGGCTACATTGGCGCGACCGGACAGGAGGCTTCGACATGGACGACAAGCTTGGCCGCGGCGACGCCGGCTACTTCAATGACTTCGCCTCCGCGCTGCGCTACTGGCGCACGCGGCGCGGCGTCAGCCAGCTGCGGCTGTCGGCGGACAGCGGCGTCTCGCAGCGCCACCTGAGCTTCCTGGAAAGCGGCCGCTCCCAGCCGAGCCGCGAGCTGATCCTGAAACTCGGCATTGCGCTCGACGTGCCGCTCCGCCAGCGCAATGCGATGCTGCTGGCGGCCGGCTTCGCACCGGCCTACCAGGAGCGCAGCCTGTCCGATCCGGAGCTGGCCAGCGTGATGCAGGCGCTCGAATTCATGCTGCGCCAGCAGGCGCCCTTCCCGGCACTGGTGGTCGACCGCCTGTGGAACCTGGTGATGTTCAACGAGCCCGCCGCCGGCCTGATGCGCTGGCTGCTCGGCATGCCGCCGGATGCGCCGATCCCGCGCGACGGCTCGATCAATGTGCTGCGCCTGATGCTGAGCCCCGACGGCCTGCGCCGCCACCTCCTCAACTGGGAAGCCGTGTGCGCCGACAGCCTGCTGTGGATCCAGCGCGAGGCCATGGCCGACGGGCCGGGCAGCGAAGCGACCGCACTGCTGGCCGAATTGTCCGCCCTGCCCGGCATGCCCTCCGCCGGCCACGTGCCGAACCTGGAGCGGCGCGCGCTGCCCTTCCTGCCCCTGCAGATCGCGCGCGACGAGGTCCGCCTGAACCTGTTCACCACCATCACGACCCTGGGCACGCCGCACGACGTGACGGTGCACGAGCTGCGCCTGGAATCCTTCTTCCCGGCCGATGCGGCGACGGCGGACTGGTTCCGGGCCCGCTTCGGCGGCTGAACCGGCCGCGGTTTCGCGCCGCCGGAACCGCGTTTCGCGCGGCGCAAACGCGTTTCGTCGCATTCCGCCCCCATCCCACAAGGCATCGGGCACAGTGGCGTCAACTTAACCCACCTGACGGAGCCCGCCATGCTGCACCAGATCCTGAGCCACACCCCCACCTATGTCTGGGCCATCCTCGCCGTGCTGGTCTGGCGCGGCCTGGCCGCCCTGCGCGATCGCGAGGTGACGATCCGCAGCCTGTTCATCGTCCCCCTCGTCATGCTGGCGCTGGCGCTGCAGGACGTGAACGCGAAATTCGGTGCGAACGGCGCGGCGCTCGGCGCCTGGGCCGTCGCGGCGGCGGGCGCGGCGGCGCTGGCGTGGGCCTTCGGCCGCAGCCGCACGGCGCCGGGAGCGAAGCCCGGCCATGTGATCGTGCGCGGCAGCCCGGCGCCGATGGCGATGATGCTGGCGGTGTTCTTCACCAAATACGCGGCGGCCGTGCTGCTGGCGGTGCTGCCGCATGCGCGCCAGGATGCGCTGGTCGCGGCGGGCGTGTGCGCCCTGTTCGGCGTGTTCAACGGCTGCTTCCTGGGCCGTCTGGCGCGCGACGTGGCGGAATGGCGCGGCAGGACTCAGCGCGGCTTGAGCACGGCCCGGAAGGCCTTCAGCGCGGCCGGGTGATAGATGGTGGCATGCGATTCGTTCGGCCACGCGTCGTAGCTGAAACCCAGTCCTGCCTTGGCCAGACTCGCCGCCAGCGCAGCGGCGTCGATGCCGGGCGCGCCGTCGGCGCTGGCCGCGATCAGCAGGGTCTTCCCGCGGCCGGCGGCCGGCGGATGCGCGAGCAGGCGCTTCGCCAGCTCGCCGTTGTTCCACCACAAACTGGGGTCGATCGCGATATAGGTGTCGAACAGCTCCGGTTCCAGCGCCAGGGTCTCGACCACGAACAGCCCGGCCAGCGATTCGCCGACGATCGCCCTCTCCGGCGTGACCCGATAGCGTTTTTCCACTTCCGGCATCAGCTCCTTGCGGATGAAGTCGCGGTAGGCCTGCGAGCCGCCGACCGCCGGCGCGATGCTGCGGTCCTTTGCGACCTCGGTCGGGCCGGTGAGGTCGCGCCGGCGCTGCGTGTTTTCTATTCCCACCAACAGGAAGGGCCGCACGGTGCCGTTGCCGGCGCCGACCTGCAGCAGGCCGGCGACGTGCAGGAAGTCCTCCAGCATGCCGCCGTCCGGCATGTACAGCACCGGCAGCGGCGTCCCGGCCGGGATGCCGGCCGGGACGTAGACGTTGATGCGCCGGGTTTCGCCGAGCGCCACGGACCGGATGGTCCAGGTGTCGCCGATGGAGAGCGGCGCGGCGGCGGAGGCGAGCGCCGGCGCCGCGGGAGCCGCCGCGCTTGCCAGCGACATGCAGGCCGCCGGCGCCGCCAGGGCAAGGCGCAGCAACAGGGTGGACATCTTCATCGCAGCATCGACTCCCATACTTTTTGCAGACGTTTGCTGGACACCGGCATCGGCGTCCTCAGCTCCTGCGCGAACAGCGAGACGCGCAGCTCTTCCAGCATCCAGCGGAAGTCCGTCATGCGCGGGTCGAGGTTCTTCATCGGCTGGTTCTTGATGGTGCGCTGGAACTGGCTGGCCGCGCTCTGCCATTCCGCCATCAGCTGGGCGTCGCGCGAAGCGTTGGTGCGCAGCCTTTCGAGGCGCACGTTCATCGCCTTCAGGTAGCGCGGGAAGTGCGCCAGCTGGCTGTACTCGGTGTCGGCGATGAAGCGCTTGTGCACCAGGCCCTGCAACTGCGACTGCATGTCGCCGGCCACCGCCTGCGGCAGGTTCTGCAGGCGCTTGGGCATGCCGTGGAACTCGGCCAGGATCGATCCCGCCAGGCGTGCGATCTCGTTGATCAGGAGGCCGATACGGCCCTTGCCCTCGTCCTTGCGCTTGTTGAAGGACGCGGCATCGACCGGCAGCGGATCCTGCAGGCAGGCGATGTCGATCGCCTTGTTGATGATCTGCTCGCGCAGGTCCTCGGGCGAGCCGACCGACATGAACTGCATGCCCATCTGCTGCAGGCCGGGGATGTTCTTCTCGGCGAACTTGAGCTGGTCCTTGAGCTGCAGCGAGAACAGGCGGCGCAGGCCGATGCGGTGGGTGCGCGCGGCCACGTTCGGGTCGTCGAACACTTCCAGGTCGCAGTGCGTGCCCTTGTCGACCAGGGCCGGGAAGCCGATCAGGGTCAGCTTGCCCTGCTTGATCTCCAGGAGTTCCGGCAACTCGCCGAAGGTCCAGCTGGTGATATTGGTGGTGGCCGACGCAGGCTGCTGGCCGACGCCGGCGTTGGCCGCGCCCGTGGCCGAAGCCTGGGCCGCCGCGCTCTCCCTGCCTTTCGCAGCCGGCGCATTCGTGGCGGCAGCGGGGGCGGAAGCCGCGGGCTTGCCGAACGCCGCCTGCGCCCTCGCCTGGCCGCTGGCCACCTGGGCCGGCGTCGATTCCGCCATGCGCTGGAAACTCTGGCGCGCCTGGCTGCCCAGCTCCGCCTGCAGGGTCGCCAGGTTGCGCCCCATGTCGAGCTGGCGGCCATGCTCGTCGACCACCTTGAAATTCATGGACAGGTGGGCCGGCAGGGTCTCCAGCTTGAAGTCGGTGGTCAGCACGCGCGCGCTGGTGTGCTGGTGGAGGTCCGCGATCAGCGCGTCGACCAGGTCGCCGCGGCCGAAGCGCACCGGGTCCTGGTTGCGCTCGAAGAAGCCGGCCGCGTAGTCCGGCAGCGGCACGCAGTGGCGGCGCAGCTTCTGCGGCAGCGATTTCAAGAGCAGCTGCACCTTCTCCTTCAGCATGCCGGGCACCAGCCAGCCCGGACGCTCTTGCGGGATCTGGTTCAGCGCGAACAGCGGCACGGTGAGCGTGACGCCATCGCGCGGGCTGCCCGGCTCGAAGTGATAGGACAGGCCCATCTCGATGCCGGTGACGTTCATCGTCTTCGGGAACAGCTCGGTGGTGACGCCGGCCGCCTCGTGGCGCATCAGCTCTTCCTTGTTCAGGTAGAGCAGCTTGGGGTTGTCGCGCGAGGCGTCCTTGTACCACTTCTCGAAGCCGGCGCCGTTCACGATATCGCCCGGGATCTCCTTGTCGTAGAAGGCCGCGATCAGCTGGTCGTCGACCAGCACGTCGAGGCGCCGCGACTTGTGCTCGAGGTTCTCGATCTCCCTGATCAGCTTCTGGTTGTGGGCGAAGAAGGGCGCGCGCGTCTCGTAGTCGCCCGCCACCAGCGCGTCGCGGATCAGGATCTCGCGCGATTCCTGCGGGTTGATGTTGGCGTAGTTGATGCGGCGCTGGCTGTAGACCACGATGCCGTACAGGGTCGCGCGCTCGGTCGCCGTCACCTGGGCGCTGCGCTTCTCCCAGCGCGGCTCGCCCCAGGATTTCTTCAACAGGTGCCAGCCGATCTTCTCGACCCACTCCGGCTGGATCTGCGCCAGCGTGCGCGCGTACAGGCGCGTGGTCTCGACCAGTTCGGCCGCCATCACCCACTTGCCGGCCTTCTTGCCCAGCGAGGAACCGGGCCAGATATTGAACTTGATGCCGCGCGCGCCCAGATAGGCACTGTCCTCTTCCATCTTGTAGCCGATGTTGCCCAGCAGGCCGGTCAGCAGCGCCATGTGCAGCTGCTCGTAGGTGGCCGCGGCTTCGCTCAGGCGCCAGCCCTGCTCCCTGACGATGGTGAGCAGCTGCGAGTGCACGTCGCGCCACTCGCGCAGGCGCAGCTGCGAGAGGAAGTTCTCGCGGCAGTTTTCCTGCAGCTGGCGGTTGGTCTTCTTGTGCTCGATGGCCTGCTCGAACCAGCGCCAGATCTTGATATAGCTGAGGAACTCGCTCTTCTCGTCGGCGAATTTCTTGTGCTTCTCGTCGGCCTGCTGCTGGTACTCCATCGGCCGGTCGCGCGGGTCCTGCACCGACAGCGCCGAGGCGATGATCAGCATCTCGGTCAGGCAGTTGTTGTCGACCGCGGCCAGGATCATGCGGCCCACGCGCGGGTCGAGCGGCAGCTTGGCCAGCTTGCGCCCCATCGGCGTCAGCTCGTTGGCGTCGTCGACCGCGCCCAGTTCCTGCAGCAGCTGGTAGCCGTCGGCGATCGCGCGGCCTTGCGGCGGTTCGACGAAGGGGAAGGTCTCGACGTCCGTCAGGTGCAGCGACTTCATGCGCAGGATGACGGCCGCCAGCGAGGAACGCAGGATCTCCGGGTCCGTGAACTTCGGGCGCTGCAGGAAATCGTCTTCCTCGTACAGGCGGATGCAGACGCCGTCGGCCACGCGGCCGCAGCGGCCGGCGCGCTGGTTGGCCGCCGACTGCGCGATCGCCTCGACCTGCAGCTGCTCGACCTTGTTGCGATAGCTGTAGCGCTTCACGCGCGCCAGGCCGGAATCGACCACGTAGCGGATGCCGGGTACGGTCAGCGAGGTCTCGGCCACGTTGGTCGCCAGCACGATGCGGCGCGCGTTGGTGGTCTTGAAGACACGGTCCTGCTCCTCGACCGACAGCCGGGCGAACAACGGAAGGATCTCGACGTGCGGCGGGTGCTGCTTGCGCAGGGCCTCGGCGCAGTCGCGGATCTCGCGCTCGCCGGGCAGGAACACCAGCACGTCGCCCTGTCCCAGGCGGCACAGTTCGTCGACGCCGTCGACCACGGCGTCGATCAGGTCGCGCTTGTCGCGCGCGGCCTGGGCCTTGGTGGCCGGCTTGTCGCCGCCGCCAGTGGATGCGGCGACCGGGTCGCGGTCGACCGGGCGATAGCGCACCTCGACCTTGTACAGGCGGCCCGAGACCTCGATCACCGGCACCGGCTTGTCAGGCGTGCCGAAATGGCGCGCGAAGCGCTCGGCGTCGATGGTCGCCGAGGTGATGATCACCTTCAGGTCCGGACGGCGCGGCAGGAGCTGCTTCAGGTAGCCGAGCAGGAAGTCGATGTTCAGGCTGCGTTCGTGCGCCTCGTCGATGATGATGGTGTCGTAGGCCTTGAGCAGCGGGTCGGTCTGGGTCTCGGCCAGCAGGATGCCGTCGGTCATCAGCTTGACCCAGGCGCCCGGTTGCAGGGTGTCGTTGAAGCGGACCTTGTAACCCACGTGCTCGCCCAGGGGCGTACCCAGTTCGTGGGCGATGCGCTTGGCGGTGCTGGAAGCCGCGATACGGCGCGGCTGCGTGTGGCCGATCATGCCTTTCTCACCGCGCCCCAGTTCCAGGCAGATCTTCGGCAGCTGGGTCGTTTTACCGGAACCGGTTTCGCCGGACACGATGATGACCTGGTGCTTCGTCAGCGCTTCGGCGATCTCCCGGCGGCGGCCGGAAACCGGCAGGTCTTCGGGGAAGACGATCGGCGGGAGCGGCGTGCGCACAGGCGGCTTGCGTCCGGTTTGCTGCTCCTTGCGCTGCGGCTGCTCCTTGCGTCCTTCGTCGCGCGGACGGCGCTGCTCGCGGTCGCCGGACTTGCGCTCCTGCGCACCTTCGCCACCCTGGGGCGCGGCCGCCGGCGCACGCACGCGCGCCTCCGCGAGCGCGCTCGCGAGCGCCCCCTCGCGCGCGGGCGCGCGCGGCTTGCCCTGCCCCGCATCCTTGCGTGGCTGGTTGGAATTGCGGTCGGGGGAAGCTGCGCGCGCCGGGCCCGGCGAAGGCTTGTTACTCTGTTCTGACATTGATTTTTACAAGGTATTTGGTGCGCAAGTCGCGCAGCCAATTATAATGCGGCAAATGGAAAACCCTACCCAATTCGTCCAGTGGCTGCGCTCGGTCGCGCCGTATATTCATGCTTTCGGCGGCAAGACTTTCGTCGTCGCCTTCCCCGGTGAACTCGTCGCCGCCGGCGCCCTGCCGGTACTGGCCCAGGACCTGTCCCTGCTGGTCGGCCTCGGCATCCGCGTCGTGCTGGTGCACGGCTCGCGTCCCCAGGTCGCCGAGCAGCTCGATCTGCGGAACGTCGAGGGCCGCTTCCACAACGGCGTACGCATCACCGACACCGCCGCCATGGAATGCGCGAAGGAAGCTGCCGGCGAGCTGCGCCTGGACATCGAAGCGGCTTTCAGCCAGGGTTTGCCGAACACGCCGATGTCGAATGCCCATATCAGCATCGTCTCGGGTAACTTCGTGACCGCGCGTCCGCTCGGCGTGATCGACGGCGTCGACTTCGAGCTGACCGGCGTCACGCGCAAGATCGCGGCCGAGAAGATCCACCCGATCCTGCAGACCGAAGACAACATCGTGCTGCTCTCCCCGCTCGGCTTCTCGCCGACCGGCGAAGTGTTCAACCTGACCATGGAAGACGTGGCTTCGGCGGCCGCGATCGCCCTGCATGCCGAAAAGCTCATCTTCATCACCGAAACCCCGATGATGACGGATGCCGCCGGCGCCGAGATCCGCGAACTGTCCTCGCACCAGGCCGAAGCCGTGCTGCAGGCGGGCTTCCTGCCGTCCGACGCGTCGTTCTACCTGCAGCATGCGATCAAGGCCTGCCACAGCGGCGTCGACCGGTCCCACATCGTGCCTTTCCAGCTGGACGGCTCGGCCCTGCTCGAGCTGTTCACCCACGATGGCGTGGGCACCATGATCAGCCACGAAAACCTGGAGAGCCTGCGACAGGCCACAATTGAGGACGTCGGCGGAATTATCAAGCTCATCGAGCCGCTGGAAGCCGACGGCACCCTGGTCAAGCGTCCGCGCGAGCTGATCGAACGCGAGATCGACCATTTCTCGGTGATCGAGCACGACGGCGTGATCTTCGGCTGCGCGGCCCTCTACCCCTTCCCGGGCGAGAAGATGGGCGAGATGGCCTGCCTGACCGTGAGTCCGGACGCCCAGACCCAGGGCGACGGCGAGCGCATCCTGAAGAACATCGAAAATCGCGCCAAGGCCGCCGGCCTGACCAAGCTGTTCGTGCTGACCACCCGCACCGCGCACTGGTTCAAGAAGCGCGGCTTCGTGCCGGCCACCGTGGACGACCTGCCGAAGGACCGCGCCCACATGTATAACTGGCAGCGCCGGTCGCAGATTTTCATCAAGACCTTGTAAGGGATACGAGAACCGTAGCGAGCGGAAGCCGTGTTGGCCGAGAAGCGCAGCTGTACGCGAGTACGGCGAGCATCACAAGCCAACAATGCAACGCGCAGCAGGTTCCCGGTCCCTTATAATCTAGGTTTTCCCGAATCGAACCAGGAGCAAGAACATGGCGCGCACCGTCCACTGCATCAAATTGAACAAGGAAGCCGAAGGCCTGGACTTCCCGCCCTACCCCGGCGAACTGGGCAAGCGGATCTACGAAAGCGTGTCGAAGGAAGCGTGGCAGGGCTGGCTCAAGCACCAGACCATGCTGATCAACGAAAACCGCCTGAACATGGCGGACGCACGCGCCCGCAAATACCTGGCGACCCAGATGGAACGCCATTTCTTCGGTGAAGGCGCCGACGAGGCGGCCGGTTACGTGCCGCCGACGGCCTGATTCGTCTGCATTCCTTCCGGGCGGCGCGTTCTGCGCCGCCTACTGCCTTCCGGCATTCCTCGTTTTCTCTATTTTCCCCGCAATATTTCCTTTAAAAACATTGTGTGACGCAATTCTTTTGTGCACTGCACATTGCGTAAGTCATCCTTTGCCACCGATCTATCGTGCGCTTCAGATTGCCCGGAACCGAACGGGAGCGCCGAGCGTCTGTCTGTTTCAGCTTTTTACCGCGAAAGGCAGAAATGGCAGATCCATTGCGACGTTTAAAAGATCCCGTAATCAATGAGGACGGCAGCCTCCATGTACGCACGGTACTGACGCCGACCAGTTTGAAGACGCGGGGCCTGGTGTACAAAGGTTCTAACAAAGTTGTTCCTGTCATATTTATTCCGGGAACCATGGGAACCAATCTACGCGTCAGGCGACATGTACCCTTGCCGGCGGGCTATCCGTTAAAGCCCGGAGAACCGGCATGGCGGCCGCCGAACAGCGATGCCGCGTGCTGGTCTTATGCTGCCGATTGGAAGAAGCGCAGCCCGAAAGAGCGGCAGCTCATTCTTCATCCCGACTATGTCGAAGTCGACGATACCGGCGACCTGGATATCGCTTCATGTTATCTGGAACGCAGTGTCATGCGGGAACGTGGCTGGGGTGAAATATTCAATGGCTCCTATGGCAGCTTATTGTTCGAGCTGCAAAGCCATCTGGAAATGACATTCCATACGGACATGCTCAACAAGCGGCAAATCCGTCCTCATTGGAAAGAAGTCATGCAGGCAATGCAGAGCGATCCCTTGAAGCGCTGGGGCGTGCGCGCCGTAAGGCCATTGACGGAAAGCGAACTGGAAAGATACGCCGAATACCAGTATCCGATTTATGCCTGCGGCTATAACTGGCTGCAGTCCTGCGGCGAATCGGCCAGGCGCCTGGAACGGCGTATCGACGACATCATCCAATGGTGGAAGACGCGCAGGCATGAATGCGAGAAGGTCATCCTCGTCACCCATTCGATGGGAGGTTTGGTCGCGCGCGCCTGCGCCAAGCGCATTCCCGACAAGATTGCCGGCGTCATCCACGGCGTCATGCCGGCGCTCGGCACACCGCTGGCCTACCGCCGCCTGGCATGTGGTACGGAATGCGATAACCCTGCGAATGACGGCTACGAGAATCTCAAGGCAGGCAAATTCGCCGACATCGCCGGCAGGCGTCCCGAGGATACGACCCCGGTCCTGTCGGCAGCGCCCGGCGCGCTGGAGCTGCTGCCGAACCAGCTCCATCCCCGGCCCTGGCTGCATGTCAGCGTCATCACCGGCCCCGCTGCAGGTCAACGGCAGGGAACGGCCAACGACTGCCTGCATTTGCCGAACGAATCCGAGCCGAATCCTTACGATCTGTACCGCGACATGCATTCCTGGTACCGGCTGGTCAATCCCGACCTGGCCGATCCCGCCGGCTTGTATGAAACAAAAAAAGGGGGCGCGATAAAGAAAATCAGGAGCGCCATCGATACCGCCGAGGCATTTCACGCCTGGCTGGCGGATTATTATCATCCGGCCACATTTGCCTATTACGGCGCCGACAGGACGCATCCAGCTTATGGCCGGATTCGCTGGGTGGCGCAGCAATCGGCGCATGGCGCGATGGTTCCGGTAACCCCCTCGAACATACTGCACGCCAGGTATCTTGCCCATGAACCGAATGGCGCACGAAAACTCAGGATCGAGGGCAAGGCAGATCTTACATTTTCTGTTGAGCCACAAGAGTCCGCCGGCGACGACACAGTATCGTTTCAATCCGGCGCGGGCCCGGCCGGCAAAATAAAGCAGTTATTTGCCACCCGCGGCTACCGTCACCAGGAAAGCTATAAACACCATGACACCATCCTGTTGACTTGCTATTGCATCGTCAAAGTTGTCCAGGAACTGGGACAACATGGATAAGGAAAGCAAAAAGCCTAATCCGGTGATTGGTGTCCTGGTGGCACTTTATGGGCTTTTTCTTTTGTATGGCATAGGGAGTTCGATGATGGATCGCTACACGGTGGCACAACTGACACAACACATGAAGACAGCCTGTGTTGGCAGATTTCTCATCGATCTGCCCGCATCCATGGAGCATTCGTATGGCCAGGCCTTCGTCAACGGGCTCTGGATTTCCGGACAAGAAGAAACGAGGCAGGAATTCGAAGCCCGTGTATTGGCAAGGCAGGCGGAAATCGATGCCGAACCGAACGAGCTCGGCAAACGGAATATGGAGAAGATCGAGGAGTATGAAAATAACGGTTTTACAGGGAAGATCTTCATATTCGGCCGCCAGGCAACGAAAGGAACGGAGCACGGCAAACCGGTCGTCTGGGTCGACGTGAAGCTGGAAGCCTACGTTCATTCCCATGGCAGGAGTTTCAACTTCAGGACGGACGGCTATGATGTCGACCGGACAGGCAACCTGCGGCGCCTGATGGACAAGCTCAGGCTGGTTCCAGCAAAAGAGATTCCCACGGCCGCCGGCTTCTGCTTCGGCCTCGGCATGTTCGTCGACCCCTTGCCGGCCGACTTCAGCGAAGGGGTGGTGCTGTTCGCCGGCTTCCCCGACCATCCCGACCTTGCGATGGCGTTCAATATGCGCGCCGGGACCGAGCCCGACAAGGAAGGACGCCTTGAGCGGGATACGGCCGTCGATGCGGCCATGCCCGCATGGCAGCGGGCGCTCATGAACAAACTGAGAAAAGGCAGGCGGGCCATCAACGGCATCGATGGCGAAGAAGTCGCGGAAAAATGGACCGAACTGAATTTCGTCCACACCTTCGCTTTCAACTGGGAAGTGAGCGGCACAAGAGACGATGTCTTCCTTCCCTTCATGCATCTGGAAATGTCGACCGGCCACCCCGTCAATGCCGGAGCGCGTCCCGGCATCGGCTTCCTTGGCGAGGATGCGCTGATCGAGTTATGGGACAGGATCTCGTCCAGCATCCGGGTCCGCCCCACCAGCGCCACGCTGCCGGCCAGGCTTGACGCGCCGCCACCTCCCGACCTCGGCGACACCACCTCGGCAGGCGATGTCTGTCCTGAAACCGGCTGGTGGCAATGCCAGGATGGCGGATACGACGCCAGTGTGGCGGGAGGCCGGCGCCAGTTCCTGAAGAGGGGCCAGCGCATGCCGCAGGCCCTGCTGCTGCATCCGCAAACGCTGTGGGAAAAGCTGCGCGGCGTACAGTCCAGCTACCGGCTCGCCAACCCGACCGTCTGGACACTCGTCGACCGCCGCAGCGAAGCGCGAACGACGGCCTCCTGAATACTTGGGGGTGTCAGGGCCGGCGGGCAGCCAGCACCGCCATCACGTCCTGTACGCCGATTTTATCGACCCAATCCTTGCGGTGCGGCGCCGTGATCACGGTGCTGTTCGCCTTGTCGATCGGCACCCATTCGGGACTGCTCTGCCGCATCAGGGCGATCACCGGCACATGCACCGCATTCGCCAGGTGCATCACGGCAGTCTCCACCGATATGATGAGCTCGCACAGGCTGAGAATGGCCGGCAGCTGGAAGAAATTGTCTTCGGCGCTGAACAGGAAGCTGCGCTCCAGTCCCGCCTTGGCGAACAGCTCGCGGGCCCGCGCAAGTTCCTCGGGCACGACGTTGACGACGAAGCCGGCGTCGCACCAGTCCGGCTCGCAGCGCATGGTCCGGATCAGTCCGATGATCCGTTCCAGCGGCCAGCTGCGCTCCACCGATTTGGAAAAGCCGTTGACGAACACGACGCTCGAGGGCTTGCCATCGGCCCGCATGAAACCCCAGTCGGCGAACTGCGTGCGCGCATAGTCGATCCATTTGTCGGCGATGTCGAGCACGGGGAAGCGCGCGGCCGGCGGGATGTCCAGGCCGAACAAAAGGTCGAACCAGCCGGCGTAGATGTCGCTGATGTGCTGGTCCGGATGCGTGGCCACCGAATAGGGCGGGATGAAGGCGTCCAGCTTGCGGTAGATGAGGTGCTTGGGCAGGTCGTAGGGTCGCACCCGCTTTTTCTGCCCTACCACGAAACCATGCGGACTGATACTGCGCGCCATGAGGGCGTACTTGTGGCGCTCCAGGACGGCGAGCGAGACCACGACCGGATAGTCCTCGCGGCGCGCTTCTTCCAGCGATGCCCGGTAAGCCTGCGGGCTGTAGGTTTCGGCGTAGACCTTGTCGATGTAGGGGCACTCGGCCAGCCAGTCATACAGCGCGTACTTCTTGAGATGCGGCCATTCCGACGCGCGGCTGGTGCGGCGGCGCTCGTCGACCCAGAGGTGGATCTTCAGGTGCGGATACGCCCGCGCAAACGCCTGGAAACCGCTTTGCAGGTAGGCGAAATCGCCGAGGGCCAGGTGGGCAATGAAGAGGATCTTGTCGGCCTGCCGCAGCAATGCGGGAGGGACCAATGGCGCCTGCGCCGCCGGTGCATCGGCATCGAGGGCGCCGAGCGCCGGGACGAAAGCGGATTTACCGACACGATTGCGCCAGGACCCCGTTCCGGTGGAGTGTTCACCCGCTGGTTTCATATTGCTCAGACCTTGCATGTAGACGATGCGAAAATTCTATGTGCAATAAGCTGCTGGAAATGCAAACAAACCGTAAGAGTTTGTAAAGTTAGGTCAAGACGATAGCATGGTGCACTGCAAAAGTCCGCGGCGGTCCGGATGAAATGGGCGTGCAAGGACGCCTTGCTGCGCAAAGGAGACGATGACGTCGGGCGAGCGATGGCGCTCGCGCGAACGGGGAAAGGGAACTTACATCTGGCGGCACTGGCGCAGTTCGCAGCGCGCCATGAAGATTTTGCCGTTTTCGCACTGCATGCGGTAGACCTCGACCGGTCCCGGCTCGGTGACCAGGCTGGCGCCCTGCCCGCCCGTGCAGGACTGCTGCCGCGCCATCTTCTCGACGGTGGCCGAGGAGACGCCGATGCGGAACGGCAGCTTCTGGATCGGCGTGCCATCCGCGTCGACCAGGCCCGCGGCCCTGGCAGGCGCCGGCGCCGCGGCCTGGACCGGCCGGGCCGGCTGGTGGAACCAGGCGCAGCCGCCGAGCAGCGCGGCAAGCGGCATCAGGATGAAACCAGGTTTCATGCCGCTCTCCGTGTTCAGAACGTGAGGGTCTTGACGCCGTCCGCCATGCCCAGCAGGCAGACGTTGGCGCCGCGCTGGGCGAACAGGCCGACGGCGATCACGCCGACGATCTGGTTGATCTCGTTTTCCAGCGCCACCGGATCGGTGATCGACAGGCCTGCGACGTCGATGAGGTGGCCGCCGTTGTCGGTGACGAAGGCTTCGTCAGTGCCCGGCTTGGTGCGCAGCTTCGGCTGGCCGCCCAGGGCCGCCAGCTTGCGCATCACGGCCGCGCGCGCCATCGGCACGACTTCGACCGGCAGCGGGAACTTGCCCAGGGTCTGGACCAGCTTGGAGCCGTCGGCGATGCAGACGAAACTCTTCGACACCGACGCCACGATCTTCTCGCGCGTCAGGGCCGCGCCGCCGCCCTTGATCATGCTGCCTCCGGCATCGATCTCGTCGGCGCCGTCGACGTAGACGGAAATCGATTCGACGTCGTTCAGGTCACGCACGTCGATGCCGTGGCTGCGCAGGCGCGCTGCGGTGGCTTCCGACGACGCGACCGCGCCCTTGATGCGGTCCTTGATCTTGCCGAGTTCGTCGATGAAATAGTTGGCGGTCGAGCCGGTGCCGACGCCGATGATTTCGCCGTCGACCACGTAATCGATGGCAGCGCGGGCCACGGCCTGCTTGAGTTCGTCCTGGGTCATGATGATCTTGGTAGGTGAGAAATGCCGACATTTTAACGGATGCGCGAACGCAGATGCTGCAAGCGCTTGCAAGCCTTGCCGGGAGCAAGACTGCTAGACTGGCCTGCCTTTCATTGTCGACATCGATCCCACTACCTGAGGAGACGAGCATGGCCAGCAAAAACACGATTTGCCTGTGGTTCAAGGGCGATGCCCTGGATGCAGCGACGTTCTACGCCGCGACCTTTCCGGACAGCGCAGTCAAGGCGGTCCACCGCGCGCCCGGCGACTATCCCGCCGGCAAACAAGGCGATGTGCTGACGGTCGAGTTCACGGTGATGGGCATCCCCTGCCTCGGCCTGAACGGCGGACCCGGCGTCACGCACAGCGAAGCCTTCTCCTTCCAGGTCGCGACCGATGACCAGGCCGAAACCGACCGCCTCTGGAATGCAATCGTCGGTAACGGCGGGCAGGAAAGCGTGTGCGGCTGGTGCAAGGACAAATGGGGCCTGTCGTGGCAGATCACGCCGCGCGTGCTGTCCGAGTCGATCGCCGATCCCGATCCGGCGGTGGCCAAGCGCGTGTTCGAGGCGATGATGACGATGACGAAAATCGATGTGGCGGCGGTCGAGGCGGCGCGGCGCAACTGAGGGCACGCGCGGCGCCAGTTACAAAAGCCGCAATACCAGATTCCATTTAATTAACAGTCATTAAATTTCCGACAAATCCGTCAAAATCGGCGCCTTACAGCAAGGCAAGGACGCCGATTTACCATGCCAATTTGTTGATTTGTTTCCACAAGGAACATAAATTCTACGTTTCCAGTAAGAAATTAGTTGTAACCAGGAAATGACGTAGATATACTCGGTTCATCATCTGCAAAGGGCAAACTCCGCGAAAGTGGAGGACGCAAAGTCAACGGTCTAAAGGGCGCGAGCCCCATGACGGCAGGACTGCCAGACACCGATCTTTCGAGCACGGGGCATTCTGCCGCGCTCGCGAAGCGGCCTGCCAGCCATCCTGCCTTTATCAACCATAAACAGGATATCGCCATGCACACTGCTTCGAACCAGATCGCTTCCTTCCGCAAATCTTCCATCCTGGCCGTCGCCGTGATCGGCGCCCTGATGGCCGCATCCGGCGCCAGCATGGCCGCCCCCAAGGATGCGTATGCGCGTGGCCGCGTGATCATCGAAGCGCGTCCGGGCCTGTCCGATACGGCCCTCGACAACATCCTGAAAGAGCACGGCGGCAAGCGTCGCAAGCTCGGCCAGAGCCGCATGTACGTGGTCGACCTGCCGGGCAACGCGTCGGAGACCGCGGTCGCGGCTGCCCTGTCGCACCGTCCGGAACTGAAATTCGCCGAACTCGACCGCGTGGTCCAGGCCACCGCGACCGCCAACGATCCCTACCTCGGCAGCGAGTGGCATCTCACCCAGGTCGGCGCCACGAGCGCCTGGGACACCACCCAGGGCGCGGGCGTGACGATCGCCATCCTGGATTCCGGCATCAACGTCAACCATCCCGACCTGGTGAGCCGCCTGGTCCCGGGCTACAACTTCTACAATAACAATACCGACCTGACCGACGTGTGCGGCCACGGCACCGCGGTGGCCGGCGTGGCGGCGGCGAGCACCAACAACGCGACCGGCGTGGCCGGCGTGGCCGGCGCGGCCCGCCTGATGCCGATCCGCGTCGCCTTCAGCGACAGCACCACCGGCGGCTGCACCGCCTATTACAGCACCATCGCCAGCGGCCTGACCTATGCCGCCGACAACGGCGCCCGGGTCGCCAACATCAGCTACGGCGGCGTCGCGGGCAGCAGCACCATCATGAGCGCGGCCAAGTACATGAAGAGCAAGGGCGGCCTGGTGTTCGTCTCGGCCGGCAACAGCAATATCGACGAGAACATCAGCACCGACGGTTCGATGATCGCCGTCTCGGCAACCACCACCAACGACGCCAAGGCCAGCTTCTCGAGCTGGGGCAACTTCGTGACGCTGTCGGCACCGGGCACCGGCATCATCAGCACGGACAGGAACGGCGGCTACTCGACCTGGCAAGGCACCTCGTTCTCGAGCCCGCTGAGCGCCGGCGTCGCCGCGCTCGTCATGGCAGCGCGCCCCGACCTGAGCGGCGAGCAGGTGCAGTCCATCCTGTATTCGACCGCGGTCGACCTCGGCGCCGCCGGCCTCGACCCGGTGTTCGGCTACGGCCGCGTGAACGCCGCCGCCGCCGTCCGCGCCGCGGCAAGTTTCGTGGTGCCGGCCGATACGACCGCGCCGACCGCTTCGCTGGCCGCCCCGCTCGCCGGCAGCACGGTGTCGGGCGCGGTGCCGGTGACGGTCAATGCCAGCGACAACGTCGGCGTGGCGCGGGTCGACCTGGTCGTGAATGGCACCGTGGTCGCCACCGACACCACGGCGCCGTTCAGCTTCAGCTGGGATTCGACCGGCGTGGCCAACGGCAAGGTCAGCGTAAGCGCTGTCGCCTACGATGCCGCGGGCAATGCCGGCAGCGCGTCCGCCGTGAGCGTCAACGTGTCGAACGTCACCACCAGCGTCGCCAAGGACACGACCGCGCCGGTGGTCACGATCACCAATCCGACCGGCGGCACCGTCAACGGCAATGTCTCGGTGAGCGTCAACGCCACCGACAACGCCGGTGCAGCGGGCATCAAGCTGACCCTGGCGATCGACGGCGCGACCAAGGCGCAGGGCACTGGCGGTTCGCTGGGCTACAACTGGAATACCAAGAAGATCGCGGCCGGTACGCATACCATTACCGTGACCGCACGCGACGCGGCCGGCAATACCAGCACGAGCTCGGTCAACGTGAGCTCGCGTTGATGACAGCGGCGGGCCACGGCCCGCTTGCAAAAACAAATATGGCGCCCTCGGGCGCCATATTTTTTGCCGCTTCAAGCCCGCAGCATCAGGCCTTGTTGCGCTTGCGCAGCGCCACCACGCCCAGCATGCCCAGGCCCATCAGGGCCAGGCTGCCCGGCTCCGGCACGTTGCCGCCTTCGCCGCCGCCCGAGCCGCCTTCGCCCAGGTCGCGCGCGAAGAAGACTGCATTGGAGTAGCCGGGGATCTGGCCGCCATTGTTATGCCACTGGATTGCCCAGCTGCCGTTCAGCGTTGCGCCGGCGCCGATCGTTTGATCGTCGAACAGGAAGGCCGTCGACGTGTTGCCGGCATGGATGTCGAGCACCAGGTCCAGCATCAGCGCGCCAGTGGTGGTGTTCTTAACAGTCCAGGTTCCATCCGCCGCCAGCGTCAGGATCAGGCCATTGCTGGTGACAGTGCCGCTGGTTTTTGCGATCTTGCCCAGCAAGGACCAGGGGGTCGAAGTATCCGTGGCATAGGCGTCGAAGGCGCTGCCGAAGCCGGAAGTGTTACCTTGGGGGCCCTGTGACGGGTTGACGTTAGAAAACGCACAGGCAGTGGACCAGGCGCTGTTCAGCGTCACATCGTCCGTGGTTGCATTGGCGACCGAGCCCTTTGTTACATTGATAACGCTGCAGCTTGCGCCAACTGGGGCTGCAAATGCCGCCGTACCGGCCAACATGCCGGTAGCGCAAAACAGAGAAACTGCCAGGTTCTTCACGAGTTTGGACCGGTTCATATTACCCTCATATAATTAATTAGGTGGGTCTGTCAGCAGACACGTAAATATTAGCAATAGACGTGCCTGCTCTTTAAGGGCTTGATTACATTAGATATTTTTATCACGGACGGTTACAAGACAGCGAAAATGTAAAGTTCGTCGACACGACAAACTTACCCTTCGTGAATAAAATAAATCGGCCAGGGACGGCGCAGCTTCATGCGCAGGACAGGCGGATCACTCCCCCGGCGGCAGGCAGCCGAACAGGCGCTTGCCCGGCCGGTCGCTGTCCCAGATCTGGTGCACGACGGCGCTGCCGTCATGCTGCTTCGCCAGGCAGAAGCGCGCTTCATAGGCCTGGGCGACGCCGCGCCCCTGGGCGGGGCGGGCGTCGATGCGCAGGTAGTAGACCTTGCCGGTTTCGAGCGCTGTCGCCCGGGTTCGCGGCAGCGATGCGACCTGGCCGCCGTAGGGCACGCACATGGAGAAGCTGAGGGGAAAGGTACGCTCGGGCGGCATGGTCATCTTCCACAGCAGGCGCTGGCCGTCGGAGACGGTCACGGCGTGGAAATCCGGCGTACCCGCGCGTTCTTCGCGCGGGCTGATGGTGAAGCAGGGACCGCCGCGCGGGCCTTCGCGGACCTCGGCGGCGCCGGTGCGCGCCAGGGCGGCCTGTACCGGAATCAGGGTGAGTGCCAGGGTGGCCAAGGCACCGGCGCGGAATGACGGCTGCATAAAATATCCCACAGGAAACAAACGTACGGACGACAGCCTACGTTGCTGGGCTCGAGCGGGGGTTGATTCGACGCAAGTGGTTTACACAAGCGTTTGGGACAGCGCTACGAACTTGGGTCCCCGCCTGCGCGGGGACGACGGCTCGACATGAACTTGCGCGCTCCGCCGCGCGGCAGTTGCCCGCGGTCCGATGGGTTGGCCAGGAAACCCGCCAGCACCTGTTCGTACAAGTCGATCCGGTGCGCATGGCGACGCTGGCGCACGACGCGCGGCAGGCGCAGGAACTTCAGCGCGAAATAATCGGCCAGCAGGTCGCCCTGGGCTTCCATGTTGTAGTCGGCCAGGCTTGCGCCTTCGCGCAGTTCGTAATAGTAGGAAAGACCGATCCGGATCGCGCCGCGCAGGCGGACCGGATAGCCGAGCTGGTGCTGCCAGACGTGCACCATCTCGTGCATGAACCAGTGGATGACTGTCGGATTGCCGAGGCTGTAGTCGGGCAGGAAGCAGGAGTGGTGGAAGTAGATGCTGCCGTTCGGGGTCATGGCGCAGTTCTTCGGCTGCAGGCCCAGGGGCAGGTAGCGGCGGTTGTGGACCCGCACGCGCGTGTAGTCGATGGCGCCGCCGAACAGCAGCGACGCCATCGCGATCTCGCCCGCGGTCAGCCCGCGCGCCAGGCGCCTCATGTGCGCCTCATGTACGCCTCAAGCAGCCGCGCGCAGGCCCGACGCGGCCTTGGCCAGGTCGGTGATCAGGTCCCAGTCGCCGGCCTTCATCGCGTCCGCCGGGGTCAGCCAGGAGCCGCCCACGCAAGCCACGTTCTTCAGGGCCAGGAACTGCGGCGCGGTCTCGATCGAGATGCCGCCGGTCGGGCAGAAGGTGACGTCCGGCAGCGGGCCGCCGATCGCCTTCAGCATGCCGATGCCGCCTGCCGGCACGGCCGGGAACAGCTTGAGCTGCTTGAAGCCGGCTTCGCGCGCCAGCATCACTTCGGACGGGGTCATGCAGCCCGGCAGCAGCGGCAGGCCGCTCTTTTTCGCTGCCTCGATCAGCGCCGGGGTCAGGCCCGGCGACACGCCGAACACCGCGCCGGCATCGCGCGAGGCGGCGAATTCTTCCGGCTGGGTCAGGGTGCCGACGCCGACGATGGCGCCTTCGACCTGGGCCATCGCGCGGATCGCCTCCAGGCCGTGCCTGGTGCGCAGCGTCACTTCGAGCACACGGATGCCGCCGGCGACCAGGGCCTTCGCGAGGGGAACGGCGTGGTCCGGATCGTCGATCGCGATCACCGGGATCACGACGGCCGATTTCATGATGTCGAGCAGGTTCATATCAGTACTCATCGTTGTGCTCTCTTACTTGGATTTACGGAACAGGAAGTCTTCGTCGGAACCCGGCATGATCTCACCGGAATCAAGGCCTTCGTGCAGGGGAACGGTGGTCTCGATCGGCGACGGCAGCGGGAAGTGGGCGGCGCCCTGCTCGGCCGCGCTGACGGACTTGCGGAACACCTCGAACAGCTCGCGGCCCATCCCGATGTGGCTCTTGCTCAGGTCGGCGGTGGCCATCTTGCGCGATGCCCACACGTCGGCCGGCACCAGCGCCTCGAGCGTGCCGGCGGTCGCGTCGACCCGGATGATATCGCCGTCGCGCACCAGGCCCAGCGGACCGCCGGCCAGGATTTCCGGCGACACGTGGATCGCCGCCGGCACCTTGCCGGAAGCGCCCGACATGCGGCCGTCGGTGACCATCGCCACGTGGAAGCCGGCGTCCTGCAGGTTCGACAGCGCCGGGGTCAGCGCGTGCAGTTCCGGCATGCCGTTCGCGCGCGGGCCCTGGAAGCGGATCACGGCGACGAAGTCGCGGTTCAGGCTGCCAGCCTTGTAGGCATGCATGAAATCTTCCTGCGAATCGAAGGTCAGGGCCGGCGCCTCGACGATGTGGTGTTCCTTCTTGACCGCCGAGACCTTCATCACGGCGCGGCCCAGGTTGCCCTGCACCAGCACCAGGCCGCCGTCGGGGCTGAACGGATTGGTGTACTTGCGCAGCACGTTCTCGTCGCCGCTCTGCTCGGGCAGGTCTTTCCAGACCACCTGCTCGCCGTCCAGGAAGGGCTCCTTGCAGTGGGCGCGCAGGCCGCGGCCGAGGATGGTGTTGACGTCCTCGTGCGCCAGGCCGGCGTCGAGCAGTTCGCGGATCACGAAGGTCGGGCCGCCGGCGGCCTGGAAGTGGTTCACGTCGGCGTCGCCGTTCGGGTAGACGCGCGCCAGCAGCGGCACCACTTTCGACAGCTCGTCGAAATCGTCCCAGTCGACCACGATGCCGGCCGCGCGCGCGATGGCGATCAGGTGCATCGTGTGGTTGGTCGAGCCGCCGGTCGCGTGCAGCGCGGCGATGGCGTTGACGATGCACTTCTCGTCGACGATATGGCCGATCGGCATGTACTCGCCGCCCTGCTGCGAGATCTTCACGGCGTGTTGCGAGGCCGCGCGGGTCAGCGCGTCGCGCAGCGGCGTGCCCGGCGTGATGAAGGCGGCGCCCGGCAGGTGCAGGCCCATCACTTCCATCAGCATCTGGTTGCTGTTGGCGGTGCCGTAGAAGGTGCAGGTGCCGGCGCTGTGATAGGCCGCCGACTCGCCTGCCAGCAGCTCGTCGCGGGTGGCCTGGCCTTTCGCGTAGCGCTGGCGGATCGCCGCCTTTTCCTTGTTCGAGATACCGGTGGTCATCGGGCCGCCCGGCACGAAGATGCCCGGGATGTGGCCGAAGTGCAGCGCGCCGATCAGGAGGCCCGGCACGATCTTGTCGCAGATGCCCAGGTAGAGGGCGGCGTCGAACATATTGTGCGACATCGCGATCGCGGTCGACATGGCGATGGTGTCGCGCGAGAACAGCGACAGCTCCATGCCCGGCTGGCCCTGCGTGATGCCGTCGCACATGGCCGGCACGCCACCGGCGAACTGGGCCACGGCGCCGATCTCGCGCACGGCATCCTTGATCACTTTCGGGAAATACTCAAACGGCTGATGCGCCGACAGCATGTCGTTGTACGAGGAAACGATGGCGACCGACGGCTGCTTCTGCTCGATCAGCTTGAGCTTGTCGTTGGCCGGGAAGGCCGCGAAACCGTGCGCCAGGTTCGTGCACGCCAGCGTGCCGCGCTGCACGCCCTGCACGCGCGCCGCGTCCAGATGGGCCAGGTAAGCCTGGCGCGACGGCCGGCTACGCTTGATGATGCGTTGGGTCACCTTCTCTACTACGGGATGCACCGCCATGATCGTTCCTTATGAATTGGATTCCTGAAATTTTACTACAAAATATACCGGGGCGCATCCAGGCACCCCGTTCTTGAATGAAGCCTTGGGAAATTCGAATGTTGATGGTGGGCACGTGGTACCCACCCTACGGCGACCGGCAGGGTTGGCACCACGTGCCCCCGCGCTCCCCGCCGCACAATTTGTAGTGATTTTACGTCCGCTTCCTGTATGATTCGATAACCTGCATAAAATGACATCATACCGTCCATACTGCCCGAATCCCACTATCCATGCGCCAACCTCTTCTCACCACCACCGCCAGCTACCAGTCGCTCCGCAACCATGCCGCCCAGGCCCGTGAATGGCAGATGCGCGAACTGTTTGCACAGGATCCGCAGCGTTTCGAACGCCTGTCCGCCGAAGCCGCCGGGCTGTTCCTAGACTATTCAAAAAACCGTCTGGACGGGCGCACGCTTGAACTGCTGGCACAGCTCGCGCGCGAGCGCGGCGTCGAGCGCCTGCGCGACGCCATGTTCGCCGGCGAGAAGATCAACCTGACCGAAAACCGCGCCGTCCTGCACACTGCCCTGCGCGCGCCCCGCACCAGGCAGATCACGGTCGACGGCCAGGACATCACCGCCGACGTGCACGGCGTGCTGGACCGCGTCAAGGTCTTCAGCGACAGCGTCCGCAGCGGCGCCTGGAAAGGCCACACCGGCGCGCCCATCACCGACATCGTCAACATCGGCATCGGCGGCTCCGACCTCGGCCCGAAAATGGTCTGCCTGGCGCTGCGCCAGTTCGCCCATCCGCGCCTGACCATGCACTTCGTCTCGAACGTCGACGGCCACGACATGGACGCCGCGCTGTCGCGCGTGAATCCGGAAACCACCCTCTTCATCATCGCCTCCAAGACCTTTACCACGGCCGAGACCATGATGAACGCGAACACGGCCCGCGCCTGGTTCCTGCAGCAGGCGCCTGAAGAAGCCCTGGCAAAACACTTCGTCGCCGTCTCGACCAACGTCGAGGCGATCAAGACCTTCGGCATCGATCCGGCCAATATGTTCCCGTTCTGGGACTGGGTCGGCGGCCGCTATTCGGTCTGGTCGGCGATCGGCCTGCCGGTCGCGCTGTGCGTGGGCTTCGGCTACTTCAGCGACTTCCTGGCCGGCGCGCATGCGATGGACGAACACTTCCGCACCACCCCGATCGAGCAGAACCTGCCGATGATCATGGGCCTGGTCGGCTTCTGGAACCGCGAGTTCCTGGACTGCCCGTCGGTGTCGATCGCGCCCTACCACCAGGACCTGAACCGCTTCCCGGCCTACCTGCAGCAGCTCGACATGGAAAGCAACGGCAAGCGCGTCACGCGCGCCGGCGACCCCATCACCGACTACGAAACCGGCCCGGTGATCTGGGGCGACGTCGGCACCAACGGCCAGCACGCCTACTTCCAGCTGCTGCACCAAGGCACCGACGTGACCCCGATCGACTTCATCGCCGCGCTGCGCCCGGCCCACGAGTTCCACAACCACCATGCGGCCCTGCTGGCCAACTGCTTCGCCCAGTCGGAAGCCTTCATGAAGGGCAAGACGACCGACGAGGTGCGCCAGGACCTGGCCGGCCAGCCGGCGGACGAGATCGAGCGCCTGGCGCCGCACAAGACCTTCCCGGGCAACCGTCCCAGCAACACCATCCTGATGGATTACCTGAACCCGGCCACGCTGGGCGCCCTGATCGCGCTGTACGAGCACAAGGTCTTCGTGCAGGGCGCGCTGTGGGACGTCAACAGCTACGACCAGTGGGGCGTCGAACTGGGCAAGGTGCTGGCCAAGAAGATCGAAGCGGAACTCAACGGCGACGCCCAGCCGGCGCAGCACGACAGCTCGACCAACGGCCTGATCGCGCGCGCCAAGGCCGCCGTCTGAGCGGGAGATTCTCATGAAAACCGAACAATTCGTGGTAGTGCATGACGAGCCGATGAAGACCGGCGAATGCCCGATCTGGCACGCGGTCGAATCGGCGCTGTACTGGGTCGACATCCCCGACTTCATGGTGCACCGCCTGCACCCGGCCAGCGGCAAGTATTCGTCGTGGAAGATGGACAGCGAGCCCTCGGCGCTGGCGATCGACGTCGACAACAACCTGATCGTCTCCACCCGCAATGGCTTCGTATACCTGAACACCAGCAGCGGCGAGGCCGAGGAGATCGCGCCGGCGCCCTATGATACGAAGATCATGCGCTTCAACGACGGCCGCGTCGACCCGGCGGGCCGCTTCTGGGTCGGCACCATCTACGAACCGCGCGACCAGCCCAAGGCCGAGATGTACGTGCTGGACCAGGGCAAGCTGCGCCTGGCCTGGAGCGGCGGCATGACCAACTCGAACGGCCTGGCCTGGACCCTGGACGGCAAGACCATGTTCCACGCCGACACCACCAGCCACCGCATCGACGTCTACGACTACGACCTCGCCACCGGCACCGCGTCGAACGGCCGCAACCTGGTCACCTTCGAAGCCGACAAGACCAGCGGCACCTACGGCGGCCGCCCGGACGGCGCCGCCATCGACAGCGAAGGCAACTACTGGATCGCGATGTACGAAGGCGGCCGCATCCTGAAGCTGTCGCCGACCGGCGAGCTGCTGCAGCAGGTCGACCTGCCGCTGAAGTGCCCGACCGCGGTCTGCTTCGGCGGACCGGACCTGCGCACCCTGTACGTGACCAGCGCCTGCGGCGGGCGGCCGGCGGAAGAGCTGTCGGCGATGCCGAACAGCGGGAAGGTGCTGGCGTTCAGGGTCGATGTGGCGGGACTGGAAATGCCGGAGTATCGGGGCTGAACCGGGACGCGGGATCAGCTGCCTTCCTCGTCTTCAATAATCCGGGTAATACTGACAGCCGCCGGGTCGCTTGCCGGGAAGGACTCCTCCAGTCCTTCATCCAGCAAATCGCTGGCATGTTTCGAGCTCGTGACGGCCGCTTCATGATAGTGACCCGATGGCACCGCCTGGGATTTACCGATGTTATCCACGTCATCCTCCTTGTCGCGACGTATCCACACTGACGCAGCCTGCATGCTGCTGCACCCGAAGCCAGTCTACGCGCTTTCGCTGGCCGGGATATGGCAGCATAGGCATGCAAGACCGAAGACGTAGTAAATTTACTTGCGTGATCAATAATCGTGTAGTAAATTTACAATTCAAGCTCACTCTCTTCTTACGATCAGATACCCCATGGCTCTTTCCGATTTCGATCTCGTTTTCTTCGGCGGCAGCGGCGACCTCGCGATGCGCAAGCTGCTGCCCGCGATGTACGCCCGTGACGTCGCCAACGACCTGCCGCCGACCGCACGCATCATCTGCGTGGGCCGCGAGGACATGTCGCAGGAAGACTTCCTGCAGATGGTCGAGACGAACTCGAAGCCGCACATCAAGGAAAGCGTCGACGAAGCCGCGTGGAAGAAGTTCCTTGACCGGATCACCTGGGTCGCCGTGGATGCCGTCAACCTGAAGAGCTATGCCGGCCTGGCCGAGGCGCTGCGCCGCGACGAGTCGCTGACCCGCGTGTATTACCTGGCCACGCCGCCCTCGCTATTCGCGAAGATCTGCGACAACCTGGCCGCCAGCGGCCTGGCGACCGCGAATTCGCGCGTGGTGCTGGAAAAGCCGCTGGGCCGCGACCTGGCATCGGCCAAGCAGATCAATGCGGACGTCGGCAAGGTCTTCGCCGAATCGCAGATCTACCGGATCGACCACTACCTGGGCAAGGAGACCGTGCAGAACCTGCTGGCCCTGCGCTTCGGGAACATCCTGTTCGAGCCGCTGTGGCGCCGCGAGTGGATCTCGGACGTGCAGATCACCATCGCCGAGAAGATCGGCGTCGGCAACCGCCTCGGCTACTACGACAACTCCGGCGCCCTGCGCGACATGCTGCAGAACCACCTGCTGCAGCTGCTGTGCATCGTCGCGATGGAGCCGCCGACCTCGATCGCGCCGGACGCCGTGCGCGACGCCAAGCTGCAGGTGCTGCGCTCGCTGAAACGCTTCACCCCGACCACGCTGTCGCAGAACATCATCCGCGGCCAGTACCGCGCCGGTTACGTCGACGGCCAGCAGGTGCCGGGCTACCGCGAGGAGCCGGGCGCGCCGAAGCAGTCGAAGACCGAGACCTTCGTCGCCATGAAGGCCGAGATCGACACCTGGCGCTGGGCCGGCGTGCCCTTCTACCTGCGCACCGGCAAGCGCATGGCCGACCGCCTGGCCGAGATCGTCGTGCGCTTCAAGCCGATCCCGCATTCGATCTTCAACCAGCCGACCTCGAGCTTCCAGCCGAACAGCCTGGTGATCCGCCTGCAGCCGGACGAGGGCCTGTCGCTGAACCTGATGGCCAAGACCCCGGGCGACTCCATGCGCCTGAAGCAGGCCGAGCTCGAACTCGACTTCCGCGAGCAGTTCAAGGCGCCGCGCATGGAAGCCTACGAACGCCTGCTGCTGGACGTCCTGCGCGGCCAGCTGACCCTGTTCATGCGCGGCGACGAGCTGGAAGCGGCTTGGGAATGGGTCGAACCCATCCTCGATTACTGGGAGCAGGACGATACCTCGCCGGTGCCTTACTCCTCGGGCACCTGGGGCCCGGCGTCGTCGAGCGCCCTGATCGGCCGCGACGGCCTGCAGTGGCGCGAAGAAGCGCTGCCCGAAGACTGACCGAGCCCGGGAGCCAAATTGCTGCTCGATTCGATCCGCACCCAGCTCGACTCGCTGTCCAAGTCCGAGCGCAAGGTGGCGCTTGCCGTGCTGGCCTCGCCCAGCGCCACGGTCAGCCAGAACATCACCGCGCTGGCGCGCGCCGCCGGGGTCTCGGAGCCCACCGTGGTGCGCTTCTGCCGCACCCTCGGCTACGACGGCTGGCACGAGTTCAAGCTGAAGCTGGCGCAAGGGCTGGCGCTGGCCCTGCCCGGCGCCAGCGAACAGCCGGCCCAGGACGACCTGGCCTCCGACCTGGTCAACAAGATCTGCAGCCGGTCGATCAACACCCTGCTCGACCTGCGCAACAACCTCAAGCCCGAGCTGATCCAGAAGGCGCTGGACATCCTGTCGCGCGCCAACAAGATCGAGTTCTACGGCCAGGGCACCTCCGGCTTCGTGGCCGCCGACGCCCAGCACAAGTTCTTCCGCTCCGGCGTGCCGACCATCGCGTATACCGATCCGGCGATCCACTCGATCGCCGCGGCCCTGCTGCACGAGGGCGACGTGGTGGTGGCGATCTCCCAGCGCGGCAACAACCCCGCGCTGACGCGTTCGGCCAAGCTGGCGCGCCGCGGCGGCGCCGAGGTGATCGTGCTGGCGCCCTCCGGCACCCCGCTGGCGGACATGGCCAGCCTGCTGATCCCGATCGACCTGGTGTTCGCGATCGACCCCTACACGCCGATCTCGGCGCGCCTGGCCTACCTGGTCGTGATCGACGTGCTGGCGGTCGGCCTGGCGCTGCGACGCGGGCCGGAGTTCAGGAAGAAGATGCAGAATGCACAAAAGGCGCTGCAGGAGTTCGACATGCAGTTCGATTCGTTTATTGGTTGAGTTGCGCGGATGATCACCGTCTGGGGCAACGCGGACTCGGTCAACGTGCAAAAAGTCCTGTGGACCTGCGAAGAACTCGCGCTGGCTTACCACCGCATCGATGCCGGACGCCATTTCGGCGTGGTCGGCACGCCGGAATTCCTCAGCATGAATCCGAACGGCCTCGTGCCCACCATAGCCGACGATGCTTGCGTGGTTTGGGAATCCAACACCATTGTCCGGTATCTTGCCGGCCGTTATGCGCAGGATGGCCTGCTGCCGACTGCGCCCGGCGCGCGCGCCGACGCCGAGCGCTGGATGGACTGGACCAATTCGACCTTGTGGCCGGCCCTGCTGCCACTGTTCCGTGCCTTCATGCGCACGCCCGCACACGAGCGCGACCCGGTTCGGATCGAAGAACAGCGCCTGGCCGCCCTTGCCACCATGCGCATCCTCGACCGCCACCTGGCGGGGAGCGATTATGTCGGCGGCGCCGCGTTCACCGTGGGCGACATCGCGGCAGGATGCGCGGCCTGGCGCTGGTTCGCCCTGCCGATCGTACGCGAAGACCTGCCCGGCCTGCAGGCATGGTTCGACCGGCTGGCCAGCCGTCCGGCCTTCCGCAAGGCGGTCATGACGCCGCTGACCACCTGACACGCATGACTCGTCCGCGAGGTAATATATAGCGGATGAAACACACGCTCTTCCTTTTCGACCTCGACGACACGCTGCTCGACTTCAAGGCGTCCGAACGGCTCTCCTTCGTGCGCACCATGCAGGCGCTCGGCCTGCACGAGGGCGTCGACGCCCTGTTCCCCCACTACCAGGCCATCAACCTCGGACTCTGGCAGGAGTTCGAACAAGGCGTGGTCTCGAAGGACTTCCTGAAGGTCGAACGCTTCCGTCGCACCTTCGCCCGGAGCGCCCTCGACCTCGACGCCGAAGCGGCCAGCCACCTGTATCTCGAATCGCTGTCCGATACCGTGGTCCTGATCGACGGCGCCAAGCAGGTCTGCGAGGCTTTGTGCGCGGTCGGCGAAGTCGGCATCATCACCAACGGCGTCGAGCACATCCAGCAGCGCCGCATCGCCAGCTCGGGCCTGCGCGAGCACATCTCCTTCATCTCGACCTCCGAAGCCTGCGGCCACGCCAAGCCGGACAGCCGCTTCTTCGACTACGCCACGAAAATGGCGCGCGCCTTCGCGAAGCACAAAACGGTCATCGTCGGCGACCGCCTGGACGCGGACATCCTCGGCGCCAACCGCTTCGGCATCGACAGCTGCTGGTTCAATCCCGGCCGGCTGGGGAATGCGTCGGCGGCGGTGCCGAGCTGCGAGGTGAACTCCCTGCACGAGATCGTGCCGGCCCTGAAGAAGCTGGCGGCCTAGGCAGGCCTGGCCGGCCCGCCCATCAGCTTCAGCCAGCCGAACCCGGCCAATCCCGCCACCAGCGAGGCGAGCAGGATCGCCATCTTCGACCCGTTGACCAGCTCCGCCTGTCCCGCGAACGCCAGGTTGGTGATGAAGATCGACATCGTGAAGCCGATACCGCCGAGCAGTCCCGCGCCCAGCACGTGACGCCAGCCGAGGTCCTGCGGCAGCCGGCACAGGCCCAGCGCCACCGCCGCGAAGCTGAACAGGAAGATGCCGACCGGCTTGCCGGCGACGAGGCCGAGCAGGATGCCCAGGCTGTTCGTCGTCAGCAGCTGCGCGGGCCAGCCGGCGCCGACCAGGATCCCGGTGTTGGCCAGCGCGAAGAGCGGCAGGACCAGGAAGGTCACGGGCTTGTGCAGGGCGTGCTCGAGCCGGTGCGAGGGCGAGGCCGCATCGTCCTGCGTGCTTGAGTACGGGATCGCGAAGGCCAGCAGCACGCCGGCAATGGTCGCGTGCACGCCGGACTTGAGCATCAGGAACCACATCAGCGCGCCGCCGAGCAGGTAAGGCGCCAAGGCCATGACGCGCAGCACGCGGTTCATGGCGAGCAGCGCGCCGAACACGGCCAGGGCGCCGAGCAGCCAGGCGATCGACAGCCCATCCGTATAGAACAGGGCAATGACCACGATGGCGCCCAGGTCGTCCATGACCGCCAGCGCCGTCAGGAAGATCTTCAGCGAGGCCGGCGCCCGGCTGCCGAGCAGGGCCAGCACGCCCAGCGCGAACGCGATGTCGGTCGCCATCGGGATGCCGACCCCGGCCTGCGTCGGCGTGCCGTTATTGAAGCCGAAGTGGGTCAGCGCCGGGACCATGATGCCGCCGGCGGCGGCCAGCATCGGCAGCAAGGCATTCCTGAAGTCCGACAGCTCGCCGTTGTACAGCTCGCGTTCGAGCTCGAGCCCGATCAGCAGGAAGAAGACGGCCATCAGGGCGTCGTTGATCCAGAGTTCGACGCTCAGCCCGGCGATTTGCAGGCGCCAGAAACCAAGCCAAGCGGCGCCCAGCGGAGAATTCGCCAGCGCAAGCGAGAGGATGGTGCACAGGATCAGGACGATGCCGCCGGCCTTGCCCGAGGCGGCGAATGCCTTGAAGGTATTGGAGAGGGAGGTGATCATAAGGTCGCGTAAGAGCCGCGTGGCGGCCCGACCATCGCACATCCTGTCACGCCCGGCGGCGTGATCACCCTTGCGGGCATTGTAACCCGCTTGCGGATGCTGGCGGTAAAATAGGCGTTTCGATCAGTCTGCCCCTGGCGCCCATCCCATGCACATCAATCCCGAACGCAGCACCCGCCCCGACTACGACCTGCTGGTACGCCAGGTCGCCAGCATCCTCGAAGGCGAGCGCGACCTGACCGCCAACGCCTCGCAGTTCTCGGCCCTGGTCTATGACACCCTTGCCGACCTGAACTGGGCCGGCTTCTACCTGACCGTCCCGGCGAAAAACGGCGACGGCCAGGACCTGCTGGTCGGCCCCTTCCAGGGCAAGCCGGCCTGCGCCCGCATCCCCTTCGGCCGCGGCGTCTGCGGAACGAGCGCCGTCAAGCGCGAGACCATCGTGGTGCCGGACGTGCACGCCTTTCCGGGCCACATCGCCTGCGACTCGGCCTCGAACTCGGAAATCGTGATCCCGGTCGTCAAGGCCGGCCGCCTGGTCGGCGTGTTCGACATCGACAGCCCGACGCTGGACCGCTTCTCGGACGAGGACAAGGCCGGGCTGGAAGCCATGGTCGCGGCCTTCGTGGACGCGACGGATTGCTGATTTTTCGAGCACCTCCGCTGAAAACGGTACAATCCCGGAATTCGACTTCAACACACCCTCACGCATCATGAACCAACTCGAGCAACTCAAGCAGTACACCACCGTGGTGGCCGACACCGGCGACTTCCAGTCGATCAAGGCCTACGCGCCGCAGGACGCGACCACCAACCCGTCGCTGATCCTGAAGGCCGTCCAGAAGCCGGAATACCGTCCGCTGCTGGAAAAAGCCGTCGCCGACGCGAAGGGCGCAGGCGTCGAAGAGATCGTCGACCGCCTGCTGATCGCCTTCGGCGTCGAGATCCTGAAGTACGTGCCGGGCCGCGTCTCGACCGAGATCGACGCCGCGCTGTCCTTCGACACCGAAGCCACCGTCGCCAAGGGCCGCGAACTGATCGCCCTGTACGAAGCCGCCGGCATCCCGCGCGAGCGCGTGCTGATCAAGATCGCCTCGACCTGGGAAGGCATCCGCGCCGCCGAGATCCTGGAAAAGGACGGCATCCGCTGCAACCTGACCCTGCTGTTCTCGCTGTGCCAGGCCATCGCCTGCGCCGAAGCGGGCGTGCAGCTGATCTCTCCTTTCGTTGGCCGCATCTACGACTGGTACAAGAAATCGACCGGCACCGACTACCAGGGCGCCGACGATCCGGGCGTGCAGTCGGTCAAGCGCATCTACCAGTACTACCGCAAGTTCGGCTACAAGACCGAGGTGATGGGCGCGAGCTTCCGCAACACCTCGCAGATCCTGGAACTGGCCGGCTGCGACCTGCTGACCATCTCGCCGGACCTGCTGCAGAAGCTGGCCGACGCCGACGCGCCCGTGGAGCGCAAGCTCGCGCTTGACTCGTCCGTCAACATCGACAAGATCGCGATGGACGAGAAGACCTTCCGCTTCATGCTGAACGAAGACGCGATGGCGACCGAGAAGCTGGCCGAGGGTATCCGTGCCTTCGTGGCGGATTCGGTCAAGCTGAAGAAGATGATCGAAGAGCTGCGCTGATCGCACGTCGTCCCCGCCTTCGCGGGGACGACGATGATTCGGCGGCTGCTGGCCGCCGTTTTCCGTTTACATTCCCATCTCCGCCACCAGCGTCCGCACCATCTCCGCGGCCGGCAGCTCGCGCGCCAACGGCGCCCCCTGCCCCGCCCAGTGCGCCGCGAACTCATGCCTGCCCGACTTCGCCGCGGCGGCGTGCAGCTGCTTGGCGGCGTCGTAGGCGACCGGATAGGGCGCCGCCGGCGGACTTCCGGCCGCGTCGCCATGCGCGATCAGCTGGTTGAGCATGCCGCGCGCCGGGCGGCCCGATATCGCCGCCGTCATCCGCGTCGCCGCGGCCCGCTCGCTCTGCAAATTCGCGCGATACGCGCCGCTGGCCGACGACTCCGGACACAGGATGAAGGCGGTGCCCAGCTGCGCCGCCACCGCGCCCAGGTCCAGCGCCGCCCGGATGCCGGCGCCGTCCATGATGCCGCCCGCCGCCACGACCGGCAAGCCGGTCTTCTTCACCAGCAGGCGCACCAGCACCGAGGTGCTCAGGCGCTCGTCGCTCTCTTCCTGATCGAACATGCCGCGGTGGCCGCCGGCCTCGATGCCCTGGGCCACGATCGCCTGCACGCCCGCCTGTTCGATCGCCCGGGCTTCGCGCAGGTTGGTCGCGGTCGCCATCGTGAACACGCCGGCCTGGTGGAAGGCGGCCAGGCGCTCGCTGGACGGCAGGCCGAAGTGGAAACTGACGACGGCCGGGCGCAGTTCGAGCAGCATGCGGAACATGTCCTCGTCCTCGTTGAAGGATTTATAAATCTCGTCGAGCGCGGACGGCGCCGGGATGCCGGCGTCGGCGAACAGGGGCGCGAGGTGGCCGAGCCAGGCCGCTTCGCGCGCGGCGTCGCGCTGCGCCGGTACATGGCAGAACAGGTTCGCGTTGTAGGGCCGGTTCGTCAGGCCACGCATCTCCTCGAGCATCTGGCGCGCCTGCGCCGCGTTGCTGGCGCCCAGCCCCAGCGAGCCGAGGGCGCCCGCGTCGGACACCGCCGCCGCCAGGCGCGGGGTCGACACGCCGGCCATCGGCGCCTGGATGAGCGGATACTCGATGCCCAGCCGTGCAAGGAACTGCTGCGATGCATTCATGGATTCCCCTTTCGATAACGATACAGATAAATAGCGCTCGCCAGCAGGCCCAGCGCCGACAGCGCCAGCGCCAGGTGCAGTCCGGCGGACTCGGTGACCGTGAAGCGGGCGATGGCGGCGCTGGCCAGCGGCCCCGCCAGCTGGCCGAGCGCGAAGCCGGCCGTCATGCGCCCCAGCACGCGCGTGGCCTGCCCTTCGGCACGCGCCCGCGCTTCCTGCATGCCGGTCATGGTGATCACCATGAAGGTGCCGCCGACCAGCAGCGCCGCCAGGGTCACGCTCGCCAGCGAGGTCCACACCGCCGGCAGCAGCACGCCGACTGCCATGATCACATGCGCGGCCGCCCATACCACGAGGCGATCCGCCCGCGCCAGGCGCCAAGAGACGATCAGGGTGGAGAGGGCCGCGGCCGCCCCGAACACGGGCCAGGCCAGGCCGAACACGCGCGGGTCGTCGACCAGTTGCCGCGCCAGCGCCGGCAGGTAGGTCGCGGGCAGGATGTAGCCGAAGCCGAACAGCGTATAGCAGACGACCAGGCCGAACGTGGCCTGCGGCGCGGCGGCCTTGGCGGGCGCAGATCGGGGCACCGGCACGGGCACGGGCGCGGGCGCAGACCCGGACGCGGGCGGAGGCGCGGGAAGGCTGCGGCTCAGCAGCAGTGGCGGCACCACGGCCAGCGCGGCCAGCGCCGCCAGGCCGATCCACATCCGCGACGATGGCAGCACGCTCCCGAGCAGCAGGCAGAACAGGCCGGCCGTGGCGATGCCGATCCCGACGCCGGCGAACTGGACTCCGGCCAGGCCGGGACGTCCGAGCGCGGCGAGCCAGCCGAGGCCCCAGGCGCTGGTCGCCACCAGGACCCAGGCGCTCATCACGCCCGCCAGGAAGCGCAGCGCGACCCACCAGGGCAGGGACGCGGTCCAGCCGACGCCGGCCGTGATCAGCACCGTGCCCAGCAGGCCGAAGGCCAGCAGTTGCGCCGGCCGCGTGCGCATGCGGCTCGAGGCCAGCGCTCCGGCCAGGTAGCCGAGGTAGTTGGCGGCGGCGAGCATGGCGCCGGCATGGCTGTCGAGCAGGCCGTCGCGCACCATCAGCGGGAACAGCGGCGTGAAGGCGAAGCGGCCGATGCCCATGGCGACCGCCAGCGCGGCCATGGCGGCGACGCAGACCGCCGTGGCGGTCCGGCCGGACCGGGCGGCGATCGGGATTGTTGTAGTGTCCATGCCTCCATTAAAGCGCAGCCTGGGCGCGCTGACCAATGAATAAAAATGAACTATCATTCTCGCCATGAGAACGATCGACCTGGAAGCGCTGCTGATCTTCCGCACCGTCGTCAGCGAGGGCGGGGTGAACCGCGCCGCGGAAAAGCTGCACCGCGTACCGTCCAACGTCACCACCCGCATCCGCCAGCTCGAAGCATACCTCGGCGTGCGCCTGTTCCGCCGCGACGGGCGCAAGCTCAGCCTGACCGCGGAAGGCAAGACCCTGCTGAACTATGCGATGCGCCTGCTGCGCCTGGCCGACGAGGCGGTCGACGAGCTCCGCACCGGCAAGCCGCAGGGCGTATTCCGCCTCGGCTCGCTGGAAAGCACGGCCGGCAGCCGCCTGGCGCCGATCCTGTCGCGCTACCACGCCGCGCATCCGGGCGTGGTGGTGGAACTCGTCACCGGTACCACCGGCACCCTGCTCCACCGCGTGCGCAATGTCGAGATCGAGGCGGCGTTCGTGTCCGAGCCCTTCACGGCGCCGGAACTGGAAGCGCTGCCGGTATTTCATGAGGAGCTGGTCCTGATCACGCCGCGCAGCGTCAAGGCGATCCGCGGCGCGAAGGACCTTGCCGGCCTGACCATGATCGCCTTCGCCCAGGGCTGTTCCTACCGCCGGCGCCTGGACGACTGGCTCGGCAGCGAGAACGTGATCGCCGAGCGGGTGCTGGAATTCGGTTCCTACCAGGGCATGATCGCCTGCGTCGCCGCTGGCACCGGCTTTGCGGTGGTGCCGAAGAGCGTGCTGGGCGCGCTGCAGGCGGCCGACAAGATCCGGGAGCACAGGCTGCCGGAGCGGATCGCGGCCAACCGCACGCACCTGGTGTGGCGCGGGCAGGCGTCGCTGGCCCTGGCGGGCCTGATCGAGATGCTCACTGCTTGCGGTGAAAGCGCCGCGAGCTGACCGGGCGGCCGTTTACGTACTCGATGACTTCGATGTGCCGGGTGTCGTAGACCAGCGGATAACTGATCCGCACGTCCTCGTCGACGCGCCCGCAGCTGCTGCTGCGCAGCGTCAGCAGATAGGTCGGCAGGCTGCCCTTGGCGCCGGCCACGAACCTGGTCCCGCGCCCATCGCGGTACACCGTGCCGGGCTTTTCGATCTTCGGCGCGAATTCCTGGACACACGCCGGCGCCGACTTGTCCGGCCCGCTCCAGCGCATGCGCCCATCCTTGATGTCCAGGACCGTGTAGCCGCCTTGCGCCTGCGCCGGGTCGTCCAGCAGCCAGCGCCCGGCGAACGGCAGGGATTGCGCCAGCACGGCCGGCGCCGCGGCGAGGCCGAGGCAGGCGCCCAGCAGGCGCGCACGCCATCGCGCTCCGGCCATCTTCACGACGCCTCGCGCGGACGGCCCGCCCGCAAGCCATCCATATAGGGATCGATCACGCACCGGCCCAGTTCCAGCAGGTCGAAGCCCTTGGGGTCGAACATCCAGTTGCGGATCAGCCCATCGATCATGGTCCACATCGCCAGCGCCACGGTGCGCGGCTCGACGCGGCAGCCGATCTGGCCCTTGTCGCAGGCCAGGCGGATGCGGCGTTCGGCGCGCGCCATCCAGCCGCTCATGCTGTCGCGACGGCGCACCCGCACGGCATCCATCTCGTCGACGAACTCGACCTTCAGGGTCGCGATCTCGAACACGCGCCGCGCGCCCGGGTCTTCGACGGTGCGGCGCAGCACCGCCAGCATGTAGTCGCGCAGGTCGGACAGCGGATCGCTCGATTCCGACTCGTCCAGCACCTGCAGCTCCGCTTCCAGCGGCAAGGTCGCGCGGTCCATCATCGCGTTGAACAGTGCGCCCTTGTCATCGAAATGCCAATAGATCGCGCCGCGCGTCACACCAGCTTCGCTTGCGATATGCTGCAAGGTCGTTCTCGATACACCTTGTTCAACGAACAGTTTCTCTGCGGCATCAAGGATGCTATCTCGCGTAGCAGCGGCCTCTTCTTTGGTTCTGCGGGCCATCGGCGCCTCTCCATTTTTGTGGTCATAAAACACTAAACATACACTCGTGATAGTATATCGCCGTTTATCGAAACGCCAGTGACGAATCGTCATGCGGAGCCAACGTAGCTGCCGCAGGGCGGTTTTGTCCTTTTTTCCAACAGAAGGAAGCACTTAATGCGCTCTGCCCACTCCTCTACCATGAATCTGACCAGGATCGCCGCGTGCACCCTGACCGCCCTGGCCCTGCTGTCGGCCTGCGGCCACAAGGACGCCGCCCAGGCCGGCCCGGGTGCCGGCGGCAAGATGCCGCCCCCGCAAGTCGGCGTGATCACGACCAAATTCCAGCAGGTGGCCCTCGAAACCGAACTGCCGGCCCGCGTCGAAGCCATCCGCACCGCGGAAGTGCGCGCCCGCGTCAACGGCGTCGTCCTGAAGCGCCTGTTCACCGAAGGCAGCATGGTCAAGCAGGGCCAGTCCCTGTTCCAGATCGATCCCGATCCCTACCAGGCACAGGTCAACAGCGCCCAGGCCGCCCTCGGCCGCGCCCAGGCCAACCTGACCTCGACCGCCGCCACCGTCGAGCGCTACAAGCCGCTGGTCGAGGCCCAGGCCGTCAGCAAGCAGGAGTTTACCAACGCCGTCGCCGCCAAGGCGCAGGCCGAGGCCGACGTCAACGCCGCCAAGGCGCAGCTGCGCATCGCCAAGATCAACTACGACTACGCCAACGTCTACGCCCCGATCTCGGGCCGCATCGGCCGCGCCCTGGTGACCGAAGGCGCGCTGGTGTCCGCCACCGAGGCGACCCAGATGGCGCTGATCCAGCAGACCGACAGCGTCTACCTGAACATCACCCAGTCCGCCGCCGAACTGCAGCGCCTGCGCAAGAACGCCGGCGGCCGCGGCATCGATTCGGCGATCCCGGTTTCCGTGGTCCTCGACGACGGCTCCGAACTGGGCCGCAAGGGCAAGCTGCTGTTCTCCGACGTGACGGTCGACCCGTCCAGCGGCCAGATCACCCTGCGCGCCCAGATCGCGAACCCGGACAGCGCCCTGCTGCCGGGCCAGTACGTGCGCGTGCGCCTGGCCCAGTCCGAGCTGCCGAACGGCATCCTCGTTCCGCAGCAGGCCGTGACCCGCGGCGGCCAGACCGGCGACACCCTGATGGTCGTCGGCGCGGACAACAAGCCGGTCCAGCGCACCGTCAAGATCGCCTCGCAACAGGGCGAGAACTGGGTCGTCACCGGTGGCCTGAAGGAAGGCGAGAAAGTGATGGTCGACGGCTTCCAGAAGCTGCAGATGCTGCCGCCGGGCACCCCGGTGCAGCCGGTGGCATGGAGCCCCGTGTCTGCCGGTACGCCGGCTGCCCAGCCGAACGCCGCCGGCGCCCAGGCCGCGAACGCCGCGCCGGCCGCCGACACGCCGAAGGCCGGTTCGCCGGCCGCCGGCGCCGCAGCAGGTACGGGCAACACCCGCCAGTAAGAGCAACCAGAAACAGGACTTCCCAATGGCTCGTTTTTTTATTGACCGCCCAATTTTCGCCTGGGTGATCGCGCTGTTCATCATGGTGCTTGGCGGCGTCGCCATCAAGCAACTGCCGATCGCGCAATACCCGACCGTGGCGCCGCCGTCGATCGTCGTCAGCGTCGCCTATCCCGGCGCTTCGGCGCAGACCCTCGAGGACTCGGTCATCTCCGTGATCGAGCGCGAGATGAACGGTTCGCCCGGCATGGTCTACATGGAGTCGACCAGCCAGGCCAACGGCACCGGCTCCATCACGATCTCCTTCGAGACCGGCACCGATCCCGACCTGGCCCAGGTCGACGTCCAGAACCGCCTGTCGCGCGCGACCCCGCGCCTGCCGGCGGCCGTGACCCAGCAGGGCGTGCGCGTCGACAAGGCGCGTTCGAACTTCCTGCTGTTCACCATCATCTCGTCGGACGACCCGAACTGGGACCCGATCGCGCTGGGCGACTACGCCTCGCGTAACGTGCTGCCCGAGATCCAGCGGATCAAGGGCGTGGGCCAGGCCCAGCTGTTCGGCACCGAGAAGGCGATGCGCATCTGGATCGATCCCGCCAAGCTGGTCGGCTTCAAGCTGTCCGCCGCCGACGTCAACAACGCGATCCGTACCCAGAACGCCCAGGTGGCCTCCGGCACCATCGGCGAACTGCCGCTGAACGCCGGCCAGCAGATCACCGCCACCGTGGTGGTAACCGGCCAGCTGTCGAACGTCGAACAGTTCGGCAACATCGTGCTGCGCGCGAACCCGGACGGCTCGACCGTGCGCCTGAAGGACGTGGCCCGCATCGAGATCGGCGGCCAGGCCTACACGACCGCGGCGCGCCTGAACGGCAAGCCGTCCAGCGGCATCGGCGTGCAGCTGTCGCCGACCGGTAACGCGCTGGAAACCGCGCAGCTGATCAAGGCCCGCATGGCCGAGCTGCAGAAGTATTTCCCGCACGGCATGAAGTACGCGATTCCCTACGACTCGACCAAGTTCATCCAGATTTCGATCAAGCAGGTCATCGAGACCCTGATCGAGGCCGTGATCCTGGTGTTCATCGTGATGTTCGTGTTCCTGCAGAACATCCGCTACACCGTGATCCCGACCATCGTGGTGCCGGTCGCCCTGCTCGGCTCCTTCGCCACCCTGCTGGCGCTGGGCTTCTCGATCAACGTGCTGACCATGTTCGGCATGGTGCTGGTGATCGGTATCGTGGTCGACGACGCCATCGTGGTGGTGGAGAACGTCGAACGCATCATGTCCGAGGAAGGCCTGCCGCCGCTGCAGGCGACCCGCAAGGCGATGGGCCAGATCTCGGGCGCGATCATCGGCGTGACCGTGGTGCTGATCTCGGTGTTCGTGCCGCTGGCCTTCTTCGCCGGCGCGGTCGGCAACATCTACCGCCAGTTCTCGGCGGTGATGGTGTCCTCGATCGCCTTCTCGGCCTTCCTGGCGCTGTCGCTGACGCCGGCGCTGTGCGCGCACCTGCTCAAGCCGGTGGAAGCCGGCCACCACATGGAGAAGCGCGGCTTCTTCGGCTGGTTCAACCGCAGCTTCTCCACCGGCGCCAAGCGCTATGAAGGCTTCGTCGGCAAGATCCTGCGCCGCACCGGCCGCGCGATGGTCGTGTTCGTGCTGCTGATCGGCCTGGTCGGCCTGGTCTTCAGCAAGATGCCGAACTCCTTCCTGCCGAACGAGGACCAGGGCTACATCATCGCCAACATCCAGCTGCCGCCGGGCGCCACCGCCCAGCGTACCGACGCCGTGCTGCACGCGATGGAAAACTACGTCATGAAGCAGCCGGAAGTGGCCGACATGGTCGCCGTGACCGGCTTCTCGTTCTCCGGCCAGGGCCAGAACATGGGCCTGGCGTTCATCCCGCTGAAACCCTGGGACGAGCGCAAGGCGAAGGGTTCGGACGCACAGAGCCTGGCCGGGCGCATCACGATGCACCTGGGCGCGCTGCGCGACTCCTTCATCTTCGTGGTGAGCCCGCCGCCGATCCCGGAACTGGGCCGCGGCGCCGGCTTCTCCTTCCGCCTGCAGGACCGCGGCGGCCTCGGCCACGCAGCCCTGCTGCAGGCGCGTAACCAGCTGCTGGGCATGGCGATGCAGAGCAAGGTCCTGACCGGCATCCGTCCGGAAGGCCTGGAAGATGCGCCGCAGCTGCAGCTCGATATCGACCGCGACAAGGCGCAGGCCCTGGGCGTGACTTTCGATGCGATCAACACCGCGATCTCGACCTCGCTCGGTTCTTCCTACGTGAACGACTTCCCGAACGCCGGCCGCCTGCAGCGCGTGGTGGTGCAGGCCGACGCCAAGGACCGCATGCAGCCGGAAGACCTGCTGCGCCTGAACGCCATGAATACCAAGGGCCAGCCGGTGCCGCTGTCGGCATTCGCGTCCACCAGGTGGATCAACGGTCCGCAGCAGACCACCCGCTACAACGGCTATCCGGCGATGAGCATCACCGGCGAACCGAAGCCGGGCTATTCGTCGGGCGACGCGCTGCAGGAGATGCAGACCCTGGCCGCCAAGCTGCCGGCCGGCTTCGCCTACGAGTGGACCGGCCAGTCGCGCGAAGAGATCCTGTCCGGATCGACCGTGTTCGTCCTGATCGGCTTCTCGCTGCTGGCCGTGTTCCTGGCCCTGGCTGCGCTGTATGAAAGCTGGTCGATCCCGGTCTCGGTGCTGCTGGTGGTGCCGCTGGGCGTGCTCGGCTCGCTGCTGGCGGCGACCATGCGCGGCATGCCGAACGACGTCTACTTCAAGGTCGGCCTGATCACCGTGATCGGCCTGGCGGCGAAGAACGCGATCCTGATCATCGAGTTCGCGAAGGACCTGCAGGCGCAGGGCAAGTCGCCGATCGAAGCGGCGCTGCAGGCAGCCCACCTGCGTTTCCGTCCGATCGTCATGACCTCGCTGGCCTTCATCCTCGGCGTGCTGCCGCTGGTGATCGCGAACGGCGCCGGCGCGGCTTCGCAGCGCGCCATCGGTACCGGCGTGATGGGCGGCATGGTCACCGCAACCGCACTCGGCGTGCTCTTCGTGCCGGTGTTCTTCGTGGTGATCCGCAGTTTCTTCAAAGGCAGCGACCGCACGCGCAAGATGTACGCGCACGAAGAAGACACCACTGTCATCAACGAGAAAATCTGATGAGCGACATGAAACGACTCAGCACTACTCTGCTTCCCCTCACGCTGGCGCTGTCGCTGGCAGGCTGCGTGAACCTGGCGCCCAAGTTCGAGCGCCCGGCGGCGCCGGTGGCGGGCGCCTTCCCGACCGTGGAAGGCACCGTCAGCAGCGGCAACGCGGTCGCCGCCCAGGCGCCCGCCAACATCGCCTGGCAGCGCTTCTTCGCGGACGCCCGCCTGCAGCAGCTGATCACGCTGGCGCTGGCGAATAACCGCGACCTGCGCGTGTCGATCCTGAACATCGAGCAGGCGCGTGCGGCCTACCAGATCCAGCGCGCAGCGCAGCTGCCGACGGTCAACGGGGTCGTCAACGAGAACCGCGCGACCACCGGCGGCCAGAATAATCCGGTCACCACCACCTACCAGGCCGGCTTCGCGGTGTCGGCCTTCGAGCTCGACCTGTTCGGCCGGGTGCGCAACCTGTCGCAGGCGGCGCTGTCGCAATTCCTCGCCACCGGGGAAGCGCGCAAGACTGCCCAGATCAGCCTGATCGCGTCGGTAGCCAACACCTACCTGACCTTCCTGGCCGACGAGGAACTGCTGGCGCTGACCCAGCAGACCCTGAAGACGCGCGAGGAATCGCTGCGCCTGAGCCAGCTGCGCTTCGAGAACGGCGTCTCGTCCAAGCTCGACCTGCAGCAGGCGGTCTCGCTGGTCGAACAGGCCCGCACCACGCTGGCCCAGGCCCAGCGCCAGCGCGCCCAGGACCTGAACCTGCTGACCCTGCTGATCGGCCAGCCGATCCCGGACAACCTGCCGCAGGGCGCCACCCTGGCCGCGACCCAGCTGCCCGACCTGCCGGCCGGCCTGCCGTCCGACCTCCTGATCGCGCGGCCGGACATCCGCGCCGCCGAGCAGCAGCTGATCGCCGCCAACGCCAACATCGGCGCCGCCCGTGCGAACTACTTCCCGCGCATCTCGCTGACCGCCACCGCCGGCACCGTCAGCAACGAGCTGTCGGGCCTGTTCAAGAGCGGTTCCTACGGCTGGACCTTCTCGCCGCAGGCGCTGCTGCCGATCTTCGACTTCGGCGCCCGCCGCGCCGGCGTCGAGAGCGCGCGCGCCGGCCGCGACATCGCGGTGGCGCGCTACGAGCAATCGATTCAGACTGCGTTCCGCGAAGTGGCGGACGCGCTGGCCGGCCAGGCCACCTTCAGCGAGCAGCTGCGCGCCCAGCAGGCCGTGGCCGCGGCCGAAGCCGACCGCTTCCGCCTGTCCGACCTGCGCTACCGCAGCGGCACCGCCAGCTACCTCGACCTGCTGGATGCCCAGCGTTCGCTGTTCAGCGCCCAGCAGCAGGCGATCCAGGCAAACCTGGCACGCCTGCAGAACCAGGTCACGCTGTACCGCGTGCTGGGCGGCGGCTGGAGCGAACCCGGCAGCGCCAACGGGAATGCGACCGCGGCGCGCTAGGCCTCGACGCTAGTTTCTGCGCGCCATTGAAGGGCTCCCAACCGGGGCCGTCCTGCGATTTCGGTATCATGGAATCGCAGGACGGCCCCGGTTTCTTTTTGCCTGTCTCCATCTCATGCGCACCTTTCTACGTGATCACTGGAACGCCCTTGCCGCCATCGTTCTTCTGGTGCTGCTGGCAGCGGTGACCGTCAATCCAGGCGCGGCGGTCCCCGAGCTTCCGCTGGCGGCGCGCCTGCGCGCCCACGTGACGGCCATCGCTTCCAGCGAACACGACACCGCCACGCCGGCCGAACGCGAGCAGGCGGCCCGCTACATCGAAAGCGTGCTGCGCAGCGAAGGCTACGCGATCCGGCGCCGGGAATACCGGGCCGGCGGGGAGATGGTCCGCAATATCGAGGTCTCCATCGCGAACGTCGCCCCGCACACGAAGCCGGCGCGCATCTTCATCGTCGGCGCCCACTACGACTCGGCGCCGGGCGCGCCCGGCGCGAATGACAACGGCAGCGGCGCCGCCGCCGTGCTGGAACTGTCGCGCCTGCTCAAGGACATGCGCCCCAGCCAGGGCACGGAAGTGAAGTTCGTCTTCTTCGTCAACGAGGAAGCGCCCTGGTTCAAAGGGGAAGAGATGAGCGGCATCCAGCACGCGCCGGTGCTGGAAACCATCGGCTGGTACACGCAGCAGCGCCACGGCCGGCAGCCGCCGGCCGGCACGGAGAAACGCTTTCCGGATGGCGGACGCCCGGACGCCGGCCGCCCGGACGCCGGCAATTTCATCGCCTTCGTCGGCACGCTGGAATCCTCGCGCCTGGTGCAGGACGCCCTGTCGGCCTTCCGCGCCGTCTCCGACTTTCCCGCCCATGGCCTGGCCGCGCCGGCCTATGTGCAGGGCGTGACCCTGTCCGACCACGCTTCCTACCGGCGCTTCGGCTATCCCGCCATCATGATCACGGACACCGGCTTCATGCGCTACCCCTACTACAAGATGGCAGCGAACGACGGCGCCGACGGCACGCCGGACAAGCTCGACTACGACAGCACCGCACGCGTGTTGCAGGGCCTGGCGCGCACGCTCAGGGCGCTGGCGGCCGGTGCGCAGGGCTGAGGCGGGAGGCGCGCATGACGTGCAGGCTCCAGCAGGTCGGCTTCCTCGGCTTCGACGTGTTCGGCACCGTCGTCGACTGGCGCTCGGGCGTGGCGCGCGCGGCCGCGCTTTTCCTGGAGCGCTACGACATCGAACTCGATCCCTTCGCCTTCGCCAACGCCTGGCGCGCGCTGTACCAGCCGTCGATGGAAAAGGTGCGTTCGGGCGAGCGGCCCTGGGTCCGACTCGACGTGCTGCAGCGCGAGAACCTCGAACGCCTGCTTGCCTCGCACGGCGTGGCGGTGGACGACATTCCCGAGCAGGACCTGGCGGACCTGACGCGCGCCTGGGAAAGGCTGGATCCCTGGCCCGATTCCGTGGCGGGGCTGACGCGCCTGAAGCGCCGCTTCGCCATCGCGCCGATCTCGAACGGGCATATCGCGGGCATGCTGTGTCTGGCCCGCTTCGGCGGCCTGCCCTGGGACGCGATACTGGGCGCGGAAATCGCGCGCAACTACAAGCCGCAGCCGGCCACCTACCTGGCGTCGCTGGACGCGGCCGGCTTCGCGCCCGGACAGGCGGCAATGGTCGCCGCGCACAATGGCGACCTGCGCGCCGCCCGGGCCCTGGGCATGCGCACCGTGTTCGTATGCCGGCCGCATGAATACGGGCCGGACCAGGACACGGACCTGCGTGCCGAAGACGACTGGGACGTGGTGGCGGCGTCGCTGACCGAGGTAGCGGACATCTTGGGCTGCGCCTGAGCCCCCGCACGCACGCACGCTGCAAATTTACGACAATGTGCACCGCCAGCGTGCAAAATTTTTCCGCACTGCAAGTAATTACTCCATACTTACCTTGGGTATTATAAAAATTAATTATTCATACCAAGAGGAAAACCGGAGATGATGAAGTACTTCCTGCGTCACATGCGCATCGGTAGCCGTCTGACCGTTGCTTTTGCCCTGATCCTGGCGCTTGCCGCCATTGCCACCGCTTCCGCCCTGCTGGCCGCCCGCGCCAACGCCGACGCGACCGAAAAGATGCTGGCAGTCCCGCTGACCAAGGAACGCCTGGTATCCGACTGGAACACGAACACGTATTCAGCCATCGTCCGCACCTCGCTGATCGCGCGCAGCAACGACACGACGCTGAGCACCGTGTTCGCCAAGGACATCGCCGACAGCGTCACCAGCACCACCGAGATCATCAAGAAGGTCGAGCCGCTGCTCGACTCGCCGGCGGAAAAGGAGCATCTGAAAAAGGTGCAGGCGCTGCGCGCCAGCTACCAGGCCGCCAAGGTCGAGGTCATGAATGCCAAGAAGGCCGGCGACGCGATCACCGCCGAACGCCGCTACGACGAAGGTTTCGCGCCCGCCGCCCGGGCCTACTCGGCCTCGCTGCAGGAATTGCTGGCGATGCAGCGCAGCACCATCGACCAGATGGCGCAGGCCAGCCGCGCCGCCACCGACGAACGGGTGCGCCTCGTGCTGCTGCTGGGCGTCCTGATGATCGCACTGGGCGCATTCGCCGCGGTGGCGATCACGCGCAGCATCGTCCGCCCGCTGTCGCGCGCGGTGAAAGTGGCCGAGACGGTGGCCGACGGCGACCTCACCGGTTCCTTCGACCGCGGACGCGGCGACGAGATCGGCGACCTGCTGCGCGCCATGCAGACCATGAACGACGGCCTGGCGAAGGTGGTGTCCGAGGTGCAGCAAGGCACGCGGACGATCGCTTCCGGCTCCACCGAAATCGCGAGCGGCAACCTGGACCTGTCGGCGCGCACCGAACAGCAGGCCAGCTCGCTGGAGGAAACCGCCGCCTCGATGGAAGAATTGACCTCGACCGTGCGCCACAACGCCGAGAATGCCACCCAGGCCAACCAGATGGCCCAGGCGGCATCAACGGTCGCCGCGCGCGGCGGCGAGATCGTCGGCCAGGTGGTCGACACGATGGGCGCCATCGACGGCGCCTCGCGCAAGATCGTCGACATCATCGGCGTCATCGACGGCATCGCCTTCCAGACGAATATCCTGGCGCTGAACGCAGCGGTGGAAGCGGCCCGCGCCGGCGAGCAGGGCCGCGGCTTCGCGGTGGTGGCTTCGGAAGTGCGCAACCTGGCGCAGCGCTCGGCCACCGCGGCGCGCGAGATCAAGGGTTTGATCGGCGACTCGGTCGCCCAGGTGAATACCGGCACCAAGCTGGTGCAGCAGGCCGGCGCCACGATCGAGGAAGTCGTCGCCAGCGTGGCGCGGGTGGCGGACATCATGGCCGAGATCACCGCGGCCAGCCGCGAGCAGAGCGCCGGCATCGACCAGGTGAATGCGGCGATCACGCAGATGGACCAGGTCACCCAGCAGAACGCGGCCCTGGTCGAGGAAGCCGCCGCGGCGGCGTCCAGCATGCAGGAACAGTCGGCGCGGCTGGCGCAGCTGATGGCCCGCTTCCGCCTCGCGGAAGCCGGCGCCGCGGCCCCGACGGCGCGCGCGGGCGGCGCCCGCCACGAACCTGGCGCCCTGCCGCGCCTGGCCTCGGCCGTCGCCGCACATTAAGCGAAACGGACCTTCAGGAACGGCGCCGGTACAGCCGGAACCGTTCCCGGTCGTCCGCAGGCCGGCTCCCTTCCCAGACCGCGGTCCAGATGCGGCTATCGGGTCGGTGCGGCGCCTGTCCGTGCGAATCTTCCAGCAGCAGCAGCCGGCAATCGGCATGCGGCTGCAGCTCCAGCCTTTGCGTGATCACGCCGTCGTAGTAGCGCAGCATCGCCCGTTCGCTCTCCCCGAGTCCATCGCTGGCAATGCACCCGGCGGATGCCGGCAGGGCCGAACGCAGCGACGCGAAGACTTCCCGATAGGACTTGACCTGGTCGGTCCATGGCATGAACAGCCCCGCCAACAGCAGCCAGCACAGCGCAAGTCCGACGGTCCAGGTCTGGAGCGCGGCCTGCCGCGGGCGGCGCCAGAACATCAGCGCGATGCCCACGACGCTCGCGGCCGCACAGCATCCGAGGACGGCGGCGCGGATGCGCCGCTCGGGACTGGGCGGCAGCTGGGCGTACAAGGCGTCCAGCTGCAGCGGATTACCGGAAAACATGATGTAGCCCCACCCCAGCCACACCAGCAGCGCGATGCCGCCAAAGACCAGTTGCCCGGACCGGCGCCACACGCGCTCGGCGCGCGCTCCGGGCGACACGGCGCTGCGGGCGCCCAGCAAGGACAAGGGCAGCAACAGGGGCAGCGCATAGCCGCCGCGTGCGGAGGCGGAAAACGTCAGCATCGCGAGCACCACGCCGCACATGAGCAGGCATGCCTGCATCAGCTCATCGGTACGCAGCGCCTGCCGTTCGCGCCACAGGGACAGCAGGGCCAGCGGCGCGGCCGGCAGCGTGATCCACCACAGATTGCGCAGCCAGAAGCCGCTGTCGTGGGGCGCGCCGAGTTCGGGCACCGAGAAGCCGACGAAACGCCCGATATTGTTCAGCCAGAACCAGTCGGAAAACAGCGCCGGTGAGCGGAGATACAGGGCCGCGGGCCAGATCAGCAGCCAGGGCAGCGCAGCAAGCAGCGCCGCCAGGACGGTATGCAGGTAGGCGCGCCGGCGCCAGCGGCTGAAGCACAAGGGCAGCAACAGCGCGGTCAGGCCGAACACGCCGGGCGCGATCAGGCCTTTCGCGAGAAAGCCGACCCCGACCCCGGTGCCGATTTCGCATCCGCTGCTCAGCGGCCGCTCGCGCCAGCGCGGCAGGCCGGCCAGGCCGATCGCCACCCCGGCCAGCAGGGCCAGGTCGGTCAGCATCTGGTGCGCATAGGCTTCCAGTCCAAGGCAGGCCAGCAGCACGAACACGGCGCTGCGCCCGAACTCGCGATCGCGCCAGCGGCGGCCGCAACGGGCGAGCGCAGCGCAGGCCAGCAGCACGAACAGGCCACTCGCCAGGCGCGCGCCGTCGGCCAGCGGCAGGACCGGTGCAAGGCAGCGGGCGCTCGCCACCGCCGCCCAGTAATACAGCGGCGGCTTTTCCATGAAGGCTTCGCCCGCCATCGTCGGGACCACGAGGTCGCCCGTGTCCGACATGCTGCGGACGATCTCGGCGATATAGGTTTCGTCCTGTTTCCACGGGTCGTGGCCGGTCAATCCGGACAGCGCATACACGAGAACGAAGCAGACGAAGGCCCAGCCGCGGGCGGCGAGCATGAAGCCCCGCCCGCGGCCCGGCGGAGAGCCGGGCGCCGCCGGCATCCGCTGCCGCGGGGGGACATCGGGTGCGGCAAGGGTACGCGAGAAGTCCATACGCAGCGATTCTAGCCACGCATGCATCACGCAAGGATTACGGTCTAGTCATCTTTGAGATTCGTCACCTCAAGCGGCGCAAGACTTGCCGTGCGGGCCATGGAAGCCCTTGGCTTTCGCGTCCGCTTCCGGCATGTACTCCCCTTTCTTGGTCTTGCCGTAGTACTTGTCGCCCTCGCAGTGGTAGACCTTGCTGGAGGTGTTGACCCACACCTTGCCGGCGCCGCCGCCGGGCGCCTGCGCGGTTGCGGCGGGCGCGGCCTTGGCGGCCTTGCCGGTCTTGCCGGCGGGCGTCACGGTGCTCGAGGCCGCGCTGCCGGAGGCCGGGGCGACCGGATTCGGGACGGTGGTTTGCGCCAGCACCGAGCCGGCCATCAGCATGCCCACGATGAGGGCGATCGACGTTTTCTTCATTACACTTCTCCTTTAAAAAATCATGACACCATAAAAGCGGAGGCCGCAGCACCGAGGCCCACCAGCGCCGCGCCCCCGACGCCCCACAGCAGCCAGCGGCGGCGCGTCAGCACGGTAATGGCCGCCAGCGCGACGGCGATCTGTACGCAACTGAGCGCCAGCGCCAGCCGCTCGTGCGGACGCAGCTTGGCATCGGACTCGGCCGCCAGCCTGCGCGACTCCGCCTCCAGCCGCACCGCCGTGCGCTGCACCTCGGCCCGTTCCCGGTCTTCCTTGGCGCGCTCCGCGACGAAGCGCTCCCGCACCGCCGGCTCGCCGGCCAGCGCCGCCGCCGCATCGGCGATGTGCGCCTTGGTCGACCTGGCCTGGTAATAGGCCCACTGGTCGCTGGCCTGGGTCTGCTTGAGGATGCTTTCGTTTTTCAGGAACATCGCTTCGGTCTGCGCGTTCCCGCTCTGGTAATTGATGAGCGCCCCGACCGTCGACAGGATCGCCGTCATCAGGGCGACCTTTTGCGCCAGGCCGTCCTGGTCCCGTTCGGCGGCCTCTTCGACCGCATGCTCGTGCGGCGTGGGAATGTCGTAATCGTCGTCGTCCATGTCTATGCCAGTATGTTCACGGCGCGCGCCGCCACCAGGCCCACCGTCAGCAGCGAGGCGCTCGCCTCCACCATGAAAAGCACCTTGACGCGGACCGTGAGCGGCAGCGTGTCGGTTGGCGAAAAGGCGGTCGCGTTGGTGAACGACACGAACAGGTAATCGAAAAATCCCGGCGTCCACTCCTCGCTTCCCGGCAGTCCGGAGCCCATCTGCGGGAACAGGAAGTCGGCAACCGGCTGTTTCACGAAGGCGCGCGTCGCCGGGCCGCCGCGGTCGATATTCCAGAACCATAGCGCGAACACGACGACGTTGGTGAACCAGATGTTCAGTGCGTCGATCAGCAGGCTTTGCCCGGTCGTTCCCCTGGCGCCGTACAGCAGGGCGTGGAGCACGACATACAGCGACTGGAAGTTGATCAGCGTGATGATGGCGGTCAGCACGATCGCCGCGCGCCGGATGATGCGCCGGTGGCGGTGGATGAGCTGCCAATGATGCTCGCTGGTGGCGCGGCGCATCTGGCTGTGGCTCCAGGCCGTGGCGACCGACAGCGGCGCCAGCAGCGCCACCTCGAGCACGGAGGCCAGCCACCATGGGAAAACGGTCAGCTTATTGATCAGGATGGCGTTGAGCGCCGCCGTGACCAGGATTGCCCCGCGTGCGATCCAGAACTCGCGCATGTGCCGTTCGAGGTTTCTTCGCATGGGGCGAGTATGCCTCGTTTCCGGACGCGCACGAATCGCCACGGATTACCGTTTGGCAATGTTCAGCTAGCGCTTGGGGAACACGAGGCTGACTTCCAGGCCCGGCCTGGCGTTGCGCAGCTGCACGCTGGCGCCATGCAGTTGCGCGATGGCGCTCACGCTCGACAGCCCGAGGCCGTTGCCCGGCAGGTGGCGGCTCTGGTCGACCCGGTAGAAGCGTTCGCACAGGCGGCCGATGTCGGCTTCCGGCACGCCCGGGCCGTAGTCGCGCACCGACACCACGCTGTCCAGCTGGCCGCCGTGCACCCCGATGTCGACATGGGCGCCGGACTGTGCGTACTTGATCGCATTGTCGATCAGGCTGGCCAGCGCGGTCGCCAGCAGGTCGCGGTCGCCGTGCACGCTCAGCGTCTCCACGCCGGTGTAGCGCAGCACCATCCCGCGCTCCTCGGCGGCGGCCTCGTACAGTTCGACCATGTCGCGCGCAATGGCGGCGATGTCCAGCAGCCCGAAGGAACGGGTGCGCACGCCGCTTTCGGCGGCCGCGATCTGCAGCAGCTTGTCGAACAGGCCGATCAGGTTGTCGATTTCCTCGATCGCCAGGCGGGCGTCGCCGACCAGCGCGCGTGGCTCGGCGGAGGCCTCGAGCGCCCGCTCCAGCCGGCTGCGCACCCGGCTCAGCGGCGTGCGCAGGTCGTGCGCGATCGCGTTCGACACGTGGCGCACCCCTTCCATCAAGGACTCGATGCGGTCGAGCATCTGGTTGATGTCGGCGCCGAGCCGCGCGAACTCGTCGTTGCCCTGCACCGCGATCCGGCTCGACAATTCGCCGGCTTCGATGCGCGCGGCCGTGCGCCGGATGTGCCCGACGCGCGCTTCGATCAGGCGCCGGAACAGCTGGGCGCCGGCGAAGGCCAGCAGCAGCGATACCGGCGAGCTGATCAGCAGCGCCCGCTCGATGACCTCGCGGATCGCATCGAGTTCGCTCAGGTCGCGCCCGACCACCAGCCGCCGGCCATCGCCGAGCGGGAGCGCCGTCAGGCGCACCGACACCAGCCCCTTGCTGCGATGGACTTCCTCGAAGACCAGCTCGCCCGGCGGCGGCAAGGGTCCCTGCAAGGCCGGGAGGTTGCCGATCAGGATCCGCCCGTCGCCGTCGACCAGGCCGACCAGTTCGGTGTCGCTGTCGATCCGGTCATGCAGCTGGAGGTCGATCTGGCGCACCAGGCCGACGTCCCCTTCGTCGCGCCAGGCGCGGAACAGGTTCTGCGCGATGGCCTCGATCTTGTTGTCCAGCGAACGCTCGAACACGCCGACCGTGCCGAAGTAGAAGATCGCCGACAGCGCCGCGACCGACAGCGCCACCAGCAGGCCGTAGCCGACCGCCAGCCGCGCGGCGATCGAGCCGCGCAGGCTAAGACGCAGCCGGGCCATAACCCGAAGGGCTCAGTACATAACCGGCGCCGCGCACCGTGTGGATGAGGGGTGGATCGAAATCCTTGTCGATCTTGCTGCGCAGGCGGCTGATCTGCACGTCGATCACATTGGTCTGCGGATCGAAATGGTATTCCCAGACGCCTTCCAGCAGCATGGTGCGGGTCACGATCTGGCCCTCGTGGCGCATCAGGTACTCCAGCAGGCGGAATTCGCGCGGCTGCAGGTTGATCGCGACGCCGCGCCGCGTGGCCCGGCTGGTGCGCAGGTCGAGCTGCAGGTCGGCCACCTGCAGCTGGGTCACCTCGTGCGACCAGCTCGCCCGGCGCGTCAGGTTGGCGACCCGCGCCAGCAGTTCGGACATCACGAAGGGCTTGGCCAGGTAGTCGTCGCTGCCGGCGCGCAGGCCGCGCACGCGCTCGTCGACGCTGTTCAGGGCGCTCAGGATCAGCACCGGCGTCATGTCGCCGCGCGCGCGCATCTGCTCGAGGATGCCGACGCCGTCGACCTGGCCGGGCAGCATGCGGTCCAGCACCACGATATCCCAGCGCCGTTCGCGCAGCCGGGTGCTGCCGTCGCTGCCATTGTCGAGCGCAAGCACGGTGTAGCCGGCGGACTCGAGGCCGGCGCGCAGGTAGTCGCGGGTTTCGGCGTCGTCTTCGATGACGAGACAGTGTGGCATGGCTGCTAAGAGGAAAAAAACTCAGTATAGGCGAGTGGGCGGGCCTTGGGGGATTACGGTTCCGTAAGCCGGGCGCCGCGGCCGCGGATCACGCGCTCAAGCGCGCCATCACGTCGACCACGTGATCGATCTGGGCGCGGGTATGGCCTGCATTCATCATGAAGCGCAGGCGCGCCTGGCCCACCGGCACCGCCGGGAACTGGATCGCGTCGACGTGCACGCCCTCGGCCCGCAGCGCACGCGCGAAGTGCTGGCAGCGCGCGGCGTCGCCGATCAGGACCGGCACGATCGGCGTGGCGGTCGAGGTCAGCTCGTAGCCGAGCGGGCGCATGCGCTCGACGAAGTAGCGCTGGTTGTCCCACAGGCGCGCGCGGCGCTGCGGCTCTTCCTGCAGGATGTCGAGCGCGGCCAGCAGGGCGTTGGCCTGGTCCGGCGGCGGCGGGCAGGTGAAACCGTAGGCCGAACTGGTCAGGCGCAGCACCTCGGCCATCTCGCTGTCGAGGGCGACGAAGCCGCCGATCGCGCCGAGCGCCTTGCTCAGCGTACCCATCTGCATGATGGTCGGGCTGTAGCAGCCGAAGTGCTCGGAGGTGCCGCCGCCGTTCGCGCCCAGCACGCCGGTTGCGTGGGCGTCGTCGATGTACAGGATGGCGCCGTAGCGCTCGGCCAGCCGGGTCAGTTCCGGCAGCGGCGCGATCGTCCCTTCCATGCTGAACACGCCATCGCTGACGATGATCGGGCTGATCCCGTCGGCGGCCTTGAGCAGCGATTCCAGGTGGTCCATGTCGGCATGGCGGTAGGTATGGCGCTCGGCGCCCGACATCAGGATGCCTTCGCGGATGCTGATGTGGTTGTACTCGTCCGTGAAGTAGGCGTACTTGCGCCGCTTCTTGGGACGGAAGCCGTGCAGGCGCGCCAGCATGCCGGCCTTGGTCAGCGTCGACAGCACGCCGATATTGGTCATGTAGCCGGTGACGAACAGCACCGCATCGGTCTTGTGCTTGAGGGCGCCCAAGCGACGCTCCAGCTCGCGGTACACCGGCAGGTCGCCGCCCAGCAGGCGCGACTCGCAGTTGCCGACGCCATAGCGGTCGAGGCCGGCCTTGGCGGCTTCGACCAGGCGCGGGTGATTCGCCAGCGCCAGGTAGTTATTCGTGCTGAAGGAGACGGCGGCCTCGCCGTTGACGCGGAACACCGGGTCCGGCAGCGTGTCGTGCACCGCCGATTCGTGATGGATGGCGTGGCTCTGCAGCCAGTCGGCGATATCGCTCAGGTCGTGCATGGTGGTCGTGGTGCGGTCTTGGTTGGAAGTCGAATGGGACGAGGCGCAGTGCGGCGGCGCGGCGGCCGCGGCAGGGATCGGCCGGCGGCCGGCATGCGCGAATCGAGCGCAGTATAGGTGCGCCGTATCGGGAGGAAAATTACGGTTCGGTAATGTCGATGACAGCAAGACAATCTTTACCCCGAACTGTTGTAAGGACGGCTCAATTACCGAATCGTAATGACATGCTGCGCCGCAGCAAACTATCATGCGCGCCGGCCGCAATCCGCCGCCGCTTTGAAAACGTGCATGGCAATATGCTGCGCATCCCGACGGAGAAAGCGATGTGTTTCGATCAATTCAAGCAGGCTGCGCCGTGGCTGCTGCTGGCCGCACTGGCGCCCGCCACGGTGCGCGCCGATGAACTGCCGCAGGAAGAAACCTGGAACGCCCACGCCCAGGCCACCTATGTCTGGCAGCTCAAGCCATCCTTCCCGGCCTCCTACAGCGGGCCGGCCAGCCTGCTGCCGCAGCGCGAGACCGGCTATTCCTTCAGCGCCACCGCCGCCTTCGGCCTGCGTCCGTGGGCCGGGGCCGAGCTCTACCTCGATCCGGAACTGGTGCAGGGCAAGGCGTTCTCGAACCTGCACGGCCTGGGCGGCATGAGCAATGGCGAGCAGCAGAAGACCAGCGGGCCGAATCCGACCCTGTACCGCGCGCGCCTGTTCCTGCGCCAGACCTGGGACCTGGGCGGCGAGCGCCAGGCGGTGGCATCGGACCTGAACCAGCTGGCCGGCGCGGTGTCCAGGCGCCGTCTCGTGCTCACCGCCGGCAACCTGGCCGTCAGCGACATCTTCGACAACAACGCCTATGCCCACGATGCCCGCAGCCAGTTCCTGAACTGGGCGCTGCTGGCGCACGGGGCCTGGGATTTCGCGGCCGACGCGCGCGGCTACAGCTGGGGCGCGGCGCTGGAATACATCGACGGCCCCTGGGCGCTGCGCGGCGGGCGCTTCCTGGTGCCGGCCGAGTCGAACGGCCTGGCGCTCGACAAGCGCATCTTCCGCCACTACGGCGACCAGCTCGAACTCGAACGCGCCACCGCCTGGCTGGGCCAGCCCGGCAAGCTGCGCCTGCTGGTGTTCCGCGACCGCGCGCGCATGGGGGGATTTGGCGACGCGCTGGCGGCGGCCGGCGGCGGCGTGCCGGACGTGGCGCAGGTGCGCCGCGAACGCAGCAAGCTCGGCGCCGGCCTCAATGCCGAACAGGCGCTCGGCGAGGACGCCGGCCTGTTCGTGCGCGCCAGCTGGAACGACGGGAAGTCGGAAACCTATGCCTTCGCCGAGATCGAGCGCTCGCTGTCGGCAGGGCTTACGCTGCAGGGCTCGGCGTGGGGACGCGCCGGCGACACGCTCGGCCTGGCCCTGGTGCGGAATAGCCTGTCGGCGGCGCACCGCGCCTACCTGGCCGCCGGCGGCGTCGGCGCCTTCATCGGCGACGGCCGCCTGGACTACCGGCCGGAATCGATCGCCGAGGCGTATTACCGGATTCCGCTGGCCGCGGGCGCCGCGCTGTCGCTGGACTTCCAGCACATCGCCAACCCCGGCTACAACCGGGCGCGCGGGCCGGTCGACGTCGGCTCGCTGCGCCTGCATATCGCCTACTGAGAACCCGGGCTCAGTCGCCCAGGAACATCTCCTGCAGGTCGTTCAGGAAGCGCTGTCCCAGTTCGGTCGGCCTGATGAGCTTGAAGTCGCGGTAGATCAGGCCCTTGGCCTCGGCCTCGTTCAGGGCCTTCTCGATGGCGGTAATCGACATGCCGGTGCGCTCGCCGAACAGGTTCGGGTCGAAGCCTTCGGTCAGGCGGAGCAGGTTGAGCATGAACTCGAAGCCCATCTCGCCGCGCGCGATCTCGCGTTCCTCGTGCACCGCGTTGCCCTTCTGCGCCGCCTCGATGAAGGAAGCCGGCTGCTTGTAGCGCGCCTGGCGCAGCACGCGGTGCGGGAAGGACAGCTTGGAGTGGGCGCCGGCCCCGATGCCGAGATAGTCGCCGAAGGTCCAGTAGTTCAGGTTATGGCGCGCGCGGTGGCCCGGCTTCGCATACGCCGACACCTCGTAGTGCTCGTACCCTGCCCCGGCCATCGTCTCGAGGATCATGTCCTGGATGTCGGCGCTCTCGTCGTCGCTGGGCAGCTGCGGCGGATACTTCGCGAACACGGTGTTCGGCTCCATCGTCAGGTGATACAGCGACAGGTGCGGCGGCGCGAAGCCCAGCGCGGTCTCGATGTCGCGCCGCGCTTCCTCGAGCGTCTGGCCGGGCAGCGCGTACATCAGGTCGAGGTTGAAGTTGTCGAAATTCGCCTGCGCTATCTCGACCGCGCGCCGGGCTTCGTTCTCGTCGTGGATGCGGCCCAGCGCCTGCAGGTGCCGGCCATTGAAACTCTGGATGCCGATCGACAGGCGGTTGATGCCGCTGGCGCGGTAGGCCTTGAATTTCTCGGCCTCGAAGGTGCCGGGATTCGCTTCCATCGTGATCTCGGCATTGATCTCGAGCGGCAGCAGGGTGCGCAGGTCGGACAGCAGGCGGTCCAGTCCCGCGGCCGACATCAGGCTCGGCGTGCCGCCGCCGATGAAGACGGTGTGGATCTTGCGGCCCCAGATCAGCGGCAGCGACTGCTCGAGGTCGGCGCGCAGCGCGTCCAGGTATTCCTGCTCCGGGATCGGGCCCTTCGACTCGTGCGAATTGAAGTCGCAGTAGGGGCACTTGCGCACGCACCAGGGCCAGTGGATGTACAGCGACAGCGGCGGCAGCGCCGCCAGGTTCAGGGAACCGGGCTGCAGGTATTGCAGGGCGGCGGTGGCGGGCGAACGCGGCTCGAGGTTCGCCGCGATGCCATTGCCGACGGGTTTGATCGGGATCATTTCAGGAGCTCGCCCAGTTTATCGACCAGGACCCGGATCGCCTGGCCGCGGTGGGAAATCGCATTCTTTTCGGACGGCTCGAGCTCGGCGGTGGTCCTGCCGAGTTCCGGGATCAGGAAATAAGGGTCGTAGCCGAAGCCGTTGGCGCCGCGCGGCGTGTCGACGATCCGGCCGCGCCAGACGCCGTCGGCGATCACCGGCTGCGGATCGTCGGCATGGCGCACGTAGACCAGCACGCAGTAGTAATAGGCCGACCGGTCGGCGTGGCCGGCGAGATCCTGGATCAGCTTGTCGTTGTTGCGGGCGTCCGACTTCGGCTCGCCGGCATAGCGCGCCGACAGCACGCCGGGCGCACCGCCGAGGGCGTTCACGCAGACGCCGGAATCGTCGGCCAGCGCCGGCAGTCCGGTCAGGCGCGCGGCGTGGCGGGCCTTCTGCAGCGCGTTCTCGATGAAGGTGCCGAAGGGCTCCTCGGCTTCGGGAACGTCGAATTCGCCCTGCGGATGCAGTTCGAAACCGATCGGCGCCAGCAGCTGGGCAAATTCCTTGAGCTTGCCTGCGTTGTTGGAGGCAAGGATGAGGCGTTGGGTCATGATGTGTTCGGGTAGCGCGGGGAAGGCGCTATTTTAACGCCGCGGGCGCCTGGCCGTCGCCGAGCAGCAAGGGCTTGAGGACTTCGAAGTCGATCGGTTTTGTCAGGTGATGGTCGAAACCGGCATCGAAGGCGCGCTCGCGGTCTTTTTCCTGGCCCCAGCCGGTGGTGGCGATCAGGGTCCTGGCCATACCTCCGGGCAAGGCCCGCAGGCGGCGCGCCAGCTCGTAGCCATTCATGTCGGGCAGGCCGATATCGAGCAGGACCACGGCCGGATCGGCGATGGCGATGAGTTCCAGCGCCTGCATTCCCGAATGCGCGACCACGACCTTGCAACCGGACAGTTCGAGCGCCATTGCCAGCGTCTCGGCCGCATCCTGGTTATCGTCGACCACCAGGATGCGCACGCGGGCGGCGTCGGCAATCGCGGGCGCCGCCGCGGCCGGGCAGGAAGCGCCCACGGCAAGCGGCAGGCGCACGGTGAAGGTACTGCCCTTGTGCAGTCCCGCGCTCTCCGCCCCGATGCTGCCGCCGTGCAGTTCGACGATCCCGCGCACCAGCGCCAGGCCGATGCCGAGGCCACCCTTGGAGCGCTCCAGCGCCGGCTCGAGTTGCGAGAACATGTCGAACACGGTGGCGAGCGCGCTTGCGGGAATGCCGATGCCGTTGTCGCAGACCCGTATCTCCGCCAGCTCCGGCGTACAGGCCAGGTGCAGCTCGATCCGGCCGCCGTCCGGCGTGTACTTGGCGGCATTGGTCAGCAGATTCAGCACCACCTGGGCGAGCCTGGTCGCGTCGCCGTCCACGACCACCGGTGCGTCGCAGATAAACAGCTGCAAGTCATGCCGCGCCGTCCGCATCGTCTCGGCCAGGTCCTGTGCGGCGCTGCGCACCAGCGCGGACAGCTCGAGCGGCGCCCGGCGCAGCTGCATGCGTCCCTGCGTGATCCGCGAGACTTCCATCAGGTCGTCGACCAGCCGCGTGAGATGGCGCAGCTGGCGGTCGAACACCTGCAGCAGGCGGCCTTCGCCCGCCTGCCCGAACTTCAGCTTGAAGACGTCGAGTGCGCTGCGCATGGGCGCCAGCGGATTGCGCAGTTCGTGCGAAAGGGTGGCCAGGAATTCGTCCTTCCGTCGATCCGCCGCCGACAGCTGCGTGTTCAGCTTCTTCAGCTCGGCTTCGGCCGCTTCCGCGGCCTTGCGTGCAGCCAGCAGTTCGCGCTCGTAAGCGCGCCGGTCGGACGCCTTGAACAAGGCCCAATGATCGACGATCCCGCCCGCCTCCTGGCGCCGCATGATGTTGATCAGCATGGGCAAGCGTTCCTGGCGGCGGTTGCGCAGCTCGACCTGCACCTCGGCCACCGAGCCTTGTACTTGAAGGATCGGCTGGCAATGCGTGTTATAGAAAAGGCGAGCGCCGATCGGCAGCAATTCCTGCGCGCGCATTTTCCCGACGAGGTCGCTCTCGTCGTAGCCGAGCCAGCTGCAGGCCGTGCTGTTTGCCCTGAGTATCAGGCCATCGCTGGCGGTGAGCAGCAGGGCGCACGCTGCGTGATCGAATAATGTGTCACCGGAAGGCGATTCTGCCATCACAACAGGTCAGCGCAGGGTGTGCGCGAGGAAGTGATCGATCGCACGCGAGCTTTCGGTGGGCGCGCTCATGTGCGGGCAATGGCCGACGTTGTCGATGATGTGCAGCGTGCTGACCGGCAGCTTGCGGTGCAGGAACTCCCCTACCGAACGGGGCGCCACGATGTCGTCGGTGCACTGCAGGATCAGCGCCGGCACGGTCGAGCGCGCCACGTCCGAACGATGGTCGGACAGGAAGGTAACGCGGGCGAAGTGCTTGGCGATCTCGGGGTCGTTGCGGCAGAAGCTGCTGGTCAGTTCCGCGCGCAGCTCGGGACGATCCGGCACACCCATGATCGCCGGCGCCATGTTGCTGGACCAGCCGAGGTAATTCGCGTCCATCGTTTCCAGCAACTCGTCGATATCCTCGCGATCGAAGCCGCCGATATAGTCGCCGTCGTTGATGTAGCACGGCGACGGGCCGACCATGATCTGGGCGCTGAACTTGTGTGGCGCCTTGATCGTGGCAAGCAGGCCGATCATCGTACTGACGGAGTGGCCGACGAAGATCACGGGGCCGCTTGCGAACTCGTCGATGATCTCCAGCAGGTCGTCGGCGTAGCCGTGCAGGCTGCCATATTTGTCACGGTCGTACGCCGACAGGTCCGAACGCCCGCTGCCGACGTGATCGAATTCAATTGTACGGAAACGTTCCTCGTAGGCCGGCGCGAGAAAGCGCCACATGGTTTGATCGCACCCGAATCCGTGAGCAAACACCATGGTCGCCGCGCCTTTGCCAGAGACATGAACGTTGTTGCGGTTCTTCACGAGCGACATCGTTTAGTTTCTCTTACAAAATTTAACATTCGGAATTATACGCATTAATGCTGAGTACAGGCGCCAACATGCCGCGTCCTCGTCGGGAATCCTTGACATCTCCTTAAGCGGTACTAGGCTGATTCATCGGCCAAGCGAGGCCGACATTCTGAAGGAGACATCATGGACGCACAGCAAAACAAGCAACTGGTGCAGGAAGCCTACCGGATGTTCCAGAGCGGCGATATCCGGGGCATCATCGACCGCTGCACCGACGACGCCGAATGGACCAGTCCGGAATCGGAAGTTGTGCCTTTCGCCGGCAGCTTCCACGGCAAGCAGGGCATTGCCGAGTTCTTCGGCAAGCTCGATGCGAGCACACAGGCGATCCGCTTCGAGCCCCGCGAATTCATTGCGGAAGGGGACAAGGTCGTGGTGCTGGGGCATGCCACCTGGCACGTCAAGTCGACCGGGCGCGAACTGGACACGCCATGGGTCCACGTGTTCACCCTACGTGACGGCAAATTCGCCCGCTTCGAAGCGCACAGCAATACGGCGGCGGCCAATCGGGCGTTCCAGCCGGAACAGCCAAGCCAGGCGTCGATGGGAAGCCAGTTGCATCACTGAGTTGCATCACTGAGCCGCTTCACCGATCCGCGCAAGGAGTCGCGGCGCGACGCCTTCCCTGGTCATTTTGACCTTCCTGATCGTGCCGTCCTCGTTGAAATACAGCCGGTCGATGGCCATCTCGCGGTGATGGCCATTCTTGTCGTCCAGCGGACGCCGGTGATAGACGATATACCAGTCATCGGTGCCCGGGATATTCACCACCGAGTGATGCCCCGCTCCCCTGGCGATCCTGTCGTCCTGCTCCAGGATCGTGCCGATGCGCCTGAACGGCCCGATCGGCGAGGCGCCCATCGCATAGGCGACGCGGTAGTCCGGCCCGGTCCATCCGCCTTCCGACCACATCAGGTAATACACGCCCTTGCGCTTGGCCATGAAGGAGCCTTCCACATACGCGGGATCCGGCGTGATTTCCTTGTAGGTCTCCCCGTCCGGGAATGGGACCAGGCCGAGCAGGTCCGGCGCCAGCTTCACCACGTTCGCGTGCTTCCAGCCGCCGTAATACATGTAGATCTGGCCGTCGTCGTCCTTGAAGACCATCTGGTCGATCGGCTGGGCGCCGTTGCGGATCTCGCCGATCAGCGGGTGGCCGAGCGCATCCCTGAACGGGCCTTCGGGACGGTCGCTGACCGCGACGCCGATGCCCCCGGGCTGGCCCTTGCCCTGGATATCGTTGGCGCCGAAGAACAGGTAGTACTTGCCCTTGTGTTCGATGGCCGAGGGCGCCCACATCGCGTAGGCGGCCCAGGCGACGTTCGCGACGTCGAGCACGTGCGCATGCTTGGTCCAGTGCACCAGGTCGGGCGACGAGAAGGCGTCCAGGAAGGTCTGCCTGAGGTAGGTCTCGAAGACGATGCCCGGCTGGGCGCGCATGCGCTGCTGTTCGGGCGTGAAGGACCGCGATCGGTCCGGCTTGCCATAATCGTCGGAATAGGTCGGATAGATCCAGTACTGGCCCTGGAAGATGCGGATTTCCGGATCGGCGTACCAGCCGGGGACGATCGGGTTGGCGGCATGCGCGAGCGTGCCGGCGGCGGCCAGCAGCAGCGCAAGCAGGCTGCGGGGGCGCCGCAGGCCGGGCGCGCTCATCCCACCAGTCCCAGCGCCCGCTTCTGCACGGTCACCAGCTCGCGCACGCCCTGTTCGGCCAGGTCCAGCAGGCGGTTCATGCCGGCGCGCGAGAAGGCCGCGCCTTCGGCCGTGCCCTGCACTTCGACGAAGTGGCCGAGGTCGGTCATGACCACGTTCATGTCGGTGTCGCAGTTCGAGTCTTCGATGTAGTCGAGGTCGAGCACCGGCATGCCCTGGTAGACGCCCACCGAGACCGCCGCCACGAACTGCTTGACCGGCACCGACGCGATCAGGCCGCGGCCGACCAGGGCGTTGAAGGCGTCATAGGCCGCCACCATCGCACCGGTGATCGAGGCGGTGCGGGTCCCGCCGTCGGCCTGGATCACGTCGCAGTCCAGGTGCAGGGTGCGCTCGCCGAACGCTTCCAGGTCGAAGGCCGCGCGCAGCGAACGGCCGATCAGGCGCTGGATCTCCTGGGTGCGGCCGGACTGCTTGCCGCGCGCCGCCTCGCGGTCCATGCGCGTGTGGGTCGAGCGCGGCAGCATGCCGTATTCGGCGGTCAGCCAGCCCTGCCCTTTGCCCTTCAGGAAGCCCGGCACCTTCTCTTCGATGCTGGCGGTGCAGATCACCTTGGTGTCGCCGCATTCGATCAGCACCGAACCCTCGGCGTGCTTGGTGTACTGGCGGGTCAGGCGGATGGCGCGCAGCTGGTCGACGGCGCGGTTGCTGGGGCGGGCGGTGAAAGTCATGCGGGTCCTTGTTATTTGAGTAGCTGTGATGATTTTTCGATCGCGTCGCGGATCTCGGCGATCGCCTTTTCGATGTCCTCGTCGCCGAAGTCCTCGGCGTCCTGGCCGATTGCCGCGGGCTGCTCGGCCAGGCGGGTCGTCACCTCGCCTTCGGACAGCAGCATGGTCGAGACCACGCTGTCGTCGCCGGGGCCGGCAGGATCGGACGACTGCGCGCCGGCGCCCTGCCACTGGATGGCCAGCGCCGTGGTGTTGTCGCCGCGCGAGCCGGCGATCGCGGTCGCCATGCCGATCATGTCCGGCACCGCCTGCACGATGGTGTGGGTGGAGAGCTGGTGCACGATCTCGGTGTCGGGCAGGATGCCCCACAGGCCGTCCGAGCAGAGCAGCAGCACGTCGCCCGGCTCCAGGCTGGCCTGGCGCGACAGCTCGACTTTCGGCGGCGTCGACGCGCCCAGGCAGCTGTACAGCTTGTTGCGGTCCGGGTGCGTGTTGCGCTCGCCGGGGTCGGCCAGGCCCTTGGCGATCAGGTGCTCGATGTGCGAATGATCGCGGGTGCGCGCCAGGATCTGGCCGCGCCGCAGCCAGTACAGGCGCGAGTCGCCGCAGTGCGCCCAGACGGCGCAGTTGTGCTGGACCAGGCAGGCGACGATGGTGGTGCGCGGGCTGTCCGCCATCGCGTGCTCGCGGGCGTAGCGCTGGATCGCTTCGTGGGCCTGCTCGAAGGCCTCTTCCAGGAAGCGCTCGGGCTTCTTCACATACAGCGTGGCCTGGCTGCGGAACAGGGTCGACATGGTCTGCAGCGCGATGCTGGCAGCGACCTCGCCGCGCTGGTGGCCGCCCATGCCGTCGGCCAGCACCAGCAGCAGCGCCTCGCGTGTGTAGCTGTAGCCCATCCGGTCCTGGTTGATCTTGCGGCCGCCGATATGGCTTTGCTGGTAGACGGAAAACTGCATGGGCTTCCTAAGCGAATGGGTTGATGCGGTTGACCAGGCTGCGCCAGCCGGATGCCGGCGGCCGCGCCTGCGCCACCGCAGCGCCCGCCGCGCCGGCGCTGAATCCGGCCTGCAGCACCTTCTGCACCGCGAACACGCTCTGCGGACGCGCCAGCGGATCGAGCGCCAGGCAGGACCGCAGCATCGCCACCAGCTCCGCCGAATAGGCCGCTTCGATCCTGTCGATGCGGGCCGCCATCTCGTCCTGGGTCTTGCGCTGGTCGGCCGGCTGCGGCGGCGCGCCGGCCATGCAGGCGTAGATCGCCGCGCCGATGCTGTAGATGTCGGTCCAGGGGCCGAGCATGGCGCCCTTGATGTAAAGGTCGGGAGCCGCGAAGCCCGGCGTGTACATCGGCGCGAGGGTCGGCAGGTCGGTGTTGATGGTCTGGCGCGCGGCGCCGAAGTCCAGCAGCAGGGGCGTGCCGTCGGTACGCAGGTAGATGTTGGCCGGCTTCAGGTCGAGGTGCAGCAGCTTGTTGGCGTGGACCTCGCGCAGGCCGCCGCAGACCCCGTTGAAGGCCTGGCGGATGAAGCCCTCGCTGGCGCGCTGTCCGCGGGCCAGCAGACGCGAGATCTGCTCCTGCAGCGAGTGGCCCGACTCGTAGGCCATGACCATATACACCGTGTCGTTGGCGCGGAAGAAGTTCAGGACCCGCACCACGTTCGGGTGGACGATCTTCGCCAGCGCCCTGCCCTCCTCGAAAAAGCACTTCAGGCCGATGCGGAAGACCGGCAGGTTGGCCTTCGAGATGACCGGGACAAGCTCGCCTGGCTGGCGCAGCGCCAGGGCGCTGGGCAGGTATTCCTTGATGGCGACCGCGTTGCCGTCGCCGTCATATGCAAGATAAACAATACTGAACCCGCCGGACGCAATTTTCTTTACAATGCGATATCCGCCAATTTCCAGCCCTTCGGGCAGGGGAGCGTTATTTTGTGCAGCCATCTGGGAAAGTATTCCTTGCGTAACACGGCGATTGTGTGGATAAATCACCGCTTTGTAAAGAATAAAGGAGCCACGTGGAGCGTCTAAGAAAACCTTCAGGGCAAGGCGCGTCGTCGAAGACCGTACGCAAGTACGGCGAGACGATGCAACGCCGCCATGGAGGTTTTGTTAGGCGCTCAGGTTCCGTGATTATCCGGGGACTCAATTGAGCATTTCTAGCATGACAGGTTATGCGGTCGCCACCAGCGAAGGCGCTGCCGGCACCCTCACGATCGAGATCAAGAGCGTCAACTCGCGCTTCCTCGATCTGCAGTTCCGCATCAACGACGAGCTGCGTGCGCTCGAACCGGACCTGCGCTCGGCGATCATGGCTGCGATCACGCGCGGCAAGGTGGAAGTCCGCCTCTCGTTCGGCCGCAAGGCGGCGAGCGGCTCCCAGGTGCTGAACCATGAACTGCTGGCCGACCTGGCGCGGCTGCAGGGCGAGGTCACGCGCCACTTCGTGTCCGCTCCCCCGATGACGGTGGCCGAACTGCTGCGCTGGCCGGGCGTGATCGAAGAAGCGCAAGTGGGCCAGGAATCGCTGCAGGCCGACGTCGCCGGGCTCACCCGGCAAGTGGTCGCCGCTTTCGTGGACAGCCGCAAACGCGAAGGCGCGGCGCTGGAAGCGATGCTGCTGTCGCGCATCGAGTCGATGGAAGCCATCGTCAAGCGCATCTCGCCGCTGATCCCCCAGGTGATCTCGCAGTTCCAGCAAAAGGCGGTCGAACGCATGCAGGATGCGCTGGGCCTTGCCGGCCACGGCAATCCGCAGGTGTTGACGCGACAGGAAGTCTTCGAGCGGATTCGCCAGGAAGTCACTTTGTACGGCATCCGCATCGACGTCTCCGAAGAGCTGTCGCGCCTGACCGCGCACCTGAACGAGACCCGGCACATCCTCCAGAAAGGCGGCCAGGTCGGCAAGCGCCTGGACTTCATGATGCAGGAACTGAACCGCGAAGCGAACACGCTGGGCGCCAAGGCCTCGGTCAAGGAACTGGCGGACGCGTCGATGGAGCTCAAGCTGCTTATTGAGCAGATGCGCGAACAGGTACAGAATCTTGAATAATCGAGGGTCGGAGCCCGGTTTTCACGGGTGGGCTCTGACCCCGACTGAATAACGCCGGGCAAATTGCACGACACGCGTGGGCACGGGGTGTCCACCCTACGCTGTGTAGGGTGGGCACCCCGTGCCCACCTTTAATTCCGAAACACACGTAGCAAAGGAACAAGCATGCACACCAACGCATTCTCCGGCAGCCTCTTCATTGTCGCCGCCCCTTCCGGCGCCGGCAAGTCGACCCTGGTCAACGCGCTGCTGGCGCAGGAGCCGGGCATCAAGCTGTCGATCTCGACGACCACGCGTCCGCCGCGTCCCGGTGAGCAGGACGGCGTCCATTACCACTTCACCACCGCCGAGGATTTCGTCGCCCGCGCCGACCGCGGCGAATTCCTGGAATGGGCTGAGGTACACGGGAATTACTACGGCACCAGCCGCCTGACCGTGGAACAGGAGATGAAGAACGGCACCGACATCCTGCTGGAGATCGACTGGCAGGGTGCGCGCCAGGTGAAGAAGCTGTTCCCGGATGCGGCCGGCATCTTCATCCTGCCGCCGTCGATCGCGGCGCTGGAGGAGCGCCTGCACAAGCGCGGCACCGACGAACCGCACATCATTACGCGACGTTTGCTGGCGGCGGGCGGCGAGATCGCTCACGCTCCCGAGTTCGAATATGCTATCATCAACGAAGAGTTCAACGTCGCCTTGTCCGAGCTGCAGGCGATTGTCAAAGCGACACGAGCACGATTCGCCCAGCAGGCGGCCCGCAATGCTTCGCTGTTCGCACAGTTAGGAATCCACGCGCATCAACCGCAAAGCTAAGACCCTCGGGGTCGGAGCCCGGTTTTCACGGGTGGGCGCTGCCCCCGACTGATCAGAACAACAGTCAGCATCAAGTCAGCCGGTCAGAAGCCGGCTTTACATCATTTCTAGGAGCACACCATGGCCCGCATCACCATCGAAGACTGCCTGAAAAACATCCCGAACCGCTTCCAGCTGACCCTGTCCGCCACCTACCGTGCGCGCCAGCTGCTGCAGGGCCACACCCCGAAAGTCGAAGCCAAGGACAAGCCGACCGTCGTCGCCCTGCGCGAAATCGCTGCCGGCAAGGTTGGCCTGGAGATGCTGAAAAAGGTCCCGATGTAATTAGCTGGGCCCGGATCCCAACTGATTATGTGCCTGAGCTCGTCGTGGCTTGGTCAGCCCCTGACTTATTCTGATATGCTGTCCCCACACAGCGGCTGATTTTCTTCGAGTATGACCTTGTCTCCACCGGATTCCATCCACTCAGGCAGCACCAAAGGCCGGCCCAGCCGGCCGGCCAACAAGCCGCAGGAAGCCGAACAGGCGCCCGCTCCGGGCGTCGCGTCGATTTCCCACCTGGCCAGCAAGCTGGCCGACTACCTCACGCCCGCCGAACTCAAGAAGGTCAAGGAAGCCTACCGCTTCTCCGACGAGATGCACCTCGGCCAGGTACGCAAGTCGGGCGAACCCTATATCTCCCACCCGATCGCCGTCGCCGAGATCTGCGCCGACTGGAAGCTGGACGCCCAGGCCATCATGGCCGCGCTGCTGCACGACGTGATCGAGGACCAGGACGTCAAGAAGGAAGAGCTGCTCGAGCGCTTCGGCCCGCAGGTCGCGAACCTGGTCGACGGCCTGTCCAAGCTCGAGAAGATCGAATTCCAGAGCGTGGTCGAGGCCCAGGCCGAGAACTTCCGCAAGATGCTGCTGGCGATGGCGTCGGACGTGCGGGTCATCCTGATCAAGCTGGCCGACCGCCTGCACAACATGCGCACGCTGGGCGTGATGGCGCCCGCGAAGAAGCGCCGCATCGCCAGCGAGACCATGGAAGTCTACGTGCCGATCGCGCACCGGCTGGGCCTGAACGACATCTACCGCGAACTGCAGGACCTGTCGTTCTCGCACCTGTACCCGCTGCGTTACCGCACGCTGGCGAAGGCGATCAAGGCCGCGCGCGGCAACCGCCGCGAAGTGGTCCGCAAGATCCTCGACGCCGTCAAGAACACGCTGGGCGCGGCCGGCATCCAGGCCGAAGTCTACGGCCGCGAAAAGACCCTGTTCGGCATCTATAAGAAAATGCGGAACAAGCACCTGTCGTTCTCGCAGGTGCTGGACGTGTACGGCTTCCGCGTGGTGGTCGACACCGTCCCGAACTGTTACGTGGCGCTCGGCACCCTGCACGCCCTGTACAAGCCGATGCCCGGCAAGTTCAAGGACTACATCGCGATCCGCAAGATCAACGGCTACCAGTCGCTGCACACCACCCTGATCGGCCCCTACGGCACCCCGGTCGAATTCCAGATCCGCACCCAGGAAATGCACCGCACCGCGGAGAGCGGCGTGGCGGCGCACTGGCTGTACAAGACCGGCGACCAGAACATGTCGGACCTGCAGCAGCGCACCCACGCCTGGCTGCAGTCCCTGCTCGACATCCAGCAGCAGACCGGCGACTCGGCCGAATTCCTCGAGCATGTCAAGGTCGACCTGTTCCCGGACTCGGTGTACGTGCTCACGCCGAAGTCGAAGATCATCGCCCTGCCGCGCGGCGCCACCCCGCTCGACTTCGCGTACTCGATCCACACCGGCATCGGCGACCATACGGTCTCCGTCAAGATCAACCACGAGCCGGCCCAGCTGCGCACCGAGCTGCGCAACGGCGACATCGTCGAGATCGAGACCGACCCGAATTCGCGTCCGAGCCCGACCTGGCTCAGTTTTGTGCGCACCGGCAAGGCGCGTTCGGCGATCCGCCACTACCTGCGCACCATCAACCTGAACGAATCGGTGGAACTGGGCCAGGAACTGCTGGCGCAGGCGCTGGGCCAGCTGGGCATCCAGAGCGAACTCCAGCAAGGCACCATCGAGAAGCTGCTGGCCGAGTCCTCGGTCAAGTCGATGGACGAGGTGTACGCCGACCTCGGCATCGGCAAGCGCATGCCGGCGCTGGTGGCGCGCCACATCTTCGGCCTGATGGACAACCAGGTCGACGCCCTGCCGGCCCAGCCCAGCAGCTCGCCCGAACTGGATCCGGTCACGATCTACGGCAGCGAAGGCGTGGCGGTGCAGCTGGCGCCCTGCTGCCTGCCGATCCCGGGCGACCAGATCGTCGGCCAGCTGCGCCGCGACCAGGGCCTGGTGGTGCACACCGGCGACTGCTCGCAGGCCAAGCGCCTGCGCGCCAAGGAACCGGACCGCTGGATCGCGGTCCAGTGGGGCACGGAGCTGAACCGCCGCTTCGACTGCCGCATCCGCCTGCTGATCAACAACGAGAAGGGCATCCTCGCCCGGGTCGCCGCCGAGATCGGCGAGTCCGACGCCAACATCACGTATGTGGGCATGGACGAGGACGACGAACACATGATGACCCAGCTGCGCTTCACCATCCAGGTGAAGGACCGCGTGCACCTGGCCCACCTGATCCGCAACCTGCGCAGGGTGGCGGGCGTGAACCGGGTCGAGCGCGAGCGGACGTAGCCAGCGAACGTGACCGTGGGCACAGGGTGCCCACGCGTTCAGCGCACCTGGGCCACATCGAACAGCGGATTCTCGATCAGGCCGATCACGTTCCCGAACGGATCCTTCAACTCCGCCACCTTGATCCCCTCCCCCACATCCTGGATCGCCTCATGCTCGCCGGCCCCGAGCGCCACGATGCGCGCGACCTCGGCCGCGATGTCGTCCACGCCCCAGTACACCACCGAGCCGCTGGTGCCCGGCGTCCCGTCCGGCACCAGGCCGAGTTCGAAGCCGCCGATGGCGAAGCCGACATAGAAGGGCTGGTCGAAGTACGGTGCGGCGCCGAACACCTCGCTGAACCAGGCCTTGGCCTTGTCGAGGTCGGACACGGGGTACTTCACGGTGCGTAATCCCTTGATCATGCTGGTCTCCTGTTCTGGTTGACTTACTTTGCGTTGCTGACGTTGATGAAGGGGATCGCGCCGCCCGCCACGTTGGGCAGCTTGCCGTCCCACTTTTCGATGGCCTGGCGCTGGTTCTCCATCTCGCGCAGGCGGATCAGTTCCGGCGTCACCTGCTGGCGCTGCACGGCCAGCGATTCCGCCTCGGCCTTGGCCTGGGCCACGCGCTGGCGGGCCTCGACCTCGATGCGCTGCAGGTCGCGCTCCGCCTTCAGCTTGAGCTGCTCGGCCGTGGTCTTCGCTTCGATCGCCTCGTTGAACGAACGCGAGAAATTGAAGTTCACGATCGAGAACTCGTCGACCATGATGCCGTGCCGCGCCAGGCGTTCGCGCAGCTGGGTCACGATCTGGTCGCGCACGTCGGTGCGCTTGGCGATCAGCTCCTCGGCGGTGAAGCGCGCGGTGACGGCCTTCACGGCTTCCTGCACCGAAGGGATGATGATGCGCGTGCCGGGCTCGTTGCCGAGGTCGCGGAACACGGTCACCGCCGCCTCCGGCCTGACGTGGTAGTTCAGGGCCACGCGGGTATGCACGGTCTGCAGGTCGCGCGAGGCGGCGTCGCCGTCGCCCTCGCCCTTCTGGATCGAGACGTTGACCAGGTTGAGCTTCTGCGCCAGCGGAATGCGGAAGTGGATGCCCTCGCTCAGCACCTCGCTGCTCGGACTGCCGAACGTGGTCATCACGCCGCGGTGGCCGGCGGGCACGGTGCCGAAGGGCGCCAGCGCCACCACCAGGACGACTGCGATGCCGATGGCGAGGGCCTTGAATGGCAAGCTGTTCATGTCGATGTCCTTTCCGATGTGTCACGAACGATGTGTTGATGAACTACCAAGGAAGTGTATAGTGACAGCAACAATAAAGACACCAGGAAATTCAGATGTGGGCCTGACACCGGTACTCGAACTGCTCAACGCCATTCCGCGCGACCTCATCCTCCCGCCCGCCAATCTATTTTTGCTGATCCTCATCGGCTTGGGCATCTGGCGCCGCTGGCCGCGCGCCGGACGCCTCATTGCCGGCACGGGCCTGGCCTTGCTCGCCTTCCTGTCCAGTAACGCCGGCGCCAGCTTCTTCGTTGCGCCGCTGGAACGGATGACGGCGCCGCTGCAGGCGCCCGAGCGGGCCGGTGCGCAGGCGATCGTCGTGCTTGCCGCCGGCAGGCTGCAGGATGCCCCCGAATACGGCGGCCGCGACATTCCGGACTACGTCGCCCTGGCGCGCCTGCGCTACGCGGCGCACCTGCAGCGCCGCACCGGGCTGCCGGTCCTGGTCAGCGGCGGCAATGGCAGCAGCGGCCTCGCCCCCGCCGCCGCCGCCGAGGAATACGCCAAGGCCGATGCGATGGCAACGGCCCTGCGCGAGGACTTCGGCGTGCCGGTCAGGTGGATCGAGCCGCGCTCGCGCGACACCGCCGAGAACGCGGCCTACAGCGCCGTCCTGCTGCATGCCGACGGCATCCGGCGCATCCTGCTGGTGACCGATGCAATGCACATGCCGCGCGCCCGCAGCGCCTTCGAGCACGCAGGCATGGAGGTGATCAGCGCGCCGACCATGTTCTTCGGCAGGGAGGCGCAGTCGCTCAGCGCCTGGCTGCCCAGCGCCGAGGGCATGCGCCGGTCCTGGTATGCGATCTACGAATTGCTCGGCATCGCCTGGTACAGGATGCGATACGCCGGCCAGCTTCCAACGCCGGGTGTGGGTGACCAATAAAGTCGCCATGCAATTGGATTAAATTTCCAACGAGGCGCATGCCATTCCCTAAAAGATGCACTATATCTCTACCCTGGTTCAAAACGATCCCTGTGTTGCATCGAGGAATTCTATTGGCTTTTTTCTTGTTCCCTGCTACGCGCCGTCGCTCCCGCCGTGCTGCATCGAATGAGAAACATCGGCAAGGAAGCGGAGAGCGCATTTGAAAAGAGCAACATATTTCCAACGCGTATTCCTCAGCAACCAGCGTGTCGCGCGACTCAGCTTTCCAGTGTTCCTCTGCGCCATCGCGATCATCGCGTACGTCGTCTACACGACGGGCGGGATCAAGTTCGTATTCTCGCACTCCATGTATTTGCCCATCCTCCTGTCAGGGTTCATCTACGGGCTCTGGGGTGGACTTGTCGTGGCGATCATCGGCGGCCTTGTGCTCGGCCCATACATGCCGATTGATTCCGCCACGGGCGAAATGCAGGAAACCTTGAACTGGATCTACCGGACGGTGTTTTTCGCCTTGGTCGGCGTGTTAAGCGGGGTGGCAAGCGATAGCGTGCGTGCCCAGGTCCGGAAACTGGAATGGGACTCCCTTCACGATCCCAAGAGCGGACTGCGTAACCGCGCCGCCCTGGTCGCGGATCTGCAGCACATGGATCCGTTTTCCCATCCCCGCAAACCCTTTGTGCTTGCCGTCGTCTCCATCGATAACATCGCCGACCTGAGGACGGCTTTCGGCGTGGACGTGGTGGACGCCATCGTGGAGCAGCTGGCGCTGAGGATCCGGTCCACGTTCAAGGAAGGGGTGGAAATTTACCGCTCCAGCATCGAGCGCATCAGCGTGCTTGCCATGCCCGGCGCGGCAGGGGAAGCTGACCGCTTCCTTGAGGATCTCGAAAAGCTGCTCCAGTCCCCGTTGCAGATCGGCCAGGTGCCCGTGCATGCGGACGCCAGCATCGGATACGTGCGGGGGCCGCTGCCGCCCGATACCTCGCAAGGTCTGGACACGCTCATCCTCGAGGCGGAGGCAGCGGCGCTGGCCGCGCACCGCGGTGCCCAGCACAGCGTGCACTACGACGCCGGGTTCATGATCACCGTAAAGGAGAACCTGTCGCTGCTAAGCGACCTGCGGCTGGCCATGGAGGACGGCGACCTCACGCTCCGGTACCAGCCCAAGGTGGCAATCCGCTCCGGCCAACTGTGCGGCGTCGAGGCATTGATCCGGTGGTGGCATCCTCAACGTGGCTGGGTCTCGCCGAACGTCTTCATCCCTTGCACCGAGCAGAGCACACTGATCCAGGCAATCGTCGAGTTCACGCTGAGGCGCTCGCTGGAGCAGGCCAGGAGATGGCGTGAGCAGGGAGAGTCGATCCCGGTGGCCGTGAATGTCTCCCCCAGGAATCTCACCTACCGTGGTTTCGTCGACAAGGTGTTCAGCCTTCTCGACTTCCATGGGGTCGACGGCGAACTGCTCGAGCTGGAAATCACGGAGGGCGCACTGATGACGGACATGGAGCGGGTGGTCATCGAACTCAACCGACTGGCGCAACGGCGCGTGCGCATTACGATCGACGATTTCGGCACGGGCTACTCTTCGCTGCAGTATCTGCATCGCCTGCCGATCTCGCACATCAAGATCGACCAGTCGTTCGTGCGGCGCGCGCTTACCGAAGAAAGCGCTTCGCACATCGTCGAAGCGGCAGTCACCCTCGCACACCGGATGGGGATTACGACGGTCGGAGAGGGCGTGGAGGATCGGGCCACGTACGCAGCGCTCGACGGCATGGGGTGCGACATTGTCCAGGGGTACTTCGTCGGCCATCCACTTACCGAGGACGAGTTTGCGCACTGGCGCGACCGTCACAAGCACGGATTCACGGTCACCTGAACGTCAAACCTCGTCGTTCGCCCGCCCGAGACTGCTGCGCAGCCAGTCGCGCCCGCGCGCATCCAGCGCCTTGTCGATGACTTCGGCCGGCAGGCTGTATACCGTGGCCCAGGTGGCGCGACCGTCCGCCGCGTTCGAGGGAAAGCTGGTGGTCTCGATCGGCCAGTGGTATTTGCGTTTCAGGGAGCGGACGATGGCGGCCAGGGTCACGCGCCCGCGCAGGGGTTCGGCGCCGGCCTGCTCGGCGTTCGACAGCAGGATCGCGAGGACCAGGCCGCGCGCCGTGCGGGGGCCAGGGAAGATGGGGGATTTTTTCGGCATGGCGGCCTAGCGCGGACAAAGCCGGCCGCGCAGCGCCAGCATGCCGTCGAAGGCCGCGCAGGCCCCGGCGCAGGCTTCCTCGATCTCTTCCGGCGTGCGCACATGCTCGCGCAGCGCCAGCATGAAGGCGCGCCAGCGCGGACCGGGACCGGCATCGATGCCCTTCAGGTAGCGCAGCGGATGCGGCGCCAGGCGTTCGTGCAGGCGCTGGTAGAGCACTGCGCCGCCCAGCTGCGAGCCTTCGATCACATAGCACACGCCCCAGCGCCAGGCCGGGCTGGCGTCGGGCGGCCAGACCGCATCGGCCGATGACGCCGGCGCGAGGACGGGCGGCATGCCCTGCTCGTCCAGGTCGCGCTCGATCAGCGCCAGCCTGCTGGCCTGGTCGAAACGGGGGTCGTCGGCAAAGCCGGCCAGCCAGTCCTGCAGCGGCGCCAGCCAGGCGCGCAGCATCGCCAGGTGGCCGGCGTAATCGTCGAGGGAGGCGTCGGGCGCGCCGATGGGCAGGCCGCTGTCGAGTTCCTCGTGGCGGCTGGCCGTGGCCGAGCGCAATGCCGCGAGCGCATCCGGCGCGCGTACGGACTCTGGGTGCTGTGTCATGAAAATCAGTCCGTGGTGGGTTCCGGATACTCGACGCCGAGGATTTCGAGCTCGTCCGTGCCTTGCGGCGTCTGCAGGGTGACGACGTCGCCTTCGCGCGCCTTGGTCAGGGCGCGCGCGACCGGCGAGACCCAGCTGATCCGCCCTTTCAGCGGATCGAGCTCGTCGATGCCGACGATGGTGACGGTGTGCTCCTCGCCCGCCTTGTTCATGTAGGTGACGGTGGCGCCGAAGAAGACCTGGTCGTTGCCGTGGTGGACCGAGGGATCGACTACGAAGGCCGAGTCCAGGCGCTTGGTAAGGAAGCGGATGCGGCGGTCGATCTCGCGCAGGCGGCGCTTGCCGTAGATATAGTCGCCGTTCTCCGAGCGGTCGCCGTTCGAGGCGGCCCAGTGCACCACGCGCACGACTTCCGGCCGGTCGACGTCGATCAGCTGCAGCAGCTCGTCCTTGATGGCCTTGTGTCCGGCCGGGGTGATGTAGTTCTTCGAGCCGGCCGGGATCGCCTGGGCCAGCGCAAGGGCTTCATCATCGTCGTCGTTATCGGACTCTTTTACAAATGCCTTATTCATAAGTCTTATTGTAGCCGTAAGCGCACAAATGTGATGCATACGCGGCACGGCTGCGGCGGGCATGCCGCTCTTTTCCCGTATCATTCGGGCATGACACGAGCCATGACGAATGCGCGCACCCGGCTGTTCGCGCCGCTGGTGCACCTGGCCGCCATGTTCCTGCTGCTCGAGGAGTGGTGCTGGGACGTGGGGGCGCGGCTGGGCGCCCGCCTGGCGCGCTGGCCGCTGCTGGCGGCGCTGGAGGGCCGCGTGCGCCTGCTGCCGCCCTGGGGAGCGCTGTGCCTGTTCGTGCTGCCCGGGCTGCTGCTGTTGCCGGTCAAGCTGCTGGCCCTGCTGGCGATCGCGCACGGCCATGCCATCTCCGGCATCGCCACCATCGTGATCGCCAAGCTGGGCGGTGCGGCAGTGGTCGCGCGGCTGTACGCGCTGACCCTGCCGACCCTGCTGGCGGTGGGCTGGTTCGCGCGCTGCCATGGCTGGTTCATGGCATTGAAAAACCGCTGGGTCGGACGGCTGCGCGCCAGCCCGGCCTTTGTACAGGCCGGACGCCGGCTGCGGGCCGCGCGGCGCGCGCTGCGGCGCTGGCGCTACCGGCGCGGCGTGCGCGCGCGAAGCCGCCACGCCAGCCGCGTGTCGCGGGTGCTGCGCCGCTTCGTGGTCCAATGGCGCGCACGGCGCCGCTGACGGAACCCTATCATGAACGATGACCTGACACCTTCTCCCGTCCCCGCCCTGGCTCCGGAAATGCAGGCGGCGGCCACCGAGATCTACCTGATCGACGCCGCGACCCTGCTGCTGGTCGACGCCAACCAGGCCGCGCGCCAGAACCTCGGCTACGAGCTGGCGCGCCTGAGCGCCATGACACCACTCGACCTCGCCCCCGAGCTCGATGCGGCCGGGCTGCACGCCCTGCTGGCTTCGCTGGGACAGGAGATCGGCGCCCAGGTCAGCCTGTGCACCCGCTTCCTGCGCGCGGACGGCAGCCGCTATCCGATCAAGCTGTGCTTCCTGCGCATCGTGCGCGACAGCCGCGAACTGTTCCTGGCGATCGGCGACGACCAGTCGCTCGCCCAGGCCGCCAGCGCCGCGCTGCAGCAGTACCAGGCGCGCTTCAACGCCGTAGTCGACCATACGCCGGGCCTGGTCTACCAGTTCGTGCTGAACCCGGACGGCAGCACGGCCTTCCCCTACCTGAGCGAAGGCTGCTCCGCCCTGCTGGGACTGTCGGTGAGCGAGCTGCAGCAGGATCCGGAACGCTTCCCGCAGCTGATCCTGCCGGAAGACCGCAAGAGCTACCAGGAGGCGATGCTGGCCTCGAAGGCCGGCGCCAGCGCCTGGAACTGGGAAGGCCGGATCCGCATTAATGCCACCTGGAACGACGTCAAGTGGATCAACCTGCGCGCCTCCCCTTCGCCGCTTGGCGGCGGCGGGATGCAGTGGGACGGCATCATGACCAACATCACGGCCAGCAAGCTGGAGCAGGAAGAAATCCGGCGTTCGCGCGCCCGCCTGGCCGAGCTGACCGAGCACAGCGCACAGGTCAAGGAGCAGGAGCGCACCCGCATCGCGCGCGAGATCCACGACGACCTCGGCGGCAACCTCACGGCGATCAAGATGGCGCTGGCCATGCTGGCGGCGCGCCTCCCGCCCGATCCGGCCCTGCAGGAAAAGGCGGATTACCTGGACAGCCTGGTCGACCGCAGCATCGAGGCCGTGCACCGGATCTCGCTCGACCTGCGGCCGTCGACGCTGGACCTGGGCATCGTCGCCGCGCTCGAATGGCAGGCGCGCGAGTTCGAGAAGCAGATGGGCATCCCCTGCGTCTTCCGCGCCGACGGCACGGACATCGAGGGCGAACTCGACCCGGACCATGCCAGCGCCCTGTTCCGCATTTTCCAGGAAACGCTGACGAATATCGCCAAGCATGCCGGCGCGACCCGGGTGACGGTCACGCTGCGCCGCCAGCGCCAGCACCTGACCCTCGCCATCTGCGATAATGGCCGCGGCATCACCCCGGCCGACCGTCTCAAGCCGCAATCCTTCGGGCTGCGCGGCATGAGCGAGCGCGCCCGTGCGCTGGGCGGCACCCTGACCTTGTCGGCGGCGCCCGGAGGCGGCACGATGGTGGTCGTCAAGATCAGGCTGGCCGCAAGGTCGGCAGCGGCCAGGCAACCCGAATCCACCCAAGCATGACAGAAAAAGCCAGCATTCGCGTTTTTATTGCCGACGACCACGCCATCGTGCGCGCAGGCCTGAAACAGATCCTCGCCGAGGAACGCGACATCAGTGTCGTGGGCGAGGCCGAGACGGGCCTGGACGCCGTCAAGCTGTTCCGCAAGTCGCGCTGCAACGTGCTCCTGCTCGACATCTCCCTGCCCGACCGTAACGGCATCGAAGTGCTCAAGCAGATCAAGGACGACAAGCCGGAGCTGGCCGTGCTGATGCTGTCGATGCACCGCGAAGACCAGTACGCGATCCGCTCGCTGAAGGCCGGCGCGTCCGGCTACCTGACCAAGCAGAGCGCGCCGCGCGAGCTGGTCAATGCGATCCGCCAGGTCGCCGGCGGCCAGCGCTACGTGAGCGCCCAGCTGGCCCAGGTGCTGGCGGCCCAGCTCGGCGAAGACCACGACAAGCCGGTCCACGACACCCTGTCGGACCGCGAATACCAGACCCTGACCATGATCGCATCCGGCAAGACGGTCAGCGAAATCGCCAGGGAACTCTCGCTGTCGGTCAAGACGGTCAGCGAGTACCGATCCCGCCTGTTGTCGAAGATGAAGCTCAAGACCAGCGCCGAACTCACCCACTACGCGATCCGCAACCAATTGATCGATTAAAAAAAACCGCCTGCGGACAGGCGGTTTTGCGTGGCTGGCCAGACGGCGCCGATTACCAGCCGATGTCCTTCAGCAGTTCGAGGGTCAGGTCGATTGGCGCCGTCACCGAGTGCGTCAGGTCGGCATTGATGGCCGGCTCCATCAGCAGGTTGCGCGAGGCCGCGGTGTTGTAGTGCGACACCGACGAACCCGGCTCGTACACGCCCGGCGTGTACATCGTGACGCGGCGCTGTGCGTCGGCGCCCGCGAGCAGGGTCTTGGACAGCTCGAACTTGCCGACGGTGCCGTTCAGATTACCGTTCGGCTTGGTCAGGCTGGCGGCGATCATGGCGCCGTCGGCCTGCGTCACACGCAGGGCCGGAATCGTGATGCTCGGATCCGCGCCGCCCATGCCGGCCACCGGGCCCGGTGCATTGTCGGCCACGATCACGCCGATCGCGCCGGCGTCCTGGGCGTTCTTGACCTTGACCGCGAAGCCGCAGGCGCCGCGGCTGACCAGCGCGATGTTACGGCGGACCGCCGCGGCATTCGCCGCATTGAACGGCGTGCAGGCCGAACCCGGGCTGTCAGCCTGCAGGGCGACCTGGACGACCTGGCCGGTGAGCGGCGACTTGTCCAGCTTCGGGCCGAAATCGGCCGTGCCGACCGCGTACAGGTCGCCGGCCGGCGAGTTGGCGCCGACACCGACGATGCGCAGCTGCGGCACGGCGGAGAGCACCGCCGGCACGGCCGCGGTCACGCGCGGACCGGTCCAGGACAGGCCCGCCGGCTTGAGCGCGGATGCGGCGCGCTCGGCGTCCGTCATGTTGACCCACAGCTTGTTGGTCGTGTTGTCGAGCAGGTTATGGTCCCACACCGATGGATAGCCGGCGAACTGGGCGCCGGTCTGGCCGTTCGTAAAGGTCTGGAATCCCAGGCCGTGACCCATTTCGTGCAGCAGGGTCGCGACGAAGTCGACGTTGTTGCCTTCGTTGGCATCCAGGCCGAAGTAGAACGAGGTGCCCGTCAGGCAGCCCGCCTTGCCCAGTTCGGAATTGAAGCGGGCATTGATCTGCGGGCCGGGCTGATCCGAAATCTCGCTGCCGTACAGCTTGTTGGCCAGGGCGTAGGAATAGATGGTGCCGGCTTTCGGCGCGCCGGGGAAGTCGGCAAACACCTGGGTAGCGCCGGCGCTGCCGAGTACGGCGCCGGTGGCGGTGCAGGCCAGCGGCGTGAACTGCGCATTGATGACGATCGGCACCGAACTGCTCAGGGTCGCGCCCCAGATATTGGCGGCATACGTGAACGCGATCAGGCGCTGCTGGCCCAGCGTGGTGCCGGTATTGCCGCCAACCGGGTTGGCCGGAGTCGGGTCATTGAAACCGACGCCAGGGGCGTTCACGTTGTTGATCACGATCTTCGCAGTTGCCTGGGCCGCGCCGGCGGCGCCGCATGCGAGGGCCAGGGCCACCGCCGCTTGGGTCAGGCTTGGCTTATTCGACTTCATGCTGGTGCTCCTCGGAATGCGTGGTCACAGGCTTGCTCAGGGCGGTCTCGGCGGCAGTCTTGCCCTGGAAGCAATCGGCTTCGAGCTTGCCGCCGGCGTCGCGGCGCACGACCGAATAGGACACCGACTCTTCATCGACGTAAGCGGCGGCGATGCCATTCTGCTGCAGGCGCACGACGCCGGCGGCCGGCGCGCCGGCGGCCTTGCGCGCGGCTTTCTGGGCGGCGCGATCGGCGGCGCGCAGGTCGTTCAGCTGTTTTGCTTCGGCGGCGGTGGCGTTGCGGATCTTGCCGGTGGCCGGGTCCTTGTGGACGGTCTGGCCAGCCTGGCCATCCTGTCCGGCGGCGAACGCCGAGCCGGTCAGCGCGAGCGCCGCGATGGCGACCACGCTGCGCAGTGTGAATGCAGGGATATGCATGTGTTTGTCTCCGGTATTTGCTTTGATAAATACATTACTGTTCAGTCCGCTCTTGCGTCGGCTGAGGGCAAATATAGCTTCGGAGATAATGAAACCTCGAAAATGTTGTTAAAAATTTTCTATCGTTATTCATGCTATTTGCATATATTGTTTGGTTTCTACTCTCAAGAAATTGAACGCCGGGCTGTCTTGCCTCCGTTGTTTTCCTGTCGAGGCTTGGCTAGGGCCCGCCAATACCGTCTGCATAACTGAGGTGGTTTTCGACGTTTTTTCGAGTGATCGAAATAGAAAAACAGGATTACGATGGAAGAATAAATATTCCAAGTAGCAACGTCCGACATGTCCAGCCCCACCCAGAACCCGGCCGAGATCGCCCGGGAAGCCTTCCGCCGCCTGGCGGCGCGGCGCATTGCGCCCACGCCCGATGCCTACCGCGACATCTATAACGAGATCGCGGGCGCGGTCGCGCCCGCGGCGCCGGCCGCGCCGGCCGGCGCCTCCGATCAGGGCGCGGAAAAGGTGCTGTCCGGCTTCGCCTACCGCCTCGCCGACACGCCGGGCGAGCTGGCCGAGATCGGCACGCGCCTGAACCGCGCGGTCAAGCAGCGCGACTGGGACGGCTATGCGCGCATGCTGTCGCAGCTGGCCGAGAAGCACCTGCGCCGCCATACGCATCCGGTGATGGCGCTGGGCCTCGAGGACGCCGACGCGAAGCAGCTGCGCGACCTGCTCAGCCGCACGCTCACCTTCGCGGTCGCGGCCCTGCTGCCGTCCGGCTCGCCGCTGGCCGGCGAAGCCGAATCGCTGGGCACGGCCGTCAGGAGCGCGCACGGCGAAGCGGCCCTGCAGGAGATCGGCGCGCGCTTGAAGGAGTTGTGCTTCCAGATCGAACTGAAGAGCGGCGACAGCGCCGAGCAGCAGGAGTTGCTGCTGCGCCTGTTCAAGCTGCTGCTGGAGAACGTCAGCGAACTGCTGGACGACGACAACTGGATGCGCGGCCAGATCGCCGCCGTGCAGGACCTGATCGGCGGCCCGCTCGACGCGCGCGCGCTGGAAGACGCCACGCGCAGCTTGAAGGACGTCATCTATAAACAGGGCCAGCTGAAGCACGGGATTGCCGACGTCAAGCTGACCATGAAGAACATGATGATGACCTTCATCGACCGGCTCGGCTCGGTGGCCGCCTCGACCGGCAACTACCAGGAAAAGATCGGCGGCTTCTCGGAGCGCATCCGCGGCGCCGCCAACATCGAAGAACTCAATCTGGTGCTGGAAGAGGTGCTGCGCGAAACCCGCGCGGTGCAGGCCGAGGCGCTGGCCTCGCGCGACAGGATGATCGCCGCGCACAACGAAGTGCAGGAAGCGGAAGCGCGCATCCGCGACCTGGAAGCGAAGCTGCAGCACATGAGCGAGCTGGTGCGCGAAGACCAGCTGACCGGCAGCCTGAACCGACGCGGCCTGGACGACGTGTTCGAACGCGAAAGCGCGCGCGCCGACCGGCGCGGCACGCCGCTGTGCGTCGCCCTGCTCGACCTCGACAATTTCAAGAAGCTCAACGACACCTACGGCCACCTGGCCGGCGACCGCGCCCTGCGCCACCTGGTGAAGGTGGTGAAGGACACGCTGCGCTCGATGGATGTGATCGCCCGGTTCGGCGGCGAGGAATTCCTGATCCTGCTGCCGGAAACGGACGTCGAAGCCGCCAGCGCGGCGATGGTGCGGGTGCAACGCGAATTGACCAAGCACTTTTTCTTGCACGACAACGAGAAGATGCTGATCACCTTCTCCTGCGGCGTGGCGCTGCGCCGCCCGCACGAAGACCAGGCTTCGCTGATGATGCGCGCGGACCAGGCCATGTACAGGGCCAAGACCAGCGGCAAGAACCGGGTGGTAAGCGCCGACTAGACGGCGGCCAGGCCCCGGTAACGGGCGGCCTGCGCGCTGTCGCCCAAGCCTTCGTACAGCACGGCCAGGTTATGTGCCGCCAGGTGGCTGCCGCGCCCGTGCACCGATCCGTCGAGTTCGGGCTGGTCGCCAATCTCGAGGCAGCGCAGGAAGCTCGCCTCGACCATCGGCAGCAATTCGTCTGCCGCCGCCGGGTTGTGCACGGTCCAGTCCAGCAACAGGTCGCCCAGGGCGAAATAGTAATCAGGCGAATGCTGCCAGTAGGCCATTTCGCTGTCGGCCAGTTCGATCGCCTCCTCGTGCAGCTGGGCTTTTTTCAAGGTAAATATGGCGCGCACCACCAATTCATGGCGGAACGCGGCGTCCCGCGCCGACAGCGCCAGCGCCTGGCGGTAGGCCGGCGCCGCCTGCGCGAATTCGCCCGCCACCTCGTGGTTCTTGCCGAGCTGGTACAGGAGGTAGGCATCCTGCGGGTTGTCTTCGAGCGCGCGCGCCAGCAATGCCTGGTTGCGGCCGTGCTTGCGCGCCAGCGCTTCCGGACGGTACCCGTCGTGGCGCACCGCCAGCGGCAGGCGCCGCCGCGGCAGCATCGAGACCGGCTGTTCATGGATGCGCCCGATGTAGCGCACGTCGCGCGGCAGCAAGCGTGGGATCCACGAGGTGGCCAGTTCGATCCTGCCGTGCAGTTCGAACTCGCTGCTCACGGGCAGCAGGCCGACCACCGGCCCGCCCGCCAGCACCGCCGCTAGCGCCTCCCGGTCGACCGATTCCAGCCACTCGTCCGCATCCAGCACGAGGTTCCAGGCCGAGGACGCCAGGCCCAGCGCGGCATTGCGCGCTGCCGCGAAGTCATCGCACCATGCGAAGTCGTGCACCTGGGCGCCGTGGCTTCGCGCGATCTCCACGGTGGCGTCGCTCGAGCCTGTATCGAGCACCACGATCTCGTCGACGATCCCGCGTGCCGACGCCAAGCAACGCCCGAGCTTGGCGGCCTCGTCGCGCACGATCATTACCAGTGCCAGTTGTTTCATTCCAATCTCCTCATGCAACGATGGCTCATCCGGCGATTATACCGAGGAGCATTCCTCTAGAAATATTGTAATCATTAAAATTTAATGTCACTTTTGCCATTTTTTTGGAAATAAATAAAAATATTTTCGTTCTCGGTATCAACTTTTCCCGAGGTCTACCGTTACCAGCAACAACAGCGGTTTGATTGCTCCAGAACACAGGGGCAGACCAAAGTGAACAGCGGCAGGTTGCCCACCCCTACAAGCAAGTTTGGAGAAACAAATGTCCAACGTCATCAATACCAATATTTCCTCGCTCAACGCACAGCGCAACCTGTCGACCTCGCAGTCCTCGCTGGCGACCTCGCTGCAGCGCCTGTCGACCGGCCTGCGCATCAACAGCGCCAAGGACGACGCCGCCGGCCAGGCGATCGCGACCCGCATGAGCGCGCAGATCAGCGGCATGCAGCAAGCCAGCCGCAATGCCAATGACGGTATTTCGATGTCGCAGACGGCCGAAGGCGCGATGGGTTCGGTGAACGACATCCTGCTGCGCATGCGCGACCTGGCGGTCCAGTCCTCGAACGGCACCAACAGCACCGACGACCGCAAGACCATCCAGAACGAAGTCGACCAGCTGTACCAGGAAATCGACCGTATTTCCGGCAGCACCGAATTCAACGGCATCAAGCTGCTCGACGGCTCGGCCAAGAGCAACAGTTTCCAGGTGGGCGCCAACGCCGGCCAGACCATCTCGTTCGGCATCAAGGAAGTCTCGACCAAGGCAATGTCGCTGAACAGCACCAGCGCGCTGGGCGACCTGAACAGCGGCCGTGTTCAAACCGGCGCAGCAAATGGCGCCACGACTGGTGACTTGGTCATCAACGGCAAAGAGGTGACGTTCGCCGCCGCCAAGGCCGATGATTCGGTCCAGGAATACAAAAATGCGATCAATGCGAGCTCGGGCTCCACTGGCGTGACCGCTTCGGCCTACAACGTCGTCAAGGGCACCGCGGGTGCCAGCGGCGTGACGAGCGGCCTGCAGATTACCGTCGACGGCGCCGACGGCAGCCCCGGCACCGCGGTAACGATCGACAACTCGTCCGGCATGTCGGACCTGGTCGACAAGATCAACAAGCAGGTCGGCGGCGTGACCGCGTCGATCGGCAAGGATGGCGGCCTGGTGCTGTCCAACGACACCGGCGCCAAGATCACCATCGGTGCCGACACTGCCAACGGCGGCAGCGTGACGGGTTCCGGCCTGACCGCGGGCGGCAACGAAGGCTACCTGTCGCTGACCAGCGGCAATGGCGATCCGATCACGCTGAGCACCAAGGACGGCGTTGCCGCCACCGCGCTGAACAAGTTCGGCTTTAACGCGAGCAGCGGTTCGAGCCAGGTGTCGACCACCGGCCAGATCTCTGCATCGTCGGCCACCGCCACCGCTGCCAGCACTGCCCTGAACACTACCCAGGGTGCAGTGCTCGCCACCGACGACATTAAGGTCAACGGCGTGGCGATCGGCACCAGCGGCGCCAGCGCCGGCGAAAAGGCAGCGGCCATCAACGCCCAGCACGACAAGACCGGCGTCACCGCGACCGCCAGCACCACCGCCTACCTGACGATGGACTTCACGACCGGCGGCAACATCACCATCAACGGCGCATCGGTTACCGTCAACACGACCGACGACACCGCTGCCGTCGTCAAGTCGATCAACGACGCAGGCATCTCGGGCATCACCGCATCGACCGACAGCACCACCGGCAAGCTGAAGCTGACCTCGGCTTCGGGCAGCGACATCGTGCTGGGCGCCGACGCCGCCATCGTCACCGACGTCAGCAGCGACCCCAAGTCCACCGGCACCAACGCGGTCAACGCCAGCGAATTCGTTGCCGTGCGCGGCGAACTGAAGCTGTCGGGCGACAACGGCGCCGCAGTCCGCGTCGAAGGCGATGCCACCAGCGTCGCCAAGCTCGGCCTGGTCGCCCAGGGCGGCAACGACGAATCCGTCGGCGGCAAGCTGGACATCACCACCCAGGCAAATGCCCAGTCGGCCATTACCCGCATCGACAAGGCTATCTCCTACGTTGCCGAGCAGCGTTCGAACATGGGCGCCGTGCAGAACCGCCTGAACACGACGATCTCGAACCTGGCGACCACGACCGAGAACACCACTTCGGCCCGTAGCCGGATCCAGGACGCCGACTTCGCAACGGAAACGGCCAACATGACCCGCGGCCAGATCCTGCAGCAGGCCGGCACCGCGATGCTGGCCCAGGCCAACTCGCTGCCGAACGGCGTGCTGTCCCTGCTGCGCGGTTAATCCGCCAGTAGGCGCCTGAAACGCAACGCCCGGCCGCTTCCCTGCGGCCGGGCTTTTTCATTACAGGAAGCGATATGGAAATCCGACCACTTGCGCACAGTCCCCAAACGACCGTCGGCAGCATCGAACGCGACCTCCCGGCCACAGCGCAAACGCCCGCGACTGCCGCGCTCGACCCGTCCGGGCGCAGTGCTAGTCCCGACACCAAGGATGCCGGCCTGTCCCAGGCCATCGACCGCATCAACAAATCGCTATCCGATGCCAACCAGGGCATCGAATTCTCGGTTGACCCGGACAGCGAGCGCGTCATCGTCAAGGTCGTCGACCGCGAGACCAAGGAGGTATTGCGCCAGATGCCGAGCCAGGAAGCGCTCGACATCGCCAAGGCACTGGACCGCAGCCAGGGCCTGCTGATCAAGCTCAAGGCGTAATCCGCAGCCTCGCGGCGGCGCTCTTGGAAATTGGCCGGTAAAACCCCCTCTGCACGACAATTTGATCGGCCCGGTCGCACGGTATATTGCTCACTCGTTGGAGGAGATTTATGACAACCATCAGTTCCGCTGGCATCGGGTCCGGCCTGGACGTAGACGGCCTCGTCACTCAGTTGATGGCGGTCGAGCGCCAGCCGCTGACCCAGATCGACAAGAAGGAGGCCAGTTACCAGGCCAAGCTGTCGTCGTTCGGCACGCTCAAGTCCGCCCTGGCCGACTTCCAGACCGCGGCCAAGGCGATCAGCACGCCGGCCCAGATGTCGCCGATGAAGACCAGCGTGGCCGACAGCACCGTCATGGGCGCCACCGCCGGCGGCGGCGCCGTGGCGGGCAACTACAACATCGAGGTCAAGAGTCTGGCCCAGGCACAAAAGCTGATCTCTTCCACGGCTTATACCGCCACCACCAGCACAGTCGGCAGCGGCACGATCTCGATTGCCCTGGGCAGCTACGCCAGCGACGGCACGTTCACGCCCGATGCGTCCAAAACCGCCAAGACCATCACGATCGACGCCACCAACAATACCCTTGCCGGCGTGCGCGACGCGATCAATGCAGGAGATGCCGGCGTCACGGCCAGCATCATCAACGACGGCACGAACAATTATCTGTCGCTAAGCTCGAAGACGACCGGCAAGAGCAGCGCGATGCAGCTCACCGTCACGCCGCCCGCCAACCAGGATCCGGCGGCGCCTTCGCTGTCTTCGCTGGCCTTCGACGGGTCCCCCGCCAGCGGCATGAAACAGACCGTGGCGGCGAGCGATGCCGTGATCGTGGTCGATTCGATCGAGATCACCAAGCCGACCAATACCATCACCGACGCCATCCAGGGCGTCACGCTCAATCTCAGCCATACGACCGCGGCCGGCGTCACCACCGCGCTCTCGCTCGACCGCGACACCGCGTCGGTGCGCACCGGGATCGAAAACTTCGTCTCGGCGTATAACAAGCTCAGCAAGGCAATGAGCGACGCCACCGCTTTCGACACCTCGACCGGCACCGCCGCTCCCTTGAACGGCGACAGCACCGTACGCTCGATCCAGACCCAACTGCGTGGCATCCTAGGCAGTGTCATCAGCGGTGCCGCCCGCGGTTCGTCGACCCTGCCGGACATCGGCATTACCTCGCAGCGCGACGGCACGCTGGCGATCGATTCAAGCAAGCTGAGCGCCGCGCTGGCAGACCCCAACCGGGACATGACCGCGCTGTTCGCCAGCCGTGGGACCAACAAAGGCTTCGGCGCGCAGATCGACGCGGCGGTCGGCCGTATCCTGAGCCCGGTCGGTACGCTGCCGAGCCACACGAACACGTTCAACTCCTCGATCAAGGATCTCGAGAAGCAGCGTACGGCGCTGAATACGCGCCTGGCTGCCACCGAGGCGCGCTACCGCGCACAGTTTTCCGCGCTGGACACCATGATGGCCAATATGTCCTCCACCAGCACGTACCTGACGCAACAACTGGCTAGCCTGGCGAAGCAGAGCTAGCCTTTATCGACAACAAAAGGATATTGATATGTTTGGATCAATGCGCACTGGCGCCAACGCATATGCCAACGTTGGGCTCGAAACCGGAATCGCCGCTGCTTCGTCGCACAAGCTGATCGTCATGTTGTATGACGGCGCGCTGGTTGCGCTGCTCGCCGCGAAAACCAATATCGCCGCACGCAACATCGCGGCCAAGGGCAGTGCGATTTCGAAAGCGATCGCGATCATCGACAACGGCCTGCGCGCGTCGCTCGACAAGGAATCCGGCGGCGAGATCGCCGCCAACCTCGATGCGCTGTACGAGTACATGAGCCGTCGCCTGCTGCATGCCAACCTCGAGAGCGATGTGCCGGCTATCGACGAAGTGCACCGCCTGCTGTCGGACCTGCGCGAGGCCTGGGTTTCAATCGACGACAAGGTCAACCAATCGGCTGCCCTCGCCGCGACGCCCTCGTCCACCTTGAAAGCTGCTACCCTGGTAAGTGCTTGAATAATGATGACCGGACAAGACATCGTATCGGTCTATGAGGCAATGGTCGGCATCACCGACCAGATGCTGGCGGCCGCTACCGAGAACGACTGGGACCGCGTGGTCCAGCTCGAGCAGCAGTGCAATGCCTGCGTGCGCCAGCTGAAGGCCAGTGGCGACGGCCAGCCACTGGCCGCCCCGGAGCGCGTGCGCAAGGCGGACGCAATCCGCAGGATGCTCGCCAGCGACCGCAAGATCCGCGACCTCACCCAGCCGTGGATGGCCAAGCTGTCGGCCCTGATGAACAACAACGCGACCGAACGCCGCCTCGCGCGCGCCTACGGCATCTAAGTAGTCAATGCTGCCGCGCGACCCCTTGTCGCTGACTCCGGTCGCGCGCGCCGGCGCCGTCCTTCCGGTTGCCGATCCGCGCCAGCAGGCCTTCCAGCGCGCCCTCGCCGGCCAGCTCGGCCAGTCCATGCAGGCCGAGGTGCTGTCAAAGCTCCCGGACGGCAGCTTCGTGGTGCGGGTGGCCGACATGGCGGCCCGCATGCCGCTGCCGAACGGCGTCCAGGCCGGCGCCCAGGTGCCGATGACCCTGGTCGCGCTGCATCCCCGCCCCACCTTCGCGCTCGCCACCGCCCAGGGTGGGCAGGCGTTCGCCGAAGCCGGGCCGGCGCTGGCGGAAGCCGCCGGCGCCCAGGGCGCGCCGCTCGCCTTCCTGGAAGGCAGGGAAGCGGCCGCGCTGACGCGCGCCAGCGCCCTGCTCGCCAAAACCCAGGCCCTGCCCACGCCCGCGGCCACGCCCGGCGACGCCGGCGCTTCGCTCAGCAAGACCGGCAAGGCGCTGGGCGACGTGATCGCCGCCGCCCTCGCCAGCGAGACCCGCCAGACCGCCGCGCTCGGCCGCACGCCGCTGCTGGGCGCGCCGGGCGCCGGCGCCGCGCAGATCGCCGCCGCCCTGCAGGAAGGGATGGAGAAAAGCGGCCTGTTCTACGAATCCCATGTGGCCGAATGGGCGCAAGGGACGCGTGCGCAGGCGGAGCTGGCGGCCGAGCCGCAGGCGCGCGGCATGGCGCCGCCGAGCGATCCCGCCACCGCCCAGCTGATCAACCTGCAGCTGAACGCCCACGAACAGGCACGCGTCGCCTGGCAGGGCCAGCTGTGGCCGGGCCAGGAACTGCGCTGGGAGATCGAACGCGAGCGCGACGCGCCGGACGGCCATGCCGGCGGTCACGGCGACAGCGAAGATGGCCAGGGCAACTGGCAGAGCAGGTTGACGCTCCGTTTCGGCAGTCTGGGCGAAGTGGCGGCGAAGGTCGTTCTGTCCGGCGGCCAGCTGCACATCCGCCTGGACGCACCGGCATCGGCGCGCGCCCTGCTGGAGGCCGGCAGCGGCCGCCTGGCCGATGCGCTGGACGCCGCCGGCACGCCGCTGGGCACGCTGGCGATCCACGACCTGACGGACCGCGATGAGCAAGGAAAATAACACCCGCCGCCAGCATGCGGTGGCGCTGGCCTATGGCGCCGGCGACGCCGCGCCGAAGGTCGTGGCCAAGGGCCAGGGCCTGGTGGCCGAGCAGATCATCGAACGCGCGCGCGGCGCCGGCGTGTTCGTGCACGAATCGAAGGAGCTGGTGTCGCTGCTGATGGAAGTCGACCTCGACCGGCAAATTCCACCGGCCCTCTATCGCGCCATTGCCGAACTGTTAGCATGGCTTTATTATATTGAGTCAGCGCAAGCCGCCGGCCAGGCTTCCCCCCCGCCTCCGGACACGACGCGACTCCTGCAACCAGAAGAATCACCGGTTGGAACAGATGCAAGCAATCACTGATGCCGAACTTGAAGCCTGGCACGACTACGAAGTCGAGTCGCGCCGGGAAATCGTCGCGCTGCTGCGCCAGATCTCCGAAAAGAACCAGCTCGTCCGCGTGCTGATCCGGGGCGAGGCCGACGTCTGCGTCACCTCGATCCTCGACGTCGATCCGGACAGCAACACCATGATCCTCGACCGCCCGGTCAGCCGCGAGCAGATCCAGCGCATCGTTGCCGCCGGTACGGTGCGCTGCGAGACCTCGCTCGACAAGATCCGCATCCTGTTCGGCGCCGACGGCCTGAGCGAGATCAACTACGACGGCGGCACCGCGGTGCGCGCGAATATCCCCGCCAGCCTGATCCGCCTGCAAAGGCGCGAGTACTACCGGATGGCGACCCCCGTCAGCAATCCGGTGCGCGTGACCATTCCCCTGCCGGCCGAGTTCGGCGGCAAGCTGGAAGCCTTTCCGCTGGCCGACATCAGCTGCGGCGGCATCGCAATCCTCGACAACAAGCAGGTGCTCGGCACGACCATCGGCCAGACCTACGTCGGCTGCCGCCTCGATCTGCCGGAGATCGGCCCGGTCATGACCTCGCTGCAGATCCGCAATTCGCTGGACATGACCCTGCTGAACAACAAGACCAACCGCCGCCTCGGCTGCCAGTTCATCGACATCTCGCGCGGCAACCTGGCGGCCGTGCAGCGCTACATCACCAAACTCGAGCGCGAACGTAACGCGCGCCTGGCCGGCCTGGTTTAAAACAAACCGGGGTCAGACTCCCGATTTTGGAAATATGCTTTGGGCAATTTCCAAAAATCGGAGTCTAACCCCGTTCTGAAAATCGGAGTCTGACCCCGTTCTGATTCCTCACCCCGGTGTACAGCAGCGCTCGCTGCTAATGCGCCAGGCCGGCGACTTCGGCATCGCTCAAGGCCCGGTTATAGATGCGCAGTTCGTCCATCGAGCCCTTGTACGGGGTGTCCCACCAGTTCACGCCGAGCGCAAACACGCCGCTGACCGTCGTAAAGACGTCCGGGAAATTGCCCCCGTTAAAGCGCCGGACGCCGTTGACGTAGACATTCACCGCGCCGTTGTTGACGCTGAAAGCCAGGTGTGACCACTGGCCGGTCGGGACATTCATGCCCAGGCCGGCGTCGTACCAGGCCGTGCCCGACCACAGCATGGTCGCGCCGTTGACGAAGTCGTGCCCTTTCGGCAGGAGGCTGACCCAGGCGTCTGGCGTGCGCGCGCCGAAGAAGGTGGGCGTGTAGGCCGTGAGCTGGGCCGGCTTGACCCACAGGGAAACCGTGTAGCTGTTGGTCGAGATCAGGCCGTTCGGCAAACGCACGCCGGTGGCGCCATCGAAGACGGCCGCGTTGCCGCGCAGGCCGGGCTCGTAGCCGAGGTTGCCGCCCGCCGCATCGATCCGGTTGCCGACGACGGCGCCGGCGCCGAAGCTGCCGTTCGAATCATTGAGGTTGCCGTCGAAGGCGTAGTACGCGACCAGGCCGCCGAGCCTGGTCACCGTGACCTGGAAGCTCTTCGTGAGTGTCAGGGCGCCTTTGCTGATCCTGGCCGTGAGCGTCACCGTCACGCTGCCGCTCGCCGGCGTGGTGACGATGCCGGTATTGCTCACCACCGCCGGATTCGAGGACGTCCAGGCGATCACCGTGCCGCGCGATCCGGCCGTGGGCAGCGGAATGTTGCCGGTCACAGCACTGGTGTTGCCCAGCGTGAGTTCGTTATAGACGGCGGTCAGCACCTGCATATCGGTACGCGGGACCAGCCGGCTGCCGAACACGGCGATGCCTTCGCGCGACAGCGCCGAGAAGCTCGTCACATAGCTCTTCGAGGTTTCATCCCACTGGCGGAGGAATAAGCCTTTATAGGTCGAGGCGCCGGGAATATCGATTTCGACCTGGTTGCTGCCGACCAGCGCCCATCTGCCCGTCACCGCGCCGCTCACCGTGCCGTTCGCATTCAGCGTGATGAGCCGGGATTTCTTGATGCTGGCCGAGATATCCTTGCCGTGATTGACATACATGTAATCGCCCATCACGGCTTCGCGATGTACCGTGGCCAGCGTTTCATTGGTGTTGCGATAAGGCGCAACGACCGGCCAGCCGTCGGCATTCATGAACATCTGGTGTACGCGGATTTCATGCTGTTCGCCGCGTTCCGGAAAACGCGTATGGAAAATCAGGAAGTGCTTGCCGGTGGCCGGGTCGTAATAGGCCGAATTGTGGCCGGGCGAGACATAACCGGTGCCGATGCCGGTGCCGGGATCGCCGAGCTGGCGCTCGAACAGGAAATTCCCCATCAGTTTCACGCCGTAGGGCGCAATCGAGGCATCGTCGAACAGCGGCTTCGACGGATCGGCCTTCACATTCGCCATATTGTTTCCCTGCGCGTCGACATATGGCCCGTCGGGATTCGTCGAACGCGCCACGCGCATATTGTATCCACCGTTCGCATCCAGGCCACCGAAGGACGTGAACATGTAATAGTAGGCGGTCGCCGGGCTGTACATGACATAGGCGCCCTCGATCCGGCTGTGATTACCGCCGATCAGGCGCTTGCCATAGCCTTGCCCCGGGAATGGCATGCCATTCGCCGGATTCATCTGCATGATGAAGATCCCGCCCGAATAGGAGCCATAGATCATCCACAGTTTGCCGGCATTGTCGAAGAAGACATTCGGGTCGACGGTGTTCGGATGCCTGAGCGCATCGTAGATCGTGCCGTCGTAGCTCGGCTGGCCCCACATCCCGGATTTCAGAATGATGCCCTTGTTGACATAGGGCCCCTCGACATTGTTGGCGACGGCCACACCCAGCGCCGAGACCGGTGAATCGCCCTTGCAGGCGTTGTAGTACATGTAGAACTTACCGTCCGCCAGCTGCCGTACATCGGGCGCCCACAGGGTGGTCGACTGGGCCCACTTGAAGGTCTCCGCCAGTTCGGTGTAGACGTTTGCCGAGCCGTTCAGGAACAGCGGATTGGTGGCGCTGACGCTGCTCGTCATCTGCGTCCAGTTCATCAGGTCCTTCGACCTGGCGGAAGCGAGGTGCGAGCCGAATACATAAAACGTGTCCCCGACCTTGATCACCGATGGATCGTGCACGGACGCATTCTGGAAAGTGATCGGCGTCGTTCCCGCCTGGGCGGCGGCATTGCCGCATACGAAAGAGCAGGCCAATAGGGCGCCCACCCCGAATAAGGACAGGGTTTTTTTCACGGAGTTTCCGATGTAATAATTATTCGATGGATGAATACGGACCGTACTCGGCGATGCGTATCCATCGGGAGAATGCGTGATTTTCCGGAGGCCTGCAACTGCACGCCGATGCATGAAAACGCGCTAAATAGCGGGAAAATGCGCAAATTTCCATTGCGGAAATCGTTGCGATTCCAAAAAAACGATTTTTAATCGATCAATCGAAATTAATGATATTGCAGCACTCCGAACGATAACGTTTTTTCGCATTAAAGCGCTTTTAGCCGGCAAAAACTCATCGCCGTTTACGGGCGACCATGTGTATTTATTTCCACAGCCTACGTTTAAAAAAACGCAAACCGGGGTCAGACTCCCGTTTTTGGAAATGAGCTTTGGGCAATTTCCAAAAACGGGAGTCTGACCCCGGTTTGATTTGGTTTGGGGATTAGGTCGCTTAGACTTGCATGTTCATGATGTCGTGGTAGGCCGAGACCAGCTTGTTCCTCACCTGCACCGTCGCCTGGAAGGTAATGCTGGCTTTCTGCATCGAGATCATGGTGTCGGACAGGCTGACCGAGTCGTCGCCCGCGGCGAAGCGCTTGCCCATGTCGTCGGCCTGGTTCTGGGCCTTGCTGACGTTGTCCAGCTGGGCCTTCAGGGCATCGGAAAAGCTGACCTTCGACGAGGACTCGGCCGCGTCCGCAGCGCCGGCCTTGCCCAGGCCGCCAATCCCGCCGATGCCGCCGGACGCCAGCGCCGAGGCCGCGGAGCCGGCCGAGGGCGTGGCCGGCTTGCTCGCCGCCGCCTTCAGTTGCGCCATCATCGCTTCGATACGGCTGCTGTCGATTCCGCCGATATTCATGTCCGCCTCTTGAGAACAGGTTCATTCAGGCTGTCAGAATATCAGCGCCGCAGCAAGGGTTGGCCTCGAGCAACGCCGTAAACATCCCCCTTTTCGAGGGTTTGAATGTTGCCCCACGGCTTCATAATGGCGTTCAACTACCCCATATCCCCATCCGACCACCACCATGGCAACAGCAGCGGAACCACTCCTCGACGACGACCTCGGCGCCCACGCCGAACCCAAGCCGAAATATTGGGAAACCCCGATGGGCAAGCGCGTCGTGATCGGCGGCGCCATCGCGGCTGCCATGGCCGTCATCGCCGCGATCTGGCTGTGGAGCTCGGCGCCCGACTACAAGGTCCTGTTCTCGAACTTCAGCGACCGCGACGGCGGCGCAATCACCGCGTCGCTCGACCAGATGGGGGTCAAGTACAAGTTTTCCGACGGCGGCACCGCGATCCTGATCCCGGCCGAGCAGGTCCACAACGTGCGCCTGAAGCTGGCCGCCCAGGGCCTGCCGCGCGCCGGCAATGTCGGCTTCGAACTGCTCGAGAACCAGAAGCTGGGCACCTCGCAGTTCGTCGAACAGGTCAACTACCAGCGCTCGCTGGAAGGCGAACTGGCGAATTCGATCCAGTCGGTGTCGGCGGTCGCCTCGGCGCGCGTGCACCTGGCGCTGCCGAAAGCCTCCGTGTTCGTGCGCGAGCAGCAGAAGCCGACCGCCTCGGTCCTGCTCAACCTGCAGCCGGGCCGCGCCCTCGACCAGGCCCAGGTCAGCGCCATCGTGCACCTGGTGGCGTCCTCGGTGCCGGAACTGACCCCGTCCAACGTGACCGTGGTCGACCAGAACGGCACCCTCCTTTCCGACACCAGCGCGAAGAACGGCAAGCAGCTCGACCCGAACCAGCTGAAGTACGTCGAAGCCCTGCAGCAGAACATCGTCAAGCAGGTCGAGTCTATCATCGCGCCCATCGTCGGCCAGAACAATGTGCGCGCCGAGGCCACCGCCGAAGTGGACTTCGCCCAGGTCGACACCGCCGCCGAGATGTACAAGCCGAACTCGCCGCCGGAGCCGCAGGCGATCCGCAGCCAGCAGACCTCGGAGCAGACCGGTCCCGGCAGCCAGAACCCGTCCGGCATCCCGGGCGCACTGTCGAACCAGCCGCCGGGCGTGGCCACGGCGCCGATCGACGGCGCCGCCCCGGCTGGCCAGCAAACCGCGAGCACCGGCCCGACCAGCAAGAACGCCACCACCAATTTCGAAGTCGACAAGACCGTGCGCTTCGAGCAGAAGCCGATGGGCGGCATCAAGCGCCTGACCGTGGGCGTGGTGGTCAACTACCGCCGCTCAATCGATCCGAAGACCGGCAAGGTCGTGATCAAGCCGCTCACCGCTGCCGAAGTTGCGCAGATCAACGAACTGGTCAAGCAGGCGATGGGCTACAGCCAGGCGCGCGGCGACACCCTGAACGTGGCCAACGCCCCCTTCGACGGCATCGACAAGCCGGCCGACCAGGCGCCGGACTGGTGGAAGGACCCGAACAACCTGCCGCTGGCGAAGGACATCGCGAAGTGGGTGTTCATCGCACTGGTGCTGCTGTTCCTTTGGTACCGCATCCTTCGTCCGCTGCTGAAGCCGGTGATGAAGACCTTCGACAAGGCGGTGGAAATGCCGCCGGAGCCGGAACCGGTGGAGCCGGAGCCGGAAGCGGAACCGGACCACGAGGAAATCGCGCGGATCGTCCGCGAAGCGGAAGAACAGAAACAGGTCATCGTCTACAAGAGCAACCTCGAGATGGCCAAGACCCTTGCGCAGAACGACCCGCGCATCGTGGCAAACGTGATCAAGGAATGGCTGGGCGCCGAATAAGACATGAGCGACAAGGACAAAGAGAATATCAACAAGGCGGCGATCCTGATGCTGGCCCTGGGCGAATCCGAAGCGGCCGAGGTGATGAAGTTCCTCGGCCCGCGCGAAGTGCTCAAGCTGGGCGCGGCGATGGCGCAGATGAAGGCGGTGCAGCACGAGGAGGTGACGGCCGTGCTGACCGACTTCCGCGAGCGCGTCGACCTGCAGTCGACCGTCGGCCTGGACTCGGACGAGTACATCCGCCAGGTGCTGACCAAGGCGCTGGGCGACGACAAGGCCGCGGTGCTGCTGAACCGCATCCTGGGCGGCAAGGACGCCTCCGGCATCGAGAGCCTGAAGTGGATGGACTCGCAGTCGGTCGCGGAACTGATCCGCAACGAGCACCCGCAGATCATCGCCACCATCCTGGTCCACCTCGAGCGCGACCAGGCCTGCGAGATCCTGGCCCACTTCACGGACCGCCTGCGCAACGACGCGGTGCTGCGTATCGCGACCCTGGACGGCGTGCAGCCGGCCGCCCTGCGCGAGCTGAACGACGTGCTGACCAAGCTCCTGTCGGGTAACGAGAACATCAAGAAGTCCTCGCTGGGCGGCGTGCGCACCGCGGCCGAGATCCTGAACTTCATGAGCGGCGATCAGGAAAGCTCGGTCATGGAGAACATCAAGAACTACGACAACGACATGGCGCAGAAGATCATGGACGAGATGTTCGTGTTCGATAACATCATCGACATCGATGACCGCGGCATCCAGCTGCTGCTGCGCGAAGTGCAGTCCGAGATGCTGATCATCGCGCTCAAGGGCGCCAGCCAGGACCTGCGCGAGAAGGTCTTCAAGAACATGTCGCAGCGTGCGGCCGAGATGATGCGCGAAGACCTCGAATCGAAGGGTCCGGTGCGCCTGTCCGAAGTGGAATCCCAGCAGAAGCAGATCCTGCAGATCGTCCGCCGCCTGGCCGACGAAGGCCAGATCGTCCTGGGCGGCAAAGGTGAGGACTCGTTCGTCTGATGGTGAACTCGAAAGACTTCCAGCCCATGTTCAAGCGCTGGGAAATGACCTCCTTCGGCGACGAGCGCGCCGGCGCCGTGGCCGAACGCCGCGCTGCCGAAGCAGCAGCCGCCGCCGCTGAAGCGCAAGCCGCCGCCCTGCGCGCGATGCAGCCGCCCCCTCCCCCGCCGGCGCCGACGATCAGCGAGGAAGAGCTCGAAGCGATCCGCGAAGCCGCGCGCCAGCAAGGCTATGCCGAGGGCTTCGCGGCCGGCCAGTCCACCGGCCACGCCAGCGGCTACGACGACGGCATGGCCATGGGTCGCGCCGAGGCGGCCGCCGAGCTGACCCACATGCAGGGCATCGCCGCCACCTTCGGCGACGCCGTCACCCAGGCCGACGAGGCGATCGCGGCCGACGTGCTGGAACTGGCCCTGCACCTGGCGAAGAACATGGTGCGCACCGCTTTCGAGGTGCGTCCCGAACTGATCCTGCCGGTGGTGCGCGAAGCGGTCGACTACCTGCCGAACCTGCAGCAGCCGGCCCTCCTGATCCTGCATCCGGAGGACGCCCTGATCGTCCGCGACAACATCGGCCACGAGCTCGAAAAAACCGGCTGGCGCATCGTCGAGGACGGCAACGTCGCGCGCGGCGGCTGCCGCATCGACACCGCCAGCAACCAGATCGACGCCCAGATCGCCTCGCGCTGGCAGCGCCTGGCGCATGCGCTGGGCCGCGACGTGGAGTGGCTGGCATGACGCTCGCCGGCGAAACGGGCCCGGACCGCCACACGGCGCGCTGGAAGTCCTACCTGAAGGACTGCGGCAATGTGCTCGATTTCGTCGAGCCGATGCTGGTCTCGGGCCGCGTCACGCGCGTGGCCGGCCTGGTGATGGAATGCGTCGGCCTGAAGCTGGCGGTGGGCAGCGCCTGCACGATCCCGGTGGCCAGCGGCGCGCGCATCGAAGCCGAGGTCGTCGGCTTCGAGGGCGAGCGCCTGTTCCTGATGCCGCAGAGCGACGTCGAAGGCGTGATACCGGGTTCGCGCGTGTTCCCGGTCGAGCCGAGCGTGCCGAAGCCCGGCAGTGTCGACCACCCGCGCCGCCGTCCGATGGACCGCGCACGCCACCTGCCGGTCGGCTGGGGCCTGCTGGGCCGCGTGGTCGACGGCGCCGGCCGCCCGCTGGACGGCAAGGGCCCGCTCGACACCCTCGAAGTGGGCCCGCTGAACGCACGCCCGATCAACCCGCTCGAACGCGCACCGATCTCGGAGACGCTGGACGTGGGCGTGCGCGCCATCAATTCCATGCTCACCGTCGGCCGCGGCCAGCGTCTCGGCCTGTTCGCCGGTACCGGCGTCGGTAAATCGGTGCTGCTGGGGATGATCGCGCGCTACACCACGGCCGACGTGATCGTGGTCGGCCTGATCGGCGAGCGTGGCCGCGAGGTGAAGGAATTCATCGAACAGATCCTGGGCGAGGAAGGCCTGGCCCGCTCCGTGGTGGTGGCGGCGCCGGCCGATTCGCCGCCGCTGCTGCGCATGCAGGGCGCCGCGTATGCGACCGCCATCGCCGAGCACTTCCGCGACGAGGGCAAGAACGTCATGCTGATCATGGATTCGCTGACCCGCTACGCGCAGGCGCAGCGCGAGATCGCGCTCGCCATCGGCGAACCGCCCGCCACCAAGGGCTATCCGCCATCGGTGTTCGCCAAGCTGCCGGTGCTGGTCGAACGCGCCGGCAACGGCCATGAAGGCGGCGGCTCCATCACCGCCTTCTACACCGTGCTGTCCGAGGGCGACGACCAGCAGGACCCGATCGCCGACGCGGCGCGCGGTATCCTCGACGGCCACATCGTCCTCAACCGCCGGCTGGCCGAAGCCGGCCACTACCCGGCGATCGACATCGAACAGTCGATCTCGCGTGCGATGCACGGCATCACCTCGCGCGAGCACCAGCAGGCGGCGCGCACGCTCAAGCAGCTGTACTCGCGCTACGAGCGCTCGCGCGACCTGATCAGCGTGGGCGCCTACGTCGCCGGCACCGACCCGGTGCTCGACAAGGCGATCGTCCTGCACGAGCGCATCGAAGCCTTCCTGTGCCAGGAAATCCATGACAACACCGACATGCTGCAGAGTTTGGGGGAATTGACCTCTCTGTTCGGCTGATTGGATGAGCTGCCCGGCCGATATACTCGATCATTATGGCCAATCCATCCGCACTCGACACCCTGATCGACCTCGCCCAGCGCGAGTCCGACCACCGCGCCAAGCGGCTCGGCGCGGCGCTGAAGGCGCTCGAGGAAGCCGAACAGAAGCTGCAGATGCTGCTGGGTTACCGCCAGGATTATGCGGACCGCCTGGACCAGGCCCAGGTGAACGGCATCACGCCCTTCGCCTACGCCAACTTCGTCGCCTTCATGGGCAAGCTGGACAACGCGGTCAGCGGCCAGCAGGAAGTGATCAAGCATGCCCAGTACAAGGCCGACACCGAACGCAATGCGCTGCAGGAGAGCGAGCGCAAGCGCCTCTCCTACCGCACCCTGAACGATCGCGCGGCGGCCCAGGCGCTGGCCGTCGAGACCAGGCGCGACCAGAAAACGATGGACGACTTCGCGGCCCGGACCGCACGATTCAAACGCTAACGCGACGCCGAACGAGATGACGATGCAGACCACTTCCTCCCTTCCGATCCAGCTGAACACCAACAGCCCGGCCCAGCGCAACGGCGCCGCCGCCAACGGCGACGCGGCGCAGTTCAGCGCCGTGCTGTCGAATGAACTGGAGCTGCGCCACGCCGCGCCGGAACCGGCCCCTGCACCGGCCGCGCCGAAAGCGGAAGCGCCGAAGCCGAAGGCCGCCGAGAAGCCGGCCCAGCCCGACGGCGCGGCCGAAGCGCAGCAGGCCGCGAAGCCGCAAGCGGCGGACAAGCCCGCGGCCGCCGACAAGAGCGCCGACGCCAAGGACAGCGACGAGGCCGGCGACGAGGACGGCAAAGCCGACGCGCAGCCGGGCCAGGCCGGCGATCCCGCCAGCGCCATGCTGGCCCTGATGGCGAGCCTGCAGCAGCCGGCCAAGGACGCGAAGGATGCCAAGGCGAGCACTGCCGCCGCCAACGCCTGGGACGCCCTCGGCGGCGCCGCCGGCAAGGGCAAGCGCGGCGACACCGCCCAGCTGGCGGCCCTGCAGGCGGCGATGAAATCGGTGTCGAAGGACGGCGCCGGCATCGCCACCAGCGCCGGCAAGGCCTTCTCCGATACCGCGGCCCTGCGCAACCCGGCCCTGGCCGCCGCCGGCGCCGCCCTCGGCGCGGACGACAAGCCCGCCGGCGCCGACGCCACGGCCAAGCTGGGCGCCGACCTGCGCGCCGCGCTGACGGCCACCAAGGGCGCCGCCGCCACGGGCCAGGGCGAGGCGCAGCTCGATGCGGCCGCACTCAGCCTGCAGCAGGCGCGCGAAGCCGCCGTGCACGAACCGCTTCCCGCGGCGGCCGCCCTGGCCCAGGCCCAGCCGGCCGTGATGGAGGCCGTGCAGGCCGCCGCCGCCGCCGAGGGGCTCTCCGCACGGGTCGGCACCGAAGCATGGGAAAACCAGGTCGGCCAGAAGATCGTCTACATGGCCGGCAGCGAGGAGCAGACCGCTTCGTTGACCCTGAACCCGCCGGACCTCGGTCCGCTGCAGGTGGTGCTCTCGGTGAGCAACGACCAGGCCAGCGTGAGCTTCTCGGCCAACCAGGAAGAGGTGCGCCAGGCCCTCGAGAACGCCCTGCCGCGCCTGCGCGAAATGATGAGCGAGAGCGGCATCACGCTGGGTAACGCCAGCGTCAACGCCGGCATGCCCGACGGCAGCCAGGCCCGGGAGCAGGCCGCGCGCAACAGCGGCGGCTTCGGCAACGGCGGCAATAACGGCCGTGGCCGTGGCAATGGCGGCAATACCGTCGAGGACAGCGTGGCCCGTCCGGTGACCCGCACCGCGATCCTTGGCGACAGGGGCATGGTCGATACCTTTGCGTGATCAGATCGCCATCAAATGCGTCAAGAAACAACGAGATAGCGCGCAATCGCCCTTCTTTTCGGCCATTGCTCCTGCTCACTTTTTCCCGATAATGACATAATGACGGGACGATCCACAGCAGGGACCGAGGTATCTTGAAAGCGAATCCAAAAATGAAGGCTGATCCGAAAGCGGACGCAGCGGCAGCACCGGCAGGCGGCAAGAACAAGTTGTTCATGATGATCGGCGCGGCCGTGCTGGTGCTCGGCCTGGGCGGCGGCGCCGGCTGGTACTTCATGCACGGCAGCGGCAACGCGGAAGCGTCCGAGCCGGCCAGGAAGGAGCATGGCGGCAGCAAGAAAAAGAGCAAGAAGGAAGCGCCGCCGGAGTACCTGGCGATCGAGCCTTTCACCGTGAACCTGCAGCCCGAAAACGGCGACCAGTACCTGCGCGTCGCATTCACGCTGCAGGTCGACGGCGCCGAACAGGCCGAGCTCATCAAGGCGAATATGGCCAAGGTGCGCAGCCGCGTGCTGCTGCTCCTGTCCGGCAAGAAGGCATCCGAGATCAATACGGTCGAAGGCAAGCAGCAACTGGCCGGCGAGATCCTGGCCGTCGTGAAGCAACCCTTCGAGTCGCATGGCGAAGAACAGGAAGTCTCGGACGTCCTGTTCACCGAGTTCATCATCCAGTAAACGGCAGCATGGCTGATAATTTTCTCTCACAGGAAGAAGTCGATGCCCTCCTCAAGGGGGTCAACGGCGATCAGGACGATGTCGCGACGCCTGAAGACACCTCGGGAGTCCGCACCTATAACCTGGCAACGCAGGAGCGGATCGTCCGCGGCCGCATGCCGACGCTCGAGATCATCAACGAGCGTTTCGCCAGGTATCTGCGGGTCGGCCTGTTCAACTTCTTGCGCCGCAGCGCCGAGGTCTCGGTCGGCTCGGTGCGCGTCTCCAAGTACAGCGAATTCATCCGCAACCTGGTGGTGCCGACCAACCTGAACCTGATCCACATGAAGCCGCTGCGCGGCACCGCGCTGATGGTGTTCGATCCGGGCCTGGTGTTCCTGCTGGTCGACAACCTGTTCGGCGGCGACGGCCGTTTCCACACCCGCGTGGAAGGCCGCGACTTTACCCAGACCGAGCAGCGCATCATCATGCGCATCCTCGATGTCGTGTTCGATGCCTATACCAAGTCCTGGGAACCGGTCCACCCGATCGAATTCGAGTACATCCGGTCGGAGATGAACACGCAGTTCGCGAACATCGCCACCCCGAACGAAGTCGTGGTATCTTGCACCTTCACCATCGAGCTCGGTTCGGTGTCGGGCCAGATCCATTTCTGCATGCCCTATTCGATGATCGAGCCGATCCGCGATGCGCTGACCTCCAGCATCCAGGGCGAGGCCCTGGAAGTGGACAAGCGCTGGATCCGCCTGCTGACGCAGCAGATCCAGGTGGCGGAAGTGGAACTGGTGGCCATGCTGGGCCACGGCAAGGCGAACTTCGACGAAATCCTGAACATGAAGGTCGGCGACGTGATCCCGATCTCGGTCCCGGAAGTCATCCAGGCCACCGTCGACGGCGTGCCCGTGATGGACTGCAGCTACGGCGTCTCGAACGGACAGTACGCGCTCAAAGTCGAACGGCTCATCGCCAATAGTGAAACCTTCCATAAAGACGGCGCCCTGCCTGGCAGCGCGGGCGCCGTGCAAGCGTAATACAGGAGCAGACCATGTCCGATACTCAAGACGACCAGAGCAGCCTCGACGATGATTGGGGCGCCGCGATTGCCGAACAGGCCGCTGCGGAAGCCGCTGCGCTGGCCAACCAGCAGCAGGCTGCCAGCGCCGCCGTGTTCAAGGATTTTTCGAACAAGTCCGCGCGCCCGGACACCCCGAACGATATCGACTTCATCCTCGATATCCCGGTACAGTTGACGGTGGAGCTGGGACGCACCAAGATCGCCATCAAGAACCTGCTGCAGCTCGCGCAGGGCTCGGTGGTGGAACTGGACGGCCTGGCCGGCGAGCCGATGGACGTGCTCGTGAACGGCTGCCTGATCGCCCAGGGCGAGGTGGTGGTCGTGAACGACAAGTTCGGTATCCGCCTCACCGACATCATCACGCCATCCGAGCGCATCCGCAAACTGAATAAATGACGACCACCGCCCGCCTGCTGACCATCCTTGCCATTACGCTGCCCCTGGCCGCCTGCGCGGCGCAGCCGGCGGCGCACAGCCAGGACCAGGTCGGCCAGGCGGGCGGCGCCGCCGCGGCGCCCGCTGCTGCAGCGGCCGCGCAGTCTTCTGCCATGCCGTCTTCCACCGCGACGGCGCCGGCGATGGCGCCTCAGCCGCAATCTTCCGATAACGCCCGGACGCAGACCGCCACGCCGGCTGCGCAGCCGCGCCGGTCCGCCGGTGCTGTCGGCGCGCCCCTTGCCGGCACTTCGGCTTCGCCCGCGCCTGCAGCAAGCGCGCCGGCAACGGAGCCGTCTGCCGTCCCCGCCGCGAATGCCCCGGCCATGAACCCGGCCAGCCCCGACGCGCCCGAAACCACGGTCGGCGGCGGCGCCGCGAACCGCGTTCCCGCAAGTCCCGCCGCGGGTCCGGTCACGATGCCCTCCGGCTCGGCCACCGGCAGCCTGCTGCAGACCCTGCTCGCCCTGATCGTGGTGCTGGCCGTGCTCGGCGCCCTGGCCTGGTTCCTGAAGCGCTACGGCCCGAAGGCCGGCGGCGGCAGCGCCAACCTGCGCGTGGTCGGCGCCCTCAACCTCGGCGGGCGCGAACGCGTGCTGGTGGTCGAAGTCGGCAACCAGTGGATCGTGGTGGGCGCCTCGCCCGGCCGCATCAACGCGCTGGCCACCATGCCGAAGCAGGACGGCGTGGACACCGGCGCCGGCGAAGGGCATGCTACCCTTGCTCCGCACGGCGCAAATGCGGCGCAACCCGCGAACAGCTTCGCCGACTGGCTGAAGCAGACCATCGACAAACGTAAGTAAATGCGCAAACAAAGAATCCTGCTGGCGGCGGGCTTGATCGGCCTGTCGCTGGCCGCCGCCGCAGCTGCAATCGCAGCGCCCGCCATCCCCGCCTTCACCACCAGCCCCGCGCCGGGTGGCGGCACCGCGTATTCGCTGCCGGTCCAGACCCTGCTCCTGATGACGGCGCTGACCTTCATCCCGGCGGCGCTGCTGATGATGACGAGTTTTACCCGCATCATCATCGTGCTGTCGCTGCTGCGCCAGGCGCTCGGCACCCAGACCGCGCCGCCGAACCAGGTGATGGTCGGGCTGGCCCTGTTCCTGACCCTGTTCGTGATGGGCCCGACGTTCGACCGCATCTACACCGAAGCCTATGTGCCGCTGCAGGAAAACCGCATCCAGATGGGCGAGGCGATGGACAAGGCCGCCGCGCCCCTGAAGGGCTTCATGCTGAAGCAGACCCGCCAGTCGGACCTGGCGCTGTTCGTGAAGATCTCGCGCACGCCGGCGCTGCAGGGCCCGGAAGACGTGCCGCTGCGGGTGCTGATCCCCTCCTTCATCACGAGCGAACTGAAGACCGCGTTCCAGATCGGCTTCGCGATCTTCATCCCCTTCCTCATCATCGACATGGTGGTCGCGTCGGTGCTGATGTCGATGGGTATGATGATGATGTCGCCGGCGGTGATCTCGCTGCCGTTCAAGCTGATGCTGTTCGTGCTGGTCGACGGCTGGCAGCTGCTGCTGGGTTCCCTGTCTCAAAGTTTCAATTAGCCAGAGCTTCAATTAAGGATAAGAGCATGACTCCGGAAAGCGTCATCGCGATGGGCCGCACGGCCATGGAAGTCACCCTGATGGTGTCGGCGCCGCTGCTGCTGGTGGCCCTGATCATCGGCCTGGTGGTCAGCATCTTCCAGGCCGCCACCCAGATCAACGAGCAGACCCTGTCCTTCATCCCCAAGCTGGTCGGCGTGTTCGTCGCGCTGGTGCTGGCCGGCCCGTGGATGCTGACCGTGATGACCGACTACATGCGAAGCGTATTCACCGGGATCCCCGGATTGATCGGTTGATTTCCTGCATATGATCAGCTTTACCACGACCGAGCTGTATGCCTGGATCGGGGGCCTGCTGTGGCCCCTGACGCGCATCCTCGGCCTGGTGACGGCCGCACCGGTGTTCGGCAATACCGGCGTGCCGATGCTGATCAAGCTGAGCCTGGGCGTGCTGCTGGCGGCGATCGTCGCACCGACCATCCCGAACATCCCTGCGGTCGACCCGACCTCCTGGGCCGGCATCCTGATCCTGGGCCAGGAAACCCTGATCGGCGTCTCGATGGGCTTCGCGATGCGCCTGGTGTTCGCCGCCATCGAATTCGCCGGCGAGGTCGCCAGCTCGACCATGGGCCTGGGCTTCGCCTCCTTCTTCGACCCCGCCACGGCCGGCCGCACCTCGGCCATCAGCCAGTTCCTGGCGCTGGTCGCGACCATGGCCTTCCTGGCCATGAACGCCCACCTGGTGCTGGTGCAGGCCCTGGTCGAGAGCTTCTTTACCCTGCCGATCTCGGCCACCCCGATGTCGCTGGCGGCGCCGCTGGAGATGGTGCGCTGGGGCGGCCGCATCTTCTCGGCCGGCCTGCAGATCGGCATGCCGATCATCGCCGCCATGCTGGTCACCAATATCGCGCTTGCCATCCTGACCCGCGCCGCACCGCAGCTGAACCTGTTCGGCATCGGCTTCCCGATCACGCTGGGCGCGGGCTTCCTGGTGATCAGCCTGACCCTGCCCTACCTCGGCACGCCGCTGCAGAACCTGTTCAACCAGGGGATCGAGGCCAGCCGCAGGATCCCACGCACCGGCGGCGAGCGGCCGGGGCAGCCAAGGCCGCCGGCGCCGCCGGCGTCGCTTGCGCCGGTGGGCTGATCCGGCTAGTGCCGCGCGCGCAGCAGCTCCACGAGCTCGCCCAGCTTCGACTCGATCGCGCGCAGCACGACCATCTGCTCGTCCTCCTTGCCGCCCTGCTGCGGATGGCGCAGGGCTTCGCGCGCCCGCATGATCTGCGCGCGGAAGGCCTGGGCATCGATGATGCCGGTCAGGTGCATGTCCGATGCCTGCCCGGCGCTGTGTCCGGCGGTTTCGAATTTCAGGGTGCTGAGGTTGAAGTGCCGCAGGATCGGCCCCTCGACGAAGGTCACGTCCTGGATATTCTCGAGCGGAATGGTCTTTTCCGTCGTCACCAGGATGCCCTTGCGAAAACGGATGTGGCGCTCGCCCAGCTGGCATTCGAGCCGGTCGAAATAATGCTGGGCCCACCAGCGGCCGACGCCCAGGAACCAGACGATGGCCAGCGGAATGCCGACCACCGTGCACATCATGCTGATGCCAATTTTCATGACCAGGAAGGGTTTGATCAGCGGATTGAATCGCGCGCGAATGACGATGGGATCGGATGTCATGGCTTGGAGAAAAATAAAGTGTTCTCCAGTGTATGCCAGCGGCGGCAAAGCCAGTAGATTAGTCGACTTCGCAGCCACGTTCGGGAAGGACGACTCATGCCTCACTCAGCCATCGCGTCCGCCTGCGACGAACTCGCCGAGCGCCGGATACCGGGCCTGCTGGACGTCATCAGGGAAGCGGGATGCATGTGCAGGCATCTCGAGTTCGATCAGACTCCGCAAAAGCATCTGTACGTGGTCGTCCAACGGCCGGTTGCGGTGCGCTGACGCTGACGCTGACGGGCGCTTCGGCGGGGGCTTCGTCGAATTCATAGGTGCCGGCGTCATGGACCTCCCATGCGCCGTCGCCCATCAGGTGCAGCACGTGGGTGTGGTGGCGCAGCACCGCGGGGCGGTGGGCGATGCTGATCAGGGTGGTGCCGCTGGCGCGCAGGCGGCTGTAGAGCGAGGCTTCGTTGCCGCTGTCGAGCGCGCTGGTGGCTTCGTCCAGGATGACGATCTCCGGCTTGTGCACCAGCACGCGGCCGAAGGCCAGGCGCTGCTGCTCGCCCACCGACAACAGCTTGTCCCAGTCGCGCACGGCGTCCAGGCCACCCACACGCCCGGCCAGGTTCGGCAGGTGCACCTGCTCCAGGATCTCCAGCAGCTGCTCGTCGCTCAGGGATGAATCCGCGCTGGGGTAGATGAGCTGGCTGCGCAGCGTGCCCTGCTGCAGGTAGGGCTGCTGGGGCAGGAAGAAGAAATCCTCCAGCGGCGGATGATGGATGGTGCCGCTGCCGTCATGCCACAGGCCGGCGATCGCCCGCAGCAACGAGCTTTTGCCGCAGCCGCTGTCGCCGGTGATGAGCAGCGCATCGCCCGCTTCCAGGCTCAGGCTCAGTTCCTTGATGAGCACCCGGTCGGATTGCGGCGGATGCAGGGTCAGGGATTCCAGCGCCAGATGCTGGCCCGGACGGGTCTGGATGCGCGCTTGCGCGCCCCCGGTCGCGTCCGCGGACGCCGCCTCCGGCAGGACCAGGTTGGACAGCGCCTTCAGGCGGTCGATGCCGGCGACGAAGCGGCTCAGGCTCTCGAAGTTATCGACGATCACGCCCACCGCGCCGAGCACCGCGGTAAAGGCGCCGGTCGCCTGGATCGCCCGCCCCACTTCGAGCTCGCCCGACAGGACGCCATTCGCCAGGATCACGCCCGGCAGCACCAGGGTCAGCTGGCTGAAGCTGCGCTGGAAGAAGTTCAGGGAGCGCTGTTTCCGGATCAGCCTGGCGAAGTTATTGATGACCTTGTCGAGCTTCCTGTCGATGTGCGCGCGCTCCTGCGCTTCGCCGCGGTAGAACGCGATCGACTCGGCATTTTCACGCACGCGCATCAGGCTGAAGCGGAAATCCGCCTCGCGCCGCAGCTGCCAGAAATTCAGGTGGATCAGCGGCGTACCGAATACCCAGAGGGCGACGACGGTGCCCAGCAGCGCGTACACCGCCAGCACGCCGACCAGCAGGTGGGATATCGACCACAGCACGGCGCTGAAGGCCACCAGCTGCATGAGCGAGCCCAGGAAGATCAGCAGGAAGTTGATGGACCGGCCGGTGAAGGTATTGATGTCTTCGCTGATGCGCTGGTCGGGGTTGTCGATTTCGCTGTCGGACCCGAGTTCGTAGTACTTGCGCCCTTTCAGGTAGCCGTCGAGGAAACGGCCGGTCAGCCAGCGCCGCCACTGGTTGGCGAAGACATCGCGCATGTAGTAGTAGAACGCGTAGGTCGGGACCGCGAACGCCAGGATGAACAGGCAGGCCCGCACCGATGTCCAGAAGCGGCCGCCATCCTTGGCCGCCAGCGCCGAGGTCATTTCGCCCGACTGGTCGTTCAGCATGACGGCCAGCCGGGTGTCGACCAGCATCAGCACGATCAGGAGCAGCAGCAGGAGCCAGGCCTTCTTCCGCTCCTCCCCCAGCCAGTACGGCTTCGCCACATTGACAAATTGCTTCCATGCAGCCAGGGACAAGGGGGCTGTGCGGCGTTTGGCGGTATTCGCTGAAGTCGGCGTAGTCATGCCTCCAGAATACGTCCGCACCCGAGGCCGCTCAGTGCGGCAACAGACATAGCATTCCGGAACGATTAGCTTATGTAATTGAACAACGACAAGCCCGACATCGTCTTGAAGGACATCTGCGCCGCCTGCAGGGTCTGCTGCTGCTGCGAGAACAGCGAGATCGCCTTCACCATGTCCAGGTCCTGCAGGTTGCTCAGGGTGGTCTGGTACTGGACGTTGAGGTCGTCGCCGGTACTGTCGAGGTTGTCGAGTTCCTTCATGCGCGCGCCCACCGAGGCCTGCACGGTCAGCACATTGTCCAGCGCGTTCTTCATGTTCGCACCTGCGCTGGCCAGGCCATTCGCCAGGGCCGCCTTGCCGGTCGCGCCATCGGCCGGGGCGCGCAGGGTGTTGATCAGGTTCGTGATGGTGGTGAACACCGACTGCTTCGCGCTCGGCGCGGTGCTGAAGGTATCGCCATCGGCGGGTGCGCCCTTGATGTCCATCGACATGCCGGCGAAGGCGATGCTGGCGCCTTCGGTGTAAGGCTGGTCCGTCGGCAGGGTCGGGTCCGGCGTCGCCGCCGACGGGTCGGTGACCGAGTAGGTGGTCACCGCGGGGGTGCCGGCCACCTTGAAGGTGATCTGGTAGTCGTGGCCGGTCAATTTACTGCTGTCGACCACCGCGCCCGGCGAAATGATGCCCGCGCCCTTGTTGTTGCTGCCCGCGGCGGTCGTGAAGCTGCCGTTGCCGGTCGGGATGGCTTCGAAGATGGCGCTTCCGGTTTCGCTGATCGCCATCTTGCGCGACGAGCCGACCTGCAGCATGCGCTGGCCCTGGTCGCCCTGGTAGGAAGCGCCGGTCGCGGTCTTCGAGAACGGCTGGGTGGTCGAGGCGTAGCCCGAGAACAGGTAACCGCCGGTGCCGTCGGCGGTGTTGGCCAGGCCCATCAGGTCGGTCAGGCGACCTTCGAGTTCGGTCGCCAGGGCTGCGCGGTTGCTGGCGTCGTAGCCGCCGTTGCCGGCGGTGACGATCAGGGTCTGGATGTCCTGGACCTGCCCGCTCACGTCCTGCAGCGTCTTGTCCACCAGCGACAGCGAGGCGTTCGCATTGCTGCGGTTGGTGCCGAACTGCGTGTTCATCGACTGCGACTGCGTGACCTCGAGCGCGCGCGCGGTCGCGATCGGATCGTCCGCCGCGGTCAGGTTGCGCTTGTTGGTCGACAGCTGCATCTGGGTCTTGGCCATCTGGCTCTGCAGCGTGTTCAGCTGGGTGGTGCCGGCGTTGTAGATCGCGTTGGTGCTGATGCGAAGGACCATGGTTCAAAACTCCCTTATTGCGCGATCTGCAGCAGCGCGTTGAAGATCGTGTCCGCCACCTGCATCACCTTGCCGGCCGCCTGGTAGGCCTGCTGGTACTTCAGCAGGTTGGCCGCCTCCTCGTCCAGGTTCACGCCCGAGACGTTTTCCGCCGCCTTGCTGGCCTGGTCCAGCTGGGCCGCGCTGGCTTCGGAATTGACCTGCACTTCGCGGGTCTTGTTGCCGATCGCGCTGACGACGTGGGCATAGGCCGACTGGTAGGTCGCGCTGCCGTTCTCGAGGATGTTCTTCGACTGCAGGTCGCCCAGCAGGCTGGCGTTGCGGGTGTCGCCGACGCCGGTGTTGTGGGCGATGGTGAAGGTGTCGCCTTCCTGCGGCGCGCCGCTCATCGAAAAACTGATGCCGGCCACCGTATAGGTCGCGCCGTCCTGGAACGGGACCGGGTCGCCGATGGGGATGGGCTGGTCCTTGCCGCCCACCGTCATCGTCACCTGTTGCCCTGCCGGCAGGCCGGTCAGATTGCCCGATACGATCTTGATATCGATCTTGGCGCCGGCGGCCAGCGGCGAGGCCAGGTAGGCCTGGGTGACCGAACCTTCGCTGATCTTGGCGGTGCCGGTGTTGGACAGCGGGATGCTGGTGGCGATCGGCGCGCCGGCCGCGACCTGCGAGACGTCGCTCAGCGCCAGCTTCAGGCCGGCGGCGCCGTTGATGGTCGGGCGTACCAGGAAGTTATCGCCGGCCGCGACCTTGGTCCCGGTGATCGAATAGGACATGCCGTCGATCACCTGCGGATTGGTGGTGATATCGTAGGGCTGGTTATCCGACAGGCGGATCACCTGGTAGTTGGAGCCGTTGTACTGGACCTTGTAGTCGCTGGTGGTCAGCTTGGTGGCGTCGCTCACGGTGGCGACGATCTTGGTATCGGTGGTCGGGTTGTTGTTGACGTTCTTGGTGACCTCGGCCGGCGTCACCGTGAAGAAGTCGCCGCCCGGATTGCCGTTGGCGTCCAGGCCCAGGTGGTGCTGGTCGTTGAAGGTCTGCGCCAGGCCCAGGGCGATGCGGCCCAGCGAATTCTGGGCCAGGTCGAGCGACTTGGTGCGGAATTCCAGTACCCCGCCCAGGGCGCCGCCGGTCAGCGCGCTCTCCGGCAGCGGCGACAGCTTGCCCCCGGTCTCGTAGCCGACCGTGATGCGGGTCTGGTCGGTCGGCGAGTTCATGGCCACCAGCTGGAAGTTGTTCGAACCGACCACCAGCGGCTGGCCGTTGCCGATCGAGACCGTCAGCATATTGTTATCGCCCGGCATGACAGTCGCCTTGACCTGCTTGTTCAGGTCCATGATCAGCTGGTCGCGCTTGTCGACCAGGTCGTTCGGCAGGTTCAGGCTGTCGCCCGCGGACAGCTTGCCGATCTGGTCGTTCAGCTTGGCGATCTGCGAGGCATAGGTGTTGACCAGGTTGACGCTGGAGGTGACCTGGGTGTTCACGCCCTGGCGGATCTCTTCCAGGCGCCCGTTCATGCTCTGGAAGCGCGCGGCCAGGGTGTCGGCCGAGCTCAGCAGCGCGCCGCGCGAGGGCACGCCGGCGCGGTCGCCGGTCAGGTTCTGCACCGCCGAGAAGAAGTCCTGCAGCGCCGGCGACAGGCCGGACGTGGTGTCGGCCAGCAGGTTGTCGATCTGGCTGACCTGGGCTGCGTAGGCATCCAGCCCGCTGCTCGACGCCTGGGCGGTGCGCACCTGGGCGTTCAGGAACTCGTCCGAATAGCGCTTGACCTGGGCGATCTGGGTGCCGGTACCGATGAATCCATTGCTGCCCCCCATCGAGATCGACGTTTCCTGCACCACCGCCTGGCGGCTGTAGCCCGCCACGTTCGCGTTGGTGATGTTGTTGCCGGTCGTCGCCAGCGCCGCCTGGGCGGCGTACAAACCGGACTTGCCGATGCTAAGGAGGGACATGTGCTGTTTTCCTGTCTACTTTATTGTTGTCGGCACAATGCGCAAAAACTTTAAGCCAACGAGTGCTTGATGATCCGCGACAGCTTGGCTGCGTATTGCGGGTCGGTGGCGTAGCCGGCGCGCTGCAGGCCGTGGGCGAAGGCCGAGGCGTCACCGCCGTGGGCCAGCACTTTTTCGTAGCGCGGATTATTGCTGAGCATTTTCGCGTAATCCTTGAACGCTTCCGCATGCGAGGCGTAGGCGCGGAATTTTTCGACGCGGGCGTGCGGCTTGCCGTTCACGTATTCGGTGGTGACGGCGGTGGCGACCTTGCCCTTCCAGCCCGGGCCGGCCTTGATGCCGAACAGGTTGTTGCTGGAGCTGCCGTCGCTGTTGCGGATCACGCGCTTGCCCCAGCCGGTTTCCAGCGCCGCCTGGCCCAGCATGAACTTGGCCGGCACGCCGGTTGCCTTTTCGGCTTCCTCGGCGGCGTCGGCCAGCTTGTCCTGGAAGGCGCGCACGTGGGCCGGCTTGCCGGCATCGCTGGTGCTGCGCGCACTGCCGGTGACGCCGGATGCGGCGGCCGTGCCGTCGGTCGACATGCTGTCGTTGTCGAATTTCAGGTGCGCCGCATTGCTGCCCTGCCCGCCGGCCGGATTGCTGCCGATCGCCAGCGCGCCCGACTGCATCTCCTTGGCCAGCGCCGCGCCGGACTGCTGCGCCGTCAGCTGGCGCACCAGCACGTCGGCCAGGCCGATGCCGCGCTTGGCCAGCTTCTGGCTCATCTGCTGGTCGAGCATCGTGGTGAAGGTCTTGGTCTCCTGGCTGTCCATCATGCCGTCCTGCGGCGTGGCGTCGCGCATGCTCTTCATCATCATGTTGATGAACATGGACTCGAACTGGGTCGCCGCGCCTTTCAGGGCTTCCGGCGAACCGGCCTTGGCGGACTGCTTCAGGTCGCCGAGGCTGTTGGTGTCGAGCGCGAATTTTCCGGACAGGTCAGAGGTCGAGCCAAGCATGGGGGCCTTCATTTTTTAGATGATCTCGAGTTCCGCGCGCAGCGAGCCCGCGGCCTTGAGGGCCTGCAGGATCGCCAGCAGGTCTTGCGGGGTCGCGCCGATCGCGTTCATCGCCTTCACGACTTCGGCCAGCGAGGCGCCGTTGTTCAGCATGATGACCTTGCCGGCATCCTTCTTGACCGAGACCGACGGGTTCTGGGTCACCACGGTGGCGCCGCGCGAGCCGGCGGGCGGCTGGCTCACGGCCGTATCGGCGCCGATCGTCACCGACAGATTGCCGTGCGAGATCGCGCAGCTGTCCAGGGTCACGCTGCGGTTCATCACGACCGAGCCGGTGCGCGCATTCAGGATCACCTTGGCGGCCGCCTCGGCCGGCTTGACGTCCATGTTTTCCAGGATGCCCAGGAAAGAAACGCGCTGGTCGCTCGACGAGGGCACGCGCACGCGGATCACGCGGCCGTCCAGCGCCGTGGCGACGCCCGGGCCGAACTTGTCGTTGACCGCTTCGACCACGCGGCTGGCGGTGGCGAAGTCGGTGGTGTTCAGCTCCAGCTTGACCTGGTTGTCGGCGCCGAGGTTCGACGCGACCGCGCGTTCGACCGTGGCGCCGCTCGAGATGCGGCCGACCGCCAGCTGGTTCACCTGCACCGAAGCGCCGCCGCCCGAGCCCCCTGCCCCGCCGACCAGCACGTTGCCCTGGGCCATGGCGTAGACCTGGCCGTCGGCGCCCTGCAGCGGCGTCATGAGGAGGGTGCCGCCGCGCAGGCTCTTCGCGTTACCCATCGAGGACACGGTCACGTCGATGGTCTGGCCCGGCTGGGCGAAGGCCGGCAGCGAGGTGGTCACCATCACGGCGGCCACGTTCTTCAGCTGGAGCTGGGTGCCGGCCGGCAGGCTGATGCCCTTCTGCTGCAGCATCGCCATGATCGACTGGACGGTAAACGGGGTCTGGGTGGTCTGGTCGCCGGTGCCGTCGAGGCCGACCACGATGCCGTAGCCGGACAGCTGGTTCTGGCGCACGCCGCCGAAGCTGGCGATGTCCTTCAGGCGCTCGGCCTGGGCCGGGGTCGAGAGCATCGGGCCGATCAGGGCAGCGGCCAGGATGAGCAGCTTGCAGTTCATATTCATGTTCTAGTCAGTCGGGGTCAGAGCCCACCCGTGTGAACCGGGATCTGACCCCAAGTCATCAAAATGGCAGCATCGATTGGAAGAAGCGCGACATCATCGAGGTGAACTCGGCGCGGTCGATCTGGCTGTTGGTGCGGTACTCGACGCGGGCGTCGGCCACCAGGGTCGACGACACGACGTTGCCCGGCTGGATCGTGTCCGGGTTGACCATGCCCGAGAAGCGGATGAATTCGACGCCCTTGTTCATGGCGACCTGCTTCTCGCCGACCACGACCAGGTTGCCGTTCGGGAGCACCTCGGACACCGTCACGCCGATCGTGCCGGTGAAGGCGTTCGAGGCGGTCTGGGTGTCGCCGTCGGCGTACTTGTTGGCGGTGCTGGCGGAGACGTTCGCGCCCAGCCTGCCCTGCAACGGCCCCGGGACGCCGAAGCTGGCGCTGCCCGACTTGTTGCCGGTGCTGGCGCCGCTCTTGTTGGCCGAAGTCTTCTCGACGATGCTGACGGTGAGGATGTCGCCGATATGGCGCGCGCGGCGGTCCTCGAACATCGGACGGAAGGTGCTGGCGTTGTAGATCGCGCCTTCGGACGGCGTGCCGGCACCGGCCATCATCGGCCGCACCGAGGTCGGGCCCTTGACGATCGAGGTCGGCGTGGCGGCGCAGCCGGCCACCAGGGCCGAAGTGATCGCCATCGCCGCCCGTGTGCGACGATGGCTTCCCGCGCAGGCGGGAATCCAAGTGCCTTTAAAAACCATTTTCATAACTGTGCCAGCTTCTGCAGCATCTGGTCGGAGGTCGTGATCGCCTTCGAGTTGATCTCGTAGGCGCGCTGGGTCTGGATCATGTTGACCATTTCCTCGACCACGTTGACGTTCGAGGTTTCGACATAGCCCTGCATCAGGGCGCCGGCGCCGTTGGTGCCGGGGGTGTTGGTGTTCGCGGTGCCGGAGGCGCCGGTCTCGACGTACAGGTTCTCGCCGCGCGATTCCAGGCCGGCCGGGTTCACGAACGTGGACAGCTGGATCGAGCCGATCTGGGTCGGCGCGGTCTGGCCCGGGGTGGTCACGGAGACGGTGCCGTCGCGGCCCACGGTCATCGACAGCGCATTGTTCGGCACCGTGATCGGCGGCTGCAGCACGTAGCCGCTGGAGGTGACCAGCTGGCCGTTGGCGTCGCTCTGGAAGGAGCCGTCACGGGTGTAGGCCTGGGTGCCGTCCGGCAGCAGCACCTGGAAGTAGCCGGCGCCGTTGACCATCACGTCCTTGGAGTTGCCGGTCTGCTGCGGGTTGCCCTGGGTGTGGATGCGCTCGGTGGCGACGGTGCGCACACCGGTACCGATCTGCAGGCCCGAAGGGAGCTGGGTCTGTTGCGAGGACTGGGCGCCGGGCTGGCGCACGTTCTGGTACAGCAGGTCCTCGAACACCGCACGCGACTTCTTGAAGCCGTTGGTGCTGACGTTGGCGAGGTTGTTGGTGATGACGTCGAGGTTGGTCTGCTGGGCTTCGAGACCGGTCTTGGCGATGAATAAGGAACGGATCATGGTGGAGTTCTCCTGACGGCGACGGAACTCCATCGCCCACCATGAAATTATGTCCCAGCAGCAATCAACTCAAAGCGAGGATCTGGGTGGCTTTCGCCGCGTTATTCTCGGCGTTCTTCAACAGGCTCATTTGGGTTTCGAAGGAGCGCGCCAGCGAAATCATGTTGACCATCGAGTCGACCGCCGACACATTGCTGCCTTCGAGGGCGCCGCCGGCCACCGTCACGGCCGGATCGGCCTGGGCGCTGCTGCCGTCCTTCAGGCGGAACAGGCCGTCGTCGCCGCGCACCAGGTCGGCCTCGTTCGGATTCACCAGCTTGATCCGGCCCAGCACGGTGGGCGCGGCCGGGGTGGTGGTGGTCGACAGGGTCGAGATGGTGCCGTCGCTGCCGACCGACACGGTCACGTCCGGTGGAATCGTGATCGGACCGCCCTCGCCGGCGATGGTCTGGCCGTTGGCGGTCTGCAGGATGCCGTTCGGGCTGAGCTGCAGTGAACCGTTGCGCGTGTACGACTCGGTGCCGTCCGCGTTCTGGAGCGCGATCCAGCCCTTGCCCTTGACCGCGACGTCGAGGTCGCGCCCCGTCACCTGCAGCGGACCGGCAGAGAAATCGGCGCCGGTCGTGTTGTCGACCACGAAGGCGCGCGTGGGCAGGCCCTCGCTCTGGACCGGCACCGCGCGGAAGGTATCGAACTGCGCGCGGAACCCGGTGGTGCTGAGGTTCGCGAGGTTGTTCGACGTGGTCGCCTGCTGCTCCATGATGTGCTTGGCGCCGCTGGCTGCTGTGTAAATCAAGCGATCCATGATCTCTCTCTGTCTTCCATCAAACCGGGGTCAGACTCCGCTTTTTGGCAACTGATCGTTAGCCATTTCCAAAATCCGGAGTCTGACCCCGGTTTTTGGCAATTAGCTCTTAGCTATTAACGCAGGTTCACCAGCGTCTGCAGCACCGAGTCCTGGGTCTTGATGGTCTGCGCGTTTGCCTGGTACACGCGCTGCGCGGTGATCATGTTGACCAGCTCGGCGGTCAGGTCGACGTTCGAGGCTTCGGTGGCCGAGGACTGCAGCACGCCCAGGCTGCCGGTGTCGGGCGTGCCGACCAGCGGGGTGCCCGAGGCCGAGGTCTCGGCGAAGGAGTTGTTGCCCAGCGGTTCCAGGCCGCCCGGGTTGGTGAAGTTCGCGAGCACGACCTGGCCCAGCGGCTTGGTCTGGCCATTGCTGTACTGGCCCAGGATGGTGCCGTCGGCGGCGGCCGAGAAGCGCTGCAGGTGGCCGGCGGTGTAGCCGTCCTGGGTCGTCTTCTTCTCGCTGGTGTCGGCGCCGTACTGGGTGGTGCCGGCGAAATTCAGCTTGATCGCCAGGTTGTCTTTCGCGCCGGTCGGCGGGTAGATCGGCAGGTTGACCGTCAGCGGCAGGGTCTGCGGGCTCATCAGGGTAGCCGACAGTGCGCCGTTCGAGTCGAAGTTCAGGTGGCCGACCGGCACCGAGGGCACGGAGACGGCGGCGGAGATGTCCTTGTCGATCTGGTCCGGGCTGTAGCCGGCGGTGCCGCCGGCGCTGCTGGCCGCGGCCTTGATCGCGTCGATGGTCACGGTGCTGGCGCCGGCGGCGGTGGCGGCGGCCACCACGGCGCTTGATGCCTTGTCGCCGTAGTCCTTCAGCTTGGCGGCGATGTCGGTCGCATCCGGCGGCACGGCCTTGGTGGCGGTCAGCCAGGCGTCGCGCGCGGCGGTCACGGTGGCGTCCTTCTGTCCTGCCGCAGCCACGTTCACGTTGGTCAGCTCGGTGCCGTCGCTGCCGGCGTACACGTCCCAGGTGCCGGCGCCCGTCTTCACATAGTACAGCGACATCACGTGCGCATTGCCCAGGGTGTCGTAGACGTCGACCGGGGTCTGCTTGTTGTAGGTGGTCGGGTCGTTGGCGTTGAACGGGTAGTTGGACGGCGCATCGACGCGCGAATCCAGGTTCAGCGAGGTATCGACCCTGGTGGTGGCCACCGGCTTCAGGTCGGCGGTGCTGATCTGCAGCGGGGTCGGCGCACCAGCCAGGATCTGGCCGCTCGGGCCGACGCCGTAGCCGGTCAGGCTGGCGCCCTGCGGGGTCACCATGAAGCCGTTCTTGTCGAGCGAGAACTGGCCGTTGCGGGTGTACTGGACCAGGCCCGAGGTCTCGGTGCGGAAGAAGCCCGCGCCGTTGATGGCGATGTCGAGCGGGTTGGCCGTGGTTTCGATATTACCTTGCGTGAACTGCTGGGCGATGCCCGCCACCGCCACGCCGATGCCGGCCTGGTTGCCGCCCGCGCCGTTCAGCGAACGCGCGTAGACGTCGGCGAACACGGTGGACGACCCCTTGAAGCCGACCGTGCTCGCGTTGGCGATGTTGTTACCGATGACGTCCAGCGATTTCGCGGCGCCGTTCAAGCCGCTCAGGCCCTGTTGGAAAGACATGCTCTGCTCCTAGATTTGTCGAATGCGATTACAAGACCTGCTTGACGTCGGCCAGCGTGACCGCGCCCTTGCCGGGCAGGTTCAGCTTGACGCCATCAAGGCCGTTGGTGGTGACCGAGGCCACGCTGTCGAAGGCCAGGCTCTTGGCGTCGCTGACCTTGTCGCCGCCCTTGGTGGCGACGACCTGGAAGGTGTAGTTGCCGTCGGCCAGCGCGACCGGCTTGCCGTCGCTGCCGACATTGCTCGCGTCGGGGACGCCGTCCCAGGCCAGCGGCAGGATGCCGGCTTTTTGCGCGCCCAGGTCCATGGTCTGCACTGCCTTGCCGTTCTTGTCGCTGATGACGACCTGCAGGTTGTCGACGTCGCTGCCCAGCTCCACCCCCAGGATGCCCTTGCTGCCCGACAGGCTCACGTTGCTGCCCTCGACCAGCACGCCGTGGCCGATCAGGCCGGTCGCCTGCATCGCTTCCGAGCTCTGGTAGCTGGACTTCAGCGACTCCAGGGTATCGTTCAACTTGTTCACGCCGGTGACGGTCTGCAGCTGGGCCAGCTGGCTGGTCAGCTGCGCATTGTCCATCGGGTTCAGCGGATCCTGGTTCTTCAGCTGGGTCACCAGCAGGGTCATGAACTTGTCGGTGCTGGCCTGCACGCTTTCGGCGCCGCTGCCGCTTGTCGGGGCCTTGGCGTTCATGGTCGCCATCAGGTCGTTGATGGAGGTGGGCGAACCGGAGGTGGTGTTAACTGTGGACATGGTTGAGGGTCTGGGTGGATTACTGGCCGATGGTCAGGGTCTTGAGCAGCATGGTCTTGGCCGCGTTCATGGTCTCGACGTTGGTCTGGTAGGAACGCGAGGCCGACAGCATGTTGACCATCTCGTCGACCACGTTCACGTTGGGCATGGTGACGTAGCCCTTGTCGTCGGCCAGCGGGTTTTTCGGGTCGTACACCTGCTTCATCGGCGACGGATCCTCGACCACTTCGCGCACCTTGACGGCGGTCGAGCCGGCGGCGACCGGCACGGCCTCGAACACGACCTGCTTAGCGCGGTACGCCTCGCCGGTCGCGCTGGTGGCGCTGTCGGCGTTGGCGAGGTTGCTGGCGGTGGTGTTCAGGCGCTGCGACTGGGCGCTCATCGCCGAGCCGGCCACGTTGAATACGTTAAATAGCGACATGGATTATTGCCCCCCCTGGATGGCGGCAAGCAGGTTATGGATCTGGTGGTTGATCATCGTGATGCCGGCTTCGTAGCGCAGCGCGTTGTCGGCGAACTGGGTGCGTTCGGTATCCATGTCGACCGTGTTGCCGTCGACCGCGCCCTGGCTCACGTTGCGGTACAGGACCGGGGTGCCGTCCGTCAGGGTCTTGCCGTCCGCCGCCGCCGGACCGTTGGCGATATGGCCCTGGGCCGTGGTGGCGAGCTGGCCCGGCTGCTGCGCGGCCTTCGCCAGCGCACCCTGCAGCGCATTCGAGAAATCGATGTCGCGCGCCTTGTAGTTGGGCGTGTCGGCGTTCGCGATGTTCGAGGCGAGCAGCTCCTGGCGCTGCGAGCGAAGGCTCAGCGCGGTTTCGTTGAAACGCAGGTAATCGTCGAGTTTGCCGATCATGCCGCCTCCGGGACACATAACTTATTGGACAGGATCGATCATACGGGCCTGTCGAGTCTTCCAATCGGGCAATAAGGGGTCCCAAACCGGGGCTATTCCGAGTTTCAGTACGGAATCAAGAGACCTAAGATGGCAGGGTCGAATAGGATTTCTGCCCATGAAGCGCTTCATCTCCACCGTTTTCGCCTCTGTCCTGCTGGTTCCGCTGCTCGCCCAGGCCGCCGCTGTCGCACCGCAGTCTGCGTCTGTTGCGCCGGCGCGCCAGGATCCGAACGCGCTGCGCGCCGTGGCCGAGCAGTTCCTGCGCACCCAGGCCGCAGGCCTGCCGGGCGAGGTGTCGGTGAAGGTCGGCGCGGTCGATCCGCGCACCGCGCTGGCGCACTGCCCGGCGCCGGAAGCCTTCCAGCAGCCGGGCGCGCGGGCCTGGGGCAAGACCACGGTCGGCGTGCGCTGCACCGCTCCCTCGGCCTGGACGGTCTTCATCCAGGCCCAGGTGAACGTGAAGGCCGATTACGTGACGGCGGCGGTGCCGCTGGCCCAGGGCCAGCCGGTCGAGCAGGGCCAGCTGGTGTTGGTAAAAGGCGACATCGCGGCGATGCCGAACGGCATCATCACGGACATGGCGCAGGCGATCGGGCGCACCCCGACGGTCTCGCTGGCGGCCGGCACGCCGCTGCGCCTGGACCTGCTCCGCAGCAAGCCGGTGGTGCAGCAGAACCAGGCGGTGCGCCTGGTGTTGAACGGTAACGGTTTCAGCGTATCGGCCGAGGGCCGCGCGATCGGCACCGCCGGCGAAGGCCAGGTGGTGCAGGTGCGCACCCCGGCCGGCACGGTGGTCAGCGGCACGGCGAAGGCCGGCGGAATGGTCGAGGTGGCTTTTTAGCCCTCACATGCTAAAGTTTTCGGCAAGACCGCCGATAACCCTGGCAGATCCCGGGCTTTCTGTTCCGACCTGCAAAGGATGATGCTGTGAAAATCAACGATACCCTCAAGAACAACGCAGGCGTTCAGGCGAATACCACGCCGCCAACGACTGCAAGGACCGCCGACAACGCAGCGGCAGCCGCCGCCAGCGCGTCCACCCCTGCCGCCACCGACACCGTGCGCCTGTCCCAGCAAGGACAGGCCATGGCCGCTGGCAGTACGAATCAAGTGTTCGACAGCAAGAAAGTCGAGCGCATCAAGGCGGCCATCGCGGATGGCCAGTTCCAGGTAAATTCGGAGAAAGTGGCGGACGGCCTGCTGGAAACGGTACGCGACCTGCTGCATTCCCGCAAACGATAGATAACACATGGCCATTGCATCCCCAGGCGCAACGCTGCGCGACGAACAGCAACTGATCGGCTCCATCGTGGCGCTGATGAAAACGGAACAGCAGTTCCTGGTCAGTGCGGACGCCGATGGTCTCGCTACCCTCACCCCCCAGAAGCTGCAGCTGGCCCAGAAGGCGGCCGAGCTGTCGCGCCTGCGCCACCGCGCCCTCGCGGCCGCCGGCTTCCCCGCGCTTGAAACCGGGATGGAACCCTGGCTGGCGGTCAGCGGCAACGACGATCTCCGCAATCAGTGGAACCGCTTGCTGGAACTGACGCGCGAAGCCAAGGAGCTCAACCGCGTCAACGGCATGCTGGTCAACCGGCAGCTGGCCCACACCCAGAACGCGCTGAACGAACTGCGCCCCGCCACGGCCGGCGCCGGCGTGTATGGGCCGGGTGGGCAGGCGATGTCGAGCGGGCCGTCGCGCAGGTTCGTGGTCGGTTAAGGCCGCTCCCGCCAAGCTTGTTTGCGCACCCGCTACCTTAGCTTGCGCCCTTGCGGTTGATCGACGAGCTTGGGTCCCCGCCTTCGCGGGGACGACGTTTCAAGGCGACGTCTACGCTTCCTGCTCCTGCAACAAGGCCTCCACCTTCTCCGCCGTCACCGGCCGGCTGAAGTAATACCCCTGCATCCGCCTGCAGCCATGCGCGCCCAGGAAGTCGAGCTGGGCGGCGCTTTCCACACCTTCGGCGATCACGTCCAGCTTCATCGACTGCGCCAGCGCGATCACCGCCTTGACGATCGCCGCGTCGTCGCCGTCGATGCCGGTGCCGGCGGCGATGTCGGACACGAAGGAGCGGTCGATCTTCAGGCAGTGGATCGGGAAGCGCTTCAGGTTGGCCAGGCTCGAATAGCCGGTGCCGAAATCGTCGACCGCCAGGTGCACGCCAATGCTCGACAGGCGCGCCATGGCCGCGGCGACGTCGGCCGTATTCTCCATCAGCATGCTCTCGGTGATCTCGAGCGTCAGCCAGGACGGCGCGCAGCCGGTGTCGAGCAGCAGGCGCTCGACTTTCGCCGCCAGGTCCTGCTCGCGGAACTGGCGCGCCGACATGTTCACGCTCATGCGCGGCGGCGCGCCGCCGGTGAGGCGGGCGAAGCGGGCCTGCTGGCGCAGCGCTTCCTCGAGCACCCACTCGCCGATCGGCACGATCAGGCCGGTCTCCTCGGCCAACGGGATGAACTCGTCGGGCGCTACCATCGCCCCGCCCTCCGGCTGCCAGCGCAGCAGCGCCTCGACGCCGACGATGCGCCCGCTGGCGGCGTCGACCTGCGGCTGGTAGTGCAGCACGAACTCGTTGCGCAGCAGGCCGCGCTGCAAGCCGTTCTCGATGCGCAGGTGCTGCTCGGCCTTGGTGGCCAGGTCGGCCGCGTAGAAGGCGTAGTGATTGCCGCCGCTGGTCTTGGCGCGGTACATCGCGCTGTCGGCCGCCTTCAGCAGGGACGCGCTGTCGCCGCCGTCGTCCGGGTACATGGCGATGCCGATGCTCCCGGACGGGAACACTTCCTGGCCGCACAGCGGCAGCGGCTGGAACAGGCTGTCGAGCAGCTTGGCCGCGACCAGCGCGGCATCGTCCGGGCCGCCCAGGTCGGGCAGCACCACCACGAATTCGTCGCCGCCCTGGCGCGCCACGGTGTCGCTGTCCCGCAGCGCGCCGCCCAGGCGCCGCGCGATCTCGACGATCAGGCGGTCGCCGGCCTCGTGCCCGAGGCTGTCGTTGACGTGCTTGAAGCGGTCGAGGTCGATGAACATCACGCCCACCTTCCTGCGCGCGCGGTGGGCCTGGGCGATCGCCCGGTCCAGGCGGTCCTGCAGCAGCATGCGGTTCGGCAGCCCGGTCAGGGCGTCGTGGCTGGCCATGCGCAACAGCGCTTCCTCGGCCTCCTTGCGGCGCGAGATGTCCTCGACCGCGACGATCAGCCGGAGCTGGCCGGACGCCGCCTCGCGCATGCTGGAGGCGCTCAGCGCCACCCACACCGTGCGCCCGTCCTGGCAGCGGTAGCGCGTCTCGCGCCGGAAGTCGCGCTCCTCGCCGGCCACCAGGCGCGCGAACTGCGCCTTGTCCTCGTCCAGTTCGTCCGGATGGGTGATCTGGTGAAAGAAGCGCTGCAGCAGGTCGATCTCGGTATAGCCGACGATGCGCGACAGCTTGCGGTTCACACGCAGGAAGCGTCCTTCGCGCGACAGCAGCGCGATGCCGATCGCGGCCTGGCTGAAGATCAGGCGGAAGAACTCCTCGCTTTCCTGCAGGCGCAGCCTGGCCTGGCGGCGGAAGGTGACGTCCTGGCCGATCAGGAGCAGCAGCGCGTCGCCGGCCTGGCGCGTGCGGCGGATGTTGAACTCGAACCAGCGCACGCCGTCGGCGTGACCGTCGACCGGCACCACCACCCCATCCTGCGCCGCGCCGGTCCCCCGCGCGGTCTCCAGCGCGGCCGCCAGCCGCTCGCCCGGCGCGGCGGCCGGGATCAGCGTCTCGAGCGGCGGCAGGCCGGCGAGCGCGTCGTCGGGAATGCCGAGCATGGCGCTCATGGTGCTGTTGATGGAGCGTACGCGGCCTTCGGCGTCGACCACCAGCAGGCCCGCCGGCATGCCGTCGATGACCTGCTGCGCCAGGTCTTCGCCGATCCCGCCGGCAATCGCTTCCATTGAATTATCTGATCCGCTCATGACACCCGTTGCTCGATGAATGCGCCCACGCGCCGTCTGAAGGACCGCGCTGCGGCAGGCGTTGGCGCAGCGGGCCAGGTGCGCCCTCTTCCGAGGCAGCGCATGAGCGATCAGGAGGGAAATTCCGTCGTGAAACTCTTGTGTTCTTCCAGCATCGTCACATTCTAGCGATCGCTACCTGTACATACGAACAATTGATTATAAAAGCTCGTCAATTGTTGCTACAAAGCCTCATCAATAAGCTGGCCTTTTGCGCTTAGGCAATATTCCCTGCGACCGGCCTGCTACAACCGACACCTGGACCAGCACTGGGAGAAAGGCATGAACTGCAAGTCGATCATGGGAGCGGCGCTCATCGTCAGCGCAATGGCCGGAGCGGAGGCCGCGCTGGCCGCCGCCGCGGGCGAAGTCACGGTCAGCGTCACGCCGGAGCGCCAGAACCTGGCGAAGAGCGACGACGTGGTGGTGCGCGTCACCGTCACCAACGCGAGCGCGGCTACCCAATACCTGCTGAAGTGGCAGACCCCGTTCGGCGCGATCGAGGCGCCGCTGTTCGAGGTCACGCGCGACGGCCTGCCGGTGCGCTACCTGGGCATGCAGGTCAAGCGCCCCGCCCCTGGCGCCGCCGACTACGTCGCGCTCAAGCCGGGCGCCTCGCGCAGCGTGCGGGTCGAGCTGTCCGCGCTGTACGACATGGCCATCACCGGCGCCTACAGCGTGCGCTGGCGCGCCGATGCGACGCAGGTGTTCAGCCGGCCCGGCGTGGCGCGCGCGAGCGCCAGGCCGGAGACGGGCCCCGCCGCGGTGTGGATCGATGGCCGCCTGCCGCGCGGCGCGCCCGAGGCGTCGGCAGCGGCGCCCGAGAGCCCGGCTGGCCTGTCCTTCAACCGCTGCTCGAACGCCCAGCAGGAGACGATCGCGAGCGCCGCCCAGGCCGCCCAGGCGATGGCGCAGGACGCCAATCTCTACCTGCAGGCCAAGGCCCTGGGCGCGCGCTACGGCAGCTGGTTCGGCGCAGTCGACGCCGAACGTTCGGCCACCGCGCTGCGCCACTTCCAGGCGATCGGCGACGCCTTCGCGAACAAGCCGGTGACGGTCGACTGCAGCTGCAAGCAGGCCTACTACGCCTACGTGTATCCGAACCAGCCGTACAGGATCTACGTCTGCAAGGCCTTCTGGAGCGCGCCGCCGACCGGCACCGATTCCAAGGGCGGGACCCTGGTGCACGAGATGAGCCACTTCACGGTGGTGGCCGGCACCGACGACCTGGCGTATGGGCAGGCGGCGGCCGGACAGCTGGCGGCCAGCGATCCGGCCCGGGCGCTGAATAATGCCGATTCGCATGAGTACTTTGGGGAGAATACGCCGCATCTCGAACTGCGCTGATGTGTAGGGTGGGCACGCCGTGCCCACGCGGATGTCAACATGGCGTCAACGTCACGCGTGGGCTCGGGGAGCCCACCCTACTAGCACGGCCTCAGCAGCTTTTCCAGCGCACGATTCAGTGCTCTGAGATTTATCAATCGTATATACAACAGTGGCGGATTTCGTTTGCGCGCGCTCATGAATTCTACGAGGATGGTTGCCGGGCTTTGGGGTACGAGCCCATCACTAGAAGCGCTGCTTCGCAGCAATAACGACATCTACGGAGAGCAAACATGAGCAGGAATCAGCTGAAATCGGCCGCCGGCGCCGCCGTGCTGGCAATGTCGATGGCCGCCCAGGCGGGGAACAGCGGCGTCGCCGTCTCGGTCGCGCCCGAGAAGGCTGCGCTGGGCAAGCGCGACGATGTGGTAGTCAAGGTCACCTTCACCAACACCTCGGGCAGTCCGCAGTACGTGCTGAAGTCGCACACCCCGTTCGAGGAAGTCGAAGCGCCGCTGTTCGAGATCACGCGCGACGGCAAGCCGGTGCGCTACCTGGGCGCGATAGCCAAGCGCGGCGCGCCCACCGCCGCCGATTACTTCCTGCTCAAGCCCGGTGCCTCGTACAGCGTGAAGGTCGAACTGTCGGCGCTCTACGACATGGCCACCACCGGCGACTATGCGATCCGCTACCACGTCGGCCGCGAGAAGGACGAGCTGAAGTCGGACGCCGCCACGGTCTGGATCGACGGCCTGCGTCCGCGCGGCTCGACCGAGGAAACCAATTCGCTGGCCGAGATGAAGGCCCAGGCCGGCGTGGTGACGACGGCAGGCGGCGCCCTCTCCTTCAACAAGTGCACGACCTCGCAGCAGTCCGACATCACCAACGCGGTGTCGGCCGCGCTGTCGATGGCAAGCAACGGCGACGCCTACATGGCCAAGGGCACGATGGGCACGCGCTACACGAAGTGGTTCGGCGCGGTCGACACCGGCCGGGTCGCGACCGTCAAGTCGCACTTCGCGGCGCTCAAGGACGCCTTCGCGACCAAGCCGATCAAGGTGGACTGCGGCTGCAAGAAGACCTATTACGCCTACGTCTATCCGACCCAGCCCTACACCATCTACGTGTGCAAGGCCTTCTGGAGCGCACCGATGACCGGCACCGATTCGAAAGGCGGCACCCTGGTCCACGAGATGAGCCACTTCAACGTGGTGGCCAGCACCGACGACTGGGTGTACGGCCAGTCGGGCGCGGCCAGCCTGGCGATCAGCGATCCGGCCAAGGCCATCGACAACGCCGACTCGCACGAATACTTTGGCGAGAATACCCCGGCGCTGCAGTAAAAAAACGTCGTCCCCGCGCAGGCGGGGACCCAAGTTTGCTTGCGTTGTCGGCGGCTCCAAGAAACTTGGATCCCCGCCTTCGCGGGGCGACGACGATTTCGCGGGGACGACGACGATTAGCGCTCCGTGTGGCTGAACATCACTGCATCGGTCTTGATCCCGTTCACTGACCCGAGCTGCCGCACGTCCCCCAGCGCCTCCCCTTCGTAGCGGATCACATAGGTATGCGTGCCCGGCTTGAAGGCGTAGGCATGCGTGATGTCGATGGTATGCGCGTGCGCCGAGTGCGGCGCCAGCTCGACGTAGTCGTCCAGGCCCAGGGGCCCGCGCTTGACCATGCGCCCGGTGTAGGGCACCTGGGCGTCGCCGGGATGCTCGCGCAGGTCGAACAGGCGGCGCGCCAGCTCGGTATCGGAAGCGATCTCCCGCGGCAGGCCGACGCGCCGCTCGCCGCGGTTCTCGATCCTGAAAGTCACCAGCACCTTGTCATGCCTGGCGTCGACGCTCAGGCTCGCATGCACATTCATCGTCTCTCCTTTTTCGGCGCCGGCAGCGCCGGCGGCAAGCGCTGCCAGCAGCACGGCAGCCATTGTGGTTCGTCTAAGTCTGTTCATCGCTGTCTCCGGCCACGTTCACCCCGACCCACTTGCGTACCGTACCGTCGATATTAAACAGGGGGAAGGCGCGGCCCCGGCAGCGTCGCCAGCCGCCGCCCGGGATACGCAGGCGGTAGCCGATGTCGATCGGGCCGCGCCGCGCCACCGCGTTCTTCCATTCCCGCATGACCACGGGACGGTCGTCTGGGTGGAGCGCATCGAGCCAGCCCTCGCCCATCCATTCCTCGACACGCTGGCCGGTGACGTTGCGCCAGCTCGGCGAGTCGGTCACGACCCTGCCCTCGGCATCGGTTTCCCACACGGCCAGCGCCAGGTCGCCGAGCAGCTCGCGCAGGCGGGTCTCGTTCTCGCGCAGCGCCTCCTCGGTGCGCTTCAGGTCATCGATGTCCATCACGACCACCGTCAGCTCGCCGGTGGCGCCGCCCTGGTCGTCGCTGACCGGCGCGGAAGCGACCTGGGTCCAGGTCTCGCGGCCGTCGTCCTGGCGGTACAGCATCTCGATGCCGGGCACCACCCGCTCGCCGCGCATCGCACGTGCGCCGGGAAAATCCTCGAAGGCGACCGGGCTCCCGTCCGCGCGCCAGGCGCGCCAGCGCGGGCCGCGGTCGCGATCGCGCGAGGGCATGAGGCCGGTCGGCAGGTAGCGATGCATGATCCGGTTCGCCATCAGGGCCGTCCCGGCGGCGCTGTAGACCCCGACTCCGACCGGCAGGCTCTCGAACATCGTGTGCAGCCGGGCCTCGCTTTCGCGCAGCAGTTCCTCGTCGCGCTTGCGGCGGGTGATGTCGACCACCGCCCCGAACCATTCGACGATGCCGCCACCGGCGTCGAGCAGCGGGATCGCGCGCGAAAACGTCCAGGCAATGGCGCCATCCTTGCCGATCACGCGGTGCTCGCATTCGAAGGGGCGGCGCCCGGCGATGGCGCGTGCGATCTCGGCCTGCACCCTGGGACGCTCGTCGACGGGGATATAGGTATCGAGCCAGCCGTCGCTGGGCGTGCCGGTGGTGGCCAGGAAGTCCCTGCCTTCCAGGCTGCGCATCTGGCGCCAGTCGGCGCTCATCCGGTACAGCACGTCCGAGCTGGCCGTGACGAACAGGCGGAACCGTTCCTCGCTCTTGCGCAGCGCCTCCTCGGCGGCGCGGCGGCCGGTGATGTCGAAGAAGGTCATCACCGCGCCGTCGATGCGGTGCTCGATGGTGCGGTAGGGATGCACGCGCACGATGTAGTCGCGCCCGTCCTTGCTGCGCACCTCGCGCTCCATTGCCTGCAGGGTGACGAAGACCTCGGCCGCGTCCTCGGCCAGGCGCGGATAGTCGAGCCGGGTGGTGATGTGGTGCAGCGGCCGCCCGAGGTCCGCCGGGATCACGTTGAAGAACCCGGCGACGCGCGGCGTGTAGCGCAGGATGCGCATCTCGCGGTCGAGGAAGATGGTGGCGACGTCGCTCGATGCGACCAGGTTGACCAGGTCGTCGTGGGCCTTGGCGGTTTCCGTGGCGCGGCGCTGCAGCTCGCTATTGGAGGCGCTCAGTTCCTGGTTGGCCGACAGCAGGCTGGCGCGGCTGCGCTCCAGCTCCGCCGCGGAGCTGCGCAGCTCCTCGACCGTGGTCTGCATTTCCTCGCTGTAGAGGCGCATCTCCTTGCCGGCCGTCTCGGCCTGCTCGATGGTCTCGCGCAGCTGCCGGCGGGTCCGGTGCAGCTCCTCGTCGAGCTGGCGCAGCATCGCCTGGTCCTGCGGCGATGCCGGCGCCGCCTGCGGCGCGGCGTCCGGCAGCTCGACGAAGCGGACCAGCACCAGGCCGCCTTCGGCATGCGGATCCTGGAAGGGCAGCACCTGCAAGTCCACCGTGCACGCTTTCCCCGCTCGCTCGCAGCGCAGTGCGCCGGTGGCGGCCTGGCGTCCCGTCTGACGGGCCTGGAACAGGGCGACCCGCAAGGCCAGCTGCAGCTCCGGCGGCAGCAGCCGGGCCAGTTCGCGGGTCGGCTCGCCGCCGGCCTGGCGCAGGAAGTCCACGGCCTGCTCGGAGATGTGCAGGATGTCCCCTTCCGCATCCAGCAGGACGCTGGGCGGGGCCAGCTCGGCCGCCTTGTGCAGGTGGATATCGGCGAAGGAAAACAGGCGCCCGCGCCGCATCGCGGAGGCCGCCGGTTCCGGACCGGCTGGCGGCGCGGCGGGCTGGGGACCGGTTGCCATGGCCGGCGTGGCCGCTGCACGGCGCGGCGCCGGCACGGCCGGTGCGTGGACGACCCGCGCGACATGCCGGGCCCGGTAGATCTTCTGCGCCGCGTCGACCGGCACGAACAGGTCGGTGGCCGCCTCCACCGACTCGGCGCTGCCCAGCATCAGGTAGCCGCCGGGGTTCAGCGCGAAGTGGAACTGCTGCAGCAGATGGCGGTGCATCTCGCGGTTCAGGTAGATCAGGAAGTTGCGGCAGCTGATCAGGTCGAGGCGCGAGAAGGCCGGCTCCTGCAGCAGGTTGTGGCGGGCGAACAGGACATGGTCGCGCAGGCTCTTGCGCACCTTGTATTGCTCGCCCTCGCGGGTGAACCAGCGCTCCAGCTGCGGCGCGGGCACGGATTCGGTGATCGATGCCGGATACAGGCCGGCGCGCGCCACCTCGATCGCATGCTCGTCGATGTCGGAGGCGAACAGCTGCCACTGGCGGTCCTCGTCGCCGTGCGCGGCCTGGCCCGCCAGCAGCATGGCGACCGTGTAGGCTTCCTCGCCGGTCGAACAGGCGGCCACCCAGGCGCGCAGCGGCGCGCGGCCGGTCTGGAACAGGTCCGGCAGCGCCACCCGGTCGAGCGCCTCGAAGGCCTCGCGGTCGCGGTAGAAGCTGGTCACGCCGATCAGGAGGTCCTTCAGCAGCGCGTGCGCTTCGGCCGAATCCTTCCGCAGCAGCTGGTAATAGCCGGCCAGGTCGGGCGCGGCGCGCACCTGCAGGCGCCGCTCCAGCCGGCGCAGCACGGTCGGTCGCCGGTAGTGCGTGAAATCGTGGCCGGTGCGCTCATGCAGCACGGCCAGCACGTCGCGCAGGGCCACCTCGGGACGCGGCCCCAGGTCGAGCGGCACGCCGTCGAGCCGGGTGCCGGCGCTGGCCTTGCGGCGGATCGCCAGCATGGTGTCGCGCAGTTCGACCAGCTTGTGCGGCATCTGGTCCGCCTTCAGCACGAAATCGGCCATGCCGGATTCGATGGCCGAGCGCGGCATGCTGCCGTGTTCTGCGTCGCCCGGCAGCTGCACGATGGTCACGCCGCCCATCTCCTTGATGCGGCCCAGGCCGGCGGTGCCGTCCGAGCCCATCCCGGACAGCACGATGCCGATCGCATACTCGCGGTGCGCCTCGGCCAGCGTGTGCAGGAAGATGTCGATCGCGACCACGCGGCCGCCGCTGCGGTCCAGGCGGTCGAGCACCAGCTCGCCGTCGCGCATGCCGAGGCTGCGGTCGGGCGGGATCACGTAGACCTTGTCGGGCAGCACCGGCATGGTGTGGGTGACCTGCACCACCGGCATGTCGGTCGCGCTCTGCAGCAGGCGGTCGGCGTTGCTCGGCTCGTCCGCGGCCAGGTGCAGGATGACCACCAGCGCCATGCCGGGGCTGGGCGGCATGTTCTGCAGCAGCGTCATCAGGGCCGGATAGCCGCCCGCCGAGGCGCCGATGCCGACCACCGGAAAGGGCACGCGGCCGGGCCGCTTTTCGATCTCCATGCCGTGACATTAACGCAAGCGGCATGGTATCGGGCGCACAGCTCAGTCGCTGCCCGAGCCCGACAGGATGGTGACCGCCACGCGCCGGTTGCGTGCGCGTCCGACCGGGTCGGCGTTCGAGGCGAGCGGCTGGTTGGCGCCGCGCCCGACCGCGGCCAGGCGGCTTTCGCCGACGCCGCTCTCGACGAACAGCCGCACCACGGTGCTGGCGCGCACCGCCGACAGTTCCCAGTTCGAGGGAAAGGCGGCGTTGCTGATCGGGGTGGTGTCGGTATGCCCTTCGACCTCGATCGCGTGCGGATCGTCCTTCAGCAGGCCGGCCACGGTCCGCAGGGTCTCGCGCGCATTGCCGACCAGGGCGGCGTCGCCCTCGTCGAACAGCACGCTGGCGTTGATCTCGACGGTGATGCCGCGCCCGGTCTGGATGATGCGGACCTTCCCGCTGTTGACCAGCGGCGCCAGCACGCTGTTGAGTTTGCGGGCCAGCAGGTCCAGGCGTTCGCGGTCGCGCTTGGCCGCCTCGAGCCGCCGGTGCGCGACGATGTTCGACAGCGGCAGCGCATCGGGGCTGGCCAGCGAAGCCGAGGGGTTGACCGTGCTGGCCGCGCCGTGCCGGCCGAAGGCGTCGCCGAGCGCATCCGACAGCACCTTGTACTTGCCGACGTTGACCACCGAGACCGCATACATCACCACGAAGAAGGCGAACAGCAGGGTGATGAAGTCGGCGTAGGAGATCAGCCAGCGCTCGTGGTTCTCGCTGTCTTCGACAAAGTGCTTGCGGCGCGCCATGTCGGGCCGGCCTCAGTGATGCGCCGTCAGGCAGGCGATGCGTTCCTCGAGTACCCGGGTGTAGTCGCCGGTGGCGATATCGTGGAACACGTCGGTGAGGATCTCGTACTGCATCACGCGCTCGGCGACGATGCTTTTCAGCTTGTTCCCGATCGGGTAGAACAGCAGGTTGGCCAGGCCCACGCCATACACCGTGGAGACGAAGGCGACCGCGATGCCGGCGCCCAGGCGCGACGGGTCGCTCAGGTTTTCCATCACGTGGATCAGGCCCAGCACGGCGCCGAGGATACCGACCGTCGGCGCATAGCCGGCCGCCGATTCCCAGATGCGGGCGGCCTGGCGCTCGCGCATCTCGTAGGCGTTGATCTCGGTTTCGAGCAGGCTGCGCAGCTTGTCGGGCTGGATGCCGTCGACCACCAGGCGCAGGCCCTTCTGGATGAAGGGATCGGCTTTCGCCATGTACTGTTCCAGCGACAGCAGGCCGTCGCGGCGCGCCGACAGGCTCCACAGGTGGATTTCGCGCGCCAGGTCCTGGCGGCGGTCGGGCGGCGGCGCGAACACCCAGCGCACCATGCGCACCCCGCGGATGAAGGCGGATTTCTTCGTCTGCAGCAGCACGGCGCCGAAGGTGCCGACCACCACGATCGCGAAGGCGGCCGGCTGCACCAGGGAAGAGAATTTGCCGCCGTCGAGGGTGTGGCCGATGACGATGCCGGCAATGGCCAGCAGCAGCCCGAGCAGGCTGGCTATGTCCACGCGCGCTCCCGCAGGTAGGAACGCAGGCGCGCCACGGCCTGGCTGTGCAGCTGCGAGACGCGCGATTCGGACACGCCCATCACCGCGCCGATCTCCTTCAGGTTCAGCTCTTCCTCGTAATACAGGCCCATCAGCAGTTTTTCGCGCGGCGGCAAGGCGTCGATGGCGTCGATCACGGCCTGGCGGAAATCGGTTTCCATCAGCGCGCGCAGCGGGTCGTCCTCGTCGACGGCATAGCGGTCGAGCCAGCTGTCGTTGCCGTCCTCGTCGTGGAAATCTTCGTAATAGACCAGCTGGTGGCCGCCGGAATCGCCCAGCATGTCCTGGTAGTCGGCCAGCGACAGCTTGAGCGATTTCGCCACCTCGGACTCGCTGGGCGGGCGGCCCAGCTGCTGCTGCAGCGCGGCCATCGCCTGCTCCACCTTGCGCATGTTCTGGCGGGTCGAGCGCGGCATCCAGTCGCTGCTGCGCAGCTCGTCGAGCATGGCGCCGCGGATCCGCAGCACCGCATAGGTCTCGAACTGGGCGCCGTGGTTTTCCTCGTAGCGTTGAATCGCATCGAGCAGGCCGATCATGCCTGCCTGTACCAGGTCATCGACTTCGACGGACGGCGGCAGCTTCGCCTTCATCTGGTGGGCGAGACGCTTCACCAACGGCATATGCTCCGTCAGTAAATTATTCTTGTCCGCTTTCCCTTTGACCGTGTACATTTTTCTGTTTGTTCGTGTTCGCTTATGCCGCGCGGCCCATGCCAGCCGCAAAACGTCCCGCCAGCCGGCGGAACGCCACCGAGGCCCCCGCCAGCGGGAAGGCGTCGACCACGGCGCGGCCAAGGCGCGCGGCGCGGTGCAGGTACTCGTCGGCCGGCACCGAACCCATGGAACTCAGCGTTACCGCCAAGTAACGAGTTGCTGCCGATGACATATTATCGTATACCACCTTGGCCTCGGCCTCGGTAGCGCCCGTGACAAGGATGCCGAAGGGACGGCGGCCCAGATGCAGGGACAGGCGCTTGATCAGCGCGTAGGCGTTCGTGATCGAAGTCGCGCCGGTCGACACCTGGACCACGATCTCGGACGAGGCCATGATCGGCACCGGGAAGCCGCCCTCTTCGCTGAACTCGCCGTCGACGATGACGATGCTGCCGGCCGACTGCTTGACCAGCACGTCGAAGGCCTTCGCCAGGCGGCGCGTTTCGTCGCCCGTGCGGCCGGCATCCATCTTCACCACCGAAAAACCCTGCGGCGCCGGATGGATCACCTGGTTCAGCGCACACTCCTGGCGCGCCACCTGCAGCAGGCCCGGACCGCGGTCCACGCCCAGGCGCTGGGCCACGCCGTAGTCGCGCTCGCAGGCGTCGACGATCAGCACGTCGTTGCCGCTCTGCGCCAGCGAGGCGCCGAGGTTGATCAGCATGGCGCCCTTGTCGTCCTGCGAGCTCGCCGAGAGGAAAGTCACGATGCGCGGCTTGGGGCCGGCCAGCATCCGGCGCAGGCCCTCGGCCTGGTCGAAATCAAAACTAGCCAAGGTACACCTCGCGCAGCGAACGGTCGTTGTTCAGGTTGCCCAGGCCGGACATCATCAGCGGCAGGTCGGCGTCGCTGTACTGGGCGGCTGCTTCCTTCTTGTTGCGGAAGGCGCGGTCGATCAGCATGGCGCGGTCGGCCAGGTGCAGGTCTTCCGGCACGCGCTGGCCGTTCGAGATGTAGTACAGGTTCAGCTTCTGGCGCACCAGCACGTCCAGCACATTGCCGATCGACGCCGCTTCGTCCAGCTTGGTCATGATGCAGCCGGCCAGGCCGGTGCCCTGGTAGGCGCGCACCACTTCGTTCAGGGTCTCGTTGGTCGAGGTCGCGTTCAGGCACAGCAGGCGCTGCACGTTGGCGCCGCTGTCGGTCAGCATCGCCACCTGCTCCGTCACCATCTGGTCGCGCTGCGACATGCCGATGGTGTCGATCAGCACGGTGTGCTTGTTGCGCAGTTCCTTCAGGGCGATCCGCAGGTCGGCCTCGTCCTTCACCGAATGCACCATCACGCCCAGGATCTTGCCGTAGATGCGCAGCTGTTCGTGGCCGCCGATACGGTAGGCGTCGGTGGTGATCAGGGCCAGCTTTTCCGGGCCATGGCGCATCACGCAGCGCGCGGCTAGCTTGGCGGTGGTGGTGGTCTTGCCGACGCCGGTCGGGCCGACCAGGGCGAACACGCCGCCGCGGTCGAGGATGGCATCTTCATCCGACATGGTGGTGATATTGCGCGCCAGGACAGTCCTGATCCAGCGCATGGATTCGGCGGCGTCCTTGCCGGCCGGGAGCTTGTCGACCAGATAGCGCGACAGGCTGGCCGAAAAGCCGGCCGCCAGCATGTCGCGCAGCACGGCGGCCTTCTGCGGCTCGCGCTGCTGGGTCGTGCCCCAGGACAGTTCGGACAGCTGCGATTCCATCATGCCGCGCATCGCGCGCAGCTCGCTCATCATGCCCTGCATCTCGGCGGCGGCGGCGCTGGCGGCCGACTCCTTCGCCTGGGCAATCGCGGCCGACATCATGGCGGTCATCGCGGCCATGTCGAAGGCGGCCGCTTCCGGCTGGGCGCGGCGGTTGGCATAGGTCTGCGGGCTGGCGAAGGCCTGCGGCTCGTCGAGGTCCTGGAAGGACGGCATGGCCGGGCGCGACATCGGCGCGCGCGGCCGCTCCGCCGATGCAAGCGGCTCGGCCGGGGCCTCGAAGGAGCGTGCGGCCGGCGCGTCGTAGGGACGCGGTGCCCCGGCCGCGTGCAGCGCGCGGGCTGCCGGCGCGGCGGCCGGCTGCGCCAGCCCCTCGTCCAGGTGCTGCAGGTTCGGGCGCGGGGCCGCCATTTCCGACTCCGGCGCCGGCGACGCCAGCGAAGCGACGTCCTCGTTGTCCAGCGCCAGGATCTCGACCACGCCATCCACCGGGCGGTTCGACAGGATGACCGCGTCCGGACCCAGGGCATCGCGCACCTTGCGCAGGGCCTCACGGGAAGTCGGGGCAGTAAATTTCTTCACGTTCATCGTTTGTCTCCGCTCTTGCAGGCAGGTGTTTCGTCTATCGGTCGCTATCGGTACGGCGGGCACAGTGCCCCATTCACGGATAGGATTATTGACGATGCCGTCAGGAAACCATCGGAGGAAAAGGATGGGGAAAAGCACCTATTTCAAACGAGCACTTTTCCCGGCTCATAGCCGCATGTAATTAATTGAACAAGAATTGTGTCCAAATGTAACGCCATCGCCCACGCTCGTGGTAGACTCGACAACAGTATCGAGGGGGCCGGACATGACAAGCAAACGACCGAAACGCGAAACCAGCAAGCTGGGTACGAAAGCCCTTGCCGCACGGCTTTGCGAAGCGCTCGACCATAGCATTCCCGGCCTGCGGACCGTGCTCATGATCGGCGGCCTCGTCGCTGCGGCGGCGCAGGTCGGCAAGGCCGCCGACTTCCTGTTCGTTACCGGTCTGCTGTTCCAGCTGGCGATCTGGTTCGAGAATCTGCAGCTATCAAAGAAGCGGACCGGCTGAGAGGCCAGCGTCCCCGCACCAGCCGGCCATACACGGCCACGTACACCGCCACCTGCACCGCAACGATGGCGGCGCTCAGCAGCGCCGAGGCGCCTGCGGCCACGCTGCCCGCCACGCACGCCGCGACCGCCGGCACGATCACGCAGGCGACGCCCGCGTTGCGCTTCCACGGCCGGCGCGCATCCCGGTCCACATGCCGCGGGACGAAGCGGCGGAATACCAGCGTATGCAGGTGCAGCGCATCGGGGGCGCCGGGACTGACTTTCTGGATCATCCCGCGGCGGTAAATGCTGAACAGGACTTCGATGACCGGATAGGCGCAGATGGCCAGCACTTGCCAGGGGCTCACTGCCGGGTGGCGGACCAGCAGCAGCACCGCCATCTCCGACACCCAGAAGCCGAGGAAATAGGCGCCGCCGTCGCCGAGAAAGAGCTTGCCGAAGGGATAGTTCAGGGCCAGGAAGCCGAGCGTGGCGCCGATGCACAGCACGCCCAGCGAGGCCACGAACACATCCCCGTTCTGCAGCGCGACCGCCGACAGGCCCGCCGCCATGATCACGATGGTGCTGCCGGACAGGCCGTTGAAGCCGTCGATGATGTTGATCGCGTTCGAACCGCCGGCCACGGCGATGGCCGTCAGGAACACGGCGACCGGTGCGACGAGGAGCAGCGCATCCACGCCCCACAGGTCCAGCTTCCTGAGCGTCGCACCGAGCACGGCGCTGGCGATCACGGCGCTCAGCGCGGTTGCGGCGAGGCGCGTCTTGACGGACACGCGCTTGGTCATGTCCTCGACGATGCCGGCGCCGAAGGCCGGCAGGCTTGCCGCCAGCAGGAGAAAAATGTCGCGCACATGGAAAACATGCAGCGCCGCCGGCTGCAACTGCCGGACGAGGAGGAAGCCCAGCAAAATGCCGGCGACGACCGCGAGGCCGCCGATCCGCGGGGCCGCCACGGTGTGCACTTTCTGCACGCCGCTCAGGTCATGGTCGTGCGACAGGCTGCCATGCCATTTTTGCGAAAAGACGATACATGCGCTGACGACGATGCCGATGGCGAAGGCTGCCCACCCGAGCTGCAACAACAGGAATTCCGGCATTGACGTTCACTTCCTCCGCTGATAACGGAGGAAATGTTAGCACAAATCAACATTGTTAATTTTCCTGTTAGGCTGTGCCCACCAGGCTGGTGACGCGGATAGTCTTGGTTTCCGGGATTTCCGAATGCGCCAGTACCTTCAGCTGCGGCAGCGCGCGGCGCAGGAAGCGCGACAGCAGCGTGCGCAGCGGCCCCGGCACCAGCAGCACCGGCGTCAAACCCATCGCTTCCTGCTGCTGGGCCGCATTGGCGGCCTGCTGGACGATGGTGTCGGCCAGGCCCGGCTCGATGCCGGTGCCGTCGCCGCCGGCGTTCAGGGCCTGGACCAGCAGGCGCTCAAGGCGGTTGTCCAGGGTCATCACCGACAGCTCGTTAGTGCCCGGGAACAGTTGCTGCACGATGGCGCGGCCGAGGGCGATACGCACCAGCGCCGTCAAGTCGTTCGGATCCTGGGTTGCGCCGCCATGTTCGGACAGGGTCTCGATGATGGTGCGCATGTCGCGGATGTGCACGCCTTCCTGCAGCAGGTTCTGCAGCACTTTCTGCAGCGTCGACAGCGGCACGACCTTCGGCACCAGGTCCTCGACCAGCTTCGGGGCGTCCTTCGCCAGGTGGTCCAGCAGCGCCTGCACTTCCATGCGGCCCAGCAGTTCCGAGGCGTGGGTGGTGATCAGGTGGTTCAGGTGGGTCGCGATCACGGTGCCGGCGTCGACCACGGTGTAACCCATGCTCTGCGCCTCGTCCTTCAGGCCGGCGTCGATCCAGATCGCCGGCAGCCCGAAGGCCGGATCGGTGGTCACCAGGCCCGGCAGCGTGCCGCTGGCCATGCCCGGGTTGATCGCCAGGAACTGGCCGTTCATCGACTCGCCGCTGCCCACTTCCACGCCCTTGAGCGTGATGCGGTAGCTCGATGGCTTGAGCTCGAGGTTGTCGCGGATGTGCACCGGCGGCGCCAGGAAGCCGACTTCCTGGGCGAACTTCTTGCGGATGCCCTTGATGCGCTTGAGCAGTTCGCCGTTCTGGCCCTTGTCGACCAGCGGAATCAGGCGGTAGCCCACTTCCAGGCCCAGGGTGTCGACCGGCATGACGTCCTGCCAGGTCGCCTCTTCCTGCTCGGCCGGCGTGGTGGCGGCAGCCGCCGCCCCTGCGGCGCCCCCTGCCCCACCGGCCTGGCCGCCAGCGCCCGCCGCGGCCGACGAACCGGCCGGCGGCGCGTTCTTGTTGCGCTTCTCCAGCATCCAGCCGGTGCCGAACAGGGCGCTGCCCAACAGCAGGAACACCAGGTTCGGCATGCCCGGGATCAAGCCCATGCCGCCGATGATGCCGCCGGTGATGTACATGACGATCGGGCGCGAGAACAGCTGGCCGATGACCTGCGCGCCGACGTCCTTGTCGCTGGCCACGCGCGAGACCACCATACCGGCCGCGATCGAGATCACTAGCGAAGGAATCTGCGCGACCAGGCCGTCACCGATGGCCAGCAGCGTGTAGTTCTTGATCGCGTCGCTGAAGGCCATGTCGTGCTGCAGCATGCCGACGATCAGGCCGCCGATCACGTTGATCAGGGTAACCAGGATGCCGGCCACGGCATCGCCGTGCACGTACTTCGAGGCACCGTCCATCGCGCCATAGAACTCGGCTTCCATCGCCACTTCCGAGCGGCGCGCCTTGGCTTCCTGCTCGCCGATCAGGCCGGCGTTCAGGTCGGCGTCGATCGCCATCTGCTTGCCCGGCATCGCGTCCAGGGCGAAGCGCGCGCCCACCTCGGCGATACGGCCGGCGCCCTTGGTCACGACCATGAAGTTGATGATGGTCAGGATGATGAACACCACTAGGCCGACGGTGTAGTTGCCGCCGATAAGGAAGTGGCCGAAGGCTTCGATGACCTTGCCGGCCGCCGCGCCGCCGGTATGGCCTTCGGTCAGCACCACGCGGGTCGAAGCCACGTTCAGCGCCAGGCGCAGCATGGTGGTGACCAGCAGCACGGCCGGGAAGGCCATGAAGTCGAGCGGCTTGACCGTGTACAGCGCGGTCAGCAGCACGATGACGGACATCGCGATGTTAAAGCTGAAGAACAGGTCGAGCGCGAATGCCGGCAGCGGCAGGATCATCATCGCCAGCAGCATGATGATCAGGATCGGCGCCGCCAGCGCGTTGCCGCGTCCCGCGATCGCCTTGGCCCAGCCCGGCAGTGTGAAACCGTTCATTGCTTGATTCCTCGATTACGCTTAATGTTTTTGCTGGGACGCCGGGTTGAACGGGTCCATTTCCGGCGGCACCGGCAGCTTGCTCGGGCGGTCCGGATAGTGGTCGCTGCTGCCCTTGGTGTAGGCGCGCAGCTGGTAGACGTAGGCCAGCACTTCGGCCACGGCCGAGTACAGCGCTTCCGGGATCTCGTCGTCGATGTCGGTGTGCTTGTACAGCGCACGGGCCAGGGCCGGCGCCTCCAGCAGCGCGACCTTGTTTTCCTTCGCGATCTCGCGGATCTTGGCCGCGACTTCGTCGGTACCCTTGGCCACCACGCGCGGCGCGCCCTTCTGGCCGTCGGCGTACTTCAGCGCCACCGCGAAGTGGGTCGGGTTGGTCACGACCACGTCGGCGGTCGGGACGTTGCTCATCATGCGCTTCTTCGCCATCTCGCGCTGCAGCTGGCGGATCTTGCCCTTGATCTGCGGGTTGCCGTCCGATTCCTTGGATTCCTGGATGACTTCCTGGCGCGTCATCTTGAGCTTGTTGGCGTAGTGCCATTTTTGGTACGGACCGTCCAGTATGGCGATGGCGCCCAGCGAGCCGACCATGACCAGGAAGGCCCTGGCGACCAGGCTGCCCAGGTGCGCCACGGCGACGCCCAGCGGCTCGACCGCCAGGCCGATCACGGCATCCTTCTCGCTCATCACCACATACCAGGCGACGGCGCCGACCAGCAGGGTCTTCGCAACCGCCTTCAGCAATTCGATCAGCGCATTGCTCGAGACCATATTGCCCAGCCCGTTCAGCGGATTGAGCTTGGCGAAATTCGGCGTAAAGGATTTGGCGCTGAAATTCCAGCCGCCGATCAGCAGCGGCGACACCACGGCGACCAGCATGATCGCGATCGCCAGCGGCAGGCAGGCCAGCATCACGCCGCCGATGTCGGCGGTGATGCGCTCGATCAGGACGGCCGGGTTGTAGATCTGCTCACGGTCGAGCGACAGGCCGCGCTCCAGCGTGGTGGACAGCTTGTTGATGACGCCGCCGCCCAGCATCCACAGGCCCGCGCCCGCGGTCATCAGGACAGTGAACGTGGCGACTTCGCGCGAACGGGGAATGTCGCCGTTTTCGCGCGCCTGTCTCAAGCGTTTGGGTGACGCTGGTTCTGTCTTTTCTGCGTTGCTGCTTTCTGCCATTTCCTGCCCCTGTTGCGCCGGCTGCGCTACCTACTTTTGCTCAGGGTAGGATTATTCCAGATGTTGCCGTGAAGCTATATACCAAACAGGAGGGGAAATCAGGGTCTTTTCCCTCAGTCGAACAGCTCAACCGCCCCCAGCCCAGCAGCAGCAACATCCTTTACCGCCAGCCGCGGCTCCCCCTCCACCGGCCATTCGATACCGATCGACGGATCCTTCCACAACAAGCTCCGTTCATGCTCCGGATACCAGTAATCGGTCGTCTTGTAGAGGACTTCCGCCGTGTCGCTCAGGGTCAGGAAGCCATGGGCAAAGCCAGGTGGAACCCATAGTTGCCTGCGGTTGTCCGCGCTGAGCAGCGCACCGACCCAGCGCCCGAAAGTGGGCGAGGATTTGCGCAGGTCGACGGCGACGTCGAACACGCTGCCCTGCACCGCCCGCAACAGCTTTCCCTGGGGATGCTGGATCTGGTAATGCAGGCCGCGCAACACACCCTTCGCCGACATGCTGTGGTTATCCTGGACGAACTCGACCTGCAATCCGGTCGCTTCCTGGAAGTCGCGCGCGTTATAGCTTTCGAAGAAGTAGCCGCGCTCGTCGCCGAAGACCTTGGGCTCCAGCAGCAGCACATCGGGGATCGCGGTGGGTGTGACGGTAAAAGGCATGTGTCAGGAGGATTTCAATAACTTCAGCAGGTAGTCGCCGTAGCTGTTCTGTGCCAGGGGCGCGGCCAGCTTTTCGAGCTCGGCGCCGCTGATCCAGCCCTGGCGATACGCGATCTCCTCCGGACAGGAGACCTGCAGGCCCTGGCGCTTCTGCAGCGTGGCGATGAAACTGGCCGCTTCGAGCAGGCTGTCGTGGGTGCCGGTATCGAGCCAGGCCAGGCCGCGCCCCATGATCTCGACGTTCAGCTTGCCCTGGTCGAGATAGGCCTGGATGACGTCCGTGATCTCCAGTTCGCCGCGCGCGGACGGCTTGATGTCGGCGGCGATACTACACACATCCTTGTCGCAGAAATACAGCCCGGTCAGCGCATAGTTCGACTTCGGCGCCGTCGGTTTTTCCACGATGCCGACCACGCGCCGCCCGGCGTCGAATTCGACCACGCCGTAGCGTTCCGGGTCGTGCACGTGGTACGCAAATACCGTGGCGCCGTCGATGCGCGCGTTGGCGCGCTTCAGGTGGCTCGCCAGCTCGTGGCCATAGAAGATGTTATCCCCCAGGACGAGCGCGGACGGGTCGTTGCCGATGAAGTCGCGGCCGATGATGAAAGCCTGCGCCAGGCCGTCCGGCGAAGGCTGGACCGCGTACTGGATGTTCATGCCCCACTGGCTGCCGTCGCCGAGCAGCTCGTAGAAGCGCCCGGCGTCGTGCGGGGTGCTGATCAGGAGGACGTTGCGGATGCCGCTCAGCATCAGCGTGCTGAGCGGGTAGTAGACCATCGGCTTGTCGTAGACCGGCATCAGCTGCTTGCTGACGGCCTGGGTTACCGGATACAGACGCGTGCCGGAGCCGCCCGCCAGAATAATGCCTTTGCGTTGGGGATCAAACATCGTTTTCCCTTGGAAGAATGTGCCGCAGCACCTGGCGTACCCCTTCCTGCCAGGGCGGCAGTCGCAGGCCGAAGGTGCGGCGGAACAGGCTGGTGTCGAGCCGCGAATTGGACGGGCGTTTTGCCGCGGTCGGGTAGGCCGCCGTCTTCACCGGCAGCACGTCCCCGGGACCGGCCCGCAAGAGGCTGCCCGCATCGCGCGCGCTACCGAGCACGAAGCGGGCGTAATCGCACCAGCTGGTCTCGCCTGTGGCCGCGACATGGTAGGTCCCATAAGGGAAGCCGTCCTTGCCTTCACGCGTGTATTGCCGGACCAGGTGGGCCGTCAGGTCGGCCAGCAAGGCGGCGGAGGTCGGGGCGCCGAACTGGTCGTCGACGACGGTCAGGTGGTCGCGTTCGGCCGCCAGGCGCAGCATGGTCTTCGCAAAATTGCCGCCGTGCGTACCCACCACCCAACTGGTGCGCAAGATCAGGTGGCGCGGGCAAGCCTGGGCCAGCGCGCGTTCACCGGCCAGCTTGCTGCTGCCGTACACGCTTTGCGGCGCGGCTGGATCCGCTTCCGTATAGGGCGCCTGCCCGGCGCCGTCGAACACGTAGTCGGTCGAGTAATGGACGACCAGCGCACCGAGGCGCGCGGCCTCCTCGCCCAGGATGCCGGGCACGCGGGCGTTGATCGCAAACGCCGCATCGCGCTCGGCTTCCGCCTTGTCGACGGCGGTGTAGGCGGCCGGGTTGACGATGAGCTCAGGCGCAATGCGGCGCACCAGCGCGCGTAGTGCCTCGGCATCGCCCAGGTCGCAGTCCGCGCGGCCGATCGCGGCGACCTCGCCGAGCGGCGCCAGCGCGCGCACCAGCTCGAAGCCGAGCTGTCCGTCCTTGCCCGTCAACAGGATCTTCATGTATCCCCGCCTTGCGTCCCATACTGCCTGCCGACCCAGTCGCGATAGGCGCCGCTGGTCACCTTGTTCACCCAGTCCTGGTTGTCGAGATACCAGCGCACCGTCTTGCGGATGCCGGTCTCGAAGGTCTCGGCCGGCTTCCAGCCCAGCTCGCGCTCCAGCTTGCCGGCGTCGATCGCGTAGCGGCGGTCGTGCCCCGGGCGGTCGGCAACGAAGGCAATCTGCTCGCGGTAGGACCGGGCATCGGGGCGCGGCTTTAGCTCATCGAGAATATCGCAGAGCGTTGTGACGACCTCGAGGTTGGCCTTTTCGTTCCAGCCTCCCACGTTGTACACCTCGCCGACCTGCCCTGCCTCGAGCACGCGGCGGATCGCCGCACAGTGATCCTTCACGTACAGCCAGTCGCGCCGCTGCTGGCCGTCGCCATAGATCGGCAGCGGCTTGCCGGCCAGCGCATTGTGGATGCACAGCGGGATCAGTTTTTCCGGGAAGTGATAGGGGCCGTAATTGTTCGAGCAGTTCGTGGTCAGCACCGGCAAACCATAGGTGTGGCGCCAGGCGCGCACCAGATGATCGCCGGCCGCCTTGCTGGCCGAGTACGGGCTGTTCGGCTCGTAGCGGCTGGTTTCGCGGAAGGCCGGGGCGTCCTTGCCTAGCGAGCCGTAGACTTCATCGGTCGATACGTGCAGGAAGCGGAACGCCGCCTGCCCCGCCGGCGTCAGGCCGCTCCAGTACGCGCGCACCGCTTCGAGCAGGCGGAAGGTGCCGACGATATTCGTCTGGATGAAGTCTTCGGGGCCGTGGATGCTGCGGTCGACGTGGCTCTCGGCCGCGAAGTTGATGAGCGCGCGCGGGCGGTGCTCGTCCAGCAGGCGGGCCAGCAGCGCGGCGTCGCCGATATCGCCCTGCACGAAGATGTGCCGCGGGTCGCCGCGCAGGCCGGCGAGGTTCTCGAGGTTGCCGGCATAGGTCAGCTTGTCCAGGTTGAGCACGGGCTCGCTGGAACCGGCAAGCCAGTCCAGCACAAAGTTACTGCCGATGAAGCCGGCGCCGCCGGTGGTCAGGATCATGGATGGAGGTTCCTCGCTCTGTCAGCCAGTATTGTACGTGGCGGAAGATGGCAAAGCGCAAAGCATCTGGACCTTGTCTGTGGGATAGATATGAGATGACGAAAATAAAATCCCTTGTCTCTCCTGTCGGCCTGGCGTTTTGCCTGGCGACCGGCGCCTTGCCATTCCCGGCGCATGGCGCGGCCGGCACAGCCTCGCCCGACCTGCTGGCCGCCCAGCGCGACGCCGAAGCCCGCGCCGCCATCGCCGAAGCCGAACGCGCCGAACTCCTGGCCCGCCTGCCGCCCTCCTCCATCAAGCCGCTCCAGGGCAGCATCGACACCCGGCAGTTCGGTGCGGCGGGCCTGGTCAAGGCCTTCGATCTGGCGCGCGAGCTGGCCGTCGAGGTCTGCGCCGCCCTCCCGCCTGAGCGCAAGACCGCCATCTACGAGCCGGCCGCCACCCAGGGCGTGCTGGCCGCGCGCCAGGTGCTGGACGCCATCGAACGGCTGAAGGACGACCTGGTCAAGCAGAACAAGGAGCTGCAGCAGGTCATCGAGGCGCATACGCCGCAGGGCAGCGCCGCCGCCATCGGCCTGGCCGTGCTGACGGCGGTGCCGGCGACGCTGAAGGCCGGCGCCGACCTGTCCGCGCTGTTCAAGACCGACGTCTCGGTGCAGGGCATCGGCTACGGCGACGGCGCCAGGAGCCTGTTCGCGACCTCGCTGGCGCAGCGCTGCCCGGACAGGCTGGCGGGGCTCGGCGCCGGCTACCTGGGCGAGCTGGACGGCAAGCAGGTCGCGTCCCTGCTCGCGCGCGTGCGTGCGCTCGCGGCGCAGCGCGGCGAGCTGGCGCAGCGGGTGGCGGCCCTCGACAGGCTGGCCGATGCCGCCAAGGGCGAGGAGAAGCGCGGCCTGGCGGCGCTGGTGGCGGGCGCCGGCGCGCTGCTGAAGACCGTCGACACCTTCATCGATTCGCTGAAGGCCGGCGAGACCGGAGACCGCAGCCCGCTGTTCAACGCGGCGCGCTACCTGGGCTATGCGGCGCGCACCGAGGGGATGCTGGTGCTGGACTTCGACCTGCGGCTGGAGGGGATGACGATCGTGAAGGATGCCTTGTTCACGGGGCAGAAGCTGCGCCTGTCGGGGGTGGCCTTCCTCTGGTACCGGCTGCACGAGCCGGACGGCACCTTGCGGCGCGCGGATGCGCTGCGCAGAGTGACGAAGCCGGTGGAGGTGGATTTAAGAGGGGATCAGGCAGAACCGGCGTTTTTTGGCGGCGGTAAGTGAACTTGGAGGGATTAGTGCCACCAGCACTAATCCCGCCTGCGCGGGGAGTCGTTTCCGGCAATGCCGGGAACGACGACTATTTTTCCAGGCGCGCCACCTTCTGCTCGATCGCCCCGAAGATCGACTTGCCCTTCTCGTCCAGCATCTCGATGCGGATCGTGTCGCCGAAGCGCATGAACTGGGTGACCGGCTGGCCGAATTCGATCGTCTCCAGGCAGCGCTGTTCGGCGATGCAGGAGTAGCCCTTCGATGCGTCCTTGTTCGACACCGTGCCCGAGCCGACGATGCTGCCGGCGCGCGCGTTGCGGGTCTTGCACAGGTGCGCGATCAGCTGCGGGAAGTTGAAGACCATGTCGACGCCGGCCTCGGGCTGGCCGACCAGGCGGCCGTTCCAGGTCGAGCGCAATGGCAGGTGGAGTTTGCCGCCCTTCCACGCATCGCCGAGTTCGTCGGGCGTCACCGCGACCGGCGAGAAGGCGGTCGCGGGTTTCGACTGGAAGAAGCCGAAACCCTTGGCCAGCTCGGGCGGGATCAGGTTGCGCAGCGAGACGTCGTTGGCCAGCATCAGCAGGCGGATCTGCTGGTGCGCTTCGTCGGGCGTCGCGCCCATCCCGACGTCGCCCGTGACCACGGCCACCTCGGCTTCGAAGTCGATGCCCCACTCTTCATGCGCCAGCACGATGTCGTCCATCGGGCCGAGGAAGTCGTCGCTGCCGCCCTGGTACATCAGCGGCTCCTCCCGGAACGAGGCCGGCATCTCGGCGCCGCGCGCCTTGCGCACCAGTTCGACGTGGTTGATGTAGGCCGAGCCGTCCGCCCACTGGTAGGCGCGCGGCAGCGGCGCCATGCAGCGCGCCGGGTCGAAGTCGAAGGGACGGCGCGCACGGCCGGCATTCAGCTGTTCGTAGAGTTCCGCGAGCTGGGGCGCGATGAAGGTCCAGTCGTCCAGCGCGGCCTGCAGCGTGGGCGCGATGCCATCGGCGATGTGGGCGGTTTTCAGGTCACGCGAGACGACGGCCAGCTGGCCGTCGCGCGATCCGTCGTTGAGGGTGGCAAGTTTCATGTCGGCGCAAAGTGTGTTTGGCCGACATTGTATTAGAAGGTACCCAGCAGTCCTACTCCCAGCACGTTCTGGTAATAGTTGTAGTCGATCAGGCTCTGCCCGTAGCCGGAAAAGTATTGCATGTAGCCCTTGAAGTGGCCCGCCAGCGGGAAGGCCCAGCTGAGCTGGACGGCGCCGCGCCCGGTCGAGAAGTTCCGGCGCAGCAGGGCCGAGTAGTCGTGGCCGTTGCTGCGGTAGGTGACATTCAGGTCGCCGCGGCCCATGTAGTCGACGATGTCCGGATTATCGTCGTCGCTGGCTGTCTCGTTGACGCGCTTCCATACCCGGCCGACCATCGTGAAGCCGGCGCGCTCGAGGCCAAGCTGGGCATAGACCCGGTTCCAGCTGCGCGACAAGGTCGAGGTCTGACCGTTCGACTGGTGCACCATGCCCAGGTTGAGGAAGCTCGCGTGCACCCCCAGCAGGTTGAAATTCAGCGGGGTGACCAGCATCAGCTCGGGCTGGTAATTGGTCTCGCGGAAGGGACTGGACGCCTGGCGGTTGCCGGCCTGCCAGAAGCTGTTCTGGGTGTAGCCGAACCAGAGGTCGACCGGCTTGCTCGCGATGCCCTCGGCCACCTTGGTCTTGAAACTCAGCTGGTACACCAGTTCGTTGTGCGACAGGTCGGTGTTGAAATCCGCCAGCTTGCGGAAAGGCCGGTAAGGCTCGTCGTTCGGGTGCGCGGTGCGCGTGACCATCAGGTAGTTGGCATGGTGCGGGCGAAAATTGAAGATGCCGCGGCGGTGCTGCTGGTCCAGCTCCCAGTGATCGGCCAGGCTGAAGCCGCGGCTCTTCTCGGGCGACAGGTCGAGCGATGCTTCGACCTCGCGATCGACCGACGCCGCCGACGTGGAGGCGGAAGCGGAGGCGGATGCAACCGAGGCGGCCCGGGCCGGCGACTGGTCGGCGCCGGCCAGGCGGTCGTAGCAGGCCAGGCGCAGCGCGCCGTCGGGAATCCGCGCGCAACCGGACAGGTCGGGAGCGCCCTGCTGAGCCAGGGCCGGAATGACTACGAAGAAAGGTAAAAGGGGAAGGAATCGGCGTGGGTTCGTGGGCATTTGTTCTTATCTTGTAAAGTACGATAAGAAGTGTCGCGGAAAAACCTCTTCCACGTCGCACGGCAGTTTAGGGAACCAGCAAATCCAGCTGTGCCTGCTCCAGGAAACACCACTCCCCTTCCTTCAGCCCGAGCGCATCGAGCGTCAGGCCGCCGATCTGCGAACGGTGCAGCGCCACGCAGTGGTTGCCGGCGGCCGCCAGCATGCGCTTGACCTGGTGGTACTTGCCCTGCTCCAGCACGATCTCGAGCTGGTGCTCGCCGCGCTGGACGCAGGTCAGGGCCGCCAGCGGGGCCGGCTCGTCGTGCAGCTGGACGCCGGCCAGCAACTGGTCGACCAGGGCCTGGGTAACCGGCTCCTGGGTGGTGGCCTGGTAGACCTTCGGCACGTGGCGCTTGGGCGAGGACTGGGCGTGGATGAAGGGGCCGTCGTCCGACATCAGCAGCAGCCCGGTGGTGTCGTGGTCGAGGCGGCCGACCGGCTGCACTTCGCGCCAGGTAAATTGCTCAGGCAGCAGGGTCAGCACGCCCGGATGGTGGCTGGGCTTGCGCGAGCATTCGAAATTGGCCGGCTTGTACAGGGCGAGATAGACGCGCTCGCGGTAGACCCATTCTTCGTCGAAGACGGTCAATACGAGGCCGTCGGTCTCGACCGCCGTCTTGTAGCTGTTCTGGACTTCGCCGCCGATCGCGACGTCGCCGTCCTCGATCAGGGCACGGCAGTATTTGCGCGTGCCAAAGCCTTGCGATTGCAGCACGCGGTCAAGGGAAAGTTTGCTCATGGGGCGGGACTTTAACAGAACCCATGTATATGGCAAAGCTCAGCTGGTTCGACGTTTTGAATCCACACCAAGAGCACGTTTGATGCAAGTCAAGCGTACACAGGGTTCTGTTGTTAGACTGAAACCTCGTTAGGAATCGGCCTACACACGATGAGCGTAGGACTACGATCCACCAGCTTGTAGGACTAACGCTCATCGAAACACAACCTGAGAACGAGGTAAAAGTGCACATCCAACAAGAGCAAGACCGACTATGCCGTACCCCTGCCGAGTATGTCGCGGCATTCCCGACCCATCTGGCGCTGGCGCGCTGGACCCGCGGCGGGGATATCCCGCATGTGTTGTCGTCGACCCAGCACGCTCCCATGCGCGCTGCCTGGTATGCCGAGGCCCAGCGCCAGTTTCAGGCATGGCTCGAGGATGGCGGCTTTCACCGCCCCGAGACCATTGCCGACAAATGAAAACGACGGCTTTCGCCGTCGCTTTCTCCCGTCGCGGGATCCAACCTGAGGAATGGAGTTCACTCTAAACCGCACGTATGCGGGTCTGTAGTTGTCAGCTACAAAACAACTATAGTCGACAAGCTGGAAGTTTCAAGGCAAATATTGATATTGATCAGCGTAAGCTCGGCACGGCACCGCGATAGATCGAATGCACGGCGCCGGACCCCACCGAAGCGCCGAATTTCTTCAGCACACGCTCCGGCAAGCCCTCATGGGCGGTGTAGTCGATGATGTCCTCGGCCTTCACCACGTCGCGGGCCACGGTGTCGACGGTGCCGAAGCCGTCGGCCAGCCCCATCTCGACAGCCTTGGCGCCGGTCCAGTACAAGCCCGAGAAGATTTCCGGATTTTCCTTCAGGCGTTTGCCGCGGCCGGCGCGCACCACGGCGATGAATTGCTCGTGGATCTCGTTCAGCATGGCCAGCGCGTGCTGCTTCTGCTTGTCCGACTGCGGGCTGAAGGGATCGAGGAAGCCCTTGTTCTCGCCCGCCGTCAGCAGGCGGCGCTCGATGCCCAGCTTGTCCATCAGGCCGGTAAAGCCGAAGCCGTCCATCAGCACGCCGACCGAGCCGACGATGCTGGCCTTGTTAACATAAATCTTGTCGGCCACCGCAGCGATGTAATAGCCGCCCGAGGCGCAGATTTCGTCGACGACCACGTACAGCGGCTTGTTCGGGTAGCCCTTCTTGAGGCGCTGGATTTCGTCGACGATGATGCCGGCCTGTACCGGGCTGCCGCCGGGGCTATTGATACGCAGCACTACCGCAGCCGATCCAGCATCGGAGAACGCCTTGTTCAGGGACGGGATCACGGTGTCGGCGGCGCCGCTGCCTTCGTCGTCGATGGTGCCGTCGATCTCGATCAGGGCGGTGTGGCGACCCAGGGATTCGATGTCGGAACCGCCGAAGTTAAAGTCGAAATACGCCCAGATCGCGAAAAATGCCAGCAGCAGGAAGGATAGTTTGAAGAAGATCCCCCAGCGCCGGGCAGCCCGCTGTTCGCGCACCGTGGCGAATACGAGCCGTTCCAGGGTAGCGCGCTCCCAGTTGCCGGGGGTGCTTGCGTTGCCGTCGTTCGCGTTCTGACTCTCGTTCCTGTTGTTTTCGCTCATAAATATCTGATTGATTTACTTCGGCAACTGGAAATCGCGGTCCGGCTGCCAATAGACACCGTCCGCGGTTTCATGCACGGCGATCGGCCGCAGCCTGCCGCCACGGCAGGGACCGCCCGTGCAGACGCCGGTCTCCGGCGCATAGGTCGCGCCGTGCGTCGAACACATCAGGTACAGCTTGCTCGACTCGAAGAATTCGCCCTTGAACCAGTCCAGTTCGATAGGAACGTGGGCGCAGCGGTTCAGGTAGCCGTAGACCTTGCCGTCATAACGCACCACGAATCCCGTCGCGTCGTCGCCGAAGGCCCGCACCGGGAAACGCACCCCGGCGCCGCCATCGACCAGGGCATCGGAGCCGCAGATGAAGACCTCGTTCGCGTCGCTCATCCGTTGTCGATCAGCCACTGGTGGAGTTCGGGCACATTCTTTGCCGTGAACACCGGGTGGCATGCCTGCAGTTGCTGCACAGGATGCGCTCCATACTCGACCGCAATGCCGGCGGCGCCCGCATTGTTGGCCATAAGCAAGTCATGCGTCGTGTCGCCGATCATAACGGTACGCCGCATGTCCTGCCCCAGTTCCCTTGTCAATTCTTGCAACATTGCAGGGTGTGGTTTGGAAAATGTCTCGTCCGCGCAACGGGTCGCATCGAAGGTCGACAGCAGGCCGCAGGCGTTCAGCGCACGGTTCAGGCCGACCCGGCTCTTGCCGGTGGCGACCGCCAGGAAATAGCCGAGCTGCGAGAGCTCCTCCAGCATGGCGGGAACTCCCTTGAACAGCACCAGTTCGTGGTCTTTTGTCAGGAAATGGTAGCGATATCGCTCCACCATGCGCGGATACAGGGCCGGATCGATGTCCGGCATCACCGCCTGCATGGCTTCCGACAGCCCGAGCCCGATCACGTGCGCGGCCGCAGCATCGCTAGGGACGCTCAAGCCGAGATCCCGGGCGGCGGACTGTATACATTTGACGATGGTGGCGGTGCTGTCCATCAGCGTGCCGTCCCAGTCAAAGACGATCAGATCGAATTGCTTTCTAGCCATGTGTATGTTTGCTCGTGGGTTGCCCCAAGCTTACCAAGAAACGCTCGCACTCTGGCGGCAATGGCGCCGTCAGGGTCAGCGGTTTGCCGGTTTCGGGGTGCTGGAACGTGATCCGGTAGGCGTGCAGGAACATGCGCTTGAGGGCGCCGCGCGTGTCGTTTGCCTTCTGAAGCTGCTTGTTCAATGCAAAATCGCCGTATTTCTCGTCACCGGCAATGGGAAAGCCACTCGAGGCCAGGTGCACGCGGATCTGGTGCGTGCGCCCGGTCTTGAGCTCGGCTTCGAGCAGGGCAAAGCCCTCCCACTTGCGCAGCAGGTTGAACACGGTATGCGCTTCCTGGCCGCCGGCCTGCACCACCACGCGGCGCTCGCCGTCCCCCGTCGTGAATTTGTGCAGGGGCAGCCTGACGTGCTGGCGCGGGTTCTTCCAGTCGCCGCTGACCAGGGTCAGGTAGCGCTTGTCCGTTTTTCCATCGCGCATTTGCTCGTGTAAATTGGTCAGGGCCGAACGTTTCTTCGCGAGCAAGAGCAGGCCCGAGGTTTCCCGGTCCAGGCGGTGCACCAGTTCCAGGAACTTGGCGTCCGGACGCGCTGCGCGCAGCTGTTCGATGACGCCATAGGACACGCCCGAACCGCCATGCACGGCGACGCCGGCCGGCTTGTCGATCACGAGCAGGTGACTGTCCTCATGGACGATCGCGAATTCCGCGCCCGGCACCGGCGCATTGCCGGCAGCCTTCTCGGCGATGCGGATCGGCGGAATGCGGATCACATCGCCCGTTTCCAGGCGGTATAACTGATCGATACGTCCTTTGTTCACACGCACTTCGCCGGAGCGGAGGATGCGGTAAATATGACTTTTTGGGACACCTTTACAGACGCGCAGCAGGTAGTTGTCGATGCGCTGTCCAGCTTCCTCTTCGGAGATTGTTACAAGCTGGACAGAATTTCTCTCTAAGTCCTTCATTTTGAATATATAATCGACAGGCGGCGGTCAAACCTCTGCAGGTGTAAGAATTAAAACGATATTTTACACAGGGGCGCCTTCGTCGGCCCCGCAATAATGCGAATTCGATGAAGAAAAGAAGGAATCTTACAAAACCGTAGCGAGCGGAAGCAGTATTGACCGAGAAGCGCAGCTGTACGCGAGTACGGCGGGCATCGCAGGCCGGTAATGCGACGCGCAGCAGGTTTGGTGAGATTACAAAATGTGTACGCACGATCTTGTTCGCACCAAGGTTGCACCGCAGTTGTAATCGGGTAGCGCACAGGACTGCAGGATTGGATTGTTTGGAATCATAAGGATAAGTACCGGCAAGCCGGCTTCAGGCTTGGCTCGCCGGGTGATGGCGTCGATAACGCTTGTCGTTTTCGCCCGACCCGATGCAAGGAAGCTGACAATCGTGCCGATCGCAGGTTGTTCATGGTTCCGGCAGGCTTTATCGTGAGAACTTGCAGGCCAAGGCTGATAGATCGCCTGGCCCAAGATCCCGAGATGGCTGCCCTGGTCTGGCTGTGGTCGCTTTTTGCACCCGCCCAGAAGGCCCTGCGCCGCCCTGACCGGGCCGTGCCGGCCGATTGAGGTTGCGGCGTGCGCGCGACAATGACGTTCGATGCCATTTGCGCCCTGTGGCCGGCAATGCCGTGCCACACCCCGGGCATACCACCGCCAACACTCCCCTCCCGCGTACATCCCTGGCATCTACTACGGCCCCCGGGTCGCGGAGTTAATAAAAATGAAACGTATGTTGTTTAACGCTACGCAGCAAGAGGAGCTGCGCGTAGCGATTGTCGACGGTCAAAAACTGATCGACATCGATATCGAGACCGCTGGTCGAGAACAGCGCAAATCGAATATCTACAAAGGTGTCATCACCCGCATCGAACCCTCCCTCGAAGCTTGCTTCGTCAGCTACGGCGAAGACCGCCACGGTTTCCTCCCCTTCAAAGAAGTCGCCCGTTCCTATTTCCGCGACGGCGTCGACGTCCGCAATTGCACCATCAAGGAAGCGCTGCGCGAAGGCCAGGAAATTATGGTCCAGGTCGAGAAAGAGGAGCGCGGCAACAAGGGCGCGGCACTGACCTCCTTCATTTCGCTGGCCGGCCGCTACCTGGTCCTGATGCCGAATAATCCGCGTGGCGGCGGCGTCTCGCGCCGGGTCGAAGGCGAAGAACGCCAGGAACTGCGCGAGACCATGGACAAGCTGGACTTGCCGCAAGGCATGTCGGTCATTGCCCGCACCGCCGGCATCGGCCGCACGGTCGAAGAACTGCAGTGGGACCTGAATTACCTGATGCAACTCTGGCGCGCGATCGAAGGCGCCGGCAAATCGGCCCCGGGCCCCTTCCTGATCTACCAGGAATCCTCCCTCGTCATCCGCGCCATCCGCGATTACTTCCAGCCGGACATCGGCGAAGTCCTGATCGACACCGACGAAATCTACGACCAGGCCCAGCAGTTCATGAGCCACGTGATGCCCGACATGGCGCACCGCGTGAAGCGCTACAGCGACGACGTCCCCCTGTTCTCCCGTTTCCAGATCGAACACCAGATCGAGACCGCCTACGCGCGCACCGTGCCGCTGCCGTCGGGCGGCGCGATCGTGATCGACCACACCGAAGCCCTGGTCTCCATCGACGTCAACTCGGCGCGCGCGACCCGCGGCTCGGACATCGAGACCACCGCCTTCAACACCAACTGCGAAGCGGCCGACGAAGTGGCCCGCCAGCTGCGCCTGCGCGACCTGGGCGGCCTGATCGTGATCGACTTCATCGACATGGAAGTCGCCAAGAACCAGCGCGAAGTCGAACAGCGCCTGAAGGACGCCCTGCACCATGACCGTGCACGTGTCCAGATGGGCAAGATCTCGCGCTTCGGCCTGATGGAACTGTCGCGCCAGCGCCTGCGTCCGTCGCTGTCGGAAGGCTCGCACGTCACCTGCCCGCGCTGCTCGGGTACCGGCCACATCCGTGATACCGAATCCTCCGCCCTGCAAGTCCTGCGCATCATCCAGGAAGAGGCGATGAAGGAAAACTCGGCCGCGATCCACGTCCAGGTCCCGGTCGACGTTGCCGCGTTCCTGTTGAACGAGAAGCGTGGCGAAGTGCTGAAGATCGAGAACCGCCACCGCATCACGGTCATCCTGATCCCGAACAAGCACCTCGAGACCCCGCACTACAAGCTCGAGCGCATCAAGCACGACGACCCGCGCCTGGAAGACGCTGCCTCCAGCTATACCATGGCCGAGTCGGCTGACACCGACATGGCCTACGCCAAGCGCCAGAAGGAAGAAGCCAAGCCGCGCCAGGAAGCCGTGGTCAAGACCATCACCCCGGCCCAGCCGGCCCCGGTGGTGGAGCGCCGTGAACCGGTCAAGGCGGAAGCCGCCCCGGCCGCCGCTCCGGTGCCGCCGGTCGCGCCCCCTGCCCCGCCGGCAGAGGAAGGCTTCTTCACCAAGCTGCGCAATTTCTTCTTTGGCCGTCCGGTCACCGTGACCCCGCCGGCCCCGGCCGCAGCGCCGGTCAAGCCGGCTGAACCGGCCCCGGCAGCCGAACGCGGCGAGCGCGCCGGCCGTGGCCAGCAGCGCAATGGCCGTGGCGGACGCAACGGTACCGCCGGCGGCAAGGGTCGCGAGCGCGAAGACCGCGAACAGGTCGCGAAAGGCGCCCCGGTCGACGAGAGCACCAAGCCGGCGGAAGCCGAAGGCAAGCCGGCCCGTCCGCCGCGCAAGCCGCGTGAACAGCGCGAGCCGCGCGAAGGCCGTGAAACCCGCGACGTCCGCGAACCGCGCGAGCAGGCCGAAGCACAGGCCCAGCCGGCCCCGCGCGCCGAACGTGGCGAGCGTCCGGAACGCGCCGAGCGTGCGGAACGCCCGCCGCGCCAGCCGCGTGAACGTGCCGAGCGCGCACCGGTCGCCGAAGCGAAAGCCGAGGAACTGAACGTGGTGCAAGCCACCACCGCGACCAGCGTCACGATCGCGTCGACCGGCCCGAATGGCGAGCAGGAAATCGTCCAGGAGCAAATCGTCAAGACCGTCACTGCGATCGGTCCGAACGACGAGGACGCCGATCACGGCGATCAAGAGGGAGGCGACGAGCCGCGCCGCCGTCGCCGTCGTGGCGGCCGCAACCGTAACCGCCGCGACCGCGACCAGGCCGACGTCATCGAGAACGAAAGCGGCGAAGAAGGCGCACCGGCATTTGCCCCGGTCGCCGACGAGGAAGCCGCCAAGTTCCAGGCCGAAGCCAAGGCTGCGAAGTCGAAGGGCGCCAAGCCGGCCAAGGGTCAGCCGAAGGGTGAGGCCCAGGGTCCATGGCCCTTCCCGACCGCTGCTTCGGTGAAAGCCGCGGCCGACAAGGCCGCAGCTGAACGGGCTGCCGCCGAGCAGGCCGCCACCCGGGCGCGTGCCGAACAGGCCGCCGCCGCCGCGCTGCAGGCTGCCGCTGCCCAGGCTGCCGCCGAGGCCGCCAAGGCATCGAGCCAGGGTCCGTGGATCTTCCCGACCGCGAAATCGGTCGCCGAAGCTGCTGCCCGCAGCGCTGCCGCCCAGGCGCCGACTGCTCCGGCTCCGGCCCCGGCTCCGGCCCCAGCTCCGGTTGCACCGGCCGCTCCGGCTGCGCCGGCACCGGCTCCGGTCGAAGCTGCCGCTCCCGCGCCGAAGCCGGTCGTGATGCCGGCGCCGGTGGCGCCGGTGGCGCCGCCTGCTCCGGCGCCGGTTCAAGCTGCTGCTCCGGCACCGGCCCCGACTGCTGCCCAGGCCGATCTGGGTGAAGTGCTGGCCCAGGCTGGCCTGCAGCTCGCCGCGACCGATCCGGAAAAGCTGCGCGCCGCCCAGGAAGCGGCCGCCCAGGCCCAGCAGCCGGTCCGTCTCGGCCGCACCCGCAAGCTTGCTCCGCCGCCGGCACAGGAACCGCTGATCCAGGTGGATACGCGCCAGTAAGCTGATCGCGGTGCTCGAACGAGCACCCGCATCTGCTCAAAAAGGAAGCCCTCGGGCTTCCTTTTTTTTTGATCTGGCGCCGCTGCGTAGCCTGCCGGCGCGCGGGAAAGTCTCGACATGGCAGGGCAATCGCCTTCACAATGTGGCAACAATGCCCCTATGATCCCGATGTCCGCCCTGCCCACCCCGATTGCCGCCGCGCCGCCGCCCGCCCTCTCCTTCCGCACCGCCCTCGCTTACTGGCTGAAGCTCGGCTTCATCAGCTTCGGCGGCCCCGCCGGACAGATCGCCATGATGCATGCCGAGCTGGTCGAGCGGCGGCGCTGGATTTCGGAGCAGCGTTTCCTCCATGCCCTGAACTACTGCATGCTGCTGCCCGGTCCGGAAGCGACCCAGCTTGCCGTCTACATCGGGTGGCTGCTGCACCGCACGCGCGGTGGGATCGCGGCCGGGGTGCTGTTCGTGCTGCCCTCGCTGCTGATCCTGATCGGGCTGTCCTGGATCTACATGGCGTATGGCCACCTGCCCGCCATCGCCGGCATCATGAACGGCATCAAGCCGGCCGTGGTCGCCATCGTGCTGGGCGCGGCCTGGCGCATCGGCAGCCGGACCATCCGCAACTGGCTGCTGGCGGCGATCGCCGCCAGCGCCTTCGTCGCGATTGCCGTGTTGAAACTGCCCTTCCCGCTCATCGTGCTGGCCGCCGCGCTGGCCGGGCTGGCGGGCGGACGGCTGCGGCCCGCATTGTTCGTCCTCGGCGGCGCGCACAAGGCCGCCGGCACCTCGTACGGCCCGGCGCTGATCGACGACGACACGCCCACTCCGCCGCACGCGCGCTTTTCCTGGGCCGGCCTGGCGCGGGTGACGCTGCTGGGGGGCGGCCTCGGGCTGGCGGCCTGGCTGCTGCTGGCGGCGCTGTACGGTCCGTCCGGCGCGCTGGCCCAGATGGCCTGGTTCTTCACCAAGGCCGCGCTGATGACCTTCGGCGGCGCCTACGCGGTCCTGCCCTATGTCGTGCAGGGCGCCGTCGAGCACTACGGCTGGCTGAGCGCCAGCCAGATGATCGACGGCCTGGCGCTCGGCGAAACCACACCCGGTCCGCTGATCATGATCGTGGCCTTCGTCGGCTTCGTCGGCGGCTGGACCCATGCGCTGTTCGGGCCGGACGCCCTATTCACCGGCGGCGCGGCGGGAGCGGCGGTGGCGACCCTGTTCACCTTCCTGCCCTCCTTCGTGTTCATCCTCGCCGGCGGACCGCTGGTCGAGTCCACGCGCGGCGACGTGCGCATGACGGCGCCGCTGACGGCGATCTCGGCGGCGGTGGTCGGCGTGATCGCCAGCCTGGCCGTGTTCTTCGGCGGCCAGGTCTTCCTGGCGGGCGGCCAGCCGCAGTGGCAGGCGATCGCGATCGGGCTGGCCGCCAGCATCGCCCTGCTGCGCTTCAAGGTCGGCACGATCCCTCTCATCCTCGCCTGTGCGGCGTCGGGCCTCGTGCTATCGTATTGGCATGTCTGAAAAAATCATCATGCTGGGCGATGCCCGGTCGCCGGCAATGCCGATTCCCGAGACGCTGGCCGAACCGTCCGGATTGCTGGCGGACGCGCTCGGCCGGCCGCTGCACGACCTGCGCATCTCCGTCACCGACCGCTGCAACTTCCGCTGCGTCTACTGCATGCCGAAGGAAGTGTTCGACAAGAACTACGCCTACCTGCCGCATTCCTCGCTGCTGAGCTTCGAGGAGATCACGCGGGTGGCGCGGCTGTTCGTGGCCCACGGTGTCGAGAAAATCCGGCTGACCGGCGGCGAACCGCTGCTGCGCAAGGACCTGGAGCGCCTCGTCGCCCAATTGCGCGAACTCCGGACCGCGTCCGGCCGCCCGCTCGACCTCACCCTCACCACCAACGGCTCGCTGCTGGCGCGCAAGGCCCGCAGCCTGAAGGACGCCGGCCTGGACCGCGTCACGGTCTCGCTCGACGCCATCGACGACGCCGTGTTCAAGCGCATGAACGACGTCGACTTCAAGGTATCGGACGTCCTGGAAGGCATCGATGCCGCGCACGCCGCCGGCCTTGGCCCGGTGAAGGTCAACATGGTGGTCAAGGGCGGCATGAACGACGCCCAGATCCTGCCGATGGCGCGCCACTTCAAGGGCTCGCCGACGATCCTGCGCTTCATCGAATACATGGACGTGGGCGCCTCGAACGGCTGGAACATGGACGAGGTGATCCCGTCCAGCGAAGTGGTGCGGCGCATCGCGGCCGAGATGCCGCTCGCGCCGATCGGCGCCAACTATCCGGGCGAGACGGCGGCGCGCTGGCGCTATGTGGACGGCAGCGGCGAGGTCGGCGTGATCTCGAGCGTGACCCAGGCCTTCTGCCGCGACTGCTCGCGCATCCGCCTGTCCACCGAGGGCAAGCTCTACACCTGCCTGTTCGCGACCCGCGGCCACGACCTGCGCGCCCTGCTGCGCGAAGGCCGCAGCGACCTCGAAATCGCCTCCAGCGTCGCCCTGCTGTGGAGCCGGCGCGCGGACCGCTATTCCGAGACGCGCACCATCAATACCGAAGGCCTGTCGCGCGGCGCCAAGAAAATCGAAATGTCTTATATCGGTGGTTAATCAAATGAATACTGCATCGATCAGCGGCCTGGTCCTGGCCGGCGGACGCGGCACGCGCATGGGCACCGTCGACAAGGGCCTGCAGCCTTTCGGCGCCTCGACCATGGTGGCGCATGTGCTGGAACGCCTGCAGCCGCAGGTGGCGAGCATCGCCATCAACGCCAACCAGAACCTGGACGCCTACGGCGCCTTCGGCGTGCCGGTGTGGCCGGACGATACGCCGGGCTTTGCCGGTCCGCTGGCCGGACTGGAAGCGGGCCTGCGCCGCTGCGCCACGCACTACCTGCTCACCGCGCCCTGCGACTCGCCCTTCCTGCCTGCCGACCTGGCTGCGCGCCTGCTGGCCGGCCTGGAGGCGGCCGGCGCCGACCTCGCGCTGGCGGTCACCGAGGAAAACGGCCTGCGCCAGCCGCATCCCGTGTTCTGCCTGGTGAAGGCCGACAAGGCCGAGGTGCTGTCCAGCTACCTGGCCGCCGGCGGACGCCGCATGGACGGCTGGTACCCGCAGATCAAGGTGACCGAGGTGCTGTTCGAGGACGCCGGCGCCTTCCGCAACATCAATACCCGCGACGAGCTGCAAGCGCTGGATCCGTCCCGCCCGCCGCGCCTGGCCGACGTCGTCAGCTGCCTGTCCAGCTACGACCCGGACGCCCTGCCCGTGCGCGACGCGCAAAAGATCATCCGTGATTTCGTCGCGCCGGTGCGCTCGACCGAACAGGTGGCGCTGCGCGCCGCGCTGGGCCGCGTGCTGGCGCTCGATGTCATCTCGCCGATCAACGTCCCGGCCCATGACAACTCGGCGATGGACGGCTATGCGCTGCGCGGCGAGGACCTGCCTGCCGACGCGCCGGTACGCCTGCGCGTGATCGACACCGTCTACGCGGGCCGCAACTCGAATGCCGTGCCCGGCCCGGGCGAATGCGTGCGCATCATGACCGGCGGCGTGATGCCGGCCGGCTGCGACAGCGTGGTGCCGCAGGAATTCGTGACGGAAGCCGAGGGCATCGTGACCATCGCCCCCGGCACCATCCGCCCCGGCGACAACCGCCGCTTTGCCGGCGAAGACCTGAAGGCCGGCAGCGCCGCGCTGCGCAAAGGGAAGGTCGTGCGTCCGGCCGACCTGGGCCTGCTGGCATCGCTCGGCGTGGCCGAGGTGCCGGTGCAGCGGCGCCTGCGCGTCGCCTTCTTCTCGACCGGCGACGAGCTGCGCTCGATCGGCGAGCCGCTCGACGAAGGCTGCGTCTACGACAGCAACCGCTACACGATCTACGGCATGCTGCAAAGGCTGGGCTGCGACATCATCGACATGGGCGTGGTGCGCGACGACCCGCAGGCGCTGGAAGCCGCACTGCGCGAAGCCTGCGAAAACGCCGACGCCATCATCACCTCGGGCGGCGTCTCGGTCGGCGCCGCCGACTACACCAGGCAGATCATGGCGCGCCTCGGCGACGTGACCTTCTGGAAGATCGGCATGCGCCCGGGCCGCCCGCTGGCCTTCGGCCGCATCGCCTCGAACGGCCACAGCGCCTTCCTGTTCGGATTGCCGGGCAATCCGGTGGCGGTGATGGTCTCGTTCTACTTCTTCGCGCGCGAGGCCTTGCTGCGCATGATGGGGGCGGAGGCGCCCCTGGAACTGCTGCGTGCGCGCTCGGCAGCTTCGATTCGCAAGAAGCCGGGCCGTACGGAATACCAGCGCGGTGTGCTGTCGCGTGGCGCGGATGGGCTGCCCGAAGTGAAGATCACCGGCTCGCAAGGTTCGGGCATCCTGCGCTCGATGTCGGAGGCGAACTGCATGGTGGTCCTGCACGACGAACAGGGCAGCGTGCAGGCGGGCGAGATGGTGGATGTGCTGCTGTTCGAGGGGCTGGTCTGACCCCCTGACTACATTCGGGCGCGGGGCGCCCACCCTGCGTTCATGGCGACTGCCGTTTCAGCTGTCTTATTCGTCGCCGTCCGCCGCAGCCGCCCCCAGCATCAGCTGCGCCGCCTCGCTCGGCAGCGCCTCCACCGACTTCAGCTTGCGCGCCATCTGCCGGCTGCGCACCTCGGCGTTTTCGATGTTCTTGGCGGCGCGCTCGAGCGTGGTCTTGGTCGCGGCCAGCACATCGCCGAACTTGCCGAACTCGGTCTTCACCGCGCCCAGCACCTGCCAGACTTCGGACGAGCGCTTTTCCAGCGCCAGCGTGCGGAAGCCCATCTGCAGGCTGTTCAGCAGCGCCGTCAGGGTCGACGGCCCGGCGATCGTCACGCGCAGCGTGCGCTGCAGGTCGTCGGCCAGGCCGGGGCGGCGCATGACCTCGGCGTACAGGCCCTCGGTGGGCAGGAACAGGACCGCGAAATCGGTGGTCTGCGGCGGCGAGACGTATTTTTCGCAGATCGTTTTCGCTTCGTTACGCACGGCTCGTTCCAGCTCCGCCCCGAAACGCAAGACGCCGTCGGCATCGGCGGAATCAGCCGCCTCGACCAGGCGCTCGTACTGCTCTTTCGGGAACTTGGCGTCGATCGGCAGCCACAGCGGCGGGCCGCCGTCGACCGTGCCCGGCAGCTTGATCGCGAACTCGACGCGCGCATTCGTGCCGGCCACGGTCTCGACGTTCTTGGCGTACTGGTCGACCGTCAGCACCTGCTCGAGCAGCATCTCCAGTTGCACTTCGCCCCAGGTGCCGCGCGTCTTCACGTTGGTCAGCACGCGCTTCAGGTCGCCCACGCCGACGGCCAGCTGCTGCATCTCGCCCAGGCCCTGGTGCACGCGCTCGAGGCGGTCCGAGACCTGGCGGAAGGATTCGGTCAGGCGCGTTTCCAGCGTCGCGTGGAGCTTCTCGTCGACGGTCTGGCGCATCTCTTCGAGGCGGCGCGCATTGTCGTTCTGCAGGTCGCGGATCTTGGTCTCGAGCGTGCCGCGCACCTCCAGCATGCGCTGGGCGTTCGATTCGGTCAGGGTGGCGATCGCCGTGTTCATGCTGTCCGCGAAACGCTTCAGCACGCGCGCCTGTTCCTCGCGTCCGCCGGCGGCGTGCATCTGGATCTGCTGGCGCATGGCGTCGAGCTGCTGGGTGGTCGCGGCCTGGTTCTGGGCCAGGTGGGCGGCCAGCTCCTGGCGCGTGGCCTGGGCGCTGGTCTGCAGCTCGTGGCGCAACTCGCGCTCCAGGCGCTCGAAGGCGTGGGCGGAGCCGTCGCTGCGCCCGCTGCGCGCGAACAGGACGAACTGCAGCCCGAGCACGGCCAGCAGGCCGGCTGCGAGAACGATGAACTCGATCGTGGACATATCAGTGAAGCCGCTTAGTGTGGTCGATTCCGCATCCAGTCGGCGGTCTGGTAGAACGCACCCATCAGACGCAGGCGCAGGTCGTAGTCGTAGCCGAGGTCTTCCAGCGCCATCGCCATGCAGCGCAGCCACTGGTCACGTTCGGTGGTGCCGATCGCGAACGGCAGGTGGCGCGCGCGCAGCATCGGGTGGCCGTAGCGCTCGATGAAGAGGTTCGGGCCGCCCAGCCAGCCGGACAGGAACATGAACAGCTTGTCGCGCGAGCTGTCGTTCGGCACCGGGTGCATGGCGTGGATGCCGGCGAAGTCCCCCTCCAGCTGCATGATGTCGTAGAAGCGGTCGACCAGTTCGCGCAGGCGGCTTTCGCCGCCGATCAGTTCATAGGCGCTGCGTTCGTCCGCGGCTTCCTGGTCTGCTTGGGTATTCTGAGATTCTTGCATCCGTCCATTCTATCTCAGGCTTCCCTCAGCGTCTGCAGGGGTGGCTGCCGCAACACATTCCGCAAGCCCAGCCAGCCGCCGATGAGCGCGCAAACCGCACCGACCACCAGTCCCGCCGCCCATACCTGCGGTTCGAAGTGCCAGGGGAACTTGAACTGGTACTCGGCCAGCGCCCAGCCCAGCCCTGCTGCCCCGGTCGCCGCCAGCAGGCCGGACAGGCCGCCCACCAGCGCGAACTCGATGCGCTGCGCGGTCGCCAGCTGGCCGCGGGTGGCGCCCAGCGCGCGCAGCAGGCCGGCTTCGCGGGTGCGCTCGGCCGTCGATCCCATCAGGGCCGCGTACAGCACCAGCACGCCCGACGCCAGCGTGAACAGGAACAGGAACTCGACCGCGGTCACGACCTGGTCCAGCACTTCCTGCAGCTGCCGGATGATGCCGCTGACGTCGATCACGGTCAGGTTCGGATACTGGCGCGTGAGCGCATTGGCCAGCCCCACACCGCCCGCCGGCAGGTGGAAGGCGGTCATCCAGGTAGTCGGCGCCTCGCGCATCGCGGCCGGGTTGATGATGACGAAGAAATTGGCGCGCATCGAACCCCATTCGAGCTTGCGCAGGCTGGTGATCCTGGCATCGACCAGCAGGCCGCCCATGTCGAAGCGCATCGTGTCGCCCAGCTTCAGGCGCAGGGTCTGCGCAATGCCCTGCTCGACCGAGGCTTCGGCCACGCCGGGTCCGTCGCGGTACCACTGGCCGGCCACGATGTCGTTCCCCTCCGGCAGGTCGTTCACGCTGGAGAGGTTGAATTCGCGGTCCGACAGCGCCTTCGCGCGCTCGCCGGTATAGGTGCTGGCGGTGATCGCATTGCCGTTCACGGCCACCAGGCGGCCGCGGATCATCGGGTACAGCATCGGCTTGTCGACGCCGGCCGCGCGAATGGTCTTTTCCACGCCCGCCTTCTGGTCGGGCTGGATGTTGATGATGAAGCGGTTCGGCGCGTCGGCCGGCGTGGCCAGGCGCCAGGCGCTCATCAGGTCGCCGCGCACCACGGTCAGCACCAGCAGCGCCATCAGGCCCAGCGACAGCGAGACGATCTGCACCACGGTCGCGCCGGGCCGGCGCTGCAGCGAGGTGATGGCGAAGCGCCAGCCCTGGTTCTTCGAGACACCGCGCAGGCCGCGCAAGCCCAGCAGGGCCAGCCAGCCGACCAGCGCGAACACGGCCAGGCCGCCGAGGAAACCGCCGGCGGTCAGCAGCGCCAGTTTGAGGTCGCCGGCCTGCCACAGCAGCAGGCCGACGAACACCGCCGTGCCCAGGCCGTAGGTGGCCAGCGCCATCGGGCGCGGCGCCGCCTGCTCGCGGCGGATCACGCGGTTGTGCGGCACGTTGCGCAGTTGCAGGACCGGCGGCAGCGCGAAGCCGACCAGCAGCAGCAGGCCGGTGGCGATGCCCTGCAGCGCCGGCAATGCGGACACCGGCGGCAGCTCGGTCGGGATCAGGTTGCCGATCAGCGCCAGCAGCACGTAGTGCGCGCCGAAGCCGACCAGCACGCCCAGCACGCTGCCCGCCAGGCCGACCAGTGCGAACTCGATCAGGAACAGCAGCCCGACCTGGTTCTGGGTCATGCCGAGGCAGCGCAGCATGGCCACCGAATCCAGGTGGCGCTGCATGAAGCGGCGCGCCGCCATCGCGACCGCGACCGCCGCCAGCATCGCCGACAGCAGCCCGACCAGGGCCAGGAAGCGTTCCGCGCGGTCGAGCGTCGAGCGCATTTCGGGGCGGCCGTTTTCCAGCGTTTCGATGCGCACGCCCTTGACGTTATTGGCGGCGATGCGTTCGCGCACCCAGCGCTCGTAGGCGGCGACGGCAGCCTGGTCGTTCGGCGAGCGCGCGGCGACCTGCATGCGGTAAGTGATGCGCGCGTAATTGTCGACCAGGCCGGTGGCCTTCAGGTCGGACAGGGCCAGCATCACGCGCGGCGCGAAGTTCGAGAAGGAGGCGCCGCGATCGGGTTCGGTGGCGATCAGGCGGGCGATCCGGAAGCTCTTGTCGCCGAGCTGGATGATGCTGCCGACCTTCGCCTTCAGCGGCGGCAGCAGGTTGACGTCGACCCAGACCGTGCCCGGGCTCGGGGTCGCGCGGGTGATGTCGCCCAGCGCTTCGCTGGCATCGTCGGGGCTGGTGGTGACCTTCAACTGGCCGCGCAGCGGATACGTCGGCGACACCGCTTTCACGGACGCCAGCAGGGCCTGCGAAGCGTCGCCCTGGCCCGCTTGCGCCATGCTCGGGAAGGTGACGGTATCGGCCAGCAGCAGGCCGCGGCGCTGGGCCTCGATACGCCAGTCCTGGGGCAGCGGCTGGTCGGCGTTGATCAGGAGGTCGGCGCCGAGCAGCTGGTGGGCGTCGCGGTTCAATCCCGCGCGCATGCGGTCGACGAAGAAGCCGACGGCGGTGAGCGCCGACACCGCGACCACCAGGGCCACCAGCAGGAAGCGTAGTTCGCCGGCGCGCCAGTCGCGCGCGGTCATGCGCAGGGATTGCGTCAGCATCGATCGGGGCTCACTCAGGGTTCTCGTCGAAGAAGCGGTCGACTTCCGCCAGATAGGCGCGCTTCTGCTCCGGCTCGAGGAAGGCGGCGGCGAAGCTGTTGCGCGCGAGCTGGCGCGCGTGCGAGACGTCGAGCGGCAGCGCCTCGAAGGCGGCCAGGTAGTTATCGTTGACGTAGCCGCCGAAGTAGGCCGGATCGTCCGAATTCACGGTGGCGGCCAGGCCGACGTCGAGCATGCGGCGCAGGTTATGCTGTCCCATCACGTCGAACACGCGCAGCTTGATGTTCGACAGCGGGCAGACCGTCAGCGCCATCTGCTCGCGCACCAGGCGCTCCACCAGTTCGGGATCGTCGAGGCAGCGCACGCCGTGGTCGATGCGCTCGACGTTCAGCACGTCCAGCGCGCTCTCGATGTAGGCCGGCGGCCCCTCCTCGCCCGCATGCGCAACCAGGTGCAGGCCGAGATTGCGGGCGCGCTCGAACACGCGCGCGAATTTTTCGGGCGGGTGCCCGACCTCGGACGAGTCCAGGCCCACGCCGATGATCTTGTCGCGGAAGGGCGTCGCGTCCTCCAGCGTGGCGATCGCCTCCTCTTCCGACAGGTGGCGCAGGAAGCACATGATCAGGGTGGCGTTCACCGGGCTGTCCTGGCAGGCGCGCCAGATTCCCTCGATCACGGTCTTGATCGGGACGCCGCGCGCGGTATGGGTCTGCGGATCGAAGAAGATTTCGGCATGGCGCACGTTGTCGGCTTCCGCGCGGCGCAGATAGGCCGCGGTCATGTCGTAGAAATCCTGCTCGGTCAGCAGCACACTGGCGCCTGCGTAATAAATGTCGAGGAAAGACTGCAAATCGGTAAATGCGTACGCTTGCCGCAACGCTTCCACTGAGGGATAAGCGAGCGAAATGCCGTTTCTTTGCGCTAGCTCAAAAATCAGCTCGGGTTCGAGAGAGCCTTCGATATGGATGTGCAATTCTGCCTTCGGCATTGTCCGCAGGATGCGGCGCAGCTCTTCATTCAGCATGGGGAATTCTCCTAGTGGACAGGCATTTGTCGCCTTCAGGAGCAGTGTAGCGCATGCGCCTGTAAGGCTCCTTTCACTCTGGAATTTTGTAGAAAGCCGGCACCATATGCGTGCGCCACTGCTTAGCAACTTGGTGCAATATTCACTTACCTTTTGAGAAACATGACGTCATCTACCGGGGTCAAAAGCCCTGTCAACATAAGCTCACCAAGAGCCGTTAAAGCGGTGTCGGGATTGAATCGGCAGACGCGTCGGAATGACTGTTTTTTCTTTGTTTACAGACACTTGAAATCAGTGTGATGCAACGCACGACACTGTTTTGACTTCGAGAACTAATAGGCACATAATAAATTTCATAAGCGTAAGAAGACGCTCTCAGCGGGCGCTAACAAAACCGGTCCCCGGGCCGGATGAGAACAAGATATCGCCCTCCGTTTCCAAGTCAGTCCGCCCTGGCCTGACCTCTCGAACACAGACGGCGACCCCACGACAGATATGTCAAACCGGGACCTGGACAGCCGTCTTTTATCGGCTGCCGCGACAGTGATCAGTGTTAGCACATTAAAGGACATTCACATGACCATTTTTGACAACTACGCAGCCCGCTATGAGCGTACCCGGGAAGAGGAATATTCCCTGTCGGAGTACCTGCAACTGTGCAAGAAGGATCCTCTGACTTACGCCAGCGCTCCCGAGCGCATGCTGGCCGCCATCGGCGAACCCACCCTGGTCGATACCCGCCTCGACCCGCGCATGTCGCGTATCTTCGCCAACAAGGTCATCAAGATTTATCCCGCCTTCCGTGAGTTCTACGGCATGGAGGAAGTGATCGAGCAGGTCGTTTCCTACTTCCGCCATGCGGCCCAGGGCCTGGAAGAACGCAAACAGATCCTTTATCTGCTGGGCCCTGTGGGCGGCGGCAAGTCGTCGATCGCCGAAAAGCTCAAGCACCTGATGGAGCAGATTCCCTTCTACGCGATCAAGGGCTCGCCGGTGAACGAATCGCCGCTCGGCCTGTTCAGCGAAGAAGAAGACGGCGCCATCCTCGAAGAGGACTACGGCATCCCGCGCCGCTACCTGCGCAACGTGCCGAGCCCGTGGGCGGTCAAGCGCCTGCACGAGTTCGGCGGCGACATCAACAAGTTCCGCGTGGTGAAGCGCTATCCGTCGATCCTCAAGCAGATCGCGATCGCCAAGACCGAGCCGGGCGACGAGAACAACCAGGACATCTCCTCGCTGGTCGGCAAGGTCGACATCCGCAAGCTCGAGGACTATTCCCAGGACGATCCGGACGCCTACAGCTACTCCGGCGGCCTGTGCCTGGCCAACCAGGGCCTGATGGAATTCGTCGAGATGTTCAAGGCCCCGATCAAGGTCCTGCACCCGCTGCTGACCGCGACCCAGGAAGGCAACTACAAGGGCACCGAGGGCTTCGGCGCGATTCCCTTCGAAGGCATCATCCTGGCGCACTCGAACGAATCCGAGTGGAAGACCTTCCGCAACAACCGCAACAACGAGGCTTTCCTCGACCGTATCTACATCGTCAAGGTGCCCTACTGCCTGCGGGTGTCGGACGAGATCAAGATCTACGACAAGCTGCTGCGTAATTCCTCGCTGGATAAAGCGCCCTGCGCACCGGGCACGCTGCGCATGATGGCGCAGTTCGCGATCCTGTCGCGCCTGAAGGATCCGGAGAATTCCAGCATCTACTCGAAGATGCTGGTGTACGACGGCGAGAACCTGAAGGACACCGATCCGAAGGCCAAGTCGATGCACGAATACGTCGACTATGCCGGGGTGGACGAAGGCATGAACGGCCTGTCCACGCGCTTCGCGTTCAAGATCCTGTCGAAGGTCTTCAACTTCGACAATACCGAGGTCGCCGCCAACCCGGTCCACCTGCTGTACGTGCTCGAGCAGCAGATCGAGCGCGAGCAGTTCGCGGGCGAGACCGAGCAGCGCTACATGTCCTATATCAAGGAACACCTGGCGCAGCGCTACGTCGACTTCATCGGCAAGGAGATCCAGACCGCCTACCTGGAAAGCTATTCCGAGTATGGCCAGAACATCTTCGACCGTTACGTGACCTTTGCCGACTTCTGGATCCAGGACCAGGAATTCCGCGACCCGGACACCGGCGAAAGCTTCGACCGCGAATCGCTGAATGCCGAGCTGGAAAAGATCGAGAAGCCGGCCGGCATCTCGAATCCGAAGGATTTCCGGAACGAAATCGTCAACTTCGCCCTGCGTGCACGTGCGACGAACGGCGGCAAGAATCCGGCCTGGACGAGCTACGAGAAGTTCCGCACCGTGATCGAGAAGAAGATGTTCTCGAATACCGAGGAACTCTTGCCCGTCATCTCCTTCAATGCGAAGGCCAGCACGGAAGATGCGACCAAGCACGCCGACTTCGTGGCGCGCATGGTCGAGAAGGGTTACACGCCAAAACAAGTCAGGCTGTTGTGCGAATGGTACCTACGTGTGCGCAAGTCGTCATAAGGAAACCTGCACGCTTTGAGTCAGCTTCACAAGGGCGCGAGAAACCATAGCGAGCGGAAGTCCAGGTAGCAGAGAAGCAGCCGTACCGACGGTACGGCCGGTCCGCCATAGCGGAGCATCTCGGGCCGCCTGGGCGACGCGCAGCAGGTTTATCACGCCCTCCACCAAAGCGCGTTAATATGGGGGCACGGTGGTATCCGGCCCGCCGCGATTTTGAGCAGGAGGCCTGTTTTGACTTACCTCATCGACCGACGCTTGCAGGGCAAGAACAAGTCTGCGGTCAACCGCGAACGCTTCTTGCGCCGCTACAAGGCGCAGATCAAGGATGCGGTCGGCCGGGCGATCAAGGGTCGCTCGATCACCGACATCGAAAACGGCGAAAAGGTCTCGATTCCCGTCAAGGACGTGAACGAGCCTCACTTCGGGCACGCCCACGGGGGTGTCTGGGAAGTCGTCAACCCCGGCAATACCGAATACCAGAAAGGCGACCAGATCAACCGTCCACGCGGCGGGGGTGGCGGCAGCGGCCGCGGCCGTGCCGGCAACAGCGAGCAGACCACCGAGGATGACTTCATCTTCGAACTGAGCCGCGAAGAATTCATGAATTACTTCTTCGAGGATCTCGAGCTGCCGAACATGATCAAGACGCAGCTGACCCAGGTCGTCGAATTCAAGAACCAGCGCGCCGGCTACAACATCTCCGGCACCCCGTCCAACATCCACGTGCTGCGCTCGCTGCGCGGCGCGCTCGGGCGACGCATCGCCGTCGGCGGGCCGAGCCGCAAGACCCTTGCCAAACTCGAAGAGGAGCTCGAGGAAATCCAGGCCTTGGGCGCGGAAGACGACGACCCGCGCGTCATCGAACTGAAGCACAAGATCCACGCACTGCACACGCGGCTGCTGGCGATTCCCTTCATCGATCCGATCGACCTTCGCTACAGCAACCGGATCAAGGTGCCCAAGCCATCGACCTCGGCCGTGATGTTCTGCATCATGGACGTGTCCGGCTCGATGGACGAAAGCCGCAAGGACACCGCCAAGCGCTTCTTCATCCTTCTCTACCTCTTCCTCAAGCGCGCCTACGAGAAGATCGACGTGGTCTTCATCCGCCACCACACCGCCGCGGCCGAGGTCGACGAAAACGATTTCTTCCACTCGCGCGAATCGGGCGGCACCGTGGTGTCCTCGGCGCTGCACCTGCTGAACAAGATCATCAGCGAGCGCTACAGCAGCGGCGACTGGAACAGCTATGTCGCCCAGGCCTCGGACGGCGACAACTGGGACAACGACTCGGTCCTGTGCCGGCAGATCCTGAGCAACGCCATCATGCCGCGGGTCCAGTACTACACCTATGTCGAGATCACGGATGGCCCGCCACAAAACCTGTGGGAGCAGTATTCCGAGGTCGCGTCCACGCATGCGAACTTCGCGATGCAGAAGATCGTGACCCCGGCCGATATCTATCCGGTGTTCCGCGAATTGTTCAAGAAGCAGCCCAAGTAGACGAGGCCCGCTCATGCCAAGAGATCCGAAAAACCCGCGCGCGTTGCCCGACCAGTCGGAGTGGACCTTCGACCTGATCGAGCAGGCGCACGAGGAAATCCGCCGGGTGGCCAGGAAGTTCGGCCTGGACACCTACCCCAACCAGCTCGAAATCATCACCGCCGAACAGATGATGGATGCCTACACCTCGGTGGGCATGCCGGTGTCGTACAACCACTGGTCCTTCGGCAAGCATTTCCTGACCACGGAAAAGAGCTACCGCCGTGGCCAGATGGGCCTGGCCTACGAAATCGTGATCAACTCGAACCCCTGCATCGCCTACCTGATGGAGGAAAACAGCCTGACGATGCAGGCGCTGGTGATCGCCCACGCGGCCTATGGCCACAATTCCTTCTTCAAGGGGAATTACCTGTTCCGCACCTGGACCGATGCCGACGCCATCGTCGACTACATGGTCTTTGCCAAGAACTACATCGCCGAGTGCGAGCAGCGGCACGGCATCGACGCCGTCGAGGAACTGCTCGATTCCTGCCATGCGATCCAGAACTATGGCGTGGACCGCTACAAGCGTCCGGCCAAGCTGTCGGTGGCGCAGGAACAGAATCGCCAGAAGGAGCGCGAGGAATACGCACAATCGCAGATCAACCAGATCTGGCGCACCCTGCCGCGGCGCGAAGAAACCCGGCAGGACGCGCCGCCGCCGCGCTTCCCGGTCGAGCCCGAGGAAAACCTGCTCTACTTTATCGAGAAGTACGCTCCGCTGCTGGAACCCTGGCAGCGCGAGCTGGTGCGGATTACGCGCAAGATCTCGCAATACTTCTACCCGCAGCGCCAGACCCAGGTGATGAACGAGGGCTGGGCCACCTTCTGGCACTACACGATTCTGCAGGAACTATATAAAGAGGGGATCGTCGGCGACGGCTTCATGCTCGAGTTCCTGCAGAGCCATACCAACGTGGTCTACCAGCCGCCCGCGACCAGCCCTTATTACAATGGCATCAATCCCTATGCGCTCGGCTTCGCGATGATGACGGACATCAAGCGCATCTGCGAAGACCCGACCGACGAGGACCGCGCCTGGTTTCCGGACATAGCCGGCAGCGACTGGATCAAGACGCTCGATTTCGCGATGCGCAATTTCAAGGACGAGAGCTTCATCGCCCAGTACCTGTCGCCCAAGCTGATCCGCGACTTCCACTTCTTCGCCGTGCTCGACGACGACCGCAGCGACAAATTGACGATTTCGGCGATTCACGACGAAGCCGGCTACCGCTACGTGCGCCAGCAGCTGGCCGAGCAGTACAACCTGGGCAACCGCGAGCCGAACATCCAGGTCTGGCAAGTCAATACACGGGATGACCGCGCCCTGACCCTGCGCCATACGCAGTTCCAGCGCCGTCCGCTGAACCAGCAGGCGCATGAAGTGCTCAAACACGTGGCCCGGCTGTGGGGCTTCGACGTCCGGCTGGAAACCGTGGACCCCTCCGGCCGCGTGGTCAGCAGCCTCGAGTGCCGCCGCGAAAAGCGCGCACGCTACTAATATATAGAAGCGCTGCCCGGCGCCTGCAGGCCTGCCTCATTGGGGCAGGCCTTTTTCTTGTGTCAACGCAAAATTCTTTCCACGTGGCTGCTGAGCCATATCAAAGAGGGGTCTGCACATAAGTGCGTCTTATGGCTTTGCCCCTTACCACAAGGGCGAAGCCGTTTCAACAGTACGCCCCCCATTACTGAATCTGGCTATAGTTTGCAGAAACGCCATGAATGGAACATATGATATTTGCCAACTGGCAAAATCGGCATGAAATATTTGGCGAAAAGGGATGGACCGCCTCATTTTCCACACATTAAGAAAGGGTTCGTGCCAATGTTATCCAACTACTAACAATATTCCTCATCATGCACCACATACAAGTCCCTTCCTGATGAGCTTGTTTGCTTGTTTTTACAGGCACTTAGGCCCTCTTTGGAGGTATAAAAATGTATGTGCAAAAAAGAATTCGTAGGTATAATTCGCCGATGTCCCGGATGCGGCTCTGAGTTTTTCGTCGTGTCTTGCGGGTTTGGTAGCAACAAAAAAGGTTGGTATTGGAGAAAGCAGGATGAATTTTTCGCATGAGAAGAACCCCGGGAAAAATATCACTGGTATCGCCATTGTCGTCGTCTTGCACCTGATCGTTGCTTACGGGATCGTTACTGGTCTCGGCAAGCGAATGGTCACCAAGATGGCCGAGGCAGTGGAAACCAAGATTGTCGAGGACGTGAAACCGCCGCCACCGCCGGAAACGCCGCCCCCGCCTCCGCCGCCGGAAATGAAGGCCCCGCCGCCTCCATTCATCCCGCCGGTCGAAGTGCAGGTGCAGACTCCGCCGCCGCAGCAGAATGTGATCGCTAACACGACGCAAGCGAAGCCTGCGACGACGGAAATCAACCGTGCACCGCCGGCTCCGCCAGCGCCGCCGGCGCCGGCAGCCCCGAAGGGCCCGGCAAGAACTGCAGCGGTTGTAGATTTCAATACGTGCTCGAAACCGGAATATCCGAAATCGTCGCTGCGTAATGAAGAAACGGGTGTTTCGACCATCCTGTTCAAGATTGCGGCGGATGGTTCGGTGCAGGGAGCTTCGATTCAAAAATCGAGTGGCTTCCGTGACCTGGACAAGGCCGCAATGGCAGCCTTGAGCAAATGCCGATTCAAAGCGGCAACTGAGAATGGCCAACCGGTAGAATCCTCGCAGCCTGTGCAGTATGTCTGGACGCTGGACTAACCCGAGGCAGTAACATCGTCTCAAACTGTGATTTTCGTTGTCATCTGTTCAGCGAACTGTTCATTTTAAATTTTTGGAGGAAGCATGTTTAAGAATACCCGTTTGTCCGCTCTGCTGGCGGCTGTCCTGTTCTCGGTTACGGCAGCTTCGGCGCTGGTGTCCGCACCGGCCTTCGCCGACGCTCCGGCATCGGCAGCGGCAAGCGCTCCGGCGGCTGACGCAGCTGCACCGGCAGCAGCACCGGCAGCCGACGCCGCAGCTCCGGCAGCAGCAGCTCCGGCCGCAGCCGGCGCGAAACAAGAAGAAGTCGAGAACCCGTACGGCTTCAGCGCGGTGTGGGCTGGCGGCTTCGTGTCGCGCGGCACCCTGATCATCCTGGCCCTGATGTCGATGGGTTCGTGGTACATCATCATCACCAAGCTGCTGGACCAGATGAAGATCTTCAAGCAGTCGAAGGAAACCAACCAGAAATTCTGGAAAGCCCCGTCGATCGCTGCCGGCTCGGCACAACTGACCAATGGCTCGCCGTTCCGCTTCATCGCTGAAACCGGCACCAAGGCAACCCAGCACCACGACGGCGCCCTGCTCGAGCAGATCGACCTGTCGACCTGGACCACCATGCAGATCCAGCGCGCCGTGGACAAAGTCCAGTCGCGTCTGCAAGATGGCCTGTCGTTCCTGGCAACCGTCGGCTCGACCGCACCGTTCATCGGTCTGTTCGGTACCGTCTGGGGTATTTACAACGCACTGATCGGTATCGGTATGTCCGGTAACGCGTCGATCGACAAGGTCGCAGGTCCGGTGGGTGAAGCACTGATCATGACCGCCTTCGGTCTGTTCGTCGCAGTCCCGGCCGTTCTGGGTTACAACTGGCTGGTTCGCCGTAACAAAACCGCGATGGAAGACGTCCGTTCCTTCAGCGCCGACGTGCACTCGGTCCTGATCTCGGGCGCCATGCACACCTCGGAAGCTGCACGTGCCGCCGCTGGTGCTAAAAAGGTGGGTTAAACCATGTCGATGAGTGTCGGCTCCGATAGCGGAGATGAAGATACCGTGATGTCGGAGATCAACACGACGCCCCTCGTGGACATCATGTTGGTTCTCCTGATCATCTTTCTGATCACCAGCCCGGTGGTTCTCAAACTGCAGAAGATCAACCTGCCGCTCGAGATCAACCAGGTTGCCAAGACCACGCCGGAAGACGTGAACATCGTCATCAACAAGGATGGCGAGATGTACTGGAACCAGAAGCGCCTGGCCAACACCGATGAACTGTTCGATTTCCTGAGCAAGGAATCGGTGAAAGTGCCACAGCCGGAAGTGAAGATCCGCGGGGACCAGCAAACTCGCTACGAATTCATCGGCAAGGTGCTCTTCACGGCCCAGCGTGCCGGGGTTCAGAAGGTCGGTTTCATCACCGAAATTCCTGACAAGGGCTAAACCTGATAAAGGCTCAAGCCTTCCGCTCGATGCCGGCAATGCTGGCGATACCGCCGAAAGGCGGTATCGAGCGGTCCCCAAGATTTGAAAGGAAACACCATGTCTATGAGCGTTGGTTCCTCCGGAGCTAAAGGAGCAGATCCGGAACCGATGATGGAAATGAACATGACGCCGCTGATCGACGTCATGCTGGTGCTGATCATCATGATGATCATTACCATTCCGAAGCAAAATCACTCGGTTAACTTGAATATGCCGGTGGGCAATCCGCCGCCGCCGACCAAGGAACCCGTAGTGATCACGATCGACGTGGACTTTGACGGTACTATCCTCTGGGATAACGTCCCGGTCCCCGATCGCGCCACTCTGGAAGCGAAGCTGGCTAACGTTGCCGCGATGGCTGATCAGCCTGAAGTGCACCTGCGTCCGAACAAGCTGGTCGAATACAAGGTTGTCGCTGGCGTGATGGCTTCGGCTCAGCGTCTGGGCGTCACCAAGATCGGTATGGTCGGTAACGAACAGTTCCAGTAATTAGCTTTGGCTATAATGAACACGGCAGGGATTCCCTGCCGTGTCTATTTTGAATGAAAGAATCCCGATAATGATCAAATTCCGCCTCGCACACCTCGGCCTTGCCCTGGCCGCACTCGGTTTCACTGCCGCCGCTCCGGTGATTGGCCTGGCCCCTGCCTACGCCGCCGAGACCCTCCGTCCGGAAATCGGCAAGCCGCTGCAGGAAGCGCAGCAATTGATGAAGTCGGGCAAGAACAAGGAAGCCCTCGCCAAACTGCGCCAGCTCGACAGCGTCAGCGGCAAGTCGGCGAACGAAACCTACCTGATCGAACGCACCCGTGCCGGCGCCGCTTCGCAGGCAGGCGATTACGAGACCGCCGCCAAGGCCTTCGAATACCTGATCGGTTCGGGCAAGCTGTCGGGCGCGGAAAAAGCCCAGTTCTCGGAAGGCCTGATCGGCATCTATATGCGTGCCGGCGACCTGGGCAAGGCGAATGCCGCCATCGAGCGCCAACTGAAGGATCACGACGATCCGAAGCTGCGCGCCTACCTGATGCAGAACTATTACAAGCAGGGCAATGTCGCCGCGCTTGAAAATGAATTGCGCAATGCCGAGAAGCGCGGCCAGCTGAGCGAAGACCAGCTGGGCATGCTCGCCAACGTCCAGCTGAAGAAGAACGACAAGGCCGGCTACGTCAACACCATCGAAAAACTGGCCGCCAACTATCCGAAGGCGCAGTACTGGAGCGACCTGCTGAACCGCGTGCAGGGCAAGCCGGGCTTCTCGGGCCGCCTGATGGTCGACGTCTGGCGCCTGCGCCTGGCCAACAACCTGATGAAGAAGCCGAGCGAGTACATGGAAATGGCCCAGCTCGTGCTGCAGGCGAAGGCCCCGGCCGAAGCCATCAAGATCATCGACAAGGGCTACAAGGCCGGCGCCCTGGGCACCGGTCCGGATGCAGCCCGTCACCAGCGTCTGAAAGACCTGGCCGAGAAGAACCTGGCCGAGCAGAACAAGACCCTGGCCGCCGACGAAGCCCAGATGACCAAGGACAAGGATAACGACGGCCTGGTCGCCCTCGGTTATTCCCTGGTCCAGGCGGGCCAGACCGACAAGGGTCTGAAGATGATGGACGCCGCCATCAAGGCCGGCGGTCTGAAGTATCCGGAAGACGCCAAGCTGCACCTGGGCGAAGCGTATGCCGTGGCCGGCAAGAAGCAGCAGGCCATCAGCACGCTGAAGACGGTGGGCGGCAAGGAAGGCACCGCCGACCTGGCCCGTTACTTCATCATGGCGATCAACAAGCCGGCGGCCTGAGCCCCAGCTTTGCAGTAACATCGCTGAAAAGCGCCGCCCTGCCCTGCAGGCGGCGCTTTTTTCTTTCCCCTGGTCATTCCGGCCATTGCGCTGTGCAACATGCGAGTTGCCGTATAATCTGGTATTTCGCCTCGGAGCACGAACCATCCAATGAAGGTATTTCGCGGACTTCCCAACGACAGGGCGCGCGCCCCATGCGCACTCACGATCGGTAACTTCGACGGTGTCCACCGCGGGCACCAGGCGTTGTTGGCGCACGTGACCGCGGCTGCCCAGCGTCTCGGTCTGGAGTCCGCCGTGATGACCTTCGAGCCGCATCCGCGCGAATACTTTGCCCGCCGCGTGGGCGACCTGTCGAAGGCCCCGGCCCGTATCGCCAATCTGCGCGACAAGCTGGAATCGCTGTCCAACGCCGGCGTCGACCGCGTCATCGTCGAACACTTCAACGAGCACTTCGCCTCGATGTCGCCGCAGGAATTCACGAAAAAGGTGCTGGTCGACGGCCTGCACGTGAAATGGCTGATGGTCGGCGACGACTTCTGCTACGGCGCCCGGCGCGCCGGCAATGTCGCCCTGCTGGCCGAAGCCGGCAAGGAATACGGTTTCGAGGTCCACAGCCTGCCGGCCGTGCTGCACGAATCGACGCGGATCTCGTCCTCGGCCGTGCGCGCCGCATTGGCGGCCGGCGATTTCGACGCAACCCGCGCCCTGCTCGGCCACCCGTATTCGATGTCCGGCCACGTGATCCACGGCGCCAAGCTCGGCCGCACGCTGGGCTTCCCGACCCTGAACCTGCGCGTCGCCCACCGTCCGGCCCTGGCCGGCATCTTCGTGGTGCAGGTGCATGGCCTGGCGGACCAGCCGCTGCCGGCCGTCGCCAGCCTGGGCGTGCGCCCGACCGTCGAAGACGCGGGCCGCATGCTGCTCGAAGTCCATGTGTTCGACTGGACGCAGCCCTGCTACGGCAAGCTGGTGCGGGTCGAATTCCTGGCCAAGCTGCGCGACGAGGAAAAATACGTCGACCTCCCGACCTTGACCGCCGCGATCGAGGGCGACGCCCAGCAGGCGCGGGCCTGGTTCGCCCAGCGTAGAAGCGCCCTCACCGCCACCGACCGAATTTGAACGTGAACGCCCCGGCCATGCCGCCTGCCGCGGTGTGGCGCCACTTCACGCACAACAGCAGTCCACTTTAGAAAAATCCTATGTCCGATACGAAGAACGGCCCGAAAGGCGCCAAACAAGGGGGCAACAAGCCCGACAGCAAATACCCGGTCAACATGACCGACACGGCTTTCCCGATGCGCGGCGACCTCGCCAAGCGCGAACCGGGCTGGGTCAAGCAATGGCAGGACAAGAAGATCTACGAGCGCGTGCGCAAGGCCGCTGCCGGCCGTCCGAAGTTCATCCTGCACGACGGTCCCCCGTACGCCAACGGCGATATCCACCTGGGCCACGCCGTCAACAAGATTCTGAAGGATATGGTGGTCAAGTCGCGCACCATGGCCGGCTTCGACGCGCCCTATGTGCCGGGCTGGGACTGCCACGGCATGCCGATCGAGATCCAGATCGAAAAACAGTTCGGCAAGAACCTGCCGACCGCCGAGGTGCTGCAGAAAGCCCGCGCCTACGCGCTCGAGCAGATCGACCGCCAGCGCGCCGGCTTCATCCGCCTGGGCGTGCTGGGCGAATGGGACAATCCCTACATGACCATGGCCTACGGTAACGAGGCCGACGAGCTGCGCGCCCTCGGCACGCTGCTGGAAAAGGGTTATGTGTACCGCGGCCTGAAGCCGGTGAACTGGTGCTTCGACTGCGGCTCGGCGCTGGCCGAGGCGGAAGTGGAATACCAGGACAAGCGCGACCCGGCGATCGACGTCGGCTTCCCGTTTGCGGAACCGGAAAAGCTCGCAGCCGCCTTCGGCCTCGACAAGCTGCCGGAAGGCGATGGCTTCATCGTGATCTGGACCACCACCCCGTGGACCATCCCGTCGAACCAGGCCCTGAACGTGCACCCGGAAGTGACGTACGCGCTGGTGAAGACCGAAAAGGACGGCAAGCCGCTCCTGCTGATCGTCGCCAAAGAGCTGGCTGAAAGCGTCCTGCAGCGCTACAAGCTCGAAGGCGAGGTCGTGGCCACCGCCACCGGCGAGAAGCTGGGCGGTATCCGCTTCAAGCACCCGCTGCACAAGGCCGACCCGTTCTACGACCGCAGTTCGCCGGTCTACCTGGCCGATTACGTCACCACCGACAGCGGCACCGGCGTGGTCCACTCGGCGCCGGCCTACGGCCTGGAAGACTTCCAGTCCTGCAAGGCGCACGGCATGAAGGACGACGAGATCCTCAAGCCCGTGATGGGCGACGGCCGCTTCGCCAGCACGCTGCCGCTGTTCGGCGGCATGACGATCTGGGAAGCGTCGAAGCCGATCTGCAGCGCCCTGACCGAAGCTGGCGCCCTGTTCGAACTGAAGATGTTCGACCACAGCTACATGCACTGCTGGCGCCACAAAACCCCGATCGTCTACCGCGCCACCAACCAGTGGTTCGCCGGCATGGACCTCACCCCGAAGGACGGCGGCCCGACCCTGCGCGAGACCGCGCTGGCCGGCATCGCCGAGACCGAGTTCTTCCCGGACTGGGGCCAGGCGCGCCTGCACGGCATGATCGCCAACCGTCCGGACTGGACCCTGTCGCGCCAGCGCCAGTGGGGCGTGCCGATGGCCTTCTTCATCCACAAGGAGACCGGCGCGCTGCACCCGCGCACCCCTGCGCTGCTGGAACAGGTGGCCAAGCTGATCGAGGCAAACGGCATCGATGCCTGGCATACGCTCGATCCTCGCACGCTGCTGGGCGACGACGCCGAGATCTACGAGAAGAACCGCGACACCCTGGACGTCTGGTTCGACTCCGGCTCGACCCACCAGACCGTGCTGCGCGGCTCGCACAAGGAGCAATCCGCCTTCCCGGCCGACCTCTACCTGGAAGGCTCGGACCAGCACCGCGGCTGGTTCCACTCCTCGCTGCTGACCTCCTCGATGCTGAACGGCCGCCCGCCCTACAAGGCGCTGCTGACCCACGGCTTCACGGTCGACGAGAACGGCAAGAAGATGTCGAAGTCGCTCGGCAACACGATGGCGCCGCAGAAGATCTCGGACACCCTCGGCGCCGACATCCTGCGCCTGTGGGTGGCCTCGACCGACTACACCGGCGAGCTGTCGATCGGCGAAGAGATCCTGAAGCGCGTGACGGAATCCTACCGCCGCATCCGCAACACCCTGCGCTTCCTGCTGGCGAACACCTCGGACTTCGACCCGGTCAAGAATGCCGTGCCGGTCGCCGAGATGCTCGAGATCGACCGCTACGCGCTGGCCGAGACGGCGCGCCTGCAAAGCGACATCGCCGCGCATTTCGAGCGCTACGAGTTCCACCCGGTGGTCGCACGCCTGCAGAACTTCTGCTCGGAAGACCTGGGCGGCTTCTACCTCGACATCCTGAAGGATCGCCTGTACACCACCGGCGTGGACTCCCTGGCGCGCCGTTCGGCCCAGACCGCGCTGTGGCACATCGCGCACGCGCTGCTGCGCATCATGGCGCCGATCCTGTCCTTCACCGCCGAGGAAGCCTGGGCCGTGTTCGCGGGCGAGAAGGCCTATGCGGAGTCCGACGAGACCATCTTCACCCAGACCCTGTGGACCTTCCCGGCGATCGCGGACAGCGCCGCCCTGCTCGACAAGTACGCCCTGCTGCGCGCCGTGCGCGCCGACGTCACCAAGCAGCTGGAAGAAGTGCGCGCTTCGGGCGCGATCGGCTCCTCGCTGCAGGCGGAACTGGCGCTGAAGGCCGCTGGTCCGAAGTACGAGGTCCTGTCCAGCCTCGACGACGACCTGAAGTTCGTCTTCATCACCTCGCAGGCGAACGTCGAGAAGGTCGAGGATGCAGCCCAGGAAGCGGTGGCCGTGACCCCGTCGACTGCGGAAAAGTGCGAGCGCTGCTGGCACTACCGCCGCGACGTCGGCCATGACCCGGCCCACCCGGGCCTGTGCGCCCGCTGCACGAGCAACCTGTTCGGCAGCGGCGAGCAGCGCCGCTTCGCATAAGGCGCGGCCGAGCGTGTCCGCATCCGGCGCAAGCCGGGTGTGGACGCTGTCCCTCCCCTCATCCCCATCGACATGGCCACCAAAAAGAAATCGTCGTTTACCGCCGTCAAATCCGGCTCCAGCGCCAGTTTGACGCCCTGGCTCGGCATCGCCTTCATCGTGATCCTGCTCGACCAGATCAGCAAGATCACCATCACCCGCACCTTCATGCATGGAGAGGAAAAGCCGATCACCGGCTTCTTCAACCTGGTGCTCGCCTATAACCCGGGCGCCGCGTTCAGCTTCCTGTCGAACCAGGGCGGCTGGCAGAAGTACTTCTTCGCCGGCATCGCCATCGCCGCGGTCATCTTCATCATCTACCTGCTGCGCAAGCATGCCGGCCAGCGCATGTTCTGCTGGGCCCTGGCCCTGATCATGGGCGGCGCGCTGGGCAACCTGATCGACCGCCTGATGTACGGCCACGTGATCGACTTCCTCGACTTCTACCTGCGCGGGGTCGGCCACTTCCCGGCCTTTAACGTCGCGGACACCGCGATCACCATCGGGGCGGTATTGTTCATCTTCGACGAACTGCGCCGGGTGAACAAACACTGACGGAGGGATGACATGAGCATGGACCTGAAGGGCAAGAAGATCGTCCTCGGCCTGTCCGGCGGCGTGGCCTGCTACAAGGCCGCGGAGCTGTGCCGCGCCCTGAGCAAGGAAGGCGCGAGCGTGCAGGTCGTGATGACCGAGGCGGCGACCCATTTCATCGGCCAGGTGACGATGCAGGCCCTGTCCGGCCGCACCGTCTACACCGACCAGTGGGACGGCCGCATCCCCAACAACATGGCCCACATCGACCTGACACGCGACGCCGATGCGATCCTGGTGGCGCCCTGCTCGGCCGACTTCCTGTTCAAGCTGGCCCACGGCGCCACCGACGACCTGCTGTCGACCCTGTGCCTGGCGCGCCCGCACCACGTGCCGCTGCTGGTGGCGCCGGCCATGAATGTCGAGATGTGGGAAAAGCCGGCGACCCAGCGCAACGTCGCGCAGTTGAAGGACGACGGCGTGTGCATCTTCGGCCCGGCCGCCGGCTCCCAGGCCTGCGGCGAGACCGGCATGGGGCGCATGCTGGAACCCAATGAACTGCTCGAGGAGCTGGTGGCGTCCTTCCAGCCCAAGGTCCTGGCTGGCAAGCGCGTCCTGATCACGGCCGGCCCGACCTACGAGGCGATCGATCCGGTGCGCGGCATCACGAATCTCTCGTCCGGCAAGATGGGCTATGCGGTCGCACGCGCCGCGCGCGAGGCCGGCGCCGAGGTCACCCTGGTGTCCGGACCGACCGCGCTGGACACCCCGCACGGCGTGCGCCGCATCGACGTCAAGAGCGCGCAGCAGATGCTGGACGCCGTCCTGAACGGCATCGAAGGCCAGCACGTCTTCATCGGCGTGGCCGCGGTGGCCGACTGGCGCGTCGAGAATGCCAGCGACCAGAAGATCAAGAAGGACGGCAGCGGCACGCCGCAGCTGAACTTCGCGCAGAACCCGGACATCCTCGCGACCGTCGCCGGCACCACCTCGCTCAGCGGCTGGCCGTATTGCGTGGGCTTCGCCGCCGAGTCGGAAAACCTGATCGAATACGGCGCCGCCAAGCGCGAAAAGAAGGGCATCCCTTTGTTGGTCGGCAATATCGGGCCGCAGACCTTCGGGCAGGATGAGAATTCGATCGTGCTGTTCGACGACAGCGGCCACACCGTGCTGCCGCAGGCACCCAAGCTGCAACTGGCGCGCCAGCTGGTTTCCGAAATCGCCAAGCGCCTGGAACGCCGCTCGCTACTCACCTGACACCCACCAACGCATCACTCTCCATGAAACAGATCGACCTCAAGATTCTCGACCCGCGCATGAAGGACTTCCTGCCCGCCTACGCGACCGGCGGCAGCGCGGGCCTCGACCTGCGCGCCTGCATCGACGCGCCGCTGACCCTGGAACCGGGCCAGACGGTGCTGGTGCCGACCGGCCTCGCCATCCACATTGCCGATCCCGGCTATGCGGCGATGATCCTGCCGCGTAGTGGACTCGGCCACAAGAACGGCATCGTTCTCGGCAATCTGGTAGGCTTGATCGACTCCGATTACCAGGGCCAGCTGATGGTCTCGACCTGGAACCGGGGCCAGTCCGCGTTCACGCTGCAGCCGATGGACAGGCTCGCGCAGCTGGTCGTGGTGCCCGTCGTTCAGGTCGGTTTCAAGCTTGTGGAGGAGTTTGCATCGAGCGACCGGGGCGCCGGAGGATTCGGCAGCACCGGCAAACAATAAAAACGGAAACGAGGAGCACATGAGCGCCATCCGCCATCCTGCCATCCGGCTATTGCCCGCAGTGGCCGCCGCCACCGCCCTCTTGCTGACCGGCTGCGCCACCCAGGGTCCGCAACAGCCAGCGGGCATGCCGCGCGTCGTCGAACGCGCCCCCGAAGCGCCCGGCCTGAGCCCGCAGATGGCGGCCGCCGCCGACACCCTGACCAAGATGGCGGACCTGCAGAACCGCCTGTACAAGGTCGCAGCCCCGCTCCTCATCCACAACGCCGAACTGTGCAAGGGCCAGGCGCGCAACCTGCTCGGCTTCACCGCCAAGAACCGCTGGTCCTACCCGGGCGACTACAACGAAGCCGCCCACGTCGCCTTCGGCATGGACGAACGCCTGCAGGTCACCAGCGTGCTGGCCGGCAGCGGCGCCGCGAAGGCCGGCCTGCAGACCGGCGACATCCTGCTCGCCGCGGCCGGCAAGCCGCTGCCGACCGGCCAGCATGCCCTGAGCCAGGCCGGCGCCATCTTCAACAAGATCGTCGCCTCCCAGGCCACGCTGCCGATGACGGTCGAACGCCGTGACAGCGAGCGCCACCTGTCGATCCCGGTCACGCGCGCCTGCGCCTTCGCGATCGAGCTGGGCAACGCCGACAACGTCAACGCCTACGCCGACGGTTCGCGCGTGCTGGTGACGCGCGGCATGATCAACGCCACCCGCAACGACGAAGAACTGGCCTACGTGCTGGCCAAGACCATGGCCCACAACATGCTCGGCCACGCTAGCGCCCAGCGCAACGTCTCCACCATCGGCAGCATCATCGACAATCTCAAGAGCGTCACGCCGGACAACTCGATGCTGATCGGCAGCGGCGGCATCAAGGCGATGCCGCCCGAGATGGACGCCGCCGCCGACCGCCTCAGCCTCTACATGGCCGCGCGCGCCGGCTACGACATCGATGACGCCGACAATTTCTGGAAGCGCCTGAACGAAACCTATCCCCCGACCGTCCTGAACGGCTACAACGCCAACCACCCGGCCCTGTCGGCGCGCCTGGCGGCGATCGCCAAGGCGCAGGCGGAGATCAAGGCCAAGAAGTCGGCGAAGAAGGCGCTGGTGCCGTAAATCCTTGGCTTTTGCACGTCGTCCCCGCGCAGGCGTGGAGTCGTTTCGGGCAATGCCCGAAACGACAGTGGTGTCATTTTTTTTGTATCATTGCCGATTCCGCCCGCTTCCCGATTCAGCAGCAAGAAACAGGAAGCAGTGCGTGCCGGCGCCAGCGCATAATGCCTGACGCCTCATCAAGAAGAACGCAATGAACACCGCCAACCTGCTGCGCCTCGTTTCCCTTGCCGCCATCTGGGGCGGCTCCTTCCTCTTCATGCGCATCAGCGCCCCCGTGCTCGGGCCGGCGGTGCTGATCGAATTCCGGGTGCTGTTCGCCGCGCTGTTCCTGGCCCTGGTCGGCCTGGTGCTGAAGAAGCGCCTCGACCTGCGCGCCAACTGGAAGCATTACTTCATCCTCGGCTTCTTCAACTCGGCCCTGCCCTTCCTGCTGTTCGCGTTCGGCGCGCGCACCCTGTCGGCCTCGGTGCTGTCGGTGCTGAACGCGACCGCCCCGATGTGGGGTGCGCTGGCCGGCGCGGTCTGGACCCGTCATGCCATTGGCCCGCGCACCGCCATCGGACTGCTGCTGGGTACCGCCGGCGTAGCCCTCCTGGTGGGCTTCGACCATGTCTCGAGCAAGCCGGGCGCCGGCATCGCGGTGGTGGCCGCGCTGGCCGCGGCCCTGAGCTACGGCATCGCCAGCCAGTACGCGCGCTCGGCGAAAAGCGTCGAGCCTTTCGCCAATGCGCACGGCACCATGTGGGCGTCGAGCGTGATGGTGCTGCCGGTGCTGCCCTTCTTCCCGATGACGGGTGCGCCCACGCCGGGCATCGTCGGCGCCGTCGTCGCACTGGGGGTGCTGTGCAGCGGCATCGCCTACATCCTCTACTTCCGCCTGATCGAGGAAGTCGGCACGACATCCGCCCTGACCGTGACTTTCCTGAACCCGGTGTTCGGCATCCTGTGGGGCGCGCTGTTCCTGGGCGAGACCATCGGCTGGTACACCATCGCGGGTTCCGCCATTACCCTGGTCGGCACCGCGCTGGTGACCGGCTTCGCGCCGCGCTTCAAGCGTGCCGGCAGCGCCGCCGCAGCGGCGGCCGGCAAGTGAAGCGCTTCGACATCGCCATCGCCCTGCCGCCGGACTACCGCCGCCAGGACGCCTTCGCCTTCCACGGCCGCGACGCCGAAGGCCTGGCCGAACGCATCGAGGGCCAGCGCATCCGCAAGGGCGTGATGGTGGACGGCATGCCGGCGCTGCTCGCCATCGACCTCGGCGCGCAGCCGGACCAGGCCCTGTGCACGGTCGACATCGACAGCCGGGAACTGCCTGCTGCAGTGAAAGACATGCTGCTAAACATGCTGGGCCTGCGCATCGATCCCGCGCCTTTCGAGGCGATCGCCGCCGGCGATCCGCTGTTCGCGCCGCTGGTCCAACGCGAGCGCGGCCTGCGCGTGATCCAGTCCGCCAGCATCTTCGAAGCGCTGAGCTGGGCCATCATCGGCCAGCAGATCAACCTGGGTTTCGCCATCTCCCTGCGCCGCACCTTCATCTCGCTGGCCGGCCGCGCCCACCCCGACGGCTTGTGGTGCTATCCGGAAGCGATCGATGCGGCGCGTCTCGACCTCGACCAGCTCACCGGCCGCAAATTCTCGCGCGCCAAGGCCGAGACCCTGCTGCGCCTGGCGCGCCTGGCCGCGGACGGCGAGCTGGACCTGGAACGCGACGCCGATCCCGGCGCGGTCAGCGAGCGCCTGCTGGCCGTCAAAGGCATCGGGCCATGGACCGTGAACTACGCGCTGCTGCGCGGCTATGGTTTCCCGGATTGCTCGCTCGAGGGCGATGTTGCCGTGCGCACCGCCATCGGCCGCCTGCTCGGCGCGGAACGCCCGAATCTGCCGGCAGCGGCAGCCTTCCTGCAGGCCTACCGTCCGCATCGCACCATGGCGGCTGCGCACCTGTGGGCCAGCCTGAGCCAACCTGCAGGATAAGGGCTGTGACCGGCATCAAAGCGACCTCATCAAATAATAAACAGACTGCTCTCATGAATATTCGAACGATGGTTTGCGCACTGCTGATGGCGTGCGCTGGCATGGCGCAGGCCCAGCGCGCGCCCGCCGACGTCACTGAAGCGCCGGACGACCATGGCGCCTACCTGTCGCTGGTCTTCGGCAACGGCCGCATCCATGGCGGCAACGCCGAGGGCTACCGCTGGATGCGCGGACGGACCTTCGAAGTGCGCGCGGGACGCCAGCAGCGCACCCTGTTCGGCTCGGCCCTGCCGGACAGCCTCAGCGAACGGATCGACTTCGTCCACTACAACGAGGGTCACCCGGACAACAACCACCGCGACGGCTTCGCCGTGCAATGGCTGATGGTCCGCAAGCTGGGCGCGGGCACCGCCTTCGAGCTGGGCGTCGGCCCCTACCTGAGCATGAACACCACCGTCATCGACGGCCGCCAGATCGACGACGCCAAGGTCGGCGCCCTGGTCAGCCTGGGCCTGCGGCTGCCGCTGGGCGCCCTGCCGTCCGGCACCCACCTGCGCATCGGCTACAACCATGTGCAGATGCGCAATGTGCACCGCTCCGATGCGCTGATGATCGGCATCGGGCGCCAGTTCGGCCGCTCCGAGCCCGATCCGGAAACGGACCCGGCCGACGGCCAGACATGGTTCGGCGTCTCGGTCGGCAACTCGATCACGAATATGTCCGGCACCGACGGCGCGATCGCGTCGGTGCTGGAAGTGCGGCGCTACCTCGGCGAGCGGATGGAGCACTGGGCCGTGTCCGGAAAATTCCTGTTCGAGGGCGATGACGGCGCCCGGGTCGACCGCCGCGGCGCCGCGGCCCAGCTATGGTATGTGCAGCGGGTCACGCCGCGCTTCGCGATGAGCGCCGGCCTCGGCCCCTACGTTGCCCGCAACCGCCGCGACGACAATATCACGCATGCCAACCTCTTGATCAGCTTCCAGGCCGAGCACGCCTTGTCGCGGCACCTGCGCGCCTTCATGAACTTCAACCGCGTGAAAACCTTCCGCCAGACCGATGACCGCGACCTGTTCCAGCTGGGCCTGCTGAAGGATTTCTGACTAGTTCCATTGCGGTAGGCCGTCGAACTGCTGGGCGCCCTCGCCGGCAAAGCGGATCAGCTCGGACAGGGGCACGGTGGCCAGGTTGTCGCGCCCATAGTGGCCGCCGAGCGCGCTCGGAATCCTGAGGCAATACTTGCGGCCAGCGCTCAGCGGCCCCAGGGTGGATTCCGCCAAACATACCTGTTCCGGCATGTACCAGTCGTTCAGAAATTCCTGGTTATAGGACAGGGCATCGAGGGCGGCGCGGTCCTCGGCCACCGGTTCGCAGCGCAGGTCCTGCGGCGACAGGCGCCAGTACCTGCCTTCGTCGTCGCGGATGATCAGGTTACCGAAGGCATTCTCCCCCAGCACTTCCTCAGCCTGCAGGCCGACCCAGCCCCAGGCTTCGTTTATCTCGTCAACAGTTATCATGGATAGCCTCCCGCATTCAGCCGTCATGTCTTCGACCGGGCTGGACTGCAGTGGTTGCGACGAAGGGGAGGAGGATTGAGGCGCTTCAGGCGCGCCTGGCGCGGTCGGCACAAATGAAAAGGCCGCTGATCCTGAACAGGATCAACGGCCTTGGAATCTGGTTGCGGGGACAGGATTTGAACCTGTGACCTTCGGGTTATGAGCCCGACGAGCTGCCAGACTGCTCCACCCCGCGTCTGATGGTTCGTATTATACGGGCATTCCGCGGTTTAGGCAATGCCGGGTCCATTTCTCCCCCTGCGTGCGGCACAGTTGGCGCGATACGGTGGTAAAGTAAGGGCAACGTCATTACCTCCTTTCTCCATGAAATTCTGCTCCGAGTGCGCCCATCCGGTGACGGTGGCCATCCCCGAAGGCGACAACCGTCCGCGCTACGTGTGCTCCCAATGCGGCACCATCCATTACCAGAACCCGAAGATGGTGATCGGCTCGATTCCGGTCTGGGAACAGGACGGCGAGCTGCGGGTGTTGTTGTGCAAGCGCGCGATCGAACCGCGCTACGGCTACTGGACCCTGCCCGCCGGCTTCATGGAAAACGAGGAGACCACCGGCCAGGCCGCGGTGCGCGAGACCGAGGAGGAAGCGGGCGCCAACGTCGAGCTGGGCAACCTGTTCACCCTGCTGAACGTCGCCCACGTGCACCAGGTCCACCTGTTCTACCTGGCGCGCCTGCTCGACCTGGATTTCGCGCCCGGCATCGAGAGCCTGGACGTGCAGCTGTTCGCGGAACACGAGATCCCCTGGGACGACCTGGCCTTCCCGACGATCCGCAGCACGCTGGAGCTGTTCTTCGCCGACCGCCGCAAGGTGCTCGAAGGCGGCAGCTACGGTTTCCACAGCCGGGATATCACCCGGCCGATGCGGGCTCCCGTCGAACCCGATTGATCATAGAGAGACGATGATCCCCTGGCTCGAAGCGAATACGCCCTTCCCCGACGTATCCGAGGCACTGACCACCGACGCTCCCGGCCTGCTCGCGGCCGGCGCCGACCTCTCGCCCCAGCGCCTGCTGCAGGCCTACCGCAACGGCATCTTCCCCTGGTTCTCGGAAGGCCAGCCGATCCTCTGGTGGAGCACCGACCCACGCATGGTGCTGTACACCGACCGCTTCAAGGTCAGCGACAGCCTGAAGAAAACCTTGCGCAAGGTCGAACGTTCGCGGCTCGGGGACGGCCCCTGGGTGGTGCGCTTCGACAGCGCCTTCGAATCCGTGATGCGCTCCTGCGCCGCGCCGCGCAAGGACGGTCCCGGCACCTGGATCTCGGAAGACATCATCGCCGGCTACACCGGCCTGCACCGCATGGGCTATGCCCACTCGGCGGAAGTGTGGCTGGACGGCGAACTGGTCGGCGGCGCCTATGGCGTGTGCATCGGCCGCATGTTCTATGGCGAATCGATGTTCGCGCGCGTCACCGACGCCTCGAAGGTGGCGCTGGCCTACCTGGTCGCCTTCCTGCGCAGCCAGGGCGTGCGCATGCTCGACTGCCAGCAGGAGACCGGCCACCTGGCCTCGCTGGGCGCCATGCCGATTCCGCGCAAGGTCTTCCTCGACCACCTGCGCCAGGCCATCGCCGAGCCCGCCATCGAACGCTGGGAAGTTGCGCCACCGTTGACCACCTAACGGTGCGCGGCGCCGTCTTTGGCTACAATGGGTCAAACACGTCGTCTCGAGAGCATTGCATGACGCACTTAAATGACCTGCCCTTTTCCACGCTGCAGTTCTATACCACAGCGCCCTATCCGTGCAGCTACCTTGATGCGCGGCAGGCGCGCTCGCAGGTAGCCACGCCTTCGCACCTCATCAATGCAGACGTGTATTCGGAACTGGTGCGCAACGGCTTCCGCCGCAGCGGCATCTTTACCTACCGGCCGTATTGCGACGGCTGCCGCGCCTGCATTCCGGTGCGGGTGGCCGTGAACGACTTCGGCCCCAACCGCAGCCAGCGCCGCGCCTGGAAGCGCCATGCCGAGCTGTCGGCCACGGTCGCCAACCTGTCGTTCTCGGACGAACATTATGCGCTCTACCTGCGCTACCAGACCACCCGCCACGTCGGCGGCGGCATGGACCAGGACAGCCGCGACCAGTACGCGCAGTTCCTGCTGCAGAGCCGGGTCAACACGCGCCTGGTCGAATTCCGCGAACCGGACGGCCTGCTCCGCATGGTGTCGATCATCGACGTGCTGTCGGATGGCCTGTCCTCGGTCTATACCTTCTTCGATCCCGACGTCGAGGGCGCCTCCTTCGGCACCTACAACGTGTTGTGGCAGATCGAGCAGGCGCGCGAGCTGGGCCTGCCCTACGTCTACCTCGGCTACTGGATCGAGCAGAGCCCGAAGATGGCGTACAAGATCAATTTCCGGCCGCTGGAGGCGCGGATCGACGGGGTGTGGGGCGTGCTGGAAAAGTAGGCAGTGTTTACGCCGAGGCCTGGCCGTACAATGTAGAATGTCGCGAATTCTCACTCACGCGACCATGTCCGGAAAAATCTTGTACGCCCTCGCCCGCCCGCTCCTGTTCACCCTCGACCCCGAAACGGCCCACAACCTGACCCTGCCGGCGCTGCGCCGCGCGAACGCGCTCGGCCTGACCGGCCTGGTCAAGAAACCGGCGCCCGATCCGCGCACCGTAATGGGCATCACCTTCCCGAACCCGGTCGGCCTGGCCGCCGGGCTGGACAAGGACGGCGCCTACATCGACGGCCTGGCGGCGCTGGGCTTCGGCTCGATCGAAGTCGGCACGGTGACGCCGCGCCCGCAGGCCGGCAATCCGAAGCCGCGCATCTTCCGCCTGCCCTCGGCGCGCGGCATCATCAACCGCATGGGTTTCAACAACGGCGGCGTCGACGCCTTCGTCGCCAACGTGCGCGCCTCGCGTTTCTACCTCGAGCAGCAGGGCGTGCTCGGCCTGAACATCGGCAAGAATGCCGACACCCCGATCGAGCGCGCCGCCGAGGATTACCTGCACTGCCTGCGCAAGGTCTACCCCTATGCCAGCTACGTGACGGTGAATATTTCCTCGCCGAACACCAAGAACCTGCGACAACTGCAGGGCGCATCGGAACTCGACGCCCTGCTGGCCCAGCTCAAGGGCGAGCAGTCGCGCCTGGCGGATGAATACGGCCGCTACGTGCCGCTGGCCCTGAAGATCGCGCCCGACGTCGACGGCGACCAGATCCGCGACATTGGCGCCGCCCTGCTGCGCCATGGCATCGACGGCGTGATCGCCACCAACACCACACTGACCCGCCGCGACGTCGAAAACCACCGCCACGGGGGCCAGCAGGGCGGCCTGTCCGGCGCGCCGGTATTCGACCTGTCGAACATCGTGATCCGCGCGCTCAAGAAGGAAGTCGGCGACGCCGTGCCCATCATCGGCGTGGGCGGCATCCTGAGCGGCAGCGACGCCCAGGCCAAGATCCAGGCCGGCGCCCAGCTGGTGCAGCTGTACAGCGGGCTGATCTATCGCGGGCCGGCGCTGATCAAGGAATGTGCGGACGCACTGCGCGCCCCCTAACCCGTCGTCCCCGCGCAGGCGGGGACCCAAGTTTGCTTGTGAACCAATCGGGGGCAGATCCCGGTTTTCTCGGGTGGGCTCTGACCCCGACCGACTAGAGAACTGATATGAAGAAGCATCAACTCGGCCGCACCGACCTCTCCGTTTCCCGCGTCTGCCTCGGCACCATGACCTTTGGCGAGCAGAACACGGAAGCCGATGCGCACAGCCAGCTCGACTACGCGCTGGAACGCGGCATCAACTTCATCGACACGGCCGAGATGTACCCGGTCATGCCGAGCGCCCGCACCCAGGGCTCGACCGAGCGCTTCATCGGCAGCTGGCTGAAGCAGTCCGGCAAGCGCGACCAGGTCGTGCTGGCGACCAAGGCCGCCGGCCCGAACCCGAACATGCACTGGATCCGCGGCGGCAAACAGAACCTGGACGCCGCCAGCGTCCGCGAAGCCCTGCACGACAGCCTGCGCCGCCTGCAGACCGATTACGTCGACCTCTACCAGCTGCACTGGCCGAGCCGCAACGTGCCGATCTTCGGCGCCAACCAGTTCGATCCGGCGAAGGAACGCGAGGCCGTCGCCATCGAAGAGACGCTGGCCGTGCTCGGCGAGCTGATCGCGGAAGGCAAGATCCGTCACATCGGCGTGTCGAACGAAAGCCCGTGGGGGGTGTGCGAGTACATCAAGCAGGCCGAGATGAAGGGCCTGCCGCGCATCGCCACCATCCAGAACCTGTACAACCTGACCGCGCGCGCCTTCGAGACCACGCTGCTGGACGAAGTCTGCTACCGCGAACAGGTGAGCCTGCTGGCCTACAGCCCCCTTGCATTCGGCCAGCTGAGCGCCAAGTACCTCGACGATCCGAAGGCGCATGGCCGCCTGACGATCTTCCCGCCGACCTGGAGCCCGCGCTACCTGCGCCCGCCGGTGCTGGCGGCGGTCAAGGAATATGCGGAACTGGCGCGCGCGAACGGCATGCTGCCTTCGCAGATGGCGCTCGCCTGGTGCTATTCACGCTGGTTCGTGGGCTCGACCATCATCGGCGCGACCTCGCTGGCGCAGTTGAAGGAAAACATCGATGCGGAAAGCGTGACGCTGCCGGACGAGGTGGCGGCGGCGATCGATGCGATTCACGGCCGCTACACGAATCCGGGGCAGTAAACGAAAAACCGTCGTCCCCGCGGAGGCGGGGGCCCAGGTTCGTGGCGGATTACAAAAACTTGGATTCCCGCCTTCGCGGGAATGACCTTGTTTTACGGTGCGGCTGTTCTTACTCCGCCGCCACCGGATGCAGCGCCCGCTCGATATCCGCCCGCGTAAACCCCTGCGCAAACCGCTCGATGAAATCGTACGCGTACGCGCGCAGGTAAGCGCCCTTGCGCACCGCCAGCCTGGTCACGTTCGGCGCGAACAGGTGCGAGGACTCGATCGCCCGCAGGCCGCGGTCGCGCCCGTGGTCGAAGGCCATCGAGGCGACGATCCCGACGCCCATCCCCAATGACACATACTGCTTGATCACGTCCGAATCCATGGCCGTCAGCACGATGTCCGGATTCACGCCGGCGGCGGCGAAGGCGGCGTCGATGTGGCTGCGGCCGGTGAAGCCGACGTCGTAGGTGATCAGCGGATGCTCGGCCAGGTCGGCCAGCCTGATCGGGCTCTGGCCCAGCAGCGGGTGGCCGTCCGGCACCACCACCAGGTGGCTCCAGCGGTAGCACGGGAAGGAGACCAGGTCAGGAAAGGTCGACAGGCCCTCGGTGGCGATGCCGATGTCGGCGCGGCCCGACAGCACCCATTCGGCGATGTGGTCCGGTGCGCTCTGCTGCAGGGCGATGCGCACCCCTGGGAAGGAGGTGCGGAAGGCCTGCACCACCTGCGGCAGCGCATAGCGCGCCTGGGTGTGGGTGACGGCTACCGTGAGCGTGCCGCTGTCCTGGGCCGCGTATTCGCTGCTGGCCTGCTGCAGGTTCTCGGCCTCGACCAGCAGGCGTTCGATGATCTTCAGGATGCCCTTGCCCGGGTCGGTCATGCCGGTCAGGCGCTTGCCGTTGCGTTCGAAGATGACCACGCCCAGCTCATCCTCGAGTTCGCGGATCTGGCGCGACACCCCCGGCTGCGAGGTGAACAGGGCGTTCGCCACTTCCGTCAGGTTGAAATTGCGGCGCGCTGCCTCGCGCACCGAACGCAGCTGCTGGAAGTTCATATGCCATCCCCCTGGTCGACGAACACGTGCACCCGGCGCGGCTTCACCAGCAGGGTCTCGCCATCGCGCAGGCCCAGCTCGCGGTAACGCTCATTCGGGATCACCGCTTCGATCAATTGCGCATTGTCGGCACGCTCGAGGTCGAGCTGGGCCAGCGGGCCGATCGCGTGCGCGCGGCGCAGCTTGACCGCCACGCCCTCGCCGCCCGGCACGAAGCGTTCGACGTCGAGGTCGTGCGGACGGACGTAGGCGATGCCCTCGCCGTTCTGTACGCCGGCATATTGGGGCGCGTGGAAGGTCGCTTCGCCGCTGGCCAGCACGCCGTCGTTGACGCGGCCGTGGAACAGGTTGACGTTGCCCAGGAAGCCGTACACGAAGGGCGAGGCCGGCTGGTTGTAGACGGCGTCCGGGGTGCCGAGCTGCTCGACGCGGCCCTTGTTCATCAGCACCACCTGGTCGGCCACTTCCAGCGCTTCTTCCTGGTCGTGGGTGACGAAGATCGAGGTCACGTGCAGCTCGTCGTGCAGCTGGCGCAGCCAGCGGCGCAGTTCCTTGCGGACCTTGGCGTCCAGCGCGCCGAAGGGCTCGTCGAGCAGCAGCACGCGCGGCTCCACCGCCAGGGCGCGGGCCAGGGCGATGCGCTGGCGCTGGCCGCCGGACAGCTGCGGCGGGTAGCGGTCGGCGATCCAGTCCAGCTGCACCAGCTCGAGCAGCTTCTTGACCTTCTCGCGGATCTGCGCTTCGCTCGGGCGCTCCTTGCGCGGCTTGACCCGCAGGCCGAAGGCGACGTTCTCGAACACGGTCATGTGCTTGAACAGCGCGTAGTGCTGGAACACGAAGCCGACCTGGCGCTCGCGCACGTGGCTGGCGGAGGCGTCGTTGCCGTCCAGCAGCACGCGGCCGGCGTCCGGGAACTCCAGGCCGGCGATGATGCGCAGCAGCGTGGTCTTGCCGCAGCCGGACGGCCCGAGCAGCGCGGTCAGCTCGCCGTCCGCGAACTGCAGCGAGACGTCATCCAGGGCCGTGAACTGGCCGAATTGCTTGCGGATGTGTTGGACTTCGATCGTCATGCTCAGTGCTCCAGGGTATTTGCTTGCATTTGCACGGCCGCCTTGCGGCTCTGGTGCAGGCGCCATTCGATAAAGGATTTCACCGCCAGCGTGACCAGGGCCAGCAGGGCCAGCAGCGAAGCAATCGCGAACGCCGCCGTGAAGTTGTATTCGTTGTAGAGGATCTCGACCTGCAGCGGCATGGTGTTGGTCTCGCCGCGGATGTGGCCCGACACCACCGAGACGGCGCCGAACTCGCCCATCGCGCGGGCATTACACAGGATCACGCCGTACAGCAGGCCCCACTTGATGTTGGGGAGGGTCACGCGGCGGAAGGTCGCCCAGCCGGACGCGCCCAGCACCAGCGCCGCCTCTTCCTCTTCGCTGCCCTGGGCCTGCATCAGCGGGATCAGCTCGCGCGCCACGAAGGGGAAGGTGATGAAGACGGTGGCCAGCACGATGCCCGGCACCGCGAACAGGATCTTGACGTCGTGGTCCATCAGCCAGGGGCCGAACCAGCCCTGCGAGCCGAACATCAGCACGTACATCAGGCCGGCGATCACGGGCGAGACCGAGAACGGCAGGTCGATCAGGGTCAGCAGCAGGCTCTTGCCGCGGAAATCGAACTTGGCGATGGCCCAGGCCGCGGCGACGCCGAACACCAGGTTCAATGGCACCGAGATGAGGGCCGCGATCAGGGTCAGCTTGATGGCCGCCAGCGCGTCCGCATCGACGATGGACTCCTTGTAGGTAGCCCAGCCGTTCTTCAGGGCTTCGGCGAACACGGCGACCAGCGGCACGAACAGGAACAGGGTCAGGAACAGCAGCGCCACCGCGATCAATGCGTAGCGCACCCAGTTCGGTTCCAGCGTGTTGGTGGCCTTGCGCGGCGGACGCAGGACGGCCGGCTTCTCGTCTTTGACGGTATCGAGGACTGCGCTCATTGTTATTTCCCCGCCCGTTTGCGGGTCCAGGCCTGCAGCAGGTTAATCGCCAGCAGCAGGATGAAGGAAGCGACCAGCATGACCACGGCGATGGCGGTGGCGCCCGTGTAGTCGTACTGCTCCAGCTTGGTGATGATGAACAGCGGCGTGATCTCGGACACCATCGGCATGTTGCCGGCGATGAAGACCACCGAGCCGTATTCGCCGGTGGCGCGGGCGAAGGCCAGCGCAAAGCCGGTGAGGAGCGCGGGCACGATGCCCGGCAAAATCACGCGCGTAAACGTCTGCCAGGGGCTGGCGCCCAGGCTGGCGGCCGCTTCTTCCAGCTCGCGCTCGGCATCTTCCAGCACCGGCTGCACGGTCCGCACCACGAAGGGCAGCCCGATGAAGGTCAGCGCCACCACCACGCCCAGCGGCGTGAAGGCGACCTTGATGCCCAGCGGATCCAGGTATTTGCCGATCCAGCCATTGCTGGAGTACAGCGCGGTCAGGGTGATGCCGGCCACGGCCGTCGGCAGGGCGAAAGGCAGGTCGACCAGGGCATCGACGAAGCGCTTGCCCGGAAACTGGTAGCGCACCAGCACCCAGGCGACGATTCCGCCAAACACCACATTGATGGCGGCGCCGATCAGGGCCGCGCCGAAACTCAGGCGGTAGGAGGCCATCACGCGTTCCGAGGTGACGGCGCTCCAGAACGCGTCCCAGCTCATGGTAAAGGTCTTCAGGAAGATCGCCGACAGCGGGATCAGCACGATCAGCGCGAGGTAGAAGATCGTGAAGCCGAGCGAAAGCCCGAAGCCGGGGATCACCCGGTTGGCGCTGCTGCGGCTGGTCACAAGCGTATTCATGGATGGGCCTTATTACAATTTCTTCTAATAACGCGACATAATCGCACCCAGACCACATATTGCAAACGAAGCATTCCTCATTTGCATAGACAGTTCCGCTATTAGGCGGCGTCCGCCTTCACATGACCAGCTTGCACGCCACCAGGGCCAGCGTCATCGCCAGCAAACCGCGCAGGAAAGCTTCCGGCACGGCCTTCGCGGCCCAGGAGCCGAGCGTGATGCCCGGCACCGAACCGACCAGCAGGGTCACCAGCAGCAGCCAGTTGATCGAGCCCAGCCACCAGTGGCCGGCGGCGGCGATCGCGGTCAGCGGCACGGCATAGGCGATGTCGGTGCCCGCCACTTCGGCCGGGCTCAGCTTCGGATACAGCATCACCAGCAGGGTGGCGCCAATCGCACCGGCGCCGATCGACGAAACGGTGACCAGGGTGCCGAGCAGCGCGCCGGACGCGATGGTGGCGGCGGCAAGCGCCCTGCCCTGCAGCTGGCGGCCGGGCCTGGCGTTGACCCAGGCCAGCATCCTGGTGCGGAACAGGATCGCGACCACGGTCATCATCACGGAAATGGCGATCGAATAGCGGATCACCTGGCCGATGGCGGCGTTCAGGGGACCGAGATATTGCAGGGCAAGCGTGGCGAGCAGCGCGGCGGGCAGCGCGCCCATGCACAGGCGGCCGACGATCGGCCACTGGACGTTGCCGCGCGAGCGGTGGGTGACGGTGCCCGCGCTCTTGGTGAGCGAGGCGAAGGCGAGATCGGTGCCGACCGCCACCGATGGCGTGACGCCGAACATCAGCGTCAGCAGCGGCGTCATCAGCGAACCGCCGCCGACGCCGGTCATGCCGACCAGAAGGCCGACGGCGAATCCCGACAGGATATACGTAATGGACATGCTTTACCCCCAGATTGGCTCCAAGGGTAAAGGGCCTCAGCCGTTAATCCAACGACAGCTTCCTTATTTGCTTATGCGGGCCGTGGCTTACTTATTCGGCTGCGGCGTCAGGCGCAGATAAGGACGCGGCGCCGAATAGCCTTTCGGGTACTTCTGCTTGAGCTGCTCCGGATCCTGCACGGTCAGCGGGATGATGACGTCGTCGCCATCCTTCCAGTTGCCCGGGGTCGCGACGGTGTAGCCGTCGGTCAGCTGCAGGGCGTCGATGACGCGCAGGACTTCGTCGAAGTTGCGGCCGGTGCTCATCGGGTAGGTGATCATCAGGCGCACTTTCTTGGCCGGATCGATCACGAACAGCGAGCGCACAGTCGCGGTGGCCGACTGGTTCGGGTGGATCATGTCGTACAGGGCCGAGACCGACTTGTCGGCGTCGGCGATGATCGGGAAGCCGACCACGGTCTGCTGGGTTTCCTCGATGTCCTTGATCCAGGCCTTGTGCTGCTCGGCCGGGTCGACCGACAGTGCGATGGCCTTGACATTGCGCTTGTCGAATTCCGGCTTGAGTTTGGCGGTCAGGCCCAGTTCGGTCGTGCACACCGGCGTGAAGTCCGCCGGGTGCGAGAACAGCACCACCCAGGAATCGCCCGCCCAGTCATGGAAGCGGATGCGGCCGATGGTGGAATCCTGCTCGAAGTCGGGAGCCGTGTCGCCCAGGCGTAAAGTCATCTTCATCTCCTTGAGGTTAAGCAACTGGCGCCAGAAGGCGCCACAAATTAGGGACTTCGATAAACCGTAGCGAGCGGCAGCAATGTTGATCGAGAAGCGCAGCTGTACGAGCAGTACAGTGAGCATCGCAGATCGACAGTGCAACGCGTAGCAGGTTTTGCGAGGCCCCTCAGAAAAAGCGGTTATACAGCACGACAGCCCAGGTCGCGGCGGCCATCGCGATCGCCAGCGCCACCGCTGCGCTGCCCAGGTCCTTGGCCGCCTTGGACAGCGGATGGCGTTCCAGCGAGACGCGGTCGACCACCGCCTCGATGGCAGCGTTGATCAATTCCACCAGCAGCACCAGCCCGAGCACCATGATCAGGGCCAGCTTCTGGAAGCTGGACACCGGCAGCAGCAGCGCCAGGATCGCCGCCGGCCCCGCCACCATCAGCTCCTGGCGGAAGGCGTGTTCGTGCCGCCAGGCCGTCTTGAAACCTGCGATCGAATAGCGCGTGGCGGCGGCGATGCGCGCCAGGCCGCCCTTGCTCTTGAACTCGCTGCTTGGTTGATCCATGGATGTCGTGATTGCTTGCAGGATTGGCATTATGCCGCACGCCGGCCCAACGCGTTAAACACAATTTTCACATTATGGTATAAAGTAGAGAAATATACCGCACTGCACCAACCACAATATGAAAATGGAAACTCTCGAACCGGCGAAAACTTCCATCCAGGTGATCGAGCGCATGGTAGCCCTCCTCGATGTGCTGGCCAGTTATTCGGATCCCGTCAGCCTGAAGGAATTGTCGAAGGTATCCGGCCTGCATCCCTCGACCGCGCACCGGATCCTGAACGACATGGTGGTGACGCGCTTCGTCGACCGCGTCGAGCCCGGCACCTACCGTCTCGGCATGCGCCTGCTGGAACTGGGGAATGTGGTGAAGAGCCGCCTGTCGGTGCGCGAAGCGGCGGTCGACCTGATGCGCGCCCTGCACAACAAGACCCGGCAGACGGTCAACCTGTCGGTGCGCCAGGGCGACGAGATCGTCTACATCGACCGCGCCTTCTCCGAGCGCTCCGGCATGCAGGTGGTGCGCGCGATCGGCGGCCGCGGTCCGCTGCACCTGACCTCGACCGGCAAGCTGTTCCTGTCGGTGGACGAACCGAAGGCGATCCGTGCCTACGCCACCCGCACCGGCCTGGCCGGCCACAACAAGAATTCGATCACCGACCTGGCGCGCCTGGAGCGCGAGCTGACCCTGGTGCGCTCGCGCGGCTATGCGCGCGACAACGAGGAGCTGGAACTGGGCGTGCGCTGCATGGCGGCCGGCATCCACGACGACAGCGGCAAGCTGGTCGCGGGCCTGTCGATCTCGGCGCCGGCGGACCGGCTGCAGGACGAGTGGCTGGAAGACCTGGTGAACACGGCGGCGCAGATTTCCGCGACGCTGGGGCACCGGGTCGGCGCCGGCGTGTAGTTATTGCGCGTGGTTACCAGGTAAATTACTGCGCGCTCGGCCCCACCGGCGCCGCCGCCGACACCGTCACCGGCACCCCTGCCGCCGCCGCCGCCGGAATACTGGCCGGCTTCAAGGCCTCCAGCCATTTGCGCATCCGCCCCGCGTCCGCGGTACGCGACTGCTTCCCTTTCGAATCCAGGAACACCATGATCACGTTGCGGCCCTGGATCATGGCCTGCATCACCAGGCAGCGCCCCGCCTCGTTGATGAAGCCGGTCTTCTGCAGGCCGATGTTCCAGTCCGGCATCGCCACCAGGTAGTTGGTGTTGTGATACGCCATGCGGCGGCCGCTGGCCTCGACCACGTAGTTCGGGTCGGTCGTGTACTGGCGCAGCAGGGGCTCCTGGTGGGCCGTCATCACCAGCTTTGCCAGGTCGCGCGCACTCGACACGTTCTGGCTCGACAGGCCGCTCGAATCCACATAATGCGTGTCGTTCATGCCGAGTTCCTTCGCCTTGGCATTCATCGCGTCGACGAAGGCCGTGATGCCACCCGGATAATTGCGGCCGAGTGCGGCGGCGGCGCGGTTTTCCGAGCTCATCAGGGCGATGTGCAGCAGGTTGCCGCGCGTCATGCGAGCGCCGACGGGCAGACGGGAACTGGTGTATTTGTGGCGGTCGACGTCGGCGTCGGTAATGGTCAGCACCTCGTCCAGGGGCTGCCTGGCCTGGACGACGAGCAGGCCCGTCATCAGCTTGGTGATCGAGGCGATCGGCAGGGCGACGGTGGAATTCTTTTCGAACAGCACTTCCGAGCTGGTCTGGTCGAGCACGTAGGCGACCGAGGAGCGCAGCTCGAGCGGATCGTGGGTCTTGTTCAGGCCGGCGATGTCGCCGGCGCTGAGGAAGGCCAGGGCCGGGGCGGCGCGGCGCACCTGCTGGTAGACCACCCGGCGTTTGCCGTGCACCATCTCGATCCGGCGCACCATGCGCTGGCGGTTGTCGTCGGCGATCACCTTGGCCAGGTCGGTCCGCCTGGCCTTGCCCTTCTTGACGACGGCCGCGTGTCCCTTGTGCTTGTGGCCCGTGGCGGCCTGGGCGGGTTCAAGCACCAGCATCATGGTCATGGCCGCGGCCAACGCAAGCTTGAGCATCTGAAATTCCTTGAACGCAAACTGATGAGCACACATTTAAGTGTAGCGAAAGACGATTGAAGCGCAAGAGAATGTAGCATCTGCGCTCGCATTTTGCTACATCGCAATGTTTCTCACGTTGTAGAAATCTCTTGATAATTCAACAGCTTGCGAACGAGTATACAGAAAATGCTACTCCGCGAAGCGCACGAAGTTCGACACCGGCTCGCGTTCGGTCACCAGCGTGTTCTCGACCTTGTCCGGATCGGCCCAGCCCAGCGCCATGCCGCAGACCAGCATTTCATTGTCAGGCAAGCCCAGCTGTTCCTTGATGATGCGGTGGAACTGGGTGAAGGCCGCCTGCGGGCAGGTGTCGAGCCCGCGTCCACGCGCCGCCACCATGATGTTCTGCAGGAACATGCCATAGTCGAGCCAGGAACCCTGCTGCATCACGCGGTCGATCGTGAAGATCAGGCCGACCGGCGCGTCGAAGAAGCGGTAATTGCGGGCATGCTGCGATGCCATCCCGGCCTTGTTGTCGCGCGTCAGGCCGAGCAGCGCATACAGGTCCCAGCCGACCTTGCGGCGCCGGTCGACGAAGGGCGCCACCCACTCGCGCGGATAGTAGGCGTACTCCTCGGTATGTTCCTTCGACTGCTGCGGATCGCCGTAGGCCGCCAGGATCGCGCTGCCGAGGCGCTCCTTGGCCGCGCCGGTCAGCACGTAGACCTTCCACGGCTGGGTGTTGGTACCGGACGGCGCCCGCGCCGCCACTTCGAGGATGGCTTCGATGTCCTCGCGTGCGACCGGGGTCGGCAGGTAGGCGCGGATCGAACGGCGCGAGGTAATGGCCGCATCGACGGCCTGTTGCTGCTGGCTGGTGATCATCAGGTCTCCTTGGTGATTATTTCTTGACGACGAAGGCCACGCCCGCCACCGCGACCGCCATCCCGACCAGTCCAAGCGGGCTCAGCGCCTCGCCGAACATCAGCCAGGCCATCACGGCCGTGGTCGGCGGGGTCAGGTACAGCAGGCTGGTGACCCTGGTGGCGTCGTTGCGGCTGATCAGTCTGAATAACAGGAAGATGGCGCCGATCGACAGCGCGAGAATCGACCACAGCAGCGCGCCGACGAATTGCGGGGTCCAGTGCACGTTCGCCAGCGCCGGGCCGAAACCTTCCAGCGCGACGGCGAAGGGCAACAGCAGCAGCCCGGAGGCGGTGAACTGGATCAGGGTCCCCGTGCGCAGGTCGAACTGCGGGCAGAAGCGTTTCTGGTACAGGGTGCCGCTGGTGATCGACAGCAGGGCCAGGATGCAGAACAGGATCGCGCCGGCGGATAGGCCGTTCAGGCTGATCTTGGCATACACGACCAGGCCGACGCCGCCCAGGCCGAGCAGCAGGCCCAGCCACTGGCGCGGTGTGACGCGCTCGCCGACCAGGGGCGCGGCGAAAGCGGTCAGGATCGGCTGCATCCCGACGATCAGGGCCGACAGCCCGGCCGGCATGCCGATCTTGATCGCGCTCCAGACGCCGCCCAGGTAGCCGGCCTGCAGCAACAGGCCGGCCACCGCCACGTGCAGGATGCGTCCGCGCGGCCATGGTGCACCGCTTCCGAGCACCAGCGGCAGCAGGACCAGTACCGCGCCCAGGCAGCGCAATGTCAGGAAGCTCAGCGGCGGCGCGTAGGGCAGGCCGTACTTGGCAGCAATAAAACCCGTGCTCCACAAGAAGACGAAAAACAGGGGGACCGGCGACAGCCAGGCCGTATGCGACGGCGCGGCATTGGCGGCCGCGGATAGCGGGACGGCAGTCGGGGCGGGGGATTGGGAAGTATCGGGCCTCATCGGATTGCCAGTCTAGCATGCTGCCGGGGTCCTCGCCGGCCGGCCTTTTCCGGCCTCGACTGTTGTATCGGTGCAAACGGAACACAGCGCAAACGATTGCATGTCTTGATATAAGTCAAAACTGGTATTCTCTCTTGTGCGCCGCATCAAAAGTTCTTGACGCATCATCGAAACCCGGTAAAATCTGTTCATGTTGCGGCGCACAAAAGACCGTTTGAATAAACGCTGCACCGATTACCGAGCAACATCCGGGTCCACCCAAGTTCATTATTAGTCCATTACTGGAGAACTACATGTTTGCATTCCCCGAGCAGTTTTCGAACGCGACCAAAGCCAATCTGGAATCCCAATTCGCCCTGCTGTCGGCCCTGACCTCCAAGACCTTCGAGGGCATGGAAAAGCTGGTGGACCTGAACATCAACACGGCCAAAGCCACGCTGGAAAACTCGTCGGCAACCGCCCGTCAGCTGCTGTCCGTCAAAGATCCGCAGGAGTTCTTCGCCGTGACCGCCGCCCAGGCCCAGCCGAGCGCCGAGAAAGCCCTGGCCTATGGCCGTCAAGTGGCGTCGATCGCCGCCGACACCGGCGCCGAGTTCTCGCGCGCTGCCGAGAGCCAGATCGCTGAAGTCAACCGCAAGGTGATCTCGCTGGTCGACGAAGTGACCAAGAACGCCCCGGCCGGTTCCGAGACCTATGTGTCGGCCCTGAAGACCGCGATCAGCAACGCCAACGCCGGCTACGAGCAGTTCAGCAAGACCACCAAGCAGGCTGCCGAAGCAATCGAATCGAACCTGAACGCCGCCGTGTCGCAGTTCACCGCTGCTGCAGGCAAGGCCGCCAACGGCGCCGCCAACGCTGCCTAAACAAGGCTTCCCTTCGGGGAAGTGAAACGGCCCGGATCGCGTGAGCGGTCCGGGCCGTTTGTTTTACTCGCCCAGGTACGCCGCCTGCACCCGCGGATCGTCCAGCATCTGCCGCGCATCCCCCGTCATGGTGATCGAGCCCGACTCCATCACATAGGCGCGGGTCGCGGCCTGCAGCGCCAGCTTCGCATTCTGCTCCACCAGCAGGATCGTGATCCCCTGGCGCGAGACGTCGCGGATCACCTCGAAAATCTTCTCGACCATGATCGGCGACAGGCCCATCGATGGCTCGTCCAGCAGCAGCAGGGTCGGATGGCACATCAGGGCGCGCGCCATCGCCAGCATCTGCTGCTCGCCGCCGGACAGGGTGCCCGCCAGCTGGCCGGCACGCTCCTTCAGGCGCGGGAAGACCGTGTACCACTTCTCGATGTCGGCATCGATGCCGGCCTGGTCCTTGCGCGTGTAGGCGCCCATCAAGAGATTTTCGTGGATGCTCATGCGGGTGAACACGCCCCGCCCTTCCGGCACCATGGCCAGCTTGTCCTGCACCAGCCTGAACGATTTCGCCTTGTCCAATGTCTGACCCAGGTAGGACACGCTGCCCTCCACCTTGCACGCCGGCAGGGTGCCGGTGATGGCCTTCAGGGTCGTGGTCTTGCCGGCGCCGTTGGCGCCGATCAGGGTCACCAGCTCGCCGCGGTTGACCTCCAGGTCGATGCCCTTGACGGCCTTGATGCCGCCGTAAGCGACCTTGAGGCCGCTGATCTTGAGGATATTCTCGCTCATCAATGAGGATCTTTACGCTGAGCCGGTGCCGAGGTAGGCCTCGATCACCGCCTTGTTCTTCTGGATCTCGGCCGGCACCCCTTCCGCGATCAGCTTGCCGTACTCGAGCACCGAGATGCGGTCGCACAGGCCCATCATGAGTTTCACGTCATGCTCGATCAGCAGGATGGTGACGCCGGCGCCCTGGATCTTCACCAGCAGCTCGCGCAGCGCCAGCTTCTCGGTCGCGTTCATGCCGGCCGCCGGCTCGTCCAGCGCCAGCAGGCGCGGTTCGGTCGCGAGCGCGCGCGCGATCTCGAGGCGGCGCTGGTCGCCGTAGGACAGGTAGCGCGCGGTGCGGTCGCCGAACTGGCCGATGCCGACGAAGTCCAGTAGCTCCCGGGCCCGCGCGCGGATCGCCGCTTCTTCGAGACGCGCCGCCTTGTGGCGCAGGATGGCGCCGAACACGCCCTGGCGCGTGCGCACGTGGCGCCCGACCATCACGTTTTCCAGCGCCGTCATCTCGCCGAACAGGCGGATGTTCTGGAAGGTGCGCGCGATGCCGGCCTTCGCCACCTCGTGCGGGGCGGACGGCGAATACGGCTTGCCGGCCAGCTCGAAGCGGCCCGTGTCCGGCTGGTACAGGCCGGTGATCACGTTGAAGAAGGTGGTCTTGCCGGCGCCGTTGGGACCGATCAGGCCGTAGATCTGGCCCTGCTCGATGCGGATGCCGACGTCGGTCAGGGCCTGCAGGCCGCCGAAGCGTTTATTGACGCCGGAGATGTTCAGCAAAACGTCGCTCATGCCTTGTTCTCTTCGTGTTCTTCCTTCGCGATGGCCGCGGCCGGGCGGTCTTCCTTGCGCGGCGACGGCCACAGGCCGGCCGGGCGGTACAGCATGATGACGACCATGGCCAGGCCGTACAGCAGCTGGCGCAGCACCTCGGCTTCGATCAGCACCTTGCCGAACAGCCCCCGCTGGGCCGGTTCGACCACGTGGCGCAGGATTTCCGGCAGGGCCGCCAGCAGCACGCCGCCCATCACCACGCCGGGGATGTGGCCGATGCCGCCCAGCACCACCATCGCCAGCACGGCGATCGACTCGGTCAGCGAGAAGGATTCCGGCGAAACGAAACCCTGGAAGGCCGCGAACATCGCGCCGGCCACGCCGCCGAAGCAGGCGCCCATCGAGAACGCCAGCAGCTTGACGTTGCGGGTGTTGATGCCCATCGCCTTGGCTGCGATCTCGTCCTCGCGGATCGCCACCCAGGCGCGGCCCAGGCGCGAATGCTGCAGGCGGCTGGTCATGAAGATGGTCACGATGCACAGCAGCAGGAACAGGAAGTAGTAGGCGTTCACCGACGGGATGCCGAAACCGGCGATATACACCGTGGCCCGCGAGCCCGCCTCCCCCGCCAGCGAAACGCCGAAGATACGGATCGGATCGATCAGGTTGATGCCCTGCGGACCGTTGGTGAAGTTGATCGGATCGTTCAGGTTGTTCATGAAGATCCGGATGATCTCGCCGAAGCCCAGGGTCACAATGGCCAGGTAGTCGCCGCGCAGCTTGAGGGTCGGCGCGCCCAGCAGCGCCCCGAAGACGCCGGCCACGATCGCCGCCAGCGGCACGATCGCCCACACCGACAAATGGATGCCGTTGCTGCGGATGTCTTCGCCGAACAGCGCAACCAGGGAATCGCCCAGCGCCGGCGAATAGTTGACGACCGATTCCAGCAGGCTGGCAAACTGCGGCGACGCCAGCAGGCCGGTCAGGTAGGCGCCCACCGCGAAGAAGGCGATGTAGCCGAGGTCGAGCAGGCCGGCGAAGCCGACCACGATGTTCAGGCCCAGCGCCAGCATGATGTACAGCAGGGCCATGTCGAGGATGCGCACCCAGGAGTTGCCGAACTGGCTGGCAACGAAGGGGAAGACGATCATCACCGCCAGCAGCACGCCGATGCTGGCCCAGGACTGGCGCGGTTTGTTGTCGAGGTCGAAGGTCAGGAGAGCCATGGTCTGTGTTCCCTTTCCTCAGGCGCGGTCGGCCACGCGTTCGCCCATGATGCCGGACGGGCGCACGGTCAGCACCAGGATCAGCACGATGAAGGCGAAGATGTCCTGGTAATTACTGCCGAGGAAGCCGCCGGTCAGGTCGCCGATATAGCCGGCGCCCAGGCTCTCGATGATGCCGAGAACGATCCCGCCGATCATCGCGCCATAGATATTGCCGATGCCGCCCAGCACCGCGGCCGAGAAGGCCTTCATGCCGGGCACCGTGCCCATCGCGAACTGGATCGAGGCATAGTTGGCGCCCCACATCACGCCGGCCACAGCCGCCAGCGCGGCGCCGATGGCGAAGGTGGTCACCACCACGCGGTTCGAGTCCACGCCCATCAGGCCGGCCACGCGCGGGTTCTCGGCGACGGCGCGCATGGCGCGGCCCATCTTCGTCTTTTCGACCAGGAACACCAGCGCCATCATGCTGAGCGCGGCCAGCACCAGCAGCAGCACCTGGGTTTGCGAAATCACGGCGCCACCGAGCATGATCGGCTCGGACGACAGCAGCTGCGGGAAAGGCAGCGGGCTGCGGCCCCAGATCATCATGGCGAAGGTCTGCAGCAGGATCGAGACGCCGATCGCGGTAATCAATGGCGCCAGGCGCGGCGCATTGCGCAGGCGGCGGTAGGCGATGCGTTCGATCAGCACATTCACCAGCATCGTCACCGGCATCGCGCCGATGATCGCGAGCGCCAGCTGCAGCCCGCCTGACATGCCCGGGAAGGCGGCCTCGAGGCCCTTCAGGATGCTCAGGCCGACCATCGCGCCGATCATCAGCACGTCGCCGTGGGCGAAGTTAATCAGGTTCAGCACCCCGTAGACCATGGTATAGCCGAGCGCAATCAGCGCATACATGCTGCCCAGCACCAGTCCGTTCAGGATCTGTTGGATGAAAGTTTCCATCGATTACTGTCTCATATAAAAAAACGGCACCCGGTTTGCCGAAGTGCCGCTTTGCTGTTGCATTCACGATTTCCGAGCGTCATCATCATAGCGATGTTTTTGAAAAACTGACATCGGTAATTGATGCGCCGGGCATGCCGGGCCGATTCAGACGTCGCGCAGCGTAATGACAGGCATTGTGAGAGTGCGCTTGCTCTGGAAGAAGGAGATGTCGAACAGCGCTGCCGCGCCCACCACTTCCTTGCCGGCCTGGCGCAGCAGGCTGGCCGCCGCCTCGATGGTGCCGCCGGTGGCCAGCACGTCGTCGACGATCAGCACGCGCTCGCCCTTGATGCGCGCCGGCTGGATCTCGATGGTCGCGCTGCCGTACTCGCGCTGGTAGTCGATGCTGATCGCCTCGCCCGGGAGCTTGCCCGGTTTGCGCGCCATCGCGAAGCCGATCGCACGCTTGTAGGCGAGCGCGCCGGCGATCATGAAGCCGCGCGCATCCATCGCCACGATGAAATCGAAATGCAGGTCGGCAGTGCGCTCGTACAGGGTGTCGATCGCGACCTGCCAGTGCACCGGGTTGTCGAAGATGCAGCCGACGTCGATGAAATTGACGCCGGGTTCCGGATAGTCCTGGAAGAACTCCAGCGGAATCGATTGGAAAGCCATTACGCGGCCGCGTCGCCGGTCAGGCCCTTCGGCAGCGGGAAGGTAACGTGCTCTTCCACGCCCTCGAGCGCGCGCACGCTGGCCGCGCCGAGTTCCTTCAGGCGGTCGATCACGGCCTGCACCAGCACTTCCGGGGCCGAAGCGCCGGCGGTCACGCCGATACGCTTCTTGCCGACGATCCAGCTGGGGTCGATGGCGGCCGCGTTGTCGACCATGTAGGCCGGCGTGCCCATCTTGTCCGCCACTTCGCGCAGGCGGTTCGAGTTCGAGCTGTTCGGGCTGCCCACCACGACCACGACTTCCACCTGCGGCGCCATGAACTTCACGGCTTCCTGGCGGTTGGTGGTGGCGTAGCAGATGTCGCCCTTCTTCGGCTCGATGATGTTCGGGAAGCGCAGCTTGAGCGCGGCGATGATCTCGGCGGTGTCGTCGACCGACAGCGTGGTCTGCGACACGTAGGCCAGCAGGTCCGGATTGGCGACCTGCAGCTTCTCGACGTCCTCGACCGTCTCGACCAGGTGCATGCCCTCTTCCGCCTGGCCCATGGTGCCCTCGACTTCCGGGTGGCCGGCGTGGCCGATCATGATGATCTCGGCGCCCTGCTTGCGCATCTTGGCGACTTCGACGTGGACCTTGGTGACCAGCGGGCAGGTGGCGTCGAAGACTTTCAGGCCGCGCGATTCGGCTTCGTCGCGCACGGCTTTCGACACGCCGTGGGCCGAGAACACCAGGGTGTTGCCCGTCGGAACGTCGTCGAGCTCTTCGATGAAGATCGCGCCCTTGTTGCGCAGGTCGTTGACGACATAGGCGTTGTGCACGATCTCGTGACGCACGTAGATCGGCGCGCCGAACTGCTGCAGGGCGCGCTCGACGATCTCGATCGCACGGTCGACACCGGCACAGAAGCCGCGCGGCTGGGCTAACAGGATCTCGTTTTCCATGATCTTATTTTTACAGGACAGAAATCAGTTGCACTTCGAACTTCAGGGTCTGGCCGGCCAGCGGGTGGTTGAAGTCGAACAGGGCGTCGTTCTCGCGCATCTGCAGCAGGACGCCGGCAAAACGGCCGCCGCCCGGCGCGGCGAAGTCGACCAGGTCGCCGACCTGGTAATCGGCGTCCGGCACCGAATTCTCCGCCAGCGTCTTCTTCGACACGGCCTGGATCAGTTCCGGGTTGCGCGGGCCGAAAGCTTCATCGGGACCCAGTTCGAAGGTCGTATGCGTGCCTTCTGCCATGCCCAGCAGGCGTTGCTCGAGAGGCGGCGCGAGCTGGCCCTGGCCCAGCATCAGGGTGGCCGGCGTGCTGCCGAAGGTTGTGACGATATCAGTACCGTCGGCGGTGGCAAGACGATAATGCAGAGTCAGGTAAGCCGTTTCGGTGACGATGGGAGCGTTGGTGGTGGACATTGCGGAGTGCGTAGTGTGTGGACATGCAAACCGCTATTGTAAGCCAGAGCCGCCAGTCCCGTCCGTTCCAGCCCACTTTTTACGGAGAGGCCGCCATGGGAATCAAGGACTGGTCCGAACAGGAAAGACCGCGCGAACGCCTGGTGCGCGAAGGCGCGCAGGCGCTGTCCAATTCCGAGCTGCTGGCCCTGCTGCTGCGGGTGGGCGTGCGCGGCAAGAGCGCGGTCGAGCTGGGGCGCGACATCCTGCAGCACTTCGGCTCCCTGCATGGCCTGTTCGGGGCGACGCTGTCCGATTTTTCCGAAGTGCATGGGCTAGGCATGGCCAAATATGCGCAGATGCAGGCCGTGATGGAGCTGGCGCGCCGCGCGATCGCCGAGCAGATGCATGCCGGCGATGTGCTGTCCTCGCCCGAGGCGGTCAAGCGCTACCTGCGCATCAGGCTCGGCGGACGCTCCTACGAATCCTTCGTGGTGTTGTTTGTAGACGTCAAGAACCGCCTGATCGCCGACAAGGAGCTGTTCCGCGGCACCCTGACGCACGCCAGCGTCCACCCGCGCGAGGTGGTCAAGGAAGCCCTGGCCTGCAATGCGGCCAGCGTCCTGCTGGCGCACAACCACCCGTCCGGCTCGCCGGACCCGAGCGAAGCCGACCTTCGCCTGACGCATACGCTGAGCCAGGCGCTGGCGCTGGTCGACATCCGCGTGCTGGACCATTTCGTGGTGGCCGGGCCGCTGGTTCACTCGTTTGCCGAGCACGGCCAGCTCTAGAGGATGGCGCTTACGGCGGACCGGCCGGGACGCAAGCCAGCATGAAGGCCATGCGCCTGCCGCTGCCCCCGCCGTGTTCCAGCGCCAGCTCCACCACCTCGCCGCGCGCCAGCCGGGCCGCCGGCCAGATCGCGTGGAAACTTGCCAGCGCGGCGGGCGCGTCCTGCGCATGGGCCACCAGCACGGCCGGCGCGGCCAGGTCGTGACGCTCGCGCCGTTCGTCTTCCAGCAGCACGGAGCGCAGCGTGGGCAGGGCGAAGCGCAGGTTGCCGGCCGTCAGCAGGCTTTCCGTCACGATCGTGCGCGCGGCCGGGCATTGCCGCTGCAGCGCCTGCGCCAGCGCGGGATAGGGGTGATTGCGCGTCATGTCCTTGCCCAGGACCGGCCCCAGCCAGGGTCGCGCCGGCAGCAGGGCCAGCAGGCACAGCGCAACCGTCACGGCGATGCGCCGGATATCGGCGTAGATGGCGTCCCGGCCCAGCGCGGGAAACATGACGACGACGCCCAGCGGCAGGGAAAACAGCAGCGGAATCATCCAGCGTTCCTTGATCGTGCCGACCTCCCCCGTCAGCGCGAGCACGAGCAGCGCTGCGCCGCAGATGGCGTACAGGCAGGCGAAGAAGCGGCTGGCCGGCGCGGTACGGTCGAAGCTGGCCCGCCCGCGCCACAGCGCCCTGCGGCGCCAGCAGACCGCCGCCCAGACCAGCGCCGGCGGCGTGACGAAGCTGGCGACCGCCTTCAGCTCCCCCAGGCCGCCCTGCACCACCCGCCGGAGCCACGGCGCGGCGATCGCCCCATCCTGCATCTTGCGCAGCGTGCCGCCGAAGGCCAGGCCGGGATCCTGCACCATCCAGCCGGCATGCGGCAGCACCAGCAGGATGGCCGGCAGCACGGCAGTCCAGATCCTGCGGTTCCACAGGAGCTCGCGATGCGCGCGCACCAGCAGGCTGGCCCCCAGCAGGCCCATCAGGAACACGCCGTAGTTGTACTTGGCCTGCAGGCCGAGCCCGCACAGCAGCCCGAAGCCGACATGGCGCGCCAGCGTCGGCCTTCCCAGCAGCGCGAAGTACAGCCACAGGGTGGCGCCGGCAATGGCGGTCATCAGCACCGAATGGGTCTGGATGCGCATCGCTTCCCAGCCGACCTGGGGAAACAGCGCCAGCGACGCCGTGATGGCCAGCGCGCCATGGCGTCCGATCAAGAGCCGGGCCGCCCGGTACACCGTGATGCAGGTCGCGGCCAGCACCAGGGTCTTGAGGATCAGCAGGCCGAAGCGGTTGATGCCGAAGATGTCGAAGCTGAGCCACTGCAGCCAAGCGTACAGCGGCGGCTGGGTGCCGTAGCCGAGCCGCAGATCCTGGGTGAGATAGACGATCTCGGCCTCGTCGCGCTCGAGCGTGCCGTGCTCCGCCAGGCGGATGAGGAAGTAGGCCAGGCACCAGGCGAGCAGCGCCAGCAGTGGGCGCGCGTCCGCGCCGGATGGCGGATCCGGGGGCGCGGCGCGGGAATCTGGCGGCCGCTGCAATTCGGCCGGCGAGTCGTCGTGCATGGCAGCCTCGTGGTGTCGACCTGCCCACACTGAGGCATCCATGCATCATGGGATTGAAGTTCGACAAAGGTGCGGCATGGCCAGCGAGGGGCTGCTTATTACACCGGATAACAGTGTGAAAACAGCAGCTTAGCGCACAAGACTTGCCAAATTTTACGATTGTTAAATCTGTGAGATATTCTAAGAAACAATTTTTTTCCGCAAGTTGTTGATTACGCGGCTGTTTTCACGCTATACTCTCGTTTTTCCAATTGTGGAAGTTTACTCAAGGAGTGCGCTATGGCACGTGTTTGCCAAGTTACTGGCAAGGGCCCGATGGTTGGCAACAACGTCTCCCACGCCAACAACAAAACCAAGCGTCGTTTTCTGCCGAACCTGCAGAACCGCCGCATCTTCGTAGAATCCGAAAACCGCTGGGTCTCCCTGCGTATTTCGAATGCCGGCCTGCGCGTCATCGACAAGCTGGGCATCGACGCTGTGCTGGCCGATCTGCGCGCCCGCGGCGAGAAAATCTAAATAGGGAGCTATCATGGCAAAAACTGGCCGCGACAAGATCAAACTGGAATCGACCGCAGGTACCGGTCACTTCTACACCACGACCAAGAACAAGCGCACGATGCCGGCGAAGATGGAAATCACCAAATTCGACCCGAAAGCACGTAAGCACGTGATCTACAAAGAAACCAAGATCAAGTAATCTGGTTTCTTCGGTCCCAAAAAAAGCCGCCCACTTCGCAGTGCGCGGCTTTTTTGTTGTTGACTCGGATCAGCCCGCCATTGAATTGCTTCCGCCGCCCGGCGGCAGGCTCGCTATAGTCGAATGTCTGCCGCTCTCGGAGGAAAGAACCATGTGGCAAGCTTTCCGTTTCAATCTCCGCCTCAAACTCCTCGTCCTGCTCATCCCCGGCCTGCTGGCCGCCTGCTCCACTCCCTACCGCCCCGCGGTTGTCGTGCGCGACAGCGCGCCCTTCCCCGGCATCGCCAACCTGGTCCGGACCGGCAGCGGCCGCCCGCTCGACGTCATCCTGGTGCATGGCATGTGCACCCACGACGCCACCTGGGCCAACCGCGGCATCGACCACATCGCCGGCGTGGTGTCGGCGAACGTCCCGGAGCAGGCGACGCAGAGCGCCAACGGCGTCCAGGTCGTCGAGCGCACCCAGCAGATCGGCGGGACCCCGGTGCGCTTCCACGCCCTGCTCTGGTCGCCGCTGACCTCGCCGCTCAAGCGCCAGCTCGACTACGACAACACCGGCAGCCCGAGCGATTGCTCGGCCGCCGGCAGTGGCGAGTGCAAGCCGAAGCGGGCCCGGCTGAATGGCTACGTCAAGGACAATCTGCTGAACGACTGCCTGTCCGACGCCGTGATCTACGAAGGCGCCAGCCATGATGCGATCCGCGACGCCATGGTCGAGTCGATCTCGCGCATCCTGGAAAGCAATCCGAACGGCGACCACACCCTGGCCGTGGTCGCGGAAAGCCTGGGCAGCAAGATCCTGTTCGACGCGCTGAGCAGCATGCTCGAATCGCGCCAGCCGCGCACCCGGGAGCTGGGCCAGCAGGCGGCGCGCCGCCTCGGCCTGCTGTTCATGGCCGGCAACCAGCTGCCCATCCTCGGGCTGGCCGAGCAGGACATCGAACGCCAGCCCGGCAACCGCAGCGCGGGGGCGCCGGACTCGCTGCAGCGCTTCCTCGAACTGCGCCGTCGCCAGACGGCCCCGCGCGCGGAAACGATCGCGCGCCTGGCCGTGGTCGCGTTTACCGATCCGAACGACCTGCTGTCCTACCGCCTGCTGCCGGCCCGCTATGCGGCGCCGGACGTGGCGGTGGCGGACGTGCTGGTGTCGAACGCCAGGACCTGGCTCGGCCTGATCGAAGACCCGGTGTCGGCGCACCTGGATTACCTGGCGAATCCGGAGGCGGCCAGGCTGGTCGCATGCGGCTGGCCGGACACCGGCGCCTGCCCTTGAACGGCGCCGGCGCGGCCGCTGGCGTGCGCCCCGCGCCCTCGAATGCGCGTAGATTCAAAGGAGGCAGATCGTGCCGCGGCGGCTTCGCCGCAGGGTAGACCGGCCACGCGCAGAGCGAGGGCATCATGACTGAAAACGATCCGCGGACCAGCTTTCGCGGCCTGCCGCTGACCGCGGAACAAGACAGCGAAATCAGGCACTACATCCACGTCCGGACACGCCTCGGCCTCCCCTGGGATACCCCCGAGCTGCAGGCGATGCTCGACGACATGCTCGACCCGCCCGAATCCGCGGACGAAGACCGGCAGGCGCTGGCCGACAGCATGGGCGCACACGGCCTGCAGGCGGAGGACGACGCGGACGACGACGCCGCAGCAGCACCGCACGAACACCATGGCTGGCAGGCTCCCTAGCGGTGTCAGGCCCCGGCCCTGGACTGCCACACGGCAGCGGTTCGACGGCGCCGCCGATCGGGGTTAAGCTGGTCCGGGCACCGCTCTCATGGAGGACCGGCATGGATCGACTTTCGCAATTTGTCGCGCACGGCCTGCTGGATGCAGGCGCCTGGCACATCGTTGCCTATACCCTGCTGACGACCCACCTGACCATCGTCGCCGTCACCATCTACCTGCACCGCTGCCAGGCGCACCGGTCCCTCGAGCTGCATCCGGCCGTCAGCCATGCCTTCCGTTTCTGGCTCTGGATCGCGACCGGCATGGCCACGCGCGAATGGGTTGCGGTGCACCGCAAGCACCATGCCCATTGCGAAAAGGAGGGCGACCCGCACAGCCCGCAGCTGGCCGGCATTCGCAAGGTTTTGTTGGAGGGAACGGAACTTTACCGGGCCGCAGTGCGCGATCCGGCCACCGTCGAGCGCTTCGGCCAGGGCACGCCCGACGACTGGCTGGAGCGGAAAGTGTACGCGGCCTGTTCCTGGCAAGGCGTGGGCCTGTTGCTGCTGGCCGACCTGGCGATGTTCGGCGCGATCGGCGCCACCGTGTGGGCCGTCCAGATGCTGTGGATCCCGGTCACTGCCGCCGGCATCATCAATGGCCTTGGCCACTACCGGGGCTACCGCAATTTCGACGGTCCGCATGCGGCCGCCAACATCCTCCCCTGGGGCATCCTGATCGGCGGCGAAGAGCTGCACAACAACCACCATACCTTCCCGGCCTCCGCCAAACTGTCGGCGCGCTGGTTCGAGCTGGACATCGGCTGGTGCTACATCCGCCTGCTGCAGGGCCTGGGCCTGGCCCGCGTGAGACAGCTGCCGGCGCGACCGGCAAGGCGGGGCGCCGGCCAGCCCGCCACGCCGCTGAGCATCGCCACCGTCGTCGGGATCAGCGCCTGCCGTCATCACGTGATGCGCGAATACGGCCTGATGCTGGCGCGCACCCTGCGGATCGAATTGCGCCAGGCCGGCTGCCGCACCAGCCTGCGCGTCAGGCGCCAGGCCGAGCGCCTGCTGCGGCGCGAGCCGGATTACCTGGGCGCCGGCCAACGTGCCGAACTCGAGCTCCTGCTCGGGGCCTACACGCCGCTGGCGCGCATGCAAGCCATGCGCCAGGAACTGCGCCAGTTATGGGAAGCGAAATCGGCGAGCCCGCAGGAATTGCTGGGTCACCTGAGCGAATGGTGCGAACGGGCCGAACGCTCGGGCGTGGCGCCGCTGCTCGGCTTCGCACAGCGCCTGCGTTCCTATGGCTGAACGGCGGAAGCGGCGCGACAATGAAAAATGCCCCTGGTCAGGGGCATTTGGGGACAATTCAAGAAAGCGCAGGAAACTCAGGCATAGCTGCGCAGGCGCAGCGAGAAATCCTGCAGGGCCTTGATGCCCGAGGCTTCGGCACGAGCGCACCAGTCCTGCAGCTGTTGCAGCAGCTGGTCGCGGGTCGAGTGCGAACGCTCCCAGATTGCGCCCAGTTCCACGCGCATCTGGTGCATGGTTTCCAGCACCTTGCTGTGCTCGAACAGCTCGCTCAGCTGGGCCTGCTGCGGCGCCTGCAGCTTGGCCGGCTCGCGCTGCATCAGCTTGCGCGAGGTCTTCAGGAAACGCGCTTCCAGTTCGGCCTTGTGCTTCAGGTGCTCGACTTCCTCGCGGAACGCCGCTTTCACCGACTTGGCGTACTTGGCCATCACGTCGTAGCGGTTGGTGATGACGGACTGCAGCGTATCGAGGTCGGCTTCCAGCTTGTTCTTGGCCAGCTTCGGCTTCGGAATGGTCTTCTTGACCTTGGCCAGGCCCACCATTTCCATCATGCGGATGTAGGCGTAGCCGATGTCGAACTCGTACCACTTGCTCGACAGCTTGGCCGAGGTGGCGAAGGTGTGGTGGTTGTTGTGCAGTTCTTCGCCGCCGATCAGGATGCCCCACGGGATCAGGTTGCAGGCTGCATCGTTGCAGTCGTAATTGCGGTAGCCCGTCCAGTGGCCCAGGCCGTTGATGATGCCGGCCGCCGTAATCGGGATCCACAGCATCTGCACGGCCCAGATCGTGATGCCGGCCACGCCGAACAGCATCACGTTGATCGGCAGCAGGGCCGACACGCCCAGCCAGCTGTACTTGGTGTACAGGTTATTTTCGATCCAGTCGTTCGGGCAACCGTGGCCGTACTTCTCCAGGGTTTCCAGGTTCTTGGTCTCGGCGCGGTACAGTTCGGCGCCTTCCAGCAGCACTTTCTTGATGCCGCGGGTAACCGGGCTGTGCGGATCGTCGACGGTCTCGCACTTCGCATGGTGCTTGCGGTGCACGGCGGCCCATTCCTTGGTGACCTGGCCGGTGGTCAGCCACAGCCAGAAGCGGAAGAAATGGCTGACGATCGGATGCAGGTCCAGCGCACGGTGCGCCTGGTGACGGTGCAGATAGATGGTGACGCCGGCGATCGTGATGTGGGTAACGATCAGCGTGTACACGACCATCTGCCAGCCCGACAGATCGGCCAAGCCACCGTCCAGGAAGGACAGGACAGCTTGAAAGATGTTGCTCAGAAAATTCATTAACACTCCAATTGGATGGCTTGCAATCGCCCAGAACTGTCAAACGCGTCGCATGACGCCAATACGCATTTTACGCGTATCTAGTGACCTGCGGCACGCCCAAGGCTAATGAATGCAGTCTTAATTGTGGATCCGTGCCACAACCGATGCTATATGCGCATCAAGAAGACGAGTGTCAAGTGCCGGGATGCCAAGCTTGATCTCGCCAGCTTGCACCAGGGCATAAATTTTCTTGTTGATTTCGGAAACCACGCCGCCCTGCCCGTTTTCCGGATCGCCGATCCAGAAGCCCAGGTCGAGCTCGTAGCCTTCCGGCGCGAAGCGGCTCAGCGAGACCCCGGGCGCCGGGTTCTCCAGCACGCGTGGCGTGCCGATCGCCTGGGCCGCCAGCAGCGGCATCACCTGCTCCAGGTCGGAGCCGTAGGCCACCATCAGCTTGGTCGAGGCCCGCACCGCGCGCATGCTGAGGGTCTGGTTCAGCACCGGACCGGAGATCAGCATCTCGTTCGGCAGCACGGTTTCGACGCCGTCCAGGCCCTGCAGCACGGTGTAGCGGGTATTGATCTGGGTGACCTTGCCGGTGTACTTGTCGACCGAGATCATGTCGCCGATCGACAGGCTGCGCTCGATCAGGATGATGAAGCCGGACACGTAGTTGCTGGCGATACGCTGCATGCCCAGGCCGAGGCCGACGCCGAGCGCGCCGCCGAACACGGACAGGACGGTGAGGTCGATGCCGACCAGGCTCAGGCTGATCAGCACGGAGCCGACGATCAGCACCGCGCGGCTGACCCGCGCGAGCGCCACGCGCAGCGAGCTGTGCAGGGCCTGCACGCCCATCAGGCGCTCTTCCAGCGCGGCGCCGGCCCACAGCGCCAGCATCATCAGCACCGCCACCGAGACGATGGCCTGCAGCACGTCCGCCAGGGTGACGAAATCGTTGCGCCTGGTGCCGTACTTGATCGTGGTGGCGTCGAGGACGTCGAAGATCTCCGGCCACATGCCGGTGATGTACAGCGCGACCGCCGCCCACACCACCAGGGCGAAGATCTTCTCGAAGGTGATAAAGGCCTCGCCCAGCTGGCCGTGGCGCGCGAACACCCGCCGCAGCAGGTAGAAAGCCAGGCGGATCACGACCAGCGACCAGAACACGGGAATCGCCACCTTCACGATATTCGTGTGGAAACGGTGCCCGGCCAACAGCGTACTGGACAGGTACAGCAGGCCGACCACCAGCAGCGGCGCCACCACCCGCGCAAGGCTTTCCATGCCCTCGTGGCGCGTGGTGACGCCGCGTGCGGTGCGGCGGCGGCGCCACCAGAATTGCAGCAGGCCCGCGCACAGCCAGCCCAGCACGACGCTGGCGGCAATCGACCCGACCTGCCACGGCATGCCGGGGCGGCTCAGGTCGCCGAGCAGATCGTCGATCAGGCTGGTCAGCGGCATGGTCTAGCGATTACTCGTCGGTATCGGCGGCCTCGTCGGCTTTGGGGGCCTCGTCGGCTTTGGCAGCCTTGGCCGCGGCCTTGCGCTCGAACACGGCGGCGAAGAAGCCGTCGGTGTCGTGCTTGTGCGGCAGCATCTTGAGGGTATCGCCCATTTCCAGCGGAATCCGCTGCTCGGCCAGGACCTTGTTCATCGGCACCAGTTCGAAGTCCGGATGGCTGGCCAGGAATTGCGCGACGATGCCGTCGTTTTCCTCATCCAGCAGGCTGCAGGTCGCATAGACCAGGCGACCGCCGAACTTCACCAGGCGCGAGGCGCCGTCCAGGATCGAGATCTGCTTTTCGGTCAGTTCGGCGATGTCTTGCGGCTGCTGGCGCCATTTCACGTCCGGATTGCGGCGCAGCGTGCCCATGCCCGAGCACGGTGCATCGACCAGCACGCGGTCGATCTTGCCGGCCAGGCGTTTTACCTTGGCGTCGCGCTCGTGCGCGATCACCACCGGATGCACGTTCGACAGGCCGCTGCGCGCCAGGCGCGGCTTCAGCTTGGTGAGGCGCTTTTCCGAGACGTCGAAGGCATACAGGCGGCCGGTGCTGCGCATGATCGCGCCGATCGCCAGCGTCTTGCCGCCGGCGCCGGCGCAGAAGTCGACCACCATCTCGCCGCGGCGCGCACCCAGCAGCTGGGCCAGCACCTGGCTGCCCTCGTCCTGGACTTCGATCGCGCCTTCCTTGAACAGCGGCAGGTTCTGCAGGGCCGGCTTCTTCCGGATCCGCAGGCCGGTCGACGCGTACGGGGTCGGCTCGGCCACGATCGGGGCAGCGGCCAGCTCGGCGATCACCTTCTCGCGGTCGGTCTTCAGGGTGTTGACGCGCAGGTCCAGCGGCGCCGGCGTGTTCAGCACGGCAGCCAGCTGCAGGGTCTCTTCTTCGCCGTACTGGGCGACGAATTTGTCGTACAGCCAGTCGGGCAGGTTGGCGCGCTTCTTCGGCGGCAGCAGCGAACGGTCGATTTCCTTGATGCGGGCCAGGAATTCGTTTTCGTCTTCCGTCAGGCCGCCCAGCGACTCGACGCCGACCGCCTCGGCCATGCCAAGCAGCACCAGGCGGCGCATGGTGGCGCTGGCGCCGGTGCCGAAGCCGCCGAATTCGGTGAAGAAGTTCTTGTTGCGCAGCACCGAATAGATGCATTCGGCGATGGCGCCGCGTTCGCGGCCGCCGAGGCGGGGATGGTCCTTGAAGTAGCGCGACAGGGTGACGTCGGCCGGCGCCATGAAGCGCAGGATCTCGCGCAATACTTCTTCAGCATTGCCGAGGATCGCGGGTGGCAATCTCATGTGTTTCCTTGGTTTAAATACTGGTGGTCTCGGCGATGCGGACTTCGCCGTCGGCGATGCGCAGCCTGTCTTCGACGAACAGGCGCACCGCTTGCGGATAAATGACGTGTTCCTCGGCCAGCAGGCGCTGCGCCAGGCTGTCCTCGGTGTCGCCGGGCAGCACCGGGATGCGCGCCTGCAGCACGCTCGGGCCATGGTCCAGCTCGGCAGTGACGAAGTGCACGGTGGCGCCATGCTCGACCACCTTCGCCTCCAGCGCCTGGCGGTGCGTGTGCAGCCCGGGGAACAGCGGCAGCAGCGACGGGTGGATGTTCAGCATGCGGCCTTCATAGTGCTGGACGAAAGCCGGGGTGAGGATGCGCATGAAGCCGGCCAGCACCACCAGGTCGGGCGCGAAGCCGTCGATGAGCTGCTGCAGGGCGCCGTCGAAGGCTTCGCGCGAGGCGAAAGCCTTGTGGTCGACCACCGCGGTCGGGATGCCGTGGGCCTGCGCGAACGCGAGCCCCTGGGCCTCAGGCTTATTGCTGATCACGGCGGCAATCCGGGCTGGCCACTGCTGCGCTTCACGCGCACGCACGATGGCTTCCATATTGCTGCCGCGGCCAGAAATAAGGATCACGATATTTTTCATAAGCGCGCATTGTACCGCGAGGGCGGGGGTAGGCCAACGGAAAGGGAAAGGAATACCGTCATCCCTGCGCAGGCGGGGATCCAGGTTCGCAAGCGTTTCGTTGGTTCAAATAGAACTTGGCTCCCCGCCTTCGCGGGGACGACGTTTATACGCCGCAGGGCCCTTATTCGAAGGGCCGCGCCCCGACCCACCCCACCGATTGCGGCGATTGCGGCTCTTCAAAGGAATAGAACACGCGGAACGGGACTTTTTTCTCGGCCCAGAATTCGGCGGCGTCGCGGAAGACGTCGAGCAGGGTTTCGCGGGCTTCCTTGTCGAATTTTTGCGTGTTCGGCAATTGGTCGAGCACGGCGATGAATCCCGGCTGCGGTCCGGCCTCGGCAATCACGTTAGTGATGCAATTACGCAACGCTTCGAAATTCTTGCTGCACTGACGGGGGAAAGTAAATTGCTCGCCGATGCGGGCGCAGACTTGCTGTTTGGTGAGGGCGTTGGCGCAATGAGCGTACAGGAAGTGATGGCCCAGGCGGCCTGCTTCCTTCTGCAGTTCCGTCGCGCGATAGGCCCGGATCGACTGCACAAGATTAGGCGGCACTCTCATCAACAAACTCATTTTCCCCTCAAGTTTCCCACCGTTAAAACCCTTAGTCCCGTAAGGGTAACGTTTTGTGGTAGTTGAATCAACCCGAATATTGTCGGGCAGGCTCGATTTGTAAGATTTGCAGGGAATTTTCAGCCTGTATTAAGGCTTTTACACTGTTTTTCGCTGTAGAGATCGATATGCATATCTGCTTCCTCCTGTTACATTTTGTTGCCACGCGGATTGCCATTGAGTTGTCGACTAGCGGTAACATGCAGTCGTGGCAGTAAGCGTCCAACCAACCAGAACATAAAGCACACCAACGAGGTATTGAACATGAACTTCAAAGCCAAACTGATTCTCTCCGCCGTGGGCGTTTGCGCCCTGCCGCTGGCCCAGGCTGGCGATTTCGAAGATTTCGGCCAGGTCGTGCGTGTGCAGCCGCGCATCGAGCAGGTCCGCACCCCGCGCCGCGAATGCCGCACCGACTACGTGCAGGCGCCGGTCCAGCAACAGCGCGGCCAGGGCGGCACGGTGGTCGGCGGTATCGCCGGCGCCCTGCTGGGCAGCCAGGTTGGCGGCGGTAACGGTAAGGTTGCAGCGGCAGCCGCCGGCGCCATCGCCGGCGCCATGGTCGGCGACCACGTCGAGAACGACGGCCGCGGCGGCTACGCCGGCACCCAAGAACAGGCGGTGCAGCGCTGCCGTACCGTGGAATCGGTCGAACAGCGCACCAACGGCTACGACGTGACCTATAACTACCGCGGCCAGACCTTCAATACCGTGATGAACCGCGATCCGGGCAACCGCGTCCGCCTGCGCGTCTCGGTCGAGCCGGACCAGTACCAGCAGTAATCAGTTCTACCGGTGCGGAGGACCTACCTCTTCCGCGCCGCAGTTCCTCCGCAGCATCAGCCTGCTGCACTTCCCCGGTGTGTTGCTTGCACTGGGGAAGCCTCCCCCCGATAATAGGATGTTCCCTTCAGGTCGTCCTATGCTCATCAAACGCAAATCCATCGAACTGGCCGAATCCTCGCGCCGCCCCGCCTCCGCGCCCGCAGCGAAACCCAAAGCCGCGCGCAAGCCGAAGTTCGCCCCCGTCACCCTGTCCGAGCAGGACGGCGTGCGCTTCCTGCACTTCGGCACCGAGTGGGTGCAGGGCGCCATGCGCATCCGCAAGCCGGACTGGCCGGAGCTCGAATACGCGCAGCAGATGATGGCCTGGATGCTGTTCATCGAGCAGCCGCGCACCATCGCCCAGCTGGGCCTGGGCGCCGCCACGCTCACCAAGTTCTGCTACCGCCAGTTTCCCCAGGCCCTGGTCACCGCGGTCGAGCTGAACCCGGCCGTGATCGCGATCTGCGGCTCGATGTTCAAGCTGCCGTCCGATGACGAGCACCTGCAGGTGCTGGAGATGGATGCGCTGGACTTCGTGCTGGACGAGGCCAACCACGGCGCCTTCGACGTCCTGCAGTGCGACCTGTACGACGCCACCGCGCGCGGCCCGGTCCTCGACACGCCCGAGTTCTACCAGGCCTGCAACGCCTGCCTGGCCGGGGACGGCGTCATGACCGTCAACCTGTTCGGCGACCACCCGAGTTTCAAGAAGAACATCAAGGCCATGCGCTTCGCCTTCGAGCAGGTGATCTGCCTGCCCGAAGTCCACGAGGGCAACGTGGTCGCGCTGTGCTTCAGGAACAAGCCCGACCTCGATCCCGAGCGCCTGGCCGCGCGCGCCGCGCAGATCGTGGCCGCGACCAAGCTCCCGGCCAAGTCCTGGGTGAAGGGACTGCAGGCAGCGATCGCCGACCAGCGCTGAGACATGGACGCCACCGCCTCGAAGCAGGCCCGTCCCAGGGCGCTCGACCTGCAGGCCATCTTCTCCTGGCTGCTGGCCGACGGCATCGTCGACAAGTCGACGGTCAAGCCGCACTTCGCCGAGGCCCAGGGCATCCTGAAGAATGCGGTCGGCGCCATGCATCCGCTGACGGCGGTCGCGCAGTGCAAGATCGTCTCGGGCAAGGCGCCGCACAGGCTGCTGACCCTGGACCTGCTGACCGAGTGGTGCGCCGGCAAGGTCGGCCTGCCTTTTCTGCGCATCGACCCCTTGAAGATCGACTTCACCAAGGTCGCGGACGTGATGTCGGCCAGCTATGCAGCGCGCTTCAACATCCTGCCGGTCGAGCTCAAGGGCGATGCCCTGGTGGTGGCGACCGCCGATCCCTACCACACCGAATGGCGGGACGAGATCGGCCGCATCTCGCGCCGGCGCATCGAGCTGGTGCTGGCGAATCCGCTCGACATCGCCCAGTACATCTCGCAGTTCTTCAGCCTTGCCAAGTCGATCCGCGACGCCAACAAGTCCAGCGGCCAGGACCTCGCGCTGCGCAACAACTTCGAACAGCTGGTCGAACTCGGCAAGGCAAACAAGCAGGTCGACGCCAACGACCAGCACATCGTCAACATCGTCGACTGGCTGTGGAGCTACGCCTTCGACCAGCGCGCTTCCGATATCCACCTGGAACCGAAGCGCGATGCCGGCGTGATCCGCTTCCGCATCGACGGCGTGCTGCACCAGGTCTACCAGGTGCCGGCCGTGGTGATGATCGCGATGACCGCGCGCATCAAGCTGCTGGGCCGCATGGACGTGATCGAGAAACGCCGGCCGCAGGATGGCCGCATCAAGACCAAGACCGGCGCCGGCCAGGAGGTCGAGCTGCGCCTGTCGACGATGCCGACCGCCTTCGGTGAAAAACTGGTGATGCGCATCTTCGATCCGGAAGTGGTCGTCAAGACGCTGCCGGAACTGGGCTTCCCGCCCGACGACGCCCAGCGCTGGGACGCGCTCACCAAACGCCCGCACGGCATCATCCTGGTGACGGGACCGACCGGCTCGGGCAAGACCACGACCCTGTACACGACCCTGAAGGCGCTGGCCACCAGCGAGGTGAACGTCTGCACGGTCGAGGACCCGATCGAGATGGTGGAAGCCTCATTCAACCAGATGCAGGTCCAGCCCGGCATCGACCTGTCCTTCGCGGACGGCGTGCGCGCCCTGATGCGCCAGGATCCGGACATCATCATGGTCGGCGAGATCCGCGACCTGGAAACGGCCGAGATGGCGATCCAGGCGGCGCTGACCGGCCACCTGGTGCTGTCGACCCTGCACACCAACGACGCGCCGTCGAGCGTGATGCGCCTGCTGGAGCTGGGCGTGCCTTATTACCTGCTGGGCTCGACCCTGAGCGGCATCATGGCCCAGCGCCTGGTGCGCACGCTGTGCACGCATTGCAAAAGCCCGGACGGGGAACTGTCCGACGAGATCTGGGACAGCATGGTCGGGAGCCTGAAGATCCCGAAGCCGGCCACCGTATACCGCCCGGTCGGCTGCCCGGAATGCCGCCAGACCGGCTTCCGCGGCCGCACCGGCATCTATGAACTGGCGACGGTGACGGAAGCCTTCTCGCATCTGATCCGCGAAGTGACGGACCTGGCGGCGCTGCGCCGGCAAAGCGTGGCGGACGGCATGAAACCGCTGCGCATCGCCGGCGCCTACAAGATCGTGGAAGGGGTGACGACGGCGGAAGAGGTGCTGAAGGTCAGCTCTGCCCTCTCCTAGAACAGATACCTCTGGCGCAAATCAAAACCGCCCGCTATAATGCGTGCCTTCTTCGGGTCGTTAGCTCAGTTGGTAGAGCAGCGGACTTTTAATCCGTTGGTCGCAGGTTCGAGCCCCGCACGGCCTACCAAAGATCTCGTGTCAACACATACGCCAGCCTTCGAGCTGGCGTTTGTGTTTTTGGCGCTTGTCTCAGCACTTACTTCGCATAGATCGCCTCGTTATCGAGGTAATAGGTATCGCCCGTGCTGGAGTTCGGATTCAGCATCAGCACGATCTGGTTGACGGCGTTGTCGGCAGTTTCGCCGTCGATACGGTCGTTCACCAGGAACTTCAGGCGCTGCCAGCCGTTTTGCACCGTTGTCGTCGCCAGGTATTTCGAATGGCGGCCGGACGGATAGTTGGACGCGGTGGCGACCTTGTTGTTCTCGAGCTGGATCAGGATCGGCGTTCCTACCGGCGCCGCGGTGTAGACGTCGAGGTAGAAGGCCTTGTCGCCGCGCACGAACGGGGCGGCGTCCGGAATCGCCGTGGTGGTTGCCGTGATCAGGTCATATTGCTGGGCGCTGCTGCGCACGTACTTGCCCACGGTGGTGGACGCATTCACCGTGTTCGGCGCGGGATTGGCGGCGCTCTGGTTGAAGGTGCCGGTCACCGTGGTGTAAGCCTGGTTGCGGGTGCCCTCGAAATCGTCCAGCACCAGCGACTTGGTCAGCACCGGCGACACCGCCACGTTGACGGTCTTGGTAAAGCTGCCGCAGCTGTTCTTGACCGTGACGCTGACCGGGCCGCTGGCCGTGCCCCAGTTCACCGTCAGCGCGCTGCCGGTCGAGGTCTGGCCGGTCGGCGAAGTCCAGCTGTAGGTCGAGCCGCCGGCGCTGTCGTCGACCACCGTGTAGGTGGCGGCGCTGTTCGGCTCGACGATATGCTTGCCCGAAATGGACGGCTGCGGCACCGCATACGCGCGCACATAATCCACCTGCATGGTCTGCGGCAGCGCGGTGTCGTCCACCGTTCCGCCCAGGTTGCCGCCGACGGCCAGATTCAGAATCATGTAGTACTGATAATTCTCGAAGGTCCAGTCGGCCGGGTTCGCGAGGTCGGAAGGCGTCTTGGTCGCGAACAGCAGGTCGTCGACGTACCAGCTGATCCGGTTGGTGGTCCACTCGACCGCGTAGACATGGAAGTCGTTGGCCCAGGTATCGGGCTGCTTGAGGATCTGGCTGCCCTGCTGTTGCGCGTTGGCGCTCGAGGGGCCATAGTGGATCGTGCCGAGCTGGAACATCGACTTCTGTCCGATCGCCTCCTGGATATCGATTTCGCCGCTGGCAGGCCAGGCCACCGTGGTGTTGGGCAGCATCCAGAACGCGGGCCACATGCCATGCCCGCCCGGAATCTTGATGCGCGCTTCGAAACGTCCATGCGTCCACTGGCCGCCGGCCGGCCGGTTCAGCGTGCGCAGCCGTGCCGAGGTGTACGATTTCGAGCCTACCCGCTGCTTCTTCGCGGTAATCGTCAGCAGGCCGTTGGCGACCGTGGCGTTGGCCGCCTGGTAGGACTGCAACTCGTTGTTGCCCCAGCCACATATCCCATAACTGCAACCGTCGCCGGTCTGGATTTCCCACTTGGTGGTATCGACTGCCGTGCCGTTGAATTCATCGGCGAACAGCGGCGTGGTGCTCGGGCATTGCTGCGCGCTTGCGGCGGCGGCGGTCAATGCCAGAGCGGCAGCAAGCGCACCTGCGGGCAGCGCGCCGGGAAAACGATATGCCATGCTTAGTCTCCAAATTTGATGATTTGTTATGAGCCGCCTCCGCGGCGCATGATTGGAAACGATTCCAATCATGCATATGCAGTGTGGACTGAAGCGTTGCAGGTGTCAAAAGGAATGTGAGGCGTCAAGGAAAATCAGCGGCGGGAACGCCAGGCGGGCGGGACGAACCGCTATGCCTCGCCCGATGGCAAGATCGCGATCCGCTTCGAGACCGGCATCTACAAGGAGCGCATCCTGCTCGAGCAGGACCGTCCCATCGGCCAGCAGGATGCGATCCGCCTCGCGATGCATGCGCGTCCGGGTCGTGGCGGCGCCGACCGGGATTTTTTTGGCTCGAAAGGGCTTAGCAAAATACCGCTGAGCCGCTATAATGGCTGTCTTCGGGTCGTTAGCTCAGTTGGTAGAGCAGCGGACTTTTAATCCGTTGGTCGCAGGTTCGAGCCCCGCACGGCCTACCACGAATTTGCAGTATCAAATCAAGGCGTTACGAGTGATCGTGACGCCTTTTTTTGTGCCTGCGGCAGTCCTCTCTTCTACCTACTGTGCCGTATTTGTGACGCGCAGCAGTTCGTCTACTACCGCCGTGTGACGCGCCATCTGTGCCGGCGTTAGGTGCGCGTACCGCCACACCATCGCGGCCGACTTGCGGCCGCCCCCCATCTCCTGCAGGTCGTACAAAAGCGCACGCGACCTGCGTCAGGTCACGGAGCCTCTTGGCCTTTGCTAAGGCAACAGCGGCCGGACTATGCCGACAGCAGTGCTGGGACAAGAATGCATCGACTTCAAGGATGAACGGACGATCGAACGTTCACCGCGATCCGTGAACGCCAAACGCAGTCAAAGAATGAAGACGTCTACAGCTACATGCTGCGGTAGCGGCGATATTGAAGAAGGAAATTTACACGAACTTTACTTACGGACGTCCTAGGACAACATTCACTCAACGATATGTGCTTTCACGCCAAAGGCGTTTCCCTATGCTTGCGATGGTGGAGTGGGAAAATCCATAAGGCTCGCTAGCTTGACCTTTAATTTGGCAAGGATAAGCCAGTATCAACAGGTGTGCGCATCTGATGAGCTCGGCTTGATATCACTCAACGGCGGGTCACCAGTCCGATCATGCTTCACCACTCAGCCAGCATCCGATGTACGAATACAAAGCCGAGCCCGCTTCTTGCTTTTGGTCAAGGTCGCCGTAGACCTGTTGGCTACCTTAGCCGATGGAAATTCTGATACCTGATAAGCCATCGGAGGCAACACATGGGCGAAAGCCAAGCGATCGCGGCGGGAGCTGCGCTATCGGCGTTCAGTCTCAATGCGCAGCACGACCGCCTGCTGCGCCTGGAATTCCCTCACAACGATGGCCCCGACCGCATTCTCCTGTCCAACCGCTTGAAAGCGCACGAGGAAGTCTCGCGCTGCTTCCGCTTCGAGGTCGAACTACTGTCGGATGACGCACAGATTCGCCTGAAAGCGATGATGGGCAGAATGGTCACGATCTCGCTGGTGCGCGAAGATGGCTCACTGCGCTACTTCAACGGCTACGTCACCGAGTTCCGCTTCCTACGCGCCGACGGCGGCTTCGCCTTCTATCACATGGTGCTCGAACCGTGGCTGGCTTTCGCCAGGCTGCGCAAGGACAACCGTTCATTCCTCGGTAAGAGCGTCATCGAAATTACCGAACTCACCCTTGCGCATTACCGCCAGTCCGACTGGCATCCGGTCCTCGCGGGAGAGTATCCGCGCCTGACCTGCGCCAACCAGTATGACGAGACCGACTACAACCACCTGCACCGGCGCTGGGAGGAATACGGGCTGCACTATTACTACGAGCACCGGGCAGACGGGCACTCGCTCTTGCTCTGCGACCGCAGCACACTCGCCCAGCCCATCGACCCGACCGGGATCGACGACTCGGGCGAAATCCCATTCCGCGATCAGGCCGGCTCGCTCGAACACGACGGCATCCGAGAATGGAGCGCGGTGCGTCGGCTCGGCTCCGGCCAGACGACCCTGGCCAGCTTCGACTACAAGAACCCGGTGGCGCAGCGCTCGACCGCCGAGTCTCTGAACAACCAGGGCGACGTCTACCCTTACGAAATCTACGAGAACACGGGTGCGTACGGTTTCCGCACCCATGACGAAGGCGAACGCCTCGCCCAGCAGCGCATGGGCGAGCGCGACGCGAACACGCAGACCTTCGAAGCCCGGGGCAACGATCGTACCGTCCAGCCGGGCCGGTGCTTCAAGCTCGGCGGCCATTTTAGCGCCGAGCTGCAGGTTCCGAAGCGCGGCGAACCAGCCAAGCCCAGCATCCGTGACCGCGACTACCTCATCCTCTCCGTCGACCACGAAGCTAGCAACAACTACCAGGCGAGAGCAGGCGCGCCATCGCACTACGAGAACAGCTTCCGCTGCGTGCGCAAGGACATCCAGTGGCGCCCGGGACGGCACTACAACAGCCAGCCCTGCACCTACCCCGGCATTCAGACCGCCATCGTGGTCGGCCCGGCCGGCGCCGAGATCCACACCGACGGCTACGGGCGGGTCAAGGTGCAATTCCACTGGGACCGGCTGGGCAGCTACGACGAGAACAGCTCGCCCTGGCTGCGCGTGATGGCGCCGAGCGCCGGCGTCGAGTTTGGGAATATCCGCCTGCCGCGGGTGGGCGAGGAAGTGGGAGTAGCCTTTGTCAATGGGAACATCGACCGCCCGGTCATTCTGGGCGCGCTGTACAACCACACCCACATGCCGCCGTGGCAATTGCCGGAGCAGCAGGCCCTGAGCGGTCTGCGCAGCCGGGAGCTGCTGGCGGGCGAAGCGAGCGAACGCGGCAATCACCTGGTGCTGGACGATACGCCAGGCAAGATCCAGGCGCAGTTGAAGAGCGATCATCAGTGCAGCCAGCTGTCGCTCGGACACATCACTCGCATCGAGGACACTAGCGGACGCAAGGACGCGCGCGGCGAAGGCTGGGAAATCGCTACCGATGCCTGGGGCGTTGCCCGGGCCGGAAAAGGCATGCTGATCACCACTGAAGCGCGCCCCAACGCGACCTCCGAGGTTAAGGACATGGGCGAAATCCTTCAACGTCTCGCCTCCGCCGAAGAATGGCAAAAGAACCATGCGAAAGTAGCGGAAAAAAACCGGGCACAGGAAAACGGCCAGCAATCATGCGTAGCGGCCTCGGTCAAGGCGCAAAACGACGCGGTTAGGGGTGATGGCAGTTCCGCAAAACGCAGCTTCCCCGAACTCGCCGAGCCCCATTTGATACTGGCGAGCGCCGCTGGAATTGCCACTACCACGGCTCAGTCTACGCACATCGCAAGCGAAGGCGACACCGCGATCACAACGGGGAAAAGCGTCGCGATTGCAGCCGGTGACGGTTTCTTCGCGAGTGTCGTCACGACGCTCCGCCTGTTCGTTCAACGAGCTGGCATGAAGCTGATTGCTGTGGCAGGCGATATCGACGTGCAGACCCTCTCCGACAGTATCAATTTGTTCGCGAAATTGAACATTACACAAACGGGGAATCGAATTGTTATCAATGCCAAGGAAGACATCGTCATCAACGGCGGTGGCAGCTACGTCAAGTTCAGTAAGGCCGGAATTGAACACGGTACAACCGGCACATTTGTGGCCCACGCCGCCTCCCATAGCCTCACCGATCCAAAGAGCCTCGCACTGGCCTCAAATGAAATGGAAAAGGGCCACTTCGATCAGACCCCGATCTTGCGCGATCTCGATGGACCGTTAGCAAATCGCAAGTTCGAACTGATGCGCGAAGATGGAACGATCATCAGGGGCATGACCGATGCCGAGGGTCGTATGCCGATACAAAAAGGCATAGATATGGCAACTGCCAAATTAAGAATATTGGGCGAATAAAATGGCCGAAGACACTCATAACGTTAAAACGATGACACAAAGCGTGGGAGGCGCAATGGAAGGGGAATTCCATCTCACGCCAGTGGATACCGAACAGCGGGAAACGGTTTTCATAGCGCCGCCCAACAGGGTCATCCCCGTCATATTCTTGCCAGGTGTCATGGGTAGCAATCTGCGTATGAGCAGGGCAAGAAAAGCAGATCTCAAGAGTCAAAACGATATCGCCTGGCGACCAGATAATCTTGGTTTTTCAACGGTGCTTAGTGATGTTCGAAAAGCAGCCAATCTAAGCCCGCGGGAACGGCAGATGAAGCTCGATCCTGACGAAACTGAAGTGGACTATTATCGGTATACCGAAGATCAGGGCAGATTTGACCCAAGCGGAACGCTCAGTCAGCAATCCGATTCTCGACACAGCAACGTACCCGACATACTGCAAGACGTTGGTTTGCTCAAGAGCGACCATTCTAACACGGGATTGCATCAACCAACAAAACATCCGCATGCAGCGACGGCAGCACAAAAAGCCCGGTGGCGCGGTTGGAGCGAAATATCGTTCGGCGACTATAGCGGGGCATTGTCTACCCTTGAGGGCAGGCTAAACCGTATTATTGGCTTTGGGTGCGCGCTGGCTAAAGATAAGGCTGGCCGTAACCCGTTGGATCTGTTCTGGATGTCAAATGTGAACGTTACCGGCCCGCCTGTAGGAGTAACAGACGTGTCGCCAAAACGATGGGGAGCGCTTAACGCGGCCATGCTTGAAGAGAAAGAAGTTATGCGCGTAGCCAACTGTCTATATCCAGTCCATGCAATGGGATATAACTGGCTCCAAAGCAACGCTGTGTCCGCCAAGAAGACGGCCGCCCGTATCAGGGATCTCATCAAATCATATCAAGCACATGGTCACAAGTGCGACAAAGTAATTCTGGTTACCCATTCAATGGGTGGCATCTTGGCGCGCGCTCTAATTCATCCGGAAATGGGCGGCTTGAATGATTGCGTTCTAGGTATCTATCACAGTGTACAACCGGTTTATGGTTCTGCAGCAGCATACAAACGCGTCCGTAGCGGAGTAAACGGCCATTTGCCTGCTCCGGCAATCATCGGAAATACGGGACAGGACGTCACCGCGGTATTTGCCAATGCTCCCGGCCCTCTTGAACTTTTACCAACCCCAGAGTACGGCCATAACTGGTTAAAAGTCCAAGACCTCAATGGGAAAACCTTGGCGCAGTGGCCAGCAGACGCGGGCGTATCGGCCCCCCCCTCCAACGCAACCAACGCGATGTCGATGAGTGGAGCACCACTGTCCGATATTTACACGCAGAAACCTGAAAACTGGTGGCGCTTGATCAATCCTGAATGGATAAACCCGGCAGGGAAGACATTAAAGGCGTCATCAACAACGAAGTTAGTTAATGAAAGGATCGCCGACGCCCAGGCATTTCACGCCAAAATCAAAAATACGTTCCACGCCCATACGTACGCCAGCTACGCAGCCGATGTAAAAAACCCGACACATGGCAGCGTGATTTACAAAATCGAGCCTTTATCCCATGCAGACATTCACGTCAATACGGCAATTGCAGCGGCAAAAGAGTCGCCACTGTTGTGGAGACTGGTAAGCGAGGACGGGACAGGCGATCTGATCGTTTCCTTGAAAGACCAGCGCAGGTTTAAATTGAAACTCCTGCCGCCGCAGGACGCGGGAGATGGTACTGTCCCTTCCGATTATTCGGCAGCGAAAGTGAAAGCGGCTGTGCACTTTGTCCAGGCCGGGTATGACCATCAAGGGAGCTACAAGGCGGATGCAGTCAATGTCTCGATGCTATATGCAATGATAAAGATTGCCAATACCGCTGAGGGGTGGAAGACCTGATACGAATATGACGTACTCTGCTGTCAACACTTGATTTGCTAATCCAAACAGAATCAGGACATTGCTGCCTAAATATTTTTCACATCTATCAATAATGAGTAACCCCATCTTAAGACCAGAATCAAAAAAAAGACTTGTAGTCACGGCCTTAGCTGGTGCCATTGCCACTGCAGGCCTTTACCTCTTTCTTCATCATCAGGCCTATTCTTACGAGGACACTGGCGTGCCAACTCAAACCGAAATGTCTCCACGACTGAAAAAGTTGTTTGCAAGAACAAAAGGTGTCTGTTTTGGCCGGTATGTGCTCGACGTTCCTGAAGAAGCGCAGCTCATCCTGGGCAATCAAGAAATGCCAGCAGAAATAGTTACGCATGAGAATGCGGCTGGAAAAGAGAAAGATCTGGCAGATGCTTTTCGCAAAGCAACTCTCATGAAGCGAGAGAACGCGGAATTTACATCCCTCTCAGCCGGCCCGGTTCCAAACAGCTTGTTACTGCGTTACTTCGGCAGTCCTTATCTAAAATCGGTTGGCGGCGAAGGAATTATGAATTTCGTCCCCGCAGGCACCCATGTTTTCGAGTTCGGCTGGGGATCCGGAGATGAAGAAAGTGTTGATCAAATAATAAGAAAATCGGCTGACATTGCGCGCAGCCTGCGCGCTCGAGATAATGAGGAAGTACCAGCGGGTCCAGGTGTTTGCATCGACTTGGGATTCATTGCAGAAACCACCGGACAGTTCCAGGAGATATTCTCGGCTGGCTTGCATTTTCCAAGCCTGCCCGATGTGAGTTTCTCCGTAATGTCAAATAAAAATGCCCGCACCGATGGTCCCAATGGCGTAGGCATCATCGCGCGTCATGAAGCAGCCATGCGGGATCAAGGGGTTATTTTCCCAACTGATTCCGAACTAGCACGTCTGCGCATCGGCAAGCATATCGTTAATGGTTGGAACGGCGAAGAAGTCTTATTGCGGCATAACGGAAAAGATGGCGTGATGATCCACGAGTTCATGTGGGAGGTTATCGGAAAAACTGGTGATTTGCGTCATCCCGCGGCTGTCGACATCAATCTCGATACCGGTGTGGCTGCAAACACAAAGTACGCAACAAAAGGTTCACTGACGGATGACGAAGCCGTTGCTCTTTGGGACAAACTTCTTTCTAGCCTCCGTTTTCGGGATTGATAGGCAAAGGCATACCATGCGTTTTAGTAACTACTGGAATTAAGCCAGCAGCGTGGTCGAATAATGAAACTGCTGCGGAGAGGGTGCGAAACATGTCAATGAAAATCATTGTCGTGGGCGATTCTACCGATCATGGCGGCAAAGTGATCAGCGGCTCGCCACAGCACGACGTAGACGGGAAGCCCATCGCGCGGCTTGGCGACCAGGTGGATTGCCCTCAGCATTACCCAGGTGGGAAACCACACGGAGTCAACAAGATCATTACCGGCCACTCCAGCGTGACTGTGGGAGGTATAGCGGTAGCCGTGGAAGGCTGTGTCACGGAATGTGGATGCAAGTTGATCGGCTCGCACCGGGCCAGCGTGGGCTGACGGGCTCGATCACTACGCCGCCAGCTCGCCATGTGACGTACTTGTGACGTGCCTCCTGATAAGTTACCATCCCTCCCCTTTGGTGTGACTGGTTATCGCATCTGGCAAGCGTTGCAAGTCACTGATTAATAAAGGTTGTCCGTGCCGACCCAGCGACTTTTAATCCGTTGGTCGCAGGTTCGAGCCCCGCACGGCCTACCAGTATTACCAGGAAGCCCACGCATTTCGGTGCGTGGGCTTTTTGCTTTCCGGCTCTCGCGCTGGCGCGGTTCAGCCGGTTTTGCAGATGAGCTGTCTAGTGGGAGTGAAATTCCATGAGGGAGCCCCGCTGTTCGGCCAGGCGGAAGCGGGACACCACGGCCGCCAGCTGCGCGGCCTGTTCCTGCAAGGCGGCCGCCGCCGCGGCGGCTTCTTCAACGAGGGCGGCGTTGCGCTGGGTGGTCTCATCGATTTGCACGACGGCCTTGTTGATTTCCTCGATACCGGAACGTTGCTCGAGACTGGAAGCCGAGATCTCGCCTACCACGTCGCTCACACGGCGCACGCTGGCAACGACCTGTTCCATGGTAGTGCCGGCCTGCTGCACCAGTACCGTGCCGGAATTCATCTGCTGCACCGAATCGCCGATCAACTGCTTGATCTCCTTGGCCGCAGTCGCGCTGCGCTGCGCCAGGGTCCGCACTTCCGATGCGACGACCGCGAATCCGCGTCCCTGCTCGCCCGCGCGCGCGGCTTCCACCGCCGCGTTCAGCGCGAGGATATTGGTCTGGAACGCGATGCCGTCGATGACACCGATGATGTCGACGACCTTGCGTGAAGCGGCACTGATTGCCTCCATGGTCGCGATCACTTCGCCGACGACTTTGCCGCCGTCGGCCGCCACGCTGGATGCCGATTGCGCCAGCTGATCGGCAAGACGCGCATTCTCTGCATTCTGCCGCACGGTGGCGGTCAGCTCTTCCATGGCTGCGGCGGTCTCCTCCAGCGAGCTGGCCTGGCCTTCGGTGCGGGCCGACAAATCCAGGTTGCCGCTGGCGATTTGCGCCGATGCCGTGGCGATCGCCTCGGTCGAGCCGCGCACCTGGCCTACCACGAGCGCCAGGCTGTGGTTCATGTCGCGCAGCGAGCGCATGAGCATCCCGGTTTCGTCGCGGCTGGGCGCCTCGATCGTGGCCGTCAGGTCGCCGTCCGCGACCCGCTGCGCCACGCCGACCGCCTCTTTCAGCGGTCCGGCCACCATGCGCGCCATCCACAGCGCCAGCAGCAGACCGACCCCGACCAGCAGCATCAGTGCGCCGACGATCAGCTTGCGCGACATACCGAAAATCTGCTCGGCCGCCAGTTCGGATGCGTTGCTGCCATCGTCGTTGTACTTGGCCAGCGCTTCGAACTCCTCGTTGATCTTGCGATATATTTTGTTGGACGCGCCCTTGAACAAGGCCCGCGCTTCGTCCTTGTTGCCGGCATGCGAGAGCGCGGTCAGCTTGCCGCTTTCCGCCATGTAGGCATCGATGTCCTGCTGGAGCTCTGCATGAATGCGCTTTTCCTCGGGGTCCGACACCAGCGCAGCCAGGGCATCCTGCTGCCTGCGCATCGTATCGCGGCGGGTCGAGAGCGCCTTGTCGGCGGCTTTCATCCCGGCTTCGTCGTCCTGCAGAATATGGGTGGCTTCCGAAATCCTGAAGCGCGCCAGCGAGGTCTGCACCTCGCCGATGTGGCGGATGGCCGGCAGCCAGTTTTTGGCAATGTCGGCGGAGGAATTGCTGACCTTGACCAGCTGGACAATCGAAAATATGCCCATGCCACAAGTCATTGCAATCACGAGGGTAAACGCGACCAGCAACTTGCTGGCGATCTTCAGGTGCTGGAACCAGCGCATCGATGTCTCCGGTATTGTTGTGTACTGCTTGGCGGATTATCGGGGCCCCAGGCTTTCAGTTCGGTTTCATTCTGCGGAAAGAGGTCCTTGCCGGGATATGCATGCCTTTACCAAATCAGGACAATTTTGCCGATGGCGAGCTGCTATGCTTTGCACAGTGACCATGCAGGCATCAGGAAGGAGAACGCAATGAAGGCATCCCGTTTCGCATTGGCTGCGGCCCTCCTGGGTGCCGGCGCCGCCCACGCGCAGCTGCTGGATCCGGAATCCCGGCCCCGGCTGCAGGCCAGGCCCTCGCCGGAAGCACAGGCCTTTGCGAAGATCCCCGCCCCTTTCGAGCCCACCTACATGGCCAACGAGGGCGCGCACCCGTTCACCTCGCTGTTCGACGGCTACCGGACCGATCCGCGACTGGTCGCCGGCATCAACCTGAACCGCTACCTGGCGCTCGAGGCCGGCTACCGGGAACGCCTGGACCGGGGTTTCCATGCGATCGATCCGCGCGATCCCCTGGACAATACCGGCGCCCTCGGGACCAAGGGTTTCCACAGCTATGCCGCGGTCAAGGCCACGGCCCCGCTCACCGACCGGCTCTCGGCCTATGGCGCGCTGGGCGTCGCCTACAGCGAGCGCCGCGGCGCCGATGCCGTGGGCAGGAACCAGAACGTCGACGTGGGCGTCTATAGCGGACTCGGCGCGCAGTACAAGTTGAACGAGAAGGCCTCGGTCACCGTCGAAAGCCGGAGCTTCGGCAATACGGCCCAGAAGTGGGGCAAGGACAGCAACGGCAGCGGCGTCAACGCCAGGATGAACCTCGGCTTCTGAACCTCGCGCGGCAGGGCATCCAAGGGGCGGGATCCCGTCCATCCTGGCGCGATGTCGAGCACATCGGGCTTGCGTCCGGCATGCGGCCGGACGCGGTTTTTTTTGATTGAAAGCGCCCGATCAGCGCTTCAGCTGCGACAGGTCGCGCACCGCGCCGCGGTCCGCCGAGGTGGTCAGCGCCGCATATGCCTGCAGCGCCTGCGACACGACGCGCTCGCGGCTCGGCTTCCACGCATCGTCACCGCGCGCTTCCATCTTCGCGCGGCGATGGGCCAGCTCTTCGGTCGACACGCGCAGGTCGATGGTGCGGGCCGGGATGTCGATGTCGATCATGTCGCCCTCTTCCACCAGGCCGATCGCGCCGCCTTCGGCCGCTTCCGGCGAGGCGTGGCCGATCACCAGGCCCGAGGAGCCGCCCGAGAAGCGGCCGTCCGTGAACAGCGCGCAGGCCTTGCCCAGGCCCTTCGACTTGATGTAGGAAGTCGGGTACAGCATCTCCTGCATGCCCGGGCCGCCCTTCGGTCCTTCATAGGTGATGATGACGACGTCCCCTGCCACCACCTGGTCGCCGAGGATGGCCTCGACCGCCGCATCCTGGCTGTGGAACACGCGCGCCCTGCCCGAGAATTTCAGGATGCTTTCGTCGACGCCGGCCGTCTTCACGATGCAGCCCTTTTCCGCGATGTTCCCGTACAGGACCGCCAGGCCGCCGTCCTGCGAATAGGCGTGGGCGAGGTCGCGGATACAGCCCTTCTCGCGGTCGATGTCGTTGGTGTCGAAACGCTCGGCCTGCGAGAACGCGACCTGGGTCGGCACGCCGCCCGGCGCCGCGCGGAACAGCTTGTGGACTTCCGGATCGTCGCTGCGGCGGATGTCGTATTTTTCGATGGCGTCGCCGAGGGTCGGCGAGTGCACGGTCGGCACCGAAGTATCGAGCAGGCCGGCGCGCGCCAGTTCGCCGAGGATCGAGACGATGCCGCCGGCGCGGTGCACGTCTTCGATGTGGTACTTGTCGGTCATCGGCGCCACCTTGCACAGGCAGGGCACCTTGCGCGAGATGCGGTCGATGTCGGCCATCGTGAAGTCGACGCCGGCTTCATGGGCCGCGGCCAGCAGGTGCAGCACGGTATTGGTCGAGCCGCCCATCGAGACGTCCAGCGCCATCGCGTTTTCGAAGGCCGTGCGGCTGGCGATCGAACGCGGCAGGACCGAGTAATCGTCACCTTCGTAGTGGCGCTTGGCCAGGTCGACGATCAGGCGGCCGGCGCGCAGGAACAGTTCCTTGCGGTCGGCGTGGGTGGCGACGATGGTGCCGTTGCCCGGCAGCGCCAGGCCCAGCGCCTCGGCCAGGCAGTTCATCGAGTTCGCCGTGAACATGCCCGAGCAGGAACCGCAGGTCGGGCAGGCGGAGCGCTCGGCTTCCAGCACGTCGGCGTCCGACTGGGTCGGGTCGCCGGCCTTGATCATGGCGTCGATCAGGTCGAGCTTGATGATCTTCTTGTCGTTGTTGACGGTCTTGACGACCTTGCCCGCTTCCATCGGGCCGCCCGACACGAACACCACCGGGATGTTCAGGCGCATCGCGGCCATCAGCATGCCCGGGGTGATCTTGTCGCAGTTCGAGATGCAGACCATGGCGTCGGCGCAGTGGGCGTTGACCATGTACTCGACGGAGTCGGCGATCAGGTCGCGCGAGGGCAGCGAGTACAGCATGCCGCCGTGACCCATGGCGATGCCGTCGTCGACGGCGATGGTGTTGAATTCCTTGGCGACGCCGCCGGCCGCTTCGATCTCGCGCGCGACCATCTGGCCCAGGTCCTTCAGGTGCACGTGGCCCGGCACGAACTGGGTGAAGGAGTTCACCACGGCGACGATCGGTTTCTCGAAGTCGCCGTCCTTCATGCCGGTTGCGCGCCACAGGGCACGGGCGCCGGCCATGTTGCGGCCCTGGGTGGTGGTACGGGAACGGTAGGTCGGCATGATGTCTCCTCGGAACGGCCAGCGAATAAAGCACCAGAGTGCCGCAGACCCTGTGATTTGTCCAATACACGATTTATTGCTGTGTAATTCTTTTTACATATCACAGCCGAGCTCACCCGAGCGCCAAGACCTTGCCTGCACGAAAGTTCTTGGCCGAATGCTGTCGAGCCGCTATAATGCTCGCCGTCGGGTCGTTAGCTCAGTTGGTAGAGCAGCGGACTTTTAATCCGTTGGTCGCGTGTTCGAGCCACGCACGGCCTACCACGAACAAGCAGTAGCAGATCAGCCAGCTTTCGAGCTGGCTTTTTTGTTTTTTGCGCCTGCACCCTGTTTTTTCGTGCTGATGTAAATTTTTTCTAAATTTCATCCGTCTTTTCAAAATAATATTATATTATTAATTTATTGCGAGAAAAGAAAGGGACGATCATGAAGAAGTCGCTCGCCGCACTGGCCGGCGCCGCATGCCTGCTCTGCTCGACTGCCGCGAATGCAACTCTTTATGCACTGGACTTCACGGCCTCCGGCTTCGGACCCGGCATCTTTGCCGGCATGACGGCCCCGCAAACCTCTGTGAAGGGCTCGATTTCCTTTACCGCAGCCTCGCTGGGCGCCCCCATCACTTCCGACGATGCCGTCGACCTGACGATCGGCGGGCATGCCTATACGGTGCCCGAGATCGGCGGCGAGCTCCTCGGTAACGGCTATCTGTTCGGCGCCCTGGCGAACGGCATAGGCGTGACCAACTACACTTCGTATGCGGTAGACCAGGGCTACGACACTTGGGAAACGCAACCGAGCACGGCAAGCTTTTCCGAAGCGGCGCCTGCCGGCGCCGATGTGCGCGAGCCTGGCGGGCTGACCTTGCTGGGTCTTGGGCTTGTCGGCCTGACGCTGTCGCGCCGCCGCCTGGCAGGCCTTTCCTGAGCTGAAAACGCCAGCGTCCGCGCTGGCGTTTACTTTGGCGGCTACAATCGCGGATTGCACATCCGTTACTGCCATGCCCCAGACCCTGCTCGCCCCCGTCCACCACGAACTGATCATCAAGAAAAGCCGCTTCCTCGCCTGCGTGCAGCCGATGGCGGACCGTGCCGGCGCGCAGCAGGTCGTGGCGCGGCTGCGCGCCGGGCATCCCGGCGCCGCCCACGTGTGCTGGGCCCTGCTGGCCGGCGGGCAGTCGGCCGCGGTCGACGACGGCGAACCGAGCGGCACCGCCGGACGCCCGATGCTGGACGTGCTGCGCCACCAGGACCTCGAAGGCGTGCTCGCCACCGTGGTGCGCTACTTCGGCGGCGTGAAGCTGGGCGCGGGCGGGCTGGTGCGCGCCTATACCGACAGCGTTGCCCAGGCACTTTTGAGTGCAGAAAAGATCGCCATCATCCGCCAGCGCCTGCTCCGCTGCGCCGTGTCGTATCCGCTCGAAGGCCTGCTGCGGCGCGAGCTGGAACTGGCCGGCGCGGCGCTCGAACAGGTCGAGCATGGCGAGCAGGTGCAGTTCACATTTCAGCTGCCCGACGACCGCGCAGATGCCTTTATTTCGAGGCTGAACGAGGCGGGCAGCGGCCGCATCGCCTGGATCGGCGAGCCCTGAATCTTTACATGGCTTTACATCGTTTTACATTCCTTCTCCCGGTTCGACGAAAAGCCTGCCGCCGGCATCGACGTAGCATGGGCGCATGTTCACGAATTCTTCACACTCGGATTTCTGGAAGAACGTCGTCACCGTCCTGGTAGGAACGATCGGTGCGCAAGCCCTGCCGCTGCTCGCGGCGCCGCTGATCACCCGCCTGTGTACGCCGGCCGAGATGGGCGCCTTCAGCGTCTGGCTGGGCGTGGTCGCGGTGACGTCCATCGTCGCCACCTTGCGCATCGACACCGTCATGGTGCTCGACCAGGAAATCCAGCAGCAGCGCCTGTGTTTCAGCGTGGTGGCTTATGCCGCGACCACGCTGTCGCTGGCGCTGACCCTGTTCGCGCTTGTCGCGCGCGCCCTCGGCCTGCCCGGCCTGCACGCCCTGTCCTGGCTGGAGCTGCTCAGCATCGGCGCCGGCACCTGGTTGACCGCGATCATGCAGACCACTCTCGCCTATGCCACTTCACACAATCTGTTCGGCAAGGCGGCCAAAGCGAAGGTAATGCAGGCGGGAACGATTGCACTGACCCAGCTCGCGCTGCTGTCCGCCGGCGCCGACGGCGCGCTGCTGGCGGGCCAGTTGATCGGGCTGTGCGTCGGGCTGTGCACGGCGCGGCGGCTGCTGGCGCCGCCGACGGCGCCCTTCAGGCTGACGCTCGAGGTCGACCAGCGCCATTACCTTCTCAGGCACCAGGCCTTCTGGCGTTTCTCTTTACCGTCGAGCCTGCTCAACACCCTGGTCGGACAGTTACCGCTCTTTATGATCGGCCTGCACCACGGGGTCCAGGCGGCCGGCCTGTTCGCCCTGACCCAGCGCGTGCTGAGCGCCCCGATCGCCCTGATCTCGGCCTCGGTCCTCGAAGTGTTCAAGCGCCAGGCGGTGCAGGACTTCCGCGCCGCCGGCAACTGTCGCGACGTCTACCTCGCCACCTTCCGGGCCCTGCTGCTGCTGGCCGTGCTGCCCTCGCTGGTCCTGCTGCTGTTTTCGCCGGCACTGTTCAGCTGGGTATTCGGCCCGGCCTGGGAGCCCGCGGGAGAGCTTGCGCAGATGCTCGCCCCGCTGTACTTCCTCAACTTTATCGCCAGCCCCCTGAGCTACGTCTTCTTCATCGCCGGCAAGCAGAAGACGGAGTTGCGCTGGCAGGTCGCGCTGTTCCTGATGACCATCGCCGTGTTCGCCCTGCCGCTGTCGCTGCGCCAGAGCATCGCCTGCTACGCGGTCGGCCGCTCCCTGCTCTACCTGGTCTACCTAGCCATGTCCTGGCGCTGCGCGCAGAACCGGGCATCCCCGCGCATCGGCCGCTTCCGCGGCCGTCCTCAGGCGAGCCCGGCAGAAAATCGCCGGTAAGGCTATCATTTAGGGCTATACCGGACATCACCACTCAAAAGCGGACGCGGCAATCGTGTGCCGCCATAATTGCCGGTTCCCCATCGTTCCGCAGCAAAGCGACTATTACGTGATCAAGAAGAGCCTGGCCCCACTGGCCCTGGGCGGTTTCGGCATTGGCATGACGGAATTCGTCATGATGGGCATCCTGCCCGACATCGCCACCGGCCTCGATATTTCCATCCCTCAAGCGGGTTACCTGATTTCGGCCTACGCCGTCGGTGTGGTGGTCGGCGCCCCGACCCTGGTCAGCATGCTCGGCCACCGTCCGCCGCGCGGCGTGCTGGTCTGGTTCATGCTGATGTTTGCCGCCTTCAATGCGCTGTCGGCCTTTGCCCCGAACTTCCACACCCTGATGCTGTTCCGCTTCCTGGCGGGCCTGCCGCACGGCGCCTTCTTCGGCGTCGGCGCGGTGGTCGCCACCCGCCTGGCGGACAAGGGCAAGGAAGCGGCGGCGCTGGCCAGCATGTTCTCCGGCCTGACCATCGCCAACGTGGTCGGCGTGCCGGCCGGCACCTGGCTGGGCCACCACATGAGCTGGCGCATCGTGTTCCTGATCGTCGCCGTGATCGGCCTGGCGACCGCCTTCATGACGCAAAAAGTGATTCCTTACTTCGAAGGCAGGGAACGCGCCGGCCTGGCCAGGGACCTGCGCATCTTCCGCAACCCGAAGCTGTGGCTGGCGCTGGGCATCACCTCGATCGGCACCGGCGGCCTGTTCGCCTGGCTCAGCTACATCGCGCCGCTGCTCACCGAAGTCACGCACTTCCACGCCGACATGATCCCGCTGATCATGACCGTGGTCGGGGTCGGCATGACGGCCGGCGTGCAGTTCGGCGGCAAGCTGGCCGACCGCCTGCACCCGCTGCGCGCGATCCAGATCCTGCTGGCCACGATGATCGTGCTGCTGGTCCTGAACGCGCTGCTGGCGTCCTCGCAGATCGCGATGGTGATGCTGGCCTTCCTGGTGGGTGCGAATGCGCTGGCGCTGGGTCCGTCGATACAGATGCTGCTGATCGAGCACTCGCGCGAAGCCGAGATGCTGGGCTCCTCGCTGGGCCAGTCCGGCTTCAATATCGGCAATGCCACCGGGGCTTTCCTCGGCGGGATTCCGCTGATCCTGGGTTACTCCTACGACTCGCCGCAGTGGGTGGCGGCCGGCCTGGCCGGCGCCGGCCTGGTCCTCGCATGCGCCATGCACGCGCATGGACGCCGCGCATTCAAACCAGGACAGCCTGCCCCATTGAATCGCTGAGCTCGGCGGCTTCGCCGATGATGCCGTGCAGGGTGACCTCGTCGACCAGGTAGTCGAGCGCGCTGTCGCTGTGGTCCGGCAGCGGCGCCTCGGCGCCCAGCGGCGACGGCACCCTGGCGTACAGATTGGCCAGCAGCAAGGTGTCGAGCAGCGAGCTCGGCGGCATATGCAGCCAGCTGCCGCGCAGTTCGAAGACAGCCTCGGCCACCGGCTCGGGCAGGCCCAGGCGGCGCCCCACTTCGCGCGTGACCACGTCCTCGCACAGCTCGCCCCAGCGCTCGTCGTCCTCGTCGAGCAGGCCCGGGAATTCATCGGCGCGCGACAGCAGATAGAAGGCGCCGATCTCGTGCACGATGCCGGCAAACATGGCCGTGTCCGGATTGACGAAGGTGACGCGGCGCGCGAACACCTGGGCCAGCGCGGCCACCTGCACCGTGTGCTCCCATAATTGCTCGGCCTTGGCGCGCAGTTCGGGATCCTGGATGCGGCTGCCGAACTGGCGCACCGCCAGGCTGGCCACCAGCATCTGCAGGTTGCGGTAGCCGACCCGGGTCACGGCCGCACGCACATTCGTGATCGGCGCGTTGCCGGCATTGAAGGCGGACGAGTTGGCCAGCGCCACCGTGCGCGCCGCCAGCTGCGGCTCGCCCAGCACCAGGCGGATCGCTTGTTCGAGATGGCAATCGGGTTCGTTCAGGGCCTGCTGCAGGCGCAGCACGGCATTCACACTGGTGGGGAAGGATAGGTCACCGCGCGCCGCCTGGGCGGCAATGTATCCGAAGGCTTCGATTCTATTCACGCCGGCGATTATACCCTGCAGAATTTAGCCTACAGGCAATTTCAGCACTGACGTTCGCAACCTGTGGTATCACAACAAAACAAACGGCCAGCTACAAAGCCGGCCGTGCTGCATGGGCAAACACTTGCTTGTGAGCGCTTACTTGACCTTGATCGCGCTCTTCACGCTGGTCACGCCATCGACGCCCTTGGCAACCTTGACCGCCGTGTCGGCCTCGGCCTTCGAATTCACGAAGCCGCTCAGCATCACGACGCCTTTCTCGGTCTCGACGTGGATGCCCAGCGATTCCAGGTTCGGCTCCTTGACCAGGCCGGCCTTCACCTTGGTGGTGATGGCGGTGTCGGAAGCGGCGAGCTTGGTCGTGGCGGCGGCATCGCGGGTCTTGTCGCCGGCATGGTCCATCGCATTGTCGGTCTTTTGGGCCGTGGTGGACGCCGTATCGCGGGTCTTGTCGCCGGTGCGGTCCATCGCGTTCTCGGTCTTCTGGGCAACCGTATGCGCCAGCTCCTTGGTCTTCTCGGCGGCGACGTGGGCAACTTCCTTGGTCTTCTCGACCGCAGTGGCGGCGGCATCCTTGGTCTTGACGGCGGCGGTCGAGGCGGCGGCCGCGGTCTTGTCGCCGGCATGGTCGGCGGCGTTCTCGGTGCGGTTGGCGATCGCGCCCGCGTTGTCCTTCACGCTCGATGGCTTGGTCTGGACCAGGCAGCCGGTCCTGGTGTCGCCGCCCTGCTGGGCGCACTTGTCGACCGCGGCGGACTTGGCCGGGTCGCGGGTGCTGGTGCGATCCACCAGGCCGCCGTCCGAGCCGGTGGCGCCGGCCGCGCTCGCGCCGGTCGCGGTGGCGGCCGACTTGGCGTCCGCCAGGGCCGCCGTGTGCACCGACCTGGCGTTGTTCATGCAGTCGTCCTTGTCGGCGCCGCTCTTCGCGTCGCACTTGGTCTTGGCCAGGTCGTACTCGGCGTCGGCCAGGTTGGCGCGCGCCTTTTCGCGGCTGGCCGGCGTGTTGTTGTACCGGGACAGGGCATTGGCTTCGGTGCGGGTGCGCATCAGGCGGGCCTCGGCCATGCACACATCCTTGTCGTTGCCGCTCATGCTGCCGCATTTCGCGGCGGCCGCCTTGTACTCGGCGGCAGCTTTCTGGGTGACCGCACGGTAGCTGGCCGGATCGTGGTTCAGTGCAAACGTGGGGGCGGCGAAGGCGGCGCCTGCGGCCGTCGCGAACAGGGTCGCAATCAGCGTTTTCATGTGGTGGTCCCTTGTCTAGGTTGTTGTGTAATGCAGACCATTAGACGCCCCGCCGGACCTGACATCTGTACGTCATCGCACAGTTGTCGAATAAACCATAAATAACTCAATCGTCATTTAAAAGACCTTCTTTCCACAGCGCGGCCGCGGCGTCGAACGGCCTGTCGTCGCCGCCGAAGCGGCCGGCATCGGCGGCCAGCTTGACCCACACCCGGGTATCGTGGCCGCTGCGCGCGACCGGCTGCACGGCGCGCACCTGGTCGAGCCAGGCGTGGACGCGGGCGTAGTCGCCGGGGTGGCTGTGGCGGGTCCAGGCCAGCGCCGCCAGGTCGGCATAGCCCTCTTCGCGACGCATCTCGCGCATCGCCTTCGATGCCGCCAGCAGGGACGGATCGGCAGCGCTCTCCTCGCCCACCTCGACGAAGCCGGCCGGCAGCGCATGCCAGGCGCCCTGGGCATAGCGCCAGCAGTGCGCGATCTCGTGCGCCGCCATCGCCTCGATCAGCTCGCCCTGCCGCTCCAGGGGGACGCCGGCCAGCACCTTCTCGGAGTCCGGATTGCCACGCAGCGAGACCACCAGCTTGCAGCGGCCGCCGTCGAAGCCCATCGCCAGCGGCACGTCGTCGGGACCGGCCTGCGGCTGGACCACGATGTCGATCGGCAGCGGCAGGCCGCGGGCGTAGTCGAGTACCGGGTAGGCGGCGGCAATCCAGCGTTTTTCGAGCGCGGTGAGCTCGGTGCTGCTTGCAGCCTGGGATGCCGCGCACAGGGCCGCGGCGACGAGGAGAGACTTGAACATGACAGGGATTCCCCGGCGAGATAGTTAACATGCCTATCGGCAATTCTATCCCTCGGGAAAGCCCTTTTCGGAAAATTTTTTACTGACTGTACAGAACAGTAAAATTACCAAAAGTACAAATCAATACGTTTCGACCTGGGGTTCCAAGCGGACCCGGCCGTGGTGCAGGGCCAGGGTGACGCCAGCCTGCCGGCCTGCGCCTGCGCCGTCGATCCTGAAAACGCTGACCAGGCGGGCCAGGCTTTCGGCCTCTTCCTGCAGGGCGGTCGCGGCGTTGCCGGCCTGTTCGACCAGGGTGGCGTTCTGCCGGGTGGTCTCGTCCATCTGGCCGATCGCATGGTTGACCTGCTCGATGCCGGCGCTCTGCTCCTGGCTGGCGAGGGTGATCTCGGCCATGATGTCGGTCACCCGCTTGACCGAGGTCACGATCTCTTCCATCGTGCTGCCGGCTTCGTCGACCAGCCTGGCGCCGTCGTCGACCTTCGCCACCGAGTCGCCGATCAGGCCCTTGATCTCTTTCGCCGCGGCCGCCGAGCGCTGCGCCAGGTTGCGCACTTCGCTGGCGACGACCGCAAAGCCCCTGCCCTGCTCGCCTGCCCGGGCCGCTTCCACGGCCGCGTTCAGCGCCAGGATATTGGTCTGGAAAGCGATGCCGTCGATGACCCCGATGATCTCGGCAATCTGCCTGGAGGACGCATTGATGGCGGCCATGGTCTGGACCACCTGTCCCACCACCGCGCCGCCGCGCTGGGCCACGTTCGAGGCCGATTCGGCCAGGGCGTTCGCCTGGCGCGCATTGTCCGCATTCTGGCGCACGGTGCCGGTCAGCTCTTCCATCGACGAGGCGGTTTCCTCCAGCGTACCGGCCTGGCGCTCGCTGCGCCCGGACAGGTCATGGTTGCCGGCCGCGATCTCGGTCGAGGCGTTGGCGATCGTGAGCGTGCCGGCGCGCACCTGGCTGACGATGTTCACCAGGCTGTCGCGCATGCCCTGCATCGCGAACAGCAGGCTGGAGCGGTCGCCGGCGCGGGTCGCGATCGGCACCGACAGGTCGCCGCCGGCGATGGCGCCGGCGATCGCCACCGCATAATCCGGCTGGCCGCCCAGCTGGCGCAGCAGGCCGCGGCTGATTCCCCAGGCAGCGGCGGCGCCGGCGCAGACCGCGACCGCCAGCAGGGCCAGCATCCAGGCGAGGAAACTGCCGGACAGCGCCCTCGCTTCCTTCGCGGCGTCGTTGTTCAGCTTCTCTTCGAGGTCGATCAGGCGGTTCACGTCGGCCAGCCATTCGACGAAGGCCGGGGCGGCCTGCTTGTCGAGCAAAGCGGCCGCTTCCGGCACACTGCCGGCCTCGCGCAGCGCGATGAGCCGGGCGATCAGCGGCTGGGTACGGCCCTCGATGTCCTTGATCGCGGCCAGCGCCTGGCTTTCCTCCGGCAGGATGTCCTGGTGTCCGGTAAACAGCGCATCCAGCGGACCTGCCGATTCCTGGTAACGGGCATCCAGTTTCCGGATCAGCTCGACCTGCCGCTTCAGCGCCTCGGCATCGGCCGCCAGCACCACGTCGCGCACGGCGATGGACCGGTCATGCACGCTGCCGCGGAAATTGATCGCATAGCGCTGCTTGACGCTGTTGACGTCGTTGATGCGCGTGAGGATGTGGTCGATCTGGCCGACGCGATGGATCGCCAGGCCGGCCAGGATGGCCATGAGCGCCAGAACGCCGCCGAAACCGATGGCAAGGCGCTTGCCGATCGTAAGACTAGAGCTTGTCATGATGTGCACGCTGTAAGGTAAGCCGGATGGAGCGATCCGGACGCCGATGCCGATAAAGTTTCGCTATGGCAACTAAGTTGACTATAGCACATAATTATTGGCAACACCTTACCAAACGGCAACTAATTCGACAGATTACGCAGTTTTACACCGCAAAACGTGTCTTCACAGCCGCACATCATGCCGGATTGGCGCTTATTTCGTCAATTTTGCCGCCGTCGTAAACGCCGGCCGGATATCGTTCGGCACCGACTTCATCCTGTCGAGCGCCTTCTGGACGTCCGGGCGGATCACGACATACTGCTTCATCAGCGCCTGGGCGCGCGCGTAGTCGCCAGTCGCCTCGATGGTCAGGAACTCGCGGTCGAGGTCGGCCACTGCATCCTTGATCTTGTCGAAATCGACCGAGAAGCTGCCGTCGCCGTGGGAGACGAAGCCGCCCTTGTCGAGCAGGTAGTTGACCTGGATCGCCATGCCGCGCGCGTGCGAATCGGTCAGGCCGAAGTGCAGGGTGCGGAAGCTCGATGCCAGGAAGGTGTTGTACAGCTTGCGCTCGGCGCCGGCGCCCTGCCCCAGCGAGGACTTCAGCTGGCCCTTGTCCATCATGTAGCGCAGCGCCCACAGGCCGGTCACGTCGGCCTTGGCTTCCTCGATGGTCGAGTAGGCGTCCTTCAGGTCCTGGCGCGGGGTCGAGGGCTTGCCGCCCTGGGTGGTCGCGTGCGGGCCCAGGCCGTGCATGATCTCGTGCGCCAGGATGTGGGTGAAGAAGGAATCGAAGTCGAGGTCCTTCTGGTCGCCTGGTCTCAGCACCAGCCTGGTGATCGGCTTCAGGGTGGCCTCGAACTTCGCTTCCTGCACGTTCTTCAGCATCACGCGCTTGGAGCCGCGCTTGCTGATGATGCGCTCGTCGTTCGGCAGGTTGTAGGCGGCGGTCTGCACGCCCATGTTGCCGTCGCCGGCGCCGTAGACCTGGTTCACGACCACCATCGGCGCGATCGCGCCGACCTTCGGATTGCGGTACTTCGGATCGATCGGCAGGTTGTTTTCCAGCTCCTGCATGTGCTTGCCGAAGAAGTTCAGCTTCTCGGTCTCCTTCGCGTCGCGCACGTTCACATAGGCTTCGAAGGCGGCCTTGTAGCCGAACAGCTCGTCGTTATAGGTTTCGTAGGGCCCGATGGTGACGTCGACCGGCGAGTCCAGGTCCATCCAGGCGAAGTCCGAGGCCAGGTAGTCGTTCGACAGGAAGGCGTCGGCGCGCAGGTCCAGGAATTTCTTGAGCGAGGCATTGTCGGTGGCCTTGGCCGCGTCCTTCAGCAGCCTGGACAGCTTCTGCAGCTCGGTCGCGTATTCGTCCGAATACTTCACGATGGCGTAGCGCTTGGCGCCGCTGCCGTCCTTCGTGTTGCGGATCACCGTGAAGAACCACTGCGCCTGCTCCTTGTCCTGCGGCGACAGGGAATTCATCCAGGTCTCGAGATCCTGCTTGCTCGCCCCTTCCGGATAGAAGTTGGCGCCCAGCGGTTTTTCAAGCGGGACCTGGATCCCGGCATAGTCGGCCGGCATGAAGGAGCGGTTGCCGTCGATGATCGACCACGGCCCCTTGTTCAGCCAGAAGTAGTCGCGGCGCGCCTTGCCGAGCGGCGTCGTGTCCTTCTGCAGCGCGGCCCACAGCGCTTCGTTGCCGGACCAGCGCTGGCGCAGCTGCAGGGTGTCGACGATCTTCGCGGCCTCGATCAGCTTTCCGATGGCGACGCGGTCGCCCTGCGAGAGCTTGCTGGTGTCGGCCGTCAGGTCGACCGGCGCGAAGCGTTTCTCCATCGTGGTCAGCTGGGCCACGGTGGCCGGCGCGGGGGCGTCGGCGGCGAGGGCCGATGCCGACATGGCGCCGGCGGCCAGCAGGGCGGCGGCGAGCGGGGTGAGCAGTTTCTTCATGGTGTCTCCTGGTCTCCGTATTGTTGTCGTCGGCGATTGTAATCCAGCGCCAGGGCTACTCGGCGTCCGGCAGTTTCAGGCGCTTGAGGTGGAAGTCGTATTCGTACAGCTCGCCGTAGCGCCCCCATTCGACCGCGATGCCCAGCGTGCGGCGGGCGCGGTTTTCCTTCATGCCCTCCTCCAGCAGTTCGATGAAGGGTTCTTCCGACAGCGTGCCGCCGGCGCTTTCCGCCAGCGCGCTGCGGATCCGCGCCACCAGCGGCACGTTCTCCAGCACCTGGCGGCCGAAGATCTCCTGGCGCTCGGCCTGTTCCGCGCCGGCATAGCGCCGGCCCAGGTGGGTCAGCATGATGTCGCCGCTTTCCACATGGGCAAGGCCCAGCATCGCCAGCGCCTCGAAGGTCGGGAACAGTTCTTCGTCGGACAGCTCGGCCTCTTCGGCGAGGTGCGGCAGGTCGGCGCGGCCGTCGAAAGGCGGCTCGGCGACCAGCTCCAGCACCGCCTCGATGCGGCTGACGTCGGTGTCGGGCAAGGCGAAATCCGGCTGCCGCGCCGGCGCGCCGACGACCAGCGGCGCGGGCGCGCGGCGCATCGTCATCAACCCGTAGACCTCGTCGATCAGGGCCCGCACGCGCGGGCTGTCGGCGTCGCGCGGACGCGCCTGGTCGACCCGGACTTCGCTGACGATGCGCCCGGGATCGCTGGACAGGATGATGATCCGGTCGGCCATCATCACCGCCTCTTCGATATTGTGCGAGACGACCACGATGCCCCGGGTCGGGATCTGGCTGCTCTCCCACAGTTGCAGGATGTCGTCGCGCAGGGTTTCGCCGGTCAGCACGTCGAGCGCGGAAAACGCTTCGTCCATCAGCAGGACGTCGGGATTGGTCACCAGCGCGCGGGCGATGCCGACGCGCTGGCGCATGCCGCCCGACAGCTCGCGCGGCAGGGCGCCGCCGAAGCCGGCCAGGCCGATCAGTTCGAGCACGGCGTCGGCGCGGCGCTCGCGTTCGAGCGGCGCGACGCCCTGCGCCTCCAATCCGAGCTCGACGTTCTGCTGCACCGTCAGCCAGGGAAACAGGGCGAAGGACTGGAACACCATCGCCACGCCCGGCGCCGGGCCGGCGATCGGGCGTCCACGGTAGCTGGCGCTGCCGCCGTCCGCCGGCACCAGGCCGGCCATGATGCGCAGCAGGGTCGACTTGCCGGAGCCGGACTTGCCGAGCAGCGCGACGATCTCGCCCTTGCGCAGCGTGAAGTCGACGCCGTCGAGGATGCGGCGCGGCGCACCGTCGGCGCTGGTGAAGGATTTGCCCACGGAGGCCAGTTGGATCAGGGTATCTTGTGTCATCTTGTTTCCTTCGTCAGGCGCGCGCATTTAAGCTCGATTGTCTGCCAGTAGATAAAGCTTGCGCCAGAAAAACCGGTTCAGCAGCATCACGAAGATGCACATGATGCCGATGCCGAGCGCGATCCGGTGGAAGTCGCCGGCATCGGTCATCTGCTTGATGTAGCTGCCCAGGCCCTGCGCCGCCAGGGTGGTCTTGCCCCAGGTGACGTATTCGGCCACGATGCTGGCGTTCCACGAACCGCCGCTGGCCGTGATCGCCCCGGTCAGGTAGGCCGGGAACACCGCCGGCAGGTACACCCGCTTCCACTTCAGCCAGCCCTTCAGGCCGAGGTTGTCGGCGGCCAGCCGCAGCTCGTTCGGGATGGTCGATGCGCCCGCCACCACGTTGAACAGGATGTACCACTGGGTGCCGAACACCATCAGGGGGCTGAGCCAGATGTCCGGGTTCAGGTGGAAGCGCACCATCAGGAACACGACCAGCGGGAACAGCAGGTTGACCGGGAAGGCCGCCAGGAATTGCGCCACCGCCTGCACCCGCTGGGAGTAGCGCGGGCGCAGCCCGATCCATACCGCCACCGGCACCCAGAGCAGGGAGGCCAGCGCGATCAGCAGCATCACCCGCAGCAGGGTCGCCAGGCCCAGCAGGACGACATGGCCGGCTTCGCGCAGGCCGACTTCGCTGTGCACGTACAAGGCCAGCTTCAGCGTGGCGGCCAGCACCAGCACCGGCAAGCCGATGTCCCACAGGCGCGGCAGGACCTGCGTCCAGCGCCCCGCCGGCCGCGCCGACGGCGCCGCGTCCGCCGTGCCGAACCAGCCCAGCGTGATGCGCATCAATGCCCAGAAGCGGTCGGCCAGCCGGCTGACCCAGCGGCTGCGCCGGCCCCAGTCCAGCAGCCAGGAGCGCTGCGCGGTCTCGCCCTGCGACTCCTCGAAGCGGAACTTGTCCGCCCAGGCCAGCAAGGGCCGGAAGAACAGCTGGTCGTACATGACGATGCCGGCCAACATCGCCAGGATCGCCCAGGCCACGGCGCGCCCGTCCTCGCGTTCGATGGCGACGGCGATGAAGGCGCCGATGCCGGGCAGCTTGATGTCCTGGCCGGCCACCGAGATCGCTTCCGCGGCGACCAGGAAGAACCAGCCGCCCGACATCGACATCATCATGTTCCACAGCAGCGCCGGCGTCGCGTAGGGAAGCTCCAGGCGCCAGAAGCGCTGCCAGCCGGACAGGGAGAACACGCGCGCCGCCTCGCTCAGTTCGTCGGGCACCGTGCGCATCGACTGGTACAGGCTGAACGCCATGTTCCAGGCCTGCGAGGTGAAGATCGCGAAGATGGCGGCGCATTCCACGCCCAGCAGGCTGCCCGGGAACAGCGCGATGAAGGGCGCGATCGCGATCGCCTGGAAGCCCAGGATCGGCACCGACTGCAGGATGTCGAGCAGCGGGATCAGCACCTTCTCGGCGGCGCGGTACTTGGCGGCGACGGCCGCGAACACGAAGCTGAACAGCAGCGAGCAGCCGAGCGCGACGAACATGCGCAGGATGGTGCGCAGCAGGTAATACGGGAGCGCGGCGGCCTCCAGCGAGATCGGGGTCGGCTGGCCCAGCACGAAGGGGCGCGCCATCTGCATCGCGCCATACGCGGCGGCGGCGATGACCGCCAGCACCAGCGGCAGCAGCAGCCAGTCCCAGCGGTTGAATCCGCGCCCGCCGCGGTCGGCGACCGGCTTGCGGCCATTGAAGAATTCAAACATCCACTTTCCTTGCAGACAAGGTAAAACCGTCGTTACGATGCGCCGGCGCCGGACTGCGGGGCAGCCCGGCCACACGCGCGAATGCGCTTGTTGCTGGAATGTGAATGCTCCGGTGCGACCGGAACAGAAAAGATACCATCATCCTGGCAGATGACGGCAGGAGACGGGAAGCCTGCGTTATCTTGCCGAGGACGCACCAGAAGTGATCTGGCGACAACTACCGCTCGAACAAGTGCCCATGAATGGACCCAAAAAATGAAAACAGAGCGAGTGTAATTGCCTGCTGATCAGGGCGTCAACCTCGGCGGCGACTTGTACTCGGCAAGTGTCGAAAAACTTTACATTAACAAACCGTAACTTGTAAAACCCAGTCACAAAGTGTTGATATTACTAAATGTTTTCCTTTTGGCATGATTATTGCTGATATCAGTTACATTTGCACAAAAGGAACATAATGAAAAATACCTGGAAAATAATCGCTGCGACAATCGCACTGGTGGGCAATCACGCCATGGCAGCTCCGGTCACGCTCGCGTTTTCCGGAACATTGAATTATACCGATGCCGACACCAAGCAAATTATTTACAAGGATGCGGCTTTCGCAGGATCGGTGACATACGATCTGGCCGGCCGGCCTGCCCAGATCTACAACAATAGCGCTACGGGCGGCGCCTCCTTGAAAGACATTGGCGGATGCGATGGATGGGTGGATGGCGTTTGCAGCTACCAATACGGGACATCGAATCCTGTCATCAGCCGGTTCACGGTCACCGGCGCGTTTGGAACGATCACGATCCAGCCTGACCTTGGCGGTGCCAAGACCAGTTCGTCGATCGTAAGGAATGTCGACTATTCTGCTCACACGCAAGAGGCCTCGTACAGGCTTACGAACGAGAACTATGCGGAAACGAACGGCGGCTGGGATTACACCCAGCGTTATACCGATGCCTACCTTTATCTTGCCGGCAACGAAGGCCTGTTCACCAATTTCCAGGATCTGGCGGAAGCCGGCAACTTCAACAAGCTGACCGGCGCCGATTTCAGCCTTGAAAACTATTCCGACACATCCGTGGGCGGAAACGTCCTTGGCGCCGGATACAGTCTTTTCGGGTCCATCACCGAAATGCATCTTGCAAGTGCTACCCAGGATCTCCCGGAACCGGCATCGCTCGCGATCCTTGGCCTGGGGCTTGTCGGCATCGGCGCTGCCCGCCGCCGCAAGTAATCGCGACGTCGCTGTCCTTATCGCGCTTTTGCGCCATCCAGCACCGGGCCGGTGTACTTCATCAGCAGCCCTTTCGGACCGACCGCCCAGCCGCTGGCCGGCCCGGCAAAGCCGACCGTGTTCACCGGCGTCCGGTCGAGCACGGTCCAGCTCCGGCCGGCGTCGAGCGAGTAGCCGGAACCGGCCAGGCCCGCCGCGACCAGCGCGCGCGGGGCGCCCGGCACCGGCGTCACCACCGACATGTAGCCGGCCGGCTGCACGGGCGCGGGGATCCAGGTGGCGCCGCCGTCTTCCGAGCGCGCGCCGTTGATGCCGGCCATCTGCGTTTCCTTGTAGTCGCCGCCGGCGGCAAAGCCCTCTTTCGGGTTCAGGAAGGCGACCGAGAACACGCCGCGCGCCGCCGCGCCGGCCGGGATCGGCGTCGGAGCCGGGCGCCAGGTCTTGCCGCCATCGAGCGAGTGGAACACGCGCGAGCGCGCGCTGCCGCCGGTGGCGATCCAGGCGTCGTTCGCCCCTGCCACGGCCAGGCAGGTGCCGCTGGCGGCGAAGGCGCCTTCGTTGGGCATCGCTTCGAGGCCTTTGGCGGCGACTTCCTGCCAGCTCGCGCCGCCGTCATGCGTGGTGTAGACCTGGAAGTGGCCCGCCACCGGGTCGCCGAACAGGATGCCGTGCTCCTTGTCCCAGAAGGCCATCGCGTCCCAGAAGCCTTCCGGCACCTGGTTGGTGAGCATCAGCTTCCAGCTCGCGCCGCCGTCTTCGGTACGGTAGATGCGCGAGGCCGCGCCCGGGCCCGCGCCCATCGCGATGGCGGTGTCCGCATCGATTGCGTGGATGTCGCGGAAGTCGATGCTGTCGGCACCGGGCACCTGCATCGCCTGCCAGTGCGCGCCGTCGGCCGTGCGCAGCACCGTGCCCCTGGCGCCGCTGGCCCAGGCGATCTTGTCGCTGACGACGGACAGGCCACGCAGTTCGGCGCTGGTCCCGCTCGGCGTGGCTTGCCAGGATTGGGCGCAGGCGGCGGTGGAAGTCAGCAGTGCGGCGATCAGGACGGAGCGTGCGAACATGGTGGCGGCCTTCGAAGTGGGGTTGCGCCCATTATAATGAGCTCTTTCCCCGCAATCCGAAATGAACACCATGGACACCCTGACCTACGAAGCCTTCCTCGACGAAGTCACCACCCTGCTCACCGAGATATACGACATGGAGGACGACGCCGCCATCAAGCTGGTGATGCAGGCCCAGGACGCCGAGTACTTCGTCATCCACGACGACAAGCCCGAACTGCGCACGCTGGAGCAGGCCAGGAAGGACGCGGTGGCCTTGTACAAGGCCAAGCAGAACCGCGTGGAAACGCAGCAGAAGCAGCAGCGGGCCCAGCACCAGAAGGGCGGGCCCAAGAAACGCTAGTTACCAGCCCTGGCAATCGTCGCCACCGGCTCTCCCTGCTTCCACCCTCCCCCCAGCGCCCGCGCCACCGACACCGCCGCCAGCAGGCGCTGGGTACGGATCTGCGCCGCGGCGCGGTCCGCCGCCAGCGTGCTGCGCTGGGCGTCGGTGACGTCCAGGTAGGTCGAGACGCCGCGCTCGTACCTGGCCTGCGCCACCAGCAGCGCGCGGCTCGCCGCCTGCTGGGCCTGGGCCTGCACCTCGCCCTGCTGCTGGCGCTCCTGCACGTCGGACAGCGCATCTTCCACTTCGCGCAATGCGGTCAGCAGGCGCGCTTCGTGATTCGCCACCGCCTCGTCGTAGCGGGCCTGGGCCAGTTTCAGGTTGGCGCGGTTGCGGCCGGCGTCGAACACCGGCAGCGACAAGGCCAGCGGGCCGATCGAAAACTGGCGCGCGCTGCCCTGGGCCAGGTTGCGCAGGCTTTCCGAGGCATAGCCGTAATTGCCGGTCAGGGAAAGCGAAGGATAGAAGGCGCCTTCGGCCACGCCGACCTGGGCGTTGAAGGCCTTCAGCGTGGCCACGCTCGACGCCAGGTCCGGGCGCTGGCCCAGCAGGCTGGCCGGCAGGCCGACCGGAATGCCCGGCGGCTCGGGTAAAGCCTTGTCCTGCGATGCCGCGCCCTGGCCCGCTGCGATCAGCGGTTCGCTCGGCGACGCGCCCACCAGCACGGCCAGCGCATGCTCCAGCGTGTTGCGCTGGCGCTGGGCTTCGTGCAGGTCGGCCTCGGCGTTGGCGCGCTCGATGCGGGTGCGCGAGACGTCCAGTTCGTTGGACAGGCCGGCATTGAAACGCGCCTCGATCAGCTGCTGGGATTCGCGGCGGGTCGCCAGCGCATTGCGCAGGATCGCCAGCTCGGCGTCCAGGCCGCGCAGCTGCCAGTAGGCGGTGGCCACCTGGCTCGACAGCATCAGCAGGACCGCGTCGCGGTCGTCCTGGGCCGCCAGGGCCTGGGCGTCCGACGCTTCGACCACGCGGCGCACGCGGCCCCACAGGTCCAGCTCCCACGAAAAGCCGACCCCGGCCTGGTAGTTGTTACCCTCGATCGAACGATGACCGAGCGCCAGGCCCTGCGAGCTCTCGGCCGAGGTGCGCGAGTTCGACACGCCGGCCTGCACGTTCACCTGCGGCAGCTGGCCGGCCCGCACCACGCCCAGCTGGGCCTGCGCCTGCACCAGGCGCTGCGCGGCGGCGCGCACGTTGGGGTTGTCGTGCAGCGCACGGCTTTCGAGCGACGACAGGGTCTGGTCGCCGAACACGGTCCACCAGTCGGCCGGCAGGCGCGCGCTCTGGTCCGGCTGGGCGCCGGCCTGGCCGGCTGGCGCGTGGCGGTAGGCCGGGGTCACGGCGCTTTGCGGCGCCTTGAAGTCGGGGCCGACGGTGCCGCAGGCGCTCAAGGCCGCGGCGACGGCCGCGGCGAGGACGGTTTTGATGACAGGCTTGAACATAATCGTTTTCATTAAAGTTATCCTCAACCGTCGCCCCCGCGAAGGCGGGGGGCCAAGTTTGTGCGAATAGTGCAAACGCTAGCGGTGCGCCACGAACTTGGATCCCCGCCTGCGCGGGGACGACGTGCAAATAAATTCCGCGTGACCTTATTCAGTGGCCCCCGCCGCTCGCCCCGCCCGGCGACTTGACCTTGTCCGCGAACCACAGCGGAATGATCGCGCCCAGCAGGATGACGCCGACGAGGAAGAAGCCGTCGTTGTAGGCCATCACGAAAGACTCGCGCCGCACGATGCGGTCGATCGCCCCGATCGCCTGGTTGGCCGCGGTCGCCGGATCGATGCCGCGGGCGATGAAGGCCTGGGTCAGCTGGTCCAGGCGCAGCTGCGTGGCGCTGGACGCCAGCGACACCGATTCGCCCAGGCGCGCGGAGTGGAAGTGCTCGCGGTTGGTCAGCGCCGTCGCCAGCAGCGCGATGCCGACCGAGCCGCCCAGGTTGCGGGTCATGTTGAACAGGCTCGAGGCCGACGGCATGTCCTTCGGCGTCACGCCGTTCATCGCGAAGTTCGACAGGGTCAGCATCACGAAGGGCTGGCCGATCGCGCGGATGATCTGCGACACCATCAGCTGGTCGTAGCCGGTCGACGCATCCATGTAGGCGTTCATCAGGCAGGAAATGCCGAACAGCGCCAGGCCGAACATGCACATGATGCGGTTGTCGATCTTCTGCGACAGGCGCGCCACGAAGGGCATCACGAACAGCTGCGGCAGGCCCATCCAGGCGATCACTTCGCCGATCTGCATCGGCGAATAGCCGGCGATCTGGCCCAGGAACAGCGGCAGCAGGTAGGACGATCCATACAGGCCCATCCCGATCACCGCCGAGAGCATGGTCGCCACCAGGAAGTTACGCTGGCCGTAGAGCTGCAGGTTCACGAACGGCTCCTTGCGCCAGAAGCCGATCACGACCCAGCCGAGGATGCCGATCAGCGCCATCGCGGCGAAGATGACGATGAAGCTCGACTCGAACCAGTCCTTCGAGTTGCCCTCTTCCAGGAAGATGGTCAGGCTGGCCAGGCCGACCGCCATGAAGGCGATGCCCAGCCAGTCGGCCTTCAGCAGGGCCTGCAGGTTCTTCGGCTCCTTGTCGATGCCCCAGTACATGCCGGCGATCAGCAGCACGCCCGGCACCCAGTTGATGTAGAAGATCGAAGGCCAGCCGTACAGTTCCGTCAGGTAGCCGCCCAGGGTCGGGCCCATGGCCGGGGCCAGGGTCGCGGTCAGGCCGAACATCGCCATGCCGACCGCGCGCTTGGCAGGCGGCAGGCGGGTCATCACGAGGGTCATCGCCATCGGGATCAGCGCGCCGCCCGTGAAGCCCTGCAGCATGCGGAACACGATCATGCTCTGCAGGTTCCAGGCCGTGCCGCACAGGGTCGAGAACAGCAGGAAGAAGGCGGTGGTCCCCATCAGGTAGCGGCGCTGGCCGAAGGCGCGCACGAACAGCGCGGTCATCGGGATGACGACGATCTCGGCGCACAGGTAGGCGGTCGAGATCCACGAGCCTTCTTCCTGCGTCGCCGACAGCGTGCCGAGGATGTCCCGCAGCGAGGAGTTGGTGATCTGGATGTCGAGCACCGCCATGAAGGCGCCGAGCATGCCGGCGAACACCGCGATCCAGGTGCGGGCGTCGATGCGCGCACCGTTGGCCGGCGGCGCCATCATCTGGGTGGAACTCGTCATGACGGTCCTTTAGTGTTTCTGGCGCAGGTCGATCTCGACCACGGTCGACATGCCCGGCACCAGGCGGCCCGCGTACTTCTTCAGGTCTTCCGGCTTGAAGGTGATCTTGACCGGCACGCGCTGGACGATCTTGGTGAAGTTGCCGGTCGCGTTATCGGCCGGCAGCAGCGCGAACTGGTTGCCCGAGGCCGGCGAGAAGCTGTCCACGCGGCCGACCAGCTCCTTGTCCTTCAGGGCGTCGACTTCGATCCTGACTTCCTGGCCCGGCGCCAGGCCCGGCAGCTGGGTTTCCTTGAAGTTGGCGGTCACCCAGACGTCGTCCTGCACGATCGCGGCCAGCTGCTGGCCCGGCTGGATGCGGGCGCCGACTTCGACGCTGCGCTTGCCGATGCGGCCGCCGACCGGCGCCACGATCTGGTTGTAGCCAAGCTGCTGCTGGGCGTCCTTGAGCTGGGCCTGCAGCACCTTGACCTGGGCCTTCAGCACCTCGCGCGCCGAGGCGGCGGCGGCGATCTGGGCCTTGGCCGCATTCGCGTTGTCGCGGCGCGCGGTGACGTCGGCGGTCGCGCCGGCGCGGGCCGCGGTGGCGGCGTCGACCTCGGCCTTCGAGACGGCCTTCATGTTGGTGTTGTAGAGCTGGCCGTAGCGCTCGGCGTCCTGCTTCGCGCGCACCAGGTTGGCCTGGGCCTGCACCACCTGGGCGCCGGCGGCCGAGGCCTGGGCCCTGGCCTGCTCGACCGAGGCGTCGGCCTGCACGATCTGCTGCTGCACGCTGGCGATCTGGGCCTGGATCTGCTCGACCTTCACGCCCTGGTCGGCCGGATCCAGCTCGGCCAGCACGTCGCCGGCCTTCACCAGCTGGTTGTCGTCGAACAGGACCTTGGTCACCACGCCCGGGATGCGCGCCGATACCGGATGCACGTGGCCGGTAATATAGGCGTTTTCGGTCTCGACGAAGTTGCTGCTGCGGTACCACATGCGCCCGCCCGCAACGATGGCGGCCAGCGCGATCAGGCCGACCACGATCAGCACGCGCTTCGGCGGTCCCTTGCCGGCATTGGCGGGGGCGCCAGGGGTGCCTGCGGCCGGCGCTGCCGGCGGGACAGCTGCGGACGGTTTCTCGACCGTGGTTTGCGAATCTGCCATGAATACGACTCCGAAGAAAAAATGAAATGGGTTCATCGCATTATTCGACAAAGCCTTCGCGAAGGCAAGAAATGAAACGGTTGCATTTCATTTTTCCCTGCGCTACAGTGTCGGCATGGACAAACCACTGCAAGACCCCGTCGATACTGCCTGCAAGGCGGCCGGCCGGCCCAAGGCCGCCGATGTCGAGGCGCGCCTGCAGGAGCTGCTGCAGACTGCCGGCGCCCTCTTCCTCAAGAACGGCTATACCAAGACCAGCCTGGAATCGATCGCCCGCGCCGCCCACGTGGCGGTACGCACCATCTACGTGAAGTTCGGCGGCAAGGCCGGGCTGCTGCACGCGGTGCTGGCGGCCAAGCGCGACCGCTTCTTCCGCAGCCAGCCGATGCAGACCGACACCCGTCCGCTGAAGGTCATCGTGGACGAGTTCGCGCGCAATATGTACGAACTGCTGACCTCCCAGGAAGCGGTCGACATGCAGCGCATCGTGATGGCCGAGGCGCCGACCAATCCGGAACTGGCGGAAGCCTTCTGGAACGGCGGCCCGCGCCAGACCCGCGAAATGCTGCGCCAGTTCTTCGCGCGCCCGGACATCCGCGCCCAGTTGCGCGAGGACCTCGAGCTCGACCTCTTGCCCGGCCACCTGATGACCTGCATCGCCGGCGACCAGCTGTGCCGCTTTGTCTTCCCGCCGGAAAAGCTCCCGCCGGAACAGGCGCTGCGCGAGCTCGAGCGCCGCATGGACCTGTTCTACCGCGCCATCCTGGACAAACCTTGAGCGCCCGGGTCAATGTGCGGCATCGCACTGACCTTTGACGCCCCTTGCGGCATCCTGAAGCCCTTCAGAAGGAGGATGTCATGGACACGAAAAATACAAAGACGGCAGTTCGCCGCAAGGGGGTAGCATGAGCAAGTCGTCCCGTTACGAATGGCGAGACCAGCAGGCGGCGCTGCAGGAGCGCATGAAGGGTTTCCTGGCGAATCCGAACAGTGAGCAGATGGAAGCCGTGGTCGCCGAGATGCGCGCCTACGCCGACGCCGCCCAGGCCGGCCACATCGAGATCCCGCAACGCTGGACCAGTTACAACTGAGGCTGAGCATTGCTGCCGACATGCCGTCCGCTTCGCCGGGCGGCATTTTTTTTGCCCAACTTAAGCGCTACGCGCTCAAGCTTGAGCGTCTGACAAAGCCTTCAGGGCAAGGCGCACCGTCGAAGACAGTAGGCCAGTACGGCGAGACGGTGCAACGCCGCCATGAGGGCTTTGTCAGGCGCTCATGGCGGGCTGCTGTACGAATTAGCTGGCGCCCTCTCCCCCGGCATCTAGAATGAAATGTGCACCACGTTTCTTGTCCCGGGAGGAGATGCCATGTTCCGCAAATGTCTGGCCGAATTCATCGGCACGTTCTGGCTCGTGCTCGGCGGTTGTGGCAGCGCCGTGCTGGCCGCCAGGTTCCCCGAAGTCGGCATCGGCCTGGCCGGGGTCGCGCTGGCCTTCGGGCTCACCGTGCTGACCGCCGCCTATGCGCTCGGCCCGATCTCCGGCGGCCATTTCAATCCGGCCGTGACGGTCGGCCTGTGGGCCGGCGGACGCTTCCCCGCCCGCCAGATCGGCCCGTATATCGTCGTGCAGGTGGCGGGGGCGATCGTCGCTTCCGCGGTGCTGTACGCGATCGCCAGCGGCAAGCCGGGTTTCGACGCGGCCGCCGGCTTTGCCGCCAACGGCTATGGCGATCACTCGCCGGGCAACTACACGCTCGCCTCCGCCCTGATCACCGAGCTGGTCATGACCTTCATGTTCGTGCTGGTCATTCTCGGCGCCACCCACACGCGGGCGCCGGTGGGCTTCGCCGGCCTGGCGATCGGCCTGGCGCTGACTCTTGTCCACCTGATCAGCATTCCCGTCACCAACACCTCGGTGAACCCGGCGCGCAGCACCGGCCCCGCCCTGTTCGCGGGCGCATGGGCGCTGCAGCAGCTCTGGCTGTTCTGGCTGGCGCCGCTCGCGGGCGGTGCGCTGGCGGGTGTGCTGCACCGGACCGTGCTGGAACGCGAAGCGGTGGAACCGGCCATCGAAGGCCGGCCCGAAGGAGGATGGCGCCCGGTTCACCACTGATGCTTGCCGCCGCTTACCGGGTCCCGAAGGCCCCCAGGTAATCCAGCTTGCCGATCTTGACGCCCTGGTTGCGCAGGATGTCGTAGGCCGTCGTCACGTGGAAGTAGAAGTTCGGCAACGCGAACGTCAGCAGATAGCTCTCGCCGGTAAAGTCCGCGCCGAAGCTGCCGAACTTCAAGCTTACTTCGCGATCGGCGCCTGCATCGAGTTGCGCCGCGTCCACGCTGTGCAGGTAGGCGATCGTATTGGCGATGCGTTCCTGCAACTGGGCGAAGGTGGTTTCCTCGTCGGCGAATTTTGGCGCCTCGCCGCCGCCGATACGCTGCACCGCGAATTTCGCCGTGTCGCTGGCGCGCTGGACCTGGGCGCCCAGCGGCAGCATGTCGTCGGCCAGGCGCGCGCCGAGCATGGCGTCGGGGGCCGCGCCGGCTTGCGCCGCGTGCTCCTCCCCCTTCTTCAGCAGCGTGGAAAGGATGCTCAGGCCGCGCACGAAAGCGGGCACGGACAGCGTGGACATCGTCAGGGACATGGTGCCTCCTCGTTGTGATCGTCAGCGGCCCTGCAAAAAGCGGAAGGTCGGTTCGATGTTCTTCGCGTGCAGGTGGCGCACGATGTCTTCCAGGGTCGCATCCTTCAGCAGCAGGCCCTCCGATGCGGCGGCTTTCGGCCTGGGCGGGGCTTTTGCCGGCGCCTGCTCTGGCGGCTGCAGCGCGAAGGGCTCGGCCGCCAGGGCGTCCAGCGCCGCACTGGAGACCGGTTCGGCCGGCGCAGGCGCGGATGCGGGCGCCTGGCGCTGTTCGAGCTTGCGCAAGGCATTCCGGAACTGTTCTTCGTCGATGCTGTCCAGGCCGTCCAGGAAGCCGACCTGCCCCGCCAGCGGCGGCGACATCTCCAGCCCCGACTCCTCGGCGAAGGACGCGCCCATGCCCGGATGGATGAAGGCCGCCCACTTGCCGCTGCGCGGGTTCAGGCAGGGCGGCAGGTAGACCGGCGCGGTGGCGGCGTCGGGCGCCAGCTCGTATTCGGGAAAGTAGGCCTGGCGCAGCAGCGACAGGAAATCCTGGGCCTGGTCAGGCGGCACCGGTGTCTCCAGCGACAGCCACAGGCGGTAGGCCGCCGCGCCGTCGATGCTGACCGCCGGCGTCGGCAGCCCGAGATCGGCCGGCAGGGCATTCGCCACCTTGCACAGGCGCGCCCAGTGGCCGGCCTCGCCATCGCCGAAGGCCTTGCGGAAGGTAATGGCCAGCGCGCGGACCAGGCCATCGGCCGTGGTCAGCTTGATGGCGAGCGTGGTCTTGCCGAGGATGTGCTGGGCCAGCGCCTCGCGCGTCACGGCCTCGGGCGCCAGGTAGAGGCGCGTCAGTTCTGCGATCAGTTTTTCCATATCGGTTCGTTCAGTTCAAGTGAGCCCGCCGCGGCGCGCGGCGTTCTTGCCCAGCGCGGCCAGGTCGAGGTCGGCGTCGCCATGGTCGACGGCTTCCTTCAGCACGCCCTGCAGGGCATCGCCGAAAGCCAGCGGCAGGCCCTTGCCCCTCCCCGCCTCGACCGCCAGGCGCACGTCCTTCTGGCCCAGCGAGAGCTTGAAGCCGGCAGGACTGTAGCGCTGCTGCGCGATCATGCCGCCATAGCCCTTGTACACGGGCGAGCCGGCAAACAGGGTGTTCGTGATCAGGTCGATGAAGTTCGCGGCCGGGATGCCGTGCGCGCCGGCCAGCGCCGCGCCCTCGCCCATCGCTTCGATCGCGCAGGCCAGGGTCAGGTTGCAGGCCAGCTTGATCGCGTTCGCCTGTTCCGGCGCATCGCCGAAGCGCCAGGTCTTCTGGCCCATCAGGTCGAACAGCGGCTGCACGCGCTCGACCAGCTCGTCGGGGCCGCCGGCCAGGATGTTCAGCTTGCCGGCTTCGGCCACGTCGACGCGGCCCAGCACCGGCGCGGCGATGTAGCCGATGCCCTTCTCCATGTGCAGCGCCGCCATCTCGCGCGCGAACGCGACCGAGACGGTGGCCATGTTGACGTGGATACTGCCCGGCGCCATCGCGTCGAGCACGCCGCCATCGACCATCACCGCGCGGGTGGCATTGTCGTCGGCCAGCATGCTGAACACGACATCGGCGATGCCGCATTCGGCGGCAGTGGCGGTCGGCTTCGCGCCTTTCGCGGCGAGCGCCTGCACGGGGTCCGGGTTGCGGTTCCAGACGTGGACGGGCTGGCCCAAACGCAACAGGTTGGCGGCCATGTGGTGGCCCATGGCGCCGAGGCCGATGAATCCGATGCTCATGTCAGTGCTCCTTTATCCGACGGCGAATGAAAGCCGTATTAGACCAGCAATTGCGGAACACTGCGCTACGCCCGAACGCTTCACGCTAAGCTGGCCGGATGGAAATCGCCGCCGCCGCCTGCCTGCTCCTGCTGGTCGCCACCACCGTCATCCATTACGAGGTGCTGCGCCTGCTGACGGCCGGCCTGCCCTTCCTGCGGATCCGGCCGCGCGTGCAGCTCGTGTTCGTCATCATCGGCGCGTTCGGCGCGCACTTCCTCGAGATCCTGCTGTATGGCGGCGCCTACTATCTGCTCGCCACCGCCTTCCACATCGGCAGCATGGGCGAGCCGGGACCGCTGCCCTTCACGCGCTGCCTGTACTTCTCCGCCGAGACCTATACGACGCTGGGGTATGGCGACGTGCTGCCGCACGGCGACCTGCGCCTGCTGGCGGGGCTGGAAGCGCTGAACGGCATGCTGCTGATCGGGTGGACGGCGTCGTACACGTTCTTGTCGATGCAGCAGTTATGGGGGCGCGGGCCGGATGCCTGAAGCTGCAGGGGCACGTATGTGCGTATTCCTACATACGGACGGGAACAGCGCTGGCACTATTGTCGAGTGATTAATTTGTACCATTGGACTTCCCGAGTAAATACGCCTACGGCGCTCCGGCAGCCCTTCACCGGTAGCCACAAGCGCTTCTTAGCAAAGTCAAACATGAAAGCTGCACTAGTACTCGAGAAAGATCCGATTTCAACCCAGAAGACCTCCCAACTTCTGAAAGCCCTGGGTTACTTGCCTGCGCCTGTACAAAGCGCGGACGAGGCCATGGCCGTTGCAGGCGCCATCCGCTTCAAGGTCATCGTCACCTGCACGCCGGTCAAACCGAACGACAGACGTTCGCTGCCGGGGGAGCTGAAGCGTACGGCCCCGGAAGCAGCCATTGTTCTCATTGCAGAAAATGATGAGGAATATGCGGAAGCGCGCAGGCAGTCCTATGCCGGTCTGAGCGCGGTGCTGACCCGGCGGACGATGGCGGACGGCCTGCGCCGGATTATCCAGTTCGGAATCGACGGCTTCGGCCTGCCGACGCCGGGCATTCCGGCGTCGTCGGAACGGCGCCGCGCAATGGCGTAGACAGCCACAGGCCGAATCAGTGCGCCAGCCTCATCTTGATTAATGCGCGCACCTTGTTGGCGAACGCGCCGATCTCGAATGGCTTTGTCATCACCTCCATGCCGGGATCGAGGCGGCTATTGCCGACCGCTGCAGTGTCGGCATAGCCGGTGATGAACAAGACCTTCAGCCCGGGGCGCCTTACCCTTGCGGCATCGGCCACCTGGCGCCCATTCAGGCCGCCGGGCAGGCCGACATCTGTGACCAGCAAGTCCACGCGCGTATCCGAGTTCAGCACCTGCAAGCCGGTCGGGCCGTCCTGCGCCGTGAGCACACGATAGCCGGCATCGCGCAGCACCTCTTCCACGATGTCACGCAGCGCGTGCTCGTCCTCGATGAGGAGCACCGTTTCGCCGTGGCCCGACTCGATGGGCGGCGCCTCGACAGGCGCCCTGTCCTCCACCACGCCCGAATGGCGGGGCAAATACAGGCACACGGTGGTGCCGGCGCCGACGTCCGAATGCACGCGGACCTGGCCATCCGACTGGCGCACGAAGCCGTACACCATGGACAGCCCCAGGCCGGTTCCTTCGCCCAGGGGCTTGGTGGTAAAGAACGGATCGAAGATACGCGCCATCACCTCCGGGGGCATGCCGGCGCCGGTGTCGGAGACGCACAGCGAGACGTATTGTCCTGGCCGCATATCCTTTTCTTTTGCAGCGGCCGCGTCGATCCACTGGTCGGCTGTCTTGAGCGTCAGCGTCCCACCGCCCGGCATCATCGCGTCGCGGGCATTGATGCACAGGTTGAGCACCGCATTCTCGAGCTGGGACGGATCGACCTTCGTCAGTCCGAGATCCTGCGCCTTGTCTACCGCGAGCTGGACCATGGGGCCGACCGAGCGCCGGATCAGTTCCTCCATGCCGAGGATGAGACGGTTGACGTCGGTGGGTTTGGGATCGAGCGTTTGCCGGCGCGAGAAGGCCAGCAGGCGCTGCGTCAGCGAGGCGGCACGCCGCACGGACGATTCTCCCAGCTCGATGTAGCGCTCGAGGCCACTATACTGGCCGCGATGCATTTTGAGTTTCAGCACCTGCAAGGCGCCGCTGATCGAGGCCAGCAGGTTGTTGAAGTCATGCGCCAGGCCGCCCGTCAGCTGGCCCACCGCCTCCATCTTCTGCGACTGGCGCAAGGAATCCTGCGCCTGCTCGAGTTCCGCCTCGCGGGCCTTGTTGAGGCTGATGTCGCGCCCCACCGCCACGAAGTTCTGGCCGCCGCGTTCAGGCGTGACGGTCCACTCGATGTGTTTCCAGCCGCCGTCCCGCGTGGCGATGCGGTTCTCGAAGCGCGCCGGCTGGTGCGTCTCGGCCATGCGCGCGATCGCCGCCAGCGTGGGCGGCATGTCTTCCGGATGCATGAGGCTGGCGTAGGGACGCGTAAGAAGCTCGGTCTCGCTCCAGCCCAGGACTTGCGTCCAGGCCGGACTGACGGCCGACATCCCCCCCTCGTAATCGGCCCGGGCGAACATGTCTTGCGAAAGGTTCCACAGTCGTTCACGTTCGGCGGTACGCATGGCCAATTCGATTTCGCGTTCCTTTTCGGCCGTGATGTCGCGGCCGGTGGCGTAGGTCATGTCGCCCGCCGGCGCCGCCACCCAGGAAATCCAACGGGTCGAACCGTCCTTGTGCCGGTAACGGTTCTCGAGCGCCGCTCGGCGGCCCGATGCGGCGATCTCGTACGCATCGACGGTCGAGGCGCGGTCGCCGGGCAGCACGAATTCGTTGACGTGCCGGCCGATGAGCTCCTCGGGCGTGTAACCGAGCAGGGTGGTCCAGGCCGGGTTCACCCGCCGCAGATAGCCGTCGAAGTCGATGACGAGCATGAGCGCGGGCGAGGTATCCCACATGCGGTCGCGCTCGGCCGTGCGCTCGATGACCTGGCTCTCCAGCGTCTCGTTCAGTTCCCGGAGCTTGCGCTCGGCCCTCTTGCGGGCGCTGACGTCCTGGAACAGGATCGCCACCTGGCGCTTGGCAGCCGGCTCGATGCGGGAACATGCCACCTCCAGGTGCCGGTCGGTCGCCTCCAGCTCGCGCTCGAAACGGATCGGCTCGCCTGTTTCGAGCACCTTGCGGAAGATCGCCACCCAGGCGTCCGCCTCGCTTTGCGTCAGCTCCCCGCGCCCTGTCTTGCCGACAATGTCGGGGATACCGGCATGCCGTATGTAAGCCTGGTTCGCTTCAAGGTGCACGTAATCGGACAGTGGACCATGCGGGCCGTCGATGAACTCGACGATGCAAAAGCCCTCGTCGATGGAATCGAACAGGGTGCGATAGCGCGCTTCGCTTTCACTCAGCTTGTCTTCGGTTCGCCGTGTGTCGGTTTCGGGACTGTCTGGAACGGTGGGAGATAAAAAGTCGGGCGGCATGGCACTCTGAACGGTTAGAGGCGAACCATAGCATAATTGATGAATTTGAGCATCAATGCATTGCCAAAAAGCCACTGCACAAAAAAAACCGGGACACACGTGAACTGAACCCCAAAAGTTGGACACCAACTTTTGGGGTTTTTTCATGACGAAGTACGATGAGCGGTTCAAGCTCAAGATTGTCCAGGAATACTTGGTCAAGCGAAGGGGCAGCAAGACCTTAGCGAGGAAGTACGGTTGTCAACGTTCATCTGTAGAGCACTGGGTCAGCTTGTATCGTGTGCATGGCAAGGACGGACTCAAGAAGAAGCACAGCTCGTATAGTGCGGAGTTCAAGCTGTCGGTGCTGCAGCACATGTGGGACAATGAGCTGTCATTCGGCCAAACAGCAGCTGCTTTCAATATCCGCAATCACGCAGCGGTAGGCATATGGGAGCGCAGTTATCGAGAAGGCGGTTTCGACGCACTGATAGCACGCCCACGAGGAAGGCCCAAGCAGATGTCTGCTCCAACAACAAAACCAGAGCCGTCGCCCGACGATGAAAAGTGTACTCGCGACGAGTTGTTGGCCGAGTTGAATCAGCTGCGCATGGAGAATGCGTACCTAAAAAAGTTGCGAGCCTTAGTTCAAGCCAAGCAGAAGGCGACGCCGCCGACAAAGCGCAAATAGTGCAGGAACTAAGGCAGCAGTATCCGCTTGCGGGTTTGCTTGCGTTCGCCGGGCTGGCTCGCAGCACGTTCTACTACCAACTCAAGACGCGGCAAGCGAGCGATAAACATCAGCAGCTCAAGACCATAATCCGATCCGTTTTCGCCCGTCACAAGGGTCGTTACGGTTATCGGCGTGTCACCGCAGCCATTCGTCAGACAGGAACGCTCGTCAACCATAAGACCGTACAGCGATTGATGACGGTGTTGGGATTGAAGTCATTGGTGCGCCCCAAGAGATATCGCTCGTTCAAAGGAGAGATAGGTCACGCTGCACCTCACGAGTTACAACGCAAATTCACAGCTGCAGGTCCGAACCAGAAGTGGGTGACGGACGTTACCGAGTTCAACGTCGCTGGCGAGAAACTGTACCTTTCGCCAATCCTGGACCTATACAACGGTGAAATCGTGGCCTTCGAAACATCCCGGCGCCCTGCATTCGACCTGGTGAGTTCGATGCTCAAGAAGGCATTGCGCAAGCTTTCGCCACAGGATAAACCCATGCTGCACTCCGACCAGGGATGGCAGTATCGTATGCCAGCCTACCAACGCATTCTTCGGAAACGCGGGCTCGTGCAGAGCATGTCACGCAAAGGGAACTGCCTCGACAACGCGACCATGGAAAGCTTCTTCGCCGTGCTCAAGTCCGAGTGCTTCTACCTGAACAAATTCGCCAACATCGACGTCCTGCAGGTTGAACTGACCCGCTACATCCGCTATTACAATCACGACCGTATCAAGCTCAAACTAAAAGGCCTGAGTCCTGTTCAGTACAGGACTCAGGCCTTGGCCGCTTAATAAACTAACCGTCCAACTTTACGGGGTCAGTTCAACACGGTCCCGGTTTTCACGACAGCCAACAGCCCGATATCAGCGCTTGCGCGGCGCCGGCAAATCGGTGCAGACGCCTTTGTAGACTTCGGCCGCCATGCCGATCGACTCGCCCAGGGTCGGGTGCGGGTGGATGGTCTTGCCAATATCCACGCCGTCCGCGCCCATCTCGATCGCCAGCGCGATCTCGCCGATCATGTCGCCGGCGCTGGTGCCGACGATGGTGCCGCCGACGATGCGGTGGGTCTCGGCGTCGAACAGCAGCTTGGTGAAGCCTTCCGAACGGCCGTTGGCCACGGCGCGGCCGGAAGCGGCCCACGGGAAGTGGCCCTTCTCGACCTTGATGCCCTTGGCTTTCGCTTCGTCTTCGGTCAGGCCGACCCATGCCACTTCCGGATCGGTATAGGCCACCGACGGGATCACCTTGGCGTCGAAGAAGGCCTTCTCGCCGTGCGCGGCTTCGGCGGCCACGTGCGCTTCATGCACGGCCTTGTGCGCCAGCATGGGCTGGCCCACCAGGTCGCCGATCGCGAAGATGTGCGGGACGTTGGTGCGCATCTGGCCGTCGACCGGGATGAATCCGCGGTCGGTGACGGCGACGCCGGCAGCTTCCGCGCCGATCTTCTTGCCGTTCGGGCTGCGGCCCACGGCCACCAGCACCAGGTCGTAGACCTGGGCTGCCGGCGCCGGCTGGCCCGCTTCGGCGGCTTCGAAGCTCACCTTGATGCCCTCCGGCAGCGCTTCCACGCCGACGGTCTTGGTCTTCAACATGATGTTGTCGAAGCGGTGCGCGTTGTACTTCTGCCAGACCTTGACGGCCTCGCGGTCCGCGCCCTGCATCAGGCCGTCCATCATCTCGACCACGTCGATGCGCGCACCCAGGGTCGAGTACACGGTCGCCATTTCCAGGCCGATGATGCCGCCGCCGATGACCAGCATGCGCTTCGGCACCTGGCGCAGCTCCAGCGCGCCGGTCGAGTCGACGATGCGCGGATCTTCCGGTACGAAAGGCAGCTTCACGACCGCGGAACCGGCCGCGATGATCGCCTTCTGGAACTGGACGACTTTCTTGCCGCCGTCGGCTGCGGTCACCTCGATGTGGTTCGGGCTAAGGAACCTGCCCACGCCCTGCACCACATTCACCTTGCGGCCCTTGGCCATGCCGGCCAGGCCGCCGGTCATGGTCTTGATGACGCCATCCTTGTAGGCGCGCAGCTTGTCGATGTCGACCTGCGGCTTGGCGAAGGACACGCCGATGTCGGCCATGTGCGCGGTCTCGTCCATGATGTGCGCCACGTGCAGCAGCGCCTTGGACGGGATGCAGCCGACGTTCAGGCAGACGCCGCCCAGGGTCGCGTACTTCTCGACCAGCACGGTGTTCATGCCGAGGTCCGCGGAGCGGAAGGCGGCCGAGTAGCCGCCCGGGCCCGCGCCCAGCACCATCATCTCGCACTCGACGTCGACCTGGCCGCTGTAGCTCGAGGCGTTCGGGGCCGGGACGGCGTTCGGCGCGGCGGCGTCCAGCTTGTGGGCCGGTGCGTAGGAGTCGGTCGGCGCGGCGGCGGCGGTCGGCGCGACTGCCTGTGCGCCGATTTGGGCGGCCGGCTTGTCCGATGCGGCTGCGGGTGCAGCAGCCGGCGCTGCGCCGGCGCCGGATTCGTCCAGGACCAGCAGCAGCGAGCCTTCGCCCACCTTGTCGCCGACCTTGACCTTCAGCTCCTTGACCGTGCCGGCGTGGCTGGACGGGATCTCCATGCTGGCCTTGTCGGACTCCACGGTCACCAGCGACTGGTCGACCTTGATGGTGTCGCCCGGCTTGACCATCAGCTCGATGATTTCGACTTCCTTGAAATCGCCGATATTCGGGACTTTGACTTCAACGGTGCTCATATGCTCGGCTCCTTACAGCAGCGTCTTGCGCAGGTCGGCCAGGACGTCGGCCAGGTAAGCGGCAAAGCGGGCCGCGCCGGCGCCGTCGATCACGCGGTGATCGTAGGACAGGGCGATCGGCTGCATCAGGCGCGGCTGGAAGGTCGAGCCGTCCCACACCGGCTTCATCGCCGACTTGGACAGGCCAAGGATCGCGACTTCCGGTGCGTTGATGATCGGCGTGAAGTTGGTGCCGCCGATGCCGCCCAGCGAGGAGATGGTGAAGGTGGCGCCCTGCATGTTGGCCGGCGACAGCTTGCCTTCGCGCGCCTGCGCGGACAGCTCGCCCATCTCGGTGGCGATCTGCGAGACCGACTTCTTGTCCGCATCCTTGATCACCGGGACCACCAGGCCGTTCGGGGTGTCGGCGGCGAAGCCGATGTTGTAGTACTGCTTCAGGATCAGCGCGCCGTTCGGCTCGTCCAGCGAGGCGTTAAACGCCGGGAACTTCTTCAGCGCGGCGACCGACGCCTTGATCACGAAGGCCAGCATGGTCAGCTTGACCGGCGACTTGGCTTTCGCGTACGCGGCGTTGGAGTCGACGCGGAAGGCTTCCAGGTCGGTCACGTCGGCTTCTTCGAAGTGCGTGACGTGCGGGATCATGACCCAGTTGCGGTGCAGGTTCGGACCGCTGATCTTCTTGATGCGCGAGAGCGGCTGGACTTCCGTCGGGCCGAACTTGCTGAAGTCCAGCGACGGCCACGGCAGCAGGTTCATGCCCATGCCACCACCGGCGGCGGCTGCCGGTGCGGCGGTCGGGCCGGCGGCCATCACGCCCTTGACGAAGCCCTGCACGTCCTGCTGGGTGATGCGGCCTTTCGGACCGGTGCCCTTGACCTTGCCCAGGTCGACGCCCAGTTCGCGGGCGAACTTGCGCACCGACGGCGAGGCGTGGGCGCTGGCGAAGGACGGCGCCGGACCGGATGCTGCGGCCGGCGCGGCGGCAGGGGCCGGAGCGGCGGCAGGGGCGGATGCCGATGCTGCTGCAGGTGCGGCGGCAGCCGACGGTGCGGCCGCGGCAGGCGCCGGAGCGGCGGCGGCGCCAGTCGTTTCGACCAGCAGCACCAGCGAACCCTTGGCGACCTTGTCGCCCACCTTGACCTTGATTTCCTTGACGGTACCGGCGTGGCTGGACGGGATCTCCATGCTCGCCTTGTCCGATTCGACCGTGATCAGGGACTGTTCGACCTTGATCTGGTCGCCCGGCTTGACCATCACTTCGATGACTTCGACTTCCTTGAAGTCGCCGATGTCCGGCACGGTGACTTCGACGATGCCGCCCGATGCAGCCGGGGCGGCTGCCGCGGGTGCGCTCGGCGCGGCGGCCGGCGCGGCGGCTGGCGCCGGAGCGGCGACCGGCGCCGGAGCGGCGCCTTCGGCCTCTTCCAACATCAGCACCACCGAACCTTCGGCGACCTTGTCGCCGACCTTGACCTTGATTTCCTTGACGACGCCGGCATGGCTGGAGGGGATCTCCATGCTGGCCTTGTCCGATTCCACCGTGACCAGCGACTGGTCGACCTTGATGGTGTCGCCCGGCTTGACCAGCAGTTCGATCACTTCCACTTCCTTGAAGTCGCCGATGTCGGGGACTTTGACTTCCACAATGCTCATGTTGGGTAGCTCCGTTTTTATTAGTTAGCGCAGAGCCGCCATCCGCGCCGCGGCGGGGATGGCGGCTAACTCCACGAACATTACTGGGTCACAGGATTCGGCTTGTTCGGATCGATGCCGTACTTCGCGATCGCGTCCTGCACGACTTGCGCCGGGATCTTGCCTTCCTCGGCCAGGGACTTCAGCGCGGCGACCGTGATGTAGTAGCGGTTCACCTCGAAGAACTCGCGCAGCTTGACGCGCGAATCCGAGCGGCCGAAGCCGTCGGTGCCCAGCACTTTATAGGTGCGGCCGTTCGGAATGTAGGCACGGATCTGCTCGGCGAACATGCGCATGTAGTCGGTGGTCGCGACGATCGGGCCCTGGGTGTCCTTCAGCAGCTGGGTCACGTACGGCAGGCGTGCTTCTTCCAGCGGGTGCGTCAGGTTCCAGCGGTCGGCGTCCTGGCCGTCGCGGGCCAGCAGGGTCAGCGACGGGCAGGACCAGACGTCGGCAGCGACGTTCCAGTCGTTCTTCAGCAGCTCGGCGGCGAACTCCGACTCGCGCAGGATCGTGCCCGAGCCCATCAGCTGGACGCGGTTGGCGGCGGACTTGTCGCCTTCCTTGAGCAGGTACATGCCCTTGAGGATGCCCTCTTCGGTACCCGGCTTCAGGCCCGGCTGCTCGTAGTTCTCGTTCATGATGGTGATGTAGTAGAAGACGTCTTCCTGCTTCTCCACCATGCGCTTCAGGCCGTCCTGGATGATCACCGCCACTTCGTGGCCGTAGGTCGGGTCGTACGGCAGGCAGTTCGGGACCGTGGCCGCGATGACGTGGCTGTGGCCGTCCTCGTGCTGCAGGCCTTCGCCGTTCAGCGTGGTGCGGCCGGCGGTGCCGCCCATCAGGAAGCCGCGGGCGCGGATGTCGCCCGCCAGCCAGACCAGGTCGCCGACGCGCTGCATGCCGAACATCGAGTAGAAGGTGTAGAACGGGATCATCACGCGGTTGTTCGACGAGTAGGACGTCGCCGCGGCGATCCACGAGCACATGCCGCCCGCTTCGTTGATGCCTTCCTGCAGGATCTGGCCGGCCTTGTCTTCGCGGTAGTACATCACCTGGTCCTTGTCGACCGGTTCGTACAGCTGGCCCTGCTGGTTGAAGATGCCGATCTGGCGGAACAGGCCTTCCATACCGAAGGTACGCGATTCGTCGACCAGGATCGGCACGATGCGCTGGCCGATTTCCTTGTCCTTCAGCAGTGCGGTGATGACACGCACGTAGGCCTGGGTGGTCGAGATCTCGCGGCCGGCGGCGGTCGGCTCCAGCACGGCCTTGAAGGTTTCCAGCGGCGGCACCGGCAGCTTCTCGTCGGCCTGTTCGCGGCGCGACGGCAGGTAGCCGCCGAGGGCCGCGCGGCGCTCGTGCAGGTACTTGATCTCGGGCGCGTCGTCGGACGGCTTGAAGAACGGGATCTCGGCCAGCTTGTCGTCCGGGATCGGGATCGCGAAGCGGTCGCGCATCTCGCGGATGGCTTCATCGTCCAGCTTCTTGGTCTGGTGCGCGGTGTTGCGCGCCTCGCCCGACTTGCCCATGCCGAAGCCCTTGACGGTCTTGACCAGCAGGACGGTCGGCGAGCCCTTGTTTTCCTGGGCGTTCTTGAAGGCGGCGTAGATCTTGTGCGGATCGTGGCCGCCGCGGGTCAGGCGCCAGATGTCGTCGTCGGTCATGTTGGCGACCATCTTCAGCAGCTCGGGGTGCTTGCCGAAGAAGTGCTTGCGCACGTAGGCGCCGTCCTTGGCCTTGTAGTTCTGGTATTCGCCGTCGACGGTTTCCATCATCACGCGCTGCAGGATGCCGTCCTTGTCCTTGGCCAGCAGGGTGTCCCAGCCCGGGCCCCAGATGACCTTGACGACGTTCCAGCCGGCGCCGCGGAAGTCGGCTTCGAGTTCCTGGATGATCTTGCCGTTGCCGCGCACCGGACCGTCCAGGCGCTGCAGGTTGCAGTTGACGACCATGACCAGGTTGTCGAGCCGTTCGCGCGCGGCCATGCCGATCGCGCCCATCGATTCCGGCTCGTCCATCTCGCCGTCGCCGCAGAAGACCCAGACCTTGCGGCCGTCGGTTTCGGCGATGCCGCGCGCGTTCAGGTACTTCAGGAAGCGCGCCTGGTAGATCGCCATCAGCGGACCCAGGCCCATCGAGACGGTCGGGAACTGCCAGAAGTTCGGCATCAGTTTCGGGTGCGGGTACGAAGACAGGCCCTTGCCGTCGACTTCACGGCGGAAGTTCAGCAGCTGTTCTTCGGTCAGGCGGCCTTCCAGGAAGGCGCGCGCGTAGACGCCCGGCGAGGAGTGACCCTGGATGTACAGCAGGTCGCCGCCGTGTTCGGCGCTCGGGGCTTTCCAGAAGTGGTTGAAGCCGATGCCCAGCATGTTGGCCAGCGAAGCGAAGGACGACAGGTGGCCGCCCAGGTCGCCGTCGGCGCGGTTGGCCTTGACGACCATCGCCATGGCGTTCCAGCGCATCCAGGAGCGCAGGCGCTCTTCGTATTCGAGGTTGCCCGGGCAGTGCTCTTCGAGGTGCGCCGGGATGGTGTTCACGTAGGCGGTGTTGCTGGAGAACGGCATCTGGGCGCCACGGCGGCGAGCCAGGTCGACCAGGCGCTCCAGCAGGTAGTGGGCGCGATCGGTGCCTTCGAATTCGATGACTGCTTCGAGCGCGTCGAGCCATTCCTTGGTCTCGAGCGTATCCGGGTCATTGGCGGCCTGGGCCGTCAACTGGTCGAGTTGAGCTGACATGTGCTACGTCTCCTTGAGTGTGGTGCCCCACCCGATCCCGAGATCGCCCGGACGTTTGGTGGCGAAAAGACTATCCCTAAATTAAAGCCTGTCGATTCTACCAGTGGAGCAGTCATTTTTCAAAATACGATATTCAATTTCATAATATGGAAAACGCCGATGCAGAACGCATGCAAACACCGTCGTCCCCGCGCAGGCGGGGGCCCAAGTTCGCTGCACTCCAGGAAGACTTGGGTCCCCGCCTGCGCGGGGACGACGGATTTACGGCCAACAATATTCTTCACTGCCCAGCCGGACAGCGGCATCTATAAATATGACAATGAACGCCCCATCGCGGCGCGCGATACCGGACGGCGGCTTATAATTTCGTTTTTGTCCAGAAGCCGAGTCCCGCCATGCCTGCCCAACTGATCGACGGAGTCAAACTTTCCCACCAACTGCGCGCCGACATCGCCCGCCGCGCCGCCGAACTGACCGCCACGGGCCGCCAGCCGGGCCTGGCCGTGATCATCGTCGGCGACGATCCCGCCAGCCACGTCTACGTGCGCAACAAGGTCAAGGCCTGCAACGAAGCCGGCTTCCACTCGGTGCTGGAAAAGTACGAGGCCGACTTCAGCGAGCAGGCCCTGCTGGACCGCATCGCCGCCCTGAACGCCGACCCGGCGATCCACGGCATCCTGGTGCAGATGCCGCTGCCGAAGCACATCGACCCGTCGAAGGTGATCGAAGCGATCGCCACCACCAAGGACGTGGACGGCTACTCGGTGCTGTCGGCCGGCGAACTGGTCGCCAACCTGCCGGGTTTCCGTCCCTGCACGCCGTATGGCTGCATGAAGCTGATCGAGACCACCGGCGTCGACCTGCGCGGCAAGCATGCGGTCGTGATCGGCCGTTCGAACACGGTCGGCAAACCAATGGCGCTGCTGCTCTTGCAACAGAACGCCACCGTGACCATATGCCATAGCGGCACGCCGGACCTGGGCTACCACACCCGCCAGGCCGACATCGTGGTCGCCGCCGTCGGCCGCCGCAATACCCTGACCGGCGACATGGTCAAGCCGGGCGCGATCGTGATCGACGTCGGCATCAACCGCGACGACGAAGGCAAGCTGTGCGGCGACGTCGATTTCGCCAGCGTCAGCGAGGTGGCCTCGCACATTACGCCGGTCCCGGGCGGCGTCGGGCCGATGACGATTACCATGCTGTTGATGAATACGCTCGAGTCCGCGGAACGCGGGCTTGCCAAGAATCAAGCACAGCCTGGCCAGGCCTCGGGGATGGACCCGAAGCCCGGTCTTGCCTGACCCTTTGCATCAACCAGGAAGGAGCACCATGAGCATTGAAACCAGCAATCCCCTCCTCGACTTCACGGGCCTGCCCCGCTTCGACCTGATCCGTCCCGAGCACGTGACGCCGGCGATCGAACAGCTGATCGCGGATGCGCGCGGCGTCGTCCAGCAACTGGAGGCACCAAGCGATAGCGTGAGCTGGGACAATTTCGTGGTGCCCCTCGAGGAATCGACCGAACGCCTGGGACGCGCCTGGGGCGTGGTCAATCACCTGAACCACGTGATGGACACGCCCGAGCTGCGCGCCACCTACAACGAGAACCAGCCGAAGGTGACGGAGTTCTGGACCGAGCTGGGCCAGAACGAGGCGCTGTTCGGCAAGTACAAGCAGCTGCGCGCCAGCCCGGAATTCGTGAACCTGAGCGCGGCGCGCAAGCGCATCGTCGAGAACGCCCTGCGCGACTTCCGCCTGGGCGGCGCCGAACTGCCCGAGCACCAGAAGCAGCGCTTCGCCGAGATCCAGGAAGAGCAGGCGAAACTGTCGACCCGCTTCTCGGAGAACGTGCTGGACGCCACCAACGACTTCAAGCTGCTGGTGAGCGACGAAGCCGAGCTGGCCGGCCTGCCGGACGACGCCAAGGCGGCCGCGCGCGCCGCCGCCGAGCGCGACGGCAAGCAGGGTTGGCAGTTCTCGCTGCACTTCCCGTCCTACTTCCCGCTGCTGCAGTTCGCCGACAACCGGAACCTGCGCGAGCGGATCTACCGCGCCAACGCCACCAAGGCGTCCGAGATGGGTGCGGTGTTCTCCGAGGTCGAGAAATGGGACAACACCGGCAACATCGCCCAGCTCCTGAAGCTGCGCGACGAGGAAGCCAAGCTGCTCGACTTCCGCAGCTTCGCCGACGTCTCGCTGGAGCCGAAGATGGCGGAGAGCCCGGAACGCGTGATCGAGTTCCTGGAAGACCTGGCGCGCCGCGCCCGTCCGTACGCCGAAAAGGACCTGGACGAGCTGCGCGCCTTCGCGAAGGACGAGCTGGGCATCGCCGAGATGCAGGCCTGGGACGTGACCTACGCGTCCGAGAAGCTGCGCGAAAAGCGCTACGCCTTCTCGGCCCAGGAAGTGAAGCAGTACTTCCCCGAACCCAAGGTCGTGGCCGGCCTATTCGGCGTGATCTCGAAGGTGTTCGGCGTGACGATCTCGCTGGACCAGGGTCCGGTCTGGCATCCGGACGTGCGCTTCTACCGCATCGAGCGCGACGGCCAGATGATCGGCCAGTTCTACCTCGACCTGTATGCGCGCCAGGGCAAGGGCCAGGGCGCCTGGATGGACGACGCGCGCGGCCGCAGGCTGGCCACGGGCGGCATCGTGCAGACCCCGATCGCCTACCTGGTCTGCAACTTCACGCCGCCGGCCCAGGTGGACGGCCAGCTGCAGCCCTCGCTGTTCACGCACGACGAAGTGACGACCCTGTTCCACGAGTTCGGCCATGGCCTGCACCACATGCTGACCGAGGTCGACGAACTGTCCGTGTCCGGCATCTCGGGCGTGGAATGGGATGCGGTCGAGCTGCCCTCGCAGTTCATGGAAAACTTCTGCTGGGAGTGGGAGGTCCTGCAGGGCATGACGGCGCACGTGAAGACGGGCGAGCCGCTGCCTCGGGCACTGTACGAGAAGATGCTGGCGGCGAAGAATTTCCAATCCGGCATGCAGACCCTGCGCCAGGTCGAGTTCTCGCTGATCGACATGCACCTGCACTACGACTTCGACCCGAACAGCCAGAAGACGGTGCAGGACTTGGTCGACGAAGTGCGCAGCAAGTTCTCGGTGCTGATCCCGCCCTCGTTCAACCGCTTCCAGCACAGCTTCGGCCACATTTTCGCGGGCGGCTATGCGGCGGGCTACTACAGCTACAAGTGGGCGGAAGTGCTGTCGGCCGACGCCTATGCGGCCTTCGAGGAGGCGGTCGAAGCGGGCGGCGACGCGCTCGACCAGACCGGCAAGCGCTTCCACCGCGAGATCCTGTCGGTGGGCGGCTCGCGTCCGGCGCTCGAATCGTTCAAGGCCTTCCGCGGCCGCGAACCGCAGATCGACGCGCTGCTGCGCCACAACGGCATGCAGGCGGCCTGAGGGATCGAAGTCCATGACCCGGATCGACTTCCATACCAACATCCCCGACAAGCTCGGGTATGCCTGCCGGCTGGCGCGCAAGGCCTATGCCGCGCGCGGCAAGGTCGTGCTGCTGGCCGAGACCAGCGACCAGGCCGACCAGCTGAACGAGGCGCTATGGACCCTGTCCGGCACCGACTTCATCCCGCACGTGATGGCAGGCGACCCGCTGGCGCCGGAGACGCCGGTGATCGTCACCGTCGACGAGCGCGCCGCGCTGCCGCACCACGACATGCTGGTCAACCTGACCCGCCGCACGCCCGAAGGCCTCGACCAGTTCGCGCGCGTGTTCGAGATCATCTCGACCGACGAGGAGGACGCCGCCGCCGGGCGCGCCCGCTACGTCGCCTACCGCAAGCAGTCCTATCCGCTGACCCACTTCGTGGCAGGCCAGTCATGACCGACACCCCCTCCTTCGACGAAATCCCGGTGCTGACCGAAGTCGTGGTCGAGCCGGCGGCGCCGGCCGCTGCCGAAGCGGCGCCGCCGGCTGCCGACGCCGACGCCGACGCCGAAGCCGGGGCCGAGGCGGTTCCGGTACTCGAGGTGGCGGCCGCCCCCGCGCCCGCGTCGGCGCAGTCCGGCGCTCCCGACGACGAGGCCTGGCGCGCCCTCGAGGAGCGCCTGGTGACGCGCGTGCTGGACCGCCTGCAGCCGCGCATCGACGTGGTGCTGGAAGACCAGGTGCGCGACCAGATGGCGATCGTGCTCGACCACGTCGCCGAGCGCCTCGGCCTCGAGCTGCGCGCCGCGCTGCAGCAGTCGATCGAGCACGTCGTCGCGCGCGCCGTGCAGCAGGAACTGGCACACCTGGTCGCGCGCCAGGGCTGAGCGTTCCGGGGCTTTTCCGCCCCCTTGGCGGGCATCCATGCACCTCCGCTGGGCGAGCTTCGGGAAAGCTTTGCCAACGCCGGAATTTGATGTACCTTTGCCTGGCGTAATTACTACTCCCAGGAGAAGAGACATGCAGGCCACCATCAAATTCGCCCTCATCCCGGCCGCCATCGCGCTGGCCTTCGCCGGTTCCGCCTGCGCCCAGCAAGTCGTCAAGCTCGGCCACGTCGCGCCGATCTCGGGTCCCAGCGCCCACCTCGGCAAGGACAACGAGAATGCCGCGCGCATGGCGGTGGACGAACTCAACGCCAAGGGCTTCGCCATCAACGGCCAGAAGGTCACGCTGCAGCTGGTCTCGGAAGACGACGGCGCCGATCCCAAGCAGGGCACGGCGGTCGCCCAAAAGCTGGTCGACGCCAGGGTGAACGGCGTGATCGGCCACCTGAATTCGGGCACCACCGTGCCGGCCTCGAAGATCTACAACGATGCCGGCATCGTGCAGATCTCGCCGGCCACCACCGCCCCCGCCTACACCCGCCAGCACTTCCCGGGCGCGTTCCGGGTGGTGGCCAGCGACGCCAAGCTGGGCGGCACCCTGGCCAGGTATGCGGCCGGCACGCTGAAAGTGAAGAACATCGCCGTCATCGACGACCGCACCACCTACGGCCAGGGCGTGGCGGACGAATTCGTGAAGGGCGCCAAGGCCGCCGGCATGCGCGTCCTGGGCCGCGAATTCACCAGCGACAAGGCGACCGACTACACCGCCATCCTCACCTCGATCAAGGCCAAGAAGCCGGACCTGATCTTCTTCGGCGGGATGGACTCGGTGGCCGGTCCCATGCTCAAGCAGATGAAGGCGCTCGGCATCCAGGCCACCTTCATGGGCGGCGACGGCATGTGCACGGAAGCGCTGGGCCGGCTGGCCGGCGACGGCCTGGTCGACGGCAAGGTGATCTGTGCCGAAGCGGGCGGCGTCAAGGGAGCGCAGGAAAAGACGATGGACGACTTCCGCGCCCGCTACAAGAAGAAGTTCAACCAGGACGTGCAGCTGTACGCGCCCTATGTGTACGACTCGGTGATGGTGATGACGACCGCGATGCAGAACGCGAAGTCGGCCGATCCCGCGAAATACCTGCCGGCGCTGAAGGCGATCAAGTACGAAGGCGTGACCGGCACCATCCAGTTCGACCAGAACGGCGACATCAAGGATGGCGCGCTGACCCTGTACACCTACAAGGGCGGCAAGCGCAGCAAGATCGACGTGGTCCGGTAAACAAACCCCAGGGCGGCGTTGCATCGTCTCGCCCTGGGGTTTGTTTGCCGATCAGCCAGGCATGAAAAAAGCGCCCTGTCGACAGGGCGCTTTTTCATGAGGGCTGCGTGCGCGGCTTATTTCTGCGACAGCACCCACTTGACCAGGGTGCGGGCTTCGGCCTCGCTGACCTGCGGGTTGGCCGGCATCGGCACCGGCCCCCAGACGCCCGAGCCGCCTTTCATGACCTTCTGGACCAGTTTGTCTTCAGCACCTTTCTGGCCCGCGTATTTGGCGGCGACATCCTTGTACGCCGGACCGACCAGCTTGGTGCCGATGGCGTGGCACGCCATGCAGTTCTTGGCTTTGGCCAGGTCAGCCTGCGCGAAAGCGCTGGTCGACACCAGGGCGGAAACCGCCATCAACATCATCAGGGACCGTTTCATTCCGTACTCTCTCCAAAGTGAAATACTGCACAAATTCTATCCTGTTTCCCTTGCATCGGCAGTATCGATACAGTCCGTAACGGCTGATACACATTTCGGTTGACCAAATGGCAGGATTTCGTTTCCGCAAAGCACTATTATTGTAAGATGGCGCCAGAAAGTAAAGGACTCATCATGCCCCTCATCCTCCTGCTGCTTGCCCTCGTCGCCCTGCGCTTCTTCGAAGTCTGGAAATTCGCCCAGCTGTCCTGGTGGTGGATCGTCGCCCTGGCGGTGCTGGCCTTCATCTGGTTCGAATTCATCGAAAAGATGCTCGGCCTCGACAAGAAAAAAGCCCACAAGGTCGACGACGCCCGCCGCAAGGAGCGGGTCAAGCAGGCTTTCGACAAACGTAAATAAACCTCAAACCGGGGTCAGACTCCGATTTTTGGCAATTTCTTTGGTCCAGTTGCCAAAATCGGGAGTCTGACCCCGGTTTGTCTTGGCTCAAGGCTGTGATACATTCCGCGAATAGATCAGTCCAAAATCGCGGGAAATGCATATCACATGAATCTGGAACTGCGCCAGCTGCGCTACTTCGTCACCGTCGCCGAGGAGCTGCATTTCGGCCGGGCGGCGGCGCGGCTGCATATGACCCAGCCGCCGCTGTCGCAGGCGATCGCGGCGCTGGAAGAGCTGCTGGGCGCGCCGTTGTTCGTGCGCAACCGGCGCACCGTCGAGCTGGCCCCGGCCGGCAGCGCCCTGCTGCCCGAAGCGCGGCGCCTGCTGCTCGAAGCCGACGCGCTGCCGGAACTGGCGCGCCGCGCCGCCGCCGGCGAAGCGGGACGGCTGTCGCTGGCCTTCGTCACCTCGTGCGACTACAGCGTGCTGCCGCCCTTCCTGCGGCGCTACAGCGAGCGCTACCCGGACGTCCACCTGAACCTGCTGGAAGCGACTTCCGACGTGCAGGCCGACGAGCTGCTGCGCGGCCGCGTCGACGCCGGCCTCCTGATCCCGCCGCTGCCCGACAAGGCCCAGGGCGAACTCGATTACATGAAGCTGCTGGAAGAGCCGCTGATCCTGTGCGCCCCGGCCGGACTGCCGGCGCTGTCCGCCCAGGCGCCCGTGCGCCTGCAGGACCTCCCCCGCCTGCCCCTGATCATCTTCCCGCGCGAGATCTCGCCGGCCCTGCACGACGCCATCCTGTCCTGCTTCCGCGCGGCCGGCATCACCCCCGCCATCGGCCAGCAGGCGATCCAGATGCAGACCATCGTCAGCCTGGTATCCAGCGGCATGGGCTTGGCACTTGTGCCACAATCCGTGTCTAACCTGATGCGGCCAGGCGTAGAATACCGTGCCCTCGCGGACCCGACCCCGCTGGTCGAGACCGGCATCGCCTGGCGCCGCGACAACGCGTCGCCCGTGCTGAAGGGTTTTCTGGAACTATTGAGGAATCACTGACTATGCTCGTCCATCCGAACCCGGATCCCGTCGCCTTCCACATCGGTCCCCTGGCCATCCACTGGTACGGGATCATGTATGTGCTGGCCTTCGCCCTCTTCATCATCCTCGGCCGCGTGCGCATCAGGACCCAGCCGCACGTCCAGGCCCAGGGCTGGACCAGGGAAGACCTGGACGACATGCTGTTCTACGGGATGCTCGGGGTGGTGATCGGCGGCCGCCTGGGCGAGGTGCTGTTCTACCAGCCGGCCCACTACTTCGCGCACCCGATCGAGATCTTCAAGACCTGGGAAGGCGGCATGTCCTACCACGGGGGCTTCATCGGCGTGCTGCTGGCGATGGCGCTGTGGGCCAGGAAGCGCAAGCGCAACCTGCTCGACGTCTACGACTTCATCGCGCCGATGGTCCCGATCGGCTATGCCTGCGGCCGCCTCGGCAACTTCATCAACCACGAGCTGCCGGGCCGCCTGGCCGATCCTTCCCTGCCCTGGGCCATGAAGTGGCCGGGCATCGAAGACCACCTGGTCCACCCCTCGCCGCTGTACCAGATGCTGGTCGACGGCATCCTGGTGTTCGTCATCATGTGGATCTTCGCCCGCAAACCGCGTCCGCGGCTGGCGGTCGGCGCCCTCTACACCCTGCTGTACGGCTGCGCGCGCTTCTTTACCGAGTACTTCCGCGTGCCGGACTGGGAGACCCACGTGATGGGCCTGCCGATCACCTCCGGCCAGGTGCTGTCGCTGCCGATGATCGTGGCCGGCCTGCTGATGCTGGGATGGGCGTACTCGGGCAACGGCAAGCGCGCCGTGCACGCCTGAAACGTTAAGTACAGCACTGCAAGGGGATGGCGATGCACGTATCGTCATCCCATGAGCAAAGCCTTTTCGCCCAAAAAGCTGTATGCGATGCAGCGCATGTCGATCGCCTTGCGGCGGGCCGCCGCCGCGCGTCCCTTCGGCGCGGCCACCGACCAGGCCTTGCGCTGGGCCGCGGCCTGGGGCATGTGCGCCGGCATCCGCACGCCGCATCCTCACACGCGCCTGCGCCTGCGGCGCTGCACCCTGATCGGCGCTAACTGAAAAGCGCCGGGTTCACGCCCGCCAGCTGGAGGATCGCCTGCCACTGTCCCGGCGTCACCGGCGACACCGACAGCCGGCTGCCCTTCTGCAGCAGCACCATGTCCTCGAGTTCCGGCACGCCGCGCAATTCCGTCAGCGGCAGGTAGCGTCCCTGCGCCACCGCCTGCACGTCAACCGAGATCCAGCGCGGCGTCTCCCGCGTCGCCTTCGGATCGTGGTAAGGGCTGGCGGGATCGAACTGCGATGCATCCGCATACGCCGTGCTGGCGACCCGCGCGATGCCCGCCACGCCCGGCACCGCGCAGCTGGAGTGATAGAACAGGATGCCGTCCCCCAGCTGCATCTGGTCGCGCATGAAATTGCGGGCCTGGTAGTTGCGCACCCCGAACCACGCCACCGTCTTGTCAGGGGCCTGCAGGACGTCGTCGAAACTGACTTCATCGGGCTCGGACTTCATCAACCAGTAGCGCATGCGATCTCCAAATGAAAAGCGGCTGCGCACTCTCGTGTCGCAACCGCTCGGAATTAATGCCCCGCCTGTGCCGTTTTTGCCGGCATCCCGAACCAGAAGGCTCAAGGTGGTCGCAGTCAGCTCGATTTCGGGTTCGTCAGACTAGTGACGATCGCGCCCACCAAACATGTCCCGCAACCTATGCGAAAGAATGGTTCAAGGAATATATGGCAAATCTCGAACACCGCAGGGTAGACGGCAGTTTACTACGATGAACTGCCATGTCAAACGAATTTAGCCTCAGAGCAGATTTTCTTGCGGAGCCAGAGCCTGGTCCAGGACCGAATGCATGGCCTCCAGCTTCTGCTTGACTTCCAACATGGACTGGTCGCCAAGCGGGCCCTGCGGCGATTTCACGGACAGGAATTCGGCCGCGACCGACAGCGCCGCCATGACGGCGATGCGGTCGGTGCCCTTGACCTTGCCCGAATCGCGCAGCGCGCACATCTTGCTGTCGAGGTAGTGGACCGCTTCGCGCAGGGTGCGCTCTTCGCCTTCGCGGCAGGCCAGGCGGTAGGACTGGCCCATGATGAGGACGTCAAGATGGATCATCGGGCGGCATCAAAGTCGTCAGGGTTGGCGGATGCGTCTTCAGCCTCGTCTTCCGGGCTGGCGTCGGCGGGTTCCAGCTGGGCGAGCATCGCTTCGACGCGTTGCTGGGCCTGCAGCAGCCGGTTCTTGAAATCGAGGTTCTCGGCGCTCAGCAGGGCGTTCGCCTGGCGCAGCAGATAGTTTTCGCTGCGCAGCGACTGGGCAAGCTGGGCGAGACGGTCGATTTTATCGGACAGTTCTTGGAATTCGGAAATCATCCGTAACTATAGGACCGGTATCGATTTTTCGTCAACAGATGCCGTGCCGTGCGCAGGTTTCAAGAAATGGATGGTAGGCTTTTGCGCTTTCCTGCAACGAGCCACCCCTCGCGCTTGCGTCCCATCAAAAAAGTCTGGCAAATCACCAACATCTCTGCTTGAAATGGGAAATTATCGTCCCTATAATTAGCACTCGTTGGTGAGGAGTGCTAACAGCCCCTCACCGCCAACGAACAATCAATCAACAATCAAAGGAGTTTTGCATGAACCTTCGCCCATTGCACGATCGCGTGATCGTGAAGCGTCTCGACCAGGAAACCAAAACTGCGTCCGGCCTGATCATCCCCGATGCGGCGGCAGAGAAACCGGACCAGGGTGAGATTCTCGCCGTGGGCAACGGCAAAGTGCAAGAAAACGGCAACGTCCGTCCGCTGGAAGTGAAAGTCGGCGACCGCGTGCTGTTCGGCAAGTACTCGGGCCAGACCGTCAAGGTCAACGGCGAGGAACTGCTGGTCATGCGCGAAGAAGACATCATGGCCGTCGTGGCCCAGTAATACAGTCCAATACAGACTTCCTGAATACGGAGAAATAGAACATGGCAGCTAAAGACGTAATTTTCGGCGATGTGGCACGCGCCAAGATGGTCGAGGGTGTGAACATCCTGGCCAATGCAGTCAAAGTCACCCTGGGCCCGAAAGGCCGCAACGTGGTGCTGGACCGTTCGTTCGGCGCCCCGACCGTCACCAAGGACGGCGTCTCGGTCGCGAAAGAGATCGAGCTGAAAGACAAGCTCATGAACATGGGCGCGCAGATGGTGAAGGAAGTCGCTTCGAAGACCAGCGACAACGCCGGTGACGGCACCACCACCGCGACCGTGCTGGCGCAAGCCATCGTGCGCGAAGGCATGAAGTTCGTTGCCGCCGGCATGAACCCGATGGACCTGAAGCGCGGCATCGACAAGGCCGTCACCGCCACCGTCGAAGAACTGAAGAAGATCGCCAAGCCGACCACCACCTCGAAAGAGATCGCCCAGGTCGGCACCATCTCGGCCAACTCGGATTCGTCCGTTGGCGAGCGCATCGCCGAGGCGATGGAAAAAGTCGGCAAGGAAGGCGTCATCACCGTCGAAGACGGCAAGTCGCTGAACGACGAGCTGGACATCGTCGAAGGTATGCAGTTCGACCGCGGCTACCTGTCGCCGTACTTCATCAACAACCCGGACAAGCAGGTTGCCGTTCACGAGAACCCGTTCGTCCTGCTGTGCGACAAGAAGATCTCGAACATCCGTGATCTGCTGCCGGTGCTGGAGCAGGTTGCGAAAGCCGGCCGTCCGCTGGTGATCGTCGCCGAAGATATCGAAGGCGAAGCCCTGGCGACCCTGGTGGTCAACAACATCCGTGGCATCCTGAAGACCGTCGCCGTCAAGGCCCCGGGCTTCGGCGACCGCCGCAAGGCCATGCTGGAAGACATCGCCATCCTGACCGGTGGCCAGGTCATCGCCGAAGAAGTCGGCCTGACCCTGGAAAAAGTCAGCCTGAACGAACTGGGCCAGGCGAAGCGCATCGAAGTCGGCAAGGAAAACACCATCATCATCGATGGCGCCGGCGCCGCCGAAGCGATCGAAGCACGCGTCAAGATGATCCGCGTCCAGATCGAAGAAGCGACCTCGGACTACGACCGCGAAAAACTGCAAGAGCGCGTGGCCAAGCTGGCCGGCGGCGTTGCCGTGATCCGCGTCGGTGCTGCTACCGAAGTCGAGATGAAAGAGAAGAAAGCACGCGTGGAAGACGCGCTGCACGCCACCCGCGCTGCCGTCGAAGAAGGCATCGTCCCGGGCGGCGGCGTGGCCCTGCTGCGCGCCCGCGCTGCCCTGCAGGTCAAGGGCGACAACCCGGACCAGGAAGCCGGCATCAAGATCGTCCTGCGCGCAATGGAAGAACCGCTGCGCATGATCGTCCAGAACGCCGGTGAAGAGCCGTCGGTCGTCGTGTCCGCCGTCCTGAACGGCCAGGGCAACTACGGCTACAACGCCGCCAACGGCACCTACGGCGACATGGTCGAAATGGGCGTGCTGGATCCGGCCAAGGTCACCCGCTCGGCCCTGCAGAACGCAGCGTCGATCGCCGGCCTGATGCTGACCACCGACTGCATGGTCTCCGAGATCGCCGAAGACAAGCCGGCCGGCGGCATGGGCGGCGGCATGGGCGGCATGGGCGGCATGGGCATGGACGGCATGATGTAATCAAGCCGGACGGCTCCCAAGCCAACCGAGTAGTAAAGTAAGGCCCGCGGGGTTTGCGCCCCGCGGGCCTTTTCTTTTTTCATGGTGAGGAAGCGATGCCGGCAATCAAACTGGACGAACTCGAAAACGCGGCCATCCTGGTCGACGACGGTGAAGGCAGCGCGAAGGCGCTCGTCGCGCGCGACACCGGCATGATCCACCTGCTCAACGACGAGTACATGGACGAGGAAGCGCCGCTGCCCGGCGACTTCGAGACCGGCGACGCCTACGTGTCCGTGCCGGCCGCCAGCACGCTCGGCCTGGGGCGCGAGCTGATGGCCCGCTTCGCCGCCGGCCACCTGCACGGCGACCGCGAACAGGTGCGCGAGATGCTGGACCGCGGCGACGGCTACGAGCGCTTCGCGAAACTGCTCGAGGAACGCGGCGTGCTCGATGCCTGGTACCGCTTCCGCGAGGAAGAAACGCGGGTCGCGCTGGAAGCCTGGTGCCGCCAGCACGGTCTGGAACTCGATGTCGCTTCACCCCTGGAATAGCTGAGCATGCAAGTCTCGGAGCCTCATTGCCTTCTACCCGGGCGCGGCCTGCCGTCGACGAAGCTCAGGGTCTGCACCGGCGCGTCGCCGTTCGCATCGAAATGCAGGGTCGCGTCCTTTTCGCGGATGAAGAAATCGTGGTCGCCGGCCGGCACCAGTTCGACCGGATCCGGGCCCAGCGGCGGCCCGGCGGCGTACAGGCGGTCGCCGCGGCGCTCGATGTGCAGCACGATGTTCGAGACGAGGTAGTCGCCGGCAAAGCGATCGTAGAGCGCGGTGTCGGCCGGCGCCGCCGCACGCTCCAGCGGCCGGTAATCCTGCCAGCCGTATTCGGCCGCGATGCTGCGCATCAGCTCCTCGATCAGCGGCCAGCCGCCCGCGCCGTTCGTCATGATGACGGCGCCCTGCCCGCTCCCCACGTAGCCGAACATCAGCGCCTGGTAGCCGTCCTGCGCGCCGCTGTGGTGGAAGGCCGGCTGCGCTCCCTGGTGGTCGAGTTCGAAACCCAGGCCGTAATCCTTGCGCACCGGCGTGAACAGTGCCTTCACCTGGTCCTGGCTGAGAAACGCGCCGCCATGGCCGGCCGCTGCGCGCTGCAGCGCGGTCACGAAACGCGCCAGGTCGCCCGGCGTGCTCCACAGGCCGGCCGCCGCCAGTTCCGGAAAACGGCGCCAGCCGCCGTCGACCTTGCTGCCGTCCAGCGCATGGCCGGCCGCCACCCGGGCCGTCAATGCGGACGGCGGGCTCGCGGCGAACAGGCTGTCGCGCATGCCCAGCGGCGCAAGGACCTGATCGCGCGCCAGGTCCGCGAATGGCCGGCCGGCGGCATCGACGATGTATTGCTGGAGCACGCCATAGCCGAGGCTGGAATAGGCATACGGGCCGGGCGCATGGTCGGGCTCGGCCTTCGGCGGCTTTGCGGGAGCGGCGCCCGCCAGCACCTGCAGCAGGGTCGGCAAGGGCTCGGCGGCGCCGTAACCGGGCACGCCGCCGGCCGGCATGCCGGCCGTGTGGCTGAGCAGGGCGCGCGCGGTGACGGTCCGGGCGCCGGGCAGTTTCCAGGCGTGCAGGCGCCGGTTGATGTCTTCATCGAGATCGAGCTTGCCCTGCCCCGCCAGCCGCAGGCTCAGGACCGCGGCGACCGGCTTGCTGATCGACGCCGCCTGGAACAGGGTGTCGGTCGTGAGCGGACGGCCGCTGCCGGCATCGGCGACGCCGTAGGCACGCGCCCACGCGATCCGGCCGCCGTCGATCACGGCCACGCCCAGGCCCGGCACATGCAGGGCGCGCATGCGCTCGGCCAGCGCCATGGCATGCACCGCTTCGCCGCGCACGGCGACCGGCCAGCGCAGGCCGTTCTCGACCCGCGCGATACGGGCGTGCAGGCTCATGTCCTGGTCTTGCGCAGATACCCAGCAGGCCCACCCGGCCAGGCACAAACCCCACCAACGCTGTCCCATCGCGGCTCCGTCGAACGTGATCGATCCGGTATTTCAAGCTGCCCCAGCATTGATGTCAATGAAAAAAACCCGCTCGGAAGCGGGTTTGGCGAGGATCGCGGCGCGGATCAGGCCAGGCGCGGCGCCAGCCTGCCTTCCGGTTCGCGGCGCCGCCCGGCGCCCGGCGTACGGCTGCCGTCGTCATCCAGCCTGAACACGCTGACCACCTGCGCCAGCTGCTGCGCCTGGTCCTGCATCGCCGCCGACGCGGCCGCCGCCTGCTCGACCAGCGCCGCGTTCTGCTGGGTCACCTGGTCCATCTGGCTGACGGCCTCGTTAATCTGGCCGATGCCGGAACGCTGTTCCTCGGTCGCGGCCGTGATCTCGCCGATGATGTCGGTCACGCGCCGGACGCTGCCGACGATCTCGTCCATCGTGGCGCCGGCCTCGTTCACCAGGCGCGCGCCGCTGTCGACCTTCTCGACCGAATCGGTGATCAGTTCCTTGATCTCCTTGGCCGCCGCGGCCGACCGGTGCGCCAGGTTGCGCACCTCGCTCGCGACCACCGCGAAGCCCCTGCCCTGCTCGCCCGCGCGCGCCGCCTCGACGGCCGCGTTCAGCGCCAGGATATTGGTCTGGAAGGCGATGCCGTCGATGACGCCGATGATGTCCGCGATCTTCTTCGATGAGGCGTTGATCGAGGCCATGGTGTCGACCACCTGGGCCACCACCGCGCCGCCGCGGCCGGCGACGGTGCTGGCCGTCGCCGCCAGCTGGCTGGCCTGGCGCGCGTTGTCCGAGGTCTGGCTGACGGTCGACGTCAGCTCTTCCATCGAGGATGCGGTTTCCTCCAGCGAGCCGGCCTGCTGCTCGGTGCGCGCGGACAGGTCGTGGTTGCCGGCCGCGATCTGCGACGAGGCGCTGGCGATCGCATCCGAACCGCCGCGGATCTCGCGCACCATGCGCAGCAGCTGGTCGTTCATGTGCTTCAGGGCCGACTGCAGCTGGCCGATCTCGTCACGTCCGCCGACTTGCGGGTTGGCGGTCAGGTCGCCGGCGGCCACGCGCTGGGCGACGTCGACGGCTTCCTGGACCGGCTTGACGATGCTGCGGCCCAGCCACCAGGCGCACAGGACGCCGAAGACCGTGCCCAGCACGCCGAGCACGATCACGGTGCGGCGGCACTCATCCTTGATCGCTTGGATCTCGCCGCTCAGTTCCTTGACGCGCTTGCGCTGCATCTCGACCAGCCTGGCGATGCCGGCCTGGTAGACCTTCGCCGCCGGCAGATAGACCTTGTCGAGCACCTCGTTCGATTCCTGCACCTGGCCGGCTTCCTTGAGCTCGATCGCTTTCTTGCGCCCGCCCTTGTAGTCCTTGCGGATTTCCATCATCTGCGCAAAGGCCTGCTTCTCCTCCGCGGTCGTCAGCATCGGCTCGATCTCTTTCAGCAGCACCGCGGCCTTCTGGTCGGTTTCCACGGCGTTGGCGGCAAAGACCTGGACCAGCGAGGGATCGCTGCTCTTGACGATGGCGGTGGTGCGCTGCACCGCCAGTGCGATGTTGCCGTCCCATTCCGTGATCAGGCGGTCTTTCTTGACGGGTTCGTCCAGCATGCGCTGGGCTGCATCGGCGATCGTATTCAGCTTGACGATGCCGATCGCCGTGGTCAGGATCGACAGGAAGAGGACGATGGCAAAGCCGAGCGCCAGGCGCTGGCCGATCTTGAGATTCGATAGAAAATTCATGACGGGGGATTTGAAAAGGCGGGATGTCGGAATATTAGCGATGCATTTGCTGCAATGCAACCAAAGTTGTATATACGAAACATTGTTCACAATCCGGCCGTGGTTTAGTATGGCAACAAAACAACGGAACATCATGCAAAGTCCAAACTTCTCCTTCAGCACCCTGCTCCTCGCGCTGGCCCTGGCGATCGGCGTGACGGCCTGCAAGCGCGCGGAAACGCCGCCGCCCAAGCCGGCCGTTGCCGAAGCGCCGGCCGCGCCCACGCGCACGCGCGAGCAGGCCATCGCCGAACTGATGGCGTTGCCGGAACTGAAGGCATGGTCGGAGCAGATCGAGCAGGGCTCGCACGGCAAGGTGCACGGCGCCGTGATCGAGGACGATCCGACAGCGCGCGTCATCGGCGGCAAGGCCTATTACCAGCTGAGCTTCGTCGAGAACCGCAAGCAGAACGTGCACCGCCGCGCCAGCTTCCTGGTCGCGAAGACCGGCGACGAGATCCTGGTCGAGGATGCGGAAACCGACAGCCTGCAATCGCTGTCGGAATGGCGGCGCAATATCCAGCGCGTCGAATTGAAATAGATAAGCAGCTTGGATTCCCGCTTCCACGGGAATGACGTTGTTCTTGAGGGAGCGCAAATCTCCTGCACCTTGATGCGCTTATCGTAGTCAGCGCTGCTGGCCGCGAGGCGCTGTCGCATGCAAATGTGGCGGCGCCACTCCTCCCCCGGCCGGCGGCTCCTGCACTCCCTTCCACTCCGCCAGATAATGCTGCGGCGTCCTGCCCAGCAAGCGCCTGAACATGCTCGTGAACGCGCTCGGGCTGGCATAGCCCAGCGTGCGCGCGATCGTGCCCACGCCCTCGCCGCGCGCCAGCATCTCGAAGGCATGCGCCAGGTGCACCTGCTGCACCCACTGGCGGTAATGCAGCCCGGTCTCCTTCGGGAACAGGCGGATCAGGGTGCGCGCGCTGGCGCCGGCGTCCGCAGCAAGGTCGTCGAGCCGGCGCGGGCTGCCCGGCTGGGCCATGATCCCGCTGCACAGCGCCTGCAGGCGGCGGTCGCGCGGCCAGGGCACGGCGATCGGCACGGTTTCCATCGCCGCCAGCTCCGACAGGATCAGGCGCGCCAGGTCGCCGCCGCGGCCTTCGGGCGGATACGCGACCGGTTCCAGCGCCAGCGCCAGGATCAGCTCGCGCAGCAGCGGGCTGACTTCCAGCACCCGGCAATCCTCGACCAAGCTGCCGGCGGCGTCGGCGTCGATGTAGAGGGTGCGCATGTTGACGTGGCTGAGCATGGTCAGCTCGTGCAGCACGCCGGGCGCGATCAGCAGCGCGCGGCGCGGCGGGATGATCCACACGCCATGCTCGGTACGCACCCGCATCACGCCGCCGCTGGCGTACAGCAGCTGCACCCAGGGGTGGCAATGGGCCTCGATGGTCTCGCCGTGCTGGACTTCGGACGGCACGGCCGTCACGCGGCGCGGCAGCGCGAGGAATTTCGGACGGTAGCGTGGGGAAGGCGTGAGTGTCACTTTGGCGACGAAAAATGGAAGATGCGTTCGGATCGCCCATATTACACTGGCCGGTCACTCAGTTCATCCTTGCCATGACCACATCCACGACTTCCCCCGGCGCCAGGACGGCGCAGACCGGCACGGTCCTGCAGATCCTGTTTTCCGTCGCCTTCGTCCACCTGCTGAACGACTGCGTGCAGGCCGCGCTGCCGGCGATCTACCCGCTGCTCAAGCAGGAATTCGCGCTCAGCTTCGCGCAGGTCGGCCTGATCACCCTGACCTTCCAGTGCACGGCCTCGCTGCTGCAGCCCTGGATCGGCCTGTACACCGACAAGCACCCGATCCCCTTCCTGCTGCCGATGGGGATGTGCATGACCCTGCTCGGCGTGGCGCTGCTGTCGATGGCGGGCAGCTTCGGCATGCTGCTGCTGGGCGCCGGCATGATCGGGGTCGGCTCCTCGACCTTCCATCCGGAAGCCTCGCGCGTCGCGCGCCTGGCCTCGGGCGGGCGCTTCGGCTTCGCGCAGTCGCTGTTCCAGGTCGGCGGCAACCTGGGTTCGGCGCTCGGCCCGCTGCTGGCGGCCGCGATCCTGGTCGGGCGCGGGCACGGCAAGTTCGCCTGGTGCGCGATCCTGGTGGTGCTGGCGGTGCTGGTGCTGGTGGGCGTGAGCCGCTGGTACGGCAGCCACCTGAAGAACGCGCCGAAGAAGGCCGCGCTACATGCCGGTCCGCCGCTGCCGCGCAAGCGCGTGTTCCAGGCCCTGGCGGTGCTGGCGATGCTGGTGTTCTCGAAGTACATCTACATGGCCAGCCTGTCGAGCTACTACACCTTCTTCCTGATCGAGAAGTTCCACGTGCCGGTCGGGACCGCGCAGATGTACCTGTTCCTGTTCCTGGCCTCGGTGGCGGTCGGCACCTTCGCCGGCGGCCCGATCGGCGACCGCATCGGCCGCAAGCGCGTGATCTGGGTTTCGATCCTGGGCGCGGCGCCGTTCACGCTGGCCCTGCCCTACGCCAGCCTGTTCTGGACCGGCGTGCTGTCGGTGGTGATCGGCCTGGTGATGTCCTCGGCCTTCTCGGCCATCGTGGTGTTCGCGCAGGAGCTGGTGCCGGGCAAGGTCGGCATGATCGCCGGGATCTTCTTCGGCCTGATGTTCGGCATCAGCGGCATCGGCGCCGCCGCCATGGGTCACATCGCCGACGTCGCCGGCATCGAGCAGGTGTACCGCATCGCCTCCTTCCTGCCGCTGCTGGGCATCCTGGCGGCGCTGCTGCCGGACATGGAGAAGGCGAAAGCCTAGGCTTCCGTGCCCTGGACGGCTTCCAGCGCCTCCTGCGCCCGGCGCAGCCGCTCGCGGCTGTTGCCGATGTGCAGGCGCATCGCGGCGCGGGCCGATTCGGCGTCGCCGCGCGCGATGGCGTCGACGATCTGCTGGTGCTCGCGTCCGACCTGTTCCATATAAGCCACCGGGTCGGCATGGGTCAGGCGCGCCGAGTTGACGCGCGCCCGCGGGATGATGTTCGCGCCCAGGTGCTGCAGGATGGCGCGGAAGTATTCGTTGCCGGAAGCCTGGGCGATCGCCAGGTGGAAACGCTGGTCCAGCTCGACGGTGTCCTGCCCCGTGCTGGCCGCCTGCTGCAAGGCCGCCAGCGCCGCGCGCACCTCGTCCATCTGGGCGTCGGTGCGGCGCGTCGCCGCCAGCCCGGCGGCTTCGGTCTCCAGGCCGATCCGCAGTTCCAGCAAGGCGATCACGTCGCGCACCGTGGTCACGGTGGCCGGATCGATGCCCATCACCGGCGGTGGCGGCGGCAGCACGAAGGTGCCGATCCCGTGCCGCGTCTCGACCACGCCGGCCGCCTGCAGGCGCGAAATCGCTTCGCGCACCACGCTGCGGCTGACGCCCTGTTCCGTCATGATTTCCGTCTCGGTCGGCAGTTTGTCGCCGGGATGCAGCGCGCCATTGCGGATGTGTTCGGTCAGCTGCTCGACCACCAGCTGGGCGAGATTGCGGTGTTTCCGGGGAGTGGGGAGCGTCATGTTGCTCATTGCCGACCTTTAAATCAATCGATTGCTATTTCAGGTAGGCCTGATTATACTTGCCCTCAGCTTGTAAGACGTCAGACAACTGATGTTGAACAAACCTACACAAGCACGGAGGCAATAATGCGGTCAGAAACTACCGGAACGCCACGCAACATCCGGATGCACGACAAGGATAACGTCGCCATCGTCTCGAACGACGGCGGCCTGCCGGCCGGCACCGTCTTCCCGGACGGCCTGGTACTGAAGGACAAGGTCCCGCAGGGACACAAGGTGGCGCTGCGCCCCATCGCCCAGGGCGAAGCCATCCTGCGCTACAACGTCGCCATCGGCCACGCCCTGCGCGACATCGAGCCGGGCCAGTGGGTCGAAGAATCCCTGGTCGGCATGCCGCCGGCGCGCGAACTCGACAACCTGCCGATCGCCACGATCCGCCCCGATCCCCTGCCCCCGCTGGAAGGCTACACCTTCGAAGGCTACCGCAACCCGGACGGTTCGGTCGGCACCCGCAATATCCTCGCGATCAGCACCACGGTGCAGTGCGTCTCCGGCGTGGTCGAGTTCGCGGTCAAGCGCATCAAGGACGAACTGCTGCCGAAGTACCCGAACGTCGACGACGTCGTCAGCCTGGACCACACCTACGGCTGCGGCGTGGCGATCGAAGCGCCGGGCGCCGAGATCCCGATCCGCACCCTGCGCAACATCGCCAGGAACCCGAACTTCGGCGGCCGCGCGATGCTGGTCAGCCTGGGCTGCGAGAAGCTGCAGCCGGGCCGCCTGTTCCCGGCCACCGGACTTTCCTCATCCATGCCGATCAAGGACGTGAACGGCCCGGACCACGTCTGCCTGCAGGACAACGCCCACGTCGGCTTCGGCTCCATGATCGACAACATCATGGACACCGCCGAGCGCCACCTGATGGAACTGAACGCGCGTGTGCGCGAGACCTGCCCTGCTTCGGACCTGGTGGTCGGCGTGCAGTGCGGCGGCAGCGACGCCTTCTCGGGCGTGACCGCGAATCCGGCGGTCGGCTTCGCCAGCGACCTGCTGGTGCGCGCCGGCGCCGCCGTGATGTTCTCGGAAGTGACCGAAGTCCGCGACGGCATCGACCAGCTGACCGCGCGCGCCGTCGACGAAGCCACGGCCCAAGCCATGATCCGCGAGATGGCCTGGTACGACGACTACCTGAAGCGCGGTGGCGTCGACCGCAGCGCCAACACCACGCCCGGCAACAAGAAGGGCGGCTTGGCCAACATCGTCGAAAAGGCGATGGGCTCGATCATCAAGTCCGGCACCGCCCCGATTACCGGCGTGCTGTCGCCGGGCGAGAAGCTGCAGCAGAAGGGCCTGATCTACGCCGCCACCCCGGCCAGCGACTTCATCTGCGGCACCCTGCAGCTGGCCGCCGGCATGAACGTGCACGTGTTCACCACCGGCCGCGGCACGCCCTACGGCCTGGCGGCGGTGCCCGTGGTGAAGGTCGCCACCCGCGACGACCTGGCGCGCCGCTGGCACGACCTCATGGACATCAACGCCGGCCGCATCGCCACCGGCGAGGCGACGATCCCGGACGTCGGCTGGGAACTGTTCAACTTCATCCTCGACGTGGCCAGCGGCCGCAAGAAGACCTGGGCCGAGCACTGGCGCCTGCATAACGCGCTGGCGCTGTTCAACCCGGCCCCGGTGACGTAAAGCGTTTTCACCCAGGAACCTGCTGCGTCCGGCTTTCGACAGCCGGCGCGGCAGGCGCACGCCCCTACCCATAACAAACCCAAGGAGACAGCAGCATGAAGAAAGCAGCAGCCCTGATCGTCGGCCTCGCAGCCGGCGCCGCCCAGGCCCAGGCCCAGACCTCGGTGGAGATCTACGGCATCATCGACGCCGCCATCGTCAGCGAACACGGCGGCGTAGCCAGCCCGACCACCAAGATCACCAGCGGCGCCGCCTCGGCCTCGCGCATCGGCTTCCGCGGCACCGAGAACCTGGGCGGCGGCCTGTCCGCTTTCTTCACGCTGGAAACCGGCACCAAGATCGACACCGGCGAGGTCGACGCCGCCGGCACCATCTTCAACCGCCAGGCTTTCGTCGGCCTGAAGGGCGCCGCCGGCCAGGTCGCGCTGGGCCGCCAGTACACCCCGTGGCACAAGGCCCTGGCCGCGGTCGACCCCTTCGGCACCGGTTACGCCGGCACCTCGAAGAACCTGTTCCCGGATAACGGCTCGAACGTCCGCACCAGCAACACGATCACCTACGCCTCGCCGAAAGTCAGCGGCTTCGACGGCGAACTGGCGTATGCCTTCGGCGAGCAGCCGGATGCCTCGACCGGCCGCCAGTTCGGCGCCGCGGTCGGCTACGCCAACGGCCCGCTGGCCCTGCGCGCGGCCTACAACAGCAAGAACACCGACGTCACCGCCACCGCCAGCGCGCCTTTCGTGAGCCGCTCGCTGGGCCGCAACACGCTCCTGACCGCGGCCTGGCAGCTGCCGCTGGCTTCGCTGCGCTTCGCCTACGGCATCGACAAGGGCTTCAACGCCGCCACGCTGGGCAACGCGAACAATCCCTACGGCGGCGTGAAGCCGACCCCATCGACGGATGGCCGCTCGATCCTGCTGGGCGTCTCGGCGCCGGTCGGTCCGGGCACGCTGATGGCCTCGGTGATGCACAAGGACGACCGCACCAGCTTCAACCAGGACGCCAATGCCTGGGGCATCGGCTACCTGTACGCCCTGTCGAAGCGTACCGGCGTGTACGCGGCCTACGGCCATATCGATAACAGGAACGGCGCGGGTTACACTGTTGCCAACAATACCGAGACGGGCACCGGCAACACCGGCTACAACCTGGGCCTGCGCCACGTCTTCTAAAAGCCCGACAAGGAGACTGGATGTTCGAGATCAGCCAGGTCCGCTGTTTCGTCGCCGTGGCGGAAGAGCTGCACTTCGGGCGCGCCGCCGAGCGCCTGAACATGACGCAGCCGCCGCTGAGCCGGCAGATCCAGCTGCTCGAACACCACGTCGGCACCCGCCTGCTGGACCGCAGCAGCCGCGGCGTACGCCTGACGGCGGCCGGCAAGGCCTTCTTTCCCGAGGCGGCGCGCATCCTGCGCATGGCCGACGAAGCGGTGGTGACGGCGCGCCGGGTCGCCAAGGGCGAACAGGGCGCGCTGGCGATCGGCTTCACCGCCGCCTTCGGCTACGGCCTGTTGCCCGACCTGGTGCGGCGCCTGCGCGAGCGCGCGCCCGGCATCTCGCTGACGCTGAAGGAACTCGTCACCACTTCCCAGCTCGAAGGACTCGACAGCGGCCAGCTCGACATCGGCCTGATGCGCCCGCACGCCCGTCATGGCGAGCTCGAGACCCTGCTGCTGGCGACCGAGCCGCTGATGCTGGCGATTCCGGAGCGCGAAGCGGCCGACTGGCCGGAAGAGCCGACCCTGGACTGCGTGCACGGCAAGCCCTTCCTGATGTATTCGCCCTACGAGGCGCGCTACTTCTACCAACTGCTGATCAACTGCTTCGACGCGGCCGGCGTGGCGCCCGACGTGGTCGAGCACATCGGCCAGATCCACACCATGCTGGCCCTGGTCAGCTCGGGCGTGGGCGTGGCCCTGATCCCCACCGCGGCCGCGCGCCTGCAGTTGCGCGGCGTGGTCCTGCGCACCATGCATACCGAGCCGCGCGAGCCGGTCCAGACGATCTGCGCTTATCGCCGCGACAATGGCAATCCCATCCTGAACGTCTTCCGACGCGACATCCTGCCGGCCTTCATCCAGAGTCAACGATCCAATTTTTGAATCGATCTAAACACTCATTGGTTTGTTTGAGCATGATTGCCGCACTAATATGGGGTCATAAGAAAACCAAATGATCGGATCCCTGCCGCCGGCGGGGGCGACTCAACGACATCAGGAGACCCTTGTGGAACAAGCACAAGCCATCAGGACCGCGGCAGCGGCCAAAGTCCAGACCCGTACCCGCTGGACGATCCTCGCCATGCTGTTCGTGATCACCACCATCAACTACGCCGACCGCGCCACGATCTCGATCGCCGCCCCGGGCATCCGCAAAGAGCTCGGCCTCGACGCGATCCAGATGGGCTTCGTGTTCTCGGCCTTCGCCTGGTCCTATGTGCTGGCCCAGCTGCCGGGCGGCTGGCTGCTCGACCGCTTCGGTTCGAAGATCACCTATTTCTTCAGCATCTTCCTGTGGTCGGTCTTCACCATGCTGACCGGGACCGCCGGCTTCTTCGCCGGCGGCGCCGCGGTGTTCATGCTGTTCGCCCTGCGCCTGCTGGTCGGCGCCGCCGAAGCGCCCTCCTTCCCCGGCAACAGCCGCATCGCATCAAGCTGGTTCCCGACCAACGAGCGCGGCCTGGCCGCCGCCATCTTCAACTCGGCCCAGTACTTCGCCACCGTGCTGTTCGCACCGATCATGGGCTGGCTGGTCCACTCCTACGGCTGGCACAGCGTGTTCTTCGTGATGGGCGGCCTGGGCATCGTGATGGCCTTCGTCTGGCTCAAGGTCATCTACGGCCCGAAGGACCACCCCTCGGTCAGCCAGAGCGAACTGAAATACATCCAGGACGGCGGCGCCCTGGTCGACCTCGACGGCGCGCAGAAGGCCCCGGCGCAGGTCAACACCTTCGCCGCCATCAAGGAACTGCTGGGCAACCGCATGCTGCTGGGCGTGTACATCGGCCAGTACGCCATCACCACGCTCACCTACTTCTTCCTGACCTGGTTCCCGGTCTACCTGGTGCAGGAGCGCCACATGACGATCCTGAAGGCCGGCTTCGTGGCTTCGGTGCCGGCGATCGCGGGCTTCCTCGGCGGCGTCGCCGGCGGCTGGCTGTCGGACCGCCTGGCCAAGCGCGGCTACTCGCTGTCGGTGTCGCGCAAGGTGCCGATCGTGCTGGGCATGCTGATGTCGATGAGCATGATCGCCTGTAACTACATCGAGACCGACATGCTGGTCGTGGCCGTGATGTCGCTGGCCTTCTTCGGCAAGGGCGTCGGCGCGCTGGGCTGGGCGGTGGTGTCGGACACCTCGCCGAAGGAAGCCGGCGGCCTGTCGGGCGCCCTGTTCAACACCTTCGGCAACACCGCCGGCATCACCACCCCGATCGTCATCGGCTACATCGTGCAGGCCACCGGCTCCTTCTCCGGCGCGCTGGTCTTCGTCGGCGCCAACGCGGCCCTGGCGATCGCCTGCTACCTGTTCATCGTCGGCGACATCAAGCGCTTCAGCCTCTCCAAATCGCTGATCGCGAAGTAAAGCAATCCTCATAGCTATCAAGGAAGTACACATGACACCCTACGTATCCGGCGCTCCCGTCGTCACCGAACTGCGCGTCGTTCCCGTGGCTGGCCGGGACAGCATGCTGCTGAACCTCTCCGGCGCCCACGGCCCCTGGTTCACCCGCAATATCGTGATCCTCAAGGACAGCGCCGGCAATACCGGCCTGGGCGAAGTGCCGGGCGGCGAGAAGATCCGCCAGACCATCGAGGACGCCAAGCCGCTCATCGTCGGCAAGACGCTGGGCGAGTACAACAACATCCTGAATGCGATGCGCCGGACCTTCGCCGACCGCGACGCGGGCGGGCGCGGCAACCAGACCTTCGATTTGCGCACCACCATCCATGCCGTCACCGCGGTGGAGTCGGCCCTGCTCGACCTGCTGGGCCAGTTCATGAACGTGCCGGTCGCGGCCCTGCTGGGCGAAGGCCAGCAACGCGACGCCGTCGAGATGCTGGGCTACCTGTTCTACGTGGGCGACCGCCGGAAGACCAACCTCGACTACCGCAGCGAGCCGGACGCCGGCAACGCCTGGTTCCGCCTGCGCAACGAAGAAGCGCTCACGCCCGAGGCCGTGGTGCGCCTGTGCGAAGCGGCGCGCGAGCGCTACGGCTTCAACGACTTCAAGCTGAAGGGCGGCGTCCTGAGTGCGGACGAAGAGATGGAAGCGGTCGATGCGATGCACGAGCGCTTCCCGGATGCGCGCATCACGCTCGACCCGAACGGCGCCTGGTCGCTGAAGGACGCGATCCGCGTGTGCCGCGACAAGCACGGCGTGCTGGCCTATGCCGAAGACCCGTGCGGCGCGGAGAACGGCTTCTCGGGCCGCGAAGTGATGGCCGAGTTCCGCCGCGCCACCGGCCTGCCGACCGCGACCAACATGATCGCCACCGACTGGCGCCAGATGGCGCACTCGATCCAGCTGCAGTCGGTCGACATCCCGCTGGCCGACCCGCACTTCTGGACCATGCAGGGTTCGGTGCGCGTGGCCCAGCTGTGCGAGATGTTCGGGCTGACCTGGGGCTCGCATTCGAACAACCACTTCGACATCTCGCTGGCGATGTTCACCCACGTCGGCGCCGCCGCGCCCGGCAAGGTCACCGCGATCGACACCCACTGGATCTGGCAGGACGGCCAGCGCCTGACGAAGGAGCCGATGAAGATCGAAGGCGGCAAGATCCGCATTCCTTCCAGGCCGGGCCTGGGTATCGAGATCGACGAGGCCGAGCTGGAAAAGGCGCACCAGGCGTATAAAAACATGGGCCTCGGTGCTCGCGACGACGCCGCCGCGATGCAGTTCCTTATCCCGAACTGGACCTTCGATAACAAGAAGCCCTGCCTGGTGCGCTGACTGGAAAAATCATGGCCTACAAGGAAAACGACATGCGTCCCTACAGCGGCATTCCGAACCGCTTCAAACAGGATCTCCGTGACGGCAAGCGCCTGATCGGCTGCTGGTCTTCGCTGGCCAACCCCTTCACCACCGAGATCCTCGGTCTGGCCGGTTTCGACTGGCTGCTGCTGGACGGCGAGCATTCGCCGAACGACCTGAACAGCTTCATCCTGCAACTGATGGCGCTGAAGGACAGCCCGAGCGCGCCGGTGGTGCGCCCGCAGTCGAACGACACGGTGCAGATCAAGCGCCTGCTCGACGCCGGCTTCTACAACTTCCTGATCCCCTTCGTCGAGAACGCCGACGAGGCGGCCCAGGCAGTCGCCGCGACCCGCTATGCGCCGGAAGGCGTGCGCGGCGTCTCGGTCTCGATGCGCGGCAACCGCTTCGGCACCATCCCCGACTACCACCAGGTCAGCAACCGCCACATCACGGTGGCCCTGCAGATCGAGAGCCGCACGGCGGTCGCCAACATCGAGGCCATCTGCGCGGTGGACGGCGTCGACTGCGTGTTCATCGGCCCGTCCGACCTGGCGGCCGACTATGGCTACCTGGGCAACTCGAACCACCCGGAAGTGCAGGAAGCGATGCAGCGCGTGTTCGCCGCCGCCAAGGCCGCCGGGGTGCCGGTCGGGATCCTGGCGCCGGCGGAAGACGATGCGCGCCGCTACATGGAAATGGGCGCAACGATGGTCGCCGTGGGCAGCGACCAGGGCCTGTTCCGCGCCGCCACCCAGGCGCTGCGCGACAAGTACGCACAGTAATCTACGAAAGATACGGAGAACACAATGAGCAAGATCGGATTCATCGGCCTGGGCATCATGGGCACCCCGATGGCGGGCAAGCTGATCGAGGGCGGCCACGAGGTGTACCTGTACACCCGCAGCAGCGTGCCGGGCGCGCTGGTCGAAGCCGGCGGCAAGGCCTGCGCCTCCAGCAAGGAAGTCGCGCAGAACGCCGACATCATCATCACCATGGTGCCGGACACCCCGCACGTGGCGGACGTCCTGTTCGGCGAGAACGGCGTGGCCGACGGCCTGAGCCCCGGCAAGGTGGTGGTCGACATGAGCTCGATCTCGCCGGTCGAGACCAAGGCCTTCGCCGAGCGCATCCGGCTGCTTGACTGCGAATACGTCGACGCCCCGGTCTCCGGCGGCGAAGTCGGCGCCAAGGCGGCCAGCCTCACCATCATGGTGGGCGGCTCGGAAGCGGCCTTCGAGCGCGTCAAGCCGCTGTTCGAACTGATGGGCAAGAACATCACCCTGGTGGGCGAGAACGGCGCCGGCCAGACCTGCAAGGTGGCCAACCAGATCATCGTCGCCCTGAACATCGAGGCGGTCGGCGAAGCCCTGCTGTTCGCATCGAAGATGGGCGCCGACCCGGCCAAGGTGCGCCAGGCGCTGATGGGCGGCTTCGCCGCGTCGCGCATCCTCGAAGTGCACGGCGAGCGCATGGTCAAGCGCACCTTCGATCCGGGCTTCCGCATCGAACTGCACCAGAAGGACCTGAACCTGGCGCTGTCGAGCGCACGCGCGGTCGGCGTCTCGCTGCCGAATACCGCCACCGCCCAGGAACTGTTCAACAGCTGCGCGGCCCACGGCGGCGGCGGCTGGGACCACTCGGCGATGGTGCGAGCGCTGGAGAAGATGGCGAACTTCGAAATCGGCCAGCAGCAAAAATGAGCACGACGACGACGCGTTCGATCCCGCGTCAACTGCTGGTGAAGATGTTCGAGGCTGCGATCGCGTCGGCCCAGCCCGACCATTGCGTGCCCCTGCACCTGCCCGAACCGGGCCCCGGCAGGACGATCGTGATCGGCGCCGGCAAGGCCTCGGCGGCCATGGCGCAGGCGCTCGAGAAAAGCTGGGCCGGTCCGCTGTCCGCGCTTTCCGGCCTGGTTGTCACGCGCTACGGCTATGCGGTGCCCTGCCAGCGCATCGGGATCGTCGAAGCCGCGCACCCGGTGCCGGACCAGGCCGGCCTGGATGCGGCCCGCCGGATCATGGAACTCGTCGAGGGCTTGGGTCCGGACGACACCGTGATCTGCCTGATCTCGGGCGGCGGCTCTTCGCTGCTGCCGCTGCCGCTCGACGGCATCACGCTGGAAGACAAGCAGGTCGTGAACCGCGCCCTGCTCGCCTCCGGCGCCACCATCAGCGAAATGAACTGCGTGCGGCGCCACCTCTCTGGCATCAAGGGCGGACGCCTGGCCGCGGCCTGCCATCCGGCGCGCGTGTTCACCCTGCTGATCTCCGACGTGCCCGGCGACCGTCCCTGCGACATCGCCTCCGGCCCGACGGTCGGCGACCCGAGCACCTGCGCGGACGCGCTGGCGATCGTGCGCCGCTACGGCATCGAACTGCCGGCGGCGGTACGCGAGGTATTGGAGAGCGGACGTGGCGAATCGGTCAAGCCGGGCGACGCACGCTTGGCGCGTTGCGAAACGCGCATGATCGCGACGCCGCAGATGGCGCTGGAAGCGGCGGCGCTGGTGGCGCTCGACGCCGGCATCACGCCTTATATTCTCGGCAATGCGATCGAGGGCGAGGCGCGCGACGTCGGCAAGGCGATGGCGGGCATGGCGCGCCAGGTGGCGGACCACGGCCAGCCCTTCGCCAAACCCTGCGTGATGCTGTCCGGCGGCGAAACCACGGTGACCGTGCGCGGCCGGGGCCGCGGCGGACGCAATGTCGAATTCCTGCTGGCGCTGGGACTGGCGCTGGAAGGCCGCGCGGGCATCCATGCGCTGGCGGGCGACACCGATGGCGTCGACGGCCAGGAAGAGATCGCGGGCGCCGTGCTGGCGCCGGATACGCTGGCGCGGGCCTGGGGGATCGGCATCAAGCCGGCCGATGCCTTGCAGGACAACGACGGCCACGGCTTCTTCGGCTCGCTGGACGATTCGGTGGTGACCGGGCCGACGCTCACGAACGTGAACGACTTCCGGGCCATATTGATACTGTAAACGCGTCGTCTTCGCGTAAACGCGTCGTCCCCGCGGAGGCGGGGACGACGTTAAAAAGCTATCGGTACTGCTGCTGCCTGAATCTTACAGCTCGATCATCACGTTGCCTTCCGGGTCGATGCGGTTGCCGTAGGAGGCGACCCAGGCATTGAACAGGCTGCGCCAGAAGCCCTGGCCCGGCTGGCGGAAGGTCGGCGACGACATCGATTGCATCTGAGCGACTGCGCTGGACTGGTTGGACATGATTCGCCTTTCGAAGAATATTTTGGATTGGTGTCCATCTTAGAGAGGCGGCGATATATCGTCCAATGATATGTCCGAATGCCGGCCATCAAAAAACAATATGACTTATGGCCGGCCTGCCAGATCCGACATAAGGATCGGTGATATCAGGTTTCAGAGGTCGAGGTGCGAGATCATGAGGCCGCCCTGGTCCTGCTGGCCGAGCGAGAGGCCGACCGCCATGATGTCGATCAGGAGCAGCTGCAGCACCCGCGAGATCATCGACAGGAAGCCGACATTGTCCTCGGCATGGTCGACCGCCAGCACCACGCTGGCGCGCTTGGCCAGCGGCGATTCGCTGCTGCTGATGGCGATCACGTCGGCGCCGGCGGCGCGCGCCTTGTCGACCGCCGACAGCAGCTCGGGCAGGCGGCCCGAATTCGAGATCGCGATCACCACGTCGCCCGGCCCCAGCAGGTCGGCGGCAAGGCTGAACAGGTGCGAATCGCCGTACAGCGCGGTCGGGATGCGGAAGCGGAAGAACTTGTGCTGGCCGTCTAGCGCCACCACGCGCGCATTCCCCATCGCGTAGAACTCGATGCGCCGGGCGCGGCTCACCAGCTCGATCGCGCGGTCGATCGCGCGCACGTCGAGCTGGTCGCGGAATTTCAGGATCGCCGACACGGTGTTGTCGATCACTTTGGCGGACAGGTCGTGCGTGCTGTCGCTCATCCGCACCTGGCTGTGGCGCACCGGGATCGAACCGGTCAGCGAGCTGGCGAACTTCAGCTTGAAGTCGGCCAGGCCGAGGAAGCCCAGCGAGCGGCAGAAGCGGATCACGGTCGGCTGGCTGACGTCGGCCAGCTTCGCGATGCCGGCGATCGGCTCGTTCAGCACCAGGCGCGGCTGCTCCAGCACCAGGCTGGCGACACGCTGCTCGGCCGGGGTCAGTTCCGGCTGGAGCTGGCGGATGCGGTCCATCAGGGTGTTGTCGCCGCTGCGCCCGCGCAGGTGCTCGGACAGGATATTCGCCACGCCGTCGAAAGCGACGTGCGGCGTGGTGATGACGTAGGTCGGGATGTCGGCGATGTAGCCGGAAAACCGCCCCTTGGCCTCGAAACGGGTGCGGAAGGGAGAGCTGCGGAACCACTCGCCCAGGCGCGGCACGATGCCGCCGCCGATGAAGATGCCGCCGAAGGCGCCCAGCGTCACCGCCAGGTTGGCCGCGGCGCCGCCCAGCATGCCGCAGAAGCATTCCAGCACTTCCAGGCACAGCGGGTCCTTGTCGTCCAGCGCGCCGGCGATGATGGAGGCCGAGTCGCGCACGGGCACAGGCAGCTGCGCGGACGCGGACGACTGCGCGGCGTTGCGCGCGGCCAGCGCGCGGTAGATCAGCTCCATGCCGGGACCGGAGATCAGGCGTTCGTTCGACACGTGGGTCCACTCGCGCCAGGCGGTCTGCAGGATCGCGAATTCGCGCTCGTCGCTGGGCGCGAAGTTCACGTGGCCGCCCTCGCTGCCGAGGGTGACGAAGCCGTCCACGGTCGGGATCCCGCCCGAGACGCCGAGGCCCGTGCCCGGTCCCAGCACGCCCAGCACCGCATGCGGCGCCGGCTTGCCCGGCCCGACCTGCATCAGGTCTTCCGGCTTCAGGCCGGGGATCGCCATCGCCAGCGCCGTGAAGTCGTTGACGATCAGGAGGGTGCTCAAGCCCAGCTCGCGCCGCACGGCGTCGGTCGAGAAGGCCCAGGGCCGGTTGGTCATGCGCACGTAGTCGCCGTCGACCGGGTTGGCCAGCGCCAGCGCCGCGTGGTGCAGGCGCACGTCCTCGTGTTCGGACAGGTAGAAGCGCAGCAGCGGGACGATGCCGTCGAACTCGTCGCAGCGCAGCACCCGTACCGAGCGGTAGGCGCCGGGCGCCGTCTGCAGGGCGAAGCGTGCGTGCGTCGCCCCGATGTCGGCCAGCAGGCGCGGGCCGTCGGCGAAGGCGGTGCGGGCGAGTTTTCCTTCCCGATTCTGTTCGGCTGCCGGCTGCTCCTGCATGCTCAGCCCTTCGCCGCGACGCTGCCGAACCAGGCGCCGAAAGGCGGCAGGCTCACCGTCGTACCGACGACTTCACCGGCCATGCCGTGGCCTTCGAGCTTCGTGGCGCCGGCCGCTTCCGGCCAGTCGAAGCTCAGGGGCTGCCCGGTCGTGTTGAACACGGCCAGCACCGACAGGTAGCCCGGCAGGTCGCGCTGCAGGGCCAGCGCCTGTTCCGGCACGTCGAAGAAGGCGATGTCGCCGCGCGTGAGCTGCGGCATCGTGCGGCGCCAGTGGATGATGGCGCGCTGGAAGTTCAGCATCGATTGCGGGTCCTTGTCCTGCAGGTCCTCCGCCAGGGCCAGGTGTTCGGGCGGCACCGGCAGCCACGGCTTGCCGGTGGTGAAGCCGCCGTTGGCGTCGGCAGCGGTCCACGGCATCGGCGTGCGGCAGCCGTCGCGGCCCTTGAACTCGGGCCAGAAGGTGATGCCGTAGGGGTCCTGCAGCAGTTCGTAAGGCACGTCCGCTTCCGGCAGCGCCAGCTCGTCGCCCTGGTACAGGCAGGGCGTGCCCTTCAGCGACAGCTGGATCGCCAGCACCAGCTTCGACAGGGCCGGCGTCGAATCCGCCACCGAGGCGCCGCGGGCCCAGCGCGTGGCGACGCGGATCGCATCGTGGTTGCCGACCGACCAGGAAGCCCAGCCGTCCTTCACGCGCACATTGAATTCCTCGACCTGCTGGCGGATGTGGGCGGCGGTAAACACGGGCGTCAGCAGGTTGAAGCTGTAGGCCATGTGCAGCTTGTCGCCGCCTTCGGTGTACTCGGCCATCTGGGCCAGCGCATCGTCGGACGAGACTTCGCCGATCGACACCGCGCCGAATTCGTTCAGCTGGGCGCGCACGCGCTGCAGGAAGGCGATGTTTTCCGGCTGGGTCTTGTCGTAGATGTGCGCCTGCATGCCGTAGGGGTTCACATCGGTGACGGTCGAGGTGTCGCGCACCAGCGCCGGCGGATTGCTGCGCAGCTGGCGGTCGTGGAAGTGGAAGACGCAGGCATCCATGCGCACGCCGTCGACGCCGCGCTCGAGCCAGAATCGCTGGGCGTCGAGGTGGGCCTGCTGCACTTCGGGATTGTGGAAGTTCAGCTGCGGCTGGCTGACCAGGAAGTTGTGCATGTAGTACTGCTTGCGGCGGGTATCCCACTGCCAGGCCGAGCCGCCGAACACGGACAGCCAGTTGTTCGGCGGATTGCCGTCCGGGAGCGGGTCGGCCCACACATACCAGTCGGACTTCGGGTTGTCGCGGCTGGCGCGGCTCTCGGCGAACCATGGGTGATTGTCGGCGGTATGCGACATCACCTGGTCGATCATGATCTTCAGGCCCAGGCTGTGCGCCCTGGCGACCAGGGCGTCGAAGTCGGCCAGGGTGCCGAACATCGGATCGACGTCGCAGTAGTCCGCGATATCGTAGCCGAAGTCCTTCTGCGGCGACTTGAAGAAAGGCGACAGCCAGACGATGTCCACCCCCAGGCCGGCGATGTAATCGAGCTTGGCCGTGATGCCGGGCAGGTCGCCGACGCCGTCACCATTGGTGTCGAGATAGCTGCGCGGATAAACTTGATAAATGATGGCTTCTTTCCACCACGGATTGTTCGCGTCGGGAGTCGTCATGATAAGGGTGTCCGATTGGTAAATTTTTACGCAATATACAGTATCGATCTCGACCTGACAATCGTCCCAACCGAGAAGGATTTTAGTAAATATCCTTTAAAATCATAAGACTATATAAAACATGACCGAAGAATATATGGCACTGTAGTAGTCAAACTACAGAATCAATGTTAGGGTGACAAACTTGCCGCCCGGCCGCATGCCGCGTTTCTCAATGAGCTATCCGATGACAAGTAAAACCATTACCGCTGCAGGCCTCCTGTCCCTGCTGGCCTGCGGCGGCGTCCACGCCGCGATTTCTCCCGAAGCCTGCGACAGCAAGGCTTTCCAGACCGTCCTGCATCCGGCCGCCGCCAGCTTCGACGCGCGCGCCGTCTGGCTCGACCGGCGCCTGATCGCCTTCCCCGGCGCCGCGCCGAACGGCGTGTTCAAGCTCTACTACTCGCCAGTCGCGTCGATCGCCGCGCCGGTCGGCGGCAAGGTCGCGGGCGCGGCCGGCGCCCTCGGCCTCGGCCTGTTCCAGGGCGGCGTCCCTGCGCCGCTGGCCGCGCGCTTCAAGTGGCTGGGCGCCGGTCCGGTGCTGCAGCTGGATGAGAACGACGTCACCCGGATGAACGAACTGCACCGCGGGCAGCTGGTGCTGGTGCAGGAAGATGCGCAAGGCAGCGTGCTCGCCGCCACGCGCGTGCAGGCGGCGGGTGCGCTGGACGACCTGTATGCCGCGGCGGCCGGCCTGGACAAGCTCGGCGTCGACATCGACAGCGCCAGCAAGCGCACCGGCTTCAGCGTATGGGCGCCGACCGCCCGCCAGGCCGCCGTCTGCGTCTACAATTCGCCCACGTCGATGGCGCGCGCGGTCTACCAGCTGAACAGCGACCCGGCCACCGGCGCCTGGAGCGCCCAGGTGCCGGGAGACCTCACCGGCAAATACTACAAATACGTGGTCGACGTGCCGGTCGACGGCGCGGCGGGATCCGGTGGCATCGTACGCAACCTGGTGACCGACCCCTACTCCATCAGCCTGAGCACCGATTCGAAGCGCAGCTATATCGCGCGCCTGGATTCGCCGCGCCTGACGCCGGCCGGCTGGGACGCGCCGTCTCCGCAGACCGTCAGGAACCCGACCGACATGGTGGTCTACGAGCTGCACGTGCGCGACTTTTCGATCAACGACGACAGCGTGCCCGAGCGCCTGCGCGGCAAGTACGGCGCCTTCACCCGCCTCGAGTCCAACGGCATGCGCCACCTGGCCGCGCTGGCGAAAAGCGGCCTGACCGACATCCACCTGCTGCCGGTGTACGACATCGGCAGCGTGCCCGAGGTGGGCTGCGCCGTGCCGAAGCCCAGCGGCGCGCCGGACAGCGAAAACCAGCAGGCGCTGGTGAAGAAGACCGCGGAAACCGACTGCTTCAACTGGGGCTACGACCCCTACCATTACAACGCGCCGGAAGGCAGCTATGCGAGCGATCCGGCGGACGGCGCGCGCCGCGTGATCGAATTCCGCGAGATGGTGGGCAGCCTGCACAAGCTCGGCCTGCGGGTCGGCATGGACGTGGTGTTCAACCACACCTTCATCGCCGGCCAGAACGAGAAGTCGGTGCTCGACCGCGTCGTGCCCGGCTACTACCACCGCCTGAACGCCACCGGCGGCATCGAGCGCTCGACCTGCTGCGACAATACGGCCACCGAAAACCTCATGATGGGCAAGCTGATGATCGATTCGGTGGCCCTGTGGGCAACCCAGTACAGGATCGATTCCTTCCGCTTCGACCTGATGGGGCACCAGCCGCGCGCCACGATGGAAGCGCTGCAGCGGAAAGTGAACGCGGCCGCCGGCCATCCGGTGCAGCTGATCGGCGAAGGCTGGAACTTCGGCGAAGTGGCCAACGGCGCGCGCTTCGTGCAGGCCTCGCAACTGTCGCTGAACGGCAGCGGCATCGGCACCTTCAACGACCGCACCCGCGACGCCGTGCGCGGCGGCTCGGCCGGCGATTCCGGCGAGGCGCTGTTTGCGCGCCAGGGCTGGATCAACGGCCTGGTCTACGATCCGAACGCCCACGCCGGCGCCCATTCGGCCGAAGAGCTGATGCGCACCGCGGACCTGGTGCGCGCCGGCCTGGCGGGCTCGATCCGCAGCTACCCGCTGCAGACCTGGGACGGCAAGACCGTGCCGCTCGACGCCATCGACTACAACGGCCAGCCGGCAGGCTATGCCAGCGAGCCCTCGGAAGTCGTCAACTACGTCGAGAACCACGACAACCAGACCCTGTACGACATCGACGTGTTCAAGCTGCCGGCATCGACCTCCAGCCAGGACCGCGCGCGCGTGCAGGTGCTGGGCATGGCGGTGGACGCCTTCGCGCAGGGCATCGCCTACTACCACGCCGGCATCGACATACTGCGTTCGAAGTCCCTGGACCGCAACAGCTTCAACTCGGGCGACTGGTTCAACCGCCTCGACTGGCGCTACCGCGACAACTACTTCGGCACCGGCCTGCCCCCAAGCGAGGACAACGGCAAGGACTACGCGCTGATCAAGCCCCTGCTGTCGAATCCGGCGTTCAAGCCGGCGCCGTCGGACATCGCCTTCGCGCGCGACGCCTTCCGCGACCTGCTGGCCATCCGCGCCAGCTCGGCCCTGTTCCGCCTGCCGACCGCCGCCGAGATCAAGCGCCGCCTGCGCTTCTTCAACACCGGCCCAGGCCAGAACCCGACCGTGGCGGCGGCCCACCTGGATGGCGAAGGCTACCCGGGCGCCAACTTCAGGGGCATCAGCTACTTCATCAACGTCGACAAGGTCGGGCACACGGTGCTTGATCCGCAGGCCGTGGGCAAGACGATGCGCCTGCATCCGGTGTTCCTGGCCCCGAACGTGGCCGACAAGCGCGCGACCCAGGCGCGCTTCGATCCGGCCAGCGGTTCCTTCGATATTCCGCCGCGGACGGCGGTGGTGTTCGTGGAGGACTGAGCTCAGCCCTTGCGCGCAAACCCGTCCACGCTCCAGTCCTCGCTCCCGACCCCATGCCGGACGGTGAACAGCCCGTCCGGATCGTAGCGCTGCTTTATCTTCAGCAGCTTCGGATAGTTGGGTCCCCAATAGGCATCCTGCCAGCGCTGCTGGAAGAAGTCGCTTTCCGAAACGTAGGCGCCGGCGTCCGGCGCCGCCTTGCGCAGCAGGTCCATCGCGCGGCGGATCTTGGCGGCGCGGCGCTGCGCTTCCTTGTCGTCGACCTTCGCGCCCGGCATGCCGGGATAGGCGGCGTCGCCGCCGCCGGCGATGATGGCCAGGGCGAAGGCGTCGACCACGCCCGGATGGCTCGAGGTAGCGCGGGTCGCGGCCAGCGCCTGCGCCGGTGCACCGGCGATCCCCTTGTTGAAGTGCAGTTCGACCCACCATTGCTGCGACGCCGCGCACAGGCTGTCCACCAGCCGGGCCTGCGCGCCCTCGTCCAGCAGGCTGGCCGGCAGCCAGGTCGATTCGTAGCCGTGGATGTACCAGCCGACCTGGCCGCGGTCGCCCTGCCACACGACGTGGTGCGCCGGCGCACCCTCGCGCTCGTCGCGCGCCATGATGCCGGGCGCCGTCTTGCTCCAGAAATCCCCATCCCAGAAGCGCCGCGCCGGCACCGCCATGATGGTCGGTTCCTTGAAGTTGTAGTCTTCGCTGGCGCGCACCCAGTCCAGGAAGGGCGCCCACAGCGCCTTCGCCTCGGCGCCGCTCAAGCCCTGGAACACCATCGACAGGTGCAGCTGCCTGCCCTCGCGCAGCGACACGGTTTCGCCCCAATGCGGATTGAACAGGCGTTCATGGTAGAAGGCGACGAAGCGCGCGACCAGGGCCTTGAACGCCGCATCGGAGTCCGCCGTGATCTCGCCGAACACGCCGCCGAAGAATTCCGGCAGCTCGTGGGTGCGCAGCGTCATGCGCGTGACGACGCCGAACGACCCTCCCCCGCCGCCCTTGATGGCCCAGAACAGGTCCGGATTCGTGTACGCGTTGGCGATCCGGGCCTGGCCATCCGCGGTGACGATCTCCGCCTCGAGCAGGCTGGCGGCGGCGGTGCCGTAGCGCTTCGAGAAGCTGCCGAAGCCGCCGCCCTGCACCAGTCCCGGCACGCCGACCGTGGTGCAGCCGCCGCCCTGCACGTAGCGGCCGGCCTTCGTGGTCACGGCCGTGTAGGCATCGATCCACATCGCGCCGGCGCCGACGCTCACCGCGGGCACGGCCTCGCTTCCCTTGCCGCCCTGGGGTACGAAGGCGTCGATGACGGTGACCTCGTTCATGGCGCGCGGCCACACCAGCAGCGAGTCCGGCGCGTTCGACCCGCCCTTGTAGCTGTGACCGCCGCCCTTCACGACCAGGCGCAGCTTGTGGGTGCGGGCGAAGTTGACGGCGGCGACGATGTCGGCCGTCTCGCGCGCCGCCACCGCATAGGCGCTCGGCTGCGACAGCCAGGCATCCTGCCAGCCGCTGGTCTGGGTCAGCGCGGGATTGTCGCCGACGAAGTACGGGTTCTTCAGCTGCTCGCGCATGGCGGCGCAGGCGGCGGCATCCGCGGCGCAGCCGGCGAACGGCGGCGCCAGCGGCATCAGCCGTCCCGAGGTCGCGCGCCGCAGCCCGTCCCACTCGGCGGCGCTGGGCCAGCCGGCGCCGCCGGGGCGCACCCGCGAAAGAACCGTCTTCGCCCGCGCCGGTTCGGGCACGCCGCCCGCCAGCAGCGCTGCGCCCAGGGAAGCCTTCAATACCTCGCGTCGTTTCATGCCTCATCCCTTGTTATCAGTTTATTCACGGAAAGCATGAATCAACTTGGCGCGATGAGCAAGCTGTTTGAAACGACAGGGACCGGTTTACACGCCGGTCGGCCGGGCCAGGCCGGAACCGAGCGCGCACAACATGATCAGGGTGGCCATGATCGCCAGGCGCTTGATGTCATCCGGATGCATCATGCGGCTCTCCAATGAGGGAATACCCCATTGTGGAATGCCGCACGGAAACATCATTGAAGACGATCAGATATCGAGGTGTGAAATCAGCAGGCGACGCCGTTCGCTATCCCCTTCGCCGTGGTCGCCGTTCTCCTGGCCCAGTGAGATGCCGACCGCCATGATGTCGATGAGGAGAAGCTGCAGGATGCGCGAGATCATCGACAGGAAGGTGGTCGAGTCTTCGCTGTGGTCGACCGCCAGGCAGATGCTGGCCTTGCGCGCCAGCGCCGACTTGCTGCTGGTGATGGCGATGACGTCGGCGCCCGCCGCGCGCGCGGTGTCGACGGCCGACAGCAGTTCCGGCAGCTGGCCGGTGGTCGAGATCGCGATCACCACGTCGCCCGGCCCCAGCAGCTCGGCCGCCAGGCTGAAGAGGTGCGAATCGCCGTAGGACGAGGTCGGGATGCGGAAGCGGAAGAACTTGTGCTGGCCGTCCAGCGCCACCACGCGCGAGTTGCCCATCGCGTAGAACTCGACGCGCTTGGCGCGGCGCAGGATCTCGATGGCGCGGTCGATCGAGTTCACGTCGAGCTGGTCGCGGAACTTCAGGATCGCCGACACCGTGTTGTCGATGACTTTGGCCGACAGGTCGTGCGTGCTGTCGCTCATCCGCACCTGGCTGTGGCGCACCGGGATGGTGCCGGTCAGGCTGCCCGCGAACTTGAGCTTGAAGTCGGCCAGGCCGGAAAAGCCCAGCGAGCGGCAGAAGCGGATCACGGTCGGCTGGCTGACGTCGGCCAGCTTCGCGATCTCGGCGATCGGCTCGGACAGCACCTTGCGCGGATGCTCCAGCACCAGGGTCGCGACGCGCTGCTCGGCCGGCGAGAGTTCATGCTGCAGGTGCTGCACGCGCTCCATCAGCGTGTTGGCGCCGGTGCGGCCGCGCAGGTGCTCCGAGAGGATGCTGGCCACGCCGTACAGCGCCGGGTTCGGCGTCATGATCACGTAGGTCGGGATCTGCGCCAGGTAGCTCGAGAAGCGGCCCTTGGCTTCGAAGCGGGCGCGGAACGGCGAGGTGGCGAACCACTGCGCCACGCGCGGCACGATGCCGCCGCCGATGAAGATGCCGCCGAAGGCGCCGAGGGTCACGGCCAGGTTGGCGGCCGCCCCGCCCAGCATGCCGGCGAAGCATTCCAGCACTTCCAGGCACAGCGGGTCCTGCTGCTCGAGGGCGGAGCTGACGATGTCGGCGGCGTTGCGAGGTGGAGCCTGCACGCCGTTGCGCTGGGCCAGCGCGCGGTAGATGATCTCCATGCCGGGGCCGGAGATCAGGCGTTCGTTCGACACGTGCTGCCACTCGCGCCAGGCGTACTGCAGGATCGCGAACTCGCGCTCGTCGGCCGGCGCGAAGTTGACGTGGCCGCCCTCGCTGCCGAGGGTGACGAAGCCATCGACGGTCGGAATCACGCCGGACACGCCCAGGCCCGTGCCCGGTCCCAGCACGCCGGCCACCGCGTGCGGCTGCGGGGTGCCGCCGCCGATCTGCAGCAGCTCGTCCGGCTTGAAGCCCGGCAGCGCCATCGCCAGCGCGGTGAAGTCGTTCACGATCAGCAGCGTGGTCAGGCCGAGTGCGCGCCGCACCTCGTCGGTCGAGAACTGCCAGTCGCGGTTGGTCATGCGGATGAAATCGCCGCTGATCGGATTCGCCAGCGCGAAGGCGGCGTGGCTGATCCGCACTTCGCCCAGCTGCGCCCTGGCCTGCGCCAGATAGGCGTTCAGCAGCGGGACGATGCCGGTATAGTCGTCACACAGCAGCACGGCGACATTGCGCAGCACGCCCGGCGCGCTCTCCAGCGCAAACCGCGCATGGGTCGCGCCGATGTCGGCCAGCAGGCGGGGGCCGTCGGAGTAGGCGGCGCGAGGTTGCTTCTGTTCGGTGTCGGACTCGGTATTCATTGCCCAAGGATACCATTGATTGAATGGCACCAAAACAGTCAAAACGCCATCCCTGCAATCACCTCGTCATCCCCGCGCAGGCGGGGACGACGGTAGTAAGCGGGGACGACGAGCTGTCAACTACTCCGCCTGCGCCGGCTGCGGCTTTGCCGCCCCCTCCACCTGCACATGCGGCATGAACAGCAGGATCACCAGCCCGGCCAGCACGATCACGGTGCCGGCGCCGAAGATGTTGGCGATGGCATGCCGGTAGACCTCGCGCATGGCCGGGTCGAGGACCACGCCGGCGCCGGCGCTGGCCGCGGCCTTGATGCCATGGGCCTGCAGCTGGTGCGCCAGGATCGCGCCGGACCCGGTCACGCCGAGCAGGCCGCCGAGCGAACGGAAGAAGGTCAGCATCGCCGTGCCGACGCCGCGCCGCGCGGCCGGCAGCGCGCTCTGCACGACGATGGTCATGTTCGGCATCACCAGGCCCAGGCCGGCGCCGAGGAAGAAGATCGGCGGCTCGATGAACAGGTAGCCGCGGCCGCTTTCCATGGCCCAGGTCAGCGCGGCGAAGGCGGCCACCGCCACCGCCAGGCCCGCCACCTGCCCTTCCTTGTACTTGTTGGCGCGCGCCACAAGCCGGCCGACCAGGCTCGAGGCGATGATCATCCCGGCCATCATCGGCACCGTCAGCATGCCGGAATTGGCCGGGCTGCTGCCCATCACGAGCTGGAAGAACAGCGGGAAGAACACGCTCGATCCCATCAGGCCGACGAAGCTCAGCGCCATCACCACGCTGGCCAGGTTGAAGACCCGGTTGCCGAACAGGTCGGGCGGCAGCACCGGCTCGGGGGCGCGGCGCAGGTGCATGACCAGCCAGCTCCCCAGCACCACGGTCAGCAGCGCGCAGACCTTGATCTCGGGCGCGTCCCACGGCCATTCGGTGCCGCCCAGCGCCAGGATCAGCAGCAGCGAGACGATGCTGGCGGTGAGCAGGACCGAGCCCAGGTAGTCGATGCGGTGCGCATGCGTGGCGGCCGGCTTGCGCAGCGAGCGCGCGATCGACCAGCAGGCGAAGGCGCCGACCGGCAGGTTGATGAAGAAGATCCAGTGCCAGGACAGCAGGTCGGTCATCACGCCGCCCAGCACCGGCCCGAGCACGCTGGTAATGGCGAACACGATCGCGATCGACCCCTGGCGCCTGGCGCGGTCCTTGGGCGCCACCAGGTCGCTGATGATGATCTGGGCCAGCGGCATGAAGCCGCCGGCGCCCATGCCCTGGATCGCGCGGAACACGATCAGCTGGGTCATGCTGCCGGCCAGGCCGCACAGCACCGAGCCGATCAGGAAGGTGGCGAGCGCGGTGAAGATCATCGGCCGGCGGCCGTACTGGTCGGCCATCTTGCCGTACAGGGGCATGGTGGCGGTCGAGGCCAGCACGTAGGCGGTCACCACCCAGGATAAATGGGCCATGCCGCCGAGGTCGCCGACGATGCGCGGCAGCGCGGTGGCGACGATGCTCTGGTCGAGGGCGCCCAGGCCGAGCACGGCCATGAGGGCGAAGTAAACGGCGCGGATCTCCTTCTCGGAGACCGGTGCGGGCGCGATGGCGTGCGGAGTCTGGGTCATGGGCGTGCGATGGATTTGAGGGGTTCGATGGCGGCCGCCAGCGCGTCGAGCTGGGCGGCGTCGAGACGGGCGACGCGCTGGGCCAGCCAGTCCAGGCGTTGCGCGTGCAGTTGGTCGTTGATGGCCTGGCCGGCCTCGGTGAGCTGCAGGCCGGTGCGGCGCCGGTCCTCGGGATCGGGCGCGCCGCGCGCCAGCAGGCCGGCCTCTTCGAGCGCCTTGACCTGGGCGCTCATGGTCGGGGTGCGCACCTGCTTCATGCGCGCCAGCTCGGCCACGCCGATGCCCGGCTGGTGGCCGACGGCGCCCAGCAGCATGGCCTGCATCAGCGACAGGCCGGAGGTCTGGCGTTCGGTGTCGCGGCGGATTTCGCGCACCAGCAGCTTGATGGCGTCGCGCAGGTCTTCCGCGAGCTGGACGCTGCGGCCGGAAGGATCGGAAGCTCGTGTCATGATGATTAGATTAGGTAGGCTACCTAACCATATTAGGACAAAAGCTTGGCGAGTTCAAGCGTGCGAATCGGGCCTCGTGCTGACCTTCCTCAAATAACTTCCATTTAATAGCAATTTTTATTGCCTTCAAATAGAAGTTAACGATACATTAATCACGCAATCCGGCACTGATGACCTGACCTGGGAGATTCGACCATGCCTCACCTGTCCATGTTCCGCTTGCCCCATGCGTGCGGCCTGGCGATCCTTGCAATCACCCTCGGCGGCTGTGCCGGCACGCGGCATGCGAACGAGCCCGCAAGCGCGGACGCGCTGCGCGGCCAGTACGCCTTGGCCGATGGGCGCCAGCTGACGATGGCCGGCAGCGCCCACCGGATTCGCGCACAGTTCGGCGGCCGGCCGGACACCCTTGTCGTGCCGGCCGGCGGCGCCGTGTTCGATGCGGTGGACGGCAGCTTCCGGCTGCGCTTCAATCAGCTCGAGAACGGGATCGTGGCCGACGTGACGCTTGACGAGATGCCAGCCATGCCAGGCCCGCGCCGATGACCAGCACTGTCGCGCTCATGCTGAAACTGGCGCGGTAGCCGCTGGCGTCGAACAGGATGCCGCCGAGCGTCGCGCCGGAGGCGATCGCCAGCTGCACCACGGCCACGATCAGGCCGCCGCCCGCCTCCGCATCCTGCGGCAGGGTGCGCGCCAGCCAGGTCCACCAGCCGACCGGCGCCGCGGTCCCGACCAGGCCCCAGATGCCCAGCAGGACAGCGGTCGTCGTCACCGAAGAACCGAAGGCCATCAGCGCCACGCCGATCGCCGCCATGAGGAGCGGAATGAGGATCAGGGTCCGGTACAGGCCCTTCTCCAGGAAGCCGCCGATCAGCGTGGTGCCGACGAAACCGGCCACGCCGACGACCAGCAGCATGCCCGACAGCCCCGATACGCCGAGCTTCGTCACCGTTTCGAGGAAGGGGCGCAGGTAGGTGAACAAGGCGAACTGCCCCATGAAGAACAGGGCCACGCCCGCCATCCCCAGCGCCACCTCCGGACGCCGCAGCAGGCGGAAGGCGTCGCCAACCCCTGCCCCGCCCTGCGCCTGCATCTTCGGCAGGCTGGCGAGCTTCCAGCCGAAGGCGATCGCGGCGACCGGCACCACGGCGAAGAAGGCGCCGCGCCAGCCGACCACGCTGCCCAGGAAGCTGCCCAGCGGGGCCGCCACCACCGTCGCCAGGGCGTTGCCGCCATTGACGATCGCCAGCGCGCGCGGCACCTGGTGGTCCGGCACCAGGCGCATCGCCGTCGCCGCCGACATCGACCAGAAGCCGCCGATCGCCACGCCGATGAAGGCGCGGCCGATCATGAAGACCGTGTAGTCGGGTGCGAAGGCGGCGACGGTCCCCGACACCATCATCATCAGGGTCAGCGCCAGCAGCAGCAGCTTGCGGTCCAGCCGTCCGGCCAGCGGCGCGATGAACAGGCTGGTCACCAGCGCAAACGCGCCGGACACGGAAATCGCCTGCCCGGCCTGCCCTTCGCTGATGTGCAGGTCGGCCGCCACGGGCGTGAGCAGGCTGACCGGCATGAACTCGGAGGCGACCAGCACGAAGGCGCCGAGCGCCATCGCGAACACTGCGCCCCACGCCGCCGGCCTGTCGCTCGCTTCAACCTGGTCGGCTGTGACGCGCATGTCCATGGCTGTCTCCTTAGGCCGCCAGCGTGGCGCTGTCGATCACGAAGCGGTACTTCACGTCGCCCTTGAGCATGCGCTCGTAGGCGGCGTTGATCTCGTCTGCGCGGATCATCTCGATGTCGGCGACGATGCCGTGTTCGGCGCAGAAGTCCAGCATCTCCTGGGTTTCCGGGATCCCGCCGATCATCGAGCCGGCCAGCGCGCGGCGCTTCATGATCAGGTTGAACACCTGCGGCGACGGGTGCGGCGTGGCCGGCGCGCCGACCAGCACCATGGTGCCGTCGCGCTTCAGCAGGGTCAGGTAGGCGTCGAGGTCGTGCGGGGCCGCCACGGTGTTGACGATCAGGTCCAGCGTCTTCGCACGCGCGGCCATCGCCGCCGGGTCCTTCGACACCACCACTTCGTGCGCGCCCAGGGCTTCGGCGTTCTGGCGTTTCGATTCCGAGGTCGTGAACGCGACCACGTGCGCGCCCATCGCGCGCGCCAGCTTGATGCCCATGTGGCCCAGGCCGCCGATGCCGACGATGCCGACCGTCTTGCCGGGGCCGGCCTTCCAGTGGCGCAGCGGGGAATAGGTGGTGATGCCGGCGCACAGCAGCGGCGCCACCGCGGCCAGCTGGTCTTCGGCGTGGTTCACGCGCAGCACGTAGCGCTCGTGCACGACGATCTGCTGCGAGTAGCCGCCCAGCGTGTGGCCCGGCGCGTCCCGGGTCGGACCGTTGTAGGTGCCGACCATGCCGTCGCAGTAGTTTTCCAGGCCTTCTTCGCAATCGGCGCAGTGCTGGCAGCTGTCGACCATGCAGCCGACGCCGACCAGGTCGCCGACCTTGTAGTTGTGCACATGCGCGCCGACGCTCGACACGCGGCCGACGATCTCGTGGCCCGGCACGCAGGGATACAGGGTGCCGGCCCATTCGCCGCGCACGGTATGCAGGTCGGAGTGGCAGACGCCGCAAAAGGCGATGTCGATCTGGACGTCGTGCGGACCCGGCGCGCGGCGGGTGATGTCCATCGATTCCAGCGGCTGGTCGCCGGCGTAGGCGCCGTAGGCTTTCACAGTCATGTTCGCTCCTATGTGTTCATTCGCAAAGGGAGGCATGATAAGCGCAAACCTGGCGGTAAAACGAGGCTGGAATTGCATGGGCTTATGAATCTGGCTCATGAATTACAGACTTGATTAGGATTACACTGTCATCAATGGCCCGCGAAAACATCAACGACATCCTCGTCTTCCTCGCCGTCGCGCGCGAGCGCAGCTTCACGCGCGCCGCGGCCAAGCTCGGCATGACGCAGTCCGCCCTCAGCCACATCATCCGCGGGCTGGAAGAGCGCCTCGGCGTGCGCCTGTTGACCCGCACCACGCGCAGCGTCTCGCCCACCGACGCCGGCGAGCGCCTGCTGCAGAACGTGGGCCCGCGGCTGGACGAGATCGAAGCGGAGATCGCCGCCGTCAGCGACCTGGGCGACAAGCCGGCGGGCACGGTGCGCATCACGGCCATCGACCACGTGGTCGACAGCGTGCTGTGGCCGCGGCTGGCGCCGATCCTGCCGCAGTACCCGGACCTGCACGTCGAGATCAGCGCCGACTACCGCATGGTCGACATCGCCGCCGAGCGCTACGACATCGGCGTGCGCTTCGGCGACCAGCTCGAGAAGGACATGATCGCGGTGCGCCTGACGCCGGACGTGAAGATGATGATCGTCGGCGCCCCCGCCTACTTCGCGCACCGGCCGGTCCCGGCGTCGAGCCAGGACCTCATCAAGCACAACTGCATCAACCTGCGCCTGGCCAGCAGCGGGGGTTTGTATGCCTGGGAGCTGCGCCACGAAGGCCGGGAACTGGAAGCGCGGGTGCGCGGCCAGCTGACCTTCAACAGCGCCTACCAGATCCTGAATGCGGCCCTGGGCGGCTGCGGCCTGGCCTTCGTTCCGGAGGACCTGGCCGGCGCGCACGTGCGGGCGGGACGCTTGACCAGCGTGATGGAAGACTGGTGCCCGACCTTCCCCGGCCTGCACGCCTATTACCCGAGCCGGCGCCAGAACTCGCGCGCGCTGGCGCTGGTGATCGAGGCGATCCGCCTCAAGAGCGACCGCGATGATGGCGGCGAGCAGGCTTCAGCTTCTTGACCGTAGCGAGTAAGCGATCTCGGAAGAACTCACTGGCTTACGCTGCCAACCCTGTGCAGCATAAAACCGGTCTGCCCTCGTGTTGGCGCCAGTGCTCAGGTGGACACGATCATGGCCAAGCTCGAACAGCCAGTCGACGGCTTGCTCGAGCAATGATTTGCCGAGTCCCCGTCCCTCATGACCCGGGCTTACGAAGAGTGCCGAGATGGATGCGTTGACCTTGTCCGCGTAGCAAAAAGCGACGATTTCCCCCCCGCTTTCGGCAACCCACCCGCGCCCCGACTTTTCCAGGAAGTCCTCGTACATCGCTGCGGTGATGCGACCCGGATCGGACAGGACGTTTTCCGTCACGGACAGCCGTATCCGGGACATTTCGGGAATGTCGGCGCTGGTGGCTTGCCTGAGCAATAGGAGATGTCCGTTCATGCGCGAACCCGGATGGAAACCGATGAGTATAGTGACGCATCGAGCGCCCTGTCTGCACGAAAAAGAAAAAAGCGCGAAAATGTGTGATTACACCTCCATTTGCCGTTTCAGGCATCTATCACAATGTCCAATGCAGCTTCTCCTGCCCTGCCCCGCGGCAGCGGCATCAATCCCGCGCCACTTGGCCTTGCAGTCATACTGATCGCCCTCGGCGCCTTGTATCTTGCACAAGCCGTCAGCGCGAGCCAGGCCGCGCTCTACGTGGTCGGCGCCCTGCTCGGCCTCGCGCTGTACCACGCCGCCTTCGGCTTCACGTCCTCGTGGCGCGTGTTCATCGCCGACGGCCGCGGCGCCGGCCTGCGCGCCCAGATGATCATGCTCGCCATCGGCGTGGCCCTGTTCTTCCCGGCGCTGGCCGCCGGCACCCTGTTCGGCGCGCCGGTCAAGGGCCTGGTGTCGCCGGCCGGCACCTCCGTCATCGTCGGCGCCTTCATGTTCGGCATCGGCATGCAGCTCGGCGGCGGCTGCGCCTCCGGCACCCTGTACACGGTCGGCGGCGGCAGCACGCGCATGATCGTGACGCTGATCGCCTTCATCGTCGGTTCCGTCATCGGCACCGCGCACATGCCCTTCTGGACTTCGCTGCCGCAACTGAAGCCGATCTCGCTGGTCACCACGCTGGGCCTGGCGCCAGCGCTGCTGCTCAACTGGCTGGTGTTCGCGCTGATTGCCGCCATCACGGTGGTGGTCGAAAAGCGCCGCCACGGCCGCCTGGTCGCGCCGGACCTGCCGGCGAACCGCGCCGCCACCTGGCTGCACGGTCCATGGCCGCTGGTGGCCGGCGCCATCGCGCTGGTGCTGCTCAACTTCGCCACGCTCGCGCTGTCGGGCCGTCCGTGGGGCGTGACCTCGGCGTTCGCGCTGTGGGGCGCCAAGGCCGCCTCCCTGGTCGGCTTCGACCCGGCCAGCTGGACCTACTGGTCGAGCAAGGCCAACGCCGCCGCGCTGGCCGCGCCGATCTCGAAGGACGTGACCTCGGTGATGGACATCGGCATCGTGCTCGGCGCGATGGCGGCGGCGGCGCTGGCCGGCCGCTATTCGCCGGTGTGGAAGCTGCCGCTGCGCTCCCTGATCGCGGCCGTCGTCGGCGGCCTGCTGCTCGGCTACGGCGCGCGCCTGGCCTACGGCTGCAATATCGGCGCCTACTTCAGCGGCATCATCTCCGGCAGCCTGCACGGCTGGCTGTGGCTGGTCGCCGCCTTCACCGGCAATGTGTTCGGCACGCGCCTGCGCCCGCTGTTCGGGCTCGAGGTCGAGCGGATCAAGCAGACCGGCTGCTGAAGCGGCGATCTACTTCAGCACCGCCTCCGCATCGACGATGTCCACGCCCTGCAGCTGGCCCAGCCAGGCATCGAACCAGGGCTTGTGCGAAGCGCCGACGATGGACAGCACGCGCGCGGCCGGACGTTCGCGGAAGGTCTCGCGGATGTTGGCGACCATGCGCAGGTTGCGCACTTCCCAGCCGCCGACGAACATGCGCGGATAGCCTTCCGGCGACTGGGCGCGCAGGGACGGGACCACATTGACTTCGGCCAGCACCCGCAGGGTGTTCGGGTCGTTGACGGCGCGGTACAGCGGCAGCAGGTCGGACGCCTGCTTCAGCGGCTCCTCGCGTTTCTGGAGCGCGTCCAGTTCCGCGCGGCCCGTGGCCCAGGCGGCTTCGAGCGCCCTGGCGTAGGCCTTGACGTCCGGGACGTCGATGTTGTCGCCGGTATGGTTGTCGACCGGGTAGACCCGCTCCAGGCCCAACCGGGCGGCCAGGCGCGCGGCCAGCTGGATGCTTTCGTTGTTGCGCGTGCCGAGCTTGCCGAGCTGCTCGACCAGCGCGGCATCCAGGCCATCGCCGGCGCGGCGCTCGGCCTCGGGCAGGCGCAGCCACTGCACATAGCCGGACGCCGGTTCGTGCGCGGCCAGGAACAGCGCGGCCAGGTGCCGCCGCTGGGCCGGCGCCGGCTGCGCGGGCCAGGTCTTGAGGGTTTTATGGATCTCGGCCAGCGCGGCCGGGATCTCCAGCCCGGTCGCCTTTCGCGCCGCGTCGGGCGCGTCGCAATAGTCGGCGCCGTACTTCGCGGGATGGCGCAGCGCGAGATCGCAGTCCTCGCCGGGCTCGTCCTCGATGGTGACGATCTCGGGCTTGAACGCCGCGAGCCGGTCCAGCACCGGGTCCAGCGCCGCGGGCTTGAAACTCTTCGGCATCTCGCGCAAGTGCACGGTGCCCAGCACCAGCACCTGCGCGCGCGGCCCGGCCATGTCGCGGTCGAGCGTCGTCAGGTCGATCCGCGCTGGCGCCTGCGCCTGCACCACCAGCGGCAATGCCGCGATCGATCCCCAGGTCCACTTCGTCCATGTTCCCATCCGGTTCTCCCTTGGCATTGATTGTCATGTAGCTGGACAATGTAGAAAAATGCGCGAGCGGACTCAAGCCCGATGTGAACAGAGTGTTATTTTCACGGCTTGAAGTGCCGAAAAGCCGGACAGGCGGGAGGGTGGAGATGAGGTGGTGGACGAGATGGCGGATGGGCGCCGTATGCGCCGACTACAAGGCCTTGCTGGACCGGTTCCTCGACGGCGCGATGCCGACGGCGACGTTCCGGACCTTGTATTTCAAGCGGTTCAAGGAAGAGACCCGCTACATGAGCAGCGACTTGTTCGAGGTGCTGGACGGGCTCTTTGCCGATCTCGATGGGTTGACCGACGACCCGGAACTGCTTGCCGCGAAGCCGGATTATTTCATCGACGAGGCCCGGCTGCGCGCGCGGGTCCAGGCGGCATCGCGCCGCCTGGCCTCCTTTACCGCTTAGCGGCTGCGCGCCTCAATCCAGCGCAATCAGCGCCACCGGCGCGCGCAGCTCGAACTGCACCTTGCCTTTCGCAACCATGGCGCTCTTGCCGGTGTACCAGTCACGCACGGTCTGGCCGTCCGAGAACACGCCCGCCACCGGGATCGCCACCGTGCGGTCCTGCGGCAGGCCGATCGCCACCACCACGCGGTCGCTCACGCCGCCCTTGTCATAGGTGCGCTTGAAAACGTAGGGGCTCGATTGCAGCATCTGGTGCATGCCCGCGCCGACCGCCGGATGCGCGTGGCGGAAGCGGGCCAGGCGGGCCCAGTGCTCGCGCACCTCGGCCACGCCGAACAGGCCGACGCGGGTGTTGTTCTTCAGCTGGTCCCAGTTCATGAAGGAGCGCAGGTTGGCGTCGCCTTCCGCACCGTCGATCTTCAGCACGCGCGCGGTCTCGTCGCCGTAGTAGATCTGGGCCTGGCCAGGCGCCAGCAGCAGTTTGTTCGCCGCTTCCATCGGGTGCTCGCGCAGCGCGTCGAAGGGATGGCCGTCGTCGTGCGAGTCCAGGTAGTTCAGCACCGAGTAGCCCTTCAGCGGGCCGTTCAGCGCCGCCGAATAGCTTGAAAACAGCTGTTCGTAGTCCTGGCGCGCATCGCCCGCCATGCTGAAGTTGATCATGCTGTCGAAGCCGTTGTCGTAATAATCGACCTTCGCGCCGCCGTCATAGGTGAACTCGCGGCCGGCCTTGACCGAGTAGCCGTAGGTCTCGGCCGTCATGAAGAACGGCAGGTTGCCGATCCTGGCCACCGCCTGCTTGCCGGCCGGGGTGCGCTTCCAGTCCTCGTAGGCGCTGCTGGCGACCTTCTTGAGGTCCTTCCACACGCCCGGTTCGGTGTGCTTGACGGTGTCGGCGCGGAAGCCGTCGAAGCCGTACTTGCGCACCCAGTCGGCGTGCCATTTCATCAGGTAGTAACGCGGCGCACGCGGGTAGCCGGTGCGCTTGAAGAAGTCGTTCAGCTCGGCCATCTCGCGCTCGTAGCGCCCTTCCTTCTTCCACTTCGCCGCCACCGCCGGCGGCACCTCGACCTTCTCGTTGCTGTCGGTGCGGAAGTCCGGCAGGTTCTTCACCAGCGTGCAGCTGACCGTACCCTTGAAGTCCTTGAAGTTGCAGGCCGGCTCCGTGCGCACCCACTCGGCGGGCCAGACCGGATCCTCGGCCGTCACCGGACCGGTGTGGTTCATCACCACGTCCAGCAGCACGCGGATGCCACGCGCGTGGGCGGCGTCGACCAGCTCGTGCATGTCCTTCTCGGTGCCGAGATTGGCGTCGATGCTGGTGAAGTCGCGCGCCCAGTAGCCGTGGAAGCCGTAGGACTTGCCGGTGCCTTCGTCGGTGGAACCATGGATCTGCTCCACCGGCGGCGTGATCCAGATCGCGTCCACGCCCAGGTCGTCGAAATACCCCTCCTTGATCTTCTGCGTGACGCCGGCCAGGTCGCCGCCCATGAAGCCGCGCGCCGTTGCGGCGTCATCCTTGCGGCCGTAGGCATGGTCGTTGGCCGGGTTGCCGTTGTTGAAGCGGTCCGTCAGCAGGAAGTAGACGGTCGCGTTCTCCCAGGTGAAGGGCTTGCCTTTGACCGGCGACAGGTCCGGCGCGGCGGACGCGGCGGACGCGGCGCCGAAGGCAAGCATCAGGGAAACGGCAAGGGCAGACAATTTCATTCAGGGTCCTTTGGTGATGGATGAGAACTTGGGTCCCCGCCTGCGCGGGGACGACGGGTCAGGTAATAACAGTCGGTTCCTTGCGTCCGGTACGCTGCCTGAGTTCCGACACCTGTTCGGCGATGGCGATCAGGGGCGCCAGCGCGTCCTGGGTGTCGAGCGCATGGCGGGACGGGTCGGCCTCGTAGCGTTCGAGGTAGACCCGCACGGTGGCGCCCTCGGTGCCGGTGCCGGACAGGCGCAGCACGATGCGCGAGCCGTCGCTCATGATGATGCGGATGCCCTGGCGGCTGGCGACCGACTTGTCGACCGGGTCGGTGTAGACGAAGTCGTCGGCCTGCGCGACGCGGAAGTCGCCGAAGCTCTGGCCCGCCAGGCCCGGGAGCCTGGCGCGCAGGTCGGCCATCATCCGGTCTGCAGCCTGGGCGTCGACGGCTTCGTAGTCGTGGCGCGAATAGTAGTTGCGGCCGAAGCGCGCCCAGTGCTCCTGCACCAGCTGGTTGACCGACTTGCCGCTCGCGGCGATCAGGTTCAGCCAGAACAGCACGGCCCACAGTCCGTCCTTTTCGCGGATGTGGTCCGAGCCGGTGCCGTAGCTCTCCTCGCCGCACAGCGTGGCGAGACCGGCGTCGAGCAGGTTGCCGAAGTACTTCCAGCCGGTCGGGGTCTCGAAGCAGGAGATGCCCAGGCTTTTCGCCACGCGATCCGCCGCCTGCGAGGTTGGCATCGAGCGCGCGATGCCCTTCAGGCCGGCGCGGTAGCCCGGCGCCAGGGTGGCGTTGGCGGCGATGATGGCGAGGCTGTCCGACGGCGCGACCGCCAGCTTGCGGCCGACGATCATGTTGCGGTCGCCGTCGCCGTCCGACGCCGCGCCGAACTCGGGCGCGTCCGGGCCATTCATCAGCGCCACCAGCTCGGCGGCGTTGACCGGGTTCGGATCCGGGTGATGGCCGCCGAAGTCTTCCAGCGGCCGGTCGTTGATGACGGTGCCCTCGGGCGCGCCCAGCATGCCCTCGATGATCGCTTTCGCGTAGGGACCGGAGACGGCGGACATGCCGTCGAAGCGCATCGTGAAGCCGCGGCCGAACAGGGCGCGGATCGCGTCGAAGTCGAACAGGCGTCCCATCAGCTCGGCGTAGTCGGCCACCGGATCGATCACCTCGACCGTCATGTCTTCCAGTTGCGTGGCGCCGAGCCGGTCGAGGTCGACCGGACCGGCGTCGCTGATGCGGTATTCCTCGAGCGACTGGGTGTGGGCGAAGATCGCCTCGGTGACCTTCTCGGGCGCCGGGCCGCCGTTCTCGATGTTGTACTTGATGCCGAAGTCGCCGTCCGGGCCGCCGGGGTTGTGGCTGGCCGACAGCACGATGCCGCCGAAGGCGCCGTGCTTGCGGATCACGCAGCTCACCGCCGGCGTGGAGAGGATGCCGCCGCGGCCGACCAGCACCCTGGCCACCTTGTGGGCGGCGGCCATGCGCAGGATGGTCTGGATCGCGCTGCGGTTGAAGAAACGGCCGTCGCCGCCGAGCACGAGGGTACGGCCGCTGCAATCGCCCAGGGTCAGGAAAATCGCCTCGACGAAGTTTTCGAGGTAGCCGGGCTGCTGGAACTCGGTCACCTTCTTGCGCAGGCCCGAGGTGCCGGGACGTTGTCCGGCGAAGGGCGTGGTCGCTACTGTCTGAATCGTCATCTCGCGCTCCTGTATCGATGCATGGTTTGTTGTCAAACCTTCATGATAAGACAGGAGCCGAAATGGTGGCGCGGGCTTGCTATACCTTTTACTTCTCGGCCTTGTCCGTGACAAACAGCGTCAATACCGCCGCCAGCACCATGCTGGCGCCGCCCAGCGCCAGGGTCAGCACCGTGTGGCCGCCGAAGAAGTGCTTGGTGAAGAAGCCGAGCAGCAGGCCGCTGACGATCTGCGGGATCACGACGAAGAAGTTGAACAGGCCCATGTAGTAACCCATGCGGTTGGCGGGCAGCGCGCCGGCCAGGATCGCATACGGCATGGTCAGGATGCTGGCCCAGGCGATGCCGACGCCGATCATCGGCAGCATCAGCATCTTCTGTTCGTGGATGAAGAAGATGCTGGCCAGCGACAGGCCGCCGATGGCCAGGCAGATCGTGTGGCAGGTCTTGCGGCTGGTGGCGCGCGCCAGGATCGGCAGCAGGAAGGCGGCCAGCGCCGAGACGCCGTTATACACCGCGAACATCACGCCGACGTAGTTGCCGGCTTCCTGGTAAGCCACCGATTGCGCATCCGTGGTGCCGAACACGTTGTCGGCGATCGCGGTGCCGGTATAGATCCACATCGCGAACAGCGCGATCCAGGTGAAGAACTGGACGAAGGCCAGCTGCACCATGGTCTTCGGCATCTGGCCGAAGCCGCCGACGATCTCGCGCAGGGCCACGCTGAAGCTGCGCGCATGCTTGCGCTGTTCCTGGAAGCGGTCCAGGTCGGGCGGCGGCAGTTCGGTGGCGGTGAACACGGTCCAGCTGACGGCGGCCAGGAACACGGCGCCGCCGACGTAGAAGGAATAGCGGACGGTATCCGGAATCGCGCCGTTGACCGGCACGTTGGAGACGCCCAGGTAGTCCGAGAAGAACATCGGCAGCAGCGAGGCGATCACCGCGCCGCAGCCGATGAAGAAGGTCTGCATCGCGAAGCCGGCGGTCTGCTGCGAGGTGTCCAGCTTGTCGCCGACGAAGGCGCGGAAGGGCTCCATCGAGACGTTGATCGCGGCATCCATCATCCACAGCACGGCCACCGCCATCCAGACGGCGGCGGAATTCGGCATCAGGAACAGGGCAAGCGCGGCCAGGATGGCGCCGAGGAAAAAGAAGGGACGGCGGCGGCCCCAGGTCGGGTGCCAGGTATTGTCGCTGAGGTAGCCGATCACCGGCTGCACCAGCAGGCCCGTGACGGGCGCGGCGAGCCAGAACAGCGCCAGGTCGTCAGGCGAGGCGCCGAGGGTCGAGAAGATCCGGCTGGTGTTGGCGTTCTGCAGGGCGAAGCCGAACTGGATGCCGAAGAAGCCGAAGCTCATGTTCCACAGCTGCCAGAACGACAGGCGCGGCTTGAGCGAATGAGTTTGCATTTCCATCTGTGTCCCCTAACGGTGCCCGGGCTGGCGCCGAACTACCTCCATGTAGCAAAGTAACATGGCGATTGTTGAGTGTCAACGTAACAACGCCCGCAAAAGCGGGCGTTTTGTAGTCAAATTACGACTGCATCAGGACTTTTTGAAGGTCTTCTTCTCGCCGAACTTTTTCTCGCCGAACTTCTTCTTCGGCGCGGCCTTGATCGGCTCCTCGCCGTCGCGCGTGATGTTCAGCTGGCGGCCGGCCACCCAGACCTTCTGCAGGTGCTGCAGCAGGTCCTGCGGCAGGTCGGCCGGCATGTCGAGGGTCGAGTAGTCGTCGTAGATCTCGATGCGGCCGATTTCCTTGGACGGGATGCCGCCCTCGTTGGCGATCGCGCCGACGATGTTGCCCGGCTTGACGCTGTTGGCGTGGCCGACTTCGATGCGGTAGGTCGCCATGCCCGGTTCCGGCGCGCGCATCACGCGCTCCTTCTTGAAGCTCTCGCGCGGCTGGGCGAAGCCTTCGCGCGTCGGACGTGCAGGCCGCTCGTCGCTGCCGAAGCTTTCGCGGCCGGCGCGGGCCGGACGCGCATCGTCGCGCCATTCAGGGCGCGGCTCCCGCTCCTTCCACTCCGGCTTCGGCTCGCGGTCCGGCTTTTCGATCAGCAGCGGCTCGTCGCCGCGGTTCAGCTTCGCCAGCGCCGCGGCGATATCGATCGCCGGCACGTTGTGTTCGCGCTCGTACTCTTCGATCAGGTTGCGGAACAGGTCCAGGCCGCCGGCCGCCAGGGCTTCGCCGATCTGGTCCTTGAACTTCGCGATGCGCACGTCGTTGACGGCCTTGATGGTCGGCAGGGTCAGCTGGGCGACCGGCTGGCGGGTGGCGCGCTCGATCGCCTTCAGCATGCCGCGCTCGCGCGGGGTCACGAACAGGATCGCGTCGCCGCTGCGGCCGGCGCGGCCGGTGCGGCCGATGCGGTGGGTATAGCTTTCCGGATCCGACGGCACGTCGTAGTTGATCACGTGGCTGATGCGCTCGACGTCCAGGCCGCGCGCGGCGACGTCGGTGGCGACCAGGATGTCGATCTTGCCGTTCTTGAGCTGGTCGATGGTGCGCTCGCGCTGCTGCTGGGCCAGGTCGCCGTTGATGGCGGCGGCCGCGAAGCCGCGCGCCTGCAGCTTGGACGCCAGTTCCTCGGTGCCCAGCTTGGTGCGCGCGAAGATGATCATGCCGTCGAAGGGCTCGGCTTCCAGGATGCGGGTCAGGGCTTCCAGCTTCTGCAGGCCGGCCACCAGCCAGTAGCGCTGGGTGATGTTGGTGGCGGTGGTGGTCTTGGCGGCCACCGTCACTTCCTTCGGTTCGCGCAGGTAGGTCTTGGCGATGCGGCTGATCGCCGGCGGCATGGTGGCCGAGAACAGCGCGGTCTGGCGCTGCTCCGGGGTCTCCTGCAGGATGCGCTCGACGTCGTCGATGAAGCCCATGCGCAGCATCTCGTCGGCCTCGTCCAGCACCAGGGTGGTCAGCTGGGACAGGTCGAGCGTACCCTTGTCGAGGTGGTCGATGACGCGGCCGGGGGTGCCGACCACGACCTGCGCGCCGCGGCGCAGCGCCGACAGCTGCGGACCGTAGGCCTGGCCGCCGTAGATCGGCAGCACGTGGAAATTCTTCAGGTGCGCAGCGTAGCTCTGGAAGGCTTCGGCCACCTGGATCGCCAGCTCGCGCGTCGGCGCCAGCACCAGCGCCTGCACGGCGGGGTTCTTGACGTCGATGCGCGACAGGACCGGCAGCGCGAACGCCGCGGTCTTGCCGGTGCCGGTCTGGGCCTGCCCGAGGATGTCGCGGCCTTCCATCAGGAGGGGGATGGTGGCGGCCTGGATCGGCGACGGCGTCTCGTAGCCGACGTCCTTCAGCGCTTTCAGGATCGGTGCGGGAAGGTTCAGGTCGGCAAACGTCGGGAGCTGGGTGTCATGCATGTAGGAAATTCTCTTAAAAATCGAAGGCAAACCTGCAGTTTACTCTCTCACGGGGCGCTAAGCCCGGATTATTTGCTGGAGACGCGGCAGGCATACCACGATGTCAACAGCCGCTGCTACACTTCCCGACCATGCCACGTCCCGATTTCAACCATCTGCAAGCCTTCGTCCTGGTCGCGCGCGAGCGCAGTTTCACGCGCGCCGCCGCCCAGCTGGGCGTGTCGCAATCGGCCCTCAGCCACACGATCCGCGCGCTGGAATCGAAGCTGGGCGTGCGCCTGCTGACCCGCAGCACCCGCGGCGTCGCGCCGACCGAGGCCGGCGACAAGCTGTACGCCTCGCTCGAGCCGCATTACGAAGCCATCGAAGCAGGCCTGTCGGCGCTGGGCGAGGCGCGCGACAGGCCGGCCGGCACGATCCGCATCACGACCCACGACCACGCGGCCGGCACGATCCTGTGGCCGAAGCTGTCGAAGGTGCTGGCAAGCTACCCCGACGTCAGGGTCGAGATCAGCATCAACTACGGCCTGATCGACATCGTCGCCGAGCGCTTCGATGCCGGCGTGCGCCTGGGGGCCCAGGTCGCCCGGGACATGATCGCGGTGCGCATCTCGCCGGACATGAAGCGCGCGGTGGTCGGCAGTCCCGCCTACCTGGCCGGACGGCCGCTGCCGCAAACGCCGCAGGACCTGACGCGCCATAACTGCATCAACATGCGCCTGCCGACCTATGGCGGCCTGGCGCCGTGGGAATTCGTCAAGGACGGCAAGGAACTGCAGGTGCAGGTCGAGGGCCAGGCCATCTTCAATACCACGCCGCAGAAACTGCAGGCGGCGCTGGACGGCGCCGGACTGGCCAGCCTGCCGGACGACATGGTGCGCGAGCACGTCGCCGCCGGCCGCCTGCAGCGGGTGCTGGAAGACTGGTGCCCGACCTACCCCGGCTACCACCTCTACTACCCGAGCCGCCGCCAGGCATCGCCGGCCTTCGCGCTGGTGGTCGAGGCGCTGCGCTGGCGCTCCAATTCATGAGATTTCCTCATATCGGCATTGAATAAACCCCGGCTATTCTCATGAGTCGGCGCTGGCTATAGTGGAACCCTGATCACGCATCGAGGATTCATGCCATGCCGCATATCATCGTCAAACTCTGGCCGGGAAAATCCCGGCGCCACAAGCAGCAACTGGCCGACGAGATCACCCGCAGCGTCACCAGCGTCCTCGGCTACGGCGAGGAATCGGTCTCGGTCGGCTTCGAAGAGGTCGGCGCAGGCGACTGGATGAAGCAGGTCTACGAACCGGATATCGTCGCCGCGCAGGACCGTCTCTTCAAGAAACCCGGCTACGGCCCGCTGCGAGGCCAGTCATGATGTCACCCGCATTGAAGCACTATACCCAGGACCTGGTGCTCGGCGAACTGTGGCAGCGCCCCGGCCTGGCGCCGCGCGACCGCAGCCTGGTCACCTTGTCCGTGCTGGTGTCGAAGAACCAGTCCCAGGACCTGCCCTTCTACCTGAACCGCGCGCTCGACAGCGGCGTCGAGCCGGGCGAGATCGCGGAGCTGATCACCCACCTGGCCTTCTATTCGGGCTGGGCCAATGCCAGCGCGGCCGACGCCGCGGCCAAGACCGTGTTCGCCGGACGGCAGATCGATCCCGCCACGCTGCCGCCGGCGGCACCGGCGCCGCTGCCGCTGGACGAACAGGCCGAGGCGGCGCGCGCGAAAAACGTCGACCAGAACTTCGGCGAGGTGGCGCCCGGCGTCGTCAAGTACACGACCGAGGCCCTGTTCCGCGACCTCTGGCAGCGCCCCGGCCTGGCGCCGCGCGACCGCAGTCTGGTCACCGTCAGCGCCCTGGTGGCGAACGGCCAGGTCGCCCAGCTCACCTACCACCTCAAGCGCGCCATGGACAATGGCCTGACCGGGCAGCAGGCCTCCGAGGCGCTGACCCAGCTCGCCTTCTACGCAGGCTGGCCGAACGTGTTTTCGGCCATGCCGGTCTTCAAGGACGTTTTCGCACAACGCAGCAGAAAGGAATGAACATGCATCTCAAACCTGTGGGCTCGCAGCCCTCGATGAAAGGCCCCGAGGAATACTTCACGGGCACCGTGCGGATCGATCCGCTGAACAGCGCGCCGGCGCCCTCGCGCGTGTCCTGCGCGAGCGTGACGTTCGAGCCGGGCGCGCGCTCGGCCTGGCACACGCATCCGCTGGGCCAGACCCTGGTGGTCACGAGCGGCTGCGGCTGGACCCAGTGCGAGGGCGAGCCGATCGTCGAGATCCGCGCCGGCGACGTGGTCTGGTGCCCGCCCGGCCACAAGCACTGGCATGGCGCATCAAGGACCACGTCGATGACGCACATCGCCATCCAGGAAGCGCTGGATGGCGTGAACGTGGTATGGCTGGAGAAGGTCAGCGACGAGCAGTACCTGGCCGGCCCGCCGCCACGATCGCCGCAATGAAGTCCTTGTGCGCCGGCATCACGTCGACGCACTTGCCGATCACCTGCTCGATATTCCCGAGGAAGTCCTGCAGCTCCTTCTCGTCGAGCAGGCCGGCCAGCGGATGGTGACCCTGGGCGCGCACGCCCTGGCCGTGCAGCACCTGCTGCCAGCCGACTTCGGCGAACAGCTCGTTGTTCTCGCGGACCACCCGGCCGTGGCTCTTGTACAGCTCGAGCTTGCGGCGCAGGGTCTCCGGGATCTCCATCGTGCGGCAGTGGTCCCAGAACGGCGTGTCGTTCCGTTCGGTCGCGTGGTAGTGCAGGATGATGAAGTCGCGGATGCGCTCGACTTCGAAGTCGCACTGGGCGTTGAACTCGTCGATGTCGGCCTGGTTGAAACCGGCATCCGGGAAGAAGCCCACCAGGCGCGACACGGTCGACTGGACCAGGTGGATCGAGGTCGACTCCAGCGGCTCCAGGAAGCCCGAGGACAGGCCGATCGCGACCACGTTCTTGTTCCAGGTCTTCTTGCGCTTGCCGGCCGTGAAGCGCAGCATCTTCGGATCGGCCAGCGCCTTGCCGTCCAGGTTCCGCATCAGGATGGCGGCGGCTTCGTCGTCGCTCATGAAGCGGCTCGCATACACGTGGCCGTTGCCGGTGCGGTGCTGCAGGCCGATCCGCCATTGCCACCCGGCCGGGCGCGCGCTCGCGCGCGTGTACGGCGGCAGATCGCCCGCCAGCTCGCAGGGCACGGCCCAGGCCCGGTCGCAGGGCAGCCAGTGGCTCCAGTCCTCGAAGCCGGTCTTCAGGGTCTGTTCGATCAGCAGCGCGCGGAAGCCCGAGCAATCGATGAACAGGTCGCCCGCGATCGTCTCGCCGTTTTCCATCACCACCGAGTCGATGAAGCCATCGGCACGCTGGCGCACGTCGACCACCTTGCCCTCGGTGCGGACCACGCCATGGTGTTCGGCGTAGTTGCGCAGGTAGCGCGCGTACAGGCCGGCGTCCAGGTGGAAGGCGTAGGGGATGTCGGCCAGCGGCGAATTCGGCATGTCGGTGGACGGGCGCATGAACTTGCCGGCCTTGGCCGCCATGCGGTTGAGCGAATAGCGTTCCAGGTCCGGCGCCTTGCCCATCTGCCAGGCGCGCAGCCAGTACTGGAAGAACTCCAGTGTCCACAGCGGCTGGCCGAAGGTGCCGAAGCCGTGCATGTAGCGTTCGCCGAGCCGGCCCCAGTCCTCGAACTCGATGCCGAGCTTGAAGGTGGCGCGGGTCTCGCGCATGAATTCGTCCTCGTTGATGCCGAGGGCGGTATTGAACAGGCGGATCATCGGGATCGTCGATTCGCCGACGCCGACGGTCGATATCTCGTCCGATTCGATCAGGCGGATCGCGTAGCGGTTCTGCAGGAGGCGCGAGAGCGAGGCTGCGGTCATCCAGCCGGCGGTGCCGCCGCCGACGATCACGATGTTCTTGAGTGGGGTAAGTGTCTCGTTTTTCATTGTGTTAGCAGCATATGTAAAAAGCCTCCTGCGCGGTAGTACCGGGCAAGAGGCTTTTGTTTAACTGTCGGCTTGCGCCAACACCTGAATTACATCTTGTAGTTCAGGCCGAACAGCACGGTGCGGCCGTAGCGGGTGTCTTCGATGACGTTATCCTTGGTCTTGCGATAACGCTTGAAGTGCGCGTCGTTGACGTTGTTCATCTCCACCAGGAAGGACAGGCCTTTCATCGGGCCGGTCTGGATCTCGTAGCCGAACTGCAGGTCGAGAACCTTGTCGCCGTTGATGTAGGTGAGTTCGCGGTCGCCGGTGTTGGTGGCGACTTCACCGATGAAGTCCGAACGATAACGCTCTGCGGCACGGGCCGAGAAGCCTGCCTTCTCGTAGTACAGGGTCAG